>OY970177.1:0-235000 GCA_963707975.1 uncultured Alphaproteobacteria bacterium
ACGTCCGAGGGGGCAGGATGTCTCTGCCCCCTCGGGATAATGACTATCGTTTAGCTTGTGCCGGTCCTGGTTTTACCAGGTGACGTTGACGTGGCCGAGGATAGCGTTGTCTTTCTCGGAGCCGCTCCAGCGTCCTTCGTAGCCCAGCACCGCTTCGACGCGCTTGGAGATGTCGAAGCCCAGGCCTGCACCCAGATCCGCGAAGTCCTTCGAGTAGCCCGTACCCGTGACCCGGAACTGGCTGTTGGTGACCTGCGGCACTGTGGCGTCGAAGAAGCCTTCTTTCACCGCCCACGCCGTGCCGTCCCACTCGTGTTCCCAGGCGGCCCTTAAGACCGGCGTCATGCTGAAGCTGTCGGTGATCTGCCAATCGGTCGAGAACCGCAAGCCCAATTGCGAACTCAACGAGGTGGCCGACGCGTCGGTGACCGAGAGCTCGGGACCCAAGAGACCGTTCTCGTGGAACGCGTCGGAATCGCCATGCAGGTAGGCCAAGGACAGGAACGGCGTCAGATCCACCGCACTCCCCGTATCCCAGTGATAGCCAACCTCGCCCTGCGCGCCATAGGTATGGCTGTCGTACAGGTTGGCCGTGACCAGGCCCTGAGTGATGGCGGCCGCCCCATTGGCCCCTGGCGTCGAGAACGGGAACGAGCAGCAGATCGATGACAAGGACGGATTGATGTCGATGTTGCGCTGCATGTGATTGGTGAACATGCCGTAGGTGCCGATGGCCTGGACATACCACGGGTCGAAGTCATAGCGGCCATAGAGCCCCACATTCCAGCCGGTGTAATTGCCGCCATTGTTGCTGTCGGCCGAGAAGCCGGTGGAACCTGAGGTGTGGCCTACCGTCACGCCGACCTTGGTCCAGGCATCGACGTCGAAGTCGACGCCGCCCATGATGCCCTTGTTGTCGATCTTGGCTGAGGGACCGCTCGCATTGGCGTCAACCGTGCTCCAGTCGCCATACGCCGTCACCCAGATATTGCCCTTGCCGATACCCGTGCCGCCCCGCGCCGGCGAGACGCCAGGGATCAACTGGCCAACCGCATCCGAACCCCCGCTCGCCACCAGCTGCAGATGCGTGCCGATGGTGTCATTCAGGATCCGTGTTGCCTGCAACTGAGCGGCCGCCTGCTGGCCATACTCGGTGCCCGAGAGCTGATAGAGATCGCCTGCAAATTCCGTGGGGCTGCCGACCAGGAACAAGGTGCCCACGAACCTCGCATAGTTCGGGTTCGCCGTCGGGTTGGCAATGAGCGCGGCATAAGAGTTCTCGATGCCCGTCGCAACTGCCAGCTCGTTATGGGTGAGCCCTGCGATCGAGTTAAACGCATTACGCTTGAGAGAGAGCGTATCGATCGTCAAATTGGCGTTGTTCGACACCGTACCCGTCAAGAAGATGCTGTGGGTGTCGACATCGGCGAACTGGCCGGTGATGTGGCCAGCCGAGACCACGTGATAGGCAGCACTGTTCGCATACAACCCGGCATAGGGCAGGATCTCGAGGTGACCGGCCAGGAAAGCGTCGGTCTTGGCCACGATCTTGCCCAGCGTATTGTCGCCAGCGAGATTGCCTGCGCCCGGCCCGTCCGCGATGCCACGCGCTTCGAGGATCAAATCCCCGCCCGCCTGTTCGCTGAAGTTGCCGACATAGGCCGCCGCCGCACCCTGCTGGGGATCATTGACAAGCACCAGCTTGCCGTTGGCGGCAATCGTCAGATTGCCCACCGCAATGGCGCTCACCGCCGTGTTCACCACCACGCCCGCATTCGAGGCGTAGAGGTTGCCGTGGCTTAGAAGCGTTGCCGAATTGATCACGCCGTTGAAGCAGGTCTTGCCGTTCTCAACGATTACCGAATCATCCGTCGACAGGAAGATGTTGCCGTAGATGAGGCCGGTGTCGCCCGGATAGTTCGCCTGGGCGTGGGCATTGCCCTCAAGCAGGATGTCGATCGGATTGGGCGCGTTCGCCACATTGATCGCCGTGCCGCGCTGGAAGGTGGCACCACCATCAACCGAGATGGCCGCATAGATGATGCCCGAATTGTTGACGATGGTGCCAACACCCGTGCCCGCAGGCCCGCCTGCAGGTGTGGCGGTGACACGAATGGCAGTGGCATTGGCAATGCCGCCCGCACCCACGATCGCCACCACATGCAGATTGCCGGTGTTGGAGATGAGCGCGTTAAGGCCGGTAGCCGGTGGCGCAAAGCTATGTGCTGCCACAATGATGCCATTGGCGTGGGCTGAGCCCGCACCCGCCGCACTCGCAATCGCCGACATCCGCGCGTGGTTGGCGATGGTGCCAAACACGTCGTTCTTGCCGACCGCGTATACGTCGGTGGCATTCGCCAGATTGAGGCCATTGCCGGAAGCCTTCGCTTCCACATGGATGAGGCCATTGTTGACCACGTTAAGGCCAAGCGTAGGCGAAGTGCCGCCATCGATGACGATGCCGCGTGCGGCAGCCGATGCCGTAGCACCACCTGCGCCGTTCGCCTTGGCACTGGCAAACACATTGATTGTGCCGGCGTTCGACACGCTGGCATAAGCACCAAGATGCAGGCCGCCCGTGGTGACGGTGTTGTAGCCTGCCGCCGCCTGAACGCCCTGCGCGATGCCCGTCGCATTGACTGTCGCATGTGCAGACGCCGTATGCGGCGCCGAAGCATTGGCCTCGGCGATGACATTGATGACGCCCACATTGACCACTTCCGCCGTGGCCCGCGCCCCAATAGCACCCGCCTGCTGGCTGATGCCGATGGCGTGCGCGCCGGCGGTCGCGCCGTATAACGCATCCGTCGTAGTCTTGGCCGCGGCTTGCGCGATGGCCGTCAAGTGCCATTGTTGAGCACCGTATCCGCCCCGAAGACGGCGTTGAGGTCTCGCTGCACAATGCCTTCCGCCGAGGCGAAGGCCGCGGCATAGACGCCGCCCGTCGCTTTGGCGCCGGCCGAGACGAAGATCGCCCCGTTGTTGCTGACGAAGTTATTCTCGATAAATGCCGGCAATCCAACGAAGAAGCCGCTGTTGGCCTGGGTGATGCCGATGGCCGTCGCATGCACCGGCGTGGCAAACAAGCCGGCCGCCCGGCCGCCATGGCCGCTTGCCGTCGCATGCGCCGTCACGACAAGGCTGCCAGTCTTCTCGTTGAACACGCTGTTGCTCAGAGCAAAGGCCGAAGTGCCCTCTGCATACTGCTCGACACCGAGCCCAAAGGCTTCGGCAAACACTGTCCCACCCTTGGCATTGGCGCCGACCGAGACGTCGATGCTGCCCTTGTTGGTCAGCGTGTTGGCGCCAACACCGAGTGAGGTTGTGCCCGGCACCACGCCGAAGGCGTCCTGAACCACGCCATAACCAGAGGCGGCAGCGAAGGCGATGCCCCCCACCGCTTTGGCATGGGCATTGACATCGATGAGACCGGAATTGAACACCGCGTTGCCGATCACGCTGGCAAAATCTGCGTACTGGTGAATGCCACCGGCGAACGCTTCCGCGGTCGCATCCGTGCCGGCCTTGGCGGTGGCCGTTGCCGTATCCAGGATCTCGGCCCCTGCCGCATTGGTCACCAGATTGCCGAGTACTCCGCTGCCGATGCCAAACGCTGTCTGCGCGATGCCATGGGCGCTCGCAAGCGCCAACGCCGCTGTCCAGCCTTCCGCAAAGGCCTGCGCGTGCGGCGCAATGATGCCCGAATTGAGCACCGTGTTGAACTCGATGAAGGCGTTCGAGGCGTCCTGTCCGATGCCATTGGCAGCAGCAATCGCCTCGGCAACTCCGCCGCCGAGCAAGCCATTGGCCCGTGCCGTCGCATCCACGCTGATGTCGCCCGAGTTCTTCACCACATTGTTGGCATAGAGGCCGGGATGGTCATGGAAATTGAAGCAAATCGTGCCAAAGCTGCCACAAACGGATGTCGTAAACGTCGCACTGCCCGCGAGAGCGATCTGGCGCACGCCGAGATCGGCCGCTTCCGCAAACGCAAGGGGTCCCCCAGTTGCCACCGCCTTGACGCCGACCTCGAGATTGCCGGTGTTGATGACGGTATTGGAGACGCCGAAAATCCCGCTCTTCGTGGTGAAGCCAAAGGCGTGGCTTGCCACCTGGACGATGCCAAGCGCAGTCGCGATGGCTTCGGCAATTCCCGAAGCCGCCGCATGCGCTGAACCGTGGACAAAGATGTCGCCCTGATTGGTGATGAAGTTATGCGCCACACTGGAGGCGCGCGCCTCCTGGATGATGCCAATTTCGCCAGTGGAGGGATTGTGCGCGTTGGCAATCGCGGTTGCTGCCCCGGTCGCATTGGCCGTCGCGTGCACGGTGATGAGCGGCACGGTCGCTACGTGCTTGTGCGCCGTACCTCCCGTGGTCGCGTAAATATTGTTGGCCGAATTGTTGGCGGTGCCGTCGGCCGAAGCATGCTGCCAGATGCCGACCGCGTCGGCTGTCGCAAAGGCGGCAACGCCAAAGGCATGCGCCTTGGCGCCCACTTCGATGACGCCTTCATTGGTCACTGCATTGCCGGCGAAGAAATCCGCACCTGCACGTTGCGTGATGCCGATCGCGTGCGCGAAGGCAGGCGTTGCAATCCAATGCCCGGCTGTGGCCGTGGCATTCACTTCAATCAGGCCCTCATTGACTACGGCGATTGGCCGCGAGCCGTGGATCGCCGTTGCCGATTGCGAGATGCCAACGGCGTGCGCAAAGGCGTGTGCAAAGGTGCTGCCCGAGGCAACCGCTTTCGCACCCACAGCGATGACGCCGTCATTGCTGACGAAATTGCCCGCGATCGCCGCGGTGTTGGCAACCTGCACGATGCCCGCAGCTTCAGCTACAGCGTACGCCGAGCCGCCAAGACCGCTTGCTGTCGCCTTGGCATTGGCGAAGGCATCAATGACCGCGCCCTTGGCGTTGATGACGCTGTTAGATTCAACAGACGCACCCGTGATGCTCTGGAAGACGCCGTCAAGTGCAAACGCGCCCGCGCTGGCCTTGCCCAGCGCATGAGCGGTAGCCGTGGCAAAGATTTCAATGGTGCCTTCATTGAGGAGCGAAATGGTGCCATTGCTGGTAAGCAAGTCGTCGCCGAATTCCTGCTGCGAAATGCCCATGGCAGTGGCATCGCATAAGCGGTTCCCAGAGCGCTCGCATGCGCCTTGGCCGTGAAGTCGATAAGCGCGCCGGTCTTGTTGACGATGCTCTCAATCATCGTGTTGCCGGATTGCGTTCTGGTACCAACCGGCCGTGACCGAGGCATGAGGCAACCGCTTTGCCTTGCGCCAGCGCGCTGGCCAGGGCCTCGGCATGGATAATGCCTTCATTGGTCATCACTGCTTTGGCAAGACCTGTGCCAGCGTCGGCATCCTGCCCGCCGGCCCAAACGATGGCCTCAGCAGAGGCGAAGGTGCCGCCCAGGCCCGCGCCCGTCGTCAGGGCATGCGCGGTCGCCTTGGCAATCACTTGCAGCAAGCCGCCAGAGATAAGGCCACCGGCCGTCTTCACCACCGGGCCGTTGACCAAGTGATCGGAAGCAGTACCCGCGTCCAGCCCACCAAGCTGAAGCCTCCTGGCTAACGCCACCCGCACGCGGCACGCCGCAGTCGCATCACCAATCGCGGTCGCCTTCGCATTGGCCGCGACATTGATCACGCCATCATTCACGACCGAATTGAACGCGAGACCGCCCAATCCGGTTACAGTAGCGTGTTGCGAGATCCCGCGCGCAAATGCGAGAGCCTTTGCGTCCGTCACGCCAAGCGCATTGGCGTTGGCCACAACCGAGACCAGCGCACCCGTCTTGTTGACGAAGAAGTTCTGGGCGGTGGTGATCGCCGAAGCGCCTTGAAACACTGCCGACACGTCCGCAGTTGCGTGCGCAACCGCACCCACCGCATTGGCGTTGCCCGAGACATGGATGAGGCCGCTATTGATGAAATCGTTGGAAGCGAATGCGCCACCAATGGCGTGCTGGCTGATCACCGCATCCATATTGGCGAATGCTGCAGCCGTGCCGCCCGCCGAGAAGGCTTCGACCGCGGAAGCTGCGCCGGTAACGTCGATGATGTCGGCGTTGGTCAGATGGTTGACGGCCGAGCCGTCCGTAGAGCCCGCGAAGGCGAACTGTTCGATGGCATGGATGTAGACGTCCGCCTCCGCCGAGGTGACGCCCAAGGCGGTGGCCTTCGCCGTCATGTCAATAAGACCGTCATTGACGAGCTTGTTCGAGGCAGCAGAAGAGCCGATCGCGATCTGATCGATCCCGGCGAGAGGAACGGTGTGACCAGCCGCATCAACGGTGTGTAGCCCGAATTCGCCACCAATTGAAGCTTCCGCTAGCGCGTGGCCGCCTGTGTCAGAGGCCAGCGCAAAGGCATTCGCATGCATGCCAATTACGTCCGAGACCCCATTGACTAGCGTGACCTTGGCTTTGCCTGAGGCTGCGATTGCGGCCTGCAGGATGCCAGCTTCAATGAACGCCCTTGCGTCCGCGGAGGTACGGCTGAAGAGACCAATCGGATTCTCTGCCGTGGCTTTGGCCAGCAGAGAAATCTTGCCGGTGTTGTTGAGAACCGCTGTTGCGGAGCCAAAGGCGCCCGTCGCCTCGGCTACCTGTTCTACACCTAGCACCAATGCCGTCGCATGACCGAAATCAGGTGCACTTGATTCAGCAAGCGCCGAAAGGCTAAAGCTCCCGCTATTGGTGAGCTCGGCCACTGCCTTCGCGGTGGCCACTGCCTCCTGGACTACACCGATTACACTCAGCCACGGCCGTGGTAATTCCTTTCGCTGAGGCGATCACGCTGAATGCACCCGCATTGACGAAATGAGCGAGAGCGGAGGTGAGAATTGTCTTGCCGAGGCCACCGGCTACCTGTTCGAAACCAAAGGCCGATGCTTCTGCATCCCAATTGCTCTCAGGCCTTCGCCTCAACATGGAAGACAGCGCCGGCCGCATTGCTGAAGGCAGCGGTGGCCTTGCTCGTCGCATTCACCGCTTCCTCGACCATGCCGAACGCTCCTGCGAACGCCTCGTGCGTGGTGGGGTTGAAACCATCCTGGACCGCTGAAGCCGTGACGTCGTAAATCCCTTTGTTGACGAAATCGACGAAGGCGACCGAGGCGCCAGCCGCATTCGCCGACAGGATCGTACCTTCCGCCTTCGCAACCGCAAGCTTAGTCGCGTGCGCGTTGGCGTGGACTTCGATATTGCCCGAATTGATCGCGGTAATCGTCACATCGCCTGAGCCTGCCGTGCGGTGAATTTCGCCGCGTAGGACGGTCACGGTATTCGTGGCCGCCGTAACTGGCGATGCCGTGCAATCAATGTCCGCCAGAGCTGTAGCTGTGGTCTTAATCGAGAACGGCCCACTGTAGCCGATCTTCGCGCATGTGAGCGCCGCTGCTCCTGCATATTGAGGGACCGCGATTGCGATCACTGCGAAGGAAGCGCCAGACAACAGCCTGCGATGGATCTTATTCATAGAACCCCCCTAGGGAACGTGACTGACGGGAGGGCGCCGGGCTACGGCCCCCCCCTTTTTTACCGGTTTTGCAATTTCCCCTAGGCGCGTGTAGCCGTCAACCACCGTCTAGGCAGGAGGCTGGAACACCCGACGAATCCTGGCCCAACTGTGCCATTCCTGCCACTTAGGACGAGCCGAGGTTGGTACGTAATATCCCATTGATTTTGATGGCTATTATGTTAAATCCCAACGTCTCCATTACCGGCCGCTCGTCTCGGCGCGCCATTGGGCCGCCGCTCCGCCCATCGCTGATAGGGAGCCCAGGAGGGACCCACAACGAGAATCACACCCAAGCTGCGCCGCAAAGTAAAAACAAAGCAAAGACTGCGCCTTGACCTAAGAAATATTGATTAACCATGCCACGTACCTAATAAAACTGCTCTGTTACGACTGTATCCGATGGTGGGCGCACCAGGACTCGAACCTGGGACCCGCTGATTAAGAGTCAGCTGCTCTACCGCCTGAGCTATGCGCCCCAAATTCGGATCACGTAACCGCCCAAAGTAGCGGTTTTACCAATTGGTCGCGCCTATAGCACATCGCCAATTGAGAAAACAGAAAAGCGCAATCACACCACGCCTATCGCGTGACGGGGGATTTCTACCTGGCGATGAACATGCACGCTCATGAGGAGGCCAAAACCGAACATCACCGTCAGCATGGCGCTGCCGCCATAAGAAATCAGCGGCATGGGAATGCCCACCACCGGGATCAGGCCCATCACCATCGCGCCGTTGATCATGATGTAGAGAAAAAAGTTGATGGTGATACCCATGGCGAGCAACCGCCCGAAATGATTGCGTGAGGAGAGCGCAATGCGCACGCCATAGGCCAACACCACCGCGAACAACATCAACATTGCCACGCTGCCAAGGAAGCCGAATTCCTCGCCAATATTGGTAGCGATGAAATCGGTCGCTTTTTCGGGCAAGAAGTTCAGTCGGCTTTGTGTGCCATTGAGAAAACCCTTGCCCGAAATTCCGCCAGAACCCAATGCGATCTTGGCCTGGGTGATATTCCAGCCAGCGCCTTGCATATCCGATTCGGGATCGAGAAAAGTGAGAACGCGCTGCTTTTGATACTCATGCAAGAAGAATTCCCACGCGGTGGGCACCGCGATCATGACGCCAACCGACCGCCGGCACAATCCAGTACCAGGATAGGCCCGCGACAAACAGCAGCACAAAACCACCCATGGCGAGCAGTATGGCCGTGCCGAGATTGGGTTCGAGCAGCACTAGCGCCACGGGCAGCGCGATCATCGCAAGTGCCACGAAGAGATGGCGCGGGTGCGATACTTCGGCGGGGCCGAGCGCGCTCAAATAGCGCGAGAGGGTGAGAATGAGCGCGATCTTCATCAGTTCGGAAGGCTGAAACTGGAGCGGACCGATGTCGAGCCAGCGTTGGGCGCCAAGGCCTTTATGGCCCACCAATTCGACCGCGACCAAGAGCAAGAAAGCAATGGCATACATCGGATAGGCGAGCGCCATCCACACGCGAATGTCTACGCAGGCCGCAGCAATGAGCACCACGAGGCCCGCGATGAAATACACGATCTGTTGCTGCGCCCAAGGCTGAAATTGCCCGCCTGCCACCGAATAGAGCATGGCGAAGCCCACACAGGCGATGACCGTGATCAGCAAGACCAGTCCCCAATTGATCTCGAGCAGTTTGTCGAAAATACGCGCTGTGCGGCGGTTAAAGGCATAGGGGCGAGTGGTCATGACACGCGCCTCAAAGCGTCTGCGCCGCCGAAGCGGCCTTGAGTGGATAGGCGCTGGGCAGTTGCAGAGTGCCGCGCTTTTGCGCGAAGACGAGCACGTCGCGCGCGATCTGCACCTGCGGATGCGGTGGCGCATTATGCTCGACAATACAGGCGCAGGCATAACGCGGCTGAGAGACGGGCGCGAAGCCAATGAAAAGACCGTGGTCGCGTAAATTCCAGGGTAGGCTCGCATCCTTCTTCACCCCGTGCTGGCGCTCTTCCTCGGTGATGACGCGGACCTGCGCGGTACCGGTCTTTCCCGCCATCTCGAAGCCTGGTTCTGTGATGCGCCAGGTATAGGCGGTGCCGCCCGGCTCGTTGGCGACCGCGTTCATGCCGTCACGGATCTTGCTGAGCGCGTCATCGGAAATGGGCAGAGGTTGTGGCACTTGCCGCGGCTGGACGACGCCGCCAATCACGTGAGCGATGCGCGGGGCCAACGCCTTACCGCTGGCAATCCTCGCCACCTGCGTACAGAGCTGAAGGGGCGTGACCAGCACATAGCCCTGGCCGATTCCCGTGTTAAGCGTTTCGCCCAGCTGCCACGGCTGATGATAGGTTTTCTCTTTCCACTTCTGGCCAGGAATGAAGCCGGGTTTCTCGCCAGGAATCTCGATCCCGGTGAGCTTGCCCAGGCCCATCGCGTGTGCGGTCTGTTCTATTCTGTCGATGCCAACGCGGAGCGCCGTTTGATAAAAGAACACGTCGCAGGAATGCTTGATGCCGTCGCGCAGATTCATCCGGCCATGGCCGCCTTTTTTCCAGCAGTGGAAGGTGTGATTGCCGAGCGTGATGCTACCGGTGCAGACGACGGAGTAATTGGGTGTGGCGATCCCGCCATCTACGGCCGCCAGCGCCACCACCGGCTTGAAGGTCGAGCCAGGCGGATAGATGCCCTGCAACACCTTGTTGATGAGCGGCTTATGGTCGTCATTCATCAACCCCGTCCATTGTTCGGTCGTGATGCCGATGTTGAAGGCATTGGGATCGAAGCCAGGCGTTGAAACCAGCGCCAGCACATCGCCCGTCGCCACGTCCATCACCGCACAGGCGGCGCTTTCATCTCCCATCCGCTCATAGGCGAATTTCTGGATTTCCTGGTCGATCGTGAGATACACATCCTCGCCAGGCGTACCGGGTTCGCGCGAAAGCTCGCGAATGACGCGGCCATAGGCATTGACCTCGACCCGGCTGGTCCCGCCAAGGCCGCGGATCTTTTGGTCATATTCCTTCTCGATGCCGCGCTTGCCGATGCGAAAACCCGGCACTTCCAACAGCGGGTCATCGTCATCTCCGTCCTCGTCTTCCGGTGAGACGGCCGCTACGTATCCCAAAACGTGGGAGAGTTCTTCCGGGTACGGATAATCTCGCGTTTCGCCTACGTCGGGCTGCACGCCCGGCAGGTAAGGCAGATCGAGATTGAGGCGGGCGAAGTCCTCCCAGCTCAAATTCTCGATCACCGTCACCGGCACGAAGGCCTTGTTGGTCGCCACGTCCTTCAGCACGCGCGTGCGCTGGCGGTCAGTGAGCGGAATGACCTTGGCCAGCGTGTCGAGCGCGGACGCAATACCGCCCGGTACCTGTTCGGGTACGATGAAGGCGCGGTAATTGCGGCGGTTAGAAGCGAGTTCGGCGCCGAAGCGATCGAGAATGCGCCCGCGCGGCGGCGCAATGAGGCGCTCATTGACGCGGTTGCTTTCGGCTCGCGTCTTATAGAGATCGCCTTGCATGATCTGCAGCTGATAGAGCCGGCCAGCCAGCACGCCGAACACCGCCGTCATGCCCCCGGTCACGAGGAGTGAACGGCGGGTGAAGGCGCCGTAGCGGCTTTTGTCGCGGCGATCGATGAGGGGCATCAGCCGCTCCGTCCCGGGCCAATGATACGGCGATGCAGTCGGTTCATAAATACCGCGATCAACGGATAAAACCCGATTGTTACAGCACTCTGGATCAGCAATGGGCCAAGCGGCGCGGACTGCCAATAGGCAAGCATGGCTAGCACATAGGCGACGCCCGCAGCGACGAACGTCGCCGCGCCAAACCCAAGTACGGCGCCCAAACCCGATAATCCCGCCAGCGAATCCCGCTGACGATCGGTGAAGGCATAGGCTGCAAGAAAGCCGCCCGCCCATACGCCTGGCGCGCCGCCGGAGAACAAATCTTCCAAAAGGCCAATGCCGAGTGCTGCCACAGGCGGCATGAGATCTGGCCGCACGAGCGACCAGAAATAGACCGGTGCCAGCGCAAGCTGCGGCGCAGGAATCATTCCCCCCGTCACAGAAATGGGAAGATTGACCAGTACCACGAAAAATACGCCGAACAGCACGGGTAGCAGCACGACGAAAAGCCGGCTTACGAAACTCATATATGTTTCGGCCATTGCCGCACCCTATTGATCGTTCCGGATAGTGTCTTCCTGATCGCCATTGTCCGTCGGTTGAGGTTTTGTCCGGTTAGGCTGTGCGTTTTGCGCAGCCGCAAGACGTGGTGACAGCCGCGGTTCGGGCGCGGGGCCCGTTAGCGCAGCCGGCGGCTCCATCACATCCTGCAGCCCAGTGTCTGCGGCTTGCGGTGCTACGTCTTGAGGGGCAGATTCCATGGTCTCTGGCACTTCGGCGGCGGCTGCGCCTGGCGGGGGTTCGGCGGGAACCCTGTAATCCACCACATGGACGTAATCAGCGGAGTCGGCGTCGCTAAACAGCGCCACGCGCAAATTGGCGCCATCGCCCACCACGATGCCAACTGGCAACTCGGGCGGCAATTGCCCGCCATCGCCGGAGGAAATTACCCGGTCGCCCTCTTTCACCGGTCCGCCGCGCTCGTCGATTTCGAGATTGGGCGTCGGTGTATTGTCGCCGGCCATGATAGCGCGATGGTTAGACGGCTGTATCACCACAGGAATGCGGCTATTGAGATCGGTGAGCAGGATTACCCAGCATGTACGGTCGCCAGTGAGATAGATGCGACCGATGAGGCCGCGGTCATCCACCACCGCTTGGCCTGCCTTCACGCCATCCTGGCTGCCAGCGTTCAGGATCATGGTCTTGACGAAAGGATGGCTGGATTCGCCAATCACGCGTGCGGCCACCGAAGGGAGTTCGGGATTAGGCACCGCGTGCAGCAGCAATTCGTAACGCCCTACCCGCCGCTCGAGCGCCAACGCCGCGTTTTGCCAGTGGTGGAGCTCAGCGTTCTCCTGCTTGAGGTGGAGATTTTCCGAATAGACGGAAAAGATCGTGCCAATGCTGCCGATCCAGCGTTCGACGCCGGATACCGGTTCGCGCACGTCCTCAAGTACCGGTGCAACCCAATCGGATAGCCGCGCGCGCGCGTGATCGAAAATGGACGCTTCGGCCTTGCCCAAGAGCACAATGATGACGGCAATGACGGCGCAAACGGCAAGCGGAAGCTGCGCTGCGCCTGAACCGCGCCCTCGCGAAAGCCTCCACCCGTTCCCAACCATGTGCCCCGTCCTCGCAGGACTCCCTATGGCGCCATCAAAATGCCGTCGAAAGCACGTGACGCATGTGCTTGGCGTTTTCCAGCGTGCGGCCTGTGCCAAGCGCCACGCAAGATAGCGCATCATCGGCGATCGAAATGGGCAAGCCCGTCTCGTCGCGCAAAACCTGATCGAGATTGGCAAGCAGCGAGCCGCCGCCCGTCAGCACGATGCCCTTGTCTACGATATCGGCGGCAAGTTCCGGCGGTGTCGCTTCCAGCGCCACTTTCACCGCTTCGACAATCGCACTCACCGGCTCTGTCAAGGCTTCCGCGATTTGCCGCTGGCTGATGGTGATTTCCTTGGGCACGCCATTGAGCAGATCACGGCCCTTGATCTCCAGCGTCACGCCATTGCCTTCTAGTGGCGGCGCGGCAGAGCCGATTTCTTTCTTGATGCGCTCAGCCGTTGCCTCGCCGATCAGGAGGTTATGGTGGCGGCGAATATAGGCGATGATCGCCTCATCCATTTTGTCGCCACCCACACGCACCGAGCGCGAATAGACAATGCCACCTAAGCTCAGCACCGCCACTTCCGTGGTGCCGCCGCCAATGTCGACCACCATCGATCCCGTGGGTTCATTGACAGGAAGCCCCGCGCCAATCGCAGCCGCCATCGGCTCCTCGATAAGATAGACGCGGCGCGCGCCTGCCGAAAGCGCCAATTCCTGAATGGCGCGACGTTCTACGGCGGTCGAGCCAGACGGCACGCAAACGATGATCATCGGATTGGCGAAGGAGCGACGGTTGTGCACCTTGCGGATGAAGTGCTTGATCATTTCTTCCGCCACCTCGAAATCGGCGATAACGCCGTCGCGCATGGGGCGGATGGCTTCGATATTTCCCGGCGTGCGGCCCAGCATCATCTTGGCATCGTTGCCGACCGCCAGCACCTGCTTCTTGCCGCCCTTGTTCACGATGGCGACGACCGACGGCTCATTCAGCACGATGCCGCGTCCCTTGACGTAGACAAGAGTGTTTGCCGTGCCCAGATCGATCGCCATGTCGCTGGAAAGCATGCCAAAGAGATCACCAAACATAAATTACCGTGCGCTCCCTAAAGTCCGTCTACGGTCAATATGATCCGTATACATCTCATTATCGCCATGGCCCGCGGCATCCTGGCCCGTATCCTGCGCGATGAACGGCGCAAAGACATTAAAAATGGTCAAAGGTCGAGGATCACTTTTCCTCGCGCTCTTCGGCTCGCGTCCCCTCGTCATTGTTGGACCGTTACGCCCGCTGGACCGGTTTCGTGGCTTAACCCGACCCGGCTAAGCTCCCGTAAAAAAGAGCGCTTTTGCCGCTTTCCACAAGCTTTTACGCCGATTTGGTTGACCCCCGCAAGCAAGTGGCAGGGTCAATTTTCCACGGGCCGCGGCAGCAAGAAAGCCACCAGAAACCGGCCTGCAGTTCAGCCTCGGGCCCTATCGAGCCGGAATTAACGACAGTTTAGTACGAGCACTGCCAACATGGGGGGATGTCGAAGGCTAGGACGAGTTTCAAGTTGTCGGAACAACCCCGCGACCAAGTCGTCTTTAGCCAAGGCGATACGGTCGAGCACCCCGATTTACGCTCGCTTCTGGCGCTGTGGAACGAAAAACGCGGCGAGCGGCGCATGCCAGCCCGCGACGATTTTACCCCTCGCGATATGAAGGCTTATCTCCGACGCATCCACCTTTATGACGTGGTGGAGGGCGGGCGCGACTTCCGCATCCGCGTGCTCGGCACCTCGATGACCATCGGCATGGGCCAGGACCCGACCGGAAAGCTGATATCGGCCTATCCTGATCCGGTTGCTGGACATCGTTTCATGCTGATTCTTCAGCATGTTGTCTCGATCGCGCGTCCCGTGCGCGTGGTGGCCGACCACCTCATCCCCGAGCGCCTTGCCACCATGCAGACCGAAGCCCTGTGGCTGCCCTTGGGATCCGCAAACACGGTCGAGCAGGTGCTCGCCGCATCCATTATCGCGCTTAATCAATACTGAACCTCAGCGATCCTTGCCAAGCCAAGGCATCATGGCACGGAGACGCGCGCCCACTTCTTCGATTGGGTGCTTGGCTGTCTTGGCCCGCATGGCCTTGAGTTCGGGCTGGCCGGCTGCATGTTCAGCTATCCAATCGCGGGCAAATTTACCGGACCGAATGTCTTCCAGCACCCGCTTCATCTCGGTTTTGACGGCTTCGTTGATGATGCGAGGGCCGGTGACGTATTCGCCATATTCCGCGGTGTTCGAAATCTTTTCGTTGATCCCCGCGATGCCGCCCTCGTAGATCAGGTCGGCCAGCAGTTTCACCTGGTGCAGGCATTCGAAATAGGCCATTTCGGGCTCATAACCAGCCTCCACCAGGGTTTCGTAGGCGGCGTGGATAAGGTTGGCTTGGCCTCCGCACAGCACTACGCCTTCGCCAAACAGATCGGTTTCGCATTCCTCGCGGAAGGTCGTTTCCATAATGCCGGGACGCCCACAGCCGAGCGCCGAAGCATAGGAAAGCCCCAGCGTCTTGGCTGAGCCTGTGGCATCCTGCGCAACCGCAAGCAGGCAAAGCAGACCTTGCCCATGCTCGTATTCCGAGCGGAGCTGGTGGGCTGGGCCTTCTGGAGCGACCAAAATGAGATCGAGATCGGCGCGCGGCTCGAAAGTGCGGTAATGCACGGCGAAACCATGGGCGAAAACGAGTGCGCCGCCTTTTTTCAGGTTAGGTGCGATATCGGCATTGTAGATTTCGCCCTGCAATTCGTCGGGCAGGCCCATGAAAACCACATCTGCCCAGCGTGCGGCCTCGGCAACCGGCGTTGTCTTAAAATTGTCCGTCTTCGCTTTTTCGGCGCTTGCGCCCGGGCGGTTTCCCACCGCGAGTCCGACGCCCGAGTCACGCAGGTTAAGCGCGTGCGCCCTGCCCTGGCTGCCATAGCCCACGACAACGACCTTCTTGCGCTTGATGAAATCGCGGTCGGCGTCGGGGTCGTAATGCACGCGCATTTCAGCGTTCCCACAAAGATATATCGACCAGAATGGCACTTCGCGCATCGGTGCCCTGCATCCAGCGCCAACCGGGCATGCGGTTTCGGAACCAGGTGAGCTGGCGCTTGGCGTAGTTACGGGTTTCGCGGCTCGCTTCGGTTATGGCGTCGGCAAGGCTTATTTGGCCGGCCAGATGGCGCTGCAATTGTGGCAGGCCGAGCGCCTTGGCTGCCGGCAGCGCGGGGTCGATGCCCATTAGCGCGCGCGCTTCTTCGAGCGCGCCCCCTTCGGTCATTGCAGCAAAGCGTCTGTCTATCTGCTCGTAAAGCAGTGGCCGCGACGGTGCTACGACGTAACGTGCGAGCCTGAGCCCGCTCAACACAGGCTGGCCCGATGATTTCTGCCACGTACTCAGAGGACGCCCCGTCGCTTCGACCACGTCGAGCGCGCGCAGGATGCGCTGCGTGTCGGAGAGGTTCAGCCGCGCTGCAGTCTCGGGATCGCGTTGCGAGAGATCGGCGAAAATCGCTTCGGTGCCTTCTTCTTCGAAGCGATCGCGGATGCGCGCACGCACTTCGGGTGGCACCGGCGGAATGGGCGACAGTCCCTCCAGCAGCGCCCCGAAATAAAGCCCCGTGCCGCCGACAAAAATGGGCAAAAGATTTGCTGCCTGCACCTCGGCAAGCGCGAGGGGAGCATCGTCCTGATAGCGCCCCACCGAATAGCGCTCGCGCGCCGGAACGTGGCCGTAAAGCAGGTGCGGCGCGCGCGCTTCATCGGCGGCCGTTGGGCGCGCGGAAAGCGCGCGCAGCTCGGCGTAGACTTGCATTAAATCGCAATTGATGATGGCCCCGCCCAGCCGCTCGGCCAGAGCCAACGCCACCGCAGACTTGCCGCTGGCGGTCGGCCCTGCAATAAGCACAGCGTCCAATAACATGCTGCTAGGCATAGCTTTCATTCGGCGAGACTCGCAACGTGCGCGCACAATGGCCATTTGTTCTAAACGTTATTGGCCGAGGTGCCGAGCCTGCAGCGTTTCGGGGCGCATTGCCGAGCGTGCTCGGCGATTCGGTCACGCTCGCCCCGGCGCGCGCTTTTGACATTCCGTTTGACGGCGAGCCTGCAGCCGTTCTGCGCGCCGCGCGCGAGGCCGCACAAGGGCTGCCATATGATGTCAATGTTATTCCTAGTGCCAACCGGCGCAAGAAGCTCCTGATCGCCGACATGGATTCCACCATCGTCGGCTGTGAATGCATCGACGAGCTGGCCACCATGGCGGGCGTTAGGGAGAAAGTGGCAGCCATCACTGAGCGCACCATGCGGGGCGAGCTCGATTTCGCTTCATCCCTTCGCGAGCGCGCGGTGCTGCTGACAGGCTTACGAGTGGAAGAGTTAGCCCGGGTTTATGCCGAGCGCGTGCGACTCAATCCCGGCGCGCGTGAACTCGTCGCCACCATGCGGGCTAATGGGGCGAAGGCTGTGCTAGTATCGGGCGGATTTACCTATTTCACCGGGCGTGTCGCTGACGATGTGGGCTTCGACATGCATCAGGCAAACCGCCTGCGCCACGACGGAAAAAAACTTACTGGCGAAGTCGAGGAACCTATCCTGGGGCGCGAGGCAAAGCTGAAAGCGCTTGAAGACGCGGCTGCCGCAAACGGGCTTGGCATTCCCGACACGCTGGCCGTGGGCGACGGCGCCAACGACATCGACATGATCCGTCATGCGGGCCTCGGTGTCGGATACCGCGCCAAGCCCGCGGTGTGTGCCGCTGCTAATGCCATTATCGCGCATGGCGATCTGACGGCGCTACTTTATTTGCAGGGCTATCGCAGAGAAGAAATTATCGGGTGGCAACCGCGTTAGCCGCGCCAACAGCTCGCCAATCACAAAAAACAAAGGAGCGGATGGTTTCCCATCCGCTCCCAAATGCTTCCAATCTCTCGACTGGAATTAGTTGGTGAACCCTTACGGCCAGTCGCCAACCAAATTCGCCGCGTTGACTGAGCCTAAGCCGGTCGCGAAGTTCCAGCCCTTGCCTGCATTATAGGCCGACAGATACTTCTTATCATTAGTCGACAGCACACCCTCGGTGCCCGAAGGCAGATAGCAATTGACCTTGCCCTCGCACGGCGCATCCATATCGCCCTGGGTTACGTTGTTGAAGACGCAGGTGCTGGCGATGCCTGAGCCAAGCGTCGAATTGCAAGCAGCATTGCCGTGCGAACCATACTCGGCGTTTGCGAGCGCGTAATAGACCGGATTGGGATTGCCTTGACGACCATCCGGATTGCTAACGCTCTGCTGCTTGTGGTCGACGAGGGCCTGGATGCCCGCCATGATCGGCGAGGCGAACGATGTGCCACCATAACCAAAGTAGAAGCCGCCAAAGTAAGTGATTATGTACGAGTGACCCCAAGGCCAGAAGGAGGCGAAGAGGGACACGTCGGGCGTATCACGCACGCCATCCTTGGGATTGCCGAACACCATTTGCCAGGAAGGTTTCGCAAAACCCTTGCAGCTGCCGCTGACCACGCCTGGGATCGATGGCGTGCCCGTGGCGCAGCCGCTCGGCCCGCCACTGCCACCAGCTGTTCCGTAGGTGGGAATATTAGAATGATTGCAGAAGCCGTTCTTGCCGTAGGTCACAGGCGAACCGCCGAAGAAGCTGGCGGTTAGTATACTCGCACAACCCGAGTTCCAGGGAATTTCCGGGACATAGGAGAGCGCCGAGGAGGCCGGAAACCCTGCCGTGGTCCAATAGGCGCTCTGCGTGCCAGCGTAGGTATCACCGAAATCGGTTCCGCCTACGTTTACGTCATATTGCGATGACGCGAATCCACTGGCGCCAATGCCATGAGTGGCAAATGACGAACGGTCGCATTGAGAGGCCATTTGGTCACCAGCAGAAACGAATACCGAAACGCCCTCGGCCGCGGCCTGCTGATAGGCCGAGTTAAAGGCCGCGTTTGCGGTAGCACCGAGGAAAGTTTCGCATTCGCCATAGCTGATGCTGACGATTGTCGGCGGCGTGGTGTTGATGAGGTTATTAAACGCGATCAAGCCACCAAAGCTGGTAGCGGTGTCCAAGCAAGCGGCAAGCACGATGTTTGCGCCCGGTGCCGCGGCAGATGACCATTCGATGTCCAGACTTGCTTCAACGTCATCGCCATTGTCACCAGGATTGCCGCAATTGTTTACGCCAGTGCCGGTGGCCGGGTTGACTTGCGTGAAGGTGCCAGTGCCAGTTACGCCGAACTCCGAGCGGAAGAGCGTCCAATCCGTGTTCGCGGAACCACCAGCTACGTTTGTGTCCTCGATAAGGACGATTGTCGTGCCCTGCCCGGTATTGCCGCCGGATAAAACAGGATTGATGTTGTAAATCTTGGTTATGTCGCCAGGCGACATGATGTTGCACTCCGGAACCGGGAAGCCGTAGCTCTCGCAGCCCGTGATCGTCGTATTGGACTTGGCCAATTGGCTGGTGGATATTGGAGTTGGCTTCGTCGTGCTGGATAATGCTGGATGCGGCATGAAATTATGCAACGAAACGATGCCGCCAACAGCGGGCGCGAGAGCGGCGGGGATTTGCGGATCGCGCATATTGGCGATGTGCTTCTGACCATTGACACTCAGATTATGAATCTCTGTGCCAAAAGCAGTGCGCACCCGTCCGGCCGTGCCAGTGAAGTCGATCAGCATACCGCTGGGATAAACCACGTTGACTGTAAAGCCGTGGGCGGTGAGCCAGCCCGTCACCTTCTGAACGTCGGAAGGCGAAGGCCCGAATTGCTTACCGAAATCAGCGGGTGTGAGCCACTTGTGATAGTTGGGCGAGTTGCGATCATGCATCTGATCGATCAAATTCTCGAGCGCTTGTTCGCGTTCGGCTGGGCGCTGCAACGTGAGCTGCATATGGTCCAAGACCAAGCTGTCTGAAACCAGACCGCGGTCATTTGTGGCATTCGCTTCAGGACGCGTATTGCCCGATAGCGTCACGCGCGCACCATCGTTGATGGGCTGTGTGATGAGCGCACGGGCCTGATCGGCCGCTACTGACGGCGAAACATATGCAAACGTCAGAGCGATTACGCCCAGTGCCAAAGTAAGACTGGAACTGCGAAGCATGGAGGTGCTCCTTACAAGTGCCGACAAGTTTCCAGCGGCTTGCCAAGCTGTGTCCGATGGGAAGATTCCCGCCCGCCTAACAATACTCTAGATGATCACGGCGCAAATGACGAGTCTGATTGTTTGGCACTAATGCATGGCAAAACTCTATCCATTCCAATGAGTTAAGGCTCCGCTATCGCTAGAATTGAGCCGAATATTGTGGGCAATTCGCAACACTCGGCGAAAAACTTTGACCCAAAAGAGAGAGGAAATAAGCCGAGGGTTCTGGCAGTCAAATGGCTCGGTGCACCAGCCCAAATCACTCCCCTATGGTCCCGAATCACCCCCGTCAGTAAAGCGATTCAACCTTTGGCAAGATTGACCGCGACGTAAGACAAATCGCCGTCCCGGCTGACCAGCAGCAGCACGACATTGTGCGCTGCCTTCAGCGCGGTCTCGATCTTGCCGATGACTTCGGCTGGCGTTTTCACCGGCTCTTGCGAAACTTCGACAATTACATCGCCGGGCGCGATGTTTTTCAGGCTGGCGGGGCCATTGTCGTCGACGTCAGTCACGATCACGCCCTGCACGTTCTTGGCGATGTGATAGTGATTGCGCATGTCAGGCGTCAGCGGCGACATGGCCACGCCCAGCCGAGAAGGCAGGCGTTTGGGCGCGGGCGTCTGGGCCTTCGAGGGCTGGGGCTTGATGTCTTGGTCGTCTTGATCGTCGCTAAGGTTCGATTTTTCGGCCACCTCCTGCAAGGGGCCTGGCGTGATCTGGAGCGTCTTGCGCGCGCCTTTGCGGAAGATCTCGATTGCGACCGACCTGCCCACCTGCGCATCGGCCACCAGGCGCGGCAGCGTGCGTGAATCCGTTATCGGCTTGCCGTCGAAGCCAAGCACGAGGTCGCCGTTGACAATTCCCGCTTTGGCAGCTGGCCCGCCTGCCGTCACGCCTGCAATGAGCGCGCCGCCCGCGGCCTTGAGCCCGAGGCTCTGGGCAATATCTACTGTCACTTCCTGAATGCGCACGCCGAGCCAGCCGCGGCGCACCGTGCCAAATTGCCGGAGCTTCGCCACCACATCCTTGACCATCGCTGAAGGAATGGCGAAGGCGATGCCGACCGAACCGCCGCTTGGCGAATAGATGGCCGAGTTCACGCCGATTACTTCGCCCTGCATGTTGAACAGCGGACCGCCGGAATTGCCGCGGTTAATGGGCGCATCGGTCTGAATGAAATCATCATAGGGGCCGGCGTTGATGTCGCGATTGCGTGCCGAAATTATGCCAGCCGTCACCGAGCCGCCCAGCCCGAACGGATTACCGATCGCCATCACCCATTCGCCCACGCGGGCGTGATCGGAATCGCCGAAGCGCGTGGCGGGAAGCGGTTCTTTCGGTTTCACCCTCAGCAGCGCCAGATCAGTCTTGGCATCGCGTCCGACGACCTTGGCCTGAAGCGAACTGCCATCGTTCAGCGTAACGGTCACCTGATCGGCGTCTTCGATAACGTGATTGTTGGTGACAATTAGCCCACTGGGATCGATGACGAAACCGGAGCCCAGCGAGGTTACGCGGTGCGGCGCGTTTTTGCCCTTGTCGAGAAAGTCCTTAAAGAAATCGTCGAGCGGCGAGCCCTCCGGCAGCTTCGGCATCGGCGTGCTGTCGACGGGGCGTTTCAATGTCTGCGTGGTCGAGACATTCACCACCATGGGCGAAAGCTGCGCCGCCAGATCGGCAAAGGAATCGGGCGCGCCGCGCGGGGTCACGGGCGCCGGCGCAAGCGCAGCGCCGGCTGCAAACGGAATGCCGACCGCGACAAGGATCGCCGCCAGGCTGGGAACGTGAATACGAGGGAAGCCGAATTTCGGCATGGGCACTACACCTCAACTTATGGGCGCAGTTCTTCGCGCACCCATTGCTAGCATTGGAAGAAGTAAATCCGGTTGCGCCTGACGGGCCCCGAAAGGCTGCCGCAGATCGAGATGCGCTGGCTTAGCCTCGCGCGCACCGAACGCTCCCACTTCGCGCGGACTTATACGAAATCCGGCACCCACAATCACCTAAATTCTTGGAAGTTCCCGAATTTATTAACTTCGGATCAGCCAGATGGCGGCCACCCCGGCGGCGCAGGCGATCAAGTCGCCAACCCTGAGCGCATCCTCCGGCATGTTCACGGCCTGCGTCATTAGGTGCTTGAGAGCTGCCGGAAACAGCGCATAGACCGCCCTTCGATCACCAGCATGAGCGCCAGCGCCTGCAGAAATTCCATCATGGCGAATTTCCCCGAAGCGATGTTTTCAACGGCTGCGGCCGCGCGACTGCGGCGCCGCCTCGATGGTCTTGGCGCTGAAATAACGCAGGAACTCGCTGTCCGGCGAGAGCACCATGGTGGTGTTGTCGCCCTTGAGTGCGGCTTCGTAGGCTTTCATCGACCGGTAAAAGGCGAAGAAGTCGGGATCCTGGCCATAGGCTTCGGCGAAAATCCGGTTCTTTTCGGCGTCGCCCTGGCCGCGGGTGATTTCTCCCTGGCGCGTGGCTTCGGCGCGGATGACGGTCGCGTCGCGGTCGGCCTTGCTCTGGATTTCCTGCTTGATCTGGGCGCCCTGCGCGCGGAACTCGTTGGCCTCGCGCACGCGTTCCTGCTGCATGCGTGAATAGATCGCGGCACTGTTCTGCGGCGGCAAATCGGTGCGGCGGATGCGCACGTCGACGATGTTGACGCCGAAAGTCTTGGTCTCCGCGTTCACGCCGTCGCGGATGTCATGCATCAGCTTGGCGCGTTCGCTCGACAGCACGGCGGTGAAGGTCTGATCGCCCAGCACGCGGCGAATGTTGGAGGACAGGATGGCACCAAGCCGCACGCGCGCGATGTCCTCATTGGTCAGCGCTTGATAAAAGCGCAGCGGATCGGTGATGCGCCAGCGGGCGAAGGCATCCACCACCAGGCGCTTTTTGTCGGAGGCGATGACTTCTTCTGGCGGTGCTTCAAGGTTGAGCACACGGCGGTCGAAATAGACCACGTGCTGCAAAGGCCAGGGCAGCTTCACATGCAGGCCGGGCTCAGGCACGACCGCCTGCGGCGCGCCCACTTGCAGCACCAGCGCCTGCTGCGTCTGATGCACGGTATAAAAACTGGTCAGCGCAAGCGCGCCGAGCGCGACGAGAACCAGGATGAGCAGCGCGGGATAGCGGCTCATTGGCTCGTTCCCGAACCAGCCGTAGCATCGGGGCCCTCTGTGACGGTGGCGCCATGCTGTTGCAGCGCGGGTAGCGGCAGATACGGCACCACGCCGCCCTTTTCCACGATCACCTTGTTCATGCCCGACAGCACATCCTGCATCGTCTCGATGTAGATGCGCTTGCGGATGACTTCCGGCGCTTTCTTGTATTGCTCAAGAACCGAAAGAAAGCGTTGCGCGTCGCCCTGAGCCTCGGCGGTGACCTGCTGCTTGTAGCCTTCGGCCTGCTGGATGATGCGCGCCGCCTCGCCGCGCGCTTCTGGCACTACCTTATTGGCGTAGGCCTCAGCCTCGTTGCGCATGCGGTCCTGATCTGTGCGCGCGGCCTGCACGTCGCGATAGGCGTCGATCACCTGCTGCGGCGGATCGACCTTCTGCATCTTGACCTGGGTGATGGTCGCGCCCGCGCCATAGGAATCGAGGATCTGCTGCATCAGCTGGCGGACCTGGTCTTCCACCGTCTCGCGGTTGACGGTCTGGATCAGCGCGATCTGGCTCCTGCCCACCACTTCGCGCATGGCGCTTTCGGCCACCGCCTTGATGGCGTTGTCGGGATCCTCGACGTTGAATTCGTAGGCGCCCGCGTCCTTTATCAGCCACAGCACAGAGAAATTGATATCGACGATATTCTCGTCGCCGGTCAGCATCAGGCTTTCTTCCGGCACGTCGGTGTTGCTGCCGTCGGTATCGATGCGATAGCCGATATTGATCTGGTTCTCGATGGTGACCTGCGGCGTGATCGCGGACTCGATGGGCCACGGCAGGTGGTAATTGATGCCTGGCGAAGTGGTGTTGACGAATTGGCCGAAGCGCAGCACCACGCCCTGCTCGTCCGGCTGAACGACATATATGCCGCTGGCCAGCCAAACCACGAGCACGATGAGGCCGATAATTGTGAAGCTGCTGCCCTTGAGGCCGCCGCCCGGCAGGATGCGGCGCAGGCGGTCCTGGCTGCGCTTGAGCAATTCTTCGAGATCGGGAGGCTGATTGCCGCCGCCGCCCCAGGGACCGCGCCCTCCTGATTGTCCGCCGTTATTCTGATTGGTCCAAGGCATGAGAGGATTTCTTGGTTTCGGGAAGCGAGGCGGTTATATGTGGACATCCACCCAGGTGCAAATTGGATGACGGGTCCCTCGCAGGACGACGTGCTCAAAGTGCTGGAGGGCGTGCGCGATCCGGCGACGGGCAAAAACGTCGTCGAGGAGGGTCTCGTCGAAGGCCTTACGTTGCGCGACGGACATGTGGTGTTCGCGCTTGAGGTCACCCCCGAACGCGGCGCGGCGGCGGAGCCCTTGCGCCAGGCCTGCGAGAATGCGGTCAAGAAGATGCGTGGAGTGCTGTCGGTGACGGCAGTGCTGACTGCCGAGCGCGATGCGCGCGCGAAAACGCCACGTGGCCCAATCCCCCGCCCGGCCGGCGTGCAAGGCGTCAAAGCCATCATCGCGGTCGCGAGCGGCAAAGGCGGCGTCGGCAAATCCACCGTTGCGGTGAATCTGGCGCTGGGGCTGGCGGCGCTCGGTCTTAAGACCGGCCTGCTTGACGCCGACATATATGGACCGTCGGTGCCCCGCCTTCTGGCGATCAAGGAAAAGCCCGAATCCGACGGCAATAAATTGAAGCCGATCGGCAAGTTCGGACTGAAAGTCATGTCGATCGGTTTTCTGGTGAACGAAGACACGCCGATGATCTGGCGTGGGCCAATGGTGATGAGCGCGCTGACGCAAATGCTGAACGATGTTGAATGGGCGCCCCTGGATGTGCTGGTGGTGGACATGCCGCCCGGCACCGGCGATGCGCAGCTCACGCTGGCCCAGCGCGTGCCGCTCAAGGGCGCCATCATCGTCTCCACGCCACAGGATTTGGCGCTGATCGATGCGCGCAAGGGCCTCGCCATGTTCCGCAAGACAGAGGTGCCGGTGCTTGGCATCGTCGAGAACATGAGCACTTTCATCTGCCCGCATTGCGGCAAGGAAAGTCATATCTTCGGCCATGGCGGCGCGCGCGCGACTGCTGAAATGTTGGAATGCGATTTCCTGGGCGAGATTCCGCTGGTGCCCAGCATCCGCGAAACCTCGGATGCGGGTACGCCCATCGTGGCTGCGCAACCCGCCAGCGCCGAAGCCAGGGCCTTTCTTGCGGTGGCGGCGAAGGTGGCGGAAAAACTTTCATCCGGCGCGGCCGCACGGCCCGCCCCAAAAATCATAATGGAATAAACGCATGGCTGCTGCCCTGAAACCTGAAGTCCGCTCGATCTTCGTAACGCCGGTGTGCACGCATTATTTGCCGGTGGCGCAGCAGGCGAACGCGCAATTGCGGCCGCTGATTTTGGAGCGCATGCAGGCAGGAGATCCCGTGCCCATGCGCGGGTTGGGCTGGCGCTCGCGCTCCGATTTCGAGTCCTGGGGTGGACTGCACGCGCAGACTCTGTTCCGCGTGCTGCGCGAGCTGGCCAACGGGCTCACGGCGACGCGCGCGGGCGGGCGCGTGGATCTCGAATGGCGCATTTCCGCCAGCGCTGCGGTGCGGCAGAACGGCGAGCACGGCGAGATCTCCACCCGCCCAGGCGGATTCTGGTCGGGCGTCTATTACATCGATGACGGCTACGCCAAATCGGACGATGAGGCGCTGGGAGGCGAGCTGATCCTGAGCGATCCGCGCGGGCCCGCGCCTGCCATGGTGGCGCCAGAACTCTGTTTCCGCATGACAGGCGGACTGACCGCGGGCATGAGCGAAACCATTCGGCCCAAATCGGGGATGATCGTGTTGTTTCCCTCGTGGCTGCCGTGCGGAGAGAAGCGCTACGAAGGCGCCAATCATCGCATCGCCGTCGAGTTTGATCTGGCGTCGCCTGCCGCATGAGATTTACCCGGAACGCATTCGGAATTGATGTGTTGTCTCACCGAGCAACCTCCCCAAGGAGACCATCATGCCGCGAGGAGACAAATCGAGTTACAGCGACATGCGGAAGGGCATGGCCGAACATATTGAGGAAGGCTACGAACACCACGGTGTGCCCGCGGAGGAAGCTAAGCGCAGCGCCTGGGCGATGGTGAACAAGGAAACCCATGGCGGCAAGAAGATCGGCTTTGGGGCACGGCAAGAAAATGAACACACCGTCCTCGCACAAGGGCGGCCGAATCGGCGGCATGCGCAGCCATTTTGGCAGCCGCGTGCGCAAGACAGCCACGCATAATAGACGGCCATTGAAGCGTGCGCGGCGTGGATTGGTGCTGCCGGTGACGCCGAGTTTGCAATCTTGATGCGATGAAGGAAGATTGCCGAAGGATTGGGGGCTCCGGCATGTTCAGAAGACATCTGCTTCAGGGTGTGGGAACACTCGCGTTGCTGTCAATCGCACCGGCGCGGGCTCTTGCGAAACACGCAATCAATTACCTCGCGCGCAGCCGCGTGCGGCCGGGCGATCCCGCATGGCCGAGCGCGGCGGCCTGGCAAAAGTTGAATGCCGCTGTCGGCGGCAATCTGATCAAGGTCGAGCCGTTATTTGCACCGTGCGCGGCGGACGCGAAGAGCGCCGCATGCGCTGATGTGCTCAAGAACATACACAACCCCTTTTATCTCGGCGATCAGCCTGGGGGCACGCAGGTGTCGGGCTGGCTCGACGCCTGGATGCCAGAGCCCAGCGCCTATGCCATCCATGCGCGCAACGCGGCGGATGTGGCAGCGGGCGTCAACTTCGCGCGCGAGCACAATCTGCGGCTAGTGGTGAAAGGCGCAGGTCACTCTTACCTCGGCACCTCGAACGCGCCTGACTCGCTCCTGATCTGGACGCGGGGCATGAACAAGATCGAGTTGCACGATGCTTTCGTGGGACAGAGTTGCGATCCCGCGAGCTCTGCAAAAGCCGTCACCACAGAATCGGGCGCGGTGTGGATCGATCTTTATCACGCAGTCACCGCGGAAGCCGGGCGTTACGTGCAGGGCGGCGGCTGTGCCGATGTGGGCGTGGCGGGACTGGTGCAGAGCGGCGGCTTCGGTTCGTGCTCGAAGGGCTACGGGACGGCTGCTGCCAATTTGTTGGAAGCCGAAATCGTCACCGCCGATGGGAAAATCCGGATTGCCAATGCCTGCACCAACCCGGATCTGTTCTGGGCCATCAAGGGCGGCGGCGGCGGATCGTGGGGCGTGGTCACGAAGCTCACTCTGCGCACGCACGATCTGCCCGAATATTTCGGCTATTGCGGCGGCAAGATTACCGCCCAATCGGACGCTGCTTTCCGCGCGCTGATTGCACGCTTCGTCGCGCACTACGCGGACAACCTGTTCAATCCGCATTGGGGCGAAAGCGTGAAGATCAACCAGGACAATACGCTTGAGCTATCCATGGTATGCCAGGGCCTCGACAGCGATCAGGCCAGTGCCGCCTGGCAACCCTTCTTCGATTGGGTGAAGGCGCAGCAGGCGTTGACGGTGGACGGGCGGCTCCATGTCGGTGTCGGCAAAGCGCGGCACTGGTGGGACATCGAGGGCAACGACGCCATGATTCCGGACAAGCGCCCCGGCGCGCCAAGCTATCACGGCTGGTGGCAGGGCGATCAGGATCAGGTGAGCGCCTTCCTGCACGGATATGAATCGCTATGGCTGCCCTCATCGCTGCTGGCCACCGATCAACAACAGCGTCTTGCCGATGCGTTGTTTGCGGCGAGCCGCCATTTCCAGGTTCAGCTTCATTTCAACAAAGGGCTGGCCGGTGCTCCCGCCGATGCCATTGCGCGCTCGCGCGACACTGCCACCAATCCCGCAGTGCTCGATGCCTTCGTGCTCGCAATCATCGCCACTGGCGGACCGCCGCCGCCGATACCGGGCGTGTCGCTGCCGCCATTCGACGACGCCGCTGCACACGCAAACGCCCGCGCTGTCGACGCGGCAAACGCCGAACTGCTGAAGGTCGCGCCCGAGGGCGGTTCATATGTTTCGGAAAGCAATTTTTTCAATCCGAACTGGTGCCGCGCCTATTGGGGCGCGAATTATCCGAAATTACGCGCGATCAAGACAAAATACGATCCAGCAGACCTCTTCTTTGTCCACCACGGCGTAGGCAGCGAAGAGTGGAGCGACGACGGCTTTACCAGGCTCGCTAAGCATTAAAGCCCCGCGTCGTTCATTGCTTTATTGCGGGGGCAGGATAAATTCGCTTGCGGTCTAGGCTTGGCCGGAATCGGCGCGGGCCATCCGCAATTTTTTGAGCGGCAACGTATGGCATCGTTTTTCGATTATCTGCAATTTCAGGCGCGTTCGCAGCCGGCATATCCCGCCATCATTCATCCGAAGGGCGTGGTGGGATACGAGACGCTGGTGCGGAATTCCCTTGCCGCGGCCTGCCAGCTTGCCGCCCAGGGGCTGAAGCCGGACGACATTGTTCTGTTGCGCCTGGCCAATCCAGAACTTCATTGCAGCGTTCTCATCGGCGCCATGCTGGCGGGCATCACCACGGTGTCCGGCGGCGAAGCCGAAACCACACTGGCCGACAATCTGAAAATCGACGCCACGCTCACAGATATCCCATTCGAAAACAATGGCAAGCAGCGCGTTATCTCCGTAACTCCTGCCTGGCTGAAGCCTGCGCAGCGCAACAACCCCGTGACGCAGTTTCGCGCGGGCGGCGAAAATATCGTGCGCGTCATTTGTACTTCGGGAACGACGGGCGAGCGCAAGGCCATTCCTTTCACCGAACAGCAATTGCTTCAGCGTGTCTGGATCCAAATTGCCGGCTTGCGCCCCAACACCGGCCAGAGCCGCAGTTACAGCGCGATGAACCTGACGGGCGGCGCGTCCTTCTCCAACATGATGCTTATCTTCATGACCGGCGGCACGTTGCTCTATGGCTGGATGCAAATGCAGATTCCGAACTTCGTGCCGCTATACGCGGTGGACCGGATGCTGATGTCGACCGGCCACTTAATCGCGCTGCTGCCGCGCCTGCGCGCGAAGAACATCAACCTGCCGAGCCTCAAGAGCGTGGTCGTGGGGGGCAGCCGCGTTTCACCGCAGCTCGCCGAACGAGCGCGCGCGGAAATCTGCCGAAACATTATCTGCCTGTACGGCTCGACCGAGGTCGGCGTTGTCGCTACCGCACCTGCGGAAACCATCATCAGGCATCCTTCCGCGGTCGGCTACGTCGTGCCCGGCGTGCGCGTGGAAGCGGTGGATGAAAACGGCAAGGTGCTCGGCGCGGACGAAGAAGGTATCCTTCGCATTCAGGTTCCGGGCTCGCCCGGCCGTTATCTCAATGACGCCGAAGCAAGCAAGGCGGCGTTCCGCGAGGGCTGGTTTTATCCCGGCGACCTCGGTCGGATCTCGGAAGACGGTCTGCTGTTCTGCGTCGGACGACAGTCGGAACGGCTGAACGCCGGCGGCGTCAAGGTGGCGCCCCATGTCGTCGAGGACGTCGTGCGCACGCAGCAGGGCGTCCTCGATGCGGCAGCTTTCGAACTGGTCAACGAGTTGGGCTCAGGCGAGATCGCCGTGGCCATCGTCACCGACGGCACGGCGGACAGGACGGCAGTCAGGAAATATTGCGTATCGCATTTGGGACAGCGCGCGCCCAGACATTTTATGGTGGTCAAGAACATCCCTCGCAACGAAAACGGCAAGATCGACCGAGCCGCATTGCAGCAGATGGCGAAGAATTCCCTCAGCCGCAAAGCACAGGGCGCGAGCGAGAACCAGGTCGCGCGAACCTAGCCCCGGCGGCGTTCCAATGTGAGGAAGCTGTAGGCAAGACCCGCTTCTGTACTGTGCGGGCCGTCGCAGGCGGTTTCGTCAAATACGCGCCTGTCGATCAGCGGCATGCGCGCATCGCCTTCATAATCGCGCTCGATGGCGGTGAGATAGACGCGTGTGGCAAACGGCAGCGCAGCCGCAAAAATCGCCTCGCCGCCGATGACCATGATCTCATCGGGCTTTGTGGCGCGCGCTTTCGCCAGCGCTTCGTCGAACGAGTGCGCGACTATCGCGCCGCCGGCGCGAAAATTGCGGTCACGCGTTACGACGATATTGGCGCGGCCAGGAAGCGGCTTCTTCGGCAGGCTCTGCCACGTCTTGCGGCCCATGATGATGGGCTTGCCCATGGTGATTGCCTTGAAGTGCTTGAGGTCTTGGGACAGGTACCAGGGCAACTTGCCGTGCGCGCCGATCACACCGTTACGCGACACCGCGACGACGACGGAAACGTCGCTCATTGCGCAGCCAGATTTTTCAGGGCATCGCCCGTCAGCCGGAAAGTGATCCAGTCCGGCAGCGGCACAGCACCTAGTGATTTATAGAAATCAATGGAGGGCTTGTTCCAGTTCAGCACTGACCATTCGAAGCGCGCGCAGTTCTTCGCAACCGCGCGCTTGGCAAGATGCGCAAGCAAAGCCTTGCCGAGCCCACGCCGACGAAATTGTGGACGCACGAAAAGGTCTTCGAGATAAATTCCGTGACGGCCGCGAAAGGTGGAGAAATTGTAAAACCATAATGCGAAAGCGGCGGTCGCGCCCTCCCACTCGGCGATGTCGCAGAACACGCGCGGACTGGGCCCGAACAGCGCGCGTTCGACGTCGGTTTCCCTCGCATCGACGTCGCCGAGCAGCCGTTCATACTTGGCCAGTTCGCGGATGAACGAGAGGAGCTGATCGATGTCGCTAGGCTCCGCTGCGCGAATCCGTATGGCCGTCATATTCTCTGTCCGCTCAAGAGCTTGCTGGCCTCCAACATAGGTAGGCTACAACTGTTCGTAAACGGAGTAGAACGAAGAGCCGAATCTGTGCTTTAGTCGCGGCGAGACGGAGGGAACCTATGAAAACATTTCTAATCTCAGCGGCTGTGGCGGCCCTCATTCTGACGGCATCCACGGCTTTCGCAGCAGCCGACGAGCCTCATTCCAAAGGCAACAATTCCAGTCACGCTACAGGCCAACAGCAGGAAAAGCCGCCGAAAGGCAACACCGGCGGAACTGGCACCGGAAAGGGCAATGGCCAAACCGGGCAAACCCGCAATTTGAACGCCACTGGCGGCGGCAGGTCGGGTGGCATGCCAAGCACCTCGTCGGGCCACCACCACAATGCCACTGGCGGCATGATGCAGGGGAACACTTCTGGCGGAAACGCCCCGAGCGGCAATACGTCCGGCCGCAATTTGTCGGGCCGAAATGGCCAGCAAGGCCAGTCGCAGAACGGCAAAGGGTCCAATGGAAATGGACAGCAGGGCCAGCCGGCGGGCAGCAAGGGCCAAGGCGGGAATGCGTGGGGCCATCATGGCAGCCTGAGCGCCGCCATGAATCTTCGCCACTTTCACAAGAATATGCGGGCGACGCGCCGCTTCCGCATTGGCTCCTATCACGGGCCGCACGGCTATCACTATCGCCGCTGGGCGTATGGTATGTTCCTGCCTGAGATCTATTTCGCGCAGGATTACTGGATCAGCGACTATGAAGACTACGATCTGGATGATCCGCCCGATGGTTATGTCTGGGTGCGCTACGGACCAGACGCGCTTCTGCTCGACGAAGACACTGGCGAAATCGTCGAAGTCGAGTACGGCGTGTTCTACTGATCGCTCAATCGATCTAATGAAGGAAAAGCCCCGGAAGCAATTCCGGGGCTTTTTCATACCGCCACTTTCGCCTTGATGTGCGGGTGGGCCTGGTAGTTTTCCAGCGTGAAATCCTCGAAGGTGAAGCCAAAAATATCTTTCACGTCTGGATTCAATTTCATCGTGGGTAATGGATAAGGCTTGCGTGCCAGCTGCTCGCGCGCCTGTTCGAGATGATTGAGATAAAGATGCGCGTCGCCGAAGGTGTGGATGAACTCGCCGGGCTTAAGTTCCGTCACCTGCGCCATCATCATAGTGAGCAGCGCGTAAGAGGCGATGTTGAACGGCACGCCCAGAAAAATATCCGCCGAGCGCTGATAAAGCTGGCAGCATAGTTTCCCGTTTGCGACATAGAACTGGAACAGGCAATGGCAGGGCGGCAGCGCCATCTTTTCGATTTCGGCCGGATTCCAGGCGCTGACGATGAGCCGGCGCGAATCCGGATTGCGCTTGATCTCGTTCACCACCTAGCCAATCTGGTCGATTGCCTGGCCATCGGCAGCCGGCCATGAACGCCATTGCTGGCCATAGACGGGGCCCAGCTCGCCCTCTTCATTCGCCCATTCGTCCCAGATATTCACGCCGCGTTCTTGCAGCCAGCGCACATTGGTGTCGCCGCGCAGGAACCACAGCAGCTCATAGACTATGGATTTAACGTGCAGCTTCTTTGTAGTGACCAGAGGGAAGCCGTCCGCCAGGTCGAAGCGCATCTGATGGCCGAACACCGAAAGCGTGCCGGTGCCGGTGCGGTCGCGCTTTTCCACGCCCGTCTCCAGCACGCGTTCCATTAGGTCGAGATATTGACGCATTACCCAGCCTCGCGGCCCATATCATGGTGCGATTCGACACGCCTTCAATTCTTTACTGTTCATCACTATATTACCCGTGTCGGGCAACCGACTATGGCGATAAACGGCCTCGTAATAAGCGGCCCGGACCCGGGGGCGGTACCCGGCGCCTCCACCACAACCCCGCGAAAGCGCAAGCCACGCGGCGGGGTTCTGTGGGGGCGAAACAGGATCGACGGACGTGTAAAGGTGGTTCTTTCGCCCGGTATGGTTCCGCCGTTATCGGGCTAATCGTATAGGTGCCAACGATAACGAAATGGCCCTCGCTGCCTAAATAGGTAAGCGCAGCCCGGGGAGAGCTGGGCAACAGAATCTCCCCACTTCCTTCCCTTGTGCATTCAGCTCTCCCCGGGTTGATTGATTCTTGGGTCGAGCTGGGCAACGGAATCTCTCAACCTAATTCTTCCGGTATCCTCGTGACCCCAGCCGAATACAAACGCCTCGCGCTGTCTTTTCCCGAAACGATCGAAAGCGCGCATATGGGTCACCCCGATTTCCGCGTGAAGGGCAAAATTTTCGCGACACTGTGGCCAAAACAAAAACGCGGCGTGGTGATGCTCACGCCTGACCAGCAGGAATTGCTGGTCGGAGCGGAACCAAAAATCTTCGAGCCCGTGGCTGGCGGCTGGGGAAAGCGGGGATCAACCTACGTGCATCTTGAGCATGCCGACAAGGCAACGGTGAAGAGCGCGCTACAGATGGCGTGGCGCAACAAAGCGCCAACATCCCTGCTCTGATTGTCATTCCAGGCCTAGCCCCCCGCGCGCTTCGCGCCCACATCCCCCAATGGGGCTCGATGAATGCCACTCATACTCCCCCTCTGGGGGACTGTCCGCGGAACGCGGACTGAGGGGCGGCGGCTATTTAATCTCGGCGAACTCCTGCGGGCGTAAATGCCCGGTCCAATGCGCAAGCGCCGCACAGACGATGCAGCCGGCGCCGCCAAAAGCGACAGCCAACTGCACATTATATTTGTCGGAGAGCCAGCCAATGAGGAGCGAACCCCAGGGCAACATGCCAAGAAACGCGAGGCTGTAGAACGACAGCACGCGCCCGCGCATGTGCTCCTGGGAGATGTGCTGGATGAGCGCGTTGGTGCTTGCCCCTTGCAGCATCAGCGAGAACGCGGTGGGCACCACCAGCACCAGCGACAGCCAGTAAATGTGTGACTGGGAGAACAGGATCAGACCGAAACCGAACAGCGCCGCGGCAACCACCGGCATGAAGGCCACCAGCCTGTCGGGAATGACGGACACCACATACGCACCCATCAGTGCGCCTACGCCGATGCACGCCATCAGGAAGCCCAGCCCTTCCGAACCCTGATACAACACGTCGCGAGCGAACACGGGCATCAGCGAAAGATAGGGCCCGCCGAAGAACGACGCTGCGCCGATTAGGAGCAGCACGGTGCGGATTTGCGGATGCGCGCGGACATAATGGAAGCCGAGCTTCATATCCTTCCAGGGCGTTTCGTGACTGTGGCGTTGACGTTTCGCGACCTGCATCAGCAGCAGTGATGCCAACACAGCGCCATAACTGACGGCGTTGAAGGCAAAGCACACGCCCTCGCCCGCCAGAGCGACCAGCAGGCCAGCGATGCTCGGGCCTATCACGCGCGCGATATTGAACATGATGGAATTGAGCGCGATGGCCGGACGCAGATCCTCGCGCCCCACCATTTCGAAGATGAAGGCCTGGCGCGTGGGCACATCAATCGCATTGACAATGCCCAGCAACAGCGACAGCACGATAACTTCCCAGACATTGATCACACCTGCGAAGGTCAGCGCCGCGAGCACCGTGGCTTGCACCATCGAGCCGCCTTGGGTGAACAAAAGTACCGTGCGCTTGTCGAGACGGTCGGCAACGGCACCGCCGAACGGCGACCCAAAGAACAATGGAATTTGTCCGGCGAAGGCGGCGACGCCCAGCAGCAGGGGCGAACCGGTGAGATCGTAGACGAGCCAGCCCTGCGCCACGCTTTGCATCCAAGAACCGACCAGCGACACCAGCATGCCCACGAAGTACAGCCGGTAATTGCGGTGGCGGAAAACGCGAAAGACATGCACGGCGCGCCGGCGGCCCTTTTCGGGCGCAAGCATGGCCGGCGGCGCGGCCGGAGTAATGGCGGGCGTCTTGCTCGCCGCTGTTTCGGATTCGGAGAGAACGTCGGTGGAGGAATTGGTACTAGACGCGGGCGGCATACGTGAAAGGTGAATCTTTCTGCCACCATAAAGCGCCGGTTCGGGCCCATCCGCAAGCGCACCCAGAACACATAAATCGTCATTCATGAAACATTTGGTACGCTAGCCACGTGATTGACTTGGGTGCGGCCCCGTTTACTCTTGGCCCATGGCCAAGGATTTCATTGGGTATGAGCAGCTTACCGACGCCGCGCTGCGTTCCGTGGTGCGCGAGGCGTTGCACAAGGTGGAGAAGCAGGGCCTGGTCGGCGGCCACCATTTTTTCATCACCTTCAAGACGCATTTTCCCGGCGTCGAACTGCCCGATTTCCTGCGCACGCAATATCCCGAAGAAATCACCATCGTTCTGCAGCACAAATTCTGGGGTCTGAAGGCGGGCGATGACGCTTTCGAGGTCAGCCTCACCTTCCAGAAAGTGCCGGCCAGCATTCGCGTGCCTTATGCCGCGCTGACGGGCTTTGCCGATCCGGCCGCGCAGTTCGGGCTGCAATTCGGGGGCAATCTTGGCGCGCAACAGGCCAAGGAAACGATCAGAATACCCAAAGCACCCGAAGCCAAGCCCGAGCCGCCCGCCCAACCTAAGCCCGACGAAGACGAGCCCCAGGTGGTCAGCCTCGACAAGTTCCGCAAGAAGTGACGGCGTGCGCTACACTGCGTGCGACCTGCGAATCGAATCTGTGGCCCCATGAGCAAGACCCGCACCGAAACCGATTCCTTCGGCCCCATAGAGGTGCCAGCCGACAAATATTGGGGCGCGGTGACGGAACGCAGCCTCGAGAATTTCAAGATCGGCGGGCACCGCATTCCGTTGCCGGTGATCCATGCCTTCGGTGTAATCAAGCGCGCGGCCGCGCTGGTGAACATGTCGCTGGGCCTGCTCGACCCGAAACTGGGCCATGCGATTGCCGATGCGGCGCAGGAAGTAATCGAAGGCAAGCTCGATGACAATTTCCCACTGGTCGTGTGGCAGACGGGCTCGGGCACGCAGACCAACATGAATGCGAACGAGGTGATCGCCAACCGCGCCATCGAGATGCTGGGTGGCGTGATCGGCTCCAAAAAGCCGGTGCACCCCAACGATCACGTCAACCTTGGGCAATCGTCGAACGATTCCTTCCCCACCGCGATGCACATTTCGGCGGTAATGGAAATTCATGCGCGGCTGCTGCCGGCGCTCAAGCATCTGCACGCGGCGCTGGATAAGAAGGCGAAAGCGTGGGCAGGCATCATCAAGAACGGCCGCACGCATTTGCAAGATGCGACGCCTGTGACACTCGGACAGGAATTTTCGGGTTACGCGCAGCAGATCGCCAATGGCATCGCGCGGGTGGATGGCGCGCTGCCCCCGCTTTATCAATTGGCGCAGGGCGGCACGGCCGTCGGCACTGGGCTCAACACGCACCCGGAATTCGCCGAGCGCTTTGCCAAGGAAGCGGCGAAGATCACCAAGCTACCCCTCGTTTCTGCGCCGAATAAGTTCGAAGCCATGGCCGCGCACGACGCGGTGGTCGAAATGTCGGGGGTGCTGAACACGCTTGCGGTTTCGCTGTTCAAGATAGCGAACGACATCCGCCTGATGGGCTCCGGCCCGCGTTCGGGAATCGGCGAGCTGATGCTGCCGGAGAACGAGCCCGGTTCTTCGATCATGCCGGGCAAGGTCAATCCCACCCAGTGCGAGGCGCTGACCATGGTGTGCTGTCAGGTGATGGGCAACAACATCACCATCACCATCGCGGGCTCCCGCGGCGATTTCGAACTCAACGTGTTCAAGCCGGTGCTGATCTTCAATCTGCTGGAATCAATACGGCTGATAAGCGATGCCTGCGTCAGCTTCACCGACAAATGCGTCGTTGGCATCGAGCCCAACCGCAAGCGCATCGCCGAGTTGATGGAACATTCGCTGATGCTGGTGACGGCGCTGGCGCCCAAGATCGGTTACGACGCGGCGGCCAAGATCGCCAAGACCGCGCACAAGAACGGCACCACGCTGAAGGAAGAAGCGGTGAAATCCGGTTTGGTGACGGCCGCAGAGTTCGACAAACTCGTCCGCCCCGAAGACATGATCCATCCGAAAGCATGAACGGCTATCTTTTATTGTCATTCCCGGCCGAGCAACGCGCCAGCGTTGCGAGGGGAAGGGAATACAGGTGGTGAGACCGGTCTTGCTCTTTCCACCTGAGTCCCCTTCCCTCGCGCGAACATTCGTTCGCGCTCGCCGGGGATGACAAGAATGTTGAAGAAACGCTCTTTCGCCATCGCGGGCCATCGCACCTCCATCGCGCTCGAATCCGAGTTCTGGACAGCGCTGGAAGCGATTGCGCGCGAGGAACGCGCGCCAATGGTTACGTTGGTCAAACGTATCGACGGCGCGCGGGGCGAGCGCAATCTCGCCAGCGCGCTCCGCGTATATGCGCTGATGCGCGCCCTTGGCACACGCGGGCCTCGCGCCTAAGTTAGCCCCATGCTCACGCTTTATCACGCGCCTCGCACGCGGGCCTCGCGCTTCATCTGGCTGCTGGAAGAAATCGGCGAGCCTTACGAAATCAAGGCCGTGCCGCTGCGCGAGAAGGGCGATCATTCGGCCTTCATGGCCGAATACCGCCTGATTCATCCGCACGGCAAGGTGCCGGCGCTTCAGCACAACGGTGAAACCGTTTTCGAGTCGGCCGCGATTGCGCTTTATCTGACCGATGCGTTCCCAAAAGCGAACCTCGGGCCCAAAGTGGGCGAGCCTAAGCGCGGCGCGTATCTCACGTGGCTTGCCTATTACGCGGGCGTGATGGAACCCGCCTTCCTCAGCAAGGCGCAGGGCTTCGAGATCAAGAACCGCGCTCAGGCCGGATGGGCGCCGTCAGACGAAGTGCTGGCTTACCTTGCCGGAGCGCTGAAACGCGGCCCCTATCTGTTGGGCGACAAATTTTCTGCGGCCGACGTGATTTACGGCAGCAGCTTGGCGCTGTTCATGGGCAGCCCGTTGCTGACCGGCCCTGAGCGCTTCAAGCCTTATGTTGACAGGCTGGTGGAACGGCCCGCCTACAGACGGGCGCAGGCGAAAGAAGCGGCCTAGGCTGCTAGATTGCCCGAGTCATGAGTAGCGACTCCCACCCCTACCGCGATCCGCTGGACGCGGCGTTCGATCAGCCGGCGAATGTTCCGGCGGGCGAGCCCGCCTATCTGCAGGGGCTGAACGAGAGCCAGCGCGAGGCGGTGCTGGCGCTCGACGGCCCGGTGCTGGTGCTGGCGGGCGCGGGCACCGGCAAGACGCGGGTGCTCACCACGCGCCTCGCCCACATCCTGGCGACAAGGCGCGCGTTGCCCGGCCAGATCTTGGCCGTCACCTTCACCAACAAGGCCGCGCGCGAAATGAAGGAGCGCATCGGCGCGCTCATCGGCGGCGTGGTCGAGGGCATGCAGTGGCTGGGCACGTTTCATTCCATCGCTGCGCGCATGTTGCGCAGGCACGCGGAGCTCGCCGGGCTGAAACCCAACTTCACCATTCTCGATGCCGATGACTCAGTTGCGGCTGATCAAGCAGGTGGTGGAAGCAGAAAACATCGACGAGAAGCGCTTCCCCGCCCGCACGCTGGCAGCCCTCATCGACAACTGGAAGAACCGGGGTCTTACGCCCGACGATGTTCCCACGGCGAAGCACATGCCTATGCCTTCGGACAAGGCGTGAAACTTTATCGGCAGTATCAGCAGCGGCTTAAAACGCTGAACGCCGTGGATTTCGGCGATCTGCTGCTGGAAGTGATCGGCATATTGCGCGGGCACCCGGACGTGCTGGCAGATTACCGCCGACCGCTTCGCCTACATGCTGGTGGACGAATATCAGGATACCAACGTCGCGCAATATTTGTGGCTGCGGCTGCTGGCGGGGGGCCCGCACAACAATGTTTGCGTGGTGGGCGACGACGACCAATCCATTTACGGCTGGCGCGGCGCGGAAGTGGAAAACATCCTGCGCTTCGAGAAGCGATTTTCCCGGCGCCAAGGTCATCCGCCTCGAGCGCAATTACCGCTCGACACCGAATATATTGGGCGCGGCGTCGGGCCTGATCGCCGCCAACAAGGGCAGGCTCGGCAAGACGCTGTGGACCGAAGGCGACGCGGGGGAAAAAATTCAGGTGAAGGCGGTGTGGGATGCGGAGGAAGAAGCGCGCGCCATCGCCAGCGATATCGAAAGCCTGCAGCGGCGCAGCCACAAGCTCTCGCCAAATGGCGATTCTGGTGCGCGCCTCGTTCCAGATGCGCGAATTCGAAGATCGCTTTTTGATGCTGGGGATTCCCTATCGCGTCATCGGTGGGCCGCGTTTCTATGAGCGCGCGGAAATCCGCGATGCGCATGGCTTATTTGCGCGTGATCGCGCAGGGCGACGACGATTTGGCCTTCGAGCGCATCGTCAACAAGCCGAAGCGCGGCATCGGCGAGGCCAGCATCCAGGTGTTGCAGGTTCACGCGCGCAAAACCGGCGTGCCGCTGCTGGCGGCGGCGCGCAGAAATTGCCGAAACCGAAGAGATCGCCACCCAAGGCGCGCAAGACGCTGGGCGACTTTGCCAAGATTGTTGCGCGCTGGCACCAGCAGTCGAAACAAATCCCTCATCCACAGCTGGCCGAGATCGTGCTCGACGAAAGCGGCTACACCGACATGCTGAAGGGCGACAAATCGCCGGAGGCGCCCGGGCGGCTGGAAAACCTGAAAGAGCTTGTGCGCTCGATGGAGCAGTATGAATCGCTGGCCGCGTTCCTCGAGCACGTCAGCCTGGTGATGGAGCTGGAACAGGGCGGCGACGCTGGCGACCGCGTGAACCTGATGACGCTGCACGCGGCCAAGGGGTTGGAATTCGAAACCGTGTTCCTGCCCGGCTGGGAGGAAGGGCTGTTCCCCTCGCAACGCACGATGGACGAGAAAGGCACCGAGGGGCTGGAGGAGGAACGGCGGCTCGCTTACGTCGGCCTGACGCGGGCGAAGAGCCGCGCGCGCATCAGCTTCGCCGCCAACCGGCGCATTCACGGCAGCTGGCAGAGCGGCGTGCCGTCGCGCTTTGTCGGCGAGCTGCCGGAGGCGCATGTCGAGATGATCGCCGACGAAGGCATGTATGGCGGTTATGGCGGCTTCCGCGACAACAGCGGCGGCAATTTCGGCAGCACGTATGACAGCCCGGGATGGCGGCGGGCGCAGGCCGCGCGGGGGGCGAACCCGTTCGGCGGCGGACAGGCGGGCGGATTTTCGGAAAGTCCCGCGAGCAAATATGGCGGCGGCCATGGCCGCATGAGCGCGCGCTTGATCGATGTTCAGGCCAAGGTGGTGAAAAGTGATACGGCCAGCCTGTACAAGGCAGGCGAACGCGTGTTCCACCAGAAATTCGGCTATGGCCGCATCATGAGCGTTGACGGCAACAAGCTCGAAGTCGAATTCGACAAGGCGGGCACCAAGCGCGTCATCGACAATTTTGTGCAAAGAGCTTGAGCCCGGTTTACGGCGCATGCCCCCGCGTTAGGATGCCGCTTACTGTAGCCGGCGTTTGCGGTTTATAGCCTGAAGAACCAAGGGGGATCAATGTCCGACAAAATGAAATTGCTGAAACTCGCGCTCATGGTTTTTGGCGTGGTGTTCTGCCTTGTCTATCCGCTGGCAATGTTTTGGCCTTCGGGCTGGGCATGGCACGCTGGCGCGCCATATGAATCAGACTACTTCATGATGATTGTCGGCGTTTATGCGACGCTTGGCGTATTCCTGGTCATGGCCTCGCGTGATCCCGCCGCCAACCGCAGCCTGATCTGGTTCACTGTATGGTCGAGCGTGGTCCATGCCGCCATTATGGCCTTTCAGTCGCTGCAGATGCCCGAACACATGGGCCACCTTTATGGTGACGTTCCTGCGCTTCTTCTTGTCGCCATCGTTCTTGGCGTCCTGATGCGCACTGTCAAACAATAGTTCTGAGTTTCAAAAATGGGTGAGGTAGAATTCGCGTTTGTGCCTCACCCATTTCTTTTCTTGTAAACAGAAAATGACTTTGACAATCGCGCCTCCCCTCTGGAAAGCCTCTGTCACTCTGCCGAAAGAGCGGTCATCGGATATCGCGGCGGTGTTTGAGATTACGCCGGCGCCAGCGCCCCAAGCGGTGCTGATTGCCGAAGACCCGTTCGGGCCGAAGGCGACAGTGGATGCGCTTTATGCCGAAAAACCCGATGCGGAGCTGCTGTCGCGCGTGTGCGGATATAAAGTGCGCGTTGCCGCGCTGCGCGACCAAGACTGGATCAAGAAATCGCAGCGTGCGCTGGCGCCGGTGCGCGCGGGGCGGTTCTTTATCTATGGCGCGCACGACAGGGGTAAAATCCCGCGCGGCATCATTCCGATTTGCATCGAGGCGGGCATGGCCTTCGGCACCGGCCATCACGAGACGACGTCGCTGTGCCTGAAGGCGCTCACCGCGCTCGCCCGCGAAAAGAAATTCCGCAACGTGCTCGACCTTGGCTGCGGCACTGGCGTGCTCGCCATCGCCGCGGCCAAGCTGTGGCGCGAGAAGGTGACCGCCAGCGACATCGACCATGTGGCTGTTGCCATTACGGCCGAAAACGCCGCCGCCAATGGTGAGGCCGCGCTTGTACACGCCATCCTCGCCAACGGTTTCGACGACGAAGAACTGCGTGGGCGGGCGCCGTTCGACCTGATCGTCGCCAACATATTGTCGAGGCCGCTGACGCGCCTCGCCAAGCCGCTGGCCAAGGCGCTGGCGCCCGGCGGCATCGCCGTGCTCTCCGGCCTGATGCGCGACGAGGAAGATGCGATCCTTGCCGCCTACACGCGCGCGCGGCTGAAAAAACGCCGCATCATGCGTGATGGCCCGTGGTCTTCGCTAATTCTGTCTAAGCCGCGCAAAGCCCCCTCCGCGCGCTGACGCGCGCACCTCCCCCACTGGGGGAGGATAAACTTGGATCATGCTCCCCCGCTTGGGGAGCTGTCGGCGGAGCCGTCTGAGGGGGCGGCCATGACGAGTGAGAAGTGCCGTGCTACAAAACCGGCCAGCGAAAAAAGGTGCCAAAAAAGGTCAACGACGCCCATGTACAACATGCACAAGATGACGCCCCCGCTGCAGACCTATGACGATGTGAGCAGCAAATCCACGGTTGCGCCGCGGCTGGCCGCGCTGCGCGCGGAGCTGGCGCGCCGGGGGCTCGACGGCTTCATCATTCCGCGTGCGGACGAGCATCAGGGCGAATATGTGCCGAAGCGCGCCGAGCGGCTGGCTTATATCACCAGCTTCACGGGTTCGGCCGGTGTGGCCGTGGTGCTGAAGGACAAGGCGGCCATTTTCGTGGACGGGCGCTACACGCTGCAGGTGCGCGAGCAGACCGACACCAAATTGTTCGAGCCGCGCGATCTCACGACCGAAGGGCCGCTGGCGTGGCTGGAAGTAAATCTGCCGAAGGGCAGCAAGCTCGGTTACGACCCGTGGCTACACTCGATTGCGGGCGTCCAGATGCTGAAGGCGAGCGTGGAACGCGCAAGCGGCATGGCGGTGCCAACCGACGGAAATCCGATTGACGCGACATGGAAAGATCAGCCCGGCCCGCCGCTGGACAAGGCCGCGCCCTACCCTGCCGAGCTTGCGGGCGAGTCCGCAGAAAAGAAGCGAACGCAGATCGCGGATGCGATCAAGAAGGCGGGCGCCGACGCGGCGGTGATCACGCTGCCGGATTCGATTTGCTGGCTGCTGAACATGCGTGGAAGCGACGTGTCGCACACGCCGTTCGTGCTTTCTTTTGCCATTCATAACAGCGATGGTTCCACCGATCTGTTCATGGACAGCCTCAAATCCTCGCCGGAACTGGTCAAGCATTTCGGCAATGCCGTGCGGCTGCACGAGCCCAGGGAATTTCCGCCCAAGCTCGATGCGCTGAAGGGCAAGACGGTCATCGCCGATCCCGGCATGACGGCGTCGTTCGTCGCCGAGAGGCTGAAGGCGGCAGGTGCGCGGGTAAAACGCGCGGCCGATCCGTGCCAGTTGCCGAAAGCGTGCAAGAACGCGGCCGAAGTGGAAGGCGCGCGCAAAGCGCATATCCGCGATGGTGCGGCGCTGACGCGTTTTCTCGCCTGGTTCGAGCGCGAGGCGCCCAAGGGCGGACTCGACGAGATAAAAGCCGCCGAGGCGCTGGAAGGTTTCCGCCGCGAAGTGAACGAGCTGCTGGATTTGAGCTTCAATTCCATTTCGGGCGCGGGACCGCATGCCGCCTTGCCGCATTACCGCGTGACGCGCAGCACCAACCGCGCGATCAAGAACAACGAGATTTATCTCATCAACTCCGGCGGGCAATATCCCGACGGCACCACCGACGTGACGCGCACCATGATCGTGGGCAAACCAAGTGAGGAAATGCGCGACCGCTTCACCCGCGTGCTGAAGGGCCACATCGCGCTGGCCCTCGCGCGCTTCCCCGAAGGTACGCCGGGCGCGGCTCTCGACACGCTGGCGCGCGCGCCCTTGTGGGAAATGGGCCTCGATTACGATCACGGCACCGGCCACGGCGTCGGCGCCTATCTGTCGGTGCACGAAGGCCCGCAGAATATCTCCAAGAAGACCATCACCCAGCCGCTGATGCCGGGAATGATCTGCTCGAACGAGCCCGGCTATTACAAAAGCGGCGAATACGGCATCCGCATCGAAAATCTGGTCGTGGTCACGCCTGGCGAGAAAGTGCCTGGCGGCGAGCGGCCGATGATGCGCTTCGAAACCATCACCATGGCGCCGATCGATCTGAACCTCGTCGAGCCCAAGCTGCTGACCGAAGACGAAAAGGCCTGGCTCAACACCTATCACGCGGAAGTGCGCAAGAAAGTTGGCCCGCATCTGGCCAGCGATACGCCTGCCAAAGCGTGGCTGGAACAGGCGACGCGGCCGATTTGATTTTTTTGCCTCCCCCTATGTGGGGAGGCTGATCCGTTGAGCGAAGCGAAACGGATCGGGTGGGGGGCGATGTCCGACACCGTCCCCCACCCGCTCGAGCTAAAGCGCTCGCGACCTCCCCACAAAGGGGGAGGTGAAATTGGGGAGACTTGAATGAGACGTGATCAAGCAACGCCCCGCGGTGAAGTGCATCGCATGTGGCTCGACAGCAAAGTGCTCGCCAGCAATATGCTGGGCGATCCTACCAACCGCATCATCGACGTTTACATTCCTTATAAACAGACAGGACGCGGTCTGCCCCTGCTAGTCGACCTGGTGGGCTTTACCGCGGGCGGGCCTGCGCACACCAACTGGAAGAATTTTCTGGAAAATGTTCCGGAGCGGCTTGACCGCCTGATCGCGAGCGGCGCGATGCCACCCTGCGTGGTGGCGTTTCCCGATTGCTTCACGGCGCTGGGTGGCAATCAATACATAAACAGCGTGGCGGTGGGGCGCTGGGCGGATTTCCTGTTGCAGGAAGCGGTTCCCTTCGTCGAACAGAAATATGGCTGCGGCGGCACAGGACGCCGCGGCTGTTTCGGCAAAAGTTCGGGCGGCTACGGCTCGATTGCCCACGCCCTGCTCTATCCCGATTTTTGGGCGGCGGCGGCGTGCCATTCGGGCGATATTGGTTTCGAGCTTTGCTACATGCCCGATTATCCCAAAATGCTGCGCGCGCTGGCCAAGTGCGACAACTCCATCGAAAAGTGGCTGAAGAAATTCTACGAGCTGCCCAAGGTTAAAGACGCCGAGCTGCACGATCTGATGACGCTCGCCATGTGCGCCACCTACGATCCCGATCTGCAAGCCTATTGGGGCGTGCGACTGCCGGTGGACCTGCAGACCTGCGAGATCATTCCTGAACGCTGGAAGAATTTTCAGGCGCGGGACCCGATCAACATGGTCGAAACCGACGGCGAGGGATTGAAGCAGCTGAAGGCGCTATGGATCGATTGCGGCGACATCGACCAATACAATCTGGTTTATGGCGCGCGGCGGCTGCACCGGCGGCTCGAGCAACTGGGCGTGAAACACGTTTACGAAGAATTCCCCGACGACCACACCGCCGTGGATTACCGCATGGACAAGAGCCTGCCATTCCTGGCGAAGGCGTTGGTGGCTTAATCGCCGATCAGTTTCAGCCAGGCGTCCTCGTCGATTACCTTCACACCCATCTTTTTGGCGTCCGTCAGTTTCGAGCCAGCGCCCGGCCCGGCGACGACGAGATCGGTTTTCATCGACACCGAGCCAGCCGCATGCGCGCCAAGCGCCTCGGCGCGCGCCTTGGCCTCCTCGCGCGTCATCTTTTCCAACGTGCCGGTGAAAACGATGGTCTGGCCCGCGATTTTGGAGTGTTTGGTGCGCGGCACTTCCATGTCGGCGACCGTCACATGCTTGAGCAAGCGCTTGAGCGCCTCGCGATTGTGCTTCTCGTCGAAAAAATCCTTGATCGCCTCCGCCATCACCTCGCCGATGCCTTCGATGGCGTCGAGCTCCCTGACGGCTTCGGCGCTTTCCATCACGGCCTCGAACTTCTTCCAGGAATGGAAATTGCGCGCGAGCAGGCGCGCCACCGTTTCGCCGACGTGGGAAATGCCCAGCGCATTGATGAAACGATCGAGCCCAATCTTGCGCCGCTCGTCGATGGCGTAGAAAAGTTTCCCGGCCGATTGCTCGCCCCAGCCTTCGCGCTTGCCGATGGCCTTGGGCCCGGAACCGTAGCGTTCTTCCAGCGTGAAAATATCGGCCGCTTCTTTCAGCATGCCGTCGTCGAAAAATTCCTGGATAGTTTTTTCGCCAAGGCCTTCGATGTCGAACGTGCTGCGCGCGGTGAAATGACGCAGCCGCTCCACCGCCTGCGCCGGGCAAACCAGTGTACCGGTGCAGCGCCGCGCGGCCTCCGGCTTGCCGGTTTTTTCGTCGATCTCGCGCACGGCATGGCTGCCGCAGACGGGGCATTTGTCGGGAAATATGTAGGGTTTTGCGCCTCTGGGGCGCCTCTCCTTGACCACGCGCACGACCTGCGGGATCACGTCGCCAGCGCGCTGGATTATCACATGATCGCCGATGCGGATGTCTTTCTCGGCGATGTAATCCTCGTTGTGCAGCGTGGCGTTAGAAACCACCACACCGCCAACGGTAATTGGCTTGAGCTTCGCTACCGGCGTCAGCACACCGGTGCGGCCGACCTGGATGTCGATGTCCTCCAGCACCGTTTCGGCCTGCTCGGCGGCGAATTTGTGGGCCAGCGCCCAGCGGGGAGAGCGCGAGATGAAGCCTAGGCGCGCCTGCCAGTCCAGCCGGTTCACTTTGTAAACCACGCCGTCGATGTCGTAGCCGAGATCGGCGCGTTTCTCTTCGAGATCGCGGTGGAAGGCGAGCATGGCCTTGGTGCTGTCGCAGCGGCGGATCAGCGGATTCACCACGAAGCCCCAGCGCTTGAATGTTTCGAGAATTTCCCAATGCGTTTTGCCGGGCACTTCCGACGCCTCGCCCCAGGCATAGGCGAAGAATTTCAGCGGGCGGCGCGCCGTGATCGCGGGATCGATCTGGCGCAGGCTTCCCGCCGCCCCGTTGCGGGGATTGGCGAAAACTTTCTCGCCTTCTTTTTCCTGTCGCTTGTTGAGCGCCTCGAAATCCTTGTGGCCCATATAGACTTCGCCGCGCACTTCGAACACGTCGGGCGGATTGCGGCCGTGGAATGTGTGCGGGATATCATGAATGGTGCGCACATTGGCGGTGACGTTTTCGCCTTCCTCGCCATCGCCGCGCGTGGCGCCCAGAACCAGCTCGCCCTTTTCATAGCGCAACGAACATGACAGGCCGTCGATCTTGGGCTCGCAGACGAACACCAGCTCTTCGAGTTCTTTGAGCATGAGAAAGCGGCGCACGCGAGCGACGAAACTCTCGACATCCTCCTCGGTGAAGGCATTGTCGAGCGACAGCACCGGCACGGCATGGCGCACCTTCTCAAAGCCGCCAGTTGGCTTGGCGCCGACACGCCTGGACGGGCTGTCCTTGCGCACCAATTTCGGGAAGCGCTTCTCGATGGCCGCATTGCGCTCGCGCAGAGCGTCGTATTCGGCGTCGGGAATGACGGGCGCGTCTTTCTGATAATAAAGCTTGTCGTGCCGGGCAATTTCCTTGGCAAGGTGCGCGAGTTCTTTCTTCGCCTCTGCCTCGCGTAATTGATCGGCGCGCTTTTCATGCGCCGTCATGCGCGCGCCCGCTTCTTGGTGGGCGGTTCGGATACGCCTTGCGCTTCGGCGATCAGGCGGCGGGCCGCGGCGCGCGCTTCGCCCGTGACCGCGGCGCCCGATAGCATGCGGGCGATTTCCTCGATGCGGGCGGCGTCATCCAGCTGCTCGACCCGAACGACGTCGCGTTCACGCAAAATGCGGAAATGGCGGGTTGCGCGCGCCGCAACCTGCGGCGAATGGGTGACGAGCAGCACCTGAGCCGTGCGCGCGAGTTTTTGCAGCCGTTCGCCCACGGCATCGGCCACTGCGCCGCCGACGCCGCGATCCACTTCGTCGAACACCAGCACCGTGGGCGGACTGACTTCGGCCAGCGCCACCTTCAGCGCCAGCGCAAAACGGGCGAGCTCGCCGCCCGAAGCGATTTTGGTCAACGGGCCGAACGGCGCGCCCTCAACGGTCGCCACTTCGAAACCCACGCGTTCCATGCCGCCCGCGCTGGCATCGTCTTCGGCAAGCGCCGTCAGCGCCACACGGAATCGCGCATGGCCGAGCTTTAACGGTGTTAATTCGCGGGCAACGGCAACCTCAAGTTTTTTCGCGGCAGCCACGCGCACAGCCGACAGCTTGCGGCATGAAGCGAGAAACGCCGCGCGCGCCTCAGCAAAATCCTTTTCGGCCGCAGCCAGTTTGCTGCCGTCCTGGTCGAAGGCCGCAAGCTTGGTTTCAAAGTCTGCCTGCAATGCCGCAAGGCCATCGGGAACCACGCCATATTTGCGCGCAGCCGCGCGCAACGCGAAAAGGCGTTCCTCCGTTTTCTCTAGCTTTTCCGGATCGGCTTCGAGGCGGGCCAGCAGAGACTGTAATTCATTGCGCGCTTCCTGCACCAGCGCCAATGCGGAATCGAGCGCGGCCTCAGATGACTGCGTCGCGGTGCGGCCCTCGGGGGCAAGGCGAGAAAGCTTGCGCAACGCCTGAGCGATTGTAGTTTCGGCGCCACGCTCGCCAGTCACCAGATCGGCGGCGGCGGCAACATCTTCCGCTATACGGCCTGCATTCATCAGCAACGCGCGCTCGGATGCGAGCTGCGCCTCTTCGCCCGCCTCCGCAGCGATTTGGGAAAGCTCCTTGACGGCATGAGTGAGAAATTCGATTTCGCTGGCGGCGCTGGCGGCTGAGGTCGTTATGGCGTCGCGCCGCGCTTTTGCCGTACTGAGTTCCGCGTGCAGCATGACCAGTTCTTCGGCAAGGCCCAGATGCCCGCCGAAACTGTCGAGCAGCTGACGGTGCGTGCCCGCATCGAACAACCCGCGGTCATCCGTCTGACCGTGCACTTCCAAAAGCCCAACGCCTACTTCGCGCAGCAGTGCTACGCCCGCGGGCTGATCGTTGATGAAGGCGCGCGTGCGCCCGTCGGCGGCAATCGTGCGGCGCAGAACCAGTTCGTCTTCAGCGTCGAAGCCGCTGTCCGCCAGGAGGCGGCGCGCCGGATGGTTTTTGTCCGGCTCGAAGATTGCAGAGGCGCCGCCCTGTCCTGCGCCCGGTCGCACACTCGCGCGCACGCCGCTGCGCCCGCCCGCCGCCAGCCCCAGAGCATCGAGCAGTATGGTTTTCCCCGCCCCGGTCTCACCGGTGAGCACGTTGAGGCCAGGCCCAAAAGCAAGCTCGGCTTGTGCAATGAGAACGATGTCGCGGACGGTAAGCGACGCGAGCATGTGTGCAGCCGTCAGAAAACGGTGCGGAAAGCTTTGCTGATCCAGGAGCTCTTGTCTTCTTTTGGCGCGAGGTCCGATTTGGTCAGCAGCGCGTAGGAGTCGTGATACCAGTCCGTGCCCGGATAATTGAAACCCAGCACGGCAGCGGCGGTCTGTGCTTCCTTCACGATGCCGAGCGCCAGATAGGCTTCGGTCAGGCGCTCCAGAGCCTCGGGCACATGGCTGGTGGTCTGGAATTTTTCCACGACCGTGCGAAAGCGGTTAATGGCCGCAATATATTCACCCGAGCGCAGGTAATAACGCCCGACATCCATTTCCTTGCCGGCGAGATGGTCGCGGGTAAGATCAGTCTTCAATTGCGCGTCGCGCGCATATTCGGTGCCGGGGAAGCGCTGCGTCACGTCCTGCAGCGCCGTGAGCGCGGCCTGGGTTTTTTGCTGGTCGCGGCCGACGTCGACGATCTGCTCGTAGAGCGACACGGCCTTCAAATAATACGCGTAAGCCACATCCTTGTTGCCGGGATGGAGCTGAATGTACCGATCGGCCTCATCGATGGCGTCATCGAATTTGTTGGACTGGTAATAGCAATAGGCCGACATCAGCATCGCGCGCCGCGCCCAGACGGAATAGGGATGCTGGCGCTCCACTTCATCGAACTGCTTGGCGGCCTCTTTCCAATTTTGCTTGTCGATCTGTTTCCAGGCAGCGTTGTAAATGCCTTCGACAGGCCGCTCGACATAATCGGCCTCCTTCTTTTCGTCATCGGCGCAGCCGGGAAGAATGAAAGCCGAAGCCAGCAGCGCGGCGAAAGCCGACGCGCGTATCGGGCCGACGCCCAATGCGAGACTTTTCAACGACATGATTCGCTCATCCTGCTGGCAGCGCGAGGGGCGCCGCGTGATTCCGCCTGCTCCGGAGCGCCCCCGTTATGCCACCGGCGTTATTGCGCGGTCCAGCGGCGTTTGGCTCTTTTGCCACCACTTCCGAGTGCAAAGCCATCGGGCATAAACGCCCCACAGATGTGCGCAGATTGACAGAAATTTTAACAAGTTTATCTACTATTAATAGAGTTGTTTCACGTTTACAACTTGAAGGAGTGTGTGCAATGGACGACGTAGAAATAGCACCTACCAAGTTCACACGCCGCGGTGGACGAGCACGTGGAAACGCGGATTCGCCTTCGGCGCACTATGCTTGGGCTGACCCAGGAGCAATTGGCGGTGGCTTTGCTTATTTCTTATCAGCAAATCCAGAAATAGGAGACCGGGGCAAATCGGGTGAGCGCGGGAAGATTATTTCTAATCGCGCAGCGTTTGGGTAATGAAGAGTCCTTCTACTTTGAGGGCTTGGACCCCGATCTCATCCCGAGTGACCTGCCCCATGGCGGACACAACCGGGTAGCGATCGATCTGGTGCGCAATTTCCTCGAAATAGGGGATGCAGACGCGCGCACGGCGCTCGCCCATCTGGTCAAGGCGCTGAAGGGGATGACACCCGTTCAAGCGGAAGAGCCGGAGCAGGAAGAAGAAAAATTGTCGGCCTAGCCTATTTCGTAATTTGCGGGGTTAGCAAAAAGCGTGTGTAGAAGCGCATTGTTCAATTTGTGGCTGGAGCGCCGCCCCTCATAGCGCCCTAAGAGAGCTGCGCCCGCGAGTTTCAGGTCACCAATGGCATCCAGAATCTTGTGACGAACGAATTCGTCGGGGAAACGCTGCATTTTGGCGTTCAGGACTTTATCGCCTTCTATTACCAGCGTGTTTTCGAGCCCAGCGCCGCGAGCAAAGCCCGCCGCTCGCAGTTGCTCCGCTTCGTACAGAAAGCCGAAGGTGCGCGCAGGCGCGATATCGGTGCGATAGCCGTCGGCCGAGAAAACCCAGTTGAAAGTCTGATGACCGATGGAAGCGCTTTTGAAATCGATCTCGTAAAAATATTCTGTTCTTATAGCGGGTAGCAGCTTTGCGCTTTCCTTGCCGTCGCCCGCAAGCACGGGCTTCAGCACGCGGATGGTTTGGCGGGCGCCGCCGTTGACCACGAAACCCGCCTGCTCGATCAGCGTGAGATAGCACGCAGCATCGCCGTCAAGGATTGGCGGTTCAGGACCATCGACTTCGGCGATGCAGTCGTCCACTTCCGCGCCAGCCAGCGCCGACAACAAATGTTCGATCACGCCGACACTCGCCTCGTCATTGGAAATGACGGTGCCGAGCCGCGTTTCGGTGACGTTTGACCACAGAGCCGGTATTTCAGCCCCGCCAAGATCGGCGCGGCGGAAAACGATGCCCGCGCCGGTTTTCGCCGGGCGCAACCGCAACCGCGCCGGGACGCCCGCATGGAGAGCGATGCCTGTGGCATTTGCTTCCGATGCGAGCGTCCTGCGCGGTGCGGCCATGACTCAGTTGGTTTGCCGGCGCAAGAAAGCCGGGATTTCGAAGCGGTCGTCCTCGTTCACACCGGCGAAGAGATCCTCCGGCGACTTGACTTGCGCTTCGACAGGTAATGGCGCCGCAGTGGTTTGCTCCTGCGGCGCGGGTTGGGTCACAGGCTGCGGCGCGCTGCGCGCCATCACCTGCGCCGTCGCGCGCAAGGCCGCCGCAGCCGCCCGCGTCGATTCCATTGCAGGCTCGACGCGCGGCTCAGGCTTCGTCCGGCCGAACAAGCCGAAACGGCGCCTTGGATCGGTCGCCTGGGCCTGGGCAAGTCGGCTTTCGCGCGGCGGTTGCGGCGGCAGAGGCTCTTCTTCGATCGAGGGTGAATCCACGCCGCCCAGCATCAGCGGCTCGCCTGCTTCCGACACCTGGGCCAGGGCTTCACGCATGGCGGCCTCACGCAAGGCCGCGTCCGCGCGCTCGTTGATTTCCCTTGCCAGCTGTTCGACCTGCCGGTGCGTCTGGCGTTGCACGGGTTGAGGCGCGCGCGCAGGCGGCACTGGCGTACGGGCCTGTTCCTGCATTCGGTGCCTGACCGGCAGGCGTTCCACGTTAGCCGGTATCTCCGCCTGGAAGAGTTCCGCGTCGATACCCGTCGCCACCACAGAGACGCGCACGCTGCCTTCCATATCCTCGTTGATCGCGCTGCCGAACAGGATATTGGCATCGGGATCGACTTCGGCGCGGATGCGGTTCACGGCTTCGTCCACCTCGAACAGCATCAAGTCCGGCCCGCCGGTGACGTTGATGAGCACGGCACGCGCGCCCTTCATCGACACGTCGTCGAGCAGCGGATTCGAGATCGCGGCTTCGGCGGCTTTCAGCGCGCGTCCCTCGCCTTCCATCTCGCCAGTGCCCATCATCGCCTTGCCCATCTCGGACATCACCGTCTTGATGTCGTTGAAGTCGCGGTTGATGAGGCCCGGCATGACGATGAGGTCCGTCACCCCGCGCACACCCGAATGCAGCACCTCGTCCGCCATGGCGAAGGCCTGCGCAAACGTGGTGCGCTCGTTGGCCACCCGGAAAAGGTTCTGGTTGGGAATGATGATGAGCGTGTCGACATATTGCTGAAGTTCGTCGATGCCGTGCTCGGCCACTTTCATGCGCCGGTCGCCTTCGAAGTGGAAAGGCTTGGTCACCACACCTACTGTCAAGATGCCGAGCTCGCGCACGGCGCGCGCGATGACGGGCGCCGAGCCCGTGCCCGTGCCGCCGCCCATGCCGGCGGTGATGAAGACCATGTGAGAGTCGCCCACATGCTCGAGGATTTCCTCAAGCAATTCTTCTGCGGCCGCGCGGCCCACTTCGGGCTTTGCGCCCGCGCCCAGGCCTTCGGTCAGGCGCGCGCCCAACTGAATGCGATGCTCGGACTTGGATTGCGCGAGCGCCTGCGCGTCGGTGTTGGCGACCACGAAGCCCACACCCTGGAGCTTCGCATTGATCATGTTGTTGACGGCATTGCCGCCCGCTCCGCCCACGCCCAAAACCGTGATCCGCGGCTTGAGCTCCGTGACCTCGGGCGCCCTCAATTTAATCGGCATTTCGACCTCCTACTGGTTACTCAGGTCCTCCGCCGACACCCCGCGAACGTGACTCTGTGCCGATCATCATCCGCTTCTTTCCATCAACCGAACAAACTTCCGCCGAGCAGCTGCGCAAGCCCGCGCTTCTGCTGCTTCAATTCAACTCCCGCATGGGGATCCAGCGCCTCGGGCGCCGTCGTTGCGCCCGCGATAACGAGGCCCAGCGCCGTGGCGTAGGCGGGACCCGCGGTCGCCGCCGCCAAGCCCGGAATCGTCACCGGCCGTCCCAAGCGCACCTGCTTGTTGAGCACGCGGCCCGCGAGCTCACGCGTGCCCGCGAGCTGGCAACCGCCGCCCGTCAGCACCGCGCGGCGCCCGGCCGCTACATCGAAGCCTGCGTCGCGCAGGCGGTCGCGCATATGGGTGAAAATTTCTTCCATGCGCGATTGAATGACGCGCGTGAGCAGTGAACGCTTGATGCGCTGGCCAGCTTCTTCGCCTTCCTCGCCCATCTGCGGCACTTCGATCATGTCGGTGCCTACTTCGAGATCGCCCAGTGCCGAGCCGTAAAGCGATTTGATGCGTTCGGCCGCACCCAAAGGCGTCGAGAACATGCGCGCAATGTCCGACGTCACATGCGCGCCGCCGATGGGAATTGTGTCGACATGCACGAGCGCGTCTTCCATGAAGACGGCAATCGAGGTGACGCCAGCGCCAAGATCGATGAGCGTGGCGCCCAGCGAGGTTTCGTCCGGCGCCAGCGTGGAAAGCGCGCTGGCATAGGATGCATGGAGCTGGCGGGCGATAGTGAGGTGGCAGCGTTCCACGGCCAAACGCAGGTTTTGCAAGGGTCCCGAGCGCACGGCGACCGCGTGCAAGGTGACGCCCAGCCGCTCGCAGAACATTCCGCGTGGGTCGCGCACGCCGCGCGCGGAATCGACGATATAGCCCGACGGCATGGCCTGGACGGTGTCGTAACCCTGTTCGCGGCAATTGCGTTTGCCTGCGGCCAGGATCTCGCGCAGATGCGCGTCCGTCACTAGCGCGCCGCCGATCGCGCGTTCGGCGCGCGCAGTCAGGTTCTTCGGCTGGCCGCACTGAACGGAAAGGATCACATCCTGAATGCGGTGGTCGGACAATTGCTCGGCGCGGTCCACGGCCTGACGGATGGATTCTTCCGCCAGTTCCAAACTTGTCACCGCGCCCGAGCGGATGCCCTGTGATTCGTGCAACGCCGAACCAAGCACCTTGATGCCGCTGGAATCGGTGCGGGCGATGATGCAGGCGATTTTTGACGAGCCGATGTCGAGTGCGGCGATGAGCCCGCTGCGAGTGGCGGAGGCCTTGGAGCCGTTCGTCCTAAATTTCGACATATCCCCCATCAGGCCCGCCGCTCCCTCGGCACAGGCTGCGAATCACCATTATGTAGCCGGAATATGTACGAATCGGGATAGCGCAGGTCTATTGATTCGATATCCCGCTCGAGCACGCCCTTTTCCACGATGAGGCGCTCAAGCTCTGAAATCTGACTCTGCCAGCCCACTTCCGGCAGTTTCACGATGACATTGCCGTCCAAAATCAGGTTCCATCGCCGTTCGGAAATGCGTTCGGCAGCCTTTAGGCGGGCCGCCACGGCGCGGGCACCGGCAACGGCATCAATAAGGGTGGCGGCAGTTTCTGGCGCTCCCGGACCCAGGATCAGCGGGAGGCGGGCGAACTCATCCGTGTTTGCTGCCGTAATGACCGCGCCAGAACGCTCGACCACAGCCGTGTTGGTGCCATTCTTCCAGAGGGCAAAGGGGCGCTTTTCGACGATCACCACCGAGATGGCGCCGGGGTATTGGCGGCGAACTTCTGCTTCCGATACCCATGGCAACTGCATCAGCCGTGTTCGGGCAGCGGCCGGATCGACGCTGAAGATGGATTGGTTGGGCTGAATTCCGAGTGCGGCATGGATCGCTTCCGCCGAAGTGCGCTCGTTGCCCTGTAACGTAACCTTGTTGACCGCGAAGCCGAGCTGGCCGAAAGCGTTGCTAGTCGAACGCGCGAAACCGCCATACAGGTTCGCGACGTGACCGCCGGAGACGAGGCCAGCAAGGCCAGCGCAAAGAATGAACGCGAGCGTCACTGCCAGCATGGGGCGGCGCGTGACGCTGGCGGACACAGCACCCGCAAGGCCAGAAATGCCACGGCTTTCGCGCGCGCGGGTGCGACGGGTATCGCGGCGGGCGCCCGGGCGCAGCATAACCGTGCTCATCCAGCCGCTGCGGGCGGACGTTTTGGTGCGGCGCTTTGACCTCACCGGTCGCATGAGGCGTCCTCCAGAATCCAGTGTACCAGCGTGCGGAAGTTCATGCCCTTGTATGCAGCCTGTTCCGGCACCAGCGAAGTGGGCGTCATGCCGGGCTGCGTGTTGACTTCAAGAATGATGATGCGGTCCTGACCCTTGGTGTCGTCGTAACGGAAATCGGTGCGCGACACACCGCGGCAGCCCAGCGCAATATGCGCCTGTTCCGCGAAGCTCATCGCCTGTTCGGTGGCGGCGGTGGAAATTTTCGCCGGCACAACATGGCGCGAGCCGCCCTCGGCATATTTGGCCTCGTAATCGTAGAAATTTGTGCTGGAAACGATTTCGGTGACGGCCATAGCCTCGCCGCCCATCACGGCGACGGTGAGTTCGCGGCCCGGGACATATTCCTCGACCATGACTTCATCGCCAAGCGTCCATTTTTCGGAGCCGAGTTCGCCCGGCGGACGGTTGTCGCCCTGCCGGATAATGAAGACGCCGACACTTGAGCCCTGGTTGACAGGTTTCACCACATAGGGCGGCGTCATCAGATGCGATTGGCTCGCGCGTTTGCGGTCGGCGACGAAGCTTTTCACCACCGGAATGCCGGCCGCGCGAAAAACAGTCTTGGCGCGATCCTTGTGCATGGCGAGCGCGGAAGCGAGCACGCCGGAATGGGTGTAGGGAATTTGCAGAAGCTCGAGCATACCTTGTACGCAGCCGTCCTCGCCCCAGCGGCCGTGAAGCGCATTGAAGGCTGCGTCCGGTTTAGCCTTGCGGATTTGTTCGGCAAGATCCCGGCCCGCGTCGATTTCGATGACATCTAAACCTTCTTCGCGCAGTGCCTTTGCGCACGCGGCGCCCGACACGAGGCTGACCTCGCGTTCCGGCGATAAACCGCCCAGCAGCACGGCGACGCGCTTGAACTTGCTCATGGCGCGCGCCCTACCCGCTTGATTTCCCATTCGAGTGCGATGCCGGTTTTCGCCTTTACTCGTGCGCGCACTTCTTCGCCTAGGCCTTCGATGTCGGCGGCCGTGGCGTCGCCCGTATTTATCAGGAAATTGCAATGCTTTTCAGAGACTTGGGCTTTACCGGCCCTCAGGCCCCGGCAGCCTGCCTGGTCAATCAATTGCCAGGCCTTATGGCCTTGAGGGTTCTTGAAAGTCGAGCCGCCGCTCTTGGCGCGTACGGGCTGAGTGGCCTCGCGCTGCGCTACAAGTTCATCCATGCGTGCGCTAATCGCTTCAGGATTATCCGGGACGCCTTGCAACACAGCGTCCACAAAAATTAGATCTTCTGGCGCTTTCGTATTGCGATAGGTGAAGCCCATGTCGACGAGCGAGAGCGTGACAAGCTTGCCTCCGCCGTTCACGGCCCGGGCTTCGATCAGCACGTCCTTTATCTCTTTGCCATAGCAGCCCGCATTCATGCGCAATGCGCCGCCGATGGTGCCGGGAATGCCACGCAGGAATTCGAGCCCGCCAATACCGGCATCGGCGGCGACGCGCGCGACAGCCGCATCGAGCGCCGCCGCGCCCGCGCGCAGGCGAGAATTGTCGAGTTTCTCCACACGCCCGAAAGCGCCGGTCAAGCGGATCACCACGCCAGGAATGCCGCCATCGCGAATAAGCAGATTAGAACCCACGCCGATGACGCTGACTTCGACGTCGCGCGGGCGCGCGGCCATGAAGGTGCAAAGATCGTCCACATCGGCGGGGCGGAAAAGCGTTTCCGCAGGGCCGCCCGCGCGAAACCAGACGAGGTCTCTGAGCGCGGCGTTGTCGGTATAGCTGCCGCGCACGGGCGGCAGCATGTCGCAAGCGCGAGACGCCATCACCGCTTCCCTCCCTGCGCGATAGATTTTTCCTGCGCCCGCAAACCCGCTTCTAGATTGACGGCCCATTGCGTAATCGAACCCGCGCCCAACATGACTATGACGCCGCCGGGCTTCATCAGAGGCGCGACCAAGGCGGGCAAATCGCCCTCGGCATCGATTACCAGCACGTTGCGGTGACCGTGCCCGCGCAGGCTTTCCGCATAGGTGTCGCGATTGATGCCCTCAATGGGCGCTTCGCCTGCGGGATAAACCGGCGCGATGATGGCGAAGTCGGCATCGTTGAGGCAGCTGCAAAATTGCTCGAAGGTATCGCGCAACCGCGTGTAGCGATGGGGCTGCACCACCGCGATTACGGGCCCCGCATAGGCCTGGCGCGCGGCCTTGAGCGCGGCTGCAATCTTGAACGGGTTGTGGGCGTAATCGTCGATGATGGTGGCACCATTCCATTCGCCTACTCTGGTGAAGCGGCGCTTGACGCCCGCGAAATTGGCAATGCCAGCGCGGATCTTGTCGACGCCAATGCCAAGCTCGCGCGCGACCGTAATGGCCGCCAGCGAATTCTGCACATTATGCTCGCCCGGCATGGGCAGGTGGAAAGCGCCGAGAGCTGTTTCCGTGCCCTTGCGGCGGTTGGTAACGACGACATCGTAATGCGATGCGCCTTCGGAAAAGCGCACATTCACCGCGCGCATATCGGCCTGCGGACTTAAGCCATAGGTAATTAGCCTGCGATCTTCCACCCGGCCCACCATTGCCTGCACTTCGGGATGATCAAGGCAAAGCACGGCAAAGCCATAGAACGGCACATTCTCGATGAAACGCTGAAACGCATCGCGCAATTTGTCGAAATCGCCGTAGTAATCGAGGTGGTCGGGATCGACATTGGTCACCACCGCGATGGTTGCAGGCAGGCGCAGGAACGTACCGTCCAATTCATCGGCTTCCACCACAACCCATTCGCCTTTTCCAAGCCGCGCATTGGATCCATAGGCATTGATGATGCCGCCATTGACCACGGTGGGATCAAAGCCGCCCGCATCCAGTAGGGCTGCGATCATGGTCGTGGTGGTGGTTTTGCCGTTGGTGCCAGCCACGGCCACGCAGCTCTTCAGGCGCATGATTTCGGCCAGCATCTCGGCGCGCCGCACCAGCGGCAGGCCCATCGCGCGCGCCGCATCCAGCTCGGCATTGCCGGGTTTCACCGCCGAAGAATAGACCACCACCTGCGCGTCCTTGAGATTGTCGGCGCTGTGGCCGATGGCGACAGGAATGCCGAGCGTGCGCAGCCGCTTCACATTGGTGTTGTCGACGGTGTCGCTGCCTTGCACCTTGTATTTGAGATTGTGCATCAGCTCGGCAATGCCGCTCATGCCGATGCCGCCGATGCCGATGAAATGGATCGTGCCGATAGTCAGCGGAACGCGGGTGACGCTGGCGCTCATGCCGCCTTGCCTCCCAGCGTTTCAACCAGGTCGGCTAGCCTCAGCGCCGCATCGGGGCGGCCGAGCGCGTGCGCGGCCGCGGCGCGTTCGGCAAGCTCCGTGGGATGTTGAATGATGTTGGTCAGAAAATATGCGAGCTTTTCTGGATCGAGCTTCGCCTGCGGCACATTCCAGGCCGCGCCCGCGCGCTCCATCACGGTGGCATTGGCCGCCTGGTGATCGTCGGTGGCGAAAGGATAGGGAATAAGGATTGCCGGGCGGCCTATGACCGCAAGCTCGCTTACCGTAGAGGCGCCGCTGCGCGAAATGATCAGGTGCGCGCGCGCCATGCGCTGCGGCAAATCATTATAGAAATGCGCAACTTCTGATTTTATTCCCGCCCTGCGGTAGGCGGCCCTGACCTCTTCGACGTCTTCAGGCCGGCATTGCTGCGTGACCTCGAGGCGCGCGCGAATATTTTCGGGCAGGCGCGCAAGCGCCGCCGGCACGATTTCGCTCAATGCGCGCGCGCCCTGGCTGCCACCGAAAATCAGCAAACGGATCGGCCCGCTGCCATTAGGCGGCGTGTAAGCGGTCTTTGACAATGCTGCCGCCTCGGGACGCACCGGATTGCCGGTGAACACCACGCGGCTTTCATCCTTGGGCGCGAAACGCGCGAAGGGGAGCGAGGCGCTAATTTTCTTCACCTTGGAAACCAGCAGGCGGTTGGCGCGGCCGGGCACTGCGTTCTGCTCATGCAGTATGGTGGGCAGGCCTGCAATCCATGCGGCCATCATCACCGGCAGGCTGGGATAACCGCCAAAGCCTACAACGGCGCGTGGCTTTAGCTGCAGCAATTTGCCGAGCGCGGAAAAGACGCCAAGCACGATCACGCTCATGGCTGCAACGCGGCCTGTCGCCGAGCGATTGGCGAAGGTAGCAGACGGCACGGTAGAAATTTCGGCGCCAGGAAACACTTCACCGTAATTCTTGGCGCGGCCATCCGTCATCACCACTACGCGCCCGCCACGGCGCGCGAGTTCACTGGCCAGCGCCTGCGCCGGAAATAGGTGACCGCCGGTGCCGCCGGCAGCGAGCACAAAGAGCGCGCTCATGCGGCACCTTCCTGCGCGGGCACGGAAGGCCGTTGGCGCGTGATGGCGAGTGCAAGACCCAAAGTGAGCGTGACTGCGAACAGCGAGGAGCCGCCATAGGAAATAAAAGGCAGCGTCATGCCCTTGGCGGGCAGAATGCTGAGCGCCACACCCATATTGATAAAGGCCTGCAAGCCGATGGCGAGTGCCAGCCCAGCACCCGCCAATTGCACGAACGGATCGCGCGCCTTGGCCGCGCGCAACAAGAGCCGGATTGTGATGACGCCAAATAGCACGGCGATCAGCGCACAGAGCGCAAGGCCATATTCCTCGCCAGCCACGGCGTAGATGAAATCGGTATGCGCGTCGGGCAGCTTGTATTTGATAGTGCCGTCCCCCGGGCCCACGCCGATAAATCCGCCCTTCTCGAAAGCCTTGCGCGCGAGACCAGTTTGGTAGCCACCAGCATCGAGGAATTGCGCGATGCGCACACGCACATGCGGCAGCAGGAGATAGGACAGCGTGGCAAGACCTGCGCCGCCCACGCCAAGCGCTGCGATCCAGTAATAAGGCAGACCGGCAAAGAACAGCATGGTGATGCAGAGCACGACGAGCAACGCTGTCTGCCCCACATCGGGTTGCATGAGCAGGATGGCGACGGCTGGCGCAAGGATGCTAAGCGTCACCAGCTCGCCTGGAAAACCGCGTTTCAGCTTGTCTGCCAGAAAAGCCGCCGCGAGAACGACGAAAGCGGGCTTCAGGAACTCCGATGGCTCCAGCTTGAAGCCGCCTAATTCGAGCCAACGGTGCGCGCCGTTCACTTCGCCGCCGCCAACAAGCGCCACTAAAGCGCCAATCAGAGCAAACCCGAATAGGGCCGCGGCAATGATGCGGATGCGCTTGAAATCGAGCAGCGAAGCGCCCACCAAAATTCCGCCCGCCGTAACGGCGAAGGCGATCTGCTTTAGCGCATAGCGGAAATCGCCCGCCGTTTCGGCGCCGCCGGTTGCTGCGGGGCTGGCGGCGCAGGCCAGTATCAGCCCAATGGCGATGAGCGCCAGCACGCCCGCAAATGCCACGTGATCGATCGTCCACCACCAGCGTGAGAAGCTGCTCTTATCAGTGCGGCTGAAGCTCATGCGTGCGCCCTCGCGTTCTGGATGGCCGCTTCCATCATTGCTTTCACTGCCGAACGAAAAGCATCGCCGCGCTGTTCGTAATCGCGGAACTGGTCAAAGGATGCACAGGCGGGCGACAGCAACACGATGGGCTCGCTCGCCTGACTCAGTTGCGCATCTATCGAGGCGAGCGTCAGCGCGCGATCGAGCGTGCCAGCCTGCACGGCATCCACTTTGCCCGCGAGCGTTTTGTCGAAAGCGCGCGCCGCTTCGCCGATAAGATAGGCCCTGCGAATGCGCGGAAAGAAGGTTCTAAGGCTGGCAATGCCGCCTTCTTTCGCCCTGCCGCCGGCGATCCAGTAAATATCGGAGTAACAGGCGAGCGCGCGGGCCGCGGCATCGGCGTTGGTGGCCTTCGAGTCATTGATGAAGCGCACCTTGCCTATGCGGCCCACCGTCTCGATGCGGTGCGCGAGGCCGCCAAAACGCTGAATGGCATTAGCGATAGCGCGGGGGTCGCGCACCAAATGTTTCACCGCTGCATAGGCCAATGCCGCGTTCTGCCAATTGTGCGCGCCCGGCAGATTCGCAGCAGCATTGAGATCGCAAATCTGCGCTGCTGTCTGGCCCCAGGCATCATAGAGCTTGCCGTCAATCACAAAGATGCCACGCCCCAGCACCTTGCCGACCGATACTGCCACCGCTTCGCATGGCGCTGCCGCGGCAAGGCGGGTGTAGATCGCGGCTGAATTGGAATCGTCAACGCCCACCACGACAAGGCCGCTCTTGTCCGTGTGTTCGAGCAGGCGCGCCTTGATTGCGGCATAATTTTCCATCGAGCCGTGGCGGTCGATGTGATCGGGCGTAAGGTTGCTCAAGATCGCGACGTCGGGAGTAAGCCCCGGCGAAAGATCGATCTGGTAGGACGACACTTCCAGCACGTAAACCGTTTTGGCATTGGGCGGCGCGAGATCAAGCACCGGCTTGCCTATATTTCCGCCTACCTGCGCTTCGAACCCGCAAGATTGCAAAATGTGGCCGATGAGGGCGGTCGTGGTGGATTTGCCGTTGGTGCCGGTGACGGCAATGACGGGCGCGAGATTTTTACCCCTGGGATCTGGCCGCATTTCGCGCGCGAACAATTCGATATCGCCGATAACTTCGGCGCCTTGCGCGCGCGCGCGCGCGACCACCGGGTGCGTCAAAGGATGCGTAAGCGGCACGCCGGGGCTCAGGATCAACGCCTTGATCTCGCCCCATGGCCACTCTTCCCAGGGAACGATTGTTGCAGCGAACTTGGCTGCTTCAGCGTGGTTTGCATCCTTGTCATCCCAGGCATAGACGCGTGCGCCGCCAGCATGGAACGCGCGAGCGGCAGACAGGCCGGACCGCGCCAGCCCGAAGATGCCGACCGAAGACCCTGCGAAGGAGCGCGCCGCGATCATCGTCACCTCAACTTCAGCGTCGAGAGGCCGACCAGCGCCAGCACGACCGCAATGATCCAGAAACGGATCACGATGGTGGATTCGCGCCAGCCCAGCTGCTCGTAATGATGATGGATGGGCGCCATCTTGAACACGCGTTTGCCGGTGGTCTTGAACGAAACCACCTGCACGATCACCGATACCGCTTCGATAACGAAAAGGCCGCCGACAATGCCCAGCACGATTTCATGCTTGGTGGCTACGGCCACCGCGCCCAGCATGCCGCCCAGCGAAAGCGAGCCGGTGTCGCCCATGAAAACCATGGCAGGCGGCGCGTTGTACCAGAGGAACCCGAGGCCAGCGCCTATCACCGAGCCAAGCAACACCGCAAGCTCGCCTGTGCCAGCCACATAATGGAGCTGCAGGTAGTCGGCGAACTTCACGTTGCCGACAAGATAGGCGATGAGTAGGAAAGTAGCGGCCGCAATCATCACCGGCACGATGGCCAAGCCATCCAACCCATCGGTGAGATTGACCGCGTTCGAGGCGCCCACAATGACCAGCGCGCCAAATATGATGAAAAACCAGCCGAGGTTGATGAGCACGGTCTTGAAAAATGGCAGGGCGAGCGCGCCCGCGAGCGGCGGTGTTTCCAGCGACATCAGCCACAGCACCGCGCTGGCCGCCACGATGAATTCGACCGTGAGCTTGACCGTGCTTCTGACGCCATCGGGCGAGCGCTTGCTTACTTTCAGATAATCGTCGGCAAAACCGAGCAGGCCGTAGGCTAGCGTCACCACAAGTACAGCCCACATATAACCGTTGGAAAGATCGGCCCACAGCAGCGTCGCTACCGTGAACGAAATCAGAATAAGCAGCCCGCCCATGGTCGGCGTACCCTGCTTTTCGATGACGTGACGCTGCGGACCATCGGTGCGAATGGGTTGGCCCTTGCCTTGCGTGGCTTTGAGCCAGCGGATCAACGGCCTGCCCATGATGAAGCTGACCAGCAGTGCGGTCATGACCGCGCCGCCCGTGCGGAAGGTGAGATAGCGGAAGACATTGAACGGAGCGAAGTGATCCGCCAATGGAAACAGAAAATGATAAAACACGTATGCCCCCTTTATGCGGCCGCCGCGCCGTCTCCGTTGCCGAGCGCTTTCAGCGCTTCGATCACCACCGCCATGCGGCTACCGAAAGAACCTTTGACCAGAACCACGTCGCCCGCGCGCAGCGCCGCCACAAGCTGCGGCGCAAGCTGGGCCGAGGTTTCCGCGTAAGCGCCGCGGCGTGGCTGCGGCAATGCCTGCCACAGCGCCGCCATCTGCGGCCCACAAAGGAAAACCAGATCGGCGCGCGCGGCCTCGATGTCCTTCGCCAGCGCACGATGAAGGGCGGCGCCATCTGCGCCAAGCTCTAGCATGTCACCCAGCACGGCTACGAGGCGGCCGCGCGGTTGTTTAGCGCCAAGCAGAGCGAGCGCCGCCGTCATGGAAACCGGATTGGCGTTGTAACTTTCGTCGATCACCTCAATACCGCCCGCGTGAAAATGCGCGCCACGGCCCTTGAGAGCGGAAAATCCTTCCAGTGCGCGTGCGGCGGGCGCTAGACCTGCGCCAAGCTCGTGCGCGGCCAGCAGCACGGCCAACGCATTCATGGCGATATGCGCGCCTTGCGCGCGCAGGCAAAAATTCACCCGCTCACCTTTGATTTCCGCAATCATCCTTTGCCCGTCGCCGTCATTTTCCGCGAAGATGAGGCGCGCATCGGCATCTGCTTTCGTGCCGAAATATAGAATGTTTTTTACTCCAGCATCGCGCGCGTGGCTCGCCAAGCGTTTGGCATGCGGATTGTCGGAAGGAATGAGCGCGGCGCCACCCTGCTCCAAACCTTCGAAGATCTCACCTTTGGCGTCAGCGATTTTTTCCACTGTACCGAAATATTCCAGATGGGCCGGCGCCACTGTGGTGACGAGCGCCACATGCGGGCGCACCTGCTTCACCAGTGCGCGAATTTCGCCTTCATGGTTCATGCCGATTTCGAACACGCCAAAACGCGCGTCGCGCGGCATGCGCGCAAGGCTCAAGGGCACGCCCCAATGATTGTTATAGGAAGCATCCGACGCCGCAACGGCTCGCCCCGAGCCTAGCGCCAGCCGCAGCATTTCCTTCGTGGTGGTTTTGCCTGCGCTGCCCGTGACCGCGGCGATGCGTGCTTTGGTGCGCGCGCGCGCGGCGTAGCCCAATGTTTCGAGCCCTGCTTGCGTGTTTTTCACCATCAACAAAGGCGCATTTTCCGGAACATCTTTCGGTTTGCGGGAGACAAGCGCCGCCGAGGCGCCATGCTTGAATGCTTCCGCCACGAAATCATGCCCATCGCGCATGTCCTTCAGCGCAACGAACAGCGCGCCCGCCGCCAATTTACGCGTATCGATGGAGACGTTGTTCGCGATCCAGTTCGCGGTGTTGCGGCCGCCAGTAGCGGCTGCGGCATTCGCGGATGTCCAGAGCGCCGCGCTCATGCGCCCTCCTCAACCGCATCGCCGCCAAACGAACGGGCGGCTTTAACTACCTCGTCGCGATCCGAGAACGGCCGCGTTTCGTTGCCAATGATCTGGCCCTGCTCATGGCCTTTGCCGGCGATTACCAGCACATCGCCAGACTGAAGGCCCGAGATAGCCGTCTTGATTGCTTCCGCGCGATCACTGATTTCCCGTGCACTGGGGCAGCCAGCCAGCACTTCTCGGCGGATGGCGGCCGCGTCCTCGCTGCGCGGATTGTCGTCGGTAATGATGACGATATCGGCACATTTACATGCCGACGCCCCCATCAACAGCCGCTTGCCGCGGTCGCGATCGCCGCCGCAGCCGAACACGACATGCAACTTACCTTTCACATGCGGGCGAAGCGCCACGAGCATGGTTTCGAGCGCGTCCGGCGTATGTGCGTAATCGACATAGATGGGCGCGGCGGTCTTGCTGCGCGCAACCAGCTGCATGCGCCCTGGAGCGCCTTGTAGTTTTTCCAGAGCCGCGAAAACCTTTTCCGGCGGATCGCCAAGACCAAGCGCCAGTCCCGCCGCGACCAGCGCATTCGAGGCTTGGAACCGACCTGCCAGCGGCAGCAATACTTTATATTCATGTCCCTGCCACTCGATGCTGAGGCGCTGGCCGTTCGCGTCGACTGCCTGTCTGACGAGATGCAAATCCTTGCCTGCCGTGCCAACCGTGAGCAGCCGCAATCCGCGCCGTTTTGCAGTGTCGATAAAATCGTCTGCGTGCCCAGCGTCAGCATTGACCACGGCAACGCCGCCAGCTTCGACCAGGCTGCCGAACAATCTTAGCTTGGCAACCAGGTAATGTTCGAAGCTAGTGTGATAATCCAAATGATCGCGTGTGATGTTGGTGAATGCGGCCGCCTTCACGCGCACGCCATCAAGGCGGAACTGATCGAGCCCATGGCTTGAGGCTTCCATCGCCAGATGCGTGACGCCTTCGCGTTTGAGCTGCGCAAGTTCGGCGTGCAGCGCAACGGGATCGGGCGTGGTGTGGCCGAGCGATTTTTCGCCCGACGGCGCCACAATGCCGATGGTGCCGAGGCTCGCCGAGTTAAACCCTTCATGCGCCCAGATCTGGCGCAGGAAAACGGTGACCGATGTCTTGCCATTGGTGCCAGTGACGGCGGCCACGATATCGGGCTGCGTTGCATAGAAGCGCGCGGCGAGCAGCGCCAGCCGCCGCCGCGGATTGGAATCGGGAATGAAGTGCACGCCAAGCGCGCGCGCGGCTTCCGCAGCTTCGGGCGCTCCCAGTACTGCTACCGCGCCCCGCTTCACAGCGTCGGCCATGAAACGCGCGCCATCAGCCCTGGCGCCGGTGAGTGCCGCGAACAAAAATCCCGGGCGCACGTCGCGGCTATCGGCGGCGAGGCCACGGAATTCCTGCACGCTGTCGGTCACGGTATTTATCACTCTTGGGAGCCCTCACCATCGCCCCTGATTATGGTTGCTTTATGGATTCTCGTTGACCTTCTGCGGTCGCCAGCGTGTCATCGCGCAGCACGCCCAACAGGGGCGCGATGCGTGCGATCACGCGGCCCGCAACCGGCGCCGAAGTATAACCCGCCGTGGCGAAGCCTGCGGTGTCTTTCGTGGACCTTGGCTCGTCCAGCATGACGAAGACGAGATACTGCGGATTGCTGATCGGGAACACGCCGCAGAACGACGATATCAGCGCGTGGCGTAGATAGCCGCCATTATGCGGTTTTTCCGCGGTTCCGGTCTTGCCGCCGACATCATAGCCCGGCACATCGGCCTGTTTCCCGGTGCCATCGGTGACTACGAGCCGCATGAGGCCGCGCATGGTGGCGCTGGTCTGTTCCGAAATTACCCGTTCGCCCACCTGCGGCGTATCGTGTTTCAGGAAAGTCGGCGCGATAAGCGTGCCGCCGTTAACCACAGCGGCGGCTGCAGCGACGAAAGCAAGCGGGCTAACCGAGATGCCGTGGCCAAAGGAAATGGTCGCAGTCTCGACATCGCCCCAATGTGACGGCGCCAACGGAGCCGCGCTTTCAGGTAGCTCGGTCCGGGCAGGCGCGAGCAGGCCCATGCGTTGCAGAAAATCGCGCTGGCGCCCGCGCGCGCCGCGCATGGCGATCTGGGCGGTGCCGATATTAGAGGAATCGGCGAACACCATGACGGCGGTCAGCATCGGCCCAAGCTGTTCGAAATCGTGGATCTGATAGCGGCCGAACTGCAGCGGTTGTCCGACATTGAAAGTTTCGTCGAGGCGCACGGTTTTTTCCTCGATAGCCTCGGCGAAAGAGAAAACCTTGAAGATGGAGCCAAGTTCGTAAACGTCCTGCGTCATGCGGTTACGCGCGGCAGGAGCAGGTGGCGAGCGATCGCTCGGCTCGAAATCGGGCAGCGAGACAAGCGCGAGCACTTCACCCGTGCGCACATTGAGCACGATGCCGCCCGCAGCCTTGGGCCGAAACTCGGCCATACCCTCTTCAATCTCATTGGCGAGCGCATATTGGATACGCATGTCGAGGGAAAGCTGAACCGGCGCGCCGCCCTCGCGTAGATGGCTGTCGAGCCCGAGCTCCAGGCCGGACACGCCCTTGCCGTCCATATCCACCTGCCCCACCGCGTGCACGGCCGCGCGGCCGGCGGGATAATAACGCTTGTAGCTGTCTTCGAAGCTGAGGCCCGGCAGACCCAGGCGCGTGACTGCCTCTTGCTGACTTGGACTGAGCGCGCGCGCAACTAAAATGTAACCACGCTTGGGCAAAAAATCACGCTCCAGGCGCGCTTCGTCTGAGCCAGTCAGGTGCGCGAGCGCCTCTGCCGCCTCTTTCACCTCCCAGAAATCGGCGGGGCTGGCATAGAGATCGCGAACGGGAAGATCGCGGGCGATGAGAACGCCGTTGCGGTCGATCAGATCGGCGCGCTGAGCCAGCGGCCTGGCTTCTCCGACAGCGGAGAGCGTCGTGTCGCCTTCGATTAGGACAAGATCGACAAGACGTGCGCCCACCAGCGCGAAAGCGGCGGCGCAAAACACAGCGACGAGCGCGATGCGTCCCCGGACGAGTGCTAGGGGAACCGTGCGCGCGCGCATTGCCTCACATGCCGGTGCGGAAGGCGATAACTTTGACCGGTTCGGAGGCGGCGGCCGCCGGCATTTCAGCCTTGGCTTCGCGCACTGGTGTATTGGTTAGCGGTGCGTTCTTGCGCGGCAAAGCGGTCAACGATGACAGCTCGACCGAAGGTGTATCGGCCAGATCGAGATGGCGTTGCGCCAGCGCTGCGATGCGCGCGGGCTGGGTGGCACGCGCCCATTCGGCGCCCAGCACGACCAGGGTCACGTGCTCCTGCGCGATGGCGTGGTTGGTCGCGGCAAGATCGGCCTGGGTTACGCGCGCCTCCTCGGCGATGCGATAAAGGCCGAGGCACACTATGCCCGTCACCAGAATAAAAGCGAAGTTGAGCGTGCGCATCATGGGTGCCTCCTAGGCGGCGAGACTGTTCCAGGCGGGCGCCGCCGTGCGTTCGGCGGCGCGCAGCCTTGCGGAGCGCGAACGGGGGTTGGCTTCGATCTCGCTCTTGCGCGGGGTGCACGGCGAAGGCGGAATAAGCCGGAAAGTGGGGGCGCGCGGATTTGCGGCTTCCGGCGCGTGGCGCGAGCCGCGCGGCGTTTTGCCGGCGCGCTCGGTGAGAAAGCGTTTGACGATGCGGTCCTCCAGCGAATGGAAGGCAACCACCGCAAGCCGGCCAAATGGCGAAAGCGTGCGCTCGGCCGCTTCGAGACCGCGTTCGAGTTCGCCCAATTCGTCATTCACGTAAATGCGCAACGCCTGGAAAGTGCGCGTGGCCGGATGGATAGGCTGGCGGCGCGCAGCGGGGCCCAGCACGCGTTCGACGATTTCAGCAAGCACCCGCGTGCGCGTGATGGGACGCGCGGCAACAATGGCGCGCGCAATGGCGCGGGCGCGTTTTTCCTCGCCATAACGCCGGAAGATATCGGCAAGTTCCGCTTCGCTGAGCGTGTTCACGGCATCGGCAGCGCTTTTACCCGCACTGCTCATGCGCATGTCGAGCGGTCCGTCTTCCTTGAAGGAGAATCCGCGAGCTAGATCGGCAATCTGGAAAGAAGAAATACCCAGATCGAAAGCGATGCCATCTGCCTGTTGCGCAACCAGCCGGTCCATTTCAGAAAAGCGGCCTGCTATGAGCATAAGCCGGGCGCCAAAGCGCTGCATGAGCGGTTTGCCACGCGCGATCGCCTCCGGATCACGATCGATGGCGTAGACCGTACAATCGGCGCGCGCGAGTAATGCTTCCGTATAGCCGCCGCCACCGAAAGTGGCATCGACATAGAAGGCCCCGTCGCGAGGAGCGAGCACGTTCATCACCTCTTCCAGCATCACGGGGATATGTTTGCGCGCCGCGCTCATGCCAGCCTCTAGCTGCGGCTTTTGCGGGCGAGATCGAGGCGCATGCGCTCGATAGGCGCAAAGCGCTCGGGATCCCAGATCTGGAACTTGCGTCCCAGGCCGACAAAAGTGACGCGCTCTTCGATGTGCGCGTGGGCGATAAATTCTTCGGGCAGGTGCACGCGGCCTTCGTCGTCGAAAGCGAGAAACTGGCTAGCCGCCAGGATGGCCTGCGCCCGCGCGTCATGATCTTCGCTAAAGAAGGGATCGAGCGAATCCAGCCGGGCCTGCACTTCGGCGATCAGCGCGTTGCCGAAGGCTTCAAGCGCAACCGCTGAAAACGACGGAAAACAATAGATGCCCTGCGTTTCCTGGGCCGCGAGAATCTGGCGGAAAGACGCGGGCACGCTGACGCGGCCTTTCGCATCGAGTTTGTTGGTCACCGTCGAAACAAACGGCAGCACGGTCTTGACTAAACCCCCTGCTCCCGGAAACGGAGCCGGGACGGCCCGTTTCTGCCGCCGAAAGCGGCAAATGGGATTTCATGGGATAACATGGGAAAATGAATGCAGTCAACGAAAAAAGCGTGGATTTATATGGACTTGGCCGACTACGACTTGGGCTCGACTTGAGCAAAGACACAATTTGACTAGAACAAATGCAAAACAGAGCCTTGGCGAAGTAATTACTCCAAATCAGGGTAAATAAAGGGCTAACGATATTGTATCTGTTTTGTTCGCATCCACCGAATAATGAAGCGGCAGCGTTACGCGGAAAGCTGCGTGCAGAAATAGTCGCAACTATGGGCGCGGCGTAAATCAAATCGCTGTTGTGCAATATCAGCTATCGATTCCACCCCTTCCGAAAAGGGAAACACAATGAAAGTCCTCTTTGCCATCGTTCTCGCTTCCGCTTTGCTTGGCGCCACTGCCGCCGGTGCCGCATGGCATCGCCATGCCCATCGCGTTTGCCACTGGCACCACCATCATCACGTCTGCCACTGGACGCATGTTTGGTAAAATAAATTAGTGCGTCAGATGGCCTATAAGCCGGGTTTTGTCCCCCGCCCCGTTCTTGCGAACGAAAGCGGATAGATGGCCATTCCTCTGGGATGTACGTTGCCGCACACCTCACGCGACCTACCCGGACGGCGATCCGGAAACGGATTACGTGCCGTCCCTATTTGGTCTTGCTCCCGATGGGGCTTGCCGTGCCACTCCCGTTGCCGGGAACGCGGTGCGCTCTTACCGCACCATTTCAACCTTGCCGCGGCTTTAGGCCGGTAGGCGGTGTCATTTCTGTGGCGCTGTCCCTGGGGTTACCCCCGGCGGATGTTATCCGTCACCGTGTCTCCGTGGAGCCCGGACTTTCCTCCAGTCCTTCTTACGAAGGCCCAGCAGCCATCCGGCCATCTGACGCACCCCCAACATAAGCCATTCAATCCAGTTTTGCGAGTAGCCCGGCGAGAATGGATTCGCATTCGGCATCGAGCACGCCATCGAGGCGGCTGGGGCGGAAATGGCGCTGGAAGGCAGTGATAGCCTGCTCCAGCGAAACCTCCGTATCGGGACGAATGCCATAACCATAGCGGCGCAGCGCCTTTTCAAATGAGATTGGCAGCACAGCTTTGTGTTCTGGTGGCCAGAGGCCAACACCAGCCGCAGCGAGCTGATGCCAGGGAAACAGCTCACCCGGGTCTTCCTTGCGCGCTGGCGCTATATCGGAATGTCCAAGTACGCGGCCCGCGGGAATGCGATGGCGAGAAATAATGTCTTTCGATAGCGCGATCACCGCGTCGATCTGTTCCGTGGGAAAGGCGCGGTAACCAAATTCATGACCAGGATTGACGATCTCGATGCCGATCGAGCGTCCGTTGATGTCGCGCGCGCCCGCCCACCAGGATGTGCCCGCATGCCAGGCGCGGGCGCTTTCCGGCACATGGGTGAAAATCGTGCCGTCTTCGTCGACCGTATAATGCGAGCTGACCTTTGACGCCGGATCGCACAGCCGGGCGAGCGCCGCCTCCGCTGTTCTCATGCCCGTGTAATGCATCACCAGAATATCTAAGAGAGCCCCTGAGGGCCGCGCATCGTGGTTGGGCGATGGCCGCGCGACAAAATTAAACGAGGTACGCTCCCGCATGGACGGGATGGAAGCAATAGGCCAGTCTTGTGGTCAATAGCGGTGGGCGGGGAAACGGCATGGGGCAAGACTTTGGCGTTTTCGTCGGTTTCGACGAACGGGAGATGCCTGCCTGGTGGGCCTGCTAGGCAAGTCTGCGCGACCAGGGCGGAGAGACTTTGCCCATCATGCCTCTGTGGCACCGCGAATTGCGGCGCAAAGGCTTGTTCACCCGCGAGTGGCGGCTGGACGCGAAGGGACAATATTGGGACTTGGGCGACGGCAAGCCGTTCAGCACGCAATTCTCGCACACGCGTTTTCTGGTCCCGCATTTGGCGCGGCAGGCTGGGCTGTCATGGGCGCTGTTCTGCGATTGCGATTTCCTGTGGCGCACTTCCACGCAGGAGCTGCTGAAGATTGCGATTGATCAACCAAATGCGAAAATAAAGGCTTTGTGGTGTGTGCAACACCAGCATGTACCTGACGATGGTGAAAAGCTGGATGGCATTCAGCACACGCGTTACCGGCGCAAAAACTGGTCGTCCTGCGTATTATGGAATGTGTGCAATCCAGCCCACGACCGGCTTACGCCCGCTGCCGTGAACACAGAAACTGGTAGCTTTCTGCATGGCTTCGAATGGGTGCGGGATGAAGCCATTGGCAACTTTCCGCTGGAATGGATTTGGCTCGCGGGTGTCAGTAAGGCCAACGTGCAACCCAAAGCGGTGCATTACACCTATGGAACGCCCGACATGCCGGGATATGAGGACCAGGCTTTTGCGGAAGAATGGTGGGAAATAGTGCGGGCAGGTGCTGACGACGCGATGGCCCGCCTGAAATCGGGCGGCATTGGGCCGTATCTAGGCGACATGGGCAAGGAAATTCCATGGTGACGCAGCAATCGTGCGCACAGATTTTTTGATCCGGGCGCAATACGTTTTTCGTTGCCGCGCGTTATGTGCCCGGGCAGGCTTTGGCTCTGCCTAAGGAACAGGAGGGTCCCATGCGTGAGTTCCAGCTTCTCGGCATCGGTCTCGTCTTTGCATTTCTGGGGGCAATCGTCGTCGGCATCTTTTAAAAATGCACACGATGGGGAATGGGAAGGCCGGAAGCCAGCTTCCGGCTTTTTCGTTCATACGGCCTTGCGGGTCACGCGCGGGTCGTAATTGAGGATGGGCGAGAGCCAGCGTTCGGCTTCGGCGAGCGTCCAGCCTTTGCGGCTCGCGTAATCTTCCACCTGGTCGTGCTCGATCTTGCCCACGCCAAAATAGCGGCTTTCGGGATGGCTGAAATAAAGTCCCGAAACGGACGAGCCCGGCCACATGGCATAACTTTCGGTGAGCTTCACGCCGATTTTTGTTTCTGCGTCGAGCAATTGGAACAACGTGCCTTTTTCGGTGTGGTCGGGCTGCGCAGGGTAGCCCGGCGCAGGCCTGATGCCGCGATAGGCTTCCGCAATCAGTTCCGCATTGGTGAAGTTCTCATCCGGCGCGTAGCCCCAGAATTCCTGGCGCACGCGTGCGTGCATGCGTTCGGCGAAACTTTCCGCAAGGCGGTCGGCCAGCGATTTCAGCAGAATGGCGCTGTAATCATCCTTGTCGGACTCAAAGCGTCTGGATTGCGCCTCTTCGCCGAAGCCTGTGCAAACCACGAAGCTGCCGAGGTAATCGGCACGTCCGGAATCGGCGGGCGCCACGAAATCGGCCAGCGCGAGATTGGGCGCGTTGCTTTCGCGCGCCACTTGCTGGCGCAGCGAATGGAATATGGCGAGTGGTTTGCCGCGCGTTTCATCGGCATAGATAGCGATGTCGTCGCCTTGTGTCTGCGCCGGCCACAATCCGATGACCGCACGCGCCGTCAGCCATTTCTCGGCTATCGCACGTTTCAACATTGCCTGCGCGTCATTGAACAGCGCGCGCGCAGCCTCGCCTGCCTTGGGATCGTCAAGAATGGCTGGGTAACGCCCCTTCATTTCCCAGGCCTGGAAGAATGGCGTCCAGTCGATGGTGCCCACCACATCGGCAAGATCGTAATTGTCGAAACTGCGTACGCCGATGAAAGCGGGTTTCGGCGGCGTGTAGTTTTTCCAGTCGAGCATGAGACGGTTGGCGCGTGCTTCGGCGAGAGTGAGTCGGCGAGCGCGCTCGCGCGTGCCGGCGTGGCTGTCGGCGATGCGGGCATATTCAGAACGCACATCTTCGATAAAGGCGATTTTCGAATCCTTGCCTAGCAGGCTCGACACCACGCCTACCGCGCGCGAAGCATCGTTGACATGCACGGTGGCGCCACGGCGGTAATTGGGATGGATCTTTACCGCCGTGTGTACGCGGCTGGTGGTGGCGCCGCCGATGAGCAGCGGAATGTCGAAGCCCTCGCGTTCCAACTCCGCCGCCACATGGCACATTTCATCGAGCGACGGCGTGATAAGACCCGAGAGCCCCACCACATCGGCTTTCTTCTCGCGCACCGTATCGAGAATGCGCTGCGCTGGCACCATGACGCCGAGGTCTTCCACTTCATAGCCATTGCACTGAAGCACGACGCCCACGATGTTTTTGCCGATGTCATGCACGTCGCCCTTGACGGTGGCGAGCACCACGCGGCCTGCCGCCTCGCGGCGCGCGCCTGTTTTCTCGGCCTCCATGAAGGGGACCAAATGCGCCACGGCCTTCTTCATCACTCGCGCCGATTTCACCACCTGCGGCAGGAACATCTTCCCGGAACCGAACAGATCGCCCACCACATTCATGCCCGCCATCAGCGGACCCTCGATCACATCAAGCGGGCGCGCGGCCGCAAGCCGTGCTTCCTCCACGTCCGTGATCACATAATCGGCGATGCCATGCACCAGCGCGTGTGTGAGCCGCTCGCCCACGGGCAGCACGCGCCAAGCCACGTTAGCGCCCGCTTCTTTCAGCTCGCCGCCGCCTTGATATTTTTGCGCGAGCTTAAGCAGGCGCTCGGTGGCATCGGCATGGCGATTGAGAATTACGTCCTCGCAGGCGTCGCGCAATTCTGTGGGAATATCCGCATAGACAGCAAGCTGGCCGGGATTGACGATGCCCATATCCATGCCGGCCTTGATGGCGTGATAGAGAAAAACCGAGTGCATGGCGCGGCGCACCTGCTCGTTGCCGCGGAAAGAAAACGAGATGTTAGACACGCCGCCCGAAACATGGCTGAACGGCAGGCCCTGGCGGATACGCGTCACCGCATCGATGAAGGCGCAGGCATAATCATTGTGTTCTTCGATGCCGGTGGCGACGGCGAAGATGTTGGGATCGAAAATAATGTCTTCAGACGGGAAGCCGACCTTGTTGACCAGAATTTCGTACGCACGGCGGCAAATGGCGAATTTACGCTCGGCTGTTTCGGCCTGGCCTTTTTCGTCGAACGCCATCACCACCACGGCTGCGCCATAGCGGCGCACTTTCTTCGCCTGCGCGATAAATGGCCCCTCGCCTTCCTTCAGGCTGATGGAATTGACGATGGGCTTGCCCTGCACGCATTTGAGGCCGTTTTCGATCACGCTCCATTTCGAGGAATCGATCATCACCGGCACGCGCGCGATGTCGGGCTCACCCGCGATGAGGCTGAGGTAGCGCTGCATGGCGGCTTCCGAATCCAGCAGCCCCTCGTCCATGTTGATGTCGAGGATTTGGGCGCCGTTCTCGACTTGGTTGCGCGCGATATCGAGCGCGCCTTCGTAATTGTCCGCCGTGATCAGTTTGCGGAACTTGGCCGAGCCTGTGATGTTGGTGCGTTCGCCGATATTGATGAAATTGCTGTCTGGCATGAACGTAAAGGGTTCGAGGCCCGACAGGCGCAACAGCTTTGCCTTCTCAGGAACCGCACGCGGCGCGATGCCCGCCACAGCCTCCTTCAACGCTGCAATATGTGCAGGCGTTGTGCCGCAGCAGCCGCCAACGATATTGAGGAGGCCCGCGCGCGCAAATTCGCCCAGCATCGCCGCCATAATTTCTGGCGTTTCATCGTAACCGCCAAAGGCATTTGGAAGGCCCGCATTGGGGTGCGCGCTGACCAGCGTATCGGCCGCGGCCGAAAGATCGGCCACGTGCGGGCGCAGTTCTTTGGCGCCGAGCGCGCAATTGAGGCCGACCGCAAAGGGCCGCGCGTGCCTTACCGAATGCCAGAATGCTTCGACCGTTTGTCCCGTCAGCGTGCGGCCCGACAGATCGGTGATGGTGCCGGAAATCCAGATGGGCAGGAGTTCGCCAACTTCGTCGAACGCTTCCTCGATGGCGTAGATCGCGGCCTTGGCGTTCAGCGGGTCGAATATGGTTTCAATCATGATGAGATCGGCGCCGCCGCGGATAAGGGCGAGCGCCGCCTCGCGGTAGGCCATGCGTAACGTATCGAAGGTTACGTTGCGGAACGCGGAGTCGTTGACATCCGGCGACAGCGAGGCCGTGCGATTGGTGGGGCCAAGCACGCCAGCGACAAGACGCGGATGATCGGGGGTCGACATTGCATCGCAGGCCGCGCGCGCGAGCCGCGCCGCCGCTTCGTTCAGCTCGCCAACTAGGCCTTCCAGTTCGTAATCGGCCTGCGCGATGGTGGTGGAGCTGAATGTATTGGTTTCGATGATGTCGGCGCCTGCCTTGAGATAGGCGTCACTGATATCGCGCACGATTTGGGGCTGCGTCAGCGTCAACAGATCGTTGTTGCCTTCAAGCTGGCAGACATGATCGGCAAAGCGCTTGGAGCGGAAATCGCCTTCGGTCAGATGGTGGCCCTGGATCACCACGCCCCACGAGCCATCGAGCAGCAGAATGCGCTTGCGCGCCTCTTGCGCGAGCCAGGCAATGCGTTTTTGCCGAGCCTCGTTCATGCCGCGCTCTCGGCCGCTGGCGACAGCCCAAGCTTGGCGCAGACGGCATAAGTAAGTTCAGCCTGATTGAGGGTGTAGAAATGAAATTGATCAAAGCCCAATTTCGACAATGCCATCACCTGCTCGGTAAGCACTGCGGCGGCCACGCGCTTGCGGCCTTCGGCATCGTCGTCGAGCCCGTCATAACGCCGCGCAAGTGAGACAGGGATTGTGGCGCCGCAGCGCGCGGCCATGCGCTGCGCGCCTTTGAAATTGGTTGTCGGCATCAGGCCCGGCACGATGGGGATAGCGATGCGTTCCGCATGCATGGCGTCGCGAAAGCGCGCCATGATTTCCGCATCGAACACAAACTGCGTAATGGCGCGCGTGGCGCCCGCGGCTACCTTGCGTTTCAAAAGCTCCGCATCCCATTCGAACGAAGGTGAATCTGGGTGCTTCTCGGGATAGGCGGACACGCTGATTTCAAACGGCGCAATTGCGCGCAGCCCCGCGATCATTTCCGGCGTAGATTGGTAACCTTCTGAATGCGCGGTATAGCGCGCACCTCCCTCGGGGTCGCCGCGTAAAGCCACGATGTGGCGCACGCCCGCCGCCCAATATTCCCGTGCCACCGCGTCGATCTCTTTGCGCGGCGCGCCCACGCAGGTCAGGTGCGCGGCTGGCTTCAACTCAGTTTCTTCAATGATGCGCTTGACGGTTGTATGCGTGCGGTCTCGCGTGGAACCGCCGGCGCCATAAGTCACCGAGACAAAAGCGGGCCGCAGCGGCGCAAGCCGCCGGATCGCGCTCCAGAGCTGGGTTTCCATTTCGGCGGTCTTGGGCGGAAAAAACTCGAACGATACGGCAATTGGCCTGGGCTTGTTCATGCCGCGGCCTCGAGATCGCGCTGGCGATGCGGCCTAGCCGGCATGGCGGCAAGCCACACCATCACCGTGAGCTGTTCATCCCCAGAGCGGGGGGCAAGCTGTTCCGTGGCGAGCGGTTTCAGGCCGGCAGCCTTGAACCAGCCCTGAACTTCGCGGTCGGAAAAGCCGAGCCGCCTGTGAGCGTGATCGCGGCGCAGGAATTCGAGCTGATGCGGCGCAAAATCGACAATGAGAACACGGCCGCCGGGCTTTAACACCCGCAGTGCTTCGCGCAATGCCGCCTGCGGGTCGCCGAGGAAATGCAACACCTGATGGAAGATGGCGGCATCGAAAGCCTCATGCTTGCCGTCTTCAAGAAACGGCAGACAATACACATCGCCGAGCCTCACCTGGCAGTTTCCAACGCCAGAGCGCGCGAGCCGGTCGCGCGCGATAGCCAGCATTTCGGCGCTGACATCGATGCCAACACCGCGTTTGATATGCGGCGCCAGCAATTCCAGAATGCGGCCCGTGCCGGTGCCGGCATCGAGCACGCTGTCAAGCGTTTCGCGCTCCAATAGCCGCACGATGGCGTTTTCCACGTCGCGCTCGGGCACATGCAGCGAGCGTATGCGTTCCCAGCGTGGCGCGTTGGCCTTGAAATAGGCTGACGCAGCCTCGGCACGCGACGCGCGCACGGCAGCAAGGCGGCGGCGGTCATTGACCAGTTCCGGATTGCTTTCCGCTTTTGCGTGTTCCGCCAAAGTGCGGACGAGCGTGGCGCCTGCTCCGCGCTCGGGGGTGCGATAGAACACCCAACTGCCTTCCTTAAAGCGCTCGAGCAAACCCGCCGCACGTAGCAACTTCAGATGACGGCTGACGCGAGGCTGGCTTTGGCCGAGAATTTGGGTGAGTTCGGTTACGGTGAGCTCTGCCTCAAGCAACAGCAACAAAAGTCGCAACCTTGTGCCGTCTCCTGCCGCCCGCAGTTGGCTAATCAAATAATCCATTCTCACATATAAGCATATCTTTATATGTTATACAATCCACAGAGTAAATTCAAAGCCCCGCATTACATTGCGATGAAAGGCGACACACTTTGGCACACCAGCACCACATTGCCGGACTATGTGATGCTTCCGCGTGACAGTCGCGGCAGATCGAAATGCCTTCGCTGGAGTGCTCGTGTTCCGCCTTTGGCGGCTATGTTAGCTATAGATTCCACTTGGATGAGAGATTCTGTGGCGTCCAGTGAGGGGGAAGCGTCCTGCAAGATAAGGACGGCGGAAGTGGCATTGTGGAGGAACGGGGTCGGGCCGGAATAATGATGAGGCCTTTGAAGATAATTTTGCTTTCTGCGTTGGCAACGCTCGTGCTTGACACGGGCGCGGCGAATGCTGTGCCGTTTGCCACAGACAACGCAGACCCTCGGGCCACCGATCAACTTACTGCCGCGAACTCCCAGCCGGCACCTGCGCCGGCCGCACAAACGCCAAGTGCAGCACAGCAAAGCCCAACTTCGGATCCATCCGCAGTAGACCCGCTCGACCCGCCCGAGGCGGATGCTACCAGCGAGGCGAATGATCCGCTGGAGGGTATGAACCGGGATATCTTCCGCTCCAGCTTGTTTTTTGACCGCATATTCTTTCGCCCCGTCGCTTTAGGTTATCGCTACGTAGTGCCGCATCCGGTGCGCAATTCTTTCCGCAATGCGCTGAACAACCTCGATTCCCCGCCAATTTTGGTCAATGAAGTGCTGCAGGGCGAATTCCATAATGCAGGCACGACCGTGCTGCGGTTCGGGATCAATTCGACCGTAGGCATTGCCGGCTTGTTCGACGTTGCGGATGCGTGGGGCTTCCCGCGCCACTCGAATGACTTCGGCGTGACGCTCGGCAAATACGGCATGGGCGAAGGGCCATATCTGTTTCTGCCGTTCATCGGGCCGGCGCCGCCGCGCGATCTTGCAGGACACGTGGTCGATATCTTTTTCGATCCGCTGACTTATGTGCATATGGGTAGCCAGAATTACTGGCGCTACGTGCGCACAGGAGTGGATGCGGTGGATTTACGCGAGCGCAATATCGACACGCTGGACGATATCGAGCGCACTTCCGTGGATTATTACGCTTCCATCCGCAGCCTGTATCGCCAGACGCGCAACAATGAGATCAATAACGGCAAGACAAATATCCAGAACTTGCCGAATTTCTAGGCTGGTCGGCTGGTCCCGGGAACCCGGTGGCCGTCCAACACGTTGCCACGATGCTGTCATAGTAGGCGATCAGTCTGCGAGCTAAGCCAGGCACATTTCCGGGGAAACCGCATGCGCAACCTGACACTTCTTCATCCGGTAAGAATGTTCGTTCTGGGTCTCGCTTCCGTGTTCATTCTGGCGCTCGCTTCAGCGCCGCCTGCACGGGCAGCGAACGATATTGAAACCTTTGTGCAGCAGAACATCGACCAGGGGCTTTCCATTCTTAACGATACCTCGCTCAGCGCGAGCCAGCGGCGCGACAAGTTCCGCGCCTTCATCCTGCAACTGACCGACATGCACCGCATTGCGATGTTCACGCTCGGACGTTATCAACGCGGCGCCAATCCAAAGGACGTGGAAGGCTTTGTCGCAGCCTTCACCGATTACGCCAACGCGGTTTATGAGTTGCATCTGACGAAATACAAGGGCCAGGGCATGAAAGTAATCAGCTCGGTGCAACGCTCGCCGACCGACACGATCGTGAATGTCCAGGTGGTTGACCCCAGCGCCAAGCAACCCATCAATGCCGCGTTCCGTGTACTGACCGATACGGGCAAGCCGCTGGTGGTCGATGTGGAAGTCGAAGGTGTTTGGCTTGCCATCGATCAACGCGATCAATTCGCGGGCTTCCTGCAACAGAACGGCAGCAATATTCCGTTGTTGTCCGCCCATCTTGAACAGGAGGCGCAATCAATCAGCGCGGGCGAGACGAACGGCTCGCAAGGTCATTAGCGGAAACAAGACTTGTTCTAGGCACGCGCGAATCTTTTGTATTTGATGCGGTGGGGCGTGTCGGCATCGATGCCCAAACGGCGCTTCCGGTCGTCTTCGTAATCCTGGTAATTGCCCTCGAACCATTCGACATGGGAATCGCCTTCGAAGGCCAGCATGTGGGTGGCGATGCGGTCCATGAACCAGCGGTCGTGGCTGATGATCATGGCGCAACCGGCGAAATCCTCGAGCGCCGCCTCCAGCGCGCGCAAGGTTTCCACATCGAGATCGTTGGTGGGCTCGTCGAGCAACAGCAGGTTCGCGCCCTCTTTCAGCATCTTCGCCAGATGCACGCGATTGCGCTCGCCGCCGGATAGCTGGCCCACTTTCTTCTGCTGGTCGCCGCCCTTGAAATTGAAGGCGCCGACATAGGCGCGGCTCTGCATGGTGCGCTTGGCGCCCAGTTGCAGCACGTCGAGTCCGCCGGAAATTTCCTCCCACACGGTTTTGCTTGCATCGAGCTTGTCGCGCGACTGATCGACATAACCGATCCGCACCGTATCGCCGACGCGCAAGCTTCCCGCATCGGGCTTTTCCTGCCCCGTGAGAATGCGGAACAGCGTCGTTTTGCCCGCGCCATTTGGTCCGATGACGCCAACAATGCCGCCGGGCGGCAATTTGAAATCGAGCTTTTCGAACAACAGCCGGTCGCCATAGGCCTTGGCCAAGTCTTTGGCTTCAACCACCAGCGAGCCCAACCGTTCGGCCACCGGAATGACGATCTGCGCTGGACCGCCGCGTTGCTCCTGCGATTTCGCCAGCAATTCCTCATAGGCGCTGATGCGCGCCTTGGACTTCGCCTGGCGCGCGCGCGGGGACTGGCTGATCCATTCGCGCTCGCGGGCCAGCGTACGTTCGCGCGCTTCTTCTTCCTTGCCTTCCTGCAGCAGGCGTTTGTCCTGCACGGCGAGAAAGGAGGTGTAATTGCCCTCATGCGGAATGCCGCGGCCGCGGTCGAGTTCGAGAATCCAGCCCGTGACATTGTCGAGAAAATAACGGTCGTGGGTGACCAGAATGATGCAGCCCTTGTATTCGCGCAGCGTGTGCTCGAGCCACGCCACTGACTCCGCGTCGAGATGATTGGTTGGCTCGTCCAGCAGCAGAATGCCGGGCGCTTCCAGCAGCAGCTTGCAAAGCGCCACGCGCCGGCGCTCGCCGCCCGAAAGCTTGGTCACATCGGCGTCGCCTTCTGGGCAGCGTAATGCGTCCATCGCCTGATCGATCTGGGAATCAAGATCCCAAAGGCTCTGCGCCTCGATCTTGTCCTGCAGCTTGGCCATTTCGTCGGCTGTGTTGTCGGAATAATTCGCGGCGATTTCGTTGTAGCGGTCGAGCAGCGCCTTCTTCGCCGCCACCCCATCCATGACATTTCCGCGCGCGTCTTTTTTGGGATCGAGCTGTGGTTCTTGCGGCAGATAGCCGGTGGTGACGCCGTTGGCGGCCCAGGCCTCGCCAGTGAATTCCTTGTCCTGGCCCGCCATGATGCGCATGAGTGTGGACTTGCCCGCGCCGTTGACGCCGACGATGCCGATTTTGGCTCCAGGATAGAACGAGAGCCAAATATCCTTCAACACCTGCCGGCCGCCTGGATAGGTTTTCGACAGGCCTTTCATCACATAAACAAATTGCGGCCCGGCCATTCGCTTTTCCTGTGTGGTACGAAAGATATGTAGAGCGTGCGAAGCGCGCTTTTAGGGAGGGCTGCACGAAACAGCAACCTTTTTCGGGGAGGCGTTTAGGGAGTGGATCGTGTTACCCAAGACTAGGCCGGTTTTGCAGCCGCCGCCGGCTTTAGAAGTAGTCGTTTTTCACTCTCCCCCATCTCCCCCTCTCCAAGGGTGGTGGATGAGTTGGAACCACCAAGCACGTCTTCTTTGTGCAGGCGATCCTAACGCCCTTGAAATGGGGTTGGGCTGCGCAAAATCAATATCTTATGCAGGGGGTGTCTCAATTCGAAAGTCCGCATTTGGCCACCAGCGGACAGGCCCGCCTTCGGTCCGGTGAGGGTCCGATGCAGATTAGCCGGACAAAATGGGGCTTCCTGCTTCCCGGGTGCGAGTAGAATTAAAGCAATTGCACCGAATTCAGATAACCAGCTGTCATACATCATGGGCCTAGCTTGGCAGTGGAAACGATGGCCATGACTGCTGAACAGATCGCTAGGGCTCGATTTGGATGCTGTTGAGGAGCGCGGAGTGGCGAAGCGGAACCTTGCGCAATGACGAGCCGCGTAATCGAACTTCGCCCGAGGCCGATTGTCAAAAGAGCAAGCCGTACGATTGACTCGATGGGCGATGTGGCTGCTTCCCCCGTCGCGCAGCGTGGAATTCCCCTTGATCTTAGGCCGTTGCTGTCGCCCTATAAGGGAAAGGGACGATTGACTCTCAGAGTCGAGCGCATGCCCCGCGCCGCGCGCCTCTCCGCGGGACGCAACAATGGCGACAATACCTGGTCACTCACTCTCGACGAATTGGAGGACCTTGAATATCTGCTCCCAGAGGGTTCCACGAATGCCCATACGCTCGCGCTCAGGGTGGTCTCTCGCGATGACGTCGGGGCTTCGACACTCGTGGTGCTCGATCTGCCAATTTCGCCCGACGCCAACGGATCGGCGCCGGCAGAAAATCGGCGGAGCACGCCCAAAGTGGCGATCTCCTCAGGCGATAAAATACAGGTTGGTCTACTCCGAGACGAATTGGTCAAAGAGGCGGACGCACTTGCCGCCCGCGAATCCGACCTTGCAGATATGCGGCGGCGTATGGAGCGGGCCGAAGCTGAGATCACCCTGAAAGACAATGCGCTTGCTGATGCGCTCGCGGCCCGGAAAGCCGAAATAGACACGCGTATCGCCGCCCTTACAGCGCAAGCCGCCACTGACCTAGAGCGCAGCCGCAATACCTGGCAGGCGGAACAGAATGACCGCATCACCGAGTTAGCAGCAAGTGAAGAGACGCGCATGGCGCGTGCACGCGAATCCTGGCGGCGCGAGATGCAGGAGGCGTTCTCCAAAACCGAGTCTTCCTGGAAAGCGGGCGAGGCCGAACGGCTAGCCGCAGCGGAGAAACGCTGGCAAGCGCAAGCAAACAAGGCCCTCGCCGATGCACAGTCCGCAGTGGATGCGCTGCGTAACGAAAGTGAAACAGAGCATCGCCGCTTGCGTGATGATCTGGCGCAGGCGCGGGCGATTGTTGCCGAGCGCGACGCCGAGCTGACTCGCATGCGATCGGCGATAGACGCGGCGCATCAACGCGAACAGCAACAGTTGGGTGCGGCTCTGTCGAAAGCTGAGGCAGCAGAAACGCGGAGGTACAAGAAATCTGCAGGCGCCATAGCGGAGCTGACAATACGATGCGAACGGGCGGAAGCAGTTTTGGCCGACGCCCGCTCGCAACTGGAGGCTGAGGCGCGGCCCGGTACAGACGATGCCGAGTTACGTCAGGTTCGGGATGCGTTTGCTGCGACACAAGCAACCCTTGCCGAGCGCGAGCAGGATCTTGTCAAAGCCAGCGCGGCCATCGAGGCGGCGCATCAACGCGAACAGGAGCGGACAGAGGCTGCGCGATCGAAAGCCGAAGTGACTTGGCGGGCCAATGAGGCGGAGCGGTTGGCCGCTGCTGAAAGACAATGGCGGGGCGAGCATAGTAAGCATCTGGCAGAGGCCAAAGCGCGCTATGAGGCTGTCGAATTGGCCTTGGCCGATATGCGCATAAAAGCGCGCCAAGAGGGCGCAGCTACTGAAAGGCTAAGCAATGAGTTGGCGGTTCTGCAGTCCATTCTGAATAGCCGGGATATCGAGTTGGCACGAATGCGCACAACGTTCGAGCCTGATCACCAGGACACGTCCGATCTCATCACGGGACGACCCAGAGCTGCAGCCGAGCTGGACGATGGGCAAAAGGTTATACAATCCGAGCGCAGTCTCGTTCGCGATGCCGTTGTCGTGATGGGCGTAGTGATGACTTTTTTCTTAATCTATTTCCGTGTCGACGCCTTTTTGCCTGAATATTTGCGGATAACTCAACCCACTATCGCAACGGAAGGCAGTGTTCCGGCGGTGGGGTCCACCGCGCCGCAGAAGCCCGCGCCAGCACCTGCATCTTCAATGGAGCACGACACGGCCAGCGTCACCCGTGGCGTCAATCTTCGCGCCGGCCCATCTACGGTGGCAGACGTCATCGCAGCATTGCCACTCGGTGTGGTAGTCGAAAAAATCGAGCAACGCGGAAACTGGACGCGCGTCCAAACACGGGGCAAGGGCGATCCGTCAAAGCCTCTACAGGGTTGGATATACGATTCCTATATGAGTGTGACTGTCGTGCGCCCTGATAAATCGGCCGCTGGAAATCCAGACCGGGTACGTAGCCCCTGAGAGGACATTTCATTGATCGGGACCGGATGTCTTTGTCGTTAGCCTCAGGTTGGACAGCAACGTATGCGACAGTTGACGGCGTGGACACATCGATATCTTGTTATTGATCGATTACCGGCATCATTTGCGGTTCAGAGAGCATCTCCCGAGATTGCCACCACCCCTGAGAAGTTGCTCGCCTCCGAGATACCGATGATGCCGATCTTGGCGCCGGGATTGAACGAGAACCAAATATCCTTCAGCACTTGCGGGCCGCCCGGATAGGTCTTCGACAGGCCCTTCATCAAATATACAAATAGCCGGGCCATCAGTGTTCCTTCACGGGTTGCGGGAGGCGCGCCTTGTAGCGGAGGTGCAGGCGAAACTGCAACTCCATTCGCGCGCGGGCGAGTGAACGCGTGGATAGATGTAATGAATTCATTCGCTCTGAAGCATATCGCTACCGGCGCCCTCAGACGTTCCGTGGCTTTTGGGGTGTTCGTTTGTCATTTTTTCGCTGCCTTCTCCCCTGCGAGATGTTTGAGTGGGGGATAAATCGCTGGCGAAAGAACTTCAGAGATCGCTGCTACCATCTCTCAGAACCCATGCCATAGCGCCAGAGATAAGTCTGGATCGCGCAAATTCGAGGCATGCGGGCGCCTGTGGCGTCCGAGTTCGGATGTCCGACCACCGCCACATGCGGACATTCATCTGAGTCCATGAGCGTAATCGCCCGGATGAGGTTTTCGGAAGGGACAAGACGCATGGGTAGGGATTACACTTGCTTTCTTGCTGCGACGCACCATATATGCACCAGACCTCGCGGTCGCACGACGGCGCTTACTTTACTCCGCGTCTGTCACGGCAAGGCAAATCTCAACATACCGTTCGCTCCAGATGTGCGTGGAAGACGGCAAAATAGCCGTAGCACGCGTATTGCGCTGTTTGCTGCTAGTCAAAAGGAACGAACGTGACGAACCTGTGTTTTTCGATGCTCGGCGTGACGGAGCCGCTTTGCCGCGCGCTCGTGGCCGAGAATTATCTCACCCCGACCCCCATCCAGGCGCAGGCTATTCCGCTCATTCTGGCTGGACGCGATGTTGTCGGTATCGCGCAAACCGGAACCGGCAAGACGGCGGCTTTTGGCCTGCCGCTGCTGCAACGGCTTGCTGAAAATCGCGTACCGCCTGCACCGCGTTCCGCGCGCGCACTCATTCTGGCGCCTACGCGCGAGCTCGCCCTTCAAATTGACCAAAGTCTACGAACCTATGGCCAGCATCTTCATCTGCGGCATGCGGTGATACTTGGTGGCATCAACCAGAACAAGCAGATCGCATCCATGCGCCAGGGCGTCGACATTCTGGTGGCAACCCCCGGACGGTTGCTCGATCTGGTGAACCAAAAGCACATAATTCTTGGCTCTCTAACAACTCTTATCATCGACGAAGCCGATCGCATGTTCGACATGGGTTTCATCCGTGATGTGCGCAAAATCGTTAACAATATCCCGCGCCAGCGCCAAGGTATGCTGTTCTCCGCCACCATGCCGACCGATGTGGCCCATCTGGTCAAAGAGATGCTGCACAATCCCGTACGCATTGATATTTCACCCACAATGGTCACCGCCGACAATATCGACCAGCGCGTCTATTTCGTAGCGGCGCAAGACAAGCGTGCCTTGCTGCGCGACCTGCTGCTTGATAAAACGATGAACCGCGTAATCGTCTTCACCCGCACCAAACATTGCGCCAACAAGGTAACTGAATATCTAGGCAAGTCGGGCCACGCGGTCGTAGCAATTCACGGCAACAAAGCGCAAAACGCACGCCAGCGCGCCTTGGTGGATTTTCGTTCCGGACGCGCGCGCATCCTGGTTGCCACAGACATCGCAGCTCGCGGCATCGATATTGACGATGTGACCCACGTCATCAATTACGAATTGCCGGACGTAGCGGAATGCTATGTGCACCGAATCGGCCGCACGGCGCGCGCAGGAAGCGGAGGTACCGCTATCGCATTCTGCGATCCTTCGGAGCGCGGATCATTGCGTGCCATCGAGCGGCTGGTAAAGCGCGAACTTATCGCGATGGGTGGCCAGAGCCGACCGCAAGAAGAAAGCATCGGCCGCAAGCACGAACGTAATTACGCGACGCCGCGCAATCGCCGTTTCCGCGGCGGGCGCAATGCGCGCCGTGCTGCCTAGACTGACCGCGTGAAAAGGTTACGAAAATGAAAAAGCACAAACCTCTGCCAGGCGCTTATGCCGCTTTGACAAAAGACACCAGGTTCGCCGGAACTTACGAAGTTCTGGTGCCAGCTCTTGACCGGGTGAAGCCTCACCGTGTTCCGCTGCAGTTTCCGACGCAAGAAATTGCCACCGCGTGGATTCACAGCCCGGAAGGAGTGGAGATGATCGCCCAAGTGCTGAAATTCAGTGGGAAATAGGTTGGTAGTCAGGGAATGAAGCAAAGCACATCGAAAATGAGAGAAATCAATTGCTGGTAAAGACAGCGTCACGAGAGCTTATGGTATTTTCCTGTTCTGCTTAGTCGGCGAGTACTTTTGTCCGTTGCCAGCAAGGAGCGGCACGCCAACGATGCAATTTCACGATCACGAGGCTGCAATAGTTCCATCAGGCCCACGTTTCATTGATTTCTCACTGCCTTGCGCCTGCGAGCATACCGCTCGGAACCCAAAAGCTCGTGCCACATACGCGCGGCGCATACGGATTCATTTTCTTAGGTCTGTCTGGCCTTTTGGTCGGCCACTGGAACGTCAATGTCGTCGGCTTGCGGGAAGAGGGTCTGATGCCGGTAGGAACTCTTTCAACCTTCGAACCAGTTCTTCAGCCGTTTCTCGTCGAGCCCAGCGAGGCTAACCCTGTAAAATTTAGAGTGATCCCCATACCCCGGCTTGCGTTCGATGGCGCCGATGCAATGCGGAGCGCTGTAGTGCCCTTCAGCGTGCCTGGCCAGGCTCGCTAATCCTCTACGAACGTCGGTACAATTGATTTGACCCGTGTTGGACGCCCATGCGTCTTCCTTCACTTGCGCTACCACCTATTACCAAGTTGTACCAATCGGCACTTTAGGGCTAAGCGGCGAAAAATGAACTGGGTCACCTAACGAAATTATCAGCTGCCATCGCACAAGAAGAGAGGATGCGGCCCTGATCCAGCCGCCTTGCTAGACTAGCAAATACTTCAGAAATCAATGGGACGAGGAATGTCCGCTTTGGCTCAGCAACGGACTAAAGTTGAGGCGCCACCCCAGGCATCGTTGCCATGAACTTCTCAACCGCGACTTTCAGAAGTTTATTTTGGCGCGGGAAACGACGGCGACGGCGCCCTGGCCCCTCTGGCCGCCGGCGTTCATCTGATATGCCGCGTTGGCTTGCAGCGCGAGGCTGCCGCCGAGGAAGCTGGTCACATAGCCCAGTTCGATGTCGGATTCGGGCGCGTCACCCAGCAGCGAATTGTTGCCATTGAGGAGGAGATTGCCGTTGCTGTCGGCAAGAAAGCCCGATGTGGTGCCGGAAAACTGCAGCGGTCGCGACAGCGAAAGCCCCAGCGTATCGTTGCCGAATAATCCTTCCTTCGCCACCGTGATGCCGTAAGCGGTGCTGCTGATGGTGCTGGCGCTTGGCGCAAAGCCGCTCGAGCGCAGATTAAGCTGCGTCAGGCCCTGATTGTAGGACACCGTTGTCACCCAGCCTGCGCCAAAGCCCACGCGCGCCGAAATGCCGAGCGCTGCGGTTTCCGCCGCGTTGACCACGGCGATGGGAGCCGAGGTCACATCGCCCAGCAGCGAGTTGCTTTCGCTGCTATGCGAAGCCGTGACATCGAGACCGCCCCAATCGGCGAAGTTCCAGTCGATGGCTGCGGCCGTCGTGCTGGCGCTGCGCCCGTCCGCGGCTAACCGCAAGGCAAGATCGGGCGGCAATGCGCTTAACCCCGCGCCGGCGAGCAGGCTTTGACGGCCTGCGGCTTCGAGCCCAAGTGTGGCGTGGCCGATGCGCAATTGCAGATTGTCCGCGAGATGCGCGGTGATGCCTGCGTAGACGCCGCCATCGGTCAACGACAGATAAGGCGAACGCGCGCCCGGAGAGGAAAGGAAGAGGCTGTCTTCCGGGTTGGCGCCGCCGCCAAATGCGCCCATGGCGGCAAGATCTCGCCCTTGCGCGAAATTGACTTCGATGCCCGGCGCCAAAGCCGCGGACAGCATAATGTCGCGCAGTGACCATGCGGCTTGTGCTGAAAGATCCGAGGCGATGGATGTCGTGAGCGAAAGATTATCCGACAACAGCCCGGACGCGGTGACGCCATTGCCTACCAGGCGGAAAGGGATTGTTGTCGCTGGCGGCTCGAGCAAAATGGTGGCGAGATTGCCGGCGGGGAAATTCGGATCGGAAACGCCTGCGGGTGTGGTGAGCGCGTTGCCGGGCACAAGCGTCAGCACCGCGTCGTCGTTCGACGGCACGGCATCCGTTGCGCTCCACGCTGAACTTGCCCACAGGCCCGCTAGCGTGGCCGCGACAGTCAGAACTCGACCGCGCATAACCCCGCACTCTCCTCTGGGAGCCAAACTCCCATGCGGTATTGTACCAAACGCCTGACTCCACGAAAATGAAGCTTCTGAAATTATTGAGGCAGAACTTGGTCTTATCTGTTACCGCAGAGCAACATGAGCGTGGATGTCTGTTTTTGGCAAATAATACAGCAAATGCCTGTGGTTAGCGGCCACTAAAACGACCAGCCGCCATAGGCCTCGCCGAAATAAAGCACCGACAAAGCCGTGCCGACTACAATGACGATGCCGCGCAACCATTTTGGCGGAATGAGCCGCACCGCCCGCGCGCCGGTGAAGCCACCAAGGATCGCGCCCACCATCACCGAGAGCGCGGCGAGCCAGCGCACGGCGTCCACTACGATAAACATCGCCGCCGCGACGCCGTTGATGGCGACGGCCAGCAGATTTTTCTGCGCGTTAGCGCTTTGCGTATCGCTGTAACCGGCAAGCGCCAGGCCAGCCATCAAAAGCACGCCCATGCCTGCGCCAAAATAGCCGCCATAAACCGCGAAGACGAATTCAAGCACGTAAGGCAGAACAACATAGGCGCGATGGCCTTCGACATAATGCGAGACCCGCTTGACGATGAAGCCGCTGAAAGTAAACAACAATGTGGCGACGGCCAGCAGCCACGGCACGAGGCTGAAAAAAAGTGCATTTGTGGAGGAAAGCAATAAACCGGCGCCGACGGCGCCGCCAAAAGCCGCCACGCCAAGACGCAGGCCAAGGTCTGTACGAACTTTTTTCAGTTCCGGAAGATAGATCGCCGACGCCGTGACCGAGCCTGGCCACAAAGCAACCGTGCTGGTTGCATTGGCGAGCACGGGCGGCAGGCCAATGCTCAGCAATACTGGAAACGAGAAAAACGTGCCGCCGCCCACCACGGCATTGGACGCGCCGGCGAGAAAACCGGCGCCCGCGAGCAAGGCGATTTGCGTGAGCGTCATGCAGAACCGGAAAACTGGCGCAAATTACATCTTATGCGATTCTCCCGCCCGCAATCTCGCCGTCCATTCGGCGAGGCTGACGAGAAGCTGTTGGATTAATTTCTTCGTCATCTCATCGGTAAGGCGGCCTTCCTTATCGAACTTCTCCTGTGCGCGGGCGATCATCACTTCAGGCCGGTTGAGCGGAAAGGCGTTCAAGAACACGCAAATTTGGCGCAAATGATATTGCGCCCGCGCAGTGCCGATATTGCCCTGGCTTGCTCCCATGATGGCGACGGGCTTGCCGCTGAAGGGCTGGCTGGGCACGCGCGACATCCAATCGATGGCGTTCTTCAGCACGCCGGGAACGGAATAATTGTATTCGGGCGAGACAAAGAGCACCGCATCGGCAGCAGAGATCTTTGCGCCCAGCACCTGCACCGGCGCCGGAAAGCCCTGATCCTCGACGTCCTTATTGTAAGGCGGGATCGAACCGATCTCAGCCGTGTCGATGGTCATGCCGGCGGGCACGAACTCGATCGCCGCGCGCAGCGCCAAGCGGTTGTACGAGCCCTTGCGCAGACTGCCGCATAGGCCGAGCACGTCGAGCCTGGAGTCGGCCATGGCAATCTCCTCCGTTTCAGAACCTGGATGTTAAGGTGCAATAAGAAAATATAAAACGCCCGGGCCGGTGGTCGGCCCGGGCGTAGCTGACTGCCTGACAGCGATTTAGGTTCCTTTGGCTTGCGGCAGGGCCTTGATCTGGTTCTTGGTCATGGTCGTGACCAGAATGTTGCGGTCTTGCTGGAACTTCAGCTTGTTCGCCCTGATGGCGACGACCTTGCTGCCGGTGCCGAGGAAGCTGCCGACATCGACCTTGACCGCCGTCGGCTTTCCGTTGGAACCCAGCACAACGTCATGGACCGGGCCGATGGAATTGCCCTGATCGTCCTGCACGCTCGCGCTGGCCAGCGTCTCCTTGGGGTTCTGGACCTCCGTCAGTGCAATACTGGCCGCGCTGGTTGTGCTGGCGTTCGCGCCCGTGCTTTGGGTCTGAGTGCCCTGGCTCATCGGATCCTGGCTGGAGGTCGTCTGGCTATTGGTATCGCTTGAGCTTGGCGCGGCGGCTTGCGTTGAGCTCCTATCGGCCGCTGCTACCCCGCTTGCATTCGCAGTAATAGCGAACGCGGCGAGCGCAACAATGGCTGCGCCACCTAGTAAGGTTTTGAGTGTCATCGAGCATTCTCCTTCTTACGTTGTGCCCCGACCCGGAGGAAATCATCCTCGCGTGCTCACAACGTCTGCGCGTATTTACCGTTCCCGATGTGGACGGTGGTTTTCAGAGAATTCAAGATGTTGGTGGGATAAATGCGGAAATGCGGAACATTTAGCGTCACTTGCGCGTTTTAAACATCAGGCCATGGATCGAGCGCGAGCGCGGCGAAACTCGCGAGCCAGTGCTCGCCCATGTAATCGCCGCTGACATGATCGATGGCGCTGGCGATATGGCGTTCGATTGTTTCCTCGACACGAGAAGTGAGCGCGGCATCGCCGCCCAGGCAGGGCAAAATCAGCCGCCAGCACCAGGCGCGCGACAGATTGAGGCCGTCGAGATGGGCGATCTTGCCATCGCTCCTGTCGCTGACCGTGGCGGGACGGAACAATGTCGCCGGTGTGCCTGACGCGGCTTGCGGCAGAAAGCGGGCGAACCAGTCGCGGTACTTCGAAGCGGGCAAAGTCGCTCTCATGCATGCCGCTTCGATCAGTGCGGGCGAAAGAAAATCGTCCTGGCTTGGTTCCCACGCCTGACAATCAGCGTCGTTGCCATACCAATTTTTAGCCTTCTCTGTGCAAAGCACAGTCAAGCGCATGTCGCCTGCGGTCTTCGCATAATCCTGCGCCAGCAGCAGCGCGAAAGCCGTGTTGAAATGCGCGCCCGTGCGCACGGGATATGTCGCCAGCGGCAAGAAATTCAGGAAACGATCCGCGAAGGTTATGGCCAGCGGCTTGAGCGCTTTCGCCCAGCGCATCCCCTCGGCTTCCTTGTGACGCGCGAGTTCCCCCGCCAGCATCAACGCCCAGGCCCAGCCATAGGGCCGCTCGAACCCGCGCGCCTGCGGCAACGCCAGATAATCGAGTTCGCCCGCGATTTTCTCGGCGATGAACTGGCCATCGAACAGCGCACGGATTTCGCGCGCCTCGGGCAGGTCAGGAAACCGGCGATAGACCCGCGCCAGCAGCCAATAGCCGTGCACGCAGGAATGCCAGTCGAAGCTGCCGTAGAAAATCGGATGCAGAGTGCGCGGCCCCCGCACGTCTTCCGGCGCCAGCATCACGTGATCTAGCTTGTTCGGCCATTCCCGTGTGACATGGCCGAGCGCCACGCGCGCAAACCGCGATGCCAATTCGGGCGTGAGCGCGCGCGTCATGGCGTCCTCAAAAACGGAACACCGTCAAATACATCAGAACCGTGTTGGCAAGCAAAAGCGGAATGGCGGTGGGGATTTGCACCTTGATCACAGCGTTGGCGTCAGGGAGTTCCAGCAGCGCCACTGGCACGATGTTAAAATTGGCCGCCATTGGCGTTGTCAACGTGCCGCAAAAACCCGACAGCATGCCCACCGCCGCCATGATGGTGGGACTGCCGCCGAATTTGTGCACGATGATGGGAAGGCCAATGGCCGCCGTCATCACCGGGAAGGCGGCGAAGGCGTTGCCCATCACGGCTGTGAACAGCGCCATGCCGAGGCAGTAAAAAGCGACGGCAGCGAACGGCGAGCCCAGCGGAAGATAATTGGTGGCGAGATCACCGACTGCGCGGCCGACGCCCGCCAGCGCGAACACGGCGCCCAATGACGCCAGCATCTGCGGCAGCACGGCGGCCCAGCCGATGGTGTCCATCAGGCGGCGGCCTTCCTGCAGCGCCCCCAGTGCCGGCGGGCGCAGCCACAACGTGGCGACGATAAGCGCAAGCGCGATACCAAAAACGAGCGAGATGAGCGTGACCTGTTTTGCATCGAGCAAGGCCACGCCGCCGATGGTTACATCTTTCAAGAACAACGTGCCCAAAAGCGCAACGGCCGGAATGACAAGCGCCGGCACGAATAGAAAATTGCCACGGGCCTCTGCGCTGGCGCGGCGCTCGGCAGTCGTTGTCGTAGCTGGCTTGCCGATGCCCATTCCCTTGAGCCCGCCCAATAGCACCAGCGCCAGCACCAACACGCCATTGGCGAAATCGCCGATGTAGGAACCAAAAAGAAAACTCGCGGCCAGCAGGCCCCAAAATGCAGCGTTGCCGAGGCGTTTCGCGTTCGATTTGTCGCTCGCGCTCAGAATGGCAAAGGCCGCGAACACCAGCCCGGCGAAAATGTAAACATGTTCGAGCGTAATCATTCGGACACTTTAACATCCGGCTTGATTGTGCGGCGGAGCTCGCGGTCGAACAGGATCAGCCGCGCGCCATGAATAAGGAGTGCGCACAGCGCGGTCGGTATCGCCCATACCGACAAATCGAATGGCTCGACGATAATGCCGCTCTGCTGGAGGAAGCCCTTGATCAGCAGGATGGAGCTGATGGCGATGAAAATATCCTCGCCGAAAAACAGCGCGACATTGTCGGTGGCGGCGGCGAAAGCGCGGATGCGATTACGGACGGTATCGGAAAGCGCGCCGAAATGCGTTTCAGCCGCGGCCTCGGCCATCGGCGCGATCAATGGGCGCACCATTTGCGGATGGCCGCCCAGCGCCGTGAGGCCGACCGATGCCGTCAGTTGCCGCGCTATGAAATAGACGATGAGCAAGCGCCCCGTGGTCGCTGCGCGCACCTTGGCGATCAACAGGCGCGCGCGCTCTTGCAGGCCATAGCGTTCCAGAAGTCCGATCACCGGCAGGATTAGCCAGACCAGGCTGACATAGCGGTTGTCATTAAATGCCTTGCCGAAGGCGGAAAGAATGTGAATGGGGTCGATGCCTGCTGCCAGCCCCGTAACGAGCGCGGCAGCGGCGATAACCAGGAGAGGGTTCTGCCGGATGAGAAATCCGGCGACGACAACAGCGATGCCAAGAAGTGTGAGCATTTCGTCCACACACGTGAGAGAGAAGCGTGGGCCCGGGAGGATTCGAACCTCCGACCAGACCGTTATGAGCGGTCGGCTCTAACCAGGCTGAGCTACAGGCCCGAAGCACATACCAGGATCCCGTTGATAGCAGGAAATCCCGCAGGACAGAACGGCCGCGTGATGCCGTCTGCCGGCCCCAGATTTGCCGCGATCATGCGCGATGCTGCGCTCGCAACGGCCGGAGAATTAGACAATGAATTCGCCCAGCAAAATCATGTTCCGTGGCGCATGTCTGCTCGCTCTGTGCTGCGCGATTTCCATTTTCAGCGTGTGCCTTGCGCCTGCTGCATTTGCCGCCGACGCCATGCCACGCACGCTCTCTGTCAGCGGCGAAGGCAAGGTTATGGCGAAGTCCGACCAGGCGCAGCTTTCGGCAGGCGTGGTGACGCAGGCGCCAACCGCAGCCGCGGCGCTTGCCACCAACTCAGCGGCGATGAACAAAGTCTTCGCTACTCTCAAAGCGTTCGGCATTCCCGAGAACAAGATCCAGACATCGAATTTTTCGGTTACGCCGCAATATCCGCTTTATAGCCAGAGCAACCCGCAGCCGCGGCGCATCACCGGTTATGAGGTGTCCAATCAGGTGACCGTCATTGTTGACGATCTGGGCAGGCTCGGCCCCGCACTCGACGCGCTGGTGAGGAGCGGCGTCAATCAGCTTGACGGCGTGAGTTTCTCCATTGCCAACCCGGCGCAGCTGGAAGAAAAAGCACGCCGCGCGGCCGTCGCCGACGCCATCGCTAAGGCCAAAGGCATGGCGCAGGCAGCCGGGATTGTGCTTGGGCCCATTTTGTCCCTTGAGGAAGGCATCAACGAAATGCCGCGACCGATGCCGATGCTGGCAATGCGTGCAAACCTCGCGGCGCAAGCGCCTCCACCGATGGCGGAAGGCGAACAAACAGTTTCCGCCTCCGTCACCATCGTTTACTTGCTTCAATAGACGAAGGAAGAGGAACAAACCTAGCTCGGAATAAAAAACCCCGCCGTTCAGCTTGGACGGCGGGATTTCGCTTTTGAATATCCTTTACTGCTGTTTTTGCAACGCCTCGATCTCATCCAAGATATGGCTCATGCGCGCGACAAGCTTCTGATACGGCTCAGGGCTAGCCATATCGATGCCGGCTTTCTTGTACAGATTGTAGGGGTAGTCCGAGCCGCCAGCTTTCAGCATGGCGATGAAACGGTCGCGCGCGGGTGTGCCCTGGCTGATGATGTCGTCGGTTAATTGCGCCGCGCCCGCCATCGAGGTGGCGTATTGCCATACATAGAAGCCGTAATAGAAGTGCGGGACGACTGCCCACTCGATACAATAGGTGGGATTGATCTTCGTCACCCCTTCGGCTTCGCCGTAATATTTCTTCACTAGGTCGCAATACATGGTCGTCATCCGCTCGCCCGACAGCGGGCGGCCCGCTTCCAGCTCCTCGTGAATGGCAAGTTGGAATTCAGCGAACATCACCTGGCGGAAGAAGGTGGTGCGGATCGATTCCAGCCCCTGCCCCAGATAATAGAGCTTTTCTTCGTTGTTCTTGGCATGCGCGACCATATAGTCGTTCAGCATCATCTCGTTACCGATCGAGGCCGTTTCGGCAACGAAGGTCGAATAGTTCGACTTCTCGAAGGGTTGCGCACCATGGGTGAGCATTGTGTGCACCGCATGGCCCCATTCATGGGCGATTGTGGAAAGCGAATTGTAATCGTCGTTGTGGTTGAGCAGCAGATAGGGATGAACGTCATAGGCCGAGCCATTCATATAGGCGCCCGAAGCCTTGTGTGGCTGTGGATAGGCGTTCATCCAGCGCCCGGCAAATCCCTTCTTCAGCAGATCGAGATATTCGTCGCCATAGGGCTGCAACGCATCGATGGTGATGCGTTCGGAATCCGCGACCGAAAATTTGGGTGGGTTAGCGAGCTTAAACATGTTGGGATACATGTCCTCATAGCCCAGATCGTCCTTAATGCCGAGCATCTGCTTTCTTAGCTTCAGATAGCGATAGAGCACGGGCAGGCCTGCGTTCGCCTGAGCCACCAGCGTGCGGTAAACCGCATCGGGCATGTTGTCGGCAAAGGTGGCCGCTGCCAGCGCACTCGGGAAGTGACGCACCTTGGCGTTGAACTCTTCGGTCATCACCTGCGTGGTCAGGGTTGCGCCGAAGGTGTGCGCGTAATTCTGATAGGCGCCATAGAACGCATCGAATATCTTTCTGCGGTCGTTGCGATCGTCCAGCTGGCGATATTTGGTGAAAGCAGCGTCACTAAGTTTCGCCTCCGTGCCGTCTGACAATTTAACGGTGGGAAACTGCAGATCGCTATGCGCGAGCTGGTCGCGGATGTTATCGGGTTGCTGCATCACATCGCCTGCAGCGGCGATAACGCCTTCGGATTCGGCACTCAGTGTGTGCGGCGCTGCGCGCAACGTATCGGCGAGAAAGAAATCGAAGCGCGAAGCCAATTCTTTGTTGCTTTTTTCGAATGCCCCAACCTTCTGCGCTCCCACTTTCAGGATTTCCGGTGCTAGCCACGCGGTCTTTTCGCCTGCTTCGGTAAACAGCGCTTGAGCGAGCTGGCGACGTTCCTGACTCGCGGAATTGCTCAAATCCTCGTCACCCTTGAGGCTGGCATAGACATTAAGCCGTGCGGTTTCTTTATTGACTTCGCTAATAGCGGAAAGCGCTTTCAGCATCGCGGCCGCACTTTTGCCCAGGGTGCCCTTGTATTGATCGAGCTTGTCGGTCTCGGCCTTGATTTTGTCGTGCTCGGCCGTCCAAGCTTCGGGCGTGGGATAAAGATCGCTTAAATCCCAGACATATTTCTGATCGGGATTGGCCGCTGACCGCATTATCAGCGGCGTTCGTGGAGCTCGTGCCAAGCAGAAGTACCGCGGCAAACGCAATCTGTGCGGCAGACCGGTGGTGTAAAATCATCATGGGCTCCCCCTTGAAAATTCGCTTCCGAAATCGGATTGCAACCTTAGCCAATGCGGGGAGCAATTCCAAAGCCGCGAGGTTACACCCGTGCAATCTGCGGTGGACTCTGCGGGCGTAAAAATTCCTTTGTATTTCAGTGGCCTGAAGGGCATTAAGTAAAACAATCAGCGACAACGCTTACCGGCCTATGCTTCACAACGCCGCGAGCAAAGGAGCCCCAAATGAACCCCGTCACTCTTGTGCTGACTGTTATCTGTTTCTTCGCCGGCGCGTTTTCGGTGCAGTTCGTCGATCTTCGCCTTGGCATCGCGTTCTTTGCGCTTGGGCTTTTCATTTCGCTGGCGCTGAAAATGGCGAACCAGTGGGAAAGATTCGTCATCCTGAGGCTTGGCAAATTGCAGAGCGTCAAAGGGCCCGGCCTGTTCATGATCATCCCCATTGTCGATTCCGTGACCGCGATCATCGACGGGCGCATCCAGACCACCGCATTTTCCGCCGAACAAGCGCTGACACGCGACACCGTGCCGGTGAATGTGGACGCGATTATCTTCTGGCAGGTGCATGACGCGCAAAAGGCTGCGCTCAACATCACCAATTACCGCGAAGCTATTGACCGCGTGGCGCAAACGAGTTTGCGTGAAACTATCGGCTCTTCCATGCTGGCGACGCTGTTGTCCGATCGCGAGGAAGCCGATGCGCATTTGCGCGATTCCATCGGACAGAAAATCGGCGAGTGGGGCATTACGGTGCGTGCAGTTGAAATCCGCGATGTGGCGATTCCCGTGGCGTTGCAGGACGCCATGTCTCGCCAGGCGCAGGCCGAGCGCGAGAAGCAAGCGCGTGTCATCCTGGGCTCCGCCGAAGCGGAAGTGGCGGCGAAGTTCGTCGAAGCTGCTGCGACCTATGCCAATAATCCGGCGGCACTGCATTTGCGCGCTATGAACATCATCTACGAAACCACCAAGGAACGCGGCGCGACTATTCTGATCCCAAGCTCGATGGTGGACAGTTTGAATCCCACCACTTGGCTTAATAAAGCAAAATAACAACCGCCGATTCTAAATTGGGGTTGAGCATGCGCATTGAAGCGCTGTCGGGTTGGACAAAAGCGCAAAAAAGTGTCGTTGTGGCGAGCTTCCTTGGCTGGACGCTCGACGCCTTCGATTACTTCCTGCTGGTGTTCGTGCTGAAGGACATCGCCGCCGAGTTCCACACCGATGTCGAGACCGTTTCCTGGGCAACGTTTCTTACGCTGGCCATGCGTCCCATCGGCGCGTTTCTCTTCGGCCGCGCCGCCGACCGTTACGGCCGCAGACCGGTGCTGATGGTCGACGTGTTGTTATATTCCGTGCTGGCTTTTGCTTCGGGTTTTGCGCCCGGCATCACCGTGCTGCTGGTCATCCGTGCCCTCTTCGGCGTCGCCATGGGTGGCGAATGGGGCATCGGCGCCTCTCTCACCATGGAGACCATCCCGCCCAAAGCGCGCGGGCTGGTTTCGGGCCTGCTGCAATGCGGTTATCCCACGGGCTATCTGATCGGCTCGCTGGTTTATTTCGCGCTATTCCCACTTATCGGCTGGCGCGGCATGTTCATGGTGGGCGTTATCCCCGCGCTGCTTGTCCTTTATATCCGCCGCAGCGTGCCGGAATCGCCCGGCTGGAAAGTGAAAGAGGACATTTTCGACGACACGATCGCCGTGGTGAAAAAGCATTGGCCGCTCGCTATCTACGCTGTCGTGCTGATGACAGCGTTCAATTTCTTCAGCCACGGCACGCAGGACGCCTACCCCACTTTCCTGCGCGTGCAGCATCACTTCGAGCACCTGACCGTCAGCACCATCCTGATCGTGTTGAATCTGGGCGCGATTGCGGGCGGGCTCTTTTTCGGCTCCATATCGGAATGGCTGGGTCGGCGGCGGACCATTATCATTGCCTCTTTGCTGTCCTTATTGGTGTTGCCGCTGTGGGCATTTGCCGAAGCACCGCTGTGGCTGGGCGTTGGCGCCTTCCTGATGCAGTTCATGGTGCAGGGCGCCTGGGGCGTTATCCCCGCGCATCTAAACGAGCTGTCGCCGCATCAGGCGCGCGGCACATTTCCAGGGTTTACCTATCAACTGGGTAATTTGTTTGCGGCCATCAATTTGCCTTTGCAGACGGGCCTGGCCGCCCAATGGGGCGGCAATTATTCCTGGGCCCTGATGCTGGTCGCGGGGAGCGCCGCCATCGTTATCGTGTTGTTGGCAGCTTTTGGCCGCGAAGCCAAAGGCGCGCTGCTAGGCGCGGACGAACCGCCTCAGGCAGCCGTGACGTTTTAGGCTTTACTGGGACCCTCCTTGCTCTTGCTTTTGCTGGGTCGCGGGTGATGTTGTGTGATTTCAATATGGGTCAAAGACCCATGAGGGGGTAGCTATGCACCGTGTCGTTCTGCTCGCCAGCGCGAGCCTTATTTTCGCGGGCGCTTTGGCCGCGAGCGCAGCCGTTCCTGCATCGGCGCCAGACGCCGAAACGGCGCTCGAACAAAAATTCGACGAGGCCGTCCAGCCCAACGAAATGCGCGACTGGATGAAGCTGCTTGCTGCCCAGCCCAATCATGTGGGCTCGCCGCACGACAAAGCCAATGCCGAAACCATACTCGGCTGGTTCAAGCAATGGGGCTGGGACGCGCATATCGAGACGTTCCAGGTGCTATATCCTACGCCCGTTTCCGAGACGCTGGAGATGCTAGCGCCCAAGCCGTTCAAGGTCACGCTGCAGGAGCCGCCAATCCCTGGCGATTCCAGCGCGACGGCAACCGATCCGGCACTTCCGGCCTATCTCGCCTATCAGGGCGATGGCGACGTGACTGCGGGCCTCGTCTACGTCAATTACGGCATGCAGGACGATTACAAGACACTTGAGAAACTTGGTATTAGCGTCAAAGGCAAGATCGCCATCGCGCGCTATGGCCATGGCTGGCGCGGTTTGAAGCCGGAACTCGCGCAGGATCACGGCGCTGTTGGTTGCATCATCTACTCCGATCCGGCCGACGATGGTTATTCCGTCGACGCAACCTATCCCAATGGCCCGGCGCGGCCACCGCATGGCATCCAGCGCGGCTCGGTTGCGATCATGCAGATCTATCCCGGCGATCCATTGACCCCGGGCGTTGGCGCGACAGCAGACGCGACACGGCTGGACAGATCGCAGGCGCAAACGCTGCTGAAGATTCCGGCGCTACCGATTTCCTATGCCGACGCACAAGTACTGCTGGCAGCCATGGGTGGCCATGTGGCGCCGCCGGAATGGCGCGGCGCGCTGCCTATCACCTATCGGGTCGATTCCGGCAACACGATGGTTCATCTCGCAGTCAATTCCGATTGGAGCCTGAAAACAATTTATGACGTCATCGCGATGATGAAGGGCTCGACCTATCCCGACCAATGGGTCATGCGCGGAAATCATCATGATGGATGGGTGTTTGGCGCCAGCGATCCACTTTCGGGCCAGGTGTCGCTGCTCGAGGAGGCGAAAGTCATCGGCGAGCCTTGCGAAGCAAGGCTGGCAGCCCAAACGCACGCTTGTCTATTTGAGCTGGGATGGCGAAGAGCCAGGGCTGTTAGGCTCCACCGAATGGGTGGAAACCCACGCGGACGAGTTGAAGCAGAAGGCCGTGCTTTACGTCAATTCCGACACCAATGGCCGGGGACATTCTTAAGATCGATGGTAGCCATGATTTTCAGCATCTAGTGAATATGGTCGCCGCCGACGTGATCGATCCCGAAAAGAGCGTGCCTGTCGGCCAGCGCCTTCGCGCCAAGATGCGCCTTGACGCACTCGCCTCGGATGCCAAGCCGCACATAAAGGAAGAGGCCAAGATCGCGGCTGATCCCACAAAAGATTTCCCGATCGAAGCGATGGGTTCGGGCTCGGATTATTCGAGCTTCATCGAACATCTGGGCTTGCCTGCGCTGAATATCGAGTATGGCGGTGAAGGCAGTAGCACCGGCGTCTATCACTCGCGCTATGACACTTTCGAGCACCACAGCCGGTTTGTGGATCCAGGTTTCGTTTACGACGCGCTTCTAGCGAAGACGATTGGCCGCGTGGTGTTGCGCACGGCCGACAGCGATCTGCCGTTGCAGCGTGCAAGCGGTTTCGCTGACGCGATCTCGGAGTACCTCACCGAAATCAAGAAATTGATCAAGGACAAGAGCGAGGAAGCTGAAACACAAACGAAATTGCTGCGCGATAGCGCTTTCACGCTGGTGGCCGACCCGACCAAATCGAGCGGCCAGCCGACGGCATTACTGCCCGTTCCTAAGATCGATCTCGCAGCGCTGGAAGACGCAATCAACAGACTTAAGAGTAGCGCCAAGGCTTATGACGATGCTTTCGCCAAGAATGCCGCGCGGCTTAATGCAGGCCAGCAAGCCCGCTTGCAGGCGCTGATGCGCGACATCGACCAAACGCTGGCGCCTGCGGTCGGCCTGCCCGGCCGTCCCTGGTACAAGAATCTGATTTACGCGCCAGGACGCTTCACCGGCTACGAGACCAAGACCCTGCCCGGCGTACGCGAGGCGATCGAAGATCAGCGCTGGGCCGATGCCGGCCGTTACGCCAAGTTCACCGCGGGCGCGCTTAATGCTTACAGCGAGCGGTTGGATCAGGCGGCGGCACTGCTCATGGGAAAGTGAATCAAGTTAAATGACGTGGTTGTTGTTTGCTTTTTCCGGTCCAATTCTTTGGGCCGCGTCCACGCACATCGATAAATATCTGGTCGAACAATATTTCAAACGCAGTCATGTGGCGGTGTTGCTCATCTTTACGGCGCTTATCGGCATCGTACCGCTGCCGTTCATTTGGTTTTTCGATCCGCAAGCCATCGAAATTCCGCTGCGCAATGTGATCATTATCGGATTTTCCGGCATTCTCTATATGGGCGCCATGTATTTCTATCTGCGCGCGTTGCAGAATGAAGAAGCCTCCGTTGTTGCGCCGTTTTTTCAAACCTCGCCGCTATTTTCTTATGCGTTGGCGTATGTCGTGCTCGGCGAGACACTGACGGTAACGCAAATGCTCGGCGGCGGCCTCATCGTCTGCGGCGCGCTGATGATTTCGCTGCAATTTGGTAAGCACAGGAGGACACGTTTTCGGCCAGGGTTCGTATTCTTGATGGTTGCGGCGGCGTTCTCGCTGGCGCTCAGCTCCGTCATCTTCAAGCTCTTTGCGGTGGAGGATGAGTTCTGGAGCACCACATTCTGGATGTTCGTGGGCGAGATTTTATTCGGCATCGGACTGCTCGCATCCGCGGAGAACCGCCGCCAATTCTTCGGCCTGTTTCGTTCTCATCCATGGGCAATGACCACAATTAATGCGGCCAACGAGCTGATCAATCTTGGGGGCGGGTTGGGCGCGCGCTACGCGATGATCCTTGCCCCGTTGAGCCTGGTTCAGGCGATCACCAGTACATCCACGCTTTTCGTCTTCGCGTTTGGGGTTGTGTTATCGAGATTCTTTCCACGACTAGCCAGAGAAAATTTGTCGCGGGGAAGCTTGCTGCAAAAGGGCGCCGCCGCCGCGCTTGTTGTGGGCGGCGTCATTCTGGTCACGTGATTTGCGTCAAAGAATGCGCAGAATAATCATTTTGCTAAGGCCGCCGGTCGGTCCGGCTGGCTTATTCACGGGCAGGCGATGCGACCGGGTTCAACGAGTACCGCCATTCCCTGTTAAGCGGCTCAGTTACTTGTCTCGAGGTGAGATGTGGGCAGTTACTGAACAAGAACTCGCGGTTGCGACCGCTGCTTTGAATAACCCGCTCATTGCCGCTGAAATATCTCCGCCGGTTTGTACTTCAAAATAAAGACCGGGCGAAGCACAGCTTTCCAGGGTTGGCCCTATGTTATTCTGGAATGGAGCAATCCAGGTATTATACCAAGCATTGGTAGGTAGCGGGAGATAGCTTGTATACAAGACTGCGATTCTGATGTTTCGATTCTTTATCGTAGTGCACCATGATGTGTTCAAAACAGATTGATTACGATTGCCATTGACGCTTTCGTCCTCCACTCCATCGGTGACGAAGAACAACACTTCTTGAGGTGAATCGCCCCTAGCATTGGTGCCCTTACCAGGGTTGGGCATGATCAAGTTGATTTTGTTCATTGCGTTATCGTAGTTTGTGTCTACATCGTTGTTATTATTGGTAGAGGTGAGCCAGTTATTTGCATACACCTCCAGCACAGCGATATTGGCGGCTGCCGATTGCGCTGTGCTAAGATTTGATGTCAAAGTGTGAAGGGTGTTAAATCCGATATCGAATGTATATATCGCCATCCTGTACTGAGACAAACTCGCGTTCTCGGTCTGCTGCGCTGTGATCATGAGGTCTTGTGTCGCTTGATTCAAAGTGTCAATGCGCAACGCCACGCCTAGATTTCGAGCAAGTGTATAATTATCTGCACCATTGGGGTTACCAAGATTATCGGTTGATGGGTGCAATTCATGACAGCCGAATGCGCAACCGCCCTGACTCTGCGTGTAAGTCACCATAGTAGTGATACCGCTCTGCGTTGCAGCAATTGCCATGGACGGCGAATCATCAAGCATTAGATAGAAGTCGATGTTCGTGGCATTCTTTGTTGCAATTGAGGTCGTTACAATATTCCAATTATTCATTCCGATCACCGACAGGAATGAGGTAGAGAGCGAGTTGTTATTTGCGGCCGAGCGCTTCACCGTCACCTGCACCGAGTTCAGCGGCACGCCGTTGGGCGTGAAGGTACGCGCGTTGCTGTCCCAAAAGCCGGTGATGATGTCCGTATTGGCCAACACGTCGCCATTGCTCGCTACCGGCATGTTCTTTGCTGCATAAGACTGTGCATCCGCTAAGACCTTATTGGCATCGGGCAAATCCACGACGGCGGCCAGCGCCGCCGCGTCCGCCGTTGCTTGAAGCATGGTGCGCTCGCGCCAGGCATTGGCCCCGTCGATAGCAAGCCCGCCCAGCGCTAGAAACGCTGGGATCAGGCAAATTGCGAACACCGACGCCGAGCCGCACCTGTCGCCTGGAAATTTAAGGAAGGACCGGAAGCGCATCATGAGGGTTACCGCCGTTTCGTCGCGCATGGTGACCTTGGCGTCGAGGGTGGAATTGCTGAAGCCACCGAACGCGGCGAGCACGCCAAAAATGCTGGCGTCCTTCACTGGGATGCTGATCTCGACCACGTCGTCTGTGCCTTGCGTCGCAGCGATGGTGTAGGGCCTGTTGGGATAGAGCAGCGCGCTTGCGGCATAGGTCTCAGCCGCGGGGCCGCTTAACTGGCCCGTCGTCATGCGGCGGGTGGTGTCGCGGGCGACATTCCACATGTCTGCCTGCATCAGATAAAGCGAAGTCGCGTCCGCGATGAACCCCATGATGACCAGAAACACCGGGATCCAGATCACGAACTCGACAGTGATGACGCCACCCTGCTCGCGGCCGAACCGGTTCAGCCGGGCGCGCTTGCGGCCAAAGCTTGAGATTCGCATTTTACCCTACGCTGCCCCTCACGCTTAATTTGTAAATTTTACAGGCTTGTCCTGGCGAAAGCAATTTGAGGGGAATCAGCCTTTTCGTCCAAGGCCGTGGCGTCATCACGGTTAAGACGCCACAGCAGCCGGATCAGCAAAATCATCAGAAAGAGCGAAAGCGCGGGCTCACCGTAATAAGGATACGGAGTGGTGATGATCGGCATGCTCCAGATGGAAATCATAAGGAGATCATCGATCAGATTGCTGTCGTCGCGCGCGCTTAATTTAACGAACATCCAGCCGAAGGCGACCATGTCGTAAACGAATGCGTAAGGCGTGAAAAGATACGTGGCGGCAAGAAAAACCGCGCAAGACAGAAGCGGATCGCGTCTGCGCCAGAAGGTCCAGATCACTGCCGCTAATCCCGCCAGCGAAAAGGGCGCCTGCACCATCCAGGCAACGCCAGGCGAGAAACCAAACGCCCGCATATTCATGAAAACCGTCGGCATTCCCCGCACCGACCAGCCTTGAATGCCACGCAAAATGTAATTTTGCACTGGCACGGCGACATTAAGATAATCCGCCCAGATATGGACGCCGTAGATGACCGTCGTGAGTGCTGCAAGCAGGATTGCCGTTGCCGAAGCCGCGGCAAAACAGCGCCAATTGCCGCGCAGAATAAGCACTACCGGCAACAGCGATCCCAGCTGTGGCTTCAGCGTCAGCAAGCCAAACAGCACGCCAGACAAAACGGGGCGATTTTCCAGCTGCGTGAATCCGCCGATGATCAGCGCCGCACTGAAAAAACCGTTCTGGCCGCAAAAATAACTGAGCGTGCCGGCGGGCCAGGTGGCGATGAAAGCCAGACGATTGAAAGGCTGCTCGCCTTGCGTGGCGGTGAAAAAATACGCCGCATAACCCGCCACGCTCCACAGAATCCACGCGGGCAGATAAGGCAGTAAGCCCAGGATCCAGGTGAAAAGCAGGATGTGCGGAGGATACGACCAATTGTAGAGCGGGGTGTCGCTTGAGAGCCCGAGGATTTGGCGCAACGCGTCGTTATAGACATCGCCGGTCGAACCATGCCGCCGGATCGTGGCCCAGCGCCGCGCGGCCCGACATCCAGGTGTTCATGAAATCGCGGCCGACGGGAATGCCGGACGGATCTAAAGGCGGGTGCGAGCCCCCGAAATATGAATAGCCATAAAAGATAAAATAAGCCGCGCCGCCAATGGCCAAAGCCCCGTAAAGCGCGCCCGAATATTTGCGCTTTGATGCCGACGTAACGGTGTTGGCTGAGTCTGGGGTTGCTTCCTGGGAGGTCATCATAAAATCGCGATATGCAAACCGGCTGCAATCGCAACGGATTGCAGAGCCGCCGGTTACGATTCCCGAATGTTGCCCTCTACATTGCCCGCCCGTTTCTATAACATGGGGGTTAGGGAATGGAGTCGTAAGATGAAAAACTTCAACCGGAGGTGGAGGCGGTTTTTCTCGCCTCGCCAGTTTTGCGCGAGAGGACAACGGGCCTTGTCACTGTCGAATGGGTTGCATTGGCGGCCGCGGTGGTCATTGGCGCGGTCGCCATTGCCTGGATAGCCCTCACCAGTGTGGAGAACTCAATCGAACACGGTCGGTTCGACGATTGGCGGCGTTGCCAACACGACGACCACCCAGACGCCTCCATAATCATATTGATGTTTCTTAGTCACGAAAGCGTGTCATCCTTGCCACCGCCTGCGGCGGAATTAACTATAATACGCAGGAAAACAACTGCTACCGGCATACTGCCGGTCGGAACTAACCCGCTTAACTTATTGGTATTTTTGGCAAATTGGTGCTGGTTACTAATTCCGAAATCAGTTCCCTAAAAACCGAGGGATTGTGTATATTATCCACTGAAATCTTTGCTTGCCGCAGTTTGCGTTAGACATACTAGGCGCAGGGGTTTTGGTGGGGACAGCGGGGCAAGCCGTCTCTGCATTCATCATGATGTTTCGTGCCCAGAGCAGTGGACTGGATGCGCACGCTTGCGCGATTTTTTCGGAAAGGGAAGTCAATGAAAGCGCGTAGAGGATTTATAAGCCGCCTCGCCAGGAGCGAAGACGGACTGGTTACGGTGGAATGGGTGGCGTTGGCCGCAGCTATGGTGGTCGGGGCGATAACAATCGGTTGGCTGCGTGATGACTAACTTGAAAGCCCCCGCTAACCAAATCGGCACTGGGATCAAATGCAGCGGCAACTGTCAACCACTTCCGAGAACTCCTCCGTAATTGCAATCGGCTGCGGCACATGGATCGTAATCTATGTGCTGTTTCGCTTGCTTGGATCGTGGCGGCGGTCATCTGACCGCCGCCAAATCACTTGCAGAAGCCGCTGTTGAGCAACAGCGTTTTTGTCGTTTCTTGAAGGATGGCTAATGCAACGCTCGGTTATCAGCCTCATTGTTGGAGTGGTGCTGGCTGGCATAGCGCTCATCCTGCTGAGCGTTTACTTGAGCTCGGCCAGGCCCGATGCTGAGGCCGACCAGGACAAAACCGGCACTGTGGTGGTGGCGATTAGCGATTTCGCCGCCGGCACGCCGATACACCGCGAATATCTTAAGGCCGTGCCCTGGCCGCGGACATCGGTTCCGCAAACCTCGTTTGCCAGCATTGACGATGTCTTTCTTGGCGCCAAGACCGAAGCCGACCGCATCGCGCTGAAACAGATCGGCGCCGGCGAGCCGGTCCTGAAAACCGACATTTCCGGCTTCGGCTCGCGCGGGACGTTGTCGCGCCAGGTTTCGCCCGGCATGCGTGCCTTCGCCATCCCGGTGAACGACGTCAGCGGCGTGGCGGGCTTCGTGCTGCCCGGCGATCACGTTGACATCATGCTGACGCGCACCACCGGCAACGACAACGAAAATCGCGTGACCGACGTCATCCTGCAGAACATCACCGTGCTGGGCGTCGACCAGGTGAGCGACCAGACCCGAGAGCGGCCTGAAGTCGCGCGCACCGCGACTGTGGAAGTAACGCCAGAGCAGGCGCAGAAGCTCGCGCTGGCCCAGCAGGTCGGCACGCTCAGCCTTTCGCTGCGCAACGCCGAGACGGTTGGACAGGTGCCTTCCGCGCGCATCGCCACCAGTGATCTTTCGACAAACGGTCCTCAAGCGCCAGGCCAGGCCGGGCCCACGGTGCGCATTCATTACGGCCTGAACAGCACTAGTTGAGAAAGCCGTACCGCAATAACCGCCGAAACGGGGTTTGCGCCCGCCCCTGGCGCTGGCCCGATCAAGCGGTGAGACAGTGGAGAGTATATTGGGTATTCGAAAGCAATTCGTTGCTTCGGTTTTGGGGGCCCTTTTCGTTTTCGCCGCCTTTGCCCTGGCACCAGCGCGCGCCGCCGAAGGGGATGCGCCCGCTGCCACGCGCACGCATCACCATCATGTGCGCCCGGCCTATACCGGCATGATCGAGATCGATGGGGCGCGCAAGGCGGTTCAGATCGTCGTCGCGGTGGGCAAGTCGCAGCTCATCCATGTCGAGCGGCCGTTCAAGGATATCACCGTCGGCAGCAAGGATGTCGCCGACGTCGAGCCCTTATCGGACAATATGCTCTATGTGCTGGGCAAAGCGCGCGGCACCACCAATGTCAGCCTGACCGACGCCTACCACAAAGTCATCGCCATCGTGGATGTCGAGGTCACTTACGATCTCGACGGCTTGCGCGAGCGTATAGCAGAAGTGGCGCCGGGCGACCCCGTCACCATCCGCCCAGCCGGTGATTCAATCCTGCTGAGCGGCACGGTCTCCAGCGCCGATCATCTGCGCGCGATTGCAGAACTTGCCGGGCATTTTGCGCCCGGCCCGACTGGTGTGACCAACATGCTCAGCATCAGCGGCAGCCAGCAGGTGCTGTTGCAAGTACGCTTCGCCGAAGTGCAGCGCTCGGCCTTAAAGGAACTTGGGGTCAACACGAATTACTCACTGACCAGCGGCAAAGATCTGATCACTTCGACCACTGGTCAGGGTATCTCAGACACACCGTTCGGCGCCGCGGTGGCAAGCCTGATCAGCGGCAATTACACCTTCAGTGCAACAGTTGACGCACTGGAACAGAAAGGTATTCTCCGTACGCTGGCCGAGCCCAACATCAGTGCACTTTCGGGCGCCAGCGCCAGCTTTCTTGCAGGCGGCGAAGTGCCCATCCCGGTGCCGCAATCGATCTCAACCGGTGGCAGCGGCCTGACCACGATTCAGTATAAGGATTTCGGCGTTGGGTTGTCGTTTACCCCTACTGTAATCGCTCAGGACACCGTCAATCTCGAGATCAAGAGCGAAGTAAGCTCTATTGACCCAACCGTTTCGATCACTACGAATGGAATAACGGTGCCAGGCTTCAAGGTCCGCCGCAGCAACACGACGATCGAGCTCAAGGACGGCCAAAGCTTCGCCATCGCCGGCTTAATCCAGGACGATTTCCAGGACGGCATCAACCAGCTGCCGGGCCTCGGCAATTTGCCCATCATCGGTGCGCTGATGCGCTCTACCAGCTATAAACACAACCAGACAGAGCTGGTCGTGTTCATCACCGTGCATCTCGTGCAGCCGGTGGTGGCAAAGGCCTTGATGTCGCCTACCGATGAAGTGCAGTTACCATCTCCGATGGCGCTGTTTGGCCTGGGGCAACTTAACGGCAACCCCGCGCCTGGCGGCGGTATCGATGGAACCTATGGGTATATCTTGCCATGACCAAAACCATACTCTTGTGTGTGCTACCCTGCCTTTTGCTGATGCAGGCCTGTGCGGCTGAGGCAGACAGGGACCCGCATTTCGGTGATGCGGTGCGTAACAACATTACCGTGCAACTCGCCAATCCCAACGCGCCCAGTGGTCAGCCGATGACGACCAATGGTGAAAATGCGGCGGAAGCGCAGAAGCGATATGCTACAGATAAGGTGAAGACGCCTCCGGATGTTAATACAAAGGAAAACTCTGGCTCAGACTCAGGTGGTAGTTCTGGTACTACCCCATAATCGGGTGCCCCTATTTCGTGCGAGTTGGCGCCGGGTCTTGCCAAGTGGAAGCAGATAATGGCGAAGAAACGGAACCAAAAAATCGAACCGACGAATGAGTCTTCTGCTCAATCGCCTTTGGCCTCTATGGCGGCCGAGCTTGCCGCCAGCAAGCCCACGACAGAAACCCATGAACTGAAAATCCTAGCACTGCTGCGCTCGGAGCCAGCGCGTGCCGAAGTGCTCTACGCACTGAAGCCGCTGGCCGAAGTCGCAGTCCAAATCATCGGGCGCAATGCGGATGTGGCCAATTTCGTCATGCCTGATGGCTCCACGCCGACCGCTGTGCTCTTCGACGCCGATGTTTCCAATCCGGAGGACCTCGAGCAAATCCGCGAGTTAAAGAAAGCGGCGCCTATTGGCTCTTCAGTGGTGGCGCTTACCGATCGTGCCACCGATCTGGCCGCGCTGCGTGCCATACGCGCGGGCGCTGACGACGTGCTCTTAAAGCCCATCGAGACCGGCGAAGCGCGCGAGGTTCTTGGCCGTGTTCGCCACCTCAATACTGACGACCATGGCCAGACCGCAAGTGCCAGGACGCTCGTTTTCATACATGTGGCGGGTGGCGCAGGGGCAACGACACTGGCTGTAAACGCCGCCTTCGCGCTGACAAATGCGGCTCATAAACCACGCACCTGCCTGCTCGATCTCGACATACAGTTTGGCACCTGTGCAAGCTTACTCGATCTACCGACAACCTCGCCTATTGAGAATCTTTTCGAAGATCCCGAACGGCTCGACCGCGAGATGCTCGACAGCATGATGTTGCGGCATGCAAGCGGTCTCCGCATCCTGACCGCACCGAAAACGCCGTTGCCTTTCGAATCCTTCGATGCGCGGTTGGTCGGCGATATCCTGCGCCTCGCGAAGCGCAGCTATCAATATATTATTGTCGATATGCCGGTAGCGCTTGCGCCATGGACCGAGACCGCGCTGCGCTCGGCTTCGACCCTTTACCTTGTCAGCGAATTAAGCGTGCCAGCGGTGCATCGTATCAACCGCCTATTCGATCTGTTTCGTGACGAAGACCTGACACAAGTGCCGCTCAAGATCGTGCTCAACAAGCAGCCTACTTCCATAACACAAGGGAGCGAGCTCACGGTTTCGCAATTCGCCAAGGCCGTTGGCCGCCAGGTTGATTACATCATCCCTGACGACCACGCGCTGATCTCAAGCTCGCACAATCACGGCCGCCCAGCCTTACAACTGAAACCGACCAGCCTGTTTGCCACACGCCTTGAGGAGATGCTCAACAAGGATCTGGGCGGCGATGTATTCGAGATCGCGCCGCGCGGATGGCGGCTGTCATTCCGGAGAGCGTGAGTAAGTTATGTTCCAGAAAACCACGCGCGGCGGCGTCAAGTCCGGCAAGACCCTGCCTCCCGATGTAGGCCAGATTTTCACCTCGACGGTCGAAACCGATGAGCGGGTGGCCAGTACGGTCGCACGCAAAACCGAACTCAAGGTCTTCCTGCACGAGAAATTGTTGGGGATGCTCAACCTCAGCGTACTCGACACCATGTCGCGCGATGAGCTTGGCAAGGAGCTAGTGCCGATCATCAAGGAACTGCTGATCGCGCGCGGTATCGTGCTCAACACACCGGAATACGCGCAGCTAGTCAATGAAGTATTGGACGAGGTGCTGGGCCTGGGACCTCTAGAGCCGTTTCTTAAGGACCCAACCGTCTCCGATATTCTAGTCAACACCTTCAAGCAGATTTTTGTGGAGCGCCACGGACGCCTTGAGCACACCACCGCGCGCTTCAAGGATGAGAAGCATTTCTTACGCGTGATTCAGAAGATCGTGAGTGGCGTGGGCCGGCGTGTGGATGAATCCCAACCCTGGGTCGATGCGCGCCTACCCGACGGCAGCCGCGTGAACGCGCTTGTCCCCCCTTGCGCCGTCGACGGCCCACTACTGTCGATTCGTAAATTTTCCAAGATGCCCTTCACCATCGATCGTCTGATCGATGCAGGGTCAATCGACGCACGCATGTCAGTGCTGTTCGAGGTCATCGTCAAGGCGCGACTTAACGTGTTGATTTCCGGCGGCACCGGCACCGGCAAAACCACGCTCTTGAACGCGCTTTCCAGCTACATCAGCAACCGGGAACGCATCATCACCATCGAGGACACCGCCGAACTTCAATTGCAGCAGTTCCATGTCGCACGCATGGAAACGCGCCAAGCCAATCTCGAAAATCAGGGCGAAGTGAGCCAGCGCGACCTGCTACGCAACGCGTTGCGCATGCGGCCCGACCGGATCATTCTGGGCGAGGTACGCGGCGCCGAAGTTCTCGATATGTTACAGGCCATGAACACCGGCCACGACGGCTCGATGACCACGGTCCACGCCAACACGCCGCGCGACGCGCTAACCCGGCTAGAGCACATGGTCGGCATGACGGGAATTGAGATTCCGCTAAAGGCGCTGCGTGGCCAGATCGCCTCGGCGCTCAATGTCATCATCCAGGTGCAGCGGCTGAGTGACGGCCGTCGCCGTGTCGTCAGCATCCAGGAATTGGTCGGCATGGAGGGCGATGTGGTCACTATGCAGGAATTGATCCGCTTTGAACGCACTGGAGTAGACACAGATAGTAATGTGCTCGGCAGCCATCGACCGACCGGCATCCGGCCGAAATTCATGCGCCGCTGCGAAGAATACGGCCTTACCATTCCCGCCGATCTGTTCCGAGCCGAATAGGGGACGAGGCCATGTCCACAATAATCAACGTGGCCATTTACGGTGTCGTCATCCTTTGCGTCATTTTTCTCGCCGATGCGATCGTCGGCTTTTTTAGGGTGGCTCGCGGCCTCGATGAGGACGTGATTACCCGGCGCCTTGCGCAGGCGCCGCGCGAAGTTCAAACTCCAGAAGGTGAAACAATATCGCTCCTGCGCCCCGCCATTATCGCAGCCACCGGGTGGATGCGTTATGTGCCATTTCTGAGCGCTCTGGAAATTCTTGTTACGCAATCGGGAACGGGCATTTCGGTCAAACGGCTGCTGTCTGCGATTGCCATTTCGGCGGTCGTAACATTTGTCGTTTTCGCCGTTATCCTGCCTGGCACGCTTTTGCTCGTGGCCATCGGCATGGCTTTGCTCGCGGCCTTCGCTCCCATTCTCTACCTCATGCGCGCCCGCAGCACGCGGCGTAAGAAATTTGAGGAGCAGCTTCCCGACGCGTTGGACCTAATTGTCCGCAGCCTGAAGGTCGGCCATCCGCTCAGCGGCGCGATGTCGGTCATCGCGAGTGAAATGCCCGCACCCATCGGCACGGAATTCCGGATTGCGGCCGATGCGGTGAGCTATGGCGAGGATCTGACAACGGCCTTTGTCAAAATGTCGGAGCGCATGCCAGTGCTTGACCTCGGTTATCTGATCGTGGCGGTCCAGATCCAGCAGGAGACAGGCGGCAATCTGGTCGAGTCGCTGGCAAAGCTTTCCGCCATACTCCGCGAGCGGTTCCGCATGTTCCGCAAGGTGAAAGCCATGACGGCGGAGGGGCGTTTCTCGGCCTGGCTGCTATCGCTCTTTCCCTTCGTAATCGGTGGCGGTATCGAATTGGTCCGGCCTGGTTATTTCACCCAAGTGGCGGATTTTCCTTATTTCCCTCATCTTGTGGTTCTGACTTTCGTGCTTCTGGTGATGAATATTTTCGTCATGCGCTTTCTTACCACTATTAAGGTTTAAGGCGTAGACCATGAGCATCGTTCTGATAATCGGTATTGTTACAGCGCTTAGCGCCACCGGGCTCGTTGCCTACGGCCTTAGCGAATATCTGCGCCAGCGCAATATGTTTACTCGCCGCCTCGCGGCAACGCCGGCGCAATTCGATGCGCGCCGCGAACCAACCGTCAGGCCGCAGCTTTCTCTCGAGGACAATGTCCTCAAGCGGTTCGAAGATCTGGTGACGCCGAAGAGCGCGGACGCGCTGTCGCTCATTCGCAAAAGACTGATCAGCGCGGGCTACCGGCGGCCTTCGGCGGTGCGCTTGTATTTCGCGCTGAAGGCGGGGCTTGGCCTTGGCTTTGCTGTTCTCGCGTCATTGGTTTTTCCCGTTCTCATGTCGGGCTTTTCCGTGCCGGTAATCGGCCTAGTCATTATTGGCGTGACCTTGCTCGGTTATTCCCTGCCCACTCTCTGGGTCAGTCGCCAGAAACAGCACCGACAGGAAGCCGCCGAACTGGGCTTCCCGGACATGCTCGACATGCTGCTGGTATGTATCGGCGCTGGCAACGGTCTCGACCAGGCCTTGCTGCGCGTGGCGCATGAATTCGTCAAGATCAACCCGACGCTCGCCGAGGAGCTCGATATCGTCAATGACGAACTGCGCGCCGGTAAACAGCGTGTCGCTGTAATGCGCGATTTTTCCGACCGGCTTGGCGTGGACGATATCGCCAACTTCACCACGGTTCTTAAGCAGTCGGACGAGTTCGGCGTCAGCGTCGCCGATACGCTGCGCGTTTATGCGGGTGAGATGCGCAACAAGCGCCTGATGCGTGCGGAAGAAAAAGCCAACCTCATGCCGGTGAAAGTCGCCATGGGCAGCATCTTGTTCACTGTGCCGCCAACCATGTTGGTGATGGCTGGCCCCTCCCTGATCATGATGATCCGCTCTCTCAGCGGGACGGGTCACTAGGCGTGAAACGGCGACACGCAGCGGTCCTTGCCCGCAATCTGGTGATTGCGGCAGCCCTCCTCGTTTCGGGCTGCGCCTCCGTTCAAAATATCGTGCAGCAGACGAAACAGCATCTCAATAATCTATTGCCCAAGCCCGCCCCACAGCAGACCTCGAGCCCCAGTGCAAGCGCCAACTCCGACACCGCACAGGGTAATCCCCCACACAGCGACACTATTCAGAGTAATGCCCCGCACATCGACGCAACGCACAACGATGCCGCGCTTGGCGATGCCGAACACAAGCTCGCCGCATATCAATATGCGGAAGCCGAGACTGCCTATCAGGTCATACTGGCCAAGAACCCTAACGACAACGATGCGCGGCTGGGACTTGCCGAATGCAACCTGGGTACGCACGAGCTCGACAGCGCCCGTGCCGATTTCGTCGCACTATCGAGCGTCAAGGGCTATGAGGCACGCGCACAGCAGGGCATAGGCCTTGTGGACATGCGCAAGGGAAATCTCAGCGCCGCTGCCACAGAGCTGAACATTGCCGTCGGCCAGGACTCGACGCTATGGCGCGCCTGGAACGGGCTCGCCCAGGCCAATGACCTTTCCAAGAACTGGCAGGCATCGGCAACGGCTTACGCGCAGGCGCTGAAATATGCGCCGGATGCATCGCTGGTGCACAACAATATGGGTGTTTCGCTGCTGGCGCAGGGGCGCTATGACGAAGCCCTGCATGAATTCGATGGCGTGCTCAAAAGCAACCCCAATCTCGCGACTGCACGCACCAACCGGGAAATCGCGCTGGCGCTGATGAAGCGCTATCCCGATGCGCTGGCCGAAGTGGCGCAGGGCGAAAAAGCGCGCGCGCTGAACAACATCGGCTACATCGCTATGCTGAAGGGCGATTACGACAACGCGGAAAAATTCTTTGCCGAGGCCGCGCAGGACAATCCCGATAGCAAGGCGGCGCAGGAAAACCTCGCACTCGTGCGCAAGATGAAAGAAGATGCGGCCAAGCCGAAAGAAGAAGCCGCAAAGCCAAACGAGGATGCCGCAAAGCCCAAAGCAACCGATGCCACAAACTGAACGTGTCGCACGCTCCTCCGTAGAGACTGTCTAATCCATTATGTCCATTGTATTTCTGATCTTCTGCGTGCTCGCACTGGTGGCAACGGCGACAGATGTGGCGACTTACACGATTCCCAATTGGCTCGTGCTGGCGCTGCTGTTTGTTTTTATTGCGCTGGCCTTTGCGGACATGCCGCATGGCGCGTGGCAAAGCCATTTGCTGGCTGGGGGCGGTTGTCTGGTCATTGCCGCTACTCTGTATGGCTTCGGCGCGATGGGCGCGGGCGACGCCAAGCTGATCGCCGTGATGGCGTTGTGGGCCGGCGCCGACGGCCTTATCCCCCTGCTGTTCTATATTTCGCTGATCGGCTTTGCCGGAATGCTTGTGATCGTTGCGTTGCGCTTCGTGCTGCCATTGATGATGAAACATCGCTGGCTGCGCTTGCGCGAACCGCTGCCGCGCATGCTGCGAAAGGGCGAAGGCATTCCCTATGCGATTGGCATCGGCCCCGGCGCGATCATCGCGGCCGGCACCTTTCCGCATTGGCTGTGGCAGGTGTGACGCGAAGTTGCGTCCAGCAGCTGCGCGCTAACAAACTGAGGCGGTTGAAGAATTTGGAGCGGGCGACGCGAATCGAACGCGCGACCCTAACCTTGGCAAGGTTATGCTCTACCCCTGAGCTACGCCCGCATCCAAAGAGCGCCGTTTATCGCGCGGCGGCGCGCCGGATACAATAGCTGTATTCGTCGGAAACTTAACGTGACCGGCCTTGATTGGCGGCCCGGCACGCGGCCGCGCTAGGGAAGACCCATGTCAGCGTCCGGCTCCGACAATGCTGCACTCGAAGCCCGCCTGCCCTCGCCCGAGACACGCGAGCAGGCGCTTAACGCGCGCCTGCGCGAACTTGGCATCGCTTGGCAAACTTATGAGCATGCGCCCGTATTCACGGTAACGGAATCGCGCGCACTTTGCGCCTACATTCCCGGCCAACACACCAAGAATCTGTTTCTCAAGGACAAGAAAGGTGGATTGTGGCTGGTTGTGGCGCGCGAAGACCAGCGCGTGGATTTGAACGGGCTGGCCAAAGTTCTTGGTCGCCCGCGCTTCAGTTTCGGTTCGGGCGAATTGTTAGTCGAGACTCTGGGCGTGCCGCCCGGATCGGTCACACCATTTGCGCTGATGAACGACAAAAGCGCGCACGTAGCGCCTGTGCTCGACGAAAAAATGATGGCGGCGGCGGTATTGAATTTTCATCCGCTGCGCAACGACCGCACCATAACGATTGCGGCAAACGATCTGGTCAAATTTATCCGCTCCTGCGGGCACCAACCGCGCATAGTTGCGCTTCCGGCGGTTGTGCAATGACACCTGTGAAGAACTTTGGCCCGCGCGTGCTGAAGGGCCGCTTCGTACAGCTTGAGCCTTTCTCGCCCACGCACTATGCAGGCCTGCGCGCGGTCGCGAACGATCCCGCGTTGTGGCGCTACATGCCGGTGGATGGCAGCGGCCAGGGTTTCGAGAACTGGCGCGGCATGACCGCAACGGACATGGCTTCGGGAAGCCGCATGGTGTTCGCCGTGCGGCGGCTTTCAGATGGCGCTTTAGTGGGTTCGACGTCATATCTCAATATCGTACCCGAGCACGCGCGCGCCGAGATCGGCTGGACCTGGTATGAGGCAGGCGCCCATGGCACAGCGGTAAATCCAGAAGCCAAGCTGCTTTTGTTCGCCAACGCCTTCGAGGCGTGCGGCTATCACCGCATCGAGTTGAAAACCGATGCCACCAATGCGCGCAGCCGCGCTGCCATTCTCAAGCTCGGCGCAAAGGAAGAAGGCATCTTCCGCGGTCATATGTGGATGCCCCGTGGTTATTGGCGCGACACGGCCTATTATTCCGTTCTGCGCGAGGAATGGCCCGGGGTTAAAGCTGGCCTCGAAGCGCGGCTCAAAGCCTATGCCGTTTAGGTCTTTTCTTTCGTCCCGCAAATGCCCATCTTCACGTCATGGCACTGATCGGACCCGGTGGACGCCCCTTGGGCGCGGAACCCCAAGCCCCCAAGGCGGAAGCGGCGAGCCCCTATATAAAGGAGGGTTCGCTCGAGACCTTTGCCGACGACGTGATTCGCGCTTCGGCGGAAACGCCGGTTATCGTTGATTTCTGGGCGCCATGGTGCGGGCCGTGCAAGCAGTTGGGCCCGCTGCTGGATCGCGCGGTCAATCAGGCCAATGGCGCGGTCAAGCTCGTCAAGATCAACATCGACGACAATCCCGAAATTGCCCAGCAATTGCGCATCCAGTCGATCCCAGCCGTCTATGCCTTCCGCCAGGGGCAGCCGGTGGACGGCTTCATGGGCGCGCTGCCCGAATCCCAAGTGCGCGCCTTTGTGCAGCATCTGTTGGGTGGCGAAGCGGCCCCCTCGCCCGCGGAGGATTTGCTGACACTGGCAGCCCAAGCCTTGGAGGCGCGCGACGTCGGCCGCGCTGCGCAAATTTACGGGCAGATTTTGCAGGAAGAACCGGGCCACCCTAAGGCGGTGGCCGGCTTGGCGAGATGCTATCTGGCGAGCGGCGACTTTGAGCGTGCACGGCAGACGCTCGGTCTCGTGCGGCCCGACGGCGCGAACGACGAATCCATCCGCGCGGTGGAAGCAGAGTTGAAGCTCAAGGAAAGCGCGTCGAAGGCTGCCGATGACGCGCCCTTGCGTGCGAAGGTCGCCGCAGATCCCGGCAATTTGCAGGCGCGCTACGAGCTCGCGCTGGCCCTTGAGGCCAAAGGCGCGCGCGAAGGCGCGCTCGAAGAGTTGCTGGAAATCGTGCGGCGCAACCGCGACTGGAACGAGCAGGCCGCGCGCAAACAGCTGGTGACCCTGTTCGAGGCCATGGGCCCAACCGACCCGCGCACCATCGCCACGCGCCGGCGGCTTTCCACAATCCTGTTCTCGTGAGCGTCATGCAGCGTTATCCCACACTCGCGAATTTGCCGGCGGTCATTCCCGTATTTCCGCTTGCGGGCGCGCTGCTGCTGCCACGCGGGCATTTGCCGCTCAATATTTTCGAGCCGCGTTATCTTGCCATGACCGAAGCTGTGATGGCGGGCAGCCGCATCATCGGCATGATCCAGCCGCGCGATGCAAACGATAAGAGTGCGCGGCCGGCGCTCGCCGATGTCGGCTGCGTCGGGCGTATCACCTCTTACGCCGAGACGGAAGACGGGCGTTACCTCATCACGCTGACCGGCATCGCGCGTTTTCGTATCGCGGAAGAGCGCGATATGCCCACGCCTTTCCGCCAGGTCACTGCGGATTACGCGCCTTTCGCCAGCGATCTTTTCCCGCCGGAACAGGAACCTGTGATCGCGCGGGAAAAGCTTACGGCCGCGCTCAGGCCCTATCTCGAAGGGCGCAAGATGCAGACCGATTGGCGTTCGATCGAAGAAGCGCCGGCGGAATTGCTGGTCAATGCGCTGACCGTGCTTTGCCCCTTCGCTCCTAACGAAAAGCAGGCGCTTCTAGAGGCCTCCGGCGTTGCCGAACGCGCCGAGATGCTGATTGCACTGATCGAAATGGCCAATGCCGCGGCCCAGCAGCCGGCAGGCGGCCATCCGATAAACTGATAGGCGTGGCCGTGGAACCCGATCCCAAGCTCATTGAAATCCTGGTCTGCCCGCTCACGAAGGGCCCGCTCGTCTATGACCGCGCGCGGCAGGAACTGGTCAGCAAAGCTGCGGGGCTTGCCTATCCCATCCGCGACGGCGTTCCCATCATGCTGCCCGATGAAGCCCGCGCGCTCCGCGTAGACGAATAATGGCGGCCGCGCACCCCTGGCCGAGCCTGATCAGGCTCAACGCGGCCAAGGACAAACTCGAAGTCGCCTTCGACACGGGCGAGCGTTTTGAATTCCCTGCCGAGTATTTGCGCGTGCACTCGCAAAGCGCGGAAGTAAAGGGCCATGGCGGCGCACCACGTCTGGCGGTGGCGGGCAAGCGCCATGTTAAGATCGCCGATGTGCAGGGCGTGGGCAATTACGCGGTGCGCATCGTCTTCGATGACGGTCATGACACCGGGCTCTATTCCTGGGATTATTTTTATGAGCTTGGCGCAGATCAGCAGAAGAAGTGGGCCGCCTATCTGGCCGCGCTTGCAGCGCAAGGATTGAAACGTGACTAAGAAGAAAGAACCGAAACTGCCTTACCCGCGCATTTTGCGCAAAGAAACTGGCGGACCGCGCCCTGTCATCAAGGGCCAAGATGGCGGCCGCTGGACGGATTTCTATCACCTGATGCTGAAGGCGCCGTGGTGGCTTTTCATTCTGGGCCTGGCCGCGATTTTCGCAGGCCTCAATGCGGCGTTCGCAGGACTTTATCTGCTTGATCCCCAAGGCCTCGAAAATGCGCGACCAGGCTCGTTCTGGGATGCCTATCTTTTCAGCGTCGAGACCATGGCATCGGTCAGCTACAGCACGATACTGCCCAAGACTACCTATGCCAACGTGCTGGTCACGGCGGAAGCATTTTTCGCCATTCTCAACATCGCGCTGGCCACCGGCATCGTCTTTGCGCGCATTTCGCGGCCCACCGCGCGCGTCGTGTTCAGTAACAAGGCCGTCATTAATCGCTATGATGGCCAGCCCATGCTGATGTTCCGCGCCGCCAACCAGCGCGGCAACCAGATCATGGAGGCAACTGTAAGCGTTACATTGGCGCGCCAGGCTGATGACACGCGAAGGCGTCGTCATGCGCCGCATGGAGGAACTGAAGCTCGCGCGCTCGCGTTCGCCGCTGTTCTCGCTGTCATGGACAGTGATGCACCCGATCGACAAGGACAGCCCGTTTAACGGCGCCACGCGCGAATCCATGCTGAAGGAGCAGATGGAGGTCATCATCATCATTAGCGGGATGGACGATACTTTTGCCGACAAGGTCTATGCGCGGCACTCCTACCTGCCGCACGAAATCTACTGGGACAAGCAGTTCGAGGACGTGCTGTTCGTGCTGGAAGATGGGCGGCGTTTCGTCGATCTGAATAAATTTCACGAAATCAAGGATGCGACCAAAGTTTAAGCCGCATCCACACCAGCGGCGTCGGCGATATGCGCGAAACCGTCGCGTACGAGAAGCGCCAGCAGCTCGCGCTGGATGCGCGGGATAAGGCCGGCGCCTTCATAGGCAAAAGCCGTATAAAGCTGCACCAGCGAAGCGCCCGCGCGGATCTTGGCATAGGCGTCCGCGCCAGATCCCACGCCGCCCACGCCAACGAGAACGAGCTTTTTGCCAACGCGCTGGCGCATGGCTTTCAAGATCGCCGTGGAGGGCGCGAACAGCGGCGCGCCGGATAGCCCGCCTGCCTCATTTTTATTTCTGCTTTTCAAACCGGGCGGGCGCGCCAATGTGGTGTTTGAGATAATCAAGCCTTCAATACCGGCAGCGAGACTCACAGCGGCGATGCCGTCCAGGCTCGCGCCATCCAGATCGGGCGCGATCTTGAGCAACAGCGGCGTTTTCAGATTTGCCTGCGCGCGCGCTTCGGCGAGTGCCCATAACAGATGCTCCAACTCGTCCCTGTTCTGCAGCCCGCGCAGGCCGGGCGTGTTGGGCGACGACACATTGATGGCAATATAAGAAGCAAGCGGCGCCAGCCTTTTGAAGGCCGCGACATAATCCGCGATGCGATTTGTGGAATCCGCGTTGGCCCCGATATTGACGCCGGCAATACCCCCTGCCTTGCGTGCGGCAAGGCGCTTGCCCGCGCGCTCCATGCCGCAATTGTTGAAGCCCAGGCGGTTTATCACCGCGCGATCTTCAGGAAGGCGAAACACGCGCGGTCGCGGATTGCCGGCTTGAGGACGCGGCGTGAGCGTGCCGCATTCGACGAAACCAAAACCAAATTTCAGCATGACGCCTGGAAGCTGGGCGTTCTTGTCGAAGCCCGCCGCGAGCCCGATGGGATTGTTAAACACGAGGCCCAGCGCCTGCACTTGCAGCCGCGGATCGCCCTCCGGCGCCGGGCCAAGCATGGGCCCGGTCAGCCTGAGCAGACGCAGTGTTGCGTTGTGGGCTGCTTCGGCCGGAAGCGCCCGTAAGGCGCTAGTCAGTATCGCCATCATCCCGGCCATAATGCAGGGATTCGCAAGGCAAAACCGGGCTTGTTGGCCTTTTGACATTATAGGAATAAAAGCATATCATTGGATAGTATTCATAACCCAGGCATGCCCATGCTTACGCATAAGCAGATCTGGGAAGGCATCGACGCCCTGGCCGGCCGCCACAACCTTTCGCCTTCCGGCCTTGCCAAGCTCGCGGGGCTCGACCCCACGGCTTTCAACAAGAGCAAGCGCGAAGCGGGCGACGGCAAACCACACTGGCCTTCGACCGAAAGCATTTCGAAGGTGCTCCAGGCCACCGGCTCTTCGCTGGAAGAATTCGTGGCCCTGGTCACGCATGAGCAAGGCGCGCGCGGCTCGCGCTTCTTGCCGCTGATCGGCTTCGCGCAGGCGGGCGCGCATGGCTATTTCGACGATGCGGGGTTCCCCGCGGGCGCAGGCTGGGAGGAGATCGCCTTCCCCGAACTCGGCGACCCGCACGCCTATGCGCTCGAAATCACCGGCGAATCCATGCAGCCGGTTTACCGCGATGGCGACCGCATCATCGTCTCACCCGCCGCCAGCGTGCGACGCGGCGACCGCGTGGTGGTGCGCACATTAAAAGGCGAGATGATGGTGAAACAGCTCAGGCGCATGAGTGCGCGCCGGATCGAGCTGCAATCTTTCAATCCCAGTTTCGAAGACCGCGTGTTCGAGCTCTCCGACTTGGGCTTCATTCACCGCATCATCTGGTCAAGCCAGTAATGCTCATGGGTAACCCTGGTAACGCTTCACCTGCGCGGAAAATCCGGCCATGTCATTCTTCGCCAACAGGTCGCTTAGCGTCTTCGCACGCGCCTGCAGCGCACGCTCATAGGCGCCGGGGGCCGACGCGGATGAGGCCGCCGCTAATTGCGTATCGATTTCCTTGCGCTGCCCTTTGGCGTCATAAGCCGCAAGCTGGAGCGCAAATTCGTAATGGAGGATGACATCATTGGGCGCGGCCGCGATGGCTTGCTTGAACGTTTTGACGCCTGCATCGAAGCTCGCGTCATAAAGCCAGCGCCCGAACATGCCGCCGCCGCGCACGATCTCGATATTCCAGCCGCCCAGCCCCGCCAGCACCAGCGGATCGTTAGGCGCAAGCGAAAGCGCCGTGTCGATCGCCTGTTTCGCCTTGCTGGGAAGGCCCCCCGAGCTCGCCGCCATGGTGCCGATGATGTGGTTCTCGAAGCCCATGGCCGAAGCAAGATAGATATAAGCCTGAGGCTTTTTCGGATCGGCGTTGATGGCGCGCTGTGCCAGCGCCTCCACTTTGTGAAAGCAGTCAAGACAGGAGGCATTGTTCAGTTTCGCATCGGAAAGTGCTGCGCGCGTGGCAAGCGTCAGACCTTCGGCGTCGCCCTTTGCCTCGCCAGCGGCAACTGCTCCGGCATAGTCGCCTTTGTCATAGAGAGCCTGCGGCGTGTCATCGGCAAAGGCCGGCGCGGCTGCGAAGCCAACCAGAATGGCGAGTGTGGCAATGTGCGTTTTACGCATGGCTTAACCTGTCGCCTCCTTGAGAAATGCGCCGTCGAGCGCGCGCCGCACGAGCGCGGCGGTTTCGCGGCAACCGAACAGAACTGCGAACGAGCCAAAACGCGGCCCCTGCGTCTGGCCGAACAATACTTCATAGATGGCCTTGAACCAATCGCGCAAGGGCTCGAATTGATGCTTCTTGCCAATTTCATAGACCTCGAATTGCACCCTTTCCGCGTCGCGTTCGGCAGCCATCCTGTCGAGCATGGCGGCAAGCTCGGCCAACGCCGCGCGTTCTTTTTCGGTGGGCGCGCGATAAGTCTTCTGTGGGCGGACGAAATCTTCGTAATATTTCAACGCATAGCCGACAAGCTTGTCCAGACCCGGATGATCCCTGGGCTCGGTGCCCGGCGCATAAGTGCGGATGAAGCCCCACAGCACATCGCGGTTATGCGCGTTAGAGGCGCTCACCAGATTGAGTAACAGCGCGAAAGTAACAGGATATTTTTCCTTGGGCGGATGGCCGCTGTGGATATGCCAAACGGGATTTTCCAGCTTTGCCGCTTCGTCATCCAATGCCTGATATTCGGCAAGGAACGTCAGGTAATCGTCGACGGCTTTCGGGATGACATCGAAGTAAAGTTTTTTCGCTGCGCGCGGCTTGTGATACATGAACAGCGCCAGGCTTTCTTCCGAACCATAGGTAAGCCATTCGTCGATTGTGAGGCCATTGCCGCGCGATTTAGAAATGCGCTCGCCATTTTCATCGAGAAACAGTTCGTAATTGAAGCCATCCGGCGGCTCCCCGCCCAGCACCCGCAAAATCTTCGACGACAATTCGACCGAAGAAATCAGATCCTTGCCCGACATTTCGTAATCGACGCCCAAAGCCAGCCAGCGCATCGCCCAATCGGCCTTCCATTGCAGCTTGCAGTGGCCGCGGGTAACCAGCGTCTCGATGCGCTTGCCCTTGTCTTCATAAGTGATCGTACCTTTGTCGGCATTCCACGCCACCACCGGCACCTGCAGCACGTGACCATTGCGTGGGCTGATGGGCAAGAACGGGCTGTAAGTCGCACGCCGGTCCGGCCCCAGCGTGGGCAGCACAATGTCGCGCACTTTCTCGTAATTGCGCAAAACGATAAGCAGTGCGGCATCGAAACGGCCGCTTTTGTAGCATTCGGTCGAACTCAGGAATTCGTATTCGAAACCGAAGCGGTCGAGAAACGCGCGCAGCCGCGCATTGTTGTGCGAGCCGTAGCTGTCATGCGTGCCGAACGGATCTGGCACTGAGGTTAACGGTTTGCCGAGATGTTCCTTCAACATCTCCTGATTTGGGACGTTGCCTGGTATCTTTCTGAGCCCATCCATATCGTCGGAAAAGGCGACCAGCCTTGTGGGCACGTCTGTGATCAATTTGAACGCATGGCGCACCCAGGTGGTGCGCGCAACCTCGCCAAAAGTGCCGATATGCGGCAGGCCCGAAGGCCCGTAACCGGTCTCGAACAACACTTCCTTAACCTCGCCACCGAGCGCGCGCTTGCGTTCGATCCGCGCCACCACCTTGCGCGCTTCCTCGAACGGCCAGGCGTGTGCGGAGAGGCCTAGTTCTCGTTGTGGTTGGTTAGCCATAGGGACGGGCGTTAAGCCTCATGAAAGACAGAAAAGCTAGGCTTCGCCTGTAACAGCGTCAACGCATCCAGCAGTGGCGAAGGACTGGCTAACCGATGGCAAATGACTGGCTGCATAAAGAAAGCGCCACCGAGAGCACTGCGCTGCTGGCCGGCCGCGTGGCAGTGCTGTATGCGCTCAGCCAATATTACCTCTTCCTGCCTTTCGCCGCGTTGTGCATGGCGGCAACCATCGTCCATCACCCGGGGCAATTGTGGCTGACGGCCGCGCCCTTCCTGCTGCAGATCGTCGCCACCGTGGCTGGCAATAGGCTTAAGCAAAACTACGATTCCCGCCGCGTCGACGACGATCCGGCAATCTGGCTCAGGCGTTACACCATCTTTTCGGCCATCGTCGGCAGCATCTGGGGCTTTGGCGCGGTGGTCTGGTTCGTGCCGAATGCCTTCCCGGCGCAAGCCTATCTCTGCCTAGCCTTCCTCGGCATGACGGCGACCGAGTTCATCGTACGCGCGGCCTATCGCCCTGCCTATCTCGCACATGCTTCCTGTTCGCTTGGTCCCTTAGCCGTGATGCTGTTCCTCGATGGCAGTTCTTACGCGATGCTGACGAGCATACTTGTCCTCTTCTTTGGCGGCGTGCTTTACAGCTATTGCGAAGCAATCGGCAAAATGATCGACGACAGCGTCCGCCTCCGGCACGAAAACGCGCTGCTGGTTGTGAGGCTGTCGCATGAAAAACGCGAAGCGGAAGTAGCGCGCGATGCAGCGCGGACCAGTGAGCGCGCCAAATCGGCTTTCTTTGCGACCATGAGCCACGAACTGCGCACACCGCTCAACGCCATGCTGGGCATGGCGCAGTTGCTGGAGCGCAGCGAGCTCGAAAAAACCCAACGCGAATACGTGAAGGTGCTGATCGAGGGTGGCCGCAGCCTGACGACGCTTCTGGATGACGTTATCGATCTCTCGCGCAGCGAAGACGAAGTGCCGGACGCGCCGAAGGAAGGCGGCAACGCCGCACAGGCTGTCCGCACCGTGGCGCGTCTGCTGCAATCTAAGGCGTGGGAGAAGCGCCTGAGGCTTTCGGTAAATGTCGCGCCCGATCTGCCGCGCGTGGCTGTTGATCCACGCCAGCTCCGGCGCGTGCTACTTAAGCTCACCGACAATGCTCTGAAATTCACCGAGAAGGGCAGCGTCGAAATCACGGTAGCGCCGGTGACGGAAATGGATGGCCGCGCCTTCGTGCGGTTCCAGATCGCCGATACTGGCCCCGGCATATCGCGCGATGTCATACCGGTATTGTTCGACGCTTTCGCGCGCGCCGACGATTCTTATGCCCGCCAGCACAACGGCGCGGGCGTAGGCCTCGCTGTCGCCAAGCGCGTCGTGGAAGCGATGGGCGGCGCTATCGGCGTCGAGAGCGAGACCGGCAAGGGCGCCACTTTCTGGTTCACCGCGCCAGTGTCCACAACAGCCACGGGACACGCAGATGATGCAGAAGGGGACAGGATGAGCTTCGATTTCGATGGCGCCGACGCGGCGATAGACTCGAACACTTTTGCCACCCTTGAAAAATCTCTCGGCCTTTCGACGCTGGTCGAGATTCTGCAATCCTACATGGCGACCGCAGAGGGCTTGACCGCGGCGCTTGCAGGCGCCTCCGAAGCACAGGATTGGACCCAGGCAGGCCGCCTTGCACAGGATATCGCGGGCGCTGCCGGCGGACTTGGCCTCGTGTCGCTGACGGCCACGGCGCGCGCGCTCGCGCAGGCGAGCCGCGACGGCAAGGGCTCGCTTTATATGGCCACACAGGACGTGCTGGCCGAACATCAGCGCACCAAGGAAGCGCTGCAGCGGCTGTATCCGGCGCTTGCCGCCTGATTTCGCAGATTTCTTTGGATGACCCGCCCGGCACACTTGGTCGTGCGCGAGCTCAAGGCTATGTAGAATGCTGCAAAACGGCAGCAGCAATTCATGGCGCAACCGGACAGGATGCTATTTGAGGCAAGCGGACCCGAGGACACGGGCGGTCCCGCCTATGGCCGGAATTCGACGGGCATTTTGCCGAGCCATGTGCTGAAGCGTCTCATCCGCGCCCGGCGCGAAATCCTGGCCACTGAAGAAATCGCGGACGAACAAATCCAACCTGCCAGCTTGGATTTGCGCTTGGGCGCGCAGGCCTATCGCGTGCGCGCGAGTTTTCTTCCCGGGCAAGCCACGCGCGTGGCCGACAAGCTTGCGGAAATAGCGATTCACGAATTCGACCTCAGCCACGGTGCGGTGCTGGAAACGGGCTGCGTTTATGTCATCCCCCTGCTGGAGCAGCTGGAACTTTCTTTCCGCGTTTCGGGCGTCGCCAATCCCAAAAGCTCGACCGGCCGGCTAGATGTTTTTACCCGCCTTATCACGGATGGCGCGCAGTCCTTCGATCGGGTCGAGGAGAATTATCATGGCCCGCTTTATGCTGAGATTTCGCCCCGCACATTTCCCATACTTGTGCGTAAGGGCTCGCGGCTGAACCAGCTCCGGCTCCGCCACGGCTCGCCGCAATTCACCGACACGCAGTTAAAGCGGCTGCACGCCGATGTGGGGCTGGTGGATGGCCCCGCCGACATCGAGGGCGGGCTCGCACTCACTGTCGACCTGCAAGGCGAGGCGCTAACGCGCCAGGTGGGCTGGCGGGCGCGGCGGCACGCAGGCGTGATAGACGTGGATGCGCGCGCGGCCTATGACCCGCTCGATTTCTGGGACCCCGTTTACGCGCGCAAGGAATCGGGCATCGTGCTCGACCCGGACGAGTTCTACATTCTGGCCTCGCGCGAGGCGGTTTCTATCCCGCCCGAATACGCCGCCGAGATGGTGCCCTTCAATCCGATGGTGGGTGAGTTCCGCGTCCATTATGCGGGCTTTTTCGACCCCGGATTCGGGCACGAGGCGGGCAAGGGCCGGGGCGCCCGGGCTGTGCTGGAGGTCCGCTCCCGCGAGGTTCCCTTTATCCTGGAGCATGGCCAGACCATCGGGCGGCTGGTGTTCGAGCGGCTGACCGACCCGCCGCTCGAAGTCTATGGGGAGGCGCTAGGCTCCCATTACCAGAGGCAAGGACTCAAGCTTTCCAAGCACTTCCGGGCACCTTGAGGGTGTCATGTTTCTGTGGCTTTACATCCACACTACGACATAAATGCATCGCGAAAGCCTTGAATCAATTGCGCCCAAAGGCCTGTCGCGCGAACGTTACGTCAGTCGTGCGTCCGCGGAGGGGCGATGGATGTGCGATTTCTGGGTCCGCATCGAGGGGGCTCATGTGAGGCGGCAAGGTCCTACGGATCGGCCGCCTCACCCTTTTCTGGCTCATAGGGAGAAGGGCGCCATGCTTCCGGCGCCGGGGAACCGCATGCTAATGAGGCTGCGGGCGCGGGCGTAGTTCAATGGTAGAACGGCAGCTTCCCAAGCTGCATACGAGGGTTCGATTCCCTTCGCCCGCTCCAGCCACAAACTAGGGATGCCCATGCAACGGTTTTTGCTCACTTTCGCCATCATAATAACTGCCGGTAGCGGCGCCCTTGCCGGTGTGCCCCTTTATCCCACCCAGGACTGTGGCAAGGAAACGGCCCAGATGGGCATAAACCAATGTTTCGCAAACAATCTCGACGCGGCAAATGCGGCGCTGAACAAGCTCTATGGCAAGATGATGGCGCGCCAAAGCGATTCCAAAGCCAAGGCGCAACTTCGCATTGCCGAGCGCGCCTGGGTCGCGGCCAAGGACAAGGACTGCACCGAGGCATCGGCGGAAGACGCTGGAGGCAGCATCCAGTCGATGGATTATTCCGACTGCGAAATCCATAAAACCGACGCACGCATTCGGGAGCTCGAGAAAATGGCCGGGTGCACGGGCAGCGTGAGCACCTGCAACCCAAAATAATCTGAACAGAGATAAAAATGCCGGCCAATTGGACATGGGATCAGATGGTCGAAGAGTTCCGCTCACTTGGCGGCGTGGCGGATAATATTTGCATGAGGGAAGGTTCCGCCGGGCGCGGCATTTTTCCCCTCGACCCGTCGCAACCTGTTGCGATCCACGCACCAAAAAACCTGCTCTTTACGATAAGCGATGTCGAATTCGAAAATGGCGACTTGCGCGTGAAAAAGAGCGCCTCGGAGGTCGGCAAACGCGAAAAGGAATTTTTCGACACCTATCAGGAAGCATTTTCCTGGGGAGCGCGTGGGCGCGAGGATTGCGCGGGATTCGTGAATGAGATGGAGACGCTTCCCGCCAGTCTACGCGACATACTGATGAAGGAATTCGGCTTGCAGTTCATTTTCCAGGGTGGCGAGACGGAGCAGATGCAAAACAGATTCCTGAAATCGCGCACAATCCGCAGCCAGGGACGGCAAGTCATCATGCCCGTCGTGGAGCTTATCAATCACGGCGTACGGGGCTCGGAATTTCAATACAAGGAAGGCATCGGCGTCAGAGGAACCTTCGCCGATGAAGTTCTGGCCCGTTACACCCTCAGCGATCCGCTCGGCGTGTTGGGAATATGGGGGTTTGCCAGCCCCGAGCCGACGGCATTCAGCATGCCCATGCGGTTGCCGTTGGGCGATCACCGCTTGATCATTCACCGCAATTTCAGTGAGAAGACAAAAATCGGCAACGTCCGGGTGCCAGCCGTCAAAATCAATGGCAATAATGTTGTGCTGTCGCATCTTCTGATCGGGCATGAGAAGTTTCCCAAATTGCCCAAAGGCATTTTTTATCACCTGATGCAAGACCAAGGGATTGACCAGTCCACTGCGGAAGAGCTGTTCGATCGCATACAGCATTTCAACCGGACGAAATTCCTGAAATTGCGGGCGGCACTGGACGAGGCAGACGGGCTGGCCGCCACAATCATGCGCAACGTGGCGCAGTATCAATTGCGGGCGATGTCCTTTTACGTAGGCGCGCGAAAACTGTGACGGCGCCGGAAGCCTAGACAGGATTCGCTTCGGTTTCGGCGTCTTCTTCCAGCACCACGCCGTGGCCCCACAGGCGCTCAACATGCGCCAGCACCTGGTTTTTCGCCGCGGCATTCAGCGGAACGCCATGATGGCGGCGATGCACCAACGTGAGCGTGCGGTCGCCTTTCAGCGTGGCGCTCGCAACTTGGATGTTGGGATCGGCTTCGCTGACATCATAGGAATGAGCGAGATCAGAACGTACGCGCCGGTAGCCCGCCTCGTCGTGAATGGCCGAAACGCGGAGGACGGGATCCTGCGCACGATCGTGCAACGCGAACAGGCGATAATCACGCATGACCTTGGGGCTTAGGAATTGGCCGACGAAGCTTTCGTCGCGGTAATTCGCCCAGGCGTCTTTCAGCACAGTGCGCCAATTGCCGGAACCGGCGAAGGCAGGAAACCAGTCGCGGTCTTCCACGGTCGGCTGCTCGCAGATGCGCCTGATGTCGGTCATCATGGCAAAACCTAGCGCGTAGGGATTGATGCCGTTGTAGCGCGGATCGTCGTAATCGGGCTGCAGGATCACCGACGTGTGGCTGTGCAGGAATTCGAACATCGCGCTTTCGGTAATCTGACCACGGTCATAAAGCGCGTTCATCAGGTAATGATGCACGAAGGAGGCCGCGCCTTCGTTCATCAGCTTGGTCTGGCGTTGCGGATAGAAGTACTGCGCCAGATTGCGTACGATGCGCAAAATCTCGCGTTGCCAGGATTTGAGCTCCGGCGAATGTTTTTCAAGAAAATACAGAACATTTTCTTCCGGCAGCTTAATCTCGCCGGCCCCTTCTTCTTCATCCGCTTCCCAGGTCGGGCGCTGTAATGGCGGCTCAGCGCCCGCAGGCAATGTGCGCCATAGCTCGCTGTAATCTTCTTCGGCATGGGCTTCGCGCTTGCGCAACTTTTCCAGCATGCGGCTTTTCGATGGGCGCGGCGGGCGGCGATAGCGGAACACGCCCTGCTCCATGAGCGCGTGAGCGGAATCGAGCATGGCTTCCACCTCGCCGCGGCCATAACGCTCTTCGCAAGCCGAGATATAACGCTTGGCGAAAGCGAGATAATCGAGAATGCCTTCGGCGTTAGTCCATTGGCGGAACAGATAATTGTTCTTGAAGAAATGATTGTGCCCGAAGGCTGCATGCGCCAGCACAATGGCCTGCATGGTCATGGTGTTTTCTTCGAGCAGATGGCAGATGCAGGGGTTGGAATTGATGACGATCTCGTAAGCGAGGCCCATGTGCCCCGCGCGGTAAAGCGCCTCCTCGCGCGCGAACAATTTGCCGAAAGACCAATGGTGATACATCAGCGGCATGCCGAGCGCCGAATAGGCGTCCAGCATCTGCTCGGTGGAAATCACCTCGATCTGGTTGGGATAGATGTCGAGCTTGAGATCATCGAGCGCGATTTCTTCCAGCGCGTTGTAAACGCGGTCGAGTGTTTCGAAATCCCATTCGGGCTCGGTGAATAGCAGTTTGCGCGCGCTCAACCCGCGTTCTCCACTTTCTTGAACAGATCGTGGAACACGGGGAAAATGTCGGCGGGCTTGGCGATGCGCTTGGTGACGAAATTAGGCCAGCGGCTCGCCAAGTGTGCGATAGGCGCGCCAGAGTTCCGCGCCCGCTTCCTCATTGGCGAAGACCTCCATCTCGCGCTCATCGAGGATTTCGATATAGGCGTAATACTGGCAGATTGGCATTAGCGCCGAATCCAATAATTCCACACAGCGCCGCGCATCGCCCGACTGGGTGTAACCATCGGAGGCCTGCGCCGCAAAAATATTCCAGTCTGCGGTGGCATAACGCGCGCGCTGGATTTCAAGCATCTTTTCCAGCGCAGTCGAGACAATTGTGCCGCCGGACTGGCGCGAATAGAAAAACGTTTCCTCGTCCACTTCCTGGGCGTCATGCGTGTGGCGGATGAACACGATGTCCACGCTCTTGTAACGCCGCTCGAGAAACAGATGCAGCAGGATAAAGAAGCGCTTGGCCAGATCCTTTTCGCGCTCACCCATTGAGCCAGACACGTCCATCAGACAGAACATCACCGCCGGCTTGTCGGCAATGGCTGTTCGATAAAGGCGTTGTAACGGACATCGAGCGGATCGATATAGGCCACCCATTTTCGCCTAGTGTTGACGCGTTCCAGTTCGACTTTGAGCGCCGCGATGCGTTCCTGCACCGCCTGAGTTTTCACCCGGCTCTTCACCAACGCTGCGATTTCATCTTCTAGCGCCTTGACGTCGGCGAGGCTCGGCCGCCGGAGCGCCAGCCTGCGGCCATAGGCATTGCGCATGGTGCGCACGATATTGATCTGGTTGGGCGAGCCCGTGGTGGTAATGCCCGAGCGCTTCCAGTTCTGCGATGTCACTTCCTTGAGCGACGTACGCACCAGATTGGGCAGTTCAAGATCCTCGAAGAAAATGTCGAGGATTTCGTCCTCGCGCATGGTGAATTCAAAATCGTCCTCACCTTCGCCCGAAGTGGCGGCCTCCTTGCCTTTGGCCACCCTCACCTTCGCGCGGTTTCTTGATCTGGTCGCCTGGCATGAATTCCTTGTTGCCGGGCAGCACGAAATCGCGCTCGCCGCCAATTTTCGGGTCGAGCCTGAAATGGGGTTCGCGAATGCCCTGCGAGGATATTTTTATTTTGCGGTCGTGGCCTACATCGGCGACGCCAGCGGCCTTCAACGATTTTTGCACAGCCTCGCGGATTTGCGCGCGCGCGCGGCGCAGGAAACGCTGGCGATTGGCGAGGCTCTTGCCCTTGGGGTTCAGCCGCCGATCGATGAAGTAGGCCATGGCGCACGCCGGAGCGACGGTTTCCCGTCACCCCGCCTTGTTGACGCGCATGTACCATTCGACGAGGCGGCGCACCTGTCGCTGCGTGTAGCCGCGCGCCAGCATGCGCTTGACGAACTCGTTGTGCTTGGTTTCGGTCTCGCTGTCCTTCTTGGACTCGAAGCTGATGACCGGCAGCAAATCTTCCACCTGCGTGAACATCCGCTTCTCGATGACGTTGCGGATTTTCTCATACGCCGTCCAGGCCGGATTCTTGCCGTCATTCTGCCGCGCGATAGCGAAGCGCGAATTTCACCACCTCATTGCGGAAGTCCTTTGGATTGGCGATGCCGGCCGGTTTTTCGATCTTCGAGAGTTCCGTATCGATTGCCGCAGCGGTCGAGCAATTGGCCGGTATCGGCATCCTTGAAGTCCTGATCCTCGATCCAGGCGTCGGCATAGGCGATGTAGCGGTCGAACAGATTCTGGCCGTATTCGCCATAAGATTCGAGATAGGCCTTCTGGATTTCCTTGCCGATGAATTCGGCATAACGCGGCGCCAGCTCCGCCTTGATGAATTCGAGATATTTCTTTTCGGTCTCTTCCGGGAACTGTTCGCGGCGAATGGATTGTTCCAGCACATACATCAGGTGCACCGGGATCCGCGGTGATTTCGGTGACATCGTAATTGAAGGTCTCCGACAGCGTCTTGTAGGCGAAGCGGGTGGAAATGCCCGTCATGCCTTCGTCAATGCCGGCAGCGTCTTTGTATTCCTGCAGCGTTTTCGCCTTGGGATCGGTGTCGCGCAACTTTTCGCCGTCATAAACGCGCATCTTGGAGGTGAGGTTGGAGTTCTCATGCTCCTTGAGCCGCGTCATGACGCAGAATTTTGCCAGCATTTCCAGCGTTTCGGGCGCGCAAGGCGCGCGTGTCGAGTTCGCTTTCGTGCAGCAGCTTCTTGTAGATACGCACTTCCTCGGTCGCGCGCAGGCAATAGGGCACGGTGATGACGCAGATGCGGTCGAGGAACGCCTCGTTGTTCTTGTTCGACTTAAACTGTTGCCATTCGGCTTCGTTCGAGTGCGCGAGAATGATGCCGTTGAAGGGAATGGGGCCCAGCGTTTCGGTGCCGATGTAATTGCCTTCCTGGGTCGCCGTCAGCAGCGGGTGCAGCACCTTGATCGGTGCCTTGAACATTTCGACGAATTCCAGCAGGCCCTGATTGGCGTGGCATAGCCCGCCAGAGAAGCTGTAGGCGTCGGGATCGTTCTGGCTGAAATGCTCGAGCTTGCGGATGTCAACCTTGCCGGCCAGCGATGAAATGTCCTGATTGTTCTCGTCGCCGGGCTCTGTTTTGGCGATGGCGATCTGGCGCAATTTGGAGGGATAGAGCTTCGCCACTTCGAATTTCGATATGTCGCCGCCGAATTCGTCCAAACGTTTCACCGCCCACGGGCTGATGACGCCGGTCAGGCGGTGGCTGTCGATGCCATAACGATCCTGCAAGAGCGCTGCGAGGTCGGTCGAGCGGAAGAGCCCAAGCGGGCTTTCGAAAACAGGGCTGACTTGGTTGCCGGCCTTCAGCACATAGATAGGATATTTTTCCATCAGGTCCTTCAGCCGCTCGGCCAGCGAGGACTTGCCGCCGCCAACCGGGCCGAGGAGATAAAGAATCTGCCGTTTCTCTTCGAGGCCCTGCGCCGCGTGCTTGAAATAGCCCACGATGCGCTCGAGCGTGTCCTCCATGCCGTAGAAGCCTTCGAAGGCGCGATAACGCTTGATGGTGCGGTTGAAGAAAATGCGACCGAGCCGCGGATCCTGCGACGTGTCCACCAGCTCCGGCTCGCCGATTGCCGCGATCAGCCGCTCGGATGGCGAGGCGTAGAGCATCTTGTCGTCGCGCGCCGCCAGCAGCCAGTCGCGCAAGCTCATCGTTTCCACTTGCTCGCGCGAATACGCCTGATTGAAAAGATCGAAGACGTCTAGTTCGCTCATTGTCAGCCGCTCCTTCCGGTTCGGCCTGCACACGATTCCAACGCGTCTTCGTGTCGAATGCGTGGCACGCCCCGGCTCCCCTTGGTTGATGCTTTCAAACCTCCGTGAGATGTCCTCTTTAACAAGCGATTTAGCACCCGCCATTTCCTTTCGCATCTGCAAAAAGTAACGGCTTTGGGGCCGGCAATAACGCACCGGCCATCCACCACACCCATGAAATGTCTTTTGTAACCCCCGCGTGCGCGCCCAGCGCCACGCTGATTTGACAGCAGTGTAACGCGATCCGTGCTTTTCCCAAAGCGTTCAATCATCGCAGTACCCGCAAGACTATCCAAGAATGGCCATGTTTGCGTGGCCATGCAGCCACAATCGGAGAAGAAGGTTAGCGCGTGAGATTGTCGTGCATGAACCGGCGTTCATTTTTGCGCCAAGGCGCCGAAGGAGAAAGGATTTGCGTCTACAAAATATGACAGTCGCGGCGTCAGCACTCGAGGCCGCCCACTGCCATGCCCGACCGCACGTTTCGGTCTTGCAGCTTGGCTCTTGCTCCGCCAAGCTTGTCTCATGACTGCTCGTGATTTCCTGATCCGTGAAGCCCGCCTTGGCGATGCTATGGCGATCGCGCGCATCTATATAAATTCTTGGCGCGACACCTATGCCGGCATTCTGCCCGCGCGCGGGCTGCTCGGCATGGATATCGAGCGCCAGGCCGCGCGCTGGCGTTCAGCCATTGCCATGCCGGGGCGCGAAGCCGTGCTAGTTGCCGAAAGCTATAAGGAAACGATCCTTGGCATGACGAGTTTGGGCCGGGCGCGTGACTCGGATCTGGGATTTGGCGGCGAGATTTACACGCTCTACGTCGATCCGATGGCGACCGGAAAAGGCATCGGACGTGCTCTTATGCATGCGGGCTTTGAAGCGCTCTGCGAGCGCGAGTTCGGCGGCTGCCTCATCTGGGCGCACGCGCAGAACCCGGCGCGGTTCTTCTATCAGGCGATGGGCGGCAAACTGGTGGCCGAACGAGTCACCAGCATGATGGGCATGTCAGTGCCTGAAGTGGCGTTCGGCTGGAAAAAGCTCGCGCTCGCCGAAGCGAACCGCGCGCCTTAATCGTCGTCCGCGTCTTTGGCAGATGAAAGGTCTTTCGGCCGGACAAAATCGGCCAGACGGCCTACACCGGGCTTGATTGAGTTCCAGCTTTCTCCGCGGAAATTGAGCACCGCCAGCGCACCGGTGGGAAATTTCTGGGCCATCACCTCGGCAAACTTGCGCCCGGCTGCTGACTTAGGAGGCGCCGCGAGCGCCAGCGCCAGCTGCTCCATTCCCGGATTGTGACCGACCAATAGTAGCGGCGATGCCGGCGCCCCGCGCACTGCCGCAAGCAGATTTGGCCACGGCGCGAGATAGAGCGTGTCCTGGTAACGCACCTCTGGCGTCGTTTCGAATGAACGCAAAAGAATTTTCAATGTCTCACGCGTGCGCGCTGACGTCGAGCACAACACCAGCGCTGGCACGTAACCTTTCTCGCGCATGTGGCGGCCCATCAAGGAAGCCGCCATGCGGCCGCGGTCGTTCAACTGCCGTGCATGATCGCCACGCCCGGAGGCAGCTTTCGAGCGATCCGATTTCGCATGTCTCAGCAGCAGCAATCTTTGCATCGAATAAGGTTAGCAAATGGCGCGATGGCATGCACGGCGGGTTTCAGCTTGACCTGAAAAGCCTTGAACCCTATCGCTTAGCCAGGCGGAGCGCATGGAGACAGTACCATGTCGGAACATCATGCAACGGTGGTCTGGCGGCGGGCCAGCGCCGATTTCACCTATGACAGCTACAACCGCGGCCATGAATGGCGCTTCAAAGGCGGCGTCACAGTTCCCGCTACGGCAGCGGTCGCGTATCGCGGCGACGCCGACCGCGTCGATCCCGAAGAGGCCTACGTCGCCTCGCTGTCGAGCTGCCACATGCTGACTTTTCTCGCCATTGCCGCGCGCAAGCGGCTGGGCGTGGATTCCTACGAAGACGATGCCGTGGGCTATATGGAGAAAAATTCCAAAGGCAAGCTCGCCATCACGCGCGTCATGTTGCGCCCGCGCGTGCGCTTTGCGCCTGGCATCGCGGTATCGCGCGCCGATCTCGACGCCATGCACCATGTCTCGCACGCCGAATGCTTCATCGCCAATTCGGTGACCACCGAGATTGATGTCGAGCCTCAGTTCTGAACCATGTACGAAGAAACCACCCGCCATATCCGCGTAGCGGTAGAGCCGAGCTTCCTCGACGATCAATCCGAGCCGGACGAACATCGCTATCTTTGGACCTATCGCATCGTGATCGAGAACCGCGGGCCCGACGCCGTGCAGCTGCTCTCGCGCTATTGGCGCATCACGGACGCACGGGGGACTGTGCGCGAGGTGCGGGGTGCCGGCGTGATTGGCGAGCAGCCGGTGATCGCGCCCGGCGAATGCTTTGAATACACTAGCGGGGCGCCGCTGGAGACGCCCTCGGGCTTCATGCAGGGCAGTTACCGCATGCGCGCGGCGCATGGCGAATTCGATGTCGGCATTCCGCTTTTTGCGCTCGACAGCCCTTACGAAACACGCCGGATACATTAAATATTGATCGGAAACCCTTAGAACGGCATACACTCCTTCATGGCCAATGGACCAAAACGCCGCTTTGCCGTGACCAGCGCTTCGCCCGCTCAGGCCCAACGCCCCAGCCGCAAGGAAGCGGAGGACGCTGTGCGCACGCTGCTCCGTTGGACGGGCGACGACCCCGCGCGCGAGGGGCTTGCCGAAACGCCGGAACGCGTTGTGCGTGCCTATGAGGACTGGTTCTCGGGCTATGCCGAAGACCCTGAGGCTTTTCTTGCACGCACTTTCGAGGAAGTGGACGGCTATGACGAGATCATCGTTTTGCGCGACATCCGTTTCGCCTCGCATTGCGAGCACCATCTGGCGCCCATCATAGGGCGCGCCCATATCGGCTATCTGCCCAACCGCAAGGTGGTCGGTATTTCCAAGCTCGTGCGTGTGGTTGAGGTCTATGCGCGCCGGCTTCAGGTGCAGGAAAAGATGAACGCGCAGATCGCCAATTGCATCCAGCACGTGCTGGAGCCCAAAGGTGTGGCGGTGGTGATAGAGGCGACGCACCAATGCATGACCACACGCGGGGTGCACAAACCAGGCGTGGTGATGGTGACATCGAGCATGCTGGGCGAATTCCGCAAGAATCCGCTGACGCGGCGCGAATTCCTCGCCATCATCGGCAATCCGACCTCCAGCATGGACGATTAGGGCGCCACCAGATCGCCGAACTGGACGCGGATTTCGCGTCTCATTCTCTGATCGAAACTATCGGCTGCGAGCTCGAGCACTTTGGCATAGGCAGCATCGAGATCATCAAGCGAGGCGCTTTGCGCCACCGTGGCCGTGGCCACCGCTTCGGCCGTGGCGCTGGCGGCACGGTGCGGCGTTTCATACTCAAGCCGCGCTTTGAGATGCGCGATCAGCTTGCGGTCCTGCTGGTCCTTGAACATGGCGCTGAAGCCATGCTCGACCGGTAATTTTTCCACATCGATCGAGGCATCGAGAATAATGAACCGCACGGGTAGGCCGTTGCCGGTAAACGCCAAATTGTCGCGCGCCCAGTGTTCCAGCACCGAAGAAGGCTTGGGGCTATGGCGTTCCGCATCCGCATCGGAAATAGGCAAGGAATGATCTTCCACGCCGACACCAATGGCATCAAGCCGGATAGGCGCTTCCGCTTCAGCGGGCGCGCACCAGCCCAGCAGCAACGCCGTGGCCATACCTGACAACACCAAACGATACATCGTCGTTTCTCCTCAATGGTTTTTCGCCAATGCTTGCGGGGAAAATTCGTAAACCGCGCCGCAGAACTCGCATTTCGCGCGCACCACGCCGTCGTTGTCGGCCAGATCGGCAAGTTCGGCCGCGTCGTAGGATTTAAGCACCGACGACACCTTCTTCGCGCTGCAGCCGCAATGAAAGCGCAAGGGCTCGGCCGCGTGCACGCGAACTTCGTCTTCGTGAAACAGGCGCCACAGCACGTCTTCCGCCGCTACTGCGCTATCGAGCAACTCGTAATCTTCCAGCGTCTCGAGAAACAGCGCGATACGCCGCCAATCGTCGGACGCACGCACATCGCGCTCGGTTTCGGGCATCGCCTGCACCATCAGACCCCCTGCGCACCACCCATTATTACGCTTGCCGGATACCGAAGTTCCTGCACGGTAGATGGGCCCGGCCGCCAGCCTGAGCGCGGTGGCCAGCTGTTCGGACTGATCGAAATAAACCTCGGCCGAAGCGGCCAATCCATTTGCCGCCAACGGCACGATGCCTTGATAGGCGTTCACGCCGGGCTTGGGCTCGATGGTGATGGCGAGCACGCCATCGCCAGCGAGCGCCGTGAAATCGGCGCCAGGCTCAAGCGTGGCAAAGCGCGCCTCATCGAGCCGCGCATAACCGCGTAAGCCGCCGCCAGTGAAGAAATCCGACACCACCAGATTGAGCGCGCCGTCGCTTTTGGTTTGCACGCTCATGCGCCCCGCCTGCTTGAGCGAGGAGCCAAGAAGGGCCGCGAGCGTCAGCGCTTCACCAAGCGTGCGTTGCGCAGTCTCGGGCAAGGGATGCGCTGCGAGCGCGCGCGTCGTCACCGCGTCGAGCCGCACCAGCCGCCCGCGCATGCCAAGATCGGGCAGATCGAATGGCAGCACAAAATCGGCTGGCGGCGCGGGCGTATAGCGGCGCTTGCCGCCACGCGCCGTCATACGGCCTTCCTTGCGGCCTCGAAGCTGGCGCAGGTCGTGGTCAACGCCGCCATCGCCTCGTCGAGATGGCTTTCGTTGACGATGAGGGGCGGCGCCAAGCGGATGACATTTTCGGTTGCGCCAACTGCCAGCATGAAGTTGTCGCGCAGGCGCGAAAGAAATTCGGCGCTGGGCACGTTGAGCTTGAGCCCGAGCAACAGGCCCTGCCCGCGCACTTCGGCGATTACCCCCGGATGTTCAGCCGGCAGCATCGAGAGCTGCTGCTGGAAATGGCCGGAGATGCGCCGCACGTGCTCGAGAAATGTCGGCGCCAGCATGACATCAAGCACGGCATTGCCCACCGCCATAGCGAGCGGATTGCCGCCATAGGTCGAGCCATGGCTGCCGATTGTCATTCCCTTGGCCGCACGCTCGGTGGCAAGACACGCGCTTAACGGAAAGCCGCCGCCGATGCCTTTGGCCACCGCCATGATGTCGGGGGTAACGCCCGCCCATTCATGGGCGAAAAGTTTTCCTGTGCGCCCCATGCCGGTTTGCACTTCGTCGAAGATCAGCAGGATGTCCTTCTGGTCACAGAACTGGCGGAGCTTTTTGAGAAAACCGTCTGGCGGGGTGCGAACGCCCATTTCGCCCTGGATAGGTTCGATCAAAATGGCGGCTGTGGCGGGGCTGAAAGCGTTTTTCACCGCCTCGAAATCGCCAAATGGCGCTTGGTCGAAGCCGTCCACTCTGGGCCCGAAACCTTCCAGATATTTCGCGCTACCTCCGGCCGCGATCATGGCCAGTGTGCGGCCATGGAAAGCGCCTTCGAAAGTGATAATGCGCCAGCGTTCAGTGGCCCCGTTCGCATAGTGATATCTGCGCGCCATCTTGACCGCGCATTCCACCGCCTCTGCACCCGAATTGGCGAAGAACACCGTGTCGGCGAAGGTTGCTTCGGTCAGGCGTTTGGCGAGGCGTTCCTGTTCGGGAATGCGATAGAGATTGGAGGTGTGCCAGAGCTTTTCGGCCTGCCCGCGAAGGGCCGCCACCAGATGCGGATGCGCGTGGCCCAGCCCGTTGACCGCGATGCCGGAGCCGAAATCAAGATAACGCTCGCCCTTGTCGTCGAACAGGTAGGGCCCGTCGCCGCGCTCAAAGGCGATGTCGGCGCGGGCATACGTGGGCAGCACCGGCGCAATCACGCAAAACTCCTTTGCCTCAGCGCCTTAGCGCCGCCTGGAAGGCGCGTCTTATCAGCCGGGGCGGCAGAATGGGTCAAGCGTGGCGCAATCGACTCAGCTTGTGGAAAAGGCCTTGAAGGCGCGTGGCACTTATTGTGTCCATTTCTACCTCTGCTACGATATGTAGTGGAAATAAGGGGGATGCACCCATGGGCTGGACAGAAGAACGGGTTGAGCAGCTCAAGACGCTTTGGACCGAAGGGCTGAGCGCGAGCCAGATCGCGCGCGTCATGGGCGGCGTCACGCGCAATGCCGTCATCGGCAAGGTGCACCGGCTCGGCCTTGCGGGGCGAGCGACATCCACCCGCTCGGAGCGCCCGCGCATTTCCATGCCGCGCCAGCACATCGTGCGCGCGGCACCTGAGCCCGAAATCGTGGAGCAGGAGCCGCTGACGCTGGAAGACGGCAGCCACGCCAATGTGCTGACGGTGAACGACCGCATGTGCCGCTGGCCCATCGGCGATCCCGCCGACAACGCCTTCCATTTCTGCGGCCGCAAGCCGAAAGACGGCTCGCCCTATTGCGAGGCGCATGCGCGCAAGGCCTATCAGCCGCAAAGCGCTCGCAGGGATCGCCGCGCCGCGGGCTGAGGTCAGCTAAGCGCCGAAGGTTTCGTCGAAAGAATAACCGGCCGAGCGCACGGTGCGGATGGGATCGCGCTCGCCATCGACGATGAGCGCCTTGCGCAAGCGCCCAACATGCACGTCGACCGTGCGCGCCTCGACATAGACGTCAGAGCCCCACACCGCATCAAGCAATTGCTCGCGGCTGAAGACGCGCCCTGGAAGCTGGATCAGAGTGATCGAGCAAGCGGTATTCGGTCGGGCCCAAATGAATTCACGGCCCGCGCGGCGCACGCGATGGGCGCCGCGGTCCATGCTCGATATCGCCGATCTGCACCACGTCTTCCGACAGGCCGGGCCGGATGCGGCGCATCACGGCGCGCAGGCGCGCTAGCAACTCCGTCATCGAGAACGGCTTGGTGAGGTAATCGTCAGCGCCGGTGTCGAGTCCGCGTATGCGGTCGCTCTCCTCGCCGCGCGCCGTCAGCATGATGATCGGCACGTTACGCAGGTTTCCATGCGCCCGCGCAGGCGGCGGCAGACTTCGATGCCGGAAAGATGCGGCAGCATCCAGTCAAGGATAATGAGGTCGGGCTTGGCTTCGTCGGCGACGATGAGTGCTTCCTCGCCGTCGCGCGCTTCGAGCACGCGATAGCCTTCGCGCTCCAGATTATAGCGCAGCAGCGTGATCAGCGCGCTTTCGTCTTCGGCAATCAACACGCTGGGCACGAGGCTCGACCTAACTGCGAGGCTGACTTCTGGCACCGCGCTCATGATTTAGATTGAAAAGGAATGGGTGTCGCTGGAGGTGATGTCGGCCTTGGGCCGCTCGTCGCGCAGATAATCGCCGCGTCACCATGTGATAGACGACTTCAGCGATATTGGTGGCGTGGTCGCCGGCGCGCTCGATGTTCTTGGCGACAAACAGCAGATGCGTGCACAGCCCGATCGTGCGCGGGTCTTCCATCATGTAGGTGAGCAGCTCGCGGAACAGGCTGTTGTAGATCTCGTCGATCTCGTCGTCATGCAGTTCCAGACCGCTTCGGCGGCCTTCGCGTTGCGGTTGTGAATAGGCGTCGAGCACAGCCTTAAGCTGCGCCAGCGTCTGGCGGCCCATGCGCGCCAGGCTTTGGGTGAGGCGGATCGGCGGCTCGCGGTTTAGGACAAGCGCGCGCTTGGCGATGTTCTTGGCAAGATCGCCGATGCGCTCCAGCTCGGCTGCGATCTTGATCGCGGCCAGCGTCTCGCGCAGGTCCACCGCCATGGGCTGGCGCAGCGCCAGCAGCTTCAGCGCCTGTTCTTCGACCGTCCTGCTGCAATTCGATCGATGCGCGCGTCGCCGGCGACGGCCGCGTCGGCGAGCGATGTATCGCGCCTTGCGATGGCCTCGATGGCGTTGCCGAACTGGGTCTCGGCCAGCCCGCCCATCTGCGCAACCGCATTGGCCAGCGCCTCAAGCTGCTCGGTGAAAGATTTTACGGTGTGCTCGCTCATCGCCGCTCCTGGACCAGCCTCTGTCGCCACAGCGTTGGCTAGGATGCTTCGCGCCAATTCTCTGCGACAATTTTATAACACTTCTATGACATCACGTGCGAGGGACACTGAATCCTGTGATGAACTCTCCGCAGCAGCAGGAAGATAAACTGTAAAGGTACTGCCTGCCCCCAGCGTGCTCTCGATCTGCAACCGGCCCTGATGGCGGTTAACGATGTGCTTGACGATGGCAAGGCCCAGCCCCGTGCCACCGCGCTCGCGGCTCCGCTTCACGTCTACACGATAGAAGCGCTCGGTAAGCCGCGGGATGAGTTCCGTGGGATGCCTTCGCCTTCGTCCCTAACGGCTACAAAGGCCATGCTCGACTCGCGCCTGCCCAGTGCCGGCGCGACGCCCAGCGTCACCCGCACCCGCCCGCCCGATTTGCCGTATTTGATAGCGTTGTGGATGAGGTTCTGGAACACCTGGATCAGCTCGTCGCGGTCGCCCACCACCGGCAGCGGCCCGTGCGGAGCGATTTCTATGCTGACCTTATCAGCCTGGGCCAAGGGCGAGAGAGCAGTTGCAGCATCGCGCACCACGCTGGCAAGGTCGGCTACGCCCGCAGGCGGATTGTGCTCGTTCAGCTCGATGCGCGTCAGCGAGAGCAGGTCGTCGATCAGACGGCGCATGCGGCCGGTTTCCACATTCATGATTTCGAGAAAGCGCCCGCGCGCCTGCGCATCGTCCTTGGCATGGCCGCGCAGCGTGTCGATGAACCCGCTGACGGCGGCCAAAGGGGTGCGCAATTCATGGCTGGCATTGGCGATGAAATCGACCCTCATCTGTTCGGTGCGCCTGAGCGCCGTAAGATCGTGCAGTTGCACCAGCACCAGCCCTGCATTGGGGCTGCCCGGGCGGCCGGCACGCGCGACAAAGGCTTCGTAATGACGCTCAACAGGAACCAGAAAACTGAAGGCCACGGTTTCCGGCTCGCCACCGGCCAATGCGCGATCGATCGCTTCCAGCACCGAGGGCGTGCGCAACACAGCGGAGATGTGTTTCTTCTCGGCGCCCATGCCCAGCAAGGCCTGAGAAGCATGGTTGGCGAACTCCACATGGCCGCCTGCGTTAAGCAAGATGATGGGATCGGCCAGGCATTCGAGCACGTCGCGCACAACGCCCGGCAGCAATTCGAGCGAAGCGGGCGCAGAAGTGGCAATCCTCAATGCACGCGCGGTCGGCGGGCGCGAAAGATAAAATCCTGCCGCCAAAAGCACGGCCGCACCGATCACGGCCGCGAGCTCGGCGTGTTGACCGGAAAAAGCGACGGCGGCCACGCCAATAACGCCCAGGGCGGCAATGGCGAGAATCAATAAGTGCCTACGGCCTGCTTCCTCCATTGCTCTTTATGCTCCCTGTGCCCCGCCGACCCTAAAGCCAATAGGGTCATTTGATGCAGCTGTGAATATCTCTGCACTAGCCCGGAACCGTTGCCGCGAGCCCGCGTTTTCGTTGCTGAGAAAGAGATTTTGGGGAGTTTCTCAGCAAAATTCGCAATCCGGACCGTCGACAAAACCCTCAACGCTGCGACGCCGGATACCTCAGCCGGAGGCAGGAAGCTAGCCCCGCTCCCCCCTGCCTCCGGCTGGTTTTTTCATATCCCCTTGTTACTGACCGGCTTACTGACCGACGCAATCTTGGATTGCGGTGGCGGCATGTCTATGTGTACCCGGGGCGCGGCCAGGGCTCCCTTGGATTTTACTGGGCAACCGCTTTTCAACAGTAGAGGGATAAAGTCTTCACGTTCACGACAGTGTAAGGCTTGAGGCGATACAAAGGCCCTATTCTCGGGCATAATTCCGGTCATTCCTGTGGGCCAGACAGCGGAATTGGGCGTTTTCGCGTACGGAATAGTTAGAGGGGTGTTTTGAACGCGCTTAGCGTCAAGAGTTTGGTGAGTGGAATTGCCCCTCTGGCGGCGGGCCTGTGGCTCACAGGCTGCGCGGTGGGACCCGATTTCCTGCGCCCCGATGCGCCGGCGGTGAAGGGCTACACCGAAGAATCCCTGCCCGTCCAAACCACAGCTTCCGACACTACGGGAGGGGCCGCGCAGAAATTCGCCGCAGGCACCGAGATCCAGGGTGACTGGTGGACGCTGTTCCATTCGGAAACGCTCAACAAGCTGGTCGAGGCGTCGCTCAAGGGCAATCCTGATCTCGAAGCAGCGCAGGCCTCGCTGCGCCAGGCGCAGGAAAATTACTACGCCGCGGAAGGCGCGTTCTTCCCATCAGTGGACGCCGCCGCCGGCGTGACGCGGGAAAGGCTGAGCGCGACCGAGACGGGCGTACCCGGCACGGCCAGTACCTTTACCCTCTACAATGCGAGCGTGCAGGGTTCCTATCTACTCGATGTGTGGGGCGGCACGCGCCGCCAAGTGGAAGCAGCTGAGGCGAGCGCCGATTACGCTGACTTCCAGCTTGAAGCGAGCTATCTCAGCCTCACCTCGAACGTGGTGACGGGCGCGATACAGGAGGCATCGGGGCGTGCGCAGATCGCTGCGACCGAGGATATTATCAAGGCGCAGAGCCAGGAACTGAATGTCCTCCAGCAGCAATTCAATTTCGGCGCCATCGCGGAGGCTGACGTGCTGTCCCAGGTAGCCGCGCTGGCAGAAACCAAGTCGACGCTGCCGGTGTTGCAAAAGCAATTGGCTGCCACACGCAATCACCTTTCGATTCTGCTTGGGCGTTTCCCCAGCGAAGGCGCCATTGACGCCTTCGATCTTGCCAGCCTGACCTTGCCGCCGGACATTCCGGTCAGTCTGCCGTCCAAACTGGTGGAGCAGCGCCCCGATATCCGCGCGGCGGAAGCGCAATTGCATCAGGCGAGCGCCGAGATCGGCGTTGCCACAGCTAACATGCTGCCGCAGGTCACCTTGTCCGCGAGCTATGGCGGCCAGGCCACGACGGCGGCGAGCCTGTTTTCCTCGCCCAATATCGCCTGGAGCCTAGGCGCTAGCGTCCTGCAGGCGATCTTCCACGGCGGCGCGTTGTGGCATGCGCGGGAAGCCGCCAAGGCGGCCTATGACAAGGCCTTCGCGCAATACCGCAGTACCGTGCTGTCGGCCTTCGAGGATGTGGCCAATTCCTTGCGCGCGCTGCAATCCGACGCCGACGCGCTGAACGCGGACCTGGCCGCCGAAAAGGCGGCAGCTGGCCGCTTACGCCTTACCCAGGAGCAATTCCAAGCGGGCGCCGTCGCCTATCTGTCGGTGCTCGATGCCGAGCGCACCGAGCAGCAGGCGCGCATCACACTGGTGCAGGCGCAGGCCGCGCGTTTTGCCGACACTGCTGCGCTCTTCCATGCGTTGGGCGGCGGCTGGTGGAACAAGCCCGCACCCAGGGGCGAAGCCAAAAGTTGAATTGCAAAGAATATGGAAGCTCGTAATCCCGAAATGCGCGAAAGTCGTTGGCCGAAATGGCTGCGGTGGATCCGGCCCCGCTGGCCGCGCTTCCGCCGCACGCGCGAATTCCTGCGCCGCCAGCCCCCAGCGCGGCGCTCCATGATCATTATGCTGATCTGCGTCGTCATCCTGTTCGGCGGGATCTTCGGCTGGCAGATGTTCACGCGCGCCATGATAGCGATGTTCATGTCCTCGGGTTATCTGCCGCCAGCCACCGTATCAACGATGACCGCGCAATACGAACCATGGCAGCCGCAGATCCAGGCCGTGGGCACGGTGCATTCCGTGAGCGGCGCCGATCTTGCAGTGGAGCTTCCTGGCGTCGTCCAGGAAGTTGATTTCAACTCCGGCGACGACGTTGCGGCGGGCAGCGTGCTGATGCGGCTGCGCGCCAACGACGACATCGGCCACCTGAATTCGCTGAAGGCTGCCGAGGAGCTGGCGGCGCTCAATTTTGCGCGCGACCAGAGACAGTTCCAGGTCCACGCCATCAGCCAGGCGGCGCTCGATACCAGCGCAGCCAACCTCAAGAGCGCACAGGCCCAGGTCGAGGAACAACAGGCAACCCTGGACAAGAAAACCATCATTGCGCCGTTTGGCGGCCATCTTGGCTTCCGCAAGGTCAATGTCGGCGAGTACATCAATGCCGGCACGGTTGTGGTGACCCTTCAGGTGCTGGACCCTATCTATCTGGATTTCTATTTGCCGCAGCAGGAGCTCGCTCGCATCAGAACCGGGCAAAAAGTGACAGCGAAAGTCGACACCTATCCCAACGACACTTTCAATGGCGCCATCACGGGCATCGATCCGGAGGTCGATCCCACAAACCGCAACGTAGCCGTCCGCGCGACACTGGAAAATCCACAGCACAAGATGTTGCCGGGCATGTACGCCACCGCCGAGATCGTCGCGGGCGTAAAACAGCGCTATATCACGCTGCCGCAGACGGCCATTACCTTTAATCCCTATGGGAACACCGTCTATGTCGCCGGCAACACTGGCACCAAGGAAACGCCGAAGCTTGTAGCGAAGCAGACTTTTGTCACCACGGGCGACACCCGCGGCGATCAGATCGCGATCCTAGGCGGCATCAAGGCCGGCGATATCATCGTGACGGCCGGACAACTCAAACTGCAGAACGGCACGCCGCTGATCATCAACAATTCTATTCAGCCGGAGAACAATCCTAATCCCAAGCCCAGCGAGCAATAGCCGCGTATGAGTCACTTCACCGATATCTTCATCAAGCGGCCTGTTCTTTCCACTGTGATCAGCTTGCTGATCTTAGCGCTCGGCGTGCGCGCGCTTCTCGCATTGCCTGTTCGGCAATTCCCAAAAACTGAAAATTCTACCATTCAGGTCACAACGGTTTATTATGGCGCCGACCCGGATGTCGTGGCGGGCTTCATCACCCAGCCGATCGAGAGCGCGGTCAGCCAAGCCGACGGCATCGATTACATTACTTCGACTAGTCAGAGCAGCGTGAGCACGATTACGGCCACGCTTCAGCTCAACTACAATGCCGACAAGGCCCTGACCGAGATCAGCACTAAGGTTTCTTCGATCACCAACCAGTTGCCGCCCCAATCGCAGCAACCGCAAATTTCTATACAGACGGGGGAGTCCGCCGCCGCCATGTATATCGGCTTTCGCAGTGCCATTCTCACGCAGAGCCAGATAACGGATTACATCACGCGCGTGGTGCAGCCCCAGCTGCAATCGGTTCCAGGCGTGCAGGGCGTGCAGATCTTTGGCGCGCAAAATTTTGCCATGCGCATCTGGCTCGATCCTAAGCGTTTGGCCGCCTACGGGCTGACGGCATCGGACGTGAACGCGGCGCTCGCCACCAACGACTACATCTCCGGTCTCGGCAACACCAAAGGCCAGATGGTTGAAGTGAATCTCAACGCCTCCACCAGCCTTCATTCGCTGGACGAGTTCCGCAATCTCGTCATCAGGCAATCCAACGGCGCCATCGTTCGGCTCCAAGACGTCGCCAACGTCGTGCTCGGCGCCGACAATTATGATGCGCGCGTTACCTTCGACGGCATCAATTCCGTCGTCCTTGCGGTGAATACGGCACCCAATTCGAATCTGATCGAAGTGCTGGCGCGCATCAACAAGGTCTTCCCACAGATAATCAAACAGCTGCCTGAAGGACTTGACGGCAAGGTTGTTTACGATTCCTCGAAATTCGTGAACAGCGCCATTAATGAAGTGGAGCTGACGCTGTTTCAGGCGCTGGGTATCGTAACGCTCGTCGTGTTCGCGTTCTTGGGCAATCTGCGCTCGGTTGTCATCCCCGTTGTGGCTATCCCGCTCTCCATCATCGGCACCTTCGTGATGATGGTGGTGGCGGGCTTCACTATCAACCTGCTGACACTGCTTGCCATGGTGCTGGCCATTGGCCTCGTCGTAGATGACGCCATCATCGTCGTTGAGAACTGCAACCGCCACATAAGTGAGGGCATGAAGCCCGTCGCCGCGGCCATCCAGGCCGCGCGCGAGCTTGGCGGGCCGATCATCGCCATGACCGCCGTGCTGATCGCCGTTTATGTTCCGATCGGATTCCAGGGTGGCCTGACCGGCGCGCTATTCACCGAATTCGCCTTCACGCTGGTGGGCACTGTGACGGTGTCGGCCATAGTAGCGCTGTCGCTGTCGCCGATGATGTGTTCGCTCTTTCTCAGACCGCTTCACTCGACAGCGCGCGGAGGCTGGCAGGACAAGTTTGGCGATTATATCGACCACGTTTTCCACCGCGTGCGCAACACCTACGAACGCCTGCTGCATGCCAGCCTGAACACAGTCGCGGTAACGGCTACCTTTGCCGTCATCGTGCTCGGCAGCATCTATTTTCTATACAGTTTCTCCAAGCACGAGCTTGCGCCACAGGAAGATCAGGGCTTCATCCTGGGATTTGTCCAAGCTGCACCCAACGCCACGCTGCAACAACGCATTCTATATTCGGATTCGATCTTCCAGAAGCTGCGGAAATATCCTGAAATCGAACATATTTTCCAAGTGGACGCGACCGGCAATGGCTTCCTTGGGCTCGTGCTGAAGCCCTGGGACGAACGCAGCCGCAGTGCGAGTCAGCTCTCACAGCTCGCGTCTGGCGATCTTTCACATTATGCGGGCATCCAAGCCGCCGTGTTCCAGCCGCCTTCCCTTCCCGGCGGTTTTGGCACACCCGTCCAATTCGAGATCACCACGACGCATTCGTTTGATCGCCTTTACGATGTGGCGCAGCAGTTTCTTACTGAAGCGCGCAAGAGCGGGCGCTTCATCTACATCGACACCGATTTGAAGATCGACCAGCCACAGGCGACCGTCGAGATCGACCGCAACAAGGCCGCGTTGTTGGGCCTCACCATGGCCGATATCGGCGCTTCGATGTCCGCCATGCTGGGCGGCGGGTATGTAAATTACTTCAGCCTTGACGGGCGTTCGTATCGCGTGATGTCGCAGGTGCTACAGCAATACCGGCTTAATCCCGATCAGGTTCTCGATTACTATGTGCGCGCCAGCAACGGCACGCTGGTGCCGCTTTCGACGGTCGCGAAAATTTCCACCGAGACCGTTCCGGAATCGCTGTCCCACTTCCAGCAGCAAAATGCCGCCACCATCTCCGGCGTGTTGATGCCTGGCCAGACTTTGGGCGACACCCTCGCTTACATGCAGGATCTGGCGCACCGCATTCTGCCTGACGGTTTCTATACCGACACGGCAGGCCAGTCGCGGCAGTTTTATCAGGAGAGCAGCGGCTTCCTGAGCACGTTTGGGTTTGCACTCATCATCATTTTCCTGGCACTGGCCGCGCTGTTTGAAAGTTTCCGTGATCCCCTGATCATCCTGATCTCGGTGCCGATGTCGATTGCGGGCGCCATGATATTCATTTGCCTGGGGATAGGCGGGGCCTCGCTCAACATTTACACTGAGGTAGGCCTTGTTACGCTGATGGGCTTGATCAGCAAGCACGGCATTCTGATCGTCGAATTCGCCAACCGGCTGCAACAGGAAGGTCTGTCCAAGCGCGAAGCGGTGGAGGCGGCGGCCGGCATCCGGCTTCGCCCCATTCTGATGACCACCGCCGCCATGGTGCTTGGTGTGGTGCCGCTGCTGCTGGCGAGCGGCGCTGGCGCGGCCGCGCGCTTCGCGATGGGCCTGGTGATCTCGACCGGCATTTCCATCGGCACTCTGTTCACACTGTTCGTGGTACCGGCGGTTTACCTGTTGATCGCGGAAGATCATTCGAGTAGGCGCGCGGCGGAACAACCGCAGCCTGCACGATCCTAGCCGACGGTTTCCGCCATTACCGGAAACATCTTTTCGGTTTTGCGCACGTCTTCAAGCGTGGGCAGTCGTGCTTCGTTTCCGAGATATTGCACCGCGTGGGCCGATGCCGCGCGCGCAAAATGGAAATGCGTTTCCCATTTGGCGCCTGGATGCGTAAGGAAGGAATAGATGTAAGCACCGTGGAATATGTCCCCCGCACCGTTCGTATCGATAACACGCTCCTTCGGTACCGGCAGCGCCCGCATGTCGCGCACCGTTCCGCTTTCGTCGAACCAAACCATGCCGCGCTCACCCAAGGTAACACCGCCGATCTTGCAACCTTTCTGCTTCAACAGGTCGAGCACCTCGTAATTCGATACTTTCAACTGCTCGCAGAAACGCTCACCCAGCACCGCGACATCAATGAAATTGAGCAGTTCAAGCGTGTTGTCGCGCACGGCGCCGCCGTCGAGCGAGGTGAGAGTTTTCTGCTCGCGGCAGAGCCTGGCGTAATGGATAGCGGCGTCGGATTGGTGGCCGTCGACGTGCAACACGCGGGCTCCCTTGATGTTCAAATTCGGGAACGGGTGCAGGTAATCGTCGTCGCGGCAGCGTACGATGGCGCGCTTGCCTTCATGGGGCATCACAAAGGAAAGCGACGAGCGGTGCACTTTGCGCGGATGAATCGACACCTGGAATTTCGCCGCCATGTCGAGGAACATATGCCCAAGCCAGTCGTCGGCAAGCGAGGTGAGCAGATCTGGCGCGATGCCAAGTTTGGCGCAGCAGAAGGCAGCAGTGACGGCATTACCGCCGAACGAGACGGCATAGTCCCGCGCGACATCTTTCTCATCGCCCGTGGGCACGTGGTCGGTGATGAAGGTCACGTCGATATAGGTCTGGCCGATGAACAGCGCGTCCATGTTCTCTTCCTGGCTAACTCACCCTAGGTCACTTGAGCAATTGGCCGCGAGCCAATGGCGCGTCTCGGCCAAACTTTGCAGCAATCACGCCCACGGCAGTGCCGAGATAGGCGCCCGCAATGACATCGCTCAGCCAATGAAAATCGGCACCAAGCAGGCCGACGGCGACAAGCAGTGCGACCGACGCGTAAATCCATCTGAAACGCGGATAGCAAAGCCAAAGCACAGCCATGACCGTGCAAGTCTCCGTCATATGCCCGGACGGGAAGGAAGAATAGCCGATGCCGCCGTGCATTGGATGAAACCCAAAAGTTCCATTGCCGAAAAACGACGGGTTGTTGCCAACCCACGTCTCTGGCCAGGTACGGCCGAAAAGAAACTTCAGCTCGTCTTTCAGCGCGATTGCCACAAGCAAGCCAAGGGCGGCCCGCAACGCGACGTCGCTCGCCCGGCCGAGCGGCTGGCGCAAAAGGGTTGCGGCCGCCGCTACGATCAAGGCGATCACCGCCAGCGGCATCAGCGCATCGACGAAGTGCGTGAGCCAGGCAAATAGCTTCTCGTCATGGAACTGGCCGTGGACGAATGTCGCCAATGGCCGATCGAGCACGAAATAGGAAAAGACAACGAGCACGAGGCAAGACCCCGCGCCCCACAGCCAGCGGCCCTGGTTGCGATCCGTGGCGGCGGTCCGCTGCTCGCCCGGTTTGCTTTTTTCGCCTTCCTGCAATTGTTGACCCCTTGCGATCACTGGGCGCCAATGTCGCTGGCAAGAGCACGCAGCACAAGCTATGAGTCGGGTTCACCTGGCTGGGAAATCGGCATGCGTTCCAGACCGCGCAAAACGGGCCGCATCCATTGGGCTCTGCGCCTGCTGGTGCTCATTCCTTTTGTGGCGCTGGCCTGGACGCCATTCTACAACATGGCTGAACCCAAGCTTGCCGGCATCCCCTTCTTCTATTGGTATCAGCTCGCGTGGATCATCATAGGCGCGGTGCTGCTTGGCGTGGTTTATCTCGCCGAGCGCGCCGGGGAATCCAAGTGAACGAAACCGGTATTGTCATCTTCGTCGGGCTGTTTGCTTTCGTGACGATTTTGGGCTTCGTCGCCGCACGCTGGAAGCGGGCCGATCTCACGCAGCTTAGCGAATGGGGCCTTGGCGGACGGCGCTTCGGCACCATCATCACCTGGTTTCTGGTCGGCGGCGATCTATATACGGCCTACACTTTCATTGCCGTGCCGGCTTTGATGTTCGGCACAGGCGCGGCCGGGTTCTTCGCAGTGCCTTACACGATATTGGTCTATCCGCTGCTGTTTCTGATTTTTCCGCGGCTGTGGCGAATTGCGCACGAGCGCGGCTATGTGACTGCGGCCGATGTCGTGCGCGGGCAATCCGGCAATGGCTGGCTGGCGCTCGCCATCGCTTTCACTGGGCTCATCGCCACCATGCCCTATATCGCGCTGCAGCTTGTGGGCATGCAGGTGGTGATTGCGGCGATGGGAATTCCAGGCAGCGGCATCTACGCCGATTTGCCGCTGATCATCGCCTTCGCCATTTTGGGCGCTTTCACCTACACCAGCGGTCTGCGCGCGCCCGCCATGATCGCTGTGGTGAAGGATCTGCTGATCTACATCACGGTGATCGCGGCCATCATTATCATTCCTGAAAAACTGGGCGGGTATGCTCACATCTTCGCCAGCGTGCCTGCTGGCAAGCTTTTGCTGGCGGCGCCAGGTGCAGGAAGCACCGGCGCCTACAGCGCATATCCCACACTGGCCATTGGCTCGGCGTTGGCGCTTCTGCTTTATCCGCACGCCATGACCGGCGTGCTTTCCGCCAGCAGCGAGCACGTTATCTGCCGCAATGCGGCAATCCTGCCTGCCTATTCCTTTGCCCTCGGCCTGATCGCGCTGCTGGGCTTCATGGCGATTGCCTCGGGCGTATCCACGATGCCGCAATTCGCCGGGGGCTTCGCGCTATACCACGCGAACTACGCCGTGCCCGCGTTGTTTCTTTATGCCTTCCCGTCCTGGTTCGTGGGCGTGGCCTTCGCGGCAATCGCCATTGGCGCGCTGGTGCCGGCCGCTGTCATGTCCATTGCCACCGCCAACCTGTTCACGCGCAATGTTTATAAGGAGTTCCTCAAGCCCGGCTGCACACCGGCGCAAGAAACCCAGGTAGCCAAGATCGCCTCGCTGATCGTGAAAGTGGGCGCGCTGTTCTTCATCATCTTCCTGCCGCAGCAATACGCCATTCAATTGCAATTGCTGGGCGGCATCTGGATCATCCAGACGCTGCCCGCCGTCATCATCGGCCTTTACACGCGCTGGCTGAACAGCAAGGCGTTGCTGATCGGCTGGGCGTGCGGAATGGCAAGCGGCACCTGGATGGCGGGCACGCTAGGCTTCACCGCGGTGGTCTATCCGTTGCAGATTTCGGGCTTCACCATGCCCGGTTACGCAGCGCTTTACTCGCTTATCGTCAATCTGGTTGTCTCTGGCGTGTTATCGGTGGTGTTCAACGTCATCGTCCCGGACCGCGTGACCGCACAAGCAACCGCGAACTAAACCACCTTACAAGGATACTTCCGCGTCCACGGCCTCGGGCGCCCCTCGTTTCGACGCTGCATGCAGCAACAGCGCTGCCGCATACACCACTACAACAACTACGCCCCAGCGCAGCGTCGCCAGCGGAAGTGACTTAACGACAAAAGCCGCTAATAGGACGGCAGGAACGCCGCCGAGTGCCAGCCCAAGCACGACGCGCAGATCGATGCGATTGGTGCGCATGAAGCGAATGCCGCTTGCGGGCATGAGAAAAGCGCATGCCCCCATCATGATGGGAAAGGCGCCCGTTGGGTTAAGCCCCATCAAGCTCAACAATATGAGGGATGGCGCGTAAAGACCAATGCCGAAGGTCATAAGGGCCCCCAACACAAAATGGGCCGCAACCGCTATTGCAAAAAAGACGGGAGGCAATGCCGTTGCGTCGCCGCCTCCAGGCATAAGACCAAGATTCGTCAGCGCATAGAGTGTTGCTGCGATAAGAAGCGCGACACCAACGACGCCCTGCACAATCCGGGTAGGCAAGCGAACAACCACCGACGATCCGATGATCGCGCCAACCACGGCGGACGTGATGCAAGCAACAAGAAGGATGGGATCAACCCGGATCAGATTGATGAAAATTAATGCCTCGGCGATGGTGGGCAAGCAGTGACCGGTATTGAGAGTCGCAGGAATGAAGCTGTCGGGAACGAGTTTGCGCAGTTTTAAATATGCGGTTGTCGGTGCGAACGAACCGATCCCAAGTGTGTCGAAGAAATTTGTCACCGCGCCAAGCCCGATTGCTTCGGCATTGAATTTTAACTGACCTCGCGCCGATGCGGTGCGCACGAGTAACACCAAGAATGCGCACCCGATGACGGCGAGCGCCGTAATGAGGACGATAAGGATCATATTGTTCCCGAGCTAAAGCTTCCGATTTTGCGAAGTAAGATCGAATACCGAAGACCCTATTTGTCGCCTATGACTGCGTGCAGGCCAAGGGATCAAATTCCATAATAAACAGGGAATTACAAAGAAATTCTGGTATTTTGTCGCTAACGCCTGATGAAACAGCCCGGGCGTGGCCGTAAAGAAAGCAGGTATTACCGACACTGCGAAGTGTTCTATGTCTGGAAGGACGGAAAATACTTTTCCGCAGATTTATCTCACCCAACGGAGGCCACCATGGCAACTACTTCAACCGTAAGTGTGAGTGATGTGTTGAAGCGTTTTTCCAATGCGTTCCTGATCGAAGGGGTCGTTCTAGTGATCCTGGGCGTGGCGGCGATCGTACTGCCGCAATTCGCGAGCCTCGCCATCGACATCCTGCTGGGCTGGCTGTTATTGATAGGAGGCGCATTCGGGCTCGCCGTCACCATCATGGCGCGCGACATGCCCGGCTTCTGGTGGGCGTTGATCTCGGCCATTGTCACCATCGTGGCCGGCGTGCTGCTGATCGGCTGGCCGGTGTCGGGCGTCTTTTCGCTAACCTTTGTGCTCACCGCCTTCCTGATTGCCGACGGCCTGCTGATGATCCTATTCGGCTTCGATCATCGCCGCATGCTGTCGCAGCGCTGGGGCTGGTTTGTTGCCAATGGCGTGATCGATCTGATCCTTGCCATGATCATCATTCTTGGCCTTCCCGGCACCGCGCTCTGGGTGCTCGGGCTCATCGTCGGCATCGATCTGCTGTTTGGGGGCATGTCACTGATCGCGATGGCGCTGGCCGCGCGGTCTGTAAAGGTCACTTAAGCCGCGGCAGAACCGCGTTTCGTCTTGTCTGGCGCGGGCTTCGCCTGGGCGCGTGCGAGTTCGTCGTGGGCGAAATCGTCCACGGCGATGGCGTCGGCGATAAGCTTTTTCGCCCAGCCGAGCGCGGACGCCTCTTCCTGGGTGATGACTTTGGCCGCCACCAATTTATCGTAGTCGGCATCGGCGGGCGTCTTGTGGCCGAGCGCCGCGCGGATTTTATCCTCGATGCGGTCGCGCGCCACCGCCGCCACCAGCGCGGCCTCTATGCGTCCCGTCGCGTCGTCTGGCTTGTGGCTGATGTACATGCCTGACGTCAGCCGGTCTCGCGCATCTGACGGCGCGAGCAAGATGGCGGCGCAGGCGCGGGTGAGCCTGTCGGTGGGCGGCCGCTTGCGGCGGCCCAACGGGAATGCAATCAGCCGCAGGAACCATGCCACGGGGCGCATGGGTAGATTGGCCAGCACGCCGTCGAGCGCGTTCTGAATCGCATAAAGCCCGTCGCGCACGGCAAATTGCACCAGGGCCAAATCTTCGGCCGGGCTGCCTTCGTCTTCTAAGCGCTTGAGCACGCAACTCAGCAGATAAAGCTCGCTCAGCACGTCGCCGAGCCTTGCCGAAATGCTTTCGCGCCGTTTGAGGTCGCCCCCCATGGTGCCAAGCACATAATCCACCACGGCGGCGAAAGTGACGGCCGAGGCATGCAGGCGGCGATACATCCAGCCCACATTGGGCAGGCTCGGCGCGTTCGCAAGCGCGCCACCGGTGAGGTTATGCAGGAAGGCACGCGAAGTGTTGGACGCAATGCTCTTCACATGCGCGAACAATTCCCTATCGAAGGCTTCCAGCGCCTGCTCTTCGTCGGGCAAAGCGGCCGCCGCCATTTCCTTCAGCAGATGAGGGTGGCAGCGGATGGCGCCCTGGCCGAAAATGATCAGCGAGCGGGTGAGGATGTTGGCGCCTTCCACGGTGATCGCCACCGGAATGCTTTGATAGGCGCCGAAAAGATAATTGCGCGGGCCGTCGATGATGCCGCGCCCGCCGTGAATATCCATCGCATCGTTGACCGTGCGGCGCATGCGCTCTGTGGCGTAGGCTTTCAGAATGGCCGACAGCACCGAAGGCTGCTGGCCGGAATCGACGGCGGCGCAGGTGAGCCTGCGCGCGGCATCTAGTACATAGGCGTTGGCGGCAATCCTTGCCAGCGGCTCCTCGATGCCCTCGAACTTGCCGATAGAGACGCCGAACTGGCGGCGGATGTGGGCGTAGGCGCCCGTGTTGCGCGCAGCGAATTTGGTGGCGCCCGTAGAAAGCGCGGGCAGCGAAATGGCGCGGCCTGCCGCCAGCGCCTCCATCAGCATGCGCCAGCCCTGGCCCGCGCGTGCCTTGCCGCCGATGATGTAATCGAGCGGAACGAAAACGTCCCTGCCGTGGGTGGGGCCATTCTGGAATGCCTGCCCCGCCGGATAATGGCGGCGCCCGTGCACCACGCCAGGCGTATCGGTGGGAATGAGCGCGAGCGTAATGCCCACGTCTTCCTCGCCACCCAGCAGGTGATCGGGATCGTGCATCCGGACGGCAAGGCCCAGCAATGTCGCAATCGGCGCCAACGTGATGTAGCGCTTGTCCCAGGTGAGCTTCATGCCGAGTGTGCGTTGGCCCTTGAACTCGCCCAGGCAGACAACGCCGGTGTCTGGAATGGCGGCGGCGTCGGAACCGGCTTCGAGGCCGGTGAGCGCGAAACAGGGAATTTCGTCGCCTCTCGCCAGCCGCGGCAGATAATATTTCTTCTGCTCGTCGGTGCCGTAACGCAAAAGCAATTCCGCGGGGCCGAGAGAATTCGGCACCATCACGGTGACGGCCGCGGTAGAACTCCGAGTGGAAATCTTCATTACGATGGAGGAATGGGCGAGCGCCGAAAATCCGAGCCCGCCATGTTCCTTCGGGATGATAATGCCGAAAAACCCGTGAGTCTTGATGAAGCGCCAGACTTCGGGCGGCAAGTCCACCAGCTCGTGGCGGATCTGCCAGTCATCGAGCATGGCGCAAAGCTCTTCGACGGGGCCGTCGAGGAAGGCCTGTTCCTCGGCGCTTAGTTTCGGCTTGGGGAATTGGCGCAGCTTGCGCCAATCGGGATGGCCGGAAAACAGCTCGGCGTCCCACCACACCGTGCCCGCATCGATCGCTTCGCGCTCGGTCGCCGACATAGGCGGCAGCACCTTGCGGTACCAGTCGAGCAGTTTTTTGCTTATGTGCTCGCGGCGCCAGGCGATAAATCCGTCGCTCATGAAGCGAGCTTGCGCACAAATGTCAGCAAAATCAACGCCTTAATCGTATAATTGTGTGACATTGGGCTTGCCCGCTGCGAGATATTACGACTCTGAAACCCACTCTACGACTTTGTGTCATATAAGGTTTTCGTGAGCGATCAGCGCTTATACAATGCCAAATCACGGCCGGCGCGGCCGCGGAAAACAGCGCGCCACAATGGGCTGGAGACCGGCGAAAGCAATGAGCAGTGATGTAGCCGAGGGGCAGGTTGTTGGCGGCGCCCCTGATGACGGCATGCGCCCGACCGATCTCAAGAACCCCGACTACTTCCACAAGGTGGTGGACTGTCAGTGGGCGTGCCCCGCGCACACGCCGGTGCCGGAATATATCCGCATGATCGCTGCCGGGCGCTATTCCGACGCCTACATGGTCAATTGGTGGTCGAATGTGTTTCCTGGAATTCTGGGGCGCACCTGCGACCGCCCTTGCGAACCAGCATGCAGGCGCGGCCGAGTGGAAAAAGATCCGGTGGCGATTTGCCGCTTGAAGCGCGTAGCTGCCGACAACAAGGACGACATTCGCGGCCGCCTACCGAAGCCGGCGCCCACGAAAAATGGCAAGCGTATTGCGCTGGTCGGATGCGGGCCCGCGTCGCTCACAGTGACGCGCGATTTATTGCCGCTTGGCTACACTTGCGTGATCTACGATTCCGACAAGACGTCGGGCGGCATGATGCGGACACAGATTCCGAAATTCCGCCTGCCTGAAACCGTGCTGGACGAAGAAATCCGGTACATCACCGATCTGCAGCCGGAAATGAGGTTGGGCGAAGGCATCAAGTCGATGAAGGCGCTGCTTAAGGAAAATTACGACGCGATTTTTGTCGGCTGCGGCGCGCCCAGGGGCCGTGAACTCGATATTCCGGGGCGCAAAGAAGCGGCCAAGAATATCCACATCGGCATCGACTGGCTTTCCAGCGTTTCGTTCGGCCATACCACGGCCATCGGCCGCCGCGTCATCGTGCTGGGCGGTGGCAACACGGCGATGGATTGCTGCCGCACCTCGCGCAGGCTTGGCGGCGAGGAAGTGCACGTCGTCGTGCGCTCGGGCTTCGAGGAGATGAAGGCCTCCCCTTGGGAAAAAGAAGACGCGATGCACGAAGGCATTCCCATCCACAATTACCTTGTGCCCAGGGAATTCACCCATGTGAATGGCAAGCTAACGGGAGTGCTGTTCCAAAAAGTGAAAGCCGAACGCGATGCCAAGGGCCGCCGCAATCTGGTGCCCACGGGCGAGCCGGACGTGCATATGGAATGTGACGATGCACTTGTGGCAGTCGGCCAGGAAAACGCCTTCCCCTGGATCGAGCGCGATTGCGGCATCGAATTCGACAAATGGGATATGCCCAAGATTGATCCCGCCACCATGCAATCGACCAATCTGAAAATCTTTTTCGGCGGCGATGCGGCGTTCGGCCCAAAGAACATCATCTGGGCGGTGGCGCACGGCCATGAGGCCGCCATCTCCATCGATCTCTTCTGCAACGGCAAAGATGTGGACCAACGCCCGCCGCCGCACGTGAATCTGATGAGCCAGAAAATGGGGATTCACGAGTGGAGCTATGACAACGATATTTCCAACGACAAGCGTTACAAGGTGCCGCATGCGCCGCCGGAAAAAACGTTGAAGGACGTTAGGCTCGAAGTCGAGCTCGGCTTCGACCGCAAACTGGGTTTCCTCGAGGCTGAACGCTGCCTCAATTGCGACGTGCAGACCGTGTTCGAAGGGCCGAAATGCATCGAATGCGACGCCTGCGTCGACATCTGCCCGATGGATTGCATCACCTTCACCATGAACGGCGGCGAAAAAGACCTGCGCACGCGGCTGACCGCGCCAGCGCCCAACCTGACGCAGGACCTTTATGTCGCTAATGGGCTGAAAACCGGACGCGTGATGGCGAAGGACGAAGACATGTGCCTGCATTGCGGGTTGTGCGCCGAGCGCTGCCCCACGGGCGCGTGGGACATGCAAAAATTCCTCTTTGAGCCGTCGCAGGCGGATAAGGCCTGCCACCTCTGATGAAGCCGATAGCCGCCACCAACGATTTCGTTGTCAAGTTCGCCAACGTCAACGGCTCGGGCTCGGCCAGCGCCAACGAAATGTTCGCGCGCGCAATTTTGCGCATGGGCGTGCCGGTGGCTTCGCGCAATATTTTCCCGTCGAACATCCAGGGCCTGCCCACCTGGTACGAGGTGCGCGTGTCGGGCAAGGGCTGGCTCGGGCGGCGCGGCGGCGTCGATCTGATGATCGCCATGAACCCGCAGACTTGGGACAAGGACGTGGCCAGCATCGATGTGGGCGGTTATCTGTTTTACGATTTCGACCAAGCCGATGCCCGCGTCCAAATTCCGCGACGACATCCATGTCATCGGCATGCCGCTCACCGAAATCTGCAACAATAACTATACGGATGCGCGCCAGCGGCAATTGTTCAAGAACATCATCTACATCGGCGCGCTGGCGGCCCTCCTCGGCATCGACACCGCGGTGATCGAGAAACTGATTACCGAGCAATACGGCAAGAAGCAGCAGCTGCTCGAATCCAATATGCACGCGCTCAAGATGGGCTTCGATTATGCGAAGGAGAACCTGATGGGCGTATGCGCGCTCAAGGTTCAGAAGGCCAATGCCGTGGGCAACCGCATTTTCGTTAGCGGCAATGATGCGGCTGGGCTGGGCTGCGTCTTCGGGGGCGCCACGGTTGCCGCGTGGTATCCGATTACGCCTTCGACCTCGCTGGCCGAGGCCTTTCAGAAGTACTGCCAGAAATATCGCGTCGATCCCGAAACCAAGAAAAACAAATTCGCCATCATCCAGGCCGAAGATGAAATCTCGGCCATCGGCGCGGTGCTGGGTGCAAGCTGGAACGGCGCGCGCGCCTTCACTGCGACCGCCGGCCCCGGCATTTCGCTGATGCAGGAATTCTTTGGGCTTGCTTATTTTGCCGAAGTGCCTGCGGTGATTTTTGATGTACAGCGCGGAGGGCCTTCCACCGGCATGCCCACGCGCACGCAGCAATCGGACATTCTCCTTTGCGCTTACGCGAGCCACGGCGACACCAAGCATGTGCTGATTTGCCCCGAAGACCCGAAAGAGCTGTTCGAATTCGCGGCGCTGGCATTTGATTTGGCTGACCGGCTGCAGACTCCCATCTTCGTAATGGAAGATCTTGATATTGGCATGAACGACTGGCTGTGCGAGCCGTTCAAGTGGGACGACGCGCGGGTCTTCGATCGTGGCAAGGTTATGAGCAGGGAGGAACTGGAGGCCGGTAAAGTTTTTGGCCGTTATCTCGACGTCGACGGCGATGCCATTCCCTATCGCACGTTGCCGGGCACGCACCCGACCAAGGGTACGTTTTTCACCCGCGGCTCATCCCACGACAAATTTGCCAAATACACGGAAGAAGGTGCTGCCTACACCGAAGTTATGCAGCGCCTCCTGCGCAAGTTCGAAACGGCGAAAACGCTGGTGCCAAAGCCGGTGAAGCGCGCGGCGAAGGAGGCCACGCGCTTTGGCGCGATTTATTTCGGCTCGACTGCGCCCGCGATGTACGAGGCGCTGGCCGTGCTGGAAGCCGCCGGGCTGCACCTCGACACGCTCAGGCTACGCGCCTTCCCATTTGCAGAAGAGGTGATTGAATTCGTCAACGCGCACGACCAGGTCTTCGTGGTCGAGCAGAACCGCGACGCGCAGATGCGATCGCTCCTCGTCAACGAATGCGCAATAGACCCTGCGCGCTTCATTTCGATTTTGCACTTTGATGGCACACCCATCACCGCGCGTTTCATCACGGGGGCCATCGCCGAGCGCATGAACATCAAACCCAAGACCAAGGAAGCGGCCGAATGACCTATATTTCCAAGCCGAAGCTGCGCCATCCTGGCCTGCCCACCAATGCGCTGGGTTTCACGCACCGCGATTATGAAGGCTCGATCTCTACGCTCTGCGCGGGCTGCGGCCACGATTCCATCAGTTCGGCCCTGATCCAGGCCTGCTTCGAAATGAATATCCAGCCTCACCGCGTGGCAAAGTTGTCGGGCATCGGCTGCTCGTCGAAGACGCCGGATTATCTGCTCGGCAACAGTCACGGTTTCAACAGCGTGCATGGCCGCATGCCAAGCGTGCTGACGGGCGCCAACCTCGCCAACCGCGATCTGATTTATCTGGGCGTGTCGGGCGACGGCGATTCCGCCTCCATCGGGCTTGGCCAGTTCGTGCATTGCGTGCGCAGGGCCGTGAACATGGTCTACATCACCGAAAACAACGGCGTGTACGGCCTCACCAAGGGCCAGTTCTCGGCCACCGCCGACAAGGGCTCGACCAGCAAATGGGGCGGCACCAACCGCGATTCCCCGATCGATCTGGTGAGCCTGGCGCTTCTCATCGGCGCCACTTACGTCGCGCGCAGCTTTTCGGGCGACAAGACGCAACTGGTGCCGCTCATCAAGGGCGCCATCGCGCACCAGGGCCCGGCTTTCATCGATGTCATCAGCCCGTGCGTCGCTTTCAACAATCACGCGGGCTCGACCAAGGCTTACGATTACGTGCGCGAGCACAACGAGGTGGTGAATAGTCTCGACTTCATGAGCCCACGTGAACCGATCAAGGCCGAATACGCGGCCGGAACCGTGGAAGAGGTCACCATGCATGATGGCTCGGTAATAAGGCTCGCCAAACTGCACGCCGATTACGACCCGCATGACCGCATTGCGGCGGCGAATTACCTGCATGAGCACGCGGCCAAGGGCGAAATCGTCACCGGGCTGATTTTCATTGAGGAAGGCGCGAGCGATTTGCACGCCAACCTGAACACGGTGGCAACGCCGCTGAACAAACTGGGCGAGAAGGAATTATGCCCGGGTGCCAACGCCCTAGATGCCTTCAACGACCAGCACCGCTGAAGCACACGCAGCACGCCCTTGATATTTGCAAATCCAGTCCCCATCTGGCTGTTGCAACGTTAAGGATCAACAATGTCTGCCCGGACCATCAAGAAAATCGTCGAAGCCAAGCCCACCATGGAAGGGGCCGGCGTCAAGCTCCGCCGTGCCTTTGGTTTTGGTGAAACCGACGCCTACGACCCCTTCCTGCTGCTGGACGATTTCCGCAACGACAATCCTGAGGATTATCTCAAAGGTTTCCCCTGGCATCCGCATCGGGGCATCGAAACTATTACCTATGTGCTGGCGGGCTCCGTCGAGCACGGCGACAGTTTGGGCAACCGTGGCGCCATGGGTGCCGGCGACGTGCAATGGATGACGGCGGGTTCCGGCATCATGCACCAGGAAATGCCGAAGGGCGATGCGCAGGGGCGCATGCACGGCTTCCAGTTGTGGGCCAATTTACCCTCTTCGCTGAAAATGACGCGGCCGCGCTATCAGGACATCAAGGCCGCGCAAATTCCAGAAGTCATCGACGACGACGGCACGCGCGTGCGCGTGGTGGTGGGCGATTTCTGGGGCAAGAAGGGGCCGGTGGAAGGCGTTGCCGCCGATCCCATTTATCTCGACGTTTATGTGCCGCCCGGAAAGCGCAAGACGCTTCCCGTCGATATAGAACGCAATGCCTTTGCCTATGTGTTCGAAGGTTCGGGCTCGTTCCGTTCGGCGTCGCAGCCATTTGGCGTACTCACCGAAAAAAGCACCGACCACACCGGCCTCGTGCGTGACATTACAGGCAACCGCTCGCTGGTGCTTTTCGACAGCGGCGATGAAGTGACCGTGCAGGCGGGCGAGCAAGGCATTCGTTTCCTGCTGGTGTCCGGTAAGCCAATTCGTGAGCCGGTGGCGTGGTACGGCCCCATCGTGATGAACACGGAAGGGGAATTGCGCCAGGCCGTGCACGAACTGCAAAGCGGAACGTTCATCAAGGAAAAAGGACGGACTGCCGCCGACGCTGCTCAGTCCTTCGCGCGTTCGACGTAGGAACCGTCTTCCGTCAGCACCACGATGCGGGTGCCGGGCACAATGTGCGTCGGCACCATGGTGCGAACGCCGTTGGCCAGCAGCGCGGGCTTGAAAGAGCCGGACGCCGTCTGGCCCTTCACCACCGGCTCGGTCTCCACTACTTCGACGGTCGCACGCGGCGGCAATTCGACCGCGATGGGGATATCGTTGTACATGCTGATGGAAACTTCCATGTTCTCGCCGAGATAGGCGGCCGCCTCGCCCATCACTTCCTTATCCACGGTGACCTGATGGAAGCTCTTGGGGTCCATGAAGACGAAGTGGTCGCCGTCCTGGTACAGGTAATTATGGGCGCGGCTGTCGATGAAGGCCTTTTCCAGCTGGTCGGTGGTCTTGAAGCGCTCGTTCACCTTGACGCCGTCCGAGATGCGGCGCATTTCCAGCTGCGTCACAGGCGTACCCTTGCCGGGATGAATGTTCTCGGCCTTGATGACGACGTAGAGCTTGCCGTCCTTCTCGATGACATTGCCCTTGCGGACATTGATGGCGAACACCGCGACCACGCGTGACCTCTTGTGCTTTGACTGGCGCGGTCATAGCAGGCGCGCGCGCGCGGGCCAAGACGGCGGAGTTGCGCGTGCCCTCTGAGCAATCGCCCTGGTGGAACGCGCGGCACCATGCCGACCGGCGGCCTTTGCTGCTCGCGCGCGGGCGCATGCTGGTGGCCATTCGCGGCTATTTCGCCGAACGCGATTTCGTTGAGGTGGAATGCGGCGCGTTGCAGGTCTCGCCCGGAAACGAGGCGCACCTGCATGCCTTTACGACCGAATGGAAGGCGCCGGGAGCCGAAGCGCAGCGGCTTTACCTGCACACCTCGCCGGAATTCGCCTGTAAGAAATTGTTGGCGGCGGGCGAGAAGCGCATTTTCGATGTGTCACGCGTCTATCGCAACTGTGAGCGAGGCGCGTTACATGCGCCCGAATTCACCATGCTAGAATGGTATCGCGCGAACGAGCCTTATGATGCGGTGATCGCCGATTGCCTGGCGTTGCTTAAATTGGCGGCAGCGGCGGCAAAAAGCGATGTGCTGAGATTTCGCAGCTTCACTTGCGACCCGCATGCGATGGCAAACCGCTTCGGCATTGCGGACGCCTTCGACGAATATGCAGAGATCAATCTCCTTGCGACATTAGGCAAGAATGGCAATGGCGATGTCGCCAAGTTTGCGGACGCGGCAAAAAAAGCAGGGATTAAAATCGGCGCAGACAATTCCTGGCCGGACATATTCAGCCGCGTGCTGGTCGAACGCATCGAGCCGCATTTGGGGATAGAGCGTCCCACTATTCTCGATCGCTATCCGCGCGGGGAGGCGGCGCTGGCGCGCGCCTGCCCTGACGACCCGCGCTTGGCCGAGCGCTTCGAGATTTATGCCTGCGGGGTGGAACTCGCCAACGGCTTTGGCGAGCTGACTGACCCAGAGGAACAGCGCAAGCGCTTCGAAGCCGAGATGGACGAAAAACAGCGTGTCTATGGCGAGCGCTATCCCGTCGACGAAGATTTTCTGGCGGCGCTGGCGCACATGCCACAGGCAAGCGGTGTAGCACTTGGTTTCGACAGATTGCTCATGCTGGCGACCGGCGCGCGCCGTATAGATGATGTACTATGGACACCGGCTCCGGGGGGGGTGACATGAAGGCGACGAAAACGGCATCGCGCATGACGCGGCCGCTGGAACTTACTGTCCGCTCGGTGCTGCTGGGCGCCGCCATCACCGTGGTCTTCACGGCAGCCAATGTTTATCTCGGCCTCAAGGTCGGCCTGACCTTCGCCTCCACCATTCCGGCGGCCGTGATCTCGATGGCGGTGTTGAGCGCATTCAAGGATTCTTCGATTCTTGAAAACAACATCGTCCAGACGGTGGCCTCGGCCGCTGGCACGCTTTCCTCGATCATTTTCGTGCTGCCCGGCCTCGTCATTATCGGTTGGTGGACGGGGTTTCCGTTCTGGACATCGTTTGCCATCTGCGCGGCGGGTGGCGTGCTGGGTGTCACCTTCACCATTCCGCTAAGGCGCGCGCTCGTCACCACAAGCCCACTGCCCTACCCCGAAGGCGTCGCCGCGGCCGAAGTGCTGAAGGTGGGCGCCGAAGCGCGTGCCGAGCTGGGCGGAAAGTCCTCGCCCGAAACGCGCGAGGGGCTGATTGCCGTCGTTCTCGGCACCTTCGCCTCGGCAGGGTTGGCCGCGCTTGCGGCCACGCAGCTTGCCGCTGCCGCGATCGACAAGTATTTCCGTTTCGGCGCGAGCGTTTCGGGTTATGGCGGGCAATTTTCGCTGGCGCTGCTGGGCGTCGGACATCTGGTGGGGCTTGCCACTGGTCTAGCAATGCTGCTCGGCCTCGTCATCGCCTGGGGCGTGGCGGTGCCCATTCTGTCCGCCATGCACCCCGATGCCTCGCTCACGATCGCCGATCTCGCCAACCAGATCTGGCAAGGCAAGGTGCGATTCATCGGCGCGGGCGCCATTGCGCTTGCAGCGATCTGGACTTTGGGCAGCCTCGCACGGCCCGTCATTCAAGGGCTGATCAGCACGCTTGCTGTGTCTCGCGCCAAAAAGACGGCCACCGGTGACGAGCGCGACCTCGATCTCTCGCCCCCCTGGGTCATCGGTCTCAGCCTTATCTGCCTTGCCATAGCAGGCTGGCTGGTGTGGGATTTCGCACAGGCCGCTGGGCTTAACGCATTCACGCTCACTATCGCGGCCGTCATCGCCATACTGGTGCTGGGATTTCTGGTCGCCGCCATTTGCGGCTACATGGCGGGGCTGATCGGCTCTTCCAACAGCCCGATTTCCGGTGTGGGAATTCTCGCCGTCGTCAGCGGCGCCCTGGTGTTCATGGCAGTAGCAGCACCGACGCCAGCACAGGCGCACGCGCTGACCGCTTTCACCTTGTTCGCGACGGCAATCGTGTTTTCCGCCGCCACCATCGCCAATGGCAACCTTCAGGACCTAAAGACGGGGCAACTGGTGGGTGCGGCGCCATGGCGGCAGGAGGTGGCGCTGGTGCTGGGCGTGTTCGCGGGCGCCATCGTTATTCCGCCGGTGATGGATTTGCTTGCGCATGCCTATGGCTTTGCCGGCGCGCCGCACACGGCGACCATTACAGCCCATCCGTTGCCTGCGCCGCAGGCGGGACTGATTTCGGCGCTCGCGCGTGGGGTCATCGAGCACAAACTCGACTGGGGCCTGATCGGCATCGGCGCCGTGCTTGGCGCCTTCATTATCGCGCTCGACGAGGGTCTTGCCTCGCTGAAGCTGTTGCGCTTGCCGCCGCTTGCCGTCGGAATCGGAATTTATCTGCCTATGGATACGGTGACGCCCGTCGTGCTGGGTGCGATCATTGGCTGGCTGTTTGACCGTTACGCGGACAAGACGCGCATTCCCGAGCGGTTGCGCCGGCTGGGCGTGCTGGTGGCATCGGGACTGATTGTCGGCGAAAGCCTGTTCGGCGTGGCCCTGGCGGGATTGATCGTCGGCTTCAACCGCGATGCGCCGCTCGCTGTCGTGGCAGCCGATTGGCCTTATGCGCTGCCGGTTGGCGCGATCACGTTTGGCGCTTTGATCGTGCTGCTTTATGGCTGGATGATCGCGCGGCGAAAAAGCGCCTAACTCGCCGGCGGTTTTGTCGCCATCATCGAAGGCCGTTGCGAGAATTTTTCGTAGAACGCGGCCAGATGTGGCCGTGTTTTGCGCCAATTTTCGTCGGCGAAACGAAAATCGACGTAACCGAGCGCGCAAGCCGTGGCTATTGGCCCGATGGTGAGCGTCTTCTCCAAGCCTGCGGCTTCGCGTTCGAAAGCGTCGAGCGCCTGACGGAATTTGACGAATTGGCCCTCGATCCATTCCGGCCATTGCTTTTCGGCAGGGCGCAGCACGCGCTCGTAGCGGATGAGAACAGCCGCATCGAGCAGGCCATCGGCAAGCGCCTGCTGGCGCAGCGCTGTCCAGCGCGCGCGGCCATCGGGCGGAAACAGTTTCGCGCCGTTCAGCATATCCAGATATTCGGCGATGACACGACTGTCATAGAGCACGGCCCCGTCTTCAAGCGTAAGGCTGGGAATCTTATTGAGGGGATTTTCGCGCCCCACCTCCTTGTTAGGATCGACCGGGCTGGTGTTGGCATTGAGCAGTTCGATACGGTTGGCGAGCCCACGCTCATGGGCGACGACAAGCACCTTGCGGGCGAAGGGGGAAGTCTGGCTATAGCGGAGCTTCATTATCCAACGTCCCTTGTGGGGCCGACCTGCCCGCGGGCGTCACGAAAACCATCAAAATAGCCCTGTTTCGGCTCTGTTCCAGTTTTTTTGGCCCTCCGCCCACGGACATTGTGGCAGAAACCGCAGACCTTCCATATAAAGACCAGCCTCAGACAGGACTAGCGCCAACGGGGGCCAGACTGGGCAAATTGAAACATGCGCCGCCGCGCGCCTGGTTCCGTGCCGAACGGAAAGGCCGGGTTCTGCGCCTGATACTGGAAGGCGAGTGGATCACCACACAAGCCGCACAGCTCGACGCGGCGCTGCGTGGGCTTTCGACCGAGAACACGCCGGAGATCGAAATCGACGCGAGCGCGCTCAAGCACCTCGACAGTGCCGGCGCCTGGCTGTTGCTGCGCACTAAGCGGCGCATCGAAGAACACGGCCAGCGCGTGACCCAGCTAGTCATCCCGCCTGCCTACAGGCCTTTGTTCGATACGATGCACGAAGAACACAACGCCCCGCCGGTGGTGATCCCGCATCGCCACACGCTCAGGCACTTTGTCGAACGCGTCGGCCACGGTTTCATTCACGCCTTGCAGCAGGGCTACCAGATGCTCGCCTATCTCGGCCATGTCACCATCGAGATTCTCGAAACCATCGGGCCGCAAAAGCAGCTGCGCTGGCCCGCCTTTATCCACCAGATCGAGGAGACCGGCATCACGGCTATGCCCATCGTCGGGCTGCTGTCTTTTCTTATCGGCGTCGTACTGGCCTATCAGGGCGCCGACCAGCTGAGGCGATTCGGCGCGGAAATTCTCACCATCGATCTGGTAGCCGTCGCGGTCCTGCGCGAGATGGGCGGTTTGATGACAGCCATCATCGTGGCGGGCCGCTCCGGCTCGGCTTTCACCGCGCAGATCGGCACCATGCGAGTCAACGAAGAAGTCGACGCAATGGAAACGATCGGCCTCAACACGGTAGATGTGCTGGTGCTGCCGCGCATCGTGGGGCTTGTCATCGTGCTGCCCTTGCTCACCTTTTACGCCAATCTCATGGGCATCCTCGGCGGCGCGATGATGTGCTATTTCGATCTCGGCATCACCTTTCCGGTGTTTCTGCGCGAGCTGCAGTCCGCAGTCACCGTGTGGACGTTCTGGCTTGGCATTATCAAGGCGCCCGTATTCGCTTTCATCATCGCGCTGGTGGGCTGCTTCGAAGGGCTGAAGGTCGAGGGCAATGCCGCCAGCGTCGGCAGGCTCACGACGCGGTCGGTGGTCGAGTCGATCTTTCTTGTTATCGTCCTCGACGCCGGTTTCTCCATCATGTTCTCCATCCTGGGGATTTGAGATGAACGATCGCCCCAACGACGAGATTGTGATCCGCATACGCGGGCTGGTGAATGAGCTCGGCGGCAATGTGCTGCACGATCACCTCGATCTCGACGTGTAACGCGGCGAAGTGATGGGCGTGGTCGGCGGCTCGGGCACCGGCAAATCGGTTCTGCTACGTTCCATCGTCGCGCTGAACCGGCCTAAGGCGGGCAGCATCCGCGTTCTCGGCGAAGAAACGGTGGGCAAGGACGCCGAAGATTTGCACACGCTGCAGCCGCGCTGGGGCGTGCTTTTCCAGGACGGCGCGCTTTTCAGTTCGCAAACGGTGGCGGAGAATATCCAGGTGCCGATGCGCGAACATTCCGACATGCCGCAGGCGCTGATGAACGAAATTGCTTCGATGAAGCTCTCCATGGTCGGGCTGCCGGAAGATGCTGGCCACAAATACCCCTCGCAACTTTCGGGCGGCATGCGGAAGCGCGCGGGCCTCGCGCGGGCGCTGGCGCTGGACCCGGAACTCGTCTTCCTGGACGAGCCGACGGCGGGGCTTGATCCCATCTCGGCCAGCCATTTCGACGAACTGGTGCGCGGTCTTCAGCAGAGCCTCAACCTGACCGTCTTCATGGTGACGCATGACATCGACACGCTGAGGGCGACCACCGACCGCATCGCCGTTCTGGTGGACAAGAAGCTGAAAGTGGGCACGATTCAAACCCTGGTGCATGACACGCACCCTTGGATTCACGAGTACTTCGCCGGCGTGCGCGGGCGGGCGGCACTCGCCCAGCCGATGGCTTAGGGATAAAAGGACGGCAGAGACGAGGAACGGGGCATGGAAACGAAAGCAAATTACGTCGCAGTCGGCGCCTTCGTGCTGGTTTGCATTCTGGGGCTGGTGGTCGCGCTGTTGTGGCTGGTGGGGGCGCAGTACAGCCAGGAATTCGCCTATTACGACACCCACTTTACCGGCGCGGTAACAGGGCTGAGCAAGGGCACGGCGGTGCGCTACAACGGTATCGAGGTTGGCCGCGTCGGCGATCTGCAGTTCGATCCTAACGATCCGCGGGTGGTTATCGCAACCTTGCAGGTCGACCCCAAGCTCAAGTTGCACGAAGATTCGGTAGCCTCGATCGAAAGCCAGGGCCTAGCCGGTGGCTCTTACGTCGAAATCGCCGGCGGCACAAAAGAATCACCCATCCTACAGGCGCGCCCCGGAGAAAAACACCCGGTGATCAAATCGAAGCCTTCCTCACTGGAGGCGTTATTCCAGGGCACGCCGGAACTAATCTCGCGGTTGAATGTGTTGAGTGCGCGCCTGGCCGATCTGGTGAACGACCAGAACCGGGCTGCGATCTCGGCCACGCTGGCGAACTTGCGCGATGTCACGGGCGTGTTCAGCAAGCGTTCTGCCGAGATTGACGCGATGATCGTCAATCTCTCTTCCGCCAGCAAGAATGTCGACAGCGCCGCCAAGCATCTGGATCAGCTCTCCCTCGACACCGACCACATGATCGTCAATGGGGGCCCGCAACTGATTACCGAAACGCGAGGGCTGGTCGCCAGCCTTACCCGGCTCTCGAACAAACTCGAGCGCGATCCGTCGCGCATAATTTTCAGCAACGAGCATGAAGGATACAGACCGCAATGACCCGCACATCTCGCATGCCGATTCCGGCTTGGCGGCACATTCTTGCCGCGGGCTGCGCCGTGCTTGTCCTTTCAGCCTGCGCAGCGATTGGCAACAAAGGACCCCAGCTCTATACGCTGCAGCCGCTCACGGCATCCACGAGCGAGACTGCGGGCATGCCGTGGCAGCTCGCGGTCAGCATTCCCGATGCGCCGGCGAACCTTGACAGCACCCGCATCGCACTTAGCCAAAGCGCAACCACCACGGATTACTTTGCCAATGCCGAGTGGACCGACCGCGCGCCGGTTCTGTTGCAAAATCTGCTCATTCAGTCGTTCGATAATAGCGGCAAGCTGAAAGCCGCCTTCCGTGATACCGCCTCATTGCATACCGATTACGTATTGCAGACTGAGATACGCGATTTCGAAGCGCAATATGCAGCGCCCAATACCGCGCCGGAAGCCGTTGTCCGTATCGAGGCCAGGCTGTTGAAGATGCCCGAGCGCGACATCGTCGGCACGTTCAATGCGGAAAAGCGGACGCAAGCGCAGCAAAACAATTTGGGCAGCATCATCATTGCCTTCAATGCGTCGCTTACGGCGACGCTGCAGCAGACGGTGGACTGGACCTTGCAAACAATGCCTGCGGTACCTGAGAAAAAGCATCACCGGCACAGGCGGGCCTCGCCGGAGCAGCCGCAAGCGCCGGCGGAGAAAACGAACCCCTGATAGAAGTCAGGCTTGCGGCAATACGGAGCGGAAGTCCTCGTATTTGCCGCTGGGGCCGCTCGCGATTGCGTCGTGATAGGAGAAGGAAATCGTGAAGCCCCCTCCCACCCCGTCAATGATTACCGCGCGCATCTTTGCCTCGTCTTCGGCCGTCAATGGCCTTTCGGGCACTATACGCAGTTCAAGCCTGGTCAGTGTTTTCTGCATCAGCTGAAATTGCCTGATCGGCACGTGGTCGCGCAATTTATTGGCACTGAAATAGGGCCACACCTGCCCACCGGTCGGCAGTGTCAGCATGTTGCGCACGCGTCCTAGGATGCGGCTGATCACCGGCAATCCGCGGCCGCAAGAACAGGGCTCACCGGCGGTCGCATAATCGCCGATGTCGTAGCGGATCAGCGGCATGGCAAAATTGTGCAGCGTGGTCGCCACCACACGCCCCGATTGTCCAGGTCTGCATGGGCGGCCGTTGTTATCCAATACTTCGAGCAGCACGTTCTCGGACTGAACATGATAATGCTCGTGCTCGGGACATTGCAGGGCGGCATAGCCAAGCGCCTGCTGACCCAACTCGGAATCGATGATCTTCATTTCACGCAAGATGGCGGAAAGCACGGGTAACGCTGTCACCGCAATGCAAATGCCGAAGCCGAAAGCAAATTGCCATGGCAATGCATTGGTTCCGACAACGCCTGCATTAAATGTCGCGAGCCAAAACCCAAGACCAGAACCGAGCACCAGAGGCAAGAGAAAACTGCTGAGCGCAATTTCAAGCGTCGTTGGGCGCGTTATGCGCACCATCTTCTCATCGAGATGCATGCCGGTGAGGAACGTGATCAGCACGACCGCAAAGGTGGCGACACCCGAAAGCTTGGCAAGATTGGCGGCGGGAAACAGCCAGTGCTGGAAAGCGGGAGAGAAAGCGCCCAATACCGATGGCCCAAGCGCCAGGCCACACATCACCTGCACCACGGCCAGAGGCGCCACATGACGCAAGCCAAAATGCCGCCAGGCGATATAGGGCAGCGCGATCAGCAGCGCGCCTTCGGCAACAAAAATGGCCAGTGGCGACATTGTCCGCCACGCAAATGCGGGAAACCTAGCATCCGCCTTTAAAGACCGAAACGCACTACGGGGCTGCTAACTGCAAGGTCACGTGAGGGTTACCAGCCGTTTTGGGAAGTTTAAACCCCTCTGCGATGAACAATTGATCCGCGCGAAACCGCCCTCGGCCTTCGTTTTTGCGCCTACCGGGCCCTGGGCACAGGCAAATATCCTTTAATTTCCACGCTATAGTGCACCTGCTCAATCGCCCCTATAATTTTCGCCAAGGGAGAATCCATGCCGGGCAGGCAAGCAGGAGCCGTGACGAACGACGTTCTGGACGGGGTGAAAAACCGCCCGTTGCGTGATGCTTTGGGCGGCCATCTGGTCCAAAGCGGCAGGCTGCCTGCGGCAGGCCTCGAACGCGCCGAACGCCTGGCGGCCGAATCCGGCGAGCGGCTGGAGGTGGTGCTGACGCGCCTTGGCCTCGTTTCCGAGCGCGATCTTGCTGAAGCGCTTGCCATGCTCCTTAACCTGCCGCTGGCGAGCGCCAAGGACTTTCCCGACGAGCCGCTGTTCGAGAACAAATTCAGCCGCAAATTCCTGAAGGAAGCGCAACTCATTCCGCTCGAGGATGGGCCCGCCGGGATCACCATTGCAACCGTCAATCCGCTCGATTCATATACGCTTGATGCCGTGCGTTTTGCCATCGGCAAGCAGGTTGCAGTGCGCGTGGCCTACCCTGCCGATTTCGAGACCGCCTATGAGCGACTTTACGGCGGCGGTAAATCGGAAATTCATCAGATTCTCGAAACCACCGGCGAGCGCCATGACGAAAGCGCCTCAGACGATGTCGAGCGCCTGAAAGACATCGCCAGTGAAGCGCCCGTCATCCGCCTGGTGAATTTGCTCATCACGCGCGCGGTGGAAGCACGCGCCTCGGATATCCATATCGAGCCGATGGAAGGTGAATTGCGCGTGCGCTATCGCATCGACGGCGTGCTGCAGGAAGTGGAAAGCCCGCCCCAGCGACTCTCGGCAGCCGTCATCTCGCGCATCAAGATCATGGCCAAGCTCAACATCGCCGAGCGCAGGCTGTCTCAAGACGGCCGCATCCGGCTTGCGGTGCGCGGCAAGGACATCGACTTCCGCGTTTCGAGCACGCCAACGATCCACGGCGAGTCCGTTGTGCTGCGCATTCTCGATCGCGGCAGTTTGAAACTCGATTTTGCGGCGCTTGGCGTTGACGAAGACATCACGCGCGCCTTTCGCGATGTGCTCGACCGGCCACACGGCATCGTCCTGCTGACGGGGCCGACCGGCAGCGGCAAGACGACCACGCTTTACACCGCGTTGCTTGAGCTCAACACGCCGGACAAGAAGATTCTCACCATCGAAGATCCGGTCGAATATCAGCTCAAAGGCATCAACCAGGTGCAAGTCAAGCCGCAGATCGGGCTTACTTTCGCGAGCGCGCTGCGCTCTTTCCTGCGCCAGGACCCCGACATCATGATGATCGGTGAAATTCGCGATCTCGAAACCGCGCAGATCGCGGTGCAGGCAGCACTTACCGGCCATCTTATCCTTTCGACGCTGCACACCAACGACGCCGCCAGCGCCATTACGCGCCTGCTCGATATGGGCGTCGAGGACTACTTGCTTACTTCCACCATCAACGGGCTGGCCGCGCAGCGCCTCGTGCGCACGCTCTGCCGGCATTGCCGCGAGCCTTACGATGCGCTGCCCGAACTAATTCAGCGAATGCAATTGGGGGGGCTGAGCAAAAAGAAATCCGTCAAACTCTATCGCGCAACCGGCTGCGCGCAATGCAACAGCACTGGATATCTCGGTCGCAATTCCATCCTTGAAGTGCTGCCGATGTCGGACGCCATCCGCCAGCTTGTGCTGAAGCACGCGGAAGCCAGCCAGATTCGCAAGGCGGCCATCGAAGAAGGCATGCAGACCATGCATATGCATGGCATGAAAAAAGCGCTCGCCGGAACGACAACGGTTGAAGAAGTTCTGCGCGTGACGCGCATGAGTTAGCCATGGCGAACTTTCGCTACAAAGCGATGACGTCGGGCGGCGATGTGGTGACGGGCACGCTTGAGGCGCCTTCGCAATCCGCAGCCGTGCAGCAGATCCGCAGTCTTGGTCATTACCCGATTTCGGCCAATGACGCAGAAGCCGAGAGCTGGCGCCATTGGCTTAATCGGGAACTGAAATTCCGCCGCGGGCCCCGCACGCGCGATCTCGCCATCGCCACGCAGGAACTCGGCATGCTACTGCACGCGGGACTTGAGCTTGACCGCGCGCTCTCCATTCTGGTCGGATTGGGCGAGATCGAAAGCCTGCGCCAGCCCTTTACTGCCGTTCTGGCCCGGGTGCGCGACGGCGCGACCCTGGCCGATGCGCTCGCGGCCAATCCAGCATTCCCCAAGCTCTATGTCAGCATGGTACGCGCCGGCGAAATGGGTGGAAATCTGGAAGCCACGCTCGCGCGCCTGGCGGAATATCTCGCGCGTTCCGCCGCCATTCGCGAGGCCATCGGCTCAGCCCTCGTTTATCCCATAATCCTTCTGTGCACCGCCGGGCTTTCCATCTGCGTCATACTTATTTTCGTGCTGCCGGAGTTCAAACCGCTGTTCGACGAAGCTGGAAAATCGCTGCCTTTCGCGACCCAAGTGGTAATGGCCATTGGCGACTTTCTTGGAGACTGGTGGTGGGCATTGATCGTGCTCATCGCCGCCGGCGCTTACGCCTTCCGGCGCGCCCTGCGCGAAGCCGAGTTCCGCCGCCGCTGGGATACGTTCAAATTGAAGCTGCCTTTACTTGGCGGCCTGTGGACCAAGATGGACGTTGAGCGCTTCAGCCGCACGCTGGGCACGTTGCTCAGCAATGGCGTGGCGCTGCCCACCGCACTTGGCATGAGCGCGGAAACCTTGAATAACAGCGTCATCGCGCGCGCGGTGCGGCAAACAGCCTCGAGCCTGCGGGAAGGCGAAGGTCTGGCAGCGCGGTTAGCGCGCACCAAGGTGTTTCCGCCGCTCGCGCTCGATTTCGTGCGTGTCGGCGAGGAGACAGGTAAACTCGACGAAATGCTGCTGCGCCAGGCGGACCTTTACGAGCGCAGCGTGCGGCATACGGTGGATAGGCTGCTGGCGCTGCTGGTGCCGGTGTTGACTATTCTTTTGGGAATGATGGTGGCGGGGCTTATCGCCTCCATCCTGGTTGCCATTTTGAGCATCAACGATCTTGCCCTGTGAGTGAGAGAGACCATGTCGAGAGAACGGAAAAACCAAATCGCGCGTAGAAATGAGTATGGCTATACGCTGGTCGAATTGCTGGTGGTGCTGGCAATTTTGGGCCTGCTGGCGGCAATCGCCACGCCACAGGTGATTAGATATCTCGATCACGCGCGCATGAAGACTGCAGTTACCGAAGTCGCGAACATTTCCTCTGCGCTCGATCTTTTCAAGTTCGATGTCGGCCGCTACCCAACCACGCAGGAAGGGCTCACCGCGCTGGTGACAGCGCCTGCGGGGGTTACCACCTGGAATGGGCCCTATCTAAAGCAAAACGCGAATTTGACCGACCCCTGGGGCCGTTCCTTTAATTACCGCGCGCCGGGACAGCATGGCGAATTCGATCTCTACAGCTACGGGCCCAATGGCCAGGACAATTCCAATGGCGGAAAGCCAGCCGTCGCCAATTGGTGAGCGCGGCCAGGACGGCTATACGCTCATCGAACTGCTCGTCGTGCTGGCGGTGATGGCGCTACTGATTGCAGCTGCGCCCGCCCTTCTCAGCACCATGCGCCCGGGTGTCGAGGCGAAGACAGCGGCGCATACGCTTGTCAATGATTTGCGCGGCGCGCGGGCGGCCGCAATCGTGGGAAATAGCGAAACCTGGGTCGTGGTCGATGCGGCGAACAATAGTTACCAGATCGAGCCCTATGGCGTTTCACGCACATTGCCCCGCACAGTCTCGCTCGATTTGCGCGGGCCGCGCGGCGAAGAAAGCGGCAAGCGTGTAGAATTGCGCTTCTTCCCCGATGGCAGTTCCACGGGTGGCAGCATCCGCATCGTCTCGGGAGGCCATCAGCACAGCATCATCGATCATTGGCTGACCGGGCGGATAACAATCGATGAATAAAGCGCCGCATCAGCAATCCGGCTTCACCCTTATCGAGGTGTTGGTCGCGCTTGCGATTCTCGGCATTTCGCTCGCGGTGCTGCTGCATATCTTTTCGGAGAGCCTGGATCGTGCGCGCGAAAGCCAAAACGAAATTGCGGCGAGCGCGATCGCTCAATCGCTGCTTGCGGACGCCGGCCCCTCCATGCCGCTCGTGACAGGCGACACGGAAGGCAAGACCGCCGATGGCTATGCCTGGAGGCTGCATATTGAACCCTATGGCACCGAGGATGACCGCAGGGCGTGGAAAATGAATGCTCTATTCCTCACCGTAACCGTCGGCTGGAAGGACGGCAGCAAGACACGCACGATGTCGCTCACCACCATGCGTGCCGTGCCGAAGGAACAGTCGCAATGAACGCGAGACTACCCCGTCACGGAGAAGCAGGGTTCACGCTGCTGGAGCTCCTCATTTCCATGACGCTGCTTGGACTTCTCATGCTAGTGGTGCTGGGTGGGTTGCGTTTCGGCGCGCGCGCCTGGGAGCGGAACGAGGCGCACGCCACAGCGACCGACGATGTAAGGCTGGCGCAGGCGCTGTTGCGGCGCGAGTTGGTCCGTATCTATCCGTTTTTCCTGTTGGATCAGGCGCATATCCAGGATCAGCATGTGGACTTCGATGGGACTGCGGATAGCATGAGCTTTCTTGCGCCTTCGCCTGATGCACTGGCCGAAGCCGGACGCGCGCGAATTACCCTTACGCGCGCGGAACGAGATGGCCACCTTGCGATGGTCTTTTCGGCGAGGCCAGAGCTCGCATCGAGCACGCAGCCCTATAGCGAGATTCTGGTGGAGGGGCTTAAGTCGCTCGATTTTTCCTATTTCGGCAGCGAGCAGACCACAGGCGCGCCGAGCTGGCATGATCGCTGGAGCAAGGAAACACACCTGCCGCAACTCATTCGCGTGCACGCGGTGTTCGCCCAGGGCGATGCGCGCTCATGGCCCGAATTCGTGGTGGCGCCGCAAATTTCAGTGGATGTCAGCTGTGTCTATGATGCGCTCACCAAATATTGCCTGGGGCGGAAATGAAAATCCCTGAACGCCTGTCGCAAGTCCGCGTGGAAGAATTGCGCGAGCGTGCGATCGTATTCTGGCGCTGGTGGACGGCCGAACTCATGGCAATGGTGCCGCAGAATATCCGCGAGAAAGTGCAAGAGCTTTTCCGCGACAATACCGGAACCGTCAGCGTCGATGTGGCAAATGATATGATTGTGGTGAGCCGCACCGCAGGCGGCGTCACGGCCGAAATCCTTCGTCTGCCGAAGGAAGCGCTGAATTCCCCAAACTCTAGTGCTGCCGAGGCCGTGAATAACGCGACCCATAACGGAGACAAAGTAACCGTTAGGGTGCCGGCCACAGAGTTGCTGCGCCGGATGGTCAAGCTGCCGATGGCCGCCAGCCGTAATTTGAAAAATATTCTGAAATTCGAGCTCGAACGGGTAAGCCCTCTCGACCCCGAGCAAATCTCTTTCGACTACAGGCTAATCGGGCGCGACAAGGAGGCCAACCGGCTTGATGTCGAATTGCGCATTCTCAAGCGCGAAATAGCCGACAAGGCCGTTGCTGTCTGCCGCGCGCTGGGACTTGAACCCCAAGCCATCGGGTTTTCTGGTGAGAGCAAACAGACGGTGGAGCGGGATTTTCCCGTGACCCACGCCGCTACATTGCTAGGGCAATGGCAGAGTTGGCGTGTGCCGGCATTGTCGGCGCTTGTCGCCGTGCTCGGAATTGGCGCGCTGCTCGCCACTTATTCCCGCGAGCAGGATACGCTGGACGCGTTGTCGGATCAGATCACAGGGGCAAGATCGCGCGCTATGGTGGTCCAGCGCCTGCAGGATGAAATCAACAAGGCAAATCTCGGCATTGCCTTTCTAGCAAGGCAGAAACAATCGCCGCTACTGGTGAAAATTCTGGCCGAAGTGACGCGCATTCTGCCCGACAACACCTGGCTGGTGGAATTCGAGTTGAATGGCAAGGAGATTCGTCTTCACGGTTATTCCCCGGCTGCCTCGTCCCTCATCGCGCTGTTCGACAACTCGCAGCTTTTTACCAATGCGCAGTTCCGGTCGCCATTGATGCAGGGTCAAAACGGGCTGGATCGATTCGATCTCTCCTTCGACGTGAAGGGTGGCGCCACGTGATCGCCATCTCGCAACAGATAAAAAGTCGCGGACTGGCGCTTTTGATCCTTGCGGGCGCGCTTGTGCTTGTCTGGATCATTTTTCTTGGTCCGCTGACAAATATTCTGTTTGGCGAAAGCAACGATGTTGAACATTCGCTCGATCAGCTCGCGCACTATGAGGGGCTTGCTGACGCACGGCCCCATGTGGAAGCCGAACTTAAGGAAATGCAACAACGCAATGCCACGATGTCTGGCCTGGTGGAAGGCAACTCGGCCGCCCTTGCGGCCGCCCAGGTGCAAAGCGAGGTCAAGGCCATTGTCGACAGAAACGGCGGCACGGTGCTGAGTTCGCAGAACATGCCGACCTCGCTAACCGACAATTTCGAGAAGATCGAAATTCAATATGACCTGACATTGCCACCCGCCAGTCTCAAGAATGTGATCTACCAGATCGAGACGCACACGCCCTATCTGTTCCTTGACAACGTCAACATGCGCATGCCGGAGAATTGGGGGGCGCAGGATCCGGGCGCGGCGCCGCCGTCAATGGAAATTCAGTTCCTGGTCCGCGGCTATCGCTGGGTGGGCAGCAAATGAAACTGCCGTTGCCGCTTGCCCCCGCGGGCCTGATTTTGCTGGCTGCCCTGCTGGGGACCGATCTCCTCTATCAGAGCTTCGCCCCGCCGAAGGAATTCCACCCGCCTCCCTCAACCATAAATTTTCCCGCCGCGGCGCCAGCGACACACACGGGTTTTGTTGCTCCTCCTGCGGGCGAGTTCGCCGAAATAGATGAACGGCCCGTCTTCAGCCCGCAGCGAAAACCTATGGGATCACAGCTTTCCGATGTGGACATGTCGCAAACGGGGGCTCCTTCCAACCTTACCCTTGTGGGCATTATTATGGGGCCGGATAAGCGGATTGCGGTTCTGAAGGCGGCGGGTTCGGCAACCGCGCAAAATGTCTCGGTAGGGGGTATGATCGAAGGGTGGCGGGTGACGCGGATCGAATCCAGCTACATAGTGCTGCATCAGGATTCGAGCGATCAAGACGTCAAGCTACCGATGGTTTTTGGCGTGCACGCGGCGGGTACGCCGGGGGCACAACCTGGCGCACAACAACAATATGCGCCACCCCCTGTCAGGGGCGACGATAACCAGTAACGCTGGTCTGAGGTTGGGTGCAAGCGTTGTTGAGGGGGATTGAGGGCAGAACGGATATGAGAGTGGTTTTCTCGCGCGTATTGCTTGCGGGCACTTTGGTGCTTCTGTCCTCATGCGCGGAAAACGCCCGCGCGGCTTCCGATCAGCCGGCACCTGTGGTCTTGCAGCCGGCATCAGCAACGCTGCCGCCGGCCACCGCCGCCCCGCAACCTATATCTACTACCACCTCTAGCAGCAGTGCGACGCCCGATGCCGCCCCGTCTGGCCCCGTGAGCCAGATTTACCGCGGGACGGGAGCCGTGGTTGGCAAGTCGCCGGCGGCCAATGATGAAATTGCTTCCGTCGATTCGCAAGGCGACATCACGCTCAATTTCGTCAACGCCGATGTGCGTGACGTCGCCAAAGCCATTCTGGGCGATTTCCTGAAGCTGAACTATGCGGTTGGCGCCAATGTTCAGGGCTCAGTAACGATCCAGACCAGCCAGCCCTTGCCGCACGACAAAGTCCTGCCCGTGCTGGAACAGGCGCTGCGCCTGAACGGCATGGCGCTGGTAAAGGCCGACAACATTTACAAAGTGGTGCCGCTGGCGGATGCCCCGCACGAAACGGGCGCCATGCCGGTCGAGGCGCATCACGGGCCTTTGGAGCCAGGTTATGGTGTTTCAATCGTGCCCTTGCGTTATGTCGGCGCAAACGAAATGCAGAAATTGCTGACGCCTCTTGCGCCCGCGCAGGGCATCATTCACGCCGATCCTGTGCGTAATGTCCTCATCATCGAGGGCACAGAGCAGGAGCGCTCGACGATGCTGGACGACATTGCGCTGTTCGATGTCGACTGGCTTTCCGGCATGTCATTCGCGCTCTATACGCCCCGTTATACCAATGCCGAGGATCTCGCACAGGAACTCAATCAGGTTGTCGGCGGCGGCAACGGCCCGCTTGCCGGCGTCGTGCGTATTGTGCCGATCACGCGGCTGAACGCCGTGCTCGCCATTTCGCCGCAAGCGAAATATCTCGATCAATTACGCAGCTGGGTGCAACGTCTTGATCGCGCGGGCGAAGGAAGCGACCGGCGCATTTTCGTCTATCATGTGCAGAACGGGCGTGCGTCCGATCTCGCGGCCGTAATTGTCAAAGTGCTGTTTGGCACGACTTACACAGCGGCCTCCAAACATGCAGCGCCCCCCGGCGATGTATTTTCCACGCCTATGCAGATGGCTGGCGGCACAGCGGCTAATACGCCGCCCAATGCCCCGAGTTCTGCGCAACCGGCCGCTGGAGAGCAGGAGATTATCGAAAGCACTGGCAGCGGCACGGTCTCGAAGGAAATGGCCAACGTCAACATCACCGCTGATGAATCCAATAACGCGTTAGTGGTAATGGCCACACCTCAGCAATATAACGTCATCGAAAATGCGCTACATCAGCTCGACACCGTACCGCTTCAGGTGATGCTGGAAGCGGCCATCGCCGAAGTTACGTTGACTAAAGAATTGCAATACGGCGTGCAGTATTTCTTCCAGCCCAACAATAAGCAGCAACTGGTGCTATCGAATTCCGCAACCGCTTCGATTGCGCCTGTCTATCCAGGTTTTTCCTATATCTTCTCGCCGGGAAACAACATCAAGATCATCCTGAACGCGCTGTCCGACGTGACCAATGTCGAGGTCATCTCTTCGCCGCAATTGCTCGTGCTCAACAACCAGACAGCAACGCTTCAGGTGGGCGATCAGGTGCCTTTGTTGACCACGCAGCAGCAAAGCACGACCACGACCGATGCCCCCATCGTAAACGCCGTGGAGTACCACGATACCGGCGTGATCCTGAAAGTCACGCCGCGCGTCAATCAGGGTGGCAATGTGATGATGGATATCTCGCAGGAAGTGAGCGAGGTCGCCAATACCACGAGTTCGACGCTCGATTCTCCGACGATTCAGTTGCGCAAGATCAACAGCACTGTCGCGGTTCACGATGGCGAGACGGTTGCGCTCGGCGGCCTGATCAAGGACAACCGTTCGAGGGATAAGAGCGGCATCCCATTTCTTTCCGATATACCCGTGCTTGGAAATCTGTTCCGCACAACGGACAACAACGACACGCGCACCGAACTGATCGTGCTGATCACCCCGCACGTTGTCGACAGCACGCAAAAAGCGCGCTCTGTGACCGAGGAGTTGCGTCAGAGATTGCCAACCGTGCAGCCGCTGCTGGAACGCACAAAATGAAAGCGGGAGTGTTTCTCCGGAAGCTCCGCGATGAGCGCGGGCTGGCGCTGGTATCCGTATTGTGGGCCCTTTCCATCCTGTCGCTGATCGCGGCGGCGATGATGTCCTCCAGCGTGCTTTCCTATCGCATGGAGCGAAACGACTGGCACCACCTGCAAGCGCAAACTCTGGCCCAATTCGCGATCAATCGCGCCATTCTCGGCCTTACCGATGCGCGTGACGACAAAAGATGGCGCATCGATGGCCTTCCGGAGGATTTCACTGTGGGCGATGCGCGCGTCGAGGTGCGTGTGCAGGATGAAATTGGCAAGATCGATCTCAACGCCACCGATGGCAGCGTGCTCAAGCAACTTTTCATCTCGGCGGGAGTTGGCGTGGACGAAGCCGGCACGCTTGCGGACCGCGTAGTCGCCTGGCGCGCGGCGCGCGATCAGGATAACCCCGATGACATGGATCTGGCCAGCAAAGCCGCGGCGAATAACGGCTTTCAGCCGCGCAACGGACCATTCCAGTCCGTGGATGAACTTCAGCTTGTGGCTGGCATCACGCCTGAGTTGTTTGAGCGCATTGCGCCGGCAATCACGATTTATTCCAAACAGGCCAGCATCGATCAGCAGGTGGCGCCCAAGGAAGCGCTGATGGCGCTGCCGGACATGGACGAGCAGAAGGCAAATGCCATCATCATGGCGCGCGCCAATCCCACCGGATTCACGACCGATCAGACGAACGGAACGAAGCTTGGCGTTCTCGATGCTTCGGTCCCGCCCAATGGCCGCGTGTTTTCAATTACGGCCGATGTGGATAGCGCAGGGCTGCGCGTGACAGAGGAAGCCGTGGTTGAGCTGACCGGCGACGCCAAACGGCCATATCTTGTTCTTGGCTGGAAATAGTCATCCCAATATCAGCGGACCATAGAGCCATACGAGCCAGGCACCGCCCGCAAGAAAAGCGCCGAAGGGAACACGGTCGGTGATGTTCAAACGTGCGCCCATCAAGCTGCGCGCGAGCGCAACAAGAAGCCCAAGCGCTGCCGCGATCAGTATGACACTCGCGAGACCCTGCCATGCAACCCACGCGCCGATGCCGCCCAGCAGCTTGGCGTCGCCCAAGCCCAGTCCCTCTCGCCCGCGCAAGACGCGATAGGCCCATGCCAGAATAGCAAAGCCGGCAAAACCCACGCCCGCGCCAATAATGTGATCGAGAAATTGCTCAGGGTTTATGAGGTAGATTATGCCGAAGCCCGCCAACAGCAGAAACAACGTGAGCAAGTCGGGCAGCAGGTAATCGCGCCAATCGGTGACAGTGAGTGCAAGCAGGATCCAGCCCAAAATACAGCTTGCCACCAGCACGCCATCGCCTATGACGGTCGCTGCCCACGCCACGATGGCGAGCGCCGCAAGTTCAATGGCCGGATAGAGCGTGCCGATGCTGGCGCCGCAGTAACGGCACTTGCCATTGAGCCACAGCCAGCTTGCCACTGGCAAAAGATCGCGCGGGCCAAGCACGTGCTGGCAATGTTCACAGCGCGAATGGCCCGAGACGATGCCGCGGCCCTGTGGCAAGCGCACCACCAGCACGCCCAGAAAACTTCCCACCGCGGGCGCGATGATGGCCAAGATTAGCCAGGCAGGGAGATAATCGGGCATGACCCCAATCAGTTTGCCAGCACGATGCCGACCGGCGGCGAGCGCATGGCACCAAGCGCGCCGATTGCGCTGTCGATGGATGGGCGCGTGGCGCCATCCCAGCGCACCACCATCATAACCGCATCAACGAACGGAAACACAAATTGCGCATCGCTGGCAGCAAGCAGGGGCGGCGTATCGACGATGACCAGGTCGCAGGTTTGACGCAGATGAGCCATGAGCTGCGCCATCGAACGCGACGCCAGCATCTGTGCGGGATCGCGTGCGCGGCGCGCGCTCGCCAGCACCAGCGCGTTTGAACGCGCGTCCTTGGCGACAGCGCGGCTCAAGGGCGCGGCACCCGCAAGGACATCGAGCATGTCTCTTTGCGCCGTGCTTCCCATGGTCTGAGACATGGCCGGCCTGGCGAGATCGCCATCGACGATCATCGTTCTCAATCCCTTACGCGCCGCAACGCGGGCGATGGCGGCGGCGACAGCGGTTTTTCCTTCGCCATGTTCGGCCGAGGTGAACGCGATGACGCGCGCGAAACCACGATTGGGGTAGGCAATCCTTGCGGCCAGCTGCTCGATGGCTTGCGTGAAGGGCGATGTGGGCCAATCCGTAATCTGATCTGCGGCGTCGGCCCGGTGCGAAGCCCCAGGGATTTGAGCAAGCACGGGAAGGCCGCGGAAGTGTTCCGTCTCGTGCCCGGTCTGCAATGCGGGCCCAAAACGCTCGGCAAGCAATGCAACAAGCATCCCGAGCAGGAGGCTGGCCGGCAGCGCAGCCGCGAGAATCAAAAGCTGCGGCGGCGAGCTCGGCTTCACAGGCACCAGCGCGCGCGAAATAATGCGGGCGTCCGACATCTGAATTGCTTCCTGGTCCTGTGCCGCGCGCAGGCGCGTAATAAAGGCCTCATACATGGCGCGTGTGGACGCGGCATTGGTTTCGAGCGCCTTCAAATCGATGCGTGCTATGCCCTGGCTCCGCGCTAGCGTCTCCGTCCCTTTGAGGCTGTCTTCAAGCGATTTCACCTGTATGCTGGCGATGTCGACCTCGGTCGCCAGCGAACCGGTGATGCGCTTGGCTTCCTGCGCGATCTTTTCCGCCAGGTTTTTTTTCTGGGATTCGATATCGATCATTTTTGGATGCAGCGACCCGTAACGCGTTGCCAGCTGTGCTTCCTGGCGGATCAAATCGGCCTGCTGCGTGCGCAACTGCACGATCAGGGGCGAGCCCATCACCTGCGCAATATCCGCGCCATTGCCAGCTTTGACGAGCGCCATGACGCGATCATAAGTCGCCCGTTTCTGAGCGAGATCGGCGCGCGCCTGAACAAGTTGGGTATTGATCGCAACCACCTGCTGGTCGACAAGCGGCGTACCATCGGCCGCTTCGCTGAGATTGTTTTCCGCTTTGTATTTCTGCACGGCGGCCTCGGCGGCCTGCACCTGCTCTGAAAGCTGCTGAATGCGATCCGATAGCCAGTCTGTCGCCTGGCGACCGGCCGCCGACTTGGTGTTCACCTGATCGGCTATATAGGTATCAGCAATCGCGTTGGCTATGCGCGCGGCCTTTTCCGGATCCCGCGATGAAAAGGTGATGGTGAAGGTAGTCGAAAGTCCCTGTGCATCCACGGCCAGACGCCTGAGAAAAACTGTGATGATGGCGTCATGTTCACGCTCGGCCGCGCCTTCGCGCCAGAGCGCCCCCGAGATCACGTCGAACAGGCTAGGATTGAGCGCGCTATTGAACTCCGGATCGTGCCAGAGCTGAAGCTTGTCGATGACCAGCGAAGCAAGATCACGCGAAGTAAGCACCTGAATCTGATTTTGTATCGTCGCAGGGTCGGTGGGCAAAGACGACAGCACGGCGGACTGATCGGCGATATTGTTCTTTCGGCTTTCCAACATCACCACCGCCGACGCCGAATAAAGCGTGGGCAGCATCAGCAGTATGATAAGGGAGAGCACCATGGCGCCCAGCGCAACCGAAATAATGAGCGCCTTACGCGTGCGCGCGACCCGCAGGAAATCGGCGAACTGAAAGCCTGCGTAAGCGGGTTGGGCTGCCGCAGGCGGCGAAACCGCCGGCCAATTGCTGCTGTAGGCTCCCATGGACCGACTACTGCCCCTCGCCCGGCGCGCCCGAATGCCCGTTAATAGGGTTTAACCGTCAGTGCTTTGCGGAATAGTTAACGCGGCCTTCCCGGAACCGCTAAAAAACCCAGGTTAAAGCTGGAGATGCGGGATGGGCCTAAAGCACAGGCCAGCCCACGTGCGGCGCAGAATTACGCGCTTTGTCAGCATGGCTTGGGCGCGCGCTCATTGATGCGGGGTAAAGCGATAACCGCGTCAGCAATACGGCGATAGAGCGGATCAGGAAGGAAAATTTGTAGGAAGATAATGCAGGCAAGCCGAGGCCGGTAGCAGCCTCGCCACAGCGCGCTCAAGTATAATTTCAGAGCCTGAAACGGCTCGGTCGGCGCTACGCCTTTGGCGATCATCCAGCCACGGCCGCCATAATAGGCTTTGTCCGGAATGTGTGGCCGCAATTGCTCCAGCCATTGCGCAAGACGCGCGCCCTTACGGCCCGCAGAAATACGAGTTGGATTGCTTACATCGCTGCAACGCGCGCCGGGTTTCTCCGCCATGGCCAAATTGCAGCCGGCAAGATAGAGCCGGATGGCAAAGTCGGTGTCCTGCGCGAAGGGCAAGCCTTTGTCATAGCGCACGCGTTTTGCCGTCACTGCATCGACCACGAGGGTGATTGTCGGCACGAACCCGCGGTCGCATAAAAGATACGTCGCCATGTGCTCGGCCGATCTGATCGCGCGCGGCGGTTTAATAAGCGTGCGCCCCTGCCCGCGATCGACAATCATTCGCGCATAGCCCGCAGTATTTCGGCTACCCTCGAGAAGGTTTTTCATCGCTTCCAGATGGTGTGGCAGAAATTCGTCATCGGAATCGAGAAAAGCTATGAAGCGCCCGCACGCCTTGTCGATGCCGGCATTACGCGCGGCGCCACCGCCGCGATTGTCCTGGCGGATAAGCTGGATGCGCGAGTCATCAATTTCAGCGACCACGCGTTCGGGGTGATCGATTGAGCCGTCATCAATGACGATTATTTCAAAATCCTGATTGCTTTGCGCGAGGACTGAGGCAAGCGCGCGCTTCAGCGCGTTTGCCCGGTTATAGACCGGGATTATTACCGAAAAGAATGGGATTGCCACGCGCGTCACGATGCGATCTGTCGGTCTTGCTTGCGCAGCATGGCAAGCGCCAGCAGGAACGTGACCCAAGCAGGGCCATCACCTTCAAGGAAATCCGACTCCACGGCATTGTGCAGCACTATGAAAACAAAGATTGCAAACAGCAGCGCTTTGATCTCAATGCCGGCACCATTTCGCCAGAATGCGATCAGCGGCCCCACGAGCAAACTCGCCATGGCGAGCGTGAACCCGATCACGCCAATGGTGACGAGCAGTTGCAGATAGCCATTATGGCCATGCGCCACATTGCCGATCCAGGCGCTGCCGGCATAGGGATAGATTGGCGAATGAGCGCCCGTATCGGCGAAAGAGCCGAAACCTGAACCGAGCAATGGATGATTCGCGATATATGCGATTTCCGCCTGCCAGATGGCGACGCGCCCTGTAAGCCCCAGCGGGTTCGCAAACAGACGCGCGATGCTGCCCCATTCCCAGATGACGCCAATGGCAGCAAGGGCAAGAACGAAAGCAAAGCCAACAGCCGCAATATGGCTGTTAAGCGGGCGCTTCGATACGAAGCGATAGAGCCCGCCCGCCGCCAGCGCCATCGGCAACAGGCCAAGAGAGGCCATTGAATGCGTCATCACGGTGAAAGCCGCCGCCGCAATGGCAAGCAGTACATCAACCCAGCGGCGCGTTTCGAATGCGAAAAAGAAAAACACGATGGCGGTGAGAGCAAAGACAGCGCCCGCAATGTTCTTGTGAAAATATAGCCCTCGCCAATCGCCGATGAGTTGGGTGTCAGCCTCGCCAGGCAAATGCACAGACTGAGCGACTAGTGGAATGGAAAGCCAGTTCACGATCAGCACCCCGCCAAGCACGATGCGCAATAATTTCAGGCTGCGCTCGACACCGATGGTATTCACGCTCAGCATGGCTGAAAGAACGACCACGATGGCCAGGCCAGCGCGGCGCAAAGTGACAGCGGGCTCAACCGCCCACAGCGCGCTTAACAGGCACCATGCCAAAAGAATTGCCAGAGAAACGGGAATGGCATCGAGCGCAGAAAGCCCGCGCTTTTGCAAAGCCGCACCGGCGATGACGGCGAACACCAGCAAATAACAAATCTGTCGTGCGAGATCGCCTGCACCCGCGTTGATATCCTGGCCTGAGGAAAGCGCTGCCGTATCGCGCACCGCAAAAGGCGAGAGCCCGACAAAGACAAGCAACAACAGCGCTACATAAGCGGCTGGCGCAAGCCACGATTCGGTAAGCAGGCCGGCTTGTGCCACACCGGCTGGCAAGTCATTATTCGCCATGTGTCACGGCGTACTCATTGTAATACCGGCCAAGAACCGCAGCGATTTTCCCCGTGCCCCGGAACAGCTTGCACATGGGCTCAGCCCGGCGATTCGGGTTGAGAGCAAGGATGACCAATAGGAAAGGGAACAACAAGAGCGCGCCGCCGATCTTGACGATTTCACGTGCGAACGCGAACGCGCCATAAGGGTGCTTGAGAAAAACGCGCATATCGGAATTGCCCACGCGATAGGCGCGCGAAAGAATCCAGCTAAGGCTCGTGCGCGAGGCCGGAACATGGGCATAGGCAATCGCCTCATCCGCCCAGGCGAAGCGCATGCCCGCCGCGCGCAAGCGGACAAAAAAATCCCTGTCCTCGCCACCCGTCAGCGCAAAGGCGGGATCGAAATAGGGCTTCGAGAGATTTTCCAGGCACGCGCGGCGGAAGAAAATATTTCCCGAGCCTTCGATCATGTCCGTGCTGCCTGTTGCATTGTGCAGCGGCGCGATTCCCTGGCAGCGCAAGGCCCAAACCGCGGGCGTCGCCTCGAACACGCGCGCGATTGCGCCATGCAGAGCATCGGCGTCCGTATCTTGCTGCACGCGCAAAAAAGCCTCGAGCCATTGCGGATCAGGCCATTCGTCATCGTCGAGCATGGCGATGAATTGCGCGCTGGAATTTTCAAGGATGTGTTCGCTGAGTGCGTTGCGGACCTGCGCGATGCCGCGTTCGGGCACGATAATTGCCTCCAGCGGCCAACGATTTTTCGCTCGCAGGTGCTGGCAAAGCTTGAAGCCTTCGTGGTTTTCAGCGTCGTTGTCGGCAACAAGCACAGACACATCCGCACTGGTTTCAAGTTTTTCCAAAGCAAAAAGAAGCCGCGCGAGCCCGCGCGGCCGGCGGAAGGTTGCGATGGCGACCTCGACCTTAGCCATGAAGCCGTCTCCAGGCATGCGACAGCGACAGAATGCCGGCGGTCATCACCACATCGCCAACCAGAATACCGCACAAGGATGCAATCGGGCCCGCAAAGAACAGCAGCACCAGGGTGACTGTAAGCGACACCATGCTCGACCATATTGCAGATCCTGCCAGCGGGCGAAATTCGCGCGCGGCCTGAAGCAAAACCGATTCAGGCGTGCGGATTGCCCGCACCGCCATAATCAGCGCCCACAAGCCGACAACGATAAGAACATCGGAGCGGTCGTAGCCAGATTTCAAGACGAGCTGCGGAAACCAAGTGAGCAAGATGGCCGCAAGAACGAGCGTAGCAAGCCACGCACCGCCAGCTGCCATGCGGAATTCCTTGACCGAGCGAAATGCCCGCCGGAAGTTGCCCCCAGCGATGCTGCGCGCCATGAGAGGCCGCTCAAGATCGGGAAGCGCCGAGAAGCAGAGCGATACGGGGCGCATGAACAGGGCCCCCGCCGCCAGCAGCGCGAAGGATTTTGGCCCGCAAATAAAAGTGACGAGATAGGCATGTGCATTCGCCGTGATCTCGGTGAGCACGACGCCAAGCAGAGACCAGCGCGCAAACTCACGCCAGATGGATTTGTACGCCATCAGCGAGCCGGACGCGGCTGGCCTGAATTGATCGCGCAGATAGCTTGCCCCGAAGGGAGCTAGCGCAATTGCAACTGCCGCTGTGAAAGCAATCGCTGTATTCAGCACGTTCAATTGACCTGCAACCAGCAAGCCGCAAAGTCCTGCCAGCAGCAGGCCGCTATAGGTGAAATCGGACAAGGTTACTTGCAGCCGGCGGCCCATGGCATAGGCATAGGCGCGCGAGAAAGTCCTGAGCGTCATCAGCCCGCCATATAAGCCGAACAGCAGAGCCAGAGTGATGCCGGCACCGCTCACAATCATCAAACCGGCTATGCATGCGGCCGCCAGCGCCGAAAATGCCAAATTCGCTTTCAAATGCGTCGCCAATTCAGCTTCGGCAAGGCCTTGCGCGCGGATAATGGCGACAGAAACCGACGGTCCCAGCAACGCGCCAGACATGCTGAGACAGAAGGGTACGATAATCAGCACAAAGGAAAACAATCCGAATTCACTCTGCGACAGCGCATGCAACAACAGGAAGGCAGCAATGAAATGGGCAGCCGACATCGCGATAGGGCCTGCTGCGGAAAGCCCATAGCGCACCGCAACCTGGAAGAGCCGTTGTAGCTCTGACCAATGCGATGGCAGAGAGATCTCCGCCCGCTCTACCAGTTGCGCCGTCATGCGGCTTTGCTTTCGAGCAGGGCTTCATGCGGACCAGTGTCATGCAAAGGCTTGTTGGCTGAAATCGACCAGGTGCGCGTCGCCAATAGAAACAGCGCCAATGGATTGGTGATGGCGTATCGCCAGAACAGCCGCCGCGGTTCTTTCCACACGCGATAGAGCCATTCAAGGCCCGCTGCCTGCATCCAGCGCGGCGCGCGGGCGTACCGGCCGGTGACAAAATTGAAGCAGCCGCCCGCGGTGACAAGCCAGCCAGCGCGCAAGCGGTGCCGGTTTCTCACCGAAAAGTTCTGCTCAAAAGGTACGCCAAGGCCAACCCAGATAATGTCGGCCCTGGAAGCATTGATCTGATCGCAGATGCCAGCCTCTTGCGCGCGAGAAAAGTATCCGTGATGCCGCCCGGCAATCAGCAAAGCCGGATAGAGCCGGCGCAGGACAGTTGCGCATTCTCCGTTAGCTTCTTCCGTGCTGCCGAGCAGAAAAAACTTGAGACCGTATTCGCATGCCGCGGCGGCGGCGTCGTGAATGAAATCCGTGGTTGCTGTGCGTTCCGGGATGGGCGTGGAGGTAAGCAAACGTGAAGCGAGAACCGCTGGTTGCCCATCGGCGTGCAGCATGTCGGCGGCAGCTAGCACGCTCCGGAAAGCAGGATTGGTTGCCGCCAGCGCGATAGAATGACCGTTTGTAGTGAAGATGAGCTTGGGCGTGCGCGTTACGCCGCGAGTGGTGAGGCAGTCGCACACCATCTGGGCCGCCATTTGTACGCGCGTGAGGCAAGCGGTCTTCAGCCCGCCAACGATTACTTCGGCAAAATGCGCCTGTGTTAGAAGCGCGCCCATCAATAGGCGCTTTCTTGCTGCAGCACCACGCGCGCCGTACGCAGCAGGATCTTCAGATCTAGCACAGGATGCCAGTGTCGGGCATACCAAAGATCGAGCGTTACCCGCTGGCGTATCGCTTCGGTGGTGAGCGTCTCGCCACGAAACCCGTTTACCTGCGCCCAGCCGGTAATGCCGGGTTTCACACGGCTACGCAGTTCGTAATTGGCGATCAGCGCTGCAAAATATTTGTCGTGCGCGATGGCGTGCGGCCGCGGGCCCACCAACGACATTTCACCTTTGATCACGTTGATCAGCTGCGGCAACTCATCGAGGCTTGTCCGGCGCAGGAAACTCCCGGCGCGCGTTACGCGCGCGTCGTTCTTATGCGCTTGCGTAACGATCTCGCCGTCCTCAAGCACTGTCATGGTACGAAATTTCAGGATGCGAAAAGGTTGTCCACCCAAACCCAGCCGCCGCTGGCGAAAGAGCACAGGGCCTCGCGAATCGAGCACGACCCAAAGCGCAATCGCTGCCATCAGTGGCGCAAGCAGCAGAAGTGCTGGAATGGCTACTCCCAAATCGATGGCACGCTTCCATGCGCCGAAATCGCGCCCACTCGCATCCAGCGAGATGCCTGCAAAATCCAGTGCTATGCGGCTGGTGGCGCCATCCTGAAAAGTCACGTTTACCCTCTTGATTCCTGCTGCGGATCAAGCGGTGCAGAACGCGCGCCATTTATTGGCGTGGACGGTGTTTCAGTACTGGACTAAATTCGGGCCACCGTTAGGCATTCCGGAAGGCAAATAGCCGTGCAGATTAGCACCTGTCCCATTTCGGGATTTACGCGGCCAGTGCTCTCTGCCAGTTGACGAGGCGGCCATTGCCCGCGCGTAGAAGCGGCACCATCGCCGCCACGTGCCCTTCGTTCAGGCCGATCGTGTAACGCGGCATGAGCAAGCGGTTTGTGCTGGCATCGAGCGAGCCCGCAACTGCCGTGAAGGCATAGTCGTAACCGGCGGCGCGCACCGCCTGCCACCCTTCGCGCGAGATATCGGCCTTGGTGCCGAAGGGATAGGCGAAGTACCGGCAGTGGCCAATTTTGGCTTCGATCTCTAGGCGGGGAATGCGCGCCTGCTCGCGCAAATATTCCGTTTCCTGACCAAGCATCGGCCAATGCCAGTGCGCATGCGCGCCGATTTCAACGCCACGTTTGTGAAGGGCGCCGACCTGCTGCCAGGTGAGAAAGGCTTCCGACGGAAAGCGCTCGATCGCCTTGAACACATGAGCATCAGAAAGCATTGCCGTCATCGCGCCGATTGACTGTTTGGCTTTGGCGGCGTCAAGCGCTTTCAATTCTGGTATTAGCTCTGCGGCGACTATTTTGCGCGAAGCCATTGCATCAAGCGCCAATGGCGCGGCCAGATGTGGAATCTGATAATGCCCCGTTGGCGCGAAGTAGACGAACAATCTGGCAAGAAACAATGGATTGCGTTCGCCCGTATCGATATGTTTCGTGCTGATGAATAGCGTCCACGGAATGCGAAGTTCTTCAAGAATATCGGCGGCTACCGTCAAATTATTCGCATAACCGTCGTCCGACATCAGGAACACGGTCCGCCCGTGACGCGCAGGCGCCTTCAGCACGCCATCCAGCGCTGCTAGCGGCAGAATCTGGAAATTTTCTTTCAGCGATTTTGCGATTTTGTAGAACGCATCACGCCGGTGATGAACGATCTGTACGCGCGGATCATCGATGCGCGGTTCCACGCCATGGAACAAAAGCGCTGCCGGCCGGCTTGCGCCGCGAAAGACTGCAGGCGGCAGCCATTGACCTAGTATGCGCATAAATTGACCGGTAAGGCTTGCCACCGACTTCCTCTTCTCCGCGCCCGGCAAGTCTTATAGGGCCCCCTCGTAACCCAATGGTTATCACGTGCTTACCAACCGCGGAGAAGCTGTTGTTAACGCAAGGTCCTTAGGATTGCCGCAGGCCTCTGTCCGAAGAGTTAGCGAATGCTCAACGTGCCTATCGTCGCAGCGCGGAACCAAGAATTCGAGCGCAAGCTCGCGCAACGTACGCTCACCATTGGCGTGATCGGCCTGGGCTATGTGGGCCTGCCGCTTTGTCGCGTCTTCTGGCAGGCGGGATTAAAGGCGACTGGCTTCGACATCGACGGCGCCAAGATCGCCAAGCTCAAGGAAAACAAAAGCTATATCCGCCATTTCCCGGACGAAACGCTGCGCCAGATGAACGAGTCGGGCCGCTTTTCCGCGACGGCCGATTTCTCACAATTGAAAAATACCGATGCCGTTCTCATATGCGTGCCAACGCCGGTGACGCCCACGCGCGAACCAGACCTCAAATATGTCATGGGGACCTGTGAGACAATCGCCAAATTTTTGCGCCCCGGCCAGCTAGTGGTACTAGAGTCGACCACCTATCCGGGCACGACAGCTGAAGTTGTGCTGCCTATTCTAGAAACCAGTGGCCTTAAAGCAGGGCGCGATTTTCAGCTTGCCTTTTCGCCCGAACGCGAAGACCCCGGAAGCGAGATCGAAACGCGCACGATCCCGAAGATCGTCGGCGGCATGGACGATTATGCAGGCGAGCTGGCGGCGCGTTTTTATGGTCTCGCCTTCAAGCATGTGCACAAAGTGAGCGACGCACAAACGGCGGAAGCAGTAAAGATTACCGAAAATATTTTCCGTGCGGTGAACATCGCGCTCGTCAACGAATTGAAACTCGCCTATTCACGGATGGGCATCAATATCTGGGAAGTGATAGAGGCGGCGAAAACAAAACCGTTCGGTTACATGCCGTTCTATCCAGGGCCGGGTCTCGGCGGCCACTGTATTCCTATTGACCCATTCTATCTTTCCTGGCGGGCACGGGCTTTTGGCGTGGATACCAAATTCATCGAACTTGCGGGCGAAGTTAATCGCGCCATGCCGCGTATCGTCGTGCAGTCATTGCAAGATGCGCTGAGCGCGCGCTTTTCTCGTGCGCTAAAGGGCGCCCGCATTCTGATCATGGGCGTGGCTTACAAGAAAAACGTCGACGACATGCGTGAAAGCCCTGCCCTGCAGATTATCCAGATGCTGCGCGAGGCTGGCGCGAATGTCAGTTACTATGATCCCTATGTGCCACAAATACCGCCAACGCGCGAGCACGGCAACCTTGTCGTCATTGCAAGCGTGGCTTTCGACGAAGCCACCGTCTCGCGCTGCGATGCCGCGCTGATCACCACCGACCACGATTGCGTCGATTATGGCGCACTGGTGAGGTGGTCGAAACTAGTCGTCGACACACGCAATGCCACCAAGGCAGTCTGCGGTGAGGGGGAAAAAATCGTTCTTGCCTGACACCAGCTGGCCCCGGCTGGACATAACAAACCATACCAGCCGCGATTATTTCCCCTATTTCCTTGATTTGCTGGGACAATTTCGACAAATTTGATGAGCCCCTCTTTGCTATTTGTACGTAATATGGTTCCAGGCAATTCGCACCTCACGGCTTTTCGGTATCTTCCCGCCATAAACCGGCAAAACAGCAGATGAACGACCAGCGCACAGACAAGAAACCTTTGGAGCGCGTTGCAGGGCAAGTACGCGATTACGCCAGGCGTTTGCGGCCACATGTACTGCGAACCAGGCAATGGTCCGCGCAGCACCTGCCGGGTGGTGAACGCACGCTGTGGATCGCGCTGGGGGTGATTCTCCTCATCCTTTTTATCTGGGCTATCAGCCCCGGCAGCAACGAGCAAACCAGTCATCGCTTCGGTGCGAGCGGACCCATGCCGGTCGGCGTCGCCAAAGTCGGAGCACGCGACATCGCCATCACCACGAACGCGCTCGGCACGGTCTCGCCGCTCGCGACTGTCACGGTGAGGCCGCAAATAAACGGCGAGCTAGTAAAACTTGATTTCACCGAAGGCCAGATGGTCTCCGCCGGCGATGTGCTAGCCGAAATCGATCCGCGCACTTATCAGGCAGCACTAGATCAGGCCAACGGCCAGTTGCTGCGCGATCAGGCGCAACTTGCCAACGCCGAGCTCGATCTTAATCGCTATCGCACACTGCTGAAACAGAACTCAATTGCCAAGCAGCAGGTCGACACTCAGGTCGCAACCGTTCGCCAGGACGACGCGATTGTCAAAGCCGATCAGGCAGCTGTCGAGACCGCGGCGATCAATCTTGGTTATACGCGCATTGTCTCACCTGTCGCAGGGCGAGTAGGCCTACGCCAGGTAGACATAGGCAATATTATAGACGCCGCCACCACTACAGGCATTGTGGTGGTGACGCAGTTGCAACCGATTTCGGTGTTGTTCTCCGTGCCGGAAGACAGCATCGACGCCATCATGGGTCGCATTCGTAGCGGCGCCACGCTTGCCGTCGACGCCTATGACCGCGGCCAGACAAGAAAACTCGCCAGCGGCACACTATCCACAGTAGATAACCAAATCGACACCACGACAGGTTCCGTAAAGCTCCGCGCGATGTTTTCCAATACAGATAACGGTCTTTTTCCCAACCAGTTCGTCAATATAAGACTGCTGGTCAACACGCTGCACAATCAGACAGCTGTGCCAAGCGCGGCCATCCAGCGCGGCGCATCGGGCACCTTCGTCTATGTGGTGAATGCAGACAGCACGGTTGGCATGCGCGCTGTCACGACGGGCACCACGGATGGCGATTACGTCTCGATCACCAGCGGGCTTAAACCTGGTGAAACAGTTGTCGTGGACGGCGCCGATCGCCTGAGTGACGGCGCTGAGGTACTTCTGCCGGGTGCTAAACCGCCCTCCACCAATGCAAGTGGTGCGAAAGGCAACAGTACGGGAGCTCATCAAGGTAAATCGCGCGGTCGGCACCACCAAGGCAATCAAAGCAATCAGAGCGGACAATGAGCCGCGACACCCTCTGATACACCCACGATGAACCCGTCGCGTCCCTTTATCGAGCGTCCCGTGGCGACGTCGCTGTTGATGATAGCGATCATGCTTGTTGGCGTCTTGGGTTACACTTTTCTGCCGCTCTCCGCGCTACCCGAAGTCGATTACCCAACCATTCAGGTTCAAACCTTTCTTCCTGGTGCCAGCCCCGAGGTGATGACGACCTCGGTGACCGCGCCCATCGAGCGACAATTTGGCCAGATGCCAGGTCTTAAGCAGATGACATCCATCAGCTCGGCCGGCGCCTCTGTTGTGACGCTGCAGTTCGATCTGGCGCTTAGCCTCGATATAGCCGAACAAGAAGTGCAAGCCGCTATCAATGCAGCGGGTAATCTACTGCCGCAAAGCCTGCCCGCGCCGCCCGTTTACGCCAAAGTCAATCCGGCGGATGCGCCGATCCTCACGCTGGCGATTACCTCGAACACCATGCCGTTGACGCAAGTCGAAGACCTGACCGATACGCGCATCGCACAGAAGATTTCGCAATTGCCCGGCGTCGGTCTGGTCAGTATCAACGGTGGCCAGCGGCCAGCCGTGCGCGTACAGGCCAATCTGCAGGCGCTTGCTGCCTATGGCCTCAACATCGACGATTTACGCACCACCATTTCCAACGCCAATTCAAATTCGCCCAAAGGCAATTTCGATGGTACATCGCGCTCCTACACCATCAACGCCAATGACCAATTGCAAAGCGCCGACGACTACAAGAACATCGTCGTGGCTTACAAGAATGGCGCGCCAGTTCACCTTTCGGACGTTGCGACAGTCGCGGAGAGCGCCGAGAACGTGAAACTCGCGAGCTGGATGAACACCGAGCCTGCGATATTGCTCAATGTTCAACGCCAGCCGGGCGCAAACGTGATCAACGTGGTCGATAGCATAACGGCGCTACTGCCTGACATCCAGACTACGCTGCCGACATCCGTGCACATGACCGTGCTAACCGATCGCACCAACACCATTCGCGCTTCCATTGCCGATGTGCAGTTTGAACTGGGTCTTGCAGTGGCTCTTGTTGTGCTGGTGATATTTCTATTTCTGCGCAACCCCTCGGCTACCTTCATCCCGAGCCTTTCGGTGCCGCTCTCGATCGTCGGTACGTTCGCCGCGATGTACCTGCTGGGCTTCAGTTTGAACAATTTGTCGCTGATGGCGCTTACCATCGCATCGGGCTTCGTAGTCGATGACGCCATCGTGATGATCGAGAACATCTCGCGTTATCTTGAGAAGGGCGACACGCCGCTACAGGCGGCGCTCAAGGGTGCCGGCGAAATTGGCTTCACCATCATGTCGCTGACTGTTTCTCTAATCGCGGTGCTGATCCCGCTGCTGTTCATGCAAGAGGTAGTCGGCCGGCTCTTCCGGGAATTCGCCATCACATTGGCAGTCACCATTCTCATTTCGGCCGTGGTCTCGCTGACGCTGGTGCCGATGTTGTGCGCGAGGCTGCTACGCCATCGCGAGGAACAGAAGCAGGGCCGCATCGCCCGCGAAGCAGAAAGCATCTACAATCAAGTCATTGTTCAATATGACCGCCTTCTCAACTGGGTGCTGGATCACCAACCGCTCACTTTGCTGATCGCGTTGGGCACGCTCGCGCTCACGGTGTTGCTATACATCGTCATCCCCAAAGGCTTTTTTCCAGTGCAGGACACCGGCCTGGTGCAAGGCATCACGCAGGCAGGTCCTACCGTGTCCTTCACGGCCATGTCGCAACGCCAGCAGGCATTGGCAAAGCAAATACTTAGCGACAGCGATGTCGTAAGCCTCTCCTCGTTCATCGGTGTGGACGGAACCAACAACACGCTCAACAGCGGCCGCTTCCTGATCAACCTGAAAGCGAAAGACGAACGCTACAATAACGTTAGCGACGTTATCCGACGGCTTGCGCGTGCAGCACGCAATGTGCCCGGCATTTCACTTTACTTGCAGCCGGTGCCTGATTTGACCATCGATTCTACTGTCAGCCGTGCGCAATACCAATTCGTACTCCAATCGGCGAGTACAGCAACGCTTACACAATGGGTGCCGAAGCTCATTAGCCAGCTGCAGCAATCGTCAGAGCTTGAGAACGTCTCGACCAATTTCATGGACCAGGGACTATCCGCCTATATTGACGTGGATCGCGATACGGCCGCGCGCTTCGGCATTACGGCGGCCACTATAGACAATGCGCTTTACGATGCGTTCGGCCAGCGCATCATCTCGACAATTTTCACCCAGACAAACCAGTATCGCGTGATCCTGGAAGCTAACCCCGGCATTCAGGATTCGATTGCAGCACTTGGCAATATCTATCTGCCATCAGCAGGCGGCGGCCAGGTGCCTTTGAGCGCCATCGCGCAAGTGAAAGTGCAATCGGTGCCGCTCGAACTGGATCATCTGAGCCAGTTTCCAGCAGCAATGGTTTCATTTGATGTTGCACCCAATGCATCGCTCGGCTCGGCCGTCAATGCCATAGGCGACGCGGAGACTGCTGTTGGCATTCCGGCCAGCATCACCACCAGTCTCCAGGGTTCGGCACTGGCGTTCCAGTCTGCGCTTGCCAATGAGATCCTGCTGATCCTGGCGGCCATCGCCTGCGTCTATATCGTGCTGGGTGTTCTGTATGAAAGCTACATCCACCCGGTCACCATTCTTTCCACGCTGCCTTCGGCAGGCGTGGGCGCCTTGCTGGCGTTGATGATCGCTGGCGACGACCTTGGGATTGTTTCCATCATCGGCATTATCCTGCTGATCGGCATCGTCAAGAAAAATGCGATCATGATGATAGACTTCGCGCTCTCCGCTGAACGCCATGAGGGCAAGAGCCCGCGCGAAGCTATTCACCAGGCGTCGCTGCTGCGCTTTCGGCCTATCCTGATGACGACATTTGCGGCCCTTTTCGCAGCGTTGCCGCTGATGATGGGTTCCGGAACGGGCTCCGAGCTCCGCCAGCCGCTCGGCATCGCCATCGTGGGCGGTCTCTTGGTAAGCCAATGCCTTACGCTGTTCACCACGCCGGTGATCTATCTTTATTTCGACAGGCTCGCGACACGGCTCGGCTGGCACGCCGCGGGCGCTACGGGCGCTGCGCAATGAGTTTTTCTGCGCCCTTTATCGCGCGTCCCGTAGCGACGACACTGCTTACGATCGGGCTTGCGCTTGCAGGCGGGGTTGCGTTTTTCCTTTTGCCGGTTGCGCCCCTGCCAAATGTCGATTTGCCAACTATTCTCGTGACGGCGCAATTGCCCGGTGCCAGTCCTGAAACAATGGCTACCAGTGTGGCAACGCCACTTGAGCGTCATCTCGGCACCATCGCGGATGTGGACGAGATGACGTCCACCAGCTCTTCAGGCTCAACCCGCGTCGTGTTGCAGTTCGGACTCGATCGCGACATTGATGGCGCGGCGCGCGACGTGGAAGCGGCCATCAATGCCTCGCGAGCCGATTTGCCGGCGGCGCTCAAAAGCAATCCGCAATACCGCAAACTTAACCCAGCGGACGCGCCGATTCTTATTCTGGCGATGACCTCCGACACGCTGACGCCGGGTCAGATTTACGATTCAGCTTCCACGGTGCTGCAGCAGAAATTGTCGCAGGTGGACGGTATCGGTCAGGTGCAAATCAGCGGTTCATCACTCCCCGCCGTTCGTGTTGAGCTTAATCCTCCTGCCTTATTCAAATACGGCATAGGTCTGGAAGACGTGCGCGCGGCCCTTTCCGCAGCCAATGCCAATTCGCCCAAGGGCGCGGTGGAAGAAGGCGGTTTACACTATCAGATTTACGTCAATGACGTCGCGCGCGCAGCTACCGAATACCAGTCGCTCATTGTCGCTTACCGCAATGGTGCGGTCGTGCGGCTTTCCGACGTCGCGCAAGTGAGCGATGGCGTTGAGGATGTGCGCAATCTCGGCATGGCGAATGGCAAACCTGCCATTCTCGTTATTCTGTTTCGCCAGCCTGGCGCCAATATTATCGATGTGGTGGACCGCGTCAAAAACGAACTGCCAGCGCTTCAGGCATCGATCCCGCCTTCCATTCACCTGATCGTGGCCAACGATCGCACACTTGCGATTCGTGCTTCGCTTAGCGATGTCGAGCACACGATGATGATTTCGATCTGTCTCGTGGTGTTGGTGGTTTTCCTTTTCCTGCGGAATGGGCGCGCCGCTTTGGTGCCGAGCGTTGCCGTGCCGCTGTCACTTTTGGGCACCTTTGGCGCCATGTACTTCGCCGGTTTCACACTCGACAATCTTTCGTTGATGGCGCTCACCGTCGCCACCGGTTTTGTCGTCGATGATGCCATTGTCATGCTCGAGAACATCACGCGCCATGTGGAAGCGGGCATCCCGCGCATGCAGGCGGCGCTGCTGGGCGCGCGCGAAGTCGGTTTTACGGTTTTGTCCATGAGTCTTTCGCTGGTGGCGGTATTCATCCCTATTCTGCTTATGGGCGGAATTGTCGGGCGCTTCTTCGAAGAATTCGCTGTCACGCTGGCGATGGCAATTCTTACTTCGCTGGTGGTGTCCCTCACTACCACGCCGATGATGTGCGGCAATCTCGCGCTGCACCGTCCGCCGCGCAAGCAGGGCATGATCATGCGCACGTCCGAGCGCGTCTACGATGGAGCCCACAGGCTTTATGAGCACTCTCTTGGCTGGGCGCTTGAACATCCGCGCACCATCTTGTTAATTCTGTTTATCACCGTTGGCCTCAATTTTTATCTCTACGTTATCGTGCCCAAAGGCTTTATTCCGAGCGAGGATACCGGCGATATCTTCGGCAATATTCGCGGCGACCAGAGCATCTCATTTCAATTGATGGAGCAGAAATTCCGTAAGTTCGTGACTATCATTTCTCACGATCCCGCTGTCCAGAATGTGGTGGGCTTCACGGGCGGTGGAGGTGGCGGACCACGTGGCGGAGGCGCCAATACGGGTTCCGTTTTCGTACAATTAAAGCCGCTTGCCGAACGCGATGCCTCCACCGATCAGGTCGCTGAGCGGCTATCGCGGCAGATGACCAGCGTTGCTGGTGCCCAGATTTTCCTGCAAGGCGCGCAAAACTTCCGCGTCGGTGGCCGTCAAGGCAATGCCCGCTACCAATACACCCTGCTGGCCGACACCTTCACGGATATCCAGCAATGGCTGCCGCGCATCACTGCGGCGCTGCAAAAAGCGCCGGAGCTATCCGATGTCAACTCCGATCAGCAGGACGCAGGCCTTGAGGTTGAGCTGCAGATTGACCGCGCTACAGCCGCGCGCCTTGATGTCACGGCGGCGCAGATCGATAACACGCTCTATGACGCGTTCGGTCAGCGCCAAGTTTCGACCATCTACAACGATCTTAATCAGTATCACGTGGTTATGGAGGTGGCGCCGGAATTCTGGCAAAGCCCGGAAACACTAAAAGAGATATATGTCAGTACGTCAGGAGCGCCTGCAAGCGGCACCCAGGCCACTGGTGCCGTTGCAGGTACCACAACAATAACAGGGACGGCACCAACCAGCGCGGAACAAATAGCAGCAGATTCCGTGCGCAATCTTGCGCTTAATCAGCTCACCAACAGTGCACGCGGCGGAGCCTCCTCAGGTACTGCGGTTAGCACGAACCAGGAAACCATGGTGCCGCTTGCAGCTTTTAGCCAATTTGGGCCTGGCAATGCGCCGCTTGCGATCAACCATCAGGGTCCATTCGTGGCCACGACGTTTTCGTTCAATACGCCGGTCGATGAACCGCTCAGCACTGCAACGCAAGCAATCCAGCGCACAATGAGCGAAATCCATGTGCCGGTATCTATCCATGGTGGCTTTGCCGGCACAGCTAAAGTATTCGTGCAATCGCTGTCCAGCGAGCCGCTGCTGATCCTCGCCGCGATCGTCGCGGTCTATATCGTGCTCGGCGTGCTTTACGAAAGCTATGTGCATCCGCTCACTATTCTTTCCACGCTCCCTTCGGCAGGGGTGGGTGCCGTGCTTGCGTTGATGCTGTTTAACACCGAATTCGATCTGATCGCACTGATTGGCGTTATTCTGCTTATCGGTATCGTGAAGAAAAACGCCATCATGATGATCGATTTTGCGTTGGACGCCGAACGGCGGCTCCACCTCAATTCTCGTGAGGCGATCTACCGTGCCTGCCTGATGCGTTTCCGCCCCATCATGATGACCACCATGGCGGCCATTTTCGGCGCATTGCCGCTGGCCCTGATCACCGGAAATGGTGCGGAATTGCGACAGCCGTTGGGAATTTCGATCGTTGGCGGGCTGATATTCAGCCAATTGCTGACGCTTTATACGACACCAGTGGTGTATCTTTATCTCGATCGCTTCCGCCTTCGCTGCCAAAAGCTGTGGCAGCGTTGGTATCTTGGTTTGGTAGGGGATCGCGCATGAGGGGTGTTGTGCGAGTGGGATTGCCAAGCCGCATGGCGAAATTGTTTGCCATATCCGCCTCCGCGGCTGCGTTGCTTTCCGCCTGCGAAGTCGGGCCCGATTACGAACGCCCAAGCGCACCCGTAACAACCGCGTATAGAGAAGATTTGGGGTGGAAACCGGCCACCCCCCAGGAAGTTGCGAGCGGAACGGCGTGGTGGTCAATTTATAAGGACCCCGTCCTCGACGGACTGGAAATGCAAGTCGAGATTTCCAATCAAAACCTCGAAGCTGCCGAAGCCGCTTATCGCTCCGCGCGCGAGGAGGTGGGTATTCAACGTGGCGCCCTGCTGCCCACCGTCGGTGCCAATGCATCCGCCACGCAAACGGGTGGCAAGGGCAATGGTGGCACACAAAACCAATATCAGGCCAATATCCAAGGCGATTGGCAGATCGATTTATGGGGGCGCATAAGGCGTACTATTGAATCCAGCGTCTTCTCTGCACAAGCGAGTGCGGCCGATCTTGCGGCGGCGCGGCTTTCGGCCCAGGGCGAGGTTGGCGCCGATTATTTCCTGTTGCGCGCCGCCGAAGAACAAAAGCGCATACTCGATGCTTCGGTAAAAGCGTTCCAGGAATCGCTACTGATTGCCAAAAACCGTTACAACGCCGGCGTTGCAGCCATGTCAGACGTGCTGACGGCGCAAACCCAACTCGATAGCGCCCAGGCGCAAGCCATCAACATCCAGCTCACGCGCGCGCAACTGGAACATGCCATTGCAGTACTTATCGGTAAGCCGCCGGCGGATTTTTCTATTGAGCCTGCATCCATGAGCGCGGCGGTTCCCGTCGTGCCTGCGGGTTTGCCATCGGCGTTGCTCGAACGGCGGCCCGACATTGCTTCCGCCGAACGCAAGATGGGTTCGGCCAATGCCCAGATCGGCGTGGCGGTTTCCGCCTGGTTCCCCGACCTAACGCTGTCAGGTTCTTATGGTTTCGCAGCGACGGCAATTTCGACATTATTAAAAGCTTCGAATGCGATGTGGTCTTTCGGGCCCCAAATTGCCGAGACTATTTTCAACGGCGGCACACGCATCGCGCAGGTTGGCCAGGCGCGTGCCAATTACGACCAGGCAGTGGCCAATTACCGCCAGGCCGTTCTAACGGCTTTCCAGCAGGTAGAGGACCAGACTGCCGCGTTGCGCATTCTCGAACAGGAAGCGGGCGTCCAGAACCGGACCGTGAGCGATGCCCGCCAGGCGGAGCAGATCGCGCTCAATCAATATAAAGCCGGTATTGCGGACTACACCACCGTGGTAACGGCGCAGACCACCCGGCTTAATGCCGAAATCACGGCGCTCAACGTGTTGAGCCAGCGTCTGACCGCGAGCGTAAATCTTGTGGTGGCGCTGGGTGGCGGCTGGGATCAATCGCAACTGCCGCAAACTGGCGTGTTCTATTCGCTGCCTGAGAAGCCTGACGCCGTGAGCAAGGCGAATACCGAAACCACCACGAATACAGATGCCAAGCCCTGTAACGGGCCGTTGGGGTGGGCCAATATCTGTCTATGACAGAAGGCCTGTGGCGCTTTTATATTGATCGCGGCGGCACATTCACCGATGTGATTGCCGAGGCGCCGAATGGCGCGCTTTCCAGTCTGAAGCTGCTCTCCGATGATCCACGCTACGACGATGCGGTGCTGGAAGGCATCCGCCGCATCCTTGGATTGCCTGCCGATTCACTCATTCCTTCCGAGCGCGTGGCGGAAGTGCGCATGGGGACCACTGTCGCCACCAACGCGCTCTTGGAGCGCAAGGGCGAACGCGTAGTGCTGGTGACGACGCGCGGGCTTAAAGACCAGCTGCGCATTGGTTACCAGAACCGCCCAAGATTGTTCGCATTGAAGATCGAGCTTCCCGACATGCTCTATGAGCGTGTCATCGAAGCGGACGAGCGCATCAGCGTGGAAGGAGAAGTGCTTCGCCGGTTCGATGAGGCGGCGCTGAAAACAGCACTGCGCACAGCGCGCGCCGAAGGCATCACTGTTTGCGCGATTGTTTTCATGCATGGCTATCGCTACCCCGCGCATGAAAAGCGTGCAGCCGAAATCGCGCGCGAACTTGGTTTCACGCAAGTGTCAACCAGTCATGACGCCGTGCCGCTGCAGAGATTCGTCAGCCGCGGCGACACCACGGTCGCGGATGCCTATCTCTCACCTATACTGGGGCGTTATTCGGCGCGCATTGCCAATGCGCTTGGCGGAACAAAGCTGTTCTTCATGACTTCTAATGGCGGCCTGGCTGCACCTGCTTTCTTCCGCGGCAAGGATGCGATTGTTTCCGGGCCGGCAGGTGGCGTTGTCGGCATGGCGGAAACGGCCGCCGCCGCAGGCTTTGATCATGTCATCGGTTTCGACATGGGTGGCACCTCCACCGACGTCTCACGCTTTGACGGCAAATATGAGCGCATTTATGAGACAGAAATCGCAGGCGTTCGCCTGCGCACGCCGATGTTGGCTGTGCATTCGGTCGCGGCCGGGGGCGGCTCGATTTTGCATTTTGACAGCGCGCGCTTTCGTGTGGGTCCCGATTCAGCTGGTGCCAATCCGGGGCCCATGTGTTACCGCCGCGGCGGGCCGCTCGCCGTTACAGATGCCAATGTATTGGTGGGCAAGCTTGCGCCAGAATTTTTTCCACGCCTATTCGGGCCCAATGCCGATCAACCGCTTGACGATGATGCCGTGCGCAAGGCTTTCATTCGGCTTGCAATGGAAATCGGCGATGGTCGCACGGCCGAAGACGTCGCCGATGGTTTCATCCGCATTGCAGTCGAAAACATGGCACACGCGATCAAGCGCATTTCGGTGGCGCGCGGGTACGATACACGCAGCTATACGCTCAACTGCTTTGGTGGCGCGGGCGGGCAGCATGCTTGCCTGGTAGCGGACGCGCTCGGCATGAGGCGCGTGTTCATTCATCCATTCTCTGGCGTTCTTTCCGCCTATGGCATGAAGCTCGCGGTGCTACGCGCGCTCCACCAGCGTGCAATAGAAAAGCCACTGGAAGAAAATCTTGTTCGCGAACTGGATACGAATGCGCAGGAATTGGAAAAGGAGGCAAAAAAGGAATTGCAGCAGCAGGGCTCGACTGTTTCTAAAATCATCAGGCGCGTTCATGTCCGCTATCAGGGCAGCGACACTGCTCTGCCTGTTCCTCTCGCGTCTGCCGCGCAGATTGCCAATGACTTTGCCGATGCCCATGCGCGGCTTTTCGGTTTCGGCCTGGAAGGCAGGCCATTGATTGTCGATCTGGTCGAGGTTGAAGCTGAGAGCGCAACATCGGCAACAGAAGCGTCTGTACACAAAGACAAAAAAGACGCAGCACCGCCTACTCGCACTCGTTTCTTTTCACAGGGCGCCTGGCACGATGCAGCCTTGCATCGCATGGAAACTTTGCAGGCAGGTATCGTTGTTCCGGGGCCAGCCCTTCTGATCGAACCCAATCAGACCATCGTGATCGAGCCAGAATGGCGCGCGAAAATCACACCGGCGCGTGCGGTAATCCTTTCGTGCGAAAGCCCACGCACCACTGCATTGAAGAAAAAGACCGATGTCGATCCCGTTCTTTTGGAAGTTTTTGCCAATCTGTTCATGGCTATTGCCGAGGAAATGGGCGTGACGCTACAGAACACGGCATTATCGGTGAACATCAAGGAACGGCTCGATTTTTCCTGCGCCGTGTTCGATGCCGAAGGCGGCCTCGTCGCCAACGCGCCGCACATGCCGGTGCATCTTGGTTCGATGGGCGATTGCGTGACGGCGATCATGGCAAAGCACCGCAATGCCATCGGCCCGGGCGACGTGTTCGTTACCAACGCGCCCTATGATGGCGGCACGCACATGCCCGACGTGACAGTCGTGGCGCCGGTGTTCATTGACGGTGAAGCGCGTTTCTTCGTGGCCGCGCGCGGACACCATGCGGACATCGGCGGCATCTCGCCTGGTTCCATGCCACCTTTCTCGCGCGATATTGCCGAGGAAGGCGTGCTGTTCGATGGCATTCGCATGATTAAGGCCGGCCATTTCGACGAGGACGCCATGCGGCGTGTACTCGAAGGCGGGCGTTTTCCGGCGCGAAACCCCGACCAGAATTTGGCCGACCTCAAGGCACAGGCGGCAGCCTGCGCCAAGGGTGCGGAAGAGCTGCGGCGTGCGACTGCGCAGCATGGTATCGAAACACTGACTGCCTATATGCGCCATGTGCAGGACAACGCAGAAGAATCTGTGCGCCGCGTGATTGGCGCACTCAAGGACGGCGAATTCGCCATGGCCACGGATGGCGGCGCGGAAATACGCGTGAAAATTTCGGTGGACCATGAAAGCCGCGCAGCGCGCGTGGATTTCACCGGCACCAGCACGCAACAGCCCAACAATCTGAATGCGCCCCGTTCGGTGACGAAGGCGGCGGTGCTTTATGTGTTCCGCTGCCTGGTAGATGACGACATTCCCATGAACGCAGGCTGTCTAAAGCCGCTCCATATTATCGTTCCAAAAGGATCGCTTTTGAACCCGCGCCCGCCTGCCGCCGTCGCCGGCGGCAATGTGGAAACTAGCCAGGCAGTTGTGGACGTGTTGTTCGGTGCGTTGGGCGTTATGGCCGCGGCACAAGGCACAATGAATAATCTCACCTTCGGCAATGCGCGTTATCAATATTACGAAACTATCTGCGGCGGCGCCGGCGCCGGCGCCAATTTCGATGGGCAATCCGCGGTGCATACGCATATGACGAATTCACATCTGACCGATCCGGAAGTTCTGGAGGCGCGCTATCCGGTGCTGCTAGAGGAATTTTCCATTCGGTATGGTTCGGGCGGCGCGGGTGCGCGACATGGCGGAGACGGCGTGCTGCGCCGCATCCGCTTCCGCGAAGCGATGAATGCGGCCATTCTTTCCACCCGTCGCGAAACGGCGCCATTTGGACTGAATGGCGGCGAGCCTGGCGCCAAAGGCTTTAACCTCGTCGTGCGAGCAAATGGTAAAAGGGAAACGCTCAAAGGGCGCGACGAAACCAAGGTCAATGTAGGCGACGCGATCGAAATCGAAACCCCGGGCGGCGGCGGTTATGGACGCAAGCGTGCCTGATGTTTCAGCAGCGCGCCAATAAGCCCGCGCAAGACTTTCTGCAAAGGTTCGGCTCGATTAGGTTCAAAAGCAGAGGGATTATTTTCGTCGCCATAGGCGCAAATGCTGATCTCGAGTTGCAGGGCGTGAATGTTGCCCGCCGGATTTCCGTAATGGCGCGTAATGTAGCCGCCCTTGAAGCGGCCATTTGCGATGAAGCTGTATAGCGAATGGCCTAAAGCATTCTCGGCGATTGCCTGGATATTGGGCGCGCAGCTTTTTCCATCCGCGGTGCCGAGATTGAGGTCGAGCAAGCGTCCTTCGAAGAGCTTAGGCACTCGCGACAGAATGGAATGCGCGTCCAGTAGCAGCGCGAAGCCATGCCGTTTCTTCGTTGACGCCAAAACCTCCGACAATTTGGAATGATAAGGCTGCCAGTAATGCTCACGCCGGGCGGCGATTTCGGTAGTGTTTAATTCCTTGCCAGGTAAATAGATTGCCTCGCCCGCGAATGTCGTCGCCGGGCACATGCCGGTTTCGAAACGGCCGGTATAAAGCGGCGCGCTTTCGGGATCTCGGTTGAGATCGGCGACATAGCGCGAAAAATTTGCTGCGATGAATGTCGCGTCGAATTCGGGCAGGAAATCGTAAAGCCGATCGACATTCCAGTCGGTGTCCCGGAGGCTTAGCCCCGCTTTCGTCAAGCGTTTTGCAATGGCATCAGGCACAAGTGTGCCCGCATGCGGGCAACTCACCACCAATGGGCCAGCGCCCTGCCGGAGGCTGAAAAGCTCACCACTCATGCTAATCCAGCGATGGCAGTTTCAGGTGGTGTTCGCGCGCGCATTCAATCGCGCTTTCGTAGCCCGCATCGGCATGGCGCATGACGCCACTGGCAGGATCGTTCCACAGCACGCGGGCAATGCGCTTGGCCGCCTCCTGCGTGCCATCGCATACGATCACCATGCCGGCGTGCTGCGAATAGCCCATGCCGACGCCGCCACCGTGATGCAGGGACACCCAGGTCGCGCCGCTTGCCGTGTTTAGAAGCGCGTTCAACAGCGGCCAGTCAGACACGGCATCCGAGCCATCCTTCATCGCTTCCGTTTCGCGGTTTGGACTGGCGACCGAGCCGGAATCCAGATGATCGCGGCCGATGACGATGGGCGCCTTCACCGCGCCCGATGCCACCATTTCATTGAACTTCAGTCCGATGCGATCACGGTCGCCCAAGCCAACCCAACATATTCGCGCTGGCAAGCCCTGGAAAGCGATGCGCTTGCGCGCCTCATCGAGCCAGCGGTGAATATGCGCGTCATTAGGCAATAATACTTTCACCGCTTCGTCGGTGCGGTAGATGTCTTCCGGATCGCCCGACAGCGCTACCCAGCGGAAGGGCCCGACGCCGCGGCAGAACAGCGGACGAATGTAAGCAGGAACGAACCCCGGAAAATCGAAAGCGTTTGCGACCCCTTCGTCCTTCGCCACCTGGCGGATGTTGTTACCATAGTCGAAAGTGGGAATTCCTTGGCGATGGAAAGCCAGCATCGCTTGCACGTGATTACGGATGGATTTGCGCGCCGCCTGCTCGACCGCCTTGGGATCGCTGGCGCGTTTCGCCTCCCATTCGGCCACCGTCCAGCCTTCGGGCAGATAACCGTTCGCCGGATCATGCGCAGACGTTTGATCGGTGACAGCGTCGGGCTTCACGCCCCGGCGCACAAGCTCGGGAAGCACTTCCGCCGCATTGCCAAGCAATCCAACAGAAATAGGCTGCTTGCCTGCAACCGCCTTCCCCATGAGTGCCAAAGCTTCATCGAGATTGTCAGTGGAGCGATCGAGATAGCGCGTGGCAAGGCGCCGCTCGATACGCGAGCGCTGACATTCGATTGCCAGCATAGATGCGCCAGCTAATGTTGCCGCCAAAGGCTGTGCACCGCCCATGCCGCCAAGACCGGCGGTGAGAATCCAACGGCCCGCAAGGTCGCCTGCATAATGGCGGCGGCCCATTTCGGCGAAGGTTTCGTAAGTACCTTGCACAATGCCCTGGCTGCCGATGTAAATCCAGGAACCCGCCGTCATCTGGCCGTACATCATCAGCCCGCGGCGGTCGAGTTCGTTGAAGTGCTGCCAGTCAGCCCATTTGGGCACGAGATTGGAATTGGCGATGAGCACGCGGGGGCAATCCACGTGCGTACGGAAGACGCCGACAGGCTTGCCCGATTGTACCAACAGCGTTTCATCGCTTTCCAGCACGCGCAATGTTTTAACGATGCGCTCGAAGGCGTCCCAATTGCGCGCGGCCTTGCCGATGCCGCCGTAGACGACAAGATCCTCTGGGCGCTCGGCCACATCGGGATCGAGATTGTTCATCAACATGCGCAACGGCGCTTCGGTCAGCCACGATTTGGCGGAAAGGTTTGTTCCGCGTGGCGCACGAACGATTTGGAGGTTGGCTTTTCTCATACGGCGCTTTTCCATCGTTCCATCGCGCGGCGATAATCGCGGGCTGCATTTTCTTCGGCAGGATGCCTGCCGTCGATGACAACACGCCTGCCGCCAACCCATACGTCACGCACGGGATTAACGCCATGCACGGCAAAAACGAACGCATCGAATAAGGTATCGCCCACGCGCTGAAACATGCTGGGCGTTTGATCGTTCACAACAAGAAAATCAGCGCGGAATGCCTTCTGAAATTTTCCCACGGGCGCCGCACTTGGATTCAGGCCACCGTCCGCCGCGTGCAGCCACAGCCACGCGCCGACATTCGGCATTCTCTTGTCCGCTGTGACCGCGCGTTTTCCTGCCTTCAGGCGCCTGCCATATTCGAAGAGACGCAGTTCTTCGCGCGGGTCAATCGTGATCTGGCTGTCGGTGCCGATGCCGAAAATGCCGCCCGCCTTGAAATGCGCATCCGCAGGGAAAAATCCATCGCCCAAATTGCCTTCGGTTGTAGGGCACAGCGTGACGGTAGCTCGCGCCTTCGCGATAATTTCCACTTCTTCCGGCGTGATGTGCGTGGCGTGCACCAAATTCCATTTCTTGTTCAGGCCAAATTCATGATGGAGTTTCGCCACAGGCGTGCGCCCGCACCAGGCAAGGCACTCTTCCACTTCGCGTGGCTGCTCCGAGACATGGATGTGCAAAGCGCGGCCCGGCAGTGCAGCCAAAACTTTTCCGATTTCACTTGGCTGCACCGCCCGCAAGCTGTGCAAGCCGATCGCAACATCGGCATGTGGTTCGCGCGTGGTTTCTGTTTCCAGCATCTGAACCATGTCTATCAATTCGGCCGGAGAAATGGCGAAACGCTTCTGGCTGTCCTTCAACGGCTTCCCCCCGCAACCACCCGATGTATAAAGCGTGGGCACCAGAGTGATCGCAATGCCGGCCGTGTTCGCCGCGCGCAAATGCGCCAGCCCCATTGCTGCGCGTGTGGCATATGGCGCACCTTTGGGATCGTTGTGCAGGTAATGAAACTCGCAGACGCGTGTGTAGCCCGCTTTTACCATCTCGATATAAAGCTGCGTGGCGATGGCCTCGACATCCTCCGGCGAAAGAAACGCCAGAAAGCGATACATCGCCTCGCGCCAGGACCAGAAATTATCCTCATTGTCGCTTTGATATTCGGCCAGGCCGGCAAACGCACGCTGGAAAGCATGGCTGTGCAGATTGGCGATGCCGGGAATGACTGGGCCCGATAGCACAACGGCGCCGTTCGCGCTCGCGTTCACGGCCACTTTTTGGATGATTCCGTCCTCGCCGATATCGAAACGGACATTGCTTGCCCATGCTTCGGGCAGGCGCGCGGACGGCGCGAACAGGGCAATCATGTTGTATGGTCCTGTCTGTGCAAATCAGCATAGTGAGGTTCGCTTTCATGTCGCAAGGGTTGCCATGACGAAGACCCAATGGGACCGCCTGATTGTGGACTGCCGGCTTGCCACCATGGCCGCGAACGGCGTGACCTATGGCGCGATCCAAGACGGGGCGCTGCTGATACGCGATGGCAGGATTTTTTTCGCAGGACGCCGCAGTGAACTTCCCGGCGATGTGTTGAAAGCCACGAAAAACGTTGATCGGATGGATGGGCGGTGGATAACGCCCGGCCTGGTGGATTGCCATACGCATATTGTTTTCGCCGGTAATCGTGTCGACGAATTCGAAGCGCGTCTTTCTGGTGCCACGTATGAAGACATCGCGCGAAAGGACGGCGGCATCATGTCTACTGTGCGCGACACGCGCGCGGCTTCGCAAAAAGATCTGACCGAGACCGCAGCACGACGCTTGCACCAGATGATGCGAGAGGGCCTCACCACTATCGAAGTGAAAAGCGGTTATGGCCTCGATTGCGAAACCGAAATCCGCATGCTCAGGGTGGCGCGTGAGCTCGGCAAACAATCCGGCATTCGCGTTTGCACGACCTACCTTGGGCTGCATACGCTGCCGCACGAATACAAGAATGATCGCGTGGGATATGTGCGCCAGGTCACTAACGAAATTCTCCCCTCGCTGAAGAAAGAAGGTCTGATGGATGCGGTGGATGCGTTCATGGAACCGATCGCGTTCACCGGCGAAGAAATCTCGATTTTCTTTCAAGCCGCGAAAACTCTCGGCATCCCGGTTAAGTTGCACGCCGATCAGCGGGGCAATAGGGGCGGCGCCATGCTGGCCGCGGAATTTCGCGCGCTATCAGCGGATCACGTCGAATATGCCGATGAAGAAGGCGTGAAAGCGCTAGCCGGCGCTGGAACAGTCGCCGTCATCCTGCCGGGCGCGTTCCTCTTCTTGCGTGAAACTCAAAAACCACCGGTAGAACTCTTGCGCCGCTTCAAAGTGCCGATGGCAATAGCGACCGATTGCAATCCAGGCTCTTCGCCAATCGTCTCGCCGCTTGCGGCCATGCACCTTTCATGCACCTTGTTTGGGCTGACACCCGAAGAAGCGCTCGCCGGAATGACCTGCAACGGCGCGCGCGCCTTAGGTTTAACCAACGAAATCGGCACGCTCGAGCCGGGAAAATACGCCGACCTTGCCGTGTGGTCGGTAGCAGAGCCGCCTGAATTGGCCTATTGGCTGGGCCACTCGCCCTGCGTGACAACCTATGTCAGAGGCGCGCCTCACAGCATTATTTCTCCGCTCTTTGCGGTGTCCCTTTGAACCAAGCTGCCAAAGAGAATAGCACAAAAGGAAACGCCTAGAAGCGACTCGATCAGTTGACAGCGGTGGAGTAAGTTCTGATCTGCAACCTCTTGGAACGTGCCGGCTCGGAGACATTCTAATGACCACCGTTCGGACAGACACCGCTGTGCAACGATTCCACCCACGGCCGGGCCAAACGCAATGGTGGGAAGGCGACGGAAATGTGTTTCCGTCTATGCGGGCGGCTGACGGCCATCCTGCATTCGTTATGAGGGCCAATCTGCTGTCACGTGCCCAATGCGAAATGCTGATCGCTTGTTTTGAGCGAAATTACGTAACTGCGGCCGCGCGCACGGGAGATGCCTATTGGGACGGCCGATATATCTGGCAGGATAGTTTGCCGAGAAGCGAGCTCGACGCGCTTAGGATCATGCAACAAGCACGAATGGTCGTTTACACGTTGCTCGTGCAGGCATGGTTGCCCGATAAGCCCGTCTATCCGGACACGACGCAATTGGTCCGCTGGCATGAGGGACTCGAACTCACCCCGCACGTGGACAATATCCTAACGGATGGCAGCGCAAACACTACGCCGTGGCGCTCGCACTCCTTCATCATATATCTCAACGATAATTACGAAGGTGGCGAGACGTTTTTTCCGGGCTACGGTGTACGGCTGCAGCCGGAAGCAGGTGCGCTCCTACTTTTTGGAGCCGGCATTGATTATGTGCACGGCGTGACCAAGATTCGGAAGGGCTTGCGCTACACATTGGCTGGCTGGTTCACTCACGAAAAGTCCATGGCGCAGGCAGAAGCGCTATCGGTCATTTGATGTGAAGCCCTGGAAGAGGGCGCGCTACCCATTCAGACCAAAAATGTTATCTACTCAGTTCTCGAATACTGCCGGGCCGGCAGACAACGGGGGCGAAGCCGGCAACAAGAACAGTTGCGGACCCCTTTGCCTGCAGTGGGAGCCGCAGGATCGAGAAATTCGGGATCTTGGTGAGGCGATTAAGCCGCACCAGTGATACAGGAGCGGCGTGAGCCCCAGGGTGCGGCTGATGAGCAACACGACAATACTCCTTCTGATCGGCGAATGGAGTATGTCTCTTAGGGGCTATCTGGCCGAACGGACTCCATCGAGCTTACGGCGCTGTTGTACCAAGCCAACATCGAGTATGGGCACGACGAACTTTCCTGGGCGGGGCTTGTTCGTTACCCTACCAATTACATTTGGGGAGCGTAAAACACAACGCTCAGAGCCGAATTCGGGCAGCCTCATTTTCGAATGAGGATAGCAGGGGGTATTTAGGACGGCACCGAACGCCAGGTCTGGTAGAAGTGTTGTCGCTAAGTATGGGCACATGATTTTCAAAGCGATAAAATTGGGTCTCGCAGCTGGTTGGGCAAAGATCGGTGATGCCCGCTCCATGGCTGGCGACGCCACCCCGAATGCCGACACACCTCCTGAGATTCTCAACTGGTCGACTGCCGATTACGTCGCTGCGGCTTGTGTATTCGCCTTCGTTGTGGCGACCAACATCAACACTGTTCTTAACAACGCTTATAGCGTGGGCAGCACACTTTTCGATTCAACCATTTTCCAGACGATCATTTGGCGAAGCGGTTGGACTCTGAAGACTGCGCCTGTGATCGGCGGCACATCATTCCTAAATTACCACATCTCACTGATCAATTACTTACCTAATGCCGTCAGTTACCTTCTGCCGATCGATAGAATGAGTTACTTAGGGTTAGTCTACGGAACAATTTACGCTTCCCTCGTCGTAGTTGTCTTCGGTGCATTTCGATATCTTCTGGGCGGACGGACAATCCCGGCCGCAGTTGGATGCTTGCTATTTTATCTTTGCGGAGCCGTAAGCAGTGGTCAGTGGGAGCCTCATCAAGAAATAGCGAGTGGGCTCTTCACTGCGGCATTCTTCTTGGCTTGGGGAACGCGCCGGCGCGGTTGGGCCATATTAGCGCTCGCTCTGAACGCAGCTGTGCGCGAAGACTGCGGCATTCTGCTTGCGTTGCCGCTATTTCTCATCGGCATCCATGACTGGATGAGGCGACGTGGCAAAGGGCTTGACCCAGATCTACGACACACACTCTATCTCGCGACCTTGTCCGCTCTGTTGTCGGTGGTGAGCTTCGTTGTGAGAATCAGTTTTTTTTACCAAATCGATACCTTCTCCTATTATTACGGTGCAGATCCATTCTCGCACCTGTCGTTGTCGCTGTTGATGGCGCGCCTCCAATTCATCTTAGCGCACGGCCAATACCTCTGGCTGCCTGGGCTTGCGCTACTGACCGCGGCCATCTGGCTGCGTGATATTCGTCTTTTTTTCGGATGGGCAGCGTTTTTTCCCTATTGGCTTTTCAATTTCCTCTCGATCGAAGACGTTGCCGGCGATCTGCGGGGCTACAAGGCGTTCCCACTAATCTTGACAATGATCTGGCCCGCGGTCCTTGCTCTGAGGTCGCCACGGCAGATGCGCTACGCGCTCGCCGCTGTTCAGGCGCTCGTTCTCCTTTCCGGCACGATCGCCTGGGAAAATGGCGGATTGCGATTTGCCGCGCCTTACGGCATCGACGTGCTGATCGATCGTTGGACTCTCCGTCCGGAGACCGAAAACGGGACCCTTTACCGCAGTTTTGAATCAAAGCTTGGCAACGGTGGGATAGGCACGGCGCGCGCAAGCCAAGGAGCACTTGCGCTTTATCCCTACAGCTTTCCCAGTTGGGACAAATCTTGGCTCGGCGCTGGTTCTGTGGCGGAGGCGGAGAAATTGGACAGCATTCTCTGGTTCCAGGGAGACCGCGACCAAACGACTACGGGCAAGTGGATCGAAAGCGGCCATTTCCCATACTATTACCACGTTATCGGAACTCGACTGGCAATTGCGACCAGAAAGCGCCTCGATACAATTCCGCGCTTTTCTGGGGCGATTGAATCTGTGGTGCCCGCCCAATAATCGAACTCCAACCCTTCGCGCGGGCGTCATTTCCTCCCGAGCCCTAGCCGAAACCTCCCGGATCTTCTTGCCAGTCCTGCAGGTCAATCAGATTCGAGCCCTGGCGCAGTTTTGTAGTCAGTCACTTCTGCCTCGAAACGCGAAATAACGGCTACCGACATAGAAAATAGCTGTATACGGAGGAACACCGAGAATCTGGGCAGCGTACGCATTCATTTGCACCAACCTGACAAGTGCAAGTACAGTCAAAAGATTCGCTAGGTAGGCGATCGCAAATACTAGCAAGAACCGCCAAGCCGCAGGTAGTACCGAACCCGAATGGTCGAATGTCCATTTGCGGTTAAGGGCAAAGCTTACGATCAGGCCGGTTGCATATCCGAAAACGTTGGCGGTGATATCAGAGCATCCTAGCCACTTTAATAGGAATATTATCGATAGCCCAATTGTCGAATTCGCCACACCGACAAGCAGAAACCTGAAAGGTACCTGGAACGCCGCTCGTGTCATTTTCGTGCAGCGACGTAGTACTGGGCGCCAATCGGGAGCCAAATCAGGAAGCGCTCTAACGGACGTAGAATGCGAAGTGCCGACGGGAAGAAAACGCGGTAGCGAACTAACACCTTTGGAAACCCGACGGAATTCAATCTTCTCCTCATCGCTCGCGCAGAACTAAGGCGTGCATTCTCGTCAAATGGACATGAGTTTACTACGTAACGAGTCACCGGATTGTATGGGTTATGCTCGTAAATGACGACGAGTCCGCCCGGTTTTAGCACCCGGAACAATTCGCTCATCATCGCTATATGCCCTCGATGATCGATGTGGTGAAAAACGCACGCCGCGAACGCTAGGTCGAACGAGCCAGCCGGAAACGGAATTTGGCGTCCATCGAAGAGTATGAACTTAGCCTGCTCACCGAATCTTGCTCGGGCAATTCCCAAGCTCTTGGAAGATATATCGATACAAGTAAGATCGGCTTCCGGTGCATATCTCCGGATGAAAGGAACTGTGCTCCCAACACCTGCGCCAAAATCAAGAATGGAAAAACGGTCGATATTTCCACACAGCTCTCTATGAACTTGCAAGAAATCCAGAACCTTATATTCAGCGAAATATTCGGAATTTTCTCCAGAAATGGAGATGTTTCGATCATGGATAGCGCAATAGTCATCCGCAAATTTGTCAAACTCAACCTGCTCCATGTCAAATCTCGCCACGCTCCCCTGATAGCGAGGCATTCTGAGTATGATGCTCCGGGTCCTCCGGCCTATTGGTCCGATTAGGCCCGAAGATCGCGATTCTTTCTATGAAGAACCTCGGCCTTGCCTTGACCTCTGCGTATATCTTCCCAAGGTATTCACCCAGTATGCCGATGCAGAAGATCTGGATACCGCCGAGGAAGTACATCGGCAGTACCACCGACGTCCAACCGGGCACGACGTTGCCACTGAAAAAGCGAACCCAAAGAGCCCATAGACTCACAAGCATCGACCCGCCAAACACTGTGAACCCGACGAATGTAATAAACCGCAGAGGCACTATCGAAAACGACGTAACCGCCTCGAGAGCCAAGGCGATCATCTTGCGAAGCGGATACTTCGATATACCGGCAAATCGTTTTGCGCGATCATAATACACGATCTCGGAACGGAACCCGAGCAAAGGTATGATCCCACGTAGGTAGAGGTTCACTTCACGATATTGCTTCAGACTTTCTAGAACGCGACGGCTAATTAGACGAAAGTCGGCATGATTGTGGACGGATTCCACACCCAACGCACGGATCAAGCGATAAAAGAACTCCGCCGAAAGATGTTTGAATAGCGAATCGGTATCACGTAATCGCCGAACGCCATAGACAATGTCCGTGCCGGCGCGGAACCGATCCACCATCTCTTTTATCGCGCCAATGTCGTCCTGGAGATCAGCATCTATGCTGACGATGGCATCACCCTTGGCAGTGAACAGTCCTGCAAGGAGCGCAGTCTGATGGCCACAGTTGCGTGCCAGTTTGATGCCCACCACGTGCCGATCTTCTGCGGCAATTTGCTCGATCAGTTGCCATGTCCGATCTCAACTCCCGTCATCAACGAAATAAATGGCGCTGTCGCGTGAAATTTTACCTTGTCCCACGAGCTCACAGAGTAGGGCACTCATTCTGTGGTGGGTTTCCGGCAGCACCTCCTCCTCATCATAGCAAGGAATGACAATATCGAGGACCGGGGTGCTGCTCATAAATTTAGTACTCGATGGCCAAATTGACCGACTTATGTAACCGACCGCTCCATTCGATATACCGACGCCCAGGTTCGCCGATTGAGCAGGAGCATCTCTGCTGCCGTTCCTCAGACTTTTCCAGGAGATCGGAAGGGCGAGCCTTGAGGTTCATCGTAGTCTCGTCTCCTCACCAGTCCTACGGAATAGTCTAGTTGAAATGTTAGTTGAGGGGAGAGCCGCGCTCACCGGTTGGCGACTTGGCCGCGGGCTTGGGGACGAGGCTTGCGAGGCAGGCCAGAAAATTGCCCCGGATAGAGGTAGTCGATTGCCCGCACGATGAGGTTGAACGGATGACTTCGCCGTGCAGTCTCGAGGACTTCGATCAAGATCTTTACCTTGTCCCACACGGTGTAGGTGGTCTCTCCAGGCTTCTTGGTTGCCATTGCAGGCCTCCTCCATGCTCAAATACACACCTCCGGGATGACCGCGCCACGGGGCCGGTCCAGCCCGACTCTGCCAATGCCGCCTGTGACCTGACAGGACTATTTGGGCTTTCGACCAAGTGCAATAAAGAATCTCGGTAATTTTTCGTCGTCGGCATGACTAAGAGATCAAGTGCACGCCACGAGGCCGTGGCAGATCCAAGGTCGATTGCTTCCTGCGCTTGGGCGCGCTGGGTATCGCGTGCCTGACGTTTGGCCCTCTTTTTTTACTCCGGGATGAGATCGCACCTTTACCAATACCAATTCAACTGACGATCTGGTCGTGTTACCAGCGGCAGATAAAGCTCACCTAATGTCATTTCTCTTAATCGTGCGATTGATATTAGCTGCGAGTTGCTCGCTATATTAAGTTCGCTCTCGGTAACGGCTCGCGCCAAATTATCTAGCACGGCTCCACATTGAGCAACTAGAAACCACCGTAAGCGACTTCATTTGACGCTGTCAAAATAACTAGCGTTGATCAGCGCGGACGGCCTCGTCCCGGAATATCGAGCCGCCAGAGTTCACGTTGAATTTCCTGCCTGACGTCCGGACGCTCGATCTGGGACCGTAAGTCACGTTCAGTTTTCTGTTTGATGTCAGGGCTATCGATCGCGGGTGTCAGACGTTCCTGAGACGAGGGTTCGTCCAGCGAGGGCGAGTTCCGGTTGTGGCTGTGATGATGGTCCGGCGGTGGCGGCGGCGGCGGCGGCGGCGGTGGCGGCGGTGGCGGCGGCGGCGGCGGCGGTGGCGGCGGCGGTGGTGGCGGCGGCGGTGGCGGTGGTGGCGGCGGTGGCGGCGGCGGCGGCGGTGGCGGCGGCGGCGGCGGTGGCGGCGGCGGTGGCGGCGGCGGCGGCGGTGGCGGCGGCGGTGGTGGCGGCGGTGGTGGCGGCGGCGGCGGCGGCGGCGGTGGTGGCGGCGGCGGCGGCGGCGGTGGTGGCGGTGGTGGCGGCGGTGGTGGCGGCGGCGGCGGTGGCGGCGGCGGCGGCGGCGGCGGTGGTGGCGGCGGCGGCGGTGGCGGCGGTGGCGGCGGTGGCGGCGGCGGTGGCGGCGGCGGCGGCGGCGGTGGCGGCGGCGGCGGCGGCGGCGGCGGTGGTGGCGGCGGCGGCGGCGGCGGTGGTGGTGGCGGCGGCGGCGGCGGCGGCGGCGGTGGTGGCGGCGGCGGCGGTGGTGGTGGCGGCGGCGGCGGCGGCGGCGGCGGCGGTGGTGGCGGTGGTGGCGGCGGCGGCGGTGGCGGCGGCGGCGGCGGCGGCGGCGGCGGTGGCGGTGGTGGCGGCGGTGGCGGTGGCGGCGGTGGTGGTGGCGGCGGTGGCGGCGGCGGTGGCGGCGGCGGCGGCGGCGGTGGCGGCGACTTGGCAGGGATCGCCGGCGTCGGTGTCGGCAATGTCCCTACTGCGTTACCCGCGCTGTTGTACTTGTTCGGCAGATCCTCGGTGTTGGGATCTTCCGGCGAGATAGTAGCAAACAGCGGAAATGAAATTCCCGCCACGCTGTTGTGTAGCGTGCGATCCCACGTCTTCTTCTCACACGTCCCATCTGGATAAACCACAAGCGCCTGCCCTGGCACGTCCAGTGACGTGAGATGCGGTGGCGGTGGTGGCGGCGGCGGATTCTGCTTCTGCTTCTCCGGGGTATTAGGTTGCGACTGACAACCGCTGATCTCTGCCCGGCCCTCCACCAAAATGACGGTGAGTTTCTTGTCCTCAACGAGATAATCAACGATCGTGCCGCGCACACCAATGGTCGCAACCGGCGTCTTCAACACATAATTGTGCGGATCCTGCGAGCCAGAAACGAAGCGAAAGGCGCCCTTGGTTGCATCGAGCACCAGTTGGCCATCCGTGCGGTTGGGATCGTAGACGAATTTATCGAGCTTCACCTCGGACGAAGGACCAACATTGAGATTGGTCTGATCAAGAAATACCAGCTGCGCGGCGCTGGCTGCTCCCGTCTTGACAGTTTCGCTCTCGTAGACGCCAGAACCCTTCGAAAGCGCTTCGGGCTTTCCACCCACCACAACGCCTTGGACATTCTTCTCCACTGCGCCGGCAACACCGATATTGCTCTGTGGTCCCGCAGACGCGTACTGCAACGGCGCCGCCGCCGCAGTCAGCAGCAGCCAGCAAAGATGGCGCGAAAGAAACGAACTCTGCTTGACCATGAGCCCCACGTTGATGCGACTGAAGTGACAACTCCGCACCCGGAGAATTCGACCCCCAACCGAGCTACGCATCGGCCTAAGTGCCGAGTAATAGGCAGAATTGCGATCCGGTTTGCAACGTTATGAAGTGTGTCTTTCTGATACCTCTACGCACGTCCTTGATGATGCTGACCTATTTTTGTGAACAACCTGTTGAGGCTAGCATCCAATTTGGCCTGAAATCTCTCGATCTTTCGACAAATGAGATTTGAAGGGCTATTTTTTTGTTAGTGATTCGGGCTAAATTAGATCTGGTATTGGGGGGCTCCCGTTATGGGGAAGCTGGTACGCAGACTTTTTCTTGTAGTTGCCATTTCTTTTGTGCCTGCGGCGCCCACGCTCGCGGATGAGCTAAGTGACGCCTATCAGCTGGTGCTGAAGGACCCAAATAATGCCGAGGCCAATTTGCGCTATGCGCGCATGGCTGAAGAAAAAGGTAAGCCAAGGCTCGCTCTCGCCGCCTATGAACGCATTCTCATCAACGATCCCAACAACGAACAAGCAAAGCTTGGGCGTCAGCGAATGTTACACCTGCTTGAGCCGAAAGTGACGCAGTTATTCACCTCAATCGGTGTGGGTTGGGATTCCAATCCTGGCAGCGTATCGAGTGGAGCGAAGGGCGAGCCTGTTGGCATTGCAGACGCCTATTTACGCGACGATCGTTCGCTAGGCACTTATGCTTGGCGCAGCGAAGGCCTGTTGGCCACCTATTTTGTAAACAATGCATCCAAGTTCGATTATGAGTATTTGGGTGCGACTACAGGTCCTGTCTTCGACGCGTCGCCCACTATCACAATCCACCCTGCGCTTGGCGCAGGTGTGTCGGGATATGAAGACCATTATTATTACACCGAAGGGATCGGCAGCGTAACCTTAGAAGGTACGCTCGATGGTGTTATTCAATCGGTTCGTTTCAGAGGTGGCTATCGTGATTATGATCAACAAGTCTGCTTATGTGATAATGGATTTTATGGAGATGTGACGGGTCGTTTTGCGTTTCCCGGATTCATCGACAACCAAGGACTTCTTATCGCCAGTCCGTGGCTGCGCTGGAGTGAAATAAAGGGAATAATGATGATATCCTCGACGCTTGATCTCGCGCCGGGCCCGTACTTCGAGTGGGGGGCAGAATTAGGATATTTCCAGAGCTTGCCACACGATATCGTCGTCGGCGCCGACATCATTGCCTACCAGCGAGACTTTGATGTGCGCGTACCGAATGAGACCGACAAGCACGTCGATAACTATCTGGCACCAGGTGCATCACTGACACTCAAAGACATTCTCGCATACCAGACGGATCTCCGATTCGAATATCGCTACCGGATCAATATGTCGAATGATCCAGGCTGGGAGTACCACGACAATGTAGTGATGGTTTCATTTGAATCGCACATATGATAAAGGCCATCACCTCCCGTATACTCGAACGTGCCAGATGACCATTTAGCTCGGCCGGCGAAACGGCCGACCACTGCCGGAGTGCGACAAACGGGTAGTACTCGTCTTAGCGGGCTCCTACAACTCATAGATGCAGTATTTCGCGCGGTCGAGTTAAGTGTTGACAACTAATTCGTCCGCGACAATTCGTTCAACAGTTCTCGATCGAAAAGATGAATTTTAGATCGGGGTATCGAGAAGCTTATTACCTGCGCCAAGCATCAATGATGCTCCCAGTATTGCCCTAACCCCTTTTTGCACCTGAGCTGGCAATTTTCCGCGATATAAGATCGCGAGGATATATTTTAGCTGAAAAAATACTCGGCTATTCAGGTTGAGTGCAAAGATGTGACCTATCGTTTCGTTCCTCCGCCGTGTTGCAGCCTTAGTCATAGAGATGATCGGATTTTTTCTCAGTGCTTCCTCGCTTACTTATCAAGCGCCGTGTAGATGCCGTCCCAGTTCGCTGGTAGCGGTCGTAATTTGAGATCGGCAATTCGCTCGCCGTAGATACGATATACAGTTGACAGCGTTGAAACCCCTAACTCATGGCAGCTCGCAAGACCCGCTTCGGCAGCCTTCCATTCTCCCCGTCGATATGAATTCAGCAAATCATTGTGGCTTCTGATCAAGGTCTCGGCCTCTCCCTTGAAATCGAGTAGATTCATGAGGGTATAGATACGCGAAGGCGCAGTTCTTCCCTTTACACGTACTTGGTCGATTTCGAGCGCAACTATTCCATTCACCCGTGCAATCGTCCGTTCGCCCACGACAGTGGGCACGCCATAATACTTGGTTAGCCCCTCGAAACGCGAAGTGAGATTCACCTCATCTCCTATCGCCGAATAATCGAAGCGTTGCATTGAGCCTAGATTCCCTACGCAGCATTGTCCCGTATTTATGCCAATACCAATCTTTACCTCTTTATGCGCTCGTCTCGCTTTTTTGGCCTCCTCACGCCAACGAGCATTTAGTTGGGGAAGTTCACGCCAAATCGCCAATGCAGTCTCACAAGCGCGCCTTGGATGTTCGGAGTCGTCCAGTGGTGCATTCCAAAACGCCATGGTACCGTCGCCCATATATTTGTCGACCGTCCCGCCGCTTTTGAGAATTAGATCTGTGAGTGGCGTCAAGAACTCATTCAGCAGGCGAGTGAGCTCACTAGCAGTGAGGCCCTCTGAAATGGTCGTGAAGTTCCTCACGTCACAAAACATCAACGTGAGTTCTCGTACTTCACCACCTAGGGTCAGCTTCTCCGGATTTGCGATAAGCTCTTTCACCACAGTAGGTGAGACGTAGCGTCCAAACGCAGACTGGATCTCGGCGCGCCTTCGTTCAGCAATGCGATAAGAATAAAGGGTGGACCCCGCGACCAAAATGAAAATGGCAACTGATGGTAAAACGGGATCGAAGAGCAAGCCGAAATAGCGAAACGCAAACCAACTTGCGCCTACAAAAAATACGATGACGCCAATTCCGGAGATTGCTGCCCAATGTGCCGACATTTTCGGCAACCAGATTGTTAGCACAATGGCAGCAAATAGCAGGCAAAACATTTCCAGTGCACCTGCGTAATCGGGACGATTCAAGAAATCGCCCGAAAGAATGTGTTCAATCATCTGTGCATGGACTTCGACACCTGGCACCGCCTCGTCCAACGGGGTCGCTCGCAAGTCCACCAATCCTGGCGCGCTAGTGCCCACGAAGATGATGCGCCCGCGAATCTCATTCGGGTTGATTTTCCCCTGCAGCACAGCCCACGCCGGAAGGAATGTATCGGGACGGCTTTTCCGAAAACGAAGCCACATGCCGCTGTCAGAATCGGTTGAGATGTCGAACGCCCCAATCCGAACGTGATTGAGCCCGGTCGGGTGACCGTAGCTCGTCTCGCCGCTGGCATTGGAGGACTTAAGCAGATAAGTGCTGGCTCCCTGTGCCACCCGAAGCGCCTCGCTTGCAAGCGACGGGATAATCTGATCATGCATACGGAAGAGAAGCGGAAGACGGCGGATAACTTGGTCGCGGTCCGGAATCCAGTTGACGGAACCTAGCCCGCTTGCAACGGCGTCTAGCATCGACAAATTGTCAATTGCAGATTTGTAGGTTGCCAGGAATGGCTTGGGGTCATCACCAGCGACTGCGATGCCTGACTTTAGCGAAAGTAGCCTAGAGCCTGACACATCATTGGTCAGGGTGACCGCGAGCACAGCCCTGGATCTTTCTATTGCGTGCGCGAACGCGGCGTCATTGGAACCCCAACCCTTTAATCTGCCTTCCAGTAAGACCGAAACGTCGGACGGAAGCCCTTTGATGATCTGCTCGGGTGAGCTGCGATCCGGTTCGGGAAACATAATATCGAGAGCGACAACAGCTGCGCCATCCTCGTGTAGTTTATCGAGAAGCGAGGCGAGTGTGGTTCGAGGCCAAGGCCACTGTCCCAAGACTTGAAGAGAGCGGTCGTCGATATCAACGACACGGACAGGAAGGGATGGGTCATAAGCGCGCGGCGCAATACGCTGGTAAGAATTGAAGGAAATGAGACGCACGGCCTGCAGCACGAAAGGGTTTGCGATGCTAACTATGAGCAGGAATATCAGATAGCCTAAGACGCAAATAAAATAATGCTTGCGATCTAGGAAGTATTTTATTCTGCGTTTCCACCACTGTGACTTTATCTTTCGTGGTGCCCTTTTCTTTTGTGGCGCTCTTATTTTTCGCGGTGCCATTATCTTTGCCATATCATTTTCGTGACCATTTCACTGTCGCTCCTTGCACCATTCTTGGACGGTGCATTAACTTGCGCGTCGATAAACAAATCATACCGGGCACGGAAATTTACTTTGCGGCCCGGAGTTTGATTCTGGGATCCCATGGAATTCATCGTCGTACCGTCTGCTAAAGAAGAATGCCAAAGGAGGCATATTTCACGGGAAAGTATTACATGAAGATCACCGCCCATGTCATCGATGGACAGTTATTCGATGTCGATCAAGATCTCCTCCCTTACACTTGAACCGACTCTTGGGGGAAGCGCATCGCTGATTGTTCTTGGCCGCCCGACATCGCCAAACCCTTTGGATAAGAAGATCACCGCCAGCAGTGGTTTGGGGCCAAGTGGAACGGAGACTGCAGGTTTGGTACAGCCCCTTTCACTTCGATCCTGGTCGGACTATTCCTTCTGCCAGCCATTTCGGATATGGCATATGGTATCGTTCCTGATCTGTGGATCGTCTCGCGTCGAGTCACAATGCAGTTTGATAATACAGTGTCGACATACATATCGAGCGCTTGCGGCACAGCGATCGGGGTATAGATATCATCGTGAAAAAGAAAAGAGTTGCAGCAACCCGCTTACTTCAAAGGAGCGTATGACGGGATGATTTTCACATTCTTCGCGGTCCTGGTGCTGCTTGCTTTGCGTTTAGGGGGCAAGGGAGCGATTCTTTCGCAAATACCTTCGCCCTACGACGAGATCATTCTACATACTATAGGCGTCGCGCTGTGGGCCGCTATCTTCCTTTTCGCCGATCGTTTAATCCGACGATTTTATTGGGAGGGTTATCTAAGGAGACATCGGAAACAGGATACACCTGCCCTCATCGAAGACATTGTCACCGTCTCCCTAGCGGTGATCGGGATTGCCATCGGTCTAGTATTCGAAGCCGGAATGTCGTTGACCGGCATCGTAACCGCGGGTGGCGCCACTGCCATCGTTATCGGCATCGCGTTACAAAACGTGATTCAGGACCTGTTCAGCGGTCTTTCAATCAATTTCGATGGCTCCTATGCAATTGGCGATTATTTGACCATTTATTCAGAGCAGTTTCCTGATGCCAAATACGGCCGTGTGTCAGGCATTACATGGCGGACGACCTTTCTCAGGCTCGAGGATGGACGCCGATTAATGTTGCCGAACAGGCTGGTGACCACAAATCCCATGCTGAATCACTCTCGGCCGCCAGGAGCAAAGAGACTGTCTGTCAAAGTCCTGGTCGACGTCCGCTTTCCAGCAGAGCGCGCTATGAGCATCCTGCTCGGTGAGGCATTTAAGGCCGTGCGCCAGAGTGGCCTTGCTCGCACTCCCGAGCCCAGTGTTGTCCTGACCAATTTGGGGCACGACGCTGTATCCTATGAAGTGCGCTTCTATGCAAACCCTGACGAAATCGAACCTGCCGCCGCGCAATCGAAAGTCGCCGAGTTGTTGCATGCGGCTCTACTTCATCACCGCCTGCCATCACCCACGCAGCAAGTCGAGTTAACGCCACCGCCTCCGGGTGAACGCGAATATGGCGAGATGGAGGTGCGTGATGCGCTCGCAGGCGTTGATCTTTTCATCGATATTCTCAATGAAGAACAAATTATGGCTTTGGCAAATGAATGCCAGGTAACAGAATTCGCGCGGGACGAAACATTTATCCGTCAGGGCGAAACTACAGCGTCAATGTTCGTCATTCTGGAAGGCGCCGCGCGTGTATCTGTCGATACCGCCAACAATGAAAAACAGGATGTTGCCGTTCTGGGTGCCGGAGAAGTAGTTGGTGAAATGTCATTAATGACCGGCGCGCCGCGCACGGCGACAGTAACCGCCATCACTCCGATGCGTGTGCTGGAGATCACCAAGCCGCCTGTCGAGGCTCTACTCAAAGCGTCCCCAGATCTCCTTGAGCGCTTTGGCCGCGTACTGGCGCAACGCCAGCTTGAATTAGCCGAGCTTCATCATGCATTGCGCAAGGAAGATATCGAGGACGACTTGCTGTCGCGAATGAGAGCGTTCTTTTCACGCGTTTTCGGATAACTAAGATCTTTTTCAGAGCCCCCTCGCCAGCACTGCAAGAATGATGACATAGGTTAGTTGATGAAGCAGCTGATCCGCGCCGAAGATATACCAATAGGGCGCCTCTTCAGGCGTCCAATTCATGCGGCTATCCACCGTCTGCTTTAGCCAGTCTATGTGGTAATGCACGATGAATTCGCAAATGACGATCACGACTATGATAGGCAATGAGACAGTAAAAATTAGGATTGCAGGGACTGAACCAATCGCGTGAATTCCCGCGTGAAGGATTCCGCCCGGGTGACCATAAGTGCCCTTATTGCTGAACTGATAGGTGGTCTGTAGGAGGTAATCACAGATGAAATGCTTCACCTGAAAGATCACGAGGCCCCAAAAAACCAGGGCCAATGCATGGCTCATGCGCCACCCCCTTAAGCCCGCGAACTGGGGCTCTACCTATCAAAAATCGCGGCTCGCGAAAAGTCGCTGAATCTATTGTATTTTTGACTTATTGTTTCTGCACACCAGGGTGGATACCCCATGAAACTGATCGCTTATGTCATAGATGGCCACCAAATCGAGCTTCGGCCGGCCCCGCTCGAACGGGCCTGGATGGAAGCAACGGATCAGCGTTATGCCTATCGCTGCCTTCCGCTCAACATCGCTAACGCACATGGCTGGGAACTCCTTTGCCCTTCCGGGTTCACAGCAGTCTGGAATGGCAACAAGGGTCTCGATGCCATCTCGATTCATCCTGATACCGAAGTACCGCCGCCAGCGATCAGTCATTTCGGTTCCGGTGTGCTCACGTTTCATGTGCCCTGTCTTTTCCGTACTGAGGCCGGTTACGACCTGATGGTACAGGGACCCATCAATCGTCCGAAGGACGCGATCACACCTTTGTCCGGTGTCGTCGAGACCGATTGGGCTCCTTTCAGTTTTACTATGAATTGGATATTCACCCGTCCGGGCGTCGTGGTGAGGTTTGAAAAAGGCGAGCCTTACTGCCATCTTTTTCCGCTCCGTCGCGGTGAATTAGAAAATATCGATCCCGAGATGCAGCTTCTTTCAGCTAATCCCGAGCTTAAGAACCTGCATGAAACCTGGTCGGCTAGCCGAAATCTTTTCAATGCTGAATTGACGAAAGAGGGATCGCAAGCGCAAGCCGAAAAATGGCAGAAGCTGTATTATCGTGGCCTAGACCCGGCGGGTCAGCGAAGCGGCGCAGACGACCATCGCACGCGTGTGAGGCTGAAGCCATTCAACAAATTGCAAAAGACAATCTGAGATGATGATTGGCTGACCTAAACGTGAGGGAGTGATGACCACCTGGACGTCATTGAACAATATCAATATCCGAAACCTCATAGTCAGATCTAAAAATATCGACGAACAAACCGAATAGGCCGCGTAGTGAGCATTGCCGACACCTTATTTCAGCGGAAGTCTATGAACTAGCGTAGCCAGCGATAAGCCCGCGAGGCAATCGCCTAATGTTTAGTTCATCCGTGGGTTCGTAATTGCGCCACCTGCGGGCTGTGAGCTGGGCAGTATATGGTTTCTCAGGCCCCACCATCCTCTATCACGACGAATTGACTACAGAATATTGGCAAAATCTCTTAATGACACGTTGGCCGCGCCCGCAACCTCAATGAGTCTTTGCAAAACGCTCGCAAAAATGAAATTGTCAGGTGTGCTGCGGACAAGGGGGACACTTTGCGCTGGCTATCCATCACAGCAATATCTTCGGCAATCATCTTTGGCGTTTTCGCAAGTGCACAAGCGCAAACACCGGATGAGCTCATCGCCAAGAACCTGGCAGCCCGTGGTGGCGCCGAAAAAATGGCGGCGATCCATTCATATATGACCAAGGGCGAGCTGCGTTTTCCCGGCGATTTTAAACTTTCCTACACCGAGACGCGCATGCGGCTCGATCCCAAAACTGACACATGCGCGGTGCGTATCGATGCGTCGCTTCAGGGCCTTACGGTCATCCAGGCCTATGACGGCCAGAACGGTTGGCGGGTCAATCCCTTCGAAGGCCGCAGGGATCCTGAAAAGATGGGCGCCGACGACGCACGCGCATTGGCCGATGAAGCCCTGATCGATGGCGCATTGCTTTCCTCGCGTACCAAGGGCTCGAAAGTCGATTATCTGGGTCGTGAGGATGTCGACGGAACAGACGCATACAAACTGCGGGTCAGCGAACCCGATGGCACTGTATTCACCTATTACCTCGATCCCGATGTCTTTCTTGAAATCAAGGTGATCGAGCGGCGCACGATTCGCGGTGCCGAGCAGGAAACCGAAACCGACCTCGGCGACTATGAACGCGTCGCGGGCGTTTATTTTCCGTTTTCGATTGCCTCCGGCCCCAAGGACTCCCCCGACAACGACAAGCAAGTGATTACCATAGCGAGCGGAGAAGCGAATGTTCCAGTATCGCCTGACATCTTCGCTATGCCTGCCCAGCCTGCCAAATTATCCCAGTCCAAATGATGCCCTGCTAACAATGGTGGAGAATCATGTTGCGCCATAAAACTCTCTTGACGTTGCTTCCGCTTGCGGTGTTGCTCACCGTTACGCCAGCATCTGCCGCAAGTGTTGAAAGCGCTGCTGTTTCCGGCCTGGGAATTCGCAATATCGGCTCCGCCGCCATGAGCGGGCGCATTGCGGCGGTCATCGGACGTGAGGAACCAGACGGCAAGGTTACGGTGTTTATCGGTGCGGCTTCCGGCGGTGTGTGGAAATCCCAGGACGGCGGCACGACCTTCAAGCCCGTATTCGACCGCGAACCAGTGCAATCCATCGGCGCTATCGCGCTTGATCCCAGCAATCCCAAAATCGTCTGGGTTGGAACCGGCGAAAGCTGGACCCGCAATACAGTCTCGATCGGTGACGGCATCTACAAATCCACCGACGGTGGCGAAACCTGGACGAATATGGGCCTGCCCGAATCTGAGCGGATTACGCGTATCATCGTCGACCCGAAGGACAGCAACACCGTTTACGCCTGCGTTCCCGGCAAATTATGGAGCGATAGCGCGGACCGCGGCCTCTACAAGACAAGCGACGGCGGCCAGAGCTGGTCGCTGATCCTAAAAGGCGGAAATCTTTCGACCGGTTGTTCGTCGGTCACGCTGAACCCACGCAATCCCGACGAGTTACTGGCAGGTATGTGGGACTTCCGACGCAAAGGCTGGACGTTCCGCTCCGGCGGCGATGGCCCGAACGCGCCTTCAGACAGTGGGCTCTTCCATTCAACAGATGGCGGACGCACCTGGGCAACCCTTACCGCAGAGAGCAGCAAGGGTCTGCCCAAGACTCCATGGGGGAGGATCGAGGTCGTTTACGCGCCCTCAGACGCAAACCGCGTTTACGCCTTTATTGAGAATGTGCGCTCAGCGCTTTATGTCTCCAATGATGGAGGCGTGACGTGGGAAGAGCGCGACCGCAGCCGCAACATGGTCTGGCGGCCGTTCTATTTCTCAAGGATCGTCGTCGATCCCACCAATCCCGATAGGCTTTTCAAAATGAATCTCAGCCTCATCGCCTCAGAGGATGGTGGCAAAAGCTTCACCGTAGCGTCCTCTGATAATGGCCATGGCGATTGGCATGACGTCTGGATCAATCCGAAAAACCCGAAACAGGTCATCGGCGGCGACGATGGTGGCTTATGGATTTCCTACGATGGCGGCGTGAAATGGTGGAAAGGCGAAAATCTGCCCATCAGCCAATTCTATCATGTCAGCGTCGACAACAAGGACCCCTATCAGGTCTATGGCGGCTTGCAGGACAATTCTGTCTGGGTCGGCGACAGCGCGTATCCGGGCGGCATTACCAACAGCCGGTGGGAGAATCTTTACGGTGGCGACGGATTCTGGGCTTTCCCCGATCCGTCCGACGGCAATTTCGCTTACGTTGAATCGCAGGGCGGTTATATCGCACGCGTCAATCGTAAAACTCTGGAAGCACATGATATTCAGCCCAAAGCCAATTATCACGAGAAACTGCGCTTCAACTGGAATACGCCGATCGCTCTTTCGCCCAATGACAAAGGCACAATCTATATCGGCGCGCAGATGTTGTTCCGCTCGCGCGACCACGGAGAGACCTGGCAGCGCGTTTCCCCGGACCTCACGACCAATGACCCGGAAATGCAGAAGCAGGAGGAATCCGGCGGCATCACGGTCGACAACTCTGCCGCCGAAATGCACACCACGATATTCTCGATTTCCGAAAGCCCGAAAAACCGCGAGGTAATCTGGGCTGGCACCGACGACGGCAACATCCAAATTACGCGTGACGGCGGCAAGACTTGGACCAACACCGTCGCGAACATCGCGGGCCTGCCTAAGGGGAACTGGATAAATTGGGTTGAGGCCAGCCGGTATGATCCCGCCACCGCCTATGTGGCGATCGACCGCCACACCTTTGGCGATATGGGGACATATGTTTATCGTACGCGGGATTATGGCAAGACCTGGTCACCGCTGATCACGCCCGATCTGGCCGACGTGCGAGGCTACGCGCATGTAGTGAAAGAGGATCCCAAATCGCCGAACATCCTCTATGTGGGCACAGAATTCGGCCTCTATATTTCGCTCGATGATGGTGCGAGCTGGGCAAGCTTCCATCCCAATGATTTTCCGTCAGTGGCCGTGCGTGACCTCGCCTTTCAGACCCGTGATGATGACCTCGTGATCGCCACACATGGCCGCGGCATCTGGATCATTGATGATATTTCGCCCTTGCGCGCGCTGAAGCCTGCCATGCTGACAGCCGAAGCAGAACTTATCCCGCGCTCGGTCGCGCAGCAGCGGATCGAGGCCAATGGTGGCTGGTCAAATGGCGATGCCGCTTACAGCGGGCAAGATCCGGCCGACGGTGTTGTTATCACTTATTACCAGAAGGCCCGGCAAGTGATCGGCCGCATTAAGTTCGAAATATTGAACAGTGAAGGCAAGGTATTGACCACCCTGCCCGCCTCCAATCGCAAAGGCCTCAATCGCGTAGTCTGGTCGATGCGTGATGACCCGCCACATACACCGCCCGCTGCAACGCTCGCTTTCAATGCCACTCGTGGCCCGCGTATTCCACCCGGCACTTATACGGTGCGCCTGACCAAAGGCGGCACCCCCTACACTCTGCCGCTTACCATCGGGCTCGATCGGCGGGTGACATTCACTATTGCGGATCGCAAGGCTCAATACGAGGCAGCCAAGCGCGTTTCCGGCCTGTTCGGTCGGATGAGCCACTTGGTCGGCCAGATCATCGAGGTGCGCGAAGGGGCGCAGGCGCGCGCGGCCAAGCTCGACCAGAACGATGCTTTGCGACACGATCTTGACACACTGGCTGACCACGCCGACGCGTTGCGCAAGCTAATCGTCGCGACAAAAGAAGGTGGCGCCATTACTGGCGAAGAGCGCCTGCGCGAGCACATGGATTTCGTCTATGGCGCGATTATGTCTGTTGAGGCGCGACCGACGCCTTATCAGATTGAGCGTGTCAATGTGCTCGAACACGAACTCAAGGATGTCGAGGATTCATTCGGCACTCTTGTGAAAACCGAGCTTGCCGCTGCTAATGCTGGGCTCAAGGCAAAAGGGATGAACGAGATCACGCTGCATGAGCCCCTGCCCACCACGGGTGGTGGCGGCGGGCAAGCAAAGAAAATCGCCGCCAATCTTGTCGGGCTGCGGCTGGTCGATTTCACGGCTCGGACGGCAGGCACAAGCGAGCGGAACGAGCCACGCGACTGAGCTCATAAAACTGGGATCATCTGAAGGTTTTACCTGACCCAGGAGAGCGAGCGGTATGCCATGCTGATTTCTGGCAACAGATCAAGAAATCTTTATGCCTGAGAAGGCAGATTCGATAATCGGAGCGAACTCTTGGACCGCCGATGATAAAATCATGCTCATAGCGGATTGAGCGGAAGATCCGTGCGGGGGCTACCAAGACCATGCGCGTCTCAGGCTTTGTAGGCATATTAGTGGCGCTGGTTGTTGGGACGCTTACCGTTTGTTCGAGCGTCAAAGCCGCCCAAACCGAAACCGTGACGGTGACTGCGACGCGTGTCCCGGAACCTGTTGATCAGGTTCCTGTCGATATCTCGATTGTTTCAGGCAATGAGCTCGAGGCGCTTGATGCCTGGGACATGCAAACAGCGCTAAGCCTGGTACCTGGTGTCGAGGCTCCCGCTGGCGGCGATGCTGGACCATCAAGCTCGGTTCCTTCTTTCTGGGGGCTTCACGAGTTCGATGCCTTTCTACTCGTCGTCGACGGCGTCCCCTGGGGTGGCGCGTTCAATCCCGCCATCTCAACACTCGATTTGACCGATGTGGAGCGGATCGAAGTGCTGAAGGGCTCAGCGCCCGTTATGTATGGCGCGACATCATTTGTCGGTGTCGTGCAGGTGCTGCATTATCCGGCCGGCCAGGCCACGCAGCAAATCGATCTCGCAGCCGGTTCATACGGTTCGGCGCGCGGCGATCTCTCGATGGTCTTGCCTGGTTCCGATAATTTCCGCGAGTCTCTTGCGCTTGACGGAGAAAGCCTTGGGTTCGAGGACCATCGCGAGAACGTCTCCGACGGACAGTTCCTCTACCGTGCCACGGACGATATCGGCTCCGGCACGCTGCGGTTCGATGCCGACCTGACGTTCGTGCATGATGTGCCGCCGAGCCCCTTGATCCGCATCGGCAGCGGCCTTACTTCCCTCATTCCGATCAATGCCAATTTCAATCCGGCCAACGCGGAAATCGCTGAGAACAAATACCAGGGCGACATCGGCTGGACGCAACTAACCGGCCTAGGCACCTGGGACATGCTCCTGTCCTACGCGCATTCCGACATCGTCTATATCGGCGCTTTTCTGCATCCCGACCTGAGCGGTACCGCCGACACGCAGGACCAGCACCGACTGGTCAATGATGCCTATTTCGACACCCATATCACCAACGAGCAGATCCCAAACGTCACGATTATCGGTGGCATGGATCTGCTTTATGGTTATGGGCGCCAATCCAAGCTCAACGACAACAGCGCCTACACCGTGCCGCTGAACGGCTCCATGCTGCCGCCGCCGACTAGCGATTTGCCGCCGAACGAGATCGGCAGCGTCAACGACAAGCGGCTATTCATGGGCCAGTATCTGCAGGCTGATTGGAAGCCGGATGAGAACTGGGATGTAATGGCGGGTTTCAGAATCAACGAGACATTCGAGCACCAGTTTTCCACCGATCTCATACTCACTCCGCCCGTGTCGTATGCGGCAGTAACCTCCCGCCGCGACGTGATACGGCCCTCGGAAACGATTGGCGTGAGCTACAAGGCGTGGGAAGAGGCGGGCGACGAGGCAGTGCTCTACGCGGACTATCGCAACGCCTTCAAACCGTCGGCGCAAGATTTCGGTCCCGATTTTCAGCCCACCGTGCTCCTTCCCGAGACCGCCCAGAGCTACGAAGCAGGCTTCAAGGGCGCACTGGCCGGTTCAAAGTTGACCTACGACGCTGAAATCTTCCTGCAGAATTTCCAGAACCTTGTTGTCCCCCTGCCCACCGGGTTTCTTACCAACGCCGCCAAGGAGCGCCTCAAGGGAGTTGAACTCGAGACACAGTACGAGCTCGCACCTGATCTCGCTCTTGCGGCCAATCTTGCCTACCACGACGATCGCTTTACGCAGTATCTGTTTTTCGACGGCGTTTCCACTGTCAATGTTGCGGGCAATCAGCTCACCCTGTCACCCCACATTCTTGCTTCGGGCGGCATTCTCTACACGCCACGGCAAGGATTCAACGCCACCTTTGTCATCAATTATGTTGGAAGGCGCTTTCTCGACGAAGAGAACAGTGCGCCGGTCAACGGCTACACCACGCTGACAGCGACATTGGGCTACCGCCTCGGTCGTTATCAGCTGTCACTCGAAGGCACCAATCTGACGAATGAGCGTCCGCCGGTGAGCGCCAGCGAATTTGGTAGCTCATCATTTTATCTCCTCAATGCGCGCACCTTGTGGCTGCGATTGAGCGCATCCCTCTGAATTCCAGCTTGACAGCTTGGCCGCTCTGAAAATCTTCCCCTCCTCCCAGTACAGGCGTGCGCTCCCACCGCGAAGGGGTCAGGCAATGCTCGGGCTCCTTGCGCATGAGCTATTGGTTCCCATGCGCGAGCTGACCCCGATCCACCGACCTGCTCGTCCTGCGGCAAAACACCACTGTTTCAATGGGTTAGTGAGGGCGGAGCATCTTTATCGCGGCTATGGAGGCCTAGAAGAAAGGCCCTCATGCGGCGCGCCCTGCGCTCCAATCGCTACCCTAATTCCCACTTCCCACCGCGCAGCCATGGGTGACGAACCCGCAAAGTTGCTTGAGATCTGGGCCAATCTTGTCGTGATGGCGCTACAAGTTATCCGTCTTGTTCACATTGGCCCGGTGAGCGGTACTTGACGGCGCAACATTCATCTGCTCGAACGTCGAATGGCTTAAGCGGTGAATTTCTCGGCTAGGCCGTTCGCCGCTGTTAAAATTGGCGATCTTATATTCTC
>OY970177.1:240000-2583589 GCA_963707975.1 uncultured Alphaproteobacteria bacterium
ATTAAGCTAGGATTGGCGCTTCAGCGCTGGGTTTCTTTCGACCCCTGAGGGGAGAGCTTGAGCGCAACGAAAGGCGGGCTCCCGCGTGAACAAAACGATCTCCCGTTGGGCTCGAACTTCGGCCAAGACGTTATTTCGAAAGGCGTTTTTTAACCCGCACAGCAGGACCGATTTTGTTTGGGTAGCCACCACCGCAGAAGGGCATTGTTGACAAAAGCGTTTACACATACGGCCGTTCTGCTAGGTTCATTTTGGCTAATCAATTGACAAACAATGGAAATATATTTTGGCCCAATACTTGCTTACTTAAACATGCAAAGAGAAAATTTGCCGGGGCTTTGGCGATCAAGGGTGCTTCGCGTTCAACAAGCTCTGAAGAACAACATGGGTTATTGCGAGCCTAACCTTGAGCGGACTTTCGAGTAGGAGAATGAGCTGATGAAATTGTTAATTAAGTCGACGGTGGTCGCTCTAGCCCTAGGCATTGGGTTTGCGGCGCCAGCCTGGGCGGATGTCGTCATCTGCACCGACTTCGGACCCCTCGACAGTTATCAGACCAGCACGGGCACCGCGTGGGCAGTCGATGGCAGCATGGCAGCCACAACGGGAACTCCAGAAACGATCGCGGTTGCTTGTACGAATTCATCTGGCACCACTTATGAACTCACCGACTTCCAGTTCGCAGCCAATTCGTTCAATGGAACAAACTCGCTAACTGCCGCCATTAGCAGCAGCCTAACAGGAAGCGCACTGGAATCGTTCACGATCACAGCGACTACTCAGACCGTGCCTCAGATCTTCACCGCCGACTTGGAAGACGGTTTGTATCTTTCCCCTGGTCAAACGGATTACATCATACTCTCTGCGGCAGGGACCGCTTATTGGGGCTGGCAATGGAACGATATGGGTGATGTAGGGCTCTATTATAATCAGGGTGGCCCGCCGATCTATCCTCTCCCGTATACAACGCCCGCCTTCGATCTCGCCGGCAATGCTGTCCCTGAACCCATAACGATTTCACTCTTTGGCGCAGGGCTGATTGGCTTAGGAGCGCTCCGCCGTCGTAAGGCGATCAAGAAAGTGTAGGTCGAACGTTTGGGATATGATTGTGGTGTGTGGCGTTGCGTATCAGGGGGCTTTTTAGTGAAACATTTCAGTAAGTACGTCTTCGTTGTGGCCTTTGTTGGTCTGATGGCTTCGCTCTCGCCAGCTGCAGCCACCACTTTTGATTTTAGCTTCACTTCTGTCTCGTTCGGCGGCTGTGTCTCGGGCTCGGGAACGCTCGATGCAGTTTATGACGGCAGCTATTGGGATGTCTTAGCCGGCAGCGGAAATTTGTTCGGTTGCGTTGCTGGCCCCATCACTTTGGCTGGCACCTATGTTGACCCGCCCGGTTACAATACCAGCCCGCTTGCCGGTATCACTTATGACAACATCATCTATCCGTCCGGTGTCCCCTCTTTTGTTGACTATTATGGCTTGCTCTTTGATCTTCCTTCTGGAACCGAAATCAATTTTTACGATTACGCGCCTGGTTCCCCCGTCTACAAATTCTTGGACGGTGTTGCCTATCAGGAATTCCCAGATGCCACGAAGATCAATTTTTCGATCTCGGCACCTGAGCCGGCGAGCCTAGCCCTACTGAGCGGCGGGCTTCTCGGATTGGCGGGTCTAGCGCTTCTGCGCCGCAGAAAGCAGAAGTCCGCCATTTAGTATCTCTCATGGGATTCTGGCCATCTTAAAGCGGCGACTTCGGGCGCAGCATTTGTTTTTGTGTCCCCGCCTTTTTTTGAATGCGCTCAGCTTTTCCCAGAGACACGAACTGACAACAGCACGCGCTTGGGATAAAGCGCCGTATGACGACACGCCGGGCAGGTGGCTTCGAAAGGATCCGAATGATTGCTGGAGTCATCATTGAATAGGATGGGTCGATGGCAACGCTTGCACTTGAGTGCGTTGTAGACGCTTTGCGTCTCCAAATTTCGCTTGGTCCATTGCCGTCGCATTGCTGCTCCCCCCGGAACTAGCATCGATCAAGTATACGAAGCCTGGGCCGGTTAACCCAAACCCATGACTTAACCAAAGGGGGCTAGATCTGCGACCCCTGCCCGCATGAGCGATTTTGCTAACTTACTAATACGGCTTGCTATTTTGGCTTCGTTTTTTGATTTTTACCTTTTTGCCATCTGAGCGACTTTCGCCAGCATGCAAAGATAACCGCTGTCTCTCCCTGGTGAAGATGAACACCGGAACCATCTTTACATTCCTCGACACAATGCTTTTTTAGCCTTTCTCCATCGAAGCAGCATTCTGCTGCCGCAGATCAGCTCACGCGCCTACAGTGAACAGATAGTTTACGGTCAAGTCCTAGAGTATTGGCGGGCTCCCTCTTCCACCGGCCAAAATATGATTGGAAGTGCCGTCCTCCTCATAGGACTTATCAGTATCGCAGCGATGGCGCTGGCTCTCCTGCGGGCAAAAATGGCAACCGATCGCCGACTGCTAAACGCGATTGCAGCCCTACCTGAAGGCGTTGGCTTTTACGACAAATCCGACAGACTTTACTTGTGGAACGAGGCCTACGCAGAGGTCCCTCTTGTTACAACCAACACATCGCTCTACCGCGGTGTGCCATTTGGCGAGCTCCTCCGGAAAGATCTGGAGGCGGGGCTCTATCTAGACGCAATCGGCCGAGAGGAGGACTGGCTCAAGGAGCGGATGGCACTCCGATTGCGAGGCGAAGGTTTTCAAGAACAACACCTTTCAGATGGACGCTGGCTCAGAGTTGCCGATCGTCATACCCCAGATGGCGGCACAGTGACGATCTGCGTCGACATTACAGAACGAGTGGAGTCGGAAAGAGAGCGAGAGAAAGCGCGAACCCGCTACCAAGTGATGGCTGAGGAAGCGTCCGACATCATCGTGCTCCACGAGCACGGGCAAATCGTCTTCGCCTCAGACGCGATGTGGCGCCTTCTCAAGCGCAAGCCCGAAGAAATGCAGGGTGGACAATACCTAGAGCTCGTTCACCCTGACGATATGGGTGAAGCTTTACGGCTCCGTGGACGCCCGCCGCCTGGTGAGGTGTGGAGCGGGACCTACCGCGTCCTCCACGCCGAAGGGCATTACCTCTGGTTCGAGGTGCGCACCCGCGCCAAATACGACGAATTGACCGGGGAATTTCTTCAGGAAATCAGCGTAGGACGCGAGATCACCGAGCGCAAAGAACAGGAACTGAAATTGCGCACGGCACTTGAGCGCGCAGAAGCGGCTAACAAGGCGAAATCGATGTTTCTTGCCACCATGAGCCATGAGCTTCGCACGCCACTCAACGCCATCTTGGGCTTTTCCGAGATCATGAAGGAAGAACGTTTTGGGTCAGTTGGAAATGCGCGTTACCGCGATTACGCCGGTTCTATTCATAGTAGCGGCGTCCATTTGCTGAGTTTGATTAACGACATTCTCGACATCTCGAAACTCGAGAGCGGTCATCTCGAGTTGAATATGGAACCGGTTGAGCTCAACAGCGTGATAACAGATTGCCTTCAGTTGATTGCGCCTCAAGCGGAAAAAAGTGGGATTCATGTCGACTCCAAGCTCGATGCTGTCGCTTGCGTATTGCAGGTTGACCGCAAGCGACTGCGTCAAATGTTGCTAAACCTCCTCTCGAATGCTCTCAAGTTCACACCCGATGGCGGGCGCGTCTCCGTTTCAACCTTGCGGAGCAGCAAGAGCGTGACCATCTCAGTTACCGATACTGGCATCGGCATGGAGGTCCACGCTATTCCCAAAGCTCTCGAATATTTTGGACAGATCGATAATTCACTTAACAGGAAATACGATGGTAGCGGCTTGGGTCTACCCTTAACAAAACGATTGGCCGAATTGCATGGAGCGAAACTTACGATAGAAAGCGAATTGGGTATCGGCACCACAGTGCGAATTGTCTTAGCGACTGATCATGCCGTGAGGGATCGTCTCGTGGCGCTATAGTGCCGTTTTTTGGCCACAGTGGTCGATCAGTCGAGATGCGTTATTCTATGAACCCCACCATCATGATCTTCAACCCAGCCTCCTGAGCCATTGTTATTGGACCGGAGATGGCTTCATATTTGGTTTTTCGATGCGCTCGGAACGCCAAGGATGGCGTTGGTTGACGATGGGCAATTTCAACCAGCGCCGATTTCAACTGCGCAGTGTCGGTATAGCGTTTTCCTTCTAACAGTACCGAGCCATCTGCCCGTATGCTCATTTCTATGACTGGTGTGGGTGGAGCCTCTGCTCGTGCCGAATTTAATGCAGTGATGAGGCAGACTGCCATCCCGCAGGCAATCAAAAAAGGAAACGGGTGAAAGCTCCTGGTCATTCAAAGCCCGCAGCTTTTTGTAGCCCTTTATGTTACCGCAGATTTCAAAAAAGCGCGAAGTGTGCTGTTGCAGTGTTGCGTACCGGCCCCAAATTAAGCATCCGCCAATGGAGCGTAATGCGGGAATGTTTGGAGACATTTCTTCGTCTCATTGGCGTGCCCAGACGCTCAGTTATCCAGATGATTGTGCTAGCACCACAGCGGCGTTGACAGCGAGCGCGATGAGAACGGTATTGAAATAAAAGGACACTATCCCATGGGCTAAAGCGAGCTTGCGCATCGAAGTCGTTAGCACCTGCACGTCGGATACTTGCGCCGTCATACCGAGAACAAAGGAGTAATAGAGGAAATCCCAGGCCGTGGGCTCTTCGGTGTCGGGGAATTTCAGTCCGCCAATCTTGCTACGGCTTGAACTCTTGGAAATCGGATTGGCGTAATACAAGTGGGCATAACGAAACGCCGCCACTGTATGAAGCATAAACCAGCCGAGTGGTGCACTGATGATTGAAAGGATTAGGAGAGGCGTGCTGGGCCTGTGGCTCTGATTGAGAACAGAGAAAATGGACACGAGGCTGAAGCTGATGACGGCTAAAGTAATTATAACAATGATGATTATTCCTTCATCCTCTACACTGGCCCAATTCCGCAATTGATCGGGAGTGATACGGATCGCGAGCGCAGTCATCAGGACGAGGTGCGCACCAAAGAAGGTGTCACCTGCAATGGCAAGACGGAGCGGCGAGGAGAACCTGCCCGTCATCATCCAAGCAAATATCCCGAGAAGCGCAGACAAGTAGAATCTACGATGATGCCAGATATGGTCGCCGATGGCGCTCATGGCCAAGATTGCCAGATCTCAGTCCGGGATAAATACAACAGTCTCATCGCCCACCAATGTATAACATTGCCAATAATTCATCGAGCACAGAGCCTCTCGCTTTAACGGCAGTCAAATTGCGCTCTGAGTCATGCCTTTCCAGGTGCCGATCTGAGAGGAATCTTCCGGCATCGTCCAGCCCTCTCGCGTCACCATCACAAGACTAATAGAGTCAGGTGTATTCAGGGGAGAGATGATATGAAGCGCTGCTTACTCCTTTTCGCCACTACGACTTTATTGCTGGTCGCCGCTGGTTGCTCGGGGTCTTCCGGTTGGTTCAGCGGCGATTCATCATCCCATGGGCGCAACGCGGCGCGAGGCATGAGCGAGGATCCGACCGGCACTACTGCCGGGATCAAGCAGCTACTCCGTTATGATGCAAATAAGGATGGCTCGGTGACGCGCGCGGAGATGGAGGCAGGGCTCAAAGCAGATTTCGATGCACTAGATGTTAGACACCAGGGAAAATTAGATGCAGACGAGGTACGGGCAGAAAATGAAAGGCGTTTCAAGGAAGATGGGCCCCAGTACTCCCCGTTGATCGATTGGAACCAAGATGGTTATGTCGATTTCAATGAGTTTGCTAGCACGCTCAGATCACTGTTCGATGAGCTCGACAAAAACCATGACGGGGTGCTCACACCTGATGAGCTGAAAGCCCGGCATGGCCCAATACTGGAGCAACAGAAGAAACCTGGCAATCACGACGAAAGCAGCAACTAGAACCGCGGGTGTGCAGGAGCCACCTCTGTCCGCCACACCGAAAAAATGGAGAGCATTGCCTGATTCCCTCTGGAATGAAGTTTGACTCGCTTGCCGTACGAAGGGGCAATAGCGTCGCACCCGATGGCTGTTGCGGCGGAACCACTGAAAGGAGACCTAGCTACTCAACTGTATTATGAGGCTCTCGACGGGATTTGCTAGAGCGAGTACTTGAATTGGCTCGTTGCCCAAAATTTGCCTGAAGGTGTTCTTACGTTTCGGTATTTGCTCTCCATCGAGCCAGCTGGTGCCATCTTATGTTAGTCACTTCTCCGTTGGCCATCGAATTGGGGTGAGGGAGTTATGCTCATTGTATTAGATCATTGCGTTCGATGAGTGGGATCGTCCATCACACGCTGGAGATAATCGAACGCCATTCTTCGTGGGCATTGCCAATCATCTTCCTTGTCACGTTTGGCGAATCTTTCGCCTTTCTCAGTCTTCTCTTTCCTGGCACCACGATCATGATTGCCGCTGGAGTTCTCGTCGCTAATGGCACCCTCCCCTTCTTTCCGGTGCTGATCGGAGGAATCATGGGCGCGATTTTGGGTGATGGCGTGTCCTATTGGTTAGGAAAGCGCTATGGGCGAGCCGCTTTTAACGTGTGGCCACTTTCGCGTTCGCAAGCCCTGTTGGCGCGTGGAGAGAAACTGTTCCAAACTTATGGCGCCTGGAGCGTATTTATCGGGCGTTTCTTCGGCCCCTTACGAGCCGTCGTCCCGCTGGTCGCAGGAATAGTGAGGATGCCAACGCGCATATTTTGGTTTGCCAATATCGCATCGGCGCTGATTTGGGCGCCCGCACTCCTTTTGCCGGGTGTGATGGCGATGCTACTCGCCGAGGCTGTCAGTGTGGGGCATCATTGGAGACCGGTGGTTGCCATAGGGATTGCCGTAGTCATATTGATTCTCGTCTGGTTCCTCAGCCGATCCAAATTATTTGAGCGTCTAGGGAAGTTACTCGGACTTGGTGATCATTGAATCCAGTGAAATCCGCCTGCGACAATCAAGATCAAACCGAATGCTGCACGATAGATGATGAGTGGCCAAGTTGAAGCGTGACTGAGGTAACGCATCAGCCCCCAGATGGCGACGAACGCCGAGGCACTAGAGACCACAAGACCCAGGGCAAGCACATACCAACCATAGGCCGTCAATCCCACCTGATATAAAACGAACAGCTCCTTGCCCCCCGCGAGCGCAATGGCCGGCACTCCGAGCAAAAATGAGATGCGCGCCGCGTCCTCGCGCTTAAATCCGAGAAATAGGGCCGCCGTCAGGGTGGATCCAGAACGGGACACACCAGGGATAAGCGCGCCTATCTGCGCGATGCCGATGATGAGCGCATCGCGCAAGGTCATCCCCTCAGTTATCCGCACATGACGTGCCAGCAATTCTGCGCCACCCATCAGGAGCGCCAGAGCAACGCAGGCAATGCCAATGACCGGGAGCGTACGCAGTGGTGAGTTGCAGACATTAAGGGTGTCGGAAAGAAGCGAGCCCGCGATGACGATGGGCACGGTGGCTAGGCAAACGCCAAAACCAAATCTCAAATCACGATTACCCCAGTCGCGGAGCCGAAGCGCTTTCATCGATCCCTTGAGGATCGATCGGATGTCAGCCTTAAAATAAGTCAAGACCGCTAAGAGGGCTGCCATTTGCATGGCCGCTGAAAAGGCCGCACCCGGATCGGCCCAACCCAGCAGTGCAGGAATAGCCCTCATGTGCGCGGTCGAGGAGATTGGCAGCAGTTCAGAAATTCCCTGAACGATGCCCAAGAATGCGACTTTCACCGGGCCAAGCGCCACAAAGCTCGTGTCCACGTGGCTGTAACACTGATGAGGTGCGGCCGAAATCGCCATTTCACTGGACATGGGTGTCAACAGCCAAACACTTAAATCGCCCGACACATACTTTGGCGAGATCGGAGTGATGCAATTTTAACATCGTCGGCACGCCGTGATCAGTTGATTGACGTGAAATCATCGAAGGTTCTGCTCGGCCGGCACAGACACATTAAAGATATCCAAACGGCCCGCGAATGCTATCCGGCAATGACCAATTCAGCCCTTCACCTTAAAGTCTCTTATTTCCTGGTCGAGGATAGATGGCAAGTCGTCGGGACTAAACCGGATGCTCGACCAAAACGCACACGCCATTTCTCCTTCATCGAGATCTGCCAGATAGTGGCGCGCCTCCTACCTGGCTAGATAGGCGCGCCACCAATCGATTAAATAGATTTTCCGGCTCGTTCACCAGGACAGAATTTCTCTGCCGTGTCACATTCCTGGGAGTGAAACCCATTCCAGGACCTCAATATAGGCTCCTGGTATCTGCAAATGCGGATTGTCGTGAAACACTTTCGCGGCTGCTTCGTGACTGTCCGCCTGAACAATCGAAAATCCAGTGACTTCATTTCTCTTGTCGACTGCGCCTGTGGTCGTGATGCGCTTGTTCTTGCCCAGGGGCGCACCCAATTCCACCAAATCCTTCTTGTGGATGTTTGCCCATTTCTTCCAGCGATCCATCCCTTCTTGCTTTTGGTGTGGATCAGCCGCTTTCATCATTTCATCCATGGCCGATGTCGGGGCCATGTACAAGGCTACGAATTTTTTCATGATAAGCACCTCCGATTAAGATCACCCCACCGATCCATTTTATAATCCAATAACAGCGAAATTAAAACCGCTGCGGCGCGAACTTTGTCACATATGTAACCACCAGTATCACTTAAGAAGTTGTTTTACTTCGAGCAGACGTCCGCTTTTCAACTCTACATTCCATGCAAGCTCAGCCATGTCGGCCGAACTCGGGATCAGCATTGGTAATGATCGGGTTGAGCAGAACGAACGAGTGAATGTCTGCAGGATAATAGAGCTCAAAGATGTGCAATTTTGGCATGGGACATCTCGTGCCCCTTGCAAAATAAAAGAAGGGAGGGTTCGCGTAAAACACGATCGCGCATGAAAGACTGGCATCCACACTCGTCAGGATGTCACCATGCCCGATAACGCGCCGTAAACGCCAAATCCGGTGGTTAGCAACGACACGCCGATGACGATCCAGGCGTAGAATCCGCGGATGCGATGCTCTACCGGAAGAGCTTTGATAGCAAGAAGTACAAGAAAGCCTAACACCACCGGAAGCATCAGTGCGTTCATCACCTCTACGCCGATGTTTAGCGCCACAAGATTTGGTGCAACACCGACGACAAACGCTCCGCCGATAACGGCAAGCGTGAAGGCACCGTAAAACCAGGGCGCCTCGAACGGATGGTGCTCGAGGGAGTGCTTGTAGCCTGTAACCTCGCCGAATCCCCAAGCCGCAGCCAAAGACACGACGATGGCCGCAACCATCGCCGCTCCAATCGTACCCACGCCGAAGACGAAGCGGCCGATATTGGGGCCAAGAAACGGAATGAGAGCATTCGCGATATCACCTATCGTGTTAAGGCTCGCGTGGTTATTCGCTTTACCTATCGTCGCCGCCGCAGCAACAAGTACCGCCGCCATAACGGCTTGCGCAAGCACGGAACCTATTGCCGTATCTAGGCGAGCATACGGGTAGTGTTCGGGCCTGAGCTTCTTATCGGCGATTGCAGATTGCTGGTAGAATATCATCCAGGGCATAATCACTGCGCCGATATTGGCCGCAACGAGATAGAGATAATTGCCGTTTCCAAGCGGCATGTGCGCGAGGCCGTGTACGAGAGCGATGCCATCGGGACGGGCTTCGTAAGCGACGAGGAAGAAAGCGAATTCGAAAAGGCCAAGCGCGATCGCTACCCGCTCCACACGGCGGTAGGTTCCAGTCATGACCACGACAAGCAGAAATATCGCGCTGATCCCCAAACTGGCCGCGCGAGGAACGCCGTAGAGTTCGCCAACGCCAGCAACCCCGGAGAATTCGGTCAGCAATGCGCCGCCGGCCGCCACGCCTAAGCCCGTTACAGAGACCCACGCCCACATGGGCCCGAACGTCTGGCGGATCAGCTCGCCATGTCCCTTGCCGGTGAAAATGGCGAGACGAACTGTGAGCTCCTGCACGACGTAGAGGACGGGCATCAGTATTAATTGAAGTAGAAGTAGGCCGTAGCCCCATTCGACACCGCTCTGCGCGGCCGTGATGATGCTACCGACATCGGTATCAGCCAGCATGACAATGAGTCCGGGACCTGCGACGGCGAGAAATATTTTCCAGGTGGGCGTGACTACTCGACCTTTCGTATCAACATCTCTTTGTGCTGATCTTGCCGTTTTTTTATATTTCATAAGTTATTACTTCCATACTTTGATTCTGAGAGTAGCATTGATTTAGCGCTCCCGGGTTTGGATGTTCGGTAACGGCGTTGATCTGCCGGACTTTCTTGCACCATGCGGACCGAGAGAATGGCTTGGGAATGGGCTCGTCGGTCATGGGAGGGTTGTGACGCTTAGCACGTACGTCCGCTTTGCGTCATAAGCGCACGTTCTGGGAGGCCTCTATTTTGAATATTTACCCCAGATGGCCTCAAACACAAACGAGAGCAGCGCGAGAACGAGGGTAATAGAAACGAAATTGTTAAGCGCGTGGGGACCGAACGTAAGCACCCCTGCAGCAATTAGCCCGCAACTCAACGCGCCGAGCAGGAATATTGGTCCCGAAATGTAGCAATGAATACGATGGCACCTTAGAGCGTTGAGAACACAGCCAATACCCATCCAAACAAACAAGGCCATCCAGATAAATCCGATCATTGAGAGTGAAAATCCGAGAATACTCGCGGTAACGCCGATGATAATTGGCAATCCCCACCACACAAACGCGCTGACTGGTTTCGAGGTTAGGTCCCTGTTCATTTGCAGCAATCTCCATCAGACTGCGTTGGAGGGCGCGGCCTGTCTGCATAAGAACAAAATACGCAGCAGTCGCCCGCTTTGGGTTTTAGGCTTCGGCCACAGCCCTTACAGTCGTAAAAGAACACGCAAGCATTGGTCGGCATAATTTCGAGGCGTTAAAAGCCGCAAAACGGACAAGTGATAGTGGCATTTAGTGTGCCGTTCATTGGAGGCTAAATCCCGTCAATACCTCAAGCCCCCAAAATCTATCATACACACCTACTATAATTCAGAACCGGCCTGCGCAACATTGGGAGACTGGTAATAATGTAATGCATTGAGGAGCGCGGCTGGTGCCTGCTCATTTTATTAAGTTGGCGTTTTTCAAGTTTTATTTTAAATTCGATCTCCGCTGAAATCCTGCTAGAGCCCAGGCACCCAAGATCCCCACAATGAGCATTATTGAGGGTGCGCCGAAGATCATGTAAGCCACGCGAAAGTAGTCCGTAGGCTTCAGCCAATCCCCACTCGCAGTTGGACACCACAGAGCGCCGTTTTGTGTGCTGATGCATTTGGTGCTGTAATTCCATACCCAGAATCCTATCCATGAGATACTGCCGAAAATCCATAATCTGATGGCAGTGCGTCGCGCTCGGCCTGAGGAGGATCCATGGGCCGGTGGGGAAGTTGCCATTGGTGTTCCCTTTGCTTCGGTGCCCGTTCATTCTCTTGACGCCATTATCGGATTACTTGCAACCTAACCCAGCCAAATTGGCTGTTTAAGGGGAAATAATCGTTATGAAGCAACGTGTGATTTCGGGACTAGGAATGTTTCTCGTGATGTTCTGTGTGGTTGCGTGTGCTGCAAGTGAACCGATCTATCTCAAGAGCGCGAACGGTAAGACCGTCCGATGCGGGCCGTACCTCGATTTTGGCTATTTGCCCGTGCGCAGTAAATCGACAGAGGAAAAAGTTCGGGATTGCGTCTCGTACTACGAGCGATATGGCTATGAACGAATACCGGGTCGCTGAAATTGGCGACTGCCCGCATTGGCAGATTGGCCATAGTGTGCGGATGATCTATGGCAGGAAAACTGTGTACTAAGCGAGCGGGGATACTTGGCCAAACGAAATCCCATACAAAACTCGATTTGGGCCAATTTAACCGCAGGCGCCTTAACGATACTGCCACTTCTTGTGGTCTTGATCCTGCTTTCTTACTTGTTCACCTTGCTGTCATGGTTTGGCGCGCCATTAGCCTACACACTTACCAATTTTATTGATGGCCAATTTCCACCCCTCAAGCCAGTTCTCACCAATACATTCATTCAAGGTTTAGTCGGCATAGTGTTCGTCTTGGCGGTACTTTTTCTAATTGGTGCGGCCACCTCGCGTGTACTAGGCGTGCAACTCATTGTCTTCGTAGAAGCCCTCATCAACCGAATTCCCCTGATCCACAATATCTATCGCGCCGCAAAGGAGCTTGTCGCTGTGGTGCACACGACGCCCAAGGGCGCATCGCATGTTGTCTTCATCGATTTTCCACACCAAGGCGCCAAGGCGATTGGCCTGGTCATGCATACGTTCGAGGACCATCTTAGCGGAGAAGAATTGGCAACGGTTTTTGTGCCGACAGCTCCCAATCCGACTGTCGGTTATCTCCAGCTCGCGCCCGTTTCGAAATTGATGCAATCTGACATGACGCTTGATCAAGCCATGATCATGATCATTTCAGGCGGCGCGGTTATACCAGATCACATGAGCCTGCACGCCGATGCGCCTGCCACTGGTATCGTGTCCGCTCAGTCCCTGCAGAGTAAATCTTGAGATACCGACCAGAATTCGCGGCCCACTTAAGTTAGTTTTTCCTTCTCTCTGTGACCGCAGCGTATGCATTTTCCCAAGCTGAATGCCTTTCGCGCACAGTCAGGCTGCTCACAGCCGATATTTCCGCAGTTCTTGCAACGGAAGAGCGCACTGAAGCAAGCAAATCGTCCTTCGTCGCGTTTTCCCTGACATATAGGCATTGAAGTCTCGCTAGTATCATCTTGCCTTCATGCCCCTATGATCGCGCTGGTCTATATCAGCTCTGTGGCAACATTGTGCCAAAGCATACCAACCACCATTTGCAACCTACTCTTTGCAAAGGCTGTTAGGAAAATTGTGGCGCTTCAAGACTGCGAACAAAGGTCCGGTTAAGGCGGTAGGCGGACATTTGTTGCCTCGAAGTGAGTACTTCCGGTCGAAGCAGGTGGCGCCATTCTATGCAATTGTCTCAATTACAGTGATAGATGAACGCGCCCCCATCCGTGCATCTCGGTGCTCGCACCCCCCAGAGGATGATGGTATGGTTGCAATTGCGAACCATACGGAAACACAACCATGCCATCACCCAGATTAGTCGCATTGTTGTTGGGCGCACTCATCGCAGTTCCATCGAGTGCATGGGCCATATGCATTACGCCTGGCCCTAATGGAACGTGTAATAGCCCGAGCGACACTAGCGACACCGCTAGTAATTCTGGCGGTACGAACCTTACGAACGGTGACAGCTCCAACACTGGCAGCAAATGGGATCAGAAAGGCATTAAGTTTGGTAATTTTACATTCTCCATGGGCGTCACTCAGTCCTCGCCTTGGAGCTATTCGCAAACCCCATACAGCAATGGATTTGGCCCGGTCTATGGACCTAACTCAAGGAGTGGTCCGCCCAATTTGAATCAGAACTACTCGACATTCACGGGTAGCCCATACTTCTGTCCTCCAAACACTGCCTGCTAATAGCGGGTGAGAAAGCCTCGCAAGAGGCTGCTTCTCAGCGTAGGAGGGTCTGCGCGCTCCAATATGCTGCCGCGCCCTTGCATTCCCTGTTTGCCTGCAGGACAGCATGCCATTATTGCCGGCGCATGGACAAAAGGCTCGAGGCAATATTCATGAGTTCGTCCGGATCGCACGCCAAATTTGTTAGCAGGGCTTATGTCCGCGTTGGGACAAAGGCGTACAATCTGTCCTTGAACCGTTACCCTGACTTTGGCTAATTGGTAATAGGATGCACCCCGTAGAGGGTCAAAAATACGTGATGCGAGGACATTTCTTTGGCGCGATCCGCATAGCGGCGACATGGGCGCTGCGATGGGACTGAACGCTTAGGTATCTGGCTAATGTTCGCAGGACTAATCATGCGGAAGTCTGTTTGGACAGCAATTATTCTCGGCGGGTTATTAGCGGGCACGGTTGATATTGGCTCAGCAGCACTAATCAACCTCGATAGCCCGATCCTCATTCTTCATTTCATCGCTGGGGGTGTTCTCGGGAGGGCGGCGCTCGCGGGCGGCGTACCCACTGCGCTCCTAGGACTTATATTGCAGTGGGCGATGTCGCTAATCATCGCTGCGACCTTTGAGATCGCGACTCGGTTGTTGCCATTTCTGCGTCGACTGTGGATTGCAGGCGGTCTGGCTTATGGCGCGGCAATCTTTTTCGTCATGAACTATGTCGTTGTCCCGCTCTCGGCATGGGCGCGAATGCCCCACTTTACGATTCAAACATTTATAGAGAACATGTTGGCGATGCTGCTGTTCGGCCTGATCGTGGCCTTTTTCACCAACCGTTTCAGTCCTGAAGTAAAGTAGCAACAAACGTTTAGTGTTGGGGGTGCTGCCACTGCCCGCTTTGGAGAAATCGGTGACAGTGCGCGGCGAAATTTTCGCTTATCGTCATAAGCGGTCATACCGGAATAAAATCCCATGCTAAGGCCGATTGACAAGTGGATTACACGCGCAATGAGGCGGTGCCTCTTAGCGTTCGGAACATCTCTTTTTGTGTTATCCGCATACGCTCTCGATGCGCCCTCTGCGCAGCATGGCTTACAGAATGATGTGGTCTTCGCCGACTACTCGCTACTTTCCGGCAATTCGGAAGTCATGCGGCGCATGTTAAGTCCGTTGGCCCGGGCGGAGGCCCAGCGAATGTTGGCCCGCTCTGGAAAGGTACTTAGCGAGCAGGCGATCAATCTCGGGGAGGAGAAATTCGTGGTCTACATACCGGCCACAGCGCCTCCCCATGGATATGGGCTGCTGGTGTTCGTGCCTCCGTGGCAAGACGCAAAGCTGCCGCAAGGCTGGTCCTCCGTGTTGGATCAATACGGTCTCATCTATGTCAGCGAAGCGCGGTCAGGCAATGATGAAAGTTTTGTGGGTCGCCGCGTACCATTGGCTATGATTGCCGTGCAAAATATCATCCGCCGTTATGCAGTGGATCCAGAGCACATCTACATCTCTGGCTTCTCAGGAGGTTCCCGTGTGGCTCTTCGTCTCGCATTGGCCTACGCGGATGTATTTCGTGGCGCGCTGTTGGACGCAGGGAGCGATCCGATAGGTGGCGCGGGAATCCCACTGCCTCCCAAGGAACTGTTTTCCCAGTTTCAGGATGCCACGCGTGTTGTTTACCTCACTGGGGAAGAGGACCTTACTAATGTCGGCATGGCCAGTGTAAGCGTGCATTCGCTGCAGGCATGGTGCGTATTCGATATCGACAAAGAGGTCATCCCCGGGGCCGGTCATGAGATAGCCAATCCAGCGGCACTGTCGCGAGCGTTGAAGGCGCTGCTCGATCCGGTGGCGCCCGATCCGGATAAACTCGCCACCTGCAGATCGGGTTATGAACAGGAACTAACAGCAAAGCTTCAAAAGACAAAATCGTTGATTGCCGACGGCAAGGCTGATGAGGCAACAAAACTGCTGTTTGAAATTGATCAGCGCTTTGGCGGCTTGGCGTCACCGCTGAGCGTCGAGTTGAATTCCCAAATCGATCAACGGAGCAGATAAGGGCCGCGTACAGACTAATCGTACTCGTCTATATGCCTTGCTTGTTGATCCGGTAACTCCGGACGTCGGTCGGAAACCTAGCTTCCCTGAAGGGCAGCTTATCTCCGCTTTGAGTTATAAGAGGACATTGAGCGAATGTTTGCCTTTTTGCCTCTAGCAAAAATTTCCAGAAAAAATAAATGAGATGCGATTTTTTCATACCTTCACCTCGCGGACGAAGTTGTCCTGAAGATGAAGTCAGAAAAGCGCGCGGTACAAGCGACTGGGAGACCGCACGCTTTTCTTGGGATTTGGCTACGAAGCCTTACCGATAGCGCCAGCCGCCATGCCACCGATAGCGATGATCCCAATAGCGATGGCCATCCCAATATCCGCGTCCAGAAACAAAGACGCCAATGCCCGGGACGCCTACCGCCACGCCTACCCCTGGAGCGACTACAACTGCAGGGCCAGCATTACGAAAGCATCGATGGCCATACGGTCCGGGATGAAAGCCTATTCCGCATCCACCACTCGCTTCAGCTGGTGCTGCTGCGGTCAAAGCAACGCCTCCGGCTATCATTAATCCTAATGTAAGTTTGGTCAGCTTATTCATTGATCCGTTCCTTTCGTTGGTGGGAGCACCTTAATCTTAGAGTGTGCGTTCTGACTAAGCAGTCACACCATATACTTCGCAATATGAACGACATGACTTGCGCTTATTCATCCCGTGTTCACAAAGCAAAACGAGAATGACGCGTACATGGGACGGAAGAGGGAATTAGCAGATCATCACCCGAGGAGCCGTCTGCGCCAATAGGCCCGAAATAACCCTTCTTCACTGTCGAATAAGCTATGTCCGCTTACCGCCAGAAGCAGACATTCCAGTATGATAGACTTTCCATCCCGTTGGCATAAGAAAAATAGGGCCGGTCAGTGCCGACGCCCCAAACCTATATCTCCTAAGAGCCAGTCACGGTGTCGCCATGACAGAAATCAGCGGGCAAGGGTCTCGCGGAACACTCCGCTCAGACGATCCTTTCTTCTTCAGTATGGCCGCAGTAGCAGTGATTGCCATTCTTGTTGGATTTTCCAGTTCCTATTTCTTAGCGGGAATGTTACTGGCTCCTCTTCCGAGTTTTCTCGTGCATATTCACGCCATAGTGTTTTTGAGTTGGATCGTCCTGTTTGCCACCCAAATTTCGTTAGTCGCGACGAACCACGTAAGTCTACATCGCCGGTTGGGCAAACTCGGGATGGTACTTGCTGCCATCATGGTCCCTCTCGGTGTGTTGACCGCAAGCGCCCGGGTGGCCAGGCAACTTGCCCACCCCGGCCAGCTCGCAGTAGCAGACGTGTTGGATCTTTTTGCTGACCCAATTTTCGACATGCTCATGTTCTCGGTGTTCATCTACTTCGCATTTCGAAACCGAACACGGCCCGCCGTACACAAACAACTCATACTATTCGCTACTTTTTCCCTTCTAGATGCGGGTTTCGACCGTTGGCGCATCTTCGACCCCTATCCGCTTTGGCAAGTTAACCTCATCTGCTTTGTGCCACTCGTATTTGCGACGATGATTTATGACCGCTGGTCAACAGGAACCATTCAGAGCGTCACGCTGTGGTCCGCAGTCTTCTTGTTGACGATACAAGAAAGCAGACATTTAATTAGCCAAACTGAGCCTTGGGCGCATTTCGCCCATTGGGTTGCCGCGCTGGCCTGATGGATCAATTGAACAGGCGCTACAGTCTAATGTGACAGGCTCCTATTGCACCAAGCGAATCGAGGGAACGGCTGGTGAAGAGCGAATGTGTCCCGTATGCGATCGGGTCGAGCGAGAAGTGAAGGGCTGAAGTGGGGAGATAAATTATGACTAGGTTTCACATGCGTGCCGCGCTCGTTTTGACTGGTACGATTTTCATTACGATGCAGGCCATGGCACAGGAGGAAATTCCGCCTCCGCAGGGCAAGGGCCGCGTGGTGGTCCTAGCCTCCGGCATGGATGGGCCCGATGATTACCGTCAGGTGGGGGGCGAGATCGCCAAGCTCGGCTACGATGTGGTGTTGTTCGATTCCAAGCAAATGTTGGACAGGCATGGTGAAGGGCTGAAGACGGCCATCCAGCATGCGCTCGCTATGCCACATGCGCTTCCGGGCAAGGTGGGGTTGGTTGGATTTTCGCTTGGCGGGGGCATCGCACTTGCATTTGGTTCGACCTGGAGCGATCAGGTGGCGGTCGATATCGTCTGGTATCCGGCAACTAGCATTTTCCGCGACTTCGACGGCTTCGCAGCCCTCATCAAAGTGCCGGTCGTCATGTTCGCAGGAGAATCCGACAGCTTTCACAATTGTTGCTTGATCGAGAATGCACGCAGGCTGGAAACCGCCGCGAAGACGCAGAATGCGCCCTACGAACTCATAACTTATCCGGACACCGACCACGCCTTCATGATCGGTGGTGACCACTACAATCCGCAATCCTATTCCGATGCTTTTGCGAAAACGGCAGCAGCCCTCAAGCAATATCTGGGCAATTAGCGAGCGCCCAAGAAATTAACGCGGCCGTGATTTTGCCGCTGCCTTCTTTGCTTGGTATTTCAAGCTTTGTGATCATGTATTTGGATGCCGTTGATTGGGCGACAGGTAAGCCAAATTTGAGCAACTCACCTTAGATAAGTGGTTGTGTGTACCGATTATTCGATTCTTGCGTGCCGAGAATTTGATCCACCAACTATCGGCTGAGAGACGATAGGGCCGAGCATCAGGGGCGATCTGGCTTGACGTACCAAGATTTGGCAAAAGGCCAGGCGACTGATGCTGGATGAGGTTTTTGGAAGGGACGCGTACGACACGTGGCGTGTATGGGCAATAAGACGGGGCCGCTTGGCGTTCGGTGTATCTCTATTTGTGCCTTACGCATCTACCAGTGGGAGATTAGTGATAAACTGAGTTGCGCGGGGCAAGCTGGCAGGGAAAGGAATAAGGCATGATCGTCGCAACAACCGAAAATGTCGCGGGCTATCGCACACGCCAGACTCTCGGGCAATGCTTCGGCGTAGTCGTAAGAAGTCGCGGGATAGCGGGGAATATTATCGCCATGCTTCGTACAATTCTGGGAGGTGAGATCAGGGAATATACACAGCTCCTCGAAGAAGGGCGTCGCCATGCCATTGATCGCATGGTCACTAACGCCACTGCGATGGGTGCCAATGCGATACTCATGATGCGTTTTGATTCGTCAGAAATTGGACAGGTAATGACGGAGATTGTGGCCTATGGCACCGCCGCCGTGATCGAGCCGAATCCGAATTAACCCCATGTTGCGCTCGGCTGTTCTTCTCTTTGGAATCCTGTTGCTCGCATTCAGTGCCTGGGCATTTTGGAATGGCCTCGAGATGAGCGCCATTCTTGGCCCGCTGATTTTTGGCCTCGTGCTCACTCTCGGTGTCATTTACGACCGCTACCGCTACAAGCCCATTCAGGATCAAAAACCGGGTGATGACTGGCGCGACACCGGTGAACGCTTCATTGATCCGGAAACAGGCGCACGGGTCGCAGTGTGGATGGAACCCAAAACAGGCGAACGAACTTACGTCCGCGATTGACGGCCAGAACTTCAACCGAGCTGGTCGCCCTGTTCTCATTGCTGAATTGAAATTGCCCTGACTCCATGGTCGCCAGGCATTGATTGGTGATAGCGTGATCGAATGTCTGCTTCACGCCAAAAGCGGACGTTTCACTTGAGAGTCTCCGATTAGGAGACATCCATCAGACCCCTGGTCCCGTCGCCCTCACTTTCCCGCTGCAAGTTCGGCGGAGACACGGTCGCGTGCGGCTTGCCAATCCTTTATTTGAGGCCGCTGCATGAATGTCTTGAATTGCGGGTCCGCTTTTAACTTCGCGGGTAGGTTTGGATCACAAATTAAGTAGAAGAACCATGTATCGCGCTCGTCATACGCCTTCCCAAACCACTGAATGGCCTGATCAACATCACTCGCCAGTGCATAAGGATAAGCGACGAAGCTGGCTGGTCTATCGCCGCTTGCGAAGTGCTGCGCTGTAATTGTCGCGAGCCTTTTCAGCTCCACTAGGTCGCCGCTGCGGTACGCAATGAATGTTCGACAGAAGTCGGTATAGGGCCCGTTTTCGCCGTCAACAGCAATGAGGCGCCCATTCAGTATTTTCTTCGCCTCTTCGAGCTTCCCCATATTGGCATCGACTAAGCAGAGCCCGTTGAGGGCGAAAACGAAATTGGGATCGATGGTGAGCGCAGCCTGATATTCAATTGCGGCTTCGCCATCCCGGTTCGACAAGTAGAGAAAGTCGCCCAAGTTGTCTTGCATGATTGGTGCGAGGGGGTCCAGCGCGGCGGCACGTCGCCCCAACGCTATGGCTGCGTCCGGTAAAACTAGTTCAGCGAGAAATGACGAATAAAAGTGCTGTGCATCGGCATCATTAGGATTGCGCTTCACCGCATTGCTGTAAACAGCGTTAGCTTCCAGCCAGTTCCACATCGCAGCGGCAATCTGTGCCTTGTTCAGTGTTGCCACCATATCGTCAGGATCAAGCCGGAGGGCAGTGGCTGTCTCATCTTTCGACGCTTGCAACGTGTCGCGCCGCTGTCCATTGAGGTAGAGAAGCCCATAAGCGAGCCCCAGGCTCGCGTGCGCATCGGCGTAATCGGGTTCGAGCCCAATCGCCAGCTTGAATAATTCGACCGAGCGCAGCATGTCGTCTTTGTTGCGCTTGTTCATGTAGAAGCGGCCCTGCAGATAGGCTGTATAGGCATTGGGATTGATTTTGGCCTTCTTAGGTAATGCCTGATCGGCTTCCTTAGTCGGAAGAAGACGCCCCGTCAGCTCGTGCGTAATAGTGTGCGAGATTTCATCTTCAACGGCGAAGATGTCGGCGATTTCCCGATCATAAGTCTGTGACCAAATATGAAAATCATTGGCGGCGTTAATCAGCTGGGCTGTAATGCGCACGCGGTTGCCAACGCGCTGGACGCTGCCTTCGAGCACAGTGTGGACGTTGAGGGCCTTACCGATGTCCTCGATGGTTACCTCTTTCCCCTTAAAGGAAAAGGATGACGTACGTCCCGCCACGCGCAATCCCTGCACCTGAGCAAGATCGTTGAGCAGCTCTTCTGATATACCGTCGCTGAAATACTCATTCTTCGGGTCGTCGCTCATATTGTTGAAGGCAAGTACGGCAATCGAGGCGTCTTGCGGCCCTAACGCACTCGTAGTTGATGGTGAGCCACCGTAAAGTTGCGAATAACCAAACTCGCTGAGGCTTGCGATCAAGACCAATCCCAGCAGCCCGATCAGCGTCCATTCGGTATGATGGAGTGGAGCCGGTGTCGGCGTACCGGCGGCGCTGAGCGGTGCCGGATGCGCAAGCCACAGCGTCACCCAAACGATTGGCAGACCCACGATCAGCAGAATGACGAGAAGCTGAAGCGCCCAGTCGGGCATGTGGAAAGCCGGGAAAACGACGCCTGCACCTTGGAACAGCACCCAGGCCACGACGGCATAACCAGCCGTGACGCGATGGAGATTTCTTCGCCGAATTTCAGCCCACAGGTTCTGCATGCGTGCTCCGCACCTATCTGTGAGACTTAGCAGATTTCGCTAGACCGTGGGATCGCGAGCTATCCACAAGGTTTTATGCCTCGCCCCTAGGGTCATGGTGGGGGGCATCTTGGAGCGAGGATTTGGCAGTGCCCTGGTGCTCCAATGTCCGCTTTGGGTCATGAGCGGACAATGGGTGAATGTCTGCTTTCCGCCAAGAGCGGGCAAGTTTGGCATTCGCCCTTTACGGATCCGTGGGGATAGCAATTCTGGAGAGCGAGTAGCAGAAATTTGACTAACTCGACGACCCTATGCCGCCACTCACTTGTAGGAAGTTCGGCTGCGATACAGCCATGGGAGGCTTGCCAGTGTTTCATCAAACCCAAGATCGCATCTAGCTGTTTATCACCTGCAGTCGGTGCTCAAATATCCTTTCGGCGGCGGCAAGGTCAGGCCCGTGATACAAGGGCTTTGGCCGCCAAATGACTTTGACGGTGTACTGCCGGCCAACCACTTTTGGTGGTGAGCCCTCTAATAGCTCGGTCTCGATCAGCGTTAAGCCGTGCGACTTTTTCAGATTTCTAGTGGTCATTTCTTCCTCCAATCAATAATGGCGCCACTGGCTCCATTGGGCACCACACATTTGGGGATCTCAGCATCGCTGACGATCTTCGCTAATTTGCCCTCCGCTTCCCCCACCAGGCGGATGAATTCGATCGCCTCCGACATCGAGACGCCCTCTCGTAAGCGTCGGCGGTAATAGATTATCCGGCGGCAAAGTTCTTCACGCGTCTCGTTTTCCAATTCTGCCCACTCTCAATTCGGCCATGCATTAGTTCGCCATCCAGGCCGAGACGCATTGACCTGGCTCAAATTACGATTTTCTCACGATTTTGCTTGGGATTCCGCGCCTTGCCGCGCCAGTCAGGCATAAGGTCCATTTAGGGTCAGAGTCGGACATTGAACAAATGTCCGCCACTCGCGCGAAGTGGACATTGGGGGCCCCAGTTGCTTCGTTGCGGCAGATCAAAATATATTGCAATTGATGAGTTTAGCGGTAGCCTATTGTCCGTACTTATTTGGGATGCGTTTGGGGGAAATATGTGGCGTGCGGCTCTCGGCGTTGTTGCAGGTGTGGTCATCTGGGGCGTGGTCGTGACCGTGCTTAATCTTGGTTTGCGCTACGGCTGGCCCGCATACTTCGCAGTTGAGAAGGCGATGACGTTCACCTTGCCAATGATGATAGCGCGGCTTACCGAAAGCGGCCTCAGTTCACTCGCGAGCGGCTACGCGGCGCGACGCATCGCCAGGAATAATTGGTCGCCGCTGATCGCTGGCATCGTTTTGCTCGCTGTATTCGTTCCCGTCCATTATTCGTTGTGGAACAGGTTTCCAGTCTGGTACCATCTGACCTTCCTATGCTCGCTTGTATTTCTGAGCGTCCTGGGTGGAATGCTCTCGCAAAAGCCCGCCATCGCGCCGCAGGCATAAGCTTCCATTCAAGTAGGATGGTCTCTCTATCCCGCTGGAACCAATGAACTAAGCAGGCCACTGCCCATTTGTGATTTTGCATAGCACGGAAAAATGTGGATGAGATCTTCGCCCCTGAGAGGGTGGATCTCAACCGAGATGGACTTCCTTTTGCCGACTCACGTTGCTGCCGTCTCTGCTGTGCAGTCTGCTGAATATGAGCGCGGACAAAACGGTAAATACGCCGAGAACTAGAAATGCCTCGTGCAGGCCATGAATCATCTCAAGTGGGTTTGATCGGAAGCGATCGGGGACAAAATATGCTGTCGTTAGCCCCGCGACGGCCACGCCAAAGCTGACGGACATTTGTTGCATTGCGCTGGCAATTGAACTCGCGTTGCTTGTCCTGTCCTCGGTGATATCAGCATAAACCAAGGTATTCATGCTCGTGTATTGCAACGAAGTGAAGGACCCATAACAGAACGCCTGCAGCGCAATGACCCACACTGGTGTACCTAGTCCGACTGTTGCAAACAGCATCAGGAGAAGACCAAGACCAACGGTGTTCGAGATCAATACGCCCCGATAGCCAATGCGCGCTAGAATTCTCGGCATGAGGAATTTCGTGCTCATCGCTGCAATCGCCTGGGGCATGATGAGAAGACCCGATTGGATGGGCGTGAATCCGAGGCCTAACTGGTAAAGAAGCGGCAAGAGGAAAGGCGCGCCACCGATGCCAAGCCGAGTGACGAAGCTGCCGCTTACAGCTACGCTGAACGTGCGAATGCGAAATAGTGCTAGCTGCAGTAATGGATATAGGGTTTGCGTTGCGTGCAGCCCATAACCAAAGATCAGCGAAAAAGCGATCGCTAGAAGCCCAACGATTTCCCCGAGGTTTAGCGTATGGTCGCCAAATATCTCTAGAACATATGAAAGCAGTGCCACGCCAGAGCCAAAGAGAATGAGGCCAATAACGTCGAGTGGCGTCGACTTACCCTCGCGATAGTCCGGAAGATGTAGATAAACGAGAACCAGTCCGACAATTCCGATTGGAATGTTCACAAAAAATATGAAACGCCAGTGCAGATAACCCACAATAATCCCGCCTGCCAGTGGACCCAACATCGGGCCAATAAGGCCTGGGATCGCCACAAAGCTCATGGCGCGGATGAGTTCGGATTTGGCAAAGGTGCGAACCAGGGTGAGGCGGCCAACAGGCACCATCATTGCCCCGCCGCATCCCTGCAGCACGCGACAGGCTACAAGCACATGGATATTGCTCGATATACCGCATAGAAACGACCCAAGGGTGAAGAGACCAATCGCGGAAGCAAATACTCGGCGAGTTCCGAAACGATCAGCCATCCATCCACTGATCGGGATGCAAACAGCAAGGCTTATGGTGTAGCTGGCGAGCACCGACTTCATGCTGAGCGGAGACACCTTAAGGGCCTGAGAAACGACTGGCACCGCTGTGTTTAGAATCGTTGTATCGAGCGCCTCCATGAAGAATGCGACCGCGACCAGCCAGGGCAGAAATTGTTTGCCCGAGGCGAGTAAAGAGCTTGAAGAGGTGGGGACGGGATTCATCTAGGCCTGCGTGCATCTATCATTTGTTTCTCATATTGGGGTCATTCAATCCACTAAGAACTGCGTGAGAAGCAAACGCACGAGACGTATGTTACGATATGAACGGTGATCTGGGCCTGGCTAGAAACCTGTGGAATTGAGTCGGGACAGTTTTTCGAAAGGGACAACGTTCTATCTGGGAACGAGTCGATAGGAATTGAGAGGACGCTCGGAGCTTCGGTTCGAATGTCTGCATATCGCCAAAAGCGGACATTTCAATCAGGTGGGTTCTTGAGACCTCCGGCATAAAAATCCGTTAGGTCACAACTATTCACAGATTCTCTGTACTCACCTTGCACATAAACTCTTCAAATTTTCCGCTCCGTGAACGCGGTATGCGATCGATGAAATAGCTGAACTGCAATTCGAAGGGATAACCCAGCGAATTCTGTACGATAGTTCGCAAAGCATCTTCCTCGTCGGAAGTCAGTGGCCGCTCCGTTACCAGCCGTCCTTCAATCTGTTCTCGAGTGTGCTGGATGAACTGGTACTGGACGACAGGCGCGACGTCGCGGAATTGGGCGAAGCCTACGAGCGGATAATGCTTCGTGCCATCTGGCATCAGGATGAGATTGCGTTCGCGCCCTACAATGCGCTTCAATGTTGGCATTCCTCGGCCGCAGGGACAAATGCCACCCACTTCCGCAACATCGCCGATATCGTAACGGATGATCGGCATCGCAAAATTGTGAAGGTCTGTTATTACGATACGGCCGATTTCTCCGTCTTTGCACGATTGGCCTGCGTCGTTGATTACCTCGACGATTAGGTTTTCGGACATGATGTGATAGAGATCACTATCCGGACATTGAATGGCGATGGTGCCAACTTCTGAGGATGAATAATTGTCTGCAATTCTGGCCCCGAGAACTATTTCCGCCTGCGTTCGGAGCTGCGGAGTGAGCGTTTCCCCCATGCTTCTTATCAGCACGAGGCCAGGAAAACGAACCGCGCTTTTCTCACAGTGCTGAACGATGGCAGCGAGCACATTCGGATAGACGATAAGCACTTCAGGCCTGAAATCCGCCATGCGCCCAATGAGACTTCCAATATCCATCGTGATTGGGATTAACTGCTCTGGACCGGTCTTAAACAGCAAATTTGACGGCCCGCCCCTATGAGTTCGTATTACGTACCGAGAGAATATCGGACGTATGGAAGTGAGGCGTTTCCCAAAACTCCGCTCCTCCCAGAATCCCGCACGAAGAGTGGCCGCGAGGTTAAAAATCCGACAAACGAAGGTCGACCTTACAACCACCGGCTCCCCGGTAGAGCCCGACGTCCTTCCCTCACGGAGCGGCAGGTGGTCGGGGGGCACCACCGTGCAGTACACGTCAGGGCTACCCGATTGAAGATCGCGCCGCCCCAAGAGTGGCAATTTTCCGAGCGCATCCGATGAGTTTAGGTCTTCGGCAGTCAAGCCGGCTTGAGCAAGGCGTCGGCTGAAATGGGCTGAATATTTGGCCGCATGTTGGGCAACAAACTGAAGTTGACGATATTGCTGATCCTTGATTTCGTTGGCAGACAGCCATTGCGTCTGCTCCAATTGGCGAACCAAAGCATCGAAGACCGCAGTTACACCTGTGGTGAGAGGAGGCCAGTTAACTCCAAGTACGGTACTGCGTTTTTTTAACCAAACACTTTCATCTCCGCTCATCGGCGGCGCTCCATCGCTACGATAGGGCAACGCTCAGCTAGATCGTAATCGCCGGAAGACAAAAACCGAACATTGACGAAGGCGTTGGGAATAACGGTCAGTAATTCCTCGCGCGTCGGAAAACTGTATATGTCACTCGAATCCTTGTAGGCATCGATGGTGTCTATGTTCTCACGTTCCCAGCCCGTAGCTGCCGCCAGGGCTCTCCGGTCGGGGAACATTCGTTCGAACGCGTCGCGAATGGCAATGACTTTGATATTGGGGACGTGTGCTTTCGCCACCAGCGCCATGGCAAGACGCCATTTGAATGCATTAAACGAACCCGCTCGGCGCGCAAGAACGAGCGCTTTCAGTGTCGCAATCGTCTCCCGATTGCGCGAGGGCGTGGCAAAAAAGCGCGTTGCGAATAGACCTCCCGGGGCGATCACGCGCTCCAATTGGGCGAATAATCTGCTGTAAGCAGCAGGAAAGGCCAGCATTACCAGGCTTCCATCGCCGATCGCGGCAGTGAAGTGATGTTCTGGAAAGGGAAGGGCTAGCCAATCACCCCGTTCTGCGTGCCTGTCTTGTGTATCGCCCGGCCAGACGTTCGCTATCATTTGTTCGCTGTGATCGATGGCGGTAAGGCGTGCGCCCAGATCCGCAAATTCGGGGGTTACGCCCAACAGGAGGACGTGTTTCGCATGGTCGGCTAGAAGCGTTTCGATGGCAGCCACTACGTCCTGGTGTGGCCTAAGTGGTGGCCCCAGCCGATCCCACAGGCGGTGATAATTCTCCCAGTGGCTCTGCGGCATTGGTCTCTCCACAGCCATCGACTATAATTCATAAGCGGGTTCGACTTCGTCGAGCGGCCTGAGGGCCTACTTACCATCCCAAAACTTCGTCCGGCTCGATGCGCCTAGGTACATAGCAAAGTGATATGGCCCACGTCGAACCGGTTGTCCGCTTTGGGTCATAAGCGGACCTCGCGCGAATGTCTGCTTTTCGCCAAATGCAGACATTCCCTCGTGCAACAATCAGATAGACTTTTTGTCCGCCAGCTCTGTGATGCTAAAGGCGCTTGGCGGGCGCGTATTCAACACCGCTGGCTCACCTAGTGCTGCCCGTGAGCACGAGACTTTTTGTCCGTTGCGGAAACGAAGACAGGCAACGAAGTGGTAGGGGCGAATGCCGCACTGCCGTTGTATTTCGCTTTGATCACATGATCGCCTGCACTTGCGAACTCGGCCCGGCACTTTGCATAACCGTTCGATAGCGCGATATCCGTGCAAATTGGCGTGCCACCGTCATAAAACGTCACTGTTCCTGTCGCAGAGGCGGGCATCGCGCTCGCAATGAGTGCGACCCGCCTTCCCAACCGTACGTTTAAGTCGGAAGATGAAACAGTGAACTGGGTCAAAGCTGTTGCCGACGGTGTCGCTGCCGATTGTTGCACACCCCGCGTCGCCGCTGGCGCTTGAGTAGTCACGGGGGTCGAGGTTGCAGCAGGAGGACTGGCTGCTACTGTCGTCGTTGGTGTCTGCTCAGCCGCGTTGAGGCTTGCGGCGAGCTTCTGGATAGCTGGCTTCACAACTTTGTCGAACGCCGCGCTTTCGTTGACGGCCGGGCCGCTGACCGAGGCAGCGGCGCCGGGCTCCGCTCCGCTTGCCTGATCTGCCCAAACAACCTTCCCGTTACTCGTGTCGACCAGGCTCGCATTGAGCGCGGCGACGAGGTTGGACCCTTTAAGGGGACCCAGAACGCTCCCCGAAGAGCCCGAACTGGCAGTACCCAATTCTGTGACTGTGCCGATGAGCAGATAATGCACATTCAGAAGCTTGCCTAAATGAACCGCTATCGAAGAGTTGAGGGTGCCGGAGGGCGACAGGCCCGTTCCCGCCATTTTGGCTGCAACCTCATCGCGCCCGACCACTACGAAGTGGCCGCTGTTCGTCAACTCGGTGATGAATGCGTCCTGCGTTTCTGAGGAGCCGGTGTGAAGCCAGAACTGGTCGTTGATCTTGCTCTCGAATGCGAGGACCGCCAGCCTTGGCTGGGTGCCTTGGGCGGCAGCGGGGCTCGCGAATTGCACGGCAACGGTACAAAACGCCAGAGCGCAGAGGGCGATAAGCAGACGAAGTTTCATATTATATCTCCTTACGGCTGCTTGCTGCACATGTTTGTCGGAATGAACCTGCACCGAGCAGTTTCCCGGGACTTGGTCTTACCGAAGTATAGCGAGTGCGGAAGCACACGCCACCCGAGATATTGGCCCGTCAGCTAAACGAACGGCCACGTAAGACCTTGGAGTTCCAAATCCCTGCAGCTAGATTTAACGCCTGTCTTGCGTCGATCGGTTGAGCTGGCAGTAATGAGCGGACAGCCGCCGGGCCAAGGAGGAAAGCCGAGCGAATAAGGCTTTCGGGAGGAAAGGGTAGCAACGCTCCCCGTAGTGTCCAAATTTGGCGGCGTTGAGTTATTTTAGCGTTTTGCCAAAGAAGATAACCCAGGTGGCGAAATCGTCCGAAAATTTCATAAACCTGTGCTCGACACCAGACGGTACGAAAAAAACGTCACCGGAGGCGAACGTCTTCGTTTCATTGCCACATGCAAACTCACCCGAACCGGCAGCAATCACATACAACTCATCACGTGTATGGGGTGTTTGTGGATCAACCCTCGTAGGGCGGTAAATTCCGACGTCGAATGAGCTTCGCTCAAATAGCCGTGTGTAGTCAGTATTTGCAGACACGAGGCGAGCAACTGCCTCTGCGATTGTAAGTTTTATCATGGTGCCCCTGTTGGAATTCAATTCGCTAGGGAAAGGCCGCAATAAGTGCTCAGACATCGACAGATTAGCACAAGCCGGCACACCTACCGCGGCAAACGTCATAGTCCATGTTCGCACCGAACTGGCGAAATTTGATTTGTCCCAAGGCTTACGCGCGGGGATTGAAGCCCTACAGACACAACTTCCAGACGGGTTCATATACTCCGTCGCTGATGAAATGGTGCTTCGTCCAGGAGAGCCCAATTCGGTAGTCGTGATTAAACGCTCACAGACCGCGCCTGAAGTGCCAACTCGATTTGCGGACGCCCTCGCTTTCATCACCTTCAAAGCCTGTTACTGCTCCGTGTTGGATGAGTGCTGGATCAGCGATCTGCGCAACACGCGAACGACCCCGGTGAAAGAATGCGCCCCGCCCGGCCATAAATTCGATCCCTCCGGCCCCTAGCAGGTTTTAATTTTAATGCTCAGTCAATTCGGCGAAAAACGAGCGCTCAGATCTCTTTGGGAATTTGAGACGAAGCACTTTCAATTCGACAGGATGGAAAGAATGAGACGGAAGGAATTGATTATCGTGCATCGATCAAAACCACGCGAATAATCTCACTTGGCCGCTTGGGATCAAAAGTCGAAATTGGCGGAAAGTCCACTGTTTACCGAAATCGTTCAGTTCTATATAGCGCTCATGCTTACCAAAAACTCAATAGTATGGAGCGCGCGCCTCCGCTTGGAAGCGCGCGCCCCAAAACAATTCGGCTAAAGATTAGCGGTCACGCATACGTCCTTCATGCCAACCGCTATGGAACCAGAACTGGTCCCGGCCATGCCAAACCCGATGGTGGAAAGGTCCGTCATACCAGAGGCCGTCAATGAAGACCGGCCCCGCATATTCCGGATACTCTCCGTAATACGCGCTCGGATAAGCACAGCCACCCGCCGGATAGCCATAAGGAGGCGGGTAGTCGCAATAGTATGGGTACGCTGGGTATGCCGGATAGGCCGGCACGCCGATACCGATACCAACCGCAACTCTCGCGTCGGCTGGCGCTGCAGTCGCAATACCCGCGCCTGCCAATACCAATGCACCTAACAGAGCTTTCGCGAGTGTTCTCATAACACACTCCTTTCGACGTTACGGACCGAATTTCGCGGCCCTCAACAAATCGACTGACAAACACGCTAGGGCCTGAGACGGCTTAAACGTCTCATGGCGCTTGCGGCCAGTCGGTGCGGGATCACATATAAAACGCAAACACCTGATGTGCGGTTCCAAAATGTGATGTTGAGGGTCAATTCACGGATGGTACTTACCAATCTTGGCCGAACGGCAAAATACTAACAAACCGCCATGTGACCAGCTGTAACTGGTACTGCACACAGATGTGAACGCGGTAGGCGTCACCACAGAAGGGGAACAAAAGCTATTTTGCCCGGCTAATTTTATTAAAAACTCATTCGCCAGAGTTCCCTATAGGGCTTCGTGTGGAACTCCGCTCAGAACTCTCGCGTTTTTTATTGGCATACCACGGTCTCCCAAAAGCGGAGGTGAATGTGCGTTTAAATGCTTGGTTGAAATCCCTGCGCGTGATGCTGGCTGTGAGCATAGGTCTATCGCTTTCAGCATGCGGCACTACCCCGGGCGACCGCGCGGTATCCGGCGGCCTGCTTGGTGCAGGCACAGGCGCGGCCATTGGTGCTGCGGCGGGCTCTGCCGGCCAAGGCGCGCTGATTGGTGGTGTCGGCGGTGCACTTCTTGGAGCGGTGACCAGCCCTGATGCGCTGTACATGGGCGAACCGGCTTGGCGTCATCACGCCAGCTCCTATCACCGTCGCCATTACGCACACGCTTGCAATCAAAAAACGCAACGAGCTACGCCTGCTTGCCAGCACACGGCACAAAAGTAGAGCGTGAGCAGGACTTGCAGAGTGACCACCACCCTTGCCATCTGGTTGCTCACTGAGGCGCATCTTATACGTGATCTGCCTCCGCTACCCACCAGCCAGAGGCGGGTCTGCCAATTCCGTATGCGAGGAATGACCTGTGTGGATTGATTTGATAGTTTTTGTGCCTGTTGAATAGAAAGGCTTGTGCAGGAGCGTTGGTTGCTCCAGTGGGATGGGTAAGGGTTTGACAATCTGCGGTTCGGGCGGCTGGTTGCCCAGCGATAGGTGAGTGTGCTCGCGGTCCCAACTTAGTGCCTGGATTGTGTGACGCTTGACCAGTGGTAATCAGGGAGTTGCAAGGTGTCAGTAATATCTCTGCCGAACGCAAACTTTGCCAGCCCCGGGATTGCGGTCGCCCGTATCACTTGATTGCGTATGAATAAACCCCATCGGGTCTTGGGCGCAAAGGCCGCAGAAAATCGTTTGGCACCTTGTTGTTTGGCACCAATAAAGAATCGTAAGAGCTTTTCATAATTGCCAAAGGCTTCTTCGTAGCGCCCTTCTGCTTTTGCGAGTTCGCCCGCCAATATGTATGCGGCAGTCATTGCAAGGGCTGCGCCCTGCCCGGCCATCAAGGAGACACAGAAGGCCGCATCTCCTAAAAGGGCAACGCGACCTCGTGACCAATGTTCTCATTTCGATTTGGCTGACGCGATCGAAGTATAGTTCCTTTGTGCGATCTAGCTCGCCAAGGATACGCTGGCACTCCCATTTCCCTTCACCAAACTTTTCACGCAGCAGCCATTTCTGCGCCTCCATGCTTAGCACCGCAGAAGATACATCAACATCGTTGACGAACACGAACAAAAACAGTGTTCGATCATTGTGCAATGCAAACCGCCCGAGCATCAGGCCTGGCTCGTTGTAAATCACGTATACTTCTTCATCGCGTGGCTGATAGCCCGTCGACCTCGAACGCCGCAGCCATATAGCCATGCTGCTTCTCAAAGAGATCTTGTGGCCCAAATGTGAAGCCTGCGGACGTTCGAGTGCAGACCGTCGGCGCCGATCACCAAACCGAAGCTGCGTCTGCCACTTCTTTTGAATTGTACCGCCACGCTCTCGGCTTGCTCTTGGACACCGACAATCTCATCGTCGAAGATAACTTCCGTCGTTTCCTTGATCCTCTCGAATAACAGCCGAGAAAGGTCACTACGCCCAAGCGTCACGAAACGGCCATGTGTTAGCTCTTGAAATACCTTGGTTCCAAAACCTGTTACAATTTGGCCTTGCCCATCGACAATGCGCAGCTCTCGCATGCGGTAGCCTATGCGATTGATGTCGCCTGCCAGGTCCATGCGCTCTGCTATGTCGTAGCCGAGGCCCCAGAAGTCGATAACATAGCCGCCACTGCGCAATGTGGGCGCAAGTTCAATCAGCGTGGGTTCAAAGCCAGCGGCTTTCAACCAGAATGCAAGTGTGGGACCTGCGATCCCTGCACCCGATATCAAGACGGTTTTGTTGATCATGTTGGGTGGCTAGCAACGAGACCCAATTCAGAATGACATGCTAGCTTGGTGAGGGCAAAAAAATGGGGACATTGCTCACGGACGGAGGCTTTACGATTTTCCAGTCTGCCCATCACGGGGATAAAGCTTATGTGAAAAGGACAGGAGAAAAACGCGCGGCTCCCGCGATTTGAGCACCGCGCGCTTTTCTTCGGATTTGGCTACGAAGTCTTACCGATAGCGCCAGCCGCCATGCCACCGATAGCGATGACCCCAATAGCGATGGCCATCCCAATATCCGCGTCCAGAAACAAAGACGCCAATGCCCGGGACGCCTACCGCCACGCCTACCCCTGGAGCGACTACAACTGCAGGGCCAGCGTTACGAAAGCAATGATGACCATACGGCCCGGGATGAAACCCTGGTCCACATCCGCCCCAGGCTTCGGCGGGCGCAGCGGCGGTCAAAGCAAAGCCACCGGCCACCATTAGTCCTAATGTAAGTTTGGCTAGCTTATTCATTGTTCCGTTCCCTTCGTAATGAACGCACCCCTATCTCAGGACGCGCGTGCTACCTCTGATCTTATATCATGCGCTGACCAGCTGCTTACCCTTGGGTGACAGGGGGAGTTGCCCAATCGGGCCAAACTAGCGCGTTGATTTGCCTGCAGGTTTTGGCTTCGTTTTTGATTTTTGCCCTTTTTTTGTCCCTTGGCGTCCTCCTTGGGAAGCCACATCGACGTGTTTTCGTAGGCGAACCCCAGGGCCCAGCTCATCATCCTCGCCAATTAAGATCACGCCAGATTCAATTAGTACTTTCTCGATATTATCAATTGTCCCGGACAATACTTCTCTACCCGCCTCATATCGCGAAACTGTATTCATGTTGACCTTGGCCCTTGCTGCCAATTGCTTGAGTGTCATTCCCAAGGCCGCGCGCGCCATTCGCAAGTGGATCGGGCGCATCATTCCATTGACTCCAAAATGCGCTAGGAGTAGAAAAAGTCTCGTTAGAGATAGGTTAAATATCTTCTAAGGAGACTTTCACTATGCCGACCGCAGAGTTAGTTCGTTCCGAGGTAACTAACTACCTGATTCTCAGCGACCAGCTCAAAGCCCAATTTGCTGAGATCGACGACGAGACCCTAAGGGACACGCTGGAAGGCTTGAGCCAGCTCCCTGACCTCATCCAAGAGGTGGTCCGCTCCAGCCTTTATGACCAGGTCCTCCTCACCGCACTCAAGGCCCGCCTTGAAGAAATGCAGGAGCGCTTAGAGCGCCTCAAAGTCCGCTTTGAGAAGAAGCGGGCGCTCGCCTGCTCCACCATGGTGAGCGGCGGGCCTTGAGCGCATGCAGGCCCCTGACTTTTCGGTCTCGCTCCGCCAAGGCCCTCCCCGGCTTGAGGTCTTGGACGAGGCCCTGGTCCCTGACCACTTCCTTGTCCCCCAGGCCCCGAGGCTTGATCGGGCGGGGATACTCAATGCGCTTAAACGAGGCGAGGCCATCCAAGGGGCGGTCCTTCTTGAGGGCGAGGCTCACATCCAGGTGCGCACCAAATGAGCGATTTTTCCCAGAAACAAACCCGTGCACTCAAACAGCGGCTTAACCGGGCCCATGTGCAGACCCGCGAGGTCGATGGGAAATCTATCGATTACATCGAGGGCTGGTTTGCCATCTCCGAGGCCAATGCGATTTTTGGCTTTTCTGGCTGGGATCGCGAGATGACGCATTTCGAAAGGGTCTTTGAGCGGGCCCAGGGTGACGGGACAGCCTGCGGCTATCTCGCCCGCGTGCGGGTGCGGGTAAGGGTTGGGGAGGCCGTTACCGTACGCGAAGGCACCGGCTGGGGTTCGGCCAAGGCCAGGAGCCTTGGCGAGGCCCATGAGCGGGCACTCAAGGCTGCCGAAACAGATGCCACCAAACGCGCCCTTGCCACCTTCGGCAACCGCTTTGGGCTTTCCCTTTATGACAAGGAACAACAAGGGGTCACAGGCACAAGGCCAGTCGCCGGAACCCAGTTCGCCATTCTTGATGCGAAAGGCGCAGTCATTATCGAAAATCTATCGCCCGAGAGCTTTTGCGGCGTGTTCCGCCAGATCTTGGAAAGAACCTCCGATAAGTCAGAACTCGAAGCGCTATGGCGCTCAAATGCGGAAAGCGTGAAGCGGCTTAAATCGGAGGCTCCGCACCTCAAATCCGAAAAGGGCATCCATTATGCTGACATCCTGACGCGCCTTGCCGAGCAGCTTTTGGGGCGGACACCGGTTGAGCCATCGCACAAGGGACCAGAGCCCCTATCCAGCCTCCACCGCTTAAGGAATCCAGGATTGCTGAAGGCCCCCGGATCGACAAGAGCGCGCTTGCAATCGGCACCGAACGCCGCTTCCGCGATAAAGCGCATCTCAGAGCCGTCGCTGCCCGCCCCTGCCTCGTCTGTGGCAGGCAGCCTTCCCATGCGCACCACTTGACTTTTGCCCAGCCGCGCGGGCTTTCGTTAAAAGTGAGTGATGAATTTGTTGTTCCGCTGTGCGCGCTTCACCATGGCGAACTTCACCGCGCAGGGGAGAAGAGCGCATGGTGGGAGCGGCAAAGGTATCGATCCAGGGCCGCAGCCGTCCGAAATATGGACGCGGAGCAGGAACGGCCGCGCCTGCGCATGAATTCATCCATTGCTGAGCGGCATGTGCGGACAAGTGCCGCGACAGCGGTCCGGCCAATTCGCTCGGTCAGAGTAAAAATTTGAAGCTTGAAAATTCGAATTCGGATCAGCGATAATGAAGATAGCTGCGATTAGACCCGCGGCACGGCGGAAAGCGCCGCAGAAGACAGAAGACAGACAAAAATCTCAGCGATTTCCCTAAGCCTGCACAATTCGGACGGCATTCCGTCCGATGAAGGAGATCTGCATGAGTTCTGAAGCGAAAATTAACGCTAATCGTAGCAATTCACTGAAAAGTACAGGTCCTATCACACATAGCGGGAAGCGACACAGCCGAATGAACGCGGTCCGTACAGGCGTTTATGCAAGAACTATAATTTTGCCTGGAGAAAATTCTGCAAGTTATGAAAAAATTCGTGATGCTGTTTTCAGTGAATTGCGGCCTCAAGGCATAATCCAAAAAATGCTAGCCAATCAAATTGCTGCCGACATTTGGCGGTTAATACGGCTCGATCGTGCCGAGAGAACTTATCTCGAGGATCGTTTGATTGTTCACGCCTTCCTCCGTGAGGAGGCGGAGGGCATACGAGATTGCACAGTTGGATTCCAGGAAGGAGAGGAAGGCTATTATGATCCGAATGCGCTGGACGAAAAACTGCCGCAGGATTGGAGAAAAGAAGTGAAGCCGAACGCAAAAGACGTTTCTGCCGTGCTCGCGCGAACTGTTATCGCGGCGAACGACCGTAAAACCACCGCTGTTATAGAGGCGCGTCGTCGTGGGTTGCTGCGCGACGTGCAGCGAAATTTGAGGGAACTAAGGGAGCTCCAAAAAGAACAAGTTGTACCGCTTACTCAAGTGGGCGACGGCTCTCAGACACACGGCGCTAAATGATATTTGACATGTATCGGTGATACGCGACCCAAGAAAAAGGTGACGGACCGGCGCACGTGTATAGATGCCGGCTTCCACATTTGCGGTGCGCACCGAGTTGTCCGCGGAGTGCTGCCCCGCTCAGAATTGCTCGGCGTCATCGCTGTTAGTTGCCTGTTTTTGGGGTATGTATTTAATGACCATTTTCTGAATGGCAGGTTGCATTGTTGACTTCGATTCTCTTGACGATAGACACTGAGCCCTCGCCCGCTGCTCACCAGCGCGGCGTGAGCCCCGCTGATAACATCTCTGCCGCCATCATGGGTCGCGCCTCCGATGGTGAGTGGGGGGTGGCTTATCAGGCGGGCCGCTTGAACGCTTATCGCCTCAAAGGCGTGTTTTTTCGTCGAGGCGCTGTGTGCTGGCGTCTTCGGCCTTGACCTGCTGAAGCGGGTGATCGAGCCCATCCTTTCTGGCGGTCATGAGGTGCAGCTCCACATCCATCCCGAGTGGGTAGGATGGTTCCCCCGTGATCCCGTCAATGGGCGGAGGGGCCACTCCATCGCAGATTTCTCTTACGACGACCAAGTCCGCCTTATCGAAATCGGTATGGAGAACATCACCAAGGCGGGTGCGCCCATCGCCCATCGCCTTTCGCGCAGGAAATTATGGCGCCAACAACGACACTCTTCGCGCGCTTGCTCGTTTGGGCATCCGCTATGACAGCAGCTACAACCTGCCCTATCTCTCCGGACCCTGTCGCATCATAACGGACAAGCCGTTACTCGATCCGGTTGTGCTTGATGGCGTGATCGAAGTCCCCATTGCATTCTTCAACGACTATCCCGGCCATCAACGGCCAGCGCAGGTCTGCGCGAATTCCAACTCCGAATTGCGTCTGGTGATAGAACAATCATTGGCACAACAGCGCCGGTCGGCGGTAATTGTCAGCCATAGTTTTGAACTCCTGAACCGCGCCCGCACCCGTTCAAACCCGCTTCTGGTTCGCCGCTTCGAACGTCTATGCGAATATCTGGCAGAAAAGAAATCTGATGCTCCGACGACCGGTTTTGCCGCGCTCGATGCAAAGGCGCTCACGCGGCCCTCTGGGTGAGGTGAGACCTCTGCAATCGCATGCGGGACGCACGGCACTTCGGATGATGGAACAGGCGCTCGGAACAATCCTCTATGAGCGCGGCTGAATTGCCACAAGCGGATTTTTCGGCCTAATGCCAAGCGAAATCAGCGACATGTTCACGGCCACCGATCTCCGCGGCTGGAACCGCACGCATTACTCAATGATTGACTGAGGTTCGCTGGATCGCCCGAGCAAAAAATCGCAAGAGAAGCCCCTTGGCTCGGGGCCCCGCGGACGGGCATTTTGCTTTGCCATGACAAAGATTTATTGGAGATATGACGGCCATTAACCCCCATTTCCCTGCTTGCTTGCCTATTGCTTGAGGCTCGGGCTTTATCTTGCTGGGTGGATTTGATTAATTGCCGGGGCTTTGGCCTTGGGCTGCGCACGCCGCTTTTGGGCGCGCGCCAAGATTTTCTCATTGGAAAGGTAGACGCAGGCGATGCAGCCTTGGGCGATTAAAGCACTCACCTACTTATCGGGTGCCTGGCGCTACCGCTGGTATGGCCTTGCTCTCGCGTGGGTCGCATGCCTTCTCGGCTGGGGCGCGATCGCCTTTATCCCCGATCAATACGAGGTCGATGCCAAAGTTTACATCGACACCGACAGCATGATGGGACCCTTACTAAAAGGGCTTACCGTCAACACCAATCCCGAACAACAAGTCAACATGATGCTGAAGACGCTGATCACGCGTCCTAATCTTGAGCAGGTCATTCATCTGACAAATCCAAAAGCCAATTCGCTAACGGCGACAGAGCTGCAAGACCAAGAAAAAGATCTTGAATCCGCATATCGTTATTACGCCTGTTGTGGGGGCAAAGAATCTTTTTGTCATTGGCTTTGTAGACAACAACAGCAAATATGCCGAAGCAGTGATCCAATCACTGCTGTCGATCCTCGAAGACTCCAATATCGGTGACAAGCGCCGTGACATGGAGGGCGCGCAATCCTTCATCAGCCAAAAGATTGCCGAATACGAGACTTTGCTGCGCGCAGCGGAAAAGCGCCGCGCTGATTTCAAGACAGCCAATCTTGACATGCTTGAAAAAGGCGGCGCTAACACACAGCTCGACAACGCCAATGCCACATTGCAAAAGGCCAAGGACGATCTCAACTACGGCCATTGTCTCTCGTGACAGTCTCCGCGCCCAGCTCAAGACTATACCAAAAACCGTGCCTTCCGACATGGCTGCCGCCGCGGCTGAGAGTGCCGGTGGCGATCAGGGAGGGCTCCATGGCAGCCCCGAGCAGCAATTGGTGCAGGCGGAAGCAGCCCTTGCCCAATTGCGTTTAAAGTACACCGATGACCACCCCGACGTGATTGCGGTCAAGAAGATTATCCAGGGGCTTCAGACGCAGATCTCCGCGGCACCCGACAAGAGTGACGTCGATAATCAAACCCCAGGCGTCCCCAATCCCGCTTACCTGGCAGCTGCAGAGCAAACTTTCTGATGCAGAAACCAACGTTGCTCTGCAGACGCAGCGCGTGAACCAGGCGAACAAGGATCTGGAGCAGGCCAAAACAGAGACGGCGAAAATCATCGAAGTGAACACAAAATATACCGACCTTGATCGGGACTATTCGATCATTGAGGCCAATTACCAGGAACTCTTAAAGAGCCGCGAGGCGGCACGTCTGTCCCAAGACGTCAACAACGCGCAGCAGATCATTGCTTTCCGCGTTGTGGAACCCCCGCAGCGCTCGATGCTCCCGGTAGCGCCCAACCGGCTTTTGTTCAATTCGCTGGTGTTTCTTGTGGGCCTTGGCGGGGGCATGGCGGCGGCCGTGTTTCTCAGTCTAAATGCCGGCACATTCACCATCAGCGATGAGCTCACGGCCGAATTCGGAATTCCCCTGCTTGGCGCTGTGACGAGATTGCAGAACGCTATTGAAGCGCAACACACCAAGGATTCCGTGATCGCGCTTTCCGCCGCACTTGCCTTATTGCTGGTCTGTTATGTGGGTGTGCTGGTGGCCGTTCAGACCTCGATCTACACCCTGGTTGGGGCTTGAGATGGCCGAAATCTCCCAACCTCTCAAGCTCATTCAGCGGGCGATCAAGCGTCTAGGTGGCGAGCTTGCGCCAGGCCTGGCCGTCCCGGGACCAGTGCGAGAGCCGTCAATGGATCAGACGCCTTTTACCGGTCCAACTCGCTACGAAGCCGGAACCGCCGCGCGCGAACTGGAAGACGGCAAATGCGCTCCCTGAGGCGGCTGCGCGAGAGCGTGAGCGCGCGACCACAGCGATAAACCCAAAGCCCTCATCTGAGAGCCGCGCCCTCAGCCGTGAGATCAATCTCGATTTCAGCATGCCCTTCGGCGCAACGGCGTGATGACGCCCGATGACAAGGCCTCGCCCCTTTCTAATGAATTTCGTCTGATCAAGCGCAAGATCCTCGTCAATGCGCGAAGCCCCTCAACGCGCGCCATGATCAATAATCTGGTGTTGATCACGAGCCCCTTGCCAGGAGAAGGCAAGACCTTTGTTTCGCTTAATCTGGCACTTAGTCTTGCGGCCGAGCAGGATCTCCATGTGCTGTTGATCGATTGCGACTTTATCCGGCCCAATATCGATAGCGTCTTTGGCGCCCACGACGAGGAAGGCCTAACCGATCTTTGAATGGCAATTGTAGCAAGTATCCGACGTCATCTATCGCTGCGCCGAGGTGCCAAATTTGAGCGTAATTTTCGCCGGCAACCGTGATGAGAGCAGCCCCGAACTCGTTGGCAGCAAGCGGATGATTGATCTGCTCAATGACTTCTCCAGGCGCTATCCCGATCGCATCGTGATTATTGACTCGCCCCCGGTGCTGGTCTCCCCAGAACCCGCGATCATGGCGATGCATATCCACCAGCTGGTGATGGTGGTGGCGGCCGCACAATCAGATCGCACCCAACTCCGAAAGGCGCTTGAAGGCGTCTCGGCCTGCCGCAATATCAAACTGCTCTTCAACAAGGCCCCAAAATGGCAACAGGCCCATGGCGACTATTACTATTATGCGGGAGGGAACACGAGAAGCGCGGCTAGGCGCAAGAGTGTTTATTGGTAAGGGGTGAGGTAAAGAGGACGAGATGTATACCGAGTTTTACAAGCTTCGCGGCGAACCGTTTTTACTCACGCCCGATCCACGATTTTACTTTGAGAGCAGCGCCCACTCTCAGGCCATGGCTCACCTCACTTATGGTTTGAGCCGGGGCGAAGGCTTCATCGTCATTACCGGAGATATTGGTGCCGGCAAGACCATGCTGGTGCAGCGGCTTTGCGCTTCAATCGATAGTCAACAGATCGTGGCCGCACACATTGTGACCACGCTTCTCGATGGCTCCGACTTTCTTGCGCATGGTGGCCTCAGCCTTCGGATTAAAGGACTTGCCGGCCGACAAAGGCGCCCTGCTGCTTCGTCTCAAGCACTTTTTTGAAGATGCCAGCAGCAACAACCGCCGCGTGCTCTTGATCGTCGACGAAGCGCAGAACTTAAGCGTTCGTGCGCTTGAAGAATTGCGCATGCTCTCCAATTTCCAAATCGGCAATGCGGCTCCATTCCAGAGCTTCCTGATTGCTCAACCGCAGTTTCGTGCGACGCTGGCTGATCCTGATCTCGAACAATTGCGCCAACGGGTGATCGCCACCTATCACTTGGGCCCCATGGATCGCGACGAATGCGGCGCCTATGTCAGCCACCGTTTAAGCCTCGTTGGCTGGCAACAGGACCCTTATTTTGAGCCTGGAGCGATCGAAGCCATCTTTTTACATTCTGGTGGAATACCAAGGCGCATCAATACTTTATGCAGCCGTCTGATGCTCTTTGGGCTCTTGGATGAACTCCACCGCTTCACCGCCGAGGACGTCAACAAGGTGGCGGTGGATTTTGCTGCCGAAAATGGGCCTGGAGAATTTCAAACACCGGAAGCTCAATCGGTGCGCTCACGGACTAATGGTTCAAATGGCGCCTCCCGCTCCGATGGTGAAGTTAATCTCCGTCTCAGCCGCATCGAGCAGCTTTTAACCCATCAGGAAAAGTTTATGCGCCGGGCGGTGTTGGTGCTGGAGGATTTTTTTAACCGCCTGCCGCCGGATGCCTCCTGAATACTGACGATATCAGCGGAGCAGATTTCGTGACGGGGATGGCAAAGCAGAGGCATAAAGTAGGGCCCTCCGATACAGATCGCAGCATGGGCAAGCCGCCCCGTTACAATCAATAACCTCGACACCAATGCCATGAGCGTTGATGTCGAGGATTATTTTCAAGTCGAGGCTTTCTTCAATGTCATCGATCGCAAATCATGGAGCTCTTTCGAGTGCCGGGTCGAACGCAACACCCAGAATATCTTGGAGATGTTTGCGGAGGCCCACGTAAAGGCAACGTTTTTTACCCTTGGTTGGGTGGCTCTGCGTTACCCAGCGCTTATCCGACAGATTGTGGCTCAGGGCCATGAGCTTGCTTCCCATGGTCTTGCCCATTACCGCGCGGACAGCCAGACAAGAAAAGAATTCGCGGACGATATCGCCCGCGCCAAAGCCATTCTCGAAGAGGCAGGTGGGGTTCCAGTAAAAGGCTATCGCGCCGCTTCCTTTTCCATTACGCGAGGAAATCTCTGGGCCCATGAGGCGCTAGCAGAGGCGGGCTACACCTATTCCTCCAGCATCTATCCCATCCGCCATGATCTCTACGGCATTCCTGAGGCGCCGCGATTTGCTTTTTTTCCCCTTAAAGGGTGTCAGTTCATCGAAATTCCGGTGACTGCAGTCAGACGACTGGGGACCAACTGGCCTTGCGGCGGCGGGGGATTTTTTCGCCTTCTTCCCTATTGGCTTTCGACATGGAATTTACGCGAGCGTGAAAGCGCGCGATCAGCTCCCTTGCATGTTCTATTTCCACCCCTGGGAAATTGATCCCTTACAGCCTCGAATTTCAGGGGCATCGCTTAAGACCAGAATTCGTCACTACACCAATCTCTCCAAGATGCGGGGGCGCCTCGTCCGTCTGTTGGGCGATTTCAAATGGGGACGCGTGGATCAAATCTATCCAGTGGTAGAGCCCCGAGCGCAGGCCGCTTGAGCGCGGAGCTCCTCTTTCTCTGCCATCGCTTGCCCTACCCTCCCAACAAGGGCGACAAAATCCGTTCTCATGCCCTCCTCTCTTATTTGGCGGAGCGCTACACGGTTCATGTCGGCTCATTTGTCGATGACCCAGCCGATTTCGCTTATCTCGATAAGGTTCGCAGACTCGCCAAAGGCGAGTGCCTGTTTGTCCCCCTCAATCCAATAAAAAAATGGTCCCAGGGAGCACTCGCACTTCTCTCGGGCGCGCCCATCACCACTTCCTATTTTGGGAGCGCGGAGCTCGCCAATTGGGTGCGAGCTTTGGTCAAACGGCGCGGACTTAAACAGGCTGTTCGTCTTTAGTTCCGCCATGGCGCCCTATCTCTTGGATAATTCAGGGCTTGATCCGGCACGGTCAATACTTGATCTCGTCGATGTCGATTCCGATAAATGGCGCCAATATGCGGCGACAGCCCGTTGGCCGAAGAATTGGATATTTCAGCGCGAGGCCGAGAAGCTTCTAGAACTTGAGCGCGACGCCGCGGATAAGTTTGGCGCGACCCTCCTCGTGTCAGCCTTTGAAGCTTCAACGTTTGCGAGCCTCGCGCCAGAAGCAGCATCGCGCATCCATGTCGTCTGCAATGGTGTTGACCTTAAATGTTTTTCCCCTGGCACTTTCCCTAACCCCTTCCCCAATCAGGAAATCCCGATCGTGATGACGGGGAGAATGGATTATCCCCCAAACGCCGATGGCGCCCTCTGGTTTGCGCGCGAGGTCATGCCCGAACTTAGCTCCCTCATGCCACGAGCGCGGTTTCATATTGTTGGCTCCAAGCCACCCGCCTCCCTTCGTGCGCTCAAGGGGCATCTTATCGAGGTGTGGGGCCAGGTGGCCGATATCCGACCCTATCTCCAGCATGCGGCCGTCGTAGTGGCTCCCTTGCGTATGGCACGGGGAGTGCAAAACAAGGTGTTGGAGGCCTTGGCCATGGCGCGTCCGGTTGTTGCCACTTTGGCAGCGACCCGCGCACTGAAAGTTACTTCGGGCTCAGAACTCTGGATCGAGAATGATCCCGCCCCATTCGCGAGAGCTGTTTTCGAGGCCGCGCAGGGAAAGACAAGCAAGCTGGTGGCGCAAAGGGGCCGGAACTATGTGGAGCGCTGCCATGATTGGCAAACGAACCTCGCTCCCCTTGGCGCATTGCTGTCAAATTTGGAGCAAGGACGCTTGGGTATGGCGGCAGCCAGTTGCTCCGAGTATCCAGGGGAACTTGCAGGTCGCGATCGCTCTCGAACAGAGCGGCCACGCGCTAACCTTGCAGAGAGGAAAGCGTGACAGCGAGTACTCCGATCTCGACGGAAGGAGGCTCCCGATCGCCCCACATTTGGGCGTTTCATCTGGCAGCGCTTGGCTTTCTGATCGTGTTGATCCTTGGCCTCTTCTGGAGCGATGTGGCTGCAGCAGTTGAAGTGTGGTGGATTTATCCGGCCTACTCGCATTGTTTTCTGATTATCCCTATCTCGGCTTGGCTGATATGGGAGAAACGCGCCCTACTCCGTGCTTCCTTACCCGAACTGGCGCCCAAGGCGTTGTGGGCGATTCCACCTATAGCGCTAGCCTGGCTCATCGGGGAGTTTTCCAGCATCACCGAACTTCGCCAGTTTGCCATTGTGGGTCTCATCCAAGTGGCAATTTTTACGATGTTAGGCGCGAAACTCTATCGGCTTATTTTATTCCCAGCTCTTTTCCTCTTTTTTCTTGTGCCGACGGGTCAATACCTCATCCCTCCTCTTCAGACATTCACCACCCACTTTGTCGATCTCAGTCTCACGCTTCTCAATGTGCCGCACTACACCGAGGGAACTGTCATCGAATTGGCGAATGGCCGCTTTGAGATCGCCGAGGCTTGCGCGGGCTTGCGTTTCCTGATGGCGACAGTCGCACTCGGTGCGATTTTTTCTTACCTCATGTTCCGCAATTGGAAAAAGATTGCGATATTCATGATCGCTTGCGTCATCGTGCCCATCATCGGCAATGGCTTCCGCGCACTCGGCATAATTCTTCTTGCCCATATCACCAATAATGAACTCGCCGTGGGCGCTGATCACATCGTCTATGGTTGGGGATTTTCGGTGCTGATCTTGTTGGTGCTCTTCCTCATCGGCATGCGATTTCGCGATGTCATGACCGAAGAAGGGATGGTGGCACCGATGCAAGCAACACCATCCACCCGCCTCGCAATCCTCATCACGGCAGCATGCGCCGCCTTAGCCATCGCAATTGCTCCCGCTTTTGCCTGGTGGCAGGAAAGCCGCTCAATTACGTTAGATATTAGTGCTTTCAGTCGCCCCTTGACGGCCGAAGGCTGGATTAGGGTGCCCATCAATGAAAGCTGGCGCCCCGCGTTTAATCATCCTGATGCCGAATTGGTGGCGAGCTTCGTGGAACGCTCGGCGCCTTCGGGACCAACCGTTGATGTTGTAATCGAGTATTTTGGCCGCATGCGCGGTCAACATAAGCTCATCGCCTCCATCAATTCCCCTTGGGACGTAAAAATCTGGCATGAAATTCGCTCCCGGAAATTTATTGGAGCGCTCGGCATGACCCCCATCGATCTCGAGGAGGCCACGATCGGTACCGGTTCACAGGAGCGGCTGGTCTGGTGGAGCTATTGGGTGGACCAAAGATTTACGACCAGCGCATTCAAGGCCAAGCTGCTTGAGCTTGCGGAGGCACTGAAAGGCCAGAATGAAGGGGCCCTGGTTGCCTTCTCTACCCCCATTACCGGGCCGGTCGAGGAGGCGCGCCAACGTCTTGGGCAAGCGATGAACGCTTTTGATAATATCCCTACACGGCTGGATCAGGCTGCAGAACGCCCAACTGGCCAGGGGCAGGACTAGTTCCTGGTAAGATAAGATTATGTGCGGCATCTGCGGATGGTTTGATATAGCGGGCGAGCGCGCGGTCAAGCGCGAACTCCTTCAAGCCATGACCGATTCTAATCGCCCATCGGGGACCAGATGGCGAAGGTTTTCACTTTGCCCCGGGTCTTGGCTTGGGCCATCGCCGGCTCGCCATCATCGATCTTAAGACCGGCGATCAACCTATGTTCAGCGCCGATCGCAGCATCGCAATCATTCTCAATGGTGAGATCTATAATTTCAAAGAGCTCCGCCAGGAATTGATGGGAGAGGGCCGCCGTTTCGTTACCTCTTCCGATACGGAAGTCATCATTCAGGCCTGGGAAAAATGGGGTGAGAACTGCCTCGAACATTTGGGTGGCATGTTTGCCTTCGCTCTTTGGGATGAAAAAGAACGGACACTCTTTCTTGCGCGCGACAGGCTAGGAGAGAAACCGCTCTATTATGCGCTGCTTCCCGATCAAACCCTGATATTTGGCTCCGAGCTCAAGGCGCTGCTCGTCCATCCCGATTTGCCAAGAAAAATCGATCCTTGCGCAGTGGAAGAGTTTTTTGCGCTGGGCTACATCGCCGAGCCGCGCACGATTTACGAAGGCGTCTCGAAACTAGAAGCAGGCTGCTCGCTTTTACTCCAGCGTGGACGCAAGCCGGTGATGCGCCGTTATTGGGATGCGAAGCCTACTCCCATTAACGCGACAGACGTAACCGAGATCACCGAATCTCTGCTTGCCCGCTTGGGTGCCAGCGTGAAAGCGCAATTGGTGTCGGACGTGCCGGTCGGCGCCTTTCTTTCGGGAGGCACGGATTCAAGTGGCACCATGGCGCTGATGGCTGAAGCCAGCAAAGAGCCCGTCTCTTGTTTTACCATCGGCTTTGACGACCCCAAATATGATGAGAGCCAATACGCAAGCCTAGTTGCCGCGCGCTATCACGCCCAACAATTTGTCGAGCGCATGACCGGTGATGAAATTGACGGTGTTGCCCGCCTCCCCCGCATCTTTGATGAGCCTTTCGGAGATAGCTCGGCGCTCCCAACCTATTATCTCTCTCGTCTGGCGCGGCGAAATGTTAAAGTGGCCCTTTCCGGCGATGGCGGCGACGAGCTTTTCGCCGGCTACCGCCGCTACGCCTTCCATCTGCAAGAAGAAAATTTGCGTGAGCTGATACCGGAGCAAATTCGCGCCCAAGTGTTTGGTCGCTTAAGCCGCTATTATCCGCAAGCTGACTGGGCGCCCAGATATTTACGCGCCCGCCACACTTTTCGCGAACTCAGCCTGAATTCCGAGATGGGGTATTTCTGGAATGTCTCGGTGACCGATGATGATCTGCGCGCGCAACTCTTCTCTGCTCGGCTGCGTGACCAACTGCAGGGTTATCACGCTTCTGATGTTCTCCTTCGCCATAAAGCGAACGCGCCTAGAGGGGATCGTTTGACCACAGCCCAGTATATCGACATCAAGACCTGGTTGCCGGGTGACATATTGACCAAAGTGGACCGCGCTGCCATGGCCTTTGGTCTCGAAGTGCGCGTGCCCATGCTGGATCATAATTTTGTGGAGTGGGCACTTGGTCTTCCTGAAGCCATGAAGATTGCCAATGGCCAGGGAAAATACGTGCTCAAACGGGCTTTTGAAAAATTAGTCCCCAAAGACGTACTCTATCGGCCAAAGCAAGGCTTCTCGGTGCCACTAGCAAGCTGGTTCCGGGGCGCGCTCGGTAAAGCGTTCCGTGCCGATATCGCGGCTCAAAACGGCCTCGCCGCTTCAGGGTTTTTTGACGAGGCAGTGGTCGAACGATTATTCCAGGAGCATCAAAGTGGCGTGCATGATCATAGCCGAATATTGTGGTTGTTATGGATGTTCCAGCGCTTTTTGATGGAGGTCCACAATGCTCGGACTACGCCAAAGCGGTTATCGCTAAATCCCATCCATTAAGGATCGCGTAGCGTGGAGCGCGTATAATCGATAATCGAATATTGAGCTGGTCGAGATGATGGCTGATGTCTGCCGTTGAAGACTATTTGAAGGCGCGTAGCGCCTGCGAAAAAGTGCTGGCCAGGATCGAGGCACTCCGCGGCGCATTGGATACGTTTGGACGGAGCTTAAGTGGGACGCCACATACCGCCCTCGTCCAAATCCCCCAAGAGTGGCTCGCGCGCGACGAGATCCGCGAGCTCCTCGATAAAGCCTGTATCGCTTGGGACACCATGAACAATGCTTGGGCTAGGATTCCTCCAGAACAGCGAGGCCACGTGGCGCCTCCCATCAGGAGAATTGATCCGGCCTAAGAGATGACGCGCGCAGAGCAAATACGCCTCGTTTGCCAGGCGCCGAGTATGCGAAAGTTTCTTTACGAATTTGAGAAATCGAGACTATCGATAATGACGCGAGGTGATCTGCCCTCTCGCCTTTTAACGAGCGTACGGGACGAAGGCCTCCACTTTGCGGGTGACCACGTCTTGATGTGGTCGTGACGTGGAAATGCGGTCGACCCTGTGAACGCCACTCTGCCTCTAGGAGATCTGGGAGGAGCCTCATGCGCGTGTTGCGCCACGAGACGGCCAATGAAGGGCGTCGCAACCAGCGACAACCCAACCCACGCCAAAAGTGTTTCCAGTAGCCCCATTCTGCTCCCCTCCCGATGTGTCACAAAAACTTGGGGTGCAAGACTGATGGGGTTCTATAGATTGATTCCCTTGTTTTTTGGTTAACGAGGTGCCAGAGCGCCTGGCTTTCGGCTTTATGTGGCCTCTCTTGGTCATGAGGCAGGTAGACTCAGTTCGGCAACCGAACCAAAACGACTTTCTTCGAAGTGTTGCAGCAAAACCAAGAGACCGAAGTGGGCTGCGAATTTCATGTCGAAACGGCTGCAAAACCAATGCTCACGCTATTCGAATAACCAACATTCCCTAGGTTGCACTTAGGTTTTCAGAGAATTGCTCGCGTTGCGCCCCCCATCGGGCTGGCGTACTAGTGAAGCCAAGAACAAGGGTAATGAGACGGGGCTTCGAGAGATGCATTCCCGCGAGCTAGAGGCTGCGTCACTTGGCTTGATTCGGATAAGCCTGGGGGCCGTTTTCTTAAGCCTGGGGCTGCTGGCCGTCACACCCTGTGATGCAGCAGCCACCGCGACCAATAACGCTCCCGGCGAAGCCAAGCTGACGACTACGCCCCGAACACTGTCGGCACTGTGCCACAAGCGGTACCCAGCACCTCGCCAGCGAGTAAGACCCCGAGCGCCAATCAGGCGCCTTCCAACTCGCAGGGAGATTATCTTATCGGCCCCGGCGACACCTTGCAGGTGTTTGTGTGGCGTGAACCCGATCTTACAGTGTCCGTTCCGGTCAGGCCGGACGGCAAAATCTCGATCCCCCTGGTCGAAGATATTGAGTGCACGGGGAAGACGCCATCCCAACTCGCGCAGAGAAATCCAAGATCGCCTCAAGAAATTCATCAACGATCCTGTCGTGACCGTAATTGTTCAGAATATTGGCGGTGAATCACGTCAACAGGTGCGGGTAGTCGGCGAGGCCGTTCAGCCAAAGTCCCTGCCCTATATCGCGCACATGACGGCGCTCGATGCGATGATAGATGTAGGCGGGCTTACAGCATATGCCGCGGGAAACCGTGCAACCATTGTGCGAAAAGTAGACGGAAAAGAGACAAGCATACGTGTGCATCTTGGCTGATCTCGTGAAGGACGGCGACATGAGCGCCAATGTAGAGTTGCAGCCAGGGGACATCATCATCATCCCGCAGACCTTTTTTTAACCGGCACTACATTAAGCGATTGGTCAAGGGGTAAGTTGGGGCGATTTGGCGATGAGAATAGCTAGGTTCATAAATGGAGAAAAAAGGCGCCGCTATTTTGGCGCGTCTATGTCTGCTATTGCCATTCTTCGTTCTCGAGTGGCTTCTCCACGCTCTTGCAGATACATCTCGAATTGACCACGCCAAGACAGTGAAACAAAATACAAGACGCGATACCCGCGCAAGGCGAGGACCTTCGAGAACATTTACGCTCAATGCCGGCATCGATTTAAGCGAGACTTATCTCACCAATGTCTATGGAACCGCGATACCCAGCGAGACAAAAAGGCGATTATTACTCAAGTGCGGCACTTGATCTCGGCTTCATGACCACACCCTGCGCTTCAGTGCTGACGCCGACTTACACACTTTCCGCCGATTACTTTATGCGGAATTCATCGCACATCTCGAGTAACCAATAATTTTAATGGCCTTGCGGACGCAGAGATCATTCCCGGAAATCTCTTTCTCGATCGCGCGGGCCTTCGCCACACCGCTCTATGTCAGCAGCTTGGGTTCGCTCGCTCCCTCTGGACGAAGCGCTGCCCGGTAATGCGAGCGCGAATGTTCGCGACACCTATGGTTACGAAGCGCAGCCAAAATTGACTGTTCCGTCTAGGCGATTTCGCGAAATCGGATCTGACGGCTGAATATGGTGCCGTCTATCTGGTGCAGCCAAGCGGCGCGCCCGCCGCCAACACCCATACTCCGGATTGACCCCTCCCCCTTCAAATTTTCGGCCTTCGCAGTAACTGAGGATATTTCGAATGGAACGGATTTTAACCGCATGAATTGGGACCTCATTGGCTCGGACGCAGAGCAGTCCCGTAGCGTTGGCGGGCTGGAAACGAGAGAGGGATTGGCGAATCTCAAATATGCCGTAAGCCGAGAATTCTGGCTGCTTAGCGACGGTCGGATATCGAGACATTCGATGCGAGCCCGCCACTCATCCGCAATCTCAATGGGCCTAGTAGCGATGGGGGGCGTGCGCTTCACCCTAGGGCCTGCATTCGATGCGAGCGTCATAGCCGGACGCCAATACAATTCTCCCAGTTACACGGGCGAACTGCATTATGAGATGACGCCCACATCTGCGGTCGTCGCCGCGGTCACCGATACCGTTACGACGCCGGCTGCACGGCTCCTCGACAATCTGGATAATATGGCCAGCACGGATGCAAGGAACACTTGTGGACAGCGACTGACCAGTTTTCCAGCGGCGCCGTTTCAAGCTTTTCAACATTTGATGCGGTGCCGATCGATGACACCAGCTTCGACAACGTCATAGCCCGCTACCGGGTGGCCCAAGCTTCATTTCTGTCCGAGGCATTGCGGACCCATCTCAGCTTACAGGATTTGGCGTTATCGGGATGATCTTAGCCCCGTTCCCGCGAGGAACTGACGCTTCGGCAAACCTCAGTTGGTCTCGCATTCCTTGCCAGCCGAAATCTGACTCCGAAAACGACAGCGACTTTTCAAACGATCTACTCATTCCAAACAATTCTCGGTGGCCATGATAATATTATTAATGCCAATGGTGAGAATTAGTTATGCCCTGGCCCCGATATGAGCATCTATGCGCGCGCAGCCTATCTTCAGCGGCTAATCAAGCGATTCGCTCGTGGTGATCTCGCCCTAGAATGGAAATCTCTCGGATGCGCAGATTCACGATTGGCATCCACCGAGCAGCTCTTCTAAAATAATTAGCATGCCCAGCGTCGTACCAGTGTCTGCAGGACCCATGAGGCAATGCCCTGGATGATGTCACCGCAAGGTCAGCGGCTGTTACTCATGTTCGCCCAATGACAGCGAGCGATGCATCCCATTGGGATGATTTCGTGTCGGCAAGAGAGCATGGCACATTTTTCCATCTCTAGGGATGGCGGGAGATTTTCGAGGAAGTCTTCCGTCTACGACCACATTTTCTGCTGGCCGAGCGGAACGGCAAAATTACTGGCGTCCTTCCGCTTGTCCACCAGCGTAGCCTGCTGTTCGGGAATGCGTTGATTGCTGCGCCCTTCTGCGTCGAAGGTGGACCGCTCGCGGGCGATGCTGCAGTCGCGCCAGTCGCCTGGATGAGGCGGCTATCGCTCTCATGGAACGAGACGCGGGCGTCTTACATCGAGTTTCGCTCCCGTAAGGCGACACGCACAGATTGGGTTGTAAAATCTGACCTCTATGCGACCTTCCAAGAGAACAATCTCCGAAAATGATGAGGACAATCTCCTAGCGATACCGCGCAAACAGCGAGCGGTGGTGAGAAAGACGCTGAACAGTGGATTGACCAGCACCATCGACGAGGGCGTCGATGCACTGTTTCGCGTTTACGCAGAGAGCGTGCGCAACCTCGGTACACCCGTCTTCCCGAGAAAATACTTTTCGGCCCTCCGCCGGGTATTTGGCAGCGCTTGCGACATCGTCGTGGTGCGGGATGGAGATAAGCCTGTAAGCGCAGTGATGAACTTCTATTTTAAGGACACGTGTGATGCCCTATCATGGGGGTGGAACATCAGCGGCTCGGAAGACGGGTGCAAATGATTTTCTCTATTGGGAGGTCATGCGTCGCGCCGCGGAGCGGGGCCTAAAACGATTTGACTTTGGCCGCAGCAAGGCGGGGACCGGGGCATTCGCCTTCAAGAAGAACTGGGGGTTCGAGCCAGAATGGCTCGAATATGAGTATTGGTTGAAACCGGGTACTACCTTACCCGCCAAAAATCCATCCAATCCCAAATATGCCCTCTTTATCGCAATCTGGAAGCGCCTCCCTCTTCCACTGGCAAATATGTTGGGTCCCTTGCTCGTTCGCAATCTCGGCTAAGTGTCGAAGTCGCCGAGCTTACCAGTGCGCGAGTAACGCTCTAGCGCTCTCGATATCATCAAACTTCGCATTCTTCGCGAGAATTGCTTGTAACAAGCGCCTTCGCGTCTGCCCGCTTGCCGTTGGCATCGAGAACAACAGCCAGGTGATAACCAATTTCCAAATTGTTTGCGTCGAGCGCGCGAGCCCGTTGCAGAGCCGCCAGCGCGCCCTGTCGGTCACCAGTCTGGTATTTGATCCAGCCCAAAGTATCCGTGACGTCGGCGGAATGAGGTGCAAGCTTTGCTGCTAAGGACGCCAGCGTCACAGCGCGCTTGGGATCTTCCTTTTGAACAATCCAGGCAAGATTATTGAGCGTGATCGTGTCTTCTGGTCGAAGACGAAGTACCGCCTCGTATTCGCGTCGCGCCCCGATATTGTCCCCTGTCTGGGACAGTAAACTCGCATATTCGCGTCGTACATCGACATCGTCAGGGTGCTTCAACGACCAGTCCGAAAGAATTGCAAGCGCTCTCTTGTTATCGCCTGACATGTGCAAAAGTTGGCTAAGCCGCATGGCAATATGTGCATCGGGTTTTGCGGCCATACTCTTGGTCAGCGTCGCAACGGCCTCAGCGTTGCGCTTGAGTGCGATGAGCGTATTTGCCACTAGCATGTCTCCATCCGGGCCAGGATTTGCGGCAGCAAATGCTCTGGCGTCGGCAAGCGCTTTTTCTGCAGCGCCATTCTTAATTTCGACGTCGATTAAGCCTGCCCTGACTTGCGCCGAGGTGGGAGCCAATTTTGCTGCTTCCTGCAATTCGGCAACTGAATTCGCTTTATCGCCAGTAGCGGCCAATGCCATGCCTAACAGCATGTGTGCATTGGGGGATTGCGGTGTCTTTGTAACCAGTTGGCGATAGGTAGCGATCGCCTGGTCTTTAGCGCCGCTGGCGAACTCGATTTGGCCCAGCAATGCGAGCGCGTCGAGATTATTTGGAATTGCTTTGAGTAACGCGTCGATCGTGGCCTCGGCATCGCGATAATTGTGACGTTGCAACTGATAGTTTGCCAAGGCTAGGCGGGGCAAAGAATTTGACGGCGCAAGCGCAATCGCCCGATTGAGCAAGGCAATCACATTGTTGTCCTGTTCGCTTCGTGCAGCGATATCTGCCTCTTTGACGAGCGCCATGACGTTTTTGGGATCTTGCACGAGGATTTGCTGCAGGTCTTTGTTGGCGAGATCGTCATCACCACGTGCAGCAAATGCTTGGGCGCGATAGTAAAGTGCGGGTGTGAATTTGGGATCTGCCGCCAATGCTTGGCCGAATGCTTGCGCAGCCCCAGCGAGGTCTCCTCGGAACATCAGCACCTGTCCCCGATAGAAGGCAGGCAATGGCCCCTTTGCGCCGGATTGTGAAAGCTTGTTGGCAACCGCTAATGCCTCATCAAGCTTGCCACTCCGCACTAGGGCAGCGATGAGCGCGCCAGCGGTATCGAGATTTCCAGGCTGACGTCCAGCCAGTTCTTCAAGCTCTTGGATTCCTTGCGTTGAGTTTCCCGCCTGTAGCTCCGTCAACGCAAGCTCTCTCTTGATCAGATCGCTGCCGCCGGAGGCATCTGCTTTCTGCAAGATAGTCAATCGCCTCTGTATACTGGTGGAGTTTCAAATAGGCGTCCGCCAAGAAGGGCTAATGCTTGAGGATCTTTGGAGTCCTTTAATGGTGCAAGCACAGAAAGAGCGTCTTGAGGGTTGTTTTGCTGCAAGCGCAGCACCGCTAGCCGAATGCGAGCCTCTGGGTTGTTAGGGTTCTTGGCAATTTGTGCGCTTAGAATGGCGCCGCCGCTTTCTAGATTGCCGCTCTCGATCGCCATTCCGGCAATGATGATGGCAACGCCCGGCTGGGATTGAATAAATTCAGGAGGCAGATCGCGGGCGATTTGCCAGGCCCCGTTGAGGTCTTTGGCCCGCGCTAGGAGTACTGCCCGATAATAGAGAGCTATGGGGAATTTCGGTGACTGCGCGAGCAGTGCATCAACATCCTGCTTGGCTTTGGCGTCGTCTTTGAGGTCGAGAAGAATTTCAATGCGTTCGATTTTTGCTGCAATGTTTCCTGGGTTAACCTGAAGGAGATGATCGACCTCGCTCATCGCGCCTTGTTTGTCACCCCCCTGACGGAGCGCGCCCACTTTAAGCAACAGCGCATCCGGATTGTCAGGAGACTTCTGGAGCGCTTCATCGATCAGTTGATTGGCAAGTTTCAAATCGTTCTGTTGCCGCGCAAGCTGTGCACGGCTTAAGAGCCCGGGAACATCGCGCCTGAGTGCGAGCGAGCGATCCATCGCCGCATTGGCATCAGCGGTTTGGCCAAGCGTTTGTAGGGCGAACGCGCGGGCTCTCAGGAGATCTGGGGTAGTCGCACTCCTCGCCTGTTGGCCCGGATCAGGAAATTCAGCCAAAAGATCTTTCGCTTTGCCGCGCTCAAGCATAGCCTGAAATAGTGCTGGCAAGATGATGTTATCAGGACCGTGATCGGTGCGCGCCTGGCGCAATTCACGCTCGGCCGAGGCAGCATCGCCCGTACGCAATAGCACAACGCCCAATTGGGCCCGCACATTGCCGTCCTGGGGCGCCGCACGTACTGCATTTTTCAGTTGAATGAGAGCAAGACCAATATTTCCCTGCTTCAGCGCCTGGTCCGCCTGACGCAGCAAGATTTGCGACTTCGGCGTTGCCTGATGTGCCGGAGGCCGAGATGCCATTTTGCGGGGGCGTGTCGGCGAAGGCGGGCGTTAGGCATAACAGGGCCGCAAATGTCCAGACGGCTACAGCAAGTCTGCTGCGGAGCTCATGACTGGTGATACGCATAACAATATTCTCCATTTGAGGGATTAGCCCGCTCGGGCATCTACTTCGATTTCATCAAATCGTAGAGATGGGGCCTGCTCACGCCCAATAGCTTTGCCGCTTTTGTCACATTGCCCTGCGCTCTGGCCAGAGCCTCTTGTGCCATAGTGCGTGCAAGCTTTTCGGTTTCCTGACGCAGATCAAGGCTCTTTGGTTCTGTCATCGTTGCTGCTGAAAGATCAAGGTCCGCTGCGGTAATGAGCTTTCCCTCTGCCATGACGACCGCACGTTTCATGCGGTTTTCCAGTTCACGCACATTGCCCGGCCAATCATAGCGCGATATCGCGGCCACCGCGTCGTCCGACAAGCCTCTGAAATCTTTGTGATTAATCCGGCTAAAGGCATTAAGAAAATGATGCGCCAAGATCACCGCATCACTTTCGCGATCACGCAATGGTGGCAAGTCGAGACAAATCTCATTCAGGCGATAATAGAGGTCTTCCCGAAACAACCCCTCCTTGATGAGCTTCTCCAAGGACTTATTTGTGGCCGAAATCAACCGCACATTAACGGTAATGGGCGTGCGCCCTCCCACACGCTCAAATTGATGGTCCTGCAGAAATCGCAAGACTTTAGCCTGCAACGCCAATGGCATGTCACCTACTTCATCGAGAAAGAGTGTTCCCTTATCGGCGAGTTCGAATTTTCCCTTGGTCTGTTTGAGGGCACCGGTAAAGGCGCCCTTCTCATGTCCGAAGAGCTCGCTCTCTAGGAGATTTTCCGGGATCGAAGCGCAATTAATGGCGGCAAAACGCTCAGCCCGCCTTGGCGAAGCGTCGTGAAGCGCGTGGGCAACCACTTCCTTACCGGTCCCCGTTTCACCTACAATGAGTACACTGACGTCCGTGGGACCAACGCGTTCGATCAGCCGTTGAACGCGCGCCATGGCGAGCGAACCGAAGACAAAATCGGGGAACCCTTGATTTGATGCTTCTCGCAGAAGCTTATTTTCCTCCTCGAGCTCATACATGCGTAATGCGCGCTCGATGATGAGTTTCAACACATCGATGTCGACAGGCTTCCCAAAGAAATCAAAAGCACCCTTGCCGACCGCCTTGACCGCATTGGTGCGATCCACCTGACCGCTCGCGATGATAATTTTTGTCTCGGGCGCGAGGCTGAGAATCTCCTCCAGCGTCTTCAGCCCTTCCGAGGCACCATTCTCGTCTGGCGGAAGACCAAGATCGAGAATGACGATCTTGAAAGGTTCGCCCGCTTTAAATTCCTTCAGTGCTTGCTCGCGGGTAGCTGCAGGAACCGTTATGTGAGGCGCCAGTGCCCATTGCATCTGACGCTGAAGCCCAGCGTCATCCTCGACAAGAAGAATCCGCATGGCGCCTTTATTGGTAGGAGTTGGAGCGGCGCTATTCTTCATACGGACGCCTCCTCCGGCGTCGTTATAAACAATGGTAACACAATCCGGACGGTTGTTCCCTCGCCCACTTTGCTTTGAACGTTAATATCGCCTCCAAAACTATGCAGGATTTCGCGAGCCTGATAAGCGCCGATGCCAAAGCCGTCCTTTTTTCTGGTCCGGAGAGGGCGGAATAATTCATTGGCGATGAACTCCTGCGTCATGCCAGGGCCCTCATCTTTGATTATGATCTCAGCCGAATCTTCATTGGCTGCAACTCCAATATTCACGGTCGAGCCTGCAGGGCTTGCTTCGATCGCGTTAGTGACAACATGTTCCAGGACACGCAGCAGGGCTTCCGGTTCGCCAATTTTGACCATGATCCGAGAAGGATGGGTGCCCAGGGTAACATCCTGACCAAGTTGGCGTTTCTCAGTAACTAGACGCCGAGACGAGAGCGCTCACATCCACCTGCCTGACTGGCGCTTTCTTCTCTTCAGCGCCTTCTCCTTTAAGGCGAGAGAGGAGCTCCTGTAACTTATCCACCGAATGGCGAAGGGTCAGGATCATATCCTTGCGGAATTCCGCGTCCGAGCCGAACTGTTCCGCATTGCGCACCAACAGCCTCAATTGCCCCACGGTATTCTTGATATCATGGATGATAAAAGCGAAGCGCTCATTGAATTCTTTGAGCTGGCGTGCATCAGCAAGTGTCTGCACGGTCTCTTCCTGAACGATATAGGCGGCTAGCTGCAGGGCGACCAGGCCGATGAGGTTCCGGTCTTCCCAATCAAGTTTACGTTCCGCCCGCGGCTTATTGATGAGCGCGACACCTATGAGCTCTGCCCGATAGCGCAGCGGCACCGCAAGCCAGGCGGCCGGGAAATTATCATGCCAGATCTTCGCGGAGACTGTTCTCATCGGATTGCTGTAGTTCAAGATAGGCGCAATCCTGGTCCTTAAAAGCGCTGAGACAAGGATCATCGGGCTTTATCGGCGCAAGCTCGGTGCGTATGGACCAATTGGCAACCGGCACGAATTGGCGGGCATTCTGTCGCAATATCCAGAGTGCCCCTCCTGGACTGTCAATGACCTCAGCCAGGGTGCGTAAAGCTTTCAGAGGTACGCTATTATCGTCCGACGAGGACAGAGAGCGGATGAATTTCGACCATTCAAGCCGGTAGTCATATTTATAACTGAAGAAATTCTCATTGATGAACGTTCTTAGGCTTGAGCGGACACTCGAGGAGGAGGCTGCAATGGCAATACCCATAGCGCCCGCAACACCCAAAACAATAGAAAGTACTGTTCCATTATCGCCGCCATAGGTTCTGACAAAATAGGCGGCCAGAGCCGTTCCCTCAATCAGAATACCCATGCCGATGAGCGAGGCGGTGTGAAAGACAAACTTACGCGAAGAATGAACCCGCAATTGCAAGGCCGGGCTGCGTACCGCGGTCACAACAAAAAGTGGGAGCGCTAATAAGTAAACAAACGGTCGCGCGATGAGTAAACTCTCGCTTGCCGTATGGGTAAGAAATTCCGGAATGCGAATGAGAAGTTGCAATGACAGAATGCAGAGCATTCCCACTCCCAAATACTTTGCCGACCAAAATTGATCTTTGGAAATGTTGCGAAGCATGTTCTCGATGAGGACAAAACCGACGATAACGGTTGCGATAGCCGTTGCGTTCAAATCCACTCTGATGCCTAGTACTACGCCAGCATCAAAACCGGAGGCCGCGAAAAAGGCATTTATGAGTACAATTCCTGCCGTGGTCGCGGCGAGAATGCGCCAAACTATCTGGTTCTTGGCGTCTGGATATATGATTGCCAACACGACCGCGAACCAGAGCCCGTCACGCAGAGAGCCCGCGAGTTCCGCAGTCCAAACTGGCCAATTGACCAAATCGACAAAGACGATTGAGGCTGCCCAGAGGGCGGTTGCAGCAGCAGCAAGCGCGAACAAGGCGTTGAGCCAGGAACGCGCGCCACGAAACACCAGGATCGGCGCAAAGGCGGCATAACCTAGCGCCACAATAGAATGCGCATAAATCGACGGAGTTAGTGACATCCGACCATGCTTAGCTGATCATGCCCTTGACGATTTTAGCCTATTTTCTAATTCGCCACGTTACGCTTGGTGTAATGGTTATCTTAAGAAATTCAGTCCTCTAGCCAAATCCGCCGAGGGCCGCGGGTATCAGGAGATCACACGAAAGCCGTGCAACGCCAACGCTCTCCATCCCACCAAAAGCACCTTTTACACGTGTTCTCCTCTTTTGAAGTGGGAGGGGCTCAAAGGCGTTTTTGTCAACTCGCCTCCGCCCACGGGTCCCGCTATCGCCATACCGTGATCGCGCTCGATGGCAATTACGCCATGGCAAGCAATGTTCCGGTGGAAATCCCCGTTGAGTACTGGAAAGAGGGCTATGACAAGAACGTTGGATTACTAAACCTGGCACACATCCGTCGCACTCTTCGAAAGATCGCTGCGGATCTGCTCGTCACTTATAACTGGGGTGCCATTGAATGGTGTCTGGCCAATCGCTGGTTCCCTATATTACGGCACGTCCATATCGAAGATGGATTTGGCCCTGAAGAGAGCCAACCGCCAACTACGGAGGCGGGTCTGGCTGCGGCGCATCGCGCTTTCGGGGCATCAGACGACTATCGTGCTGCCATCCAAACAGTTGGAGCGTTTGGCTCGAGAGACGCTGGCGTCTACCTGCGAACTCCATCCTGTTACATTCCAAACGGGGTCGACTGCCGACGTTTCGCTAAGCCCCCTCATCCAGCGAGATTGTATGGAGAGGCCGTCGTTATTGGTACCGTCGCTACTTTGCGGCCGGAAAAGAATCTTATACGGCTGATTAATGCATTCGCAGCGATTACCTCTGGTAACAAACCTAATTCCTTACGTCTCGTCATTGTGGGGGATGGCCCAGAGCGACCAAGGCTCGAAGCAGCCGCGATAGCAAGCGGCCAAAGCGCCAACATCCTGTTCACAGGTGCACTTTCAACGCCTGAACAGGCCTATACCGCTATGGATGTATTTGCGCTTTCCTCCGACACCGAACAAATGCCTCTTAGCCTTCTTGAAGCGATGGCGTGTGAACTGCCCGTAGCAGCATTGGCCGTTGGTGATGTACGAGACATGGTGGCCGAAGCAAACCGCCCCTATATCGCGGCCGCAGGGGACGAAAAGGGATTTCGTGACAATCTGCGAGCGCTGATCACTGATAGCGGGTTGCGGACCATCCTTGGTCAAGCGAATAGAAAAGTCGCCCTTGAACGCTTCGATCAGAAACTCATGGTCGACCGCTACGCTCAACTCTTCGGATGATGTCTCGCTAGTACTTCGCGAAAGAGCTTGAGCTGGCCTTGCGTGGTGGGCTGCCAATCAAATTTTTCTGCATAATGGCGCGTTGCTTCGCGCGACGGCATAGAGGCATAAAGACGCTCAATCGCAGCCACGATTCCTGCCGCATCAAGGGTTGGCATGAGCACACCGGCCTCAGGTGCTGCGACCACCTCTGGATTCCCCCATGCATTCGATGCAACGACTGGCGTCCCACAGGCCATCGCTTCCAAGAGCACATTGGCCCAACCTTCTCGGCTGGACGCCAGCACAAGAACGTCCAGAGCATTGTACAGCTCACAAAGCTCGCTTTGAGTCATCGTGCCAAGAAAGTGAACGCGGGCGCTCACCCCCTGCTCTTCCGCTAACGCGGTGAGAGCACTTCGTTCCGGCCCATCGCCCACAATCAGGAGGTCCGTGTCCGGAAGCCGCTCCAGCGCACGGATCACATGATGATGACCTTTGCGCTCAATCAAATGGCCAACTGAGCCCAAGGTGCGCCGGACGAGCCCCAGGCGCTTTCGCGCCGCGGCCCGATCCATGGGTCGAAAGAGCTCCAAGTCAACGCCATTCCGGAGAACGACAACGCGCTCCGGTGCGACGCCTAGCTCGACCAGCTCATCTTTGAGCGCCTGGGACACGGTAATGAGCCCGTCCGCTTTGGCGGCAGCTCGCCCGATCAATCGACGTGGGATACGGAATTTAGGAATGAGATTTACGTCTGTCCCGCGCGCTGTCACGACGACGGGGATGTCCAAATGTTCTCCTAACCATACGGCGGCCACGCCATCTGGATAAAAATAATGAGCATCGATCACATCGGGGCGAAACCCCGTAGTTGAGAAGACGCTTCGCCGCGCGACGCATGGTGCGATAGAGCGTAAACGGCGTCAGAGACATGCCCACTTTGGGCACGACAAAATATCGCGGGTGTTCGATTTCGAGCCCATTCCGAAACTCATGGCGAGCCACACTTCGGAGTTTCCCTTGTCCCGCATAATCGACGAATGGCGGCAACCAGGGAACGGGTGCAAGCACACGGGCATTTACTTCGCCAGTCTCCAACAGTTTGCGCAATCTGGTTTCGACAAATATGCCGTGCGCCTTTTGCACAGAATTTGGAAACAACGTGGTGACTGTGAGAATAGAGAGTGAAGGCGAATTCGCCCGCTCTCTAGGAGATTGCATAGTCTGAGAGGGACCGCAAGGATTCGGTCATTGATACCCATAATGAAGACGGTACCACGCTCTTCCAATGATTTCGTGGATTGCGTACCCTGACATCCTAAAGGCTTCGAAGCTCGGGACCAATTCGGCTCCGATGTTACCCATGGTCGGAGCATAGAACGCGGTCGGCGCTGGGATTACAGAAATTCCATTAGCCTCGAACGCGGCCACCGCTCTTGGCATATGCCAAGCGTGGGTGACCAGAATGATGTGGGTTATGCCGGCGTGCCGCAAAATCTCTGACGAATAGATGGCGTTCTCCGCCGTGTTGCTTGAGCGGGTTTCGAGCCAACGCGCACGAATCCCATAGTCCTGCAATAATGCCGTCGCCATCAGTTGCGCCAGAGGCGGTTCTTTCGGGCCAACACCAAAGCCACTAACAAGAACAGGCAATCCGGTACGGCGGGCCAAGAGGGCGCCGTAACGGACACGTTCCAATGTCAGTGCGTCGATGGTCTCATCGCCGTATTCGGGTGCATAGGCGCGACGCCCCGCCGAGAGAATGACGATGGCATAAGGCGGACCGCTCAGGGCTTCGTTTAATTGAGACTGGGTAATTGGAGGAAAAACCTGCAACGAATCCATGAGAGATATCGACACCAAGGGGATACTCAAAACGGCTAAGAAACCAATGATGCAATACAGCCCAATAACGACGACGCGCCTTGCCAATCCCAGCCTTGGCAAGAGGCTTCTCAACATCCGAAAGAAAGTCGAAATGTTTCCCATACCCGCGCCTCTCCACCCTCTTTCGCATGTTTGGCTCAATTAATCCTATCCGGATCTTCCGAGAGCCGGGTGATGCTTGTTCTGGTCAAATTCCCCATTCACCATATGATGGCATGAGTGACCGCTCTAGAATGATTACCCAATGCAAAGATTGTTACTAGTCGTTGGCACACGCCCGGAGGCCATCAAGATGGCCCCTCTCATTCGGCGACTGCAAGCCATAAAGGTCTTTGATGTCCAAGTGTGTGCCACGGGACAGCATCGAGAAATGAGCCGTCAGGTCTTTGACCTGTTTTCTATCTCCCCAGATGTCAATCTCGACGTCATGCAGCCAAACCAGATGCTGGGTGATTTAACCGGACGGGTCATAAGTGGAATGGAAGACATTATCCGAGATCGGAAACCAGACCGCATTCTCGTCCACGGCGACACAACGACGACACTGGCAGCCACCCTCGCCGCCTATTATCAAAAGACCCCAGTCGGACACGTCGAAGCAGGTCTGCGCACAGGCAATATTTATGCGCCATGGCCTGAAGAGATAAACCGAAAACTAACCGATGCTATTGCTGACAGACTATATGCTCCGACCGAGCAGGCAGCTTCTAACCTGCGACGCGAAGGGATTAATAGCGATAACATCGTCGTCACCGGCAATACGGTCATTGACGCTCTCTTCGATGTCGTGAACGGCCCTCTCAGTGACGAAAAAACTCGGAGCTAAGCTCGTCGGTCAATTTCCATTTATTGATGCGAAAAAGAAGATGCTGCTCGTCACCTGTCACCGCCGTGAGAGCTACGGCGAGGGATTCCGCGATATCTGTGCTGCTTTGATCCGACTGGCAGACCGTCCAGATGTTCAAATTATTTTTCCAATCCATCCCAATCCCAATGTTCGTAGTGCATTTGCTCCTCTCGAAAAGCACAAAAATGTGATACTGATCGAGCCTCTTGATTACCTGGAATTCGTTTTCATGCTCTCCCAGTGCCACAGCGTGCTGACTGACAGTGGAGGTATTCAGGAGGAAGCACCCTCTCTTGGAAAGCCGGTTTTTGTGCTGCGAAAAGTGACGGAGAGGCCTGAGGCGGTTGCTGCAGGTACGGTCAAGTTGGTCGGCACCGATACCGAATTAATCGTCAAGACCGCTTCCGAAATCCTTGACGATAAATCGGCCTATAACGCAATGAGCGCCGTTCACAATCCTTATGGTGACGGCAAAGCCTGTGAACGTATTATTGCATCCCTTCTGGAGGACAAGCGGTAATGCCACGCTTCGCTGACGATACCTTCACAAAGGTGTTTGCAACTCCAAGCGAGAAGCGCGTCTCGGTGCTTGGGCTTGGCTATGTCGGTTTGCCAGTAGCCGCCATCCTTGCCGGCCGAGGGTTCGAAGTTATCGGCGTTGATATTCAGCCCTCAATCGCGGAGGTGATTAACAAAGGACGCGTTCATATCGTCGAACCCGATCTCGACATGCTGGTACAAGCCGCAGTGTCTGCTGGGAAATTACGGGCGACGCCTACACCGGAGCCAGCCGACGTCTTCATTATTGCCGTTCCCACGCCATTCGCCGAGGGCAAGAAACCAGATCTCACTTACGTCCGCCAAGCCACAGAAATGATTGCGCCCCTACTGAAGAAGGGCAATCTCGTCATTCTTGAATCGACATCGCCAGTGGGAACCACGGAACAAATTTGTGCCTGGTTGGGAGAGAAGCGCCCCGAACTTCGCTTGCCTGATCCGATGCGGGAAGACGCGGATATCCATGTCGCGCATTGCCCCGAGCGCGTCTTACCAGGGAGTGTCTTACGCGAATTGACGGGTAATGACCGCATTATCGGCGGCATTTCTCCGCGTTGTGCGAGTTACGCGGCCGAGCTTTACGAAACTTTCGTCAAAGGTGAGCTCTACTTGACTGACGCGCGTACCGCGGAGCTTGCCAAACTGGTCGAGAATGCATTCCGTGATGTGAACATCGCTTTTGCAAACGAGCTATCGATCATCTGCGACAAGCTCAATATCAATGTGTGGGAACTCATCGAACTTGCCAACCATCACCCCCGCGTAAACATTTTATCTCCCGGCCCGGGCGTTGGTGGTCACTGCATCGCCGTAGACCCATGGTTCATCGTGTCTGCCGCCCCGGAGTTCACCAAAGTCATTCGTGCTGCCCGCGACGTGAATGACTCCAAACCAGATCTTGTTGTTGAGAAGGTAAGAGCAGCCGCCTCGCGGCTGCGTGAACCAGTCATCGCCTGCCTTGGCCTTTCCTACAAGGCAGACATCGATGACTTGCGCGAAAGCCCCGCGCTTCACATCGTCGAAATGCTCGGCGCGCGACAAGATAGGCGAGCTTCTGGTGGTGGAACCCAACATCAAAGAGTTACCCGCAAGCCTCATATCCTTCAAATGTCTCCGCCGTGCCAATTTGCGCGAGGCCCTAACCGCCGCAGACATTATTGTGCTACTCGTTGACCATCGCCAATTTAAACGTGTCGATCGCGAACTACTGAACCTTAAAATCATCATAGACACGCGAGGCATTTGGCGGTGACAGAGGACGTTTCTTGGTAGTGCCATGAGAATACTTCTAATCTCATGGTATTTTCCGCCAGGCAATGACATCGGTGCCGTGCGCGTGGCGCGGATGGCAGAATATCTTGGCGATGCTGGGCACGACGTTAAGGTACTTACCACAGAGCGTTGTCATCATGACGCTTCGCTTAATACCTCACTCTCGCCGGAAAATATAATCCGCACGAAGTGGTTTGACATTGACAAGCTAAGTCCTTCGGCATGGGGCCGACGAGCGGCGTTAACGAACGTGACACACGAAATTGCCAATACGTCCAGACCACAGCCGTCAGTAAGCAAATGGCTTAAGAACCAATTGCGCAATCTTTTCGAGATGCCGGACCGCTATGTTGGCTGGCTGCCGCAAGCCGTGAAGACGGGACGTCGCCTACTGCAGGAGCTTGAATTCGACCTAATTTACGCCAGTGGCCCGCCATTCACGACGTTTTTGATAGCACGCAAACTGAGTTCTGTGGGCGGCACACCTTGGATCGCGGAATATCGCGACGGCTGGAGCCGTGATGTCTACACACCTAAGCCCGGCTGGCGGCAAAAATCGATACGGTGATGGAGCGCAGTGTCACAAGGTAAGCTACGGGCACGATCGCTGTGTCCGAGCCATGGGCAGATACCTTTCGGGGCGAGGTTCGGCAAGCCGACTATTGCTATTTACAATGGCTATGATCCGGATGACGCAGCTGATACTCCGATGCGCAAGGTCGAGCGCGATAAGCCGCTTTCCATTCTCTATGTCGGCGCAATGTATAGCGGGCTGCGCGATCCGTCGATCTTGTACGAAGCGATCAAGCGTTCAGGCTTGACTACCCGCGACGTGCAGGTTTCCTATCATGGTCCCTCGGTAAAAGATATTGCCCCGCGTGCAGCAGAATATAACGTGTCGGAGTTCGTTGCGCTCAAGCCGCGTGTGACTTATAGCGATGACTCAAGTCTCCAACGCGAAAGCGACGTACTGTTACTTCTGCAATCGCCTCTCGATCTACTAAACGTGCCAGCCAAGGTGTTCGAATATTTTGCTACGAGGAGGCCCATTCTTGGTCTGGGTCTCGATGATGGCATTCCGGCGAGGCTGGTACGGCAGCGCAACGCTGGACTTTATGTAAGCGAGCCCGGTGCTGTGGCCGAGCAGCTGAAGCGCTGGGTCGCAGAAAAGCGTGCGAAAAGGTATGATCGCGCAGTTGCCGGAAAGCGTGAAGGCCGGTCTATCGCGCGCCGACCAGCTCGAAAACTCGAAGCCTTTCTACGTTCAGTTACTGCCTAGGGCAAAGAATTGATAATGTCTCAAGTAATTTTGCCAGCTGCCAAAAAGGCTGGTCCATCCCATGCATGGTTTCGTACCACACTCGAAAACGCGCCAAGCTGGCGGCGAAATCCAGCGGTGGATCATAGCCGAGAACTTCGCGGGCGTGGTCGATACGGTGCCTGACATTCCGCACCTGCACTGTGTTGTAACGTGAAGAGAGCGGATTGGAGTTTGCACCCTTGGCAATTCTTGCGGGCCCTTCGATTGAGTGCCGAAGGTACTCCTCCATTCCTTTGCCCCCCAATTTCGCAAAGCTTCGAAGCCGCTTGTCGAAGCTTGCCCAAATCGGATCGCGACGCAATGCTTCACGCACGTCCGACGAGAAAAGGTGCTTAACACTCTTCCACAGCGAGGTTCTGGGTCGGGTCGTTATCGGTATTTCCGCTTCACCTACTGCGAGTGCCGAAAGCGGAGTGCTGCGCTCTGCCAATGGCAGTAGTGCATCTGCCAAATCCTTCCAGGTCGCTTGTCCGCCATCAGAAATGAAAATGCGCTTCGCGTCACTTTTACCGACTTTAAGCGCAAGCAGAACAGCATACGCCAGATTGTCGACGTCCACAGTGTTGAGCGGACGTGACCCGCCGTCCAACAAGGCGAAGCTGCCCGCGCGAATATCAGCGAGCACATTGCAGACAAAGGTCGAATATACGCCCGAAATATTGGGTGGGCAGAGCACAATGCAGTCGAGTTGGTTCGCACCGGCCGAAGCCACCAGATTGTCCTGCTTTAACTTCTCAGCGCCATAGGAGCTTAGCGCGGGCTGCGGAAGAGCTTCCTCGGCTCGCTTTCTGGTGGGGCGGATCGCCATAGACGGCAACGCTGCTCAAATGCACCAAGCACCGCACACTGTTTGCCTTCGAAGCCGAAAGCAAATTCTTCAGGCCGCCTAACATCACCGCACTGCCACCACGCGTGCAATTGACGACATGGGTGCAGCCGGACAACGCGCTTGCGACATCGCTTGCGGAGGTCACGTCAACAGGTGTCAAGGGAATTCCTGCACGCATGAGCCGCCAGGCATTGCCGTAACTGTGTATGAGGGCGCGTGTCTCGATACCCTGGCGAATAAGACGCTCGGTCACTGTGGAGCCAACAAAGCCCGATGCGCCGAAGACCGCCACCTTCATGTGGCTACCGGTCCGGGAGCTTCGGCCCAACTTTCGCGTAAAGGCGTCCGTTTGCTGTAGAGCTCCGTCAAAAGTCGAACGGATAGCAGCGCCTGCCGTCCATCCACTATGGGCGTAGCGCGTCCCAAACACGCATCGGCGAAGTTTTCGATTTCAAGTTGAGCATCGTCCTTTTTAAGACTGAAAACACGGCGTCCGCGCGGGGCCAATATCTGCTGCAGCTTCGGATACTCGCGCGGACGGAAATAAAGCGGCGACCGCCCCATGGGGAAAATCACATCGCCACGCTCGGCTTGGATCACAAGGCCCGGCCGCAGCTTGACCGTCTTCGAAAGCAACAAACTCCCCTCGAATGGTGCACAGCCCGTGCTGTACTTGAACATCGCACAGGCATGTGCCTCAGGTCCGCCCTGGGCGTCATCCACCAAGCCGCAGTCATCGGGATAACCAAACCAATAAAGCATTCGGTCCATAAAGTGCGTTCCAACCACAGTTAGAACGCCCCCGCCGGCGGCTTTGCGATCGGTGATATAGCCCGACACCGGCGACCAGCCGCCGATGGTACCTTCCTGATAATGAAAGCGCCGGACCGCGCCAAAATAGCGCGCTTCCAGCAAATCGTGCAGCAGCACCACCTCGTCACGGAAGCGGGTAGTGTACCCGACGGCTAAAACTTTGCCCGCCTGCTCTGCAGCTTGGCACATCTCCTCTGCCTCGGCTACCGTAGTCGCCAAAGGTTTTTCGACAAGGCAAGGAACGCCAGCGCCCAGGCAGGTCACGGCGATGTCATGATGCGTATGGTTCGGCGTGGCAATCAGCACCCCATCAACGTCTGAAAGAATATCTTCGACACGCGGCGCAATTTTGGTCGTCTGTCCGAATTCGCGGGCGAGCTGCCGCGCGCGCTCCACGTTGGGGTCCACCAGAGCCGAAAGCACTACGCGCGTTGACGCCAGCACACTCGGAAAATGCAACGTGCGCGTGACAACGCCCGCGCCGATGAGGCCAAGTCGAAATGGCGCTTCACACACTATCGTTCGCCTTGGTCAAAGCCCTCTCTGCCCGATTAGCATCTATGGTAAATTTGCACGCCCAGTTCAGGTATTGCCAGCGGCCGTAACGACCATCGATAGGGAACGAGCCTTTGACGCCGCCTCGGATGTCGGCCGGTCCGTCAACAGACACCGTGCGGCGCACGTACGAGTTGGCGCGAAGGCCCGCGTTTTTGTAGTCGCCCCGTTGTGTCGCCTGGTGCAACAACAGCCAGCATTCGGCGATTTGCGAGGTGCCGGTGAGACACACCCAATTAACCGCCGCCCGCCATTGTGCATCTAGACGGCCAGGAAGGCGACCATCTGGATCTAGAGCGCCCATCAAGCCGTCTGCGGTCCGGCAAGCTGCATGCAGATGGCGCTCATGTTTGGAAATGCTATAGGCGCCAATTAGCCCGCGAAGCGCGTAGCCTAGCGTGTGGGTGAGCGGGCGCTGCGGATCTTCAAGGCAGCAATGCGCGAACCAGCCATTGCTACTCTGGCTGCGCAGCGCCCAATTTACCTGGCGCAAGCCCGCTTCGGCATAGCCGCGCTCCTTATCCACGGCGTGGGCCGCGAAGAGACCAAGCGCCACATGGGTTTCGTAGGACTTCTCGCCTGGGGCGGCAAAAGGGGTAGGGAACTGTCGCCAGCAACCATCGGCTTCCTGCGTCTTGACGAGCCAGTCGGCTGCAAGGCGCATCGACTCGAGATAGGACTTGTCCCTTTCTGCTCCCGCGGCGAGACCAAGAAGAATCTGCCCTGAATTGAAGGTGACGGGCACGCGTGGTTCCTGACCGACCATACCTCCGTGGAAGCCGCCTTCGGGTAGCTGGATTGAAACTACCCAGTCGAGCATACGCCGCGCGCGCACTATTGGCTCGCTCTGGCCTGTCTCTTCGCCAAAGGCCAGCATCGTCGGCACGATATAGCCCGTTGTTTCCGGATAGGAGGATGCCCAGCCGTCGATTACGCTGAAATGCCGAGCGACTCCACCATCATGGCTGAGCGACTTGTCTTGCGCTCGGGCGAGCCAGGATATGCCTTCCTCTACCACGCGTTTGGGTCCGGGATCTGCCACTGGCAGCCCTCGCGCATCCTGCATCTGAGCGAGCTTTGCCCTGGGAGCGAGGCGCACCCTCCCTAACCATTCCTTTGCCCGGTTCTTGACGGCCCTCATCGGGCAAGCCTGCACTTCACTGCCTGAAGTTTTAGGGCGATATAAGGCATCGGATCGTTCAGTCGGAAATAGGCGTCGCAAATTCTGATATTCGGGGAAAGCTTGCTCATTACATCAGGCGCCCCTGCAGCGCGGGCGTTGGCATAACCTATCGGGTCCCGCCAGGCGATGGGCGAAGGCGCGGTTTTCAGCGCAGGTGGGCCCTCGCCCAATTCGCCGAGATAGGCCACATAGGGAATGTTTATGCCGTTTAGCGCCGCGATTTCTTCCTGGTAATCGGTGCGACCGACCGTAGGCTCGACCATGTAGAATAGGCCGTCACGGCGGTCGCGCTTGAATTCCATACTCCCCAATCCCACGAAGCCCACGCGCGTGAAAAAGCGGTCGGTCAATCGCGTGAGCTCTTCGGCAGCTTCCGGCGCCGGCACGCAACTGGCCGTTCCGCCGACCAGCGGAGGCCATTGGCAGAGCTTGCGGCCCGCGAAAGAGGTGCTTTCGCCTTTGGCCGGGCGGTATTGCAGGCAGAAATCAGACATTCTCATCGCCGCCCTCGATCCATTCTTGGACGATGACCTCATCCACAACCTTACTCATGCGCGACCATAACTGCTCCAGTTCGTCGGACGAGGCTACCTTCGACGCCTTGCCGAAGCGCTCGCCATAGCGCGCGTCTTTGGTTATCGATTTGACGACGCAGGAAAAACGCAGGGCGTGCGCGGGTTCCGTGCCGGCCGAACGGCTGAGGCTCACCCCGCGCGGGACCAGAAAGCTGTTTTTTTTCGCAAGTGCTTGAAAGCGGAGCTTGTCCTGAAGGCTGCGGACAATATCAGCCGGGGGCAAAGTAAAGCGATAAATCGGGCCGAGTTTTTCGCGCGCGTCAGAGACGGAAGCGACGCTTGCCTCCTGCGTAACAAACAACACGGGATTGGCGTCGAAACGACCACGCAATTCCGTCAGGGCTTCTATGAAAGTGGGGCCTGAAAGGGCCGCTATACGGATTTTCTGCCCGAAACGAGTGGCCATGGTGGGTTTGGTCAAATCGGTGTCGACCGCGACCAGCGGCACGCCCTCGCCCCCCAAACTGCGCAATACGCCGAGGCCGTTGAGATCGATGCCGGCGACAACGGCATAGGGTTGCATTTTTCGACGTGATTGACTGTTCACGATACCGGTTGGCCAACGACTTCATTCACAATCTTAGACCAGCCTCGGGCGTCGTCAGCCTCAAGCGTCTTGACATGCTGTGCGAAGGCCTTGTTCATCATTTTCAAGCTAGGCCGAATATCTTTTCCAAGCCTACCTTCATTCCAGAACACAGCGGTATGCGGACAGTAAGCATCAAAACAGAAGCGGGTCTTGGCTGCGCTGGCGGCCAGCTGGTATGGAAGATTTTCGAAATCATGGATAACCGCCAATTTCCATTCTCGCGCGTGCGCTGTGACCTCCTTGATTGTTTCGGCCCTGAATGGGCCATTATCGACGAACACGAGATCAAAGGCGCCGTAATCGCAAGTTGCGGCAATTCTTGGGACATCAGGGTCAATAAGTTCGAGCGTGAGGCGCTTATCTCCACCAACCTGCGCTTCCACCCTCCGCTTCCAATCAGGATCGGTTTCGAAAGAGAGTATCCGTTCCAAATGGGGAAATAGGCCGTGATCGAGAAACGTCAGAGTGCTAAAACTACCTGCCCCAAATTCCAGCACCGACCGGATCGGAAGCAGCCGTCCCAGCCCGATGAGAATTGGCAGATGGGTAGCTGCAGGCACTCCAGCGCGTTTGAAGTAATAGTGAACCGGCAGGCCAAGTATCCTGCGAACGTGAAACTTGAAGAGATTCATGATCTTACTATCCGCTGTAGCATAAGCTATCTGCAGTATGACTTATCGTGGGCCGGAAGTGTACCTCAGATATAGATTAAACTTTGATTGGGGTTTCCTCATTTTCTAAAGCCGCTTAAATCACCACATTTGAAATGCACCCATGAATACCTTGAACGTGGCTCACGATATGATGCGGCCAACCGATACAGCGCACATCGGGGTCACGAGGCTCCGCCTTACCGGTATTGACCGCATTCACACGGTCAGATGCTCCCCCTCCCGCACTACGATGAAGCATCTGGGGATGCTGTAGTTTGCATGCGTTGAGCTTAAAAATATTGAAGCAGATATCTGGAGCCCATACCTAACCAAGCGGAAAAAGACCTCCGTTGCGTCTCGCATGCAAAAGCGCCACTTGATGAAACGCAATCACGTAGGCCACCTACCAATCGATGTCAGCGATCTCATCGAATCCACGGGGCTCGAAAGCACATAATTCGCTAATGTCGTGCGGGATTCGCGAGACGTGACGTTTCCCCGTTATGTTACTGACCCACAGTCCCAGAACTATGCATGCGCCCCTTCAAATCACTGGTACGGGAAAATACTTGATGCAGACTGGGTATCCGATACATGTTCAGAACAGCCGCGGAAACCCGTGGGCCGCTATGAGGATATTGTGCTCGTTCGCGCGATTGCTCAACAGCGGACCAATGCGTTATTCTCTCTTGCATCGAATCTGAAATGCCTTGCCGATGAATAGGATAAAGGACAATTTCGAACGCCTAGGCATAAAGCTGGAAATTGCCAAGCGGAAACATTTCCACGGCTCGAAAAATATGTATCTTGAATCAATTGGCCCAAGACGGCCGGAATATGTTGCTCCTATGATCGATGCAGAACCGCCGCGCACATGCGTCACAGTTCGACGCCTTTTGTGCGGAACCAGGCCATGAGAAATAATCACGTGCCCCGCATAGTTCGGCCAAATATACGGATACTTTTCGTTCAACTTGTAATACTCGCGATCTGTGCTCTAGCAGTCGTGTTGCTCGTCATCAATTTTCCTTTCCCTTCTCCGCTCGTGAAACCGTTTCTTCCGCCGAAAGTGCGTTGGCCGACGGCTCAGATCGAATCTTGGGTAGAACAGGGAAAATTCGGTGGCGACTATCTCGCGTTTTTCGCCCGCGATCCCGATCGCACGATCCCCTCCGGCGCCAACCTCGTCTCACCTTCCGATGGCGTAGTTAAGAACTTCGAGTTCCATGACGGGATTACCTATTTGGTCGTGGGGCTATCGTTCTGGGACGTACATGTCGTTCGCACCCCTGTTGCCGGTATGGTCAAAGATGTAGAAGTGGAAGGCACTTATCTGCAACGTGATGTGGCAGAAAACCAGCTTGAGCAAACGATCTTCCTCAGGGGCAAGGTGGCGCCTGTGCAGCAGATCGTGACGCTCGAGACTAATCTCGGCGAGCTCAAGGTCCGACTGATTACCAGCTATTGGGCGAGTCGACTTAAAGTTTGGGTTCACCCTGGCGAGCATCTCGACAAAGGGCAGCGAATTGGCCGCATATTGCTTGGCAGCACGGTTGTTGCCGAATTGCCTGGCCAGTTCTCGTTATCTGTTCGGAAGGGCGAACGCGTGGTTGGCGGCGAAACAATTATCCTTCAGGGCGATGGTAAGGAATAATGCGACTTATCTGGACTTACGGAAGATTTGGCTGGCCGCTCGTGGCCGCGATTGGGTTTCTATCTGTTTCTCTAATTGCTGCCGATTTTGCCTGGAGGGTTCTAATTGTGTCGTTCGAAACATTCGTGATGGGCGCCGTATTGGCCGACGGTCTTCTGGTGCTGGTTATGATCGGCTTTTACCTCGTGTTGTGCACGCGGTTTCGTAAGCCGTCTGTCGAAGATAACGGAGCACGGGCGAGAACCAATGCTAAAACGCCGAATTAGGAAATTCCGGCTGGCCCGATTTTACCGGCAAACGCGTCAAATATTGGAGACCCCGCCAATGCCGGTGCGCTCCGCGCCATGGACCATCGTCAGTATGGTCTCCGAAGATTACGTCCAGATGTACCTGCTGGGTCTCAAATCGTTTTACGCGCAGATTGGGCGCGGCCAGATCGTTGCAATATTATACAAAGGTGTCACTGATGTGTCGCGTCAACTTTTGCGCGAGCATTTTCCTGGCATTGACTTCGTCAATCTGGACGAGATCTACACGGGTGCCTGCCAACGTGGGGGAACGTGGGAGCGCTTGATCTACATTCTCGATCGCGCGGCGAATGAATACGTTATGCAGCTCGATTGTGATACTTTGACCTTAGGACCTGATATTCACGAAGTTGTTGACTGCGTCGAAAATAATGTTGCCTTCACGTTAAGCGGTATGGGGCGCCAGATCGCACCCATGGCAAATTGGGTGGAGCCAGCGAGAGCCAATGATAGCAATTATATAGGGATCGAGGCAGAGCGCCTTTTCGATCGATACCCGAATTCCCAAAACCTACGTTACGTGCGTGCCTCTTCCGGCTTTGCCGGCTTTGCCAAAGGCGGCTTCCCCCGACAAAGAATCGAGGAATTTCACACGAAGATGGAGGAATTGCTCGGCGCGCGATGGAAGGAATGGGGCACCGAGCAGTGCGCCTCAAATTTCGCCGTTGCAAATTCGGAAGGTGCGGTGGTGCTGCCGTTTCCGAAATATGCCAATTTCACACCAGGTATTCGACCTGGAGAGAGTAGTTTTCTGCATTTTTTCGGGACATTTCGTTTTCGTGGCAGTTATTACACATCGCTTGCACTGCACGTGATCAATGAGCTTCATGACCGGAATTAAGACGCACAGCAGATTCGCCGAACGGGTCACCTAATTTTTTATTCTCTCCACATTTAACATTATAACCCGATAGAGCGATCCAATTGGCATTCTAATATGGTAGTTGTGTTCGTCCAAGCGTAATGCAGCTAACAGAGCGCTTGGTAACGAGATTGGCAATGCCGTTCACCAGGTTGCGTTTAATACCATTCGTCTTCATTCCGGTGGTGAATGTGGCGCGGTGACCTTGCAGCACTATCTGCAGACTTCGACAACGATCACGGCCCATTTCAAAGTGTAGATGATTACGCTGTGAGTAGCTCATCTCGCAGCGATGATCTGGTATCGTGGCTTCTCCGCACACGCCTCCTAGTTGCCCGTTGGATGGAGCAGATACGATGTTAGTTTGTTGTTTCTACTATTGTGGCGCTGTTCTTCTGGAGGTAACCAGCCACCCAACTGATGAGTGGTGCATATTGGATCAACAGTGTAACATTTCGATTTGTGCGCCCCATTGGGGGCGGCTGATGATTGCGCTATGCACGCCCTTCGAAGCAGATCCAAAATATTCGTGTTTCTGGCGCTCTTATCGCTTGTGGTATTGGCTGTTTCCGTCCGATATGCAGGTGTGCACTGGTTGGTGGGCTATGGCTCCACAAGCGATTACAGCTTCCACCCGGACGATTATCGTTTCATAGTTGTGGCAAAGGACTTCAAAAATCCGCTGGCCAAGCCTAGTGGATATCCGCTTTTTATGCCGACGCAGCTTTTTGTAATTGACGCATTCTTGGGAAATATTCTTCACGTCAAATACAACGCGGCAGTCGTTCTGCGATTCATCAGTTTGACGTACGCAATTCTGAGTATCTTGCTCTGCTATATCCTTTTGAATGCGTTGGGTTTCGCACGACACATTTGCTTTTTATCGTCATATTTTCTGGCTTTTTCGCCGTTACATATAATCCTATCTGATGTTGGGACGGCCGACATTTCATCTTTTTTTCTATTTTATCTCACAATACTTGCCGCTTGGCTGAATCGAGTATCCAACAAAGACTTTTGGTTTTACTTGGCAGTGGCGGTATCAGCAGTAGCGATGGCAGATAAATTCTTTCTACCATCATTGCTGCCAGTGGCAGTGATTATATTCGCGAACCCAACCAATAACATTTGGGGCCGCCTTTTTCTTTCACTTTGTGTCTTTGTTTCATTCTATTGCGCGTCATCCTTCTTCAACTTCACGCCATGGGATCTTGATAATCTCATGCATATGCTGATGTACGACAACCTTGTGGTTACTGGTGGAAAATCCCCGCTCGAACAAATCGTTTTGTATCCGTGGGATTTGATTGCTTGTTCTGGAGCGATCACCTCTGGGCTTGCACTAATTGGTGGCCTTTCTCTTCTCAGGCGATTCCAGTTCGCGAGATTAAGTCGAGTAATTAAAAACGATGAAGAACGGAGGGGCTTATTTTCGAATACCGCGATAAATATCCGGGCGTGGCTACTGCGACCATACTCAGTCATCGTACTTCCACTGTTACTACTTGTCGGATTGATCGTAACGGCCCAAGTCCACGCCTCACGACATATTCTTGCCTTTGTACCTATCGTATGCGTTCTTGCGGCAATTTCTATATCTAATATCTCGGAACGGTTTAGATTCACATCGGGCCCCATACGAGCCGCTGGCGCGTTAATTATCTCCGCCGTACTGATTTTTCAATTTGGCGACGGTGTGGCCACCGAGCGGATATACCAGGAAGATATTCGTCAAGGGCTCAGCGAATATTTGACTCAAAAAAAGCCGAATGTCGAAGTGGGAACGTTCAGTAATTACACGCGCCTTAACGGCGTATCGTTAATCGAAACGATCCCAACAACTGAGATGTTCATAACTTGTGACCTAGAATATCAGCGGTATGTATTGGCCGATCAGGGAAAAGTAGTCTTTCATCCTGGGGGTACCGCCAGTACACTTTTCTTTGCTCAATTGTTTTCAGGCAGAACAAGCTATACCCAAGTATTTGATATCAAGCGGGAAAAATTAAGTATAGAGGATTTGTTAACCGAAAATGGTTTGCTTCCGCAAATTGATACGTTTGTTCCCAATGAATGCCAAGCATTTCAAAGGAGATGAGTCATGGATCTGGCAGCGATGGTCAGGCCTGCTGCGTCAGAAGGCCATAAGATTTGTCGATTTCAGTGAACTGCTCAGTCATGATTGCGTTCATTTATTCTTTAGTGAGCCGTGATTGCATCTGATTGATCATCATATGAATCGGCACGTGCAAAATTGGACCCCCTCTGAATTTGCGTTCTACTTTTGGACTGCTTGAACTAGACAATTCGCGCTTTATCGGACGAGAAGCTTGTCAGCGAGGCGGCTACCCGATCAATCTATTTTAGCAGTTTGCGGCAGACTGCATGGTGTGGGCGCTCACCGCTCAAGGCTTTCGAATTTACTTCGAAGTATTTTAATATTAGGTATTAGTTTGATTTCCTTGACGCTCCACATGTATGAAATAAGTTGAATGTTGCTGATCCAGGCAGAATATGCGTTGTCATGTTTGTTATACGTTACATCTAAAATCCAATAATCTAACCGATGGCCGCACCCGAAGATTTAGAGCACGCAAGTCTACAGCGGCACACGGTAAAGGGGTCGGCGTGGATGATCGGCCTCCGATGGGTCGGCAGGCTGACAGGGACTCGTTAGTACAATCATCCTTGCTCGCCTGCTCACTCCCGCAGACTATGGCGTCGTTACCATCGCGATGATTGTAGTCGGAACGATCGAGATATTCAGTCAGACTGGTCAGAACCTCGCTATAATCCGCCATCGCAATCCCACACGCGAACATTACGACGCAGCCTGGACGATCTTCATTATCCTGAGCCTCGTGCTGTCCGTGGCCATCTGGCTTGCAGCGCCCCTGACAGTCATTTATTTCCATGAACCGCGCGCGGCTGCCGTTGTGAAGGTGCTTGCCGTTCGAACGCTTCTAGGCGGCCTCGAGAATGTCGGGATTGTGGACTTCGGACGGGATCTAACATTTCATAAGCAGTTTCAATATCGCGTCTATCCCTCTCTCGTGGCATTCGTCGCCGGGCTCATCGCCGCCTTCGTACTTCGGAACTACTGGGCGCTTGTTATCGGAATCATGACGGAGCGGGTTTGCAGCATAGCGCTCAGTTATATCTTGTCGCCCTTCCGTCCGAGGCTTTCACTGCGAAAAGTACCAGAGCTTTGGTCGTTTTCTATATGGACGTTTGTGAGGAGCATGGGTGTCTATCTCAGTGTTCAAATCGACAAAATATTGATCGGCGGCTTTGCTGGTGCGGCAGCTATGGGCCGATACGAAGTTGCCACCGACGTTGCTTCAGCTCCCACACAAGAAATTAATCTCCCAATGATTGCTGTGCTGTTTCCGGTGATGTCAAAGAATTCAAGATCAACCGAACAAACTGAGGGATTTTTACCTGACGGTCCTTTATTGGTCAGTGCTTATTTGCACGTCCACCGCCATCGGCGTTGCGCTCGTTTCGAATGATATGGTCGATCTCATACTTGGCTCAAAGTGGATGGACGTCAAACCACTCATGCCATGGCTGGCGCTTGCTTATGGAATCAATGGGCTCGCCTCAAGTATCTATTCCGTCTTTGATACGATAGGAAAACCTGACATATCTGCTCGTTTACAATGGATCCGTGTCGCTGGCCTCTGTGTCTGCCTCATTCCGGCCGCCCTCGTATTCCGCAACCTCGATGCTATGGCCATCTCGCGGTTTGCGCTTACTCTTCTGATGACGCCCACTCTATTCGTCGTACTTTCTCGCGAATTTCATCTGAACCTCAGGGATTATTATCTGGTCTTGACGAGGCCGCTAGCCGCCAGCGTAACGATGATAGTTGTCATTCTCGCTCTTCAAACTGTAGTAGTCCCTGGAACCATACGGTTATTGATTACTGTTGTCGCCGGGGCTTTGACTTATTCCGGCACATTGATGTCGCTTTGGTATTTGAGCGGTCGACCCGATGGGCCTGAAAAGGTCCTCTGGTGGCTTCTGCAAACTTCACGTCGTAGATTGTTCGAAGTCGCTGCAGTCGAAGATGAACTGGCGTCCGATGAAGGTCGCATTCACACGACTTCGGATCCACAATCACTTTCGAAGCGGGAATGAATACTCAAACGTTATTGAGCACGACCTTAACACAACGACTGATGAACCATCTGACCAGTGATAGAAAGCGTTTGCGTTTCATCACCAGCCAATCCGGAAAGTATTTTACAGGATGCCACAATATATTTGTCTGTTTCCCCGGCCAAAGGCGAATTTGCATTGTTCCGAAGCTTCCAAGCTTACGGTAATCCGTCGGCGACAGATCCAAATACCGCCGGTTGCGATCTTCATTAGCAACATAGGGGCCGCATCCTCCAATATCTTGAATGTTTAGATTAAGGCGATCAAGAATTGCAGGCCAGGTCATTTCATGATGCCCAGCCCAACCTCGAGTGTAAGCGCTGTCGATCGCCTCCAGAGCTCTATTTGAAATTGCGTAGAATGGCAAAAAACATATTCTGCTCGATACAAGTATAGACCCAAAAGAATCTCCTTCGACAAATTTATTAGAATAATCCCACCCCTGCGGAAGCATACGAAGATGCGTCGCCATTAGGTCGGCATTTGATTTACTAAGGGAATTTATAAGCTCCCCAAAATCACCTGTATATTCGACGTCATCTTCAATAATCCAATATCGTTCAAAATATCCGTGGTCTTTCCAAAACAACAAAACAATTGCATCAGCATTTCCTGGCTTGAATGAAAAAGGCGGCGCTACCTTGCGCAGATAGCCAAGCCTGTTAGGAGACTCGCGATTATAAATTGAGTGCGGGACTGTGGTATCTGCGATTACGATGTTGCGCCTTTGTTCGACACCTCTAGGGTCATACGTTAAAATATGAAACTCCGTATCAGGACTCACCACATGCAATTCAGCAATAAATCGCGAAATTCTGGCTAGTGTGCGTCTTGGATAACGAGAGAAATAAATGACGACATCACGCCCAGCTGACATTGATTACTGGTCCAAACCAAATACTGACCAACGGTTTGTCATATATCCCAATGAATCCACCATTTTGTTCACGAATGAATACGGTTCAAATGCCTCCTTGACACCTAGTTGGGTGGCCTGCGCTAGGACAGCGCGGGTATAAATCAGGTAATCCTTACCATTGCTTTGCTGCCAGCTGAAATTGTCAGTAAATACATTCGGATCCCCGCTTTTGAACGCATGCCGATGATTCGGAGCGGCTTTGAAAGCTTCCCAAGCTTCGGTCCAATCGGTGTACCAAACCGAAGGATCCACCTTCGACGTATACAACGCATCATTCGGCACGGATTTTCCAATCGCATAATAGTAGGGCGTGCAAAATTGTCGGGGCCAGCCGCTCGTTCCGTTAGTACGTGCAAGTGTCGCCTGCAATTTCCAAAGATAGGCCTCCTTCCAGTTATCCAAGCCCATCCATACTGCCCAACCCAGAATGAAAGCGAGAAATTCCTCCTGCCATGCCGCTACGGCATCGAATTTCGTGGCGGCATGGAAAATTGTGGTCGCCCGCGAGGGATTGCGGACGTAGTTCATTGTGAACCATTTCAGGTTGTCGTCTATAATGCGCTTCCAATAGCTGCTCGGTTTCAACCATTTAGGTGGGTTCGTGGGCGAAACACGCGCAAGTTGGATGAGTGTGCGCAGGGACCAGGCATATCCGCGTGTTTGCATGGGATCAGCGATTTCCAGATGGGTTTCGCTGCGATGAAATGATGTCCAGCCAATATCCTGTGTTCCGAGGAATTGCATTTCTTCGAGATAATATGGATCACCGGTCAGTAGATAGGGAACAAAACTGACAGCGGGCTCATGAGACGAATTCATATGCCATTCGCAGGTCATACGGCCCTTTTCGTCTCGGATCGTGTAAGGGCCCTTAATCCAGGTTTTACCTTGCGGATAGCCATACCAATTGGCGTAAGGATATTGGAAAAAGTCAATCGGACCTCCGGTGTTCTCGTCGCGGAAATGAATAGGCATAGAAGCCGCTCCTTCGCCCTGCGCGAGAACGGCCTTCAACGCTTCGTCATTCTTGGTGTTTATGTAAAGAGCTTGATATTCTGTAACTGGGCCAATGTCGGGGCGGTCCCCAGTATCTTCCATGTCAGTATATATCCCAGCACTATCCATGGGATTTGAGTAAGTGCATTTTGTTAATTGCACAGGCGGTGCATTGCGCGCCACTTCGAGAGAGAACGGAGGAAGCAATCGAGATCCTATCAACTCCTCAGGAGAATGAATTATAGGCCGAGGAGCAGATTGCCACCGCCAGCGCGACATCCACCAATGTCGTGGGACTTCAATTTCGGCTAGGACTTTTTCGCCCTGGAAGATGGTAGCGTGATAGGCGCCTAAATGGGCAGCCTCTTGATTGGCCTTTCCCCAAAGGCGACCTAATTCAAATACGATCTCCGCACGGCCGCTAGTCTTGTCTGGACGGAAATAGACACTGAGTGGAGTATCCGGTTTGTTGACACGAATGCAGCGTTGGACAAAACCTTCACCGTGAAAGTCTCCTAGATCTTCGCCATCGTTTTGGGAACATGCATATCGACGTCCATTAACTGTTAGAACGACAGATAATGGGGCCGGGATTGGCACCTGAGCGGAGCTCCGCTTCGTCTCAATAGTGGACGTTGCTAGTGTCGCTGCTGCAAGCCCGAATTGTCGTAGTAAGTCGCGACGCTGTATTCGAGTAGTCATAATTGAAGATTGCTATCATAAATCATGATGCCCAACCAGTGACCTAACGGAACCGTCTTGGAACCTAACATTGCTCCAATCGAGTTGTTGCACAAACAAATTCAGACATCATGCCAGAATAGACGCCACGCAAATAGGGTACATGGCGCAACACACATCCTTTTTGCTAAGCTATCGACCAATCAGTACTTTCCTAGACGTCCATAAAGCCCCGCGAGAACTTATGATCTTCATTTTCAGTTCGGCCCGTAGCGGTTCCACTTGGCTTGGCAAAATTTTTGATAGTCATCCGGATGTTCTCTACCTCCACGAGCCGGATATCATTGATCGTGGGTTGGATTTGCTGCCATTTTGGTTCGAAAGCGACCCCAAACCTGCCCAGATCAGAGCGGCGCGCGAGTACTTGGATCGACTTGTCACTGCACGATCACTTCGAGCAACTGGGACCTACCCATTTTTTCGCAAGCGGTATCGCGGACGGTTTGGTGAAAATGTTCGGCGCTCACTCATATATGCCGCAAAAACCTCAGAGCATGTTGGCCTTAGTCGCTATTCGAATTTCATGAGGATTCCGGACTTTGCCAATGGCACCAGCGTAATAGTCCCCGTCCTGAAGTCGGTGAGCGCGCTCGGGCGCGCAAACGCCCTCATCCAAGCCGGTGGTCGAGATTTGCAATCCGTTCTACTGCTTCGCCATCCATGCGGTTATGTTAATTCGATGCTTCGTGGACAAGCTATGGGTATAATCGAGCGAAGAGGCTCCCTGGGGCGTCTTCTGAACACCGCAGCTGCTCGCGAATTGGATGTAAACAGATCCGTCCTTTCAGCTGCTGACAATATCGAGACACTTACCTGGGAATGGTTGCTCTCCAATATCGAAGCCTACGCGGCAATTAGAGCGGGTGGTGGGACGACAGTTCTATTTGACACATTAGTTCAAAATGCTTGCTCGGAAGTTAGACGACTATTTGAGAAAGTTGGGCTTACCTGGGGCTCTCAGAATGAGAGCTTCTTAAGTACGATGGGCCGCAAGGAAGGCAGTTACTATTCCGTATTTCGTGAAGATTCGGTGCGTGCGGCAAGCCGCTGGCAAAAGGAACTCACCCCCGACACTATCGCACGAGTCCGCACCATCGTCACGCGCGGTACGATCGGGCGAATGTTTTTCCCATATGATGTCAATTAATCCCTCCGTGGATTTAGATATCAGCCGTTTATAACTAGATTGTTGGTTTTTAATTAGTTTAGTGCAACACTTGATTTCAAGCACCGTTGCTCTAAGCGTTAAACTGCTGGCAGACTAATACTTTTGCATTTCACTCCGTCGGCTCTGTTATAGGTTGCACTTAATATTCAAATCTCATTTTTCTCCAGCGTGTCATTCGGCCTCGTGGCCACGAAGGGTAAAGCTGCGGATGCATCCCTTATCTCGTCTTGGGCTTTTGATCTGGACACTAGCACCCTTAGTGCCGGAAGCAGCCCTAAATAGATAATGAAAATATCATAATACGCCATGCTGAGTGCTGCTCCTCCGAGGCAGAATACAAAGAGGCTGAGCTGAATCATTGTCGCCAAATCTCGCGCCCATCGAAAGATCCCTTCGGTTGCAAGTCGCTCTTCTAATCTTGACTGTGTTCAAGAAGGCTAAAACGAGCAAGAGCATGTAAAGAGTAAATCCCAGGAAGCCATTATCGCCCATCACTTCAAAGAAAATACTATGCGCCGCATGCGTCGATTTTCCAGGGACATAATGGTTGAAAACTTAGGTTGCTGAGGCCCATCAAAACCCGGCGCCAAAAGGAAAATGATCTATGGCAAAGCCATAGGCAACTTTCCACGCATGACACGGCCCTGAAATGACACATCAGCGTTGGCAGATTGAATTGTGTTCATCCGCTCGTAAAAGGACTGGGGCATAAAATAGAGCGTTGGAAGAATGACTGCAGCTGCCACAATCGGATAAATGAACTTATTCCGGGCGCGAAACCAAGCAACGAGCAAAAGAGCTCCAGTGCCAAGTAGGCCCCCCGAGAATAACTCCCAAGTACTGATATTGAAGTGAACGCCATACCCATTAACAAGCCTCTAGGGATCCATGTGTTGGCGCTCTGAATCCGAAGATAATTCGCCAGCGGTAAGACCATCAGAAGCGCAAGCGCAAGCTGATTGTTGTCGCCTATGATTGAATGTGCGGGGCCAAGAACATGGAACTCGCCTCCCGTTATCAACGTGAATAGTCCTCCTTTTACACCGTAATAAAATAGCGAAATGACGATCACCCAAATAATCGCATGAATGCGGACTTTGTTGGTGGCCATGGCGCCAATAAATAACCCAAGTGCGAACACCCTCCAGGTTCGATTCCAAATGGGCCACGAGACTTCGGTCTAACTGCAACGAAAAGTATTGATTGTCATCCAGACTAAAAAAATGAGAATGAGATAAAAGGTTGCGTCCCCAGGCGGCAGTTTTCGCTCCTTTGAGACAAACCCATGAAGAATCGTGACATAGCAATAATGAGGTTGAGCGGAGCCGTTTGAGCAAAGCCAAACGTCTCCTCATGGGGCTGCATACAGGTGAACCACGTCCAAAGGAGGATGCCAACGAAAGGCCAGCGAAACGTAAGTCCGAGGCCGCCAAGAATGGCAAGTACGAGAACGATATCACGCATGATGACCGATCCCAATTTTCGTCAATTTGACCATAAGGCGGCGGGTACAAAAAGTGACGTTCAGATCGATCGTTTCCCTAGGGCAACTTGATAACAATTGCCTGCCGGGTAGGAAGTACCAAAGGGCGCTCTGGCTTGTCAGCGAAAAACTCATCCACTGCTGCGCGGGCGCCAGGACAACTTCGAAATCCATAATCATCAAAGACGATGAAGCCGCCAATGGTCATGCGAGGATATATAAATGTACAACAGTCAAATACCGGCTGATATAGTGCCACGTCGATATGTGCCAGAGCAATTCTTTCGGATTCCATCTCCCGAAACGTCTCTGGAATGAGCCCGACGTGAAAGACAATATCCTCGGCCCTACCGACCACATCTTTCACGATCTCTAAGCTCGTATCAGAGTAAAGACCTTCTTTATGAAAATCTCGATCCGATTTGCCAGCAGGCAGGCCAGTGAAAGTATCGAAAAGATGCAACTTTTTGCCATGTTCCGACGCGATCACACGCGCCAAAACTGAAGCGGTGCCTCCTCTGTAGACCCCGCATTCCCAAAAATTTCCGGGCACATGACGCGCCTGCTGCGCGAGACTGTAGAGAACCCACACTCTCTCAGATGCAACAGCTGAATGTTTCGCCACGGTGGCCATAACATCCTTAAACTCTCCTAGCCCTTCCCAAGGCGAAAAGTGCGGCCGATAAAATTGGGCATCAGGCAACATATCGAGAGGCACTACTCGAGAGGGGGCGTTAGGCGCCGTTGAAGGCCGCGGACTGCATCAACGAGAATAGGCGGAAGGATAGCCTTCAGAAACTTTCGCAATTGAATCAACCACACATTGTTGTTGCCGTGAGCCATGGAGAATTCTTCCCTTGCGCGGAAATAATCTTAAGTGAAGACTTCTGCACAGTATAACGCCTCTGTTATGTGAGGGCACTTCGAGAATTTCTTTCGCAATTCATCTGTCGTTGGGTACATGGGTAAGTCAGTCAAATTGAGGTTGATAAGTTGATGGTGGAATCAGTCAATAGAGCCAGGCCCCTCAATTAGAAGCACCTTCCCAGTAATGCGATTATCATGAAGCTTAGCAGGTGTAGTCGTTAAGTTACGCACGAACACAGTCCTCTTTTCCATATCGTTCGCGAATTCGTTATTTTCGATCTTAATTTCCGGCGTAGCGTTTAAGCCAGTCTTGGCCTCTGCCCCAATGACGATGGCAGCCGTCGGATTTTCCGCATGCGGCCCTTTCTCGAGATGGTTACCGCGGATCAACACCGAGCCACCTACGGGGATGTCGATGAGATAGCTCGCCGTACCTGTTGCTCCATCGCGGATTGTGTTGCCGATGATCTCGGTGCGTAAGGCTCGAGATTTGATGTGATGACCGATGTGCTGACTTAGAAACCTGGAATCCTCAATTCTCAACCGATCGATTCGCCCGACATAAATTCCATGCGCGCAGTCTTCCACGCAATTGCCATTACCCTGGAACAGACTGCTTCGCACGATGATGGTGCCGCCGTTATTTGTTCCCGCCAGAATGCCCTCCTCGTTGTCGATGAAGCGGCTGTCTTCAATGGTCAAATTTGTGCCTTCAGCACGGATGCCTGCGCCATTATGTTCTGGTGCATGAGCGCCCGCGAAGGTGATCCCCCGAACAGTGACATCATCGCCCTGGATGACGAATAAAGCCTTTTCGGCGCAGATATTGTCGGAAACCACGACATCGCCCGTACCTTCGATGGTGATGTTGCTCGCACGGCTCGGCCAACTGCACACTCAGGATAATTGCCAGATTGAATTGAGACGGTCTCCCCTGAAACAACAGCGTCTGCTGCCTTCTGGAGTGTGGAATATTTTTGCCCAGTACCAACCGTCAAAACCTCGTTTCGCAATTTTGGTTTTGTCGCCGTTGCATTTGCTGGCCGATCGGCTGTCGCGCCGGACACATTTGCGGGGTCAGCTAGGCTGGCGGGCTCCGTTGAAAGAGCTGCACCTCCGGCCATCATCGCCATGAGAAGTAAAGCTTCTGGTGAGATTGCGCGCATCATTCGCTCGATCTCCCAACTAGCCTGGATAGCCACACACTTTATCTAGCAGGCCAGCGAAGGGTCAGCCCAAGGCCTCCGGCAATGGCGAGGACGAGGTCACGCATGGGGGCCGGGCTTGGTGGTGGTCAAATCGCTCGGGCACTCCGTGGATGCCACTGCATTCTCCTAGACAAGTTACGGCTTAAGCGCGCCCTGCGCTCTGCCAAATTCCGAGGCCTAAAGGCACCGCGACATTTTCATGCCCAGATATCCGTAACGTCTGTTTACAGTCAGCCAATCACATTTCTCCATCCCCATTGAAATCACAAGGTTTTTCGATTTGGCACGAAGTTTGCTTTACTGTCTCTAATAAGAACCGCAAGTCCAACGAACAAATTAGGTTTTCAAATCAGCGGGATGGGGAAAAGGACGATGATGAAGCAGTTGCTGGGGATTTTCAGTATCGCCGTGATCTCCCTATTGGCTTTAGCCCTGCCGGCCAAAGCCGACCAAATCGCGGACGACACCATCATTGATCCTTTTTTCGTTGAGTCCATGGGATTGGCCAATACCTGCCCGGCAAATTGCGGTAGCGTGGTGCTCGCCGTCGACCCACTCTCCGGTAAGACCACCGTTGAGTATATTTTCAACTCGACCATTCCAAACGTCGTGGCAGGGGACGTGAAGGTTACTGAATTCGGCAGTTCAACTGTAGACGATCTGATTCGCTTCGAGGATTTATCCGGGGTGGCCGTCGCTTTTCTCTATTCTTATGATAACGGAAAATATCTTGCCGACGTTGGGCCGCCCCCGTCGTACCAAAGTAACACTTGGACTATTTCGGAGGACAAGACCGAATCGACCGGCTTTACATACTTGCCGACCTCTGTTGAACCGGGGTTCTGCAGAACACTGGCATTGACCGCCTGCTCTTCGCGCGCTGAGTACGGGCTTCAAAGTGCAGATCCCGAACCAGGCACACTCGCCCTCTTCGGCGCTGGCCTGATCGGTCTTGGAGCACTCAGGCGTCGCCGCAAGAGTAAATCTCAAGCCAACGTTTCACACTAACTGAATGGGCTACAGGACAATGAGCAAACAATTTCTGGGAATTTTCAGCCTTGCGGTCGTTTCGTTTTTGGCTTTAGGACTTCCGGCCAAAGCCGACCCAGATCACTGACGACACCATCTCCGACCCGTTTATAAATGAGGCACAGCCTTATAATACGTGCCCCAGCAATTGCGGGAGCGTCGTCCTCGCCGTGGACCCCATCTCAGGCATCAGAACGGTCGAGTACATCTTCAATTCGACCGTTCCAACCGTCCAGCCGGTGATCTATTACTCAAAGAGCAGGAAACCAACAAGATCGGCGATGTGCTCCGCTTCGAAGACATCAACGGCGTCTCCGTCGCGTTTCTTTTCCGACGATCCCGGCAACGGTCATCCATATCCGGCCGATGTAGGCCTGCCGCCTTCTTACCAAAGCAACACCGTAACGCTAACCGAGACCAGCATAGAAACCTCGGGGAGCACGTATGACCCAGTTCCGGCCAACCTGGGTTTTGCCAAATAACGAAAGTAATAAACAATGTACCAACGCTGGTCCGTGCGCGGGCTATGTGATCCAGAGCGACGACGCTATTCCCGAGCCCGGCACACTCGCCCTCTTCGGCGCTGGCCTCATCGGGCTGGGGGCGCTGCGTCGGCGTAAGGTACGCAAGGCCGCATAAGCGGGAATTTCTGATTTTGAGGAGAGGACAATTAGATGTTCAATAGATCATTCGCAGCCGTGATCATTGCTGGCGCGATGTTCGCGCTTGCGACGGGACGAGCAGTACGTCGATCATCTACGACAATGGCGCCCCTAATAACTTTGACGGCTACAACTTTGGCTATGGCGGTTCCGCGGACGATTCCTGCTGCCCCCAGACAGCCACAATCACGGGCGCTAATTTTTGGGGCTACAGCGATGTCGCAGGTGGTGCCGATCTAAGTTCGATCGGCTGGCAATTTTCCCCGACGCCAGCGGCGCCCCCGGAGCGGTTCCTCTCGACACCGGGCTGGCGACGGCAACGCCGAACGACACAGGTAATTTTCTCACTCCTCCCGACGCTTCGGGTTTCGAGATCTACGAAGTGAGTTTTTTCCTTCCGAATATCAATTTGCCTGCCGGCACATCGTTCTGGTTGGCGCTTAATTCGGGTCCGCTTGGAACTGCCGAAGATCCTTATGGCCCTGGCTGCTCGAACACCGCTTACGGCTATTGTGAAAGCGGATGGGTGTATACCAACTCGCTACATGGGCAATACGCGGTAGACGGTTACGGTCCGGCAAATGTGGGCTACCCAGATTGGCAGCCATATGACGACCCCCGGGTAGTGGTCAGTACTATGACAACGCGTTCCAACTTGTACCCGAGCCAGGCGACGCTCGCTCTATTCGGCGCAGGACTGCTTGGCTTGGGCGCACTCCGTCGTCGTAAGGGGCAAGGCTGCATAATCAAAGGAAAGAAATCATATGTTTGGTTGGTGAGGAGTTTGACGCGAATTCAAAAGATAGGGGCGTAGGCACGATCGTAGTGGCAAAGCTACCGAGGCCAGAACAAAGCAGGAGGGCGTGACATGCATGTTGTTGATTGGTTGACCCGGTCGCGTTTGGCGATGGCGGTAGCGGTATCTTCTCTTTTCCTAATCACACTGCCTGCGTATGCGGTGCCGATCGCCTCGCCAGTCAACGGCGAATTCTACTCGTTCCAGCTCCTCGGCGTCTCCTTCGGTCCCACAGGTGAGACGGTGGGCATTCATGTGTATGACGACACATACGACACGTCTGCCTATGGGCACGTGACAATCACCGATCTGACGACCTCAACGGTCTTGTATAACTTCACGTCCGGAGATTACGGCGTCTATGGGCCCCCGGAACGTATAACACGCCATCCTTTGTGCTGCCGTATAACGACCTTCTGTCGTACAATTTCAGCGGCCAGGAATACTCGAACATGGACATCATCTTCGGCACAGTCGTGGCATCCGGTGGATGGTACTATGGTGTGTATCCGACCTATTCGACGAGCGAACGCATTCCAGCACCTGAGCCCGGCACGCTCGCTCTATTTGGCGCAGGATTGCTTGGCTTGGGCGCGCTCCGTCGGCGCAAGGCAAGTAAGTCCGCATAAGCAAGATAATCAAAACTCAATTCGATAAAGGGGCTGCTGGCAAGGGCGGCCCCTTTTGCATTGGGCCTCAGTGTTTGTGGATGGTCGATTGACGGAACTGGCATCCGGTAATGTCTGGTGAAATCCACTATCCTCGGGTAAGTCCGGTCCTGCCTTACATTGGATCTACGCGCTAAGTCCGCTTTTGATGCTGTGGACGGCGCCCACTCTGCGGCATCGGAGTGCCCTAGGGTGGTTGTGTCGAAGCAAACCACTTGAGGGGAGCCGTCCATGGGCGAAATTAGCACAATTGGTCTCGATATTGCGAAGTTGGTATTTCAAGTTCACGGCGTCGATGGCGCGGGTGCGCTGGTGATCCGCAAGCGCATTGGTCGCTCAATGGTGTTGGAGTTCTTTGCCAACCTGCCGCCGTGCCTGGTGGGGATCGAAGCCTGTGCGACAGCGCATCACTGGGGCCGTGAGCTGCAGGGGCTTGGCCACACGGTGAAGCTGATGCCGCCGAGCTATGTAAAAGCCTATCTCAAACGCAGCAAAAATGATGCGAACGATGCTGCAGCGATCTGCGAGGCGGTGACTAGGCCATCGATGCGGTTTGTTCCGATAAAGACGAAGGAGCAGCAGGCTGGCTTGATGCTGCACCGGACCCGGCAATTGCTGGTGCGTCAGCGCACGATGTTGAGCAACGCCATGCGAGGACACCTGGCCGAACTCGGCATCGTGTCGGCGAAGGGCAGCTCAGGAACCAGCGAGTTGCTTGGGATCATCGCGGACGTACTGGATAACCGGGTTCCCCCAGCTGCCCGCGGCATTCTCGATGTGCTGGCGCGGCAGTACATCGCCATCGGAGCCGAGATCGGATCAATCGACAAGAGCATCCTGGCCTGGCACCGCTCGTGTGAGGCGAGCCGTCGCCTGGAGGAGATCCCAGGAATCGGCCCGATCGTTGCCACAGCCCTCGTTGCTGAGATCGGCGACTGGAAGGCGTTCTCATCGGGGCGCAGCCTTGCCGCCTGGATTGGGTTGGTGCCGAAGCAGCATACGACCGGCGGCAAGGACAGGCTCGGCAGCATCACCAAGCAGGGCAATCGATACTTGCGATGGTTGCTGGTCGCCGGCGCGATGGCGGTCATCCGCTATGCGCAAAAGCACGGTACGGAGAAGCGGCCGTGGCTCGGGCGATTGATGGAACGCCGGCCGACGAAGGTGGCTGCGGTTGCGCTTGCCAACAAAACTGCGCGGATCGCCTGGGCCATTATGGTGCACGGCGACAGATACAGAGAGCCGAAGCTGTTGGGGGCAGCGTGAGAGACGCCAACAGATAGATCGGCAACACCAATTGGCGAGGGCATGACGACGTAATGCAGACACGGTCGTTCCGGGGATCGGGAGAGCCCGTTTGGGTCAACGCACTTCCAAGTGCGTGTTTTTGATTGGGACCCGTTTCCGCGCAGAGCATTAAGGCCAGCGGCTACATAAGCCGCACAAACAGGCCGGACACATGACCGCACCCGACCAATGCTGCATAAACGTCAGAAAGTTCTTGCCATGGCGCCGTCCACACATGACCCAAAGCGGACAGTCTCTCTTTGGCAGAGGCTCGCGGTGCAACTTCACTGGAGCTGGACCACGCTCCCTCGGTCCCGTCATTTCAAGGCGTAGAGATAGCCGTCGTCGCTGCCGACATAGATGACGCCGTCCACGATGGTAGGTGAGGAGAGTATCGCGCCAAAACTCATCATCTTCGCGACGCCGACCATCAAATCGTCATAGAAATTTCCCGGAAAGGCCGCGGCGTAGTTCGGAGTGCCATCTGGGCTGGTGAAAGTGGGGCCAATCTGTTGCGACGCTTCGGTCTCGAATGTCCAAGCCACACGGTGTGCATTAAGATCGATCGCAATAAGCTTACCCTCATGCGATCCGATATACGCCATTTTCCCTGCGATGGCCGGTGAGGAGAACATCGGCCAATGCTTGAAACTCAATGTAAAACGCTCAGACCCAGTCTTTGCATCGACGGCATGGAAGAGCCCGCTATCCGATGTGGCGAAATAAACGTTCCCATTTCGCACCGCAGGGGACGAGATCACCCAGGATCCCTTGTTGTCGAAGGACCATATCAGCTTGCCGGTGCCAGCATCGAGTGCATAAAACTTCGAATCTCGACATCCAAAATAGACGATACCGTCGATGACCGCTGCGGATGACTGAATTCCAACTTGATTGAAGATGACGGGATCGACGCCCGTCTTAAAATGCCACTTTTCCGCCCCGGTTTTTCCATCGAGGGCGTAGAAATTGCTGTCCCAACTGCCGATGAACACAGTTCCATTTGCAACGGCCGGCGAAGCGTGAACGACATCAAGGGTGTGGAATTTCCACCTCAGATCGCCCGTTGTAGCGTCCAGCGCGTAAACGTTTCCGTCGCCACTGCCAAAATAGACCGTGCCGTTCCAAAGCGCTGGAGAGGACAGAAAAAAGTCGAAAGGATCGGGCATTGTCTCTGTTTTCGGTTCCATCCCGTGGATGTGCTTCGCGGCAAATCTTCGTTCGCCTTCGCTCGCGAATTTCCATCTCAACTGACCACTAGACGCATCGATGGCATAGAAGTTTCCATCGTAGCTACCGAAGAAGACAGTGCCGCCGGCCTCTGCGGGAGAGGACGTAATTCTCGCGCCGGTCGCGAACTTCCACTTCTGGGTACCGGTCGCGACATCGATGGCATAGAGATTTCCATCTGTGCTGCCAACATAGACGACGCCGGCGAAAATGGCGGGCGACGAAATGACTTGGCCTAGGGTATGAAACCTCCATTTCACGGCGGTGAATTTGCTAATACCCGGCCCGCCGTACAGGCCTGTGTGCTGTGGACCACCCCGAAACATCGTCCCATCACCGCAGAAAGCGGGTGAAGAAAACAAAAGCGCAACGATCGCCACAGGCGCGACCGTAAGACGCGAAATGCCATCAACAAAAGGACACAACCTGATGAAAGTCTCCCACATCCCTCTATGCCCTCATTTATCCCGCAATAAGCAGTCACCACAACGACAGAAACCCAATCAGTCAATACGTGCGACGTCCATATCGTCGACCGTCAAATTGTCGTGATCGTTTGCAATCGCTTTTGTCCTTACCGAAAACCCTGTCTGGCCGGATTCGCTGGAATCTGAGAGTCGCAGCATTAGGGTGTCCGCTTCTAGCGCGAAGGAGATTTGTCGGCTTCTGACCCAAAACAGACACGCCCTAGTCTTTCGCTATTCTTTGGCCAACGTCTGTGAAAATGAAGATTTTAGAACGGATAGTTTTATTTTTTTGTAAGGGTTTGAAGCGAATCCTTCGACGATTGTAAATCGGGATTGAGGGTGAGTGCTTTGCGGTAACTTTCTTCCGCGTTGGCGTTATCGCCCACTGCGCGATATCCGTCGCCCAGATTGTCGAACGCGTTCGCCGATTGCGGATAAAGGGTTGCGAGAAACTGAAATAATGTTAGCGCATCGCGGGCTTGCCCGCGCTCTTGCATGGAGTAGGCAATGAAGTTCCAATACTCCTGGGAAAAGCCATAGGCAGAGCCATAAGTTTTACTCAACGCGGCATTTACTTGTTCCGCGCGATCAGAACCATCGTGATAGAGAGCGGCTATGACCGCTGTCGCCAGTGGCGTGCAATAATCCGGCCGTTCGGTGTTTGCAGAATACCGAAGCCACGCGCAAAGAGCGGGAGCGTAGGCCGCAACGCCCGTAGAGCTGCTTGTGAGCATGATAAAAGCAGCGCGTTTGCTTGGAATGGAGCGATACATCGCGTTCCATCCGACATCCGAGCCGTCATGGCCAACGAGCTTCTCGCCGTCCGCAAGCGTTTCGATGAAATAACCAAGGCCGAAGGTGCCGTTAGTCCCTGGCGCACTAGCCTTCATAAGCGGAAGATCGCCGGACTTCAGAACGCCATGCGTGCTGTCATTGGTATCTGCCAGGCCAAATTTCGAAAAATCGCCGATCGTTGTGTATAAGGCGGCACCTGCAAGGTTTGCATATCCGGCGCGCACAATAGGTGCCCCTGTTTCATCGAAATGAACCGCGACGCGGCCGGGCGTCAATTCGGGATTGCCGAAGAAACTGTGCGACATACCCAAGGGTTTGAATACCTGTTCCTGCATATAGCGGGCAAAAGGAAGTCCGCTGGCGTTCTCGATGGCGAGCTGCAACAACCCATAGGCGCCAGTTGAATATGCCCAGGATGTGCCCGGCTTGGCAGTGAAACGTAGCACAGGCTTGCCGGAGCGCAATTTTGCCGACAGCTCGTCAATCAATGGCGGGATTTGCTGCGGAGGCCAATAATCCTTGCCGCTGCGGTCGGATAACCCGGTGGTGTGGCTCAAGAGCTGGCGGATGGTCAGGGTAGATGTATCGAATAACAACTGATTGCGTTGTTCGGTACTCAGGTATTTGGAGAGCGGCTGATTCAGATCCATCTTCCCCAGATCGACCAGATGCATCACGCCCCAAGCAGTCACCATTTTTGAAATCGATGCGACCCCGAACACCGTATCGGCGGTTACCGGAATTCCTGGCGATGCTTCTCCGTAAGTTTGGAGAATTTTAACGTAGCCGTTCTCGACGATTGCGATGGCGGATCCTGGAATATGGTAGTCGCCCATTGCCCCAGGCAGCGAGGTTTTTAAAGCCTTTGCATAAGCTGGAATGCTGCGCGGATGTTCGTCACGAAGGAGCTGCATATGATCGCTGAAGGCATATGCTGGCGTGCAGATAACCATCGCCACTAAAGTGAGGGCAACAAATGGGTGCGCGAGAACAAAACGCGCTTTGCAGCGTCCAATCATTGACGCGACTTTTCCCCCTGAGAAAATATTGCGATTGAACTGCATTGATTCCAAATCAAAGGTTCCAGCAATTTTTCATAGCACTATAGAAGGAGACTAGCAGTCAAATTCCGGTGATGATGCCAACTCTTGGCCGCAACGAACTGTTTCTCGTCTTTTCGCGAACAATGTCCACTTTTGGCGAAAAGCAGACATTCGCGCTGCCATTCCAGGATTCGTGTGCCGAAGGTGTATTTGGCCGCAACTACACTTTCCATTCCGGGCGATATAACTGCCTTCGGCGCAGTCCGCTTATGACCCTTAACGGACATTGGACCCGCCAATACACTCCCCAATCATCTCCAATCTCCGGATCATCGGACGCTAACTCCGCGGAACCAAGACCCATTCGCAACTCGTCTGGATGACGCCCTAATGATGCAGTAGTCTAGCCATCCCGCTGGTACAAAAATCCTTTACGCCAGCTTCAACCCCACGACTCTCCAAGGCCATGCATCTCGAGCCAGAACACCATCCCGAACCTCCTAAAACCGGCCACCGATGGTTCGATTTCACGATCACCATTTGCATTCTAATGGTATCGGTGACGTCTTTAATCATCGCCTATGTACATAGCCGGACGCTGGAGCGCATGGCCGACGCCAATGAGCGACTAGTGGAAGCGAATTCGTGGCCTTACCTTTCCTATTCGACCGGAAATCTCAATGGCAACGAAAATGCCATAAATATGAGCGTTGAAAACGATGGCATCGGGCCCGCCAAGGTCGAGGCGGTCGAGTTGAAATGGAAAGGAGTAGCCTATCGCAACGGCATAGACTTCCTAAAAGCCTGCTGTGGCTTTGACCACAAACAAGGCGACGGGTTGCAATTCAGCCTGCTGCAAGGGCGCGTGCTTCGCGCTGGCGAACGCGAGAATATCCTGTATGTTCCGCGCACGGGGGCAAATGAAACGGCTTGGCAGGCGCTGAACCATGACCGCATAAGTGAGGATCTGAACATCGATGTCTGTTATTGCTCGGTGTTCGACGATTGCTGGAGCGAAGATGTCGTGGCTCTGTCGCTGAAGCCGAGGCCCGTGAGCCAATGCTTGACACCCGCGGTTCCATTCACTGTACCGAAATAAAACTCGCCAGTTGGCATGACGTGAGGTATTTTTTGTAACAGAGGGATAGAGCGTATCGCGCTGGAATGTCCGCTTTTGGCCAAAAGCAGACATTTGCCCTCCCAAGCCATTCCCTCTATCCGCTCAGGACAGACAAGTCGGTCAAGGCCAGGAGTGGTGGCTAGATTATCTTCTCCACTGTTCCATCGAGCGCCATCAGGTAGAATTCTGAGCCGAGGGCAGGCTGCTTCTGTGTCAGCGCGGTTTTCAACTGCATCATCACGGCCTTGTGCTGCGCGGTTTCGGCATCATGGGCAGCTGCGAAGTCTTTGCCAAACGCCACCTTGTAGGCACCGCAATCACGATGATCGAGCACGATCACTTTCTTGATGTGATGTAGACTCTTAGCAATCTTCACATGATCCCAGAATGCTGCGTTCGAAGAAGGGAACTCGGGCGACATGGCGCCAAGCGCAGCACCTGCAAGCGCCAACTCATCGTACTGGGCTTTCAGATGCAAATTGCCATCGAAGAACTTCACGGTCGCGTCCACTAGCCGATAATCAATGCAACTGAGTCCAAGTGCTTCCGCGGTGCCCGATGCGCGAGAAATTAGCGGGAACACGCTAAGGCCCACCACCGAGGCTGCCATGAACCCAAAGTTCCGTCGGCTCAACCCATGCTCAGGTAATCCACTCATCCAGCCCTCCACAGACATCAATTTCAACAGCATAGACCGATATGTTGTCTGCGTCCTCAATTCCAAACAGCCCATTGGATTGTTTGTGTCAGCACAAGAGACAGCCCCGTCCACCGGTATGTCCGCTTTTTGGCGAAAAGCGGACATTCCAGCAACTGCAACCTCACGTGACCAGAAAGTGTATTTGTAGCGTTTTGCACTTTTGGCGGTCACTCTTTGAGTTTATTCAGCTCATTTTCAAGCACGAACACATCCCGCCACGGCACTTGCATGTAACGATCACATTGTTAGGTTGGGGTATCCCTCATCGGAGATATAACGAGAATGGCGAAGAGAGCAAAGAAGTGGATCAAGCGGCGTAAATGGACCAAGGCGAACTTGCGGGAACTGAAGGCCCACTCACGCTCTAAAACACCAGTAATGAAGATTTCAAAACTAACAAAACGAACCGTCGGCGCTTTGCGTCAAAAGGCTTTCCAAATGGGCTTGCGGCTTGGCCATCGGCGATAGTTTCAATGGCCGTGCAAGCGCCATCACTGCTCGCCATTGGGAGATTGGTGATAGTGTGAAATAAACTGGCGTACTTGCCATATTGCTTTGTAGGCCAATGGATCGAGTATCAGGATCACCGAGGTTCCATTACCCACCGTAATGGAGTAAAGTAGCCCGCCTTATCCAAACGGGGGACACCAACATGCGTCTACTAGTTATTGCAACAAGTGCTGTTCTTCTCGCCTTACCAGCACTTGCGGCGGGTGACACGGGAGTTGGCAAGGGGTCGCCACCTGCGCCAGCGACCACCGCTGCGCCCGCAGGGAATGCCGAACCTGCAGCCAATTCAGGAGCAGTAGATAAGAGCGAACCGGCAACTATGGCAACGCATCACCATCATGCAAAGCGCCATGGGAAGCGCGAGTCCAAGGCGGAAGAAGAGCGTGAAGCAACCGCCAAGCTCAACGAGCAGCAATTGCAAGGCCATTGAGCGATAAGTTCCGATTATCGATTTGAGACCGCTCCCAGCGTCCTTTTCGTGCGGTTGTATATAGATTCATACGAACGTCTGTGCGGCATCGAACTGCAGGGCGGACCCAAAGTTTTTGTCGTGGCGCGACCCACTTGCCACCCATGCACTGCTCGCTCTCGGCAGATTGGTGATAGGGTGACGGCATCGAAGGGGAGCGTTTGATGCCCGCTCGCTTAGGACAGGTTCTCTGCGTGTCGGTGGCCGCGATGCTGACGATGGCAGCGCAAACCAAGCCCCCCGTGATGGTCGAAATGCGTTTGGTGGCGGATGGCTCAGTGCAGGTGGACGGAAAGAGCTATTCCAATCTCAACGAGTTGGAATTGAAATTGTTGGAACTATCACATCGTATGCCGAAACCTTCATTGTTGGTGCGCTTCCCCAATGTCCCGTACCCCTACCAACACGGATATGGGATCGTTGCGCTGATACATAGTTCCGGTCTTGATACCAGCGTAGACATATGGCCTGTGGTTTTGCCTCCCTATGCCGATCCCGCTGAAAACGCAGAGATCGAAAAAGAATTTCAGAAATTCCATGAAAAGAAAATTCAGCACGCCCGTAAGCACGGCTCAGGACACTGAGCGGCGAATTAGGACAGCGCCCGAGCGGATAGTCGTTCCTCTTCAATACGATCGCTTTTCCGCTGCCTGTCTAACCACGAAACCACCCACCAACATAACGTGGCCATGGTCGGCTTGGGGCGGACATTTGCCCCCTACAGTGGTAGCCAATCGCGCTCCCTTGAATACGAAAGATAGCCCACATTCGCACCTGCCCTTAGACCCAAGCCGGTACGCATAGGGGCAAGAATGATGTCGCCGTTCTGCTGATAGTTCACGCCGATACCTGCCACGAAATAGAAGATTCCTTCTATACCCGGGAAACGCTGATAGATCGCATCCGTGCCAGGAAGGTTGTAGACAAGGGTGAAGCATTTGGAGCCATTGCCACCAACATCGAAGCCCAACGACGGGCCCTGCCAATAGACGGTTACGGGAGCTTGACCCTTACGATACAGAAGGCCCTTGCCGTAGCGTAGGCCAAAAATAACCGCCCCCGAACCTTCTTCGCCTGCGATATAGGCATTTGGTTTGCCAAAGCGCGCAAAGATTCCTTGCACAGCCTTTGCGGTGTCCTTTGTCGTCATTTGAAAGAAATTCGAAACATCCCGAACGATTTCGCCCTCTTCGTAGGGAGCGCCATTTTCGCCACCATTCGTCTGATTGCGTTCTTGGGCGACACCAGGCGTCACGCTAGCAACGATCATTGCGGCAGCGGCAACTATGGCCCGCACCAAATGTCTTTTCAGCATGGAGATCTCCTCTTTTCAGGCGATTACCTGTGACCACGAAGTTTGAGAATCGTAGCACAGGCGGTGCCAATGAAGCGCGTGAACGCGATTGTAGTTCCACTGTTACCCTTCCCGCAGCCACTGTGATTCGCACTCGGCACGAACCCTTTTTTGTTGGGCCGAAGTACGAAAAAATTCGAGCACCAAATCGCGAGGGTATGCTTGGGGAGAGAAGCCACAACGGAGTTAGACATGGATGCGTCCCCGCTTGTGGTTTTGGCCTTGGAACAGAAGGCAAAATTTATGAGGATTCAAACTGTACCACTACCCAATTATTTGGTCGGTTGACAGCCACGGCAAAATCACACACGTCGTGTGCAGTTTCAGTGCCAGTCAGGTGTAAAAACCCAAAATGCCCTGCTCACCGCCCGCCCTTGAAAGATCGGTGATAGGGTGAGGTAATAAGAACACGACAATTGCGATGGGTGCCGTGAAAATAAGAGATCCAGCGTTTCGTTGGACGTTTATTGCGTTTATCGCAGTTTTGGCAGTTCTGACTTTCCTGAGAGGCGCGCGGTTTGCGTTTCCGTCACACAGAACGCATCAAATTCACTCAGAAGCGCAGCACTGGCCGAATTAGGACCTAGCTCAAATCCGATGTCCCCCGCCATTGGGAGATTTGTGATAAGGTGAGAGGCCTTAAAAAAAGCTGTTTAAATGGGTGTCCCATTCGACAGTGAACCCGGAGGTAGCCAAGAACTGTCGCGTGCGAATCGCAAAGGTCATCGCTAAATCACTTCAGAGCATGCGCGAATAACCCGACGTAGGGGAGCTTTTGGCATGGAGAGAATGTCGCCACCCAAGAAGTTTAGTAAGAACTTGAATGCCATGCAGCGAAAGCTTGCTGAGTACGAATTTCTGTATAGAGGCCTCGAACGAACAATCAAGACGATGAAGCCGGGCCCAGAGAAGCGCCGGTGTGAACTACAATTGCAGTGGGTAGCGGATCGTTTGCGAGATCCCTTCGAAAGGGAAGAACTATGTCCCGAAAGATTGAACCGGACATCCGCATATTGGCTAACGGAAGCCGAATTTCAAAAGTCACTCATGCGCAAGTTCCAAAGAGCGGGCGATGCCCGTAGAGCGCGTTAATGCGAATTGGCCGCTACAAAAGCTCATGAGAAAGGCAAGGGACTTCGAGCTGAAGGTCGCTGAGTGCGGGTTGGCAGTGCTTAGCGGTGCCAAAGTGTCTTTGTAGTGTTTTGCACTCGCCACGCACCAAAACCCGTAATGTCATGGGTGCATCAAATCTTGGCCCTGCTGAAGGAGAACACTCGCTGTGTCAAAGAACCCTTGATGGGAAATGACTTTGCCGTCACGCATAATCCAGCGTATTGCGAGATCAAGCTTCACCTGTTTGCCACTTGATTGATGGGCTGCCTCAACCTCGAAAAGGCCCCAGACAGTCTCACCTTCCGCGACGATTTCTTTCGCCTGAAAGCGGCGAAACATGTAGGTGGCTGCAATCAGTGCTAACAACTCCTTGACACCGTCACGATTTGTGTGGCCTCCGCCGAACCGAAAATACGGCACCGGGGAATTTGACGTCCACTGCACGTTGTCATCCAGCGCGGTAAGGAGTGGTTGCATGTCACCTTCGGCGAAAGCCCGCGTGACACGCGCCATCAGGGTCTTATTGGCCTGTTCTTCGTTCAAACTTATCGATCCCTATTCCTGATAGTTTATCGTTGCTTCGGACATCGGTAAAAATCGATCTTGATGCGGAACAATGCAAACGCCTGGCGTGGGCTTGCGCAGGGAGTCACCTAAATGCGGATCAGATACTAGCGAGTCGGCGCGCCCTCATCTAGGCGCGGCAACCTCCACCGGCATCTAGCTAAGCCCCGTTCCCTTTCCGCGCGATGCTATGGCCAGCATAGGCCGCGGGGAAAAGGTACTCCGCCACTGCACAAATGAAGCAAGCCAACGGGTTATAGTCGGAGCGTGTTCATTCGCTGACACTCATCACAGAGCCGGTAACTGGCTGTACCGGGACGCCTCTCGTGCTGCGGAATATCGCGGCCCGGAGCGCAAGCGCTGTTGTTGTGGAATACGCGATTTGGGATTGGCTTCAAAGCTTCATTGACAGAATGGAACGGTGTTGTGGTTGGCATGACTGCCTCCCATGGTTGAAGTCGCCTTGACCGAAGAGATCTGAAAAGTTCAGCTTGAGCGTGCCGTTAGACTTCGTTCCGCGGGCGGCCGTGAGTTTGGCGGAATTGACGCGGGCGGTGCCTCAACCTACCTACCCAAGTCATGTCACAACGCCAGAATTTGACCCACTGAAAGAGCAGAGTCGAATCTAGTCAAAGGGCGCCACCAGCAATTACTGCGAATGTATTGTGAATGGCGACGCTTTTGCACCGAAGTGTCGCGGGGGGTCGTCCGATCGTATCACCGCTTTGGGTGAAAAGCAGACATTTGCGCTGGCAGTTATTTGGCCCGCACTCAAAAGAGTATTTGGCCGCATATACACTTTCGGCAATCGAAGACGCTGAGCTCGTCACCGGCAGTGAGTAAGGTCTGCATTTTATCCAAAGCGGACATTTGTCCACGAGTGCCGATTGTTCAGTGTGCGTCCGCTAAGGGCGCATGGGACGGAGTGATCCGTCCCATGCCGCCAGTCTTCGCGTGCCGTAAGCGGGGGCAAACGGCGCGTTTTCTTCATCTAATGGTCTAGCGCCTTTACCGGAATCTTGACCATCTTGGCATGCGTGCCAACCGGCTTCGGCAGCGTGATTGTCAATACGCCATTCACAAAATATGACTTTACCATCTTGGCATCGGGTTCGAACGGCAGAGTGATTGAACGTGCAAAACAGCCGAACGTCCGTTCCTGAGCATAGTAATAGTCCGTCTTATTCTCCTCACGGTCCATTTTCTTCTGACCTTTAATCGTGAGTACGTCTTCATTCAACACTACCTCTACATCCTTCTGTTCAACGCCGGGCAATTCGGCCTGAACCTCGAACGAGTTATCCATCTCACGCATGCTAATCCGCGGCGCAGCCCTGCTGCAGGCTTTAGGTGACGAGGAATAACCGAACTCATCGAAGAAATGGTCGATCTCGTTAGGGAATGACGAGAAAAACCCATTGCGGGGCTCGAAGATTGAGCCTTGTCTAAACCATGGGCTTTGGGGGACTAGGTATGTCATGTGACTCTCCTGCTCTGATACCCGCAAGCCTGCTCTAAGTGAGCGTCCGCTTGCAGAATGCATATAGACTTTTCGCAGAGCCGGTCCTTGATGTAGATCAGAAGCACCGGAGCCGATTCCTAGCGAAACTTGAAAAATATGATGTAGACAGCTTGACCTGATGTAGCTCTGAGCCGGCGGGATAGTATGTCCGCAACATTCTAATATCCGCTTCTGGCGATAAGCAGACATTTGCCGCCGAACTCGCTGCGGGAAAGTGAGGGCGAAGCAGCACGGCACCAAATGGAAGTTGCGTCTGCTGGTGCTTTCCAAATTAGTCCCTCAATGTCCTAATTTGGCAGGTGGTGTGTCCTAGGTTCATTTTTTGAGTGGCACCCACCCGCGTTTCACATCGCCCTCGGCGATTTCCATGAGGTGATCGACTAGATCGATTGGCATGGCGTCAATCGCTGTTTCGTGGCTGACACTGTATGACGCATCAGTTACAGGCTTGCCATGTTCAAACACCCGCACTGTCCAAGCCCGTCCATGGGGGAACGCCTTGACGATTAGTTTGCGATCCTCATGCTCAAATGTGCGTTCTCGATTAGCCGTCATTTGAAATCTCCCATCATTCGCACTCGCGGAACAACCTATCCTAAGTGAGCAGGCATTAGGAATCAGCCTGATCAAGCTTGTAGCTCACTTCGTCGCCGCACCGCCTCTCAAGCGCAGGCCTTTCACAGTAATTGATGGTGAAAAGTGTGAACCATAAACAATTTTGAGGTTATATTCATTGGCCGAGATTTGATGGAAGGTTTGTTGCGCAAACCGGCACTGCAAAGGCATAATTCGGGAGAGCACGATGACTGAAGTGTCTGCGTTCCGTCTCAACATTATGAGGGTCGGTTACTTTCTCTTGGTCGGGGGGCTTGGTTACACAATATGGCCGGGTCTAATTCACCACGATGGGTGGACCTCGACGCAAGGATACGTTTCCAGTTTGCTGGCGGCGCTATCGGTTTTGGCAGTTTTTGGTATCCGGTATCCGCTGCAAACGTTGCCTGTACTTCTCTTCGAACTCGTATGGAAGGCGATCTGGTTGATCGCAATCGCGTTTCCGCTATGGGTTGCTCATGAGATGAACCCTACAACTTGGCGAATGGTCACAGTCTGCTTAGCCGCAGTTATTATTTTTCCGATCCTAATTCCGTGGCCCTATGTGTTCACAAATTACTTGTTGAAGTCTGGAGACCGATGGTGGTGAGGTGAAAAAGCCATCACGTTGGCCGTGACTGGCCTAATTCGGCCAGTACCCAAATCCGGCTAGTGAGGGGCAAAAGCAGCCAGTACTGCCCGCCATTGGGAGGTTGGTGATAGGGTGAGGGCGCATGGCGTCCGCAATCGGATTCAGGACCATCTATCGCCAGAATTGGAGCCTCACTCAGATGAACTCGGAACTCCTCGAATTTACTCGCCAGGCTCTAGGTGCGGGAATCCACCGCGACGAGGTCGCCAAAGTGCTTAAAGAGGCTGGTTGGGCCCACAGCGAAATTTCTGCGGCACTTAATGCGTTCTCTCCCGTCGCTTTTCCTGTACCTGTACCGAAACCAAAACCCTATCTCTCAGCGTACGAAGTTTTCATCTACTTAGTTCTGTTCACTGCGCTCTACGTGAGTGCATATAACCTCGGATCCCTGGCCTTTAATTTTATCAATCGAGCTTTCCCAGACCCGCTTCAGAATCGGGAATACACAGTTTACGTCAGCAATGCGATCCGTTGGAATGTTGCTTCACTTGTGGTCGCTTTTCCGCTCTTTCTCTACATCTTCAGCTTGATCAATAAGGCCATTTCAAAAGATCCGACAAAGCGAAGTTCGCGTCCGCGCAAATGGCTCACGTATTTGACATTATTCGTTGCTGCTTTCTCGTTAACTGGCGACTTGACGACCCTTTTGTACAACGCTCTCGGTGGTGAGCTGACAGTGCGCTTCGTACTCAAGGTTGTGACAGTTGCTGTCATCGCGGGAGGGGCGTTTGCCTATTTCCTTTCGGATCTAAGAAAGGAAGAAAAGGTGTGAAGATTTCTTCAACAACCCTGTTTGTTACGCTCGCCAGTGCTGCGGTTCTGCTGGCCGTAGTTGCGGGCGTTGTTATTATCGGCTCTCCGACACAAGTGCGTATGTATCGAATGGATGAGCAGCGCGTGCAGGACTTAAGGTCTATCTCGAATTCGATTGAAGTATTTCGAAATGTTCACTCAGCCCTTCCCGATACGCTTGACAAGCTGCTAACGGATTCGTCTTCGCCGTACCTGCACGTCACCGACCCGGAATCCAAGCTGCCCTACGAATATAAAATAAACGACGCCGCATCGTACGTGCTTTGCGCTCAGTTCGGTGCGACATCCCGGACAAGCTCTGAGAGAACATGGGACGTACCAAATTTCTGGAATCACGGGGCAGGCCGACAATGTTTCAACCTTAAGGCCCGGGGCCAAATCCAACACTAGTGAACGCTTAGTGGTCGGTTGAATTGAACTGGTGTGGGGTGTGGGGTGCCTAAAGTGTGGCTCACTTTCGAGATAGCAATACCTCCCTCCCCACCTGAGGGGGCATCTCTGTTGGCGTCACACCCCAAGAGGGATTTACGCGGAGGAAAATAGATGGCCTCGCGGTGAACATACACGGCTAACCCAGCGGCACGACAAGTCCTTTGGGCGTGGACGCCACCGCCCACCCTACGAACATGCACGGCTCTTTGCAGGGCCGATGAAGGGTTCGATGCGCTCACTGCCCACTTTTGGAAGATTGGTGATATTATAATGGTGGGCGGCTGAGGAGAGCAGTTGTGGGCCGCCAGGTTTGCGTAGGGGACTGTTGAAATGTTCAAGATGTTCAAATCGTGGCGATCCATTCGCTGGCTCGCCCTCTTAGTTTCACTCGCGATTGATGGCTTCATATTCTACGAAGCGGGCCCGTTTACCGCGCGCGGCTTCATGGCCAGTGGAATCGGCGCGGCATTGCTGTTTTTGATCGTTCTGGAGATTGCGCTGAATTTGCGTGGTCAGGGGCGCATCAGAGGTGCGCTCGACGAGAAAGAAAAGATTGTCTATCAGGTGGGACGGCACCTTTTCGACCTGTTCGCGAGAGTCGGGAAGGATCGCGCGGCGGGTTACGCTCTATCGATACCTATATTGTTAGCCATCGCGACCAGTGTTGGCGTGCTTTGGCTTGGGTGGCGGGTACATCAATTTCCAAACGACTCATATTTGACAGAATCGGTCGAGTATGCATTTGCGGGGTACCTACCGCTGCTCATTGCAATACCTTTTATTCTCGAACACGTGAGCGAATGGAGAAGTTGGCAGTATATACTCGCCGAAGATACCGAGTCACACATTCCAAGGCTCCTCATAAGTCACGGTGTCTTGGAATACGACTTCGAGTCGGTGGCGCTTCAGCGAACCGTGACTACCCATCTCCATCAAAGTTTTTGGGATACCCTGGTAGACATTGGTGATATCGAGATTCGTGAGACTGCGGGCGGCAAGGCCGAGGTGCTCGAATGCCTATGGAAGCCGCGTGCAATGGCAAAGCAGATTCAGACCGTAATAAATCGTTGGGGTAGGGGGCACGGGACTCAAGTTGATTAGATGCTAGCGATAGAAATTTTGGGGTCACTAGGGCACCAAGTTTTCCTGGAAGATTTCATGCCGAACGCTGCCACCGTATATGATGGTTTGCTTGAAGTGTGACGATTTGCCGAGACCGCCACTGGACGCGACATGACGCTCATAGTGTATTTGGCCGCAAATACACTATCGGCGGTCCATAATTGTCGTAAACGTCAGGCATTCCGCAATATCAGCATTTGACCCAAAGCGGATTCTTCTAACAGAGCAACGTGATTGGCTCAGACCATCGGCCATGGCCCTTGCGGGGGCAGTATTATGCTGATATGTGAACAATGTTCACTATATGTAAACAATGGTCATAATGGCTCAATCGAAAACACAGAACACCCGTGGGCGCCTCCTCGACGCCGCTCAGAAACGCCTGCTGTACGGCAACGCTGGCGACGTGACGCTGCGCAAAGTTGCGAAAGATGCCGGCGTCTCTCCGGCTGCGGTTTACCGACATTTTCCAGGCAAGGAAGCGCTCATCGAAGAAATTACGATGGCCGCCATCGAGCGCTTTGAGCATTCTTTGTGGAGGGAGATTGCCTCCTTGCCCGTCGGTTCGATCGAACGGCTCGTACGCCTGGGGGAGGCCTATATCCGCTTTGCCGCGTCCAATCCCGGCGACTTCGATGCCTTGTTCACGCCTTCAAAAGCGGGGCCGCGCCCGTTGGATCGGTTCTCGGGAGGTGTGGGCTACGACCTGCTCAAGCAATGTGTTGGAGAAGCGATGGAGTCCGGCGCCTTGAAGCGTGCCGATCCCGCTCTCGTCTCTTTGTTGCTGTGGACGCGCGTTCACGGCATCGTGCAGTTGTTGAGGACAGTGAATTTTGCGGGCGAGGTCGCGGTCGCCAAGGGCGCAGAAGGGCCGCGCAAAGTATTTGCTGCAACTAGCGCGATGATTTTTGACGGGCTTTCAAAGAAGGCCACAAAATGACGCGTCTCGTCTGCCTCGTGCTCGGGCTCGCGTTATTGCTTGTCTCGAACGGCCATATCATTGCGCCGTTTGCGAGCATAGCGAGTGCTGCACTGATCCTTGTCTTCATCGATGGCGACAGACCGGTGCTACGCCTGGCTGTGCTGGCTCCGCTTTTCGCCCTCGCGCATTGTTTTATCTGGGACGGGGTCATACCTTTGCCGGGAGTACTCTATTTTGTGGTCGCTTCAGTTTACGGGCTTGCCCATTTTCTTCCCTATGTGATGCATCGACTATTCGGCGCGTCCCAACGGCCCTTTGTTTTCACGCTTGTTTTCCCTTCCGCCTATGTTGTCGTTGAAGCTTTGATCGAGGCATTTACGCCGTACGGCAGCTGGTCATCGCTCGCCTATACGCAGGACCCCGCAAGCGGAATTGGCCAGTTGGCCGCGTTTGGCGGGATCGGCTTGGTTACGTTCGGGCTAACTTGGCTGGCTTCAATTCTTGCCTGGCCTTGGGCACAGCCGCAGAACCAAATCCGGCAGTTGGCGACGGTCGCCATCGGCGCCGCCGTCGTACTGACTGCGCTATCTGGGCTTCCTGTTTTGCGCGAGGACTCTTTTAGTGCACCTAAGTCGGTCGTAACCTTGGCCGGGCTGTCGTCCGACCCGGCGCTAGACCATGCGCTACTGCGGTTGATGGGCGACGGCAAGCACGCGCTATCCAAGGAAGCACTGGCCGCGGCAGATGCGCTTAACAGCGACCTCAGCGCCCGCACCCGGAAAGCCGCAGACCGCGGGGCGAAAATCGTCGCATGGTCCGAAGCTGCGGCAAGAATTCTTAAGCCCGATGAAACCCGTTTTCTGCATGATCTCGCCGCGTTAGCTCACGAAAAGGGGATATATCTTTTTGCCGCGTACGGCACCTTCGATCCCGTTAGCCCTATAAAGCATTTCGAGAATCGCGTGGCGGCCATTGCCCCGACGGGAGGCGTGATTTGGATATTCGATAAGGCGCATCCCGTTGCTGGTTCAGAAGCAAGTTTCGTAAAGGCCGGCGCCGCAAAATTGCTGTCAATCGACACGCCATTTGGGCGCATCGGCGTCATCATTTGTCATGATGCCGATTTTCCTGCGTTCGTACGCCAAGCTAGAATGCGTGGCGTCGATTTGTTGATCAACCCGGTTAACGACTGGGCAGAGATCCAGGACCTGCACGCGAACATGGCGCGTTATCGTGCGGTCGAAAATGGATTGACGTTGGCGCGCGTCGCCAATGGCGTTTCGCTTGTCGCCGATCCAGCTGGGCGCGTGCAAGCGAGGCGCAATAGTTTTGCTGGAGAAGGTTTGGATCTGATCGCTGTAATGTCGGTTCGCAGCACGGCCCTGCATTGGTCGGTTGATGCGAAGATGAAGTTTTTTGCGATTTTCGCGCTGCTCGTATTGGCGGGGCTCGCGTTCCTCAGGCGACCGCTAAACAAAAAGCCTTGAAATGCGAGGATGTTTCAAGGATAGGAGACTGCGCCGTAGTCATGTCTGCTTGTGGCGAAAAGCGGACATTCATTCACCCTATCACCAATCTCCCAAGAGCGAGCAGTGCATGGGTGGCAAGTGGGTCGCGCCACGACAAACACTTTGGGTCCGCCCTGCAGTTCGATGCCGCACAGACGCTCGTATGAATCTATTTACAACCGCACGAAAAGGGCGCTGGGAGCGGTCTCAAATCGATAATCGGAACTTATCGCTCAATGGCCTTGCAATTGCTGCTCGTTGAGCTTGGCGGTTGCTTCACGCTCTTCTTCCGCCTTGGACTCGCGCTTCCCATGGCGCTTTGCATGATGGTGATGCGTTGCCATAGTTGCCGGTTCGCTCTTATCTACTGCTCCTGAATTGGCTGCAGGTTCGGCATTCCCTGCGGGCGCAGCGGTGGTCGCTGGCGCAGGTGGCGACCCCTTGCCGACTCCCGTGTCACCCGCCGCAAGTGCTGGTAAGGCGAGAAGAACAGCACTTGTTGCAATAACTAGTAGACGCATGTTGGTGTCCCCGTTTGGATAAGGCGGGCTACTTTACTCCATTACGGTGGGTAATGGAACCTCGGCGATCCTGATACTCGATCCATTGGCCAACAAAGCAATATGGCAAGTACGCCAGTTTATTTCACACTATCACCAATCTCCCAATGGCGGGTAGTGACACCGGCGGTTTCGTTGGTCGGATGCCGCGACTGAGGCACCAAGTTGAATACGCAATGTCCGCTTCTGACCCAAAGCGGACATTAGGGATGCACTTTCTTAAAGCTCATAGAACCTTCTCCCACGCAGCGATTTCCACTTTCGCGCCAAGCATGCTGAGGGGTCCGGATAAGTTCTTCATTGCTGCTATGGCCCGCAACGCGTCCCTTCTACCTTAACTACCGTTCGACCTTCGTCATGTAGCGCTTTGCCTCAGCATGCGGGATAGCGTCGGCAGCAAACGTGAAAGTTCCTTTGTCTTTCACCTCGCGCGCGGCTCGCACGAATGCGCCGAGGGCAGCACGGGCGAAAGCCCCGCCCACGCTGATGCGCTTTACACCAGCCGCAGCAAGTTCTTCGACCGAATAAGTGGCACCCTTCAAGCCCATGACCACATTGACGGGCTTAGAGACCGACGCACAAACCTCACGTATGGCCTCCAAGCTCGGGAGTCCGGGCGCATACAGCACGTCCGCGCCAGCTTCAGCAAAGGACTGCAATCTCCCAATTGTATCGTCAAGATCCGGGCGCCCATGTAGGAAATTCTCGGCCCGTGCTGTCAGCACAAATCGGCAATCTCGGGCCGCTATTGCAGCCGCCGCGACCCGATCTACTGCAAGCTGGAATTCATAGACGGGATCATTCGGGTCGCCTGTCGCATCCTCGATCGATCCCCCAACCAGACCAGTGTTCGACGCCAGTCGAATGGTTGTTGCGCATATTTCCGGCGCTCGGCCGAACCCGTCTTCGAGATCAGCTGATACAGGCAGATGCGTTGCGTCGACAATAGCCTTTGCATTCTCCAATATTTCATCACATGTCAGCCCCGCCACGGAATCGCGCCGTCCGACAGCGAAGGCATAACCAGCGCTTGTAGTCGCAAGAGCTTCAAAACCAATGGCTGTTAATATTCTCGCCGTTCCCGCATTCCACGGATTCGGGATCACAAATGCTCCCGGTCGTTCATGGAGTGCCAGAAATGCGTTGTATCTTTGTTCGCGTGTCACTATCGTAATTCCCAGTTCGCACTCGTGATCACGCGGGAGGAATGTTGAACGTTCCGTCGACGATCCTCACGAAGTTACGCTCTTCCCTGAGGATCAAGCGTTTGCTCTTCACCATTGCATCTTCACGCGTCAAGTCGGCATCATTCTTCAGACGGGCTTTGTAAGTCTCGTAGTCGGCAAGACTATCGAGCGCTATTAGACCCCAAGCAACATCGTTGGTCCCTTCATGGGGCATGAAATAGCCTATGAGATGGCCACCGTTGCGTGGAATGATCTGGCCCAAATGTTCGGCACGCCTCTCGAAGTCATCCCGCTGGAAGGGATCAATCTGATACCTGATTATGCAAACCAATTTTTTCATCGATATTCTCCTCGTAGTTGTCTTCGCCTCAGCGCCGTGCGCAACTGTGAGCATTGCGAGGCCGCCTGCAGCCAATGTTGCGGCTTCGCGCCGGTTCACCTGGTTTATGAGACGGATTTCTCGTTTCATCGCTGTCATTTTACCACTTGTCTCGCATCAACACTTCGATGCTGGTCGAACTATACGACTGGAAAGCCCCCGTCGTTAGTGATATAGTATGAACTCGGAAGCTGGGATGTCCTTTAAGCAAGGGCAGGAGGCCCGATATCATGCGAACTAATCTCTTTAGACTCCTACTCGCCGCGACCGGCGTGTGGGCGCTCGCGCAACCAGCGTCAGCCGCAACAATCGTGATCGGTGTCAACGGATCCGCGCAGGACTGTTACGACGCGGCGAAAGCAGATGACCCACGTGGAATGCAGGTTTGCAATACTGCTCTTACTGAATCGCTGACTCCACGCGATCGGGCGGCGACGCTTATTAACCGCAGCGCGCTCAAAATCCTGACTGGTGATCAAAAGGGCGGCCTTGCTGATTGCGATGAAAGCATTCGAACGTTCCCTGGCCTGGGTGAGGCTTCTCTCAATCGCGGGGTTGCACTTCGCGCCCTGGGGCATCCTCAGGAATCCATTGCCGCGCTGGACAAGGCAATTGAGGCCGGCCTCGTTCGGCCACAGCTCGCGTATTTTGATCGCGCGCTTGCTGACGAAGATATCGGCGACGTGGCAGCGGCCTACCACGACTACAAGATGGCGCTTCAACTCGAGCCCAGTTTTCAGCTTGCAGCCGATGAGCTGAAACGCTTCAAAATCACTAGCGCGTCGGGCGGTTCGACTTGAAGGTGCCACTGCGAAATACGGACCATCGCCTGACGGCCGAGGCGGACCTGGCGGCTTTTTGTAAGAGCTGGATCAAGTGATTTCGGCATACGTATGTCCGCTTCTGGCGATAAGCTGACATTCGACCTTCCCAAGCCATTCTCTAACCGCCTGATTCAGGAAAGACGGGGGTCGTGAGTCCAATTCAGGACCTGTCATTACTGCTGCAACCTACCAAAATTCTGGCTAGGTTGATGGACGAGTGACCAACGGTGGGGATCACATGAGCCTTTCAGACCTTGCAGCCATAGGCAGTCTCGTAAGTGGTATCGCGGTGCTAGTTTCTTTGATCTATCTCAGCGTACAAACCCGACAAAACTCAAAGCACACGAAAGGCCAGATATTGCAGGGTCGGGTGGCGCGAATAGTCAATCAACATCTCTCCATGGCCAGTTCGGATTTGGCGGCCGCATGGATTGCTGGAAACGGTGGCACTGCGACGCCAGAGGAAATAGGGCGTAGACAGTTTTATTTGCAATGCTTGGCATACGATCTCAGCTGGGAAGATACTGTGACTCAGTACGAGTCAGGGTTATTGGACAAAGAGCGGTTTGACGACTTTCGTGCTCACGTGGCCGTTTTTATCAGAGACCCAGGACTCCGAAGTTACTTTTCAAAGCGACCAATTCCAAATGACGGCCCCACAAGGTTTCACAAATTTATCAACGAGCTTCTTTCGGAAAGCGTAACTGCTCCAGTCATGAACTGAACCACTATGACCTGACCGATTCTGGTAATATCGATCGAGTGAGTGCCGCAACTGAAATGTCCGCTTATGACCCAAAGCGGACATTCCAGTGCGACAGTCTCTCTGTCCCGTTGGTACAACAAATACGGCGGGTCACCCGCGATGACGGGATGGGGATTTCCATGAGCCTCTAACGTCTAAGCCACTTGGCGGCCGGCGCGCGAACTTTCGCCGGGGAAGAAAAGCGTGATCGCCGTGCCGTGGCCGGGCCTGCTTTCCATGCTCAGGCTGGCGCCATGCAATTTCGCCAATTGTTTGGTCAAGGGCAGGCCAAGTCCGGTGCCTTCGTATTTGCGCGCGAGCGAGCTGTCGATCTGGCCGAAACGCTCGAAGGCCTTTGGGATGTCAGCCGCCTCCATGCCGATGCCGGTATCGACGACTGTGATGGCCACGCCGTTGTCTTTCGCCCGCGCCGAAACGCGCACTTGGCCGCCTTGGGGCGTGAATTTCACGGCATTGGAGAGCAGGTTCAGCAACATCTGGCGGAGCCGTTTAGGGTCTGCTTGCAGTACATCGATACCGTCTTCGGTGTACTCGAAAAGGCGAATTTCGGCTTTTTCAGCCTGAGGCTGCATGCACAGCATGCAGTCGGAGATCAGCGCGCGCAACGCAACCGGCTCCTTATGCAGCTTGAGCTTGCCATCTTCCAGCTTCGACATGTCGAGAATGTCGTTGATCAGCCCGAGCAGGTGCAGGCCGCTGCTGTGAATGGCCTCGGAATAATCGCGATAGCGCGGATTGCCGAGCTGGCCGAATTGTTGGGCTTTCAAAATGTCGGAGAAGCCCAGAATGGCGTTCAGCGGCGTGCGCAGCTCATGGCTCATGGTGGCGAGGAACTCGGATTTGAGGCGGTTGGAGGCTTCGGCTGATTTCTCGGCGATGCGGCTGCGGACCAGCTCGTCCTCGACGCGCTGCTTTTCGAGCGCGTTGCGGCGGAACACGGCCAGAGCGCGCGAAAGCTCTCCGATCTCGTCGGCACGGTCTGCAAAGGGCAGCTCGCAGGCCATGTCGCCGTCTGCCACAAGCCGCATGGTTTCCGTGATTCTGGACATCGGGCGCGCGATCCTGCGGCTGATGAATAACATAGCAAAAAGTGCACAGGCGAGCGACAGGAACATGATGCAAACATGGATGGCAAGGTTGCGGCGGGCGGCATCCAGTTCCTCGCTCGCGTGGTTGTCGGAAAGGTCGACCGCCGTGTTCGCCACGTCGGCGAGGCTCTTCAATGCTGGATTGGAAGCGTCGATCCAGTCGCGGCCCGATGTCGACGGCCGCTTTCCCGACGCGAACGCGTCGATCACCGTTTTGCGGAGCCCACGCAGGCGCTTGAAATAGAGCTCGTTTGCGGAGGCGACCGCGGCGCTGAGCGTGGGCGGCAGACGGCCCAGATTCGCGTCTTCCAGGATCACACCCCAGAGCCCGTCGAGCTGCGCCGAACGCTCGAGCATGCCATCAAGTCCGACCCTGCCGTAACCTCTGCCGCTGGCGATGCCGGCGCCGACCAGCAGCCTGTCGTTACCCGCGAGTTCGCGAACCGCCCAGCTCAGCTGCTTGATCTTCACCATCTCGGCGATGAAGGGATCGCTGCGGTCGATCTCGTTGGTGAGCTCTGCGGACACGCGGTCCTCCGCCGCAAACGGGTTTAGGTCGGTGGGAATCCACTTGGCAATCAACGCCGCCGATCGCAGATTGGGTCGGAGCAACGCGGCATCGATCTCCGGCCGCTGCTTGTCGAAGGCGATTTTCGCATGGACGATGGCGGCGCGCCCGGACGCGGAACCCATATCGTTCTTCGCGAGCGCGAACAGGGCGCGGTTCAGGGCGGCGGTGGAATGCGCCCGCAATTGCACGATCTCGCGCCAGGTCTTTCCGTCCACGGCGCGCGGCGATACCAGCGCCGTGTTCACGGTGCCGAACTCGATCCTTCGATACTGCATGGCCGTGAACAGGTCGCGCGCGATGCCCGAGGCTGTAACGATGCGCGCGTCCGTGCGCATCTCGTCATAGGCGCCGTTCGCCAAAATGGCGGATGTCACCACCAGCACAAGCGCCATGGCGCCCGTAATGGCTTCCAGTGTCCGGCTGACGGACAGTGCCTTGCTCATGGCGCGTCGGCTCGCTGCGATCCGCACGAGAGTCGGATCGAAAGCCTGATGGTAACCATTCAAGAGTAATTATAGGCTTAATAGCGATCCGTGAGCGATGATGCAGCAATGAATGTCACGCGGAGAAACGTGCTTGCCGGCGCGGCGGCGCTGTCAACGTTGCCGCTGGCGGTACGTGCGGGCGCGAATACCGATATCGATGTCGCGATCGTCGGCGGCGGCGTCGCCGGCACCTACGCGGCCTGGCGGATCGCAAGTGAACAACCCCACCTGCGCGTCGCGATCTTCGAGATGAGTGACCGGATCGGCGGGCGGTTGCGCTCCATTGCGTTCCGGGAGGCGCCGGGTCTAGTCGGTGAAGTCGGCGGCATGCGCTTCCTGCCAGCCCACAAGCACGTTTTCAACCTTGTACGGCAACTCGGGCTGCACGCGCGCGGCTATCCCGTCATCGAACCGCAGGACCATCTCGCCCTGCGCGGCCGCAGCTTTACGTATGCGGAGTCGGGACAGCCGACAAAGCTCTTTCCGTACAATATCCCACCGTCGGACCAGGCGCCGAACAGTCAGCGCTATGTGCAGGGCGTCGAGAAAATCATTCCCGGCTTCGGCCACATGACGCCTGCGCGTTGGCTCCGCATCCGATCGGGCATCCGTTACAAAGGCCGGCTGCTCAAGGACTGGCCAACCTGGGCGCTGATGGCCGACATATTTACGGCCGAAGAAAACCGCTTTTTCCAGGATACGGGGGGCTATGACATCACGCCTCTCGGCAGCGCGCTTCATGACTTCGACGAAGAGCTGCTCGGACCCGACCTGTCGAAACCGTTCCTCACGATCGCGGGCGGCTATCAGAAATTGCCGCTCGCGCTCGCGGCCGAATCGCGACGCCTCGGCGTGAGAGTTCTGACAGAGACCCGACTCGCGAGTCTTGCCGTGCCGGGTTTGCCTGGGCAGGCATTCAGGCTGGGCCTCGTAGATCGTGCGAACCGCATGACAGCGCTTTCCGCGAGACGCGTGGTGCTCGCGCTGCCGCGCCGCGCTCTGGAACTGATCGAGGACTTCCCCGCGCGTCGCGATCCTCACGTTGCCGGCCTTATCGCATCTGTCGTCGGCGAGCCAACGACCAGAGCCCTTCTGCTCTATCCGCGGGCCTGGTGGCGCGATCTTGGGATCGACGGAGGACGCTCCATCACCGACATGCCGGCGCGCATGTTCTATGCGCTGGGCGCCGAGAAGGAGCGGCTCGCGAGCGAACCCGCGAACGGATTTGGGCTGCTGATGGCCTATTGCTGCGGAGCAGATGTACAGTATTGGCAGCAGCTTGTACCTCAGGCGCCGCACGAAGCGGCGGGATTTCAATGGCTACCCGGCAATTCCGGACTCGCTCTCGAAATTCATCGCGAAGCGCAGCTGACGTATGCGACGCAACCACCCGCGCCGATGGGCGCCTGTTTTCAGGACTGGACCGTCGATCCTTATGGCGGCGGCTGGCATCTGTGGCGCCAAGGAGTCGACGGGATGGAATTGGCTGATTCCGTGATGAGCCCCATTCCCAGTCACGAGCTTTACATTTGCGGCGAAGCGTACAGCCCGTACTATCAGTCCTGGGCGGAAGGTGCGATCGAGCGCACCGAAACGATGCTGCAGCGCCATTTCGGATTAAAGCCGCCCCGATGGCCTGATTGAGATCCGGAACTTCTTATCTGAAAATGGATCAAACATGCCCGTATCCCGAAATCAGTGATGCATAATCGGGGCCGGCGTGCCATCGGACCAATGGTCGACCGGCACGAAGAATATAGTTTCGGGTTCGGGCATCTCGGTGTATCGCGTGTTCGCGACGACGGGAGAATTGGGCACGTTTGCGCCCCATAACGCCGCGTTCGCGTCCGACATTGCGGCGTCCGTCCGCGGAATGCTGATCATCACGTGCGAATGCCAGGGCCCTCCGGCCTGGTCGCCGAGGTAACCGTTCTTCGACATCATGAAAGACATCTCGCCCGCTTCGGGCACGGGCAATTGGTGCTGCGCCACCGCAGACTTTACGGCGGCGAGCAGTTGGTCCTTGTTCATCCCGGCCAGAACGAGCGCCGTCCGCTTGATCGTATAGGGCAGGACGGAGCGCGCGCCCGCCGCATTGTAGCAGACGGGTCCGCGCAATCTCGGATTCCAGAAACCCGGATCGTCGAATGGAGACATCCAGGCTCTTTCCACGACGCAGACGAAACCGTTGCGGCCCTTAACCGCCACTTCGTAGCCGTGCCTCCCGAGGACGAGGACCTCGGCTTCACGGGCGATTTGCGGCGGAGCGGCGCTCTGCGCGAGTGCGAGCTCTGCGGTCCTATCCATCAGGTAGCGATCCAGTGGTGCCATCGCCGGATAGGATGCCGCCGTTGCTGGCGCTTCCGCCGGTGGTGGCGCTGATAATTGTGTTTGTGTTTGGGCCAACGCGATGGACGACCACAAGACCATTAGGATAGCGAACCGCTTCACGGCTTTCCCCTCCGCTCAGTGCCCATTCACCCTATCACCAATCTCCCAATGGCGGGCAGTGATGCGGTTTTACCCCTCGGTGGCCGGATTTGAAAACACCAGCGGCCTAATTCATTTCCCGGCAAGAACGTAAAGCGTTGCACGACCTACTGCCCAAAAGACAACGGCAATTGCAACAACGATTGCCATGCCTGCTAGGATTGCTAGTCCTACACCTATCATCGCCAAGATGAGTAACAAAATGCACAGGGCGGCCAGCCCAGACAGCGCCCAATAGATAACTTTGCCTAAGCGAGCGGGCATCGAACGCCCCCCTGTAATCCCATCACCCTATCACCAATCTCCAAATGGCGGGCAGACGACGGCCCTTCGATTTAGTCCTAGTTCGAAATTTGGACAAATTGCGTACTGACTGGGTAAACGAGCGCCGCAAGCATCAAGACGACGCAAATTAGTGCCACGACAATCGAAGTCAGTTTCCATTTTAATCGGAGCCTGAGAAAGCAGCCGACGGCGACAGCACCTATCAAAAGGACTATGACAACTTCGAGATTCTTCATCTTGCGGCTTTCTGCTCCATCCCTCGCTCTTTCACATTATCACCAATCTCCCAATGGCGGGCAGCGCCAGTCTCTTGCTTTAAATGTCCGCTTATGACCCAAAGCGGACATTCCTGTGCGATTGTCACAACCCGGCCGATCCGCACACGGCAACCGTGTATTGACGGTGAATCACTAATTGCGGTGTGCTACCCGTAAGCACATATTCAAACGGCCTAACGCCATTTCTTGTTTTCAAAGTTTTCGTAGCCATTTTTGACCGCGCAGCACATGGGCCGTATTTTTGCCGGGCTACATCCTATGCAGAGGGTTGATCACCATTATTTCAATGGAAGATTGAGGGATTTGCAAATGGGGATGATTTTCAAACAATTTTGCAGCCGCTTTGTGTGTATCCGCCTCCACTATTGAATACAGCATGACGTTATTTTTCGTGTCAGAAATTCCTTTTGTGGTGACACGTTTGGTTTTACCGACCCCAAGGGCCTTCTCTGGAAGCATCTTTTCATGGGCTTTGATCCAGCTTTGCCATTCTTCCCGCATCCTTTCTTCCTCCGCTTTTCGCTTGTCTGGATCAGTCTTCGACCACTCCTCAAGCACAGAGGCAGGAGCAAGATAGACAACTAGGAATTTGGCCATGAGGTTGTTCTATTTACCCACGACAAGAAAGATAAGCCCAGCGTTGGGAAACGCTGGGCTTTAAGGCGGTGAAATTATGTGTTAGTGATGGTCACCGTTGTCAGGTTCATGCCAACCTTTGTCCTTATCGCGGGTGTGCTTCCAACCATTGTAGTGATTGTCTGAGGTGGCTCTGTATCTCTCGCGTTCATCGTTATTGCGCCACTTGTGCCAATGGTGGTCACGATCCCAATACCCATCTTGGTAGCCATAGGCGATGGTGCCGAAATCAAGGTTTACGCCGACGCCAACACACCAACATGGACACCAGCCCCAACGTCCTGAGCACTGGCTGTACCAGCACCCAAAAGGGCTAGTGCAAAAATCGAAGCTAGAATTGTTTTCATAGGGGCCTCCAAACTGTTGCTTGCCACCTTGCCAACGCACGGCAATGCGACTGCAATCTGTACCACGATGAGGATGCCGAAGGAACGAAAGCGCTAACCTCATGCAAACCTGAGAGAAAGTGAGAGAAAATTAATTCGTCGTAAGATTGCTATTTTGTGCACTCAACTAAGAGAGGGTGGCTCTGAGGTTCTGAATTAGCTCTACATGGATCAGATTGCCATTGCCGAAGCCGAATTAGAAGCAATTACCCAGAAGCGCCAAGAACCATCAACCCGCAGACCGATTAGTCCTCACCCAAAGCAGCACGTTCAAAGATTTTCTTAGCGGAATTTAGATCGGGCCTTGATAGAGAGGCTTTGTATTCCACGTGACCGTCACCGTGTACTGCCGGTGAATCACTTCTGGAAGAGCACCTCCTACAAGTTCAGCCTCGAATAACCGTACTCCGTTTTTCATTTTCAATAATTTTGCAGGCATTTCGGCGTCCCCAGCAGAAAACCACCCGAATGATCCCTACAGCGATGGGGCCTGCCATACGGATGTGACAAAGGGATAACGGGGCTAAGTGGTGCCCTAAATTGAGGGGTTTCCCGTCTCAATTCGATACCCTAGCCGGAATATGAACGGGCCTTAGAGCGGTTCTAGTACCGTCATCGCTATGGTGTTAACATCTGTCATCACTGGTAACTGCCAATGGGCTCCAGCGACAGAGAGATAAAGAGGCCGAATGACCTCTGCGCGCTCCCGCTCAATCGGGCTGGGGAGCACGATCAAATGCCAGACTACCGCTGCTATTTCATGAATGTGGGTCATATAGGCTTCGTTGAGCCTATCTCCGCATTCGATGACTCACAGGCCATCGCGCACGCAAAGGCCGCTTATGAACTCAAGAAGGTTTACTACACCGGGTTTGAGCTTTGGGACCGGGACCGTGTGGTTCATCGCTTCCATAACGGTGCGTGACCGCCACTAGGTCTTACAGCAGGTTTGCCAAATGCACAATTCCGATGCAATTAGCCAAGCAACATAATTTCTGAACTCCTGCGGTGGCGGCGCCTACCGTGTCCACGCATTTCTGCATCACCAGTTACAGCTGGTCACATGGCGGTTTGTTAGTATTTTGCTGTTCCACCAGGATTGGCAAATACCCTCCGTGAATTGACTCCCGACATCACATTTGGGAACCGCACATCAGGTGTTTGCGTTTTATATGTGATCCCGCACCGACTGGCCGCAAGCGCCATGAGACGTTTAAGCCGTCTCAGGCCCTAGCGTGTCTGTCAGTTGGTTTGTTGAGGGCCGAGAAATTCGGTCCGTAACGTCGAAAGGAGTGTGTTATGAGAACACTCGCGAAAGCTCTGTTAGGTGCATTGGTATTGGCAGGCGTGGGTATTGCGACTGCAGCGCCAGCCGACGCGAGAGTTGCGGTTGGTATCGGTATCGGCGTGCCGGCCTACCCGGCATACCCAGCGTACCCATACTATTGCGACTACCCGCCTCCTTATGGCTATCCGGCGGGCGGCTGTGCTTATCCGAGTGCGTATTACGGAGAGTATCCGGAATATGCGGGGCCGGTCTTCATTGACGGCCTCTGGTATGACGGGCCTTTCCACCATCGGGTTTGGCATGGCCGGAACCAGTTCTGGTTGCACGGCGGTTGGCATGAAGGACGTATGCGTGACCGCTAATCTTTAGCCGAATTGTTTTGGGGCGCGCGCTTCCAAGGGGAGGCGCGCGCTCTATGCTATCGAGTTCTTGGTAAGCAAGCTCGCAAACAACACATAGGAATGACTGCTTTCGGCGACACGCAGACATTCGACAATGTCCGCCTCTGACCCAAAGCGGACGTTTCAAGCGTCGGCGTGATTTTCGGGCAATGGTTGTAAATTGTTTGAGAGAGGATGCTTTATGGAAGGCGACACACATGTACTCCCACAACACGTTGAAGAGACTGTGCACACCATCGAGCGGCTTCATGCCGAACACCATGATCAGGCAACCCGAATTGATCGTACTGTAGATCGCGTTACCGCCTTGCTTGGTCGCCCCGCATTTTTGGGGATCCTCTCTCTACTGGTACTCCTGTGGATCGCTGGAAATCTGATCCTCCTGCGCAGCAGTCGCGCCGCCCTCGATGTGCCGCCGTTCCCTTGGTTGGAAGGAGCTTTGACGTTGATGGCACTTTTTGTGGCAGCTCTGATCCTCACGACCCAACGACGTGCAGACCGGCTGGCCAGTCATCGGGAGCAGATGACTTTGCAGCTCGCCATTCTGAGTGAACAGAAAACGGCGAAGATTATTGCGCTTCTTGAGGAGCTTCGGCGGGACAGTCCCGAAATTAAGGATCGAATTGATGCTGAAGCGCAGGCGATGGCATCTCCCGCTGACTCGCAGGCCGTCTCGCAAGCCATCAAGGAGATTAAATCCACCGAGCCGCAACCCGACCAATAACCCGCCGGGTGCATAGGTCCTGACTGAATTTCTGTACTAGTGGGATAGGGAACGCAGTACCGGCATGTCCGCTTCTGGCCCAAAGCGGATGATCCATAAAGCGTTTTCACAGCGGTAGAGTCGTGTTAGCTGTAACCAATGGAAATCCAGAACTCCGTCGCTATCGTCACCGGAGCCTCGGGCGGTATCGGGCTCGCAATCGCGCGTGCCCTTAACGCAAGGGGATCGCGGGTCGTGCTTGCGGCGCGCTCGTCTAGCAAATTAAAAGAACTTGAACGCGACATCCCCAACTCGCTTGCCATCACGGCGGATATGACGAAGAAGGAGGATATCTTAAACCTAGTTGCAACGACGAAGGAAGAGTTCGGTCGCATCGATATCCTGGTCAACAATGCTGGACAAGGCCTTCGTGCTCCTATTGAGAAGCTTAATCTCGATCAGTATCGAGCGATCACGGAGCTGAACGTCTTCGGCGTTGTCATGGCGATGCAGGCGGTGATCCCCCTTATGCGGGCGCAAGGCCAAGGAATGATTCTCAATATTGGCTCACTTGTGTCGAAAAACTACTTTCCTTTCATCGGGGCTTATGCGTCAACCAAATATGCCTTGAATGCTCTCACACTCACAGCGCGCGAAGAGCTCAAAGGTGATCGGATTGTAGTAAGCGTCTTCCATCCCAAAATGACGGCAACCGACTTTGGTCAGCGTGCGCTCGGTACTCCCTACGAGTCGCGCGCAGGGCGTCCAGGAATGACGGTTGACACACCAGAAGCAGTCGCTGCCAAGGTCATCAGCCAGATCGAATCGGAAGAAGCTGAAGTGCAAATGTGAGTGCGCGTCTGGCGAAACTGAAAAAGAGCGCGAGCGTAGGTTGGCCGACAGATTTCTATTGCCAACGCATAAGAAATCCTAATGTCCGATTATGACCCATAGCGGACACCTAGATTTTCGGATCTGATTCAGGCGCTAAGGCTTGGTTGATAAGCGGTGGTGTCAGCGGTCCACTCAGTCGGTAGCTGGCCCAACGCCCCGCGAATGATCGAATGATACAAGCGATCTGAAATGGTAAGGGGGTTCGCGCATGCGAGCCCGCGTCAAACATGGAGCATCGTCGCGGGAAATCTCTCCTGCAAAAATTCCCCAGTAAGCTATTTGGGAGGAGTTACTATATCTTAGCGGCCAACATGAATTCCACTTAGCGAACCTAGCAAGCCGAATACTTGGAGCAGCCATATCACAACAGCAATAACGACGACGGCATTCAGAATACTCTTAATCTTTCCGTCCATCGGAATGTAGGTATTGACGAGCCACAGCAGCACGCCGACCACAATTAGCACGATGATTAGGGTGATTAGAGACATGACGGCTCCCTCTGGGATTAGCGGCTAGTATACTCCTAGAACCCGCTCTGGGGTCCAGCTTCCAACCCAAAGCAAGCACGACTTTCTGAGAAGGCCCCAGAGACCCACAAACTTATTTGTTAGATTAGGCCCGGCGCCGCTGAGTGGTTCGGTCGGCGGTTTACTCGTAACAGGCTAGGCAGAACTCACGAATGTTTGTACGAGCGAGATAGAAGAGTTGCCGCGAATAAATGTCCGCTTTTGGCGAAAGGCGGACATTCATTCACCCTATCACCAATTCCCCAAAGAGGCCGTCACACGCGCCTCGCATAAGCGCCCTTGAGTCGCTGAATATCGATCTTCTTCATCTGCATCATCGCCTGCATCGCACGGCTCGACGCTTCCGTGTCAGTGCCGCCCATCAATTCCGGTAGGCCCGAATAATTCACTTGCCAGCTCAAGCCGAACTTATCCTGGAGCCAGCCGCATTGCTGTTCTTGGCCACCTGCGATGAGCTTGTCCCACAATCTGTCGATTTCTTGTTGTGTATCGCAGGCAATAAAGAATGACACAGCGGCGTTAAATTTGAAGAGAGGGCCACCATTAATCGCAGTGAAGCTTTGTCCTGCTAGCTGAAAGCCAATCGCCATTACACCACCTTTCGGACCAGGTCCGGTGTCTCCGTAACGCGATGTGCTTAATATCCTAGAATTGTCAAAGAGGGTGATGTAGAATTTCACCGCCTCCTCGGCATTGGTATCGAACCACAAATGAGGAGTGATTTTCTGTTGTATGGGCACTTCCTCTCTCCTTCAGATTGTCTCGTAGGTTATCTGTTAGCGCGGATCCCCTTTCAACCCACCCCCTATCACCAATCTCCCAATGGCGGGCAGCGATTTATTCAGAGGAACAATCCGCGGCGAGTGATCCAACTGCGCTACTCACGATAAGTAATCGACCAAGCATTACGATTGCTGCGTCTGCACCGCTCTGCGAAATTTGTCAGGTTCAGCAATGAAGTCGAATGGTTCCCGACTTGAACCTATTCCAACCACAGTGATTTGACCGTATCCAAGGATACGTCCGAAAATTCCTTGCTCCACATCGACAAATTCGACTTTCGAAAGAAGTAACTCGATTGTCTTTATCCTGATCCAGCCGACTTTAATAACAACTCGCTTGGTCGTTACTGCGAACTCACTTGTCCAGCGAGTTATGGCTTTGGGAATTAATGACAAGAGTCCGAAGATGGCCACGAGAATTCCTATCCCCGAACCAACAACAGGGGTTCTAATCGCGATAGCGCTCCCGGACGATGACAAGAACAACAACAGCCCAGCGAGCATTACGAGCAAGCCCCAGAGATAAATAATCCAGTGCAGACAAGTCTCGAAAACGACCTTTTCGTTGGGCGTTAGACTCCGGTTGACATAGTGTCCCATCAGTTTCTCCGATGTTCCCGCACCTCTTTGCCCACTCTATCACCAATCTTCCCATGGCGGGCTGCCTAGACGCTTCTCGCGCTAGGGTGTTGTGTAGCTTTGCAAAATGGAAATGCGTAACCAGTTGGCCCTTTACATTAAATCGCCTGCTAACAACGGCGCGTTTTTTGATATTCTTCGGGCGCCAGAGGAATTGGCGGTGCAATCAGACGATTGAGGGGAACCATGCGTTTCGCACTTATGGAGCTAGTGGGCGGAGCAGTTGTGCGTAAGTCGATCTTTGGCGTGTTAGACAAAGATAAGCCCGGACGTTTGCCGCGCCTGTCGCAAGATAGCCTTTGGACGGAGTTCGGAACTATCGACGACAGCCGATTCAAGTTTGCCAACGAAGCGATGATGGCTATTGCTGAGCGCGGATATTTTCTGATGGGCGCAAGTGTCATGGTCACTGAAGCGTTTGGTGGCCTGAAATGACCCGCCTGTGACACTCAAACGGAATCCCCTAGTTTTAGTCTCAGTTTGAATGTCCGCTTTTGACGCAAAGCAGACATTAGGGATGCGCTGGACGGCCGATGTCGCCTTTGTCATGACCAAACATCATTCCAAGCCATTCTCTCTACCCCATTGGTTCAAGAAAGCTGGGTAGGTCAAACCAAGGAGGCGTTCTCCTGCTGACGCCTCTTGCTTTCAGCCTCAATGGCGTTGACGACCTCCGGCCGACGGCCAGCGAGCTCACGAAAATCCGCGATGTCTAGGACCAGCAACACGCCAGGCTTGGTAGCGATGACAGTCGCCGAGCGCGGCGTGCCGAAAAGCAGTGCCATCTCACCGAAGAAGCTGCCGGGACCGAGAATCACAGGCTTGGGTGTTAGTTGTACGCTTACTTCGCCAGAGACAATAAAATACATCGCATCGCCTGGCTCGCCCAAGCGGACAACAACGGTGCCCTCGGCCACATCGCGCGCCTGCAGCAGACGAGCAATGTCGGCAATCGCGGCCGCGCCAAGTCCTTGAAATAAAGAAACAGACACCACCAGGTCCCAGGTATGGAGGAAATGTCGGCGCCGTAGCTCTTCAGCAAAGGCGGTGGCGATGATGCCGGCTTGAAGCGCGAACATGACGGTGCCCCCGACCATCACCCAACCTGCCAGCAGCCGACCCCAGAGAGTTGTCGGAACGAGGTCGCCATACCCTGTCGTCGTCAATGTTACGATCGCCCACCACATGGCTTGAGGTATGCTCCCGAAGGCCTCGGGCTGAGCGTCGCGCTCGAAGACATAGGCGAGCGTCGCGGTAGCCAGGAAGACCCCAAGAAACAGACTTGCGATACTAAGCAGCGCTATGCGGCTGCGTTGCATGATGCGCCAGAACACTGCGAGACCCGGACTGTGGCGGATGTAGCGCAGCGTCCAAAACATGGCGAAAAGTGGGGCGTCGTGCGGGTTGGGTGTTAGAAGCCAGCCGATCGGCAGGGCTATAGTGGCTGCTAGGTCGATCAAGCCTCCTGCCGAGGACAGATAGGCGAGCCGCCCCGGTTTCGCGGAGGCCAGATATAGTCTGACGACGAACTCCGTCGCGATGCAGCCCCAGACGGCAATAACCGTCCAGAAGAGGAAGCGATGTTCGGACGCGCCGAGCCTCTGGGACGTGCCAAGAACGATAGCCAACAATCCGATGGTCGTAAGCCCGTTGGACAATGCCCACGGGATCCATCGCCAGAGGTTCGATTGGGAGTCGGTTGAACATTGGCCCCAAATTGGTGCGGCATGGCAGCTCATGCCGGCATTTCCCGGGAAAGCGTCTAGTGCGCGGCCCCGAGTTCAGATTTCGAGTCCAGATTTAAACCGACAACTTCGGATAAACCAGTATCGAAGTCGTCAGGCAAGACAATGGGTTTGAATCACTTCCCGGGCCTTGGACAAGGGTTGGGATGTGCTGTGGCGCCGCGCTACCGCTTCCCTAGGATGAACCCATAGTCAGGGTGCCGGGATACATCGCAACTATGAGGCGACTTGGGGTGACCGTGACGTCGCCTGGCCTTCTTGGACCAAACGGGCCGAGAGACTGCCGAAACTGAACGTCCGCTTTTGGCGATAAGCAGACATTCGTCCCGTCTCTGCTGCTCACCGAAAGCGGAGTGATTCTCCGTTACTAGATGAGCTACACTGCGACCAGGTATTGAGCCGGACAAATTAAAGCAAGAGCATCGTATGGAACAATTTGCCTACCTTTCGGTGTTGCTCTCAATCATTATCGGGCTTGGCATGTCGCATATCATCGTAAGTGCTGCCAGGCTAATCCGCCATAGAGACCGCGTCCATCTGTATCTGCCAACGCTACTATGGATGGCCGTTCTTTTTCTGGTGCAAATCCAGATTTGGTGGTCAGGCTTTATTGGCGGAAGAGGCTCTTGGACCTTTTCAACATTTCTCCTCGCTCTCGCGTTACCAACTGGAGCGTTCTTCCTTTCATATTTGCTCGTACCCGAATTTGATGGGCGCGAAAATATTGACCTTCATTCAGACTACAATAGAAATCGTCATTGGTTCTTTAGCATCTTGGCGCTTCTTCCCATTGCTAGCTTGACGGGGGAATTTTTACGGACCGGTCAAATACACTCATTCGTCGATGCACTGTTCCGCATTAGCTTCATCGCTATCGCTCTGCTCGGCTTTGTCATTGCTAATGACAAGTTTCATAAGGCTCTCTCGGTATTCGCAGTGATAGTAATTGTTGCATATATAGCGGTGCTCTTTTCAAATCTGACTTGACGGTTTGATGCTAACGTTACAGGCGTTGGCCAAATGTTGGATTTGGCGAACGTCCGCTTTTGGCGAAAGGCAGACATGCACTTAGTTCCGCTTATGACCCAAAGTGGATATTGCGCCTCATCAGGTTCCTTCCGTGCCACGCCTGTGTATTCATCCTCCGGGCAATCAATTAGGGTGAGGTCGTCGGGATGGATAGCCACCGCAGCTTTGCAATCGCCACGAGTGTTATCCCCAGAGCCACCGCAAACGCGCCGCATTCCAGATAGAACGCCTGATCCACTCCTGTATCCAAAATCGGGCTTTCTGAAAACGTTCCGGCGATTTGCGTCCACCAATAGGCGAACAGCCCGACATCCATGATCGCGTGGCCAATCATGCAGAACACCAGTGATCTTGAAGCCCACGCCAACGTTCCCAGCAGTACGCCTGCGCCAAACACGATTGGCACCATGCCGATGACCGACCAGTCTTTATTCAGATGTACGAGCGTGAAGAACAGTGACGAGATCGAAATCGCAATTACGGCGCCGTGCCGCTTCTCGATTGGCCGCTGCATGTAACCACGAAAGCCAGTTTCCTCGCAGATGCCGGCCGAAGCTGCCGACACCACTATCGCAAGCCAGCGCAATGGCACAGTCGGAATGAAAGAGAAATCGTAGCCAGCGTGGAATGCCGCCGCCGGAAACGGTACCAGACGGAAGAGCAAGACGATCGCAGCATGCACGCTGACTGCCAAGAAGAGCGCGGCAGCCAGTCCCCAACACCACTGCTTGCCGGACAATGCGCTCGGGCGAAACGATTCCATTCGCAACGCTTGCAGCGAACGCGGCGGTCCCCCGCCCCTGGCCCACCAGACATACGTGGCAAGGAATAGTGCCTCAACGCCAGCGGCAATTGGCATTCCGAGCTTGAAAAGCAATGGCGGCCAGACATTCGCCGCGACGAGCCCAACAACGATGCCAACGATGACGGCTCGCAGGATCAGAGGTAGCCGCCTCCACCGCCAGCTGTTCTGTTGTTCCTTATCCATGTTCGATTACACCCCGCCCAGCCGTAAGCTCGAACCGCAAGTATACGCGTTATAAATCGCTCTGGGTGCGAACTTGGGACGGAGCGGGCTGCAGCATTGGCATATCCGCTTTTGGCGATAAGCAGACCATTCTCCGGTAACCACGAACCCGCGAAAAGTGGATCTTACTAGGCCTAATCCGACGACCGACAAGCGGGGATTATCGGATGAAGTTCAAATTCTTACCAAAAACGGATTTCTCAATGCTTTCGTCTCTCCCCACTCGCTGCAGAAAAACCAAAGAAGATCACCAAGACCAGATTGAACGCGCGAATCCAAAGTGGGTGGCGTCGTTAAAGGTTTTCTCTGCAGCGTTTTTGTCTGCACCTTTGTAGAGGGGAGCCGATTTCCACTTCGCAATAACCGTGTATCGATTTTCGATGAGCGGGCGAGCGGGTGTATCGCCTCGCAGTTCTTCCATGGTCAATTGCACGCCATTCCTCTCTTTTAGCATTTTCACAGTCATTGAATGTTCGAGTCGTTGGAACGAACGCAAACCCATCTGCGGCGGCGCAGAGTGAAGGAATAATGGTTTCTGAAGCCAGGCGGACGATCTATCAAGGCTCAATCCGCAACCTGGTCAATGGCGATGTGCAGGCTTGCATCTGAGAATGCGGAATAAGTGCCCGTTTGAGGCACGATTTCGGCTTTGGCATACGAACTGATAAGCTTAACTATCGCTGGTAAGCACAAATGGGCACCAGCGACAGAGAGATAAGAGTGCCCTTGGCACCTGCGCGCTCCCGATCTATCGAGCTAGAGGTGTGCCTTCCTATGACGGCATACCGCTATTATTTCATGAATGTAGACCACATAATCTCAGGTGCAGTCATCGAGGCGAGTAATGATGCGCACGCTATCATAATCAGCAAGGCCGCATATCGCAGCCGAAAAGTGGATTGCACAGGTTTTGAGGTATGGGACTGTGACCGAGTAGTTCATCGCTATGCAGGGCATCAAGTAGAACATAAAGCCAAACTCTAAAGAACCATTGGATAGGGATGGCCGTTCTGACCGGATTTTATTACCAGCGCTGCTGACCTGCTTTCGCACTAGCTTGTCCGCTTTTGGCGATAAGCAGACATTCGCCCTATCCAAGCCATTCTCTCGATCCGAGTGGTGCAAGAAACGCCAGCCAGATCACTTCTTATGATCGTGAAGGAAGCGAGCAATTTGTTCCTTCAGCCGAACCGCATCACGAGACGGATCGTCGGAAAGGGCATGTCGAAATAGCTGCCGCTGGATATCTGTCGGAAGGCTATTCCATTGCGAGAGCACCGCGGCTCCCAGGCACTGCAAGATATGTTCTTCTTCCGCGGCCAAGCCTCTAAGCTTGTCACGATCATTCTGCCTTGTGACTTGAGGAGCGTCACCCTCATTCTCCCAGTCGGAGACCTGCTCGCTGTGTTTTGAGCGATCTGGAGGCTTGGTGGCCATACGGGAAGTATCGCACGGAACGGCCCAGCGGAGAACCCGCGCCCTCTAACCGGAGACGATCAAGCGATGGACGCCCACCTTCTCTCCACGCTCGCGAGTGGCATGCTCTTTCTTCACTTCGGGGTGGTGTTATTCAACGTGCTCGGGTTGATTGTGATTCCGCTGGGTGGCTGGCGCGGTTGGTCCTTCGTGCGGATCTTCTGGTTGCGGGCGCTACATCTCGCCTCGCTCGCGCTGGTGGCGTTTCAGGCGCTGGCGGGTCGCGCCTGCTTTCTTACGCTATGGCAAAACGACCTCGTGCGTCTGTCAGGCGGAAATGGAAATGAACCACCACTGATCGAAAGATTAGTGACACGAGCGATCTTCTGGCCGCTGCCCTTCTGGGCGTTCGTGGTCCTGTACGCTGCGGCATTTGTGGGCACGCTCGCACTCTGGAGGTTGGTGCCGCCGCGGCGCGAATGAAGGTCCTCAGCTTGGGTTACCCAGATGAGGTGGCCGGCTCCAGCTCATCGTACCGGTCAGCCCTCAGCCCCTTCGGCCTCTTGCTCCTTCCCAAGCCATTCTTTCTATCCGCGTGGTCCGAGAAAAGGCAGCCAAATCATTTTGCTTAGAAAACAAAGGAGTAAATTCGGCCGTCGGCGCCAACATAAAGGCGATCGCTGTCGACGATCAGGGTTTGGAAGTGATGGAGACCGGTCATGACTTCTTGCGCGCCACCGCCAGTGAATAGTAGTTCGCCGCTATCGCCATTGAACCCGTGTAACCGGTTGTCTCCTTCGGCACCAACTATCCAAACGATCGAATTTGAATGCCCGTCAGTTGTGGTAACGATGGGAGAACCCCTTCCATTCAATGGCGCGCACCAGGCTGTCGTCATCGAGGGTTTCGGGTCGACGCCGATCCTAAGGACGGTGAGACCGTCGGTGCCGCTTGCATTTGGACATTGCGCACCCTGTGCCTGGAATGCAACGAGAACAGTATCACCACTGCGATAAGCAGCAGGAGCGGTACGGATCGCATCGGTCGCGACCGTCTGCACGGCAAGCGCGCCACCAATGCCGCGGAGGTTATCGCGATCAAGCAAATATGCGCGGCGATCCTTGCCGAGCTGCACGATAAAACGCTTCAGACCGTTTCTCGTCGGCACATCAACCAGCATTGGATTGCTGCCACCGATATCCGAATCGCTCTCGTCAAGCGCTTCCCAATCCATTGGCGCAAAATAATCTTGCTTGCGGATGAGCGGAGAAAGTTCGGCTGAGAGTCGAAATACGGCCTCGCCGTCGCTCCAGGCTTTGGCGTCAAACGTGTTCCCGGTTGCGAAATAGAGTGAATTTCTGTCGCTGCCGATGCCGCCAGGCGCCCAATTCCACCGCCGCGTGCTCGCGTCGACCACGCAATAACGTCACGTGGATTTTTGAGCGCGACGCCCACGATCCATCCGTGATATTGCCCGCAATCTCCCCAATGACCACCGAAGGGCACGTAAACCCTTCCGCCGATAATGGTCAGCGCGCCGCGCTGGTTCTGATCACGTGGAACAAACACTCGATGCTTGGCTTGAAGCGCATCCCCGACATCGACTGGCCACCCAGGCAGCGGAGACCCGTCGTTCAACGCGAGTGCAAAAAGTCGGTGACGTGGGCCAGTGGACGTTTGGACCATTGCATCGAGATAGATGGCCTGCGCTGTTTCATCGATGACCGGCGTCCCGGTGATGCCGAGAGGACTGATATTACCGCATGGTAGATCGGCACGCGTGGCCGGCGTGCCGAGCGCGCGATGCCAGATCGTCGACCCGGTTATTGCATTGAGAGCATCAACGCCGTCATTCTCCGTAGCCGCGATCAACATTCCGTGCCAATAGAGTGGTTGGGCATAAAGATGACCCGAAAACTCAGCGTGAAATCTTGTGTCGAGATGAAGTGTCTTTGCGTGATCGCGGGTAAGCCTCGGCACCACGAATGTGCCGCTCCGATCCGGTTCGCCGTGATAGGTCAGCACCGGCGTATCATCGGCGGCAGCTGCGCCCGACACCGTGGTGCAACATGCACCAACTAATAGAAAGATGCGTAAAGCTATCATTACTTCTCACCGCGCTGTGAATTTGCAGTGGACCTGTGTGGTTCTTGACCGATTGATTGCCTGTGTCAGCCAGAAGCGGAGACTAGCGCATCAGCGTGAGCTGAGCGAGCGTTTCCGGCTTGATCCTTTTCCCAAGCCATCGTCTTGTTCCGTGTGGCTCAAGAACGTTGCGCTAGTTAGCCTGGCCGGAGCCTTTTGCGGAATGCTTTGTCACGCTTGAGATACCATTCGCGACTCATGGCTGCAGATCTGGTATAGTATCGTTCGGCATAAATCAGAACCCACTTTCCTCCTCGCGTCGATTTCGCACCAATTCCTGAATTGTGTTGCCTGAGCCTCCTATCTAGATCGGTGGTCCACCCGACATACGTTCGCCAGTTGTCATCGTCTTCGCTTCCTAGGATGTAGACATATCCAATCATGAGATAAATTCGAGTAATGGACTCCAAGTTTAGACCGCTGAGCGCTCGGTTGTTTCCGAACCCGCTGTGAAAATGAGTACGAACGTCGGGGACTTACGACGAAGCATAACGCGGGTTATGGTACCAGCATGAAGACGGCAAATGGATTGTGGCACTTAAGCTCGAGCGGGCTCTACAAATACACCGAGTGCCGCTCGTGTTTCTGGGTAGATAACAATTTCAAGAAGGCACCCGTGCTGCCGCTTCTCTTGAACAGCGCGATGGATAGCGTGCTCAAAGCTCGCTACGACCTATACCGCAAGGATGGGAAGTTTCCACCAGAAACGGACAAATTGCGTGCAGAAGGCGTCAATCCATTCACTGACATAGAGAAGCTCAACAACTGGCGGTCCAGTACAGCCGCGCTCAAAGTTATCAATGAAGATGTCGGATATGAGCTGGTAGGAAAAATCGATGACGTGCTTATGGAGGCTGATGGGCGTTTGATTCCAGCGGACTATAAGTCATCGGGAAATGCCCCTCGCGAAGACAAACAAAAATATTACCGCGATCAGCTAGCCGCCTATGGGTTCATGTTTTCAAAGCACGGTTACCAAGTGTCCAATCGCGCGTACTTATTCCACTACTTCGTGAAAGATAAGAACGACCCGTCGGTGGATGTGAAGTTTGATAGCCATATTGATTTGGTGCGAATTGATGTTCCTGGTCTTGAGCGAAAACTCGATGACATGGTCGCGCTGCTAAACGGGCCGTACCCTGGGCACAATCCTGGCTGCGATAGCTGCTCGTTCTACGATGGACGACATGAAGTGATTGCCAACTAGGACTTTGCAAAGATTATAAAGGGAAATTAAAACTGGCCAATCGAAACGTGAGGTAGGGACGCGAAGACAATCTCCGCATCCCTAACTCAACGAAATCAGAATAAAATGCATACCGAACAAAAAGTTCTTAGTAGTCCATATCACCCATGCCACCACCACCGGGCATCGGCGGCATTTCCTTCTTCGGCCTGTCTGCGACCATTGCTTCCGTAGTGATCAGCAGTCCAGCCACGCTCTCGGCATTTTGTAGCGCGGTACGCACCACTTTGGTCGGATCGACAATGCCGGTGTCGACGAGATCGACGTACTTCTCTGTCTGTGCGTCGAAACCGTAGGTGTGCGACTTCTGCTCCATCAGCTTGCCCACGACAATGGAGGCTTCGACGCCCGCATTCTCGACAATCTGACGAATTGGCGACTGGATAATCTTGCGGATGATGGCGATTCCAGCGTTCTGGTCTTCATTGTCGCCAGTGAGGTTCTTAAGCGCGTTGGTCGCATAGAGCAGTGCCGCGCCACCGCCGGGTAGAATTCCCTCTTCCACGGCCGCCTTGGTGGCGTTGAGCGCGTCGTCTACGCGGTCCTTCTTTTCCTTTACCTCGACCTCGGTCGCACCGCCAACGCGGATGACTGCTACGCCGCCTGCCAGTTTCGCCAGGCGTTCCTGCAGTTTCTCCTTGTCGTAGTCCGAGGTCGTTTCCTCGATCTGTTGCTTGATCTGGTTCACGCGCGCGTGGATCTCACTCTTTTTGCCGGCGCCATCGATGATGGTGGTGTCATCCTTGTCGATCTGCACCTTCTTCGCGGTGCCAAGCATATTGATCTTCACATTCTCGAGCTTGATACCGAGATCTTCGCTTATCACCTGGCCGCCCGTAACGATAGCGATGTCTTCCAGCATGGCCTTACGGCGATCGCCGAAGCCCGGCGCCTTGACGGCAGCCACTTTCAGGCCGCCGCGCAATTTGTTGACCACGAGGGTGGCCAGAGCCTCGCCCTCGACTTCTTCCGCAATGATGAGCAACGGACGCCCTGCCTGGATTACCGCCTCAAGGATCGGTAACAGGGGTTGCAGCGAAGAGAGCTTCTTCTCATGGATCATGATGTAGGGCTCTTCGAGTTCCGCCAGCATCTTGTCGGCATTGGTGACGAAGTAGGGCGAGATGTAGCCGCGATCGAACTGCATGCCTTCCACGACTTCGAGCTCGGTTTCGAGAGATTTGGCCTCCTCGACCGTGATCACGCCTTCATTGCCTACTTTGGCCATGGCCTCGGCGATCATCTTGCCGACAGTTGCATCGCCATTTGCCGAAATGGTGCCAACTTGGGCGATCTCGTCGTTCGACTTTACCTTCTTGGAGCGTTTTTCCAGGTCGGCCACAACCGCCTCGACTGCCTTCGCTGTACCGCGTCTTAAATCCATCGGATTCATGCCGGCGGCGACTGCCTTGGCGCCTTCGCGCACTATGGCCTGGGCGAGAACGATCGCTGTCGTCGTCCCGTCACCAGCTGCATCGTTGGTTTTTTGAGCCACTTCGCGCACCATTTGTGCGCCCATATTTTCGAACTTATCGTGGAGCTCGATTTCCTTGGCCACTGTCACGCCGTCTTTGGTCGAGCGCGGCGCGCCAAAGCTTTTCTCAATAACCACATTGCGGCCTTTTGGCCCCAGTGTGACTTTTACTGCCTCGGCCAAGATGTCGACGCCGCGGAGCATCTTCTCACGCGCATCAGTGCCGAATTTGACTTCTTTCGCTGCCATTTTCGTTCTCCTTAGGGGGAAATTCGTTAAGCGGCTCTCTTCGAAGACAGCTTGTGGCCCTCGACGATGCCCATGATGTCGGATTCCTTCATGATTAGGAGCTCATCGCCATCGATCTTCACTTCGTTGCCAGACCATTTGCCGAACAGCACGGTGTCACCTGCCTTCACTTCAGGCGGGATGCGCTTGCCGTCGTCGTCGAGTGCACCGGGACCGACTGCAATCACTCTGCCTTCTTGTGGCTTCTCTTGCGCGGTTTCGGGAATGATGATGCCGCCAGGGGTCTTCTCTTCCTCCTTGACGCGGCGGACGACCACGCGGTCGCCCAGGGGACGAAACTTCATGGACTGATTGCCTCCTTGAAAATTCAAAGCGTTCAAGCGGTTATCCTGCGGACCTACGCCAAACCGCGCTGTTCCTGGCAAAAACGCTATCTAGGGCCGGTCCGATTCCGAGAGTTTCGGAAATGGCAGGCCAAACCACTGCCGCCGCCCGGCATGGGCTTCGCGAAACACATGGTATCGAAACTCAAATATTCAAGGGGGTATGCAAAAATAAATACGGAATATTATCGGTAGGTTTGCTCGGATATTATTGGATAGAACATAATTGAGACTTAACTGGAGCCGATACTTCCATTAGTAGTTTGAATAAAAAATATTCAAATGATGCTCCACCATAATTATGGAGAGGCCCCTATGGAACATGCAAAATCCTTTAAGGATAGCTCAGCCAATCTTATCCAGGTTCGGAAAGACATCCACGCAAAGTGGAACAAGATCTCCGAACAGGAAATTTCAGTTTTCAAGAGCAGAGACGATCTGGTGACGAAGGTTATGGCGACATACAGCTTAGACAAGATACAAGCCCAACGGGACGTCGACGGCCTGCTGAAGGGCCGCTCGTTCTGATCTGAGTCGTAAGAATCAGGTGAAAAGAGCCGCCTTGCTTGGCGGCTCTTTTTCGTTGGCACTTACCATCGCAACGGAGAACGGCCCTGCCTGTCTCTGAGCCTGAAAGTGACGAACCACGAAACATTGGAACATCACCTCCTCATCGACACCTGTCCGGTCCTTGTCGGACGTGGATTGAAGCGCGTTCGGCGGCAAGCGCCTTACTAACTCGCCCTCATGGCCTGACAGGTTTTTTATATCAACGTATGAGAATGACCGTGCGATAACATGGCTGCTGTTGGCCAAAGGGGGCGATCGGTGGGGCCATGTGTGATAGGATGATAAATCGCTGCGATGGCCACTCAGGTTTGATCATGATTCAAGAAGGCTACCGTTTCATGCTTGTTGAATAGGTCGCGCCCTCAACGCCGAACAGTCGAAACGAAAAGGGGGGTTGGATTCTCTGCCGTGGCACAGGCCAGTGAAACGTGCGATACCTTCGCGCAGATTAGTAACAGGACGTAAGATATGACCTTCGAGGAGCCCATCAACAGCGCTAGGAGGCTGTTCTTCGTCATCGCACGGGCGCGGGAGTGGATTACGCCGGCGGCTGCCGCACGCGAAGCGAGGTTGCCGCTCCGAGCCACAGACCGCGCCGTCAGTGTGCTCATCAGTATCGGTGCCATAGAGCGCAAACCGGGTTACGGACATCACTCGTCACTTTACAGGGCAAGCCTCGCGGGACTCGGCGAGGAGAATCTGCAAAGTTGGTTCAAGGGCTACAAGAATCCCAGTCGGCATGAGACGCTGTTCCCGCAAGCCGATGACATTGACGTTCCTTTGGCCGACCAAAAGGCCAGACGGGAATACGAGAATGAATCCGTGTGCGCGGCGCGCTTGTGGCGCGACCTTATGGGTCTCGAGAGATACGATCATCGGCGCAAGGCAGTGATAAACCAGTGAGGTGGTGGCCTGAGGGCTTTTTGTAGCCGCGGGATAGTGACACCGCCGCACTGGTATGTCCGCTTTTGGCGATAAGCAGACGTTTGCTCGATGTCCGTTTGTGGCGAAAAGCAGACATTTGCTCACTTCGGCAGTTTCGCATTCCCCGAAAGCTTTTTGTCGCTTAATGCACTGACGGCAGCATAGGAAATCGAATGTCCGGCCGCTCAACAATGACGTATCGGACCTCTAACGATTGTAGAGCCCGACCTTCGAGAACAGCTTTGGGTATTGGGACGCTTAGAGAGAAATCCCCATAGCCAGCTTTAGGGTCTAACTTTTGACGCTGTAGGTTCTCCAGACAAATTATTCGCCTTGGCATTCTCCATCCTTCGACTGGTGCTTCTATCCACTCTGGAACGAGCCAGAACCGTCCTTGATGTTCGATGGTATCCATGTGGAAGAATGAGTTCTCTTCCTGGATCAGCAGAAGTGTCTTGAGAATTTTCATCGTTGAGGTCGACCGTTCCGCATCGATCTTATAAGCCAACTGGCCGCTAGACCCAAGGGTTGGTAATGTGATGAATCAAGGAGTAGCTCATGTCGAGCCAATTCTGGCGACGGTAGTCTTCTGATTTGTTTTCGGGCCCTCAAAGAAAGTCTGCTTAAGGCCCAAAGCGGACGTTTCTGCCGGTTTTCGTTGGGCGATAAGCGGACAATGCCGACTGAGATACAATCGGGGAGCGATTGGTAACTCATCTAAGTTAAGTGGTTCTTTGCATGAGTGGATCAGATAAGCGCCAGCGTGGCCGTAGAAAAGGGCCCGGTGTTTCACTGAAGATGGCAGTTGCAAAGCTCGTACCGCTATATCCATCCCGTGACCCGCTTACCGATCCAATCTCGATCTTAGTTTGGGAGAATATCGGCCATCTGATCGATGACACTCGTCGCTCCAAGTTGTTCGATGAGTTTCGGGAACAAATTGGCCTCAAGCCGGCACAAATCGCCAACGCGTCCAGTCGTATCCTGTCCGACATTACCGAACGCGGCGGCATGCACCCACAGAAGCGAGCAGAGCGGATTAAGGAAATTGGTGCGATTGCGATCTCCGAGTGCGACGGCGACATCAAAAGTCATCTGCTTGCATTGCCGGTCAATAAGGCGCGGACGTTCCTAAAGAAATTCCCATCCGTCGGCGATCCGGGTGCGGATAGAATTCTTTTGTTCTCTGGGGTAGCGCCGCAGCCGTGTTTGGATTCAAACGGAATGCGCGCATTAGTGCGGCTGGGCTTCTTGGTGGAACAGCATTCTTACTCGCAGACCTACAAGGCTGCGACAACCATCTTGCGCGAGCAAGGATCGCCGGAGGCCGAATGGTTGAAACGCGCGTATCTTACTTTGCGCGAACACGGCCGTGCTCTGTGCAAACGCTCGGCACCGATCTGCGAGCCATGTCCGCTTGATCGGGTTTGTGCTCACCGGAACATAACGACCGGATTGTAATGGGCGGCATAATTCTCTGATCTAGCAGCATTTAGGATGAGTGCCGCTCGTATTGGAATGTCTACTTTTGACCAAACGCGGACATTCGCTAGGTGCGCGCTAGGGTCCCAATGGCTGATCGAAATCGGTTATCGTCGCTCGAGCATTCAACTCGGAGGACCTCCATGACACTTTCAGACCTCGCCAGCATGGGCAGCTTCGTTAGTGGGCTGGCTGTACTGGCGTCGCTAATTTTTGTCGGATTCCAGTTGAGGCAAAACACACAAGCTGTCAGAGCTAGTGCGTCACAGGCTCATTCGCAAAATTGGCATCAAATAACGCTGCCAGTTATTGAAAGCGGAGATTTTGCGCGGATTTTGAGGCTAGGGCTGGACGACATTAAATGCCTGACAGACGACGAACGCGTTCGATTTTATGCTTTTGCCGGCACAACTTTGCGCTTCTTTGAGGGTGCACGCCTTCAATGGCTGCACGGACAGCTTGACGAAGAACATTGGAATAATGTTGAGAAAAGTGCGATCGATTTTGCGGCCACGTCTGGCTTCAAGTCCTATTGGGCCGAACGCCACCATTGGCTGTCACCGCAGTTTCAGAAGTGGTATGAGACGCTATCACAAGAACGCGCTCATAAACTTTACGGTCAAAATTGACGTCCGGTAGATCACCCAAATCCGCCGCAGAGTAATCATGGGGAATCCAAACTTTAACAGTTCCGGAAAGCCGTCGATTAGAATGTCCGCTCTTGGCGATAAGCAGACATTCGCGCAATGTCTGCTTATCGCCAAGAGCGGACATTCGCACAAAGCGTGGCGGCATGACCTGGCCGATCGCTTCGCGGGAATCTCTCCATCCGCTCGGCCATAAATTCTACGTCAGGTGGCTTCTCTAGAGTGATCTTTAGCCATCGTTCCTCCGGCAGCCGTCGGAACCAATCCCAACCATTGATCATCTGGCAACCTTCGAGGCTGACTACCCCGAGTCTGGTCAGAGTTGCAGGTCTTCATCTGCTCGGGGGAGGTCATCCGTGCGCACCCAATTGGCGATCAGATCAAAATAACCTCTAGGAAAACGGTGCCGCTCGAAGCCCTCTGAACTGAAGCTTTCCACGATGCCGTGATCGGCCTTACGATAAATCGCCAGATCGAGATTGGTTTTCCGCTTCTGGATATCATGCAGGATTTCAATGGTTCGCGTGTTGGGAGCAGTACGATCGGAGCCGCCCAAGACCCATAACTGGCGCGGCGCAATCGAAGCAATCACCGGCGCAGGGTCGTAATTGAAGCTGACATGTTTATCCAGCTTCGGCCCCATCTCGCGCGCCTGCGCCTCTGGCGTTCTCAGCAGGATGGCGGTGTAACCATTCTCGCCGTTGATCGCCTTATACCAGGGCTCGTTCGAATATTTGTGTTCAACCTCGGCGAGCTCTTTCCAACCGCTCTGCCATTCCGATTTGACCACCCGCTCGGTGGCGGCCGTTATTTCGCGCACCTTCGGCATGACGTCGTTTCCAAAGCCCGCATCGCGGACTTTTTCCTCCACTTCGTCACGGTCCTGTGCAGTTACACCCTCGGCCAGGCCATAACCCACAATCACGAAATCGAGATCGGTTTTGGTGGCGGTGAGCGGCGCTATCCAACCACCTTGGCTGCCGCCAAAAACACCCACGTTCTTCACGCGTGGCGCAAGCTCGCGCGCTTTCTGAACGGCGGCTGCCGTATCAGCCGCGCGAACATTGAAATCGGCCGACAATTCGCCCTGAGACTGACCGGAGCCGCGCTTGTCGTAAGTGAATACGCCGATGCCATGCTGGGGTAGCAGATACTGCCACTCATCAACATCCGTTCCGGGATCATCTTCGGAACCCTGAATCTCTACGATAATCGCGCTCGCCTTGCCTTTTACGGGCATGACCAGCCTGCCGTGGAGGAGCGTAGTTCCACTATTGAAAAAAGTCTCGACGGCTTTCAAATGCAATTGCTTGCCCGAAATTTTCGTTTTTCCGGTTTCGGCAAAAGTTACTTTACCCGTGGCACAATCGCTGAATAAAACAGTGCCGTAATCATGGCTTGGTCCAGCAAGCGCCATTAAGGCATAACTGTTGTCAGAACTGGGAGTCAGGTGCCCATATTCGCCGGTAGAAAGCACGTATCTGAGATCTTTTGCCTCGCTTTCAAAGCCGGTGATAGCAAGATATCTGCCGTCGGAAAGCGCGTATGCGCCCAATCGGCATCTAAGATCGGCGTTGATCATGGCCATTGCAGGCCAACTGGATGTGACCATTGCCGCTACAAACAATGCACCAAAAATTGCCTTACCTGCGAGCATGACCTGCACCTTTCTGGACTACGGGCCACATCACTACGCCGATTTTTACAGTGCGCATGCGAATAGCGGACTAAAAGCGCGTTTTGGGACTTAGGAATGGCGAGAAGACGGACAGCGTTCCATGGCTGCATTGAGTAAGGTCTGTGCATCGGCTCCCGGTTCGCCGCGCTTGTCGTTCGAATTCTTGAATACGGCGGCAACTAAGCTGCAAGACGGGATCCAATAAACCGATGATTGAAATCCGAACGTACTGCCGCCGTGGCGCGCCGTCAGTAAACCCTCGTGCTTTGTCACATACCAGCCAAGGCCATAGCCAGTCGGTTTTCCGTCGCTTGTCGTTCTCTCAGTCAATGCAAGCGTTAACACGGCTGGCGGAATAATCGCGCCCTGTTCCAGGGCGGCATACCAGAGAACCATGTCGGTAGGGGTCGAAAGAAATCCACCTGCCGCATAGCCCAGAGTAGGGCTGAAATAGGGGGCGTTGATCCAGCCGCCATTTGGCCCGGGTTCGTAGCCCATAGCACGACCGGGGATAATCGCTTCATGACTGTCATAACGAGTGCGCGTCATATTCTTTGCGAGCACATGTCTGCTCACGAATTCAGCATATGGCTCGCCGCTAATAGTTTCGATGACCTTGCCGAGTATCCAATAATTCAGATTGCTATATCCCCATTTTGTGCCTGGCGCCCAAGCGAGTTGTAAATCTTTATAAACCGCCAGGATCTGATCGATATTGAGATCGCTCGTTTGCTGCTTGATCAGTGGTGACAAATCATTGGTGAGGCCCGAGGTTTGACTCAGCAATTCGCCAATTGTGATGACGCGCCATGCCGCTGGGCAATCGGGCAGGATGCGTTCGAGCCGGTCGTCCAAATTCAGTTGGCCTTTTTGCACGAGCTCCAGCACGGCCACTGCGGTGAATTGCTTGGTGAGCGAAGCAATTCGCACCACGCTATCCGGGGTGTAGAGAACATTGTGCTCAACATCCGCAAGCCCAAAACCTCGCGAAAACAGGATGTGGCCGCCTTGCGCCACGATGGCGTAGGCACCGGGCCCTCCGGCCGGATACTCCGATTCCATTGTCTTAATTAACGGCAGCCACGGATCTGCCTTCTCGCCAGAATTTGCCATTGAGGATGAGATGAGAACGAAGATGACAAGTGGTAATATTGCAAAACGCATGGCGTTGGCCCTAGCTAGACTTGCCATTGAGAGCTAGCGCAAATCTACCAAGTTGTCGGGGAAAGCCTCGACCTAAAGCGCGTTTTCGTACCCATTTCAGACAGCTTTAAACACCATGCATCGCGATCTCATTGCCCTTGTCTTGGAAAGTGCAATCAGTGCTGAGCTGTTGCTGTTCGCGGTCTTTCTTCTGTCAAATCAGAAGCGGACGGCAGCCCTGTTTTTGTTGGCAGGATTGAGTCTTTCCTTTGCGACCATGATCGCTGGCAACTTATTGATTGCGACACTGGGGTTGCTGTGGCTCGCAGACATCGTACTCTTTTTCGATCTCCTCGCACCCGCCATATTTTACCTTTATGTGCGCCGGATGCATTTTCCAGTGAGTCAAATAAAAGTTGGCGATCTCATCCATATCGCCCCAGCCGTGTTCGGCCTTACGCTATGGAAGTTAGGGCTACTGCCGTCCATGGACGCCTACGTCATTGCCTGTTGGATGCTTTATATGACAGCCGCTGTGTTCTTTTTTGTTCGCGATTACGCCGCTTATGAGCCTGTCACACTACGGCGCTTCATTATTCTGCTAATGATCGTGTTCGGTGTCACAATTGCTTTGCGTGTGGTGATGGCTTACCAGGCGGCAGCAAATATCTCGTTCTATGAAGGTCTCCCTTATCTTATTGTGTTGGCGGCGACATTTTTGGTTTCCTCCCAGCTATTGTTTACTTCGCTGCGCTACCCCAACATGCTGTGTGCCGCTGGTTCGTATGTGAAATACGCGCAATCAGGCATAGACACCGCTGATTTAAATGCTCTGGGGAAAAATTTCGTAGACTTGATACGGGATCGTAAGCCTTATCTTAATCCGAATATTACTCTGTCCGAGCTTTCACAAATGTTAGGCGTGCGCACCAGGCTATTGTCGCAACTTGTGAATGCGCGCTACGGCATGAATGTTTCGGCCTACATGAACCAATGTCGTGTGCGTGAGGCTGCGAAGCTACTAGGTGAAGCGCCTGAGAAACCCATCAAAGTAGTCATGTTTGAAGCCGGGTTTACTTCGAAAAGCATATTTAATCGCGAGTTTCTGCGCCAGATTGGTGTAAGCCCAAGTGCATTCAGGCTCGCCAAGCTAACTTCGAGAACGCCTAGCGCGTCTTCGAAAGTGTTAGACGATATTTCCCATTTGGACTGATATGCCTATAAGGACCCCATCTGAGGGGTTGCGCGGAATGTCCGCTTATGGCGATAAGCAGACATTCGCGCAATGACCGCTTCTTATCCAAAGTGGACATTCTGGGTAGCTAGGTTCTCCATCTGGTTGGACCAAGGAAATTTGCGCTGCTCGCTTTTCCGTCGACTCCAGTTGATTAAACATTTGTACTGCAATGGTTATTGTTAACCTGGCAACTGCCAGCCAGAAGTCGATATTTGCACGACATTCTGCTAAATTAGAACGCGTCCATTCTTGCCACGTTCAGTGAACTTAGGATTTATTGCGGCCAGCAAAGTGAGGGGTGAATATGAACATTGGTATCCGCTCGACTCTCATTGGAACAATAGTCGTTTGCTCGGCGTTCGGCCTAAATTTCTCGGCCGCGGCACAATCCTTCGATGCCAGCGGTTATGCGACGCTTGGTTACAGCGATGTTCGGGCCGCAAATCTCACCAACGGTGCTGTCACTGGCCGGGTGGGCGTTCGATTTTGGCAGTATTTGGGGATAGAAGGTGAATTCAATTTTGGTCTCAATGATAACCGTTTCATATTTTCGCCGCCCTGCCCTGGACCTGAATGCTCATTAGGCCCCGACATTCTGGTCACCAGCAAATTACGCGACGCGGAAGCCGTTTATGCCGTAGGCTTTCTCCCCCTTTCGTCGAACGCCGATCTGTTCATCCGTGGGGGCTACGGGGCCGCCCATTATACAAACCATCCCGTGCCTGACTTCACCCAAACGAGCTTCAATTTTGGTGCAGGTGGCGATTACTTCTTCTATGGCTCAAACGGCATTCGCCTCGATTACACCCGCTTCGATGATCAGCATCAGAATAATGCGGTGGCGCGCGAAGCGGTGGGTAGTGGTGCGAATGTCTGGTCGGCGGCTTACATCGTGAGATTCTGAAATTTCAATCGAATACGAAGAGCCGCGCATCGGCTCAATTTGACTAGGGGCTGCTCGCAAGGACGGCCCCTTTAAGCTTTGGGTGCTAAAAGCGCCGGGGCAAGACCTTTTGGCGTCGCCCCTTCTCGTCGATGACTGGGCAATGACTGCCGCCCGCCGGGTCAATCCAGAAGGGTCATAACCCAGATGTAAGTGTGCTTTACATTTCCTGAATCTTGCTACCGCGAGAAACATCTAAGCCATTATAATTCAACGCTATTTCTTGTTGGCATGGTTACTGCATTAACTCTAGCAAATTTCCCCGGAGGGGCTCGGGGCCAAGCAAATGGAGGGGTTGGTCATGCGTTTTCTCGTTGCGGCTTGTTCGTTGGGGCTCTGTCTTCTTGCCAGTATTTCTCCTGCGAGTGCCACCATATTCACGATCACGGTCTCTGGTGACCTGACCTCAGGGTACGAAACCGACAATCTCTTCGGTCTTGGCACGAACACGGATCTCACCGGTGACGCAGCCGTGTTTGCCTACGTGATCAACACGAGCCTTTTGGGCGCTGCTGAGGACACATCACCGGGTCAGGCAACCTGGATTTACAGCGACGTGCCCACTTTCGCCGGCGATAGCCCGCAGTGCCCGCCCTGCAGCGCCGTATCAATCGGCATCACTGACTCGGTCACTATCAACGGAGTTACGCTGACCACGGGCCTTGATCGTCAAATTCTTGATCTGGAATATGGTAACCTTAGCTCTCCAGGCGAGAATATCTTTGAGGTCTCAGGCGACAATAAGAATGAACCCGACGACCTATACAATTTGAGAGACCTCGTCGCTCTTACCATCATTACTGAAAATTATAATACGTTCTTCGGCTCACTCGATCCGAACAATATCGGCGGGCTGACTCTGCCAAGCTGCAACACCGACAATGGTGACAGCTCGGTGGCGCAGTTTCGTAGCGATGCCACCCAAGATAATGGCTACATTGATCTTTGCAGTGCAGAGGTGAGCTATTCAGTTACCGCAACCCCCGAGCCCATGACGATCGCCTTGTTTGGGGCAGGATTGCTTGGCTTGGGTGCACTCCGTCGACGCAAGACGATGAGGGTCTAAGTACATTTGCTCTTGCTCAGTATCGTGTGGGAGAGCTGGTCTAGGTTCGTGCGCTGCAACTCTTAGAGGAATTGACAATGATGAAGTTCTTGAAGGCCACGCTGATTGCGAGTGTGGCGTCGATTGGCGCGCTGATATCTCTTACGCCGGCCTCCTATGCCGCTGTGCTCTACAATAATCTCAGCCCATCGGGCCCTACCTACGACTGCTGCGGGACAGACGGCTGGGGAGTCACAGGTTCGGCCATTGGATATTTCGCCCCAGGCATGGAATTTACCGCACTCGAGACCGGCAATGTCGGGCAGATCGACCTCGCCCTTCAGGTGCAATTTGTGCCGGACAATCCGGCTGATGCCGCGGTTGATATCAGTCTGTGGACAGCGTCCGGCGGCTTACCGGGAACAGAATTGGGTTCAGGCTGGACGGTAACACCTTTGCCAATATTCGGATCTACCTCGGATACGTTGACGACCATAAGCGGGATTACCGGTATCACGTTGACCGGCGGCGACAACTATATCTTGATCGCAACGCCATCCGCCGCCGATACATATGATTCATGGAATTGGAACAACACGGGCGTGACCGGGACGCTCGTTGAAAATATAGGAACTGGTCCTTTTGATGTTCCAAGTAATCCTAACGTGCTCAGTGCTTTCGAGATAGAGACTCCCTGCATCCCCAACAATTTTACCCATTGCAATCAAAACGAAGCTCCCGAACCAACGACGCTCGCACTCTTCGGTGCGGGATTGCTTGGCTTGGGCGCGCTCCGTCGGCTAAGAGCGCGCAAGGCCGCATGAACGAAAACACGAACTGTCCTCAACGCAGGCCGAATTGGCTGAACTGTAGACTGGAGGATCAGATGAAACACATCGTAACAACGACGATTGCTCTAGCGGCCGTAATCGGCCTGGCAACAGCGCCCGGGGCCAAGGCGGGAACGACCAGCATTTGCGACAGCGTTGCTGGCAACCTCGTCCAAAACTGCGGATTCGAAAACGGGAACACCACCGATTGGACCCAGGTGGGCAACTGGTCTACCGGGCTTAATTTCGTTGATGGCTCGGATCCGAATTCTGGGACCTCCGCGCTGTCAGACGGCAACTTACCAACTTACATAGACCCTACTCAGGGCTTTGCCGGGGTGTCGCAGACCATCACCGATGTCGCGGGCGCACCCCTCTTACTCAGTTTTTGGGTGGCGCAAACGGGAGACAATACCGCCTTCGGCCCCAACGGCCAGTTCAATCAGGAATATGAAGTCTTCTGGAACGGAACCGATGAGCTTCTCTATGAGCGCCAATTTGGAGTTTCCCCTTATACCGAGTTCAGCTTTGACTTCCTCTTCGGAACAGGATCGGACACGCTCACCTTTGAGGGTTACGCCATAAATGGCTTTAATCTTCTCGATGACGTGGTACTCACCGAGCAGAATGTGCCGGAGCCTGCAACGTTGGCACTATTCGGCGCGGGATTGCTTGGCTTGGGTGCGCTCCGTCGACGCAAGGCGCGTAAGACTACGTGAGCGAACACCCAGTGTTCATCAAGAAGGATTTGAAATGAAACCGATCTTTGCAAGCATCGCGGGATGCGCGCTCTGTGCGCGCTGCAGCGGCGCAAGGCGGGTATGACCGCATAATCAAACCAACAAGGAGGGCCGTCATGTGGAGAGAAATCACCCGGATCGCGAAACGTGGTGGAGCGGCCCTCGGACTTGTTGTTGTGATAGTTGCAAGTTCCCATCCGGCTTATGGCGTCCAAATCACAAACATGGATCCGGATTGGGTTCAGGTCGGCTCTGGCGCAACGTGGGCCTTGCCGGCCGATTTAAATCTGATGGGCCTAAGCTGTGGGGTCAAACCCAATAACACTTGCATCCCCGCGGGCTACTGGTTTTTTGATCAGTCATTCCCTCCGCCAATGACAGTGACGCAGGGTTATTACACAGTCATTGACACAGACTGCACGACTTTTGCACCCATGAAGGACTGCCTTGCCGCCGTGATCGGCTTTAGCGATGCCGGCGGCTTTCCGCAGGTTTTCTTCTTTGCGGCGCCCTCTGTCCCGGACCTAACCATGGGCGGTTGGCCCGCCTACACCAACGAAGGCGTCCTCTGTACCAAGGCAACGCTGAATGTCAGTTGCATCGGTAGTTTTCCGCTTGATTTTCTTGACGGTGAGATTCTCGAGATCACCGCTGCAGTCGGCGGATACGATTATTTTGATCCTTTCGGGACGGGACACGACACCAACGATGGACTTCAGATCACCGCCGTTGTGGGAACGGCCCAAGTGGAATTTTTGCGAGTTCCAGAACCGATGACGATTGCCCTCTTTGGCGCAGGCTTGCTTGGGTTAGGCGCGCTCCACAGGCGCAAGGCGCACAAGCTCTCCTAACAACCTTACACCTCTTATTTGGGGAGGTACTCTCAGATGCTGATCAGATCATTTACGGTAACGGCTCTGGCTGGTGGGCTCAGTGCTCTGGCCACGCTGATGCCTGCACCAGCGCACGCCACTCTGGTCATGGACTTCAACTATCCCGCTTACGGCATTATCAACGACAACGTTGAGCCATGTGGCGGAGGCGAGGTTTCAAGCTACACCGAGAATGGCATCCTCGCCGATTCTTACTGTACCCCGATCCAGAATCTGCTGGTCGACGTTCCCTCTACGACTGTCCCGGGGCTCTTTACCGGCAATTATTTCTCCGCGGTTGGGATCCAGCTTGTTGGTGGTGGGCAGTTTAATGTTGTGTCCTTCGAACTCTTGGGTTGCGGTGGCACGCTTGAAGCCTATCAAGGGTCAAATCCGTTGGGCGGCATCGAGACGGCCGACAACTGCATCCTTGGGCTTGCGACATTTGACGTCCTTGGAGAGCCAGAATGGTCTAACCTGACATCGCTTCTCTTCTCTGCGGATGGCTCGGGACTCCAGAATAATCTCTACATGGCTGACCTGGTTCTAAGTCCCGCGGTCTCGGCGCCGGAGCCGTCGTCCTTGGCGTTGTGGGGAGCGGCGTTGGCGAGCCTGTTGGGCTTAGGCGCGCTCCGTCGACGTAAGGCGCGCAAGGCCGCATAAAGCGGATACACGAACCCACTTCAACAGGGGACCGCTCGCAAGGGCGGCCCTCTTGCATTGTCTTCACCGACGAAATCTAGTCCACCCTTTCCAAGCCACTCGCTCCATCCGCCTGGTCCAAAGAAGCCGGGCAGCTCGCCTGTTGTGGGAAACCCTGTGATTTGTTGGCGGGGGGTCATTATCTCAAGGACGGCGACCCTGCTATACTTCCGACGAGAAACAAGCTCGGGGGAACTTTGATGAAACTCTGGGGTAGCTTCTGCTCGGTTCTAGCGTTGGGAGTTGTGTGGGCCGTTTCTACCAGTTCCACTTATGCGGCCCCTCCTGCCGCCGTTGCACCACAAAAGCCCGCGGCGCCTGCAGTCGTTGCAGCTCCGGCTGTAGCAAAACCCATTGCGAGCACCGATGGTGAAGCCTCGGGCACTCGCCTCGAATTGCTGCAACTTAAGCGGGTTGGCGGCGACACGCTGATGCTGAAATTCGTCCTGCACAACGACAGTGAGATCGTAATGAACCGCGATACTTTCTACGGTACTCACGGTGACAGCGTCGACGGGGTCTACCTGGTGGATCTAGCAGGCAAGAAGAAATACAACGTCGTAACCGATGCCGCGACAAATTGTGTCTGCAGCAGCGGTTTTCCAGAGATCGCTCCGCACTCCAGCCTTTCACTGTGGGCGAAATTTCCGGCGCCTCCAGATGGCGTTACCAAAATCGGCGTCGTCATGCCGCACTTCATGCCAATGGATGATGTCCCGATCTCGCCATGAGGCGACTTCTTCTCTCGAGTTGCATTGTGTTGACGGTACTGGTCGCCCTATTCGCGGCACCTATCAGCGCGCAACCCGCATCGACGCAATTGTCCACCTCGGCGACACAGTTGACAGCAGCGCCGGCAAACGTTGCTGGGCGGGTTAGCGCGCTTGTGTTCCCGATAACGGCGCTGGCGTTTCCTGCCTCCAATTTGAGATCTTCTCGTCGTGGACATGGGAGGTAACGCACAGGCCCTCGAAGTCAAAGAAACGCCAACCGAGATCCGCATTTCGCTTGCAGCCGACGTGCTGTTCGATTTCGACAAGGCGAGCCTCAAGAAAGAGGCCGTGGCAGCACTAACTAACGTGGCCTCAATGATCCGCGAACACCCAGGCGTGCCCGTTCGGATCGAGGGTTACACCGACGCCAAAGGTTCGGACCCCTACAATCAGCGGCTTTCCGAGCAACGCGCTAATTCCGTGAAAATCTGGCTGATCTCCAAGGCGCATCTCAAAACCACCAAATTCGCTACCCGGGGTTTTGGCGCCAAGAACCCAGTGGCCCCCAACACCAAGCCTGACGGCTCCGACAATCCCGACGGCCGTCAGAAGAACCGCCGGGTCGAGATCGTCATCCAGAAGGGTTGAGCTTTATAGTTTGCAAGACTTGCCGGATCGGACAATCGTCCCGGCAGTGGCTGTTGGTTTGCTATTCTCATGGTCGCTCTATAGCCAAAGCCAACATTACATATAGGTTCGCGGGCAAAGTCAGCGGCTGATAGCCGCGGATTATTGGCTATTTGCGGGGTGGTCGCGCAACGCACAAGCACCCTCCTCCTTAAAACGCTTAAACAATCAGCGAATCCGATGGATAAAGAATTGGATTGGGTTACAGACCGACCTTCGTTCTATTGACGGCAATTTGTTGTAAAACACCGCTGGTGCTTTTTTCTTTGGCGAGTGAATCGAGGGTCCAATCCCTTCTGTTGATTTAGTTCGAGCGGCTGTTTCTTTACTCAGACTTGCGGAACCGCAATGTCATCCGATCGCTCTCGCCGATCGCGTCGTACTTCGAGTGATCGAATGACGGATTTGGCGGCTGACCCGGGGGCGCGCTTCGACGCGTCGGGGGAAGGGTCCACACGCCAAATGGATGATCTTTGGTATCCTTCGGATTGCCGTTGATTTCTGATTGAGCCTCGAGCTTGAACCCCGCCTTTTCCGCGATCCGAACCACATAGGCAGTCGAAACGTAGCCATCGCTCGCGTTCGCGACCATCGGACGCGGATCGGCGCGGTGCTGTTCCACAGCCAGAATGCCGCCCGGTTTCAACGCAGCGTAGAAATCGGCCATCGCCTTTTCCGGCATTCCAGACCTCTCCATCCAATCGTGGATGTTGCGTGCAGTCAGTATGAAATCGACCGTGTTCGGCGCGACAAGCGGCGTGGATTTTTCATTGAATACGGTCGTTGCGAAGTCGCCCCAAATTGCCTTGTTCGCAAATCTTGCCGGGAGCGAGCGCTTGGGACTTGGGACCGCTGCCATATACGTGCCGTGTGTGGCTTCGGCGTATGGCAGGAGAATCTCTGTCCAGTAGCCCCCGCCCGGCCAGATTTCGAGAATAATCGCGCCGGGCTTCAAACCCCAGAAAGCGAGGCTTGCGCATGGATGGCGATAGCGATCGCGAATACGGTTCTCGGGCGATCGCTGCGCGCTTTCAACGGCGCTTGTTAGCGCTGAATCTGTCTGCGTTCCAGGACATTGCACATCGCCGGACGAAGCCGCCAAAAGCGGCATTGGCGCCGCGCAGACAATAAGTAAGCCAACAATTGAAGCAAACGGACGAATTCCCATGTGCGCGTCCCCTCATTTCGAATGATGAAACTGTTTATCCGGGATTTCACAGATAATCCATACGGTCCTGAGCCTCATGCCGATGCGGGACCAGCCGACGTCTACATGGTGAAATTCGAGGGCAGCGTCTATGTGCTGCACTGTTTTCAGAAGAAATCGAAGCGGGCTAGCAAGACGGCGAAGGCCGATATCGACAGGATCGAGCAGCGCCTAAGAGCGGCACAAAAGCATTATGCAATCGGTAAAGCCCTCTAAGACCGAAGGGACGAAAGATGATCGAGACAGCTCGCACCAAGGTTGCCAAGGGCGGCAAAAACGTCTTTGAGGACCTTGCTCTCAAGGATGCTCCTGAGCTCCCGGTGAAGGCCGAGCTCGGTCGGAAAACTTGCAATGCCATTCGGTAAAATAAGCTCACCCACCACGCTGCCGGCTCGTTGCTCCAGCTCGCACATCCCGACGTGACGGCCTTAATGAACGAGCACACAACAAGCTTTTCTATCGACCGTCTGATGAAACTTCTTATGCGCCTCGATAAGGACGTGGAAATTGTGGTCAAGCCGCGGCCACGAGGCAGGAAAAAAAGCAGATTGTCGGTAAAGGAGGCATCAGAATATTGGTGACCAGCCCCGCCGACGGTGATCGAAACTGAGACACTTCAGCAATTGAGCTATTTGCATAGGCAAGCCCTCATGGATTGTTTCTACCGACCGAATCGGTTCGCTCAGTTCCTTTCCATGCGGTTCTCATAAAGAGGCAGATCAAAATTGCCCCCTGCCTGCCAATTGGCGCTGACCAGCTTTATCTGCGCCAACTGCCGCGCGCTTATGGTTGGGGCCGCTCCTGCACCTGTCACAATTGTGAGGGCATGAGAGTGGCGCGCGAGAATTTCTCAAAGATTACATTGCTGGCCTTGATGGGGCGGCGATATTTCGCCGCCCCATGGCACAACTCGCGCATCAGCTCAGCCAAAAGAAAGGTTAGTCGGGCTTGCGTGGTTTCTTCTTCGCGCACGCAACCACGAGCCTATGGTCCCACGCCAGCGCCTGTTTAAAACAGAGGTTTCCCTCCTCCGACAGCCGCACATGTATCCCGACCGTCTCGCTACCATCGTCCCCTAGGGGTAGGCCGGTTTGCTCGTATATTTCCTCTTGAAGTTTCGCCAGCAGGCGAGCACGGTCGCGCTTATTCTCATTGATTGCCACAAGCGCTGCCTTCCTGAAGATGCGCAAACCTAGCATATCGCCAAACGCGGAAAGTTCGTCTCCATTGTGATTAAGCGCCCGGAGCGTGTCTTGCACCGACGGGCTCTCCTCCAACAGCCTAGCAATCTCTTTCACCATCATTGTCGTCTGTTTGTTACTCATTCTTTCACCTCTTTATTCAGTTGGTTTTGAAAAAACTTCTTCAGCTCTTGAGCCCTTTCGGGGCGCAAAAGTTGCTCTGCGACAATCAATATCTCGGGAAACCATGGCCGCTACTTTGCGGCACCCAGGCCCAGCGGAAAGAATGATCAGCTGAAGCCGAAGAAGCAATGGCCAAATATATGAGTAACGCTCCGGATTTGCAAGCAGCCAAGTAATCGGGGAGCGCTTACCCGGCGCAGGCAAGCCATGTGGCCGGCAGGTGCGCGCGCACGGTGCGTCTCACCCTACGCGTATTGTTGGTTGTGGGCGGCAGATTGGGGACTGCGAGGTAACGATCGGCGCCACCGGCCATCGATGAGTTTGGCGACCTATAGGCCAATGATCACGCTATCCCGCCAAACCGGTCAAAACGTGAATCTTTTTTTGTGATTTAGGGGAAGTTGCCGCATGTAACATAAGGGGTGCGATCGCAAACCAAGCGCTCACCAATATGCCGCACCAATTCTCTTTCGGTCGGACTTGACGCAAGGCCTTTCGATTCCCACGTAGGTCCCATGTTGCCACGGGGCGCGGGTTACGCTGCCTGAAGAGGCATTTGCTCCAATTTTTTATGCCGTTACCAGACGTCCATTGATTGAGGGCGCGCTGACAACGAAATTTAACCGCTGGAGATATTTACATGACGAAGAATAATGGAGGTTGCCTCCCGCCTAGAAGACCCAAACCGCCGCGCCCAAGTGGCCCCGAGATTCGACCGCCGGCGCCATCGCCCTTAGCACGCTGGATACGGGGCGATTTTCACTGGCGCAAAGGAGGCTGGGTTTGGGTTAGAGGTCACTGGCAGGCTAGGCCCCTTGTTCGGCCTGCGGCGGCCAAAGCTTGTACCCCCGGATTCTTGAAGAATCCCTCGGCTAAGCCGCGCGCGTCTAGGATGATTTCGCTCCTGGAGGCACTGGCGCGTATCGAACGTGATGAGGAAGAAAACGGGCCTCCGCTGACGGGAACACCCCGAAGGAAAACAACCCGCCGTTCCGGCAAGAAATAAATCCGCCTGGGGAACGCCCATGTCGGGTGGCATGCGCTCCGCCCGACGTGCCCGTTACGGGGTGCACATGAAATTGCCGTGCGCGATGGAGCTGTTCGAGCGAATAGATGCGAGCGCCCCAATTTCGGCCCCTCGTTTACAAGGGGTTGCTCGTAAGGCAAGCCCGTCGTTCCGTTCTACTGAAAAAGCGGCAAGCTGGCGCTCTTAGGGTCGATCGGCCTGAAGCTTCTCATAAATCGCGGCGTATCGACCGACAACCGTGTCTACCGCACCTTGGCATTAATCTACGTGTACGCTGCCGGGCCACAGTACTACTCGCATCGTTTGCAAGAGAATTTTTATGTCGCGGATGACGCTGTAATTCTTGATGTAGTAAATATCATATTCCTGCTTGCGCAAGGCATCAGAGACCGAGGCGCCATAACGGTAATTGATCTGCGCCCATCCGGTAACGCCCGCTCTCATACTGTGCCTGAGATCATACAAAGGGATTTCGCCCCGGAGCTGCTCGACAAAATGGGGACGCTCCGGACGTGGGCCAACAAGAGACATATCGCCCATAAGGACGTTCAGTAATTGTGGTATTTCGTCGATGTGGTAGCGGCGCAGCCGTAACCCCACCGCAGTAATGCGCGGGTCGTCCTGACCGGCCCATTTCGGGCCGTGTCGCTCGGCCTCGGTATGCATAGTTCGGAGTTTATACAGCCAGAATACACGGTCGTTCTTGGTCACGCGTTGCTGACGATAGAAAATCGGCCCGCGCCCCTCGAGCTTGATGGCTACAATCGCCAACGCCAACACCGGAAAGCTGATCAAGAGCATGAAGGCACTGCATAGGACGTCCATCGAACGCTTAAAGAATGCGTCTATCTGGCGCACGCGAAATCCTTTGGAATAAATGAGCCACGACATTTCAAGCCAAGTGAGATCCACCCTGCCCGTCTCGCGTTCAAGGAATGCGTGATAATCCGTGATCGGAATTCCGTTTGTCTTGCAGCGCAGCAGGCATTCAAGTGAAAGCTCGTCCTCTTCATCGGCAGCCACGACAATTTCATCGGCTTCATATTCGCAAACGAATGCATCAATTGAATCCATGCTCTTGGCAAGCGATGGGTTTCGCAAGGAGCGCCAAGCTTCTCCAGCCGAACCGCCGATGATGGATTCCGGCGCGAAGGAAAGCTCGCTGGTGAGCCGATGGGCGGCCTTTGCCATCAGTTGATTGACGTGGAGAGCTCGTTTCCCCGTGCCGATGACCAAGATGCGGCGGCGAAACCAGTGGTGGCGCACCATGGCATAGAAGAGAACGCGACTGGTAAGCGCCGCGCAAAGAGCGATGCTTGAGCCGATCAAAACCACGGTGAGACAGCGACTAATGCTGAGATATACGGGATCACCGGGAGATACTATGGGCATCCCGTAGTGCAGAATCAAAAAGAGGACAAGGCCAGCGAAGCCAAGCGCAGGCGGCAATCGCGAGGTCGCCACGACGGGATCAACCATGGTGTCACGGCGGTAACATCCAACGGCGTAGAGAAGGGCCATGGTAATCAGGAGTGACATCCCGACGATCACGGCCACCTGGGTGAAGTCTAAAAGATCGAGGCGCTGATAGATCTGGCTAAAGACAATTACCTTGGCTCCACCGATAAGCACGAGGTCGAGGAGCGCCAACACCACTCTCGAATTTGGCACTGACCGGCGTACGAAGCTTTGCTCTGTGGTAGCTGCATCACGTTGCACTTCCCCCGCGATGTCGAGAGTGCGAAATTCCTTTGGGGTGGTATCAGCACCTTGGCGATCTCGCTTATCGGTGCCCTGGTAGTGGCGTGACTGGGGATCGCGCTGTGGGCCAGGGTGCGTCCTTCCTCCAGAAGGAGGGTCAGGGCGTGGCGGAAGGGCAGACGCTCCGTCGCGAGCCATGCAAAACGCTCCGAACTCCCGCTCGACGCGCGGGCGATTCACATCAAATGAAACTGGAGGTAGACCCCCCACTTTTAACCCAACTATTAAGGATTTCTATAGACTATTTTTTACAGATTTCCGGCTCTTTCGTGCCAGATGGTAAAAAGTACTGACGGTGTATCTCGCGTGTGACTCAGGGGGAAGCAGAGATCTCTTAGCCTCAGCGTGAAGTTTAAAATGCGGGCTTCCTTTCGTTCAGCAGAGCGGTAAGTTCGCGGATCGGGCATTAACCGGCGCACGGGGTTTACCATGAGTGGCCTTTATTTCTTGGCAGCAATAATTGGAATTCTGCTGATTATTCATTGGTATATAACCAACGAAGGAAAGCCCGATGCTGGCAGCCATGGCCTTTTTGCGATGCGAGAGGATGGGGGCAGTGCAAAAGGTGGATCGGAAAAGGTGGGGGCCAGATCGAAGAAGACGAGACAACCTTGGGTTCCACCTACACAGGACGCCTAAGCGACCCCGACGTGAAGCAGGAGCACAGAACCTCATGTCACGCGCCTGTTGTCTTCGAAAACAATCGGGTTAACCTCAGGATTGATAGGGAATAAGCCGCTTCTTAAGGGTACGAAATTTTGTTGCACGAGAATTTGTTGCCAGCGTTTACACTTGGCTACCCTCCATCCTCCTGCCACATTGAAATCACTATGCTTTTGGCCTTGGCACCAAACTTGCTTTAGAATGTAGTGCTGCGGAAGAGCTCTCCGCTGCGGCGTCCACCGGCCTGATGGTGGGAAGATGAGGAAGTCACTATGAGCAAGACAATTGCCGTAATGGCGGTAGGGGCACTCGCGCTGGCTTTGACGGCAGGGGCATTGGCTTCACAGTCAAAGAGCCCGTTCCACAACAATGTTATGTGGATTGGAGGGAATGGCTATAAACTGCCAATCCCCGGACATTCCTGGCAACGCGGCGGTGATCCAAGCGGACCACCGGTATACAACGGCGGGCCGAACATTCCTGCGGGAACTGGGCGGGCGATCACCGGTAGTTGGACCCAGGCTATCCCCAAGAACTTCACGCCGCCTTCGCATCCGAACGCAAGCGGTGCTCATCCGATCGTTCACACCGAGCCATTCCATAATAACCTCATGACCTTCCCGGGAGGCGGAAAACCAGTGCCTCATATCTCGATCGCCGGGGCGGGCCATCCCGCGCACTGACGATCGCAAGTGATGGTCGTGGCCTCGCCAGCAGGGAAGCGGCCTGGTGAGGTGTGAGGTATCAGCTGAGTTGAGATGAAAATTTTCGCACGGTTTCCGAGCGCTGCCACGAGAAGCGGCGACTTATATCGAGCGAGCAGATAAGGAAAGTTGAGGGCAATGTCGACTCTGGGCAAAAAGCTAGCGGCTGCGGCCATAATTGTCGGCGCTTTTGCGCTGGCCGCGCCGGCTGCTGCGGGTCCCATTGATGTAACCAATGTTGGCTTAACGGGCTATCCCTCGGGCATTTACGTAACCCTCTCGGGCGGAATTTTGCCCCACGAGGATCAGGGAAACCCAACAACTACTCTTGCCGGAATAATCATTCTGACCACCAATATCGGCACATTGGACACATTTTGTGTCGATCTCTTCCAGAACATTTATCTTGGCGGCTCATACCCAAATTACGAACAAGTTCCCTTTACAACGGATGACAGCGGTACTGATCCCGCCACATCCAATCCGCTAACACCGACACAAATCGCCGAAATCGAAGCGCTGGCCGCTTACGGTGTGTCGACCCAGGGTGCAGCACCTGCGGGCTATGACCCGAGCGACACCGCTGATTGGGAAGCAGCAATCCAAGCCGCGATCTGGGATATCGAATATCACACGACCGCGACCGGAGATGCGCAATTCGAAGCCGATCTCGCCTATATCGAGTCGCTAAAATCCCTGCCTGAGGGGCTGGGCTATGAGATTGGTGATCCAACAGGTGATCAGCAGCTATTTGTTGACCAACAATTGTACTACTCTACGGGCAGCTGCACCGAATGCACGTCCGTCAGTTTTGCCCCTGAACCTACGACCCTCGCGTTGTTCGGCGCTGGTCTGATCGGTCTTGGCGCTCTCAGGCGTCGGCGCCGAGCGAAGGCACAGGCTTAAGTCTTTCCCCGAAGGGGCTGGCACCGATCGCGAGATAAAAGAGCGCGACCAAGGCCGCGACATCCAGAAAATAAAGATAACGGTAGTCGCAGGCGATCGAGATTACGAAGAAACTGAGCGTGAACCCCAATGCGGCTGCCAGCATTGCAGCCATCATGATATCCCCGTCACGCCTGCGCCGAAGAAGCGCGATGAGCTCCAGAACGACAATTAGGGCAGCCGCCGCGTGTGACAATAAGGGCGTGCCGACAAGGGCCGCGCCGTATTGCTCTAGCGCTATGTCACGGGCATCCATGCGCTCTGCGATACCTAAAGTGCGCAACAGGCTTTGTGGTCCGTCAACTCCGATTTCGTAAGGCACGCAAGCGGCAAGATTGGGGGTAAGAAACACCCAACGGAAGACTTCCAGACGCACTTTAAGGTAGAGCCAGGTATGATGAAGCACGAGGTCCTCCCATTGCGATGTAATCGCATCGGGGTCGGCATCGTCCAATGCCGCTTGCAAGGGCTTGGAATTCGACAGCGTATCATTTCGCTCAGGCGTGTAGAACTTAACGCCATCGTCGCGCAATTCACGCGCCAGAACAGGATCGCTTGGCGCTATCGCCTCGAGATCGAGATGGGGCTCGGATTTTACTGCACCGATGATATCGTAGGTCTGTAAAAGCCGGATTTGGCTGAGGGGTCCCTCATCGCCATGAACCCGCGTGTTAAGGGCTGCCCACGCCCCCAAAGTAATGACCGCCGCAGCCATGAGCGCGCCGGCCCCATAAAGCCAACCCTGACGAAGAGAGATGTGACGGGTGGCAACCCAGCCCAGGCCTAGTGCTGCCATCGGCATGATGATGGCGCCATTCTGCCTAGCCAGTGCCGCAACGCTCAGAAGAAAGAATGAGCCGGTTATCAGTAGGAAGCGCAGACGCACATTGTGCCATCGTGCGGCGGCATGGGTGAGGCAGACAAAGGCCGCAACGGCAAGAGCTGCGAACAGCACGTCTTTCCAGACAATTCCCGGATAGAGAAAAAATTGTGGCGAGACCACGCAGAGTAAGGCCGCCGCGACCCCCGCCCAGGACAATCTGTCCGGCAAAACCAGTAGCGACAACAAGCTGCCGAACAGCAAAAGTGTATTGAACAGGACAAACAGCCCCGTACCGGGCAGAAGGGCGTCGAAGGCGCCCAAAAGCCAGGACATCACGGGGGGGTGCCAATTCCCGTAAGCCCCTTCTCTGCCCTCCAGGAGTTGGACGACGGAATCATAGGAAAGATGGCCAGGAAGGTTGGCTGCCAAAGAAAAGCCTAACCCTGCAAGGATGATAATGGCTGTGAGCGTCGCCGCGGGCGGCATACGTTTAAGAGAGAGCATGGATTTTCCTTGGCACGGCTAGCATCGCTAGCTTAGCCCTAATTTTGGAGCAACCGGCCCGGTTGGGCAGTATCAATGGCCGATAAACAGGTCTTCTTCGACGCCACCGGTAGGCGCGCCCTTGGCGTGTCCGTTTTCGCATGGGCCGCGGCCATTATCAGCACGCTCATGGGCCTTGCATTCTTGGCGAGCCTTCTGACCGTTCCGCATTTTTCAAATTTGAGACTGCCTGGCCAATTGAGCGCATTGCCGCTCCACTTGGAAAACCGCGCGATAGCACCAGGGCTGCTCTACTCGGCCGAAGCGCTGGCCGAACAAGCGCGCGAGAGGCGCGCAGAGTTGCAGCGCGAACGATGGGTCAAGACGGCACGGAGTCTGCACGTGCAACCGCGTGCCTCCGCGCTAAAGCCTCCTCCGGGACGAGCATTGGCGATTGCCTTCTACCCCAACTGGTCAGCCAACGCTTACGATTCGCTAAAGATGGCACTGCCGCGATTGGATTGGGTGATGCCGACCTGGCTCAACCTTGACGGGCCGGAGCTTGAACTCAAGCAGAACTTCAACGCCCAAGTGTATGGGCTCATCCGAAGAAACAAACCAAGTGTGGCCATCCTTCCCGTTGTGCAAAACGCTTCGCTGGGCAAATGGAACGGTGCGGGACTTGCTAAGCTCCTAACCGATCCCACACGCCGCAGCACACTCGAAAGCGCTCTTGCCGCGTTCGTTGGCGCACAGAAATTGCAAGGCGTCACCATAGATTTCGAGCAAGTGCCAAACAACCCGGCGGACCACATCAATCTCGAAGCATTCCTGCGAGAGCTCGCAGCAATGTTCAAGCCGCATGGCTGGATTGTGTCAATGACTGCGCCCATTGGCGATGACACTTGGCCATTCGCCGCCTATGCGCGCTATATCGATTACACAATTCTCATGGGCTATGACGAGCATATTGCAACAGGCCCCTCGGGCCCGATTGCGAGCCAGTCCTGGTATGAGAACAATCTCGACAAGCGTATGCGCCTATTATCCCCCGCGCGCACCATCATGGGTATAGGTAGCTACGCCTATGACTGGAATGGTGGCACGGCCGATAGCCTCGCGGTGCAGGATGCGATTGTCGCTGCCCACGATTCAGGTGCGACAATCGATTTTGACGATGCCAGCAACAACGCTCATTTCTCCTATGTCGAAGACGACGCCACCAAGCATGATGTTTGGTTTCTAGATGGGACCACTGCTTTTAACGAAATTCACGCGGCCGATCCCTATAAGCCGGCAGGTTATGCTCTGTGGCGACTGGGAAGCGAAGATCCATCGGTATTCTCCGTCATGGGCATGCCTTATGGCGCGCCCGCGCCCGAAGCACTTCGTACCATTCCTATTGTTGAGGACATCGATTTTGAGGGCGCAGGCGAGATCCTGCAAGTTGAAGCGGAACCAACAACCGGTAGCCGCACCCTAGAAATCGATGCCAAAACGGGCGACATCGACGACGAGACATACACCAAACTCCCGAGCGGCTATGTCATCCGTCAGTTTGGCGCTAAGGGACACCAAATTGCTCTCACCTTTGATGATGGGCCTGATCCCGAATGGACGCCGACGATCTTAGACATTCTGAAGGCCAAACATGTTCCCGCCACATTCTTCATTATCGGAAGTAATGCGGAAGCCAATCCTGCGTTGACGCAAGAAATCCTGGCGAACGGCAATGAAATCGGAAACCATACCTACACTCATCCCAATCTTGCCGACACATCAAGCGCCGCCGTGCGTCTTGAGCTCAATGCCACACAGCGGCTATTCGAGGCACTGACTGGACGATCCTTGCGCCTTTTCCGTCCGCCCTATTTGGGCGACGCAGAACCCACGGACAATGATGAGATCGCACCGGTCGTGGTTGCACAGCAGATGGGCTACATCACGGTCGGCGAACATGTCGATCCGGTCGATTGGGGACTACCGGGTGCGGATACGATCGTCCGCCGTGTGCTTACTCAGGTCACGAGCGCCACGCCGGAGACACCACGTAATATCGTGTTGCTGCATGATGCCGGCGGGGACCGTTCGCAGACCGTCGCTGCTCTCCCTGCGATAATCGATGGTCTGCGCGCGCAGGGTTACAGCTTCGTACCGGTTTCCGCGCTCGCTGGTCTTACCCCGGCGCAAGCGATGCCGGCTTTGTCACCGACACTGGCATTACTCACAGACCGTTTCATCTTCATCACTGTGAGCTTTTTTGGTCACTTTCTCACTTACTGCTTCCTCGCTGCGATTGCGCTCGGCATGGCTCGCCTCCTTGTACTGGTGGGCTTAAGCCTCGCCAACCGTTCACGTGAAAACGAACAGCTTGCGTCGCCAATAAAGACGCTGCCGTTCAAGGTTTCGGTGATCGTACCAGCCTACAATGAGGAGAAAGTGATCGCTGGCACTGTGCGTCGCATATTGGATGGCGACTATTATAACATTGATGTCATCGTCGTGGATGATGGCTCTCAGGATAACACTTCCAAAGTGGTTCGTTCGGCCTTTGCAAACGATCCGCGCGTGCGGCTGCTGCGTATCGCCAATGGCGGAAAGGCAGGCGCACTTAACACAGGGCTTGCCGTAGCCGCGGGCGATGTCGTAGTCGCGCTCGACGCTGACACCCAGTTCAATAGGGACACGATCTCACGCTTGGTGCGTTGGTTCGTTGATCCCAAAGTGGGCGCGGTCGCGGGCAATGCAAAGGTGGGAAATCGCATCAATATTATTACGCGCTGGCAAGCGCTCGAATATATTGTATCGCAGAATCTCGAACGGCGGGCACTTGCGGCACTGGGGACTTTCACCGTTGTTCCCGGCGCAGTCGGCGCCTGGCGGCGTAGAGCGCTAGCTGAACTTGGCGGATTTCGCAGCGATACTTTGGCCGAGGATCAGGATTTAACGATTGCGATTCAAAAAGCTGGCTATCGCGTGGTTTTCGATAGTTCGGCAATCGCCTGGACCGAAGCGCCAACCACGATGCGCGGGCTCGGCAAGCAACGCTTCCGCTGGGCCTTTGGCACGTTGCAATGCTTATGGAAGTATCGCGCTCTCACTTTCAATCCGCGTTGTGGCGCGCTCGGTATGGTTGCGCTGCCGCAGGTCTGGCTGTTCCAAATCGTGCTCACCGCACTCGCGCCTTTGGCCGATCTGCTTCTGGTGTGGCAATTGGTGAGCGAATACCTGGCGCATCTTCAACATGGCGCCGAGTACAGCGACCAGAATCTGGTGAAAGTGGCTGTCTACTATGGAGTCTTCATGGCGGTCGATCTCTCGGCCGCTCTGTTCGGCTTCCTTATGGAAAAGGGTGAAGATTGGAGCCTGTTATGGTGGTTGGTGCTTCAACGCTTCGGTTATCGCCAACTCATGTATTACGTCGTGGTCCGTTCGATTTCGACCGCGTTGCGTGGGGTCCTCGTGGGTTGGGGCAAACTCGAGCGCACCGGAACGGTGAGCGAGCGTGTTGCCTGAAGAGTGATTCGCTTATTGTGCTCTACGAGCCGGGCTAGCGTATGTTGCGAGCAAACACATAACGAGCTCGCATGTGTAATGCGGTCTGCGCGAAACCATAAGTGCCGCAAGCATAATCGTCATGGCGATTTGGCTCCGCAGAATGGACTATGCATGTCCCTATTTGTCATGTTAAAGCAAACCGTTGACCAAATGAGCGGACCAAGCCGCTCAAAGTGCGCAATCGGGGCCGCCGGGAAACCGGCGGCCCTTTTCTTATAGTTCTGGCCTCCAGAAAAGCAGGATTATCGCTGCATTATATTAAAGTGCTCCGGCTGCGAATGGGAGCGGCGCGATCCGGACCTGTCCAGGGGTTGTTCATCACGGCTTCACTGCTCGCAACCCTATGTGTTCCCCTACGACATGATCATTCTGGTCTGGGTGATCATCCGGTTGCGAGCGCGAACTGACCGGACTGTGTGGGATGATGTGATCATGCTGGCGGTGTTGGTATTGCCATCCACTACCTTTGGGCTTGGTCTTGCCGGTATTCCACTTTCTGCGACAGTTGTGGTGATCTTTCTGGGTTGGCTTCTCTATCACCTTCGCCGAGGAGGGAGTGACCAAGGTAGGTGGCGTTTTGTCCTTCCCAAGACTTCATCGGCTGTGGACATGCTGAGGAACCACAGATCGAGGCTCGTTGGTTCTGGTAGGGGCCGCTGTTACAAAAAATCAATCAGGCCACGATCCTTTACCATACCGTTCACTGGTCCATTCATGCCACGTTCATGGAGGGCTTGGGAGTGTTATGGCGTTGTTGAATTGGGGGTAATTCTGATGAGAGCTTGTATCCAATCCATGTTCGCGGGAGCTGTGGCCGTCTGGTTCGCACTTCTCGGCCTGAGCTTGCCAGCAGCAGCACAATCTCTTGATCCCATTTCAGGCTATGCAAGTCTTGGCTATAGCGACATCCAAGCTGCAAAAATTACCAATAGTGCCATGACCGCGCGATTGGGTGCGCGATTGTGGTCGTATTTCGGCATCGAAGGTGAAGCAAGCGTTGGTGTGAACGATGATCGCTTCCTTTATTCGGTGCCCTGCCCGCCTAGTCAGCCACAGTGTCCTGGAGCCGTCTTTCGGATCACCAGCAAACTGCGCGACGCCGAAGCCATCTATGCTGTCGGCTTCCTGCCGATTACACCAGATCTCGATGTGTTCATTCGTGGCGGGTATGGGGGCGCTCACTACTCCGCACATTCCGACCCAACTAACGGTTTCAATGAGCAGAGTCTGAATTATGGTCTCGGAGGTGATTATTTTTTCTTTGGCTCAAATGGTGTGCGCGTGGATTACACGCGTTTTGACAACGTTGACCAACATAATTCGGTCACGCGTGAAGCGCTCGGAAATGGCTCGAATGTCTGGTCAGCTGCGTACGTTCTTAGATTTTAAAGCAATCTTCGCTTGAGGGATTGGTTGCGTGAGTAGGAAAGAGAGGCGAGTGGTGTGTTGCACTCATCCTGAGTTGTAGCGGGCATCTCTTTTCCAGCAGCCCTCTATCCGGGTGATGCAAAGTATGGGTAAGGATTCGTCGAGCTTCTTGAGCTGTAACTGTTGGGGGCGCATGACCAAGATCAACTGCCGGCTCTTGTCTGGAGCCTCTCTGGCCGCATTGCTGCTCAGTGATCCCTCGGCGGCACGCACAGCGCAGGCCCGGGTCGAGAGTGATGATGTTCCGCGCAATTTCCCATTCGCAAACATGAGCGTTATCGAGGCTCATGGTGCAGTAAATCCACATGTGGCGCCCTTCGGAAGGGGAGGTGCGAATTCAATCACCGCGGATGAGAGATCGGTTGGAGAAATTGCCTCCCTTAACAATGATGGCATTGCGGGCAGGCTGACGCTCCCAGCCGCTGCTATCGCAACAAATGTCGATCTATATGTCAGAGAGACTGCGCATCCAAGCGTGACCGAAGGCTGCCTTCCCTTGGCTCTTGCCACGCATGTACTCATCAACAGCAGCACAATGCACGACCAAGTGAGTGTAACTGTCAGTGCGGGGCATTCGGCGGTGGCCGACGCAACCGCTGTGCCGATCAAGCAAATTGCCACAGCAACGGGGCTCGCTTCCGACGAGCTCATCAACACATCCGAGGGCAAGATTACGGCCATTGTCGAGGCCAATGCGCGCGCAATAACCGGGATGGGCGCCGCTCAGGGTACATTCGCTTTGGCCAATGCTTTTGCGGAAGGTGTTGTGCAATCAGCCGTCGGTCTCGGTGGGCCGGGCAGCATCCACTCAGATAGTCTCTTGAACGAGGGTACGATCCTTGTCGATGCCAATGCCAAGGCCACCGCTAACGGAGAGGCCGAGGCCATCGCGTTAGCGGGCGGTGTGAAACAGATTGCAGTCCACGCGGGTGACGCTTTGGTTACTCTGGTAAACGCGCCAAACGCACAGATCTTGGTCACGGCGCACGCCACGGCGGTCGACTCTGGGCGTAATACTGGTGACGGAATTCGGCGGTGCCCCGCGAGAGACCGCGATCGCTCGCGCTGGAGCATTTGGCATTGAACAAACGGCCGAATTTGCCGACATTGCCAAAGCCGTTTTGACTAATGACGGGGTCATTGATGTCTCGGCACATGCGGTTGCGCATGCGGTCGGGCTCGCCAGTGCATCTGCTAGCGCTTACGGCATCAAGCAGGGCGCAGAACACGCCATCACCGCCGCATCGAACGACCTGATTAATGCGAAAAGCGCGCGCATCGAAGTGGCGGCTCGTGCCACTGCTACCGGCATTGCCGGCGTTGGTCTCGCTCACGCCTTTGCCGTCGGTGTCAGTCAGGGAGACGCACTGGTATTCGGGGCGGCCGGGAACGCCGCGACCAACAATGGAGAAATCGTGGTCTCGGCAGCGGCCGCGGCCAGTGGTGCGCTTTTCGGTTCGGCGGCTGCATTCGCAGGTGGCGTCGGACAATTTATTCCAAATCTGGGTCCGCTGCTGCTTCTTGCCACCTCGGCCTCGAACAGCCTGAGGAACACAGGCCACATCACCGCCAATGGCAAGGCGACCGCTATTGGAGGGAGTGCGGCGCTGGCGCGAGTATCTGCGGTTGGCGTATCCCAGATCGCGGAATTTGCTGAAGCTGCCCATAATGCCCTGACCAATACGGGTTTCGTTGATGTCAATGCGAACGCGGACGCAAGTGCTCGTGAAACCGCCCTGGCGCTTGGCAGAGCGTTTGGCGTGGATCAGGTGGCCTACCACGCAAGCGTCGTCGGCAACAATCTTGTGAACGGCCTTACCGCTGCCGGTGATCCGGCGATCATCAGTGTCAATGTTGATGCGCGGGCAGAGGCAACACCTGCGCACCCCGCATCCGTGGCTGTCGCCGTGGCCGGGCCGGTAAGTTCAAACGGTTTGTTCGTCACAGGTGTGCGCCAGCAGGCGACAGCCAACCGCACAATTGGCAATATTGCCACGGACAGGCTCACCAATGAAGGCACGATACGGGTCGGAGCAAGAGCAACGGCGATTGGCGATGCTCTTGCCAGCGCCGCTGCTTTTGGCATCGGTGTGTATCAACGGGCGGCGGATGGCTCGCTGGTGGCGGCTCGCGTGGCGAACAGCGGGCTAATCCAGGTCACTGCCCATGCGCGTGCCTTAGCATTGAATGCCGTTGCTGATGCCGGTGACGCTGGCCTCTTGCAGTTTGCTACGGGCGTAGCGGGTACATCGTCTGGGTTCCTTTTGCCCGGCTTCCACGCCTCTGCGGCGCTCACCAATACCGGTGCGATCAAGGTTCATGCGACGGCGACTGCTGAAAGTGCCATCTCTGGCAGCGCGGCCACAGCAGAGGCAAGCGCCTTGGGCGTACGCGAAGTGGTCCCGACGGCACTCCTTGCTTCCGCTGCCGTGCGCAATGGCGGAACCATCGCCGCAGCCGCTCGTGCATTTGCCGAAGGTTGGGTTTTCGCGGGCGCGGCCGCGAAGGCCACGGGTATTGGCCAGACTGCTATTGCGGACGGATCCACGGGTAGCATCGCTTCAATTCATCTGATCAATTTGGGACTCATCGATGCCACAGCAATCGCCACTGCCAAAGCAGGTGCAACCGCCATCGCGGCGGCAAATGCCATGGGTTTATTCCAAGCGGCCCTTGATGCAAACTTTGCCTCGGCTGTTGTGGATAATGCTGGAACGATCAATGTTATCGCGCACGCCAACGCTGTAGGCGCCATCGGCATCGCTTCAGCTCGTGCGGCAGGTCTCATCCAAGAGGCATCAACCTTTTTCGTCAAATCAGGCGTTGCAGTCGCAAGTTTCGACAACGCTGGCGTGGTCGACGTTCGCGCAACCGCGAGCGCTCATGGTGGAGCCTTTGCGGTGGGAGCCTTCGCCCTCGGCATTGCGCAATATGAGCAGGCGTGGGGCGCCGCGTCACGAGATGACGATCAACTTTTAAACACCACTGGCGCATTAATCGAGGTGGCGGCCCACGCCAGTATGCAAGGTAATCGCGCGGGCGGGCCGCATGGCACGCCTATTGTTGCTAGTGCGGGGGGAATACATCAAAGTGCCATATCACAATTTCTTCCGACACTGCTCGATCAAGTCGCGCTCACCAATAACGGCTCGGTGCACGTCTCTGCTTCAGCCAAGGCGGCAGGGGCTCTCTTTGCCAATGCCGTAGCTCAAGCATCCGGTGTCCGGCAGGAGACATTTTTTGGCATTAGTGCAGCGGATTTTGTTGAAAATCGCGGGGCTATCACTGTTCAAGCCAATGCTGAGGCGAAGACCTCTTCTGACGGCTTTGGCGCTAACGCCTTTGCCTTTGCCGGTGGCGTAGGCCAGTTCGCGTTAGCGAAGGCGTCAGGGCTCGCCCTCGCTACAGATCTTAACCACGGAATGTTGAAAGGAGGCGCGCGTGCCTCGGCTTCTGCTCCTTATGGCCCCGCCTTTGCCCACGCAATTGCCGTAGGCATTTCGCAGAACCTCTCGGTCGGCTCGACAGGACACGCGGCTGCACATATCACCAATGGAGGAACGATCGATATCCATGCGAGTGCAGTGGCGCATGCGTCTCACCACGCCGCCACCAATTCTGCGATCGCGTTCGCCCGAGGTATTGGTGTGATTGCCGCCACTGGCGTTTCGTTGAGCTTTGATGTGGTCAACTCGGGATCACTTCATGTGGAGGCTGATGCCGCGGGCAATGGAATTGTGCGCGCAACGGCCAGCGGAATCCTGGTCGCGGGCGGACTGATGCATGGCACCATCGCCAACCACGCGCGGATGACGGCGATTGCGAGTGCGGCGGGTGCGGGCTCAGCCCACGCCAATGGCATCATTGTGGCGGCACATAGCTTCGCGCCACCGGCTACCGGCCTTAACGCGCTCATCTCCAACACCGGCAATCTGCATGTGGTGGCGATCGTGGGTGCGGGCGGTATTGCCAATGCCACTGCCATTCGTGTGACCGCCACACCTGCAGGCGGGCCTGCGGGCACGGGCGTTGGCACCATCGTCAACAACTCGGGCATCATCTATGCGGCCATCTCGGTTGATGGTGGTGCCACCTTCCAGCGCGGCACGGCGATCAATGTGGCGAACGCGCCCAATCCGATCGACATCCTGCTTGAGGGCAATAAGCACGCCCAGGCGAACTATCCGGGCGACACCGGCCTCATCTACGGCAACATCTTCCTGTCGACGGATGATTCGGTAATCGTTGAGAACGGCAAGACCTGCTTCAACGGCGTGATCAATTCGGCAACGCTTCTAAGCCACGGCAACCTCTACGCCTCGAATGCGGGCGTGGTGGTGAACACGGCGGTGAGCGCCATTGCGGTGGGCAATCTGACGATTGCGGCCAACGGCAAGCTGGTGCTTGTCAATGATCCCCAGCAGGGTGCGGCGGCGGCTTATGTCGGCAACTTCAGCGAACAGGCGGGCGGGGATTTGATCCTCGAAGCGCGTGGCATCGCGGACGGGCCGGGCGCAGGTAATCTGGCTGGCGACAATACGCTGGGCAAGATCGTGGCCAAGACCGACGCTTTCCTGGCCGGTCACCTCGAGATCCTGCCCTATGCCGGGTTGTATGCGAACAGTGCTGCCTATCACGTGGTCTCGGCTGGCCACATCACCGGCCAGTTCGCCGATGTCGACACCCACAGCATCTTCTTGACGGGTACGGTGTCGAACAACGCCAATTTGACGATCGATACGCTCTCTCTCAAGCGTAATGCGTTTAACTCGATCGCAGGGCTCACCCATAACGAGCTGGCAGTGGCAACCGGCATCGAGAACTCTTATGCCGCGCTCATTGCCAACCCGACGGCGAACCCGAACTATGCGAGGTTCGTGGGCACCTTGTTCCTGGTCGGCAGCCCCACGGAATTTGCAGGCGATCTCTATCAGCTCTCGGGCACCGAGTATGGCCAGCAGGCGGCCGCTCAGTTGCAGGCAACACGGATCCTGAATGACACCATCGGCACGCATCTGCAGCTGGTGGCGAGCGGGGGTTCGGATGCGGTTGGCCAGTTGATCCCGGGCGTCTCGCCGGCGCGGGGCGGCACGGGTATCGGCAAGGGCAATATCTGGGTGACGGCGTATGGCGACTGGAGCACGGTTGACGCCAATGCGAGCGGTCCCTCAGCCAAGATCGACAACAAGGGCATCATGGGCGGCGTCGACTTCGACGTCGATGCCTGGACCAAGGTCGGCGTGACGGTAGGCCACACCTCAGGTTCCACCGGCTTCTCGGCCGACAGCAACAATGGCGGCAATTACACCGGCTGGAATGTGGGGCTCTATGGCCGCTATGACTTCGACCCGTGGTATGTCCAGGCCATCGGCACCTACGGCATGTTCACCAATCACATGCAGCGCAACATCGACATCAATCCGTCCTTGTCATCGATCTGCTGCTCGTTCCCGTTCTCGACGCCAGGGGCCAATGGGGCGGCCGCCATCACTCAGGGCCTGGTCACGGCCAACCTGTACGACAGCCATACCTATGGCGCGCAGGGCGAGGTTGGCTATCACTGGGATACGGGGAGTGCGGTGGATCTGACGCCGTTCCTGTCCTTGGCCTACCTGCATGGCGATTCCGACGCGTTCCACGAGAACGGTCTCTTGGGTCCCGAGCTCTCGGTCACCGACGCGTCGGCCACCTCGTTGAGTTCGCAATTGGGCTTGCGGTTCTCGACCGATTGGCAGATCACCGACAGCTTCAGCATGACGCCGGTCTTAAGGGCCGCCTGGGAACACGAGTGGGACGGCACGGCGTGGGCGGTGAAAGAAGGCTTCTTCGACGCCACAGTGCCGCAGGTCACCAACAGCCAGTTCCGGGTCACGGGTACGGGCTACTCGAAGGACTTCGCGGATCTGGGTGCGGGCCTGGGCTTCGACATCTCCAAGCGCGTCGAAGCGGTGCTGGGCTACGAAGGACGCTGGAGCGGCTCCGAGAAAGACAACGCTATCTTGGGCCACGTCAACGTCACCTGGTAAAACCAGGACCGGACGCCGGCCGGATCGGCACAGCCTAAAATCTAATCGAGCTTCTGCGAGAGGGTCTGAGGAGCCATAGCAGGAGGGCTATTCCAAGAAGTGAAAACCACGCCAGCGTCGTAAAGAAACGCGCGGCTCCCCAGATCGGAGTTCCCCCGCCTTACAGAATCTGACTGGAAGGTCTTACTGATAGCGCCAGCCGCCATGCCAGCGATAGCGATGGCCCCTGTCCCTTCCGAGAATCTCATCCGGGCGGTTACACTTATAGACTTAGACGAATGTCTGCATATGGCGATAAGCCGACATTCGCCCCAAGATACACTTCCGATCCAAAGCGGACCTTATACCCTCGCCTGATCCAAGTCCCCCTCTGTATGCATGCCTCACGAGCCGGATTCTGGGCGGTTCTTGGAAAGATGGTCTCTTGGTCTAACTCAGCGGGGGCGACGTTCGGTGCGAGATGAGTCTATAATTCGGTTATGATCGCCAAGATCTCCTGCGTGGTATGCGCCTATAACGAAGCCGAGCGAATCCACAACGTACTCGACGTCGTTGAAGCCCATTCCTCACTTGACGAAGTGATTGTCGTCGATGACGGCTCAACCGATGGGACCGAAGATGTGGTGCGCTCCTATCCGTCTGTGCGGCTCATCTCGTATCCGCAGAACAGAGGTAAGACCTATGCGCTGACCCGTGGCATCGATGCAGCACGGAACGATCTTGTGATGCTCCTCGATGCCGATCTCTATGGTATCTCGTCGGAAAACATTGAGGCACTTGCGCAGGCCGTGACATCAGGGAAAGCAGAGGTCAGCATTAGCTTGCGGCAGAATAGTCTCGTACTGTTTCGTTTCATTGGCATTGATTTCGTTTCCGGCGAGCGGGTAATCCCGAAATCTCTTGTACAAGGCGTTTTGCCGGAGATGGAACGATTGCCCCGTTGGGGCGGAGAAGTCTTTATTAATCAACTGATCATAGCTCGAAGAATGCGCATCGCGGTGGTACCATGGTCCAACGTGGTCAACGTGCGCAAGTATCGAAAAATGGGGATGTGGTCCGGATTCTTAGAGGAAATCTGCATGATTGTTGATGCGCTATCGGTTGTCTCTCCGTACGGCGCAATTCGTCAGAATTTAGAACTGTTGGCATTGAGAGGGCCCGATCATCAGCGCCCCCGATCATTACGACAAGCGGTGTCCGCATCCCGGATTAATAAGTGGGTCAGAAGTTAAGAAGAGCAACAGATCTGATTGTCTGCTTATAAGCCAAAGCGGATCTACGGAAAAAGTAGTCGGCGCCAGCTATTCGTCCAGGTCACAGGTTCATTCGCCTTCAAGGTGCTTCGTCAGTGAAGAGCCACCTTTTGAGCAAGAAAGTTTTTAAAACGAAGGTCCGCCCTTAGCATATCACCCAAAATATTCTCGAAAATTTCTTCAACAGTACTCCGGTCGACATAGCCCTGTGCTGCAGCATGGTCGCGAACCGACGCCAATCTGATCATTACATCTGCATGATGCTCTTTGTGGCTGAGAAAAGCTGGGTAGTGTAGTTGCTCCATTTCGGCTTCTTCATTCCAGAAATGTGTGTTCATTTCCTGCCATAGGCGGCGAAAATATCTATCGAAATCTGAAAATTTCACCCTGTCGTTACGATCAAAACTCGAAAGGCTTTCGTTCAAAACATCAATAAGGAGACTATGTTCAGCGTCGATGTTCTCGATTTCCATCCGGTATTCGTCCGGTAGGCTGAATCGCCAAATCGGTGGAACTGTTTTCTGGGTGGGCATCTCGCCCTCCGCTTCCAACAATCTTATACAGCTCAATCAAAAGCATCTGTTCGTGAACAAATCACAATGGCGTCCATGATTGTTAGCCCACATCAGGCGTCAGTAGTCAGCATTCTTCAGAAAGCGCCACCAACGAATTGTACAATTACGATCATCGCAATCACGATGCTTGCGACGATAAGACCATATTCAATGATCCTGGCGCTGGTTTCATCATGTACGTAACCCGAAATTAAGGCGCGCATTTCATTCTCCTCAATTACACACACGCTTCTCTGTATAGAATTATTTTATAGCCCAAAATCTAATCAAGCGAATTGACCTAGATCAAGACAAACTGCGCTGCTAGACAAATTCTGAAAAGAACACACCATCATTCGCCCAGATTGTTAAGCCTATTCGCAATCCGTCAGAATTCAGAACTGTTGGCATTGTGAGGGCTCGATTATCAGCGCGCGCAATCATTACGACACGCGGTGTCCGCATCCCGCATTCATAAGTGGGCCAGAAGTTAAGAAGAGCAACAGCGTCGGATTGTTTGGTTCTAACCGAAAGAGGAGATTCGCCCTCTCTATCCAGCAACGACATGACGTTCAGGACCACACTGGACAGTTGTTGCTCGAGCTATTTTATTGGCGAACCGTGCAATCAAGTCGATGGCGATGTTTGCCAGAGACATTTAAAGGCGCGTCATCCGCAATCGAAGCGCGTTCCCGATCACAGAAACCGAACTCAAGCTCATCGCGGTGGCCGCTACGATAGGACTAAGCAACACACCGAGGCTCGGATAGAGGACGCCCGCCGCGACAGGGACTGCCAGCATGTTGTAGACAAACGCCAGAACCAAGTTTTGACGAATGTTGCGCATGGTTGCCCGGCTCAGCGCACGGGCACGAACAATCCCCGTGAGGTCGCCTTTCACTAATGTGACCCCCGCGCTCTGTAAGGCAACATCGGTGCCCGTTCCCATGGCGATACCGACATCGGCTTCCGCGAGCGCCGGGGCGTCGTTCACGCCATCGCCTGCCATGGCCACGATATGACCTTCGCTTCTCAAACGGCGCACAATCGCATTCTTCTGTTCGGGCAAGACCTCGGCTTCCACAGTGGTAATACCGAGCTTTGTTGCGACCGCCTGAGCGGTGGTTCGGTTATCACCCGTCAGCATCACGATCTGAATGCCCGCCGCGCGAAGTTTGTCGAGAGCTCCCTGGGTCGTGGGCTTTATTGGATCGGCTACCGCGATAATCCCGGCGGCCCGTCCATCAACGGCGACGTAGATTGCGGTTGCACCGTCTTGTCGTAACTGGTCGGCTCGCCTCTCAAGAGGGCCAAAGCTTACTCCTAATTCCTCGAACAGCTGCGCATTACCTATGGCAACCTGACGACCGGTAATCTTGCCAGTTACCCCCTTGCCTGTGCCGGAACTAAATTCCGAAACATCGTGTAAGGAAACACCGCGCTCACTTGCTGATGCGACTATGGCTGAGCCAAGAGGATGTTCACTCAACTTCTCGAGACTAGCGCCGAGCGACAGGATGGTAGCTTCATCAAAGCTGTCGGCTGGGATGATAGCGACAACGCGAGGTTTGCCCTCTGTCAGTGTTCCGGTCTTGTCCACAACGAGAGTTTCAATCTTCTCAAAACGCTCTAGGGCCTCGGCATTCTTTATCAACACGCCTGAAGTCGCCCCTTTTCCAACCCCGACCATGATGGACATCGGTGTTGCTAGCCCAAGCGCGCAGGGACAAGCGACAATGACCACGGAAACTGCTGCGACCAGGGCATAGCTTAACGCTGGCGGAGGCCCCCAAATCATCCAAGCGATGAATGCGACAACCGCAATGATGATAACAGCCGGAACGAACCAAGCCGAGACAGTGTCAGCGAGCCCTTGAACCGGTGCGCGACTGCGCTGCGCCTCGCCCACCATCTGAACGATCCTAGCCAATACAGTATCTGACCCAACCCTTTCTGCTTGCATAACCAAAGAGCCGGTGCCGTTGATTGTGCCCCCGATGACGCGCGTGCCGATTACTTTTTCAACAGGCATGGATTCGCCGGTGACCATGGACTCGTCAACGGTGCTCTTACCCTCCATCACGGCGCCATCGACCGGTACGCCCTCACCAGGTCGAATGCGCAGCTTGTCGCCTACGCGGACTAGATTCAGGGCTACTTCCTCATCTGCCCCGTCGGCACGGATGCGCCGAGCGGTCTTTGGTGCGAGCTTCAGTAGAGCACGAATGGATGCGCCTGTTTGTGCGCGTGCTCTGAGTTCGAGCACTTGTCCGAGTAGTACGAGAACAGTGATGACGGACGCTGCCTCGTAGTAAACCGCGATTGTTCCACCTTCTTGTTGTAAGGCTGCCGGAAAGAGGAAAGGGGTAAAGGTGGCAACGACGCTGTAGGCGTAAGCAGTCCCAATACCCAAGGAGATTAGGCTAAACATGTTGAGAGACCGATTCCGGATCGATGCCCAGCCACGCTCAAAGAATGGCAACCCGGCCCACAGCACGACGGGAGTGCTCAACGCAAACTGAATCCAAGTCGAAAGCTTGGGCGAAACGTAGTGATGAAGATTTGATCCCGGAAAATGCGCGCCCATTTCGAGAGCGAAAACGGGCAGCGTTAACGCGATGCCAATCCAGAAGCGCCGGGTCATATCGGTAAGTTCAACGTTCGTGCCGGGGTGTTCGGTGATCGTTACCGGCTCCAAGGTCATTCCACAGATCGGGCAATTGCCGGTCTGTGGCCGCCGGATTTTCGAGTGCATCGGACAGGTGTAGACGGTACCTTGCTCAACGGCTGGTGTGGAGGTGGGCTCCTCGGGCTTCAAAAACTTCCAAGGATCAGCGAGAAATTTTGTCTGACACTTTCCACTACAAAAATAATATTCGGATCCAAGGTATCTCACGCTGTGTTTCGCGGTTCTTGGATCCACCATCATTCCGCACACCGGATCGCGTGCCATAGCTTGCGCTCTGTTCATATGAATATCGGCCAAATAGTTTTCCGAATATTACAGTTTTGATGGCTAGCTTTCTTATATCACGCTGCAAACCTACGTGCCCCAGGTCAACGTCCGCTTTTGGCTCTCGGCTCAGGGGATCGATACAACACATGCGATGCGTATGCGGGCTCAACTCAGCGCGGCAACAGCCGATTTGGCGGGAAATTGCTGGAATGATGTTCTTAGAAGCGGTAACCGGGTTAAGTCGCGATGGTACTTCGCACCCGCTTCATCCATGATATAGTGTGAATGTGGGAGCTGGGAGGTCCTTTTCGTGAAGGGCAGGAGGCCCAGTATCATGCGAACTACGGTTTGTGCACTCTTAATTCCTGCGGCCTGCGCGTGGATGTTCACGCAACCAGCGCTAGGCGCCACAATCATAATTGGCGTCAATGGATCGGCGCAGGGCTGTTACGACGCTGCAAAGGCAAACGATCCGCGCGGCATGCCCATTTGCAACACGGCTCTAAACGAATCGCTTACTCCCCGCGACAGGGCGGCCACACTTATCAACCGCAGTGCGCTAAAAATCATGACAGGCGACCAAAAGGGTGGCTTGGCCGATTGCGATGAGAGCATTCGGACGTTTGCTCGCCTTGGTGAGGCATATCTCAATCGCGGGGTTGCGCTCCGTGCCCTTGGGCGGCCACAGGAATCAATTGACGCACTGAATAAGGCAATCGAATCCGAGCTCGTTCGACCGCAGCTCGCGTATTTTGATCGCGCGCTTGCCGAAGAAGACGTGGGCGACGTGGCAGGTGCTTACCAAGATTACAAAAAGGCGCTTGAACTTGAGCCCGACTTTCAACTAGCAGCCAAGGCACTTAGTCGCTTTAAAATCATTAGCTCGTAAAGGCTTCGACTTAAGCGGGCCGATAGGGATAGTACAATGACATCCGTGATGTCGTGAGATTGAAGAATTTATAAAACAGTTAGTGCAAGAGAGTATGTCGCAAAATATGGTTTTTTGCGATAAGGAAATATTTTGTCCTTTCCTGGAAGCTCATCAGGGCTTTTCGCTCTGGGGTCAGAGACGAATGTCCTCGTTTGGCAATAAGCGGAAATTTTGCATCATCCGGCTCGAAACGGATGACCTAAACATTCCGAACCAGCTGGTAGTTTGAACCGGCTTTGTACTAGGTTTAAAGGCCCGCGCACTTCTCTGGCAACCAAAAGCGCACGGGCTCAAGTCTATCACATCGATGTAGCTTCTAAAGCTAAGGGGCTGCTAAGCCTTGAAAGTGTTAATCGTTAGTGCCCAGCAACTAAGTTGACTGTTAGCTTATTCGCGCCCTCGCCCACGGTCCAAGCATCGCCTACTTTGCGTTCTTGTACGGGATAGCACGAAGGATTGGGCGCGATTGCGTTACCCATCTTGGGTGGAGAATCATAGGTCAGACACACTGTGCCTTTGTCGACTTTCCATACGCCCTTGAGCGCCATGTCACCCTGCGTTCCGGTGAAACTATGATCGGCATTGTACCAGATCTTTGTCACCATACCGCTCGAGTCCGTGACCATAGTGGTGTTGCCGTAGCGCGAGGCCATCACATCACTCCCGGCCAACGCCACGATTGCAAACCCAAATGCAAAGACAAGTGCAAATGCAGCGGTGACCATGACTTTCTCGACCCGAGACTGTTGGCCTAGATAGGTCATTTGAATCTCCTCCTTCGCAAAAACACGCCAGCCTGACTAAATTAAGGCCTCACTTGGATAATTAAGCTACGCTTCGTGAAAAGCCATACCATGATCTAAATCAAGCTAGGACCCGCTGATTTCTTGAATAACTTGGTCAGCTAATAATGGATATCACTGTGGGAAAACCACATTCCATTGTTGCGAATGAGTCGCGCCTCACAATGCAGATCTGAAAATCGTGACTCAATGCCTATTCTGGCGAACAGCAGACTTGATTGCTGCCGATCCTAATTCGATCTCAGAATCTGAGCGCCGCGTCCTACCGACAAATCCCTAGGTCAATCGCGCGAAAATCATAATTTGAGCCAAGTCAATGCGTCTCGCCGTGATTTGCAATCTTGTGTAAGCCCAATTGAGAGTGAGCCGAGTGGACAATGAGACGCATAAACAGCTTCGCTGCCGGATGACCTATTACCGGCAGCGTTTACGTGAGGGAGTACCGATGCTTGCGGCGCTGGAATATTTGCGTCTGCTGGCTGAGGCAGAAGCCGAAATGGCAAAAATCACCAGCGGTAAAGCAATTGACCTGCTCCCCGGAAATGCCCCCCTTAGAGGTTAGAGCCCGTTGCATTGAAGAAGCCAGGCCAAGGGTTGGGCTTTTTCACTTTTGATCAGTGTTACCGATAACTCCAGCCGCCGTGCTACCAGTAGCGATCATCCCAATAGCGAGGAGCATCCCACCACCCGCGTATGCTGCCGGAACCAAGCCCATTCGAGGCTTCATATTTCCTAACTGCATTATTGACTTGACCCCATCAGGCAGCAGCAAAGGTGCTCGATAACGAGACCTATAGGGAGTAGTGTTTCAAGGAGACATTTTAGCCATTTTCGGAGATCGTTTGGGATGGAACAGCCATGACAACCACCACCTACCTTCTCATCGCGCTCGGACTGATCGTCTTTTTCGTCATTTTTATTTTCAATCGCTTGGTGGCTCTGAGGCAGGCCTGGAACCGTGCTTTTGCCGATATCGACGTACAGCTAAAATTACGTCATGACCTGATCCCCAATCTGGTTGAAACAGTGAAGGGATACGCCGCACATGAAAAAGGCGTGTTCACGGAAGTAACCGAAGCTCGTTCTAACGCTATGAAAGCCACCAGCGTCACCGACAAGAGTGCAGCGGAAGGCGCTCTATCAGGCGCCTTGGCTAATCTTTTTGCGGTTGCCGAGAATTACCCGCAGCTTAAGGCAAGTGACAATTTCCGCCAATTGCAGGATGAACTTAATGACGTTGAGAACAAGATTGCAGCCGCGCGCCGTTTCCTCAACAACGCGGCCGCGGAATATAACACGGCAATCCAGCAATTCCCGGCTGTCCTCTTCGCGAACATGTTTGGATTTACGCCGGCACAAATGTTTGAGCTCGATCCAACCGAAAAGCTCGAGGCAAAACAGGCGCCAAAAGTGTCCTTTGGTGCTTAAACCCATGGCTGCTGCCGCCACCCTTGGTCTTACCACCTATCGCCTGAACAACAATCTCAAGTCCATTTTGTTGCTGCTGGCCTTCCCCCTCCTTCTCGTGGTGTTGCTTGGGGTGGTCGTTTTCATTTTTGGTCTTTTCACCATTGGCTCCAATACCGCTATTGGAGCATTTGATCCCTTTCAGATGCTTGGCCTTCAGCCGATTTTGGGAACGGGAACGCCCAAGGACCTCGCATTTTCTGCTGTTTATGCCTGGTGGCCCATGGTCCTGGGTATTGCGACCATCTGGGTGCTGATTGGTTATTTCTTCAATGATGCCATCATCCATATGGCAACGGGGGCCAAGGCGGTTACGCGCGAGCAAGCACCCCTACTCTACAACACCCTTGAGAATCTCTGCATTTCCCGTGGGCTACCAATGCCCAAGCTCTATATCATTGATACCGATGCCATGAATGCCTATGCGAGCGGCATCGATAACAAGAGCTATGCCATCACGGTAACGAGTGGGCTGTTAGCCCGCCTCAATAAGGATGAAGTGGAAGCCGTCCTAGGCCACGAACTCACCCATATCATGGACAGAGATTGCCGGCTCCTCATTGTCACCATCGTTTTTGTCGGCATGATTTCGTTTCTGGCTCAATTGTTATGGCGCAGCCTTCGCGTCGCCTCGTTCCGCCGCGTGCGCTCACGCAACGGGGGTGGCGCCGTCGCTCTGATGCTGCTGATCGCTGCCGTTGCACTCGTTATTGGATATGTGCTGGCCTTGATATTGCGCTTTGCCATTTCACGCCGACGCGAATACCTGGCTGATGCAGGCTCGGTTGATCTCACCAAGAATCCGGAGGCGCTCATCAACGCCTTGCGAAAAATTTCGGATAATCCCGATGTCCCTCATGTACCGACGGAAGTACGGCAGATGTTCATTGAAAATCCACCCTCCGGGTTTGATCTTGGGGGCTTGTTTGCTACCCATCCACCAATCGCCAAACGCATTCAAGTTCTAGAAGAGCTTGGCGGAATAGCGCCCGACTCTGCGAACGAGACAAACGGCGCATCGACGGTGAAACCACCGCCATCCTCCCCAGAGAGTTCAACGAAGTCGCCTTGGCAATAGTTTATGCCATTTAGTGAGCGGAATGAGGTAAGTCGTTTTTGATCCACTTTTATCTATGTCGATCGGACGTACACGGATAGTGATAAATCAACTTATCTCTCCGCTCCACTTTAATTTCCGCAGCTCTTCACGGAACTCACCCACGACAGAATTTCTGAAGAGCCAGGACCGATCGATTTTTGTCTCTGGCGGAGAAAGTTGCCATTGCATAACGGGTTGGATTCCTTTGTTATGGTCTTCTTGAAACGCTAAATATTCAGTCGGTCTGCCGATCGCGTCATGCCTATGCATCATCGCCGGAATATCTTGAAGCGTATGGGAGCCGCGGCGATGCTTTCATGTGGTGGAACCGGTTCTGGATTGGCCAACCGCCTTACACAGCATAATTGGCAATTTCTTGCTCATGATGTTCGCCGCGAAATGGCTTGGGCCTGGCGCAATTATGTCGAGCTGACCTTTGGTCATGACCAGCTCAGACCCTTGAGTGGGGGAATTGAAGAATTCTTTTTCCCCAACGGCCCCGCTCTAGCCCTAACCATCATCGAAGCTCTTGATACCCTTTACGTTATGGGGCTCGATGCAGAGTTTGAAGAGGGTGTGCGCTGGATCACAAAAAACCTTCATTTCGATATCGATGGTGAAGTTCAGGTCTTCGAAACCAATATCCGCGTGGTGGGAGGGCTGCTCTCCGCTTGGTGCGCCTCTCACGAAAGCCGGCTGCTAGATCTTGCGCGCGATTGCGCGGATCGGCTGTTACCAGCATTCACGAAATCGCCTACCGGCATTCCTTATCGCTTCGTGAATCTGAAAACCGGGCGCGTTCGTGACGAAATAACGTTTCCGGCAGAATTTGGTACTTATATCGCTGAATTTGGAACACTAGCGGGCGCCACCAAGGACCGCCGCTATTATGATGTGGCAAAACAGGCGGCTAGGGCCGCCTTCGATCGTCGCTCCAGTCTTGATCTTATCCCCGACACGATCAGCGCAGAAACAGGCAAATGGGTTAGCAGCCGCGCGACGATCGGTCCACCGAGCGATTCTTATTATGAATATCTCTGGGCTGGTTGGAGATTGTTTGGCGACGAAGATTTCAGGCGTTGGTACGAAATTCTTACCTCCGCCATTCTCACCCACCAATTAGAGAGAGTGAGCGGCAGATTATGGTTTCGCCAGGTGGATTTCGAAACCGGCGTGCTGATCGACCGCCACCAGAGCGAGCTTGCATGCTTCTATGCCGGCCTTCTTGGCCTTAGCGGCTACATAAAGCAGGCTCAGGATTATCTCGCCTCTTGGAACGACGTGCAGGCGCAATTCAGGGTGTTACCGGAGGGATTCGATTACGAGAAGTTTTCTCCCACACGTGTGACCAATGAGCTGCGACCGGAATTTGCCGATTCGTACCTAAAATTGTTTCTAGCAGACCCTAGCCAGCACTATCGTGACCTGGCCCGCACTCATTATCAGAACATGAAAACAACCAGCCGGGCGCCATATGGCTACACAATCATTGACGACATTACCACGCGGCCTATGCGGCAGGGCGACCTTTGTCCTGGCTATTGGTGGAGTGAACAAATGAAATACTATTATCTACTCTTCTCGGACACCAACCGCTTCAACTACAAAAACAACTATCTCTCGACGGAGGGAAATATTCTGCTGGGCTGGAGATAGGCCCATTTTGTAGCGCGAAATACGACGCGTGGAAAGGTAATTTCGTCTAATTAAAACTTGCGGCAGATATTTCGCCTTAACGAGAGATGTCTTGCTGATGTACTAGGATTTCCTATTACTCGCCAACCCAACAGTGTCCACTGTATGCGCGAACTATAGATGACAGCCAATGATCACGATTCAGAAGGCATATTTGCTATGACAGCTAGCGCCGGCCGGTTCGCGCCTGCTCGTAAATGGTGGCGTAGTTCTCGACCACCTTATTCCATGATCTTTCTTCTTGGATGAACTGCTTCCCTTTCGCAGCAAGTCTTCCGCGCCCTGCCGGATCAGCGATGACCGCAGCAAGGCGCGCCACCAACGCTTCTACGCTATCGGGCTCGTGGAGATAGCCCGTTTCTTCATTACGGATCAACTCACGATGGCCGCCGACATCGGAGGCCACCACAGGTTTTCCTTGGGCCATGGCTTCCAGAGGCTTTAGGGGTGTCACCAGTTCCGTTAGACGCATGGATCTGCGGGGATAAACCAAGATGTCGATTACATCGTAATAGCGTGCCACCTCATCATGTTTGACCCGCCCAATAAACCGTACCGTATCCCAAAGCCCGAGCTCGCTCGCGATTCTCTTGAGCCTCGCCTCATCGGGCCCGCCGCCAATGAGCAAGACCTTAAGACCCTCCACTTGGAGGCGAAGATTGGCCACGGCTTGCAACAAGAGATCCAAGCCCTCATAGGAATAAAACGAGCCGATGAAACCCAACACCGTCTTGCCGGCAAGACCTAGTTCCGCGCGCCATGCCACATCGCGTACTTCGGTGGGCTTCAAAAACATCGCATCGACGGCATTGGGAACAACGCTCACCTTATTCTCGGGCACCCCACGTCCCACAATTTCTTTTCGCAGAGAATCACAAATCGCCACCACCCAGTCGGCCCTGTGCATGGCGCGGGTTTCGAGGAAGCGTGAGGTCAGATACCGGGGTGATCCTTGCCAGGTGGTTCCGTGATCGACCGCCGCATCTTCCCAAAAGGCCCGCACCTCATAGACCACCGGCAGATTGAATTGGCGCCCCACAGAAAGTGCCGGGAACGCGTTTAACACCGGGGAATGGGCGTGGATAATATCTGGTCGTTCCTCACGGACCACCTTCTCTACCGTTTGACGTGTGGCTTTCATTTCAGCAAATTCGCGCAAGAGGGGCGTGCTCTGCCCCGGTTTTGGCGTCCGATAGAAGCGCAGGCCATCAACAGTATCATTGCTTGCTTCCGAAGAGGGATGCCGTGGTGTGGTCACATGCAAGGTTTCCCAGCCGCGAGATCTTTGGCCACGGATGATCCCGAGCGAGCGGGAGACATAGCCGCTCTGCAACGGAAGCGAATGATCAAAGATATGCAGGATGCGCATGGCGGTCTTATAAGCCCTCCCTCAAGACAAGCAGCGCCCAGGATCCCCCTAGCATACAAGAACTTCTGCCCTGGCGTCGGCGCTACGCAAGCCTAATAACCGCAACGACTCGATCAATTCATTTTCAGGCAGTAATCTCATACCCACCGGCACAATTTGTCTGTCCTGCCCTCAACCAAGTTTTTGGGATCAAACATTATGAAAACACTTTGGCCTGCCATCCTGATTGTGGCCATCCTGGCCTTCAATGTGCCACTTAACGCGCAGGTCAGCGGTCCCATTTTCGGAAGCCGGGTAAGCGAAAACACCCGCTTCAAGGCGCCCTATCTGGCTGCCGATCTGGACGGCGATGGCGCGGCGGACGCGGTTTATCTGGTGTCCATCGCTCCGGCCTCACCGAAAGCCGTCATCCGTTCAGATGTGACGATTTCATCGAAACTTTTCCAATCGCAGCCGCTGGGATCGCATGCGGAAAATCTCGCGCTCGGCATCGTGCTTGCCAAGGGCAAACGAAAATTTCTCATCACGGGCTACCAGGGCGAAGGTGTCAGCGACTTCTTCGGCTCACCGATCTGGCGCGAGAAATCCGTGCCGCTGTCCGTGGCCAAACGCGGCTCGCGAACGTTCCTTGAATTCCAGCGGCAGGAAAAGCACATCCGAAACGATGTTCTGGTTGTAGGCACGGAAGCCGGCATCGACACCGTGCTCTATTGGAACGGCAAGGCCTTCGCCTTGTTCGAGCCCAGCGAAGAGCCCTGATGAACCCAGCATAGAGGCCAGTGCTACCCCCATATTGCCAAGAGCGGTCATTCCATCGAATGGTAATTCCGTTAGGCCTGGACAAGAAAGCGCCCTTCTAGGCCTCAACAGAATTAGAAAATCTTGATGAAGATACCCACCTGCGCCGCGAGCGATGATTTCCGCTCGCACGCGGGCGATTTCTTGGAAAGTCGGCCGCTGCAGGAATGCCTGCCAGCGCGGCGTGGCTTTTAGGCCAGGTGGGATTTCTGTGTCCCACACGGATATCCCGCCTGGCCTGTTTTGAACCCCAGGATTTGGGGGAAGATGTTCCTGAGGGGAAGGGTCCATGTCCGATATTGGTATTCTATCCGGCTGGCAGAGCCTTGCCGTCATTTGCTTGATATTCGGTGCACCGGGTGCCGCTCTTGGGGCGATCATTGGCGCGCTGGGATGGCCTTGCCATAGGATTTGGGGGATTGTAGTTGGAGCGATGGTGGGCCTTACAATATCTTTGAGTGGGATGTGGGTGTGGGTGGCGTATTAAAGTTGTTGAAACTCTCTTTGGCCTGATCACTCAAGCTATCCAAGTTATTAGCTCTCTCATCGCTTGGTCCAAACAAGTTCAAGCAAGACTCGACAATCACAGTGGATTGTGAGGCAGCAAATTCGCCCCTATTATCACTCCTTGGAGGCAATCCCATGATCCATTCCACAGTTCGTTTTGCCGTTAGCGCGGCGGCTGTAATCTTTGTCATTTTAGGTCTCGCTGGCTGCGGCATTAATGCGGTGCCGACACAAGACGAACAAGTGAAGGCTGCCTGGAGCGAAGTGTTAAATCAATATCAGCGGCGTGCCGACCTCGTCCCGAATTTGGTGGCGACTGTGAAGGGCTACGCCAAGCAAGAACAAACGGTCTTTACTGAGGTTACCGAGGCCCGCGCGCGCGCCACACAGATGACCTTACCCCCGGACATTCTCACCAATCCGCAAGCCTTCCATCAGTTCGAGCAAAACCAAGCGGCCTTAGGCGGTGCCTTGGGACGGCTGCTCGCTGTCAGTGAACAATACCCCGATCTCAAATCGAGCCAAAACTTCCTCGCCTTACAGTCGCAATTGGAGGGCACCGAAAATCGCATCGCTGTAGCACGGCGCGATTACATCAATGCGGTCCAAACTTACAATACCACCCTGCGCACCATCCCTAGCCGATGGGTCGCAGCTATCTTCTATCCCAATGCAAAGATAAGGCAGACTTTTACGATCAGTGAAAAGTCGCAAGAAGCGCCGCAAGTCACCTTCTGATGCGATCAGCGTCGCAATTATCGCGGATATGGCGGGGAATTCTTGCAGGATTAGTCTATTTTGTACTTGCGGGCGCTTTAGCCGCGGCGCCTTCATTCCCACCCTTAACGGGTCGCGTTGTAGACAACGCCGGCATCCTCTCGGCTGATACACAGCAAAAGCTGACCCAGATGTTGGCCGAGCATGAGAAACAGACAGGCAATCAGGTTGTGGTTGCCACCATTAAATCACTGCAAGGCTATCCGATCGAGGAATACGGCTATCAGCTTGGCCGCGCCTGGGGCATCGGACAGAAGGGGCGGAACAACGGCGCCTTGCTGTTGGTCGCACCCAGCGAACGCGCTGTGCGCATCGAGGTGGGCTACGGGCTGGAAGGTCAACTCACCGACGCTCAGAGCAAGCTAATTATCGAGAACGTCATCTTACCCCAATTCCGCAAAGGTAATTTCGACGCGGGCGTGCTTGCGGGAACTACAACGCTGCTGCGCGTTCTTGGCGGCGATGTCTCAGCCCTGCCGCAACAGGGTGAGCAATCCGATCAAGGCGAAGACAGAAGCGGAGGGGGCATCGGCCTTTTCGTCGCTCTTTTCCTCATCTGGATCATTTTCGGCCGCTTCCTCTGGCCTCTGCTGTTTCTGGGCGGCTTTGGGGGACGAGTGGGCGGTTTTGGCGGTGGCGGATTCTCCTCAGGGGGCTTTTCCGGTGGCGGGGGTTCCTTTGGCGGCGGTGGGGCATCAGGGCGCTGGTGACAAAGATGAAACATCTCTCTGATGACGCCCGCCGACGCTTAGACGAGGCCATGGCCTTAGTCGCAAAGCGCACAAGCGCGCATTTTGCCCTTGTGATCACGCCTATCAGCGATCGGTATCAGCTCTTCCCCCTACTCTGGGCCGCGGCAATCGCATTTGTCACCGGTGGGGGCATGGCTATCGTCTGGCCGCATCTCCCGCTTAGCACCGGCTTTCTGATCGAGGCCGCGACCTTGGCCGTCTTGGCCTTGATTTTCGATTGGCTGCCGTTGCGCCTTTTGCTGGTGCCTGGGCACGTAAAACGCGAGCACTGCGCTGATCTGGCTCGTCGGGAATTCGCGGCGCGCATCTTAGCCGATCACGAACATCGTCCGGGAATGCTGTTCTTCGTATCCTTAGGAGAACACCATGTAGAAATCTTGGCGGATAACGCCGTCCATACGCGTATTGGCCAAGAGGCGTGGAATGGGATCGTTGCTGACTTTGTCACTTCATTGCAGAAAAACCCGCTGATGGTGGAAGGCCTACTCAAGAGCATCGATACTTGTGGTGCACTGCTGGCACGATACTTTCCGCGACCGGCAGGAAAGGATTGAGCCAAAAACCCTTCTATCGGGAGCAGAATCTGGATCGCAATCCCCTAAAGCGCGGCTGTGTCGGCGCAAGGCGCGCAAGGCCGCATAAGCATACCTCCCAAGACGCTGGGCCGGCGACAGCCTCAACGAATCCAAAGAGATCACCCTGGCAGTGAGTTTCGTTGGCAAGAGCAATTCCCATACGTGTAGTTGGGGCCGATCTAGCAGGATTCTTTCTTCATGAGATGGCTTCGCATCTGGCTTGTGGTTCTCTGCACGACATTTAACGGGCTGGCTTGGCCTTACCTTGCCATGGCAGAGCAAGCTCTGGGGCCGATTACCGTTCAGGGAGGCCCCTGGATGCTCGCTGGCCGCGCCTTTTCGACAACTCATCTTTCGCCACACCCCCATCTTGTTCTCGTGCTCCATGGCGACGCGCCCTTCGTCAATCCGGGTTACCAATATGCCTTCGCGCAAGCCGCAGCGGGCTCGCTCGACGACGCCGTCGTCGTGGGATTGCTACGGCCCGGCTACAAGGACGATATGAGTGGAGAAAGTCAGGGCGCTCGAGGCTGGACAACAGGCGACAATTACACCGCAGATCGCATCGCCAGCATCGTGGCCGCGGCCCGTACGCTCATGGCCCGATTTCATGCAAGCGATTTGACGCTTGTGGGCCACTCGGGAGGCGCTACGATTGCGGCGGATATCGTCGGGCTCTATCCGCATCTTGCGCGCGGTGTGCTTCTGGTCTCCTGCCCCTGCGACGTGCCAGCCTTTCGCTGGAGCATGTTCGAGTTTCAATGGAACCCACTGTGGTTGTGGCCTGTCGGCAGTATTTCGCCACAATCACATGTGAATGAGATTCCGCCGGACACCATCGTGCGACTTGTCATTGGCAGCGAAGACCCGATTGCGCCCCCACGACTTACCAAAAGCTTCGCCGCTGCACTGAAGCAACATGGCGGCAATGTAGCGGTGAAAGTGGAAACGGGCAAAGGCCACGAAATCTTGCTGGAGCCAGAAGTATTGAATCAGCTGAAAGTATTGATGGCTGCTAACTAGTGACCACCCCCTGGCGCTAAGCATTTTCAATAGCGACGAGACTATCGGATAGCTTCTCCAGTATTCTGCACATCGCCAATGCTGCTGAAGTGCGGCCCGCATACGGCCCCTTTCCTCGGCAAATGCTGAAGGCGCGTTCTGGGTCGGCCGTATTCCGGGCTGCGATTTCATGGGGCAGCTAAGTTCGAAGCACACAATTTCTAAAACTTTGAGTGGCGCCCAACACTCTTGAGAGATTCCCCACGCCCATCGCCGCGCGGTTGCTGTTAATTGCTGGCTGGCTGCTGCCAATTAACATTAACCCTGCCGCGAGGGATTCCCCATCATGTTTGGAGTGATGCGCTAAAGTGAAAGCGAGGGCGCTTTGGGTCTCCATGCGATTATTCCGCACCATAACCATGCTGTTCCTGCTGGTTCTTGCTGGCTGCGACAACCAGACGAATACTGGTTCCGAGGCTCATGCGAAGCTCCCAGTTCGGCGTTCGGTGACACTCTCGCTCAATGAAATTATGCGGTTGGGCATCACGACGACGCCCGCCCAGCCCGCCAACTACACGACACAGCTCCATGGCTATGGCGTGGTCATCAATACCACGACGCTTGCCCAACAGGACGCAGCCATAGCAACCGCCCATGCCGCAGAACGTCAAAGTCAAGTTCTGGTCGCGAGGGCACGCAGGCTTTACGCAATTCATGCCATCTCACAAGAGACCTTAGAGGCCGACGAGCGCCAAGCCGCCGTGGACGATGCTGCCGTCGTGCTCGCAGAACGCACGGAAGCGGCCGCATTTGGCCAGCGCGCACCCTGGCGCACAAGAAACCGGAATGACGCGCTGCTGGCTAAACTCACTTCGGATCGCACCAAACTAATCGAGGCCACCTTTCCTCTTGGCAGTGGGTTAAGCGGGCCACCCACGAGGTTAACAGTCGCGCATCTCAAAACCCAACTCCCTCAAGAGGGTTGGACTGCCGTAACAATTTGGGATGCACCCGCGGACCCGACCATTCCGGGGCGAAGCTTTTTTGCGCTGATCGAGGGAAGTGATCTCGAACAAGGCGAACATGTGCTGGTTTTCGCGCCCATCGGCAAACCAATTGCCGGCATTCGCATACCCTCTTCCTCTATTGTTCTAAGTGAGGACCAGGCTTGGTGTTATGTCGTGATCGCGCCTGGCACGTTCGCGCGCAGGCCTGTCGATTTGAGCCTGACGTTCGCAGATGGTTATTTCGTCGCCCAAGGCATTGGTCCTGGCCAGCCAGTAGTGGTGACGGGAACGGGTTTACTCCTAGCCCGAGAAATCGGCGTCGCTGCCGCAAGTTACAAGTAAGCCGCCATGGAGTGGCTGATTTCCTTGTGTGTTCGCCGCCGTGCCGCCGCCACCACTTTAAGTCTGTTGGCGCTGATGGTGGCGGCTTGGGGCGCCTGGAAGGCACCTCTCGATGTATTTCCCGAGTTTGTGCCTTCACAAGTGACAATCCAAACCACTGCGCCAGGCTTCACTGCGGAGCAGGTCGAGCAGCTCGTCACCCATCCGATTGAAAAAGTGCTCAATGGTTCAGAAGGTGTCGCAACCCTGCGCTCGGAATCCGTTCCCGGCCTCTCCATCGTCACCATCAACTTTGTCTCTGGCGCGAACCTCTACAACGCCCGTCAGGCCGTCACCGAACGCCTTACAGAAGTCACAGATTCGCTTCCCTTGGGTACGAGCCTGCCCCAGCTTTCGCCGCTGACTTCAAGTACCAGAGACATTCTCAAGGTCGGTCTCGTCTCCGATGTTCTTGACGCCTATTCATTGCGCGACACCGCCGATTACATCATTACCCCGCGGCTTCTCGCTTTGCCCGGCGTCGCGCGCGTCAACGTGTTTGGCGGGAGCGTACGGCAGATCCAAATTCAACCCGATCCCAGAAAACTCGCCGCCTTTGGGTTCACTATTCCTGACTTGATCAGTGCCGCGCCCGCAGCACTAGCGCTGCGTGGCGCTGGTTTTATCGATCTTGAAGGACAACGCGTGTTGATCCAAACGCCCACACCTTCCCCCGATGTCAGTGCCATTGGCGATGCAATTCTCGGCATTCGTTCGAATACGCCCATCCGGCTGCGCGATGTGGCGACGATTGCCGAAGAACCAGCACAGCGCCTGGGGGATGCTTTGATTCAGGGGCGCCCGGGCGTTTTGCTGGCGCTCTCAAGCCAATATGGCACCAATACACTTACTACGACGCGCGCTGTTGAACAGGTGCTTACGAAACTTACCCCAGCTTTGACGGCAAGAGGGATAGCCATCTACCCCGCGCTTCACCAGCCCGCCTCCTTTATCGAGCGCGCGCTTAACAGTCTTGAACGCTCTCTCGCTATAGGGGCCGTGCTGATCTTGGCAGCCCTCTATGCCTTCTTACGTGACTGGCGCTCTGCCCTCATCAGCTTTCTTTCGATTCCTTTGTCTTTATTGGCTGCCATCGCGGTGTTGGATCATTTTGGTTTTACCCTCAACACGATGACATTAAGCGGCTTCGTGGTGGCGCTAGGTGTGCTGGTAGACGACGCGGTCGTGGGGATCGAAAACATTCTCCGCCGTTTGCGCGAAAACTCACAACATATGTCACCCCGCCCGCGCACTGAGATTATCCGCGAAGCCGCGTTGGAAGTTCACGGGCCCATTTTCTACGCCACGCTCGTGGTGCTTGCCGTGTTCGTGCCTGAATTGCTGTCGTCAAGCGTACAAGGCCGCCTCATTGGTCCTCTTGCTCTCGCCTTTATGCTGGCCGTGATGGCATCTCTTATTGTCGCTCTGACCACGACGCCCGCCCTCTCCGCGCTGTTGTTATCGCCCAAGGACGCCCATATCGACCCGTGGTGGCTTGCAGCTCTCAAGAGGACGCAGGCGCGCGCCATTGTAATAATCGAGCGACACCTTCACGCAGCCCTGGCCGTGGTCGCAGCAGTATTTGTGGGATCGCTCCTGCTCTTGCCCTTTCTGGGTGGTGCTTTCGTGCCAGAATTCCGTGAAGGCCATTTGGTGGTGCAGGTCAACAGCAATGCGCCTGGAACTTCTCTCGATGAAATGCTGTCATTAGGCAAACGCCTGAGCCGCGATTTTCTGGCACTGCCCTATGTCGCCACGGTCGAGCAGCAGGTTGGCCGCGGCAGCAATTCTGATGACACGGCAGGCCCGCACCAAAGCGAATTTCACATTGAACTAAAACCAGATGTTTATGTCGACCAGGACCACGCCGAAGCGCAGTTGCGCGATATCCTCGCCCGCTATCCGGGCATCCAGAGTGAAGTTGAAACCTTCTTAGGCGATCGCATCAGTGAAAGCCTCACGGGTGAAACGGCACAAGTAGCAATCAAGCTCTTTGGCAATGATCTAAATGCGCTCGATGAGACAGGTGCGCGCGTGTTGCAGGAACTCTCTCATATTCGCGGTATTGTCGATCTGCAATTCCGCCGTCAAAACGGCACGCCTATCCTAGGCGTAAATATCGATCCGGGAGCCTTGGCCGCAGTCGGTATCAAGGCACAAGATGTGCTCAACACCTTAGCCACGGATTACGCCGGCACCTCGGTCGGTGAAGCCTATGCCGGTACCAGGACCGTCGATGTGGTCATTCTGCTTTCCGATCAGCTGCGTCACCTGCCCGAGCAATTGGGCGAGCTGATGATCGGTGGTCCATTTGGTCCCGTGCCACTGGCGAGCATTGCCCACATCGTGCCGCAGAGCGGGCGTTACAGCATCAAACACGAAGGCGGCTCTCGCTTGGAAAGTGTCACCTTCAACGTGATCGGCCGCTCATTGCAAAGCGCTGTCACAGAGGCGGAAACAAGGCTCTCTCGTGCTTCCATAATACCAGAAGATGTCACGCTAGGTTTCACTGGCGCGGCAACCGCCGAACAGGCCACTCGTATTGAGCTTGGCGTCTACTCGCTCTTCATGCTGGTCATCATCATCATGATCATGTCCGTTGGCTTCCGCTGGCGTGCCCATCCCTGGCTGGTCATGACCAATCTTCCTTTCAGTCTGATCGGTGGGATTTTAGCGATTGCGATCTTTGGCATTGGCCTTTCGCTTGGAGCCTTAGTGGGTTTAGTGACGGTATTCGGTGTGAGCGCACGGAATGCGATTCTACAGCTCGCCTATTACGAGCAGCTCGTCGATGTTGAGGGCGACCCTTGGACCACGGCGACAGTGAACCGTGGCGCCAACGAGCGGCTCACTCCAATTCTCATGACGGCACTACTCACCGCCTTAGGCCTTGCCCCACTAGCATTATCTATGAACCTACCAGGTCAAGAAATCAGCGGTCCCTTGGCCATTACTGTTCTTGGGGGACTTGCCAGCTCAACAATCCTTAACCTCGTAATGCTGCCCGCGCTTGCGGCGCGCTACAGTCAAAAAGATCGAAATGTTCTTCTGCCATCCTAGAGTCCTGGGAGACTTTATTAACGGCCTCCCCTGCTCTGCGCAGCAGCCATCCACAGTAGGAAAGTCTTTTAGATTTTGCAGCGGCAGTAAAACCTGGTGAACTCATGGGATAAACCGGCAATCTGCCTTCTGCATATAGGAGACTGCGCTGGATCACTGACTGTGAACGATGATCACAGGAAAAGCCTGTGAGCACCGTTCACGTGTTATCTTGACATTGTGAGCGTAGTTCATAATAACTGTGACCGTCGCTCACATTCGAATTGACAAGGGCGAGTGAGGGAAATGGTCAACAGCAGCACGCCACATGCCGATTTGGTCGGCATTAATGAGATCGCGGAGATGGCCGGGGTTTCCCGCCAGGCTGTTGCAAATTGGCGTGTGCGTTTTGCTAATTTTCCCATGCCAGTCGCAGAGCTTAAAGCAGGACCCATCTTCGATCGAGTGAGGGTGCGGGAGTGGCTTGACACAAGAAGTAGACAAGCAGTCCACGTCCAATCGGCGATTCCCAGTACATCTAAAAACAGGAGCGAGGAACAAATGAGCAAACATACTAAGAAGATTTTGTACGCGGGCGGAAGCCTGGCCGTTGTTGCTGGCGGGGTCCTTCTCGCGAGCGCGATATATCCGCCAATTGGAGCCAGTATCATGGGCACAATAGTTGGTGCCCAGCGATATCATGCAAGCCAAGTTTCGGATGCCGATGTGGGCCTTGGCGACACCAGCGTTGCCCAGCTCATGCAGACGGATGCTTTTCAGCTGATGGTCAAGGATCCATCGTTCCAAAAGCTTGCATCTGATCCCGGCTTTATGGCCCTAGCGCAAAACTCACAGGCGTTATCAGCCATGACACACTCGCCAAGCGCTTTTTCAGCTCTGGCTCAGAACGCCCAAGCATTTTCCGCTATAGCCCATAACGCCCAGGCTTTCTCGGCACTCTCTAACAATGCTCAGGCGATGTCGGCGCTTTCGAATGCTCAGGCCATGTCGGCATTGGCCTCCAATGCCCAGGCGTTTTCGGCACTGGCTAGCAATGCACAGGCCTTCGCAGCGATTGCCAGCAACGCCCAGGCTTTCTCGGCACTCTCTAACAATGCTCAGGCGATGTCGGCGCTTTCGAATGCTCAGGCCATGTCGGCATTGGCCTCCAATGCCCAGGCTTTTTCGGCACTGGCTAGCAATGCACAGGCCTTCGCAGCGATTGCCAGCAACGCCCAGGCTTTCTCGGCACTCTCTAACAATGCTCAGGCGATGTCGGCGCTTTCGAATGCTCAGGCCATGTCGGCATTGGCCTCCAATGCCCAAGCGTTCACTGCTCTCGCAGCGCAGCCCCAAGCATTGGCCGCAATGGTAGACCACGCTCAGGCCTTCTCGGCACTCGCAGCCCATAGTCAGGCGTTTGCGGCTATGGCAGCGAATGCTCAAGCCTTCGCACAATTTGCTAACAATGCGCAGGCTTTTCAGGCGGCGGCTCAGAGTGCATCTCTCGCGGCCATGGCCTCCAATGCACAGGCCTTCCAAGCTTTAGCGAGCGATTTAAAGGCGATGAACGCCCTTAAGAGTGACGCGCAGGCCTTCAGTGCTCTGGCCAACAACGCTCAGGCATTTGCGGCCCTGGCCAGCAATGCTCAAGCCTTCGCTGCCTTAGCAAGCAATTCGCAGGCATTTGCCGCGATGGCCACCAACGTCCAGGCGTTTTCGGCACTGGCTAGCAATGCACAGGCCTTCGCAGCGATTGCCAGCAACGCCCAGGCTTTCTCGGCACTCTCTAACAATGCTCAGGCGATGTCGGCGCTTTCGAATGCTCAGGCCATGTCGGCATTGGCCTCCAATGCCCAGGCGTTTTCGGCACTGGCTAGCAATGCACAGGCCTTCGCAGCGATTGCCAGCAACGCCCAGGCTTTCTCGGCACTCTCTAACAATGCTCAGGCGATGTCGGCGCTTTCGAATGCTCAGGCCATGTCGGCATTGGCCTCCAATGCCCAGGCTTTTTCGGCACTGGCTAGCAATGCACAGGCCTTCGCAGCGATTGCCAGCAACGCCCAGGCTTTCTCGGCACTCTCTAACAATGCTCAGGCGATGTCGGCGCTTTCGAATGCTCAGGCCATGTCGGCATTGGCCTCCAATGCCCAAGCGTTTTCGGCACTGGCTAGTAATGCACGGGCAATGTCTGCGCTTGCCAACAATGCCCAGGCGTTCAATGCGGTGGCAGCTCAACCAGCCTTTGCGGCCTTGGCCTCAAGCCCGGCCTTCGCTGCACTTGCGGGCAGCCCAAGCTTTGCTGCAGCAATAAACGAACACTAAAAAACTCAATCTCTGATTGGGCTTAGCCACCCGCCCCCTGGCGGGTGGCTTTTTTTTGCTCGCTCTCGGGTGCACACTTCCTGAAATACAAAGGCTCAGAGCCTTATTCGGGGATTGTGGGGGGGCCGTATGCAATCACGCACGGCGTGTTTAAGCATCATTTTGGCATTGTCAGGTGGTTCTGCTTTCGGGGCATCGATAGATCTCAATAAGCTCGAGACCGATGATCTCAGGCTAGTTTATTTTGATCCCGCCGAAACCTATCTGACGCCCTACGTCTCACGCGCCTTTGAAAATTCCTTCGCTGCGCAGCGCAAGAATTTTGACTGGACCCCGTGGGAAAGGACTACCGTTCTGCTCAAGGATTTCTCCGATTACGGCAATGCTGCTGCTCGCGCGGTGCCTAACGATTCCATACTTATCGATGTGTCGCCACTTAGCCAGGAATTTGAAACCTTTTCTCCGGGAGAACGCTTTTTCACTATCCTAAATCATGAGCTCGTGCATGTCGCCCAGCAGGATGTCTGGAATAGCCAGGATGCTTGGTGGCGAGATTTCTTTCACGGCAAACCATTGCCGCTCGAAAAGCATCCTGAGTCGATTCTCTACAATTATCTGACCGCGCCACGCAGTAACTCTCCTCGCTGGTATCTCGAAGGAGGTGCGGTGTTCATGGAGACCTGGATGGGAGGCGGCTTGGGTCGCGCAAATGGCGGATATGACGAAATGGTGTTCCGCGCCATGGTTCGCGACAATGCCAAATTTTATGATCCTGTCAGTCTGGAATCGGTTGGTATTTCTGCTGACTTTCAGGTTGGCGTGAACGATTATCTCTATGGCACGCGCTTTCTAAGTTATCTAGCGATGACATATGCGCCGGAAAAAGTTCTCGAATGGCAAAAACGAGGCGAGGGCAGCGATCGCTATTATGCGAATCAATTCGAAAAAGTGTTTGGTAAACCCCTTGATGCCGCTTGGGACGACTGGATCACCTTTGAGCATAAATTCCAACAGGCCAATCTGGCATCGGTGCGGAAGTTTCCTCTGACCTCAACCCGCCGCCTGATTGACCGCGCGCTGGGCTCTGTTTCGCGCTCATTTTACGATCCAAAGACGCAAAGCCTAATTGGTGGTTTCCGTTATCCTGGCGTCCTTGCTGAGATTGGCGTCATCTCGCTTAAGGACGGGAAAATTCGCCACCTCAATTACATTCAAAACCCCATGCTGTACCGCGTGGTGTCGATGGCATATGACCCACAAAGCAACCAAGTCTGGTACGCGCCCAATAACACCGCTTACCGTGACCTGGTGCAAGTCGATGTCGCCACTGGAGACAGCAAAATGCTCATCCGCGCCGGGCGAATCGGTGACCTCGTGTTCAATCCGCAGGATCGCTCCCTTTGGGGTCTTCGCCATGTCAATGGCTTGGTGACCCTCGTGCGTATTCCACCACCCTATAACAACTGGAACCAGATCCACACATTCCCTTATGGCACTATCCCGTTTGATCCCGACATCTCGCCAGACGGCCAGCTTCTCTCTGTCTCGGTTGGAGAAATCAATGGGGATCAAAGCGTACGCATCTATCGCTTGCAGGATTTGATGAACGGGAGCGCCAAGGAAATCGCCAAGTTTGCGCTCGGCCAGTCCACGCCTGAAGGCTTCGTATTTTCGCCAGACGGACGTTATCTCTTCGGCAGTTCCTATTACACCGGCGTGTCGAACATCTATCGTTATGAAATTGCAACCGGAAAAATTGAAGCGGTTAGCAACGCCGACACTGGCTTTTTCCGACCGATCCCCAGAGCTGACGGTTCTTTGATCGTGTTTGAATATACGGGAGAAGGTTTCACCCCAGTCGTCATTGACCCCAAGCCACTCAATGATTTGGGTACCATCAAATTTCTGGGGACCGAAATCGCTAACCAGCATCCGATTGTCAAAACTTGGGCGGTCGGTTCGCCATCGAAGATTCCTATCGATTCGATGATCACCGAGCGCGGCAAGTATGTCCCGTTGGATGAGATGAGAATAGGCGCGACCTATCCGGTGATAGAAGGCTACAAGGGGCACGGCGCGATAGGATGGCACTTAATCGTCGAAGATCCGCTGCAATTAAACCAACTCTTCGCGACCTTTGCATATTCACCCCAAACTGCACGCGGGGAGGAACGCTGGCATGTCGACATTGACTATCATAACGTCAATTGGCGGTTTCATTACTGGCACAATGATGCAAACTTCTATGATTTGTTTGGACCAATTGAACGCGCGCGCAAGGGAGATGCATTCTTCGTGGGTTATAAGGATCCCCTAATATATGATCCCCCGCGCACACTCGATCTCAGTGCAGATGTCACCTATTACAACGGATTGGATACTTTGCCTGGCGCCCAGAATATCCATGGGCTTGGCCTCGATAAGAATATCGCTGAAGCCAATTTAGGTCTGAAATACAGCAACACAGACAAATCATTGGGTGCCGTTGATCATGAGCAAGGCTATGAATGGGACGTACTGGCGACCGAGGACTACGCCCAAAACGAAGCTGAATCGTTTCCCAAAATACGCGCCGGCGTCAACTTTGGTTTCGCGCTTCCCTGGAACCATTCTTCCCTGTGGCTCTATAGTGCCGCTGGCACGGGGACAGGCGATCGGGCTAACCCTCTCGACTATTATTATTTCGGCAGTTTCGAAAACAATTTCGTTGATGACGGAGAAGTAAAACGATACCGCCAGTATGACAGCTTTCCGGGATTTGACATCGACGCAATAGCCGCGCGAAGCTTTGTCAAATCTGTCTTCGAATGGAATTTACCCCCGGTTCGTTTCGAAGACGTCGGCACGGCGAGTTTCTATCTGAGCTCCGCGCGAACAGCGTTATTTACAGGCATGATGGTGGCCGATCCAGGATCAACTACCCAGCGGACACTCAACAATGTGGGACTTCAGATCGATTGGAACTTCACTGTAGCCCTTCGCTTGCCGATGACATTATCGATGGGCTATGCAGCGGGCATCGAACACAGCAAAGTGGGGCGTAATGAGTTTATGGCATCATTGAAAATAATGTGATCAAATGATGCTTCCAGAAGCGGATAATCGGCGACTATGTCATTAGATTCCATCGTTTCTATTATGGAAAAAGCACCTCTTGGCTTGTCGCCAGTGCTGCTCTTCCTTCTCGTGCTGCTTTACCTCGATAGCTGGAAGCTGGTGGACTTCTTCACCGTCTTAGAAATGCTTCTTATCGGTGGTTTGCTTGCCATCATAAGTTACGTAGTCAATGCAGCGACAATGAGTTGGTTGCATCTCGATTTCGCGACCTACGGCCGGTACCATGCCCCGGTTTTCGAAGAATGTTTAAAGGCCAGCATTCTGGTCTATTTATTCATCAGAAATCGAATCGGTTTCATGGTCGATGCTGCAATCATTGGATTTGCGATCGGGGCCGGATTTGGAGTAGTAGAAAACATAATTTATTTGCACGAATTTCCGCACGCGAATATTGGCGTTTGGATTGCCCGCGGTTTCGGAACAGCACTTATGCATGGCGGAACAACGGCAATATTTGGAGTGCTTGCTCAGTCGCTAACTGAGAGGCGCTCCACATTTAATCCATTATTTTACCTGCCAGGATTATTGATCGCCATATTGATACACAGCGATTTTAACAATGCTGCAGATGCCCCACTTATCGCCATTGCGATCGCTCTGATACTTCTGCCTCTGGCGTTGTTCTTGGCCTTTGCCAAGAGCGAACATGCAATCCACAAATGGCTATTCACGGACTTTGAGTCCCATGAACATTTGCTACAGGCCATCGAAAGTGGCGAGTTTGAGCATAGCGAGGCTGGACGTTTCATTTTGGATCTTAAAGGCAAATTTGGTGACGTCGCTGTGGCCGCTGTATTTGCCTTCATTCGTCTTCATACTGAGCTGGTGTTACGTTTTGATAAACTAGAGATGGCACGGGAAATGGGAGAGAAAATTTCCTTTATTCCAGAAGACTGGGAGAAGAATTTTAAAGAATTGCATGCTCTAGAAGGTAAAATTGGTAAGACAGCCATGTTAGCTGTATGGCCGCATTTACATTTTAGCCGTAAGGAGCTTTGGGAACTATATGAGGTCGAGCTCCAATCACATCATCATCACAACGGTTCTCCACATCAACATTAAGCTGGCTCTATCCATTCATTGAACAAATCGGTCATCGCTTTCCGACCTTGCTGAGAGAGAATGGTCCGCAAAGATGTTAAGCTGTCTCAGTAGATAAATCTATTATTCAAAAGCAGACGCAGAATATTTCAACCCTGTCCTTGGGTCGAGCCAAGGCTTCGAGCGTCCATAATGAGTAACCCAATGAATTCTTGGTCAGACTAAGAAACAAATCAGAATTTCTGTCCAAAGGTCAGTCCGATCGTGCGCGGTTGGGCAGTCAGAATATAGGGTTCAAAGCCGCAGGTTCCGGGCGTACATTCGGCATAGCGGCCGAGCTGCGCGCGCTCGTCGAACGCATTCTGCACGAACAATTCAAGATGCCAGTCATCGCGCTCGATACCGGTAGTAAAATCGAAAGTGGTAAACGGTGCGTTCTTGCCCAGCAGCGAACGTTCATATATCCGCAGGTCCGACCAGGTGCCGCTCTCATGCACCAACGAACCCTGCACATGCATATTGAAGGTGTCCCACATCCACTCGTAGCGCGTCGTGGCGTTGATCTTCCACATGGGCGTGATAGGCAATTGCGTGCCGGATGGCGCGTTGGCGACGGCGTTGGTGCAGACGATTGTAAGATCGCGGCAGAACGGCTTGGTGATGCTGCCATCATTGTATGCGCCTGATGACGATAGGGTGAGTCCGTCGACGGGAAGCCAGTTGATCTCGTATTCGAAACCTTTCACCAGCGCCTGTCCGCCATCTTCCACGATAGTAACCGAATTTGGCCCCAGGAACGGGAACTGGAAATTGTTCCAGTTTTCCCAATAGAACGCGCCATTGACACGTATTCGATTTTCATCCCAGGCCGTCTTCCAGCCGACCTCGTAATTGTCGAGCGAGTCCGGCCCGTAGGGTGCGAAAGGCATGCCTGTCGCCGGGTTGGTCACGCGGTTGGCGCCACCGGGGCGAAAGCCGGTCGAATAGGTGGCGTAAAGCATCTTGTCCTCAGTCACCTGCCACGTGAGGTTGACGCGGTGCGTCTCGCCGTTGCCCTTGGCGCGTGCGTTGAGATCGGTACACGGCCCATTGTCGACGGATGTGGGCGCAAAGCAGCGCGAGGCTTCGTAGCTTGCGAAACCGAAGAAGCCCTTCAACGTGTTGTCGTAAGAGTAAAGCCGGATGCCGCCGGTCAAGGTAAGATTTGAGAGGATGTCAAACGACGCCTCGCCAAACGCCGCATAGTCCTGGTCGTAGCGCTCCTCATCGGTCAACCAAAGTGTGTTGGGCCAGCCAGTGACGCTGACGACGGGCTGGCCGGAGCCAGGATCGGCCAAGCCTTCAATAATGTAGTCCTGCTGGATGTAGTGCTTCTGCCCCTCGTAGAACAAACCGCCCACAAAGCGCAGACGGTCGGTTTTTGGCGAGGACAGCCGCAATTCGTGGCTCATTTTGCTGAACCGGTCGGTACCATCAATGCGCTGCGTGGGATCAATCTGCTTACCCGCGTTGTCAGTGAAGAAGACGTAATAGGAATTGTACTTATCGTACCAGTAGGTGTAGTCGGTGTAGTCAGCCGCCGAGTGGACCTGGCGGTTCATGTAGGCGCCCGCGTAGACCAGGTCGAGATCGTAGATTTTGCCCTGCACGGTCAGCGCCGCCTGGTACCAGTCATCGTGCACGAATTCGGGCAGGAAGTGCTGCACTTTCAGGTCGCCAGCGAATTTCGGATCGAAAGCGAATATGCCGTCGCTGTCTTCGCGTTGGACCATGAGGCTGGGCGTGATGGTCCAGCTGTCGTTGAGTTCGATGCCGAGCGCCGCGCGCGCGCCTATCTTGTCGACGGTGTTGTAGTTGTTCTTGACGAAGGCGGAGTTGTTGATAGTGATTGGTGGTGGCACTGGCGAGAAGGGCGGATTGGCGTTATCGAAAGTGTAGGTGCGCGTGCCGGGTACGTTGTCGATGTAGCCCGCGTCATGCTCATCCCAAGCGACAATGCGGAGGGCGATTTTGTCGGAAAATGGCTCGTTGACCATGCCATGCGCCACATAGCCGAAGCCGCCATGATCGACGGAATTGCCGGTTAGTTCGTAATTCGCTTCGAAGTCGCTGGGGTCGGGCTTGTTGGAGATGATGCGGATGACGCCTGATTCCGCACTGGCACCATAGAGAGTACCCTGTGGACCGGACAGTGCCTCGACGCGCTGGACGTCATAGGTCGGAATATCGAGCGTGCCGTTGATCGTGGTGATCGGCTGCTCGTCGAAATAGACGCTGACGGTGGGCTCAGGGCCTGAATGGTTGCCGTTCTGGTCGCTGGCGATGCCGCGCATGGTGACGTTGGAGAAGCCCGGACCGCCATCGCTGCCCTGCCCGCTCACAGCATAAGTCACGTTCGGCAGATAGCGCGCGAAATCAGTGAAGTCGCTGAGATGCAGGTCCTCGATTTTCTGCTCGGTGATGGCATTCACCATCAGCGGAACCTTCTGCAGGTTCTCCTCGCGCTTTTCGGCGGTGACCGTCACTGTTTCCAGCACCTGGGGCGCTGCTGCCTGTTGCGCGAACGCTGACGGGACACCCGTAAGCGCGGTTGAAGCCAACAAGAGTTGAAACAAACGAGAGCGAGCCATCACCGGCCCGCACGAAGAAATCCCCCGCATGGAAAGCGCCTCCGATTACACCGCACGACCCCGTGCGCGTGTTCCCCTGTAATCGCATCGCCAGTTTGAAACCCATCCTGCGGGCGCGTCAATGCCGGCCCCTATGCCAAAAAAGCAACAAGCCATTGGAAAATCAGGAAATTGGGGCGGCGGGATAAGCGGTTAATACCGGCCCAAGCGCCTCTTTCAGCGGTTCGAGCCAAGGCTCGAAGTTGCGCCAATGCTCGAGCGCCTCGGTGAAAATCGGCATGCGGACCTGCTCGGAACTGGCTGTGCGCACCGCACGCGCGGTTTCATAGAAGCGCAGACACGCCTCTTCGAACGGCAAGCCGCAATATGCGAGCAGCCGCCGCACCTCCTGCTCGGGGTTCCCGACCAGGTCTTCGTAAAGGATCCGGTGCACCCTGCCCGGCAGCATTCTGTCGAAATGCGCCATCAGGCGAACGTAATCCGCGTAATAGCGGCCGATATCGGCGAGGCCATAGGTAAATCCCTGGCCGCGGGCAAAATGCTGCTTGAAACAGGAGAAGCAGCAGCCGAGCGGATGGCGGCGCGCGTCAATGATTTTCGCCTTGGGCAGAATCAGATGGATGAGGCCCACATACAGAAAATTGTTCGGCATCTTGTCGATGAAGAACGGGCGGCCGAGCCTGCGCTGGATGCGTGTGCGCTGCAAATATTCCTCGCCTAGCGTGCCGAACATTCCGGGATTAAGCATCGCTAATATCTCGGGATAGTCCGATGCTTCTTTTTTCTTTTTCTTGCCGCCGAGGCGTCTTGCGATTGCCATGATGTCCGGCAATTCCATAGTGCCTTCGACGGCGGAATGGCTGGAAAGTATCTGTTCGATCAGTGTCGAGCCCGAACGCGGCAGACCGACAATAAAAATGGGATCCGGCGCAGGCGAGCCAACGCTTTCACGCTTGAGAAAGAATTCCGCAGTGAAGAGCGTTATGCAGCGTTTGACATGCGCAGAAGTTTCATCCGCCTTGTAACCGAGCGCCGCTTTGCGCAGGGCATTACCCTTCTCATATTGCTCGAAGGATTCCCCATAGCGTCCTTCGTCCTCCAAGGCTTTGCCCAGCGCGAAGTGGAAATGAAGGAGATCTTCCTCTACCAAATCCTTGCGCGCGAGCTGCGCCCGCATGGCGGCGATTTCGGCCGGGGTGAAACGAAATGTCTTGAGATTGGCCAGGCTCCAATAGGCCTCACCCAGGCTCGGCAGCTGTGCGATGCTCTTTCTATAAGCGGCAATGCATTCTTGCTGGCGGCCCGCGGTTTTGAGTGTGTGGCCATAGCTCATCCACCCCTTGGGATGATTTGGATAATCCTTCAAAACCGACTGATAGGCCAATATCGCCTGTTCGGTTTCGCCAAGGCGGGCCAGCGCGGAGGCGCGCAAATTTCGGTAATTGGGATTGCGGGGATCGCGTTTCAGCAGCACGCCCACCTGCGCAAGCGCTTCAGCGGGCTTGTTTTGCCGGTAAAGCACGGTCGCATAATTGTGCCGCGCCGCGTCGAAACCGGGCGCGAGCTCCATGCAGCGGGCGAGCAGTTTTTCCGCATCTTCATAATGACCAAGGCGTGCGCCCGTTTCCGCCAGCATGCGGATGGCGGCGACGTCGGTCGGATGAAGTTTCAAAAAACCGCGCAGCGCGCGCTCGGCAAACGCGAGCTTGTTTTCGCAAAGCGCGGCGGCGGCTTTCAACAATTGCGAGTCTTTCACGGACGCCTTGATATGGCTCGCATAGGCGTCGTCCGCAGCGGCGCTATCGCCCGCAAGCGTCAGCTGATCGGCCAGCGCGAGCCAGACATGCGGCAGGCCTGCGTCGAGCTTGGCGGAACGAGACAATGCGGCGATTGCTTCCTTGCCCTCGCCCAGATCGGCCAGGGTCAAGCCAAGCTCAAACTGCGCTCCGGCAGCCTTAGGCTGCGATGCCGCCAATGGCTCGAGAACTTTGCGTGCGGCTGCGGCATTTCCCTGGCTTCGCAGCGCCACGCCAAGCACCAGCAAGGCCTGCGGATAATCCGGTACAATTCTCAATATCTCGCGTGATTGCGTTTCGGCCATCGCCGGATTCGTGGCCAGCAATTTCGACGCCTGGGCGAGCGCGGTCGAAAGCGTGCCAAAAGTCCCGGAAGCTTTGTCCGTCAATATCTTCCTATGGCGCGGGCGTGGGTGAGGGCTTGGGCTCGCCCGGCGTGAACGGGCCGAGCAGGCAGACGGCGCCCGTCTTCAGCACACGGATGCTTTGCAAATTGCCGCAGATCTGATTGGGGCCACGCACGTCGTAAGCGAAGCCATTAAATTTCAATCCCGAACAATGGTTTGCAAGCTTGTTTGTCCAGGTTTTGCCGTCCGTCATGTGAAATACAATCGTGTCGTCGTCCGGCGTGGTTGTGTGATCGATCTGGTAAGTCACAAGGCAAACATTGTCCGTCTTCGATGTTGACGGCGCGGCAGGCGACGAAGCTGTTTCGGCACGCGCCATGCCAAGGGCCAGCATGGTGCCGGCAAGTGTAATCGCCATGAGCTTCATTTGGGGATCTCCCGGCTTGGTTGCTATTGGGCATCAGAACGATACTGCTTCAGCTTGATCACATTTTCGTCATGCTCGGCTCTTTTTCCAAGCCTTTCTCAACTGTCACGCTGTCCAAAAAAAGCCACGTTTAGCCAAGGAATTCCATACCTACTTGCGCTTGCCCATTCCGCCTCACGCGAGGGATAAGAAAAACGCGCTGGACGGCCCCGAATTTAAGCAAGAAGGGGTAAATCGTCTCAACAGATAACCCTTCAGCAGCGTCCCAAAGCCCTTCTAATTACTTGTGTATTCACCAATTGCGCCAATTCGCAGGCCTGGCCAGTTGGCCAAACTGTAGCCCCTCGTAAACCATATTCTGTCAGGATCCCTGCCGCAGCCAGCGACTGGCAAAATTGTGTGACAAATAGCCTGTTTATGTACTTGGAAATGGCCGCCCCTTAACAATGAACACCGTCGAGACCCTTTCGAAAGTCGAATCCCGGTTACGGGCGCGCCTGCCCTCCCGCTGGCGGCATGTCAGCTCGCGCATGCTTTGGCTCGCCACCGGGGGCGCAGTGCTTTGCCTCATTCTGATCATCAGTTGGCTGTTGGGGGGTCCAGGCGCGCCGCTTCCGTCGCCGCCTCCGCCCGTCCGCGTCGCAACGGCGCAGGTGCACGATGTGCCCGTGATTGAGCACACCATCGGCACAGTACTTGCGAACGCGACAGTTCAGGTGAAGTCGCTCGTGGATGGACAGCTGCTTTCCGCCTCCTTCAAGGAAGGCCAGCTGGTGAAAACAGGCGATGTCCTTTTCCAGATCGAGCCCAAGCCCTTCGAAGATGCGCTGCACCAAGCTGAGGGCGCGCTTGCGCATGACGAGGCCACGCTGGCGAGCAATCAGGCTGATCTTGCCCGTTATATGGCGCTTGCTAAAGCCGGCGCCGTGAGCACCCAGTTGCGCGATCAAACTGCGGCACAGGTGAAGTCGCTTTCGGCTACCGTCACCTCGGATAAGGCGGCCGTCGACAAAGCGAAGTTCGATCTCAGCAACACCCAGATCCGTTCGCCTATCGACGGCAAGACCGGACCCATCCTTATTCAGCCGGGCAATCTGATAAAAGCGCAAGACACCAATTCGCTGGTGGTAATCACCCAGATCCAGCCGGTGAAAGTTTCGTTCTCGCTGCCGCAGAACGATTTGCCGATTCTGCAAGACAGGATGCGCGAGAACGCGCTTCTTGTAACACTGAGCTACCGCAATCCGGCGGTTGCGGCAGCGGCTTCCAAAAATGCGCTTTCCGCTAGGGTAGATTTTATTGGCAACACGGTCGATGACCGGACAGGCACGATCGAACTGCGCGCGACCTATGACAATGCGGATTTTCGCCTTGTGCCCGGGGAACTTGTCGATGTTGGCGTACAGATGAATCTTTTGCGTAATGTCGTGACCGTGCCACGCGAGGCCGTCAACACAGGCCAGAACGGCCGCTACACTTACGTTATCGACAAGGACAACAAGGCGGAAATGCGCGACGTGACTGTTCTTTACGAGAACGACACGGCGTCGGCGCTATCGACCGGCGTGCGCGCAGGAGAACGCGTGGTAACCGATGGGCAATTGCGGCTTGTGCCTGGCGTGATTGTGACGGTCGTGACCACGCATGGAGCCGCCTCGTGAACATCTCCGAAGTTTTCATCGAGCGGCCGATCATGACGACGCTGCTGATGGCAGCGTTCCTTATTTTCGGTGTTGTCGGTTATTGGTCACTTCCAATAAGCGAATTGCCCAACGTAGATTTTCCTACCATTTCCGTGTCGGCCAGCTTGCCCGGCGCAGATCCGCAGACCATGGCGACGGCCGTTGCCACGCCACTGGAAAGCCAGTTCTCGACGATTGCGGGCATCAGCTCGATGACTTCGCAGAGCACCTTTGGCTCCACGCAAATCACCATCCAGTTCAATCTCGACCGCAATATCGACGGCGCCGCCGAGGATGTGCAGGCCGCAATCCAAGCTGCATCACGGCAATTGCCGACCAACCTGCCAAGCCCACCGACGCTCCGGAAGGTAAACCCGGCCGATGCGGCGATCCTCTACATCGCCATGCAGTCATCCTCGATGCCGATGTATCAGGTGGACCAGTATGCTGAAACGTTGCTCGCGCGCCAGCTTTCTACGCTAGCCGGCGTGGCGCAGGTCAATGTCTTCGGCTCGCAAATTTACGCCGCGCGCGTTCAGGTGGACCCCTTCGCGCTGGCCGCACGCGGCATCGGCATCGACCAGGTTGCCTCGGCGCTGAAGGACGCCAACGTCAACGCCGCTACAGGCCAGCTCAACGGCCCGCATCAGGCAACGCTTATCCATGCCAATGGCCAGCTCGAAGATGCGGCTGGCTATAATCGCCAGATTGTCGCCTATCGCGACGGGGCGCCAATTCGCGTCCAAGATGTCGGGCGCGTCATAGACAGCGTGCAGAACAATCTGGTGGCGAGCTGGTTTAACGGTCAGCGCGCCATTGTGCTCGCCATTCAGCGACAGCCGGGCACCAACACCATCCAGATTGTGGACGAGATCAGGCAGGTCATTCCCAAATTCATGCAGAGCCTGCCGCAATCGGTGTCGCTGACGGTCCTCTATGATCGCAGTCAGTCCATTCGCAATTCCATCGACGACGTGCAGTACACGCTAATGATCGCCGCGGTGCTGGTGGTTGGCGTGATTTTTGTTTTCCTGCGCACGTTGTCGGCCACGATTATTCCTTCCATTGCGCTGCCGCTGGCCGTCATCGGCTCGTTCGCGGGTATGGCATTGTTTGGGTACAGCCTCGACAATCTCTCTCTTATGGCGTTGACGCTTTCGGTTGGTTTCGTGGTGGACGATGCGATTGTCATGCTGGAAAACATCGTGCGTCATGTCGAGGAGGGCGAGAAGCCACACGATGCCGCCTTCAGCGGTTCGCGGGAGATTTCTTTCACCATTCTGTCGATGACGGCATCGCTTGCCGCGGTGTTTATTCCACTCGTCTTCATGGGTGGGATTATAGGCCGGCTGCTGCACGAATTCGCAGTCTCGATTGTTTTCACCATTCTCATTTCAGGAATCGTTTCCGTAACGCTGACACCCATGTTGTGCAGCCGCTTCATCAAATCCGGCAAGGGCGCCGAACATGGCGGCTTCTATCATTGGAGCGAGCATAGTTTCGATAGGCTTCAATCATTATACGAGCGGACACTGCGCTGGAGCATCCAGCACCAGCAGATGGTGTTCCTCGTTTTTATCGGCAGTCTAGTCGCTACCGTCGCCCTTTTTATGGTGATGCGGGAAGACTTTTTGCCCAGCGCGGACACCGGCCAGATCATAGCCTTTACCGAGGCGTCCGACCGCACCTCGTTCGCGCAAATGTCGCAATATCAGCAGCAGGTGGCAGCTATCGCGCGCCAGGATCCGAACGTGGCGAATGTGATGTCCTCGGTTGGCGCCGGCGGCGCGCGCACTGGTACAAACACCGGCACGATTTTTATGCCTCTCAAGCCGCGCAGCGAACGTTCGCTGTCGGCTGATGAGGTCATCACCGAACTGCGGCCAAAGCTGCAAGTCGTGCCCGGCATCAACGTCTACATGCAGAACCCGCCTAGTATCCGCATCGGTGGCCAACTTACCAAGGCGCAATACCAGTACACGCTGCAGGATCTTAATGAGCAAGAGCTCTATGCCGGCGCGACACGGTTACAGGCGGCACTCGCGAAAATGCCTGTGTTCGTCGATGTAACGACCGACCTCGACCTCGCCGCGCCGGCGGTGAACGTGCAGATCGATCGTGACCGTGCAGCGGCTTTGGGAGTGACACCAGCGCAAATCGAAACGGCGCTTGGCGCCGCTTTTGGCGGCGAGCAGATCTCTACGATCTACGGCGCGTCGAACCAATATTGGGTGATGCTCGAGCTGCTGCCTCAATATCAATATCATCCGTCCGACCTTACACGGCTTTACATCACTGCTGCTGACGGCACCACGCTGGTGCCGCTATCGGCGGTGACCAAGCTCGTCAACGGAACGATGCCGCTCTCCATCAATCACCTTTCGCAGCTTCCGGCGGTGACGATTTCGTTCAATCTCTCACCAGGCGTTGCGCTCAGCGAGGCCGTGTCGCGCATCGGAGAGGCGCAAGCTTCCATCAACATGCCCACAGGCGTGCAAACGAGTTTCCAGGGCACGGCGCAGGCATTCCAGAGCTCTATGAAGAACATTGGCTGGCTGCTGCTCATAGCCATCCTGACCGTCTACATCGTGCTCGGCATTTTGTACGAGAGCTTCATTCACCCGCTGACTATTCTTTCGGGTCTGCCCTCGGCCGCGGTGGGCGCGCTGATCACGCTTTGGCTGTTTGGCATTCCACTCAGCCTTTACGCCTTTGTCGGCATGATCATGCTGATCGGCATCGTCAAGAAGAACGCCATCATGATGATCGATTTCGCACTCGACCGCGAACGCAAGGAGCATGTCGATCCAGCCACCGCCATCACAGAAGCCGCGCTCATCCGTTTCCGGCCCATCATGATGACGACCATGGCGGCGCTGATGGGCACTCTGCCCATCGCCATCGGCTTCGGTTCGGGTGGCGAGGCGCGGCAGCCGCTTGGCCTCGCGGTGGTCGGCGGATTGCTTTTGTCACAGCTGCTCACGCTTTACATCACGCCGGTGATTTATATTTATCTTGATCGCGCAGGCACTTGGCTTGCCAACCGGCGTGGGCATCGCCACCTGTCGGCGCAAGCGGAATAACCACCCATGCCTTCGAGCTAATTACCAGTTGGTATTGAGCCGCATCAGAGCCGGGATCACCTCTCCGCCGTGTTTCAGGAGAGTCCTTACTTTAAGATTCTCTCATCTGCCATAATCGGCCTAGAGGGCTGCAGATTCTACGATGCCATACTAAACTTACATTGTATTGACCTTTTGACTTCAAACAGGCACGGCTCTCCGCCCACCATCAGGAAACTCCTCTTATTCTGCCATGCTCTTGACGGAACGCATCGTCGCATTCTGCTGCCGCCGCGCTGGCCTCATTGCGCTGGGAACGGTGCTGTTGGGCATTGCCGCCTTCTATTATAGCGTAGAGAATTTCGCGCTTAACAGCGACAGCACAAAGCTGATCTCGCAGAATCTTCCCTGGCGTCAGCGCGAAGCGCAGTTCGACAAGGCGTTCCCGCAACAAGGGAACTCCATCCTGATCGTGATCGACGGGGCGACGCCGGAACTCGCCGATCAGGCGGAGCCGGCGCTGTACGGGAAATTGAGCGAAAAGGACAACGGCTTCCTTTCGGTGAGCAGGCCTGGCGGTGGCCTCTTCTTCGCCCGCAACGGGCTCCTCTATATGTCGAAGAGCGAAGTCCAATCGGCCACGGAGCAACTCATCAAGGCGCAGCCATTTCTCGGCGGGCTGGCGGAAGACCCCAGCCTGCGCGGGATAGCTGCGAGCTTGTCACTCGCGCTTGACGGCGCGGCCATGGGACAGGCGGATGCGAAAGATCTAGATCATTCCCTTTCCGTGTTCGCCGATGTTCTGGGTCAAGTCGCCGAAGGCAAGCCTGTCTTTTTGTCCTGGCAATCCCTGATCGCAGGCAAGCCAGCTTCGCGGCAGCAAACGCGGCGCTTTCTTCAGGTACAGCCAAAGCTAGAATTTGGAAATCTCTCCCCGGGGCAAGACGCCACCGACCGCATCCGCAAAATTGCTTCCGATCTGCATCTCGTGCCCGAAGCGGGTGTCCGCATCCGCCTCACAGGCCAGGTGCCGCTGACCGACGAAGAGTTTGGCACGCTGGCCGAACGCGCCTTGCCCATGACCAGCATGATGGTGTTTTCCGTGCTGCTGATGCTCTGGCTCGCCGTGCGTTCGGCGCGAATTATCCTTGCCATCGTCATCACCCTGTTCACCGGCCTGACCATAACAACCGCCTTCGGCCTCATGGCTGTGGGCGCGCTCAATCCGATTTCTGTTGCCTTCATCGCGCTGTTTGTCGGGCTGGGCGTCGATTTCGGCATTCAATTCTGCGTCCGTTACCGGGAAGAGCGTCATGCCGTCGGCGACCTCGACCACGCCTTGGCCAATGCCGGCGCGCGCATGGGTCAGCCCCTGGCGCTGGCTGCGGCGGCGACGGCGGCCGGGTTCTTTGCGGTTCTGCCCACCGATTATGTCGGCGTAGCCGAGCTAGGCCTCATTGCGGGCGTAGGCATGATCGTGGCATTCGCGCTCAACCTGACCTTGTTGCCAGCGCTGATTAAGCTCTTGCGGCCTTCAGGCGAAGCAAAAGAAGTGGGTCTTGCGGTTCTGGCGCCCATTGACCGCTTCCTGCATGAGCGCCGCCAATGGGTGGTGGCCGCCCTCGTCTTCCTTGGGGCGGTATCCTTCGCGCTGGTTCCATTTCTCCGTTTCGATTTCAATCCGCTCGATCTCAAGAACCCGCACACAGAATCGGTTTCTACACTACTGGACCTGATGGGGGACCGCTCGACCTCGCCCAACGCGATCAACGTGCTGGCGCCATCGCTGCCCGAAGCCGGAAATATCGCACAGCGGCTGTCTGCATTGCCCGAAGTCGACCAGGCAATCACGCTCAATAGTTTTGTGCCCGCCGATCAGCCGGAAAAGCTCGCGCTCATTGGCGATGCTTCGACCTTGCTCGATGCGACCATCAATCCCTTTGACGTGAAGGCCCCGCCGAACGACGCTGAAACCATTGCGAGCCTGAAGGCGGTGGCTGGCAAACTGCATGATTTCGCCAAGGCGCAAGCGGGTGCCACCACAAGCTCAAAGCGCCTTGGAGATATTTTCGCGCAAGTGGCGGACGGGCCACCGGACATGCGCGTGCGCGTGACGAACGCGCTTGTGCCGGGGCTGAAAACCATGCTGGCGCAGGTGAGAACAGCGCTTCAGGCCGGGACTGTGTCGTTATCATCCCTGCCAGCCGACCTCGTCCGCGACTGGGTTGCGCCCGATGGCTCGGCGCGCGTGCAGGTGATCCCCAGTGGCGACCCCAACAACAATGACAATTTGCGCCGCTTCGCCGCGGCCGTCCTGCGGGTCGCGCCGACCGCGTCGGGCGGCGCCATTGGCATCCAGGGGGCGGGACAAACCATTGTGCATGCCTTTATACAGGCCGGAATTTTATCGTTTCTGTCGATCACCGTTCTGCTGGTTCTGGTGCTGCGTCGGCTACGCGATGTGATTCTGACCCTGGTTCCGCTCTTTCTCACTGGCCTGCTTGCGCTCGGAACCTGCGTGGCCATAGGGCTGCCGCTGAATTTCGCCAACATCATCGCGCTGCCCTTGCTGTTTGGCATCGGCGTCGCGTTCAACATTTATTTTGTTATCGCCTGGCGCAACGGCATGCGGCACCTGCTGCAATCGAGCCTGGCGCGCGCCGTGCTTTTCAGCGCGCTGACGACGTCTTCTGCGTTCGGTACATTGTGGCTTTCCAGCCATCCCGGCATGGCGAGCATGGGCGAACTCCTGACCATCGCTCTCGCCTGGACGCTGGTGACCGCGCTGCTGTTTCTTCCGGCCCTGCTTGAGGTATGGCCCGCGGAGAAGAGCGGCCGGACGAGCTGAACAACTCTATCAGGAAGGCAGCATCAGCTTATCGGAAACCTCGTTGATTTTGTTGATCAGCGCGTCTGCACCGCCGGTCTTGACCGTGGCAGAGAACTCCGAACGCCGCAAACTTAGCTCGCTTATAGTGCCGCCGAGATAGACATCGATGATTTTCCATGTCCTGCCGGTTTTGCGCATCCGGTAAATGAGTGCAACGGGGGCCTTGTCGGCGGGCTCAAGCTGGCTACGGACGATGTGATCAGCTCCGCGCACTTCCGTCGTTGGTTCGACCACGAATTTTTCTCCACCGAAACTTTTGAAATTACTCGCGTAGCTCGCAATCGTCATGCGCTCGAAAGCTTGGGTCAGCATTTTTTGCTGGGCCGCAGGAATGGCCGCCCATGTCGGGCCAACCACAAACTTGGTCATGAGGGGAAGATCGTAGCTTGCCTCTATTGCGGGCTGCAGTTTCTTATAGCGGCCCTCGATGCCAAGCTGTATTCCCTGCTTCATCGTCTCGAGCAGGGCCGCGTAAAACGTTTCGATCTGACGGGCGGCTGGATCCGTCGCTGCGGGAGCCGCGGCGGCCGTTTCCGCTTCGGCGATATCAGCATAGAAAAAAATTGCCGCAGCCAATATGAATAAACTCAACAAAATTTTTCTTTGCCAATTTAACAGCATCGCATACCTTGCCATCTCTGATGTCTGCAGTTGTACGATCCTTAGACGTTACCGGTTTTATTTTTGCTCAATTCGGGACTGCGATGATAGGTGGCGCAACAGGGGTGAAAGCTAGAACAGAGAGATTATCATCTGGTTTCCTGGCTAAGCTACCGAGTCCCATGAGTTACTACTCGAGGACGGCTAGCGTTGACTAGTGGCCTGAAATTTTTTGGCTTTAGCTCAAACAAGCCTGCTTCTCTACTGCTGTGTAAATCCAGTGGAGGAGGATTTCTGCGGGAATAGATAGCAGGTACCATGCGGGAAATTGGAAGACGAATACCCGCCCTTTCAGGGCGCGACAGGCCCAGCTGGATAAGGCAAACTCGCCTGCCCCAAGGGGCAGGAGGGCGCATCCGTGTGTGGGATCTTCGGCTGGGACGCGCGTGACGGGAGGCGCCAAGGGCGCGAAACGCTGGCCCGCCTGACTGACATGCTGACCCACCGCGGGCCCGACGGCTCGGGCTATTGGCAGGGGCAGACCGCCAACGGCGGCCACCAGATAGCGCTTGGAAACCGCAGGCTTTCCATCATCGACATCGGTGGCGGCGCGCAGCCCATGTGGAGCCCGGATGGCACGATCGTGCTTATCACCAATGGCGAAATTTATAATTACATCGAGCTGCGCGATGAGTTGCGCGCGCGCGGGGTGGTTTTCCGCACGCAATCCGACACCGAAGTAATGATCGAGGCCTATCGCGCCTGGGGGCTGGAGGCGATCGCCAAACTGCGCGGCATGTTCGCTTTTGCATTGTGGGACGCTCGAGCCGAGCGCCTGGTGCTGGCTCGCGATGCGTTCGGCAAAAAGCCGTTGTTCCTGGCCGAGCCCGAGGGCGTCCTCGTCTTTTCCTCGGAGATCGAGCCCATCCTGCATTTTCCGGGCGTCGAGCGCCGCCTTAATGAGGCAGCACTGCCGCATTATTTCCTCAACCGTTACGTGCCTGGGCCGCTCACTTTTTTCCACGGCGTGCGCAAGCTTCAGCCCGGCTCATACGCCGTGTGGGAAAAGGGCATGCTCAAAGTCACGCGCTATTTCACGCCGCCAGTGGCAGACGCCACGCCCGACATCAAGAACTTCGCCGAAGCGGCCGAGATGTTCCGCGCCACCTTCGACGATGCGGTGAAGATAAGAATGCGGAGCGACGCGCCTTATGGCGCCTATCTTTCCGGAGGCATCAATTCGTCGGCCGTGGTGGGCGCCATGACGCGGGCCACGAATGCGCGCGTGCGCACGTTTTCGGTGGGCTTCGCGGAAAACCAATATTCCGAGCTGGATGAAGCGCGCCTGGTGGCCAATCGTTTCGGCACCGATCATGCAGAGCTGGTGGTGCAGCCTCAGGGCTTCATGGACCACTGGGAAGAAGCAGCGTTCAGGCGCGGCGCGCCGGTGACCGAAGCCTCGGACGTGCCCATTCTCATGCTGTCGAAGATGGCGGCGTCAACAGTGAAGGTGGTGCTGACGGGCGAAGGCTCGGACGAGCTCCTGGGTGGATACCCGAAGCATCGTGCGGAAGGGTGGATCGGCCTTTACCAGAAACTGGTGCCGCGCGTAGTGCACGACCGCGTGGTGAAACCGCTGGCGGACGCGCTTCCCTATGGCGCGCGTAGGCTCAAGATCGCGCTTGCGGCGGCGGGCGAACGCGACGTGCAGGCCCGCATGCGTTTGTGGTTTGGCGGCACGAGCGAGGCCGAGCGCGACCTATTGATGCGCGAGCCGCGCAGCGATGCCGCGCCACCGGACCCCCTTCCATTTTCGTTACGCACGGGTTCGCTGTTGCGCAGAATTTTGTTCTTCGATCAGACATCTTGGCTTCCAGATAATCTGCTTGAGCGCGGTGACCGCATGATGATGGCGGGCTCGGTCGAGGGGCGCATGCCGTTCATGGATGTCGAGCTCGCGCGCCTGGCGGCGCGGCTGCCCGATGCTTTCCTTACAGGCGGCAGGGGCGGCAAGACCGTGCTGCGCCGTGTCGAAGCGGAAATCCTGCCGCCGGAAATCCTGAACCGGCGCAAAATCGGCTTCCGCGTGCCATTCAATCAGTGGTTCCGTGGACCACAGCGCGGCTTTGTCGGCGACATGCTGTTGAGCAATGCTTCGCGCACGGCGCGGCTGTGCAACAGGAACTTGCTGGAGCGCCTAGTGGGCGACCACATGGAGGCGCGCAAGAACAACGAACGGCTGTTATGGGCTCTGGTCAATCTCGAACTGTTCTTCCGCGTGCACAAAGTAGAGCCAGCGTTATGATATTGCGCAGCGCGCTTATCGCTGTTGCTTTTGCAGCATGTTGCGCTGCGAGTGCGGCTAACGCCCTTGACAATGGCGCCACATTTTCTCCCCATCGCGGTGTTGGAGGCCTGCGCACTTTCGGCGAGCCGATTAAGGATTCGCATAACCCTGCGCGCTATGGCGCCGATCCGTATCAACCGCGCTGGGCCGATTACATGCCGCGCGCGCGGCTGGACGAACTGCGTGGGGCCGGGTTCGATTTTCTGCGCATCAACATCGATCCAGGGCCGCTGTTCGATGCGAAAGGGCCGGAATTCGACAACCGCCTGAATGAGATCAAGGAGGCCGTTGCCGCCGCGCTGGCGGCAGGGCTTGGCGCCATCGTCGATTTTCATTTCAGCGAGAACCATCCCCTTTGGGGCTTTCGCCAAGTGACGGCGGGATTCGATACATTGGCGTTCAAGCGCTATGTCGAGACCCTGCAAGAAGTCGCTCACATGCTGAGCGCTTTTCCAACCAATCACGTGGCATTGGAGGTGTTTAACGAACCGCCGCCGCCCTGCGCATGGGATGACCGGCCGGGCTGGCCGCAGCAACTTCAAGAAATCCATAGCGCAGCACGGCGCGCGGCGCCAAAATTAACTCTGCTGGTGAGCGGCGCCTGCTGGGCCTCGATTGACGGCCTGGTGCAACTCGACCCCGCCGATTTCGACGCCAACACTATGTTCGTGTTCCATTATTACCAACCCTATGTGTTCACTGCGCAGGGCTATTGGAGCGCCGCGACGTATTTGAAATACGTCAATCGGCTGCCTTATCCGCCCGATCCACGCCAGTGCGATGCTTTCATCGCCCGCGTTCGGCACGACATTCTTGCGGCGCGCGACATTTCGGCGAACGAACGCGTGGAGGCGGCCGCTGATGCAGCCAGGCAGCTCGCCGATTATTTCGACAACAGCGAGGGTGCCAACGGCATCGTGCGCGATTTTGCCCGCGTGCAACGCTGGGCAGACCGCAATGGCATTCCGTACAACCGCATCATACTTGGCGAATTCGGCGCCATGAAGGACGTCTATGGCAAGAAAGGCGCGGCACCCGCCGACCGCGCGCGCTGGCTCTCCGATGTTCGCATGGCGGCTGAGAAAGCGGGCTTTGCCTGGTCGGTGTGGGCGCTGACCAACACCGACGGCATTGTCATAGGCGATCTCGATGGGCCGCTCGACCCAAGCGTGCTGCAGGCACTTGGACTGAACACGAAGCACTAAATTCGTAGTGCGAATTCCTCGCGCAGTGCAGGCGTTATCGCGCGCGCGGGCGTGAGGGCGCGCAGCAATGTGCGCCGCCAGCCTACATTGCCGGAAAGCGCCGAATGGTTTTCGCCGCTGTTGGTGACATACATGGCACCACGAAACGGCAGGATGGCCAGAGGCCGGCCCAGGCTTTTTGCTACTGCTGGCCATTGCGTGTGGTTGCCAAATTGGTCGCTTACAGTTTCGGCCGTGTCGTCCAGGGACCGCGGCAAATCTTCGGGTGCGAAACGGAAAATGCCAGAGCTGCCGCAAAAACGGTTGAAGCGCGGCGACACGCGCACGCGGCCGCTAGCAAAATCAAGCTCATAGCCGCTGTCGATGATGTAGCCGTTAGGATTCAGGTCCAGCTGAACGAATTGGGCAACGCGGTTGGAAACCAGATCGTCGGCGTCCACCGCCATCAGATAACCGCCGCCGCGCCGGCGCAGCTCGGCCGCGATCATGCGGCGCTTGATGTGCTTGTCGCGCATCTGCTCATCGAAGGTGGCGGGGACTTTCTCGTGCGACACCAGGAAGGTGACGCGGGCATCGCGCGCGCCTTCCACCTCGGGCACGTCGTGGCAGGCGACGATCACGTCTATATCGCGCGTGCGCTGATTCAGCATCGAACGCAGTGCGCTCTCAAAGAGGGCAGAAACCCGGCCCCAATCGCGGGAAGCCGCGCGGGCGCGCAGCGGGCTGCCGAAAAAGAACAGCACGGTCATATGGCGAAGGCCAGCCCCCAAATAAGGCAGACCAATGTAATATATACGCCTTGCCAATTGACACCCGCCCCCGGAGCCGCCACCAGTTCGCTTTCATGCCAGCGCCACGCCGTCCCCGCGTTCTGATCTCCCATCAGGGTTGCGTGCCGATCTATCGCAAGCCGCTGTTCGAGCGGCTGGGGCGGGTGGCCGACATCGAATATGTCGTGGCCTGCGGCGAACCGCCCAAGGGAACAGAGTACATCGTGGCGCCACGGCCTTATGGCTTTGAGACGCTTGAGATCGTCAACCGGGAAGTTTCGATCGGAGGCAAACCGCTGATCTGGCAGAACCTTGTGCTCCCCTTCTGGCGCGAGTTTGACGCGGCCATATTGGGCGACGAGGTCAAGTATCTTTCCCACGCGGCCATCGCGGTGGCAGCGAAGTTAAGGCGGCGGCCAGTGATTTTTTGGGGCTTCGGCATACAGCAGGAGCTTAACGTCAATGCGGCCACAGGCGCCATCGGGCGTTTCGCAGCCGGGTGTGGAGCCAGGTTTCGCGCAGGCTTGATGCGCCTTGGCGATGGTTATCTTGCCTACACCGAGGCCGGCGTCGCGCCCGCAATGGCATCAGGTTTCCCACGGGAGCGCGTGGTTGTCGTTCACAACACCATCGACATCGAAGAGCAGCGGCGATTAGCAGCGAGCATCGCAAGCGAAAGCGAGAGCGATTGCCGCAATCGTTTCGGCCTGCCGGCAGAAGGGCCGGTGTTGCTCTATTTCGGCCGCTTCCTGGCGGTGAAACGTGTCGAGTTGCTGATCGATTACGCGCGGCGTTGCAAGGCGCAAGGGCGAAACGTGGCTGTGCTAATCTCTGGTAGCGGTGCTGAAAAGGAAAATCTGGCGGCTCGCGCCCAAGGGCTGGACAATGTAGTTTTCCGCTGGCTGGACGATGCCGATCTTGCTCGTGCCATGCGGATTACGGCGGCTATCGTCATTCCGGGATTTGTTGGGCTTGCTGTCACCCACGGTTTTGCCCATGGCGTTCCGGTTATCACCCGCGACGTGGAACACCCTCCTGAACTCGCCTATCTTGCGCCGGGCGAGAACGGCTTAATTCTGCCGGCAGACGAAGAGAGATTTTTTAAAGGGCTCGATGATTACCTGGCCGACACCTCGCTGCAGCGACGGCTGCACGCAGGCGCCAAGGCGGCGGGCGACCGGCTCAGCATGGAGACAATGGCAGCTGGCATTGATGACCTTGTGCGACAATTGCTGGCGCGGCGTTTTCCGGAACTCTCGCGCCCATCCGCATGAAGGCTCACTCCTTATATATTGACGCAATTGCGGAGCTGGGATGAGCGATTCCCCCGACATCAGCGTCTGCATTTGCACCTTCCGGCGCGAACATGTTGCCGAGACTATCCGCTCGGTCCTGGCGCAGCGGGGGCTGGGCGCGCGCACCATCGAGATCGTGGTCGCAGATGACGATCCTGCCCGTTCGGCCGAGGCGCTTGTCGCGGCGGCGGCGAAAACCGCTGCTGTACCATTGCGCTACGTCCATTCCGGCGCGCGCAATGTTGCGACAGCGCGCAATGCCTGTCTGGATGCCGCGCGCGGGCGTTGGCTCGCCTTCATTGACGACGACGAAATTGCAAAACCCGATTGGCTGCGTGCACTTTTGGACGTTCAGGATGCAACTGGCGCAGGTATCATCAAGGGCCGCGTACAGGGTATCTATCCGATCGCAACGCCGAACTGGATCCGGCGCGCAGACCCCTATACACGCGATTACGGCGCCGATGGCGAGAAGCCGCCTGGGCTCGCATCGGGGAATGTGCTGTTTCGCCGCGAACTCGCGCAAGCCAAACGTATCCGCTTTGATCCCGCCTTCGGGCGCACGGGTGGCGAGGACAATGATTTCTTTGGCCGGCTCTGTGACGTGGGCGCCAAGCCCGTGGCCGCTCGCAGCGCCATAGTGGACGAAATCGTATCCGATGCGCGTGTGACGCCGGCCTATTTCAAATCGCGTTACCGGCGCGCGGGGCAAACCGATGGGCGCAAGCTGCGCCTCGGACGAGGCGACGATGCGGTCCTGTATGCCGTTCCGGTGGCACTGGCAGCAGCCCTGTTGTTATGGATTTACCCTGTCTTTAGAATTTTCGGCGGGAAGGCGGCATTCAAGGCATTCTCCAAGTTCTGGTATAGTGTTGGCGTGCTGGAGGGGCTGTCCGGCCGCGTCTCCGAAGAGATGTGATCATCAATGATCCGGCGGCCCGGCCGGAGCGGGCGCGATGGCGGTATTTCTCAATTTTCATGGGCTGGGCAATCCGGGCGCGCATGTCGATGCCGACGAGCGGCCCTATTGGCTTTCCGCCGAATGCTTCGCCGCCATCCTCGATCTGGTGGCGCCGGCCCGCGCGCACGCCCACATCACCTTCGACGATGGCAACGAATCCGATCTGGTGCTGGCGCTGCCCATGCTGCGCAAGGCGGGGCTAAGCGCCTCGTTCTTCGTGCTTTCAGATCGCATTGGCCAGCCGCATTATCTTTCAGACAATGGTGTGAAGGCGCTGCGAGCGGCCGGCATGTCTATTGGTTCGCATGGCGGCGCTCACGTGCGATGGACAACTCTTACCGACGGCGAAATCGGCAATGAAATATCGCGCTCGTTCGTGCGGCTTTCCGGAATCTTGGGCGAACCGGTCAGCACTGTGGCGGTTCCCTTTGGCGCCTATGATCGCCATGTCCTTGCCGTTTTGCGGCGTGAGAAGGTGAGGCGCGTCTATACCAGTGACAGCGGGCTGGCAGCGCCCGATGCCTGGATCGTGCCGCGCAACACCATCCGGGCTGACAGGCCGCTGGCCGCGATCCGCGATCTGCTAAGGCGCCCGGAATCGCCCTTCGGCCTGGCGAAAACTTTCCTGCGCCTGGCTAAGCGGCGGTTTGCGTGATGGCGCAAGTGAGAAACGAAGAACTCGCGTGGTACATCAAGGCGGGGATACCGATCCTCCATCGCTATGTGGCGTCGAGCGGCACGCTTATTTTCAGCACGGCCGCGCAATTTGCCTGGTTCATCATTCTTGCCAGGGCGCTCGGCAGCGGCCAGTTTGGCAAGTTGCTTGTAATCGTGGCCGTGACGTCGCTAGCAATGACGCTCACTGGCGTCGGCGCAGGCGATGCCATGATCCGGCGCACGGCGCGCAACAGACACGATTATCAGCTCATGCTTGGCCATGGGCTCATCCTTATCGCTGTCACGGGAGTTGTTTTGACGGCTATAGCCACGGGTGTTCTTTGTTTTCTCGTTCATGCTTCCGCTTCGCCCTGGGAAAACGCGCTCATCATGACGGCCTTTGGCGCCAGCAACATTATTCTTTTTCCCTTCATTACCTATACCGAGCAGGTTTTCATCGGGTTGATGAAGTTCCGGCTGGCCAATACCGTCAACGCCGGTTTCTCGCTTGTGCGCGTGCTGTCGGCCGCCTTGGCTTGTCTTGTCTTCCACGTCGGCGATCTGGGCGAATGGGCCGTGTGGCTGCTGGGCGCGCATATTTTCGGCGCGCTTGCGTGCATGGCCATGCTGCGGCCCTTGGGTAAACCGGTGTGGCAGGTGGACCACCGCGAACTCGGCTTGGGCTTTCACTTCACCACGCCCAATCTGGTCGACGCGCTGCGGCAGAATGCCGACCGGCTGGTGCTAGGCGTAGTGGCGGCTCCCAGCGTGCTCGGCAGTTACGGCACGGCATCGCGCATGGCACAAACAAGCCAGATCGTGGTGCACGCGCTCAACCGCATCGTCTATCCAAAATTCGCGCAGAAAGCGCATCTTGGCATCCGCGGTGTCGTTCCGCTTGCCGTACGCTATTTGCTGGCTGTGCTGGCGCTCGCCACCTTCACCGCGATCGGCATTTATCTCATCGCGCCGTGGATGCCAGTGCTGCTCGGTCCTTCCTATGACGGCGTGATATTCGATTTGCAGGTGCTGTGCTGGCTGCTGATACCGGTCGCCGCCCAAACCGTGCCCTATGATGTGTTTGGCGCGCTCGACCGCCACTCAAGACGCGCGGTGGTCTATAACGCCATTGGCCTGATCGGCGCCTGCGTCACGGCCGCGCTGGTTTATGTTTATGGGCTTTCGGGCGCATTCGTGGCGGCTTATGCCGTGCAGCTGGCAATCACGGCGTCGCTGTGGGTCACGTTGTTCATGAGCATGGAACGCGCGCAAGCCAAAGAAGACGCAAGCGGCAACGCCTAGCCCCAGCTGCGCGCGATATTGCGCTTATAGCGCATTCTTTCGCGAAGATATGGCACGGGATCTTCCATCAGATAACGCATAACGCGAAGATTCATCCTCAAAGCCTTAGGCACAAGGCTAGAGAAAAGTAGCGCCTTGCCCATCCGCACCACGGTGCCGTCGGGCGCAACTGTAGGCAACCCAGTGGTGTCATCACGAAGACCAAGTGCAACGAAATTGATCCCAGCCAACATAGAACGAACAAGGCTGTAGAAAAAACGTGGATTGCATTCGAAATAATAGACCCTGCCGTCCGTCGCCCGGCGCATGTCGAAATTGTAAACGCCGTCGAGCTCCAGCTTGCTGACAATCTTCGTTATGTTGCTGGAAATGATGCGATCGCTGAAAGTGGTATAAACACCTCGATTATACTGGTGCTGAATGGATGCCACGATCGCGCCGCGTCGGCAAAACACGCTGGTTCCGATGTCCTCGCCGGGAATGAAATTCTGAACGACGACGGGGCGGTAATCGATACGTTCAAGGCGAAGAGAAAGTTTATCGGGGCTGTGCACCGTGACACAGCCTTCGCTTCCGTCTTTGCTGAGCGCCTTGGCAAGAAAAGGAAAAGTAAGCTCCTGCTTGCGCGCAGCGGATTCTAGCGCCGCACGGTCGGGATAAAGCAACGAGGGGGGATGAGGGATTCCAAGAGCGCCGCAAAGCCCTGCGAATTTCCATTTGTCATTGAGAAAGTCGAATTGGTCGAGGGTCGGCAAAGGAAAGCAAGGCGTACCTAGTTGCTCTCTGATGGCGATCAGGCTGCGCGTTGATGGCGCATCGCTGGGCATGACGATGTCAATCGCTAGTTCGCGACAAAGCCGGCTAATATCCGCCGCCAGCGTTACGCTGAAGCCGCCATTGATGTCGCCCGTCTCATGATAACCGGCGCAATAGCGCGAACGCGCAAGCTCGTGCGCCTCCGCGCCGCCAAGCACGTAAACTTTGGCGCCCGCTGCCGCCGCGCAACGCAGTACCCGATACGGCAAAGTGAAAAGCTGGGCCAGCATCAAAGCGCGCACGGGCACACGTCGCTGGGCAGCGGCCCGAACCTCGGTCATCTAGGCAACTTTGACAGGGCGCTGAACGGCCGCCCGCGTGGGCGCGCGCGATGCAAAGTGCCGTGCGAGGCGCCTGGCAGGATAAATCGCGCCATACACAAAGCGCGCCACAGGCCCGAAGCCGTAAGCCGTTGCCGGGCCTGCAACGTAAAGTCCGGGGATCGAGGTTTCGTAATTGCGCGATAACGCAGGCGCGTTCTCGATAAGCCTGAGGCCGCGCAGCAAGCCATCGGCGAGAAAGCCGAAGCGTCGTGCGTCGATCCGGTAACCCGTCGCGGCAATGACGTGATCGGCCGAAAGCGCTTCTGGCGCGCCGTCACGGGATCGCAGTTCCAGCTGGACCTTGCCGCCAGACATGCAAGCGCCAGTTACATCGCGGCCAAGCGAAAGCGGTACGTGATCGAGCAGGCGCTCGCGCATGAACCAGCCGCCCGATGGCCCCAATTCTGTATTCACCAGGTTAACCCGCATCGGACCGGGAAGCGCGTGGATAAGTTCCGGCGCATCGGAGCAGATTTTCAGTAGCCAGCCGCCCCCCAGCCCAGAACTCGGGCCCATGATCTTTGAGAATGTGGAGCGATTGAGGCGTGAGCGCGTGCCGAACTTCAATTTTTCTGCGCGCGCGACCAGCGTCACGCGCGCGCCCTGTTCGTGCAGCAGCGCGGCAATATCGATGGCAGAGGCGCCAGAGCCAATTACCACCACCCGCTTGTTCTTGAAACGATCAATCGGACCATGGTCGCCGCTGTGCGAAACATTTTCGGACGGCAAACCAGCTAATGCAGATGGCAAATACTTGAATGGATGGACGCCGACAGCGAGAACAACCTTGCCTGCGGCAGTCGATGTTCCATCGTCGAAGCGCATCTCGAACCGGCCGGGCGCGCCGCTGAGCGCAACCAGATGTTTGTTCTCGACATGAGGCGCATAGCGTTTCTGAAACGCCATGCCGTAAGCGACAAAGGTGTCGAGCGCCACCGGGATTTGCAAATCATGATAGGCGATGCGCTCGGCCCTGCAGAATTCACCCAGCGTAAAATGCCCTTCGGGCTCAAAAAGGCTTGAGGACCAGCCATCGGACTTCAGCAACATGCCGGGCGGCATGCGCTTGCGCCACGACTCCATCGGCTCGCCGAAGATGCGGTGCTCGACACCCTGGGACCGAAGATGCGCGGCCAGAGAGAGGCCATAAGGCCCCGCGCCGATTATTGCGACGTCGACGTACTCCATTAGAAGAATCCTTAGTCCGGCCGCAGAAAACGCCGGCGATTATAAAGTCCGCCATGCCCCCGGCAATTGGATTTTCCGAATTCCGGCGACCGCCACAAACATTCCGCTTGCATGTGGCTAATCCCGCTCTTCCTGCTCCGAGCCGACTGCCCTCTCGCTGCGAATATGCGCTCTGCGCCTGCGCGTGCGCCACATTGAAAGCGCCCGTCCGGCCTTGCTCCAGGTTATCTTTCGCCGACCCTGCAACAAGGCAAGATACGCCTTTCCGCGAACGGTTCTGCCTTCGCGCATGCAGCCGAGCCTGAGCTGCACATCTTGCACCTTCTGCTTGTACGGCTCATCGCCTATGCCGAGGTCGAAAATACGAAGGTGTTGACTGAAAGCCCAAGCAATCAGATTTTCCACCAGCAGCCGACCTGGAGAATATCTTGCCCAGATGCCTTCCCACGCCGGTCCCAAATAACAGAAACGGTCGCCCGCAACGATGCCCCAATGCGTGGCGATGATGTCGTCGCTCACCGAGAAGGCGGCGAGTTGAACTCTGCCGCTCGGCGCCAATTCCTCCGTCAGGGCCGTGTAATAGGCCAACCAACCTGGGCGCTTGAAATTGTCGAAGCCGCCTTCCAGAAAGCGTCGCGTCTTTTGCTTGATTAATATATCGTAGACACGTCTGACTTCGGCTGCTCCCTGAACCACTGTGAATTGAATTGGCCCGATCTCGCTCAAGCGCTTGCGCTGCCGCCGACTGTCTTGAGCATTGGGATTGCGCGAAGTCAAAAATTCATCGGCTCTGCCGCTCAAAGTGATGAGATGTCCCGACACAGGCCACGGTTCGGCGGCCAACGCCCAAAAAGGGTTCGGCACGTCAAGCACGCGCTCCGGAATCTTTTCGAGTAGAAGCGCATCGAACGGCGGCAGCTTTGCGCGGATCAATCGCCAGATTTCTTTCATTGCATGCGCATCCAGCGCATCGGCACCCGGAAAAAGCACTGGCGCATTGTAATCGACGACGCCATTGTCGAGAAATGACAAGATGCGAACGCCGTGACGCCGTTCGATGCCAAGCGCCAGCAGCATCAGCGGCGCACCATTGCCGTCGCTCACCTTGATGAGAACCGGCTCGGTGCCGCGCGCGGCGCCGATGGTCCTGAGCCATACCGACACCAACTCACGGCACTGGAAAACGAAAGCGCGGGTTGCTCCCTGCGCTTCTCCGGGCAGCGGCATGGTGGGCCACAGGCCCTCGAAATCCTTCAGATTAGATGAAACCGATATCTGAAATTGCTGCCTTGCCTGGGCCGGCGCTTTACCGAGTGGGAAATCCGCTACGCTCATTGCCACATATTGCGGTGCTTAACCGTACGATCAAGTGCCTAGTGAATGAGCAGTATGCCGGTGGCGCGGCTGGGTTATAATTTCGCAGGCGGACGCGGGGAGCGCAGTTTGCGGATCGTTCTTTCCATGAGACAAGCGGAAGCGGGCTGGGCCGCAGCCCTGCGCGACTGGTCTCTAGGCCTTTATCTCGTTTATGCGTCGGTGCAAGACCTCACCTCGCTTTTTTTGCCTGGCGCCGATACTGCGACGATGACGGCGCTCAACGACGTCCAGGGTTCCCTGCTCAACCAGATCGCGGTGATGGCAGCGCTTATTTTCGCCATTGCCGTAAGCCTTCTCAACCGGACGCCCTGGAACAGGCTGTGGAATGGCGTGGTTCCCCTGCTCGCTTTTGTCGGCATCGCCGCTTTGTCCATCGCCTGGTCCGATTATCCCGATCTCGCGTCCCGCCGTGTCCTGCGCCTGGCTGCGGAATTGGCGACCCTCATACTTCTGGTTTCCGCCTATTCCGATACCGGCAGCTTATTCAAAGTGGTGTTTCGCGCGCTTGCTTTCGTGATGCTTCTCGATATCGCCGCGCTCGCCCTTCATTCCGCCTACACACCGCTCGGATATCAGGGCGTTCACGGTCATAAGAATCAGGCGGGTTCGTTCGCGTTTTTTGCGCTTCCCGTTTTCGTCTTGGCGGTTCGCGACCGGCGCATCGTTCATTCGCAGGCTGTGGCGATTTTATTTGCACTTGCCGCGGTTGCGATCATGATACTTTCGCAATCGAAAACTGCCGGCGTCGCCACCGTTTCGTGCGCCGCGTTCATATTTGCGCTTTATGCCCTCCACTCCCATTTTCGCTGGCTTGCGGCCGGGTTTTCGCTGTTCACGGCGGCGGCGGCGGCAGGATTCGTATTCTTTTCGGATCTGAGCTGGCCGGACCTTCTTGCCAGCCTCACGGGCGATCCGACATTTACCGGGCGCGAATATGTTTGGGACTTCATGCTCTCGCGCATCGCCCAATCGCCATGGATCGGATACGGCTTCGGCAGTTTCTGGGGTGTGGGCCAAGATACGGGCCTGATGCTCCAGCAATCCAATATCACCTTCTATTTTGGGCAGGCGCACAATGGATATCTTGATGTAGCGGGCGAACTGGGCTTGCTCGGCGTGATCGCGGTGACAATCATGTTCGCCTGGTATGCAGCGAAAATTGTCCGTCTGTACAGGAGCGGAAAGGAATTCGGCTTCTTTCTTTTCTCCACCTACATCATGCTGGGTTTTGTCTTGTACAATCTTACCGAGTCGGTGCTGTTCCGGCCGGGTGCGGATTTGTGGATTTACTTCGTGATCACCATGCAGGCGGTAATCTGTTTCACCCCGCTGAGATCGGACAAGAAACTGCCTGCACGCCCGCGCAATCTCGCAATCCGGCGTATGTGATGATCGTGTACGCCCTGCTTATGACGGCTGCTTCAGAATGATTCCGAACAAGCCCTTCTGGTTGAAGCGCCGCGGATCGGGGCGGATAGGCTCCGCTTCGCACACCAATGCAGAATGGCCGGGATAAGCCTGCATGAATGAACGAAAGCCCCAATTGGTGTCGATGTCGTCAACAACAAGCGCGCCACCGGGGCGCAATGCGGCCCAGGCGCGATCAAGTTCGAAGCGTACATTGTGCTCAGTGTGTAGGCTGTCGTGAATGAACAAGTCTATGCCGCCCAGGCGTGACAGAAGCGCCGGCAGGCGCCGTCGGCTTGAGCCTCTGATCAATGTCCAGCGCTTGGGGTAATGCCCGCCAACGGCGATGCCAACCTGGCCCTGCAGGGCCGGATTCAAAGGCGGGCGATCAATGCTGGAGAGATGCCCCGCGCCATTTTTTTCGAGCGCCTCCAAAATAAAACGCGAGGTAAAGCCGTGCGCGACGCCGGTTTCGACTACGTTGTTTGGCCTGCCGTGGCGGATCAGACACCAGATTGCACGAACAAGCCCTGCGTCGCCATCGTTGAAGCCATTGAAGCTTTGCGGGCCAACATTAATGCCTTCAACCGCAACCTGGCCTACCACTTGCGGCCACAGTACACGGAATTCGGACGTTGCCTGGCATGGCCATGGCACGCCAAGAAAATGATGTAACTGCTCTTCCCAGCCTGCGTCTACCTCGTAATGCGGCGCTGGCCCATCATACTCACGCACTTCGACAAGCTTGTCCCGCACAGTCTCCCACAGGCCAAGCGGGTCGCTACCGAGCGCACGGATGGCCCGTCCCGGGTGGCGCAATGCATAATCGAGAAAAAATCCCAGCATGAGTGTCCTATTTGCGATGCTAGCTTGAGCCGCGCGCGTGCGCCATCCTGATCCGCACTTCCGTGCGCAAGACAGCGCCGGGTTCGAGGCTTCCTGGCAGCAAAATCGTTGTTGCGGGCACGGTCTCGCCGAACCATCCGGAATACAGGCTTGGCCACGGTCTTTTGCCCCGTATGAGCTCTGCTTTGGACCCAGAGGTGGCAATTCGCACCTCTCCATCTTCCAGCCTGATCACCGCTTCACCATCTTCGATACTGACAGCGAGAGATGGATGGATAAGGAACGCTGCTACCACGGAAAGCGGTTTGACCGCGCGTCCCACAAGCCCGTCCTCGATCAGGAAGCCGCCCTCGGCGTGACTGAGCGTGCGCTCGTGATAAACGCCGAAGCGCCTTCGATAGCCGTCGTGGCGTGCCGTCACCGACCAATCCGGTCCAGATCGGAAATCCACAATTTGCGTCCGCGCCTTATGCCGCCAGTTGAACGGTCCTGCAGTCAGGCTCTGGCTTTCATCGCCCACGATCAGCGTATTGTGAGCGAAGCTGGAGCGCATCTGTTCGCGCAAGCTTCCGCCCGCATGATAAAGCCCTGTGCCCGCATCTATGATTACAGGTTGGGCGCCCACATGAAGCCAAACGGCAAGCGCGTCTGCGTGTCCGTGCGCGGCAAGCGGCGTAAAACCAAGCGGACCATGATCGAAGGTGAGCACGATCCCTCGCCCGCCTAGTGCCTCGCGCACAATGGTGTAACCGCCTTTGGAATAATGAAACACGCCAATTGGTGCAGGAGCCAGGACCGCTTCGGGACTGTGAAACACGAGATCGCGGAAATGCGCGTCGCGCCTCGACCATGTCAAATCAGCAATGCCGAACACGCCAGCGATCGCGGCAGCAATGGAGGCGACATAGCGCCGCTCGCGCGCGTGGGACACGGCCACAACACGCCCCTCGTCATCATCGCCGATGCGCGGCGGTACACCCGCGCCATCGACCATAAGTGTCAGCTGGCGCGCAGCAGCGGCGATACGTTCCTGAGCCTCGGCTGTGAACAGACCAACGCCGTCATTGACAGCAGCGAAAGCCAGCATTTCCAGTACAAAGGCTGCATAGGTAGGCGACTGTTCCTTACCCGTGCCATCGGCGTGGAATTGCGAAAAAGGAGTGGCGGCAAGAATCCTGCGTCCCAGGTTGCACCAAGAAGTGGCTTGGGGCAGATCCGGCGCGATGAGGCCCGCGACCAGCAGCCCAAGCCCTTCAGCCACGCGGTGGTTGTTCGCCGAAGAATAAAGCGATGGATAGCGTGCGAGCCAGAAGCCGTGCGCTGCCACGAAACTCCGCAGCCGGGTGCGTGCTTTCGCATCGAGTGCGGTACCTGCACCCGCCACCACAAAGGCGAGGCTGACGAGACGCAAGCCAAGTTCAATGCCGGAAGCCCAATTGACGCCGCGAAAGGGCGGGTTCGCATCCATCCAGGACGAGACAGCGTCTAACGCCCAGCGGGCAAGCGCGCGATCGCCGCGTCGCAAGCTTAGAGCCGCCACAGGTTGAAGAAATTGCAGCCGGTTCAGCTCCCAAACGAATTTGACGTCGCCAAGGCCTTGGCCGCTCCGGTAATCCACGTCGAAGCAATAGGTTTCCCTGCCCGGCCAACGGCCCCCGGTCTCCGGATCGAAATGCCACATCGCGGGATCAAGGCGGCGGACCAGCTCGCGAGGCCAAGTCTGCCCTAGAAGGGTTAGCGTTCCCGCAGAAAGAGCGTCAGCACCCGCCTGAAGCTGGTTAGCCAGAATCCCCGGCCAGTTATCCCTGAATGCGTTGCTGAGCGTTGGGATTGCAACTAGCGCGCCGTCGCCGACAGCAAAGCGCTTCCAGCCGCGCCTGTCGCGCCGAAACCCGGCGCGCCTCGCCTGCTCGGCGAAACGATGCGCGATCTCGCGCGGGCCCATGGTGGAGAGGCGCCGCGCATACCAGCCCAGCTTCATAAGATCACGGTTTAACGCGGTTGAAGGCCGTCTCGTAGGCCGCGAGAAGTTTCGGCGGCTCGTGATCCCAGGACAATTCTTCGCGTACGCGCTTCAAACCAACAGCGCCCATGCGCGCGCGAGACTGCGGGTCGTCAAGTAGCGTGAGAATCTTGTCGCCGAAATCGGCGGTTTCGCCGTTGCGCGCGTAAAGCGAGGCCGCGCCAGCCGAAGCCCGGCCTTCGGTCAGGTCGAATTGCACAATGGGTTTTCCCAGAGCCATATATTCCATGATCTTGTTCATGGTGGATTTGTCGTTCATTGCGTTCGGCCGGTCCGGATTGACGCAGACGTCGGCGGTAGAGAGAACCGTGAAAAGTGCCGCGTCGTCAATGCGTCCCGTGAACGTTATCATGTCATTGAGTCCCATGCGCGCTGAAAGCGCGCGGATCGTCGCGAATTCGGGGCCGCTGCCGACAATGACGAATTGCACGTCCGCGCGGCCCTGCGCGCGGATGTGGGCCGCTGCTTGCAGCAGGAGGTCAAGGCCCTCCTGCCTGCCGATCACGCCGACATAAGCCACAAGAAAAGCACGGCCGTTCCTCCATTTTGCGTCGGGCGGATAGGGCCGCACGCGCGCGAGATCGGGCCCCGAGCGCACAACGAAGACGCGCTCCGGCTGCATGCGCCCGCGCTCGATAGCGATGACGCGATAGGACTGGTTGGTGGCCAGCGAAACATCGGCAAGCGCGAAACTGAGCCGCTCGCATATCGCTGAGAGGCGCCAGAAAATGCCGCGGCGCTCAAATTTGGCTTCGTAGAGTTCCGGATTCAAATCGTGATGATCGAAAATGAAGCGTTTGTTGAAGAAGAATTTGTAAAAGGCACCAATAAGAAAAATCAGGTCGGGCGGGTTGCAGGCATGCACGGCATCGAAGCCCCGGACGGACAGCACCTTGAGGCTGAGCACGAATTCCCAAAAAAGCGCCGCGCCATATTCGGTGATGTACCCCAGCACCCCGCGCGCTTCCGTGGGCAGCGGATGGCGATAGATATGAACGCCATCGAGAGTCTCAAAGCTTGCTTCAGCCCCCGGCCCTTTGGGGCAAATCACGGACACCTGGTAGCCGTTACCTACAAGCGCTGTCGCCTCGGACCAGACGCGACGGTCGAAGGGCACGGGAAGATTTTCGACGATGATCAGCACGCGCCTGCCATGTGGGCCAGATTGCGGCGTAACGATAGGTGGCGCACGCGGAACGGTTAGCGGCCGGCTTTCGGCGGGGGAAGTCTTACGGGCGAGCAGCGCCATGAATTTCCCTCGCGCCCTTACGCCAGCGTATTGATGTCGACGATGCGCGCAGCGCGCAGCGAAAGCTCGTTCGCCCAACCCCGGTTGTCTATGACGAGATCGAAGCTTTCGGTTTCAGTCGTGGTTTTCGGAATCAGCAGCTTGCGCAAGGTCGGCAAATTGGAGAACGCGTAACCCAGGTTTTGGCCCAGCAACTTCGCGGGCTCAAGATGCGGGTCGTAAATGGAAAGAGCGAAATTGGCCTGCAAAAGCTTGCGCGCAAGATCGATATTGGGGCTTTCGCGCACATCGTCGCTATCGGCTTTGAAGGCTAGCCCGATCATCAACACCTTGGCGCCGGGCGCGAGATCCCTGGTGCACAGTTCAAACAGGAAATTCTTGTGCGCCTCATTCGAGCGCAGTAATGAATTGACCAGATGCGTGTGCGCGCCAGCGTCGTCGGCGATATGCTGTAACGCGCGGATATCCTTGGGCAGGCATGAGCCACCGAAGGCGCCGCCGGGACGAAAATAGCGGGGCGAAATGTTTAGCTTGGTGTCGGAAACGAAAATCTCGTGCACGGTCTTGGCGCTGACGCCGAGGCGCTGACACACACGGCCGACCTCGTTCGCGAAAGCCACCTTAACGGCATGAAACGAATTGTCGACGAACTTGGTAAGCTCCGCCTCGCGATAGCGTGTGCAGAACAGGGGCGCTTTCAAATCGGTGTTAATGATATCCAGTTTGAGGCATAGCTTGCCGTCTTTGGTGCCGACAACGATTTTGGGCGGGTTGAAGTAATCCTCCACAGCGCTCGCCTCGCGCAGGAATTCCGGGTTGTAGACCAGCTCCACGCGGTCGATGCGGTTCTTCAGCGTCTGCTCGAAGACAGGCTGGATCAACTCCTCCATCGTGCCGGGACGGAAAGTGGAGCGGTATACAACGGTCAATGGGTTGCTGCGCGCGCGATCAAGCTGCCTCGCTATCTGGCGCGACACTTCGGCTATGAAGCTCACATTGTGCGAGCCGTCGGGAAGGCTAGGCGTGCCGACGCAGACAATCGCCATCTCGGAAGCAAGAATGGCAGCGGCAGAATCCTTGGCGGCCTTGAGGCGGCCCTCGTCAACCGCCTGCTTTACCAGATCGGCGAGCCCAGGCTCAGCAATGGGCGAGCGGCCGGCGTTTACAGTTGCGATTTTTTCTTCGCTGATATCGACGCCGATGACGTCGTGGCCTTTGCGCGCCAGGCACGCCGCCGATGTCATGCCCACATAGCCTAAGCCGAACACCGTGATCTTCATGGCCCGAACCGATGTTTCCGTTTGCGGGCGCTCGGCGCCCGTCAGTATGCGTTGTCGCCGCGCAAAACCACCACGATCGTCAGGAAAAGGATTTTGACATCCAGCCAGAGGCTGATGTTCTTTGCATACCAGATGTCATGCTCGATGCGTGCGCGCATAGCGTCGTTGGACGCCGTTTCTCCACGATAGCCGTTCACCTGCGCCCAGCCGGTCATGCCGGGCTTCACGTGCTGGCGAATTTCGTAATTGTCGATCAGCCCCGTATAGAGCTCATCATGGGCCACCGCGTGCGGCCTGGGACCGACTAGCGACATTTCACCGCCAAGCACGTTGAAGAGTTGCGGCAGCTCGTCCAGGCTCCACTTGCGCAGCAAGCGCCCCACCCGCGTTACCCGCTGGTCATTCTTTTGCGCCTGCCGGATCACCGGCCCGTCTTCCAGGATGCTCATAGTGCGGAACTTGAAAATCGAGAACGGCTCGCCGCGATAGCCAAGCCGCCGTTGGCGGAAGAACACTGGTCCCGAGGAGCCGGATTTGATCGCTGCTGCGATAATCAGGAATAGGGGCGATATCAGTATCAGCACGGGAACCACGACAGCGATATCCATGAGGCGCTTGAGAATGGTTTGGGCGCGGTTGAGCGGCGTCTTCTGGAATTCGACGGCATAAAGGCCGCCCACACTGCGAACCGGCAGATGCAGCATATGCTCGACTGCAGGCTCGGGCACCACGCGCACGGCCCGCGGCAGCAATTGCAGCGCATGCACGATGTCGGTGATTTGCTCCGACGACAAACTCTCTGCCGCAACGCAGATGTCTCCAGGGCCGCAGCTGCGCGCAATATTGAACAGTCGGTTGCGGAACTGAGACAGCGTCACTTCCCATTTTTCGTGTTGAGTGCCAGTGTCGATGGTGACTATGGTGGGCCGTTGATACCCCGTTTCGCGCAATTCCAATGCAAGCCGCTCAAGCCCCACGCTTCCCTTTGCGCCTACGACGAGCACATCATCGGCCATCAGCGTGGTTGGACGACGGGCCAACGCCATAATGCGAGGCGAGTTGATGCGAATGCCGATGATGGCGATCTCGCCAAGTACGAAGAAGCTCAGCATGGCGCCACGGGAAAGTAGTTCGCTCGCCTTTAGAGCGAAGGCAACGAAAGTTATGAGAAAGGCGATCCCCACCCAAACCATGGTGACGTCGCGTAAAGCATCCCAGCCATTTGGACGGCGCAGACGCCGGTCGCTTTCCAGCAGGCGCATCGCCCCGAAATAAAGTGCGCCCGCGAGCACGCCAACGGCTGTGAAGGCCCTTATGGGGCCAAGAACGCCCAAGAAAATTTCGTGATAGCAGAGACCACCAGCCACGCTTGCCATAACGACGGCTGCGGCTTCAAAGAGGGTGAGCAAAATCCAGCCGCTGGTGCGCGACGATGCAAAGCGCGCATGCGCGGAATTCGCGCGCGTTCCGTCCCCAGGCTGGTTGCTCCAGCGCCGTTCGGCAGTACGCGCATGGTAACCACCATCGCGGACGACAGCCGCGACGGGCTCCACATTCAGATCACCCCTCACCCCAACGCTCCCACTTCACCCAAGAGCAGGCAGTGTTGTTTTTATTCCTGCTCCAAGCTGGCACATCCTAAGCAAGCGCCTGACAATTCTCCACCATTCAGGCGCGCAAAAGCCGCGACTTTTTTGGTATTCCGTTCATGTTGGTTAAAAACCGCAGATGCTGCGGGCGGTTAAGCTTGTCGACCACGCTGTGGCGCAAAAGCCGCGCGTGGGAAAAGACTGTCTCGCGTCAAAATCCGGCAGCCAGAAGTAAATGAACCGCACGGAATCCGGATTAGCTGCCGTAATATTTGTTATAGAAGGAATAATCCTGATAGCCGTAGCTGTAATACCGGAACCGCTTTAAATCCGCGCGCGAAAGCGCCACTCCGGCAATACTCGCGTGAATGTCACGAAGCGAACGAATAGCGCTGACAACTGCATCGCGCGGCGTTTTTTCCCAGCGCACCACGAACACCACCGCGTCGGCCAAACGCGCAAGCACTTTGGCGTCATTGACAGGAAGAATGGGTGGCGAGTCGATGATGACAAGGTCGAAGGCGCTCCGCAACGCGCCGACCAATTCTTGCATCTGCCCTGCGTTCATGATGTCCCCGGGGCTGGGTGAGCCCTTCTGGCAAGGAAGAATGACCACAGACGAATTCGCGTCTTTGATGACGCATTGTTCGAGCGAGCGCCGCGCGCTGAGAACCTCTGTCAAACCGTGCCGCCAGTGCCGGCACCCCGCCACTTCGGCAACCGCAGGCTGGCGCGTATCGCAATCCAAGACAATGACTTTGGCGCCACCACGTGCTGCAGTGCGCGCAAGGCTCACGGCCAATGTCGTCTTTCCTTCGTTCGGAACCGCCGAGGTGACCGCAACCACCTTCGGTTTGCGTTCGGGATCCGTCAGCATCAAACTCAATTGCAGGCCGCGTATGGCTTCCGCATAGGAAGACATCGGCCTCTTCACCACCATGTTGGCGATACGAGAACCCAATCCGCCGGTATTCCTGACTTCGGGCACTGTCGCGAGAACGGAGTAACCGGCCATGGCTTCCACCTGAGCCGCAGTGCGGAAGCCGTAATCGAATTTCTCGATCACAAACGCCAGCAACAGACCAAGAAAGAGCGCGCCTGGGGTAATGACGGCGGCGGCCAGCTTCTTGTTGGGATAACTTGGCGCTGAGGGCATTTCCGCACGCGAGATCACGCGTGCATCGGCAGACTGAATGCCTTCCTGCCCGCGTGTCTCGTTCAGCCGCGCCATGAACGCCTCATACATCGCGCGCGCAGATTTTGCAGAAGACTCAAGCGCGCCCAACTGGACCTTGGACTTGTTCTGCGCCATCGATTGCGCTTCGAGCTGCTCCAGGCTCTGTTTCAGGGCATCCGTATGGGCCTGCGCCACGCTGACGTCGCTGGCCAGGGACTGGATGACACGATGGGTTTCCTCGCCGATTTTGGCACCCAAATTGCCCATCTGCGATTTTATATCGAGCATCTTGGGATGCCGGGGCCCGTATTTGGTCGCAAGCTCGCCTTCCTGCCGCGCCAGATCGACTTCCTGACTGCGCAGCTGGGCAATAAGCGGCGACGCCACCACCTGCGAGACATCGGCCGCGTGACCAGTGCGGGCCAGCTCTTCGACGCGATCATAAATGGCCTTTTTCTCGGCTAGCGCCGAGTTGGCGGCAATGATCTGACCGTTGAGGTCGCCGATCTGCTGATCAAGCGTGGAGACACCTGCTGAAGTCTCGGTGATATTGTTCACGGCCTTATATTGCTGAACAGCCGCATCGGCAGCCTGTGCCTGGCGCGACAGTTCCTGTATACGATCCGAAAGCCATTGCGTGGTCTTTTTCGTCGCCTCGAATTTCGCGTTGAGCTGATCTTCGACATATTCATCCGCAATCGAATTGCAGATGCGCGCTGCCTTTTCCGGGTCGACGGATGCGAAGCTGACCTTCATGGCCGTGGAAAGGCCGATGGGCTCGACAGCGATCCTGCTCAGGAATTTGTCTATGGCGGCATTGCGCGCGAGGTCCATGCTTTTGGCATCAAACTCGGGCCGCGACAATCCGGGAAACCAGAACCGCGGGTTGATGTATTTCAGAGCGGTATTCATGTCCGGCAGGTTCACGGTCATGCCTTTTATAGAGACCGGAATGACGTGCGGGCCACCGGCTTCGGGTTTTGGAAGTGCGGGCAGCCAATAGCGGGGATGGAGATATTTCAGGAATGACGACCAGCTGGCCGCATCGGGATTGAACTCGCCATCCTGCATCAGTTTGAGTTTGTCGATGACGCGGCCAGCAAGATTGCGGGAGGTCAGGATCTCGACCTGATTGCGAATTGAGGTCGGATCGGTGGGCAGGCCGGAGAGTACCTCGGAAACATCAGCGACATTGTTTTTACGCTGATCAAGCATGACGACAGCATTGGCGGTGTAGAGCGGCGTGAGTTGGCTGATAATGCCAACGGCTAACGCGACAACAACGAATGCCGTAACAGCGATGATCTTCCAGCGCACGCGCAGGAATAGCAGAAGATGCGAAAGATCATACCCGTTGTAATCGTCCCGCGCGTTCTCGATACTAGGCTCGAGCACATATGAACCGGACGTCGTAAGACGCTCTTGCGCTGACATTCCTTTCCACCCTCCCAAATAGACCGCTTGAAGCGATTCTTGTCTTGTTTTTGTTTTTGGCGCGGCTGGCATGGCCACCGCGCGTGCAGAATTCAGATCTGCAATCTTAAGCCTAGGCTGACCAGGTTATCGGTATATCCGACACCGGGCGATGTGGACGATCTCTGGCTCCAATCGTAGTTAAGGTTGAGGCTGGCATAGCGGTCCAGAAGGAATTTCAGTCCCACGCCAGCGTCTGGCATGCGGTCGGTGCGCGACGTGCCAACGAAGCGGCCCTCGGTGTATTGGAGATGCGCCTGTCCGATCAGATTGTAGAGAATCTCGAAATCGGCGCTGGCGCCTATGTTTCTGTCATCGGCCACCGATGCCCCAACAATGATGACATTCTCAAGCTGGCGCTGTCCGGTTATGTGAAACGTCAGCCTTGGCGTCGCGTACCAGTCTAGATTCAAGCCGTAATTAAATCCCGTGACATCCGGCAATGGCGTGGGAACGTTCTGGCTGAAATTCTGCTGCAGGTAGCCCGCGAAAACCTCACCAGCGATCAGATGCGTCACCTGCACATCCACACCGCCATCAACACGGTATCCGTTTGAGGAACGGTGCAGTCCGGAGCGATCGAAATCCTGGTCGTACTGGCGCGTGTCATACGACCCGCGCAGAAATACCGAGTAACCGGGTGAGAAATCGTAGAATGCCTTCGCATATGCCTGATATTCGTCGAGATCCCGGTCGTGATTGTTGATCGTGCCGCCACCGAGCGCCGCAGTGTTCAGCCAGTCGTAACGGTCGTAGCTGCCGCCTAAGGTGATACCCAGGCGGTTGGGCTGGAATGTGCTGCTAACGTCGGCGTGTGTCTGGTGATAGCGATTGGGCTTGGCTTGAAAACCAATCAGATTGTTGGGGGAAGACCAAGGCTCATGCGTTTCAGAATAGTATGCACCGGCCGATACGACTGCGGCGTGGGAGATGTCCAAACGCCCGTCTCCGCCGACATTCCAGTCTGTCAGGTCTTCCGCGCTGAAGCGGGAATAGTTGTAATAATCGGCGCCGCTGTAAAGCTCGAGAAAATGCCGGCCCCATTGCGACTGGAGTTTGAGCTCCGGCGTCGCCTCGAAAAAGTAATCGTCCTGGTCCGTGGGCTGGCGGAAAACGTTGCTGTCGTAATTCTCGCTGAGCTGCAATTCCGGGAACAGGCGAAAGCCGCCAAGAGGAATTCCCTTGGCGTCATATTCTGGGCGCGGCCGGTTCATTACGCCTTCATTCTGTGCGGTCGTGCTGACGTTATCGGGCGCCGAATTATCTGGCGTGCCGGTAGGCATTGTTGGGCCATTGGACGCGCCATCGCCATCATCGGCGAGAGCCGGAGCGTTGGCCGCCGCTAGCAATACCGACGAACCCATCAGTGCGAATACAATCGCGGCTAAGCGCATGCCCCTCACTCACAAACGTCGCTCGCCATCAATTCGCAACCTTATATTGGCTGCGTAACCCGATGACGGTCCCACCATGTCTCAGCGGCCACAGATGCATGCAGTCAAGTAACATCACCGCACGATTGCTGCGTTAAACCTTATTTTTGTGAATTATAGCCCATTCGAGCGACCCCAACCAAGGGGTCTAAATGGTGCAAAATGGTTCGCACTCCTGCAAATTTGTCACAGAACAGACAGCCAGGCGACATCAATGGGATGGCGGGAAAAAGCGCCATCCATAGCCGGAAATTCATCTTCGTCAGGGACGCCTGGACTCAGAAAATTCGCTCGGCAATGCGGATGCTGTCACCGGGCATCACTTTGGTGGTCGCGTCCGCCGGAACTCGCACTTCGGTCGAGCTTCCGTTGCGGCGGATATAGGCGTCGGTGTCGTTGGCCCGATAGGTATAACCACCCGCGAGCGCGACCGCGTTGATCACGTTAAGCCCGGTGACATAGGCGTATTGTCCCGGCCTGTTCACTTCGCCAAAAATGTAGAAGGGCCGGTAATTCTCCACTTCAACACTCACGCGCGGATCCTTGAGATAGCCCGCGCGCAGTTGGTTTGCGATTTCGTCCTGGAACTGGTGGACTGTCAGCCCTGCCGCATGCACTTGCCCGATCAGCGGCAATTGGATAAGGCCGGTCCCATCGACCATGAATTCGCCGCTCAAATCCGGCTCGCCGTAAATTGTGATCCGCAGCTTGTCGGAGGCGCCTAGCTGGTAGCTGTCGTCAGGTGAAGTCGTTCCCGCCTGCGGGGCAGTCATGCCTACAGAGGGAGGCGAGGCCGGGGGCTCGGCCGTTGGCTGTCCGGGGAAAGCTGTTTGCTGGCTGGAAGATGGCAAGCCGCCGGCAACCGCAACTGCACCGGATGCGAAATATGCCACCCCAACTAATAGGAATACCGCCGCGATGATTTTTAGGCCGGTCACAGGCGCTCCATTCCGCGCATCTTCACAGTAATATATTTTCTACATTTTTGGCGAAACCGCAAATCCCCATCACGATAAAGATGAACAAGAAGGCGAATTCTTTCTATGTCTGGCGGAAGTGAGGATTCCGTAGAGTTTAATGGCGCGTTGCTACGGAGTGGTCATTGTAAGTGCGGGGGGCGAGAGCGGCTGCAATAGGTTTATATAGGCCGCGAGTACTCGTTCGAGTCATGCCCACTTTTGCACATTCGGAAAACCTTATCGGGTCAATTTCATCCGGCTGTAAGCCAAATCTTGACGTGCGCTTTTAGAGTGCCCAGGTACCAGGCGTCTTCGTTACTTTTATTATGCTAATGAGGTTGCTTTGTTGCCATGCCATAATCGAACAGTCAGCGCAAAGAGGCTTGGGGAAAACCTATAGGTGAGAAGCAGTGACAATGATCTCTGAAACACGCTTTATCCGGTTTATTTGCAGTCCCTTTCTGTTTTGTTTGTACATCCCGATTGCGATTGCGACCTTTGCGGCGACCTACAGCAACGCGCACGAACTTGAGAGTAGTGAATTTCAGGAGTGCGCCGATTGCTCGGTTATGGTTGGCATTCCAGCCGGGAAATTCGTCATGGGCAGTCCCCCAAAAGAACCCGGACGCTTCGATTCGGAGGGACCGCAGCACGTTGTATCGGTGCGGGCGTTTGCGCTCGGTAAATTCGAAGTGACCAGCGGAGAGTTTCTGACTTTCCTGAAAGCGACGGGTTATCAACCGGCACTCTGTGATCCTATTCTGAAGATCGGCTGGCGTTCGCCTGGGAACGGCCTGGCATATACGCCAATGGGCACTGGCGCAGAACCACCGCGCTTTCCTGCGGCCTGCCTGGATTGGCGCGACGCCAATGCTTACATCGCGTGGCTAAATGCCCTTGTGCGGAAGGCTCATCCCGAAATGTCCTATCGTCATGGCGGCCCGTATCGTCTTCCAAGCGAGGCGGAATGGGAATATGCCGCGCGCGGCGGTACCAGGACCGCACGCTGGTGGGGAGATGATATCGGCCAAGGGAATGCCAACTGTAACGGCTGTGGCAGCAAATTCGACGATCGTGTTCCGTCAGAAGTGGACGCCTTCAGGCCCAATCCGTTTGGGCTCTATGGCATGCTAGGCAATGTCTGGCAGTGGACAGCGGATTGCTGGCATCCGAGTTATGCAGGCGCGCCGACGAATGGCAGCGCGTGGTTAACCGGCGATTGCAGCAAGCATGTTCTCCGTGGCGGTTCGTGGAACAACACACCGATCTTCATTCGCTCTGCCACACGGAGCGGAAGCACTGCCGATGGTGGCGAGTTCGATTATTCTAGCATTTCCGGATTCCGTCTCGCGCGCGATCTGCCCTAAACGCACACCAATGATGGAAACGGGCTATCAACCGATCGTTTGCATCAGTGCAGTGCACTACGCGCGCTAAGATTGAATGTAAAACTCATTCGATTCCAGGACATGCCATAGGGAAATTTTATGGGCGACGACAGCAGCGCCGCGTTGCGGGCGCTGATCGCAATATCGCGATAGAGGGGATCGGTCGCATAGCGTTGTGTATCCAAAATTTCTGCCTGTAAGATAACGCCCTGACCCGTCAGTTCCACATGCAGCGGAATTATGACGTTGCGCCCACCGAGCTTGCGAAAATCGTATACCCAGTGACGCAGAATTTGCGAACGGACATAATCCCGTACGCCATAAGCCGCTGGCCCAGAGTCCGCGCCGTTGCTGGTGGCCGTTACATCCGAGGTGGCTTCGTTATCAATCTTGAGATTGCTGTCGGGCTGGCGAAGCTGTGCAAGTTTCTTGAGCTTGATATCCAGCTCGTCCTTCGGCTCATGCGTCTTGTTTGGCGCCTCGCCTTCGGGCCTAGGCGCAGAGAGCGGTCCCTTTGCAGCCTGCTCCTGGGGCACCGCCGCGCGATTGACAGCGGGAGGCGAAGTGGTTTCTTCGCTCAATTGAACGACATCTACGGGCACGAAAATCGTAGAATTATCTAATGCGTTGTTGCGCGGAATCAGGAAGAGAACAAGCAGAAGAAGCAATCCGTGCAACAGAAAAGAGCCGAGAAGACCCGGCCTGTTCTTAATATCCAACCACCAGACGCCGATCTGCGACGCCGCGTACCTGGACACCTGCGAGGCATCTAAAAACATCGATAAAGATTATAACAGATGGGTCTCGAAATTGTCGCGGGAATCAATGTCATGCCTGACCGGAATAACGAGATGTTTTCGGAATTGCGCCGATTTCAGATAGTCTATAATTCCGCTATGCGCCAAACGTTGCAACTTCATCCTCATTCCTTCTGCACAGCAGTTACACAGATCGAGGCAGAAGCCACGCGCCCAAACCCCACCAGCTTGGCGATTAATTATTTCGTGACCGGAAAGATGAATGATCTGGTCCTGCCGGCTCTCGCTACGCCCATTCGGTCTGATGAACTATGGCGGCACACCTGCTTCGAGGCGTTCGTAAGAACGTCGCATGATGAAGGATACGACGAATTCAACTTTGCACCATCAAGGCAGTGGGCCGCTTATCGGTTTAGCAGTTACCGAAGCGGGATGAGTGCCGTGATGGAAATCATTACACCGCACATCGAAGTACTGCCAAACGACGCCTGTTTTGAATTGCAAGTTTCGCTAGAGTTAGATCGGTTGCTGGGTTTATCAAAAGACGCGATTTGGCGGCTTGGCCTTTCGGCGGTAATCGAAGAAACGAACGGCCGTAAATCGTACTGGGCATTGGCGCATCCGCCGGGCAAGGCGGATTTTCATCATTCCGTTTGCTTTGCGTGTGAACTTCCAGCAGCGTAACCACTATGGAATTTGGCATTGATCGACTTCTCGCGGAACCCGCTTTGCGCGCGCCACTTAAGGGCAAGCGCATTGCCCTAGTCGCTCACCCCGCATCGGTCAGGCAAAACCTGGATCATTCGCTTGATGTGTTAGCCGCGTGCAGCGACGTAAAACTCGTTGCCGCCTTTGGCCCACAACATGGGTTACGCGGTGATAAGCAGGACAACATGATCGAGTCGCCTGACTTCAAGGATCCCGTTCTCGGCATTCCGGTATTCAGCTTGTATGGAAAAGTGAGAAGGCCGACGGATACCATGATGGACACGTTCGACATCGTTCTTGTCGATCTGCAAGATCTGGGCTGCCGCATTTACACGTTTGTGACCACGCTGCTTTACCTTTTGGAAGCAGCATCGAAATGCCATAAATCCGTTTGGGTGTTGGATCGCCCGAATCCGGTCGGCCGACCCGTAGAAGGATTGCGTCTGCGAAGCGGCTGGGAGAGTTTTGTCGGTGCCGGACCTCTACCTATGCGTCATGGCCTCACACTGGGCGAGCTAGGATTATGGTTCATCGCAACGTACAAACTCGAAGTCGAGTACCGTCTCATCGAGATGCGGGGTTGGCAACCTGATGCCGGGCCCGGATTCGGCTGGCCGCTGGGCGAGCGCGCGTGGATCAATCCCAGCCCTAACGCGGCGAATTTGTGGATGGCGCGTGCCTATCCGGGCACAGTAATGGCCGAAGGCGCGACACTTTCGGAAGGACGCGGCACCACACGACCGTTAGAATTATTCGGTGCACCCGACATTGATGCAAGAAGAGTAATTGCAGAAATGCGCGCACTCGCGCCGCAATGGCTGAAAGGCTGCCGCCTGCGCGATTGTTGGTTTGAGCCCACTTTTCACAAGCACATAGGCAAACTTTGCAACGGCGTTCAGATTCATACGGAAGATTCCACCTACGATCATGGGGCATTTAAGCCTTGGCGGCTTCAGGCGCTCGCTTTCAAAGCAATTCGACGCTTGTATCCGGCCTATCCGCTCTGGTGTGATTTTCCTTATGAATACGAACACGGAAAGCTCGCCATCGACATCATAAACGGTGGACCGCTGCTCCGGGAATGGGTGGACGACCCAGCTACGACGCCGCAAGCTCTTGATGAATTGGCCACTGTTGATGAGAATGCCTGGCTGAGTGAGCGCCAATCGTACCTACGTTACTGAAGCATATTCAAAGTTTGAAAAGGATTTGGGCCTTATGGGGGCCTTGTTTGAGTGACCTTGCTGGTTTTTTTAATGCACCATGAAAATTGGGACGCTGGCGCCAAATCGGCGGGACCGGGACGCACACAAATTGCCCACACATGCACAGCAAAAGGCACAGCAGAGGCGAAGGCGGCTGCCTATGCCGTACCGTCGCAGCTGCCACCTGTCACAGCAACAATGGTCTTGACGTAGGACATGGCCTGCTCCGTCGATTGTCAGATCTCGTTTTCGGTGAGCGCTCGCAGCGCCTCGCAGTTGTTGAGTACGACCTGATGCGTGTTTGGCGTCGTGATCAGCCTGCTCCGCTTAAGATCGCTGAGCGCGCGGCAAACGGTCTCGATGGTGAGCCCAAGATAATCCGCGATGTCCTGGCGGCCCATCGGAAGTTCGATGATTTCGCCATCGCTCGCTTTCACGCGCGCAGCGAGCAAAAGCAAAAACGATGCAATGCGCTCCTTGGCGCTCTGGCGGCCCAACATCACCAGGTGATTTTGCGTCGCCGACAAGTCGTCATAGACGCGCGACAGTAATTCCTTGCGGATCTCGGGCGTTTGCTCACACAGGCGTTCGACGCGGCGGCGTGAAATCGAGGCAACAACCGTTTCAGTAACTGCTTCCGCGGTGAAAAGGTGCTCGTCAAATCCACCCAATGCAAAATAATCGCCGGGAAGAAAAAACTCCGCTATCTGGCGCCGCCCATCGGGCAGCATCTTGCAAAGGCGTACAGCGCCGCTGACCACGCGATAGGAATTTTCCGCGCTATCGCCTTCGTTGAAGATGGTTTCATTGCGCGCATAAGGCGCAGCAATCCCGATTTGCCGCAGGGCACCCAGGCTTTCGAATGCGACGCCATTGGACGGTGAATGGCGCGAATAAGCGAGTACTGTTGCGGTTTGCATGATGCGCTCCCTTTGCGATTGCATCTCTTGACGCGATGAGAATGGCTGCGGACGGAGCGCAGTTAAATTCAGGAGTTTCACGTAGTGGATATTACTTAGGGCGATTTCGCAGGCTGCGTATTAACTGGCGCGAACAGTATTCAAGGCATGATCAATCGCGGCTTTTAACTCGACATCATCTACCGGCTTGAGCAGTAGCTCCATGACGCCTGCCTCTTTGAGGCGTCTGCCCAGCCCAGCATCGTAGCGTCCGGTAATACAGATAACCGGAATGGCGGCGCCGCGCGTGCGCAATTCATCGAGCAATTCCAGGCCGCTCAGTCCTGGCATGTGAATATCGAGCAAAAGACAACCCGAAACGGGCCTAGGATTGGCATCAAGAAACGCGCGCGCGGTTGCATAGGCGCACGCCGTCAGACCATGGGATTCCAGGAGCAGCTGAAGGGAATCGCGCACGGCCTCGTCGTCATCAATGACAAAAACGGTGTGATCGACTGTCTCGCTCACAAAAATCTACCTTCCATCACCCGACGGAAGATAGGTGCCGCTCTCCTGTTATTATATACGTAATTCTGCTTATGCCGTGTGCGGCACGATGCCGGCGGCGATGGCGAGCCGAACAAGTTCCGACAGGCTGCGCGCCTGCATCTTGTCCATGAGATGGGCGCGGTGAATCTCGATGGTGCGGGGCGAGATATTTAACTCGTGGCCGATGCCCTTGTTCTGCTTTCCAGCGAGGAGCAGTTCGAGCACCTGCCGTTCCCGCGGCGTCAACCCGTTAACGCGTTCTTTGGCCGCTTGTGCGAGCGCCGTGTCCCGGTGCTGGCTTTGCCCTTCAGCCAATGCACGCCGCACGCTGGCGAGCATAATTTCGTCGTCAAAGGGCTTCTCGATGAAGTCGAGGGCGCCCGCCTTCATGGCGCGCACGGCGAGCGGCACATCACCATGGCCGGTGATGATGATGACAGCCAGGTTCGCACCGCGCTTGATGAGTTCCTGTTGCAGTTCCAGCCCATCCATGCCGGGCATGCGGATGTCGGCGATCAGACATCCGGCGCGGGTGGGCCCTGTGCTGGAAAGGAATTTTTTAGGACCATCGAAGCCTTCGGCGTGAAACCCTGATGCCTCCAACAGTGCGCAGAGTGAGTTCGCGCACATCGGCGTCATCGTCCACGACAAATACGTTAGCGTCGTCCATCACTCGCCTTCTCCCGCGTCAAGCGATATTGGCAGTCGGAAACGAAAAGCTGTTCCGCCACCTTCGTTGGGCTCGGCCCAAATGCGCCCTCCATGTGCTTCGATGATGGATTGGCAGATACTGAGGCCTATGCCCATGCCTTTGTCCTTAGTGGTGACAAAGGGCTGGAACAGCCGGCTGGTCACTTCGGGCGCTAGACCGGGTCCAGTATCGATGACTGCGACCTCGACAAAATTCCCTCCTGCTTGCGCACTGCTTACCATAAGCGCGCGCCGTTCCGTGGCCTGCATAGCTTCTACCGCATTGCGGATAAGATTGATCATCACCTGCTGCAACTGCACCTTGTCGATCAAAATTGATTCTAAGGCAGGATCAAGCGCAAGCTGCACCTGCACATTTGTGTCGGCTGCGCCCATAAAGCCAAGACTGACTGCTTCCTCCAACAATTTGTTGAGGCTCTCCTGCGAGCGGCCGGTTTCTCGTTTCTCTATAAAATCGCGCAGGTGGCGGATGATCTGACCTGCTCGTATGGTCTGGGCAGAAGCCTTGTCGATGAGTTCCACTGCTTTCGCTACCATCGGCCCACCCTCCGCCTCGATCGTCCTGCGCGCCGCTTTGACATAATTCATGATAGCCGTAAGGGGTTGATTCAATTCATGCGCCAGAGCGGACGCCATCTGGCCCATCGCATTTAAGCGCGAGACATGCAGCAATTCGGATTGAAGTTCACCGAGCCGTGTTTCTGCTCGTTTTCGATCGGTAAGGTCGTGAATGATTCCGACGAAGATCGTCTTCCCATCAAGCTTGCCTTCGCCGACAGAAAGGTACATGGGAAAAGTGGTGCCGTTTTTGCGCTGGCCGGTGACCTCGCGGCCAATGCCAATGATGCGTTTCTCGCCCGTTGCGCGATAGTGAGCGAGATAGCCGTCGTGTTCGGAGCGATAAGGCTGCGGCATCAGCATATTAACGTTTTGATGGACGACATCGTCCTGCATATAGCCGAACAACCGCTCGCAGGCCGCGTTGAATATGCGAATCCGACCTTCTTTGTCGATAACAATAATACCATCGACGGCGGTTGAAATCAGGGTAAGAAATAAAGCGTCGTACCGAACGGTATTTTCAGGCATAGCTGGCCCATCAACTGCCTTGCCGGAAAATATTACTAGTTTAACTGGTCCATTGCCACGGTACCGAGGATTTGATCGGTATCAAAGCGGATCCCTTCCCCATACCGTAGAAAAGTCTCGAAGGGTAGGAGAATGGACATGATCAAGACGATCTTGGTGCCTATGTATGGCGGTGGCAACAAGCCCGCGCTTGCGGCTAGCTTGGAGGTCGCAAGGCTTTTCAACGCGCATATCGAATGCTTCTGCGTTCGCCAAGACGTGAACGAAATGGTCGCACGTGCGGCGCCGTACGACGTGGGAACAGCGACGGTGATTCCGGGTTTCATCCAGGCCTTCCAAGACGAGGATGCAGCGCTTGCCAAACGCGCACGTCATCTATTCGACGATTGGTGCCGGACGGAGAAAATTGCGCTTGCCGATACGCCCCCGGGGCCGCAGGCGGTTTCCGCATCATGGCGCGAGGAAACCGGTAATGCGGTTGAATGCACAACGCGCCGCGCGCGGTTTAGCGATCTTATCGTGCTCGACAATGCGCCAAACCAACAGCAATGGACGCCGGGTTTGACCAGTACGCTGCTTGTGGAAAGCGGCCGTCCTCTGCTGCTGGCGTCCGCGACGCTGCCGAAACACCTGTCGGGAACGATCGCGATTGCCTGGAAGGAGACGCCGGAAGCCGCGCGCGCGATTACTGCCGCCATGCCCATCCTGGCAAAGGCGAAAAGGATTGCCATTTTATCGGCCGATGAGCCAAGCCGCAAACCGCTCCGCTGCGTCGAATGCATCGATACATTGACGGAACAACTCGGCTGGCACGGATTTAGCATGGAAAAGCATTTCGTAATTCCGGGCGGTCTCAGCATCGCTGACGCCCTTGTCGAGAAGGCTCACGAAATTGGCACCGGCCTCCTGGTCATGGGCGGTTACAGCCATAGCCGCGCCCGCGAATTGATTTTTGGTGGTGTCACGCAGAACATTCTTGATGGCGCTCGGCTTCCGGTGTTCATGGTGCATTGAAGAGGGAGATTGCCCTACCCGTTCGCATGCTTGATGAAATGCCGCCGGTGCTTGATAAGTGACAACAGGGTTTCTGCGAACCAGCGACTTTTTTAACACCATGCCACAGAATGATTTGACATAGACGAATTCTACAAACGACCAGTCTCGAACTTCTCGCAGCTTTCATCGAATGCGTCCAAACCTTCTTCCAAGAAATCGCCCAACATCGGCATTCCAGTGAGGTATTCCGCTGTGCGCGCATTGTGCGCGGCGCGCGCTTCCGAAAGCGCTTCCTTCCACTCCGCGCGCCTATAAGTGCCGCGCCCAACCCAGGCCAACGCTACAAGATTGATCTGTTCTTCCTCGTCCAGGCTACGAATAAATTCGATGAGTTCCTGGTATGTCGCATCTTCCGCGAGATCTTCCAAAATATCACGGCTGCCGTCGTCGGTGGCGTTCGAGCCCGAATCGGGATCGCTTACCTCTTCCTTGGCGTCGAATGTGCGCGCCTTTACGATGATATGACAGACTTTGTCAGGATTGATTCCGAGCATTTTATTTTCTCCGCTATTCGTGAATCATAAGAAACGGTGCGAGTTGACGCTGCAGATCGCTTGTCTCATGCTTCATCAAGTCTTTTGGAATTTCGTGACGAAGACAGGCTTGCACATTGGCCGATAATAAGCCCCTCAGCTCACCCAAGCTTCGCCGTGGCGCAACGAGAATAAGTTCGTTGAATTGGCGCCTTTCGAAAGCCTGGCCGAGCAGTTCGGCAACGCGCGCTGCGAATTTTCGCTTTTCGAGCTTATGATAATCGTGCTGGGGTTCGATCGCATGACGCACGCCAGAACGCGCCGAGCTCATGTTCCGTCCCGGCCGATCGGATTTCAGCTCGCGTGAATGTCCTCTGCTCTCGGAGTCCGCAAGTACTACCGGGCACGCAGCAAGTAGCTGGCCATTCTCCAGCTTGAGAAAACGCGCCCGCGAGCTATCCATTACGGTGATCCATATGCGTTTGTGAATCTGGGGCATGTCTCTCTTCCTTTTTTTGTATTTTAGCGACCCGCTCTGCCGGCACCTTGACCCAAATCAATCCATGGCCTTGAGACCGAATATTTTCGTATTTTGTGGGAAGAAATCAGCTAAGGCCGTCGTGACATTTTTCCTGGAATTGAAGCTTCCTATTCTTGTATCTATTGAAAATAACGGCCCAAAAATATGCAAAGGTTGTTGATCGCGATCAATGCTGTGCCAGCATAGCGATCTTAAAAATATAATTATGAAAGCATAGGATGAAGCCAGATCTCATGAACTCAGAACTGCGTGATCTTATCTTACGCCTACTGGATGGCCACCGGATCATGACGATCGCCACGAACCGGCCCGACGGCTGGCCTCAGGCTACAGTGGTGGGGTATGCCAATGTGGGTTTTCAGCTGTACTGTTTCGTTTCTCGCCTGAGCCAGAAGTTCCTCAATATCGAGCAAGACCCGAGGGTCTCGATAGCCATTGCCAGCGACTTTGCGAACCCCCTGGATATTCAGGGCCTCTCGCTTGCTGCGAAAGCGTCTACAGTCAAGAATGATGATGAATTTGAACAGGCTGGAACACGAATGCTCGAAAGATATCCGGAGTACGCAAAGTGGTCCCGCCCGAGCCCCGCACTGGCGCCAATGATGCGGATAACGCCCGAGATCATTTCGGTGCTTGATTATTCCAAAGGTTTTGGTCACAGCGATTTGGTGTCGGTCTCCGAAGACGACCTGCTACAGCATATTGGCTCTTCACGGCACGAATGGCGTGGCCGCGCGCGACCCGACAAATCATGAGAAAAAGGCTGCATATTCGTTATCTTGCCCACTGTCTGGGAGCCGGCTTAGCGCTTTGCATGATGACTGCCCAAGTGCAAGGCGCACCAAAGGTTGACGACAACTCGACTGCACAACGCGAAGACGGGCGCCTGCTCGCCTCGAGGCAATGCAGCGCTTGCCATGCAATCGGTAAAATGGGCACCAGTCCGCGGCCCAACGCGCCAGTATTCCGGCATATACTGTCTCGATATCACGAAAACGTATTGGAAAAGGAACTGGTGGAGGGCATACGGGTCGGGCACCCTGACATGCCAACCCTGCGGCTGAACCCAGCTGCTGTCAGCGCACTGGTTGTCTATCTCCGCTCCATCCAGAAGCCTGAGCATGCCTCCTCGCCAAACACTCACGAACCGATGCGATAAACCCGCCAATCTGTGGCGAACAACGCGCTGCAGATTGCTATTTTTTGCGACGGCGCCTGAGCGCGGCTTGGGCCTTACGAATATTCCGTAATTGCGCGCGCCGCATCGCAGGTGTTGGTTTGCTGGATTCGGGTATCTTAATCCTGTCTTTGGCTTTGAACCGGTCACCACCCAGATGTACCGGCGTGGAGCCCAGCAAGCGTAAAAGCTTTCGCGCCTCGACGCTATCCGGCACTAGCCGGCGGCCCACGCGATGGGCATGATCTTTGCCGATCAACCATTTTTGCGTAGCCCAAGATCCATTTGGGCGCCGTCCCGCGACCCGTTCAAGCCCGCCTTTCTTGCCAATATCCTGAGCGCGAAAGACGCTAAATTCGCTTTTCGGGCGCACCTGGATATGAAAAAAGGCGCCTTTGCCCCGAGCGCCTGGTTTCGCCCGCCGGCGTACTTTTCGCGATTTTTCGGCCATTGGATTCTCCTTTTCGGAACTCCAAATAACTTTTTAACGTCTCAGAACTAGCATTCTTTGACCTAGATCAGAGCGCCATTTGCTCGATTATCCTAAGAGAACAATGTCTCATGAAGAGGACGTGTCATGGCATCTGCAACGGAAGCCGATATTGAAGCGCTCAAAGCGGAAATAAAGGAGTTGAGGGCGCAATTTAGCGACGTTGGACAAATCCTGAAGGATTTGGCACGTCACGGGCAAGCCGAAGCGTCGGAGAAAGTTCGAGAAGCGGCTGGACGTGTATGGAACGAAGCCACCAACCGCGCCGCGGGGCTTACGCATAAGATTGAAGAACAACCTGTCAACGCAGCGCTGATTGCTCTTGGCATCGGTGTGCTCGCGGGTTTCATGTTCAACGGCCGCCATTGCAAGCATTGCCGGGGATAAAGATGGAGCGATATTTCGCGCGCCTGGCAATTTCCACGGCTTCCTTGCTGATCGCAGCCGTGATTGCTGTGGCGGCAATTGTTGCTTTGTGGGGGGCGGTTTATCTCGCGCTACTGCAAAGCTTTACTCCCGCAATTGCAGCGCTATTGACTGGAATAGGGGCGCTGCTGTTTTGCGTGCTGATAGTGCTTTTAGGTAACTGGTTCGCACGAATGCAAACGGCGCCACATCATGCTAAACGCAGCTCGCAACCCTATGTAGCCAATGAAGCTGCAGTCGAATTAGGACGACTGTTGGGAAACCAATTGTATTGCCTGACGCAGAGTGAGGCCCAAGGGGCCACAATCGCAGCACTAGTTGCGGGTTTTGCCGTGGGTGCGAGCCCACACCTTCGTAGCTTCCTGGAAGAAATACTGAAAAGTAAATAGTACCCGTCAGGACGGGCTCTTAGATCCGCTCAAAGCTGCTTTTTCCTGCAGTAAGTGGATACTGTGACTAGAATGGGCAGCCATGCATGGCATGCATCTTGAGCACGTGCACGAACCTTTGAAGGCAGTGGAAATAGCCACGCGCCAGCCCGATGTGGGTCATGTGCGGATTGCCGTCGCCACTTGCGGCGTTTGTAGAACCGACCTTCATGTCGTGGACGGAGAACTTCCTAACCCAAAATTACCGATTATACCTGGACATGAAATAGTCGGCCGCATCGAGGCACTTGGCGAAGGGGTTACTGGGTTCAAGATAGGTGATCGCGTCGGCGTTCCTTGGCTCGGCTGGGCTTGCGGCATATGTGAATTCTGCCAACGAGGTGAAGAAAATCTGTGTCCCCTTGCGCGATTTACTGGCTTCCAGATCGATGGCGGCTTTGCGAACGAAACAATCGCGGATGCGCGTTTCATTTTTTCGCTGCCAGAAAATTATTCGGACGAAGAGGCCGCGCCATTAATGTGCGCTGGGCTCATCGGCTGGCGCTCGCTAAAGGCTGCAGGCGCGGCGCAACGGCTTGGGCTTTACGGCTTCGGCGCCGCCGCCCATATCATCGCGCAGGTAGCGAACGCCCATGGGCAGAAAGTTTATGCCTTCGTGCGCCCCGGCGACGAGAAAGCCGAAACTTTCGCCTACAGCATGGGCGCAAGATGGGCCGGCGGCTCCGATCAACCACCGCCTGAACCGCTGGATGCTGCAATTATCTTCGCGCCGGTGGGCGAGCTCGTGCCTGCCGCACTTCGAGCCGTGCGGCCAGGCGGCGTGGTCGTTTGCGCCGGGATTCACATGAGCGATATCCCGTCTTTTCCCTACGACATCCTGTGGCACGAACGCAGCCTGCGTTCGGTGGCCAATCTTACCAGGCGCGACGCCAAAGAATTCCTTGCCCTCGCGGCGAAGACAAAAATCCGCACAATGACAGTGCGATACCCTTTGTCCGGAGCAAATAGAGCACTTTCCGATTTGCGTAACGGGCAGCTGACAGGCGCAGCGGTTTTGATTCCATAAATAATTTGCATTCCGTGCTTGCGTGCAAACCTAATGGCAATCTCTGCAAAAGGGCACACAACGTCCTGTAACTACTGGACTTATTGGAACAAACTTCCTGGCCCATATTTGTTTTACATCAAATTATTCAACGCAAGAAATGGCATTTTTAAAAGCCATTTAAGAAGACATCGATCATGCAAATGCCCACCTCTGATTTCTCGCAACAGCGCGAATACATGGTCGAGCATCAGGTCTTGGCGCGAGGCGTGCAGACGAATGCCGTTCTAGATGCGATGCGCGCGGTGCCGCGCGAGGCGTTTCTGCCCGAACATATGCGTGAATTCGCCTATGAAGACACGCCTTTGCCTATTGCCGCAGGCCAAACCATTTCGCAGCCTTATATCGTCGGCCTAATGATCGAAGCCGCGCTACTCAACGGTGGCGAACAGGTCCTCGAGATAGGCACCGGTTCCGGCTATGCCGCAGCCGTGCTCTCGAAAATTGCCGCAGAGGTCTACACCGTAGAATATGTCAGCGAGTTAGCCAGCAAGTCCGCAACCACACTTGCCGATTTAGGCTATGACAATGTCCACGTTCTGCATGCCGATGGCACACGCGGCTGGCCCGAGCACGCTCCCTACGACGCCATTCTGGTGGCTGCGGGCGGACCAAAAATCCCTGACACCCTCAAGTGCCAGCTTAAAATTGGCGGGCGGTTGATCATTCCTGTGGGTTCCGATCAGCGCGCGCAGGAACTGGTGCGGGTAACACGGCTGTCGCAGCATGAATATAAAACTGAAGACCTGGCGGACGTTCGTTTTGTGCCATTGCTTGGCGAAGAAGGCTGGGCGCCCGAGGAAGAAATTCCCCTTCCCCCCAAACGGCGCCGACCCGCCAAGGAAACATCCGATCAGAAACTGGCGCGCAATATCGCCGATTGCGCTGAATCATTCGATTCTATTGACGCCGCCAACCTTGAGCCGCTGCTCCGGCGCATCGGCGATGCGCGCGTGGTTTTGATTGGCGAAGCCAGCCACGGCACCTCGGAATTCTACCGTATGCGGGCGCGTATCACACGCGAGTTGATCCAAACAAAGGGTTTTAATTTTGTTGCAATCGAAGGTGACTGGCCCGATGCCGCCCGCGTCGATCACTATGTGCGCCATTTCGAATTTCCGCCATCCGAATGGACGGCATTCGCCCGGTTCCCGGTTTGGATGTGGCGCAACAACGAGGTACGGGAATTCGTTGACTGGCTGCGCGCCCACAATGCGGGCCTCGACGCAGAGCAGCGGATCGCCTTTCACGGCCTCGATCTTTACAGTCTCTACAATTCGATACGCGCCATCGTGAAATATCTTGACGATGTCGACCCCGAGGCCGCACGGATCGCGCGGGAGCGATATGGCTGCCTGACGCCGTGGCAGACCGATCCCGCCACATACGGTCATGCGGCGCTGACGGGTGGCTATCGGACATGCGAGGAAGACGTCGTTCGCATGCTGGCCGACCTTGTTCACAAGCACCGTCAATATGCCGAACACGACGGCGAGCGTTACCTTGACGTCGTGCAGAATGCGAGGCTGGTTGCCAATGCTGAACGCTATTACCGCATTATGTATTATGGCTCGCGCGCGTCCTGGAATTTGCGCGACGACCATATGTTCGAAACATTAAAGACGTTGCAGGCTTTTCACGGGCCGCAATGCAAGGCGGTCATCTGGGCGCACAACTCGCATGTGGGAAATTCCGCGGCGACCGAGATGGCGGCGCGTGGCGAGCACAATATCGGCCATCTTTGCCGCACTGAGTTCGGCGCCAGCGCATACATAATCGGATTTGGCACGGATCGCGGCACGGTAGCCGCGGCGTCCGACTGGGATGCGCCGATGGAAATCAAGGCGGTGCGACCATCGCACGCTCAAAGCTATGAAAGGCTGTGCCACGACACGCGGCTGCCGCGCTTTCTACTTAACCTGCATGACGCCAGGCTCGGCGACGGCGAGACGCTGGCCAAACCGCGGCTGGAACGGGCCATAGGCGTGATTTACCGGCCCGAAACAGAACTTGCCAGTCACTATTTTCAATCAACGTTGCCGAAGCAGTTCGATGAATATATTTGGTTCGATGAAACCAAGGCCGTCGCGCCGCTAGATACGAAAGAGCTCAGGGGATTGCCTGACACCTATCCGTTCGGCGTGTGAGTATTGCTGGCATCAATCTGCTGCTAATTGGATGCGCGAGCGGGCCACACTCCATGCTTTCCTGGCGCAGTATAGAATGCGTGAGGAGCACGCGTTCAACCTCTTCTACGGCCAGCTGCAGGGGCGGGGGCATGTTTTCGGCTAAAAGACTTGCAACTTTGGGTATCGCTTGATCTTGATCAAGGCAGCCCAATCGAAATCCAAATCATTTATTGTTATTGGAAAGATGCTCATGTTCAAGCGGCACGCTCTCAGATGGATCATTGCCGCGGCAGCTCTCATCGTCGCCGTGGCCATCGTGCTGTGGATTTTTGCGCCCAAAAGTATGGGCGTCGTCCATCCGGTGCTGGGTCCCGCGGTGCAAGCGGTTTATGCCACCGGCACCGTCGAGCCCACGACCATGCTGCCCATAGCGCCCAGGATCGGCGCGCGCATTGTCAGCTTGGAAGTCGACGAAGGCCAGAATGTCGTCAAAGGCCAGATAATGGCGCGGCTCGAAAATCAGGATGTCGAGAATGCACTCAACCAGCTGATCGCGCAGGAACAGTTCGCCCATCAGGATTATGAGCGCTACGCATCCTTGTTGAATAGCGGTGCTATCGCGAAGCAAACCTACGACAAAGCGAAGACAACATGGCTCGCTGCCAGCGCGGCCGTCGCCGAAGCCAAGGCCCAGGCCCAATACATGGTGCTGACGGCGCCGGCAGACGGCCTGGTCATACGCCGGGACGGAGAAATCGGTGAATTCATCCCGATCGATCAGGCCGTGTTCTGGCTTTACAGCCACTCGCCGTTGCGCATTTCGGCCGAAGTGGACGAAGAGGATATTTCGCTGGTCAAACAGAACCAGAAAGCGCTGATCCGCGCCGACGCCTTTCCAGGTCAGATTTTTTACGGCCACGTCGAGAGCATCACGCCCAAGGGCGATCCGGTCGCGCGCAGCTACCGGGTGCGGGTCAGCCTCGACAAGGAAACGCCGCTGCAAATCGGCATGACGACCGAGACCAACATTGTCATTCGTGAAACGGGCAGCGCCATTCTGGTTCCGTCTACTGCAGTCGTCGGCGATCATCTCTGGTGGGTGGTCGACGGCCGCCTGAAGCAGGTTTCCGTCACAGTGGGTGTCAGGGGACCATCGCAGACCGAAATTCTCAAGGGCGTGACGACAAACGATCTGATCGTGAAAGAACCGGGTTCAGACCTGAAGGATGGCGAGCACGCGCATGCAAGCGTGGAAGGCGGACAGTGAACCCGCTGCTTCTCGGCATAGCCGTTCGCCATTTGATCGCGCGCAAGCGCCAGAGCCTGGTGTCGCTGGCTGGCATTGTACTGGGAGTAGGATTCTTTCTTGGCGTTTCCTCGATGATGCTGGGCTCGGAAAATGATTTCATAAAACGCCTGGTGGACAACTCACCTCATATCACCATCGAAGACGAATTCCGCAATCCGCATCTGCAGCCGGCCGAGCAAATCTATCAAACGGGCGCCGTCGAGATCAGGAACATAAAGCCGGAAACCGAGACGCGCGGCATACGCGGTTATGAGCGCATTCTGGAATATCTGCGCACCCTGCCCGGCCTGAAAGCATCTGCGGTGCTGACCGGTCAGGCACTCATCAATTTCGCCGGCAAGGACGTGGCCATCACACTCAACGGCATTGTTCCTGCAGAAATCAACACCGTCTCGACTATCGAAAATTACATGCAGCAGGGAGACATCGCCAACCTTATCTCCAATGCAGACGGGATCGTGCTGGGAAGCGAGCTCATTCGCATTCTTTCGCTGCGGATGGATCAGAACGTCACGGTCACGGCGACCACTGGTCAAATCCATACCTTCAAGATCGTCGGCGTCTTTCACACAGGCCGGGCCAGTTACGACGAGAGCGAGGCATTTGTCACGCTCAAGCGCGTGCAGTCGCTTCTCAACCGCGCCAACCGCGCCAACACCATCGTGATCAAGCTTTCCGATCCCTATCGATCACGCGACACCGCCGCCGCGATTGAAGCCCATGTCGGTTACAAATCGGTGTCATGGCAGGAAGCATTCGAAGACCTGATGAACACGCTGATGATCCGCAATATCATCATGTATTCGGTGGTCAGTGCGGTTTTGGTGGTGGCCGCTTTCGGCATCTACAACGTAATCTCGACCGTGGTGATGGAAAAACAGCGCGAAATCGCCATCCTGAAATCCATGGGGTTTCATTCTTACGATATCGAGCAGGTTTTTTTGGCCCAGGGCCTGTTGCTGGGCGTAGCGGGCGCGCTGGCCGGTTTGCCGCTTGGCACCGCCATCATGTTTTCGATGAACGGACTGGAATTCAAGATTCCGGGCGGCGATACAATTCAGCTGCCCATCGACTGGAGTTGGTACCAGTTCGCCATCGCCGGGGGATTTGCGCTTTTAGCCGCAATGGCGGCGGCGTTCTTGCCCGCGCGAAAGGCGGCGCATCTCCGCCCGGTCGATATTTTGCGTGGCGGCACGTGACGGACGTCGTTCTCAGGGCCGAAAAGCTCACACGGCGGCTTGCCGAGACAGTTCCGGTCACGCTGGTCGAGAATGTCAGCCTGGAAATCCGCCAGGGCGAATTTGTCGCCATTACCGGCCCATCCGGTTCAGGCAAGTCGTCACTGCTTTATCTGTTGGGGCTGCTGGACAAGCCAACCAGTGGCCGCGTGCTATTGAAAGGCGCCGACACAACCGGACTCGGCGACGACCAGTTAGCCGATTTGCGGCTGTCGGAGCTTGGCTTTGTTTTCCAGTCGCCGTTTCTGTTGCCGGAATTTTCGGCACTTGAAAACGCGGCCCTGCCGATGCGGCGGCTTGGCAAGCTGTCCGAAGCCGAAGCCAAAACAAGAGCCGCGAAAACCCTGGGAGACCTTGGCCTTGGCGAGCATGCCGGCAAATTGCCGAATCAGCTTTCGGGCGGTCAAAGCCAGCGTGTAGCCATTGCGCGCGCGCTCGCAAACGACCCAGCGTTGATTTTGGCCGACGAACCCACCGGAAACCTCGATACCAAGTCAAGCGCGACGGTGCAGCAGATACTGCGCGATCTGGCGCGCGAGCACGGAAGGGCAGTGCTGGCCGTGACGCACGATGAGGCTTTCGCGGAATCCGCCGACCGCATGATCACGATCATTGACGGGCGTGTGGCGTAGCGCACACAGGCTTTTCGGGTGGTAGATTTGTCGCGGCCCGAGGAGTATTCACGAATTAGAAAGCCCCAATCGCACATTTCCTAAAAGTCCAATTGAAATATGAACCTACCAACGGGCCTCACAAAGGTGCGTAAGGTTTCGTCAAGTAGTAAAAGAGGACCCAGTCACATCACCTTTTTCGCACAAGCCCAATGTGAACTGCATGTACTCCTCTCAAGGCGGCAAAGACGGCCACCAGCACACAAAGGTCCTTCAGACCCTTTGGGCTCGCTTCAAAGAACATCCTCTTGCACGGGTTGGTCCGGGCCTTATTACGGGCGTGGCCGACGACGATCCGAGTGGGATAGTCACCTACTCCCAGGCGGGTGCTCAATTTGGCCTGAACATGTTATGGACGATGCCGTTAGCCTTCCCGCTGATGGCTGCGATCCAATCTATGTGCGCCCGCATAGGCAGGGTCACCGGAAAAGGCCTTGCCGCCAATATCAAGGATGCTTTCCCGCCAATCGTCCTTCAGGGCGTCGTCCTGTTATTGTTGGTCGCCAACACGCTTAATATCGCCGCCGATATAGCGGCTATGGGAGAGGTCTCGGAACTCGTCACCGGATTTAATCGCCACCTTATGACGGTGATATTCGTTTTCGGAACCCTGCTGTTGCAGGTGTTTGTCCCCTATCACCGCTATGTCGTCTACCTAAAATGGTTGACGCTCTCCCTATTGGCTTACGCTGCAGTCCTGTTCACTGTTCATGTTCCTTGGGGCCAAGTAGCACTGCGAACGGTTTGGCCCGATCTCACACCGGATTCCAAAACGGCCACAGTGGTGGTGGGCGTATTCGGGACCACCATCAGTCCTTACCTTTTCTTCTGGCAGACATCAGAAGAGGTCGAGGACATGAAAATCCGGCAAGATGCTGCACCGCTTAGGCGCGATGAACATTCAGCTAGACCAGAACTCCGTCGTATTCGCTGGGACACTTGGAGCGGCATGTTTTACTCTGATCTCACGGCCTATTTCATCATTCTGGCGACCGCTGTGACCCTTAATGTGGCAGGGGTGAAAGACATCGAGACGGCTGCCCAAGCGGCGAGCGCGCTGCGCCCTCTGGCTGGCGATTTTGCATTCATGCTGTTCGCACTTGGAATTCTCGGTGTGGGCCTGATCGGCGTTCCGGTCCTTGCTGGTTCTGCCGCTTACGCCTTTTCCGAGGCAATGGGGTGGAGTTGGGGCCTCGAACTGAAAGCGACCGACGCTCGCGGTTTCTATGGCGTCATAGCCATCAGCGTGCTCGCCGCACTCATCATTCAATATTCCCCAATTAATCCAATGAAGGCCCTGTTCTGGAGTGCGGTAATAAACGGGATTGTAGCCGTGCCTTTAATGGTCGTAATCATTCTGCTTGTCTCCAAGAAATCCGTCATGGGCCTGTTTACAGCAGGTCGATCGACCATCATCTTGGGCTGGATAGCTACTGTAATCATGGGATTGGCAGCGTTTCTGATGTTCGTTCCTAGTTAGGCGCCGCTGCCTGCCTCCGCGAGAGCCACCCCAAAATTGTGAAAAATTGTGAATAAGAAACCATGTCCGCTTTGGGATAGGCCGCCAAGTAATCCACTTTTAGCCAATGTCTAAAGCCGGTTGACCAGCAAAAACCCAATGCCAGCTGAGCCTAGTGTTCATCTGCAGTTCAGACTTCTCGGACGATAATCGCTATTTAGAGAGGGGTATGCCTATGAATTTTCCAGCGAAGCTATTTATCGGCGCAACAGTGCTTGTGGGGTGCGCAGTTGCGGCGCAAATCTCCGCCCTCGCGGCTGATGCCCAACAATCCGCTGACCAGCCACAAGCCACGCAAGCGCAAGATCCCCACGGTACACCTTCAGGGGGTCATGCAATCTCTTCTGGAGGTCATGGTCAAATCTCTTCTGGTGGTCATGGTCAAATGCCGTCATTTCACGGCCAGATGCCGTCCCAGAATTTCCGCGGGATGCCTCCTGGCTATCATGGACCCTCGCAGGGTGGGCAACGCGCGCAGCCTTCCACCGGTGTGCGGGGCGTGCGCGCTCCGAATATGACCGGCGCCTTCCACGGTCACAGCTTTGCTGAATTTACTTCTCAGGAAAAAGAGGCCTGGACTCACGGCTCTTGGCGCCACACCTGGCATCACCACCACTTTGGCTGGTGGTGGTTTGCCGATGGCTTCTGGTTTTTCTATCCGGAGCCGCTCTATCCGTACCCGGACTATGTCGGGCCCGAATATTACTACGAAGAAGGCGCGGATTATTATTGGTACTGGTGCGATGATCCACCAGGCTATTATCCGTATGTTCAGCAGTGCAACGACGACTGGCAACCTGTACCGCCAACTCCACAATGAGCTTTTAGTGGATGTTATGTAGAGCAGTCTCAACCAGTCAGAAGGCAATGCAGAACATGAAAATCAGAGATTACTGATGATTGGGCTTGCGAAACGGCGATAGAACCAGCGTTTCACAAATTCGGCCAGAAGCAGATAAAGCGCTGTCATAATCGCAATTGCCGCAAGCAGTAGCGGCGGCAGAGGTGTGAAGCCAAACCAGCGTCCGAGTGGTGTGTAAGGCAACAGCAGCGCCGCCATCACCACAGAGAGTGAGGTGATTGTCAACGCGTGGTGGGGTCGGCTTTTCAGTGGGCTGCCGCGCGTTCGGATGACAAAGATTACCAATACCTGCGTCGCCAGAGATTCGACAAACCAGCCTGTATGGAAGAGTACTTCACTCGCATGAAATACCCATATCAGCAACGCGAAGGTCAGAAAGTCGAATACCGAGCTTACCGGCCCCAGCGTCAGCATGAAATTGCGCACAAAACGTATGTCCCAGTGACGCGGACGTTCGATCATCTCAGCATCTACCTCGTCCATCGGAATGGGCATTTCCGACAAATCGTAAAGCAGATTGTTAAGGAGAATCTGGATTGGCAGCATAGGCAGGAAAGGCAAGAACAGCACACCTCCCGCCATCGAGAACATGTTTCCAAAATTGGAACTCGTTGCCATCATCACGTATTTCATGATGTTGGCGAAGGTGCGCCGGCCTTCCCGCACGCCATCGACCAGAACGCCCAGATCCTTCTGCAGCAGAATCATAGCGGCCGCGTCCTTCGCCACGTCAACTGCGCTGTCAACAGAAAGTCCGACGTCTGCCGCATGCAGCGACGGCGCATCGTTGATGCCGTCGCCGACGTAACCAACTACATGGCCCTGACGGCGGAGCGCCGCGATAATGCGAAGTTTTTGCGCCGGCGTGACGCGGCAGAAAAGGTTCACCTCATGCAAGCGCCCTGACAGCGCATCCTCGCTGAGCATGTTGAGCTCTGCACCCGTCAGCAAGCCGCTTACGGGAATGTTGAGCTTGCCACAGACATGCTGTGTCACCTGCTCGTTGTCTCCGGAAAGAATGCGGACTCCGACGCCCAGCCGACCTAGCTCTGCAATTGCCTGTGCGGCACTTTGTTTCGGGGGATCGAGAAAGGTGGCGAAGCCTGCAAAGATCAAATCGTGTTCGTCCGGGATCCGGATGCAAGTACAATCGGCCGGCATCTCGCGCCAGCCCACTCCCAACGCGCGAAGGCCATCCTGACCAAGCCGGTCGAGTGTGACTTTGGCTCTTTGGCACGCCGGCTCATCCAACTCCAGTTGCTTACCATCGGGCCCCTGATATCGCTTCGAAAGCTTCAGAATATCCTCGGGCGCGCCCTTAATGATCAGCACGCGCTGGCCTGCCTTCTCGACCAGGACGGATACCCGCCTCCGCTCGAAATCGAAAGGCACTTCATCGAGCTTCTTCCATTCGCTGAGATCGGTTTGCCCCGATTTCAAGATGGCCTCATCGAGGGGGCTCTTGAGACCTGTCTCATATGCAGCATTCAGGTAGGCGAATTGCAGCACGCCTTGCGTTTTCACACCTGCAAGATCCACTTCATCGGCAAGCGCAACACGGGCTTCAGTGAGTGTGCCGGTCTTGTCGCTACAAAGGATATCCATGCTACCGAGATCGTGGATAGCGGATAGGCGTTTGACGATAACCTGCTTCTTCGCCATACGTTGCGCGCCTTGGGCGAGCGTCACCGAAACTACCATGGGCAAAAGCTCGGGTGTCAGGCCCACGGCCAGCGCCAGCGCGAAAAGAAAAGATTCGAGCAATGGCCGCGCAAATAGAAGGTTCATCAGCAAGGTGAAGAGCGCGAGCAGCACGGTAAGGCGCACGATGAGCAGGCCGAAATCGCGTAAACCGATGGAGAAAGCGGTAGGCGGCGGCTCGCGCCGGAGAGCGCCGGCGATCTGGCCAAGTTGCGTGGCGCGCCCGGTCGAAACGACAATGGCTTTCCCCGTCCCACTGACAACCGAGCTTCCCATCAGCACTGCGTTGATGGCGAGGTCGCGATCTGTAGTTAGCCAATCGGCCTGTTTGTCGACTGGATAGGATTCACCTGTAAGCAGGGCCTCATTAATGAACAAATCCTTGGCTTCCAGCACACGGCAATCGGCCGGCACCAGATCGCCTGCCGCAAGTATAATGACATCGCCGGGAACAATTTGCGCCGCGGGAACATCCCGGGTCGCACCATCACGTAAGGCGCGTACCTGTATGGCGACGCTTTCACGTAATTTTTCTGCGGCGTTTTGCGCTCGGTATTCTTGAATGAAGTCGAGCAAAACCGAGAGCAAAACTATGGTTGCGATGATGATGAAGCTTGCGGAATCTCCTGTTGCGGCAGAGAGACCGGCTGCGACAAGAAGAACAAGAATAAGGGGATTGAGAAACCGCCGAAGAAAATTGACCACTACGCGCTGGCGTGCGCTGCCCTCGATAAGATTGAGGCCATACTTGACGAGCCGCGACGCGGCATCGTCCGAACTCAGCCCGCTGACGCTCGCCTGCACGCGCTCAAGCAATTGGGGAAGAGCTTCCGACCAATAGTCGTTTGTTTGGCGTATCACGGGAACGACACCCTGGACTTTCGCTCCGCCTATACGCCGATTCCCGAGGCCTGCCACTAAGGGTGGCTACGGGGCGGATCGTACAGCCCCAGCACCTGCGTCAACTTTCCGCCGAGACGAGAATTTTCGTGGTATTTTCTTTGATGCCAGAAGTCGTGGGTAGAGTAATTTTGAGCATGTTCCTGCAAGCGATTGCCTAACGTGTTCCGGGCTTTTGCTCGCCATCCTATTTTTTGGCTTTTTTCTCGCGACTACGATCGAATCTCTTTTCGAGTGCGTTCCGCTATCTCTTCCAGCGAATATCCGGTGGCTTGCGTGGTACAGGTTGCGCTATTCCATTAGGGTGTCCGACAATAATTGGCGCGACCGGGTGTGAGCCCTCGGGCAGGCCAATAGTGGCTTTGCCTAGTGCAGTTTCCAACCATCGTTGCGCGAAACCGATCCAGCAAGTACCCAAATCCATCGCGCAGGCAGCCAGCATCAAGTTTGCCGCGGCCAGCGAACAATCTTCTACCGCCCAGTCGTCATCTGAGCCAGCAGAAATCAAAATTAGAACGGGAGCATGATAGAATATTTGAAAGTCGGGATCGCTCAAGTGTGAATGAAAATGATCGGACGCTAGCTCCGGTCTAAAGCTGGCTAAAATATGTTTCTTAGCATGCTGAGATATGCGATCGAGCAAATCCTGATTTTCTATTACTGTAAATAGCCACGGCTGCCGGTCGACAGCGCTGGGTGCCTGTATCGCTGCATCAATCAGCGTAGTTAATTGTTCGCGACCAATTGGCTCGGCCGTGTATTGCCGAATTGCCCTTCGCCGATAAATTGCTTCCAGGACGTCCAAAGCACGCTCCACTTCCATTATTTGGCTTCAACGAGCCGTATAGCCGCCATCGATGACTAGTTCCGCTCCAGTTATAAACTTCGCTTCGTCCGAGGCGAGGTACACAACGCCCCAAGCGATGTCATCAGCTTCACCCATATGACCTAATGGATGCAAAGCATCGACCGCCTTGCGCCCAGTCATCACATCTCCCAAATTATTCAGGTAATGTTCAACCATCGGAGTCCAAATAAATCCGGGGTGAATCGAATTAACCCGGATACGGTCAGCTGCATAGAACAGCGCGTCGGTCTTTGTCATTAATCGTACGGCGCCTTTCGAGGCATGATAAGGCGGCACATCGGGCGCGCCCACCAAGCCATAAATCGATGACAAATTGATTATACTGCCGCCTCCGGTGTGGCGTAGATGCCGAATTGCGTGCTTGGTACAAAAGAACACGCCCTTAACATTTATGGCCTGAACCCAATCCCATTCGGCTTCGCTGACCTCGTGGGTCGGCTTGCTTGCACCCGATACGCCAGCGTTATTTACCAACACATCGAACCGGCCGAAACGCTTGACGACGTCGTCGAAAACTTTGCTGACTTGCTCCTCCTTACTGACGTCACAATGCCAGTAGCCTGCTTTTCGTCCGTTACCAGCGAGCTGCGCCGCGAAAGCCTGCCCTTCCTTATCAAGCACATCGAGGATTGCCACTGACGCGCCCTCTTCCGCCATGCGAGAAACTGCGGCGTGGCCAATTCCTAGCGCACCGCCCGTCACAATCGCGACTTTACCTGTAAGGCGATTCACGCGTTTCTCCTTGCTATGATCTTCAACGATGATGGGCCGAAACTGCTTTTATGATTTCACCCGACAGGCGTGTCGCGGCCTTCCTCGCGACATCGCCGAGCGCCAACATGCCAACCATACGTTTCTTTTCGTTGATCACTGGCAGCCGACGGACCCTTTTCCGCTGCATCAGCCGGACAGCCTCGTCAATGCTCTGATTCGTTCTGCAATAAAGGATGGGTTTGGACATGACGTCGCGTGCGGTAAGCTTCTTCACTTCTCGGCGATTACCGAGGGCGCGACAACAGATGTCGCGGTCCGTCACCATGCCCACTAGGCGGTCGTTCTCGCCAACCGGTATTGCGCCGATATCCTCATTGCGCATTTTCTTGGCGATTTGCGCAAGCGAGGTGTCAGGCCTCACCCATACCACGCCTTTATGCATTACATCTTTGACTTTCATTTTTATCTCCAGTGTTTGAATTTATAAAATACGTTTCTAACCAGAAGAGTTATTGATTTACCTCAAATCGCTATGATCGCCGCTTAAGCAGTTTACGGAGTTCCTGTAGCTCGCGCGTGTTCAAGACATCGTTTCGTTCCAGCCAGCCCCGCCGCGCCTGATCAACGCCATAACGCATATAGCCGAGCGTTTCGGCCGTATGCGCATCGGTAGAAATTGCAACTTTCAAACCTATTTCCTTGGCCAGGCGGCAATGCACATCAGTCAGGTCGAGGCGCGATGGCTGACCATTGACCTCCAGATAACAGCCCCGTTCAAGTGCCGCCTTCATGAGGCGTTTCATATCAAGCTGATAAGCCTCTCGTTCGGTTAACAGTCGCCCGGTAGGATGCGCTATGATGTTAACATAGTGATTATCCATTGCACGAATGATGCGATCAGTCTGGTGCTGAACATCGAAGTCGAACTTTGAGTGAATTGCAGCGACGACCAAATCGAACTCACGCAAAGTATCGTCGTCTAACGCAAGTGAACCGTCAGCAAGAATGTCGACCTCAGCCGATTTCAATATGTGGATGCCATGTTGCCTGGCATTCAGCCTATCGATTTGGCCCATCTGGTTAGCAAAGCGCCGCGCATCGAGCCCATGCACGATGCCCATGCGTTTTGAATGATCGGTAATCGCAATATATGCATAACCAAGGGCTTTCGCGGCCTTGGCCATTTCTTCAAGCGTGTTTTCGCCATCACTTGCATTGGTGTGGGCGTGCAGGTCGCCCTTGATGTCTTTAAGTGCGATAAGATGGGGCAAGCGGCCAGCCTGCGCCGCCTCAATCTCGCCTCGGTTCTCGCGCAATTCGGGCTCGATGTACGGGAGACCAACCTTGGCGTAGACCTCGCTCTCGGTTTGTCCGGCGAGCCATTTCTTTCCCTTGAATACGCCATATTCATTGAATTTTAGCCCCCGCTTCATGCCCATGGCACGCAAAGCGATATTGTGCGCTTTGGAGCCCGTGAAATAGACAAGCGCGGCTCCATAACTGCGCTCTGGCACCACGCGCAGGTCCACCTGCAACTCCGACTTGAGCCGCACTGTGGCGCGTGTTGTCCCCCGCGCCATGACTTCCGCAACCTCGGGATAAGCGATGAAAGCTTCGATTGGCCGCGCACCGTTGCTGCAGGTAACAAGAATATCGATATCGCCAACGGTATCCCTGCGACGCCGATAGCTGCCGGCGATCGTGACCTTGCCGACGCCCGGCATGGCTTCGAGATAGTGGACGAGCGGCACCGCTATCTGTTCCGCCGTCATCAATTTGGTGCGCTGTTCTGACGAAATGTGGTGCTCAACCGCCTTGAGAATATTTTGCTCGATTTTGGGACCAAAGCCTGGAAGCTTTTGCAAACGCCTAGCATGCGCCGCCGTCGCAAGCTCCTTAAGCGACTTGATTTTCAGTCTTTTGAATATCGTCTTGATGCGCTGTGGTCCCAATCCTGGAATGTCGGCCAAATCGGTCAGCGCGCTGGGCAAGCGCCGTTTCATCGCATCCAAATCCGCGAAGTGGCCCGTTGTTGCCATCTCTGTGATTTTGTGGGCGAGGTCCTCACCGATGCCAGGCAATTCGGTCAAATCGGCGCCCTCGGCCAACATCATATTGATGTCGCGCGGCAGGTTCTCGATCGTCCGCGCCGCATTATGATAGGCGCGAACGCGAAACGAATTGGCGCCTTCGATATCGAGCAGCAGGGCAAAGCGGTCGAAGAGGTCGGCAATTTCAGCATTATGAAGGCTGCCCACCTCAGGCTTAATTGGCGGCAGCGTCACTCGCGTAGACTTCTCTAATTGGTGTTTTGCTATTGCGCGCATGAATCTCGAAACCATAGTCTTACTGCTTGTAAAAAAATTATCCCTTTCAAATGCTCTCACATTGACCCAGATCAAGTGTGACATCGAGCCAGATTCTTAAGGGCCGATAGACACAAACCTAGCCCGTTCGCAACCCATCTGGATGACGTCTCAATGATGGGGTAATTTCTCTATTCCACTGGTAAAATCGGTCAAATCACCAAGGAATCACTACATGGCAAGTTTTGCGCCTCAAAGCGGTATATTTGTGTTCGCTAAGTCGGTGTCTGTTTCGATAGGTACACTCTTGACGCGACCAACCAGAGCCCAATTTTTCATGTTTCTCGTCTTGTCATGCACTGCCGCCTCGGCAGCGGTCCCCAATGACATGATTGGAAAATGGCGCTGGCAACAGTTCACGATTGAACTCACAGAGTGTCAACGCGATCGCATGTGTGCAAAAGTTATCGCCGGTCCTAAAAGTGTAGGCATGAACATTTTCGCTTCGAAGTTTGTCACAAAAAATGGGGTGTTATTTGGCCAAATCGTCGATCCTGGGACGAATGAAATTTACAATACTCGATTTCAGAAAAATGGTCCCGACAAATGGCGTCTTGACGGATGCACTGTCACGAGTGTCTGCCTTAGTGGGGAGTTTGTGCGCGTCAAGTGAACAGGAGTTACAGGCTTTGTGCCCAACTACAATTTCAATCGAGCGCTCTCCCGAACCACTGCGATGCTAATAAGCATGTTCCGCCTACTATACCAACAGCGAGCCCAACTTCCCATAATGGCACCAAGACGAACTCAAATTTCGTTGGATTACCAAAATTGAGGCTTGCGGCTAATCCCATGTAGGTCATCACGACATAAACTGCGATCAGTACAAGGCCTACTATGCAAAACAACCAGCCCAAAAAGCGAAGAATTCTTTGCATGGCTCACTCACATCCCGTTTGAGACCGAACCATTACTTGTTCCTTTCGAAAACCATTGTTCGCGGGTGTCATACAAGATTTTGCGCCTGGTGGCATTGGAAGTCACGCAATATCGGTGACCAGCCCAAGATAGATCAAAAAGTGCGTGGTCTCGTGCGCTGGGTGTATGCGGAGAATCCACTTCGGGGCGTGCTAAGGATTCTAAGCACACATTATCACTTCACATCCCCGGCTAATCCGACACTGCCTGCGCTAGGGCCGTATTCCATGCTTTCCTGACGCCGAACCGGTTGGTGAAACAGGGTAAGCAGATCCAGCATCTCCTGCGGCATCGCGACGGACAAATTCGGACCGAGCTAGCGGGTGCGCACTGTAATGGGATAGTCATGCGTGCGACTGACATCGGTCAGTCTGTCAGCCAGTCGATCCTCTTGCTAGACTGGCTGCCCCTTGAGTTCGACGCCCTCATCCTGCCATAAGAACCGCCGCCGTTCCTCGTCATAGTTGCGCATGTTGGGCGCCACAACGCCCATCGATAGTGTTTCGTGGATTGTCGGCCAAACGGTCGGCATCAGGGGCCGTGCTTACTTAGATAAGTGTACGGTGCTGGCTTGGGGCCCTTTCTCGCCCATCGTTTCGTGGAAACGAACGCGGGCGCCCGGCGAGAGATGCACGTGTTCGCCGATAACGCTGTTCTTGTGGAAGTAGACTTCGTGGCCGTCGGTGGCGCGGAGAAATCCATAGCCCCTATTGTAATCATACGAAAGAACGGTGCCGAGCGGCTGCTCCTCGAGTGTCTTGACGTGGCCCTGCATGGCGCGAACGTGATCTTGCAATGTTCGCGTGGCGCGTCGGAACGCGTCGTTCACGGCGAATTCCAGATCGGCGTGGCGCGCGTCCTGATGAGGCGTGCGCGTCACGGCTATTTCCCGGCCACCCGGAAGCGTCACGTGAATATCGATCTCGTAGAGGCCGCCTTTGCGATGATGACGCCCCGGCGCACGAATGGTGACATGGCACGCGGTCAACCGACCGAACACCGCCTCAAGCCGCACGACATGCTCCGCGACCACGCGCTCAAGGGCCTCGCTGGTCTCTGCCCCGTGGAAATCTATCCTGAGTGGCGTCTGCATTGGCGCCTCCATAATTTTGCGGCTATTAGACACCATTTTGCGCCCGGAAAATTTGACCGATATCAATTCGTTCATGCGATCCTAGGCTACGATACGCTTGAATTTAAAAGAGTCATTGCCCTGCCTTACGCTACCGATGAGGAATTGCCGCCGGGTGTGCGCCATCACCTGCCGCGTACCGCACAGGACATCTATCGTGAGGCGTTCAATCACGCTTGGTACACCTACACGGGCGATCCCCGCCATGAGGAAATTGCACACCGGGTGGCGTGGGCGGCCGTCAAACGCAGCTACCAAAAAGCGGGCGATACATGGGTGCCGGTCCACGAGCAGCGGGCCCACTGAAGGTACTCAAACGCACTTCTGCGGCACCGAAGAAGATCGGTCGGCCAACGGCTCAGCCATTGCATACGCCTCCACCAGTTGAAATTTGCAGAAGCGCTGAAGTAGAGCATCCCAGATGCAGTAATCGACTTGGCATGTCGCTGAAATTGTCGGCCAAATTCTCCGCGAAGATACGCGCAGCCGCGAGGGTTGCTTTGGCTTCCTCTTCCAGCAATTCACCAGTGGCAACATTTTCAATTCGGCCGAACCGCTTGAGATCCGCACTGACCCCTCCTGCGATCACCGTTAGAATGTTCAATTTTCCCCCAACTGCACACGCCAATTCAGCCGCAAATTTAACTGCGCGTTCGGCGCCGCGTGAACCATCCGATGCCACCAAAATTTGCTTCATATGCCACTCCATTTTAAGCGCAGCATCGGCCATCTTGTTTATCCTTCATTGAGGCAAATCAACGAGTGATGAAACAATTATTCGTAGCGTAGCGCTTCTATCGGATTGAGGTGCGCTGCTTTGCGCGCGGGGTAATATCCAAAAAACATTCCGACCACTGCCGAGAACATGAACCCGCTAGCGATCGCCCACCATGCAATGGGCGTCGGCCAGCCCGCCGCCACGGAAATCACCACCGAAGCTGCCAGGCCACCTATAATTCCGGCAATCCCGCCGACTATGCTCAACAGGATTGCTTCTGCCAAAAACTGCAGAAGAACGTGTACGCGACGCGCACCGATTGCCATGCGTAGACCAATTTCTCTGGTGCGTTCAGTCACCGAAACCAACAAGATGTTCATGATTCCAATGCCGCCCACCAGAAGCGATATCGAAGCTACCGCTGCCAGCAGATAGGCCATGGTGCGGCTACTTCCTTCGGCTGCGTTAGCTATTTGACTTAGATTACGGACAGAAAAGTCATTCACGTCTCCTGTGCGAATGTGATGACGGGTCTGCAGAGTATGCGTGACTTGATCTATCGCTTGCTGCACGAGATCTGGCCTCATCGCCTGCACGTAAATCTGATTGACGAGCCCTGTCAGGCGCGGCTGGATGCCATAAGGATTGTTTATCGTACCGTACAAGGTATTAGCTTGAGTCTGCTGGCTAGGGGCCGCGACACCAAGCACCTTACGCTCCGCCGTCGTGAACGGGATCATGACCAGGTCGTCTTGATCAGTGCCAAATGTGGATTGGCCTTTTGAACCTAGAACTCCAATCACCTGAAGGGGTGTATTCTTGACGATCAACGTAGCGCCAATAGGATTAGCGTATTCGCCAAATAGCTGATGCCAAACCGTTTGACCAATCAGGACAACAAGTGCGGCATTGTTTACATCACTTTCCGAAATCCCGCGGCCGAATGCGATTTGCCAATTGGTCGTTGGGGGATAGTTCGACGTCACGCCCTGGATGCTTGTTGTCCAGTTCTGATTGCCATATTGGATCTGTCCCATTTGACGAATGAGGTAGCTCACTTGGCCCACGGCCGAATTCTCACGCCGGATTGCTGCGGCATCTGCCACGGTTAAGGTAGAGGCACTACCGAATCCCGCACGCACGCCATTCGCAGTTGTAGCGCCCGGCAGCACAACTAGCAGGTTTGTGCCTAAACTTTCGATCTGCTTGCGCACGGCGTCATTTGCGCCCTGTCCCACGGCAACCATGGCGATTAGGGCCGCTACGCCGATGAACACACCCAGCGTCGTAAGAGCAGAACGCATCTTGTTACGGAAAATCGCCTGAAGGGCCGCAGACACAATCATCATTCCAAAGGCAAAGGAGCCCGGTAATTTTGTGGGTTCTTTTGCGAGCACTACGCCATTTGCGGTTTTAGCAGTATTTCCAAGTGCTTTAGAGTTCTCGTTTGGCACCCGGGAGCCATCATTGTTCTTATCTGATACGATTTTGCCATCGCGCATCGTGACTATGCGATTCGCGTAAGCGGCAATGTCTGCTTCGTGCGTGACAAGAACAATAGTGAGGCCGCGATCGCGATTGAGCGCTGCCAGCGTATCCATAATGTCATGCGCGGTACGCGTATCGAGATTGCCGGTAGGTTCATCTGCGAGCAGGATCGATGGTGAATTGATCAAGGCGCGAGCGATAGCCACACGCTGTTGCTGACCGCCGGAGAGTTGTCCGGGTGTGTTGCGTTCGCGCTCCGCGAGACCAAGAAGCCGCAACGACTCACGTGCTCGGGCGATCCTTTCTTTTCTGGTCGTAGGAGTAGCCGCATAAACAAGCGGCAGCTCGACATTCTCAATCGCGCTTGTCCGGGGTAACAGATTGAAGTTCTGGAATACGAAGCCAAGCTTTTCGCTGCGCATAGCGGCAAGCTCAGGCTCGTATAGGCCTGCTACATCAATACCATCAAAGAAATACTGGCCGCTTGTCGGTTGGTCGAGACAACCCAGGATCGACATCAATGTTGACTTGCCAGAGCCCGACGAGCCCATGATGGCGACGAACTCGCCACGCTCGACGGTAATATCGACGCCGCGCAGCGCTTGCACATCTATATCGCCAACGTGGTACGTCCGTGTGAGATTGCTCGTTCGAATTACAGGCTCCCTCAGTTGAGCCATCTTATTCATGGGAACCGCAATGCTGGTGTGGAGCTGTTGGATTTTGCATTCGTCCCAGCCTGTTCCGACACGATTACGCGGTCGCCTTCGCGAATGTCGCCGCCTGTAATCTCTGCATAGTTATCATCGTCGAGCCCAGTCGTAACGGCGATGCGTTCTGGGCCGCCGTCGTGAAGAACCCAAAGCTGCGGCGAAGGAGTGCCTGCTCGCTCATTCGAAACCGCAAGGCCACCTGGAACATAACGAAGAGCCTGATTAGGTACGCGGAGAATCTGATCGCGCTGTGCCGTGACAATTCTTACTGTAGCCGTCATACCCGGTTTGAGCAGCAACTCTGGATTGTCGACCATAACGATCAGATCATATGTGACAACATTCTGCACAGTTTGTGGCGATTGGCGAACCTGGGTAACGACCCCGTCGAAAGTATGATCAGGAAACGCGTCTACCGTAAACTGTGCTTTATTGCCCATGCGTACGCCGCCGACGTCGCTTTCGCTCACATTGGTATCGACCTCCATTTTCGAGAGATCCGTGGCGATCAGGAACAACGTAGGCGTCTGGAAGCTGGCTGCAACCGTCTGTCCCATAGTGACATTGCGAGAAACTACGATCCCATCCACTGGAGAGACGATATCGGTGTAGCCAAGATTAACCAGCGCTGCATCCAGTTCCGCATTTCGTTGGTCGATTGTTGCTTCATCGAGTACGACCTGCGCGCTCGCCTGATTGAGCTCGTTCACTGCTATATCGTGGCTGTCACGAGAAGCAGAATTTTGCGCCACCAAAGTCGCATAACGTTTTTCGTTTATCTGTGCATAGCTGAGATTGGCCTGGTCCTTCAACAATTGGGCCTTGGCTGTAGCTACGTTGGCCCGATCCTGGTCAACGATAGTTTGATAAGGGCGTGGATCGATTTTCGCACACAACTGCCCTTTCTTGACTTTGGTATTAAAGTCGCAACTGATCTGCTGGATGACGCCCGATACGTAGGTACCAACAGTAATGGTTAGTACTGGATTCACCGAGCCAGTTGCCGTAACTGCGCGCGCGACCGTGCCACGCGTTACTGGCGCCGTGACATAGGTTACGCCCTGACTACCTCCAAATATCGAGTAAAACGCCGCAAGAACGAGCACAACAAGCGTGGCGATTACGCCATAGCGCGTCCTGCGCCCCATGTGGACGAACTGACGCTTAATCCAAGTGCCCAAATCATCGAAGAAGGACAAATGGCCCACCTCATGAGTGCTTAACTGCTTTACGTCCATTGAAATGAATTCTCCTTAAACATCATCCACAACGCAGTCATTTTTGGACAGGAGGACTTGTGAACCTAAATACACCAATTCCCTTCCAAAGAAATTGCGCGAAATCAAAGCCCATCCTAGGGTTTTGCCAAAGTAAAACTCTCAGCTCCGCATCATAGAATGCAAATATCGCGAGCCGTGGGCGCATGTCCGCTTTGAGTCATAAGCGGGCATTCAAACTGTGATGGTGCCGCTCCAAGACTTTGGAACTTTGGCAATAAAGAGTGCACTTTAGAACGATAGAAAACACAAAATGACTGGCGCGATTTCCCTTCGGCAATCCATTTCGTCGCAAACTGCGGGGTTATGCAAGCGATCGGTCCCCATTTGCGAACCCTTTTCACTAAATTCCAAAGGCATGCACAAATCGGTCGTGAATAGCATATGAACTTGAACCGGAGATTTACGGCGGATAACTAATTCTCAAATCATCAGCGTAAATGCTGAGACTAGTGCCTGTTACTTTATCCACTTTGCTTATAGAGTGGGCGTGAGTCCACTTTGGATTATAAGCGGACCTTACCAGATATCCGACCAACTTCGCGATGAAATTTCCTGATGGTGCGGGTTGGGAATAACGCAAAAAGTGCGGCATAACACAACTATCAAATTCTAACGTGGCGCAGTGCGCAGTCTGGCCGTCACAATGCTGGCCACTGGCGCAGATCACGAGAGACGAGTTTGCGAGACTTTGCGCCATAATACCGGAAAAACCTACATCGTTGCAGATAGTTAGACGTCAAATTCCCTACTCCCGGATAACTGGGAAATTTTGCAACGGAAAAGGAAAATTTCGCATGTGAACAGGGAATTCCAAGTTCAGATCGGGCTATCCGCGGAAACGGGTGTAAAATTGCACTCAAGGCTGGATCGTCTGCTCGAACTGGACACGGCGAGTTATCCGGCGTGGATTTGGAAACGGGAGATTGCGTTCATGTGGGTAGGGGTAGTGGTGCATGCGACGATTTTACTGATCGTCGCTTATATCATTCTGTTTGCGGCGAGTAAGGCGAGCGGAGTGGTTGGGGCGATTGGGAAACTCCTAGCCCTGTGGGTCTTTGCACTCGCCGTTCTGATGGTGGTGTGCACGGGGATAGCACCAACAGGTGGTCACGGACCTTGGATTACGGACATGATGAAGCGGCATTGGGGAAACTGGATGCACGCGCCCGAGCAATCAGCTCAACCTGCTCCGGCATTTGCCCCAACTCCTGCACCTACCCCGCAGGCGCAGCCGACCCCGAGTGGATCAACGCCTCCGAAGCGCTAAGTCGGCCGCGTATCCCAGCGGACGAGGTTTTCGGAATGGGCAGCACTCTTCTAAGGTAAGAGTTGCACTGGACGCTTTGTGTTGCGATAGCGCTGCGGGCGGAAGAAAACTATGCCGGCAAGGAAGCCGCCGATGCCAACAATGTTGGTGATGAGGTCAAAGGTCGTGACCGCGTAGGCGCCGAGCCCGATCAGCATCAACGCGCTCAATGCCGGGAAGAGCGAGAGCGCGATCCACCGCGCAAGTGATTCTTTGTAGCTTTTGCGGAACACCCATGCTGCCACCAGGCCAGCAAGCCCATAATAATAAGCAACAAGGATACCTACGGCTCGCACGGAATCGGCAATGATTACATTTACTGTCGGCATCATACTTGAGCCCCACAATAAGAGAAGGCCCACGACAACCAGCACCAGCATTGCGCGCACGGGCGTTTTGGTGCGCACGTCGACTAGACCGAAGCCTGCTGGCATGGCGCCGTCGCGGCCCATTGCGAACAGCGTACGGGAGAATTGCAACATGGTGGTTTCGAGCGTGGCGATACTGGAGAGGATCACCGCCATGGAGGCGAACAGACCGCCGGTGCGCCCCAGACCCGCCGCAACGGCAATGTTGTAGATGATATTGGCATTGAAGCCCTGGCCTTCACTGAGCCCGAACAAGAACAGCGCCGCGAAAACGAAGCCGATATAGAACGCAATTGTGACGAAGATGCTGGCGAAACCGCCATTGCCGGCATTGTCAGGAGCGTTTTTGGTTTCTTCCGCCAGGTTCGAGGTGACGTCCCACCCCCAATAGAAGAAAACAACCACCAGCGCGCTGGTGGCAAAGCTGCTGGGCGAATAGTTGAAGCCGAACCACGACCACTCGAAACGGTTAACCGCGCCTTCCTGCGCGGCGTGGACGAAGGCGGCGACGAGGACGGCTGCAAGAATAATCAGCTCGATCGTGGTCATCACCACCTGCACACGGCTGGTGATTTCGATGCCAACGATGAGCACGACAGCGATCGCCAGGAACCATGCACTGGCGACAGCGGCGCTGAGAACGACATTGTTGGCGAGTGCGGGATCGATAAAATCGAGCGTCGAGGTGGCTAGCGGCAAGCTTCCCGTCACCATGAAAACCATTGCGGCCAGCAGCAGCGCCCAGCCGGAGAAGAAACCGAGAAACTTGCCGAAATAGACGGTGGTCCATTGGTATGCCGCGCCGGCATGCACATGGCGCTTGTTGAGAGCCTTGTACGCCACTGCGATGCCTAGCATGGGAACGGCGAAAATCAGAAGCGCGCCCGCGGACAGCGTTCCCGCGGCGGTCAACAGGGCCGAGGTTGTGACAGCAATGGTGTAGCCAGGCGCGCTGCCCGCAATGCCCATGACGAGAGATTCAAAAAATGAAAGAGAATTCGCCTTGAGCTGCGTATCCATCCTGCCTGCTTTACGGTCCGGCGCGCGATCAGTCGCGATAGGTCGCCGTCAACCCAATCGTGCGCAGGCGCAGCGTAGAGGCCTCATATAACAGCGTGAACTGATCCTGATGATTGAGGTCCAACAGCGGATGGGAATTGAAAAGATTGTCCGCGAAGATCGACAGATTGACCCCGTGAAGCGTGACGCCTGCGCGCAAGGTCACCACGTTGGTCGCCGGTTCGGGGACAAGACCGGGATCGAAAAGCGTCGTGTTCGGGTCACGCTCCGGCGTGAGCCCCGTTTCCTGGCTGGCAAATTCGTAATCCAGACGGAGGTAGGAGTCATAATTCCAGAAATTCATGTTGTATTGCGCGCCCAGCGAAAACGTCCACGGCGATCCTGGCAGCCTGTCGCCTTTTTGCGCCAGTACAAGGCCAGCCGAAATGCCGGTATCCGTGTAATGCGCATCGGTGTAGCCGAACGTGACATCCAGATCGAGCGAATCGGTCAGAAGCCACTCGCCCTGGAGATCGAAGCCAACGCTTTGGGCGCCGCCCTGATTGACCGTGTAGCGGAAGCCGCAGGAAGGCAGCGTCACGGACTGCTGGATGTTGTTCCATTTCTGATAATACACGCTGCCAGAGGCCAGCAGCCGCTCATCCATGAACCTGTCCTTGGTGCCTGCCTCGTAGCTCACAACGGTGTCCGAATCATAGGATGACGGTTCCACGGTAATTTCGGTGCAGGCCTCGATAGGGAAAAGCGGATTGGCGCCGCCGATACGGTAACCTTTGGCCGCCGTAAAATAGACCAGATCTTGCGGGGTTATCTGATAGTTCAAGCTCGCCATTGGCGTGAACGGCGTTTCGTCCTTCTTGCCGCCAGGGACGAAGAGCGGGCCAAAATTCTGCGCGCCATCAGAAAAATTGGTGAAGTCGAAATGCGTCTTGGCGATGCGTGCGCCAGCCTGGAGTTTCAATTGGTCGGTGATCGCGTAGGTCGTGTTGGCGAAGAAAGCAAGCTGACTTTCATGGGCCAGCGTATGGTTGATGTAGTCGTCGCCGTTGGGCAGCAGGCTCTCGCCCCAGATATCTTCGATCGTATCACCCCAGAGATATTCCGTTAGCGCCGGTAATTGCGGGTCGTTGATCTCTTCGACGCTCAACTGGGTCTGATGCGAGTAGAACACGCCCACGATCCAGACCAGCCGCGCATCGGAATCGTTCGATTGCAGGCGCACTTCCTGGGTGAAGTTCTTTTGCTCATTGGTGACGTTGTTAACGGACTCATAGTGGCCGAAGCCGGGCAGGTCGATACCATTGGCCGTCAGCAGCGGTGGCGGATTGGCAAGCCCTGCATAGGCCGCGCACAGGCCCCCAATGCAAGGCGTGACAAAATCGGGGTTGAGCCCGGAATCCACCGATTGCTGGAAATAAGACAAGTTGTAGAGTGTGCCGCTGTAATCCTGCACCAATTCGTGGCGGTCGAAGTAAGAAGTGTCCGAGATCAGTTCCGCGCCGCCAAAGTCATAATCGGCCTTTAGGGCAGGCAACACGAAGTGATCCTTGTCGCCCATGTTTTCCGGTGTTGCCGTCTTGTAAATGCCGCGGCCGGGATTGGAGAGACCGACCCAGTACTGGTCGATATTGTTCTGATCGCGGTTCTGATAATAAATGCTGGGTGTTATCGTGAGCGACGCCACCGGCTTCCACAGGAATGCTGCGCGCATCACATAGGTATTCACGCTGTTGGTGTTGGATTGCAGCGTATTGCCGGTCATGTAATCGACCTTGTCTATCCAGCCGCCGTCGCGCCTGGCCCACGCGCTGATGCGGAAGCCGAGCTTGTCGTCAACGATGGGACCGCCTGCTGCGGCGCCACCCTCATAACTGGGCGCGCCATCCTCGGTGGTTGAGAGTTCGCCCTTGGCATAGACGCTGTAATCGCTCAGGCTCGGTTGAGGTGTGATATAGCGCACGGTGCCGCCCTCGGAGCCCGCGCCGAACAGCGTGCCCTGCGGCCCGCGCAGCACTTCCACGCGGTCGAGATCGAAAACGGCCGGCAACGTGTTGTCCGAGCCGAAACCCAGCGCGCGCAACTGGATGGGTGTGTCGTCGATATAAATGCCGGTGGTGGCGTCGCCCGCGGTGGAATTGATGCCGCGGATGGAAATATCCTTGCTCTCCGCATCGTATGTCACGCCAGGCGTAAAGCGCACCAGATCGGATATATTCTTGACGTCGAGCTGATCCATCTTCTCGGAGGTGAAGACGCTGATGCTTTCCGGCACCTTGCTGGCCATTTCGTCGCGACGGGTCGCCGTCACGACAACATCCTCAACGCCCATGGGCGCGGCGCCAGCGCCATTGCCCGCGGTTTGCGCCACTGCAGGAATTGCAAAACCCGCAACGGCAATCGCCGCGGCTCCGGCCAAAAGGCCATATTGGAAAATCCTCGCAGACATGACGAAACCCCCCTGCCTATTGGCGCACCTCAGTATTCCCGAAATTGTTGGCGCTTGTCGCAAAAGCGTCAATCAGGGTGTTGCCTCCTGCCCTCCCCTAGCGTTGATTTTACAGGATAATTTCGGCCTCAGGCTGCCAGAATCTCGTCCACAGCGCGCCGCGCTTGGTCGATGGCCGAGTCGGTGTAGGCGCGCGCCCCCGAATCCGAATTGGCAATGAAAATGCGACCGAAAGGCTTGCGGCCCACCTCGTTCGGCCACTTGCCGGGCGGAAGCGAAAAATCGTCAAACAGCGGATTGAATTCGTAAGCATAACCATGTGGCCAGCGGTTCACCGTGATGGCGAGAATATCTTTCGCGGCGTCGAATTCCGTTCCCGCCAGCATGCGCGTGAGTTGATCGCGGATGTTGTTCTCGAACGTCTCGAACGGCGTAACGAGCAGCTCGGCTCTTCCCGCGCGGTGCTGGTCGCGCTCGGGCAGACCTGGCGACACGGGCGTGCGGACAAGAAAAAGTAGAATGGGATCCCTGGGTGAGCGCGCGCTTTTGTAGGCGCCGACGTCCACAGGAAAATTCAACCGGAACGAAGTGAAATATCCGCCCGGTGCCGAAATTGCCTTAATTCCCAGTTTGTGGAACGCGCGCCAGTTCTTAAGCGCCACGCTGGTATAGACCAGCGGAATCTTCACCAGCTCATGCAGCGCATTTTTTTGTTCATCCGGCAATTCGGGACTTAGATACGGGATCATCATATTCCAGCCTGCCAGCACGCAATTGGCGGCATGCACGCGAAACACACGCCCCGCCCGTGCGTAAGCGACTTCTACGCCACGCGAACTTTTTGGGTCGCCAATATTGCGCACGCCGACGACAGTCGAGCTCAGGCGAATCGCAATCGGCGCGCGCGCGCGATTGAGTTCCGCGTAATTGGCGTGCGCGGTGACAACATCTTCGACCGTATGGCCCGGCATTGCTTTGGGAATAAGATCTCGCACCAGAAGCCGCGCGATAGTGGCGTTGCCGTCAGGGAAGTGGAATGTCGGCAGATCGGGATTGTCTTCGTAACCAGCCGCCGTATAGCCCATGCGCTGGATCGAACCCTTTTCCAGATTCAACCCATCGAAGCCAGGAAGGCCGAAGCCCCAGCAGTCCAGCGCGGGTTCGGCATCGATACCGACACCCCATTCGTCGTGGGTAATGGTTTGGTAGAAGGCTAGCGTAACGGTATCCACCTTGGCGACTTTTTCCAGATAGTCGCGATAGCTCATACGCGAAAGCTTGTCTTTTTTCTGCGCCGACGTAAGGCCCGGTAAATAATCCACCTTGCCTTCTTCGACGCGCAAAATGTCGGCCTGGGTGCGCGGGCTAAGCGGCGTTTTGGCGAGAAATTTCTTCCATTGAATCGTGCCTTCCTCTTCACCCCGTATACGCCCCACCACAAGGCGGTCCGCGCCGAAGGTTTCCTTGTCGAAGAAGGTGGCGGGCGCCAAGCCATTATATATGTCCGGCTTGTCGCATTTTTTTGCGAGCGCAACAGGTTCGATGCCAAGGTATTTCAACAGGGCGGCCGCGACCGGACTGTAAGGGCGCGGGCTGTCGATGAGCTGCGTGCCGCCATTCAGCAATTCGAGATGGCCGCCCAAATGGAACTCGTTGCGCTTGGCGTGGCCGCCGAAATCGTCGTGATTGTCGAGAATGAGGATGCGCGCATTGGGCTTGGCGGCGCGGAAGAAATGCGCGGCCGACAACCCGCTGATGCCGGCGCCCACAACAATGAGGTCATAGACTGCGTGGGTGTCTTCCGGCTTTTCGGCGTGATCCCAGAAGGTGCCATCGCGCAAACTGTGAGCAGTTTCGAACGATCCCGGATGGCTGCCGCGCATGCCATTGAGGAGCGGTGGATAATAGCCGGGGTGGTCCTGGGTGAGTGGCGCAGCCGTGGCCTCAGCGCGGGTGGAAAGCCCGCCCGAAAGCGCGCCCGCTCCGACCGCCACGCCCTGAATAAAATCACGGCGGTCTATCGCACGATCCATTCCGAACCCGCGCGGACGCTTTTTGTTCTTGTTCTTGTCGGCCATGAATGCTCCGCTCGCAAATCCTATTGGATTTTCACCATGACGTGACGCGCCACCGTGTAATCCTCAAGAGCATACGAGCTCAAATCCTTGCCGTAGCCAGACTGCTTGAGACCGCCATGCGGCATTTCATTGGTAAGCATAAAGTGGCAATTCACCCAGGTGCAGCCATAGCGAAGCCGCGCGGCCGCGGCCAACCCGCGCCCTATGTCCTGCGTCCACACCGATGATGCCAGTCCGTAATCGGAATCGTTGGCCCAGTTGACCGCCTCATCCACGTCGCCGAAACGCGTGACCGAAATCACCGGCCCGAAAACTTCGCGACGGACGATTTCGTCATCCTGGTGCGCGCCAGCCACAATAGTCGGCTCATAGAAAAACCCGCCGCCTTTGACTGCGCTTCCACCTGCCGCAATCGAGATGTGCTTGGTGGCACATGCGCGTTCGACGAAGCCAGCCACGCGGTCGCGCTGGCGCGCGGATATCAGCGGGCCGATTTCGTTTTGCGCATCGTCTTTCTGGTTGTAACGCAGCGACGAAGCAGCCGTGGACAGATCCGCCACCAGACGGTCGTAGATTTTCGGCCCCGAATAGACGCGACAGGCGGCCGTGCAATCCTGCCCGGCATTGTAGAAGCCGAAGGTGCGCAAACCCGAGACCACGGCATCAAGATCGGCATCGTCGAACACGATCACCGGCGCCTTGCCGCCCAATTCCAGATGCGTGCGCTTGATGGTGGAGGCGGCAGCCGCCAGCACTTTCTTTCCCGTTCCCACATCGCCGGTGAGCGAAATCATTGCGACCTTCTCATGCGAGATGAGCTTCTGGCCCACCGTTTCGCCCCGCCCGCAGATGATGTTGACCACACCTTCCGGGAAATTTTCTGTTAGATGCTTTGCCAGCTTGAGCGTGGTGAGCGGTGTTTGCTCGGATGGCTTCAGCACCACGGTGTTGCCGCCGGCGAGCGCCGGAGCAAGCTTCCACGCCGCCATCATGAGGGGATAATTCCACGGCACGATGGAAGCGACGACGCCCACCGCATCGCGGCGGATCATCGAGGTGTGGCCCGCGATATATTCGGCCGCCACGGGCGCGTGCATGGTACGCACGGCACCGGCAAAGAAACGGAAACAATCGACGATAGAAGAAATCTCGTCGGCCAGCACCAGATGCCGCGGCTTGCCGCAATTGAGCGCTTCCAGATCGGCGTAAGCCTCGGCATCGCGTTCGATCAGCTCGGCCAATTTGAGCAGCAGCGCCGAACGCTCGCCCTGCGTCGTGCGCGACCAGCTTTCGAAGGCGGTTGCGGCCGCATTCACTGCTTCATCCACTTGCGCGGGCGATGCTTCCGGTACGTCCACGATGTGCGCGCCGGTTTTTGGATTGAGAATACGTTCGGGCGCCCCCCGCCCGCTCTCGAAACGCCCGCCGATAAGAAAAGCGGTATCCATAGTGTTGTCTCCTGGGCGGTGAGGTGGTTCCGAGCGTGGGCCGTGCATGTTATATATATAGTCTAGCTTCCGCAACTCCCCGCCCGCTAATGCGGCAGTCAATGCGATTTTTCCACACAACTTCACGAAACGAAAATCGAGACGCCGGATGAAAACTGACGGTTCAAAGCCAACGGCCGATACCGCCGACGCCAGGCAGCTGAGCGCGCTCGGCTACACCGCGAAATTCGACCGCTCGATGAGCCTGTGGGAAAATTTCGCGCTGGGATTCACCTATCTCTCGCCCGTTGTTGGCGTCTATTCGGTCTTCGATGTCGGCATGAGCACGGGCGGGCCGCCAATGCTGTGGTCGTATTTCATTGTGGCCTTCGGGCAGTTCTTGGTGTGCCTGATTTTCTGCGAGGTGGTGTCGCAGTTTCCGATCTCGGGCGGGCTTTATCCCTGGGCACGCCGGCTGGTTGGCAAGCGCTGGGCGTGGATGGCCGGATGGATCTATGGCTGGGCACTTTTCACCACAATCGCCGCGGTCGCGGTGGGCGCTGGGCCGTTTCTGGCGACACTCTTGGGTTTCGAAGGAACCCCTTTCATTACCACCGTGATCGCGATTGCGCTGGTGGTCCTCTCTACGCTGGTCAATCTTGCGGGCACCAAATTGCTCGCGCGCGTCGCTATGTTCGGCTTCATCTGCGAGATCATCGGCGCCATTGTGGTGGGCACCTATCTGCTGGTGTTCGAGCGTCATCAGCCCTTCGGTGTCGTGTTCAACACATTTGGCATTCTGCAAAACGGCGCCTATTGGCCGGCCTTCCTGGCGGCCGCCGTCACAGGTCTTTTCACCTGCTACGGCTTCGAGGCCTGCGGCGACGTGGCCGAAGAAACGCCCAATCCCGGCGTCAACATTCCGCGCGCCATGCGCATGACCATCTATGTCGGCATGGCGGCGGCGGCCTTCGTCTGCTTTGCGCTGATCTTGGCGCTGCCCGATATCCCCGCCGTCGTTTCGGGCAAGATCGCCGATCCAGTGGAGCAATTGCTGTTGGGCGCATTCGGCTCCATCGGCGCAAAACTGGTCGTGCTTGTGGTGATGGTTTCTTTCTTGTCGTGCATTCTGAGCTTGCAGGCGGCGACCAGCCGGCTGGTGTTCGCCTATGCGCGCGACAAGATGATCGCAGGCAGCGATGCCTTGAGCAAAGTTTCGGCTTCGCACCACGTGCCCGCCAACGCGCTGGTGCTTTCGGGCGTCGTCACCGCACTCATCATTTGCCTAGGCCTGTTTTTCCAAAACGCCATCGCCACCATTGTGGCTTCCGCCATTATCGGCATCTATGCCGCGTTCCAGATGATCGTGCTGGGTGCGTTAAGCGCGAGGCTGAAAGGTTGGAAACCGGCCGGCAAATTCATGCTTGGGCGTGCTGGCATGGTCGTCAATATCGTGGCGCTTGTTTATGGTATCGGCGCCATCGCCGACATGATATGGCCGCGTACACCCGCTGCGCCTTGGTACATCAATTATTCCATGAGCCTCACATGGATCGTCATTATCGGCATTGGCGCGCTCTATATGGCCATTGCACGGCCCTATGACCGCGGCACGGCGCCCGCAGGTGATGCCTGGAAACTCGTCAAGGCCTGAAATTCAAAACAATGTAACGGAGAACAACCATGCGAAAATCGTCTTATGGCAAGCTCGCTGTTTTCCCTTTGGCATTGCTGCTAGCAAATTTTTCGACTGCGCTTGCCGCGCCCACTGAGAAACTTCACGTGCTCGAACATGCGGTCTCTGACCAGACGGCGCACATCGGCAAGGCGGCCGACAACCGCGGCGATGTACTGACCTTCGCGAACGATGTGTTCGATGCCGCGAACAAGACCAAGGTCGGCAGGGATCAGGGCTTCTGCATTCGCATCACGGTGGGTAAGGCCGATGAGTGCCTGTGGACGCTAATGCTTGCAGGCGGCCAGATCACAGTCGAAGGGCCCTATCTCGACGCAGGCGATTCCGTTCTCGCGGTGACAGGCGGCACGGGCAAATACGCCGATGTGCGCGGGCAAATGACGCTGCATTCGCGTGACGCCAAGGGAACCGAATACGATTTCAATTATACGCTCGAGCATTCGGCCAAGCACTAATTCACCGGATCTTGCTGCGCGAACGCCATGAATGAGTGGCGCAGTGCGCAGTCTGGCCATCACTCTGCTCTACCCCCGCGCGCATCACGAGAGACCGGTTTCCGAGACTGCACGCCGAGCAAGGGGTCAAGTTCCCTGTTAAACAGGGAATTTACAGGGAATTTCGTCGGATCTGGGCCTTTTCGACTAATTCCAGCGTGAAAATCAGCTTGTTACAGGCGCTTAGACGCTAAATTCCCTGTTCAAGAGGAACAGGGAATTTTTGCAACGGATCAGGGAATTATGGTTCGAGAACAGGGAATTTTCCTGCAGGATCAAGAACAGCGCAGAAACAGAAGTAAAATGCCGGTTGTCGCGATCGAGCAGCAAATCTTCTGCGCAAACTAGGCTCGCGGTAGCGTTTGGGAGAAACTACTATGATGGGTATTGGTGTGGTTATGCACGCCACGGTTATGCTGATCGTGGCTTATTTCATTTGGTTCGCGGCCAGCAAGGCGAGCGGCCTGGTTCGTGCGATCGGCATGCTGTTAGCGCTGTGGGTACTTGTGCTCACGGGAATTTCTGCTGCGTGGATGGGGAGTGCCGCATCAGGGAATGGCCCACCGTTCATGCAAATGATGCGAGAACATATGGGGGGCTGGATGCACGGTCCCGAAAGTGCAACTCAACCTGGTGCGGCGCCGACCCCAACGCCTGCCCCTAATCCAATTGCGCAACCGAGCCCAAGCAAAGCGACACCTCCCAAGCGCTAGGTCAGACCTTTCCATTCCGAAAACCTCGTCCGGCGAGATCCGTCCGATTTCCCGGTTCAGTCGTGACGCGGCCCCCGATCGCCTGAGAAGCTCCGCGTGTTCGCCGCTCGAGTGAATCTTGGTGGAGTGCATCACAGATACGCAAGAATCTAGTATTCGATACGCACAACGGAAAGTTAGACTGCGACTGATAGGCAAATATTATCGGCCCGTTCGTAGCGATCGAATACTGAACAAACTAGCCGCAGCGCTGCGCGGGCCTCTGGCACAACCGTGATGACATTCCCAGAGCTGACAACGATTCCGTTATCGATCAAGGGTATCAGGGCCGTGACTTCCGGACTAAAACAATCTACTGAGCAATTAAATGCGCCAGTTACACTCTCCAAATCGACCGTAAGATCACACATTAGTCGTTCAATGACCGCTGCCCGCATCCTGTGATCATCATCGAGAACGAAGCCGCGGGTCGTCGCGAAGTCATTTCCAAGAATCGATCGGCGGTATGCCGGAACACTGGCGGCGTTCTGTGCATATCCATTTGAAAAAGAGCTGATCGCAGATGCCCCCAAGCCAATAAGTACTGGCGCACAATCGAAAGTATATCCTTGGAAATTTCTTCTTAGGCAACCTTGGGCTTGTGCAAGCGCCAGGGGGTCTGTGGCCTTCGCAAAATGATCAAGACCAATCGCAGAATATCCGTGCGAGATTAAAATCCTGAAGGCTGCGTTGGACTGGCGCAATCTCTCGCCGCTGTCCGGTAGGGATTGGTTGGGGATCAGTGCCTGATGCCGCATCCTCTCCGGCAGGTGGGCATATCCGAATACGGCCAACCGGCCCGGATCAAGTGTGAGCACCCGCAAGATCGTGTCCTCCACATATTCTACCGTCTGATGGGGCAGTCCATACATGAGGTCGATATTCAAACCCATGATTCCTGCATCGCGCAGCTCGAGTGCGGCTCGCGTCGTGAGTTCGAAGGGCTGCCATCGGTTTACGCTTCTCTGGACGTCGGGATGACAATCCTGGACGCCTAGACTGGTGCGATTGACCCCTAAATCCACCAACCCATCGATTTTCTGGCGAGTCAGGTGGCGTGGGTCGATTTCGATGGCGATTTGCGTATCCGCAGTAAATTCAAATGACCGCCTTAGGTTTTCGCCAAGGCGACAAAGATCCTTTGGCTCTAGGATTGTTGGCGATCCTCCGCCCAAATGAACGTGCGTCACCGGATGGCGACTAACGAGGCTCTGCGAAACCAAATCAATTTCGCGCTCCAGTAAATCAAGATAGTCCACCACCGGATCATAATGATTTACGACGCTCGTATGGCAACCGCAAAACCAGCACAAGCTGTTACAAAACGGAATGTGCACATACAAGGAGATCGGCACGGTGTCAGGCAGGCTAACCAACCAGTTTCGATACAAGCCTTTATCCACACCACTGTGAAATCGAGTCGCAGCTGGGTAACTCGTGTATCGAGGAATGCGAACCGCCAAGAGTCGAGCAAAATCCTTTGCACTCAAACTTCGCGTCATTAAACATCCCCCACTGCGTGTGCGGGCCGAAACCTGACCCAACGCATGCGTCCCTCAGTGACGCCCGCAATATGCGGCAACAAGAGTCACATTTCGCTAATCCGCACAGCCAAACCGGTAAGGCTGCATTGATCTAGATCAATGCGCCATACCCCGCATAAGTTCGCAAAATACAACAGTCAGTAATGAGAAAGGGATGCGTATGTTGCATGCCATATCGACGGCTCCGAATAGCGCAACGAGCAGAAAGGCGGCAAAAGACGGTTCGCGCCACAGGGCGACGTTCTCGACATTGGACTCGTCCGCCATAATGAGCGCCGTGCTACAGCACGAACCCTACGATTATGCATTCGTTGAGCATGCAATCCCCCAGCGTCTTAAGGAGGTCGTGTTGGCTGATGCGCCTCGGATCCCTGATCGCGGAAGCTACGGTTTACCGAATTTGCGTTACGGGCCTCGATTCGGATCGGTCATTGCTGATTTATTGAGTGAGCAATTTCGGCACCTGATGGAACGGAAATTTGATATCGATCTAAGCGCCAACCCTCCAGTCATATTAATGATGGGCAACACCTCGGGCCACTACAACGAAGGCTACGCCCATCCCAATTCAAAACACAAAATCATTACAGTGATATTGGGTTTCAGTCGTGAATGGCCGTACGAGCGCGGCCGTCTTCGAGTACTAAGAAGTTCAGACCGCGAAGACTGTGCATTCGAGTTTCCTCCTGTGTTTGGGCGAATGCTCATGTTCCGTGTGTGTGATCACTCTTGGCACGGGTTTCTGCCACAGAAAGGTCCGCGCATGAGCTTGCAATTGTGCTTCGTCGATTCCAAAGCGTATGTCCGGAAAGAATATTGGCGTCATAGTGTCAGCGCTTTCGCAAAATCTGTTCCGTTGCTGCACAACATCATTGATTGGGCACCCCGGTTGGGTTAGCTCCGAAGATTGGATGGCCCGATGTTTAGGCTTCAGGAAGGAATTGTTTTCTTGGAAGGAGCGCGCCTATGGGCCTACTTGATACACCGAAAGTAGATGATGTTGCTCGTCACTTTCGTCACGCATTACGGGCGGCACACCGAGATGATTCACCGTACCGTCATTGGCTATTAAGCGGGGTCTTTCCCGACAATTTGTGTGTTGGCATCCTAATGTTACCGATAGCACCTCCGACAATTGAGGACTGCGGTGGAGTGCGCGATAAGCATAATGACCAACGAACTTTTTTGACGCCCTCACTTCGCGCGCGTTTTCCCGTTTGTTCGGTTCTGGCTGATGCGTTGCAGCGCCCCGAGGTGGCTCACTCGTTTGGGGAAATCTGCGGCATCAGCGTTCGCGACAGCTTCCTGCGGGCAGAATATATCCAAGATACAGATGGAGCCTGGCTTGAGCCTCATCGAGACATTCGGGAGAAGCTCTTTTCTATGGTTGTTTATCTCTGTACCGGTCCCGAAGCGAAGGATTGGGGTACCGACATTTATGATTCGCAACGCCAGTGGGTTGCTCGGACTTCCGCGAATTTCAATTCTGGAGTGATCTTCGTACCCGGAGTTGACACATGGCACGGCTTCGACCGTCGCCCAATAAATGGAGTACGACGTTTATTAGAAGTAAATTATGTGAGCTCCAGCTGGCGTGATCGCAACCAGCTCGCTTTTCCTGATAGGCCAATTGTAGCTCAGGGTCCAACAATCCCCCTTCGTAGTACTAGTCAAAGGAATTGGGGCATACACGCGACAACCAATTCCGATATTCATTAAGCATAGCGACATCGATCATGGGGGCAGAGGCGTTCATGAGTACAAAAAAGGCCTTCGCAAGTAGAAGTTTCTATAGTTCAAGTGGGGGAGCGGAGCACTTCATTTCTGTTAGTGCTCCTCAAGAATTTACTCTGACAGAACAAATCGAATTTATGCTTGAGCGATACGCTGAGGCGAGGCGCGCACTGAATCTCAATCCAGAAACTGCAGTTTTCAGGCGCATCTTTCTTAGTGATATTCTGAACCAAGCGGCCGTCGTTCGAAATAGCAGCCTAGTGGATAATCCGCCAGAAGGGCCCGTCGCCATTTCGATCGTGCAACAGGCTCCATTGCCAAATTCAAAACTTGCCTTGTTGGCATATCACATCGACTCCGCACCTCCGGTGTCTAAGTCACGCCTCTCACCCAAGAACATCCTCGTCGAGAAGGCCGGCTTGCGGCACCTTTGGAGCACCGGACTTTGCGCAAGCGAAAGTTGTTCACCCACGTCAGCAGTGGCGCAAACCCAGGAAATTTTCCAGGCTTTGATCAACACTCTTTCGACCCGAGGTGCCACTTTGCGTGATAATTGCGTTCGCACGTGGATCTACCTCAAAGACGTCGATGTGTTCTATCGGCCAATGGTCGATCAGCGCCGTGAGCTGTTCACGCGTGAGGGATTGACAGCAAATACGCACTACATCGCCAGTACAGGAATCGAAGGGGCTTGCGCACATCAGTATGATCTAGTGGCGTTAGATGCGTATTCCATGATCGATCTAATCCCACAACAGATTTCCTACCTTAATGATTTCAAGCACCTTTGCGCGACAAAGGACTACAACGTCACCTTCGAACGGGGCGCGCGCATCAGCTACGCTGATCGCTCGCATTGTTATATTTCAGGAACGGCAAGCATTGATCGCGCTGGCAAGGTTATGCATCCGGGCAACGTTCTTCTCCAACTTGATCATGCCCTCGGCAACGTAGAGGCTTTATTGCATTCTGGCGTCGCCACTTTGCAGGACTTGATGTACTTATTAGTGTACCTACGCGATCCGACGGATTTCGCGCCTGTTGATACATATCTCTCGAACCGCTTTCCCGACCTACCAACTATTATAGTTCAGGCGGCAGTCTGCCGACCCGACTGGTTGGTCGAAGTTGAAGGAGTGGCCGTGGTCGCGAACGATGCGGCGAGTATGCCAAACTTTTGAGCTAACGCGACTTCAACAAAGCCGCCAAAAATCCCTCTCAGTCCGCGACTCGTCCAATAATTACCCTCACATTACTGCATCGTTAGCCACTTGGTCCAAGTAGGCCGAAAGATTTCGACACCAGGCCCATTCTGTGAGCAATCTCGAAATGAGCGGCCGGACGCTCTCATAGGGCAGTATGTCTCCGATGTTCCGCTTGTCCAATCGAATCACGTGGTAACCGACGCCTGACTTAATGGGCACAGGCGAAATTTGTCCTTCCATTGCTCCATACAGGAATATCTCAACTTCTCGTGGCATTTGCCCCTGCACAATTGTTCCCAGATCACCGCCGTTCTTCTTTGAGTCACAGTCCGACCACCTGCGTGCTAATAATTCAAAGCGTTCAGGTGCCTTGACGAGTTCGCCAATTAACATTTCTGCGCGGCAGATGGCCCCGTCCCATGATAATTTATTACCCGGGTGGGCGGCCACCAATATCTGAGAAGCTTTGAATGAATCGCGGTTGCGAAATTGGTTTGAGTTGCTAGAATAGAAAGTCCGACAGGTCGCTTCGCCAGGACCGACACGTGGAACGTCTACATCAATCAGTGCCCTCATTACTGCTTCATTTTCACTCTCAAGTGCGGTGTCTAATCGTCCCTTGATTCCTCTATGCCTGGCTTTTTGCAATAACAATGTTTGGATCGTCATTGCGCTTGTGGCCTGAGAAACCGTTATTGAGCCATCCGTGTAATGTTTGTTGTCGGCCGCGGTGTGGAATTCGGATTGAGGGATTGCAGACTTCCCATAGTTCGCAGTCGCTATTAGCCGGCACACCTCAGCAATTCTTTTAGCGCCAAGGTCCAAAAATTGAGGAATTCCTGTATCAGTCGAGGCTCCAACGCTTTTTGAGCCCAAGTACGCCCGCACGCTCCAAATAGCACCATTTCTATCAAGTATTTCGTCGTGACCTACACCTCGATAAGGCCATTTCACGACCTCTTTTTTCTGCTGGTCGCTATTGTCCTTGGTTACATCAGTCCTTGGATCGAGCACCTGCCAACAAGACTGATCAATGCGCAGTTCCCGTTTACTCATTAATTGCCCTTTCGCCCTGCACAATGACGGCCGACACTTGGACTTGAGATTCTTAAACTGAGCAGCCTAGATCTTAAAACGGCTGCCGTGCGCAAGCTGATGTGCACCTTCAGCGCTCAGACCTCTCTAAGAAAGTCATCTTGCGCTGATTATGGCGAGACCACTCATTGATCTAGATCAATGTGCCAAAAAACTGATCGTCACAGGCTTCATGAATGTCTCATGTGAGGCCACAATTAAAAATGGCAGAGCGGTTGGTTGCACATCGTTTGGACCAATCAATGATAGAGCGCGCATTCCCATTGGTAGCCGTTCTGTCGCCGGGTCTGACGCTGAGCCGTTGGAATGAATTCGCGAAGTCATTCTTGGTGCCACGTGGTGGGACACAGTTACGCGGGTTCATAGGAATCCAGAATGTCGCCGGTTATATTCTTGGTCTATTTTCATTCGAAATACGGGGTGATCTTCAACAGAGGCGCACACTATCCATTGATAATATTGCCATTCCAAACATACCCGGCCGTACTCTGATATGGAGAGCGCTAACAGACGCAATTGAAGATCTAGCCACTAAGAACGATTGCCGTCTGGTTTGTGCCGACTTGACAGGAAAGTCTGACCGATTGGACACGGACCGCAAGTGGATTGGCCTAGCGCTTGAACGAGAAGGCTACCTGCGTGAGGAGAAGACTATCTTCCGGCGTCAAACAGCCAGGTCGAAACCGCCATTCCTATCCGTAGTTGGTCTTAGCGAGTAGCGGGGGCCCATTAGGGTGATCGCCTGGGACTCGAATCTCAAGTAAGCTCAGAGTAGTGAGTTAGCGAGTGGGTATAGTGGTGGATATACAGACGCGCTCCTTGCATTCAGGTGACCCATGTGGATCTTGCCAGGCGCGCGAGGTGTCTGCCTGTCGGTCACTTAACGCGGAAGAGCAACATCGCCTCACCTCAATCATGCGGATTGTTCGTATTGGACCACGTCGCATGATCTTTGAGGAAACTGCTCCCGCAAGTTATGTCTTCAATGTAAAAAATGGTGCGGTTAAGACCTACAAGTTATTGCCAGATGGTCGACGTCAGATTACGGGGTTTCTATTCCCAGGTGATTTTCTAGGACTTGTTCATAATGAGGTGTATGTCTATAGCGCAGAGGCGCTAGTGGCGACCGAGCTATGTCGATTTCCACGCCGAAAATTTGAAGCATTACTTGAGGAGTTGCCAAAGCTTGGGCAGCGATTACTGGTCATGGCCTCGCACGAATTGTCAGCGGCACAGGACCGGATGATGCTTTTGGGACGCAGAACGGCGCGCGAGCGGGTCGTGTCGTTCGTTCTAATGCTGTCGCAAGCGGCCGATCGCCGCGGCCAGCAAAATAACCCAGTCGTCCTTCCGATGCCCCGTGGGGATATCGCGGACTACCTCGGCCTCACAATCGAAACGGTGAGCCGCACATTGACTCACTTAAAAGTGGAAAAATTAATCAAGCTGCCAAGCGATGACAGAATTGAACTCTTACAACGTGCTGAGTTGCGCGAAATAACCAATCACTTCTAGCTTGATTTTACTTGTCTTGTGTGCACCGAAAACCTCATCCGCATGAATTTAGCTGGATTCGCGATGTAGGGCGACACGGGCCATGATCTTGGCCGATGGTTGGAATTCTTCTCGCCATCTTTTCTCTCATCCTGGATGCATTCAAGCCCCGGGCTCGGCTTGAAGCCGAACTTATCGTTCTACGCCACGAGATAAGTGTCTTGTTACGAACCAAAAGATCTCGGGTACAGCTGACGAATGCCGATCGCACTTTCCTGGTTTGGATTTATCGACTTTTCCCGACGATACTTGACACTCGGCGGATCGTCCGTCCGGAGACCATCATCCGATGGCATCGCCAAAGATTTCGCGCCTATTGGCGATGGAGATCCCGTGGTCGCTACGGGCGACCCTGGATACATCGCGAAATGCGCGAGCTTATCAAGCGGATGCGCGCTGAGAACCCACTCTGGGGTGCGCCGCGCATTCACGGTGAATTGCTGAAGCTCGGCTTCGCCGTCGCGCAATCCACTGTGACAAAATACATGGGTCGCGGCAGAAATGGTGGCGGCGGACAATCGTGGAAGACATTTCTGCACAATCAGGCCGATGGCATTGTCTCAATCGACCTGTTTAGCGTTACGACACTCCGCTTCGAGCAGCTCTATGCCTTCGTCATCTTGAGCCATGCGCGACGGAGGATCGCATTCCTCACAGCGACGGGACACCCAGCTGGGCTATGGCTCGCTCAGCAGTTGACCGAAGCATTTCCCTGGCAGACTGCACCCAAGGTCTTAATACGCGACAACGATGCTAAGTTTTGCCCTGTCTTTGAGCGTCGTATTCGCGCCATGGGCATCCGCGATCACCCCGTCGCGTTTCGCTCTCCGTGGCAGAATGGCTACGCGGAGCGCGTTATCGGATCGATCCGTCGTGAATGCCTAGATCATATGATCCTGGTCAACGAGACCCATTTGCGCCACGTGCTGTCTACTTACGCCAACTACTACAACAATGCGCGCACCCATCGCTCACTGTTGAAAGACGCACCCAATCACAGGCCAGTCGAATGCACCGGCTCCATCACAGCCCGTCCCATCCTTGGTGGATTGCATCACATATACGCAAGAATCTAATATTCGGTACACACAAGGATCATAGGGATCATTAATGGACTTTACCGGCGGGTGAGAATGTACGACACAACAAGGCCCGCTGTCCAAGTGGCTGCGGCAGGCACCAAGATGAAAAGCGCAATTATAACGAAACTTGGCCCCGTCGCCGGCTCATCGGACGAGAGCACCATCAAGAAAACGCCACTGCAAATGCCCCAGGTGACGGCCGCAATACAACAGCAAACGTAGACAGCTTTCCCAATCTGAGCGTCCATGGGCGACCCACCAAAGTGAGTGGATGCTATCCTAACACATGTTTGCTCGCACTTCCACAAGTCAAATGTCAGGACTGACCTGCCACTGAACTTTCATCCGTCGGCGATTAGAGCCTCGGCAGTTTATACGCCGTGCGGCGCGGGTTGAGCAACCGGCCTGAGCGCGGAGCCATTGAGGAGCGCAGCGCGATGGCCGGTTGCGGTTAGGTGAGCGGCAAAAGCCGCCGGTGTTCGGTACTCAAGCGAGGAATGCGGGCGGGCGTTGTTGAGGGCAATTTAAGTGTTGTTGGGAAGGTCACCGCCAAATCGTTCTAGAACGATCCGTGACGGTTTGTAGAACCAAAGCTGGTACATCGTCACAACCCACATGAAGGCGAAGCATGCTCCCATTATCATGCCGCCACCGATCACGCCCCAGGCGAACGGATGGAAAATCTTGATCAAATACCAGGAACTTATATCCGTCGCGATGGCGAGGAATGGCACCGCAATGACTGCGCACTTGAGCCATTTGGGCCGCACATAAGCGTGGCTGAACATCAGTCCCATGATGAAGAAGATGAAGCCTATCCCGAACAGATGAATGTGCGACACAAGAACCAGCGTGGCGTTCGAGGGGCCAATATCCATTCTAATCACATTTTTAAATTCGTCAAAACTGGAAAAATTCGGGATATGCGGGTTGCTGCCATCATGGCATATCATACAGCGGTCCGCGATAATTGGTTTGATATTGCTTTCGAAGCCCTCGGGTGATGCGCCGTTCGCCAGCCAGGCGAGGATGGTGGTCCGTTCCTCTTGTGGCAGCATGTTGCGCATAGGACCGTTCAATGCCGACTCCAGAACCGTGCCCTGTCCGGAACCGCTATAGCCGACGACAATGTCCTGATAGGTCAGCATGTTCGGGGATCCACCGGCCCGTCCAGCATAAGTAAAAAAAATATTCGTCAAAGCGAACAGGTAGCCCATCCCTAACAGGAGAAGGGTCGCCGTGAACAAGACGCGCTGGCTGTACGGCATCTCGGAATAATGGTGAAACAGCCGGTGCGACGATGGATCGCTCATGGTCGATTCGTTCAGATTTTTACCACTCACGATCTATATCCTGTCCACGGCAGATTATGCAATTTCCTGCTACGCAGCTTCTATTTTAGTCAAGGGTTTTACGGTTATATCCTCGGATCGAATTTCGCTTATCGGGCCGCCGTCGGCACGAAGATGACGCTCCGCGCTTTCTGATGCGCGTAATACGCGGCTAGATTCTTTATATCGTTCTCCGACAGCACAGCGGTCATTGCCGTCATCTCAGGGCTTTGACGCACCCCCGATTTATAGGCATTCAATACCTTCTCCAGATAGTCCTCGCGCTGGGCGGCCAGGGCCGGTCGGGTCGGATCGGTGCTATTGCCGTTAACGCCATGGCAGAGTTCGCACCGCTTCACCCATTGGGCGGTGGTCAGCGACATGCGCACATTTGGTCGCTGCGGCTGCAGGCTCGCATAGTAGGTTGCCAAATTCTTGATAGCACTGTCATTAAGTCCCGCCGCCAGACCTTTCATCGTTGCGTCGCGGCGCGAGCCGTTCTGATAGCCGTGCAGCGCCGCAACCAGGTACTGGGCGTCCTGGCCGGCTAGGCTCGGCGTCGCGGGATTACCGCTGACACCTCGGGCGCCGTGGCAGCTGGCGCAGACGGTCGCGAGGGCTTGGCCCGTCGCCGGGCTGCCCGCTGTGGCAGCGGTTTGCGCTCGCTTCGGCTGTTGCAGCGCGTAGAACAGCGCGATGTTGTTCATATTAACGTCGGTCACCGCGGCGATCATGGCCTTCATGGTATCGTTTTTCCGTTGGCCGTTCTTGTAGGCGGTCATAGCGGCGACGAGGTATTTTGGATCCTGCCCAACCAAGTTCGGTATGCCAGCCGTCTTGCTGATGCCGATCTCGCCATGACAACCGGCGCAGGCAACCGAGGCAGCCTTGCCGGCCTGCAACGGATCGGCGTTTTTCTTGTCATTGCTCGCAGCAGCTGGTTGAGCAGGATCCAGGCTGGAATAATACACCACAACCTTAATTAAGGCATCGGTGCTGAGGAATTTGATGGTATCATTCATCAGTTTGTTGTTGCGAGCGCCCGATACATAGGCGCGCAGTTCGCGGAAGAGATAGACGGCGCGTTGGCCAGCCAGATTGGGCACGCCAGCAGTCGTGCTGATTCCCGCAGCGCCGTGACATTTCGAGCAGGTGGCCTGCGCAAGGCTCTTGCCTTCTTCGATTTCCGTCACATTGGCATTGAGCACATGGAGCTCATCACCGCTGCCGGGTTGGTTTGCCGTACTTTGGGCGAGTGCGCCCGGGGAACCGCCCATCCAGAACGCGATTGCAAGCACGCCTGCCGCAATGATCGAGATCGTGAGGGACAATCGTGCGCCGAACCGTATTATTACGATCCCGGCGCCCCTGACAGTCTCTGTGCAAGAGATTGAGTCTCTCATCATTTCCCTATGATGCCGATCTACGGGCGAGGCCCGATGGCGTGTTGAGATGGGACCGGCTAACGATGGCACTCATATATCTTTTGCTGCCTTTGCTGACAATCAACGGTCCGTCTTCGGAAATCGTGAACTCAAAACCGTTGATGATCGAATTCCCTTTCTGGGTCCGGAGCCTAGGGTCTGGACTCACAACTTGATCCAATAGAGCACCCCGACACAAGCTGCGGCGGCAAGGAAGTTTCTGGCGAGCTTGTCCTATCGAGTTGCGATGCGCCGCCAGTCCTTGATGCGACAAAAGTAGTTTTCGATCTTGTGGCGTCGCCGGTAGATGCCCTTGCTGCAACAGGCTTTTTTGATCGCCGTGCTTCGGTTGGGGATAACCGGCAAAGCCCCTTCGTCCCTGATCTGCTGACGTACAGTTTGACTGTCATAACCCTTGTCGGCGGTGATGGCGAAGGGCGGGTTTGGCGTGGTTAGCACCTCTTCGACGACCTGGCTGTCATGGACCTGGCCGCCTGTGACAATGAAGTTCAGCGGGCGGCCTTTACTGTCGACGACCGCGTGGATTTTCGTGCTGCGCCCACCCCGGCTGACACCGATCGCTTGATTTTGCTTCCCCCTTTTGCGCCGCTGGCCGCGCGATGGGCCTTCACGATGGTGCTGTCGATCAGATAAAGGCTGTCATGCGATTTCGAGGCCAGCTTGTCGAAGATTTTCTTCCAAATGCCGCGTCGAGCCCAGCGGTTGAAGCGATTGTAGGCCGTCGTGTAAGGCCCGTAGCGTTCCGGCAAATCCCGCCAGGGCATACCGGTGCGTAGCACATAAAAGATCGCGTTCATGACCTTGCGGTCGTCGGCACACGCTCTCTTGCGGCTCTTCGGCATCAACGGTTCGAAAAGCGTCCACTCCTCATCGGATAAATCAAATCGCATGATCCACCTCCGAGCACGGTGAATCACTGTTCGCCTAAATTTTCAACGATCTATGTGAGTACAGACCCTAAGCCTCCTCAAGACTTGGTATGACGCAGATGCTACTGAGATTTGCTTTCGATATAAGTGACCGCAGCCTTGATATCGGCGTCGGAAAGATTTGCATGACCGCCACGGGCTGGCATCATTCCCTTGCCCTTGATGACGTTGGTATCGAGCGCGTCGGTGCCTTGCTTGATCCTCGGCGCCCAAGCGGCTTTGTCGCCCAATTTCGGCGCAATATTGTTGTGGCAGGCGCCGCAGTTCTGATCATACACCGCTTGCCCGTCGGCAGCCTGCGCCCCGCTCGTCGCGATCAGGATGCTCGCAACGACGGAACCACTAAGCAGGAGTTTCATCATGTTCTCCTTGGTTGTCCGGTTTCTGCAGGTACGTGTCGGTTTCATTCGTATTGGGTCGCATGGAACTCGAAACGACATTTCCCAACTGGCCGGGGACCAGTGTGAACAATAGCATTCTGCAGTAGAGTCCGGAAGCCGAAAGGCGACATCCGGGACGCATCCGGCGTACTGAGGCTTGCGAACCATTCCAGAGTGGTAAATGTTGCCATTTTTCTCGGCATTCTGACACACCCCCCTCTTGCGATGACGCATCCTACTATCCCAGTTCCTACCCGGGACCGGTCTTGGTCACGGATCGTCGAGCAGTCTCAGAAATTCCCGAAACAAAACCTTTGATACTGCGACCTCGGCCATCTGGAAGATGACCTAAGGGGCAACCGAATGCTTCTTGCGGGTTACGCGGCGGATGTCGTGTACATGTTGTTCGGCAATCTCATGCAGTTCACAATTCTCGTCTTCGTCCCCTTGATGGGCTAAGATGAGCAAAATTCCTCTACTATCAAAATTTTCCGATCTCGCCTCATGACCCTTGATACGATAAATTGGCCATCAACTTCCTCGCCGCCGGCTGTCCCGCCCTATAAATCAGCTACTGGTTATGAGCCCGGAACCCAGGGGGCAATATCGCAAATAACCCATCCACCGGCATTTGGGTTGAGAGATCAGGAGGTCATGCAGCCCCATTTTTCGCTAACCCAGGGAGACCGTTTGTCTCATCACCATCCGCGAAGGGATCGCGAGCGCCATGGACAGATCATCCCCGCGTCCGGCTCACCTAGGTGGCTGATTGGCGTAATAAGACGCGATGCCTTCTATGACGGAGTCTCTATAGGGCAAGGTCATACTATGCATCGCTGAGCTTTCCCGTCTGCCCTCGCGATAAGATCTAAGCGCCATGATGAGATAGTCCTTGTCCTGGCCATTGATATTCGGTATCGCCAGCGACGGACTGTTCACGCTGTTGATGTGACAGCGATTGCATTTGTTGGCAATATCCTGAATTAAGGTCTGCCCGTGTTCAGACGGGGTTCCTCGCTGGATGGCGTAGAACGCAGCGATGTTCTCGGCGTCGGTGTCGCTCTTAACGAGCGCGCTGACAGCACGTTGCATTATTGGATGCTCGCGTCCGGCACGGTATGCCTTGAGGGCATCAATCAGGTACTGGGGATCCTGGCCCGCAAGATTGGGGGTCGCCGAATCGGTGCTCACTCCCTTGAATCCGTGGCAGCCGGCACACACAACGGTAAGCGACTCGCCCACCGCAGGATCGCCGCGAAGCGGTGCATGACGTTGCACGGGAGTCTGCGATGCGAAATAGACCGCTAAACTCTCGAGATCCGTTGATTTCAAGTTCCGGATCAGCGAAAGCATGGGGGGGTTCTCGCGGGCTCCAGTGAGATACTCCTGGATCGCGGCGATAAAATAGTCTGGCTGTTGGCCGCTGAGGCTTGGCATGCCGGGGAGTGTGCTATTGCCATTCACGCCGTGACACGATGTACAGGCCTTGGCCGACCCTTTTCCGTAGTCATAGGGTGAGAAAATTTCCGTCTGCTTTGCCGGGGCGGGGGGCCGGAGACTCGCATAATACGCAACCACGCTATGCTCACCCGCCTCGTTCAGGTTCTCGGCCATTATCCTTACGGCGGCATGGATGCGTTTGCCTTCTCTGTACTCCTTCAGCGCAGCAACCAGATAGCGGTAACGCTGTCCCGCCAAGTTGGGGATGCCCGGAGCAATGCCACTACCATCCACGCCATGGCATCCCTTGCATTGTTGTTCGGCCAAAACCTTACCTGCACCAATATCCGCCTTCGCCGGCACCCCGGTCGCGTTTTGGGCAGACGAGTCGCGAATATCCCAAACGGCAACCAGTACCAACAAAATCAGAAGAGTGAGCGCAAGATATTTCATGAGAGAACCTCGACAGTAATGGATCGGCCGAACTTCACGCCTTCCGGTTGGATCGTTTCATGAGATCGTAATTCTAGCACAATCACTGCCCTTGTCCGTACCGAAAATTCCATTCGCATGAATTTAGCTGGATTCGCGATGTAGGGCGACTCGGGCCATGATCTTGGCCGTTGGTTGGTATCCTTCTCGCCGCTTTTTCTTTCATCCTGGATGCGTTCAAGCCCCGGGCTCGGCTTGAAGCCGAACTTATCGTTCTACGCCACGAGATAAGTGTCTTGTTACGAACCAAAAGATCTCGGGTACAGCTGACGAATGCCGATCGCACTTTCCTGGTTTGGATTTATCGACTTTTCCCGACGATACTTGACACTCGGCGGATCGTCCGTCCGGAGACCATCATCCGGTGGCATCGTCAAGGTTTTCGCGCCTATTGGCGATGGAAGTCACGTGGTCGCTGCGGGCGACCCTGGATACATCGCGAAATGCGCGAGCTTATCAAGCGGATGCGCGCTGAGAACCCACTCTGGGGTGCACCTCGCATTCACGGTGAATTGCTGAAGCTCGGCTTCGCCGTCGCGCAATCCACTGTGACAAAATACATGGGTCGCGGCAGAAATGGTGGCGGCGGACAATCGTGGAAGACATTTCTGCACAATCAGGCCGATGGCATTGTCTCAATCGACCTGTTTAGCGTTACGACACTCCGCTTCGAGCAGCTCTATGCCTTCGTCATCTTGAGCCATGCGCGACGGAGGATCGCATTCCTCACAGCGACGGGACACCCAGCTGGGCTATGGCTCGCTCAGCAGTTGACCGAAGCATTTCCCTGGCAGACTGCACCCAAGGTCTTAATACGCGACAACGATGCTAAGTTTTGCCCTGTCTTTGAGCGTCGTATTCGCGCCATGGGCATCCGCGATCACCCCGTCGCGTTTCGCTCACCGTGGCAAAACGGCTATGTGGAGCGCGTTATCGGATCGATCCGCCGTGAATGCCTAGATCACTTGATCCTGATCAACGAGGATCATTTGCATTGGGTACTCTCAGAGTATGTGAACTACTACAATAATTGCCGCACACATCGCTCACTTGCGAAAGACACGCCCAACCATCGCCGTGTCGAGCGCGGCGGCTCCATCATCGCCCATCCAATTCTTGGTGGATTGCACCATAGATACGCAAGAATCTAATATTCGGTACACACAGAGATATATAATTACACGCTACTTGATAACTCATTGAAATGATGGCGCAGGGCGCAGTCCGACCATCACGTTGCTCACGACCCCTGCGAAGATTGAGAGACCAGTTTGCGAGACTGGGCGCGGTCCAACGTCGAATTCCCTGATAAACAGGGAATTTACAGGGAATTTCATCGAATTCTGGTTTTTTGGGCCGATTCTGGCGCAAGAAACTCCTGTAGCAACAGGCGCTTGACCCTAAAATTCCCTGCTCAAACCGAACAGGGAATTCTTGCCACGGAACAGGGAAGTGTTTTGTTTGAACAGAGAAACAATAAGCGAGATCAGGTTAGAGTAGCACTGGTGGCTAAATGTGCTCACGATCTGCAATTCTGAAGTTTAAGACCACGCTCATTAAACGGGTAAAGCGTGCGGATAGGAAGTTCGTGGGCCCCCTGGCCTGATGGATTTTTTGTACCAGCGGCATAGAGAGATTACTGCATTGGAGTGTCCTGATCTAGCGGTGGCGGGAACGGGCTGAACACCATTGGCGCTGGTGGTCGATAGCCAAGCGATGAGTGCGGTCTGATGGTGTTGTAGTGCTTTCGCCACTGCTCGATGATGACCTGGGCTTCCTTGAGGCTGTAGAAGATCTCACCGTTCAGCAGCTCGTCGCGCAGCTTTCCGTTAAAGGATTCGTTGTAGCCATTCTCCCAGGGACTTCCCGGCTCGATGTACAGGGTTTTGGCCCCTACCTGCGCCAGCCAGTTGCGCACGACCTTGGCGGTCATCTCAGGACCGTTGTCTGAGCGGATGTGCTGAGGCACGCCACGCACGATCATCGCATCGGCCAGCACCTCGATGACGCCGAAGCTGTTGATCCGCCGCGCTACCTTGAGGGCCAAACACTCGCGCGTGAACTCGTCGATCAGCGTCAGCAGCCGCAGCTTGCGGCCATCATGCGTCCGGGCTTCGACGAAGTCGTAGGACCAGACGTGATTGCGCCGTTCCGGCCTTAGACGGACGCATGACCCATCATTAAGCCAGAGACGGCCTCTAGGCTTCTGTTTTTTAGGTACCTTCAGCCCCTCACGGCGCCAAATGCGTTGGACTCGGTCACAGCCTACATCCCATCCCGCTTTCTCAAGCAGGGATTGGATCCGCCTATAACCATAGCGCCCATACTGAGACGCCAAGGCAATAACGGCCTGTGTCAACGCATCTTCATCGGCACGGATAATCGTGGTGTAGCGCTGTGTCCCACGTGGTTGGCCGACGATCCGACAGGCTTGGCGTTCCGAGAGACCGTACTTGTCGCGAACCCTCGCAACCGCCTGCCGGCGCCGTTCGGGGCTTACAAGTTTCCCGAGGAGATGTCCTTCAACACCTGTTTTTCGAGTGAGAGCTCTGCAACCAGGCGCTTAAGCCGGACATTCTCCTTCTCCAGCTCTTTCATCCGTTTCGCCTGATCCAAATCGAGCCCACCGTACTCCTTGCGCCAGCGGTAATAACTTTGTTGCGATATACCCGCTTCCCGGCACGCAATCGGTGCCGCCTTTCCCTGCGCCATCCCCACTTCAATCTGGCGAAGCAGCGTCACAATCTGCTCCGCGCTGAACCTCTTTCTCGCCATGACCAAGCTCCTTTCTAAGACAGTTTCTCTCAATCCGCTTGGTACAAAAAGAGCCAGTCATGTGTGGACGGCCCCCGCCTGGCAAGGTGTTTTTTGGTAGTGAAGACGGAGTTGGTCGGTGCGGTCATGTGTCCGGCCTGTTGTTGCGGTCGCACATGACCGCTGGCCCTGATGAAGTCCGCGGGACCAGATCCCATTCAGGTCATCGCGCTGGTAAAGCGCAGACTGGTAATTGCGGGTTGTTCCGATCCCCGGTAGCGACCGTTTCGTCATCACGCCTTCAGCACCTCACCAATCTCTTTGTCTCTCAGTCTGGCAGCAACGACTCATCAAGCCGGCTGCGGCCTGAACTCCTCATTTCTGGTCAGCAGCGCCCAGACGATCCGCGCCATTTTGTTGGCAAGCGCGACTGCTGCCAGCTTGTAGGGCTTGCGGGCGAGCAGCTCGCTCGCCCACCGTGTGGTTGAAGCTTTGCCTTTGTGTGCAAAGCGCAGCACCGAATGCGCGCCAATCACGAGCAGGCGGCGGAGATAGGGATCGCCCTTCTTGCTTATCCGTCCAAGCCTCTCTTTGCCACCGCTCGAGTTCTGTCTCGGCACCAGGCCGATCCAAGCCGCCATCTGTCGTCCCGACGTGAAGAGGCTGGGATCGGTGATCGTTGCCACAAGGGCACTGGCGGTAATGGGCCCGATCCCGGGAATCGTCTCCAGGCGCCGGCTTTGCTCATTGGCGCGATGCCAGGCATGGATTTGGCGTTCGATGGCGCCGATCCGTTTGTCCGCGTCGCGCAATTGGTCAACCATCGCCAGCAGGGCATCGCGGGCAAGCCCGGGGATTAGCTCTTGCTCGTCATCTTCAACCAGGGTGATCAATGCCGATACGCCGACACGTCCTTGACGGGTTATGATACCGAACTCGGCAAGGTGTCCTCTCAAGGCGTTGATCAACATCGTGCGCTGGCGAATGAGAAGCTCGCGTGCCCGATGGAGCATCAGAACGCCCTGCTGCTCTTTGCTCTTCGCCGGTACAAACCGCATGCTGGGTCGTGTCACGGCCTCACAGATGGCCGCCGCATCCGCGGCATCGTTCTTACCCCGTTTCACATAGGGCTTGACATAGGCCGGCGGCATCAACCGCACCTCATGGCCATAAGATCTAATCGCTCGGGCCCAATGGTGCGCCGTCGCACAGGCCTCAATGCCGACAAGACATGGCGGAAGCCGCTCGAAAAAGGAAAGAACCTCCGCTCGGCGCAGTTTCTTGCGGGTTACAACCTCGCCACACCCATCGACACCGTGAACCTGGAAGACATGCTTCGCGATATCCAACCCAACCGTGCTAACTTCGCTCATGGACGGCTCTCCTCAAGTGGCCTTGCAACAGCCACACTATGGTACTGAGATGCCGGGAGCGGGGGCCGTCCACCTCATCAGGTCAGTCAATCTCATCTTCCAACGCTATCTCGATCTGGGGTGCGTCCGCGCGTTACGTAGCGATCTAGAAGCGAAAGGTGTTGTCTCCAAGATTTGGACTTCGGAGAAAGGTCGTAAACACGGCGGCAAGCCCTTCGACCGAGGCGCGCTTTACTGTTTGCTCAAAAATCGTGTCTATCTCGGCGAGACGACACACAAAGGCAGTAATTATCCTGGCGAACACAGCGCTATCGTGTCGCGCGAACTATTCGAGGCCGTCGAGGGCCGACTTGCCAGCAGACGGCGCCAACGTCGATCGAAACTAAACGCGCCTGGGGTCCATGCTCTAACCGGTTTGATCTTCGACCATCGCGGAAACGCGATGACTCCAACTTATAGTCGCAAATCGAACGGCAACGAGTATCGCTACTATGTCAGCTCTGCCACGCTCACCGGCAAGCGATCGGTTGCCGGTGCGATTGCGCGAGTCCCGGCGCAGACGATCGAAGACATCGTGAATAAAACGAAGCGCAGACTTGGACTTGTTGGCGATGAGGACGATTCAGGGTCGCGTCCCCACTCGCACCAACCCTTGTTACGCCTAGAGATTCATACTCATTCAATCGCTATTCACCTCGACCGGAACGACGCACTTGCAAGCTGGCGCGCGAACTTGAGCGAGCGCGCCGCGATAACAGACCTTGAACTAATCGCAGGTCGGATTGCTGATCTAGCGCCAGGCGAGACTTCTCAGAGAGCAAGCCGACGCGCTCGTTCTGAGCTTGCCGATCCGCGCAAAATTCCGTGGGGGACGGACCCACATCTTGACTCAAGACAACCGTGCCGTCGCAGCCGCGGCGCGCGTGCATCCCGCGCTAATCAAAGCCCTCGCACGTGCGCACGCCTGGAGCGAGATGTTGGGACGTGGAGACGTGACGTCAGTTGAGGCGCTCGCGGCAAGGGTGAAGCAGCATCGCGCATATGTCAGCGACGTTATTCGCCTCGCCTTTTTGAATCCCCACGTCACAAAGGCGATTCTCGAAGGCAGGCAGCGGCCGGACTTACGCCTAGCTGATCTCCTCACGACCGACATTCCACTTGAGTGGGCAAAGCAGGCCGCAATGTTCTTGTGAAGCGAGAGCGGTTGCCGAACGGCCTGGACTTCGAACGATAGCGGTTCACAGCTTGTTCGTGACCAAGTCATCGAACTTTGCTCCCATTCGATCGACCATACGGCCATGAACTGTCAGTTCTGCCCTCAACTGACACGCCAACCGTCGCGCCCGGAGCAGGTGGCGCGCGCCAGCCAGAAATCCTCGATCGATCTACATCTCCGCTGTCACCGGCGGCGCGTGATGGTGCAAATCGCCCCGGGTTTCGGGGCATTCCTGCGACGCGCCTCGGCAGTGGGAGTTCGCACTAGAATGAATGGCGCACCGGGCAAGATTCGAACTCGCGACCCCCAGATTCGTAGTCTGGTGCTCTATCCAACTGAGCTACCGGTGCATGCCGCAAGGGCCGAGAACCTAGGCACCCGGCTAACGCTTGGCAAGGATGCGTTCGTTGCGCGCGGCCACCTGCGCGATCGCTCACGGTACGGGAGCCGAAGGGCGCATAGAAGACGAAGAACAATTATTTCACCAGACTTCAGTATCCCTATTGCGGCACGCGCCACGCCAAACACCGATGGGTTCCGGGCTATTGGCCGCGGCATTTCCGCCTGTCAGGCCAACGCCCCGCCTGGTATTCCCCATGTCCCGGCATCCTTCGCACTTGTCGCTTGGCGGCGGCACCGTTAAGAGTAATTCTCTTGAGGGATCAATCGGTCCCGGGGTAGCAACCCAGCCTGCACCCCCTAGGCGCGGCCGGGTCAGGGAGGACCACCATGACAGGCATCTCTGCTTCCGGACTCAGCCAATTCTGGCGGCCGCTCGCCTTCATCAGCGCTGTTGCCATGGCCGCCAGCCTCAGCGGCTGCGGTGACATTGACGACGCACTGTTTGGCGACAGCACGCCTGTGGAGCAACCCGGATATCCCGGTGAGCCTGCCGCGCCGCCCGCGCAATCCTCCGAGCCGGCCGAAAATGGCGTCGCGAGCACACCGGCAATCGAGGGACCAACCGTTACCGTGCAGCGCATCGCCATCGCGGAAGGCCAGCCCACCGGAACTGCGGTAGGCCAGAAGGCGCAAGAAATCCGCACCACTCTTTTGGGCCTGCAGGATCGCATCGAAGCCAATGCGCAGCGCCTGGCAACGCTTCGCCAGTCCGATAGCGCCTACTCGACCAGCTACAACTCGGCGAAAGCGCAAATCACCTCGCGACTACAGCTCGGAACCACGCGCGGCAACCCGGAGCTAGTTCAGCAATGGAACTCGGCGCAGGATTCGCTCGATCATCTCACCACCGACATCAACGCACTGAACTCTTTGGGCGCGGACGTCGCCTCCGACGATAGCCAGGCGCATTTCACGCTGCAGACGATTCAGGCGACCTATCCCGTTTCTGGTGCGGTGGACGAGGATCACCGCCAGCTTAACGTGCTGGAAGATGAGACCAACCAGAGCATCGTGCTGATCGAGCGTTTGCTTACCAACGTATCGCGCGACGTGCAGCGCCAGACATCTTATGTGGCGAACGAAAGAGCCAATTTAACGACGCTCGCCAACGCCATAAAGAATGGTGAAATCTATGGCGCGACGCTGGGAGTGACCATGGCGTCGGCAGGACCGCCCCCGCGCGGCAGCGCCAACGTTGCGATGGCGGGCGGAACTCCGCTCGTGATCATCAAGTTCGACCGGCCGAATGTCGAGTATCAGCAAATTCTCTATACGGCCTTGGCGCAGGCGCTCGAACGCCGACCCGATGCCGGCTTCGAAGTCGTGGCGGTGGCGCCCACCGCGGGCACCGCGAGCGGCGTGCAGCTCACCCAGACGGAAACCCAGCGCAACGCGCAGGCCGTGATGCGCTCGATGACCGACATGGGCGTGCCGGCTAACCGCTTGGCGCTCTCCTCCACCACCGATCCCACGGTGGCGTCGGGCGAGGTGCGGGTTTACCTGCGCTGAGCTAGCCAGCACCGTGCTTGTGCAGCCACGCCAGTGCGCGGCCCCATGCTTCTTTTGCATCTTTCTCATTATATAAATCGCGGTAGTCGGCATAAAAGCCGTGTCCCGTGTCCGGGAACACATCGATGCGGCTCGTCGTGTTGTGCGCCTCCTTCAGCGCCAGGCGCATGCGCGCGATATGCTCGGCTGTGATGCCTTTGTCCAGCGCCCCGTAAAGGCCTAGCACCGGCACCTTCAATTCATAGGCGACGTCTATCGGGCTGCGCGGCTTGAGCGCACTTGGTGTGCCGTCCAGCGGCCCATACCAGGCCACGGCCGCCTTTAATTTCGGATTGTGCGCGGCATAGAGCCAGGTCTGCCGGCCGCCCCAGCAGAAGCCGGTGACCGAAAGCCGCTTCACATCGGCGCCTTCCTTGGCCGCGAACGCGACTTCATTGTCGAGATCAGCCGTCACTTCGCCGTCGGGAACCTTCGCCACCAGTTCGGACATCAGTTTGCCGATGTCGGTGTAATCGGCGACCTTGCCGTGACGCCAATAAAGCTCGCCACCGATGGCATACCAGCCTTCTTTGGCGAAGCGGCGGCAGACATCCTTTATCCATTCGTGCAGGCCGAAGATTTCCTGGATCACCAGGATGACGGGCGGGTGCTTCACGCCTTTTGGCCGTGCGCGATAGGCAGGCATGTTGCCGCCTATGGTTGGCACATCGACCATGCCGGCATCGAGGTCGTCGGTATCGGTGGTAATAACGCTGGCCGCCACGGGCCCCGCGGACGCGGCAAACCCCATAGCCACAGAAGCGGCGGCAAACCCGCGCCGCGACAGCTTCTTCCCGGTGACGAGCGCATCGGCTTCCCGCACCAGATCGTCGAGGGTGCTCGGGTTTTTCCCGTTTCTGTCGTCCATGTGTCGCTCCTTTTGCCGCATGCCTTAATCCACGCTAGCCTTTGGCGTGGAGCGGGAAAAGCGGCAACAAATGACAGTTCGCGCTTGGAAAATCAGTTTGTTCGTGGCGCTGCTAGCGGTGCCCGCCTCGGCGGAAACGCCTGCCAAGCTTCACATAATTGTGGCGGCCGAGCCTTATGCCGCCGAAGCAGGGCTTGAAATGCTGCGCGCAGGCGGCTCGGCAGTGGATGCCGCCATTGCCGCGCAACTGGTTTTGACTTTGGTCGAGCCGCAATCGTCGGGCATTGGCGGCGGCGCCTATCTGCTGGTGGCGGAACCCGATGGTGCGTTGCACGCCTATGACGGCCGCGAGATCGCGCCCGCTTCTGCCAAACCAACTATGTTCCTCGATGCAAACGGACAGCCACGCGCGCATGCCGACGCCATTCCGGGCGGGCTTTCGGTCGGCGTACCCGGCGATGTTGCGATGCTGGCCAAAGCGCATGAGGCGCTTGGCCTTCTGCCATGGGCGAAGCTTTTCGAGCCGGCGATCCGTTTGGCCGAGCAGGGTTTCAAGGTCCCCCCGCGCATGGCAAACGATTTGCGTTCATCGGCGAATGCGGTTCAGCCAGGCCTTAAACTCTATTATCACGCGGACGGCTCGCCGCTGACGGCGGGCGAAACTTGGCGCAATCCGGCTTTCGCCGAAACGCTGCGCGAAATCGCCCAGGGCGGCGCCGATGCCTTCTACAAAGGAAAGATTGCAGACGAGATTATTCAGGCGGTGGACAATGCGCCGCTCAACCGGACGACAATGTCGCGCGACGATTTCACTTCCTATCGCGCGATTGAGCGCCATGCGCTGTGCGGGCTCTATCGCCTCTATCGCGTCTGTTCGCTGCCGCCTTCGACGTCGGGCGGCATCACGCTCTTGCAAACCCTGGGGCTGTTGCAGCATTTCAAATTCGACGGGCTCAAGCCCGGCACGCTTTCGGCCGTGCATCTGATTTCGGAGGCCGAGCGGCTGGCCTATGCCGACCGCGGGCGCTGGATCGGCGATCCCGATTTCGTGGATGTACCGCTGGCGGGCCTGCTGGATATAAATTATCTCGCCTCGCGCGCGAAGCTCATCGATCCCGCGCGCGACATGGGACTTGCCGAGGCCGGCATTCCACCTGTCAAAGGCAAGCTCATCGATTACGCGCCGCTGGCGCAGCCGCGCCCGCCGGGAACCAGCCATATGAGCGTGGTGGATGACCGCGGCGAAGTGGTGTCGCTGACCATGTCCATCGAATCCGAATTCGGCTCCAAATTGACGGCAGGCGGCTTCGTGCTCAACAACGAACTTACCGATTTTTCCTTCGTGCCCGAAATGGACGGCCGCCCGGTGGCCAATGCGCCAGCCCCGCACAAACGGCCACTGAGCGCGATGACGCCAACGATCGTCTTCAGCCCCAACGGCAAGTTCTTCGCCGCCTTCGGCTCGCCCGATGGGCCGCGCATAATCGGCTATGTCATTCAAACCGCGAGCGCAATGATCGACGGCAAGCTTGCCATCGCGGACGCGATCGCGCTTCCCCACCATGTCAATCTCAACGGCGCCACGCTGATAGAAAAAGGCACAAGCCTCGAAGCCATGGCGCCAAAACTGATCGCAATGGGCCATGAGGTGACCTCCCGCGAGCTGGCAAGCGGCCTTAACGGCATCCAGCGCGTGAAGGGCGGTTATGAAGGCGCGGCCGACCCCAGGCGCGAAGGCGTGGCCCTGGGCGACTAAGATTGAATTCAAAATTCCGCTCCTCATCCTTTCCCCGCATTTTGCGAACGCGTTCGTCATGGGCGCAGGATAAGGGCTCTAGCGCGCTGAGGGATAAGTTTATTTTTTCTCACGCATCAGCGCGGCTAGCCCGCGTAATGCGAGATCGCCGGCGTGGATAAGATAGACGGGGATGGGCGCCAGAAAGACTTTCATGCGGCCTTTGTCCTCAAATCGATGGCGGAACAGCTTGGCGTCGAATAGCGCGCCCCATCGCGGCAAAATTCCGCCGGCCAGATAAACGCCGCCCAGAGCGCCCAGCGTCAGCGCCAGATCGCCCGCCACCGCGCCGAGCCAGCCAGTGAACAGCGCGATCGTTTCCCTGGCGCGGGCATCGCCCTTGCGCGCCGCGGCGTCGATTTCGGAGGCTGTGAGCGGTTGCGCTTTTTCGCCAGCGAGCATCGCGAGTATCTGGTAAAGCGCGGCCAGACCGCCGCCCGAGAGAATGTGCTCGGCCGACACGTGCTCGCCTTTGCGCAGAAGATATTCCAGCACCGCCAGTTCGCGCGCGTTCGCGGCTGCAAGATCGACATGGCCGCCTTCACCCGACAAGGGAATAAACCCACGCCGCCCATCCGGCACCAGGCCGCCGACGCCCAGGCCCGTGCCGGGACCGAGCACCGCTTTTGGCGCGCCGGCGCGCGGCTCGCCGCCGCCGATTTTGGTGAGCTCGCTTTCTTGCAGATGCGGAATGCCGAGTGCGGCGGCGGTGAAATCGTTCACGATGCGCACGCGCTTCACGCCCAGCGCATGGGCGAGCCCCGCTTCGCTCATTTCCCAATCCTGATTGGTCATGCTGGCGCGGCCATCGAGCACAATGCCGGCAACCGAAAACGCAGCAGCCCCAAGCGCGCGCTTTTGGACCTTCAGAAAATGATCAAGCGCGTCTTCGAGCGAGCGGAACTTGGAAGTTGAGAGCGTCTCAGGCGTGTTGATCGCATTGCCCGATGCCCAGGCGAGCCGCATATGCGTTCCGCCCACATCGCCGAGCAATATGTCGCCGTTCTTCATCGCAAATCGCATTTTGTCATGGCAAGAGCCATCGCCCAAACGTTTCCTCCCCTGTTGTTTCGAGGGGAGAAAGGGGTTCAATGGAGCTTACGGTCGGGGATGGCGATGCGAAAGCAGGTGCCATCCGCGCCGCTTCGCACCAGAGTCACATCGCCGCCATGGGCGCGCATCAATTCGCGCGCGATGGCTAGGCCCAGCCCCGTGCTGCCTGCCCGCGCGCTGCCGGCAAAGGGCAGGAACAAGCGCTCGCGCACCGATTCGGGAATGCCAGCACCATTGTCCGACACCTCGATGATGGCCGCGCCATTCTCGCGCCGCGCCTCGATGCGGATGCGCCCCGGCGCGCGGCCGTTGCCGGCATTGGCGTCAAGCGCCTCGCGCGCGTTGCGGGCTAGATTGAGCAACACGCGGAAAAGATGCTCGCGGTCGGCATCCACTTCGAAGCCCTGCGGCACGGCGTTGATAAACTCGACGGCCGTGTCATCGGGCACAGCCGATGTGCCGGTTTCGTCCACCAGGGGTGCGAGCGGCAGACGCTGGCGCAGCGGCATGCGTTCTTCCACCTTGCCGAATTTGAGCGTGGAGGTCGCGAGCGTGGTGGCGCGGTCGAGCGCGGCTACAATGCGCGCCGTCAGATTTTGCACCACTGGATCGCCGACCTTGGCCAGCCGGTCGGACGCCATCTGCGCGGATGTCAGAATGTTGCGCAGATCGTGCTGGATCTTGGCGACCGCCGCTCCCAGCGTGGCGAGGCGCGCCTTCTGCTGCAACGCGCCGTAAAGCTCGCGCTGCATCCCGGCGAATTCGTGTTCGGCCACGCCTATTTCGTCCGAGCGCTTTGAGGCGACGATGATGCGGCTGGAGTCTTCCGGATTGTGGCGAAAGGCGATCATGGCGTGCGTCAGGCGCTGCAGCGGCCGCACCAGCGCAATATAAAGTGTTACGAAAATCAGCGTAGAGGTCACCGCCGAGATGAACAGAGCGAGCGTCAGCGCGCGCCACGAGAATGCCGAAAGCGCGGTGCGAATTTGGCCTTCATTGGCCACGACCTGGATATCCTGCCCCTGACTCAGCTCGGTCGTGGCCCAAATTCGGATGGTGCGATTGGCGGGCGCCAGCATGCAGCGCACCACATCGGCCAGTTGCGAAAACAGATCCGAATTGCGGATATCATATGTGTACTGGATGACCGGCGGCTGGGCATCGACCAGGAAGAGTTGGCGGTGATCCTTGCGCTGCAAGATAACGGCGCTTACGCCCGCGCGGCTGGCCAGCTGCAGCCGCATCTGTTCGGACAATTGCTCGCCGGGGGCCTCGGTGAAAGGCAGGATGGCAAGCTCGGCCGAGCGCACGCGGTCCGTCAGCAGCTGATGATGATAGCGCGCGACCGTGGGGAAATAGATCAGCACCACGCTTGTCATCACGAACAGCACGGTGAGCAGCAGGATGCGCCCAGAGAGAGAGTGGGCAATCAGTCGCCAAATATTGCGGCCTAATGTTTCTGGCTGATTCGGCATGCCCCAACCAAATACCAAGACGGCGTTGCAAGCACCGCAAGAGATATGGGCAGTAATGGGGCTGATGGCGAGGCGCGGGCGTTGACAGGGGGAATAGAGGCCCCTAGAAGCACGGCTCTTTCTAGAGAAATCGCGGGTTTGCGGGAGATTCAGAGGTGAAACGCACTTATCAACCGAGCAAACTCGTCCGCAAGCGCCGCCACGGTTTCCGCCACCGCATGGCGACGAAAAAAGGCCGACAGGTGCTAGCCCGCCGCCGCGCCAAGGGCCGCAAAAGGCTGTCGGCCTGACCGGCAAAGACAAGGATCACGGGCGATGACGCGCCCGCCTCTCCAGATGGAACGGATGAAATCACGCGCCGATTTTTTGCGCGCCCAGAAGGGCCGCAGATTTAACACGGCTGGCATCGGGCTTGAAATGTGCCCGAGCCCAGAGGATGCAGCCAGAGAGGGAGCTCTGCGCGTGGGCTTCACGGCCAGCGTCAAGGTCGGCAATGCGGTCGCGCGCAACCGCGCCAAGCGCCGCCTGCGCGAGGTGGCCCGCGCCATCCTGCCCCTTTCAGGCGAGCCGGGGCATGACTATGTTCTGATTGCGCGCGCGGTCACGGTAACGCGGCCCTTTGCCGCGCTGTTGGACGATCTTTCCAAGGCTTTGGCCGCGCTAAATCGGCCGGAGGGCAAGCGGAATGGCTGAGAATATTCGCATGACCGCCCGCGCGGCCGGAGCCAGGCTCGCAAGCCTGCCCATTCATTTCTACCGCTACGCGATTTCACCCTTCCTTCCGCGCGACTGCCGCTTCGAGCCCAGCTGTTCCAAATATGCGCTTGAGGCCATCGAACTCCATGGGCCCGTGCATGGCACTTGGCTGGCCATGAAGCGGCTTTCGCATTGCCATCCGATTTCCTGGCTGGGTGGCCGTTCGGGCTTCGATCCCGTGCCGCCTCTGAAATCATGACCGACAACCGCAATCTGTTGCTTGCCCTGGTGCTGTCGGCGGCCGTGCTGTTCGGCTGGCAATATCTTGTCGGCGTGCCGCAGATACAGACCGAGCACGCACGCCAGACCGAGATCGCGCAGGAGAAGAAAGCGACTGCTTCGACGGTCAACGCTGCCGCGGGCAAAGAGAAGATGCACCTGCCGCTGCCCCAGGCGCTCAAGCTTGCCGGCGCGCGGGTGAATGTGGACACGCCGACCGTGGACGGCTCGATCAGTCTTACCGGCGCGCGTTTCGACGATTTGCAGCTGCGCACCTATCACGAGACCGTCGATCCCAAGAGCCCCGAGATCGTGCTGCTGTCACCTTTGGGCGCGGAGCATCCCTATTACGCCGAGTTCGGCTGGATCGCGCCAGAGGGTTACGCCGCGCCCGTTCCCGGCGCCAAGACCCCGTGGAAATTGGAGCAAGGCATGGCGCTGTCGCCCGGCCATGACGTCGTTCTTAGTTACGACAATGGTCAGGGCCTGCTGTTCACGCGGCGCATTTCGGTAGATTCCGAATACATGTTCACTGTCACCGACCGCGTAGAAAACCACGGCGCAGCGCCCGCCGTGCTTTATCCTTACGGTCTTGTCTCGCGTCACAATCTGCCGCCGACCAGGCAATATTGGGTGCTGCACGAGGGCTTCGTCGGCGTGGCTGATGGCACGCTGAAGGACGCGGGCTACAAGGATTTCGACAAGGGCGAAGCGCCCCAGCATTTTCAAAGCACCGGCGGCTGGCTCGGCATCACCGACAAATACTGGATGGCGGCCGTCATCCCGCCGCAGGACGCGAGCTTCGATGGCACCTTCAAGGGCTACGATGCGGGCGGCTCGCGCGCCTATCAGGCCGATTACCTGCTGGGGCCGCGTTCGATCGCGCCGGGCAAAGCCAGCGAAGTGACGCACCGGCTGTTCGCCGGCGCCAAGGTGGTGAACATCGTCGAGAAATACCGCGATCAGCTCGGCATCGTGCGCTTCGATCTGGCCATCGATTGGGGCTGGTTTTTCTTTCTCACCAAGCCGTTCTTTTTGGCGTTGGACCTGCTCTATCGCTACATCGGCAATTTTGGCGTCGCCATCATCGTCTTCACCATCCTTCTCAAGCTGATCTTCTTCCCGCTGCAAAGCACGAGTTTTCGCGCCATGGCGCGGATGAAAAAGATGCAGCCCGAAATGGAGCGCATCCGCGACCTCTACAAGGACGACAAGGTCAAGCAGCAGCAAGAAATCATGGAGCTTTACAAGCGCGAGAAGGCCAACCCCTTCGCCGGCTGCCTGCCTATCCTCATTCAGGTGCCGGTGTTCTTCTCGCTTTACAAGGTGCTGATCGTCACCATCGAGATGCGTCACGCGCCGTTCTTCGGCTGGATTCAGGATCTTTCAGCGCCCGACCCCACCACCATTTTCAATCTGTTCGGGCTTCTCCCCTTCACGCCGCCAACCTTTCTGATGATCGGCGTGTGGCCCATCCTCATGGGCATCACTATGTGGATGCAGTCCAAGCTGAACCCGCCGCCGGCCGATCCGGCGCAGGCCAAAATCTTCGCCTTCATGCCGTGGATTTTCATGTTCATGATGGCGGGGTTCCCGTCGGGCCTGGTGATCTACTGGACCTGCAATTACATCCTCACTATCGCTCAGCAGGCCGCCATCATGAAAAGCCAGGGCGTGCCGGTTGAGATTTTCGACCGGGTGAAGGCGCCCTTCGTCGCGTTGCTGAAGCGTGTCAGCGAACGCGGCTCCGCGCCCTAAATCATGAGCGCCGAATTCACGGGCCAAGCGCTGGAAGAGGCGCGCCGCCTGTTCGCGGGCGAATGCGAATTCGTGGCGGGTGCAGCCACGCCCAATTCCCTTCCCTTCTCGCGTTTGCCGGAAGTGGCTTTTGCTGGGCGATCGAACGTCGGCAAATCGAGCCTCATCAATGCGCTCACGGGACGCGTGGGCCTTGCCCGCGTGTCGCAAACGCCCGGGCGCACGCGGCAGATCAATTTCTTCCGGCTGTCTAATAAGCTGATGTTGGCCGATTTGCCGGGTTACGGCTTCGCGCGCGCCTCACACGCAGAACAGGCGCGCTGGAGCGCGCTGATCTTCGATTATCTTCAGGCGCGGCCCAGCCTGCGGCGCGTGGCGCTGCTGATCGATGCGCGCCGCGGACCCATGGCGGCCGACAGCGAGGTGATGAAGCTCCTCGATAGCGTTGCGGTCTCCTATCAGCTTATCCTCACCAAGAGCGATGCGTTGAAATCGGCCGAGCTCGATACCATCATCGCGCGCACGGGCGACGAGGCCCGCCGCCACGCGGCAGCCCATCCAAGCATCCTCGTTACCTCGGCCACCTCGGGACATGGCTTGCCCGAACTGCGCGCCGAGCTCGCCCAATTCACCAAGCCCCAGGCTTCTGGCGGCCGCCCGATTGGGCTATAAGCCTTTCGTCTCGCCCGAGGGTTTTGCATGAGCTTGCCCGACGAAGTCGGCACCCGCGAGGAGCGCAACATGCGCACGCTCGCGCGCTGGCGCCAAACCTCGCGCGTTCTGGTCGAGGCGCTGCCTTATATTCTGAAATACGACGACAAAACCATCGTGGTGAAATATGGCGGTCACGCCATGGCCGATTCGGGTGTCGCCGAGCATTTCGCACAAGACATCGTGCTGATGAAGCAGACTGGCATCGATCCCGTCATCGTGCATGGCGGCGGGCCGCAGATCGGCTCCATGCTGGGCAAGCTTGGCATTCAATCCAGCTTCGTCGATGGCTTGCGCGTCACTGACGCCGCGTCCATCGAGGTGGTGGAGATGGTGCTGACTGGCTCCATCAACAAGCAGATCGTGAGCGGCATCAATGCCGCGGGCGGGCGCGCGGTGGGCATTTCCGGCAAGGACGGCAATCTCGTGGTGGCACGCAAGCTGGAAAACGCCAAAGCCGATCTTGGTTTCGTCGGCGAGCCCGAGCGCGTGAATCCGGCCGTGCTCGAAACCATCATCAATTCGGATCTCATTCCAGTAATCGCACCCATCGGGGTGGGGCCCAAAGGTGAAACCTACAACATCAACGCCGACACCGTTGCGGGCGCCGTGGCGAGCGCCACGGCGGCAGAGCGCCTGATCCTGCTTACCGATGTTGAAGGCGTGCTCGACCGCGAAGGCAAACTGATCCCGCATCTGACGGTGAACGAAGCGCGCGCGCTGATCGCCGACGGCACCATTTCGGGCGGCATGATCCCCAAGATCGAAACCGCGATCGAGGCGGTTGAGCGCGGCGTGCACGCGGCCGTCATTCTCGATGGCCGCATCCCCCATGTGCTGTTGCTGGAACTGTTCACCGAGCCCGGCGCAGGCACGCTGATCGACGCGGGATGAACGGCGCCGCCCTGCAAAAAATCATTAATGGCGCCTGGGGGGCGCGCGACCGGCTTTCGCCGGCGAGCAAAGGCGAAATCCGCGATGCGGTGGAAGCCGCACTTGACGCTTTGGACGCGGGCGCCGCGCGCGTAGCCGAAAAAACAGGGGGCGAATGGCGCGTCAATCAATGGCTGAAGAAGGCCGTGCTGCTGTCGTTCAGGCTCAACGATTTTTCCGTCCTGCCGGGCGCGGCCGGCGCGCCGGCGTGGGACAAGATCGAATCCAAATTCAAAGGCTGGGATGCCAGGCGCTTCGAGAGCGCCGGCTTTCGTGCCGTGCCGGGCGCCATTGTTCGCCGTTCAAGTTTCATCGGCAAAGGCGCGGTGTTGATGCCCTGCTTCGTCAATGTGGGCGCTTATGTCGGCGAAAACACGATGGTGGACACCTGGGCGACGGTAGGTTCCTGCGCGCAGGTAGGGCGCAACTGCCATATATCAGGTGGCGCGGGGCTAGGCGGCGTGCTCGAGCCCGTGCAGGCCGCACCCGTCATCATCGAAGACAATTGCTTCATCGGCGCACGTTCGCAAGTGGCCGAAGGCGTGATCGTGGGCGAAGGCTCGGTGCTCGCCATGGGCGTCTATCTCGGCGCCTCGACCAAAATCATCGAACGGGCAAGCGGCAATATTATCTATGGCCACGTGCCGTCCTATTCCGTCGTGGTGCCGGGAACGATGCCGGCCGCAAACGGGCCTGCGCTCTACTGCGCCGTCATCGTCAAACGCGTAGACGAGAAAACCCGCTCCAAGACCTCTATCAACGACCTGCTGCGCGAATAAAAAATCACCCTCACCCTTCGACGAGCTCAGGGTGAGAGTCTAGCTGATCCCGCATGCTGAGCTTTTCGAAGCATGAGGGGCGGAAACGCGCCTGACTTGAATTATTCTTTATAGAGCCAAGCGCCAGCGATGGTGGCGACGATAAGCTCGACCAGGCCCACGCCCGCAAGCGTGAGCGTCAACTCCATCGGGAACATGCCGATGATGGTGGACATCGCGTTGCCATACACGCATGCGGTGAGCCAGGTTAGCACGCCCGCAAACGCGGCTGTCTTCGCGCCCGCGCCAAAACGAGGCCGGATCGCGGCATAAGTCCAAACCGTGATGAGGCCCAGAATGAGACCCATGACATTGAACCAGACGATTTCGTTCATGCCCAGCAAAGGCAGGTTCATGGCCGCCATGATGGATTTCCATTGATCTGCCAGAACCACGCCGTTCAGCACGAATTCAAAAATATCGATGACAACGCCCGCTACAATGCCGCCGAGAATGACGCGGCCAATGTTGATCTTGGACATGATGCCCTCCCCCAGATCGAAGACGAATCCCTGGCCTGATTTTGCCATGGGCGAAAGCGGGAACATAGCCTTGGCTTTTCGCTGGAAGGCGCGATAATGGCGGGCAACTCGCCACTCTTCCGGGGATAACACATGCATTGGCGCGACTACCTGTTCAGCTTTCATGGCCGCACGACGCGGGCGCAATGGTGGCTCTTCGTGCTGATTTTCGCCGTTTATAATTTTGTTGTCACCGCGCTGTGCGTGACCCTTTTCGGCTTTTTCGGTCTTCTTATCGGCTGGGTGCTGATGCTGCTTTTGCTTTGGCCGTGGCTCGCCATCAGCGAGAAACGGCTGCATGATCGCGGCAAAAGCGGATTGTGGCTGCTGCTGTATTATCTGGCGCCGCTGGTGTTGGGCGCCGTCAAGCTCTCGCTTTATGGCGATATGGGTGTCTCGGCAATCATGAACCCATCCGGGCTTTCGACTATTCTTTCGTTTGGGGAGTTCATCGTTATCGTCTGGGCGATCGTCGAGTTGGGCATTCTGCGCGGCACCGTGGGCGACAACAAATACGGGCCCGATCCGCTGGCGCACGCGGCCGCGAAGCCAAACTGATTTTCATGCCTTGGTTGACGCTGCAGGCGGGCAAGCCCTAAATCGCGGTTAGCATGACGGCCCCTTCCGATGCGAATGCGCTTGCGCAAGCCCTGATCCGCTGCCCGTCGGTGACGCCGGAAGACGCGGGCGCGCTCGGCGTATTGGAAGCGGCTTTGAAAAACCTGGGTTTTGCCTGCCAGCGTTTGCGTTTCGGTAACACCGAAAATCTTTATGCGCGGCTGGGTAGTGCACGGCCCAATTTCTGTTTTGCCGGGCACACCGATGTCGTGCCGGCGGGCGACAAGGCGGCATGGCGGCACGATCCTTTTGCGGGCGAGATCAAGGACGGCGTGCTTTATGGCCGCGGCGCATCCGACATGAAGGGCGGCATCGCCGCGTTCGTGACCGCCGTGAGGAATTATCTGAAAGCACATGGCGCGCCAAACGGCTCGATCAGTCTGCTCATCAGCGGCGACGAAGAAGGCCCCGGCACCAACGGCACCGCCAAAATTCTGCAATGGCTGCGTGGCCAGAACGAAGCGCTTGACCACTGCCTGGTTGGCGAGCCGACTGCGATCGTCCATGCGGGGGACATCATCAAGATCGGCCGCCGCGGCAGCATCAATTTTCGCGTGGAGGTGCGCGGACGCCAGGGCCACGCCGCCTATCCGCAAAGTGCGCTCAACCCCATTCCGATCATGGCGGAACTGGTGCGCAGGCTCGCGGCGCTGAAACTGGATGCGGGCACCGAGCATTTCGAGCCTTCCAATTTGGCGTTTACCTCGGTCGACGTCGGCAACCCGGCCGCCAATGTGACGCCGGCTGCGGTGCGGGCGACCTTCAACATCCGCTTCAACGACCGCCACACGGCGGACAAACTTGTGAAACAGGTTGAGGCGATTGCGAATGACGTTACCAAAGCCATGGACGGCGAAATCACTTTCGAGCATCGCGCCAGCGCCATGCCCTTTCTAACTGAGCCCGGCCCCTACACCGCGTTGTTGGCCGCAGCGGTGAAGCGCGTGAGCAGAACCTCACCGCAATTCTCGACCGGCGGCGGCACATCGGACGCGCGTTTCATCAAAGAGCATTGCCCGGTAGCGGAGCTTGGCCTGCCCAGCCGGACCATTCACAAAAGCGACGAGTGCGTGATGGTGGAAGACCTTGAACGCCTCACCCGCATTTACGAAGCCGTGCTTGAATCTTACTTCGCCAGTCCACCGCCGCGATGACCCCCGCAGCCTCCATGCGCGACCGGCCGATCGGCGTGTTCAATTCCGGCATGGGCGGGCTGACCGTGATGCGCGCGCTGATGGCGCGGCTGCCGCATGAGAGTTTCGTCTATCTCGGGGATACCGCGCGGCTCCCCTATGGCACAAAAAGCGGCGACACGGTGACGCGCTATGCCGTGCAATGCGCACGCGCACTTTGCCGGCACAACATCAAGTTGCTGGTGGTGGCGTGCAACACGGCTTCCGCCGTGGCGCTGCCTGCGCTCTCAAAAGCCATGGCGCCCGTGCCGGTGCTGGGCGTGGTCGAGCCCGGCGCGGAAGCGGCCGTTGCGGCGGCGCCCAGTGGGCGTATCGCCGTCATCGCCACCGAAGGCACGGTGAAAGGCGGCGCTTACGAACGCGCCATTTATACGTTCAACAAAGAGGCAAAAGTCATTCAGCAGCCCTGCCCGCTGTTCGTGCCGCTGGCGGAAGAAGGTTTGACGGAAGGGCCGATCGTGGAAGCTGTGGCAAAACGCTATCTCGAGCCTCTGTTCGCAGGAAAAAACCGCCCCGAATGTCTGGTGCTGGGCTGCACGCATTTTCCGGTGCTGGCGCCCGTGATCGGCCTCGTGGTGGGGCGCGATGTGGCCCTCGTCGATAGTGCCGCCACCACGGCCATGGCGGCGGAGCGCCTGCTGGCTAGAACTGGGCTTGCGCGCGGGGAGGCCACGCCCGCGCAGCCGGTTTTTCTCGCCACCGATGCGCCTGAGCGCTTTGCGCGGGTGGGCGAGATATTTCTGGGCAGGAAAATCGCGCCCAACAGCGTCGAACTGGTTGACCTTCAGGCGCTTCCCGCCGGATAATCCACTCTACTAAGGGTAAGCCCTTCTGGCGGCGCAACGGGGCCGCATTGGGCGCGGTCGCGCGCGTCAAGTGCGCGCGCAACATCCTTCGCATTCCACTTTCCTTCGCCCACCAGCTTCAGCGTGCCAACCATCGAGCGCACCTGATGATGCAGGAAGGAACGCGCCCGCGCATAGATCACGATCTCGTCGTCGTGCCGCGCGACGTCGAGGCGGTCCAGCGTCTTCTCCGGCGACTTCGCCTGGCACATGGCCGAGCGGAAGGTAGTGAAATCGTGCTTGCCCGTGAGCCCATGCGCCGCCCGGTGCATGGCCTCGGCATCGAGCGCATGCGCCACATGCCAGACATGGCCGCGGTCAAGTACCGGCGGCGCGCGGCGATTGAAAATCCGATATTCGTAATGGCGGCCCACGGCCGAAAAGCGTGCGTGAAAATCGGCTGCAGCCACGACCGCCTCGATCACGGCCACTGGCGCCGGGCGCAAATGCGCGTTCAGCGCATCGCGCACTCTGTCGGGGGGGAATTCTTTCACCAGATCGAAATGCGCCACCTGCCCGCTCGCATGCACGCCGGCATCCGTTCGGCCGGCGCCCGTGACCGTCACCTGCTCCGCAGACAATTTGAAAATCGCTTCCTCGATTGCCCCCTGCACCGAGTGCCGACCGTCCTGCCGCTGCCAACCCGCGAACGGGCCGCCGTCATATTCAAGAATGAGTTTGTAACGTGGCATCAGTTAACGCGTTCGCCCTTTGAAAGCGGAAAGCCGCGTAGGAATGAATCCGCATCCACTGGCGCTTTGCCTGCGCGCTGCACGCTGAGAAGCTTCAATGCGCCTTCACCGCAGGCGATGGTGAGATCGTTGAGCAGGTCGCCGGGCGCGCCTTTGCCCGCCACGGGTTCGGCATACAGCACCTTGATGCGTTCGCCTTTGGCCTCGAACCAGGCGCCAGGCGCGGGCGAAACCCCGCGCACCAGGTAATCGAGTTCGCGCGCGGATTTTTTCCAATCGATGCGGGTTTCTTCTTTTGAAATCTTGCTGGCGTACGTCACGCCTTCTGCTCGTTGAGGTTTTTCGTGAGCCATGCCGTGTTCGAGCGCGCTCAATGCGCGGCCCATCAGGCCTGCGCCCAAACGCGCCAACTCGTCATGCAATTGGCCGTAAGTCTTGCGGCCAATGGCAACGCGCTCGGCCATCAACCCGGGACCGGTGTCGAGGCCCTCGTCCATGTGCATCACCATCACGCCGGTTTCTTTATCGCCCGCCATGATCGCGCGCTGGATTGGCGCGGCGCCGCGCCAGCGCGGCAAGAGCGACGCGTGCAGATTGAAACAGCCAAGACGTGGGCTCGCGAGAATTGGCTTGGGAAGAATAAGCCCGTAAGCCACGATGACCGCCGCATCCAATTTTAACGCGGCAAATGCTTTCTGTTCCTCCGCGCTTTTCAGCGACGCAGGCGTGCGCACTTCCATGCCAGCGGCCGCAGCGACCTTCTGCACTGGCGACGCTTCTTCCGCGAGGCCGCGCCCTTTTGGCCGGGGCGGCTGCGTGTAAACGCAAGCAATCTCGTGGCCCTGCCCAAGCAGCTCGGCAAGCGTGGGCACCGCGAAATCCGGCGTGCCCATGAAGGCAAGGCGCAGGCTCATGGCTTCAACCCGCCTTGCTCGTTCGCTTCAACTTGGCCGCCTTTCTGAGCGCCATGTTGCGCTTGAGCTTGGAAAGGTGATCGAGAAACAGCTTGCCGTTCAAGTGATCGATTTCGTGCTGCAGCGCGATGGCCATGAGCCCGTCGGCTTCCAGCTCCTGTTTCTTACCGTGCTCATCCATGTATTCCACTTTCACGCGCGCGTGGCGGTCGAGATCGTCCCAGATTTCCGGCACCGACAGGCAGCCCTCGTGGTGCTCGATCTTCTCGGGCGATTTCCACACGATGATGGGGTTGATGAAATAAAGCGGTTTGCTCTTCTCGCCCTTGGTGTGGATATCGATCACCGCCACGGCTTTCGGCACGCCCACCTGAATGGCGGCAAGCCCCACGCCGTTGGCGGCGTACATGGTGTCCAACATGTCGGCCATCAGGCGGCGCAGTCCCTCGTCCACCCGCTCGATCTTTTTCGAGACCAGCTTCAGGCGCGGATCGGGAGCGGTTACGATGGGAAGCACGGCCATGGGTCGCGGACATAGGTGAAGGGGCCGAATTGGTCAAGAATGGGCACATGGAGATAAGCACGATCATCATTATCGTCTTGGCTGGGGCACTGGGGGCGGCGCTGGTTTTCGCGTTTTTGAAGCGAGGGGCCAGCGGCGACAGCACGGTGATGGTTGCGCAACTGGGCGAGATAACGGCCGCCCAAAACGCGATCCAGGGGCGGCTCTCCGCGCTCGACAGCCGCCTCGATGAAAACATGAAGGGCAGCGCCACCGTTTTGGGCAGTCTGCAACAGCGGCTCATCGTCATCGACGAAGCGCAAAAGAAAATCGCCGATCTGTCGGGCCAGATGGTGAGCCTGAAAGATATTCTTTCCGACAAGCAAAGCCGAGGCGCTTATGGCCAGGGCAATATGGAAGCCATCGTTCGCGATGCGCTGCCCGCCGGCATTTACGAATTTCAGGCGACATTATCCAACCGCAGCCGTCCCGACTGCCTGATCCGCCTGCCCAACAGCGGAGCCGCCATCGTCATTGATTCGAAATTTCCACTGGAAAGTTTTTCGGCGCTGAAAGCAGCAGCCAACGAGGCCGCGCGGCGCGAGGCGATGGCGCGGGTGAAGCAGGACGTGCTGAAACATGTGAAGGACATCGCCGAAAAATATCTGCTGCCCGGTGAAACGCAGGAACCCGCGATCATGTTCGTGCCTTCGGAATCGATTTATGCCGAGTTGCACGACACCTTCCCCGATATCATCCAGAACGCGCACCGCGCGCGCGTGGTCATCGTTTCGCCCAGCATTCTTTTGCTCGCCGTTAACACGGTGCGCACGGTGCTGAAAGACGCACGCATGCGCGAACAGGCGAGCCTTATTCAGAAGGAAGTGGGTGCGCTGTTATTGGATGTGAAACGGCTGGGCGAGCGGGTAGAAAACCTGCGGAAGCATTTCGTGCAGGCCGAAGGCGATTTGAAGGACATCGCCGTTTCGGCCGAGAAGGTCATTAACCGCGCCAGCGCCATCGGCGAGGTAAAACTGCCGCAAAACGACAAGCCGGCGCAGCCACAGATCGGTCAGAACGAACGGCTGGTGAATTAGCTCACTATTGTCATCACCCGCGCATGCGGGTGACCAAGGTTATGAGCCTCGACTGCCGAACGTCACCTGGATGGCCCGCAGTCGCGGGTCAAGACAATGGGAATTAAAATGGCCTTCGCGCCTTGAAGGCGGCACTGAGCGTGCCTTCGTCGAGATAATCGAGTTCGCCGCCCACCGGCACGCCATGGGCCAGCCGCGTGATCTTCACGCCCAGGGGCTCCAGGGCATCCATCAGATAATGCGCGGTGGTCTGGCCTTCGACGGTGGCGTTCATGGCCAGGATGACTTCGGCCACCCCGCCCGCGCGATGCGTGTGAGAAGGGCGGGCAAATTCAGGCGCTCGGGCGTCACGCCGTCGAGCGCCGACAGCGCGCCGCCCAGCACATGATAGCGGCCGCTTGAAACACGCCCGCCCGCTCCAGCGCCCACAGATCGGCCACGTCCTCCACCACGCAAATGACGGTGGATCGCGGCGCGTATCGCGGCAAATGGTGCAAGGGTTCTGCGTATCGAGATTGCCGCAAATGTCGCATTGCTTGATGGCCGCTGCGGCCTCGGCCATGGCCTTAGCTAAGGGATCGAGCAGGCCTTCGCGTTTTTTCAGCAGCGTCAGCGCCGCGCGCCTGGCCGAACGCGGGCCCAAGCCCGGCAGCTTGGCCAGAAGCTGGATCAGGCGTTCGATTTCGGGTCCTGCGGGCGATCCGGACAAGGTCTAATCGGAATCCTTATCCGGATTGGGTTCGACCTGCGGCGCTTCCTCCGTCTTGTCGCGCACGGCGACGATTTCCGCGCCCGGAAAAGCATCCAGCACCGCGCGCACGAAAGGCGTGCCCGCCACGGCTTTCGCGGCGCGCGCGCTCGGCGCTCGCGCGCACTTCTGCAATCGTGGGCGCGCCGCCTTCGCTCGCCATCGACACGATCCAGCGCTCGCCGGTCCAGTCGCGCAAATTCCGCGCGAGGTCCTGCGCCAGCGTGCGCGCGCGCGCGCATGCCCGGGCGAAATTCCATGCGGCCGCGTTCCAGCGACACCAGATGCACGTCGTTTTCCAGATTGACCTTGAGCACAGCGGCGCCGCGCGCGGCCGCAAGCGCGACAATATCTTCCAGAGAATTGAGCTCGACACTCGGCGCTGCGCGCGGGGCGGCACGTGGCGCAATTTCCTGCGCGGGCAGCGCCGCCGTCATGGGACCCGTTTGCGAGCCAGACTGCATGCGCGTGCCGCCGCCCGATGGCGTTGAAGGTGCGCGTGGCGCGGGCTGCGCGGTCTCGGCATCGAGCAGCTCGCGCACCAATTTGTCGGTGGGCGGCAGATCGGCGGCATAAGCTAGCCGGATCAGCGCCATCTCGGCAGGCGGCGATCGGATTGCCCGCATCGCGCACTTCGAACAGGCCCTGGAGCAGCATCTGCCAGGCGCGGGTGAGCGAGGGCACGGAAAGCTTGGCCGCCATTTGCCGCAGCGCGCGCGGCTTCGGCGCTGACCGCCTTCGAAAAAGCCCTCGGCTGCTGGCGCCACTTTCACGCGGGTGAGAAAATGCGTGGTTTCCAGCAGATCCTGCATCACCGCCAAGGGATCGGCGCCGCGATCATAGAGCTCTTTCAGCTCGCCAAGCGCCTCGGCGATCTTTCCGCCCATCACCTTCTCGAACAGATCGAGCATGCGGCCCCGGTCCGCCAGGCCCAGCATGGCGCGCACGGATTCGGCGGTGATCTTACCCTGCCCCTCGCTGGCCGCGTGCGCGATGGCCTGATCCAGCAGTGATAGGGCGTCACGCACCGAGCCTTCGGCCGCGCGCGCGATGGAGGCGAGCGCCAACTCTTCGATCTCCACGTTTTCCTTTTTTGCTATATCGGCCAGATGGGCGATGAGCACATCGGCTTCGATGCGGCGCAAATCGAAACGCTGGCAGCGCGACAAGACCGTCACCGGCACCTTGCGGATTTCGGTGGTGGCGAAAATGAATTTCACATGCGGCGGCGGCTCTTCCAGCGTCTTGAGCAATCCATTGAACGCCTGCTTCGACAGCATATGCACTTCGTCGATGATGTAGACCTTGTAGCGCGCGGAGGCTGGGGCATAGCGCACGCCTTCGATGATTTCGCGGATGTCATCGATGCCGGTGCGGCTGGCTGCGTCCATTTCCTGCACGTCCATGTGGCGCGATTCGGCAATCGTGACGCAGGGCTCGCAGACCCCGCAGGGATGGATGGTGGGTTCCTTGCGCTTGCCGTCCGGCCCGATGCAGTTGAGCGCCGCGGGCGATGATGCGCGCCGTGGTGGTCTTGCCCACGCCCCGCATGCCGGTAAGCATGAAGGCATGGGCGATGCGGCCGGTGGCGAAGGCGTTGGACAGCGTGCGCACCAGCGCCTCCTGCCCGATCAGGCCGGTGAAATCGCATGGGCGGTATTTGCGCGCCAGCACGCGATAGGGCTCAGGCCCCGTGGGCGGAAGGCCAAGCGATGGTTCTGTCTGATCCATGGGCCGAAACTATAGCAAGCTGCGGGCCGCGAGGCGCGCGCTGATTTGCATGGGTCTTGTGGAAAGGTGAGAGCCCGGCTGCGACCCGAAACGGATTCGTTACGGCTGCTTCCTTCCGGACCTGACCGGGTTCGCGAGCGCTTCGTCCGCAACCGGACTCCCGCGGCAGATATAATGCCTGCGTCAGCAAAATACGAGTGGCGGATGCGCGCATCATAAATCCCACATGGTTAGTTTTCGTTAGCTATTGCCAAGCAGTGCGCGCGCTTTTTCCAGATCTTCGGGCGTGTCTACGCTCAATGGCACGCCGCTCGCGCGCGCGATGGCAATCGTCATACCCGCCTCAAGTGCACGCAATTGCTCGAGCTTCTCGCGTTGCTCAAGGGCCGATGGCGGCAACGAGACGAACTTCTTCAGCGCTGGCCTCGTGTAGGCATAGATGCCGACATGGTGATAGAGCGGGCCCGCGCCATAGGGCGCGCGGCTGCGCGTGAAATAAAGCGCGCGTCCGCGGTTACCGTTTTCATGCCAGGCGATGATGGCCTTCACCACATTCGGATTGTCGCCATCGTGGGTATTGCGAATTTCAGCGGCGAGCGTCGCCATGTCGGTGCCGGCGGCGGAAAGCGTAGCACTAACAAGACGCAAATCTGCCGGGTCGAGCGTGGGTAGATCGCCTTGCAGATTGATCACCGAATCATATTCCTCTTCGCGATCGAGCTGCTGTAGCGCGGCATGAACGCGGTCGGAGCCGGAAGGCAGCGTGGGATCGGTAAGCACCGCCCGCCCGCCCGCGTCAGCAATCACCTCGGCGATTTCCTTTTCCGCCGCGGCCACCACCACCGGGCCAATATCCGCGCGTCTGGCTGCGCGCCAGACGCGCACGATCATGGGCTGGCCGCCAATGTCGGCGAGCGGCTTATGCGGCAGCCGGGTCGAGGCCATGCGGGCCGGAATGACGACGATCGGGTTCAAGGCCTCTCCCTTTTTCCGCCCAAAACGGGCCGAAATGCGACGCTTCGCCGCAATGACCCACCAAGCCCGGCCGGTAATGTCCGCCTGTCCTAGCGGCGTTCGCCGGTTCTTAGGCGGGACACATTCCGTAAGCCCAGCGCCAGGGGCGGCGCATTTCCTGCGGAGCTAAGCTGATGGATTCCTTCGAGTGGAACAAGATCATCGGCGCGGTGCTCGGGACTGCACTGTTCATCATGGTGGTTAAGATAGGAACCGAGGCAGTGTTTTACGTGCCCAAGCCCACCAAGCAGGCCTATCAAGTGCCGGGCGTGACCGAAACGCTCACAACTAATGCCGAAGCGGCCCAGCCTGCCGAAGAGCCGCTGCCCGATTTCGCCACCGTTATTCCCGCCGCTGACGCCAAGCAAGGCCAGCAGGTAGCGCAGCGCTGCGCGCAATGCCACGACTGGACCAAAGGCGGGCCCAATCGTATCGGCCCTAATCTTTATGGCATCATCAATCGCGCGCGCGGCAAGCATGAAGGATTCAGTTATTCGGCGGCAATGAAGAACAAGGGCGGCACCTGGACCTATGCCGATTTGTTTCAATACCTGAAATCGCCTGCCGCCTTCGTGCCCGGCAACAAGATGGCATTCGCCGGCTTGCCGCGCGCGCAGGATCGCCTGGATCTCATCGCCTATATGCGCAGTTGGGCGGATTCACCGCCCGCGCTGCCGCCGCCCAATCCGGCGGAGAAAAAGCCTGCTGCGCCAGCGCCGCAACCGGCCGCGCCCAAACCGCACTAGTTCACTTCAAGATAGCCGTTTGATCGCGCGCACGGCCCCTTCCGTGCGAGCGATGCGCGCAGCCGCTTCGGCTAGAGGTTCGATCGCCACCGCCATGTGAAAGGCGTTCGCGTGTAGCAGGCGCGTGGCATCCAGCATCACTCCCATATGTTCGCCCCAGAAAACAAGGTCGCCCCGCTTAAGGCCCTCGAAATTCCCTGTGATGACGATGGGTGCGCCCAGCGCCGTTTCCATCAAATCCGTGTCGCGGGGGGCGCTGATGCCGCCTGTTTCGAGCGCAATCTGGACGATGCCGGAACAATCCATGCCGTCCGCCGTCTTACCGCCCCAGAGATAAGGAAAACCAAGGAAGCGTTCCGCTGTCGCCACCCAATCGCAGGCTTTTTTCGTAAGCAGTGAGAGGTGGCCGGCAAAAACGTAAAGCCCGTCGCCAATGCGGGCATAGCGTTCTTCCTCGCCCACAAAGGCGACTTTGGCATTCAACGGCAGAAAATCGCATGCGGCAGTCTTTAAGTTTGGCGAATGCAGCAGCGCTGTCTTGAATGTGGTGACACGATGCGTGGGCGTTGCCCAAGACGTTGCGAATTCAGTCGCGCGCGCGTAACCGACATAGGCATCAAGCGCGCATTGGCCCCACGCCCAGCCGTCTTTTTCATCATAAATGGTGAAATGCTCTCCAAACAGGATTTCGGTTTCCAAATTGCCATCGAAGGAGGGCGTTTTGCGCAAGCTCACCGTGCCGCGAATGGCCTGAGTCAAGCGTCCCTTGGCATAGCGCGGGGCTTCTACTTTGCCCTTGAGATGGGCAGCCGCGAGATCGGCGCGCGCAGGCATAACGCGAGGATCGAAAGCGCTCACACCGGCTTGCCGTAGCGTTCGCAGAGCAGAGCGAAGAGCGCGCGGATGGCGTTGGCTTCCGCGCCTTTCTTGCGGCCGGGCTTCGGCCTGTCCACCCAGGCGGGAATATCGAAATGCGCCCAGCTTTTGGTTTCGGTGACGAAACGATCGAGGAACAGTGCCGCCGTGATCGCGCCGGCGAGATTGTAATCGGGCGCGTTGTTGAGATCGGCGATCGGACTTTCTATTGCCGGTTCGTAGGAGCGCCATATCGGCAACCGCCACAGCGGGTCGTGCTCTGCCTCGGCGTGGCGCATGAGATCGGACGCGAGATTTTCATTGTCGGTGAAAAAGGGCGGTAGCTCCATGCCGGTGGCGGCGCGCGCAGCGCCCGTGAGCGTGGCCATGCAAATCAGCAGATCGGGATTTTCACTGTCGGCTTCGGCGAGCGCGTCGGCCAGCACAAGACGCCCCTCCGCATCGGTGTTGCCAATTTCGACAGTCAGCCCTTTGCGGCTATTGAGCACATCGCCGGGACGGTAGGCGGAACCCGAAACGCTGTTCTCAACGGCGGGCACCAGCACGCGCAGGCGCACCGGCAATTTCGCGTCCATGATCATCTGTGCAAGCGCTAGCACATGGGCTGCTCCGCCCATGTCTTTTTTCATGGTGAGCATGCCTGCCGCGTTCTTGAGATCGAGCCCGCCGGAATCGAAACAGACGCCTTTGCCCACCAGAGTAATTTTAGGATGGGTTTCATTGCCCCATCTGAAATCGATCAGTCGCGGCTCGCGCACGCTGGCGCGCCCCACCGCATGCACCAGCGGATAATTGGCGGCGATGAGCGCCTCGCCTACGATGACATTCGTCCGCGCCCCATGGGCGTCCGCCACTTTGCGCGCGGCGGCCTCAAGTTCGGCCGGCCCCATGTCATTCGATGGCGTGTTGACGAGATCACGCGCCAGAAACACTCCTAGGGCCACGCGGGAAACGCCTTCGCCATCAACGCCCTTCGGCAGAACCAGGCGCGGATGATTTTTCTTTTGCCGCTTGCGATAACGGTCAAAGCCGTAAGTGCCAAGCGCCCAGGCAAGCGCCGCGCGCGCGCCGCCGAATTCGGCCGGCACATCGCCTAGCATGTAATCTCCCGCTGGTAGACGCTCGGAAAACGCGGCGAGGGCCAGCGGGTCGCGCCCCAAGCCCAGTCCCAGCGTGCAAGCGGCAATCGCGCCTTTGGCATCGGGGACGAGAACCAGCTCGCCTTCCTTCCCTTTGAAGCCCACCCTTTTAAGCCAATTGGCGTCACTTTCTACTTGCGCGGAAAGAAACGGCTCCAGATCTTTCGCCAGGCACGCGTGCAATGGCATTGCGAAAGCGGCGTCACGCGTAAAAATGCTCAGCATAAAATTGCCCTCGGTGGCGAGGCGTTCCTTATAAGTAAGGCTCAGTGGGCCGCCAAGTGGCGCGGTTTAGCGCTTACGCGCGGGTGCAGGTGCTCGCGGCTCAGGCAGCACGTCTTTTTCCTTAAAGAAACGCAGGGCGCCCGGATGCAACGGCGCATCCGTTCCTTTAGCCGCGAGATCAAGTTGAACGAAGCGGCTGTCGGAATTGAATTGCGCAAGCGCCTTGCGGTTCGCAGGGTTATATAACGCCTTCACCATCGCATAAATGAGATCATCGGGCTCGGATGCATTGGTGATCCACAGCGCGCCAACGCTTACCGTGTCGATTGCCGGCACATCGCTATATGTGTGGTTTGGGATCGTATCGGCGGTAAAAATTCTCGTTTCGGCCAGAAGCCTTTTCCGGCCTTCGCCATCTATCGGGACAAGTACGGCGAAATGATTCGTTATCAGGTAATCGATCAGGTGCACCGGCGTGCCGCCAACGAAAAAGAACGCGTCGAGCTTGCCCGCCTGAAGCAGCTCGGCCGCCTTGTCGACGGAATCGTAATTGGGCTTGATGGTTTTTTCCGGGATCCTATAGGCCGCCAAAATCGCCTCGGCGGTCGCAATCGTGCCGGAGCCCTGCGTCGACAATGATACGCGCTTGCCCTTAAGATCGGCCACGCTTTTGATGCGCGATTTGGCAGATGCCACCAGATGCACGTCTTCAGGATAAAGATTGGCGATGACGCGCAGCTGGCGCGCGGGCCCGGTTTTCTTGAAAGGTCCCTTGCCTTCCACCGCTAGCGCCACAACGTCAGCTTGCGCCAGACCGGAATCGATGCTGCCGCGATCCACCGAGAGCACATTGACGATGGAGCCTTCGGAGGCGCGGGTGGTGACGATAACACCTGAGGGTCCGCAAACATCGGCCGCATCGCAGCGCGCGACGCCGGGCGGGTGGCTCAGCAGGCCGGCCAGCATTTCGCCCAGGGGGAAATAGGTGCCGCTGATCGAGGCGGTAGCAATTTGGAAAGAAATACGCTGGGGGGCGCCCACCTGGGCAAGGCCGCTGGCCATGAAAACCGCGCCCCACAGGACGGCCAGGATAGCCGTGCCCGCTGCGCCAGCGATGCTCCAAAACAATCGTGTGCGGGCCCGTCTCATATCTGCAGCATAGAACCAAGGCTTTGCGGCCGTAATTGGACGACTGGCCGCATTATCGCGCGAAATCACGACTTAAATCTGAACGCCATGCTTAAGGCTTTATTGACGCCAGTTCGGCATCCTTAAGCCCATCGGGGTGCAGGGACGCGCCTCGCCAAAGGGGTTAGCGAAAATGAGCATTCGCAAAGCAAAATACGGAACGTCTTTCGTGCTTGGCCTGCTGCTGGCGGGCTGTGCGACCAGCCAGCCGACGGCGCATTCGCTGCAGGGCGAGAACGGCCAGCAGGCGGACACGGCCGCGTCGAAGCCCGATGCGAACGGTGCTCAAGTGATCACGGCAGCCACCATCGAAAGCACAATTAAGCAGGCGCAGGTGCAACGCCTTGGCGGCGACCTTGAAGGCGCCGCGCATGTGCTGGCCCAGCTGGTGCTGGCCGCCCCGGACGATCCGCGCGTGCTTGGAGAATACGGCAAGACGCTGGCTGCAGAGGGCCGTGCCGATGACGCAATCGCATTTCTCAGCCGCGCCATTACTCTCTCGCCCAATGACTGGACATTGTTCTCGGCCGAAGGCGTGGCCTATGACCAGAAAGCCAATTACCCTGCGGCGAAAATTGCTTACGGCCGCGCGCTTGCCCTGAAACCGGAAGAACCCACCGTGCTTTCCAATGCGGCGATGTCGCGGATGCAGGCGGGCGACCTCAACGGCGCTGAGGCCCTGCTGATGCAGGCTTCCACAGACTCGAAGGAATATCCCAAGATCGCGGCCAATCTTGCATTGGTGCGCTCGCTCAAGGGCCCCAATTCCGCGCCTGTGGCCCAGGCGCAAGCGCAAGTGGCAAAAATGCAGCCTGCCCCCGCGGCGCAGGCGGTCGAAACACATCCCATGCCTGTCACACAGACCGCTGCCGCGCCCGCACCCGAGACGCAAACGGCCGAAATAAAAGCCGGGCCTGTTTCGCAGCCAGCCGCTGAACCTGCGCCTGCTCCTGCTCCAAACCCTGCTGCAATTGCCGCGAACACGCCTGCAATGAGCGCCTATGAGGCGCTTAAGAACAACCCTTCCGTTGTGATGGCGCCCATCCCGCATGACGAAGCGCCGGCCAAGCCCGCCGCCATCGTTGCCCATGCAGAGCCCGCGCCCGTTACTCATGAGGCGGCGAAGAAGGTAGCGACCGCAGCACCCAAGCCCATCGTTCCAGCATATGCGCTGCAAGCGCAGAAAACTGCTGCGAAGGAGACACCGAAACCGGTTGCCAAACCCATGGCCGTAGCCGCGAGCACGCCCCCTGCCGCCAAAACTTCGAGCAAGGACAGAGTCAAACCTCAGGTCATGGCGCCGGTTGAAAAATCAGCCAGCATCGAGACCAAATCGGTCATCGCCTATAGCGTTGCGCCAGCAGCCAAGACCGCGGTTGTGAACAATCCGCCCGCAGCCACAAAACCGGTTATTGCGGCAAGCGCCGCTGCTATTGCCAAGCCCTCGGCGGCGCCTGCCGTCCTTCCCATCACCGCAGCACCGGTAAAATCAGCGAGCGCGACGACAGCTAAACTACAAGCGAATCCGACGCAGGTGACGCAGACGGCACAGGCCACGCCGGCGGCACAGACGGTTACCAAGCCGGCTGCGGCGCCGGCAACAAAGGCGGCGCAGGTCACGGCGCCAGTTATGAAGACGGCACAGGCTACACAGGCTGCGAAGCCTAAGGCCGCTGAGAGAACGGCGGCGCTCGACGATGCGGTTCTGCGCCCGACAGTGACGGACGTGACGCCCGTGGCCGCCACGGCGCACAAGAACACCGCGCCTCAGAACCACTAGGGGCCGCCACGCCGTTTAAGCAGCATTCATTAAGCCTACACGCAAGCACGGGCGCTATTGGGCGGGCTGTGAGGTCCGCTTAGGCGGTTGCGTCCCTGGCAAACTTACCAATCTTGTAAGGTACAGGAAAATCAGCAAGGCCGGACGCTGCAGGTCCATCACTTGGGTTTAGTGACTAATGTCTCGCTAGCGGTGCGCTCGCTGCGTAGGGTAACATCTCCTCCTCATGAGAGAGCACGAGATGAAGTATGAATTGCCCTGTGCGATTTTTTCGGCGCTAATCCTTTTTGTCTCTCCAGTGATGGCTCAATACACACCTAAAAACGAGCCTATGCAGGAACATTTGCCTCCTAATTTCGAATTGCCTCCGGAACCCGAAGCTAAGGCCGAAGGCCTTCGGCTGGAAGGCAAATGCCAGCTGGCCATTCCAATATTTCGCGCCCTTGCGGCGCAGGGTTACGGTTACGAGCTTTCCCAGTATTACCTGGGTCTATGTCTGTTTGATGTGAGCAAAGCCGAGCCGGACGCTCAGCGCGCCATGAGTCTTAAACACGAGGCAGCCGGATGGATCATTAAGGCGGCAAATAGCGACCTTCCAAATGCCGAGAACAGTTTGGTGGCGATGTATTTGGATGGCGATGGAGTTACTGGCGATCCTGTTGAAGCGGGGAAATGGTCCCTGATTTATCACGCTAACGGGCAACGCCTCGCGCTCGGCTTGCCGGATATTTCGCCCGCTTTGCAGGCACGGCTAAACAGCTTACTTAGCGAAAAAACCTGGGCTGAAGCACAAGCGCGTGCATCTGCTTGGTCGCCCCTTGCCCCGCCTCACAACTAATTCAAAGACCATCGGCATAGAGATCTGGCGCTCTGTCCACCTGCTCTTGCAACAAGGCGAGGGTGACTGAATTAAAGCTGCCAAAATTATGGGAGTGCGCCCATGGCAAATCTTATCGGCGGTCAATTGCTCACACCACGTGCATGATCTTGATGATGGCCGGGCCCAGGATCACCACGAACAGGCAGGGAAGGAAGAACACGATCATCGGCACTGTGAGCTTGGCAGGCAGTGAATGCGCCCTGCGCTCGGCTTCGGCCATGCGCATTTCGCGATTTTCCTGCGCGGTGACGCGCAGCGCCTGGCCCATCGGCGTTCCGTATTTCTCGGACTGGATCAACGCAGCCGCAACCGCCTTCACGCCTGAATGACCGGTGCGCTTGGCAAGATTTTCGAAGGCCTGACGGCGGTCGGGCAGATAGGACATCTCGGCAGTGGCAAGGCCAAGTTCTTCGGCCAGTTCCACCGAACTCGACCCGACTTCCGCTGCCACACGACCGAAAGCGGATTCGATGGACATGCCCGATTCCACGCATATCAGCATGAGGTCAAGTGCATCCGGGAAAGCGCGCATGATCGAAGCCTGGCGGCGCTGGATGGCGTTGCTGACGAAAAGATCGGGCAGATAGAAGCCGAAGAGCGCCGCTGCAATAGCCACAGCAAGCTTAACGAAGAACGCCCAATGCAGCGTCGAGATGCCGTAGAGATAAATCAACGCAGCCACAAAAACGATAGGCGGCATCACAAAACGGAAAAACAGGAAAGTGATGAACGGCCCCTGCCCGCGCTTGCCGGCGCGCGCAAGCTTTTCCTTGATGCCCGGGCTTTCCAGTAGCTTCTGCAAATTGAGATTTTCGATGGTGTGCTTCATGAAGCCGTGGGGCGTGGAGCGCAATTGCCCCCTGCGCATGCGGTCGGCCAATGCTGCGCGCTGCTTGGCGCGCAGTTCCTCGCGCCGTTCGGCCACATATTTCATGCGCTCGCCGAGCTCGTCATGCTTCATGTAAGGCAGGCCGAGCGTGAGAATGGTGGCGAAGGCCGCAATGGCGGTGAACACCATCAGCATGAACTGCGGATCGAGCAGTAATTTCAGCCAACCAAGATCGATGGGGTCGCTCATGAGATCGCGCTCAGAATTTGAAACTGATCATTTTTTTCATCACCAGAATTCCCAAACCCATCCACACCACGCAACCAAGCAGCATTAGATTGCCGAGCTTCACCTGGAACAGGAGGTCGATGTATTGCGGCGTGGTGAAGTAGACGAGCGCCATCACGGCCGGCGGCAGCGAGCCGATGATCATGGCGGACGCCTTGGCCTCCGACGACATCGCACGGATCTTACCGTGCAGGCGCTTGCGGTCGCGCAAAACCAGCGCCAGGTTCGACAACGCTTCCGAAAGATTGCCGCCCGACTTCTGCTGCACGGTGATGACGATGCCGAAGAAATTCACCTCGGCCGTTGGCATGCGCTCGAACATGCGCTTCAAACCCTGCTCCATGGTCACGCCGACTTTCAGACCCTCGATCAATTGCTTGAATTCGCTGGCCACGGGTTCGGGAATTTCTGTGGACACCACCTTCATCGCCTCGATCACCGGCAGGCCGGTTTTCACGCTGCGTACGATGACGTCGATGGCGTTGGCGAATTCCCGAGTAAATTTCTTCTCGCGCCTGTTCTTGAGAAAGCCCAAGGTCCAGCGCGGCAGGCCGAGGCCCGCGGCAAACAGGCCAAGCAGAACCACGTACCAGGCTTGATGACCAAAGAAAAACAAAGCGACGGCCACGGCAACGCCGAACCCAGCCGAGATGAGCCAGTAGGTGCGCGGCGTAATTGACAAGCCCGCCATTTCGATGCGGCGGCGGAGCGTCAAACGAATCTTCTTTTTGTTCAGGGCCTGCTTCTGTTCCATTTCCTTCAGCACGGCCTGCATGGTCTTTCGGCGCTGCTGGCTGAGGTCGGGGCCACGCGATACACGCGCGCTGCCTTGCGTCTTCACCACAGCGGCAACGCGCTTTTGCGTTTTTTCGCTTCCCATGCCGACGAAAGCGAACGCAGCACCACCCAGCGCCACTGCTCCCAGAACTGCCGTCATGATGTAGAGCGCCATGCCGCCCATGGGTGCAGCGCTCCTTAGGGTTGAGCCTTGTCGAGGGCGTCCGCGAGCTCGCGCTCAAGCCCGAAATAGCGTGCGCGTTCCCAAAAGGCTGGCCGCGCGATGCCGGTGCCGACATGCTTGCCCTTGATGCGGCCGGTTTCGTCCTCACCGTCCATTTCGTATTTGAGCAGATCCTGCGTGATGATGACGTCGCCTTCCGTGCCGATGATCTCGGTGATGTTAGTGATCCGGCGCGAGCCGTCGCGCAGGCGTTCGGCCTGAACGATGACGTCGATCGAGCCCACGATCATCTCGCGCAGGGTTTTCGACGGCAGATTGTAGCCGCCCATGGTGATCATGGATTCCAGTCGCTGCATGGCTTCGCGTGGGGAATTGGCGTGCAGCGTGCCCATCGAGCCGTCATGGCCGGTATTCATCGCCTGCAACAGGTCGAACGCTTCGGGTCCGCGCACTTCGCCGACGATGATGCGTTCAGGGCGCATGCGCAGGCAGTTGCGCACGAGATCGCGCATGGTGATCTGGCCCTGGCCTTCGAGATTGGGCGGGCGCGTTTCCAGGCGCACGACATGGGGCTGCTGCAATTGCAATTCGGCTGCGTCTTCGCAGGTGATGATACGCTCGTCGGCGTCGATATAGGCAGTCAAGCAGTTCAGAAGCGTGGTCTTGCCCGAGCCCGTGCCGCCCGAGATCAGCACATTGCAGCGGCAGCGCCCGATGATGGCGAGCACGCGTGCGCCTTCCGGCGAGATCGAGCCATAGCGCACGAGATCTTCCATCTTGAGCTTGTCGCGGCGAAATTTACGGATGGTGAGTGTGGGACCGTCGAGCGACAGCGGCGGCGCGATGACGTTGACGCGGCTGCCGTCGGGCAAGCGCGCATCGCAAATTGGCGAGCTTTCATCCACACGGCGGCCGATTTGACTGACGATGCGTTGGCAGATGTTCATTAGCTGTGCGTTGTCGCGGAAGCGCACATTGGTGAGTTGCACTTTGCCGCCCACTTCGATGAACACACGGGACGCGCCATTGACCATGATGTCGGCGATATCGTCGCGCGCAAGCAGCGGCTCAAGCGGACCATAGCCCAAAACGTCGTTGCAGATGTCGGTGAGCAGCTGTTCCTGCTCGGCGATTGACATCACCACCGCTCTTGATGGAGATGATTTCGTTGACGATGTCGCGGATTTCCTCGCGCGCGGAATTCGGCATCGAGCTGCGCCAGCTGGCCGAGATCGATGGTGTCGATCAGGGCGCTGAAAATCATCGTCTTGACCTGGTAGTAATCGTCGGAGCGGTTGTCGACCGCGAGCGGCACCGGCGCCGATGGAAGCGGCGTGCGCGCTGCCGCCTCGACGCGTGGCGGCGGGGCGGCACCCTTGGCCGAAGTAGCTGCTGCGGCAGGCGATGTGCTGGAGGACTGAGCCTTGGATGCGGGTGCTGCTTTCTGCGCCGAAGCTGCCGCCACGGGCGGCGGCGCTACCACGGGTTCGACCCACCGCTGACTGACAGCTTCGGCCGAGCCACCACGCTTGCCGAACATCGCTTAGCTCGCTTTCTTCAGGAACGCAGGAAGAAATGTCATTGCCGTTTTCTTTGCGGCTACGGTCACGGTGCGGCCGGTGAGAATGCCGGCAAGATGCTGCATGCCTTCGGCCGCGCGCGACGTGGGCTGGACCTCGGCGAGCATCTGCCCGTTATTGGCCGCGGCGCCGAATAGCGGCGGGTCGAAAGGCAGTTGCAGGCAGGGCTGGATGCCTATGGCCTCGCCGAATTCCTTGGCGGGAATTTCTGGACGCTTGGGCTGACCCACCTGATTGAGCACGAGACGGGGCGGCGCATCATTGGTGCGTGCAGTGCGCACCAGATCGGCCAGGTTCTTGGCATTGCGCAGCGAGGAGAGATCAGGGACCGCCACGATGACGATTTCATCTGCGGCAATCAACGTCTTGCGCGCCCATGGCGTCCACACATGCGGCACATCGACCACAACGCAAGGTGTGGCTCCACGCACCTGATCGATCACGGTCTCGAATGCGGACGCGTCGGCCTCGTAATCACGATCGAGCAGCGCCGGGGCCGCAAAGAGCGCAAGATGCTCGCTATGCTTGATCAGCAGGCGGTCGAGCAGCACGTCGTCGAGCCGCTCAGGAGATGAAAGCGCATCGGCAATGCCTTGGCCCGGGTCTTCGTTGAAGTCGAGGCCCGTGGTGCCGAAAGGTAAATCGAAATCGACGATCGCGGTCGAGATTTTCAGGCCCTCGGCGATGCACCAGCCGACATTGTGCGCGATGGTCGAAGAGCCCGTGCCACCGCGCGCGCCTACAAAAGCGATGACGCGGCCGATGGGTGGCGCATCCGCCTTCATGTAGAGGCCGGAAACCGTCTCGATGACCTGCAACGGATTGAGCGGCGCCACCAGATATTCGCTGATACCCCGGCGCATCAGTTCGCGATAGAGCTCCACGTCGTTGTCGCGGCCGATGACGATTACTTTCGTCGCCTCGTCGCAAACGGACGAGAGTTTTTCGAGTTCAGCCAGTACCTCATTGCCCTGCTTCTGCGTCTCGACGATCAGCAGATTGGGCGTTGCCGTTCCGTTGTAATGCTGCACGGCGGCTCCAATGCCGCCAAGCTCCACGGTGACATGCGCTTTGGAAAGTCTGCGGTCGCCGGCAGCGCGGCTGAGCACGTTGCCGGTGTCGGGAAACTGGCAAAAAGCGTGGATCGAAATGCGCGGAACCGGACGCTCATACGCGGCAGCGCCGAAACCTGCCGCCTGCGGCGGCAATGTTTCTTCGGTTTCGCTGGAGGCGGGATTGGCCATAATCGCATCCTCACTGCTTGTTGACGTCGGCGACGGCACCGGACTGTTCGGTGGTTTTATTGGCCGGCGTGGGATCGCCCTTGCGGTATTTGTCAAGCACGGTCATGCGGCGCGGCGCGTCTGCCGCATCCGTACTGCGAGGCGCCACCAGATCGCGCGGATCGGCCACCATGGCGGCTAGATTGTGCTGAGTGGCGCAGCCGAAATTTGGCGGCGGCATGTTGGATGCCGTGTCGCCGGCGTTGGTGGACCAGTCGCCGCAAGGCGTCGCCTGGGCCGCGTAGCGGATGAAACTGAGTTCTACCGCCTGATCGGACCCGGCCGTCTCTCTCTTGCCGATCATGATACGCCAGGCCGGAACGCCGAGATCGGACAGGCGTGCGGCGAAATAACGCCGCACGTCCGCGTCGCCACCCGGCACCGACACCGAAATGGCGCCATTGCCGTTTTGCAGGTAATCCTTGGCGAAGGCCGTAAAGCGGCTGTCCATCTCTGGCGATATGCTGCCATTGAACGGCACGGCCAGCGTCTCCATGCGCGGAGCGACCGTTATCGGATACATCAGGCGCTCATCGGAGATGTTGTCCGGTCCGTTGAATGAGGAACATGCCGAAAGGCTCGTGGCCATCAGCCACACCATGTTATAAAGAATTTTGTGTAATCGATTCATGGCAGTCCCCGTTATTGGATGATGTAACCGGCGGAACTTTGCCCCGCCGTCTGCGATTGCACGCGAGCCTTGCCGTAGACGGTATTGAGGCGACCCATAAGAATGGTATCGACATCGGAGGGCGGCACGAAGCCGTCGTCTGGCATGGCGATCTTGTCTTGACGCGTGGGATCAACCAGATAGGCCGTTGCCATCACCACGAGTTCGGTCTCGTTGTTTGAAAAATCACGGCTGCGAAACAGCGCGCCCAGCACTGGTAAGTCCTTGAGCCCGGGTAAGGCGTCAAGTGTCTGCTTGGTCGTGCGCTGCAACAGTCCGCCAATCACCAGGCTACCGCCCGAAGGCATTTCCACTGTGGTCTCGGCGCGCCGCACTGCGAGCGCAGGCACCGTGAGGCCGGCCGAAACGACCGTGTTGCCACTGGCGTCGGTGGTCGTGGTGCCGTTCTGAATGAAAGCGCCTTCGGTTGTGAGCTCGCTGACTTCGGTCGAGACCTGCAACGAGATACGACCCGCGCTCAAAACCACTGGCGTGAAGGCAAGACCGACGCCGAACTGCTTGAACGTGACAACCACATTGCCATATTGATCGCGAGATGTCGGCACTGGAAATTCACCACCGGCAAGAAATTTCGCTGCCTCACCAGAGACGGCAGTGAGGTTTGGCTCCGCTAGAGTGTGCACGAGACCAACCTGTTCGAGAGCCTGCAAAGTGCCTGCGATGTTATTTTTCTTGAGGTCGCCAGCTGTCAACCCAGATGCGTCTGCAAGTGCGCGACCCAAAAGACCAAATGGATTTGAGGTGGAAATCATTAGCGGCACGTGACCAGGCGAGGTGACAGAGGAAAGATCAATGCCCAACTGTTTTGCCACATTGCGGCTCATTTCGGCGACGCGTACCTTGATCAGCACCTGCTGGTGCTGATCAACCTTCAGCATGTTCACCACCTTGTCGGGCGAACCGGCAAAGCGGGCAGCCAGATCCTGCGCGGCGCTGGCGTCGCGCGCGCTCGGTACCGTTCCGTCCAAAACCACATTATCATTCAACGCTTCGACATTGACTGAGGCGTCCGGCATGTGCCGCTCGATGGCGGCGCCCAAATCGGCGACATCGCGCTCGACGCGGATATCAAGGGAGGCTATCTGATGACCGGCGCTGTCGAAAAAGAAAGCGTTGGTCTGGCCGACTTTTAGCGCCAGAATGAAAATCCGCCGTGGAGAACGCACCACAGCATCCACTACCTGCGGGTTGGAAACCAGCACGTCGCTGGCGTTGGTGTCGAGCTCGACGATGGCCGCCTTGTCCTGACGCAACAGCAAATGCTGGGGCCCAGAATTGGCGGCCGAAATCTTGATGGCGTTCGACGAAGAAGGAGCTGCCGGTGCGGCGCCGAGCAAGATCAGCGCGGCCAATGGAGCGGCGAGGCGGACAAACTGTTTGCGGATGATCATCATTGCGGCCCCCCAGCCGGACTCGAACTCGAACTGCGCGCCACGCCATAGCGGATCACCGAGACCGCGCCGTTACGCCGTCCCCAGGTAGCGCTTTCCTCATCCAGTTTAGCATCGGCGCTTTCGGCAAGGCCGCGCAATGCGAGCGAGAGCGTGCCCTGCGCCTGTGCGAGCGCGATCAGCTCCGCCTCGTCGGATGCAAGCTCAAGCGTCGCTGTTTTACCTACAGCGGTTTGCGCGTCTTTTTCATCCTTGAAAGTTTGATCGATGGCGAGCACGCGTATATCGCGCAGCACAGTGTCGACATGGAAGTTCCTTCCGGCGCCGCCAACCTGACGAGTAAGCATGACGTCAACATGATCGTTTGGCAGGATGAAACCACCCGCGCCGGTTTCGGCGGAGATCGGGATCGACACAGCGCGCTTGCCGGGCGAGATCATCGCCGACATGAAGCCTGCCTGGCCGATATGCACGATCTTGTTCTCGGTGATCGGCTCGCCAGCAAGAATAGGCGTGCGCGCGACCGAACCGCTTATGCCATTCAGGCCATCCGGATGAAGGTCGCTCGTGAGAAGCATCGGTGACAGTGAATCTTTCGGCCAGGGCTGCCAGTGCACATTGCTTGCATCGAGCGTGTGGCCCGGATCGATGTCGGCAGAAGCGACGAGAACATTGGCTGTCTGCACGCTGGGCTGAGCGGCAACTTGCGGCGTGCCGCCGCCAAGCACGTTACGCGCCAGCAGCGCCGCGCCTATCGCTGCCACTGCCGCAACCGAAAGAATAACGATTCGTCTGACGTTCATGGAGAGCCGCTCCTTCGCTCTCCTAAGACCACCACACAACCGTTTAGGATTTGATTAATGCAAACGTAAAAAATGCCGGAATGAGACAAACTTATCCGCCGACAACGAGTCGGAAGAGTTCGCTATGTGGCAACATGGCGAGCGCCGCCACGGCAAGCGCTATGCCGTAAGGAACGCCCGACTGCTTGTCAGTGAGCCTTTGCAGCCAGCCATAGCCATGCAGCATCGCGGGCAATGGCATGCGCCTTAATGCCAGCACCGCGAGCGTAAGCGCGCCGCCGAGCAGCGAGGCAATCAACGTATACTCGAGAAGCGTATTCCATCCGAGCCAGAGCGAGACGGCGGCATAAAGCTTGGCGTCGCCGCCGCCAACCCAGCCCATGGCGAACAACACCATGCCCACCACAAGCGCAATAATGCCCGATGCCCCGTGCAGGCCGATTGTAGCGAGAGTCACGTGGTTCCCCGACAGGGAAACAAGCGCTAGGAAGACGACGAAGAACAGTCCCATCGCCGCAGGCAGCACATTGGGAATGGTGAAGCTGGCAAGATCCCATACCGCTGCGCCTACTAACAGCGCGGGCAGCACGGCAACCAGAAGCAGCTCCGAAATAACCGTCAGCAATCCTACCCTCCTTCGCACCCGCTCAACAAACGGACGGCCGCCTTGAGGGGCGGCCGCCGGAATTCGACCCGGTCTTGCGGGGCGCCGTATTGTCGCGCACCCGCCAGAGCCGGATATCCCTTATCTTCGGTCTTACGAAGCCGTTAGGTTCGTCTGCACCGCTGTGAAGGTCGTGTTCAAAGCCGTGCCGACGGCGTTCACGGCCGCAATGATCGCGACCGCAATGCCCGCGGCGATAAGACCATATTCAATGGCCGTCGCGCCGGATTCATCGCGCACGAAACGAGTAATCATATTGCGCATTTTATTCTCCTCGAAGGTTCACCCAAATCGTTCGCGCGAATGCCGATACCGGCATCTATGCGAGAACGCGTGCATTCTATGCGCGGTGAAATTAACAAGACGTGAAACAAGAGTTGCGATGTTGGAATGAGATGCCTTAAAACGAGCCAGAAAATCGTTCTTGCTCAGTATTCTCATACAGCCGATTACACTTCGTTAGCTGTATTTGCGTTTAGCGCGACAATTGGCGCAAAAGACAAACTCCTCCCCATGGAACCAAACCTCGATCTTTGCTTTAAGCGAAAAAAGCCATCCACGCTTTATCTCGGCGGATGACCCCGCATCAAAATGCAGGATATCAACTGTTTACGAGGCTGTTAGGTTGGTTTGAACTGCTGTGAAGGTCGTATTCAGCGCAGTACCGACGGCGTTCACAGCGGCAATGATTGCGACCGCGATACCCGCAGCGATAAGGCCGTATTCGATGGCCGTGGCGCCAGATTTATCGCGAATGAAACTGGTAACAAAGTCCCTCATCTCAGCTCTCCTCAAGAGTTGTCTTGCGGATATCACTTACGAGGCTGACAGGTTTGTCTGCACCGAAGTGAATATCGTGTCCAGTGCAGTGCCGACCGAGTTGACAGCCGCAATAATGACGATGCCTATACCTGTGGCAATCAGCGAGTATTCGATCGCTGTTGCGCCCGATTGATCATGCACGAACCTCAATATCAGACTGCGCATGTTATTCTCCGCTCGAAGTACACCCAGCACAACGCAACTTTATGAGTTATTGCGGTGTGAGAGCGTAATCCTTGCAAAAGTTTTTTAACGAAAAATGAATAGCCCACTTTGATCGTGATTTGCGGTATTCCAAATTGGATCAAAAAAGCCTTTGGACTAATTATTCTATATATTTCGACTACGCCTTGTTAACTTAAACTATAATTGCGGTGCACAGAGGGTTTTGCGGCTTGTTAAGCGATTCTTGCCATCATGCCAACGATTGCGGTGATCGGATGCGCGAGGGCTAAAGGTGGCAGTTCAATCCAAACTTTCGATGCAAACCGACATTGGCGAGGAGACCGCACCACAGCCGGCAAAGACAATTTACTACTGGGAAAAATTCCGCCAAACCAAGGCCTATGACCTGATCATGGCGACGCCGCTGATCCTTTGGTACGGCTTGTCCGCGATGCAGCAATTGCCGGCCATTGTCCACAAAATTGGCGATACCAAGTCGGCTGACATCGACCTTCATTTCATTGTTGCGACGCTCGCACAATTGGGCGCGTTCATTCTGGTTATTACCATTTTAATTTTTGTGCTTCTGCGCGGGCCGGCAACAGCCAAGGCAAAAGGGCTCACGGCCTCAATCGTCGCCATTGCAGGAGCTTCATTCGCCATTGCAGTGACGTGGTTGCCGCAGATCCAGCTCAGCTTCACGATGTCTATCGTCTCGCTGCTGCTAATCGTTATTGGCATGACATTCGGGGCTTACACCATGCTCTTTCTCGGGCGTTCGTTCAGCATCATGCCGCAGGCGCGCAAGCTGGTGACCTCGGGGCCCTATGCCGTCGTGCGCCACCCGCTCTATCTCGGCGAAGGTTTGGCCATTCTCGGCATGATGCTGCAGTATCTCTCGCCGCTCGCCGTGGTCATTGTGGGCATGCAGTTCGCCTTCCAGCTCCAGCGCATGCAGACTGAAGAGCGCGTGCTGGCGAGCCAGTTTCCCGAATACCGGGACTACATGGCACACACGGCACGCTTTATCCCTGGTGTTTATTAAGCACAAAGCGACTTTTCATCATTCGTTTACGCCGTGGACTTAAACTTGATACTCGTTTTCGAGGATCGAACCATGGGCACATTCACTCGCCTTCCCCGTTTCGCTGGCGCCCTTGCCGGGCTTTCGGCACTTCTGCTGGCCGGTAGCGCATGCGCCTCAGGCAGTTTCGCCGTCGCCACGGACGAAGTGCGAATACTCAACTTCCCGCAGCCGGTGGCGACGGTATATGTCGGAAATCCATCGATCGCGGATGTGACCGTAGTGGACGCGAACCGCGTCTTCTTGCTGGGTAAGAATTTCGGCACTACCAACATCGTTGCCCTGGATAACAAGGGCAACGAGGTCTTTAACAAGAGCGTCACTGTTTACGGCCGCAGCGCCGGCACGGTCACGCTGCAACGTGGCACAGCCAAAATTACCTATGCCTGCGCCGGCTCGCATTGCGAGATCGCGCCGATACCAGGAGATGACAAGGAACCCTTTGAGGCCGTGACCAGTCAAATGGAAAAAAGGATAGCGGAAGCCAAGGCCGCCAGTTCGAACGAAGGTCAATAGAAGTTATCTCAATAATTTACTGGGGGCAGGAATAACGGGCGTGCTTCATCGGCGCGCCCGCTTTGCATTTTATCCTTTACTATTCTGCGACGTGTAGGTTTGCGAGTGTCTGGCCGATCTGATTTAGCGTGGTTATGATTTCGCCCGAAGTTGTTAAGTCAAAATAATGGGAGCTGTCCGTGGCGCAACTTTGCAGAGGCGCCGAATTGCCCTGTGTGCCGTTGAGATCAACAAAGACTGTATAGATCACAACACCAGCATTCTTTGCATTGGTGCAAACCAATGATTTGCGATCATCGACGCTCGTGCTGTCATTCGATCCATCGCCGTACCAACGATCCTGGGTATTGAGGCCATCGCTTACCAAAATAATCACTTCGGTGGTGTTGGCCGGCAGAGTGCCCGCGTTGAGAGGATTACCGGAGGTGAAGGACTGCCAACCCCAAGTCAAGCCAATGGGCTGATTGGTCGAGCCACCTGCCGTCATCGCATTCACCGCATTGCTCAACGCCGTCCAGTTGTCGCTCAAGGTTCCTAACATAACACTGGGCACGCAAGACTGAGCATTCTCGGCTGGAAAATCAGTCGATGTCCCGCTCGGAGTGGTGGTTTCGACATCGTAATTTTGGGTACGATCCATCACGCAGCCACCCCAGGTGCTCGTGCTATTCACCACCCAAGTATGAGTGTAAGGCGCGCCTACGGTGGTTGTAGTAGCGACCGCCGTGGCTGTCGCGGTACAGGTTTGTTTGCCACCGCTGCCAGAGGGTGCGCATGCACAGGTCGTGGTGGTGACCGTCGTGGTATTGCCACTGGTTGAGGTACTGGTCGTGGGATATCCTTTGCAATACGTGGCCGTGGTACAACTCGTCTTATTGGAACAAAGCGTCGTGTTAGTGGTGGTGGTATTTGTATTCGTAGAAGTTGTCCCCACGCTATTGTAGCAGCCATTATAGTAGCGACCCATAAACCCAGTGTTATTGCTGCCGCTATCGACGCTGGGACAAATATATCCGCTGTAGCTGCCGCTGGAGGGGACTTTACTGGCGTTCGAACTGCCGTTGGTAGGCGTGCTTTGGCAGGTATAGCCTTTACTGTTCGAGGTGTAGGGACAGTTCGAGCCGGGGCCAACGCTCGTTGAGACAGTGCCGTTGGCGGGCGGCGCTTGCCAACCTGTCCAATCGATCCAACTGGCGTTGACTTGGGAAGTCCCGATGTTGACGTCCTTGCTGAACGGTACGAGCGATACCATTACATCGCCCGGATTTGAGGCAGCGTTCTGCAATGTGGTGAGTAACTGATTTGCCGCGGTCTTGAGCGCATTGATCTTGCTCAGGCCCGTGCTATCGGTCTGTGTCATCGAGCCGGTATTGTCGAAGACGAGGGCCACCCACAGTTTAGTGAGTGATTTGGTAATTTCATTGGTGACTGTGACACTAAGCCTATCGATATTGGCGAGCTGCATTAGCGTGGTTGGTACCGTGCCGGTCACGGAAAGTGAGATGGTGCTGCCATTGTTTCCTCCTACGCTCACCGACACATTGCCGGGCGTCCCCAAAGCGTTAGTCGGGTAATTGGCATTGAAATAGTGCTGGGCCAAAGTCGTCATCTGGGCCTGTGTTAAGCCAGTACTAGCGCCTACCGCCAAACCAGCGGCATCGAGCGCCTCCGCCATGCGGCTCTTAAGCACCATGGCGCGCGACATATCGAGGCCGACGCCGCCGGCAAGCAATATCGTTATGCAGGCAAGGCCGAAGATGATCGCCGTGGCGCCGTGTTCGGCGTGCACAAATGTTTTTCCCCACGCCCCAACACGCTCGAAGATATTGCGAATATGCCTAAAGCGTCCCTTTCGCAGCATGATCGTGCTCCCTTGCGACGTATGTTATGCAACCGCCCGCCGAATGGTGGCACTGTATGAGTTCGTCGTTAGGAACTCGTTAAATCACCCGTTCAATTAAAAACAAAAAGTGCAAAGCTCGGCATGGTAGAACCGTGACGTAAATGCGCTCATGCACCGGTAATCGTTCGTTGACGCTGTCATTCACTTGAAATTGGCCAGGTAGCAATTCGTGCTTAAATAGCGCAGGGATAAAGGAATCCATCGGAAATATGGCACACAGCATTATGCGATGTATGCGAGCGCGGCGCACGAGCGGCACTGCGGCGGTGGAGTTTGCCATCATTGCGCCAGTGTTCTTCGCCATTCTCTTTGCCATTGTCGAAACCGGTCTGGTATTCTTCGCCAACGGTGTGCTGGAAAACGGCACACTGACGGTGGCGCGGCTCATACGTACAGGGCAGGCGCAGGACCAGAACATGAATCAAAATCAGGTTTTCACACAGCTCTGCAATGAGATCAGCATGCTGCTCTCCTGTAACCCAACCAAATTGCAGCTTGACGTGAGGACCTATTCTTCATTCGCCAATACGGCTTTTCCTGACCCAATCACTGCGCAGGGCACACTGGTCACTACTCTGGATGAGTATTCGCCTGGTGGCCCGTGTGATATCGTAGTGGTGAGGGCATTTTATGTCTGGCAGCTCTACACGCCAATATTCGGAAAGTATTTTTCCAACATGGCGAACAACGAGCGCCTGATTAGCTCGGCCTATGCCTTCCGCAACGAGCCTTATGGATCGACCACATGTTGATCCAAATTTCCCAATTCATCCGTCGTTTCCGGAATGCGCGGGAAGGCCTCGCCGCAACCGAGTTCGCCCTGATCGCACCCATCATGATCGCGATTTACTTCGCGGTTACCGAGCTTTGCGATGGCCTTACCGCAAACATGGACGTCACGCGGGTGGTCAGCACAACGGCCGATCTCTATGCCCAAGCATCGACCATCACCAACAGTGATAGTGCTAATATTTTTGCAGCGGTTAGCTCTCTCATGTATCCCTATCCCACAAACCCCAACATGCAGATTATCGTGTCAAGCCTTGTCGACGCAGGTAACGGCACGGTCAAGGTGGCATGGAGTGACGCGCAAAACACCACCGCGCGCACAGTCAACTCCACCGTGACCATTCCGACAGGCCTCGTAACCAGCGGCAGCGGCGGAAGCGTCATCATGGCAGAAGTAACTTATGGCTACACCTCGCCCGCTGGGCATCTGATTGTGGGCACGCTGACTATGAAAGACAAGTTCTACGAGAAGCCGCGGCAAGTGGCGCAAATCACGCGTACTCCTTAAAGCCGGCCTAGCCGCGCCGCAAGCGGATCAAGCCTTCCTGTGCAACCGAAGCCACGAGCACGCCTGCGCGCGTATAAATCTCGCCGCGATTAAAGCCGCGCCCTCCCGATGCGCTGGGGGAATCCTGCGCATAAAGCAACCACTCGTCCGCACGGAAGGGCCGGTGAAACCACATCGCATGATCGAGACTGGCGAGCTGCATGCCGGACGACATGATGCTGAAGCCATGCGTTAGTAGGCTGGTATCAAGCAGGGTCATGTCCGAGGCATAAGCGAGCACGCATTGCTGTAGCGACAGATCGTCGGGAAGCTTTTGGGTCGCGCGTATCCATACTGTCTGGCGCGGCGGATGCTTGCCGGGCTTGAAGCGATCGGGCGGATCGACGCTGCGGATTTCGATTGGCCGATCGCGCAGGAACCAGGCACGCGCCTCCTCCGGCATGTCGCTGGCGATTTCCATGCGGCGCTGGCGTTCGCTGGAAAATGTATCAGGGTCGGGCGCAGGCGGCATCGGCAGCTGATGCTCGAGGCCCTGCTCGGGCACCTGGAACGAAACCGCCATGTTGAAAATCTGCTGGCCGTTCTGGATGGCCACCACGCGCCGCGCGGTAAAACTGCCGCCATCGCGGGCGCGATCCACCTCGTAAAGAATGGGCGTCTTGGGATCGCCCGCGCGCAGAAAATAAGCATGCAGCGAATGACAGACGCGGCCCTCGACCGTGTGTGTGGCCGCCACCAGCGCCTGGCCCAGGACCTGCCCTCCATAGACGCGCTGCCAACGGTCCTGCGGGCTGAGCCCGCGGAAAATGTTGACATCGATCTGTTCCAGATCGAGCAGATTGATCAGCTCATCGACCGGGTGCTTGGCGTGAGGTTTGGGGCCGGATTTACGCTCGTTCATGCACCCCCTTAGAGCGGGCCAAAGCCCGGCGCAAGCTGGGTAATACCGCTGCCACTGGATTTACTTTGCGCGCGCGCTGCAAGGCGCTTAAAACCGCCGGTTCAACTTGAGCGGTGGGCCAAGGGAGCTGAATGGGCAACGTCCTTCTCAAACGCGCGGCGCATACGCGCCCTGCTAACACCAAGCGCGGCGCGCTGGAACGCCTGTTCACGCTGATGTTCAAGGGCTTCGTCTACAACCAGATCTGGGAAGACCCGGCGGTCGATCTCAGCGCGCTCGATCTCAAGCCGCATCACAGAATGATCACCATCGCTTCCGGCGGCTGCAATGTTTTGAATTATCTTGTCGCCGGACCCGCGCATGTTATCGCTGTCGATCTCAATCCCAATCACGTGGCGCTGACTCAGCTCAAACTACAGGCGCTTCAGCACCTGAGCTATGACGAGTTCTTCCGTTTCTTCGGCAGTGCCAATGACAAGGAAAACCGTCACGTCTTCGATAATTTTCTGGCTGAGCGGCTCGATCCTAAAACGCGGCATTATTGGGAGAAGCATATTCCGCTTCGCGGCCGGCGCATCAATATGTTTGCCCGCAATCTTTACCGCTACGGCTTGCTTGGACGCTTCATCGGAATTCTGCATACGCTGGCGAAACTCAACGGCAAAAAGCTGCAGGAGATTCTGACCGCGCGCACAGTTGAAGAGCAACGCGCCATTTTCGAGCGCGTGGTGGCGCCTTTGTTCGACAACCGTTTTGTGCGATTTCTTTCGCGCATGCCGGTGTCGTTCTACGGCCTTGGCATTCCGCCCGCGCAATATGACGAGCTGGTGGCCGCCTCCAACGGCAATCCGGCCGCATTATTGCGCTCGCGCGTTGAACGGCTTGCCTGTGATTTCCCTATTGCCGACAATTACTTCGCCTGGCAGGCCTTTGGCCGCGGCTATGATCTCAAGAACCGCGAAGCTGTGCCCGATTATTTGCGCCCGGAAAATTACGACGTCATCAAAAGCCGCGTCGACCGCGTGGAAGTGCATCACGCTTCGATGACCGATTTCCTGGCAGAGCAGCCCGCGCGCTCGCTGCATCGTTTTGTGCTGTTGGACGCGCAGGATTGGATGACGCCAGAAAACCTTGCGGCCCTCTGGACACAAATTGATCGCACCGCAGATGCCAAAGACGCTCGCGTGATCTTCCGCACTGCCGGGCCGGATTCGCCTCTTCCGCGCAAATTACCGCCGGCATTGCTGTCACAATGGCAATATAACGAGGCACAAAGCCGTGGTTTCCATGCGCAAGACCGCTCTTCGATCTATGGAGGCTTCCATGTCTATGTGAGGCGGCCTCAGCCGTGAACCGAGCCGGCGGCGATCATGCCGCGCTGATGGACAAGGTTTACCGCCGGCAGCGGCACATCTACGACCTCACACGAAAATATTTTCTCTTTGGCCGCGACCGTCTGGTGCGCGAGCTGAATGCACAACCAGGCGAACGCATCATTGAGATCGGCTGCGGCACGGCGCGCAACCTTATCCGCATTGCGCGCGCCTACCCGGGCGTACAGCTTTACGGCCTGGACGCGTCGCGCGAGATGCTGCGCACGGCGGAAGATGCCTTACGAAAAAGCGCGCTGGAAAAACGCGTCGTTCTTGCACACGGCTTTGCCGAACGCCTGACGCCGGCGCTGTTCGGGCTCGTTGAGCCATTCGATCGCGCAGTGTTTTCCTACAGCCTGTCGATGATCCCCGATTGGCGGGGCGCATTGCGCGCAGCCGCCAATGCGGTCAAGCCGCAAGGCCTAATTCAAGTTGTCGATTTTGGCGATCTGAAGGGGCTTTGGCCGCTGACCGAGCGCGGGCTTAGAGCCTGGCTCAAGCTTTTTCACGTCGCGCCACGCGACGAGCTCCTCAGTGCCATCCAACTGGGACTGGGCGACTCAACTGCCCTTACTCTGCTTGCAGGCCGCTATGCCTTCATACTGAAGGGCAACCCCCGGAAAATTCTCGCCATAGTTGCTAATGCCTAGGCTTTCCGTTCGAGAACCCGCGCGATACATAAATGCCGCTCACGTAACCTAGGAATTGTCTACTAAATCCAAGGAATTCTCATGCCGCATTGACCCTGTTGCAGGGGGGTCACATTCCGCCAAGAGAATGGCTTTAACCCTGCACTTAAGGCCGATTCTGGGCTTTACGCGCCTACCCTTTTGAGAAGGGTGCACTATACTCCTTACCTTAGTTCATGAGGCGCCATGGTGGGGGGCCCCCGCTTGTGGGCATTGCAGACGAGGGAAAAACATGAAACTTCGCACACTTGCCCTAGCGGGCGTCGCGGCGGTGGTCCTTGCGGGACCTGCAGCTGCAAATCCACAAGGCTGGTACTTTGGTCTGGGCGCCGGCTGGGATAACCCCAACAGCGGCAAAGGAACGTTGAACACGGGCGGTGGCGGATCGCTTGGCCTGAAGAATACCGCCGCCTATCTCGGGGACTTCGGCTACAAGTTCGATAACAACTGGCGCGTCGAACTGGAGGTGAATTACTCCGATCCCGACCTGGGAAACGGCTTCAAGGATGGCGAGTTGGAACAGACCGCGCTGTTTGCCAATGTGGCTTACGATATTCCCGTTGGCGAGCGTTGGAACATTACGCTGGGCGGTGGTTTAGGTTGGGGCTTTAACGAGCCAAGCAGCTGGAACCCCAATTTCGCGGCGGATAGCGTACAGAACGCTTTCGCCTGGCAAGGAATTGCTGGCATCTCCTATGCGCTGAGTGACCATTTCGAATTGCAGGCCGATTATCGTTATGTGTCATTTGGCAATAACACATACAGATGCGCATCCGCTCTCTGCGGCACGGCCACAACGACCACTTTGAGCAATCTTAACAGCAACCGGGTCATGGTTGGCTTCCGGTGGTATTTCAATGCGCCTCCACCGCCGCCTCCACCGCCACCGCCGCCACCACCGCCTCCGCCGATGGTGAAAACCTTTATCGTCTTCTTCGACTTCGATAAGTCGAACCTGACCGCGGAAGCGCAGAAGGTTGTCGCCGAAGCTGTCGATACGGCGAAGAAGATGGGCATGGTCCGCGTGCTGGTCACAGGCCATACCGATACAGTCGGCTCCAAGGCCTATAACCAGGGCCTTTCCGAGCGCCGCGCTGCTTCCGTGAAAGCGGAAATGGTCCGGCTCGGCTTGGGCGCCGACGAGATCACGACGGTCGGCAAGAACTTCTCGGAGCCGCTGGTTCCGACGGGTCCGGGCGTGCGTGAGCCTCAGAACCGCCGCGCAGTGATCGATCTGGGCAGCTAATCCCGGTCAATCTGGCTTAACGAAGGGCGGGCCTCGTGCCCGCCCTTCTTTTTTTGTGCTCTGCGCGAAAGCCAAAAAAACCATCGATCACCTTGTCATCGGCCCTGACGGATGAATTAGGGAGGCACAAAAGCATGAGGGCGGTCCCGTTAAAGACCGCCCCCTTTTGATTGCCGAAGCTACCCGCCATTGCGCGACTGCCGTGCCTTGCTCAGGGGGCGGCTTCCGCCTTTTTCGTCGGCCTCTTCAGCTGAATATGTGGAACCTTCTTCATCGCCGCCATGGTGTTTTCCTGATACTCGCAGGGGCTAATGCCTTCATCGTCAGCTTTTGGGCGGCCAGAAACGAAATCGGAAAGCTTCGATTTGGCGGGGCCCAGAGCGGTGCTGAAAGCAGCCTGCGCATCGGCGCAGAATTGCGTGATGTTCCCGATACTTTTCATCGATGAGCCATTGGCGAGCTTGGTCTTGTAAGCGTGGTAGTCTTCCGTGCCGGCCTTGGCTCCGTGCAGACGCATGAAAAGCCTTTGCAGCGTCTTGTCCGAATCCTGGAGTTCTTTCTGGTAGCCCGTGACAAAGGCGTTGTAGAGCGTGACAGCGTTGCACGAAAGCGCCGCCACCATCAGCTCCTGCTGGACAGCCGCCGTCTGCATGGCCGTCATTTCCTCGGGCTTGGCGCATTTCTGGGCGCCAGCCGCCCATGCCGCCTCTCCGGCAAAAGTGCACGCCACTGCAACTGTGGCCACCCACAGCGTCCGATTCATGCAAACCTCCAGCCCTTGGACTTCCGCTCGCGATGTCAAGAGGAGTACATCATAACAGGTGGGGAATGGCCATGCGATTCCATTTTCGCAGTTTAAGGATCGTTTCATGAGCGACGAAAAAACGAGGCCCGGTGTCATCGACCTTTCAGGCGAACAGGTGCACTGGGATTTCCGGGATGCCATGTCCTATGGCGATTATCTGGCGCTACCCCAACTGCTTGCCTGCCAACGGCCGCTTTCCGGCGCTCACGACGAAATGCTGTTCATCATCATGCATCAGACATCGGAACTATGGATGAAGCTCTGCCTGTATGAAGTTACCGCCGCTATCAGTCAAATACGCGCTGACGAACTGGGCTCCGCCTTTAAGATGCTCGCTCGCGTGGGGCGCATACAATCCATTCTCATCCAGGGCTGGGAAATCCTTTCCACCATGACGCCGTTCGATTATGTGAGCTTTCGTAATCATCTGGGTAAAAGTTCCGGATTCCAGTCCTATCAATATCGTATGCTGGAGTTCCGCTTGGGCAACAAGAACCGGGCGATGGCGCGCGTGTTCGAGCACCGGCCCGAGATTTATGCGAGCGTGCGCGAGGCCCTGGAAGCGCCGTCCATATATGATGAGGCGCTGGCGCTGCTCGCCCGCCGCGGCTTTAAGCTGTCTCAAGAAAAACTGAAGCGCGACTTCAGCGAGCCCTATGTAGCGGACGCACATGTAGTGGAGGTGTGGCGCGAGGTCTATCGCGATGTGGAAAAACACTGGGATCTTTATGAGCTCGCCGAAAAGCTGGTCGATCTGGAATACCGCTTTCATATCTGGCGCTTCAGCCACATGAAGACGGTGGAGCGCATCATCGGCGGCAAGCCCGGCACCGGTGGCACCTCGGGCGTCAATTACCTGAAAAAAGCGCTCGATCTGGTTTTCTATCCGGAACTCTGGACGGTCAGAACCGAGGTCTGAAGGTCATTTAAATCAATGGGTTGCGGGCGACCAAGCTTTCTTTATCATGGGGCGGGGGCGCGCTTGCGCGAAGGGCGCTGCCTCCCTATTTCAACCTAAGCTGCGTTTGAGGGGCCGTGAAATTCTCATGAGTGCGAATTTGCCATGACGGCGACTTTGGCCGCCCATCGCCTGACGCATTTGCAGCGCCTGGAGGCGGAGAGCATCCACATCATGCGTGAGGTGGCGGCCGAGTTCGCCAATCCGGTGATGCTCTATTCCATCGGCAAGGATTCGTCGGTGATGCTGCATCTGGCGATGAAGGCGTTCTACCCGTCAAAGCCGCCCTTCCCGCTGATGCATGTCGACACCACCTGGAAATTTCGCGAGATGATCCAGTTTCGCGACGAGATGGCCAGGCAGCTCGGTCTCAAGCTGATCGTTCACATCAATGAGGATGGCGTGAAACGGGGCATAAACCCGTTCTCGTCAGGCTCCAATCTGCACACCCAGGTAATGAAGACGGATGCGCTGAAGCAGGCGCTTGACAAATACGGCTTCGACGCGGCCTTCGGCGGCGCCAGGCGCGACGAGGAAAAAAGCCGCGCCAAGGAGCGCATCTTTTCTTTCCGCTCGGCCAATCACGCCTGGGATCCTAAGAACCAGCGGCCAGAACTCTGGCACGTCTACAATTCTCGCGTGCGAAAGGGCGAGTCGATCCGCGTCTTCCCATTGTCGAACTGGACCGAGCTAGACATCTGGCAATATATTTTGGCCGAGAAGATCCCCATCGTGCCGCTTTATTTCGCCAAGAAGCGCCCCGTCGTGGAACGCAATGGCGCACTGTTGATGGTTGATGACGAGCGCATGAAATTGAAACCAGGCGAGAAGCCGGAAATGCTCCTTGTGCGCTTCCGCACGCTGGGCTGCTATCCGCTGACGGGCGCGATTGAATCTTCAGCGGCGACGCTTGAGGAAATCGTGCAGGAAATGCTGACGGCCACAACCTCGGAGCGCCAGGGCCGCGTCATCGATCACGATGAAAATGCGTCCATGGAAAAGAAAAAGCGCGAGGGCTATTTCTGATGAAGCCCGTAGCCTATCAGGATTTGGCCGCCTACCTCGCAGCGCAGGAAAATAAGTCGCTGCTGCGCTTTCTCACCTGTGGCAGCGTCGATGACGGCAAGTCCACTCTGATCGGCCGTCTGCTTTATGATTCCAAGCTGATTTTCGAGGATCATCTGGCCGCGCTGGCCAAGGATTCCAAAAAGCACGGCACCACAGGCGAAGACATCGACCTGGCGCTGCTGGTGGATGGGCTGGAAGCCGAACGCCAGCAGGGCATCACCATCGATGTCGCCTATCGCTTTTTCTCGACCGAGAAGCGCAAATTCATCGTCGCCGACACGCCGGGCCACGAGCAATACACCCGCAACATGGCGACCGGCGCCTCCAATTCAGAGCTGGCCGTCATTTTGATAGACGCGCGTAAGGGTGTGCTCACGCAGACGCGCCGCCACGCCTACATCGTTTCGCTGCTCGGCATCCGCCATGTCATCCTCGCGGTGAACAAGATCGACCTGGTGGGATTCTCGCAACAGACCTTCGACCATATCGCCAACGAATTCCGCGATTTCGCGCAGAAGCTTGGCTTCAGCAGCCTGGTCGCCATCCCGATTTCAGCGCGCTACGGCGACAACGTGATCGCGCCCTCCGCGCGCACACCCTGGTACAAAGGCTCATCGCTGCTCGATCATCTGGAATCGGTCGATGTGGAAGCGGAACTTACCGCCAAGCCTTTCCGCCTGCCGGTGCAATGGGTGAACCGGCCAAATCTCGATTTCCGTGGCTTCTCAGGCACCATTGTAAGCGGCCGCATCAGGCCCGGCGACGCAATCGTCATCGCCAAATCCGGCCGGCAATCCAAAGTGAAGCGCATCGTCACCCAGGGCGGCGATCTGAAAGAAGCCTTTGCCGGTCAGGCTGTGACGCTCACCCTCGCCGACGAGATCGATGTTTCGCGTGGCGACGTGCTGGCTGCGCCCGCCGCGCGCCCAGAAGTTTCCGATCAGTTCGCGGCACATCTCCTCTGGATGGCGGAAGAAGAGCTGCTACCGCACCGGCAGTATCTCATCAAATCGGGCACGCAATCGGTGCCGGCGGAAGTCACGCTCCTCAAGCACAAGGTGGACGTGAACACGCTTGAGCACATGGCCACGCGCACCCTGCATTTGAACGAGGTCGGCTATTGCAACATCTCGACCTCGGAGCCCATCGCCTTCGATCCCTATGCCGACAATCGCGACATGGGCAGTTTCATCCTTATCGACCGCTTCACCAACGCCACCGTCGGCGCGGGTATGATCGAATTCGGCCTCCGGCGCGCGACCAATGTGCACTGGCAGGCGCTTGACGTGGATGCCGGGACGCGCGCCCGCCTGATGGGCCACAAGCCTTGCGTGCTGTGGTTCACGGGGCTGTCGGGCTCGGGCAAATCGACCATCGCCAATCTGGTCGAGAAGCGGCTGTTCGCGCACAAGTGCCATACTTACACGCTCGATGGCGACAATGTGCGTCACGGCCTTAATCGCGATCTTGGCTTCACCGACGCCGACCGCGTGGAAAACATCCGCCGTGTGGCGGAAGCGGCGCGCCTCTTCGTGGACGCAGGGCTGATCGTCCTCGTCTCCTTCATCTCGCCCTTCCGTTCTGAACGCAGGCTTGCGCGCGACCTGATGAAGCACGGCGAATTCATCGAAGTCTTCGTCGATACGCCTATAGAGGTTTGCATGCAGCGCGATCCCAAAGGCCTCTACAAGCGTGCGGCGGCGGGCGAGATCAAGAATTTTACCGGCATCGACAGCCCCTATGAGCGGCCCGAAACGGCCGAGCTGACATTGAAGACCGCGGGCGAAACGCCTGAGGTGCTGGCCGAACGCGTGGTCGCTTTTTTAAGAGCGCAGGGCCGCGTGCCATAGACTTGCCGCACAGTCGCGCTAAAGTGCCCACCCGCTTGGGGAACAAGGAGTTGAGTTATGTCCTATAAAGTTGCCGTGGTAGGCGCCACCGGCAATGTCGGCCGCGAGATGCTTGCCATCCTCGCCGAACGCCAATTCCCCGCGAGCGAAGTGGTGGCGCTGGCGTCCTCGCGTTCGGTCGGCACCGATGTCTCATTCGGAGATGCGCTGCTGAAGGTGAAAGCGCTTGAGCATTACGATTTTGCAGGCACCGACATCTGCCTGATGTCGGCTGGCTCGGCGGTGTCCAAAGAATGGGCGCCAAAAATCACCGCCAAGGGCGCGATAGTCATCGACAATTCAAGCGCCTGGCGCATGGACCGCCAAGTTCCTCTTATCGTGCCTGAGGTTAACGCAGGCGTTCTCGAAGACGGCATCCCAAAGAACATCATCGCCAATCCCAATTGCTCGACCGCCCAGCTCGTCGTGGTGCTGAAGCCGCTGCACGAAGCGGCCAGGATCAAGCGGGTGGTGGTTTCTACCTATCAATCCGTTTCAGGCGCGGGCAAGGAGCCCATGGACGAGCTCTTCCGCCAGACGCGGGCGATCTTTGTCGCCGATCCCATCGAGCACAAGCTCTTCACCAAGCAGATCGCCTTCAACGTCATTCCGCACATCCAGGACTTCCTCGATTCCGGCTACACCAAGGAAGAATGGAAGATGATGGTCGAGACGCAAAAAATCCTCGACCCCGACATCCAAGTCACCGCCACTTGCGTGCGCGTGCCGGTGTTCATCAGCCATTCGGAAGCCGTGAACATCGAATTCGAGCACGCCATCACGGCGGAAAAAGCCCGCTCACTGTTGCGCGAGGCGCCGGGCGTGCTGGTGGTGGATAAGCGCGAGGATGGCGGGTACGTCACGCCGGTGGAAGCCGCCGGCGAGGACGCGACCTATGTCAGCCGCATCCGCAGGGATCCGACCGTCGAGCACGGGCTGTCATTGTGGGTGGTGTCGGACAATTTGCGCAAAGGGGCGGCGCTGAACTCAATTCAGATCGCGGAATGTCTGGTCAATCGTAGATTGCTGAAACGCGCGGCTTAACGGCCCGAGAGATACCAATAAACAATCGGTGTTGGCGGCCCATCCGCGGCTTTTCGCGCTGGCGCAGGACTATAATACGTGGAAGCAACCGCTGGCGCAGCCGCCTGAGCGACCACTGCTTTTGTTGGCGTCACCAGCGCAACAGGAGCCGGCGCTGACGTCATGAGCGGCGCAGGCTTGGCAGGTTCAGGCAGAGCCTTTGGCTGTGCAGCCATAACCACTGGCGTCGGCGAAGCAGGTTTCACTGGCGCTGCGGCCGGGGCAACTGAAGCGACATGAGCGGGCGTTGGGCTTGGCGCAACCGCGGCAACGGATGTAGCCAATGCTGGCTCAGAGGCGCCATCCTGAATGGGCGCCATCGTATAGACGTAACGCGACACGATGCGCGGATTGCCGTCGATGTCGGTGTCGCGATAAGTGATCAGCTTCATATGCGATTCTATGGGATCAACCGGCGCTGCCACGGGCGTTGTGTTGGCGGCCACAACGACATTCGAAGGCGCGCTGCCGCTGTCGGCGACTGCAACATCATCATCGGCGAAAGGAAGCAGGCGAAGGTTCAGCCCCGAAGCCGTTGCCGGCGTCACCTCCTTGACCTCTTCCTGATTGCCCTGGGCCAGTTCCTGGCCGCGGGCGCGTTCATAATTAGCCAGCACTTGGTCGTCAGGAGCAGCTTTTTCGTTCTTCTTTTCAAAAAAAGCGAAGACGCCCTTGAAATCGTCGCGCGTGGCGAGCGAACCAGGCAGCTCGCAGATTCTGCGGTCCTTGCGCAAAATGCCTTCGGTGATGCTGCAATCCTTGCCGGTGAGCAGCGAGAGCGCGTGATCGGCCAAGCCCTTGCCCGTGGTCAGCGTGCTGACGCCGCCGGCGATGGTGGAAAGCTGACCAAGCGTGAGCGCGCCGATGATGGGCGCAGCACAGCCGGACACCGTCACCGCTGCGGCTGAAACCAGCACTAGAGTACGGAACCTCATAACTCGCCCCTAACTGCGAAGCCCATTCCGGCTTCACGCCCCCCGGTCCTATTTTGAACCTGTTGGGACGCCCCAAACGAACTTTCTGCCTCGGCATGATGAGAGTCAAAGGTTACGGTTACTGTTTGGTTAAGTGTTGCAGAACGTCTACGGCCTATGCCGATCCTTTGAGCGCAGAGTGCATTGCAAGATGCATGCTTCGTGCCTAGGTTTTCTTTGGTATTGGGGAAGCATCTCGCTATATGTTGTATGCCAAAAGAATATGACAACTAACAATGCGTGAGGCGATTGTCTTCGCGATTATTTTTGTCGCGGGCGCGCTCATCTACAAATTTCGCGCGCGCATTTTTATTGCTTTGCGCAGTTTCGATGCCCGCAACGCGGCGCGGCGCTTCGAAGAGTTTCGCGACCGCCATGACCGTTTCGCCCATTACAAGCACACGCTCCGGCTTGCCGAAGAACAGGTCGAAGGCGTGTCCAAAGTCGTAGTGCCTGACGAAAGTACCGGAATGCCGGTTCCGCGCTACCTGTTCCTGGGCGCCCAATATGCAACGCATAACGAAGCGGAGGCTGCGCGCCGGGCGGCGGTCACCGCCAAGGCGCGCGAATTCTATATCGAGCTCGACAAAATATGGTTGGGCCGGCGTGCACCCTGGCACGATGTGCGCGAGCCGGGGCCAAGCCTGCCGCCGCCTTCCGAAACCAAGCACTGAAATTCAAGCGGCTTCGCCTTTCAGGAGGCGCGGCAGCCGACCCGTTTCGCCGCCCGCCTGGCGCATGAAGAAGCGGCGCAGCGGGCCGATACGATCGACCACGCCCATGCCCAGATCGCGCGCAAGCCTGATAGGCGCCACATCATTGGAAAACAGCCGGTTGAGCGCGTCCGTGCTCGCCCCCAGCACAAAACTGTCGAAACGCCGCCAGCGCTCATAGCGCTTGAGAATATCCTCGGCGCCGAAATCGAGACCAAGGCGCGCGGCATCGAGAATGGTTTCGGCCAAAGCCGCCACATCCTTGAAACCAAGATTGAGCCCCTGCCCCGCGATCGGATGTATGCCGTGCGCGGCGTCGCCCGCCAGCGCAAAACGCGGACGCACATAAGCGCGGGCAAGATGGAAACTTAGCGGATATGACCAGCGCGGGCCGGCAAATTCAATCGCGCCCAGATGCGCGCCGAAGCGCCGCGCGATTTCGGCAATGAAGTCCGCCTCGGAAAGCGCCATCAACGCCGGCGCGCGATCGGCGTGCTCGGTCCACACCAGCGCGGAGCGATTGCCCCTCATCGGCAGAATGGCAAACGGACCTGCGGGCAGAAAATGCTCGTAGGCGACACCGTTGTGCGGGCGTTCAAGCGTGACTGTCGTAACGATACCGTGTTGCGGGTATTCCCATGCTACCGTCTCTATCTCCATGGCCTCGCGCAAATGCGAGTCGCGCCCATCGGCGGCGATGACAAGGCGCGCCGCAATTTCGCGTCCGTCCTTCAGCATCACCAGGGCGCGGGTCTTTTCGACGGCGATGTTTGCCGCTTCCGAGCCCGAAAAAAGAGTGAGATTTTTCTCTTCGCCAGCGCACGCGAACAGGGCTTCGCGGAGGAATCGGTTCTCGACCATGTAGCCCAACGGCTCGCCCGCTTCGCCATGATCGAAATGAAGCGAGAAGGGGGAAGCTGCGCGGTCAAGCTCCGCGTCGGTGACCAGAATATCGTTGATCTGCTGGGCGTGATCTTCGAGATGGCGCCACAGGTCGAGCGCGCGATACATCCTGACCGAGGAATAACTGAGCGCGCTTACGCGGCCATCGAAGAGGAGCGTCGTCACTTTCTCGCGCGTCAGCGGGTCGGCGATGGCGACGTTGAGCCCACCTTGCGCCAGCGCCACGCCCAGCGTCAGCCCCACCATGCCGCCCCCGGCAATAAAGACGTCAGTCTCGATGCGCTCGGCCATCAGCGGGCTTTCCCATGGCGGCGGATTGCGGTCAATGCGGCTGTCGTCTCATGTGAATCCTCATGCTGAGCTTGCCGAAGCATAAGTGAAAATGAGCCGCGACTTGAATGCATTGCGAAAATCTCGCCCTCACCCCTTGACAAGCGAGTCGCTCGTCCCCATCTCGCGCCTATATCCGAAAAACTGCGCGTGAACCGGACTTGACCACCAGCGAGGGGGCGAAGTCATTGAACGCGCTTGCGTTTTTATCAAGGACTAAGCCCGTCATGCGACGATGACCGCGCCTTAAAAAAATCCACGCTCCCGATGGGCGCTCGAATTGCGCCCGGGCCTCTGAAAATCACGCTGAAAACCAGCGAATTTTTCCGGCAATAAACCTGCCATTCACCTTTTATCAACCATGGACAGGGCAGAAATGAACAAATCCTTAAGGCGGGAAAGTGGGCTTCATGAGCACGGCAAAGCGGAGCTATGGCGTTTATCAGCCCCGGTCACGCGCGGGCGCGATCGGCGACGCGATGGCCAATTTGCGCGACGGCGCCATGCATCTGCTTCACGACACGCTTCTGCGCTTCGTCGGCATGATGATGCTTGCTTTTGTCATTCTCGCTTTGCTGGCGTTGGCGAGTTTTGACGCGGGCGACCCCAGCCTTAACGAGGCAACAGGCCGCGCCGCCAACAACTGGCTGGGCCAGCCCGGCGCCTTTGGCGCGGACCTGATGCTGGAGGCATTCGGCGTGGGCGTGCTCGCGCTCATTCTACCTTTGGGCGTATGGGGATGGCGGTTCGCTACCGGGGGCAGCATTGAAAAGTTTCGCTGGCGCCTCATCGCGCTTGTGCTCGGCACTATTTTCCTTGCGGCAGCATTTGGCGGCTTGCCTTCCGTAGGCCAATTACCGGCAGGCGCGGGCGGCGTGCTTGGCCAAATTGCGTTTGTGTTTAACGGGAAAGTGGCAAGCGCCTTCGCGCTCCCCTGGCTCGCTTACGTCATTCCCGCCATCTTCGCCTCGTTCGGATTGACGCTTGCCTGGATCGCGGCAGGCATCCAGCTGGAATTCGCGTTTCGCGCGATGAAAAAAGTTGCGGTGTTCTCCGCCCGGTCGGGCCGCGCTATCGCGGCCATTCCGTTTTGGCGCCCGAGAGCACGGTTCGCAGCGGAAGATCACGACGAATTCGAGGAAGCGGACGAGGACGCCGACGATTCGATGTTTGGCATCAGCCCCGAACCGTTGACACCACGCGATATGTCAAGAACCGGGCGCGTGCAGAGAGCGGACGAAAAAAAGCGCAAGGCCAAGCCGAAAAGCGACCGCCAGCCCGCGCTTAATCTGGCCGCGGGCGAATATCAGCTGCCGCCGCTGGGTTTTCTCAACGAGCCGCCCGTCGAAATCACGGCGCCTACATTTTCCGACGATGCGCTCGAGGAAAATGCGCGCCTCCTGGAAACCGTGCTGACCGATTTCGGCGTGCGTGGACGTATTGTGGCGGTGCGCCCAGGTCCCGTGGTGACACTGTACGAACTGGAACCGGCGGCAGGCGTGAAATCATCGCGCGTGGTCAGTCTGTCGGACGACATTGCGCGCTCGATGAGCGCGGTGGCCGCGCGCGTAGCGGTCATTCCGGGACGCAATGTCATCGGCATCGAGCTGCCCAATGGCAAGCGCGAAACGGTTTATCTGCGCGAGCTTTTGGCCGCGCCCGAATACGAGAAATCGCGCGCGCCGCTGACGCTCGCTTTAGGCAAGACCATTGGCGGCGAGGCGGTGATGGCCGATCTCGCCAAGATGCCGCATTTGTTGATCGCGGGCACCACAGGTTCGGGCAAGTCGGTGGCGCTCAATACCATGATCCTGTCGCTGCTCTATCGCATGCCGCCAGCGCAGTGCCGCATGATCCTGATTGACCCCAAGATGCTCGAACTGTCGGTCTATGAAGGCATTCCGCATCTGCTGACGCCGGTGGTGATCGATCCGCGCAAGGCCATTGTCGCGCTCAAATGGGCAGTGCGCGAAATGGAAAGCCGCTACACCAAAATGGCGAAAATTGGCGTGCGCGGCGTGGAGGCCTTCAACGAACGCATCGCGCGTGCGCGCGACAAAGGCGAGGTGCTGAAGCGCACCGTGCAAACGGGCTTCGACCACGAAACCGGCAAGCCGATTTTCGAGGATGAGATTCTTGAGCTTGAACTGATGCCCTACATTGTCGTCGTGGTGGACGAGATGGCGGATTTGATGATGATTTCCGGCAAGGAGATCGAAGGCGCGGTGCAGCGCCTCGCGCAAATGGCGCGCGCAGCCGGCATTCATCTGATCGCAGCGACACAGCGGCCCTCCGTCGATGTCATTACCGGCACGATCAAGGCAAACTTCCCCACCCGCATCAGTTTCCAGGTCACATCAAAGATCGACAGTCGCACCATTCTGGGCGAACAGGGCGCAGAGCAGCTGCTGGGCCAGGGCGACATGCTTTACATGATGGCGGGCGGACGCATCCGCCGCGTGCACGGACCTTTCGTCACCGACAGCGAAGTCGAAGAAGTGGTGCGCTTCCTGAAGACGCAAGGAAGGCCAGAATATCTCGACGCCGTTACCGAGGAGCCGGAAGAGGATGAAGACGATCCTTACGGGCTTTACAATGGCGAATCCGGCGATGAGCTTTACGACAAGGCAATCGCCGTGGTGGCGCGCGACCGTAAGGTTTCGACAAGCTATATCCAGCGCCGCCTGCAGATTGGCTATAACCGTGCCGCGAGCCTGATCGAACGCATGGAGGAGGATGGCATGATCTCCAAGCCCAACCACCAAGGCCGCCGTGAGATCCTGCTGCCCGAACGTGGCGAGGATTAAGCCCTAATTTCGCTACAATGAGCGCCTGTAGATTGGACGCTTGAGCGGTTTTCCGAGGGGACAATGAGCTATATCGACAGATCGTTGGGCGAAGGCGAACGCGTGGTTGCGCGCGCCCATTTTCACTGGCTGTATCAATTGGGCGCCGTGCTGGCGCTGGTCGTGTTGGGCTGGATCCTGATTGGCATCGTTATTTTCATCCGCATGACAATTCGTTATCACACCACAGAGATCGGCATCACCACGCACCGCTTCATCCTGAAGACCGGGCTGTTCACTTTGCACACGCAGGAAATGGCGCTGCAGAACATCGAGGGCGTCAAAGTGAACCAAAGCGTCCTGGGCCGTATCTTCAATTATGGGGAACTCAGAATAGAAGGCACGGGCGTGGACGCCATCGAGTTCCCGAAGATGATCGCCGATCCCGTCACCTTCCGGCGGGCCATCGAGTCCGCGAAAGAAGGCAATGTGAGGCAGCCTTAATGCGGCTACGCGGCGGAATGCCGCATAACTGCTAACCATATGATTCTACCCTTTATTTCCTTCGTTTATGCTTCCTGTTGAGGGTCGCCTGCTTTCGTTGACAGGGGGGCATGCCCCCCATATTTTGTGCACTGCACAAAAAGGCGCTGGGCAGCTAGAACCGCGGTGAAACCCGCGCCAATGGGGAAGATTTTCGCTCGATGAAAGTCCTCGTTCCCGTGAAGCGGGTGATCGACTTCAATGTCAAGGTTCGTGTTCGGGCGGACAAGACAGGCGTGGACCTCGCCAACGTGAAGATGTCGATGAACCCCTTCGACGAGATCGCGGTCGAGGAAGCCATCCGGCTCAAGGAAAGGGGCAAGGTGACGGAAATCGTGGCGCTTTCCATCGGGCCCGCCCAGGCACAGGAGACTATCCGCACCGCGCTAGCCATGGGCGCCGATCGCGGACTGCTGATCAGGACTGAGGGCGAGGTCGAGCCGTTGGTGGTGGCGAAATTGCTTGAGGCCGTGTGCGAGGCAGAGAAGCCCGGCCTCGTCATCTTGGGCAAGCAAGCGATCGACGACGATTGTAATCAGACTGGTCAGATGCTGGCAGCCCTCCTTGGCTGGTCGCAAGGCACCTTTGCTTCGAAAATGGAATTGGGCGGGGCCAGCGTAAAAGTAACGCGCGAAGTGGATGGCGGCTTGCAGACAGTCGAGCTGAAGCTTCCTGCCATCATTACTACCGATCTTCGCTTGAACGAGCCGCGTTATGCTTCGCTGCCCAATATCATGAAAGCCAAAAAGAAACCCATCGACGAAAAAACCCCGGCAGATTTTGGCGTGGACGTCACGCCACGCCTTAAAGTGTTGCAAGTTAACGAGCCCGCCAAACGCCAGGCCGGCGTGAAAGTGAAATCGGTGGCGGAATTGGTTGAGAAACTTGTCGAAGCAGGTGTGCTCAGATGACATCCCTCGTCGTCGCCGAGCATGATAATAAAACGCTCAAGGATGCGACGGCGAAGACCGTTATGGCGGCGACCCAAATCAGCGCGCCGGTTCATATTCTCGTTGCGGGAGAGAATTGCGCAAACGTGGCGCAGGCTGCGGCAAAACTTGCGGGCGTGGAAAAAGTATTGCTCGTCGACAATGCGATTTATGCTCATGACCTTGCCGAGCCGCTGGCCGAACTCATTCTTACACTTGCTGGTAAATACGACGCCATTCTCGCCCCTGCGACCACTTTTGGCAAAAACGTGTTGCCGCGCGTGGCGGCTAAGCTCGACGTGCCACAGGTTTCGGAAATTCTCGGCATCGATGCGCCGGACACCTTCCGCCGCCCGATCTATGCTGGCAATGCAATTGCGACCGTGAAGGCGGGCGGCTTCAAGAAAGTCGTCACGGTACGTGCGACCGCGTTCAAGCCGGCGGCAGAAACGGGCAGCGCGGCAATCGAAAAGGTCGCGGCGGCGGCAGACCCCGGACTGTCCACTTTTGTCGGCGAGGAACTTTCCAAATCGGAACGGCCCGAGCTCACCTCGGCCAAGATCATCATTTCCGGCGGGCGCGGCCTGCAATCGGGCGAGAATTTCCATATGCTGGACAAAATCGCCGACAAGCTGCACGCAGCCGTAGGCGCCAGCCGTGCAGCGGTGGACGCGGGCTTCGTGCCCAATGATTATCAGGTCGGCCAAACCGGCAAGGTGGTGGCGCCCGAGCTTTACATCGCGGTCGGTATTTCTGGGGCCATCCAGCATCTCGCCGGCATGAAGGATTCCAAGATCATCGTCGCCATCAACAAGGACGAGGAAGCCCCCATTTTCCAGGTGGCCGACTACGGCCTGGTGGCGGACCTTTTCAAGGCCATTCCGGAACTCGAACAGGAACTCACCAAGCGGGGCTATAAGAGAAAGGCGTAGGGTAGGTAAAATGACAGTCACAGAGATGGTACGTCCGACTAAGGACAGCAAGGCAGCGATGAAGATCGAGCGCATTGGCGTCGTCGGCGCCGGCCAAATGGGCAACGGCATCGCGCATGTGTGTGCGCTGGCGGGTTATGATGTGATGCTCGAGGATCTGAATCGCGACGCGCTCGACAAGGCGCGCAAGACGATTGAGAAAAACCTTCGACGGCAGGTGAGCCGCGGGCTGATCAAGGACAAGGATGCCGAAACGGCGCTTGCCCGCATCAAGACGACGCTCAGTATCGATGACCTCAAAGATTGTGATCTCGTCATCGAAGCCGCAACAGAGAACGAGGGCGTGAAGCGCAAGATTTTTCAGGATTTGTGCAAGCATCTCAAGAAAGACGCGATGATCGCCAGCAACACCTCGTCCATCTCGATCACGCGTCTGGCGGCTTCCACCGACCGGCCTGAGCGTTTCATCGGGCTGCATTTCATGAACCCAGTGCCGGTGATGGAGCTGGTCGAGGTCATCCGCGGCATCGCCACCCAGGACGAAACCTTTGCCGCCACGATGGAGCTGGTGAAACGGCTCGGCAAAAAGTCGGCGAATGCGGAAGATTTCCCGGCCTTCATCGTCAACCGTATCTTGCAGCCGATGATCAACGAGGCGGTTTACACTCTCTATGAAGGTGTCGGTTCCGTCGAGGCGATCGACACGGCGATGAAATTGGGTGCCCATCATCCGATGGGGCCGCTGCAGCTCGCCGATTTCATCGGGCTCGATACCTGCCTCGCGGTAATGCAGGTGTTGTATGAGGGGCTGGCCGATTCCAAATACCGTCCCTGCCCGCTGCTGGTGAAATATGTCGAGGCGGGCTGGCTTGGCCAGAAAGCGGGCCGCGGCTTCTACGATTATCGCGGCGAGGTGCCGGTGCCGACGCGTTGATCGCCAGGCGCTATCAATTTTTTCAAATAACCGATTGCATCCGGGCCATCCCATTGCTCGGGCCCGAAGGCGCGCGCGATTTCATGGCCATTGGGATCAATGATCACGGTAAGCGGCAGGCCATAGGCCTTGAAGGCGCGCATCAAGGTGAGATCCCGGTCGACATAGGCAGTGAGATCCTGCGCGCCATGCGCGCGCAAAAATTCCAGAACCTCGGGGGGTTCATTCTGCTCTAGATCGACGGCCACGATGGCAATGCGATCGCTCGGCAACTTGGCCTGCGCGCGCGCCAGCGCAGGCAGTTCATTGACGCAGGGCGGGCACCATTTCGCCCACATATTGAGCAGCACGTAGCGCCCGCGAAAATCCGCGAGCCGCACGCTTCGCCCTTCGCCATCGGTGAAGCTGGCGTCCGGCACGGCGGGGCTGCCAGCCGTGAGCTGGAGCTTGGTCAGAGTCGCGGGCAACGCGGCGGAAGAAAGCGTGCCCGGTTCCGGCGCGGTAACCGTGTTGCCGCCAATGCCGTGCAAGGCAAAAAAGGCGAGAGCCGCCGCCGCCGCAAGGGCTGCAAGGATTGCCAATAGCTTCGGGCGCGTCTCCATCGGCCCAGAATACATGACCGCGGGCAAAATGTGAGGTAGAGTTCTAGCGGAAGAGGCGCCCATGCTGTTGCGCGTTTTGCTAATTACCGCCGTGTCGCTGGGATTATTAGCCTGCGGCGTCAAGTCCGATCTCGACATTCCGCCTGGCGCAGAAAAAGCGCAAAAAGGCACGCCCGATCCTTCCAAGCCGCCGAAGCCGATCGGCACATAAACCATTTTCTGCGTTGGGCGATACGCATGTCAGCGCGGGATCGTGACTTGCCGCTGGCAAGACCCAATGGTCTTATGGTTTAGGTGTGTGCGGCACCGGCTGATATATGAGGCGCTGATTGCGCTTGCTCGACTTCAACACTGGCTCGCCTGAGGGCGCCGCCGATAACCGGCGGGCGCAGCGTTTCATCCTGCTCGCGGGCTATGCCCTGTTATGGGAGCGCCTGTGGTCGCGGATGTGGCCCGCCGCGGGCTTTATCGGCGTTTATGCGATCGTGGCGTTGCTAGGCCTGTTCCCCGAAATGCCGAGCGTGCTGCACGCTTGCCTGCTGGTGGCGCTGTTTGGCGCGGCCAGCATCATGCTGGCGCTGAGGTTTTTCGATTTTCATCTACCAAGTTGGGAAGACGCGGCAAGGCGCGTGGAACGCGACAGCAGGCTTGCTCATCGGCCGCTCACCGAAAGCGCGGACATTCTGGCAGCAGGCGCAGGCGACCCGCTCACCGAAAGCCTGTGGCGCGCCCATATGCTTTGGCTGATTGCCTCAGCCAAGTGTTTGCGGCTGACTTTGCCACACCCCGGCCTGCAACGGCGCGATCCGCGTGGCGTACGGTTTATTATTCTTGCAGGTCTCGTTGTTGCGCTCGTGCTGTCCGGTCCTGCATGGAGGCAACGCCTCATCACTGGGCTTTCGCCTGCGGATAACAAAGTCGCGGCCGCCATCGCGCTTAATGTGTGGCTTTCTCCGCCTGCTTATACTGGCGAGCCGCCACATGCCATCGGCCAGGAGCCGACCGGACGCAGAGAGGGGGGCGCCATCATAGCGCCGCAGGGAAGTATACTGCTCATGCGCATTCGCGGCGCCGACTTTGCGCCAGACCTAAGCATCTATCCCGGCCAGAATGAAAAATCGTCCACCTTCACCCAGGCCGATACCGGTTACGAAGCAAAACTCACGCTAAAAAGCGACGAACACATCAGCGTGCGTGAAGGCGGCTGGACGCTCGGCGATTGGCGCTTCGCTATTGTGCCGGACAAGCCACCTTCGATTGCCTTTACCCAGCCGCCGGGTATAGGCGAGCACGACACGCTAAAACTTGCTTTCAAGGCTAGCGACGACTATGGCGTGACGCACGCGGAAGCTCGCATTTCGCTTACGGACGCTGAAGGCGAACAAACCTTCTCGCCGGTTGTGAAGGGACTGGGGCCGCTCATAGCCGAATTGCCGCTGCCGCCGCAAACCAAGCAGTTTTCCGAGACAGTCTTGCGGGATCTGACCGCGCATCCTTACGCCGGCATGAAGGTTGTCATCCGCCTTGCCGCCACGGACGCCGCAGGACAAACCGGAATGAGCGGGCCTCAGGTGATAACGCTGCCGGAGCGTCTCTTCACCAATCCGCTGGCGCGCGCGCTGATAGAGCAGCGCAGGGTGCTCGCTTCCGGTGCATCGAATGCGAAAATCCACGCCATGGCGGTCATCAATGCCCTCAGCATCGGGCCCGAACGTTTCTACAAGGATGATTACTCGACCTTCCTTGCATTGCGTGCGCTCTATTGGCAGCTGAGTGGCATCAAGGACGACAAGGACACGCTCGCCGCAATGAACTTCATGTGGGACATGGCGCTTGCGCTTGAGGAAGGCAATGTGGCGAGCGCCGCCGAGGCGTTAAGAAACGCGCAACAAGCGCTGATGGACGCGCTTCAGCGCGGCGCATCGGATGACGAGATTTCCGCGCTCATGCAGAAGCTGCGCGAGGCGCTGGGGCGTTATCTGCAATCACTTGCTCAGAACAGCACGCCGCAAGGCACGCCACCGCCAAACACGACAATGTTGAAGCCGCAAGACCTCGAGCAAATCCTGAAGGCTATCGAGGATCTTGCGCGCACGGGCGCGCGCGATTCCGCCGAACAGTTGCTGCAGGGCCTGGCGCAACTGCTCCAGAACCTGCACGTCACGCAATCCACGCAGCCGTCGGAAGGCGACAAGGCTGCGAGCCAGGCCGTACAGGGCTTAAGCGATCTCATGGGTCAGCAGCGTGAGTTGCTTGATCGCACCTTCCGCAACGAGCAGGGACAGGGCAAACAGGACAACAATGGCCTGGCTAACGATCAGAAGGGTTTGAAGGACAAGCTCGGCAAGATCATCGAAGGTCTGGGGCAGAAAGGCGTGACCGCGCCTAAAAATCTGGGGCGCGCAGGCACGGAAATGGAAAATTCGCAGCAGGGTCTGAAACAAAACCAGCTAGGCGATGCCGAACATGCGCAGCAGAACGCGCTCGAACAATTGCGCAAGGGCGCAGAAGACCTTGCCAAGCAATTGATGCCGCAATCGGGCATGAACGGCCAAGAGGGCGATAACGAAGATCCGCTCGGGCGGCAGAGCGGCGCGACGGGGCCGCAATTCGGCAGTTCGGTGAAAGTGCCACAAGAATCGGATCTACAGCGCGCGCGTGAAATTCTGCAAGAGCTGCGCAAGCGCGCCGCCGAACGCAATCGGCCCAAAGAAGAGCTCGATTATATCGACAGGCTGTTGAAGCGGTTCTAGTTTCTGTCTTTGCGGATGCGGATGTCGGGTAACCCGCGGGAGGCGCCTGCGCGATCCATGCCATAGCCGAAAATAAATTCCGGCTCCGCGGTGAAGCCCGCGAAATCGGCCTTGGCTGCGGGCGCCTTGTGTGGTTTCACCACCGCCACCACCGAGATGATGGCGGCAGCACCGCGCTCGGCTAGCAAATCCTTAGCGCGCGCAAGCGTGCCCCCCGATTCCAGTACGCCATCGATAAGCAGCACGGTGCGGCCGCGCACGATATCCGTGGGTGCCTTTAACACCATTACGTTTTCCGACGTTTCGGCGCGCCCATAACTTCGGAGCCAGATGAATTCAGTTTCAAGGTCAAGCCCTTCACGCGCCAGCGCGCGCAACAGGTCAGCTGCGAAGACGAACGCGCCCACAAGGATAGGCACCGCCAGATCCGGCTTGAGGGGATTGGTGGCAATTTCGCGCGCCAGCCTCGTCACATGCGCCTGAATCTTATTTTCCGAAAACAGCACGATGTCGCGCGGGCTGCTGCTCACTCGCTTGCGCTCGCGCCCGCAAAGCGGACTTCGACATGGCGCGCTTCGCGCGGGGGGCTGGCGAGCCGCGTCACGAAATCGCTGCCGGCGCCCGGCGCCAGCGTTGCAACGTTCGCATCGAAAGTCCAATGATAAAGTTCGCGCTTGTCCGCATCGGATAGCGAGACCAAAATCCGCGGCACTGGAAGCTCGTGCCCGCTCACATTGACCAGCCTGCCGCTAATTGCGAGTACCGGTTCGCCGTTTTCCAACTGATCGCGATATCTGACACCGGCGATTTCGATCCCGCGTAAATTCACCGGCATCCCAAGCGCGGCGTAGAAGGTCGCCGATTGTGGCCACAGCGAAGCAATTGTCTGGCGGTATTTCACGGCGCCACCGCCAAGTGCGAGGACAAGAAGAATTAATGCAGCCCAGCCCAATGCGTTCACAAACTCACTTGCAAGGCTGGATTTGCGCGCAGGCAACCCAAGCCCGGCATCTGGAGCTATGGCAGTGGCGGAATCCGCCTGTACCCGTGGATTTGCGGCCGACTCTGGCACCTGCAATTCAGGTTCGGGCTCTGTCTCAGGTCCGCCAGCCTGCTGGAACCAAACATGGCCGCATTTCGCGCAGCGCACATTGCGCCCGGAGGGCATGAAGGTCCGCCCGTCGGTCAGGTAGCGCGTCGCGCAGAGGGGACAAGTCAGGATCATCGGCTTACGAGAATCCATTCCTCGGGCCACAAACTTGGCGCATAAGCGGGCTAGGAGCAAGGCGTGGCGCGGGCCGCCGCCTCTCGGCTATGGTGCGCACGCATCCAAGGCATTCGATTCCAAGCTCGAAATGGTCCGCTTCGAAAACGTCGGCATGCGATATGGCGCGGGGCCTGAGGTCCTGCGCGATATGAGCTTCACGCTCGAGCAGGGCTCGTTCACCTTCGTCACTGGTCCGTCGGGCGCCGGCAAGAGCACCATGCTCAAACTCGTCTTCCTGGCCGAGCGCCCATCGCGCGGACTGGTGACGCTGTTCGGCCGCGATTTGGCTTTGCTCAAGCGCCCAGAAATTCCCTCTTTGCGGAGGCGTATTGGCGTGGTGTTCCAGGAATTTCGCCTGCTCGATCACCTTTCGGCGTTCGACAATGTGGCCATGCCGCTCCGGCTCGCCGGTAAACGCGAAGCAGATTACGCGCACGATGTGGAAGAGCTGTTGACTTGGGTCGGCCTGGGCAAGCGCATGGATGCGAAGCCGCCAACGCTTTCCGGTGGTGAGCAACAACGTGTGGCCATTGCGCGCGCGGTGGTAGCGAAACCTGATTTGCTGCTGGCCGACGAACCCACCGGCAATGTGGATGCGGAAATCGGCGAGCGCCTGATCCGCCTGTTTGTCGAGCTCAACCGCTTTGGCACCACAGTGATGATCGCCACCCATGACCGCGCGTTGATCAGCGGCGCGCATGCCCGCGAAATGCGCCTGGTCAACGGGCACGTGGTCGAGATGCGTGGAGCGCAACGATGAAAGAGCGCGCGCGGGGCCGCATTCTGCCGCGCGAAGCGGGCGCCGCCCCGCTTGATCTTGTCATCGGTGTCATGGCGTTTCTGGCGGCCCTTGCCCTTGGCGGCGTGCTGGTCGCCAACCGCACGGCGGAAAGCTGGCAGGCGGGCCTGCTGGGCCGTCTGACGGTGCAGGTGTTGCCCCAGGGCGATACGGCCCCCGAGGCCGAGGTCAATGCCGTCTTGACGCTGTTGCACTCGACCGAAGGCGTGGTGAGCGCGCAGCCGCTTTCCAGGGAAAATACGATGTCGCTCGTCGAGCCCTGGCTGGGGCGCGATGCGGTCGTGGCTGCGCTTCCGTTCCCCGCCCTCATCGATGTCACGCTGGCGCCAGGTGCTGCACTTGATGTGAACGCGCTCGCGGCACGGCTCAAGGCGGCCGCGCCCCACGCCGTGCTGGACGATCACAGCCGCTGGGTGGCGCGGCTGAAGGCAACCGCGAGAACCGTGCTGTGGAGCGCGCTTGCCGTGCTCGTTCTCATCGCCATCGCCACCGCCTCAACCGTAGCCTTTGCCACGCGCGCAGGCCTCGCCACGCATCACCAGATCGTGGAATTGTTGCATCTCATGGGCGCGCGCGACGGCTTTATCAGCCGCGCTTTCGAATGGCATTATTTCATTTCCGCGCTTGCGGCCTCCGCTTGTGGCATGTTCGCGGCTCTCGCAGTGTTCGTGGCGGCGGGCAGCATGGAGCAAGCTGGGTTTTCCAGCGTGCCATTCCTGCCGCCGCTCGGCCTTAAACTTGCCGAATTTCCCTGGCTCGCTCTGGTGCCAGCAAGTGTCGCGCTCATCGCCTGGGCAACGGCACGGGTCTCGGTGTTTTCAGCCTTGCAGGAAATTTATTGATGGCAGCCAAATACGGGGCCAGGGCGTTATTCCGGGGTCTTCCTGTGTAAACCCTTTCTTGGCCCCGTAATGGCATAATTATTTTAGCTTTCGGGACATGTCGATGGATTTGCGAGAACACAAAAAACAGGAAAAGGGAGGACTACTGCGGTCCTTCCTGGTCTTGCTAGGCCTCTATCTGGCTGGCTTCGGCGCCTATGTTTTCATGCTGCTGAATGTGAATGCCGGTCCGCAGGCAACACCCTCCGTTCATGCCGATGCCATCGTGGCGCTTACCGGCGGCGATGCGCGCCTTCAGACCGGGGTGGCGCTACTCGAAAGCGGCGCTGGGCAAAGGTTGCTGATATCCGGCGTACATCCAGATACGACAAAAGAAGCGCTCAAGCGGCGCTTGAACGGCGGCGCGCGCTTTGATTGCTGCGCCGACCTCGGTTTCAATGCGACCGACACCCACGGCAACGCAAATGAAGCGGCGCAATGGGCGCGCAGCCACGGTTACAAGAGCCTCATCGTGGTGACCGCCGCCTATCACATGCCGCGCAGCCTGCTCGAGTTCGGCAGCGTTATGCCGGATGTGCGATTGGTGCCCTACCCGGTCGAGATCGAGATAGTGGACCCGTCATCGGGTTGGAATCTCGATACGCTGCGGATTCTAAACGGCGAATATGTGAAATATGTCGCAAGCCTGGCGCGCATTACGCTCGAGCGCGTGGCGGGAGTTCAGCCTGGAAACGCGTCGCAAGCTATGGCAGCGCCCCTTGACCGCAAAGTGACGGAAGGCAAGCATCGCGCGCATTCTCAGCCATAGACTGCTCGTGCTCTATCTGCGCTCGGCGTTTTTTCTGATCTGGTTCGTGGTGATTTCGGTTGCGATGCACATCGCCTGCCTGCCAACGCTGTTGCTTGACCGGAAAAGCGCATCATGGGTGCCGCGGGTATGGGCAAATCTCATACTTTGGGGACTGAAAATATTTGCTGATCTTGGCTATGAAGTGCGCGGGAAAGAGCATCTGATACATGGCGGCATTCTCATCGCCTCCAAACATTATTGCATGTGGGAGACAATCGCGCTGTTCGCTCTGATTGACGACCCCGCCGTCGTAATCAAGCGCGAGCTGCTCCGCGTGCCCCTGTATGGCTGGTATGCGCGCAAGCAGGAGATGATTTTTGTTGACCGCAGCGCGGGCGCTGCCGCCGTGCGCACCATGCTCAATGCCGCGCGGCATGTGCTAACGGAAAGCCGGCCCATCCTGATTTTCCCCGAAGGCACGCGCAAAGCCATAGGCGCGCCACCCGATTACAAACCGGGCGTGGCCGGTCTTTACACCGAACTTGAAATCCCTTGTGTGCCTGTAGCGCTTAATTCAGGCCTGTTCTGGATCGCTGGTGGCTGGCTTAAGAAGCCCGGCACCATCGTGGTCGAGTTTCTTGAAGCAGTACCGCCGGGCCTTCCGCGCCAGCAATTTATGGCGGAGTTGCAGACGCGCATCGAAACAGCATCCACGCGCCTCGTGGCCGAAGGCCGCGCGCAATTGGCGAAAAACTAAGGTGGTTTGGTAGTGGGAACATATTAAGAACATTTTCTTGACTCAGGCTATATTCGGGCAGTTAAGTCAGTTTTCGGCTTCTTATGTTTTTGTAACGGCATGAGCACGATTTCGCGCCAGATCTGGGACATGAAGTACCGGTTCAAGAGGCCGGACGGCACCGCGCTCGATCGCGAGGTGGAAGACACCTGGGCGCGCGTGGCATTGGCAGCCACGCAAGCCGAAGAGCCAGAGAAGCAACGCGAATGGGCGCTTACTTTTGGTGGCGCACTAGCAGGCCATCGCTTCCTGCCTGCGGGCCGTATTCTGGCCGGTGCCGGCACAGGGCGCGCCGTCACGCTCTTCAATTGCTTCGTGATGGGCGAAATCGGGGACGATTTGGGCAGCATCTTCGCGCATTTGCGCGAAGCCGCGCTGACCATGCAGCAGGGCGGCGGCATTGGTTACGATTTTTCGACATTGCGCCCCAAGGGCGCGGCGGTGGAGGGCGTTGGCGCGGATGCATCGGGGCCGCTTTCCTTCATGGATGTGTGGGACGCGATGTGCCGCACCATCATGTCGGCGGGCGCGCGCCGCGGCGCCATGATGGGTACGCTCAGATGCGATCACCCGGATATCGAGGCTTTCATCGAGGCCAAGCGCGAAGGGGGGCGCCTGCGCAATTTCAACCTTTCGGTGCTCGTCACGGATGACTTCATGGACGCGCTTAAAGCGAACCGCGGCTGGGATTTGGTCTTCAACGGCAAGGTCTTCAAAACGGTGCCGGCGCGCGCGCTATGGGACTGCATCATGCGCGCGACTTACGATGCCGCCGAGCCAGGAGTCGTTTTCATCGATCGCATCAATGCTAAGAACAATCTCGCTTATTGCGAGACCATCCACGCCACCAATCCTTGCGGCGAGCAGCCTTTGCCGCCCTATGGCGCGTGCCTCTTGGGCTCCATCAACCTTGCCAAGCTGGTGGCACAATCCTTCGCGGAAACAGCCGCGCTTGATGAAAACGAACTGGCGCGGCTGACCCGCATCGCTGTGCGTTTTCTCGACAATGTCATCGACGTTTCGCGCTTCCCCCTGCCTGCGCAGGAACGCGAAGCCAAGGCCAAGCGCCGCATCGGCCTTGGCGTCACGGGGCTGGCAAATGCGCTCATTTTCTGCCGCGCCCGTTATGGCAGCGCGCGCAGCATCGCGCTGATAGAACGTTGGCTGAAGATCCTGCGCGATTCGGCCTACGCCGCTTCTGCTGAAATTGCTGCGGAGAAAGGCGCCTTTCCGTTGTTCGACCGTGACCGCTATCTAGCGGCGCCAAACATTGCCGCCCTGCCCGAAGACATCCGCCAACAGATTGCATGGCATGGCGTACGCAATGCGCTGGTCACGTCGATAGCACCGACGGGGACCATTTCGCTTTTCGCCGACAATGTGTCAAGCGGCATCGAGCCGGTGTTCGCCTATTCCTACAAGCGCAATGTGCTGATGGAGGATGGCACGCGCCGCGAAGAGCAGGTCGAGGATTACGCCTATCGTCGCTTCCGCGCTCTGTTCGGCGCGCGCGCGGCGTTGCCCGATTATTTCGTCAACGCGCAGACGCTGGCGCCCGCCGATCACTTGGCGGTCCAGGCGGCAGCGCAAAAATACATCGACAGCTCAATCTCAAAGACGATCAACTGTCCGGCTGATATTTCGTTTGCGGCGTTCAAGGACGTATATACGAATGCCTATGAATCCGGCTGCAAGGGTTGCACCACTTACAGGCCTAATGCAGTGACCGGAGCCGTGCTGGAAGCAGCACCTAACACTATGCCCACAGCTGAGGCTCCGCTGGCCGCGGCGGCGGCGCGCGCCCCGCGCGAGCGGTTCGAGGCGGGCGGCGTGGTTTATATGACCAAGCCGTTCGACCGCCCGGGCGAACTTGCGGGCCGTACATACAAAATCAAATGGCCCGATCTCGATCACGCCTTCTACATCACCATCAATGACATCGAGCAGGACGGCCGCCGCCGCCCATTCGAGATTTTCATCAACTCGAAAAACATGGAGCATTACGCCTGGACGGTGGCGCTGACCCGCATGATCAGCGCGGTATTCCGCCGCGGCGGCGACGTCAGTTTCATTGTGGATGAGCTCAAGGCCGTGTTCGACCCGCGCGGGGGCCAATGGTCGAGCGGGCGTTATGTACCGTCTCTGCTGGCCGCCATCGGTGAGGTGATCGAACGCCATTTGATTGATATCGGCTTCATGCCGGGCGCAGCCGAAGAATCCGACGCCCAGCGTGCCGCCATGGCTGTTGCCATAGGCGAAGGCGCCGCCGTGCGCCGCTGCCCGCGCTGCGGCGCGCCGAGGTTGTTGAAGCTCGAAGGCTGCGACACTTGCGTCTCCTGCGGCTATTCGAAATGCGCCTAAGCCCCCGTATAAAATAGGCCTGCCGCGATACCAAAAAGACTTCCGTGATATCTTATTCGCACCGCATTTTCATGTATGGGCCGGTCGCGGCGTTGGTTTTGCTGGTGGCGGGCTATTCTATTTACTGGCAAGCAAGCTCGAAAACACTTGCCGCCGAACTCGATCAGGCAAATGGCAAGGAAATAATTCCGGGCATCACCTTCGCCTTTGCCGAGAAGAAAATCGGCGGATTTCCTTTCCGGCTCGACGCGGAACTCGACGGCGTCACTTTCGCGCATCGCGGCCAGGACGGCGAAACTGCATGGCGCTCAGAAAAGCTGGCGCTGCACATGTTGAGCTATGGCCCCAATCATTTCCTGTTCGAAGCGACAGGGCTGCAAACATTCGATTGGCCGGGCGCCGACGGGAAACCGCAAGTGTATTACATGACGCCGGGCACCGCGCGGGCGAGCGCGATTTTGCACGAAGGCAGGCTCGCCAGTTTCGACCTCGATCTAATGGAATTGCAGGCCCAGGATGCCGACCCTAAAGCCGCGTCAGGGCTGGACTTTTCGGCTGATCGCGCGCAGTTCCATATGCGCAGTAACGCTGATCACACGCTCGCTGTGGCGGCCAAGATCGAAGGCGGGCGCATAGGGACGGGCTATGAACCTGCGTGGGGCCCCGATTTGCCGTTGCTAAGCTTCACGGGAAGCTTCACGCATGGCGAGACGCTCGATGCTTTGCGCGCCGGTGCCGACAGTATCGCGCACGCCGCCGAAAACTGGCGCAAGGCCGGTGGCGCACTGGAGATACCCGCCATAACCATGAACTGGGGCGACGGCGAAGCGGGCGGAAAAATAATGCTCGCCTTCGACGCCGGTCACCGACTTGTAGGCTCGGCTGAAGGTTTCTTGACCGTCGGAAAAACGCCTGGCGCCGCCGAGGCGATTTCCGTGCTGGCGGGAACCAAGGAAGACGCGCAAGGACGCGTCCCGGTCAGAGTGGTGCTGCAAAATGGCGAAATGCGCCTTGGTAAAACGCTGTTAGTAAAACTTAGACCGGTCTATTAGCGTTTGAGGAATTCGCCCAACGTCTCGACAAAAAGCCGGTTGGCTTCGTCAGTACCGACCGTCATACGCAGGCAGTGGGACAGTTGGTAGTTTACAGTTGGACGCAAAATCAGTCCGCGCGCCATGAGAAAGCGATCGGCCTCATTGGCTTGCTGCGAACCGGAAAAATGAATGAGTAAAAAATTGCCGGCGCTGGCATCCACCCTGAGCCCCAGCGCGCGAATGCGTTCGATCAGCCAATCGCGCCATTTCTCGTTGTAACGCACGGCTTCGTCGGTGAAAGCGCGGTCGGAAAGCGCAACCGCAGCCGCTTTCTGTGCCGCCACGTTGATATTAAATGACCCACGTATGCGGTTGATTGCGTCAGCAACAGGGGCTGGGCAATAGGCCCAGCCTACGCGCAGCCCGGCCAGTCCATAAACCTTCGAGAAAGTGCGCGTCATCACCACATTGTCGGAAGCTGTGACCAGCTCCATGCCAGATTCGTAATCATTGCGGCGCACATATTCGGCATAGGCCGAGTCGATGACGAACAGCGCATCGCGCGGCAAGCCCGCATGCAAGCGGCGCAACTCGGCCGCGGGTATATAGCTGCCGGTCGGATTGTTTGGATTGGCGAGATAAACAAGTCGAGTACGCGGGCTCACCTTTGTCAGCATCGCATCGACATCGGCCCTGAGTTCGGGTTCCGGCGCTTCAACCGGCGTGGCGCTGTTGGCAAGTGCTGCGATCCGGTAAACCAGAAAACTGTATTTGGTGAAAAGCACCTCATCGCCAGGGCGCAGATAGCAATTCGCAAACAAAGCTATGAGCTCGTCCGACCCGTTGCCGCAAATGATGCGCTCGGGCGCTAGGCCGTGGGCGTGCGCAATCGCCTCGCGTAAGGTTTGCGCGCCGCCATCGGGATATAAGTGCAGTTCGCTCTCAGCCGCGCGAATCGCCTCAATTGCCTTTGGGCTCGGCCCCAAGGCCGATTCATTAGACGAAAGCCTGAAAATGCGCGTGTTGGTCCGGTTTTCCGAACGGCCGCCGGAATAAGGCGTAATTTCAAGCACGCCGGGCTTGGGCTTCAATGCCATGGTGTCTTGATATGATGGGGGAAGCGAAAATCAAAGCACTCGTTGACAGGGTATGGCTCTCGCCCTAGCAAACCGCGCTTTGTTCCAAACTGGAGGTCGTCCTGGCCGACATTGCCGATCCGCGTTTCCTGCGGCCCCTGAAGGCGCCGGCTGAGAATATCGGCCATGCGGTGACGTTCGGGCCGGACCGGCCGCTCGTCCTCGACTCCGGGCCTACGCTTTCCCCGCTCACCATCGCTTACATGACCTACGGTACGCTCAATGCCAAACGCAGCAATGCCGTAATGGCGGCGCATGCGCTTTCTGGCGATCAATTCGTGGCCGGCACGCATCCTGTCACGGGAAAGCCGGGCTGGTGGAACCTGATGGTGGGGCCTGGCAAAACCATCGACACCGAGCGCTACTTCGTCATTTGCGCCAATGTCGTGGGCGGCTGCATGGGAACGACGGGGCCGGGCGAGATCGATCCCGCAACCGGCAAACCTTACGGCCTCGCTTTCCCGCTGGTGACGGTCCGCGACATAGTGCGGGCGCAGGCGATGTTGCTGGACGCGCTTGGCATCGAGCAGCTGCTTTGCGTACTTGGCGGTTCGATGGGCGGCATGCAGGCGCTGCAATGGCCGGTGAGTTATCCCGAGCGCGTATTCTCGGCCATGCCTATTGCCACCGCCGCGCGCCACTCGGCGCAGAACATCGCCTTCCATGAAGTTGGCCGCCAGGCGATCATGGCCGATCCCGAATGGCAGGGTGGCAATTATTCGCTTTCAGGCGCAAGCCCTTCCAAAGGCCTCGCGGTGGCGCGCATGGCCGCGCACATCACCTATTTGTCGGAAGCGGCCTTGCAGCGGAAATTCGGCCGCAATCTGCAGAACCGCGAGGCGCTGTCTTTTGGCTTCGATGCGGATTTCCAGATCGAATCTTACTTGCGCCACCAAGGTATGACGTTTGTCGATCGCTTCGACGCCAATTCCTATCTTTATATGACGCGGGCTATGGATTATTTCGATCTCGCGGCCGATTACGGCGGCGTGCTGGCCGAAGCCTTCCGCGATACGCCCACGCGCTTCTGCCTTGTTTCTTTCACAAGCGACTGGCTGTTCCCGACGGCCGAGAACAAGCGTATCGCTCATGCGCTGAACGCTGCCGGCGCCAATGTCAGCTTTGTCGAAATCGAGAGCGACCGCGGCCATGACGCCTTTCTGCTTGACGAGCCCGAGCTGTTCGCTACTGTACGCGGCTTTCTCAATGCCGCGGCCTCAGCCAGAGGCGTAAAATGAAGCAATCGCTCGGCCCCCTGCGGCCTGATCTTGCGGCCATTTCCGAAATGATCCCGGCCTCGGTACGCGTGCTCGATGTCGGCTGCGGCGATGGCGTGCTGCTTGAACACCTAGTGACCGCCCGCCAGGTGGATGGCCGCGGGCTCGAACTCAACCAGCAGAACGTCAATTCCTGTGTCGCGCGCGGGCTGTCGGTCGTGCAGGGCGACGCGGACACGGATCTGGTGGATTACCCTTCCCAGGTGTTCGACATTGTGATCCTGAGTCAGACCATCCAGGCCACGCGCCGCCCACGACATGTGCTGAACGAGCTTTTACGCATCGGCAAGCGCACAGTGGTGTCCCTGCCCAATTTCGGCCACTGGCGCGTGCGGCTGTCGCTGCTTGCCAGAGGCCGCATGCCGATGACCAAAGCGCTCGGTTATGCCTGGTACGACACGCCCAATATTCACCTTTGCACGATCGCCGATTTCGTGGCGCTCACGGACGAGTCCGGTGCGCGGATTGAACGGGCCTTGGAGCTGCAAGGAAATGGCGCGACGCGCGATATGCATGCCGGCGCCTGGGGCCCTAACCTGTTTGCCGAAGGCGCGATTTTTCTGTTGACCAAAAAATAAGCGCGAGCGGGTTTCCCCGTTCGCGCCTGTAATCGAACTTCAAGGCATCTCGTCCCAAATCAGGTTTCGATGCCGTGAAGATCGCAGGGATGAATTATTTCGGTGCCGTTGCGTTGTTCTCAGGCGCCGCCATGTTGTTACCAGCCGCCGCGCCGGTGGTCTTGTGCTTCTTGTGCTTCTTGGGTGCCGTGGTCGTAGCGTTGTTCGCTGCGGGCGCGGTGGTCGTAGCGTTGTTCGCTGCGGGCGCGGTCGTCGAAGTATTATTGGCTGCCGGAGCCGACATGTTGGACGTGGACGACATATTGTCGGCCGCGAACGCTGTCCCACCAAGGACCACAGCGAACAGAACGGCCGGGAAAGCAAGTTTCAAAGTGCGCATTAAGTTCTCCTTTGTCAGCGCCAGAGCCCCCGCCCGGCGCCGCGAATGAATACGATTGCAACCTGACGCCATCCTGACGCAAGAATGAAATGATGGTAATGCTTCGTTCATTCCAAGTTTTCCAGATAATACCATTTGAAATCAATATGTTGCGCCTGCAAGCACAGACTGGCGTGCAGGCTTAGCGGTGGCCGGGGCCAGCCCATAAAGCGATTTCGAGGCGTCGACGATGTGCACGCCGGCAAATCCGCGCCACAGCCGCCTTCCCGTGCGCTCCCAGCCCATGCCGCTGGGTACGCGCCTGCGGTCGAATGGAGGCATCAACAGCGCCACATCCCAGCGTTCCGGCACGAAGAGCGAGCGCTGCAGCAGGTGCTCGAGCTGGCTGCGGCTATAGGGCCGCCCATGCCCGAACGGCGTGGTTTCCAGCTGTGCCCACAGGCTGGTGCGATTGGGCGCGACGATCAGAAGCCGCCCATCGGGCGTCAGCACGCGCCACAACTCGCGCATGAAAGGGCGCTCGGCTTCGCTGAACTCCAGCCCGTGCACCAGCAGGATGCGGTCGAAGGAGGAATTGGGAAAGGGCAGCGTGTGCTCTTCGACGAGCGTGGCGGAGTTGCGTTCGGCAGAGCTCCAGCCGCTCACACCCTGCTGGGCAGGCACCGCGGCCAAAACGCGCTCGGCCTCGGCGGCAAAAGGCTTGAGATATGGCGTGGCGAAGCCGAAGCCCAGCAGGCGCTGGCGCGACAGATCCGGCCACAGCGCGCGCAGGCGCTGCAACACCAGGCGGCGTGCCATCTGGCCTTTCGGGCTTTCGTAGAACTGGCTGATTGCGCGGGCATCTAGCGGCATGGCTTAAGGCGTAAACCCGGAAAGCCCTCGGTTCAATGCGTGCGCCGGTATTGCTAGGCTGAGGCCATGTCCGGCCTAGAAATCCTGCCTGTCGCCTGCCTCAAGGACAATTACGCATATCTGCTGTTCGATGCCGATGGTGAAGCATGTGCCGTTGTCGATCCGTCGGAGGCTGCGCCGGTAAGCCGCGCGCTAGCCGCGCGCAATCTCAGGCTCACGCATATTCTTAACACGCATCATCACCACGATCATGTGGGCGGCAATCTGGCGCTGAAACAGGCGACAGGCGCTAAGATCGTTGGCGCTGAAAAAGATTACCCACGCATTCCGGGGCTCGATCGCGGTTTGCGGGATGGAGAAATTCTCCGCCTTGGCGCGCATCAGGCGCGCATTCTGGAAATTCCCGGCCATACCAGTGGCCATATTGCCTATTGGTTCGAGGCTGCGCGCGCGGTGTTCACCGGAGACACACTGTTTCTCATGGGCTGCGGGCGGCTGTTCGAAGGCACGCCCGCGATGATGTGGGCAAGCCTTTCCAAACTGATGGCGCTGCCCGGCGACACGCGGATTTATTGCGGCCACGAATACACGCTCAACAATTGCCGCTTCTCACTGACGCTGGAGCCCGGCAATGCCGATCTGCAGGCGCGCATGAGAGATGCCGAGCAAATGCGCGCGGCCGGCAAACCTACAGTGCCGGCGATGATGGCGCTGGAGAAGAAGACCAATCCGTTCCTGCGCCCGGCCTCGCCAGAAATCCGCCGCACGCTCGCCATGGAGAACGCAAGCGACGTGGATATCTTTGCCGAGATGCGGCGGCGCAAGGATGTATTCTGAAAATAAATTTATTCGGACGCGCCGCCGTCCGGTTTGTCTTTGTCTTTATCGTCATTATCGGTGTTCTTGTCTTTGTCCTTGCTGCTGCTGCTGACCGCGCTGGCGGCGCCGCTGACCACGCTGCCGGCGACATCCGCGGTGGTGGAAACAGCGGTGCCGGCGACGCTGGCCGCGGTATCGACCACGCTGACCACCGCGCAGCCGGAAAGTGCTGCGCCAATGGCGAACAAAGCCGCCAGCATCGAAACAGCGCGCATGACCGCTTCCTTACGCGAACCATCGCCGCCCGCGCCTCCATCCAGGCGGGGCGCGAAGTTCGAAACCCGACCCTACGCGGATTCATGAGCAGGCAGAAGGGGATACGGGGTGCGCCTGCGGGCCTGGGGCTGCCTTATGATCTTCACTCTCCGGCAGGATTCACGTAAGGTGTCAGGACAAAATATGGGAGTTTTCCCGATGAAATATCTTGTTGCGGGCATGTTTGCGGTGGCCTTGCTGGCGAGCCCCTCGGCCATGGCAGCCTGTTATCATCATTGTGGTTGGGGCTTGGGCCATCATTATCATAGCGGCTGGTGGGGCGACCCGCATTGGGCACACCATCATTGGGCGCACGGCGAACGGCTCTTCTTCAATTGGCGCGACGCCGAATTTGTCGATTGGCGCTGGCATCATCTCCACGACCCCGGACGTTTCCATTGGGTGTTTGCGGGTGGTGACACATATCTGCTGGTGGACGACGGCGGTGTCGTGATGGAAACTTATCCATAACCAGCTATCTCGCGTGGAATTGCGAAAGGGCGGGCTTTGCGGCCCGCCCTTTTTTGTTCTGGGCGGGACATTGGCGTTCTTCATGCTTCGACAAGCTTAGCATGAGGGCCTAAAATGCATTCCGCACCCTGAGCTTGTCGAAGGGTAAGAGTGTCAGTATTTCAAGATTTAAGATTGGAAAACGCAATGAGCGAAACCCACGACCAGGACGATCTGCCGCCGAAAAAAGACCGGCAGCACATTCCCACGCTTGGCTTCATTTTCGGCGAGGTGACGGGCTCAGTAGTATGGATCGCGGTTATTCTCCTGCTTGCCGCAGGGGTTGCTTGGCTGGCGATCCGGTCGATGTCGTAAGGCGCGGGCCGGGGAGACAGGCGGGCCGACCTAAAGGCGTAGGATTGCATCCGCGCTGGTGATTCGATTTTTCGCGCGCAGGAAATTTTGAGGGGAAGCACATGGGCTCGGCCAATATCAGTTCCATCGAAATGCAAATTCTGTTTTGCTCCATACTGCTGGGGTTGCTGCAGCTGTTTGTGGTCATACTCGTCAGCGTGATGGGGCGGGGGCTGCCATGGAACGTGAGCTCGCGCGACGAGCCCGCGCGCCCGCTCAACAAATATGCCGCGCGTTTCGAGCGCTCTTACAAGAATTTCCTCGAGACCTTTCCGCTGTTCGCCGCCACCGTGCTGCTGGCGACGGCTCTCGGCCGCACCAATGCCGCATCGGCCATGGGCGCGCAGATCTATATCTGGGCGCGCGTGCTTTACGTTCCAGCCTATATCGCGGGCGTGCCATGGGTGCGCACGCTGGTATGGACCGCGTCCTTCGTCGGCATCCTGATGATCGCCGACGCCATCTGGCCGGGGTGGTGAGGGAGCGGGCTCGCCAGCCTTCTCTGCGCCTAATCTGTCGCCTGAATCTCACTATCGTCATGGCCGGGCTTGACCCGGCCATCCATCAATACAAAGAGTCATCCTGCGCGCGGACACGCGCCGGATGGATGGCCGCCTCAAGGGCGGCCATGACGAGTGGAGAATGACGTGAGCCGGAAAACGGTTAAGTACACGGAGGGCGAGATCGGCAAAATCGGACCGGTGCTGAAGGACTTCCTGCCGCCGCCGGATAAGCTCGCGCTTCGCGAAGAGAATGTGAAGGTGACGCTTTCGCTTTCACGCCGCAGCATGGAGTTCTTCAAGCGCCACGCGCAAAAGCGCCATGTTCCCTATCAGCGCATGATCCGCGCGCTGGTGGACGCATATGCGGAGAAGGAACGATGATGAAGAACCCTCCCCATCCCGGCCAGTCCGTGCGGCTCGATTGCCTTGAGCCGCTAGGCCTGAGCGTGACCGAAGGTGCGAAGGTACTAGGCGTCACGCGGCAGGCGCTCAACAATCTCGTCAACGGCAAAAACGGCATTTCGCCGGAAATGGCGATTCGGATGCACAAGGCATTTGGCGGCGGCGCTGAGGTGTGGCTCGGCGTGCAGCTGGATTATGACCTGGCGCAGGCGAAGAAGCACGAGCGTGCGATCAAGGTACGGCGTGTTCCGCGCGCGGCGTGAGTTGGTGGCGTGGGCGGTGATTAGGTGGGTGGGGTAAGAAACCGCTTCGACTATTTCTGCGGCTCGATCACAACAAATGCTCCAGCATAGGCATCGACTACGTAAACTTTCTTGAAATTACCAATCCCAACCTGAGTCACCATTCTACGAATTGCAACCTCAAAGCCTTCATCAAGTAAGTTTGGATAGAACCCTCTTGCGAAGATCACGAGGCTGACGCCCTTGTTATCGCGCTGGGTCTTCCGCTGTAGCGCTTTTGTTAGCTCCGCAGCCAATGCCTCAAGCCTTTCCGCTGGAGAATATGCACGCGGATCATTCTCGATTTCGCCATCATCGCCCCTAGAAATATCTCCGCCGCCAAAGCAGTGACCGTCTTGACTTAGCTTTTCTATCTCCAGTCTACGGAGGTAGCCTCCCTTCCCGTCATTCTTCCAATCCGGATCAGCGACTGTGATCTGTAAAGGAATAATTTCCTTGTCGATACAAATCTCCGCATCGACGGGATCGCCCTTGCGTATTAGCCGAAACGTATCACTGTCGGATATCTGAATGGCGTCTGCTAACAGGAGAGTGGGTCTCACCTCTTCTCTCCATTCCTTGGCCCAAGGGAGTTCACCCAAGTCGATCTTCGATCGCTCTGACTGACCAGCGCGCTTGAGCACACTCGCAAATGCTCGCAATTTCCCGAAAGGGTATTTTTCTCCCCGCGAAAACGGCAAGCTCAGTTGGGCAAGGGAAAGGTTCAATTATCCAAAAAGCTCCGCAATTTCCGCGACCTGCTCGGGTGCTTCAGCTTCCGCAGCGCCTTCGCCTCGATCTGGCGTATGCGTTCGCGCGTGACGCTGAACTGCTGGCCCACTTCTTCCAGCGTGTGATCGGTGTTCATGCCGATGCCGAAGCGCATGCGCAGCACGCGCTCTTCGCGCGGCGTCAGCGTCGCCAGCACGCGCGTGGTGGTCTCGCGCAAATTGGCCTGGATGGCGGCGTCGATGGGCAGCACCGCGTTCTTGTCCTCGATGAAATCGCCGAGATGGCTATCCTCTTCATCACCGATGGGCGTCTCCAGCGAAATCGGCTCCTTGGCGATCTTCATCACCTTGCGAACCTTTTCCAACGGCATGGCAAGTCGCTCGGCCAGTTCTTCTGGCGTCGCCTCGCGGCCGATTTCGTGCAGCATCTGGCGGGAAGTGCGCACCAGTTTGTTGATGGTCTCGATCATGTGCACGGGAATGCGGATGGTGCGCGCTTGATCGGCGATGGAGCGCGTGATCGCCTGCCTGATCCACCACGTGGCGTAAGTGCTGAATTTGTAGCCGCGGCGGTATTCGAATTTGTCCACCGCCTTCATCAGGCCGATATTGCCTTCCTGGATGAGGTCGAGGAACTGCAGGCCGCGGTTGGTGTATTTCTTGGCGATTGAAATGACCAGGCGCAGATTGGCCTCGATCATTTCCTTTTTCGCCTGGCGGCTTTCGCGCTCGCCCTTCTGCACCGTCTGCACGATTGTGCGAAAATCGGTGATCTCCTGGCGGGTTTCCTGCGCCAGCGTCTGGATTTCCTCGCGGATTTCGCGGACCTTCTCGCGCTCCTCGGCCACGAATTCGCGCCAGCCCATGCCCGTGAGCCGCCCCACGCGGCGCGCCCAATTGGGGTCGAGCTCATTGCCGAAATATTGCTTGAGGAAATCGGCGCGCTCGACGCCGTGGGCTTCGGCCAGCCGCAGCATCTTGCCTTCCAGCGAAGTGAGCCGGCGGTTGATGCCGTACATCTGATCGACCAGCGCCTCAATGCGGTTGTTGTTGAGCTTGAGCTTCTTGACGAGGTCTACGGTTTCGTTGCGCAGCTTCTTGAAGCGGCGCTCCTGGCCGCTGGAGAGTTCGTCCGACGACAGTGCGGCCTCCACGCTCGCATCCTGCAGGCGGCCCAATCGCTTATAAAGCGCCGCGATCTCGTCCAGCGTTTCCAGCACCTGCGGCTTCAAGGCCGCTTCCATGGCGGAAAGCGACAGCGCGGACTCGTCGTCAAAATCTTCCTCGCCGGGCGCGGGCGCATCCGGGTTGGCCTCGGCGCCTTCGGCTGCCTCCTCGCCTTCCATTTTCGGCGGCGGGGCCGCTGGTCTGGGCGGCACTGGCCGCACCATCACGGCGGCAGAGGCCATCGCGCCATTACCGTTCGAAACCGTCACGGCCGCCATCACCACGCCGCCGGGGCCAACAGCTATGCCGGGCGGCGCGCCGGGTACGCCCGGCATACCGGGCATCACGCCCGGGATGGCGCCTGGAAGGGGCTGGCCATCGGGGCCCAGCGCGCCGGGCTGACCCGGCACACCGCCATACATGGCTTCGAGATCGATGATGTCGCGCAAGAGCACCTTGCCTTCGTTGAGCTCGTCGCGCCACACGGTGAGCGCCTCGAAGGTGAGCGGGCTTTCGCACAGCGCCCCGATCATCAGCTCGCGGCCCGCCTCGATGCGCTTGGCGATGGCGATCTCGCCTTCGCGGGAAAGCAATTCCACCGAGCCCATCTCGCGTAAGTACATGCGCACGGGATCGTCGGTGCGGTCGTAGGTTTCCGTCGTCTTCTCGACGACGGCGATCTGGCCGTCATCGGCCTTGGCGGGAAGGTTGTCGCCCTCGCCTTCTTCCTGCTCCTCGCTCTCGATGACGTTGATGCCCATTTCGTTGAGCATCGCCATGGTGTCCTCGATCTGCTCGGAGGACACCTTGTCGGAGGGGAGAACCTTGTTCAGTTCGTCATAGGTGACATAGCCGCGGGATTTCGCCTTGGTGATCATTTTGCGGACAGCGACGTCCGACATGTCGAGCAGTGGCTCGCCATCTTCCTTGCCGGGCACGGGCGCGCCTGTTTCCGGCAGCAGGCCCTTCTTTGCCTGCTGCTGAGGCAACTTGATGCCCTTGGCGGCGGCCTGCGCCATCAGCGCCTTCATGCGCTGTTTCTCGAAACGCGCGAGTTCTGCAGGTGTTAAGGGGCGCGATTTGGGCGCGGGTTTCTTGACGGGCTTTTTGGGCGCTTCCTTGACAGGAACTTTCGCTTTGAACTTGACCGGCACTTTCGCGGGCGCCTTCTTGGGCGCTTTATGTGCCGTTTTCGCTTTTGCCGCCGTCTTTTTCACTTCGTTTCCTGTCTCAATATTCGTGCTGCGCGCCCGCGCGGATCAAATCGTTCAACCGTTGCAGCTCGTCCCAGTCGCTTTCCGCGCCCCTCTCAAGATAACGCTTGAGCGCCTCGTCGCGCTGCAGCTTGAGCTCGCTTTGCTCCGGCAAGACTGGATCGCGAAGCTGCGCGATTGCGCGCGCGGCACGCGGGCCTCCCTGCTCCTCATCCGGTCCCCCTGTCAGCGCACCCGCCAGGATTTTCTGCGCCTTCAGCCGCTCGACGAGTTCGCCGAACCCCTGCCTGGATAAATGGTTCTCCACGCTCGCTCTTTCAAGGCGGGCTGCGGAGGCCGCGAGGTTTAAGAGTTCGTGGCGAAGCCTGTCAAGCTCCTGATCGGCAAAGCGAAAATTGGCCAATGCTTCGGCCAGTGTTTCCACCAGTTCCGGGTTCCACAAGAGCAGGCCGACCAGTTCCCGCTCCTTGAGCTGCCGGGCGGCGCCCGCGGCGTTGACCGCGTGGAGGCTGCCTTTGACGGCGGCGGAGACAGTCACTTGGGGAGCGTAAGTCGTCAATCCCAATCGTAGAGTAGACATCCGAACTTCGACGCCCCGACCCCGCTGCTCCATCCTTTGGTTCTTGAAGCCACTGCGCTGCTTGAAGGCGCGGAAGATGCGCTCCTCGAAATCGCGGCGGTAGTAATCGGCGATTTTTGTGTTGCTTATCTCGCGCACCAATTTGTCGAGTTCGGCTTCCAGGCCGGCACGGCGTTCCGGCGTGGAGAAATCGCGGCCCTCGGTTGCGCCAGCCCACAGCACATCGGCGAGCGGTTTCACTTTTTCTACAGCCGCGCGCATCGGGCCTGCGCCGTGGTTTCTTAAAAAGCTGTCCGGGTCTTCGCCTTTGGGCAGGAAAACGAATTTGAGCGACTGGCCGGGTTCGAGCAACCCAAGCGACAGATGCGCCGCGCGTTGCGCGGCGCGCATGCCTGCCTCGTCGCCGTCGAAACAAAGAATGGGTTCCGGCGCCACTTTCCACAAAATCGCCAGTTGGTTTTCGGTGAGCGCTGTCCCCAACGGCGCCACGGCACCTTCGAAACCGGCGCGGACGAGCGCGATCACGTCCATATAGCCTTCGGCGAGGATGAGCGCCGCGCCCTTCACCACCGCTTCGCGCGCCGCTTTCAGATTGTAAAGGAGATAGCCTTTGGAGAAGAGCGAGGTCTCGCCGGTGTTGATGTATTTGGGCTTGGCGTCAGCCTTAAGCCCGCGCCCGCCGAAGGCGACGATGCGACCGCGCGCGTCCGAAATCGGAAACATCAGCCGGTCATAAAAGAAATCGCGTGCGGCCTTGCCCTCTTCGCCTGCCCGCACGAGGCCCGCCTCGATCATGTCTTCCAGCGGAATTTTGCGCGCGGCCAGATGGTCTTTCAGCTGCGAATTGGAATCCGGCGCATAGCCCAGGCGGAAACGTTTGACCGCTGCTTCATCCAGTCCGCGCGATTTCAGATAGCTTCGCGCCCCATCACCCGCATGCCCACGCAACTGCTCTTCGAAGAAAACGCATGCAAGCTCGATTATCTCGTAGAGCGATTTCTTTTTTTGCTCGCGCGCTTCGTCTTCAGCCGACCATTGAGGCAATTCGACGCCAGCCTCGGCCGCCAGCCGCTGCACCGCTTCGGGGAATGACAGGCCTTCCGTTTCCTGCAGCCATTTGAAGGCGTCACCGCCCGCGCCGCAGCCGAAGCAATGATAGGTGCGCCGCTCGTTCTCGACCTTGAAGCTGGGCGACTTTTCTTTGTGGAACGGGCAGAGGCCCCAGAACACACGGCCCTTGCGGGTAAGTTTCACGCGCCGCCCCACCAGCTGGACTATGTCCGTCCGCCGCAGGATTTCGCCGAGCAAGCCTTCTCCGTAACGCATGGCCAGAGTTTAGGCGGGTTACAGGGTGATTCGCCGCCCTTTTTCACCTATCCCCAATTACTCATTTGGGAGCGCTGAGCAGGTCTTTTACCAGCGCGCTGGCGCGGGCGAAGTCCATCTGGCCCGCGAACCGTTCTTTCAGGGTGGCCATCACGCGCCCCATGTCCTTCATGGAGGCCGCGCCCAGTTCGGCGATCGCCTTGGCGGCGGCGGTCTTCACTTCGCCCTCGCTTAGCTGCTTGGGCATGTATTCGCGGATGATGTCGATTTCCTCACGCTCGCCAGCGGCGAGCTCAGGCCGCCCGCCGGAATCGTAAGTCGCGGCCGATTCCTCGCGCTGCTTGATCATCTTGGCGAGGAGCGAAAGGATTTCTGCATCGCTTACGCCTGCTTTGCTCTCCTCGCTGCGCTGCGCGATGTCGAGCTCTTTCAGAGAGGCCAGCACCAGGCGCAGCGTGGACACGCGCTTCGCATGTTTGGCCTTCATCGCTTCTTTCAGATGCTCATTGAAGCGGTCGCGCAGGCTCATCGCCAGTCTCCTGTTGGGAACTACCTTACTTAGTGCGCCCAAGGGCCCGGTCAAGTGCCGCGCGCTTGACCCTCGCCGGAGCCCTCCCTATGGTCCCTTGATTCCAGCCACGAGCTCGGCCATGCCCGACGCCATTGATAAGACCGCCCCCAGGTCCGGGGCGGAATCGTTGCGCGCGCGCGCCCACGCGACCGGCGTTCTGGTGCTGGCCGACGGCACGGTGTTCGAGGGCGAAGGTTTCGGTGCTGTAAGCCACGCGGTCGGCGAAGTCTGCTTCAACACCGCGATGACGGGCTATCAGGAAATTCTCACCGATCCGTCCTATGCCGGTCAGATCGTGGCTTTCACCTTCCCCCATATCGGCATCGTTGGCACGAACACTGAGGACACCGAAGCCACCACGCCCAATGTGCGCGCTATCGTGGTGCGGGCGGCAAACGGCACGCCCTCCAATTACCGCGCGATTGACAGCCTCGACCGCTGGCTGAAACGCCACAACATTCCCGGCATTTCCGGCATCGACACGCGGGCGCTGACGAGTCGCATCCGCGAGCTCGGCATGCCGCATGCCGTGGTGGCGCATGATCCGAAAGGGAATTTCGATATCAGGGCGCTGCAGGCGGAAGCGAAAAAATTTCCGGGGCTGGTGGGATTGGATTTGGCCAAAGACGTCACCTGCCGTCAGATCTACTCTTGGGATGAAACACCCTGGGTGTGGAACCGGGGGTTTGCCAAGCAGAGCAATCCCACCTGGCGCGCAGTGGTGATCGATTACGGCGTGAAGCGCAATATTTTACGTGAGCTGGCGGGCGTGGGCGCCGCGGTCACCGTGCTGCCAGCACAGGCAAGCGCCGAAGACGTGCTCCGCCACAAGTCGCATGGCGTGTTGCTTTCGAACGGCCCCGGCGATCCAGCGGCGACCGGCGCTTACGCCATTCCCACCATCCGCGCGCTGCTAGACAAAGGCCTGCCCGTGTTCGGCATTTGCCTGGGCCATCAAATGCTTGGCCTCGCGCTTGGCGCGAAGACTCGGAAAATGGCCCAAGGCCATCACGGCGCCAATCATCCGGTCAAGGATCTGGAAACCGGCAAAGTGGAAATCGTTTCGATGAATCACGGCTTCACAGTCGACCGCAAGACGCTACCCAAAGGCGTCAAGGAAACGCATGTCTCGCTGTTCGACGGCAGCAATTGCGGGCTGCGCATGGAAGGCAAGCCCGTGTTCGGCGTGCAATACCACCCCGAAGCCTCGCCTGGGCCCATGGACAGCCATTATCTGTTCGAGCGGTTCGCGAAAGCGGCCAAGGCGCGCGCCTAGCGCAGATGTTTCCGCACCACGAATTTGAGGCCTGACCATTCATCGGTTACAGCGCAGACTTTCACGTCCACCAGATCGGTTTTCAGCGCGGCGTTGCGGATGGCGTCTTCGGTGACGTCAGTCGGAATATTGGCCGACTTCTTGTACCAGGACACCCAGATCGCGCCCTCAATCGCCATGACTTTACGCGCCTTGGGCAAGTGTTTTTCGAATTCTGCCTGCGATTTGACGAAGAAATGCACGATATCGGCGCCATCTGCTGGCGCTTTGGAAACAAATCTGACATTGGCAGGAATGGGCGCGAGCCAGGATTTGTAGCCCTTGGGCGCGGTGATTGTGAAAACTTTGAAGCCGGGCCTGATACCCAGCTTCTTCGACAGCGGCGTTCCGGAATAGCCCGCGCTTTTCATGCACGGAAACTAGCGCGCTTAGCGCTTCAGTTCCATCAGGTCAAAAGTGGATTCGTAAAACGGATAGGGAAATTCGATGCGCAGATGGCGCTCGCCGATGCGCGTCAGCATGCCCACCGCGTCGCTGTGGGTGGACGCCGCGCCCACGCCTGTATTGCCGCCGGAATAGGGGCGCGCGCGTTCGTGGCCGACCGTGGTCGAGGCCAGCAGCAGGAAACCGCCATTGTAATCGTCGAGATAGCCCGACATGCGCTGTGTGCCGGTGAGCTTCTCGAAATAAAGCCCGTTCTTCGTTTCGCGCACGCGGCAGCGGAACCAGGAATAGATCACATCGGGCGTCATGCCGCCGAGTTTGATCGTGCGGCATTGCCAGGCGCCCATGATTTCGTTTTCCGTGACGCCCGCGCCCTCCGCATTGACGACGGAATGGATGATGTCGAGATCGCGCGCCGTTGCGCCGTTTTCCGCTTCCGCAAGACCCCGCGCTTTGGATTCAGCAAGCCGCTCCAGCCGGCCGCGGTCGAAATCGGAAATCTCCTCCTGCCACGCAGCCGCCAAGGCAGGCGTGGTAAGGCCGACAACCAGGGCCATGACCGCAATGGGATGAGGCGCGCGCAAACTTGTCCCGTTTCTGGACAAAGGGGTTTCCGCCCGCATCCATCGCAAGATCGGGACCAGCGGCGGAATTACTCTTCGTGATTGCCGTTTCCGGGCGCGAGCCAGCCCTTGAGGTCAGCGGTCGGCGGCATGCCGACAATATTGAAGCCGGCATCGACGAAATGCACTTCTCCGGTGACGCCGGCCGACAAATCGCTCAGCAAATAAAGCGCTGCCCCGCCCACATGATCGAGCTCGACGCTTTTCCTGAGCGGGCTGTGCGCCTTGTTCCACTTGAACACCATCCGCGCGTCGCCGATCACCGCGCCCGCCAGCGTGCGCATCGGCCCCGCCGAAATCGCATTGACGCGGATGGCGCCGGGGCCGAGATCGGCCGCGAGATAGCGTACGCTCGCCTCAAGGGCCGCTTTCGCCACGCCCATCACGTTGTAATTCGGCATCACTCGGTTGGCGCCAAGATAAGTGAGCGTAAGCAGCGAGCCGCCCTTCGGCATCAGCTCGCTCGCGCGCCTGGCGATGTCGGTGAATGAATAGCAGGAGATATTGAGCGTGCTGAGGAAATTGGCCCGCGTGGTTTCGACGTAGCGGCCTTTCAGTTCGTTGCGGTCGGAATAGGCGATGGCGTGCACCACGAAATCGAGGGCCTTCCATTCGCGCTTCAGCGTGGCAAACACCTCGTCGAGCTGGGCATCGTCTCCGACATCGCAGGGCAGCATCAGTTTCGCGTTGATGCTTTGGGCCAGCGGCTTGAGGCGTTTCGCCTGCGCGTCACCCTGATAGGTGAAAGCAAGCCCCGCCCCTTGCGCGGCCAGCACCCGGGCGATGCCCCAGGCGATCGAGTGATCATTCGCGACCCCCATGACGAGGCCGCGTTTCCCCTTCATCAGGAGAGCATCAAGCGGCATGACGCTGGAAAATCAGCGTGGCGTTGGTGCCGCCGAAACCGAAACTGTTGGACATGGCGGCCTCGATGCGCGCGTTGTCGATGCGCTTGCGCACGACTGGCGCATCGCCGATTTCCGGATCGAGCTCTTCGATGTTGGCGCTTTCGGCGATGAAGCCATTGTTCATCTGAAGGATGGAATAGATCGCCTCGTGCACGCCGGCAGCGCCCAGCGAGTGGCCGGTAAGTGACTTGGTCGAGTTCACCGGCGGCATGTTTTTGCCGAATACTTCCCGCATGGCGCGGATTTCGGTGACGTCGCCAACGGGCGTCGAGGTGCCATGCGCGTTGACATAGCCCACGGGCGTCTTGGTGGTTTCCAGCGCCTGGCGCATGCAGCGCACGGCGCCTTCGCCCGATGGCGCCACCATGTCGTAACCGTCGGAGGTGGCGCCATAGCCCACAAGTTCCGCATAAATCTTGGCGCCGCGCGCTTTGGCGTGCTCGAGCTCTTCCAGCACCAGCGCGCCGCCACCACCGGAAATCACAAAGCCGTCGCGGTTCTTGTCGAAAGCGCGTGAGGCTTTTTCGGGCTTGTCGTTGAAGTGCGAGCTCATCGCGCCCATGGCATCGAACAGCACCGACAGCGTCCAATCCAGTTCCTCGCCGCCGCCCGCGAACATGATGTCCTGCTTGCCGTGCTGGATCATCTCAAAGGCGTTGCCGATGCAATGCGCAGAGGTCGCGCAGGCCGAGCTGATAGAATAGGAAAGTCCCTTGATCTTGTACCAGGTGGACAGCACCGCGGAACAGGTGGACGACATCGCCTTGGGCACCACGAAGGGGCCGACGCGCTTAGGACCCTTCACCGGCTCGCTGCGCGCGGTGTCGGCGGCCTGAACGATGGCGCGCGTGGATGGCCCGCCCGAGCCCATGATCAGGCCGGTGCGCTCGTTGACGATGTCCTTGTCTTCCAGGCCGGAATCGCGCAGCGCCTGCTCCATGGCGAGGAAATTGCAGGCCGCGCCATCGCCCATGAAACGGCGCGCGCGCCGGTCCACCATCGCATCGAGATCGACTTTCAGGCTTCCTTCCACCTGACAGCGGAAGCCCATGCGCTTGTAAATCTCGGAGAGCGTGACGCCGGAGCGCGCTTCGCGCAAAGCCGCCACCACTTCCTGCACCGAATTGCCGATCGAGCAGATAATGCCAAGCCCGGTGACGACGACGCGCCTCATGGGCGTTTTCCCTTTCTCAACAGTGAATGTTGACCGGGCGTCGAGGCGCTCACGCGGCCGCAGGCCCGTCGGCGCCTTCCACGAAGAGGCCGACACACAAATCCTTCGCCGTATAAATCGGCTTGCCGTCCACTTTCATCACGCCATCGGCGAACCCCAGCATCAGCTTGCGGCTGATCACGCGCCTGAGATCGAGCGCATAGCTCACCACTCTCGCGGATGGCAACACCATGCCGGTGAACTTCACCTCGCCGACGCCTAGCGCGCGGCCTTTGCCAATGCCACCTAACCAGCCCAAAAAAAACCCCAGCATCTGCCACATGGCGTCGAGCCCCAAACAGCCCGGCATCACGGGATCGCCGACAAAATGGCATTTGAAGAACCAGAGATCGGGTTTCACGTCGAACTCGGCCCTTATTTCGCCCTTGCCGTTGGCGCCGCCCTCTTCAGAGATGTGGGTGATGCGATCGAACATCAGCATCGGCGGCAGAGGAAGTTTGGCGTTGCCAGGCCCAAAGAGTTCCCCACGCGCACAGGCGAGAAGGCTCTGGAAATCGAAACTCGATTTGCGTACCTGTGTATCCACGATCATTCCTTATGGTTTCGGGCTGCTCGCCTGTGATATTAGAAGAATTCTAACCGGCTGGCGATTAGAATAGCTTTCATCTAGGATGGGGCTCCGGCCGCCCTGGTGCAAGAGGCGGAACCCAAGAGGGACCAGTGCGAGGAGTAGCCATGGTCAACAAAGCGGGGGCAGATCTGGCAGCCCGGCTGCGAAGCGCGGGTTTGCGGCCGACGCGCCAGCGGCTGGCACTTGCCCAATTGCTGTTCAAGGAAAAAGACCGCCATGTGACGGCGGAAGCGCTGCACGGCGAAGCGGTGGCCGTGGGCGAATCGGTTTCGCTGGCGACCGTCTACAACACTCTGCATCAATTCACCGAAGCGAGGCTGCTGCGCCAGGTGGTGGTGGACGGCGCGCGCACCTATTTCGACACCAATACGGGCGATCATCATCATTTCTATCGCGAAGAGGACGGATTGCTGATCGACATACAGGGCGGGGCAATCGAGGTTGAAGGCGTGCCAGAACCGCCCAAGGGCTCACACGTCGAACGCATCGACGTCATCATCCGGCTTTCGCGCAGCTGATTTCAGAGCGTCTTACGCCCGGCTTTGATGTCGTTGTAAAGCTTGGCATCGAGCTTCACATAATTCCCCGTTGTTGAATCGCGCACGTAAAGCGGATCCTTGATCGTACCGGGATCGAAGCCCTCCTGCACCAGGTCGATCTTGCGCAGCTTGAAGGTGCTGGTGGTTTCGATGCTTTGGGCAAAGCGCAGGAAAATGGGCCGGGCATAGGCCGGCAGGTTCTTGTCGAGGTGGCTTGAAAGCGCTGCAAGATCAAGATCGCCGTCAGCGACGATCGCCGCCATGCCGGCCTTGCCCTCTTCGCCAGGCACCGCCACGCCATAGACATTCACTTCCTTGACGCCCGGAAACACGGAGAGCGCTTCCTCGACTTCGCTGGTGGCGACATTCTCGCCCTTCCAGCGGAAGGTGTCGCCAGTGCGGTCGACGAAATAGAAATAGCCATGCTCGTCGCGCTTCATAAGATCGCCGGTGCGGAACCACGCGTCACCCTTCACGAAGGTGTCATGCAGAATTTTTTTCTGGGTGTCCGCCTTGTTGGTGTAGCCGTCGAAGCGCAGGCGCGCGACATTGGGATTGATTTCGCCGATGGCCTCGCCTACTTCGCCATTCGCGGTCTCGATGCAGAAACCGTCGGCCCCGCGCACGGCTTCCTGCCGTTCGATATCGTAACGCACCAGGCGGATTTTCTGGATGGCGTGCGCATACCACGGCACACGGCCGATGGAGCCGACCTTGCCATCATAATTGATCATGCCGACATTGCCTTCGGTGGCGCCGTAGAACTCCATGATGTGCGGAATGCGGAAACGCTCCTGGAATTTTGGCCAGATTTCCGCGCGCAGCCCATTGCCGATGGCGATGCGCAAGGCGTGGTCGCGCTCGTGCGCGGCCGGCGGCGTGTTGAGAAGATAGCGGCAGAGTTCGCCGATATATTGGAACACGGTCGGCCTGTAGCGATAACAATCGTCCCAGAATTCGGAAGCAGAAAATTTTTCTCGCACCACCATCGAGCCGCCGCCCAGTAGTGCAGGCCCCACCGCGCAGATGCCTCCCGCCGAATGATAAAGCGGCAGCACGATGTACATGCGGTCCGAGGTCTTGCCGTTCACCGCGCCCTGGAACGCCGCCATGATGTGCATCACGCGCATGTGGCTGAGATTGGCGGCCTTGGGCAGGCCCGTGGTGCCAGACGTATAAATGTAAAGCGCGTGATCGCGGCCGAAAACATTGTTGCGCACGCTGGCATCGAGCGGCCCCGCCGCCTGCATGGCCAAAGCCGCGTCGAGATCCTCCGCGCCAGCCACGCGCGCTCCTGTCGCCCAGACTTGAGGTTTGACATCTAGCGTGTCGGCGATGCTCGCATAATTGCCGGCGAGCTCCGCTCCCAGCACCAGGTGTTTCGCGCCCGCGATATTGAGGGAATGGCTGAGTGGCTGGCCCACCAGATGCGTGTTGATGAGGGCCGTCACCGCGCCCATCTTTGCCAGGCCAAGCCACGCCATCAGATATTCCGGGCGGTTTTCCATCAGGAGCGCCACCACGTCGCCCTTGGCCACGCGCTGCGACAGCGCCCAGCGCGCATAGCGGTTGGCGCCTTCATTGAGCTCGCGATACGTGACGACCTGGTCCTTATAAAGCACGGCCGGATTGCCGGGTCGCGCCCGCGCGTGGCGTTCGACCCAATCATTTATAGTCACGCGAGAATCCGGTCCGACCTTGCGCGTAATCAGCAGCGTACGGGTTACGCAGGTGATAAAAATCAGCTCGCGGTTGATGGCCTGAAAAAGACTCATGGCTGTGTCAGTGAAGTTCTGGAGGCCATGTCCTATCACATTGGAATGCTAAGGCGGAACCAAGCGAGACACTTGATCCGAGGGATGTGAAATGCCCCCTGCCGGCGCTGCTGTTGAAGTGGCGGCTCCAGAGGCTCAAGCCCGGCCAAAGCATTGCCGCGATCGCGGACTATCCGCTTGCGCATACCGACATTACATACATTTGCCGGGCGGAAAATTACGAGTTGGTAGAGGCCCGGCGCTAAGGCTAGATCACGCGGCTCATCCTCGCCGGCCTTAATGAACGCCTTCGGCCCGGTTCAGTGCGGAGACCGCCTGGGGAAGGCCGTCGGAGGAAATATCCACCAGCGCGCGCTCTCCGATGCTGGTGGGCATCACCGCCTGCAGGCTTTCGGCCGCGATTAACGCATTCCAGTCGTCGTCGTTCAGGTCCGCCCGCGCCACGCATTCGCTCTGCGAACAGGCATGCACCGGCGCCTTCAGCGTGGCGTCGCCATAGCGCAGCGTGATCATGTCGCCGTCATGCGCCGTGGGCGGCAACCGCAGCATCACCGCATGATGGCGGTCTGCGCTCAGGCGCAAATTCGCGGCCAGGATCACCTGATCAGGATGGCCGGGCGGCGCCACCTCCTGATTGACGCGGCAATCATTGTTTGGCGTTGATTTCGGCCCGCTCGCGGGCACACAAATAAGCCGCCAACGGCCGTAATTGATGATGCCGATGAAGCCCGCATCCACTTCGCCTGCTGTGATTGCTACGTTGGCGGAAGCAGGTGGCGGCACGGCAGGCGTAAGCAACATGAAATAGCCGCCAATGAATACGGTCAGGACGAGTATGCTGCCTACCGCCAATCTGAGGGCGCTTCGCGTCATGCTTGATCCGTTTCAATCTTATGTGTGCGGCGGCTGCTGTGGCGGCGGCGCAAGATGGGCAAGCACATCCGCAGCCGATAGCGCGCGCAGCTCCTTGGCCGCTTCGCCCGCTTTCAGCATCACGATTTCAGCATAAGCCGTGTAGCGAGTCACGGGAATGCTGTCGCTTTCCGCGGGCCAGGTCGACCAGTACCACGGGCGGAAGCGCCCAAAGCGCGGGCCCCAGCCCGGCCACGCATCGAAGGTGGTGCGATAATATGTTTTCGCTTCCGTGTCGCGGTCGTCAAAAACGAAATGCGTGTAGCCCGATTGCAGAGTCACTTCGGCAGCGCGGCGCAAAAGATAATCTTCGACCTGCTCGCGTGGCGTGGCGCTCGTGCCGGTGAAAGTGATGCGATAACGGTTCTGCGCGAGTTGTTCGTCCGTATAGCCGACGCGCTCGCCCGGGCCCTTGGGCTTATAGACGGGCCCCGTTTCGCACGCGGCCAGAATGGCTGTCGTCGCCGCAAGCACTGCCACCCCGCGCCAGGAACAACGGGGCAGACGGAACCCCCTCATACGCGCACCCGTAATATCCACATGCGAATTTTCCGCCTTTTGCGGGTAACCAGCAAATGTATTGCAGGCAAGCAATTAACTTGCTTTTCAGCTGTTTGTAATATTAAATGACTGGTCAGTAATTAATATGAGGCCAGAATGTCCGCACGTGCTGCCCCCGGCCCGAGCCCTGCTGCCAGTCAAGTCCGCTGGCGCAGGCGCAAAGAGGCGCGCCCGCAGGAAATCCTGGAAGCGGCGATCGGTGTGTTTGCCGAGAGAGGTTTCGCGGCCGCGCGCATGGACGAGATCGCGGCGCGAGCGGACATAAGCAAGGGCACGATCTATCTTTATTTCGAGAGCAAGGAAGCGGTGTTCAAGGCCTTGGTGCGCGAGACGATCAGCGCGCGCATCGGAGAAATCACCAGCATCGTGGAAAAGCACGACGGGCCGACGCCTGCGTTGCTCACCGCGGCGTTGCGCAATTTCGGCCAATTCGTCGCCACCAGCGACCGCGTGGTGCTGCCCAAGATCGTGATCGCCGAAGCCGGCAATTTTCCCGACCTTGCGCGCTTTTACCGGGAAGAAGTGATCGAGCGCGGTCTCGCGCTGCTGGGCGGCATTGTTGCGCGCGGCATCGAGCGCGGCGAGTTTCGCGCCATGCCGACCGAGCACGCCGTGCGGCTGATCATGGCGCCGTTACTCATCATTATGTTATGGCGTACGACATTCGCCCGCTTCGACAAGACGCCCTACGATTACAACGGTCTCATCGAAGCCCATATCAAGACCATACTGAAAGGGCTTGCGCCATGAAGCGCGCGGCGCTCGCGCTGATGCTTTTGCTGGCTGCATGCAGCCGCAGCGAGCATCAATGGCTTGGCTACGCCGAAGGCGACAACGCGCTGATCGCGGCGCCCCAGCCCGGCTGGGTGACGGGCATCAATGTCGTGCGTGGCTCACAGGTGAAACTGGGCGACGTGCTGTTCACGCTGGACGACACGCTGCAACGACAGGCGCGTGACAGCGCCGCAGCGGATCTTGCTGCGGCCCAGCAGCAGCAGACGCAAGCCGCATCCGATCTCGATTTCGCCACCAAGGAATTGGCGCGTGAGCAGGGCCTGGTCACGCACCGTGCGGTGTCGCAGCATGATCTCGATCAGGCGCAGGCGAATTTCAGTTCCGACACTGCAAAAGTTTCGCAGGCGGCCTCCAACAGCAACGCGGCCAAGGCTGCACTCGCCACCGCCGAGTGGAACCTGTCCGAGCGCACGGTGCGCGCGCGGACCGCGGGCCGCGTCGAGGATATCTATTTCCGCGTGGGCGAGTATGCGCCCTCAAACGCCTCCGTGGTGGCCGTGCTGCCGCCGCAAAATATTTATGTGCGCTTTTTCGTGCCGGAAACCGAGGTGAACAAACTCACACCAGGCCAGGAAGTCGCCATCGAGTGCGATGACTGCACCAAGAATCTGAAAGCTAAAATCTCCTTCATTTCGCAGGAGGCGGAATTCACCCCGCCCGTCATCTACAGCATAGGTAACCGCGAAAAGCTGGTGTTCAAGGTCGAGGCGCGCGCGCCCGGCGGCCTGCCCTTGCGCCCCGGGCTGCCGGTCACCGTTTCATATGTCGAAGAACAATGACCGGCGAACTTGCCATAGACGTTCACGGCCTGACAAAGCGCTTCGGGCCTAAAGTCGCCGTGAACGGCATCGACATCTCGGTGCCGGAAGGCGAGGTCTGGGGCTTCCTCGGCCCCAATGGCAGCGGCAAGACCACCACCATCCGCATGCTGTGCGGCCTGCTGCGCCCCGATGCGGGGCAAGGCACCTGCCTCGGTTACGACGTGTTGCACGATACGGGGAGCATCAAGCGCAATGTCGGCTATATGACGCAGGGCTTCTCCTATTGGACCGATCTTTCCATCCGCGAAAATCTGGAATTCGTAGCCCGCATGTATGAGGTAGGCGACATCAAAGCCAAGGTGAACGAGACGCTTACCCATCTTGGCCTTCAAGAACGCCAGAAGCAGTTGGCCGGAGAATTATCCGGCGGCTGGAAGCAGCGGCTTGCGCTTGCCGCCTGCATGCTGCACTCGCCCAAACTGCTGCTGCTGGATGAGCCCACTTCAGGCGTCGATCCGCAGGCGCGGCGCGATTTCTGGGACGAAATTCACCGCCTGAGCGAAAGAGGGCTCACCGTACTTGTCAGCACGCATTACATGGACGAGGCCGAACGTTGCGACCGCATCGTCTATATCAGCTTCGGCGACATCATCGCGCGCGGCACGGTGGCCGAGGTCATCGAGCAATCGGGCCTCATCACTTTTGTCGTCGAAGGCGAAGGCGCGCGACGCATTCTCGAAAAACTGCAAGGCACCGCTGGCGTCGAACATGCGTCGTTTTTCGGCGCCGTGGTGCATGTGAGCGGGCGCAATCGCGCCGGCCTTGAAGCGGCTCTGGCGCCCTATCGCAACCAGAAGGGCCTCGATATCCGCGAGGAGAAGCCCAGCCTCGAAGACGTCTTTATTCATTTGCAGAAGCGCGAAGGCAAAGCGGAAGGCATTACGCAATGAACGCTCGCTTTTCCTTCGCCCGCTTCAAGGCGCTGTTCATCAAGGAATTCATCCAGATGCGCCGCGACCGCGCCACGTTCGCCATGATGGCGGCCGTACCGCTGATGCAGCTGCTGCTGTTCGGTTTCGCCATCAATTTCGATCCCAAGGGTCTGCCGACCGCCATCGATATCGCGGACGGCGGCACATATGCGCGCTCGATCGCGGCGGCGCTCGAAAATTCGAGTTATTTCAAGATAAACCGCACGTTCCATTCGCCTGCCGAAGGCGACGAGCTGCTCGACAAGGGCGATGTCATTTTCGCCGTCACCATTCCTGGAGATTTCTCGCGCAATCTCGCGCGCGGCACCGATGCGCAAATCCTCATCGAGGCCGATGCCAGCGATCCGGCGGCCGCCTCCAACGCGCTGGGTGCGCTCGGCCAGCTTGCGACCAGCGCGCTGGAGGACGATCTGGTTGGCCCTTTGGCCGGCAAAAGCGGCCGGCCGCCCTTCGAGGTGGTGGTCCAGCGCCGCTATAACCCCGAAAACATCACCGCCTACAACATCGTGCCGGGGCTGATGGCCATCATCCTCACCATGACCATGGTGACGATCACCTCCATCGCCATGACGCGCGAGCGTGAGCGCGGCACGCTGGAAAACCTGCTGGCCATGCCGGCGCATCCATTCGAGGTGATGCTGGCGAAAATCATTCCCTTCGTGTTCGTCGGCTATATCCAGGTGATATTGGTGCTGCTGGGCGCGAAATTTATTTTCGCCGTGCCGATGCAGGGTTCCATCCTGCTGCTGCTTGGCGCAGTAGGCCTTTTCATTGCCGCCAATCTTGGCGTCGGTTTTACCTTCTCCACGCTCGCCAGAAGCCAGCTTCAAGCGATGCAGATGTCGGTATTTTTTCTGCTACCGGCCATTTTGCTTTCGGGCTTTGCGTTCCCGTTCCGCGGCATGCCAGGCTGGGCGCAGGATGTGGGCGAAATCCTTCCGGCCACGCATTTCCTGCGCATCGTGCGCGGCATATTGCTCAAAGGAAACAGCTTCCCCGAAATCTGGCCCAATGTCTGGCCGCTGTTCATCTTCCTTTTGGCTGCGGGCGCCATCGCCATGATGCGTTACCAGCGCACACTTGATTAGAAAACCTCGCGCCAACGCGAAGCTTCAAATTTGACCGGTTGCGGCAACTTGCCATTGGCAGGCCTGCCGTATCATGCTTCACGTCTCAGGGGATGGGGTTTCAAAATCGTGGTGCGTTGCCTCAAATTCGCGGCAGTAGCCGCCTTGGCGCTTGGATGCGCGGCCTGCGCCGGCAGCGTTGCGCCAGTGGCTACCTTCGACAGCGGTGATCAGCCTTCGCTGATTGTCACGAGCGAGCCGCAAGAGTGCGCGGTTTACGCGCGCGAGCGTTCCGGCATCGCGCTGTATGGCGACGCCTATACCTGGTGGGATCAGGCCCAGGGACGCTTCGGCCGCGTGAGCCAGCCGCAAGCAGGCGCGGTTCTGGTGCTTGCAGGCTACGCCGGGCCCAAGCACGGCCATCTTGCCGTGGTGACGCGCGTGGTTTCGGAGCGCGAGATTCGCGTCGATCACGCCAATTGGTTGAACGACGGCAACATCTATCTCAATACGCCGGTGTACGACGTGAGCCCCGACAATGATTGGAGCGCAGTGCGGGTGTGGAACACACGCGACGGTCATATTGGCGGCAGCATTTACGACGTTCAGGGATTCATCGTTCCATTCAGCACCACGGCTAGCGCGAGCGCGCCCGCTTCCTGAACAGCGTCTTTGACTGCCCATCTTTTCGCGATTTCAATGCCTTGGGAGGTATTCTGCGCTATTCTCTCCTAAACTCTTGCTATCGATTCGGCCGTGGGTCTAGCTTTCGCGCCCCTGAGCCAGACGTGTCAGTGCCGAGCCTCACGGAAGCTGAATTGTTCACCCATCGTCGCTGGATGATCCAAGAGCGTAACCCTCCGTGAACGACACCCAAGTCCGCCCCCATGCCACCGACGACCGAGGCCTCTTTGCACCACCGTCTTCCGGCTTGAGCCGCCAGAGCGTGCTGGTGCTGGGTGCGCTTGGCGTCGTTTACGGCGACATCGGCACCAGCCCGCTTTACGCCGTGCGCCAATCCGTGCTGGCCACCGGCGGCACGCATCCCAGCGCGATGGCGGTGCTGGGCGCGCTGGCGCTCATTTTCTGGTCGCTCATCATCGTGGTGACCATAAAATACGTCTCGCTCATCCTGCGCGCCGACAACAAGGGCGAAGGTGGCGTGCTGGCTCTGGCGGCGCTCGCGCACCGGACGCCGGGCATTTCGCGCAGACTGAAAACAGTAATCGCTTTCGCCGCGGTGCTGGGCCTTGCGCTCTTTTTCGGAGACGGCCTGCTCACGCCTGCGATTTCGGTGCTCTCGGCTGTGGAAGGCCTGCGCGTCGAGCAGCCGGGCCTAGCGCACGCCGTTGTGCCCATTACGCTTGTCATTCTCTTTGCGCTGTTCGTGTTCCAGAAAGGCGGCACGGCGCAGATCGGCCGCCTGTTCGGGCCGGTGATGATAATCTGGTTCATCACCATTGGCGCGCTCGGCCTGATTGCGATCACGGACTATCCGCAAGTCTTGGCAGCCCTTAACCCGTATGAAGCGGTGCGGCTATTCATCGCCGAGCCCTGGACCGCTTTCGTATCGCTGGGAGCCGTCGTGCTGGCGGTGACAGGCGTCGAGGCGCTTTATGCCGACATGGGTCATTTCGGGCGCAAGCCGATCGCCCGCGCCTGGCTTTTCATTGCACTGCCGGCGCTGGTGCTGAATTATTTCGGCCAGGGCGCCGCCATCCTCCACGACCCTGCGGCGCTCGATCATCCGTTTTACGCGCTAGCCCCCGATGGGTTGCATTATCCGATGGTGGCGCTGGCTACGGTCGCCACCATCATTGCTTCACAGGCAGTTATCTCGGGCGTTTTCTCCATCGTGCGCCAGGCCGTGCTGCTCGGCCAATTGCCGCGCATGGAAATCCGCCACACCTCGGCCACCGATTGGGGGCAGATCTTCGTTCCGCGCGCCAACGCCATCATGCTGGTGGGCGTGATTGCCATTGTGATGGTGTTCCAGAGCTCCGATGCGCTGGCCACCGCCTACGGCATCGCGGTCACCGGCGTGATGGCGATTTCGACTTTTCTAGTTTCCATCGTGGCGGCGAGGCAATGGGGCTGGGGCAAGTGGGCGTTTCTGGTCTTAGGCCTGCTTGGCCTGATCGATATCGCTTTCCTGACCGCCAACGCACTTAAATTCGTGCAAGGCGGCTGGCTACCCATCGCCATCGCGGTGACCGTGCTGCTGCTGATGGACGCCTGGCGCGAGGGGCGAAAAATTTTCGTCGAGCGTGCATATGGCAGCGGGCTTTCGATCGAGAACTTCCTCGCTCGCGTGGACAAAACGCCGCTACGCGTTGCGGGAACGGCGGTTTACATGGCGGGCCGGCTCGATGAAGTTCCGACGGCGCTGTTGCACAATCTCAAGCACAATCAGGTTCTGCACGAGCGCGTCATCCTGCTGCATGTAACGACGGAAGACATCCCCTTCGTGCCGGCAGAGCGGCGCATCCAGGTGGTGAAGCTTGGCAAGGGCCTCTATACCGTCGAGCTTCGTTTTGGTTTCTATGAGGAATCCGACGTGCCCCGCGCGCTCGAAAGCGCGCGCGCTTTCGGGCTGGCGGTCGATCTCGAGCACACCACATTTTTCATTGGCCGCGAGACCATTGTGCGCGCGGCAAAGCCCAGCATGAGCCCGTGGCGCACGCAGCTGTTCATGGCGATGGCAGCAGCGGCGCTGGCGCCTGCGCGCTTTTTCCGCCTGCCGCCGGGGCGCGTGGTCGAGCTCGGCACGCAGATCGAAATGTAATCAGTTCAGCCGGTACGCCAGCGCCTTGAGATAGGCGCTTTCCGGCAAGTGCGGATGAACCGGATGATCGGGACCGGCGCCAGCGCTGCTGATGAGCGCGGCCGTGCGGCCCGCCCGCGTCAGACCGGCCGCGCATTCCAGCATGAAACGCTCAAGCGGCATGTTATGCGAGCAGGAACAGAGCAACAGGAACCCGCCCGGCGCGGTGACGGAAGCCGCCAGCCGCGCGAGCTTGCGATAGGCTTTTGCGCCGGGTTCCAGATCCTTACGCGCCCGCACGAAGGGCGGCGGATCGCAGATCACGATGTCGAAGCGCTCGCCCGTGCCCGACAGACGTTCCAGTTCCTCAATCACATCGGCTTTTACGAATTTGCAGCTGGCATCCACGTCATTTGCTTTGGCCGCTTCGCTGGCCAAAGCGAGCGCGGGCTCGGAACTGTCGATGCCCAGCACTTCGCGGGCGCCCGCGCGAGCAGCAAGAATGCCGAATCCACCGCTATAACAATAGGTGTCGAGCACGCGCCTGTCTTTGGCGAGCCCAGCCATGAAAGCGCGGTTCTCGCGCTGATCGTAATACCAGCCCGATTTCTGGCCGGTCTGCGGATCCGCGAAATAGCGCGTGCTGTTTTCTTCGACCGTAATATTTGAGGCCGCCGTTCCTTTCGTCACGCGCACATAGCTGTCCAGGCCTTCGAGCGCACGCGAGGGCGTATCGTTGCGGAGCACGATTGTTTCGGGCGCGATCGCTTCGTTCAGCGCCGCGAGCAGAGGCTCGATGAGTTTCTCCATTCCCGCCGTCGTCACTTGCATGACAGCCGTGCCGCCGAAGCGATCGACGACGAGACCCGGCAGGCCATCGCCTTCGGCGTGAACGAGGCGGTAAAAAGGCTCTTTGAAGAACGCTTCGCGAAGCGACAGCGCCTGGCGAAGCTTGGCCACAAAGAATTCCGCGCCGATTTCCGTTCCGGCATCCGCGCTCAACAGGCGCACGGCAATAAGGCTCCGCGGATTGAAATAACCGATACCCAGTGGCTCGCCATCGTCGCGCGCAAGCTTCACCAGAGTGCCCGGGGCGAGCGCCTTGGCCGCCAAGTCCATCACGATTTCATTAGAGAACGCCCATGGGCTGCCGCTGCGTACGCGGCGGCCCTCGCGCGGGCGCAGGCGGATGGTGGGGCGCTGGCCTAATGCCATGCCGTGCCGCTGTAGAAGAAGCGCCCCAAGCCAATCGTGAAAATCAGGCAACCGTAAAGCGCGTGTTCGAGGCAGACGAGGCTAAGCGATTTATGCCGCGCATAGTCGCGCGCGAACAGAAAGCCGCCGAAGGCGGTCATGGCCACCGCGATCCAGTTTAGAAAAATAATATGCGCGTAACCGAATGCGAACGCGGAGGCCGCCAGATAGCCCCAGCCATGCCCGAAGAGCGGCGCATAACGGTGATAGAGAAAGGCGCGATAGACCATTTCCTGCGGCCACACCGAGAGCAGCGGATAGAAAATCACGATGGCGAGCCAGAACAGAGGCTGCGTGCGTGGCATGGAAAGAAACGCTTCGGGCATGAAGTACCAGGTAAGCGCGGCGATGATGGGTGCCAGCACGGCGAAGCGCAACGCGATGGGTTTCAAATCCTTGCCCAGATTGGCGAGATCCGCTTTCGCGCGCGGCAGATTGCGCGTGAACCTGTAAGCCACATACGCGCCCAGCCACAGCAGAGCAATCATCAGCAGGCGGTTTTTTATGGAGACGATCAGAAAAGGCGCGCCTATGAAAATGAGCGCGAATTCAAGCCCCAACAGCAAGGCCCGGCGGGGCAGCGGAATGAATGGAATGCTGGTCTTCATGCACTTCGAAACCCATGCGGCCGGAGCCACTGCTTGCCGGGCTGGCGCGCATCGCGGCCACGATCCAGGCGAGTATTGAGAAAAACTGGTGCCGCCTGCGTGACTCGAACACGCGACCCCCGCATTACGAAGCGATAGCCTGTTTTGTCAATGTAGTGCTCTAGATTTTATCAGAATGCGCGCGAATCCGCGTCATAACGCGGTCGCGTCGCATCTACGACAAGGTAATGCAGTGAACTCCAGCGAAGCTGAGTGAAATAACGTGAAATCCAGAAACTGTAACCACGATGTAACCGCGACAAATATTGGGGGTGGGAGCATCGCTAGCTGCTTCCTTGTAATGTCCGCATATGACCCAAAGCAAACATTCCAGGGAGGAATAGGGAGATCGTTCAAGATCGAATTTGTGGCTGGTCGTGCAAAACGACATTCAACAATGCACTGTGGATTTTAATCTCGCCTTCGCTATCGCCATCGTAGCCAATCAATCCCAATCTTCGAAATTTGTTCATGAAGAAACTTACGCGGGAGCGGGTGGTTCCGATCATCTCCGCAAGCGTCTCCTGGCTAATCCTTGCAATTATCGGTTCCGGCTTCCCTTCCTTGCCGAAGTTTGCCAACAGCAGCAACAATCGGGCAAGCCGTTTCTCACTCGAATTGAACAGCTGATCGACAAGATCTGCTTCGACCCGGATGGTACGGCCCAGAAGATGGGCGATGAACATTTCGGAGAACGTCGGTTCCTTATGGATCACGCGGAGAATGGCCGCTTTATCCAACCGCGCGATGGTGGACTCCATTATTGCCGTGGCCGTCGCGATTCGCTGCACCTGCCCCGCGAGACATGCTTCACCGAAGAACTCGTCGCTTCCAAGAATAGCGACGACCGCTTCTTTGCCGTGCTCCGATACGACGGAGATCTTCACCCTGCCCTTCTGGATGTAGAAGACTGCTTCCGCAGGGTCTCCCTGGGAAAAGACGGCGTGGCCCTTCTGGTACTTACCAATGCTCCGACCCTCGCCAACTTTGGCGAGGAAAGATTTCGGATCGAATGAGGGTTGGCGATCGGCCGGCATGACACGGCCTCATCGCGCAAGGATCTGCGGCCGTCTGGCGAAGCAGTGGGTGAGTTCTCGCCTCAGCGAGGCGAAATTGGATTTTGGCGTTGCCTGCCTATTCCTTGGCATTCGCGACCAATTTGGGTGTTCGTTGCGATATATGCTGGCCCCTCCAAGAGCCAGAAATGTCTTTCGCCACCGGGAACTCGTCAAGATTTTTCGTTTAATAACAATACGTTATGGACCAATTTCGCAGTCTCTTGGGCAAATGCAGATTGGAGGTATAGGCGCCAATTCCCCTGAAGTGGTCTTTCGATATCTTTACCTATGTTGACAGGTAATGAGTAAGTGATGCCAAATTGGACTTACGCTAAGTGAACGCATTTATTTTGGACTGGCGCTAAACGTGGAGCGGACAAAATGGCTCAGGTGAAACGGGGCGAGCGACTCCAAATCATGCTGATGGGGAATGAGCTAGAGGCTCTCGATGACTGGCGATTTCAGCGGCAGATGCCCAGCCGCGCCGCGGCAATTCGTGAATTGCTAAAACGGGGCCTCGCGGCCGAGGGGTTCATGACGGCTAGTCGCGAAAAGAAATCAGGGGCATTTGGTGTGGTGGCAGAACCGGGGAACGTACGTTCGACTAATGGAAAGAGTTCCGGGATGCGCGGTAAGGCGTGACCGGATCGACTGTTCAAGCTCGGAGTGCCGGACACTCGGTGCTGGCTGTATAGAAATGTGGCCAAGTCGGTATGTCCGCTTTTGGCGATAAGCAGACATTCGCCTAATGTCTGCTTATGACCCAAAGTGGACATTCAGCGACAGATTGATCCACCGCGTACCAGCCGCGTACCGGCGCTTAGGGCTTTCTGCACCTCCAAACCATTTTGCCGTCATCGCGCTTCATTTGCGTCGGCACCTTGGGCGCGTCGCACTTCAGGTCTGCAAGAGGCGTAGCACCGGAGTAGTTTGCCTGAAAATTATAAGTGCCTGGAGTTTGAGGAGTGAATGAAGCGGGAGGAGCAGCGGGAGATGGAGCTGGCGCAGAAGGAGCAGCAGCAGGGGCCGGGGGACATTCGGCGTCAGTGGAGTTGCGGAGTTCGGGGAGGCAACAGGCGTCGGGGGGTTCCGCTGCCACCGCTGCCGCCTGTCGCAGCATAGGAAACGACTGAGCTAAATAAAGCGACACCAATTGCGGTGCCTACAAGTGTGCGATTTATTGTGTGAGTTTCCTTCTTAAATAAGAACCGAGTTGGCAAAAACGTCGTGCCAGCGAAAGACTACTACAAACACCTCATCCTGACCAAAACGGCTTGAGCCAACCCTTCCCAAGCCATTCTTTCGATCCGAGTGGTCCGAGAGACCTCGCACTGGTCACTTCTTATGATCGTGAAGGAAACGAGCAATTTGTTCCTTCAACTGAACGGCATCCCGAGACGGATCGCCGGAAAGGGCGTGTCGAAAAAGCTGCCGCTGGATGTCTGTCGGAAGGTTATTCCACTGCGAGAGCACTGCTGCTCCCAGGCATTGCAGGATATGTTCTTCCTCGGTGGCCAAGCCTCGAAGCTTGTCACGATCATTCTGCCTCGTGACTTGAGGAGCCCCGCCCTCATTCTCCCATTCGGAGACCTGCTCTCCGTGATTTGAGCGATCTGGAGGCTGCGTGGCCATATATGAAGTATCGCATGGAACCGCCCATCGGAGAACCCGCGCCCTCTAACCGGAGACGATCAAGCGATGAAACCGCTACCGACCTGATGGGTTCCTTGTACCAGCCGCACAGAGAATATTTCGCCTGGGCGCGCTGATCGACGCCCTGCGGTCAACTCGTTGCCAAACCATTCTCGCTTTCCGCTTAGTCCATCTGCCGCCGCTCAGATCGGATTACCAGAGATGCACGCGTTGATCAGGCGGCAGATAATACTTGTCTCCGGGTTTCACATCGAAAGCATTATACCATTCGTTCTGGTTACGCGTGGCACCGATGGCGCGGAATTGCCCAGGACTGTGCTCGTTGGAGAGTACCTGTTGCCTGAGCGCGCCGTCACGCATCTTCGTGCGCCAGATCTGCCCGAACGAGAGGTAGAAGCGCTGATCGCCGGTGTAACCGTCGATCTTCGGCGCGCGGCGGCCAGCTAGCGAGATGTGATAGGCCTTTAGTGCGATCGCAATACCAGCATTATCCGCGATGTTCTCGCCCATAGTGAATGCGCCGTTGATGTGCAGACCTGGCAGAGGCTCATAGGTGTCGTATTGCTCACCCAGCATCTTGGTTTTTGCTTCGAAGGCCGTCTTATCTGCGTCGGCCCACCAGTTATTGAACGCGCCGGACGAATTAAACTTAGAGCCCTGATCGTCGAAGCCATGGCTGATTTCATGGCCGATCACAGCACCGATGCCCCCATAGTTGACGGCGTCATCTGCATTACGATCGAAGAACGGCGGCTGCATGATAGCGGCCGGGAACACAATCTCGTTGAACTGTGGGTTGTTGTAGGCATTTACAGTCGGTGGCGTCATGCCCCATTCGGTCTTGTCCACGGGTTGGTCGATCCGAACGAGATCGCGATTCCATTTGAAGGCTTGTCCGCGCTGTATATCGCCTAGGAGGTCGTCACGCTTGATGACCAGGGCCGAATAGTCGCGCCAATGATCGGGATATCCGATTTTGACGCCGAAATGATGCAGTTTGTCGAGTGCCCTCTCACGTGTGACCGGCGTCATCCAGTCGAGCGTGCGGATGTCGGCGTCATAGGCCTTAAGCAGGTTGTCCACCAATTCCACGGCTTTGGCTTTCGCTTGTGGTGGGAACCACTTCGCGACATAAAGTTTGCCCAACGCTTCTCCCATCATGCCGTCAAGGAGATGTGCGGCGCGTGTGGAACGCGGAAGCTGCTGTGCATTTCCTTGCAAGGTCGTGCCATAGAATGCGAAGTCCTCATCGTCGAATTTCTTCGGCAAATAGGCCGCATAGCTGTGCAGGTAATGCACAGTCAGGTAATCACGCCACGTGTCGACCTGCGTGTCGGCGAAAATCTTCGCCAACTTGGGGAACGCCGATTTCTCCGCTACGATCACCTGACGCTCACCCTTCGGCCCGGTCAGTGGGATGCCGGCCGATTTGAACCAGAAGTCCCAGGGAAACTGCGGCGTCAGCGCTTTCAATTCCGAATATGACATCGGGTTGTAGACTTTGTCCTCGTCACGGCGGTCGGCATTCGCCCACTGCACCTGTGCGATCTTGTATTCGAGGTCATAAACAGCCTTGGCGCGCTTATCGGGATCGCTCATACCCACTAGCGCGAACACGCTGCTCAGATGTTTCTTGTAGGCGTCACGGGTGACAGCAAGAGCGGCGTCGTCCTTTAGATAATAATCGCGGTTTGGCATGCCCAGGCCCGATTGGCCGAGATCTACAGCGTATTGGCTGGAGTCCTTGTCGTTGATGCCGATGCCGCCGCCAAACGGACCGTCGAGATTAAGCCGTGGCAAGCCCATTGCGCCCGCAACGTCATCCGGAGTTTTCAGACTTGCAATGTAGTCGAGGTCTTTTTTCGCCGGTTCAAGGCCACGGCTATCTATCTGGTTCTGGTCAATGAACGCGTCGTAGAGATCGCGCAGCTTCTTCTCTTCATCGGTGAGCTGGTCGTAGGACCGTGCGTCGAGCGAAGCCGCGATTTCGTTCATCCGCTTCTCGCTCAGGATTCGGAGATCCAGGAATGAGCCGGTCGAGGAACGATCCGGCGCGATGACGGCCGTTTTGTACCAATTGCCGTTCACGTGCATGAAAAAGTCGTCGCCCGGTTTTACACTGTTGTCGATAGAGGACGTATCGACACCCCAGGTACCATATTGGGTATGGCCGGGCTGGCTATAAGCCGCCGACACAACTCCTGCCGCGCAAGCAAGGCCTGCAAGCACAATAAGATTCCGACGCATATTTCAAACTCCTCTAATCTTGAGAACAGTGTCGCGAGCCGTACGGCTAGCCCCTGATAACGTTTGCCGGATTGGGCCGTTTTTTCTCCGTTCACGCAAGTCACAGTGATGCGAGAAAACACAGCCGTCGGCAGCGATTACTCGATTATTACGCGACTGTCATACAATTCACCCAGAATCCAGTGAGCAACAAGGACGCGGAGCACTATTGCTGCACTGTAAGCTCAAAGGCCGCATTTCACTCTCAGCTCATTTAGATCATCCGCACTGAGAGTGGACGTTCAGTCCGAATGACAGGGGCCATAATCGAATTGGGGTTGGTGTTATGTACCAACCCCAGCGCGTGACCGAGCTCATGCGCAAGAATTAGTATCAGATGTGTTCGATTTCTAAATTGATAGATGTCTATAAATTTTGCTCCGCCATTGACAACGTACTGGCCCTCCTCGAATTCGGTCCCAACCAGTCCAATATGTTTGATCGCATTAATTGTTGCATTGGTATGTTCGACTAGCGAATTATATTTATTGACGAGCATGTTAAATTGATCGGCGAGTTCGTTCACTTGGCGCCTTTCTTGTTCGAGTGAATTTTGCTCGCTAAGCAGAGTCGCCTTTTCCTCGGTCAAACTACGGTACTCATCGCCGGCCGCGCCGCCAACACTGTTCCAGTAATCGACCCGACGGTTGTAATCCTCCTGCGCGTCAGTGAAGTGAGCCAATCGGTCAGAATAATGTTGATCTTCTGCTTTGTAATTTTCCTGCAGCGCCGAGATTTGTGGTCTTAACGTGTCGGCTGTTTCCTTCGTTCGAGTAATACCCGCTTCAAGCGCAATTTGTCTTTCTGTTTGCTGCTGGCGTTCGTCATAGACGAGATTGATTGTTAAATCGCCCCTTGGATTATATTCAAAGAGATTTCTGTTTACGGCTCTCCCCCACAAGTTACTTGCTTGCTCGATTGCATCGTGGAATTCGCGTTCATTAATTCCAAACTTGGCATCAAACTTGCCGATCTTGTATTCGATCGGAACTTCGCACTGACCCGCTTGCGAGTATGTCGCATATCCCGCCACAAGAAAGGCCAGGAGAAGAAGAATCAAGCGGCTATGCTTCGCAATTATCTTCATGGATTTTGATCGATATTTCTGATGGAGAGCCCGATCCACTACCTAGCCTCAAGGATAATATGTCTGATTGGATCAGCGTGACCTAAAGGGATCTCCGAATAATGAGCCAGCAAGAGACAAAACGCGAATTTACAAGATCGGAACTTCACGAGTTGGTCTGGTCGCAGCCATTAAGAACGCTCTCTAAGCAGTTCGGTATTTTTGATGTGGCCGTAGCGAAGACCTGCCGGAAGGCGAACATTCCAGTCCCTGAGCGTGGCTACTGGGCCAGAAAGAGGTCGGGGAAGCCGACAATCATTCGAGCGTTGCCGCCCCGCCTTCGGCGGCTTTCGGGGGTTCGAGTACTGGTGCCGCCTGCGTGACTCGAACACGCGACCCCCGCATTACGAATGCGGTGCTCTACCGGCTGAGCTAAGGCGGCCCAAGGCGAGAAAATCCGCGGGCGGAAATTAGGCGCGATCAGGCTCACGCGCAACGGCCTTGGTCATGCCGTCATGCGCCCGCCGCGCTTAAGCCGCGCCGCGTCTTCCGAAGAGAGCGGCTCTTCGCCATTGTCGACATCGCCATTGGGGCCGGGATCGTCGGGCGGGCGCGGCATGACGATTTCGTCGCGGCCCACATAAACGGGCGCGGGACGCGCGATGGCGCCCTCGATCGTGACTGGCGCAGGCGTTTCCACGGTTGCTTCGGCCGGCGGCTCGTCCACTTCGAGATGGGGCAGTTTTTCGATCACGCCCGCACCCGGCGTCGTCCAGGCCAGCGAATCGAAGGCGCCGCAGCCGCCGCACACCGCGCGCCACTCCGACGAGGCCCAGCCGCAGGCATTGCATGTCCATTGCGCGTCGCGCGGCGCGCGCACGGCGCGCGCGAGCCAGCCATGGGCCGCCACCATGTCGCCGCGTTCTTCCTGCGCGATCTCGGCCATTGCCGCGCAGACGCGCGCGGTGGTGAAGCTTTGCGCCAGCGGATGCAGCGCGGCGCGCGCCTGGCTCCAGCGCTTGAGCGCGATGGCCTGCTCGGCTTCGAGCAACCGGCTTTCGAAATGGCCGCGATTGAGTTGGGCGAGCCCCATCAATCTTTTCGCGCGCGTTTCGGTGTTTTCTTCCGGCCGGATGTCGGCATAGGCAGTGGCGAGCGCTGGATGAGGCGCCTGTGCCCAGGCCGCTTCGATCACATCCTGCGCTTTCCAGATTCGCCCTGCCGCACTCAGGCGGCGCGCGGCCAAAGCGGCGGCCGGTGCGAGACCGGGCGACAGCGCCAACGCCTCCATGGCGCGCGACAGTGCGCGCGTGCCGTCGCCTTCGCGCTCGGCTTCAAGCGCTTCCGCGGTCAGCAATACAGCACGGCGCCTGCGGGCGACATCCGCATCGAGCAGGCGCGCGCGGGAAGCCTCTTCGAGCACGGTCTGCGCCTCGCTCCATCTACCGGCCGCGCATTTGAGATCGAACAGCGCATTGGCGGCCCATGCAGCCCTGGGGCGAAGCGCATGAGCACGCTCGGCCAATTCCAGTGCCTCGCTATCCTTGCCGCCGGCCCGCGCCTGCATGAAAAGGCCGCGCAGGCCAAGAAACTCCGTATCCGGATGATCAAGCATGGCGTGGTAAGCGGCCAGCTGCTTTTCTTCGTCGCCCGCCAGCTGCGATGCCTGCGCCGTGAGCAGCAAAGCGAGCGGCGGCGAGCCCAGCAATTTCTCTGTGCGGCGCGCGAGCCTGAGCGCTTCGGTGGAATCGCCCGCCGCCGCCGCGACCAGGCCCTGCGACAGCGCCTGATAGCCCTTGCGGGCGCGGCGCGCGCTGTACCAGACGCCGAAACGATCGGGCACGCCCCAGATGCCGACCACGACACGATGCACGAACACGGCCGTCGCCACGATGAGAATAAGAAGCCCTGCGGCGACGCCTATGCTCATGTGGAATTCATAGCCATCGACGGTAAGCTGCATGGCGCCTTCGCGGCTGGCGAGCCACGCCATGCCGGCTGCGGCAAGCCCAGCACCCAGCAGAATGGCGATCAGCCGGCTCATGGCTTGCCCCCTTGTGCGGGCGCGGGCAGCTGAACGGGCGCGGCTGCGGGCGGAACAGAGGCGGCAGGAGCGGGCGTCGCCGCCTGCGTTGGCGCCGCCGCGAGCGCGCTTATGACGCGCGCGCTCATGTCGGCGACCGCGCGATCAAGCTGAAGCCGCGCATCGGCATTTTTAAGCCAGGAGGCCGTGGTCTTTGCCGCAGGCCCTTTCAGCGCGCGCACTTCCGCCGCAGCCGCAGCAAGATCGCCGGTATCGAGTTTGGCTTGCGCGCGCGCGAGCCGGCTTTCCGTGTCGTTGCCAGCGACTTCGCCCACGCGGCGCACGCTAATGAGACCAAGAATGTTTGCCCACAGGCGCTGGAAAAGTGTGCGCGCGTCGCTACTGCGTTCGGCATCGAGGGCCGCGCGCGCCACATTCGGAAATTGCGTTAAAAGCGCGGGCTTCGCCGGCACGCCATTCGCGGCATAGGGTTGCAGCAACGCAATCACCGGATCGCCGGGTGCGGCAACAGCAAAGGTGTCGAGCTCCAGCGCGAAGGGTCCAGGCTCGTCTACCGCACGCGCAAGGCGCGCCAGCGCAAGTAAAGCCGCCGCATGGTGCAGCGACTCGCCGGTGTTTTGCGCCTCGATGGCTTTCAAGCGTGCGTCGATGCCGTCGGTGTCCGATTTCAACGCGAAACTGTCGAGGCGCAGCGCAAGGTTGGGCGGCGGCGCATTGGCCTCGAGCGATTTAAGGCGTCCCTCGATGCCCGACAGCGTGCCGTTCAGCGTCTGCGCCGAACGCGCCATATCGGCTTCGAGCGCGCCCACGCGCGCGTCAAGCGCTGCGAGCTTGGTGGTGATGGGCGCGAGATCGCCGGCGCCATGCGCGCTTTCAAGCTTGCCAAGCCGCGTGGTGACATCGGTGAGCGCGGCCGTGGCCGCATCTAGTTTCTGGCGAAGCACCGCTAAGTCGCTGCTATTACCCGCCTGATCGGATGATTTCTCAAGACCCGTGAGCCGCGCCTCGTCGGCGTCTAGCCGCTGGCCAAGCGCGCCCAATTCGTGTCGCATGTCATCGAACACGCCCGAAGCCGCGGCACCCGCACGGCCTGTCGCGATCTCGCCCACGCGCGCCTCAAGCGCCGCCAGCCTGTCCTGCGTGGTGCCGACATCAACTCCGCCGACGAAAGAGGGCCAATAACTGGCAATTAGCCCGCCGGAAAGCGCCGCCACCAGAAGAAGTAACAACACGCCGAGCCAGCCTTCGGGGAGCTCGAAACGGATGCGCGGGCGGGCGGGCGCAGCCTCGGCTGGTGCTGTCTTTGGCGTGGCTTCGTGGCTTTCCATCTCGTCCATGAAACAAGCTATAGGCGCGAAGCCCTTTGCGCTCAAGAAAGCCGGGATTACCGGCTTATTTCGTGGGGGAAAGGAGGCCCAGCATGGCTTCCTGATTTGGCGCGCCCGCGACCTCGACCCGCGCGAAAGCAAGCGGCTCCAGCGCGCCCGCGGTGGCGGCGCTGATGCAGAAACAGGCAAGCCGCTCGCAAGCGTTGGCGAGGCCTACCCCGGTAACCAAATTGGCGAAGGTTTTCGCGCTTCGGGGCGAGAACAGCAACACGCCGTCGAGCGCATTATTTCGCAGCGCCTGTTCTACCTGTTCGGGAAGCTTGGCCACTGGTGTTGCCTCATAGAGAATTTCGACTGTCACAGCGAAGCCCTTCGCCTGCAGCGACTGGCGCATGCGGCCCGCCGTTTCGGTGCCTGCCACATGTAGCAGCGCGCCATTGTCTGGCTTGGCCCATGAGGCGACAGCCTCCGCCAACATCGCGGCATCGCCTTTGGCGCCGCGCACGAAAGTAAAGCCCGCGCGGCGCGCCGCTTCCGCCGTTTGCGGGCCGACGGCGTAAATGGGGATGTCGCGCTGCACGCTGCGCCTGGCGAGCGCGCGTACGCCATTAGCGCTGGTGGCAAGCACGCCCTGCACGCCATCTAGCACCAGCGGCGGGCCGTCGTGGATTTGCACCTCCATCAGCGGAGCCACGAGCGTCGTATGTCCAAGCTGTTTCAGCGTCGCGGCCAGCGCTTCGGCATCTTCCTTCGGTCTGGTGATCAGCAGACGCATGTCAGAACCTTGGCAGGAGATCGCCTGCGGCTTCGCGGATTTCCAGCGCCGCTTCGCGGCCCAGGGCGAACAGCGCGCCGGCCGAGCGCGCGGGCAGCATCATAGTGCGCGAAGCAGTCCAGAAGTTCCGCCCGTCAAGTGTCAAAACCTCGCCGCGAAAATCGAGTTTATTCTTCGCGATTGTTGCCAGACCGGCAATCGGTGTGCGGCAGGAACCATCTAGCGCTGTGAGGAAGCCACGTTCGCAGGCAATGCAAGAAGCAGTTGCTTCATCGTTGACGGGGATCACGAGATCGCGGACGCGTTGATCATCGCCGCGCACTTCGATGCCGATGGCGCCCTGGCACAAAGCAGGGAGCCAGTTGTTGCCCTCAAGAGGTACCGCGCCCGCTGGTGCTAGCCCCAAACGGCGCAGTCCCGCCAGCGCGAGAATGATTGCATCCATCTCGCCGCGTGCGAGCTTGGCAAGGCGCGTCTCGACATTGCCGCGCAAGGTCACCGGCTTGAGATCGGGACGCGCGCGTAAGACCTGCGCCTTTCGGCGAACCGATGAGGTGCCCATGCGCGCGCCCTGTTGCAGTGCGGCGAACGGTTTTCCATCATGCGCGATAAAGACATCGCGCGGATCTTCGCGTTTCATCACGGCCGCGATAATAAGACCGCCTGGCTGTTCGCCCGGCATGTCTTTTAACGAATGAACGGCGATATCGGCTTCGTTGGCCAGGAGCGCTTCTTCTATTTCTTTGACGAAAAGCCCCTTGCCGCCTGAATCCGCCAGCGGCCTGTCCTGGATGCGGTCGCCCGTGGTTTTCATTGTGAGGATGGGGCAAAGCCGGTCCAGCCCCGTTGTTTGCCAGCCATGCACGGCGGCGAGGGCCGCGCGCACGGAACGCGCCTGCACCAGCGAAAGAGCCGAGCCACGCGAGACAATACGGAGCAAAGGCGCGGTCATAGGGGGCAAAATAGTGAAGCAATGGACATTGCCGCGCCCCTTAGCATAGATCGGGGGCATGCGTCCGCTTACCATTCTGGGAATCGAGACCAGCTGCGACGAAACCGCGGCAGCTGTGGTGCGCGGGTGCCAACCTGGCCCCGGAAACATTCTTTCCAATATCGTGTTAAGCCAGCTCGACGCGCATCGGCCCTATGGCGGCGTGGTGCCGGAGATCGCCGCGCGCGCCCATGTGGAAGCGCTCGATGACATCATTGCGCGGGCCCTTGGCGAAGCAGGCGTTACGCTGAACGAGGTGGACGCGATTGCCGCCACAGCAGGCCCAGGGCTTATCGGCGGCGTGATGGTGGGCCTGCTCACGGCCAAGGCCATGGCGCTGGGGGCTTCGAAACCGCTCATCGCCGTCAATCATCTGGAAGCACATGCGCTGTCCGCGCGGCTGGCCACGGGCGCTGCCTTTCCGTTCCTGCTGCTGCTGATTTCCGGCGGCCATTGCCAATTGCTGACGGTGGAAGGTGTCGGGCATTACCGGCTTTATGGCGCGACTATAGACGACGCGGTGGGCGAGGCTTTCGACAAGACAGCGAAGCTCATCGGCCTTGCCTATCCCGGCGGGCCCGAGATCGAGGCATTGGCCAAACGCGGCAATGCCAAGCGCTTTCCTTTGCCGCGTTCCATGGTGGGACGCGAGGGCTGCGATTTTTCTTTCTCAGGTCTCAAAACCGCCGTGCGCCAGATCGTGGCGGGGCTGGGCGCCATGAATGAAACGGCGAAGGCCGATCTTGCCGCCTCGTTCCAGGCGGCCGTGCTCGACATTCTGGCCGACCGCTCGCGCGCGGCGATGCAGAGATTCAGGAGTGAGTTTGGCGGAACGCAGGAGATGCGTTTTGTCGCGGCGGGCGGCGTGGCTGCCAATCAGGCGATCCGCGCTATGCTGGAAAAGATTGCAGTTGCGGAAGGGTTTTCGCTTGTAATGCCGCCAGTGTCTTTGTGCACGGATAATGGCGCGATGATTGCCTGGGCGGGAATTGAAAGACTTTCGCTGGGGCTGACAGATGGGCTCGATTTTGGACCGCGGGCGCGCTGGCCCTTGGCGGAAATTAGGCGACCGGCAGACCGGCTGGAACGGGGCGCTGTCCAGCCGGTCTAACCGATACGCTTACTAAACGACATAGGATGTAATAAACGGAGCGAAAGAGAAGAAACCTGCGGCCACGATGACCAGCCAGATCACGATGCTGTAGCTCGTCGTGTTCTCGGATTCGTCCGTCGGTACGCTTTGCAATTTTGTCGGTGCCATGGGGCCCTCCATCGAGTTAGGGACGCGGGGGCGTGTGTGCACCGTGACGCAGTAAACTGCCAACCACGAAATGGTGAAGATGATGCAAAACCTCTGTGTCTCACGCCGATGTGAAAATTCTGTGCTTTGTGTTCACGCGAGCGTGAAAAGAACGCGCGTTTACATCACAGCGGCGTGAACATGAAGTTGCGACTTGCCACATGGAACATCAATTCTGTGCGGTTGCGCCAAAGCCTGGTTGCACGCTTTCTTACCAAGCACGCGCCCGACATTTTATGTTTGCAGGAAACCAAGTGCCCGGACGAATTATTTCCGGCCGATACCTTCAAGCAGCTCGGTTATGGCCATCAGGCCATAAATGGCCAAAAGGGCTATCACGGCGTCGCTATTCTTTCGCGGCTGCCTTTCCGCAAGATCGAAAAGTTCTCGTTCTGCGGCAAGGACGACACCCGCCATGTTAAGGCCGTTTTCAAATCGGGCCTGGAGTTACATAATTTTTATGTGCCCGCGGGCGGCGATGTTCCCGATCCTCGCGCAAGCGCGAAATTCACCCACAAGCTCGACTTCATGCGCGAGATGGAAACCCGTTTCGCCAAGGAGCGCCGGCGGCGCAACACGCCCGTGGTGCTGGTGGGCGATCTCAACGTGGCGCCGCTGGAAAACGACGTCTGGAGCCACAAGCAGCTGCTGGACGTGGTGAGCCACTCGCCCGTCGAGACGGAGCTGTTGGGCGCGGTCAAGGCCGCCTTCGACTGGCTTGACGTGACGCGCCATTTCGTGCCGCCAGAGGAAAAAATCTATTCCTGGTGGAGCTATCGCGCCCATGATTGGCAGATATCCGACCGTGGGCGGAGGCTGGACCACATCTGGATCAGCCCAGGGCTAAAGGGCGCGGTTTCGGATCATGCGATCCTGCGCCAGGCGCGCGGTTGGAAAGGCCCTTCCGATCACGTGCCGGTGCTGGCGGCGATTACGCTTTAATTCTTGGCTTTTTAATTCTTGGCTTCGCGCCAGAACAGCGGCGCCTTGGCGAAACGCTTCCAGCGCTTCTGCGCCTTCTTCCATGTGAGCCCGGCCCGGCCCATATGCCAGCCCGTGACCAGGCTTGCGGCCGTACGCAATGCCTGGCGGCCGGCCGCGTCGCCCTTCTTGACCAGGCGTTCGACGATCTCATGCGCCATCTCCGCGTCGTTCATGGCGCCGAAAATGTCCTGCAACTCGGAAAGTTGCTTGAGGAATGGCCCGATTTCCTTGCGGTCGAAGAGGGGCGCGAAAATCTCCGCGGAATAGCGCAGCTTTTTGAGCTGGATCCTGAGTTCGTGCCGATCTTCGGCGGAAAGCGTCTCTAGTTGCTTGGCTTGCTTTTTCACCTTGGCAAGGCGCTTGTCGAGGGCGCGCCTTGCGGCTGCGCGGGCGGGCTCGACCATTTCCACCAGATGCGCAGGCGAGGCATTGTCGCGCCAGATGCGGGCTTCGGCCGCCGCAGCAAGATCGATAAGAAAGCCAGTGAATTCATCCGAACGGACGATGGCCACCGCCTCATCCCAGCTTGCTTCGTGCTCCTTGTCCAGCAAATCGCGCAGGCGCGCGAGGCCGGGCACATCGGGCGCGGCCTGTTCCACCTGCGACAGCAAATCGGTCGCGAAGACATCGAGATCGCGGGTGTCGGCGAAGGCGCCCGCCAGCTTCCTGGCGCGAGCGCGAAGATGCTGCAAAGTCTTGCTGCGAAACGCCACGCCAAAGGCGGTAAGCGCCACGCGCAGGCGGCGCAATCCCACGCGCACCTGGTGCACGCCCTCGTGATCGCGCGCTTCCACCACGGCCGGCACGTTGCGCGCGATATGACGCAGGCAATGCAGCAGGGTGGCGCGGAAAGCCTCCTCGGCCGTCGCTTCGGGCGCAAAGGCAAGCGGACCCGCTTTATGCGAGGTGACATTGCGGCCTTCGAGCGCACGCAGGCCGCGTTCGGCCTTGCTTTCGACGCTGACCGTGAGATGTGTCTCGCCGGCGAGTGCGCGCGCGACATCGAACAGGCTGGTGGGCGAACCCTTGAGCAGTTCCAGTTCCACCTCGTTGACCGGCACGGCCGTCCTGCCGTTCAAGAGCGTTCGGATCTCTCCGCTATCGACGGCAAATTCGATTTCATCGCCGGCTTTTGTCTTGAGCCGCCGGCGGGTGCGCCGGATCTTGGTTTCGATCATGGGCGCGACGGAATCTTCGGCCGCGATCGCCTCGACTCGCTCGCGCAAGCCTTCGTCGGCGATCAGCCGCAAATCCGGCGCCGACGACGGCAGCGGGCACTCCCACTCGCCGCGCTTGTAAGCCAGCGCGCCGGTGTCTTGCGTCTTCAATGTCTGGATGTAGGCGCGGCCCCTTTTGCGCACGCGCAGTGAAAGCCCAGCCTTGCTTAAGCCCAAGCCTGGTGTGTCATAGTAAACGCTGTTCAGGCGCTCGGTCGCGGCGGGACCTGGGGCAAAACGCTTGAGCGCAGTGCTGCGCTTCAGGCGCGCCACATCATCCGGCCTGGCCGTGAGTTTGATCTCGATTTCTTGCGCCATGACGAGAAAAATTGCTCAAAAATCTGCGCGCGCCCGCCCATGCGGCACGCGGGCAAACCATAACGAGCGCCGATATTCCATCTTCCCTGAATGCGGGTGCGCCATCAATCGTGCATACAAAATCCGACACATTTTCTTCCCCGAAAATCGGCGTTTTGGCTGAAAGAACTACAATATCTAGCGTTGTGGATAAGTCAGGCGGACTATGGCGCCAATTTCTGAACCTGGCTTGCGGCAAGCGTCAATTTGGCAATGGTCAACGGCCCGCCATGCTCTAGTTCGCCCAAGAATGTTTGCGCGCGTTGCAAATCGTCCTGTCGCGTGGTGGCCCAGGATTGCGCGGCCTCTGCTCCCTTGGCGCGGTCGGCGCGCTTGAGCGCATCAGGCGCATTGCCGATGGCTTCGGAAGCCAACACGCGCTGACTTGCGAACAGATCGTCCACCATGCGCCGGATGGCCAGGCGGTCCCAATGCTCGGTGACGGAAATGCGCGCTGCAAGCCCGCGCAAACGATCGAGCCCGACGAGAGCGCCAATGGCGAAATAGGCGCCAGCCGCCGCATCCACCGGCACATTGTGCATTTGTGAGAGCAAGACGATTTCCGGCACCGCACCCAACAGCGGCAGCACGGCAACGTCCTCCGCTACTTCGAGCGGCACATCGGCCTTTTGCAACTCGGCGATGCGCGCTTCCGTGGCCTGTGCTTCATAGGCCGAGATCAACCCTGCGAAACGGCCTTTAAGGGCCGCAACGCCCGCACCATAAACCCGCACGGTTTCGGCAATACCGCTGCCCGCAGGCCAGTGGACCAGGAACCATAGGCCGAGCCGGCGCAACAGTTCGGCGATATCGACCATCATCGCGTTCTGGATATCCGCGCGGACTTTCAAATCGAGCGCGCCGATGCGCGTTTTCAATTCTTCCAGTCCGAAGGCACTGGCGGCCAGCACGAAGGCGCGCGCAATTTCGCCGCCGCTCGCACTAGACAGTTCATGCATGCGCTGGACGAATAGCGGCCCCGCCAGATTGATTGTTTTGTTGGCGAGCCGTGAGGCCACGATCTCGCGCCTCAGTCGATGGCTGGCAAGTTCGCCGGCAAAACGCTTTGCCGCCAGCGGCGGGAAGTAGGCTTCCAGCTCGGCGGCGAAATAGGGATCGTCGGGCAATTCGCTTTGCACGATGGCGTGGTCGAGATCGAGCTTGGCATAGGCCAGCAGCACGGCGAGATCGGGGCGCGTGAGGCCCAGACCTTCGCGCGCCAGCGCCCGCAAGGCTTCATCGTCGGGCAGGAATTCCACCGCGCGGTCGAGACGGCCGCTTTTTTCCAGCTCGCGCATGAACCGCCCGGCCGCGTCGAGATCGCGAGCAGAGCTCGCCTGCGCCACGGAAATGGCGAAGGTCTGATCGTAATTGTCGGCCAACACCAGGCGGGCGACGTCTTCCGTCATGGCGGCCAGCAATTGATCGCGTTCTTCTTCCGTGATTTCGGCTCTGCGCAACGGCCCGCTGAACAGGATCTTGATGTTGACTTCGTGGTCGGAGGTGTCGACGCCGGCCGAATTGTCCACCGCGTCCGTATTGATGCGCCCTGCGCTTCGCGCATATTCGACGCGGCCAAGTTGAGTTACGCCAAGATTGGCGCCCTCGCCCACCACCTTGGCTTTCAGGTCGCGGCCATTGACGCGCAAACTGTCATTGGCGCGGTCGCCCGCCTCGGCGTGGGATTGGGTGGATGATTTCACATATGTGCCGATGCCGCCGAACCACAGCAAATCCACGTCCGCCATGAGCAAGGCGCGGATGAAATCGTTGGGCGCCACGCGGTCTTTCTTGAGGCCGGCCACCGCCTTCATTTCGGGGCTGAGCGCGATTTCCTTCATCGCGCGCGCGAACACGCCGCCGCCCTTGGAGATGAGCGCGCTGTTGTAATCGGCCCAGCTCGAGCGCGGCAGCTCGAACAGCCGCTTGCGCTCGGCCCAGCTTTTTTCCGGATCGGGATTGGGATCGAAAAAGACGTGGCGATGATCGAAAGCGGCGATGAGTTTTGTCTGTTTCGACAGCAACATGCCGTTGCCGAACACGTCGCCCGACATGTCGCCCACGCCGATGCAGGTGAAGGGCTCCGCCTGGCTGTCGCGGCCCATTTCGCGGAAATGGCGTTTCACCGCCTCCCAGGCGCCCTTGGCGGTGATGCCCATTTTCTTGTGGTCGTAGCCGCGCGAGCCGCCCGAGGCGAAGGCGTCGCCCAGCCAATATCCGCGCTCGATAGCGATGGCATTGGCGATGTCGGAGAAGCTCGCGGTGCCCTTGTCGGCGGCGACCACAAGATAAGGATCGTCCTCGTCGTGGCGAACCATATCTTTGGGCGCGTTCACTTTGCCGTCGGGACCGATATTGTCGGTGATGTCGAGAAGCGCGCCGATAAAAGTCTGATAGGCGCGAATGGCTTCGGCCTGAACCTCTTCGCGCGTGGCATTCTGCGGCAATTGCTTGGGATAGAAACCGCCTTTGGCGCCAACGGGCACGATCACCGCGTTCTTCACCTGCTGCGCCTTGACGAGGCTTAGCACTTCGGTGCGGAAATCTTCACGCCGGTCGGACCAGCGTATGCCGCCGCGCGCCACTTTGCCGAAACGCAAATGCACGGCTTCCACGCGCGGCGCATAAACAAAAATCTCGACATGCGGGCGGGGGGCTGGCAGTTCATCGAGCTTCTGGCTGTCGAGCTTGCAGGCAAGATAAGGCCTGAAGCGCCCAGCCGCATCCTTCTGGAAAAAACTGGTGCGCAGCGTGCAGTCGATCACGTTCTGCATGCGGCGGATGATGCGGTCGTCATCAAGGCTTTTCACATCGCCGAGCGCCGGTTCGATTTTGCCGCGGATGGCGCCAGCGCGGCTCTCGCGATCGCCTTTGGCAGCAGGATCGTGGCGAGCATAAAACAATTCGACCAAAAGTTTTGCGATATCGGGATTCTGCGCCAGCGCCAGTTCCATATAGCTCTGGCCGAAAGTGATGTTGGCCTGGCGCAGGAAACGCGCGGCATGGCGCAAGATAGTGACATCCCGCCAGGGAAGCTCGGCAAGCGTGATCAGGCGATTGAAGCCGTCAGATTCGAGATCACCCGCGCAGACGGCGTGATAGGCGTCTTCCAGCAGCGGCTTCAGACGTGCGAGATCGGCGGTGCCACCGTCGGCGCGCTCCATAAGGAAATTGTGCACCGCCGCCATTTGCGGCGAGCCATCATCGGCCTTGGGCGTGAGCGCGTAGGAATCTTCGGCAATGACTTTCAGCCCAAGATTTTCGAATACTGGCAGGCACGACGACAAAGGCATGAAGGCGCCGCGCACGAACAGCTTGATCCGCACCGCGCTTCGCGCATCGCCTTCCAGCGCATAAGCGCGCGCGGCTACATTGTCGCCGGGCGCGGTACCGGCCAGCACCGCTTCGATTTCGGTGATGTCGTCAACCGCCTGCGCCGGGCTGAAGGCGTCGCGGTAGGCGGCGGGGAACGCCTCAGCATAACGCTGCGCAAGACGCCAGCCATCTGCTTCGCCATGGGCTGCAACAATCGCGGCGGCGGAGGCGTCCTCCCAGGTGCGGATGGCGCCGCGGATTTCGCCTTCCAGAGCCTTCACGTCCACTTGAGGTCTTACGCCCGGATTGCGCCCGACGATGAAATGCACGCGCGCAAGCGCGGTGTCGTCCAACGCCAGATGCGCCGCGGTCATGCGGCCGTCGAAAGCGCGCGCGAGAATCGCATGAATGCGCTCACGCGCGGCCGTGTTGTAGCGGTCGCGCGGCACGAACACGAGCGCCGAGACAAATCGGTCGAACCGGTCGAAGCGCAGAAACACGCGCACCTTGGGCCTATCGCCCAGCGCCAGGATGCCAAGCGCGGTGGCGTACAATTCGTCATCGCTAATCTGGAACAGCTCGTCGCGCGGGAAAGTGTCGAGAATGTTGGCCAGCGCCTTGCCGTCATGGCTGTCAGGGGCCAACCCCGCACGCGCCAGCACATGTGCCATCTTGCGCCGCAGCAGCGGAATTTCAGCCGGCAGCCGATTGTAGGCGCTCGATGTAAACAGCCCGACAAAGCGGCGCTCGCCGGTCAATTGGCCTGCGCGATCGAAGGTCTTGACGCCCACATAATCCATATGTGCGCGCCGGTGCACAGTCGAGCGCACATTCGATTTGGTGATGATGATGGGCGAGGGCTGGGTAAGAAAGTCACGCACTTCCGGCGTGAGGCTGACGCGGTCCTGGCCCTCGCGGATGACGCGCGCTTCGTGATCGGACAGGAGCCCGAGCCCGCTGTCGTAAACCGGCGTGTGGCGGCCGTCGCCTTCGGGATCGAAGACGTAATCGCGGCAGCCGAGTAGCGTGAAATGATGATCGGCAAGCCATTCCAGGAAGGCGACGCTTTCTTTTAGTTCATCGGGCGCAATGCGCGGCGGATTGGCCTTGAGCCCGGCGATGCTTTCCTTAAGCCGATCGAGCATGGGCCGCCAGTCGCGCACCGCGTTTTTCACCGTGGCGAAGACGCCGCGCAGACCATCGGTCAGCGACCGAAGCCTGGTCTCATCCGCGATATGATCGAACGCCAGCACGATCACGCTGTCGCGCCGGTTGGCCGCCGGAGAAACCACCGGATGAAACGCCGCGTGAATGCGCAGGCCCTGTGCCGCCACTTCGCCAATGCAGGAATTGAAAAGGAACGGCATGTCGTCGTTGACGGCGAGCACGATTGTTTCGCGGTGCTGGAAGGCGCGGTCCTCTCCGGCGGGCGCGAAGGCTTGGACCAGAGATTCTCCCGGCTTGCGCTTTTGATAACGCGCGAACACCAGACGGATGAGCGCGGCAAGTTCGCCCGGCCGGTAGCGGATCACGTCTTCGGCGGGCGCGTTGCGGATGAAGCTCTGGAAGAATGCCGCAAGGCCCTCATCGCGCGTGCCGATCAGCTTGGCGATGGCGGCGATGTGCGATGCGACTTCTTCGGATTCCTCGCTGGCCCGCCCGGCTGCCGTTTCGGCCTCCGGCATGCTCGCGCTCGACCTGCGGGCCGCCATGAAAAACTCCCTAATCGCGCTATCCTATAGGCCTTATAGGCGGCACATTATGGCGCGGGGAAATTAACTCTGCGCGAAGGCGCTAGGAAGCCGGAAAGCTCAGGAAAAATTGACCAGCGGGAGGGAGGCAAACCCCTGCTTCCGTGCCGACCAGCGACCGGAAAGCCAGAGGACACCTGCAATGGCGAACCCCGCCAGGAGCGCATAACCAGCGGCCACGCCAGCCTCTGGCAGAGGACGGAAAGCCGCTGCCAGCGCCGGGAGGATTACAGCCGGAACCAGGAAATAGAGGCTTGCCCGCGCGCGCAGGAGAGCGCTGACGCCGCCAGCAGTGCCCGCGGCAAAGAGCACCAGCATCAATGGCGTGGCGACGGAGGGAAGCGCCAGGAAACCACCCGCGCCCCAAGCGACGCCCGCGTAAAGCAGCGCTGCATCGAGATCGGCGGCAAAAGCGCGCAACGGCATAAGCTCAAAGGGCGCGACAACAGTGCGCTGATAAAGACGAAGCACGGCGATCGCGGCGGCGGCGGTGAACAGGCACCACAGCACGAGTGGCTGAAACGCCACCACGCCAGCGGAGGTGAGCGCAACCACCGCCATGCCGGCAATCAGGAGCCACGCCACGAATGAGGCGCGGCCCAGCAGATTGGCAAGCTCGGCGGTTTCCACCGCTTCATCGTGGAGCCGCGAGAGTTTGTGCAGCGCGCGCATCTGCTCGCTCGTCTCGACGGCGTCTGGCACGGGCCGCAAATGCAAAGCCTGGCGAGCGCTATTCGGGTGCAATTCCGGGGTCACGGTTTCCTCTCCAATGCACTCACGCGCCGGATGTGGCCATGCCACGCTCGTTTGCGGGAGTTAATAATGTTTTAACGGCAGGAAAGTTCCCAAAGAGAACAACGGACAAAAACGAATCAACCGCAAGGCCTCGATTGTACAGCGATGTAAAGGAGTGCGGATATCTTCCGCCAAAGCCTATAGGAACGGCGCGATATCCTTGTGGAAAACGCCGAGTATTTGTGGAGAGTTTAAGGCGCTAACGGATGGTCTTGGCGATGAGAAGCGATGACGGGCACGCGCCCATTCCCTGCGACGGCGCGAAGGTGATCGTGAGCATTTTGTCGCCGATCGAAACGCTGGGCTCGTTGCCTGGCGTGATGCGCACAACGTCGAATTGCGCGAGCAATGCCTGTCCCGCCTGACGCGATGCGGCAACGCGTTCGATAGCGCGCGCGGAATTGCGGATGGCGCCGGCGGCCACCGCGCGCAAACTATCAGAGTGTGCAAAGGCATCCCAATTGGCGCGGAAGCCAAACAGCAGCCCCGTTCGCGATTGGATTTCATCGGAGAAGCCGATGGCGAAGGTCTTCACCTGATCGCCGGGCGGCACAGGTTCGGGATCCAAGCCCGTGGCGTCGCCGGTGCGTTCGGCCGGCAGGCCGCCCGGCACCTTATGCGTGTAAAGCGTGACGCCGCCCCAGCCTGCGACTTGCATCACAATCTCACCTGTGTCGTATTTGAGCACGCGGCCGCCCATGGGCGCGGGTTCGATCGTCAGATAATAAATCTCGCCGTCGCCGGAAAATCGCAACCGTTCGTAATTGCCGGCGCGAGCGATGACAAAGCGGTTATCGCCCGCGAGATAGGAACCGTCGGCGGGCAGCGACGGGCTGGGTTGGCCCGGCGCCAGCCTGAGCGCATCCGGCGCCACTTGCGCGAGCGCGGGCCCGGCGAACAGCAACGGCAAAAAGACGCCCAACGCCGCCCCGGCAGCGCGAAAGCAAAATCTGGGCATAAATGGCTTGCCCGCGCGCAATGACGATCCTTAGCTGTGACTGTGGCCTTCGAACTCGCCCCGGCTCGAAGCGGCCTGCCCCGTGTTTAGTATCGGCGGGATCGTGGCAATAATGTGGAGTGAACGGTAGCCACTTTCGCAGATTCGAACTATGGTCCGCGCCGTTTGGCAAATCTTAAGCAACGAGCCAATCACGTGTTCGAGAGCATCGACAGTTTCAAGTCCCGCGGCACGCTCAAGGTGGGCGCCAAGAGCTATGCCTATTTCAGCCTGAAGGCGGCGGAAAAGAACGGGCTCGCGGGAATTTCGCGCCTGCCATTCTCGCTCAAGGTGCTGTTGGAAAACCTGCTGCGCCATGAAGACGGTCGCACGGTCGCGGGGAAAGACGTGCGGGCGATTGCCGAATGGCTGAAGAAAAAAAGCTCTGAGCGCGAGATCGCTTTCCGGCCCGCGCGCGTGCTCATGCAGGATTTCACCGGCGTGCCAGCCGTCGTCGATTTGGCCGCCATGCGCGAGGCGATGAAGGCGCTGGGCGGCGACGTGAAAAAAATCAATCCGCTTGCGCCCGTGGATCTCATTATCGACCATTCGGTGATGGTGGATGCATTTGGCTCAAGCACCGCATTCAAAACCAATGTCGGCCGCGAATATGAACGCAATGGTGAACGCTATGCATTTTTGCGCTGGGGCAGCCACGCCTTCGACAAATTCCGCGTGGTGCCGCCCGGCACCGGCATCTGCCATCAGGTCAATCTCGAATATCTGGGCCAGACGGTGTGGACGGAAAATAAGAAAGCGAACGGCAAGAGCCGCGAATATGCCTATCCCGACACGCTGGTCGGCACCGACAGCCACACCACGATGATCAATGCGCTTTCGGTGCTGGGCTGGGGCGTAGGCGGCATCGAGGCGGAAGCGGCCATGCTGGGCCAGCCCATCTCGATGCTGATTCCTGAAGTGATCGGCGTGCGGCTCACGGGAAAATTGCGCGCGGGCGTCACCGCCACCGATCTGGTGCTTACCGTGACCGAGATGTTGCGCAAGCGCGGCGTGGTGGGAAAGTTCGTCGAGTTCTTCGGCCATGGGTTAGCCCAGCTCAGCATCGAGGACCGCGCAACTATCTCCAACATGTCACCCGAATACGGCGCCACCTGCGGCTTCTTCCCGACCGACCGCGAAACGCTGCGCTATCTGAAGGCAACGGGGCGCAAGGCGGAGCGCGTGGCGCTGGTCGAGAAATACGCCAAGGCCCAGGGCCTGTGGCGCGATGCCAAAACGCCCGACCCCGAATTCAGCGATGTGCAGCATCTGGAACTCGAAAGCGTGGAGTCGAGCCTGGCGGGCCCCCGCCGGCCGCAGGACCGCGTGGCGCTGGGCGATGCGGGCAAGGAATTCGCGGGCGCCCTCGGCCAAATCTTCAACAAGGGCAATGAAGCGGCAAAGCGCGTGAGCGTCGAAGGCGCCAATTACTCACTTAGCCATGGCGATGTGGTGATCGCGGCGATCACATCGTGCACCAACACGTCTAACCCCAGCGTGATGATCGGCGCGGCATTGCTCGCCAAGAAGGCGCTGGCCGCAGGCCTGAAAACGAGACCGTGGGTAAAGACCTCGCTCGCGCCCGGCAGCCAGGTGGTGACGGAATATCTTGCCAAGGCCAAATTGCAGCAGCCACTCGATGCGCTGGGTTTCGAGCTGGTTGGCTATGGCTGCACCACCTGCATCGGCAATTCCGGCCCGCTGCCTGACCCGATCGCCAAAGCCGTCACCGACAACGATTTGGTGGTGGCGGCCGTGCTTTCGGGCAATCGCAATTTCGAGGGCCGCGTGCACCCACAGGTGCGCGCGAATTATCTGGCCTCGCCGATGCTGGTGGTGGCGTATGCGCTGGCCGGCACGATGAACATCGATTTGACCAAAGAACCACTTGGCCAAGACCGCAAAGGCAAGCCGGTTTACCTGCGCGATATCTGGCCAAATGCCGCCGAGATCGCCGCCACAATCCGCAAATCCATCAATCCCGCAATGTTCCGCAAGCGTTATGGCAATGTGTTCGACGGCGGCACGGCGTGGAAAAAAGTGAAAGTGCGGGGCGGCGTCAACTACGCCTGGGATCCAAAATCGACTTACGTGAAAAATCCGCCCTATTTCGACGGCATGACGCGCGAGCCCGCTAGGCTCACCGGCATAAAAGGCGCGCGCATACTTGGGCTGTTCGGCGATTCCATCACCACCGATCACATCAGCCCCGCGGGCTCTATCAAGAAAGATGGCCCTGCCGGCAAATATCTCATCAAGCATGGTGTTGCGCCCGCCGATTTCAATTCCTATGGCGCACGGCGTGGCAATCACGAAGTGATGATGCGCGGCACCTTCGCCAATATCCGCATCAAGAACGAGATGCTGGGCGGGCGCGAAGGCGGGCTCACGCTGTTCCAGCCTTCGGGCGAGGAGATGGCTATCTACGACGCCGCCATGCGCTATCAGGCGGCGGGCGTGCCCACTGTCGTGGTCGCCGGCAAGGAATATGGCGCGGGCTCATCGCGCGACTGGGCGGCCAAGGGCCCGCGGTTGTTGGGCGTGCGCGCGGTGATCGTGGAAAGCTTCGAGCGCATCCATCGCTCGAATTTGATCGGCATGGGCGTGCTGCCGCTGGAATTTACTGGCGGCAAAACGCGGCACGACTTTGGCTTCACAGGCAAGGAAATGATCGACATTCCCGGCCTGGAGAAAGGCGTCAGCCCGCGCATGGCGGTCAATGCCCGGATCACCTATGCCGATGGCCGCGTGGCGGAAATGCCTCTTATGGCGCGCATCGATACAGCCGATGAAGTCGCCTATTTCAGCAATGGCGGCATTTTGCCTTACGTGCTCCGCCATCTTTTGGCCGCGTAAAAGGCCCTCATCTCAAGGCATTGTGATGTGGAGGCACTTGGGGCAGGCGGGCGTTGGCCCTATCTTATCGCCATGCACATCCGCTTCGCATCCGCCATCGCCATCACTGCGTTTTTCGCCTCGACAAGCTTGCCCGTATTTGCGGGCACGCACAGTCAGCCTGACGCGCCTGCTGTGTCCGAGGCCCCTTCTGCCCCTCGCGTCGTCGTCGAACTGTTCACCAGCCAAGGCTGCAGCGATTGCCCGCCGGCCGATGAAATCCTCACCGAGCTCGCCAATCGCAAGGACGTGATCGCGCTCACGCTACCCGTCACCTATTGGGACATGCTGGGCTGGAAAGACACCCTGGCCAGTGAAGCCAACACGCTGCGCCAGAAAGCCTATGCCAAAGCCATGAGCAAAAGCGGCGTTTACACGCCGCAGATCATCGTCGATGGCGTGACCGATGTGGTTGGCGGAAGGCGCGACCAGATTACGGCAGCCATCTCGGCGCACGAACACGACGCCATCGCGATCCCCATCAGCGTCAAGCTTTCGCCGCAGCTGGTGCACATCGCAATCCCGGCCGACAAGACGGATGCAAACGGCGTCAACGCCACCATCTGGGTAATGCACACGCTCGCCCATGCCAATGTGCAGGTGGGCGATGGCGAGAACAGAGGACGCGATCTCAAGTACACCAATGTCGTGCGCGATCTGAAAGCCATTGGCCTGTGGAAGGGGGACGCCGTGACCTTAGAGCTGCCCCGCGCTGCGCTGAGCTCGGCTCCGCATGACGGCATGGTGGTGCTGCTGCAGCGCGACCGCTATGGCCAGGTGATCGGCACCACAATGATCACCACCTCTGCCGGCAGCGGAAAACACTGACGCGGGCGGCGTGCCAAAATCGGACAGCGGCTTCTACCCAAGCGCGTTAGTCATGTGCGCGCGGCGCCCCTGAGAGACGCTGGGAAAATCACGCGCACGCGCACAACAGCGTAAATCGCCGCCACGTAATTCATCTCTTCGTAACTTGGATTTGCGCTCAGGCACCCGTGCCACGGGAAATTTCTACATTTTTAAGCGCTTGCTACCTAGTTTTGATGCAATTGTTGCGAAAGAGTTCGCGCATAAAGGGTGGTGGCGGGCGTGCAAACCAATCTTCTACAAAGAACCTTCAGGGACAACCTGAAAACTCTCGTGCATGCAAACGATGCCGAGCGTCTGCGCCTCGCAGTAGCGGGCGCCCGTGAAGCGGTGTTCGACTGGACCATGTCCGATGACAACATCATATGGGAAGGCGCGCATGCAGTGCTGGCCGGTCACGTCGAGCCTGCGCGTCTGCACAGCGGCAAGGGCCTGTGCGGCTGGCTGAGCGAGGCTGGCCGCGAGAAGCTGCTCGCGTTCGTCAATGAGCAGGCCCCGGCCGATGCCGCTTTCGAGCTTGAGCTCGAAACGGCGTCGCTGCCGTCCGAATGGTTCGAGCTTCGCGCCATTCGCCTTGCTGGCCCCGATGGCAGCACCGAGCGCTTGATAGGAATTCTGCGCGCTGTAACAGAGCGCAAGCAGATGGTGACGCGGCTCACTTATCTTGCGGCTTATGACGAGCTTACGGGCCATCTCAACCGCACGCGGCTGCGCGAGGAACTGACCAAGGCCATCGCCCACGCCGCCGCTAACACCAATCACTGCGCCTATTTCGTGGCCGCCATCGACAAGCTCGCCGTCATCAACGAAACCTATGGCTTCGATGCCGCCGACGAAGTGATCGTGGCGACGGGCCGCAGGCTCGCCGAAACCTTGCGCAGCGGTGATGCCATCGGGCGCACCGCGGGCAACAAATTCGGAATCATTCTGGCCGAATGCGGCGAAGAGGAAATGTCTCTGGTGGCCGAGCGCTTGCGCGCGGCCCTGCGCAACGAAGTGATTGAAACGCGTTGCGGCACCGTCTCCGCCACCATCTCCATCGGGGCCGTGTGGCTTCCGTCCAATGGCGACACCAGCCAGGAGGCGATGCTGCATGCCGAGGAAGCGCTCGATAACGCCAAGGCCACGGGCCGCAACGGCTTTGTCGTCTATAAAAAATCGGCACAGCGCGAATCAAATCGCCGCCGCCTTATTCATATCGCCGACGATGTAATGTCGGCCCTGAACGACCACCGGCTGGTTTTCGCCTATCAGCCGATAGTAGGCGCAACCACGCGCCAGCCCGAGCATTACGAATGCCTGCTCCGGCTTGCGCACAAGGATGGCTCTATTGCGGCGGCCGGCGAATTCATTCCGGCGGCAGAAACGCTTGGCCTCGTGCGCCTGGTGGACCGGCGCGTGCTGGAGATGGCAGTGGCGCAGCTTTACGCCAATCCTGACGTGAAGCTTTCCATCAACGTCTCGGGCACCACGGCGGGCGATCCCTCCTGGCTGCAATCCTTCATCACCTATGTGCGCGAGAACCGCGAAGTGGCCGAACGCATCACGGTTGAGCTTACTGAAACCGCGGCGCTCAACGCCTTCGAGGAGAACGCGCGCTTTGTCAGCCGCCTGCGCGACATGGGCTGCCGGGTGGCCATCGACGATTTCGGCGCGGGCTATACCAGCTTCCGCAATCTGCACATGCTCAAGGTCGACATGGTCAAGATCGACGGCGCCTATGTGCGCGAGCTTGCCACCTCGCCCGACAACCAGCTGTTCGTGCGAACGCTGGTCGATCTGGCCAAGAACTTCCGGCTGGAAACGGTGGCTGAATGGGTGGGCTCAGAAAAGGACGCCAAACTGCTCAACGATTATGGCGTCGATTACTTCCAGGGCTATTTCTTCGGCAAGCCCGATATGGCGCCGCACTGGCCGAAACACCAGGCAAATTGAAAATAGCCTGGGACGTTATTTCCGGCTGGCCAGTTCGGCGAGCTGGCGGCGCATCGCTTCCAGCTGATCCTTGAGCTCGCGGATTTCTTCTTCGCGCGCGGCGCCCGATTTTTGCCCATGCCCGCCATTGGCTTTCGCGCCGCCTGGGGCTGGCCCGGCATCGCGGGCGCCGGGCGTGAACATGCGCATGGCATTTTCGAACATCGCTACGTTTTGGCGGGTAAGGTTTTCGAAATTCTTGAGCGCCGCGCCGCCACCGAAGGTTTCGCTCAGTTTCTCGCGCATCTCTTCCTGATTGCGCGAGAAGCTTTCCATCGACATCTCCAGATAACGCGGCAGGAACGCCTGCATGCTGTCGCCGTAAAAGCGGATGAGCTGGCGGAGGAAACGGATGGGCAGCAGATGCTGTCCCTTGCCTTCTTCCTCGAAAATAATTTGCGTCAGCACCGAACGGGTGATGTCCTCGCCAGTGCGCGCGTCACGCACTTCGAAGTCGGTGCCCTCGCGCACCATGTCGGCCAGATGGTCGAGGGTGACGTAACTGGACGTCTGGGTGTTGTAGAGCCGGCGGTTCGCGTACTTCTTGATGATGACCGGTTCGCCGGCACCGCTTTTGGTCTCGCTCAAACGCTGCACCTGCGGGTGAATAGTTGGGCCGCCATAGGCGTCGCTCTTTCCGCGCGTGACTCAACACGGCCCCGCCTATGCTGTAAAGCCAAATCTCGCGCTGCAGCAATTTAGGGTTTACGCGCCTTGGGGCTGAGGGCATGAATCCCATGTGGCGCGTGCTTTTCGGAGCCGGATATGACAACCGCCGATTACCCTATTGCAATTGCGCTCAAGGCTGCAGCAAGCACGCCAGTGCCTGAAGGCCAGACTGCGGCCAAATTGATGGCGCACGGCACGATGCCGCTGCTCTATTATGCGCCGCGGCGAGCACTAAGGAGACGAAAATGGCGCGGGTTGCAGTGGTGACGGGTGGCACGCGTGGCATCGGCAAGGCAATCAGCCTCGCGCTGCACAAAGCGGGCTACAAGGTGGTGGCCAATTACGCCGGCAATGACGAGAAGGCGAAGGCCTTCGAGCAGGAAACGCATATTCCTGCGCGCAAATGGGATGTGGCGAATTTCGATGACTGCATAGCCGGCGTTGCCAAAGTCGTTGCCGAATTGGGGCCTGTGGATGTGCTGGTCAACAATGCCGGCATCACGCGCGACGCCACCATGCGCAAGATGGCGCGCGAAGCCTGGGACGCCGTGGTCGACACCAATCTCGGCGGCTGTTTCAATATGTGCAAGGCGGTATGGGAAGGCATGCTCGACCGCGGTTTCGGGCGCGTGGTCAATATCGGTTCGATCAACGGGCAAGCCGGCCAATATGGCCAAGTGAATTATGCCGCCTCCAAGTCGGGCATTCACGGCTTCACCAAGGCGCTGGCCCAGGAAGGCGCCGTCAAGGGCATCACGGTCAACGCCATTGCGCCCGGCTACATCGACACCGACATGGTGGCCGCCGTGCCCGCGAACGTGCTGGAAAAAATTGTCGCGCGTATCCCCGTGGGCCGCCTTGGCCACGCCGAGGAGATCGCGCGCGGCGTTGCATTCCTGGTTGCCGATGACGCGGGCTTTATCACCGGATCGACGCTCTCGATCAACGGTGGCCAGCATATGTATTGAGCGCGGTGAACACACTTGCCTTCGTCGAAGCGCAAGACCTCGCCTGCGTGCGTGGCGGCAGAACCGTCTTTCGCCAGGTGAGTTTCCGAGTGGCCGCGAGCCAGGTGCTGGCGCTCGAAGGGCCGAATGGCGCGGGCAAAACCTCCACGCTGCGCATCTTGGCAGGGCTGTTGCCACAGACCGAAGGCGCGATCCACTTCCAGGATAACAAGAACACCATGATCGCCGACGGCGAGGAGCGCGGGAAGCTTACCGCCTGGCTCGGTTATCAGGACGGCATTAAGGCGCAGCTAAGCGTCGCCGAGAATGCGCAATTTTTCGCAAAGCTTTACGGCGCACGAACAAACCTGGCCGAAACGCTTGATCGCGTGGGCTTGGCGCACGCTACAGACCTTCCCGCCGCCTATCTTTCGGCCGGGCAACGGCGCCGGCTTGCTTTAACGCGATTGTTGGTAAGCAAGCGCCCGCTTTGGCTGCTCGACGAACCGATGGCGGCGCTCGACAAGGATGGCCGCGCGCTAGCTGCAACGTTGGTCGGCGATCATTGCGCGGCCGGTGGCATTGCCATTGTCGCTTCGCATGAGCCTGTCGTGCTCGCTTCCTTGCACGTCGCGTTGGGCACCGCATGACCGCATTCCGCGCCCTTCTTGTCCGCGATCTGCGGCTCGCCTTCCGCGCTGGCGGCGGCGCGGCTCTGGCGGCCGCGTTCTTCGCCACGGTGGCGGCGCTCGTCCCCTTCGGCGTGGGCGCGGATTTGCCGTTACTTGCGCGGATTGCCGGCGGCGTATTGTGGGTGGCGGCGATGCTGGCGGCGTTGTTGACGCTCGACCGTCTGTTTCAGGCCGACTTCGAGGACGGCAGCCTGGATGTGCTGGCGTTGTCGCCGCTCAGTCTTGAAAGCGTGAGTGCTGCAAAAATGCTGGCGCACTGGCTTACCACGGGCCTACCGCTGACACTACTTTCGCCTCTGCTGGCGTTGATGTTCAATCTGAACTCCGACGCCTATGGCGCCCTCGTGGTTTCGCTAGGCCTCGGCACGCCCGCGCTCAGCGCCATCGGCACGGTTGGCGCGGCGCTTACGCTTTCGCTCAGGCGTGGGGGGTTGATCTTGTCGCTTGCGGTGCTGCCGCTGGAAGTGCCCACGGTGATTTTCGGCGCGGGCGCGGTGTTGGCGGTGCTTGATGGCGGCGGTGGAAGCGCCCTGCTGCTGCTCGCGGCATTCTCGCTGGGCGCAGTGGCGCTAGCGCCCTTTGTCGCTGCGGCCGCGGTGCGGCTCAATCTCGCAGCGTGAGGAAGGGCCCTTGCCGATAACCGCACCCACGCCTAGACAACGGTCCATGGCAAGCCTTGCGAACCCGAAACGCTTCATGGATTTTTCCGCGGCCATTTTGCCCTGGACGGGCGCCGCCGCCGCCGTGCTGCTCATCATCGGGTTCTATTGGTCACTGTTCGTGGCGCCGCCCGATTACCAGCAGGGGGAGTCCGTGCGCATCATGTTCGTGCATGTGCCGGCTGCATGGATGAGCCTGTTCGTCTATGGGCTGATCGCGGCCGCTTCCTTCGTTGGCCTGGTGTTCGCGCACCCCCTTGCCGAAGTGGCGGCGAAGACGGCCGCGCCCCTGGGCGCCGCTTTCACCGCGCTGGCGCTCGTCACCGGCTCGCTGTGGGGCAAGCCGATGTGGGGCGCCTATTGGGTATGGGATGCGCGGCTAACCTCAGAGCTCGTGCTGCTCTTTATTTATTTCGGCTACATGGCGCTGTGGAGCGCGATCGATGATCCAGTGCGCGCGGGGCGCGCCGCGGCCTTGTTGGCGCTCATTGGCGCGGTCGATCTGCCTATCATCCACTTTTCGGTTCAGTGGTGGCATTCGCTGCATCAGCCGGCCAGCGTTTTCCGCATGGGTGGTCCCACCATGGATGTGGCCTATCTCTGGCCGCTTGGCATCATGGCTCTGGGTTACACAGTATTGTTTTTTTGGCTGTGGCTTATCCGCATGCGCACCGAAATCTGGCAGCGGCGGCTGCGCACGATGCTAATGCAAAGGGGCGCTGGCTGATGACGCACTATCTTGCCATGGGCGGCTATGCGGCCTTTGTCTGGCCCGCTTATGTGTTGAGCGTGATTGTGCTCGCGGGGCTCGCGGCGTGGACGTTGCAGGCTAGCCGGCAAACACGCGACATTCTCCGTCGCATGGAAGTGCAGGCCGCCCGCTAGCGTGCGCGGCGGCGGCCTTTGCCGCGTGGGCCGGCCCCCTTATCGGGCCTGCGTTCGGCCTCAGCATGGGCCACAATCAAAATCAGCATTTTGACGAATTTGGCTCTCTCGGCCGCCGGCAATCCGGCCAAAAACCCCTTGTCCACCCGGTCGTTAGCGGCCCTCGCCCCCCTCAGAGCCTTGCGGCCGGAAGGCGCGATCTGCACGGCATTGGCGCGCGCGTCGCTCTCGGTCCGCTCGCAGGCGAGCAAGCCCCTTTCGGTCATGCGGCGGATCATTTCGGCCAAGGTCGAGCGGTCGATGCCAGTGATGCCGACGAGATCGGTCTGGCTCACGCCTTCGTTCTGTTCGACGGCGGCAAGCACGGTGAATTGCTGCTTGGTCAATTCGCTTGCACCAGGTTCGCGGGAAAAAAGATCGTTGGCGTATTGCATGCACCGGCGCAGCAGATGCGTGGGTGTTTGGGAAAGATCGAAGCCGCCGTCCGCCTTGCGCGGACCTTTCGAAGCCATCTGAAAAACCCCTGGAGTTTATTATTATAAGGCTACGCGGCACAATCGTCCGTACCCGGCGGACCTGCCAAACATAGCCTGAATGCGGGCGAACGCAATCCCTATCGGCAAAGGTTCTGCAACACCTTGAACTTGCGTTTTGTTTTGAATGCTTGAGAACGACGAATGCATTGGATTGCTTCAGGCGCAAGCTTCCGGACAACAGCCACAAGATTTTCGGATTATTTCGGGGACGAACAATAATGCTGGATGTCCGGGCTGGAATAATCCCGATCATGCCTCGCCGTGAGGCGTTTCGTCGCTTGTGATCTGGTGGCGCGAAAGAAAAGGTAATTGTGCAACACTGAAAAGTAAAATGAGCGGCACCACCGCCCAAACTTTAAATGCGACCCAGGTGTTGGTGGAAAAACTGCGCCAAACAATTTCGTTGGCGACGGCAAGCGCGGCAAAGAACGCGGCCCAGCGCCAAGTAAGACCGCGCCAGCCCTGCTCGTCGAGCTGAAAAGCCTGCCCGAACGCGTACTTGATTAGGATGCGCCCAGAAGCCAGCCCACCCAGCAAAATGGCCGCAAATAGCGCGTAAAGGATGCTGGGCTTGACCTTGATAAACATGTCATTTTTCAGCCAGAGCGTGAGCCCTCCAAACACGAGCACCAGCACGCCCGTAATAAGCGGCACGGGAGATACCTTGCGCTCGATGGCGAAGCCTATGCCTATGGTGATGACCATCGCCGTCATGAACGCCGCTGTCGCGGTAAAAATTCCGAAAAAATAATTGGCGCCGAAGAAGAGCAGCAATGGCCCCAGATCGAGCACCAGCTTTAGCAGCGGCGGGATTTTCATGCGGCGCCTGTCAGGGCTTTGGCAAAAGCATTGGCGTCGAAAGGCTGCAAATCGTCCAGCCCCTCACCCACGCCAATGAAATGAACCGGCAGCCCAAAGCGATAGGCAAGCGCGATCAATATTCCACCCTTCGCCGTGCCGTCGAGCTTGGTCATGATGAGGCCGGAAAGCGGCACCGCGCCTTTGAATGCTTCAACCTGCGAGAGCGCATTCTGGCCGGTGGTGGCGTCGAGCACCAAAAGTCCCGCCTGTGGCGCGCTTGCATCCAACTTCTTGATCACGCGGGCGATTTTCTCCAGTTCCGCCATCAGGCCAGCCTTGTTTTGCAACCGGCCCGCGGTGTCGATAAGAAGCACGTCGGCGTGACCTTCGCGGGCCTCCGAGATCGCATCGAAGGCAAGCCCAGCCGCATCCGCGCCGGGCTCGCGCGCAATCACTTTCGCGCCCGCGCGTTCGCCCCAGATTTGCAATTGCTGGATGGCGGCGGCGCGAAACGTGTCGCAGGCCGCGATCCACACCTTCAACCCATCCTTGCGCAACTTGGCCGCGAGCTTGCCGATGGTCGTGGTTTTGCCTGTGCCGTTGACGCCCGCGACCAGCACCACGAACGGTTTTTTAGTCCGGTCAACGGTAAAAGGCTTGGCCACGGGCGCAAGCACGGCCGCTATGGCATTGGCCAGCAGTACCCGCAGTTCGGTTTCGGAAATTTCCATGTCATAGCGGCCCTTGGCCACTTCGCCGGCAATCTGGTGCGCGAGGCTGGCGCCCACATCGGCGCGAATGAGCGCTTCTTCGAGCGCGGCGACTGTTTTGGCATCGAGGCGGCGCTTGGTGAAAATGCCAGTGAGATCGACCGACAGCGTGGACGTGCTGCGCGACAGGCCTGTCTTGAGGCGCGCGAACAATCCCTGACTTTCCGCTTCCTTCATGCCGCGGCCTGAAACACCGCCGTGGCCTGCAACTTCGCGCCATCATGGCCGCTCACGCGCACGCGCAGGATTGCGCCCGGCTCACCCGCGCCTGCAAATTGAACCGGTGCGAAACATGGCGTGCGGCCGAAGCCCGGCTTTTCAACCAGAATGTCCTGCTCAGTGCCGGCCAGGCTGGCGAGGTGCTTTTGCAATGCCGTCTTGCCCTTGGCGCGCAAACGCGCCGCGCGCTCCTTGACGGTGGCGCGCGGGAGTTGCGGCATGCGCGCGGCGGGCGTACCCTTGCGCGGGCTGAACGGGAAGACATGCAGATAAGAAAATCCCGCCTCGTTCACCAGCGACAGCGTATTGGCGAACATGGCTTCCGTTTCGGTGGGAAAGCCCGCGATAAGATCGGCGCCGAAGGTGGCATCGGGCCTTAGGCCGAGCACAGTTTTGCAAAAATCAATCGTGTGGCCACGCAGATGGCGGCGCTTCATGCGCTTGAGGATGAGATCGTCGCCCGCCTGCGCCGAAAGATGAAAGTGCGGCATCAGCCGTTCTTGATCTGCGATCGCGCGCAACAACGCTTCATCCACTTCGATGGAATCGATCGAAGACAATCTCAGCCGCGGCAATTCCGGCACTAACTTTAGAATACGCGCAACCAGCGCGCCCAGAGTGGGCTTGCCCGGCAGATCCGCGCCATAAGCCGTGAGATCGACACCCGACAGCACGATTTCCTTGAAGCCGTTGACGACCAAGCGGCGAGCCTCCTCGACCACGGCGCCCACGCCTACGCTGCGCGAATTTCCCCGCCCATAGGGAATGATGCAAAAGGTGCAGCGGTGGTCGCAGCCGTTCTGCACCTGCAGCACGGCGCGCGCGCGGCCTTCGAAACTGTCCACAAACTGCGCGGCCGTTTCCCGCACCGACATGATGTCGTTGACACACACCCGCTCGGCAATGCCGAAATCGGGTGAATAATTTTCCGCGTGCAGTTTTTCTTCATTGCCGAGCACGCGGGCGACTTCCGGCATCGCCGCATAGGTCGCTGGCTCGGTCTGCACGGCGCAACCGGTGACGATGATGCGCGCCTGCGGGTCGTCGCGCTTTAACCGCCGGATCGCTTGCCTCGACTGGCGCACGGCCTCGCCCGTCACAGCGCAGGTGTTGACGATGACGGCGTTTTCCAGGCCTGCTTCGGTAGCGCGCAATTTGATCGCCTCGGATTCATAGGCGTTGAGGCGGCAGCCAAAGGTGACGACTTCGACGCTCATGGCTTTGCCGCCAGCGCCGCAAGATCGGCCTCACCACGGAAACTGAGCATGGCGGGTCCGGTCATCAGCACATGATCGTCCTTCTCGCGCCATTCGATTTTCAATTTGCCGCCATCGAGCAGAACTTCGCAGGCGCGTCCGGCAAGGCCACGCCGGTAAGCGGCGACAACGGCGGCGCAGGCGCCCGTGCCGCAGGCAAGGGTCACGCCGGCGCCACGCTCCCACACCCGCAAGCGCAGGGATTTTTCCGAGCGCGTTTGCGCGAACACCACATTGGTGCGCGCGGGGAACCAGGGGTGGCATTCGATAACGGGGCCGAGTGTTTCGACGGGAGCACTTTCCGTTTTTTCGACAAATAGCACGCAATGGGGATTGCCCATCGAGACGGCCGCGGCGCTCTGCAGCGCCTTGTGGTGAAAACCTTCGACCGGGAGAGCGAACGATGCCGTGTCCACCGCCTGCGTCATCGGGATTTCGCGCCAGTCCAAATGCGGCGCGCCCATGTCCACCGTGACGAGGCCCGCGCCCGCCGAGGTGCAAAGAAGCATCCCGCCCATGGTTTCGAGCGTGATCTGGCTTACCTCTTCTTCGTTCATCAGCAGCTGCGCCACGCAGCGCGCGGCATTGCCGCAGGATTCCACTTGGCCGCCATCGGCGTTGAAAATGCGCATGAAAGCATCGGCGCCGTTCTTGGCGCGCTCGATCACAATCACCTGATCGCAGCCCACGCCCGTGTGGCGGTCGGCGACATCGCGCGCAGCTTTTTGTTCGAGCGCAAGCCTTTGATGCCGCGCGTCGAATACGACGAAATCATTGCCCAACCCGTGCATTTTCAAGAACGAGATCATGGGCGTCTTATAGGCCGCGCGGGCGTATGCTGCCAACGCGCCATTGACGGGGATGTGTGGGTTTTCATAAGGAAGCTCAGACTTGGCAGGAGGTCTGGATGCGTGTCGGCGTGTGTGTTGCGCTTGGGGTCGCTATTGTTGTGGCTGGGGCAGTGGGGGCGCGGCAGGCGCACAGCGCGGCCAAAGACAACGATCCCTATCTCTGGCTTTCAGACATTCATGGCGCCAAGGCGCTTGCCTGGGTCGCCAAACAGAACGCGAAAAGCGACGCCTTCCTCAAACAAGACCCCGATTACGCGGCCGACCATGACGCCATCCAGCAATCGCTCAATACCCATGACCGCATTCCACTTGGCAGGCTGGAGCACAACGAGGTTTTCAATTTCTGGCAGGACGAGAGCCATGTGCGCGGGCTTTGGCGGCGCACCAGTGTGGCCGATTACCGCAAGCCAGAGCCCGATTGGGAAACCCTGCTCGATGTCGACAAGCTCGATGCCGACACGCACGCGGATTGGGTATTTCATGGCGCCAGCTGCTCGCCCTCGATGAAACGCTGCCTGGTCAATCTTTCGCCGGGTGGCGGCGACGCGGGCGTGATCCACGAATACGATCCCAAGACACATACGTTCATCGATGGCGGCTTCTCGCTTGCGCTAGCCAAATCGAACGCGGACTATATCGACGACGACACCATTTTGTTCGCCACCGATTTCGGCGCGGGCTCGCTCACGGCCTCGGGCTATCCGCGCATCGTCAAGCTGTGGCATCGCGGACAAAACATTGCCGACGCCAAGACTGTATACGAAGGCGAGGTAGCCGACGTTGCTTCGCGCCCCGTGGTGTTTAACGGGCCCGGCGGCAATACGGCGGAAGGCGCAACCGCGCTCATCACGCGCGGGGTAAGTTTCTTCCAGACGGAATATTATTATGTGCGCCCCGACGGGGCCACGCTGAAGCTGCCGCTGCCGCTGGGCGCCGATTTGAAGGGCCTGACCCAGAATTGCCTGATCTTCACACTGCGCGACGATTGGATACTTGGCGGCACGACCTACAAGAAAGGCTCGCTGCTTGCCTTTCCGCTGGAGCCGTTCCTGCACATGCGCGCGATGCCCATGATCAACGTGTTTTATGTTCCAGATGCGCGCAGCACGGTGGACAACACTTCGGCGGGCCGCGATGCGGTTTACGCCTCGATCTATAACAACGTCGTCGGCAGCGTGCATGTCTTCCGGCCCGCGAGCGGCGGGGTATGGAGCGACACCAAGCTAGATCTTCCGGCCAATGGGTCGACCGCGCTCGTTTCCACCGACAATTGGAGCCCGGAAGCCTATTTCACTTACGAAAGTTTTCTCACCCCGCCCATGCTTTACGAAGATACGGGGGATGGGCACCCCGCCGTCATCAAAGCACAGCCCGCGCTGTTCGACGCGAGCGGGCTTGCGGCCGATCAGTTCGAGGCCATTTCCGCCGACGGCACCCAGATTCCCTATTTCCTCATTCACGCGAAAAACGCGAGCGGCCCCGTGCCGACTATTCTTTACTCCTATGGCGGCTTCGAGCTTTCGCTCACGCCCTGGTACTGGAACGATGGCCACCGGCCGGTGGACGCAGGCCAAGTCTGGCTGACCAAGGGTGGGGCGATTGCTGTCGCCAATATTCGCGGCGGCGGCGAGTTCGGGCCCGCCTGGCACCAGGCGGCGTTGAAAGAAAACCGCCAGCGCGCCTTCGACGATTTCGCTGCAGTTGCCAAGGATCTGGAAGCGCGCGGATTTACCACGCCGGAGCATCTCGGCATCGTCGGCGCTTCCAATGGCGGCGTGCTCACCACCGTGACCATGACACAGCACCCGGAATTGCTGCATGCGGTGGTGTGCCAGCGGCCGCTCGTCGACATGCTGCGCTACACGCATTTTGGCGCGGGCGCATCGTGGGTCGAGGAATATGGCGATCCCGATAAACCGGAGGACCGCGCCTATCTCGAAAAATATTCCGCCTATCAGAATGTGAAGAGACACGTGAAATATCCGCCCATCCTTTTCATCACCGAAACCAGCGACGACCGGGTCACGCCTGTGTGGGCACGCATGATGGCGGCGAAGATGGAGGCGCAGGGCCACGATGTTCTTTTCAACGAAGCGTCCGAAGGCGGCCATGGGCCGGGCTCGACCAACACCGAAGAGGCGGAATATTGGGCGCTCTCTTACGTCTATCTCGCGCGGCAATTGAGGCTTGGTTCCTCGCATTGACTTGATGGGCGCGCGCGCCTAAACCACCGGCCGATCCGGAAAGGGAAACCCTTCCGGCCCCGCACGTGATGCGGGGTCGCCCCCAGGCAGCGCAGGTGCGCCCCCTGGGGCGCTCGGCGTTTGGTCATGCCTCACCCTGAGCTTGTCGAAGGGTGAGGCGAAACATTGTTCCTCATGCTTCGACAAGCTCAGCATGAGGGTGAAGGGAATTAATGTTCGACGGATTGCAGAAGCGTCTTGGCGATGTGTTCGATGCGCTGAAGCGCAAGGCCGCGCTTTCCGAAGCCGACGTCGATGCGGCGCTGACCCAGGTGCGCGCGGCGCTGCTTGACGCAGATGTGGCGCTTCCCGTCGTCAATGATTTTTTGGCGCGTGTGCGCGACCGCGCGGTTGGCGAGAGCGTCGTCCGCTCGGTCACGCCGGGCCAGCAAGTGGTCAAGATCGTCCATGACGCGCTGATCGAAATGCTGGGCAGCGAAGGCGTTGGCCTCGCGCTGGGAAGCCCGCCTGCGCCCATTTTGATGGTGGGCTTGCAGGGCTCGGGCAAAACCACCACCGCGGCCAAGCTCGCCGCTTATCTTCAAAACAAAGAAAAGAAGCGCGTGCTGATGGCCTCGCTCGACGTGGCGCGCCCCGCCGCGATGGAGCAATTGAAGGTGCTGGGCGAGCAGGCGGGCGTGGCCACGCTGCCCGTCATTGCCAATCAGAAACCAACCGACATCGCCAGGCGCGCCATGGCCGCCGCGCGCGTGGGCGCCTACGACGCGGTGATCCTGGACACGGCTGGCCGCCAGCATGTGGATGACCAGTTGATGGCCGAAGTGGCGGCCGTGCGCGACATCGCGCGCCCGCATGAAACGCTTCTGGTGGCGGACAGCTTGACCGGCCAGGACGCAGTCAACATCGCCATGAGCTTTCACGCGCGCGTGGCCCTTTCTGGAATCATCCTCACGCGCGCCGATGGCGATGCGCGGGGCGGCGCCGCACTTTCCATGCGCGCAGTCACAGGCGCGCCGATAAAATTCCTCGGCACAGGCGAGAAACTCGATGCGCTGGAAGCATTTAGTCCCTCGCGCGTGGCCGCGCGTATTCTCGACATGGGCGATGTGGTGGCGCTGGTTGAAAAGGCAGCCGAAAACTTCGACCGCGAGCAGGCCGAGAAACTCGCTCGCAAAATGAAGAAAGGCGAGTTCGATTTCGACGATCTGGCCGAGCAATTGCGCCAGATGCGCAAGATGGGCGGCATGGAAGGCCTGCTCGCCATGCTGCCGGGCGTGGGCAAAGTGAAGGAGCAGATCGCGGCCGCCGGCTTCGACGATCGGCTGCTGAAGCGGCAGGAAGCAATCATGCAATCGATGACGCGCGAGGAACGCACCGACCCCGACGTGCTCAACGGCTCGCGCCGCAAGCGCATCGCCAAGGGCGCGGGCGTGGAAGTCTCCGACGTGAACCGGCTTTGTAAAATGCACCGCCAGATGTCGGACATGATGAAACGCATGGGTAAGGGTGGCCGCATGCCGTTTGGCGCTGGAATCAACCCGCAAATGCTTTCGCAGCTGGGCGGCATGCCGCCGGGATTCAAGAAATAAAGCGTTCAAGAAATAATCTGATCAACCAAGGGAGAAACCATGTCACTGAAAATCAGAATGTCGCGCGGCGGCACCAAGAAGCGCCCGTTTTATTCCATCGTGGTGGCGGACAGCCGCATGCCGCGCGACGGCCGCTTCATCGAGAAGCTGGGCTTTCACAATCCGCTCATGCCCAAGGACCACGCCGACCGCACCAAGCTCGACCTTGAAAAAGCGAAAGCGTGGATGGCGAAAGGAGCAACCCCATCCGACCGCGTGCATCGCCTGCTGGCCGAAGCGGGCGTGCTGAAACCCTTAAAGCGCAACAATCCCGAAAAGGCGAAGCCGAAAAAGAAGCGTCAGGAACGCGAAGCAGGCGGCGCTGCTGCCGCTGCCGCGCAAGCTTCTGCGGCAGCTGCTCCTGCGGCTCCAGCTGCTGCTCCCGCAGCCGAAGCGGAAACCAAGCCCGCTGAGGCGTGAGTGTGGCGCGTGAGCTTCCCGTGCCTGCGCCCGGTGGCCTGCTGGTGGGCGTGGTCGTCGGCCCCCAGGGGTTGAACGGCGAGGTGAAAGTGAAAACCTTCACCGCCACGCCGGAGAGCATCGGCGATTATGGGCCGCTGTTCACGGAAGATGGGCGCAGCTTTGCAGTGAACCATGCGCACCAGCTTAAAGCTGACAGTGTGGTCATTCGCCTCAAGGGCGTAGACGATCGGAATCAAGCGGACGCATTGAAAGGCATGAAGCTTTATGTGCCGCGCTCGGCTTTGCCGAAACCGGCGAAGAATGAATTCTACCATGCCGATCTGATTGGCCTGCGCGTGGAAGACGAAGGCGGAAAAAGACTTGGCACCGTGCGCGCCATCCACAATTTCGGCGCAAGCGACGTGATCGAAATCGAGGACGCGCGCGGGCAAACAACGATGCTGCCGTTCACGCGCGCCATCGTGCCCGTTGTCGATATCGCGGGCGGGCGTATCGTGGCCGTGCCGGTGACCTATAATGAATAATCCATGGCGGGCGAGCGTGCTCACGCTCTTTCCGGAAATGTTTCCAGGGCCCTTGGGCGTGTCGCTGGTGGGAAGCGCGCTCAAGGAAAAGAAATGGGCGCTTCAAACGCACGACATCCGCGCCCATGGCATTGGAAAACATCGCACTGTAGACGACAAGCCAGCGGGAGGCGGGCCCGGCATGGTGATGCGCGCCGGTGTGGCAGCCGCGGCAATCGATGCCGTGCTGGCCAACGACAAAACCATGCGGCCGCTGATTTATCTGAGCCCGCGCGGGGCGCCCCTAACCCAAAAGCGCGTGCGTGAACTTGCTGGCGGTCATGGCGTGATCCTGTTCTGCGGTCGCTTCGAGGGGCTCGACGAGCGCGCGATCAAGGCGCGCCACATGGAGGAAATTTCCATCGGCGATTTCGTCCTCGCCGGTGGCGAAATCGCGGCCATGGCGCTCATCGAGGCCTGCGTGCGCCTCATGCCGGGCGTGCTGGGCGCGGAAGCCTCGCCAAATGAGGAAAGTTTCGAGCAGGGTCTCTTGGAGTACCCCCATTTTACCCGGCCGCAAGTGTTTGAAAATGTGGAGATTCCGGAAGTTCTCGGTTCCGGCCATCACGCCGAGATCGCCCGCTGGCGCATGGCGCAGGCCGAGATGCTTACCAAGCTCCGCCGGCCCGATCTCTGGGCCCTCTATGAAAAGCGTACGCGATCCGCTAAGACGCCCGCCTTCCAGGACAAAAGCCCCGAGGGAAAGAAAAAATGAATATCCTTGAGACCCTCGAGCAGGAGCAGATGAAGGCCGCCCGCGGCGGCAAGAAGCTGCCCGATTTCCGCCCAGGCGACACGCTGAAGGTGAACGTCAAGGTGGTGGACGTGACCTTCGACGAGAAGACCAAGCAGAACAAAACGCGCGAGCGCCTGCAGGCGTTCGAAGGCGTGTGCATCGCGCGCGGCGGCGCGGGGCTCAACGAAAGCTTCACGGTACGGAAAATTTCCTACGGCGAGGGCGTGGAACGCGTGTTCCCGGTTTTCAGCCCGCTGGTCGATTCCATCGAAGTGGTGCGCCGCGGCAAGGTGCGCCGCGCCAAGCTGTATTATTTGCGCGGACGGCGGGGAAAACGCGCTCGCATCGGCGAACGCGCCATGGGCGGCGAAGACATGGGCGAGGCGGAAACCCCGCCTGCGGAATCGTAAGCCCTTATCATTCAAGTTTCCAATCGTCATGACCGCCCTCGAGGCGGCCATGGCGAGTTTTGGTCTGCTTGCGCAGGCAAATCGCGCGCGCTACGAACATCGGCGTTTTTCACTGAAAGGATTGCGCCATGCCCCGCAGGAAAATCGCGCTCATCGGCGGCGGCCAGATCGGCGGCACGCTGGCCCATCTCGTTGCGCTGAAGGAGCTCGGCGACGTCGTTCTTTTCGACATCGTCGAGGGCCTGCCCCAGGGCAAGACGCTCGATATCGCTGAGGCCGGGCCCATCGAAGGCTATGACGCCAAATTCAAGGGCACCAATGCTTACGCCGACATCGCGGGCGCCGACGTGGTGATCGTGACGGCGGGCGTGGCGCGCAAGCCCGGCATGAGCCGCGACGATCTGTTGGGCATCAATCTGAAAGTGATGAGTGCGGTGGGCGACGGCATCAGGGCCCATGCGAAAGACGCTTTCATCATCTGCATCACCAATCCGCTCGACGCCATGGTGTGGGCGTTGCGGGAATTTTCTGGCGTGCCGCACAACAAAATGGTGGGCATGGCGGGCGTGCTCGATAGCGCGCGCTTCCGTCATTTCCTGGCCGAAGAAATGAATGTCTCGGTCGAGGATGTTTCTGCTTTCGTGCTGGGGGGCCACGGCGACACCATGGTGCCGATGCCGCGCTTCTCGACGGTGGCGGGCGTGCCTTTGCCCGAGCTTGTCAAGATGGGCTGGATTGCCCAAGACCGCATCGACAAAATCATCCAGCGCACACGCGATGGCGGCGCGGAAGTCATTGCGCTCTTGAAAACCGGCTCGGCTTTCTATGCGCCCGCCGAGGCTGCTATCTCGATGGCGGAATCCTATCTCAAGGACAAGAAGCGTGTGCTGCCCTGCGCCGCGCATCTGACCGGCCAGTACGGCCTCAAGGATATCTATGTCGGCGTGCCGGTGGTGATCGGGGCAGGCGGGGCCGAGCGCGTGGTCGAGTTGAAACTGACCGACGACGAACGCGCGGCGCTGATGAAATCGGCGGACTCCGTCAAAGGCCTGATCGAAGCCTGCAAAAAGCTAGAGCCCAAGCTCGCCTGATGCGCGTAGTCCCGCGCCTGGAAACCGAGCGCTTGATTTTGCGCGAATGGCGCGCGGGCGATTTCGAATGGTTCGCGAAGCTTGCGGCCGACGCGGAAGTGCGCCGCTTCATCGGCGGCGTGCAGAACCGCACCGACGCCTGGCGCACCTTCGCCGCCACCATCGGCCATTGGTATCTGCGCGGCCACGGCTTCTGGGCGGTGGAGCGCAAATCGGATGGCGCGCTCATTGGCGGCCTAGGCGTCCTCCGGCACGAGACCTGGCCGGGGCTGGAAGTGGGCTGGCAATTGGCCCGCGAATATTGGGGCCATGGCTATGCCACCGAAGGGGCGCGCGCGGCGCAGGACTGGGCCTTCGCCACGCAGCCGGTGGACACGATCATTTCCTGTGTCGATCCCGAAAACGTCGCCTCGCAGCGCGTGACGGCGCGCCTTGGCAATGTGAAGGGCCGGCGGCACACGATCACGATGGGCGGAACAAGCCACGAGGTCGACATCTGGGAGCTGACGCGGCCCGAATGGCAAAAGGCGGGACGAACCGCGCCCAGAACGCATGGTTCAACCGAACTGCCGTCGATCCCTCACATCGAAACCGAGCGTCTCGTCTTGCGCTCCTGGAAACACGAAGACATCGCCCCCGCTATCGCCTTCATGGCCGACGCCGACGTCACGCGCTACACGGTGGGCGCGCCGCAAGCGCCGCTCGACGCCTGGCGCGGGCTTGCCACCATTGCCGGCCACTGGTTCCTGCGCGGCTACGGCTTCTGGGCGGTGGAACGCAAAAAGGATCGCGCCTTCATCGGCCGCATCGGCGTGTGGAATCCGGAAGGCTGGCCCGGCATGGAAGTGGGCTGGACTTTGGGCCGCCCATGTTGGGGCAAGGGCTATGCCAGCGAAGCCGCGCGCGCCTCGATGGATTACGCCTTCATGACGCAGCCCATCGAAAAACTCCTCTCCGTCATCCATGTCGAGAACGAACCTTCCAAAAATGTGGCCAGGCGCATCGGCGAAACGCCGGGCCGCCGTCAGGACCTCACCTGGGGCGGCAGAACCTTTCCAGTCGAGGTCTGGGAAATCAGCCGCGAACGCTGGCTCGAGCAGCGCGGCGGGCGCCACCAGGCTTAAGCCGCGCGGCCCGCGTGGTCTTTGCGCGCGCTCCCGCATAAGATCGCGCGAGGGTTTGAGGGAATCACATGACCTGGATGCTGATTGCGGCGATCCTTGTCGCCGGCACGATTGCGAGCTTTACCGACTGGCTGTTCATGGGCATGCTGTTTCACAGCCGCTATCTCAAATATCCCGAAGTGTGGTGGCCGGGCATCCGCGAGAAAGGCGATCGACGCGCAATCATCATTTCCTGCGTGATCGGTTACCTGACGGCCGCCGGCGTGGTCGAGTTGTGCGCGGTGACGGGTTCGAACGACATCAAGAGCGCGCTTGTGGTTTCCGCCCTTGCCTGGCTCGCTGGGCCCCTTGTCGTCGTCGTCACCAACGGCTTCTGGATGAAGACCGATGTGATAATCACCATCATGCATGCGATCGGCTATCTCGTGCGCATGCTGGTTGCGGGCCTTGCGGCGGCGCTCGCCTTGCAGTGGTCTGCCTAAAGCCCCACGCTTGATGCCGCGCGCTCGGCTGCTATAAGTCGCGGCGGCTTTTTTCCCGCGCCCCTCCAAGGTTGCCCGCATGAACATCCACGAGTATCAGGCGAAGGAAGTTCTGCGCGGCTTTGGCGTGCCAGTGCCGCGTGGGTTGCCCGCTTTCAGCGTAGATGAAGCCCTCGAAGCCGCCCAAAAACTGGGTGGGTCACGATGGGTTGTTAAAGCGCAAATCCATGCCGGCGGGCGGGGCAAAGCGGGCGGCGTGAAGCTGGTGAACTCGCTTGCCGAAGTGAAAAGTGAAGCAAGCCGCATGCTGGGCATGACGCTAATCACCCACCAGACCGGCCCACAGGGCCGCGTGGTGCACCGGCTTTACATCGAGGAAGCTTCCGATATCGCGCGCGAACTGTATCTTTCGGCGCTGGTGGACCGCGCCGTGGGCCGCGTGGCCTTCATCGCCTCCACCGCTGGCGGCGTCGACATCGAAGAGGTCGCAAAAACAACGCCCGGCAAAATCGTCACCTTCCGCATCGATCCGGCCGAAGGCTACAGCTCCTTTATCGGGCGCGATGTGGCGGCGGCGCTCATGCTCGCAGGCGAACAGGCCAAGCAATGCAACGTGCTGATCGAGCGCCTGTACAAGGCCTTCGTCGCCAAGGACATGAGTCTGCTTGAAATCAATCCGCTGGTGGTGACCAAGGGGGGCCAGGTGCTCTGCCTCGACGCCAAGATCAATTTCGACGACAACGCGCTCTTTCGCCATTCCGATGTGGCTGCGCTCGACGACCCCGATGAAGAGGACCCCACCGAACGCGAGGCCGCGAAATACGAACTCTCCTATGTGAAGCTCGACGGTTCCATCGGTTGCATGGTGAATGGCGCGGGCCTTGCCATGGCCACCATGGACATCATCAAGCTTTACGGCATGGAGCCCGCGAATTTTCTCGATGTCGGCGGCGGCGCCTCGAAAGAAAAAGTCACGGCCGCGTTCAAGATCATCGTTTCCGATCCGAACGTGAAAGGCATTCTGGTCAATATTTTCGGCGGCATCATGAAATGCGACATCATCGCCGAAGGCATCGTGGCGGCCGCGAAGGAAGTGGGGCTTTCTGTTCCTCTCGTCGTCCGCCTGGAAGGCACCAATGTGGAGCAGGGAAAAGAAATCCTTGCCAAATCGGGCCTGCCGATCATTTCCGCCAATGATCTCGCCGACGCCGCGCAGAAAATAGTCAGAGCGGTGAAAGGAAAAACATGACCTCGGATTCGCCCGCCAAGCCGGGTTTTGATGACCGTTTTGCCACAGCGCTTCGCGGCTTTGGCCCCGTCGGCATCTTTACATTTCTTCTCATTTGCGCGGGCGCTGTGATTGGCCCTCCGGTTTCGGCCGGGCTCGGGCTCATCTGGCTGTGGCTTTCGCGCACGCCGCTAAAGGAATTGGGCATGGCGCGCCCCAAAAGCTGGGCCACGACCATTATCGGCGGGATCGTCCTTGGTATCGCGCTCAAATTGGTGATGAAGGCCGTTGTGCTGCCGCTGATGGGCGCGGATCCCGTCAACCACACCTTCCATTATCTTGCACACAATGGGCCAGCCGCACTCAGTTTCGCGGCCTACGCGATTTACGGTGCGGGCTTTTCCGAGGAATTTCTTTTCCGCGGCTATCTGTTCGAGCGGCTGGGCAAGCTCTTCGGGCCAGGCACGCTTGCCATTATAACCATCATTATCATGACGTCTGGTATTTTTGGTTTGGCGCATTTCCAGCAGGGGACGTTCGGCGTCGCCAATGCGCTGATAGTGGGATTGTTTTCCGCCACCATCTTCGCGGCCACGCGCAATTTGTGGTTCCTGATGTTCATGCACGCAGCCTTCGACCTAGGTGCGCTCGCCATGATCTATTACGACGCCGAGCCGCAAATCGCCCATCTCGTGTTCAAGTAACGCCATGTCCATCCTTGTCGACAAGAACACGCGCGTCATCTGCCAGGGCATCACCGGCGCCCAGGGCACCTTCCATACACAGCAGGCGATCGCCTATGGCACAAAGATGGTGGGGGGCGTCAGCCCCGGCAAAGGCGGGCAAACGCATCTGGGCCTTCCCGTTTTCGAAACGGTGCGCGAGGCCAAGGAAAAAACTTCCGCCGGCGCCAGCGTAATCTATGTGCCTCCGGCCTTCGCCGCCGACGCCATATTGGAAGCCATCGACGCCGAAATCCCTCTTGTCGTCTGCATCACCGAAGGCATTCCGGTGCTCGACATGGTCAAGGTGAAGCGGGCGCTGATGGATTCGAAGACGCGCCTCATCGGCCCCAATTGCCCAGGCGTAATCACGCCCGGCGAATGCAAGATCGGCATCATGCCGGGGCATATTCACCGGCGCGGCAAAGTCGGCATCGTCTCGCGCTCGGGCACGCTCACTTACGAAGCGGTGTGGCAAACCACCGCCGCGGGGCTTGGCCAGTCCACCTGCGTCGGCATTGGCGGCGATCCCGTGAAGGGCACCGAATTCATCGACGTGCTGGAGATGTTCCTGGCCGACGCCGAGACGCAAGCCATCATCATGATCGGCGAGATCGGCGGCACGGGAGAAGAAGACGCGGCCGATTTTCTCAATCGTTCGAAAGTGAAAAAGCCGGTGGTTGGCTTCGTGGCAGGCCTGACCGCCCCGCCCGGCCGCCGCATGGGGCACGCGGGCGCCATCATTTCGGGCGGCAAGGGGGGCGCGCAATCGAAGATCGGAGCCATGACGGCAGCGGGGATAAAGGTGTCGCCCAATCCGGCGGCTTTGGGCACCACCATGGCCGCGCTGCTGGCGGGCAAATAGCCTTACAAAAACTTGGTTTGAGCGCGGGTACACACCATATTAAGAAGGCGGTCCGCAAGTTTGCCCGCACGAGTTGACATGACGACAGAATCCAAACTGAACCCGGCCGATGGCGGAAACCTGAAACAGGTTCTGGAAGCGACCTCGTTTTTGTCAGGCGCCAACGCCAAATTCATCGAAAGCCTCTACCGCCAATACCTGGAAAGCCCCGAAGCGGTCGATCCCGAGTGGCGCGAGTTTTTCGCAGCCCTTCACGAAAGCAAACTCACGCCAACGCAATTGGGCCGCGGGCCCGCATGGGCGCGCGATGCCAAGTTCGAGCTCGAAAACGGCGAGTTGGTGAGCGCGCTCACCGGCGCGTGGGCTGCGCAAGGTGCGGCGGCCTCGCCCGAATCCGCGCGCGCGGCCGCGCTCGATTCCATTCACCTGGTGCGCCTTATCCGCACCTACCGCACGCTGGGGCACCTCGAAGCCAATCTCGATCCGCTGCATCTGGAAGAAAAAAAGCCCATCCCGCAATTGCAGCCTTCGTTCTATGGCCTCGGCGAGGCCGACATGGAGCGGCCCATCGCGCTCGACGGCGTGCTGGGCCTGGAACAGGCGACCCCGCGCGAGACGCTACAAATCCTCCGCCGCACCTATTGCGGCACCATCGGTTATGAATACATGCACATCACCGATCCCGAACAGCGCGACTGGATCCAGCGCCGCATCGAGGGTTGGGAACCGGGCACCCATTTCACGCCCGAGGGCAAGAAGGCGATCCTCAACAAGCTGATCGAGGCGGATGAATTCGAAAAATTCTGCGCGGTGAAATTCGTCGGCACCAAGCGCTTCGGGCTCGATGGCGGCGAAGCCATGATCCCGGCGCTGGAGCAGATCATCAAGCGCGGTGGCCATTTGGGCGTGAAGGAAATCGTGCTCGGCATGTCGCATCGCGGCCGGCTGAACGTACTCACCAACGTGATGGCCAAGCCCTATCACCAGATCTTCCACGAATTCCATGGTGGCTCATCGCAGCCCTCGGACGTGCAGGGCTCGGGCGACGTCAAATATCATCTTGGCGCCTCGTCCGACCGCGAGTTCGACGGCTACCCGCGTGCATCTTTCGCTCACCGCCAACCCATCGCATCTGGAAGCGTCCGATCCCGTGGTGCTGGGCAAGGCGCGCGCCAAGCAGGCGCAGCTCGACGACAAGCAGACGCGCGCCTCGGTGCTGCCGCTGCTGTTGCATGGCGACGCCGCGTTCGCAGGCCAGGGCGTGGTGGCGGAATGCTTCGCCATGTCGGGAACCAAGGGCTTCCGCACCGGCGGCACCATCCATTTCATCGTCAACAACCAGATCGGCTTCACCACCGCGCCGATCTTATGCGCGTTCCTCGCCGTACCCGTCGGATGTCGCGCTTATGGTGCAGGCGCCCATCTTCCACGTGAACGGTGACGATCCCGAAGCCGTTGTGCATTGCGCGCGCATCGCGACCGAGTTCCGCCAGCTGTTCCACAAGGACGTGGTGCATCGACATGTTCTGCTATCGCCGCTTCGGTCACAACGAAGTGGACGAGCCTTCCTTCACCCAGCCCCTGATGTATCGCGCGATAAAAGATCACGAGACGACGCTTACGATTTACGCCCAGCAATTGATCGGCGAAGGCGTGATCAGCGAAACCGAATTCCATGCGATGGTGGACGCATTCAAGAAACGCCTCGACCAGGAATTGGACGCGGCAGACGCGCTTCACCCCAACAAGGCCGACTGGCTGGATGGCCGCTGGACCGGATTTGAAACAGCGCCGGCCGGCGACCGGCGCGGCACGACGGCGGTGGAGAATAAACTGCTTCAGGAAGTCGGCCGCGCGCTCACGTCCACGCCGGAAGGATTTCATCTTCACCGCACTCTGGAACGCCTGCTCGCCGCCAAGGCAAAGATGTTCGAAACCGACGAGGGTATCGACTGGGCGACTGCCGAGGCGCTCGCTTTCGGCACGCTGCTCACGGAAGGCTATCCTGTGCGCCTGTCGGGCCAGGATTCGGTGCGCGGCACGTTTTCGCAGCGCCACGCGGCGTTGATCGATCAGGAAAACGAAGACCGTTACGTGCCGCTCAATCATATCAATGCGACACAGGCGGAATTCGAGGCGATCGACTCGCTGCTTTCGGAAAATGCGGTGCTGGGCTTCGAATATGGCTATTCCCTCGCCGAACCCAAGGCGCTGGTGCTGTGGGAGGGGCAGTTCGGCGATTTCGCCAATGGCGCCCAGGTGGTGATCGATCAGTTCATCGCTTCGGGCGAGATGAAATGGCTGCGCATGTCGGGCCTCGTGCTGCTCTTGCCCCACGGTTACGAAGGCCAGGGGCCGGAGCATTCCTCTGCCAGGCTCGAGCGTTTCCTGCAGCTTTGCGCCGAAGACAACATGCAGGTGGCTAACTGCACGACGCCCGCCAATTACTTCCACATCCTGCGCCGCCAGATGCACCGCTCGTTCCGCAAGCCGCTCGTGCTGATGACGCCGAAATCGCTGCTCCGCAACAAGCGCTGCATATCCAGGCTCGCCGATATGGCGCCCGGCTCTTCATTCCACCGCGTGCTCTGGGATGACGCGCAAAATACCGGCCAGCTTGCGGCCGACGCCGAGATCAGGCGCGTGGTGCTCTGCACTGGCAAGGTTTATTACGATTTGTTCGAAGAGCGCGAGAAGCGAGCTGAAAAACGCATCCAGCTCTTGCGCGTGGAACAGCTTTATCCTTTCCCATCGGCTGCGCTTTCGGAAGAACTTAGGCGTTTTCCCAAGGCCGAGATCGTCTGGTGCCAAGAAGAGCCAGAGAACCAAGGCGCATGGACTTTCATAAGCCCGCGTCTCGAAATGGTGCTCACGAAAATCGGCCGGAAAGACCGCCCGCGTTATGTGGGACGGCCAGAAGGCGCCTCACCCGCTAGCGGCCTGATGAGCCAGCACCTGGCCGAACTCAAGACGTTTCTCAACAAGGCGCTGACACTGTAAAAGGCCGTCATGAGCATTGAAATCAAAGTGCCCGCCATGGGCGAATCCGTCACCGAAGCGACCATCGCCAAATGGTTCAAGAAAGAGGGCGATGCGGTGGCGCGCGACGAGCCGCTGGTCGAACTCGAGACCGACAAGGTGACGGTGGAAGTGCCCTCGCCCGCCGCCGGCACGCTGGACGAAATCCGGGTGAAACAGGGCCAGTCAGTTCAGGTGGGCACTATTCTCGGCGCGGTAAAGGAAGGCGCGGGCGCCAAGCCGGCCGCTAAAGCCGAAGCCGCTAAACCGGCAGCACTGGCGCAACCCTCGCCAAAGCCGCAAACCGCTGCGCCTGTGAAAGCAGAAGCCAAAACGCAAACGCCGCCGCCGCCGCCATCGGTCAGGCGTATCGCCGAAGAAGAAAAACTGGATGTCGCGTCGGTTCCAGGCACGGGCAAGCACGGGCAGGTAACGAAAGCCGATGCTATTGCCGCGCTTGAAGCGCGCGCGAAAATTCCAAAGCCCGTGGCCGCCCCCAAACCTTCCGCCCCGCGCGCACAAGGTGCACGCGAGGAACGCGTGCCCATGAGCCGCCTGCGCAAGACGATTGCGCTTCGCCTCAAGGAATCGCAGAACATTGCCGCCCAGCTCACCACCTTCAATGAGGTGGATATGAGCCACATCATGGCCATCCGCGCCGATTACAAGGAAAGCTTCGAAAAGAAGCACGGCGTGAAGCTGGGCTTCATGGGTTTCTTCGTGCGCGCCTGCGTGGCAGCGCTGAAGGAAATCCCCGCGGTCAATGCCGAAATCGACGGCGACAACATCATCTACAAGAATTATTACGACATCGGCATCGCGGTATCGATCGACAAAGGACTGGTAGTGCCGGTGTTGCGCGACGCCGATCAGCTCAGCCTCGCCGATATCGAAAAACATATCGCCGATTTCGCTGCGCGCGCGCGCGAAGGGCATTTGAAGCTGGAGGAATTGCAAGGCGGCAGCTTCACCATTACCAATGGCGGCGTGTTCGGCTCGCTGATGTCCACGCCCATTCTCAACACGCCGCAATCGGGCATTCTGGGCATGCACAAAATCCAGGAGCGCCCGGTGGCGATTGAGGGCCAGGTGGTGATCCGCCCGATGATGTATCTGGCGCTCTCTTATGATCATCGTCTGGTAGACGGCCACGAAGCCGTTACTTTCCTCGTGCGTGTGAAGCAGGATCTGGAAGACCCGCAGCGCCTGCTGCTGGACGTCTGACATGGCCGACAATTTCGATGTCGTGATCATCGGCGGCGGGCCCGGCGGCTACAATTGCGCCATCCGCACCGGCCAATTGGGCATGAAAGTGGCGTGCGTCGACAGCCGGGGCGTTTTCGGCGGCACCTGCCTGAACGTCGGGTGCATCCCATCGAAGGCGTTGCTCAACGCGACCGAGCTTTACGAGGAAGCGAAAGACCGCTTCCCCAAAATGGGGATCATGGCGCGCGATCTGGCCGTCGATCTCAAATCGATGATGGCGCACAAGGACAAGGTGGTCGGCGAACTGACCAAAGGCGTGGAATTCCTGTTCAGGAAAAACAAGGTCGAGCCAATCGTCGGCGAAGCGCGCATAGCCTCACCCGGCAAGGTAGAAGTGAAAACCAAAGACGGCGCACGCGAACTCGTCACCAAGCACATCGTCATCGCCACGGGTTCCGATGTGGCGCCGCTGCCAGGCGTCGCCATCGACGAAAAACGGATTGTCTCTTCCACTGGCGCGCTCGCGCTTGGCGCGGTGCCGAAGCGGCTGCTGGTGGTGGGTGCTGGCGTGATCGGGCTTGAGCTAGGCTCGGTCTGGCGCAGGCTGGGTTCGGAAGTTCAGGTGGTGGAATTTCTCGACCGCATCGTGCCAGGCGTCGACATGGATGTGGCCAAGCAATTCCAACGCCTGATGGAACGACAGGGGATGAAATTCCGGCTCGCCACCAAAGTGGTGAGCGTGGAAAAGAAAGGGGCGTCGCTGCAGGTGGCGATCGAGCCAGCCAAGGGCGGTGCGCGCGATACGGTGGATGCGGACGTTATCCTCGTCGCCATCGGCAGGCGCGCTTACACGGGCAGCCTTGGCCTAGAGAAGACCGGCGTGAAGCTGGACCGAAAGGGCCGCGTCATTACCAACGAACACTTCAAAACCAACGTCGATGGCATCTGGGCCATCGGCGACGTGCGCGAAGGGGCGATGCTCGCCCACAAGGCGGAAGACGAGGCGGTGGCCGCGGCCGAACGCATCGCAGGCCGCGCGGGGCATGTGAATTACGACGCCATTCCATCCGTCATCTATACCTATCCGGAAGTAGCGACTGTCGGCAAAACCGAAGAGGAATTGAAGGCCGCAAACGTCGCCTACAAGGCCGGTAAATTCCCCTTCACGGCCAACGCGCGGGCCAAAACCAACCTCACCACTGAAGGCTTCATGAAGATCATCGCCGACGCGCACACCGACCGCGTGCTGGGCGTGCACATGCTTGGGCCCGATGTGGGCAACATGATTGCGGAAGCCTCCTTGGCAATCGAATTCTCGGCTTCCGCCGAAGACATTGCGCGAACCTCCCACGCGCACCCCACGCTTTCGGAAGCCGTGCGCCAGGCCGCCATGGCTGTTGGCGGCTGGACCATGCAGATGTAATGTTTCCCCGCCTTGCGATCTGCTAGTCTTTTAAAAATAATCTCTGGGGGGTTCATATGCGTCATTATCATTTCATTCTTGCCGCGGCGCTTTTCGCCTTCGCCACCAGCGCGGGTGCCGCGCCCATTCCAAAATACATCAGTGCGGCTGTTGCCGATAAGTCGCGGCCCGACAAGGACACGGCGCGCGACGCCGACCGCAAGCCCGCCGAGACGCTAGCGTTTGCGGGCGTGAAGCCGGGCATGATCGTGGGCGAACTGATGCCGGGCGGCGGCTATTATACGCGGCTATTGGCCAAGGTGGTGGGGCCCAAAGGCCATGTCTATTCCATCACCGGCGAGGAAATTCTCGCGCGCATTCCCAAAGCGGCCGATGCTTCCAAGGCTATCGCCGCCGATCCCGCCTATGGCAATGTCAGCGCCATAACCGAGCCCGTGGGTGAGCTGAAAGCGCCCGAACGGCTCGACATGATGTGGACCACGCAGAATTATCACGATCTGCACATCGAAAAACTGTTCGGCAAGGTCGACATGATCGCCTTCGACAAATCCGTCTATGCGTCACTGAAACCGGGCGGCATTTTCTTCGTGCTCGATCACGCGGCGGCGCCAGGCGCAACGATGGCCGATATTGCCAAGCTTCACCGCATCGACCCCGCGATGGTGAAAAAAGAAGTGGAGGCCGCGGGCTTCAAATTCGACGGCGAAAGCAGGATTTTGCGTAACCCTGACGATCCACACACGGCCACTGTGTTCGACGCCGCCATCCGCAGCCACACCGATCAATTCATGCTGCGGTTCCGGAAGCCGAAGAAATAGCTGGCTTTCCAAGCCGAAGCTCGCGAACTCACGTGCGGTCCGCCTTCGCGCTTGCGCGCTTCGGCGCGACAGCCTCCGCTTGCTTCGCCAGAAATCCATCATGGCTTGCCGAGCCGTAGCTTGCGAAGCAAGCGAAGGCTGGTGGCCCCGCCCGGACTTGAACCGGGACATTCCTCTCGGAACTACGGATTTTAAGTCCGTTGCGTCTACCATTCCGCCACGGGGCCAAGAATAGCTAAATCGTATGGCGGGACAGGCGTCAAGCCACTGGGGACGCTCCTAACGGCACTTGGAGGCCAAATTCGTCGGGTAGTGTTTCGGGTAGTGCCCAATCGAAGTACTCGACGTCCCTTACCCCCTCACCCCCTCGGGAGGGGGGTATTGCTACATTGATTTTGAGCCACACTTTAGGCACCCCCCTCTCGTGAGTAGTCGCAAGGTCCGCTTATGACCCAAAGAGGACATGCACCCAGTCACACTGATGAGGTTTTCGGAAGGGACAGGTAATCACTAGAGTGTGCCCCGAGTGCTGGCACCAAATAAACAAGTATCGGTTGGATCGTTTCGACTTCGAGATGTAAAGCTTTTTCTGCACTAGCGAAATTTCTCCATGAGCGGAACCGGGCAGAAAATCATTATGAGGAATGTGGTCATTAGAAAGGCGGAAAACTAACCTCACCAGGAAAGCCAATAGAACTACAGCAGATACAGGTACGCCCGCGAGTCCAAGCGGACCGGCGGCGGCAGGTAAGATCCACACTGCGACAGCCAAAATATCATCCCAAATAGTGCCATCGGTTCGCTCACGTAAATGGGCCACAATCCAGACAAGCATCACCATGTCATGGGTAAACATGTATGGCGTGGCGACGAGTGAAGCGGTGATAAAGACGGCACGTGAGAGATCACGATCGCGTCGTTTCCAAAACGTCCAAACGACTACGCTCAAGGCGCCCACTGATACTGGCGCTTGCACAAACCATGCGAAATCTGGTGTGAGGCCAAGAAGCCGCGCATTCATGAATATGGTCGGCATATACGCGATAAATCCTCTGCCTTCGCGCAACACGGTATTCTGTATTGGCAGTGCAATTCGGAAATATGACTCCCAGACTTCGATGCCAAAAATCACACTGGTGGTTGCAGCTAATATGAGCACTGTAGCCCCAGCGGCAGCAATACAACGCCATTGCCTCGTGACGCACAGCATCACCGGTACGAGAAGGCAAAGCTGTGGCTTCAGAGTGAGCAGACCGAAAAAGATTCCCGCTAGCACCGGGTTTTTGTCCAATTTTGATAGCCCGCCAATCATAAGCGCTGCTGTAAAGAAACCGTTCTGTCCACTAAGCAGATTGGAAGTGACGGCAGGTGCTGCCGCTAGAAAAAGTATGCGGTCAAAACGCCCCTCATTATTCGTCACAACGAAATAATAAATTGCGAAGCCAATTATGCTCCACAAAGTGTAAGCGGGAAAATAAGGAAGCAACCCAAGGACCCAAGTGAACAACAAAATATCAGGTGGGTATGACCAATTATTGAACCACTGACTTATCGTCGGGAATGAAGGACCAAAAGTTGCGTGGAGGGCCGTATTGTAAACGCTGGCGTCAAACCATGTTGCGGGGTTCCCAGTGAGCGCCGCGCGGCCAGACGCCCAAGTGTTGACGAAATCGAGTCCGAGTAGTAGCCCACGCGCGTCATAGGGTGGATGTGCACTAAATACATATGCTCCACCTGCAATGATCAAATAAGCCAAGGCCCATATAGTAATCGCAAGATAGGCGACGTCTCTCAAGTTCCGCGTGCGCGCGCTCTGAAATAATTTGCTTGATGCAAATGGCATGCGATGTGACGCCTCTGGTAACAGTGCAAAAAACGACTGACATCCATGACCTAATAAGTCTTCATCACTGGGGTCGGAAAAGCATTGGGTTGGGTTGGGTTGGGTTGGCCTGAACTGATCGAATGCGCGCACCTGTCCCTTCCGAGAATCTTCATCGATGAAATGATTAAACACCATACGCAGGTCTGGTATGAAGGGTCTAAGTGCTTATGCTCGGGTGAGAAGAATGTCTTGAGAATGTCCTCTTCTAGCGATAAGCAGACATTCGGTGCCCCTATCACCAATCTCCCATAGGCGGGCGATGGTACTAGTCTCTTGGTTGACGGGATGCCGTGACCGTGATGGCAGATGGAGTGTCCGTCCGCTATGATCAACGCGAAAACGCCGACATCTTCTGAGCGGCGAATAGGGGGCGCTGAAAATGCAGCGGCGAGCCGCGCACATATTTTTGTGGCTTTCGCTAATCTTACTGGCGGTTTCAATTTGTGTCTTCTTAGTAACGCTCTCACCGTCTTATCAATCTTGCATCGCCAACTACAAACAATCCAATGGCGATAATCGGGAGCAGGGTTTTGTAGAAAACACCGCGCAGTTGATTGTGTGTGAGGCGAGTAGTCTCAATATAAACACTGGCGCAATTACGGCTCTTGCAACAATCGCCGTGGCTGCATTCACGCTGACGCTGTGGCTTGTAACGAATAACCAGGTTCGTCTTGCGCGTGAGGAGTTTACTGCTACCCACCGCCCACGGCTTCGTATTCGCGGCATTCAAAAAGACAGGGGCGGCGCTTTCATCGAAATTACTAACGTGGGTGAGAGCCCGGCCATAATTACCGGTGTCCGCGGCGTATTCGGACGAAAAGATGGAATCCGCTGGGCTACAGAAAGACCTAACCTGCTGGCTAATGTTAAGCCTCTGGAAAAATCGCAGCAAATCTTGGCAGCCGGTGAAAGCAGAGGCTTTTGCGTTTCTGCTACTGAACCAGGAAGCTCCACGGACGGCTACCTTGTTCTCGCTGGCGTCATTCAATACGCCGACGCAAATAAAATTAAGCGCGCTACTGGTTTCTGTTGGGCATACGCGCCCATTACTGACGCGTTCATTCACCCCAAAGCAGCCAATAAGGAAGTGTATGACTATGAATACAATTATGAAGATTGAACGAAGCGCGCCCGTCTAGGCGTCCCTAGCCGAAAAAGAAGTGAGCGGAGTTGTCATGGAGCCAGGGGCGGTTTTAAAAGCTTCACGTCAAAGAACTCCTCGCAAGAAAGCGTCTTGTTTGATTTGTACTTGAGGTCTGAGGCGATTGCCGCAACGACAATATAGATTGGCGTTCCCAAATAGGAATAGAGCCTAATGCGCACAGTAAAATAGATTTTTCCATTTTTCTCGACGGTGTTGATGATAACCCAATGCGGGACTCCGGCATCTGGGGGAAGATCGTCAACGTAACCACCAATAAATTCACTGAGGCCATCCAGCTCGCCCCGGACAATCGCTCGTGCAGGCCATTCGACTTCGTCGCTGAGCCCGCACTCCACCACCACCATCCCGTGCGCAATTTTTGCGAGAAGTCGGCAGAAAGGCACTCCTCTAAATCGCCCTATCTCAATCTTTGAGCCATCGCGCTTTTTTAACTCCTCCGGCAAGTTTGAGAACGTCGGATCGGCTATATAAATCCAGTAATTTGGTGTAAAGCTGGCCGGGTTTCCCGACAGTGCCCCGGGCGCAGTACATCGAGGCAATATGAGCACGGCTGGGCGTTCTTCCCAGCGAACCTAAATCCTATCCTGATTTCCACTTTTATCGAAAATGCGAATTGGAACCGTGCTCGGCCACTTGCGCCTCTCTCGCATAGGACCACCGATTGACAACCTGTAGGAACCGAACATCTCGCCCGCACAAGTGTGTTCAAAAGCCTTCGTTTTGGCGCGACAGATTTCGCAGCTTCCCTTTTCAATGATAACGTTTCCACCAATAGAGACAGGCGCAATGTGTTCATCCGACAATGGTTCGGCGGTTGAACGGCAGTAGATGCACGCCGGATGCGCGGTCCTGTAGCGGAGAGCGCCGTCAATTTCGATTTTCGGCGGTAGACTTTTCTTGTCGGGCATGTGCCAACCCTAAATGAATAAAGGCGAACTGGAGGAACCGATTCCCACGTCCAATAGAATAGCCTGTCCTAACCACGCCTGGATCAGGTCGCGCGTATGCGGTATTCTCTTCATGCCATTAGCAAAAAAATATTTGTCAGACCGGATTATGAAACCACATCTAATTGAGTGTTCGACAGACCTGAAGTGCCGAGTTCGGCACGAATTTGTGCTGCGTTCATATGCTATAGGCTTGTTGACATTTGTCGCCACGTCAACGCCCGCTTCGGCAGATGATCTCGTAGCAATCAAGCCGGGTCTTATGTGCGTCTCTTCCGACGCGTTGGCAAAGCTGACGCTTCCGGATGGCAGCAGTAGAGCAGCCCGACCAAACTCGTCTCCGACAGACTTGGCACTTAAAAAAGACGGCGGGTGTATCGATATCACAATTGGCATGCGTGTTTCGGTCAAGTCCGCTAGACAGAATACGTCGAGTGTGACTTACGTCATGGCCGGAAAATCTGCGCAGACATACATTGTTCCAAACATCGACTTTCAACCAGTACAGCACGCGGCGCCTGGCGGATTTTCAATTAATCAAGTCATCACTGGTCCGGGCGGAAATACAAATTATTATATAAAGACATTGCCGGGGCGGAATTCGGCAGACGATCCGAATATGGAAATTGAGGCAACATATAATCTAAATACCTCTTCTACTGTGTTGCTATTCAACCGTTCCTCAAATGATCCAAAGCAGAATTTGAGCGGATTTAAACATTTGATCCTCTCGCCCGACAATAAAACGTTGTACTTTCAGACTGAAGCTTGGGCTACTTCGAACGCAATTCATTCATTGAAAATTTCTACCAAAGAAGTTTCGTTCGTGGCCCCAGGTGAAATTGCGTGTGTCGTTCTCGCTGGCCAGTTCCAGGGTGATCTTGTCGTTGAGCAACACCGCTATTTTGTTCAAGGCGGGAGTTATGACAATCTTTGGCTCTATGATCCATCAGGTAAGGAGCTAGGTCTAGTTGCTGAGGACACCGACGCTTCGAAAGTGTGCCCGACACTGGGCAACTAAATTCCATGGCAGAAAACACACATTCTCAAAATTCACTGGTGCCCAAAGTGTGGCAAGGCTTTAGCGTTGATGACGGAACTCCAAGTAAATGAATAGTTCGCGGCTGCTTTTTAATCGCCGAACTAGCGTTGCCGGTGATTGGGAAGCCAACCTCATTTGGTGAATAATCAAATGAATGAAGAAAGCGAGAGCGAACGCACCGCGAGTTTTAGGAGCCGGACGATAAAGGAAGTTCGCGTCCTGTTTGAAGACCCATCGGGAACGTGGCGCAAGATTACCAAAATCGTTCCGTACAAAATTCCCGATGGCGGTTTCGCAATAATGCTCCCGTATCATCGAGCAAGACAAGGCTACCTATTCAAATTGCAGGTAAGCAATTCAATTTCCGGTGCCATTCTGACAAAATCAAAAATCGTTGATGAATACACCGCATCCGAACAAATCAAGCTTTCATTCCACTCAAATGGATTTACGCAATTTTCCTCCGTCTCTGGCAACACGATCCTATCTGGTCTCGATCAGAAAACGGGAAAGATCAAGGGGCTTGGAATTATGGCAAAGCCATTTTCTACACCCGTTTGGAGTGGATCAGCATTCTGGATCGGTATTTGGGGACTGGACAGTTTTGAAAAAGCGACGCCTGGGTTAAAGGACATATGCTTCACGTCCGCAGACCTGAGCCGTCGCGGATCTTGTGAATCAAACCAATTGTGTGTTCTTGCAGGGCTATTTAGTTAAGCCGAATTTGCTTCGTGTTCACGGCAAATTTCCAGATATTCGGTGCGTTGAAAATCTCTGGGATCAGGCATATGGAAAAAAGATGCCTAAACAATTGAGGGTAATAGCGCTCCACAGCAATGAAGTCGTTCTAATGATTGAGGCGTACCGCTTTCGAGGCAGCTATCCCACTCCTTCTGGATATATCATGTGTAGTCCGAGAGATGCCCATGACCACAGCATAAATGCAATTTATCCGAGAAGAGTGTTGAGAACCGTGTCCAAATCGCTTGACTATAAGCTTGCTGCTGGCCTCTCGACTCTGTAGCAGATTGCATCAGGCTCATGTTTTAAGTGCCAGCACCCCAGGAAATCGCTGTGAAGCGAAAGTGGGATATCATCGGAAGTGGAAGCCTATAAAATGACTTCCTCAACGGAGGAGAGTGCCATGCATGAAGGATTCTACGCTGTTGAATTTCGTGCGCCAGCAGGCGCCGGTACGGGTGTTGTCTTTCTAAAGGACGGACATCTGCGCGGCGGAGATTCGATGATGTATTACACCGGCAATTACAAACTCGAAGGTGACAAATTCACGGCTGAGGTTACGACCAACGGTCATGCTAAACCGCCTGGGATGCAATCAGTTTTTGGTCGCGACAATGTCCATATCAGTCTGCAGGGCTCGTTTTCTGGCCAAGATGCCAAGTTGACTGGCACCGCCAAAGAAGCGCCCGGCATGACCTTCAGCGCAACACTGAAAAGAATTGGCTCCTGACGGGCTGGGGCTGTTCAAAGGGGAAGAACATGAAACAATTCGCAATATTGATCACGGCATCGATTGCTCTTGTCGGCTGCGCATCGAGCGGCGTTCAAGTCAACGAGGCGGACATTGCACATTTCCAGCGGGGCCAGACCACCTATGCCGAAGTGGTGCGCCAGCTCGGCTACCCAACAACAAATCTCACGCTCGATGATGGAAGCCGTGTTTCGATTTATTCGTACGCGCAGGTCCAGGCGCGCCCGGAAACTTTCATCCCAATCATCGGGGCATTCGTCGGTGGCGCTGATACGAAGATGACCAGCGTCAGCCTGACGTTCGATCAGCGCGGCGTTCTGAAAGCAATGACATCGTCAAATTCGCAGTTGGGGACAGGTACTGGCCTCGAGTTTGGAACCGCACCGAATGATCGCGCTGCGGATCAACCTCGCCAGACCAGCCCACACCAATAATCCCTGACCGATAGGCCAGGGGTGGGCTCCAGGGTATGCGCGGAAAGAGGCTCGCGCCGGGCGTCTGTAATTCCCAAAGGCTCGCGTTGAGAATAGCGCCTCACCGATGTGATCGGAGCCGCAGTCCACGTCAGAAAGTTTGTGCGACTAACTGCCTTATCGCTTTAGTTCGGCGGAGGAACGTTGTGCTCCCGCCTGTAATTACCAACCATCTGCTGGCTGACATCGCTTGGATAGCAAAGCGGTGAATACCCGCCAGGGCGGCTGTAGGCACTTCGCCGTCCGCAGCTACTTCCATTCCTCGCGACGTTGTATGGGCATGGGCAATTACCGGGATAACCAGCAAGCGAGTTGTGGATGATCTGCGCCTTGACTTGATCATCCGTCATTGAGGAAGCAGCGGAGGCTGGACCAATGACCACCGCTGCGGCCAGCAATGCGACCCATATCCAACGTCTCATGGCACCCTGCTCCTGAGGCTTGCCGCACCCAGGGTAATCCCGAGCGGTGGCTGCTTCAAAAACCCAGATCTCCGGCGCTGTACTCCGAGATGGGGGAGAGCTGTACCTGGCGCCGGTGACTGGCGGTAAGCCACCCGTCGGGGTGTTTCTACCCCTCGCTAGCTTCCTCTTGAGCTCCCCCAAAGACACCGATAATCCGTCCCCGGCACACCGTCCAACCGGGGTGAAATGAGTGCTGGCTTGACGTCAAACGGAAGGAAAAATGGGCAGGAGCACAGAATCGCCGACTCAGAGAATATTTTTTTCTTTGTTCGCAAAATAAAATTTCTTCGACAAGACGAACCTCGCAAATACTAGGCACCTGGACCGGCTCCCCCTCTTGGACTGCCGCATCCACAAGCCGGCAAGCCCGGCTTAAAAAACGAAAGGAATCGAATGAGAAAAACCGAATGCGCCAACGTTGAAAACCGGATCAGTGCCCAAGAAGGCGTTAGCTGGCTGTTGTGCTCGCTAAAAATTAAAGGGCCAAAGTCCTACCCCCCACCCTTCTTAGAACATTGTGTAGCCCACCTGTTTCGCAGGCTCGACTGGGCTGCTTTCGGGAACGATGCGCTCCTCGACGGCAAGAAGCTTTGCAGGGCGGCGTTTTTTGCCAAGAATTCTTCAAAATGCTCCTACGCCGTACTTTGCATTGAGCGCCCCACCTGCCACGAACCTTCAAAGTTTCGGCAGCTGATCTGCGAAGGTTGGTCCAGGTCACTTCAAGAGCTGAGACCCGGGCTGGAGCAGCCCCCTCCGTGCCTTATCGGAGAGATACGTCTGAAGCCGAGGTTGGCCCTCCGACGGTACAGAGTCGATATCGGCAACACCCACTTACCTCCGACTCTTGTTTGGGACGTGTGTGATTGCGGGCCCTTCTCCGATACGCGTCCCGCTCCAGTGACGCCGGAAATAATCTTGCCGCGGGCAAATCCGGAGCATGATTCGCTTGCGGACCAGGTTGCTCAAGTTGAACGCCTGCTCCCAGAAGCCCGTATGTCTTGGCTTGAGGAAGGAATTTTTGAATGAAGACGAAACTGGTGAATTCCATAACGGATTGGGTTCGCGCGAGAAATTGTCGATGGCTAAAGGTCACACTTGGGATTAAAGGGCGTCGGTCCTACCCCCAAAATCTCGTGGAAGGCTGCGTCAAAGACTTCTTTAGAAGGCTGAACCGCGCCGTCTATAAGAACGCCGCTATTCGGGCTGGGAAAGAGCTCGGTATGGTGCCCGTACCTGGCGGTGACCCATTAGCGGGCATCTTTATCCATTATCACCTTTTACTTGAGCAGCCCGCCGGTTTTGACATCCCGGCACTCGAACACCTGATCGATTTGCACTGGAACAAAGTGATTCAGCGCCTTAAGTCCAAAGCGCGTTACGCCCCACGCCGTATTACCGGGAAGATTTGGGTTGAGGCACTCTCGGGTGATCCGGATAAATACATGCGTTACATTACAAGAAACGAAGCTCCGGCTTTGTCGTATGGCATAGACAAAGTCGATATTAGGAATCTGCATTTGCAGCCATCTCATCGCTGACCCAGGCACTGCCATTGCAAGGTCAGGGGAGTTAGTTCGTCGTTTCACCCTGGTTTAAAACCGATTCTCGGAAAGGGAAGGTAGCGCTATGGTCTAATGAAAAGTAGCCTTCGCCAAAATTAGCCAACGACTCATTACCCAGAGCCAATCAGCTGAACCTGATTTTAATGGGAAACCAAACAGCAACCAAAGCGATGGCCGCCTGAATAAATTCAACCAGCTTGACCAGCTATAATTGCTATCCCTTCACTGACTCTGGAATCATTTTGTTCAGGGTTGTTGCTCAGCTTGTCGTTGTGAGTCGCTCAGCCTTTATTGTTGCGTGAATAGTAGCGAGCTTCATTAGGATAGGACGAACAGCTTTCTGATTAGTGAGGTGACGTCTATGAAGAATCTCGTTTGCAATTCTGACCTCACAATTATAGGCGGCTGCTATGGCTGAAGAATTTAAAGAATCTGATCGTCAGACTCGCATCCGGAACACACTGGAGGCTCTCAAGGCTGAGAATGAAATCCGGAACATCAGCTGCATCGCAACAGTCGTTGTGTACGCTGATGGATCTTCTGCCCGGATGATGCATGGTTACGCTGATGAACTCACGCTGCTTGGTTCGTTTGCGTATTTGAGTGGCGTTGTACTGAAGAACGAGCTTGAAAGTAGTGATGCTGATGAACATTGCCCTCAGCAGAGAACTGTTTCGTGAGTCCTTGGGTGATTTGTCATTTTTAGCGCACAAGCTATCGCTTGCCGAATTTGTTTCTTTTAGACTATACGCTTCAAGAAACCTGAAGGGTTCTCAGTTGCGCTGTGGACGCCGAATTCAAATCGTTGACGTATCTCGCGCAGAAGCATGTACGTAGGAAAGACTACGACTGCTTGTTTCCGGGATGCAATAAGCGGGCAATCTTGAGTCACGGAATTCCGCGATCATCTATAATTGAAGCGTTAGCTGATAATCGTCACGTCTACACAAGGCGTCCTTCAATTGGTCTGTCTCCACCGCTAAAACCTTCAGACCTCGTAGAAGTCGTCGAAATTGGTGTCAATCAAGCTGGAACGTACAAGGGCTTCTGCCCAGCTCACGACCAAATGCTTTTTCGTCCCGCTGAAACGACAAAAGCACAAAAGCGACGTGCGATGTTCATTTCACTGCATCTTCGCGCAATGTGCCTGGAATATGCCAGGGAAGAGGAAACTGGGGAGCTGCTCCGCAAATCGTCAGAACTAGTAGGTTCACCTGATGCGCGTGCTTATTTGCGAGAGTGTTCTCAACAATTTGAACTTCATTCCTCGCGCTTCCGCGATGTATACGTCAATAGCGCTTTCAATCTGATTGGAGGATCAAATATTGATAGCATCGAATACTGGTGCGTTCCATTTTCACGAAACCTTGGTGTTTCCTGCTGCGGTTGCTTCTCTGCAAACGAACCCAGCTTCGATTTGTACATCAGCTACAACCTAATCTCCTATGCGGACATCTCAATTTTAGTGCTGACCGTGTTCAAGGTGGTGGAGCACTATCTCGATTTGCTTCTCGCGCCTTATCAGTTTCCAAAATATGCCGATCAATTAGTGAACGACATTGCATTCTTTCACTGCGAAGAACCCCTTATGTCACCTGCGTTCTGGCGCGCGTTAAGTGAGGGCGAGAAGATCAAAGTGAGATCATGCCTCCGTTATCCGCCATATCGATCTGAAACCAAGTCGCCGATTGTGATCAGGTTGAGCCCAAGTGATTATGTTAAAGAAATCACGCCGGAAGTCTTGAATCGACTAGCCTTGCACTGATGGCGCCATACCACATTGATTATAAAATACGCTTTTTATAATGAGTTTGCGTAGCCTGTTGAGATTACACATTGATTGAAAGCGGCAGCGTTGTCGTTGGTTTCAACTCATTATACGAGTAATATATTCCGTTAATTTTATAATGAGATTTTTGGATGCTGCCACGTCAAGCGAAGGTACTTTCAGCAGCACAGATTAAAGGCTTGCTGTCCTACCTCGAAACGACTCGTCACCGCCTCAGAAACAGACTGATTCTACTGCTCAGCGTGAAGGCGGGACTGCGTGCAAAAGAGATTGCCCGCCTCACCTGGAGCATGGTGTCAGATCCTGAAGGTACCTTGTTGGATTACATTAGATTGGAAGACACTGCGTCCAAAGGAAGAAGCGGCGGTATTATTCCCATCAGTCGGGAGCTGAAGCAGGCGCTCAGTGATTGGAAGGGCGCCTGTCCAGTCGGAACTGGTTCTAATCGCGTAATTATGACTGAGCGTGGCTGTTCGACTAGCGCCCAGATGATTGTCAACCTTTTCCGCGATTGGTACCGCCGCCTTGGCTATGAGGGTTGTTCATCACACTCAGGGCGGCGCACCTTCATCACAAGTGTCGCGCGAAAGATTTCAATGGTTGGGGGGAGTATGAGGGACGTGCAAATGCTCGCACGTCATTCGTCCCTCTCGATGACCCAGCGGTATATCGATGCTGATGTTGATGCGCAACGGAAAGTGGTTGAATTAGTTTGAGTTTTCTGGGTTCTCATCAGCGCACCAATCGATTGATACTGGGTGTATAGTACTGCGCTCTAGATTGTCGCGTCCCGTGTAGCAATAGAACCGATTACTAACTGCTCTCAATTTGGGAGTGGCAATGACACACGACAGGTCAATTGCATACCGTGGAGCCGATATTTAGCGGTGAGCGCCCACATGAATAATTTCAAAAATCTTGGTTCGATAATGCTTGGGATCGTTGGATTCCTTGCTTTCACCGCGCTCCCCATTCTGTTCTTCGTCGGGATTGTTTACGTGAGCATGGCCGTCCTGCCATACCTAATCGTAGCCACGAAATATGCCATGCCAATCTGCGGAATGGTTCTATTGCCGCTGACGGCGTTTGATCGAACTCGTAACTTCGCACTTCAAGCCATTTATGCCTGCTCGTACCTCTTTGGTGCGGTGACTTGGATATTCGGAGTTCTAGTCACTTATATGTATTGGGGCGTATGGGGAGTCTTAGCTGGCCTCTTCCTCGGAGTGATTGGGGTCGTTCCGCTTGGCATCATCGCATCGGCTCTTCACAGTGATTGGTCACTAGCGGGGAATCTCTTATTGGGGTTGTTGATAACGTTTGGCTCGCGGTTCTGGGTTCTGTACCAAGCTAACAAGAGTGAACGGGCTGAGGCAGCAAAGCCGAACCGCGAGACGGACAATTCGTTGAATTTGAGGCTCGCTATGGCGAGCGACAGGTCACTTTCAGCCGAACTGGCAAAGCTGAATGAGCTCAGGGAAAAGGATGTGCTGACCGAGGCTGAGTACGAAGATCAAAAATCGCTGCTTATGGAGCGAAAGACGGGAAAAATCACTGCAAATGAAACCAACCCCGACAACGATAGATTCGAGAAAACACTTACCCAGCCGCAGATCCAATCTGCATCTCCACTTCGGGGCTGGCCAAATTTTCTTTTCAGTTTTCGCGGGCGCATCAATCGCGCAAGATATTGGTCAGGCGTTGGAATTCTGTTTCTCCTCGAACTAGTGCTCGTACTACCAATCGGGGGCTACTTTTGGTTTTCATCGGGAGCGACATCGGGTGGCCCAAACGCTCTTGTAGCAATCATCGTAGGCATTATAGCCCTCCTTGTTGTCATGGTGATGTTCGTTGTGGCACTTGCTATTGGCGTCAAGCGCCTGCACGACCGAAATAAGAGCGGATGGTGGTTACTTCTCTTTTACTTGGTTCCGATCTTACTTCGAGCGGGGAGCGCCTCGAATGGCCAAGCGCAGAGCACGCAGTCTGGGGCGGCGTTGATATTATCGCTTATTGGTCTGGCAGTCTCGATATGGGCGCTTGTCGAATTAGGGTGCTTGGCGGGGATAGCCGGGGACAATAAATATGGTCAAATCCTCTTGTGGGGACAGCGCCCAACTCCAGAGGAGGAATTGGTTACGCTCCTTGGATAGCAGTAGCGGTTGTCGCTTCATGGTTTCTACTCGTCGTAGGTGGCTATTTCTGGTTCTCGTCGCATAAAGGTGATCAAGAGGCATCGGTGCAAACGCCAGTCGAGTCGCCTCAGCAACCAGGCACCGAAACCACATCGGCTGAACAATCAAATCAGACCAATACTCCAAATCCGGGCAGTACTTTGCAGGGCTCCAACGCGAGCCCGACCAGCAATGCGCCTACCGAGCAATCAAATGGATTGTCGCCAACAGCCACGGAACAGCAGCCGACGCCTTCTCAATCTCAACCGAGTGGCGGATCCAATCAATTGGAGCAAACGACTGACCAAAATGAAAACACCTTGCTCCCATTGGCCGAGCATGGAGACGCAGGAGCCCAGTACCATCTGGGGTACATTTACGCCAACGGGCTAGGTGTTGCGCAAGATTATTCGAAGGCAGTGAAGTGGTGGCAAGAAGCTGCTGATCGGGGGCTGGCCGAAGCACAAAATAATCTTGGTTTCATGTATGAAGATGGACACGGCGTACCACAGGATTATTCCAAAGCACTGATCTGGTATCGCAAGGCAGCTGAACAGGGAGATGCAGTGGCGCAGTTCAATGTCGCTGTCATGTACGACGATGGACGCGGAGTGCCGCAGGACAACGCAGAAGCGGTTCGCTGGTATCGCAAAGCGGCTGTCCAAGCGCTCCCGGCTGCGCAAGCCAATCTTGGGATCTCGTATGCGAATGCACAGGGAGTCGAACAGAATTATCTTGTTGCATACATGTGGCTCAGCTTAGCCGCGGCGTCATTGAATGGAGATGCCAGGACCAAGGCAGTGAACGCCCGAGACACTATTGCAGCTAAACTTTCGCCTGCTGAAATATCACAAGCGCAAACAATGACACGGGTTTGTCAGCAAACAAACTATAAACAATGCGGGGAGTTGTCATCTACCCAAGTGGTAGCTGCGTCCGGTAGCGCAGTGCCTATGGAAAATGATAGCGGCGTTTACGTCGTCCCAGTTCTAATAAATGATGCACTCACTATTAAATTCATTATCGATAGTGGCTCCGCAGACGTCAGCATTCCAGCTGATGTTGTGTTGACCTTATGCGCACGGGTACTTTGAGCGAAGCAGATTTCCTTGGGATGCAGCTCTACACTTTTGCGGACGGTACCACGACGCCATCAAAGACGTTTCGGATCAAATCCCTCAGGGTTGGCAATACAATCCTCACAAATGTCGCTGGCAGCATCGCCGACGTCCGCAGTGTTCCGTTGCTCGGTCAGAGCTTTTTAAAACAGTTCAAATCTTGGTCCATAGACAATACGCAGCACGCACTTTTGCTTAAATCGCCGTCAGGTGAGCCTACTGCGGAAACTACCGCACCCGAACCGCCTGTTCCAGAAAGTTCGCCGCAACCCCAATCTGTACCCGGTCCAACCCAATTAGCACCCGGTCCGACAACAAATGCGGTGGCGACTGCCGAGAATTCAGAGAGCAGTGTCTGCACGATAGACAGTCAGCCGAGCTTTGACTGCTCTAAAGCGATATCTCTGGCAGCAAGAACGGTCTGCTCGTCCCCAGAATTAAGACAGGCAGACTGCAATCTCAGCCATGCATTTGGCATAGCAGCTGCGAGAGCCAAGCAGCAGGCTTTACCGACGCCTTTAGGCATGAGGAGGGAATGTGGATATCGCAACGAGATCGTGCGTGCGCAACGAGAGCAGACTTTACAAACTGCCTAGCTGAATGGATAGAGCGTCGAACTCAGGAGCTAATTCAGAGGAATGCAGCGGCCACGACAGGTCAGAATCCTGGTGGTCATTGAACCGAAATTGGGTCGTAGCGAGAGGTGCCCATTTTTTCTGATGATCTACTGAGAATGTACGAGTTAAACAAATAGGGCGAGAACTTCATGGGAACATCTCTAGCCATCCTACTAATTCTACTGATTGCGTTTTATTTCCTGCCGACAATTATCGCGGCGAACCGTCATCATCCTAATTCGGTGGCAATCTTTTGTATCAACCTATTTCTGGGCTGGTCACTTATTGGGTGGGTTGTTGCGCTGGTGTGGGCTGTATCGGCTATGAATGAAACCCAACAGACGATACAAATCATAAATCCAGGTGGTCAGCGTGATATTCAAACTCAAACCGCAGGTCGAACTGCAAGCAAAGAGCCAATAACTACCGATACGAACATCAACGTCGCTGACGAACTCTCGAAGCTGCATCAGCTCAAGGAAAAAGGCGTCATCACTGAAGCCGAGTTTCAGGAGCAAAAATCGCTAGTACTAAATCCTCCGAACAGATAACCAAGTAAGACGTAAGGCGGACATTCTATGGCCAACAATAAATCGATTGCTGACGAACTTCTGAAACTAAATGACCTCAAAGAAAAAGGCGTAATTACAGAAGAGGAGTTCAACGAACAAAAATTGCGCCTGTTACAACGTTCGAGGGAAAAATCTACTGAGCCGAGCCACGAAGGGACTGAAGTGGTGAAAACAAATCTCCTGTGGTACGGCCTACAGTTATAGTCACACAGACGAAAACTCCAGGTTCCAGTCGAGTGCTTGGATGTCTTGGCGGAGGTGTTGATGCTGCAGTCTTATGGTGGTTCTATTGGTGATAGTTGGCTATTACTGGTTTCCTTCCCATAAAGGCGTAACGATGAAGCAACCTCATCCAGTAATCAACAGCATGAGACTGTTGCTATTACGTCGGCGCAGCTTGCTGCCGCCGACAGCGAGAACGAACTTGCCGCAAAACAGACTTATGGTGACAAAACTCTAGACGTAACCGGTACATTACCGGATCAATTTAGATTTTATATCCGACAATCCAGTGATCGATTTGGGGGGTGTGAATGAATTCCTTTCGGTACAAGCCTCTTTTGATAAGAGTTATAACGCTCGAATAGGCGCTCTAATCCAAGGGGCAGCAGATTACAGTGAGATGCACATCGTTAGACTCGGTCTTGACAACCCCAATGCTAAAGGACTGTTCGCTTCCTTCTCGCGATGAAACTGTGAACCCCCCAGAAACCAGCCAAACGCCAGCGGAAACAGCACCCAACAAATAGCCATCCCGACCAGAACCACTACGAACAGCCCAGCCGAGAAAATGAGGAAACGGCGCACCTCACGACGAAGCGGAAAATCCTCCACAACCCAAGAAGCCACAAGTCAACGACGGCGCCACCGCAACTGCCGACAACCACTGACGACCTTTGCACTACAGACAGCCAGCCAAGTTTTGATTGCTCCAAAGCAATATCCCTCGCTGCGAGGACCATTTGTTCGTCACCGGAATTAAGGGGGCGGATTGCAACCTTTCGTCGGCTTTTGGTGTTGCTGCCGCAAGAGCGGAAACATCAGGCTTAAGCGAGAGCCTCAGAACGATGAAAGATGTGGATCAAACAACGTAACCGAGCGTGTGGAACGAGAAGCGATTACGAAGACTGTTTGCTAGAGTGGACGCAAAGTCGTACGGACGAATTGAGCCAAAGGAACGCGGCAGCACCAATCTCCCTGGTCAGTAGCAAATTGGCGATTTTGAACCGAAGAGGAAAATCACAGTGGCGGACGCAAAATTCATTGCTGACGAACTACTGAAGCTACATCCGCTAAAGGAGAAAGGCGTAATTACAGAAGACGAGTTCAACGAAGAGAAAGCAGCATTGTTGGGGAGGTCGCAGAAAAAATCACGATGCAACTGCGACCAGGGATGACAAATTGCCCATAGGCTCAATGATACTTATTGCCATCAATAGTGACTAGGATTTGGTAATGGCAACTGCCGCTCTCAACATTATTTTGGGGTTATTACTTCTTCGGCACCATGCTGGTCTTTTTGGTCACACTCTTCATCGGCATTATGTTAAACAGGGCAACGGGGTCAAATAGTTTTGGCCCTCTTCCTGATTGCGCTAATAGCTTTGCCGTACTGGATACTAACTATGGTTGGTGTATGGCGCAGTGCCAGTATCTACGCAAAAGCACACAAAGGAAATTATTGGGGTCTTGCTGCTCAAGTGTGGGTCTTTCTAGCGATACTCAAAGTTCTGCTAACCGCCATCAGTCTAATGACCTCTTAAAGCACCACGACAAGCAGCGACCCCACTTGTTAAGTGAGCCACTGAACAAACCAGCTTTCTCCAAAGCATACAGAAATCCGCTCAAATCAGATATTGCGCGCCATTGATATCAGAGGATTTATCCCGCTGATTTCTTTGGCTTTGTCTCGTTCAATAATCAAATGATTGTAGTAGGATTTACAAAACAGTTTGGCGTGAAAGAGTGGCAATAAAAGCGGACTATGCTGCGTTTCGTGGTTTGGAAAAACGTCGAATAAAGCTGAGCCCTGCGAGGCCAGCCGCGAAGAGAATGAGCGTTGCCGGTTCGGGAATATTGGTGTTGCCGTTTGGATTAGGCGTTTCGATTACGAATGTATCGCTCCCAAACTGGGCAACCAAACCATCAGGTGTGATAAAATTTACGCCCGACATTGATGAGATAATTGGATCGCCGTTTGGGATATAGGTTCCAGCCGAGTCATTCTGTCCTCGCAAACGTATGCCGCGGATTGAAAGACCAGTAGAGTTGAATTCAGGCCATACCGGAGGGGCAAACGGCAAATTGGTGAAGACTCCGTTTTGATCAGGAGTGTATAAAATCGCCTCATCGGCATAAGGGCATTGGGCTAGTCCGCAGTACGTGCCCAATGTGCCAGCCTCCGGTAGATACAAAATATCGACAAGTCCGGATGCTGTGGGAATTTGTGCGCCCCCTACCGCGGGGTTGAAGAATTCCCCTTGGTACGCCACCAAGAGCCAAATGCCAGAAGGCCAAACCCCAGTTAAACTAGTGGCTGGTGATGAAACGGCTGAATAATTGCCCGAAGCATCGCTCGGGAAGAAAGAGCATGTTTCTGTTGTCCCGCCAGCGTCTAGAACGCAATTGCTGACGGGTAAAGCTGAGGCTGCGTCACCTCCAAAAAATATTTCACCTGCCAACAGCAACGCAGCAATGAGCAGTCTGGTGTTCACACAAACCTCCAACGTTTTCGCTTATGCGGCGTTGCGTGCCTTTCGGCGACGCAACCAGCCAAATCCAAGCAGACCAGTGCCCAATAAGACGAGCGTGGTCGGTTCGGGCGCAGCAGTTGTGGGGCCATCCGTAAACACGATGTCGTGCGAGTAAACGAGCCCGGGTGTGTATGCGTTATTATCACAGCCATAGACGTTCACGTTGCCACAAACGCCTGAATCGTATGTGACTCCATCGATTTGGAAATCATATCCATAGGTCCAGCCAGCAGGCCCATTGAAATCAGTAATTAGAATGTCATTGAGTCCAGGCTCCACATAGCTCGAGATATCTACGTAGCCAGAATCTTGAAGAAAGTTGTACTGCATGATCAGTTGATCGGTGTAGTTTGAATTCGTAATGTACCCTGACATCTGATCGTCAATGTTATAAAATCGCAGCGTGTAGACCGGATCTGCAACTGCAGGATTCACAATGCCGAGCGCGATTAATCCTGTCACTGCCATACCGACGAGTTTGAGATTGCGCATTTTGGATTTCCTCCCCCTCAAAGATTTTGGTTTGGTAACGCCATCACAATTGCGAAACCTCCCAGCATCAACTGTGCCAGTTTGCTAGACCGTGGAATGATGTAGAATCATAATGGGTTAGAGATTTCTTGGTCTTGTGACTTTCAATAAATGTAAAAGTTTTTGACGTTTGCGAGGGGGTGCAGACGTGAGCTACGACGAGCGCCCAAGCCCCATCTACATACCCTCATACAACTCAGGAATTGATCTGTAAGGGACAACCTTTGAGACCATATTCCCTTCAAACATCGCGAGCTGTAGTTCCTTTCTCGTGCCCCATTTTATGTACTTTCCACACACATCGCACTCGACTCTGAACCGATGCGGACTGCTGGGTTTCTGCTCCACCCAACGAATGACTCCACGAAATGCCGGGCAGAGGCAGTACAGCCTATTCATTGGCGCCCCCTTTATTCAGTGACTTGAGATATCGGGGACTTACGAAGCGCGCGTAATGATTTTGAATCATCAATACGCTCGTCCGGCAGTTTGTCGCGATATCGAAAATTGGCACCCCTCTAATTAGGCCAAGAGTGATGTATGTGTGGCGCAGGCTCACAAAATCGCGACGCCGAGGTGGATCAGTGGAAGTGAACTTGAGATTGGCTTCCCTCAAGATTTCATTGAACATGTCGAGGTGATGGGCCAGGAACAGTTTTTCGGTGGAATTTTGGGGATCAGCGATTTGTCGCCGCTCAATGATTCGCTGTAGGGCTCTGTACGCGCCATACCAGGAACGACATTCTCCAGTTCCGCGCTTCCCTTCGATGTTCTTAATCAGGCAATAGAGCCGATTTCGCCCAGGCTTCACCTGTTCCGTACAGACTTCGACATCACAAAAGCGGACGTTGCGAGCCTCACCTACCCTCATTCCGGTGTTTAAGAGCCAGATTATGAAGTCGTAACACTCTGCAGCGTCACCTGCCCAACGCGTTTGCTTGTGTGTATCAATGTGAAGTTTGGCAATTCGTAGCAGTGTTCTGAGCTCGCTGCGCTCGAACCAGCACCGAGGTAAAACATCTTTAGTTGTCGCCTTATCCACCTTTATGGGCGGTAGCCGGTCAATCCACTCCCTCTGCAAAGCTTCATTGAGACAGAGCCTAAGCGCGTTGCGGTGCTGATAGAGGGTTTTGCGGGTTAGACTTGGCTTCAGTGAAAGAATATGGGTCTCGTACGCATTCCACTTTGCCGGACCAATGTCTTTAACATCAAATGCTCCAAAGAAAGGCAGCAAATCAGATTCCAGAAGAAGCTTGATTCCATTGGAGTACCTTTTGGATCGATCACCCCGCTCAACCTTAGCCTCAAGCTTCTTGAGCGCTAACTGCGCGGCATCCTTTAACGTGTTGCGAAGCGTTGGTTTAAACAGCCCGAGGCGCTGTTCCGCGATGCGGTCCTGATACCACTCCTCTGCAGCTTTTAGTGCGGTAGCGGGATTTGAAAATCCCGTTGCTTTGCGGACGTAACGCCCTTTGTGGTGGAATCCGGCGAAATATTTGCCGCTATCTCTTTGGAATATATGTAGTGGTGAAAACTGAGGGTGTCTGAAATGCTCTTGTGTTGTTAAATCCATTAATCTCCTTTGGTTTTTGGTTTCAAATATGAAGCAACAAAACGGGTAGTGATCGGGTAGTGACGTTCGTCCATTACTTCATCTGTATTATAGCGTGGATATAAAACCGGACCAAATATTTTAAGTCCGTTGCGTCTACCATTCCGCCACGGGGCCATTCCTAGCTGAATCGTATGGCGGGACAGGCGTCAAGCCACAGGGGGCGCTCTTAAAGGCGTCTGGAGGCTAAATTCGTCGGGTAGTGTTTCGGGTAGTCGCAGTCGGGAACGCAAACGATACGTATCTTTCCGGCGCCGAGGCAGCTAACCAACGAAACAATTAAGAGTGACCACCATCGTCAAAATCGTCTGAATTCGTCTGAGGGGGGCTGCCGACATAAGTACCGTCGGGAGCCATCTGAGGCGTACCGCCGACATAAGTACCGTCGGGAGCCATCTGAGGCGTACCGCCAACATAAGTACCGTCGGGAGCCATCTGAGGCGTACCACCCACATAAGTACCGTCGGGAGCCATCTGAGGCTTACCGCCGACGTAAGTACCATTGGGGGCCATCTGAGGCGTGCCGCCCACATAAGTACCGTCAGGAGCCATCTGGCTACCCTGCGCGCTGGCTGTCTGGGCAATCGCAGAACTTGCAAGCAGAATAATCGCGGCGAAAATCGATTTCATAATTCTCTCCCTCGCTCCCGCTAAATCCGACAGTTCAAGTTTGAATTTGAGCAGTGTACAATCAACCTTGGCAGAGCGAAATGCTGGTGAGAATTAATCAGCACAGTCATGGCCTTAGGCCAATCTCCAACCATCACACTATCACCAACCTCCGAATGGCAGGCAGACCACGCCGCGGTAACAGCGAGGGTTTCTGTTAGATTTTGGTAGCAGCACGAACTGACGGAATTCACCGACCATCATGAAATAACAGCTTCACGTGCAATAGGGGGGTGTTAGATGCGAATCGTATCGTGGAATTGTCACGATAATTTCAGATGCAAGTTTGGCCATCTCGAACGGCTACAGCCCGACATCGCTGTTATCCAAGAAGTAGGGGAAAAGTGCCTTGAGCGTGCAGGACTTCACGACAGATCTAGATCTCATTGGGTTGGAGATACGGGGCAAAAAGGACTCGCGGTAATAGGTTATGGGGAATGGAAACTGTCCGACGTTCCTGCGAGGGCATCAGAAAGATGGTTCGTGCCTTGCAGTGCAACGAATGGGAGAGAAACAGTGAACCTAGTTGGTGCGTGGCTCAATCCAGCAAAATGGGAGCCGCAGGATTATGTTTCGCCCACACTCCGGGCACTGGATCAACTAAGTGATTTTATCAGTAGTGGGCCAAGAATTGTGGCTGGCGATTTTAACCAGAGCACAAGACTAGACAATAAATACCGGCTGGCGGCGGGAAGGCGGTTCTTGGATACGCGTAATGCGTTGGCGTCGTATGGCTTAACGAGCGCGTGGCACGCTCTTCATAGCGATGAGCACGGAGATGAAAAAGGACACACCTATTACCACTATTACAAGGAGGAAAATAAATTTCATATCGACTTCGTATTTGGGTCACCAGATTTAAAAGTACAAAAGGTGGAGATTGGATCGTATGAGAAATATGCAAAGATTAGCGATCACATGCCACTGACAGTGGATTACGCGTTTTCCAAAAGTGGCGCCTGACCGGATAACCCACCACCATCACACTATCACCAATCTCCCAATGGCGGGCAGTGCCTCACGATTTACTCGGTTGTGATTGAGCGTGCATCGCGCTAGTGGCGGGCGATGCAAGTTCGAAATTGAGGTGCACTCCAGTTACACGCCTCAAACTCGGTAAATTTCAATGGCTCTGGTTCTCACTTGGAAACACAGACGGAAGCACATTCTATCTGGATGCGGCGGACGGCTGACTAATTTGAGCGTCAACGTGTAGACTTGCGCCTATGAAAAACGATGATGGCTCAAGAGCGGTGTTGGTAGCACAAGGCACACCAAAGCCGATGGATCCGTTGTGTTTGCTCTACCACCCACACTACGAGCCTGATCTCACGACTCTGCGGCGAGCCTTACTTGTTACTGAGACAGTTCGGTCAATCGTTCCAAAAAGTGCCAATTTCAAGCCATCGGTTAGGCTCTTTAAGCACATTGACACATTACCGGATACATTTATCCCCACGCCACCCAAGCCCGATGATATCGACATCGGGTCGGACTATTACGCTCTTAGTGCATTGAAGAAAGCATTTGATCAACTTTCGAGAGATGCGCATGTGAAGTGGCCTGATGGATTTTTTGTACCAGCGGCATAGAGAGATTACTGCATTGGAGTGTCCTGATCTAGCGGTGGCGGGAACGGGCTGAACACCATTGGCGCTGGTGGTCGATAGCCAAGCGATGAATGCGGTCTGATGGTGTTGTAGTGCTTTCGCCACTGCTCGATGATGACCTGGGCTTCCTTGAGGCTGTAGAAGATCTCACCGTTCAGCAGCTCGTCGCGCAGCTTTCCGTTAAAGGATTCGTTGTAGCCATTCTCCCAGGGACTTCCCGGCTCGATGTACAGGGTTTTGGCCCCTACCTGCGCCAGCCAGTTGCGCACGACCTTGGCGGTCATCTCAGGACCGTTGTCTGAGCGGATGTGCTGAGGCACGCCACGCACGATCATCGCATCGGCCAGCACCTCGATGACGCCGAAGCTGTTGATCCGCCGCGCTACCTTGAGGGCCAAACACTCGCGCGTGAACTCGTCGATCAGCGTCAGCAGCCGCAGCTTGCGGCCATCATGCGTCCGGGCTTCGACGAAGTCGTAGGACCAGACGTGATTGCGCCGTTCCGGCCTTAGACGGACGCATGACCCATCATTAAGCCAGAGACGGCCTCTAGGCTTCTGTTTTTTAGGTACCTTCAGCCCCTCACGGCGCCAAATGCGTTGGACTCGGTCACAGCCTACATCCCATCCCGCTTTCTCAAGCAGGGATTGGATCCGCCTATAACCATAGCGCCCATACTGAGACGCCAAGGCAATAACGGCCTGTGTCAACGCATCTTCATCGGCACGGATAATCGTGGTGTAGCGCTGTGTCCCACGTGGTTGGCCGACGATCCGACAGGCTTGGCGTTCCGAGAGACCGTACTTGTCGCGAACCCTCGCAACCGCCTGCCGGCGCCGTTCGGGGCTTACAAGTTTCCCGAGGAGATGTCCTTCAACACCTGTTTTTCGAGTGAGAGCTCTGCAACCAGGCGCTTAAGCCGGACATTCTCCTTCTCCAGCTCTTTCATCCGTTTCGCCTGATCCAAATCGAGCCCACCGTACTCCTTGCGCCAGCGGTAATAACTTTGTTGCGATATACCCGCTTCCCGGCACGCAATCGGTGCCGCCTTTCCCTGCGCCATCCCCACTTCAATCTGGCGAAGCAGCGTCACAATCTGCTCCGCGCTGAACCTCTTTCTCGCCATGACCAAGCTCCTTTCTAAGACAGTTTCTCTCAATCCGCTTGGTACAAAAAGAGCCAGTCAGGTCAGCTTCATTGAGACAGAGCCTAAGCGCGTTGCGGTGCTGATAGAGGGTTTTGCGGGTTAAGCCTGGCTTCAGTGAAAGAATGTGGGTTTCGTACGCATTCCACTTTGCCGGACCAATGTCCTTAACATCGAATGAGCCAAAGAAAGGCAGCAAATCAGATTCCAGAAGAAGCTTGATTCCATTGGAGTACCTTTTGGATCGATCACCCCGCTCAACCTTAGCCTCAAGCTTCTTGAGCGCTAACTGAGCGGCATCCTTTAACGTGTTGCGAAGCGTTGGTTTAAACAGCCCGAGGCGCTGTTCCGCGATGCGGTCCTGATACCACTCCTCTGCAGCTTTTAGTGCGGTAGCGGGATTTGAAAATCCCGTTGCTTTGCGGACGTAACGCCCTTTGTGGTGGAATCCGGCGAAATATTTGCCGCTATCTCTTTGGAATATATGTAGTGGTGAAAACTGAGGGTGTCTGAAATGCTCTTGTGTTGTTAAATCCATTAATCTCCTTTGGTTTTTGGTTTCAAATATGAAGCAACAAAACGGGTAGTGATCGGGTAGTGACGTTCGTCCATTACTTCATCTGTATTATAGCGTGGATATAAAACCGGACCAAATATTTTAAGTCCGTTGCGTCTACCATTCCGCCACGGGGCCGTGGAAAGCTCAATCGCATGGGGGGAAGAACGTCAAGCTTGCCCTGCCCTTTCGTGAAGGAAGAACGAGGATAACTCTCGCGGCTGCCGCGAAAGCCGGACGCGGCCCAAATAAATTGCGCCACCCCCCTTGAAAGCGAGTCGCTCCATTCCTACCTGCTCCTATATCCTCCGCATTGGGACCTTGCGTGCGCGCAGGCGCAGAACCCGGCGTCATGCCTGTTAAAACGAAAACGGCGGCACTGGGGCCGCCGCCTGGAAAAAAATAATATTGGAAAAAATTAGCCCGCTATTCTTGCCTGCCACACCGGCCAGCAGGACGCATGGCCTTTCGCCTTCGCGTCGTTGTAGAGCTTCATCTGCGCGTCTTCGGCGTTGTCGCCGCGCGCCGTGGCGACGTAATCGTGGGTGCCTGCGCACCAGACATAGAATTGATGTGTGCCGGGGGCGAAGAAATCGACATCGCGGTTGGAAGCCATGGTGGTTGCAAACGCGACACCCGCCGCCGCCAAAAGAATGCCGCCAATGATCGCTGCTACTACGCGCGTCGACATGCGTCGCTTTCTCTGAGCCTGTTTGCTGGCAGATGAGCGCTAATCGCGCGCTAAACCCAGCCCCCACAAGCCAGAAGAATACACCAACTCATAGAGAAATCACGCTGTTTTTCGCTTTTCCGGCTATTAATCCAGCCTTTCGGGCTGGGCGCCCAGCTCGCGCAGCATGGCCTCGATTTCACTCGCTGCGGCTTCGACTAGGGCCTGCTCGCGCCCGCGCACTACCAAAGAAGACCTCACCTTGCCTTCGCCGAAAGCGGGGTAACTGCCAATGGAGACCTTGGGATGACGCTTCTGAATTTCGCCCAGTTGCAGCGCGAAGGCACCTTCGGGCAAAGGTGCGGCAATCGTGCGACTGGTCACCGGCGTCCCGGTTTTCAGCCTGGGTACCACATCCTCCAGCATCGCGCGCATGATGCCGGGCACACCCGCCAGCACGAAGACATTGCCGATCTGAAATCCCGGCGCGCCGGAAACCGAGTTTTTTACCAGGCTCGCGCCCTTTGGCATGCGCGCCATGCGGCGGCGCGCCTCGTTGAGCTCGCCTGGCGAAGCATAGCGCGCGAGCATCAAGGAAACTGCTTCCGCATTCTCCTCCAGCGCAATGCCGTATGCCTTGGCAATGGCCTCGGCGGTGATGTCGTCATGTGTGGGGCCGATGCCGCCGGTGGTGAAGACGTAAGAATAACGCTCGCGGAGCGCGTTCAGCGCCGCCACGATTTCGGCCTCTACATCGGGCACGATGCGCACCTCGCAAAGATCGATGCCGAGCGGCGCCAGCGTGCGCGCGATATGAGTGACGTTCACGTCCTGGGTGCGGCCCGAGAGAATTTCGTCGCCGATGACAAGGACGGCCGCGCTTAACTCTGCCATGGGCGCTCTCCTGCGGGATTTCAGGGCCGGGCGCGCCCTTGACGCTGGCGCGCCCCGCTCACCAAGTGTAAAGGTGATTTAGCAGAATGTATGACCGGAAATGACCCAGTCCAGCCTGATGCCTGAAGCCGATGTGATCGAGGCCGCGCGCCGCTCCGCGCTGGGCGTGACAGTGCATGGGCCGGAGGATTTCGCTGGCATGCGCAAGGCGGGGCGCTTGGCCGCCGAAGTGCTCGACCTCATGGTGCCCGAAGTGAACCCCGGCGTCACCACCGAAGCGCTCGACAAGCTTGCCTTCGAATATGTGATGGATCATGGCGCCATTCCCGCCTGCGTCGGCTATCGCGGCTATCGCCACACGCTTTGCACCTCGCTCAACCATGTCGTCTGTCACGGCATTCCGGGGAACCGCGCGCTCAAAGAGGGCGACATCATCAATATCGACGTGACCGTGATCGTGGATGGCTGGCATGGCGACACCAGCCGCATGTATTACGCGGGCGAGCCCAAGCGCAAAGCCCAGCGCCTGGTCGAGACGACATATGACTCCATGATGCGGGGAATTGCCGCGGTGAAGCCCGGCGCCACCACCGGCGATATCGGCCACGCCATCCAGTCTTATGCCGAAGACGAACAGCACTGCGCGGTCGTGCGCGATTTCTGCGGCCATGGTCTCGGCCGCGTCTTCCACGGCCTGCCCAACATCGTGCATTATGGGCACGCCGGTCAGGGCATTGGGCTCAAGCCCGGCATGTTCTTTACCGTGGAGCCGATGATCAATCTCGGCGGCTATGCGGTGAAGGTCCTGAACGATGGCTGGACGGCGGTGACGCGCGACCGTTCGCTGTCGGCGCAATTCGAGCACAGTGTCGGCGTGACGCCAGATGGCTTTGAAATCTTCACCCTCTCGCCCAAAGGCTGGCACCATCCGCCCTACCAGTGAGGAGGATGGCGGCCCGCATTACCTGGCGCACCGCAGCCGCCTGCGCGCGCGTTTCCTCGCGGGCGGAGCCGGCGCCATGGCCGATTACGAGCTTCTTGAGCTGGTGCTGTTCGGCCCCATTCCGCGCCGCGATGTGAAGCCGCTGGCGAAGGAACTCATCCGCCGCTTCGGCAGCTTCGGCGAAGTGATCGCAGCTTCGCCCCAGCGCCTTGCAGAAGTGGACGGCGTGGGCGAGGCGGTGATAGCAGCGCTGAAAATAGTGGAAGCGGCCGCCCTCCGGCTTTCAAAAGCGAAAATGCTTGGCCGGCCCGCGCTGTCATCATGGGAAGCGGTGCTCGATTATTGCGCGGCCGCGATGGCGCGCGCCGAAACCGAGCAATTCCGCATCCTCTTCCTCGACCGCAAAAACACGCTGATCGCCGAAGAGGTGCACCAGCGAGGCACGGTCGACCACACGCCGGTCTATGCCCGCGAAGTGGTCAAGCGCGCGTTGGAACTGGGGACTTCCGCCATAATCCTGGTTCATAATCACCCGAGCGGCGATCCCACGCCTTTCCGCACCGATATCGCCATGACCCGGGAAATTGTGGCCGCCGCCAAGGCGCTTCATATCGACGTGCACGATCATCTGGTGGTGGGCCGGGGCGGCCACGCCAGTTTTAAGGCGTTAGGCCTGCTATAAACCTAGATTATAAACCTAGAATGAGGGCGTGGAATTCGCGGGCAGTTTACGCCGCACCCCTGCCCTGCCTTTTCCAATTTCTGTATTGTGCAGGCCTTCGGGGGAGGTCAGTGAAAATGCTGCGCTACGCGCTTCGCCGCGCCGCGTTGTTGGCCGCGAGCCTGGTGGGCGCGGCGCTGTTTGCTGCCGCGGTTGTCTCGCTGGGCGAGCCGGGGGCGACGGCGAGTGCGGGCACGTTCATCGGCGCGTTGCTTGCCAAGGCGCCCGGCGCCTTCGTGTTCGATCTCGGCCGGAGCACGATTTCGGGGCTTGCCGCCGCGACCGACGCGGCACCCGCGTTCGTGGCAAGCCTTGAGCTTCTCATTGTCGGCACGCTCATCGCCATCATTGTCGGCGTGCCACTTGGCATGGCGCTGGCGAGTTCCGATACGCGAATGATCGTGGCGCCCGGTGTGCAGCTGGCGGGATCGTTGCCGGTGTTCTGCGCGGCCTTGTTGATTGGCTTTATCTTTGCCCCGCTGATGCCCGCCAATGATGGAACCTTAGCGCCATCGCTCTTCGCTGCCTTCGGCGCGCATGACAGCGATGCGCTGTCCGCCGCCCTGCTCGCCATCGCGCCCGCAGGGATGACGGTGGGGCTCGCCGGCGCGGGCGCGGTGGCGCTGTCGTGGCGCAACGCGCTCGATGTAGCGGCGGCCGAACAATACCGCGACGGGTTACGGCGCTTAGGCCTCAGCGATCTTGAAATTTTCAATTTTTATGTCGCGCGGCACGCATTGGCGCTGACCTTGCACAATCTTCCCGATATTTTACTCGCGCTGTTTGCCGCAGCGGCCGTAGCGGAATGGACATTCGCGCGAGAGGGCGCTGGCGCTGCATTCATTCACGCGGTCGCGCTCGAAGATTGGCCGGTCGCAGCGATCATACTTTTTGTCATCGCCATTATCCGATCGGCAGCAGATTTCGCAGGCCCGCTTGCGGCGCATGCGCTGATCGGTGACGAGGCCGCGCCATGACGATGATCGAAGCTGCGCTTCCTGCGGCCAAAGAATTTCCCTGGCGTAAGGCGGTTGGTATTTTCGGCTTGATAGGCCTTGCGGTATTCGCTTTTCTTGGCATCGCCAGCCGTTTCATTGCGCCCTTCGACCCTGGCGCGCTCAATACCGGGCTGGCCGTGATGCTGCCGTCGGCGCCTCATTTCTTTGGCACCGATACGTTGGGCCGCGACGTGTGGAGCGAGACGCTTTATGGTCTCACTATTACCATGAGCGACGCCGGAATCGGTTTCATCGTGGCGCTTGGCGCGGGCACCGCGCTTGGCTTTCTTGCCGGCCATTGGCTGGGACGCGCGGGTCTCGTTGTGCGGGTGGGCGTGGGCGTGCTTGTGTCGATTCCGGCCTTGCTGCTGGCCATTCTGTTTTCAGCGCTGATCGGCCAGGGCTTTGCCGCCATCGCCGCCGGACTGGCGGCGGCGCCGGCATCGTATGCACGGGCTTACGACCGCGCGCGCGCCAATCTCGCGGCGCCCTATGTCGCATTCGCGCGCGCGACCGGCGTAGGCGAGTTCACGCTGTTCCAGCGCGATTTGATGTCCGAGATACGCGACAGCCTGGTGCCGATCGCGGCGCGCGCTTTTGCCGCCGTGACCATCACGCTTGCCACCATGAGTTTCTTCGGCTTCGGCGCGATTGCGCCGGTCCGCGATTTGGGGCTCATGATCGCGGCAAGCCAAACGGCGCTGCCCGCTGCCTGGTGGACAGCGCTTTTCCCCGCGGCAGCGCTTGCGCTGCTAATTCTTTTTGCGCGCCTGGCGGCTGGGCTGGCGGGAGGCGAACGGCCATGAGCGACGAAGCACCTGCCACCATTTTTGAAGCGGATGATTTGAGCGTTCTGTCGCCGGGCGCGGGCCGTACTCTGCTTTCCAATCTATCGCTGCAAATGAAGGCGGGCGAAATCCTGACCGTGCTCGGCCGCAAGGACAGCGGCCGCGAGACGCTTCGCGATGTGCTGGCGCAATTGCTGCCTTCCGATGCTGTAATCAGCGGCAAGCTGCTCTTGGGCGAGCGTATCAACGGCAAATTGCCGCGCTTTGCCTATCTGGCGAGCCCATCGCTGCCGGCGCTGTCGCCACATGCGCCGGCGGCCGAGCAGCTTGTCCGTGTGCTGGCGCGCCGCACGCGCCTCACGCGCTCGGGCGCGGAGGCCGATCTTGCGCTGGCGCTGGGGCGGCTTGCCGGCGCGCCCAGTTTCGAGCGGCTGCAGGCGCGGCCGTCGGCGTTGAGCAAGCGTGAACGCGCGCTCGCCTATTTCACGCTGGCGTTGGCGCAAACGCCAGATGCGGTCTTGGCGGACGACATGGTGGCGGGGCTTGACCCGCCCGAAGCGGAAGATCTGCTGGCGCTGCTGCTCAAGGAACGCGAGCGTTATGGCTTTGCGCTTATTTATTTCACCGGCGATCCGCAAATTCCTCTGCGGTTGGGTGGGCGCGTGGCCGTGCTGCGTGACGGCAATCTGGTCGAGGAAGGCCCCGTTGAGCGCCTGTCGAGCCCGCGCGCGCATGCCTTTACGCAAGCTCTGTTCCAAGCCGTGCCGCGCTTGGGCAGCTCGGAAGCGCCGAGGGCGAGCCCACGTTCCGAGCCGCTGTTACAGGTGCGTAGCCTTGTCTTCGACAAGCCGAAGGACCGCAATGCCCGCATGCCGGAAGGCCTCACCTTCGATCTCCGCCGCGGCGCCAGCATGGCGCTGGTGGGCGAACAGGGTTCCGGCCGGCGCGATATCGTGCGCGCGGTGCTGGGGCTGATACCCCTTTATCATGGCCGCATCATTTTCGAATCCGTCGATCTTGGGATTCTCTCGCCCGAAATGCGCGCAATGCTGCGCAGGCGCGTGGCATTCATTACCGGCGATCAAAATGCGCTCGATCCGCGCTTGACCGTTTACGAAACAGTAAGCGAGCCTGTGCGTGCGCATTTCGACCTTGGAGACGAGGAAAACCGTCGCGCGGCGGAAACGATGCTGAAGCGCGTGGGGCTTGGCGACATGCCGCCCCGCAAGCGGATTGCGGAACTGAGCATACTTGACCAGCGCCGCCTGCAAATTGCGCGTGCGCTTGCGGGCGGCCCGCATCTTGTCGTGTTGCACGAGCCGCTCGCCGGGCTCGATGCTTTGGGCCAGGCCCTCGTGCTCGATTTGCTCAAGGAATTCCGCCGCCAGGAAGGCGCGGCCACTATTGTGATCACTGCGAATTTTGCCGTTGCCGAGGCGCTGGCCGAGGAAATCTTCATTGTCCGCAACCGCGAGATCATCGAGCGCGGACCCGTGACCGAGCTCTTGCGCGTGCCCAAGGAGGCATATACCGCGGCGTTGATCGCCGCGGTTTCGCCGCAAAGGGCCAGCCTTTCGCCGGGAACCCCGGAAGGCTAGAAGGGGTTCACAGGAAGCCACCCCCTCCTGGAGTCCGCCATGCTTAAGCTCAAAGATCCGGCACTATTGAAGACCGACGCCTATGTCGACGGCCAATGGACGAAAGCGCGCACGGCCGCGCGCTTTCCGGTGACCAACCCGTCCACGCACGAAACACTAGCCGAAGTCGCGGACCTGCTGGAGGAAGACACGCGCCTGGCCATCGAAGCGGCCAATCGCGCGTTTCCCGCGTGGGCTGCGCGTACGGCCAAGGAACGCGCTGTAATTTTGCGCAAATGGTACGATTTGATGATGGCGGCGCAGGATGATTTGGCCGCCATCATGACCGCCGAACAGGGCAAGCCTTTGAGCGAAAGCCGGGGCGAAATTGCCTATGGCGCGGGCTTCATCGAATGGTTCGGCGAGGAAGCCAAACGCGTTTACGGCGATGTCATTCCGCAAAATGTGGCGGGCCGGCGCATCATCGTGATCAAACAGCCGATTGGCGTGGTGGGCGCGATCACGCCGTGGAATTTTCCTAACGCCATGATCACGCGCAAATGCGCGCCGGGATTGGCGGCGGGCTGCACCGTGGTGATCAAGCCCGCTTCCGAAACGCCGTTATCGGCGCTGGCGCTGGCCGAGCTTGGCGAGCGCGCGGGCCTGCCAAAGGGCGTGTTCAATGTGGTGACGTCGGCGCACGCCAGCCGCGTCGGCGCGGAGCTCACGCAAAATCCGCTGGTGCGGAAGTTTTCCTTCACCGGCTCGACCGAGGTGGGCAAGCTGTTGATGCGCCAATGCGCCTCCACCGTGAAGAAGATTTCGCTTGAGCTTGGCGGCAACGCGCCCTTCATCGTGTTCGATGACGCCGATCTTGACGCCGCCGTGAAAGGCGCCATCGCTTCCAAGTTCCGCAACATGGGCCAGACCTGCGTGTGCGCCAACCGCTTCCTGGTGCAGGATGGCGTCTATGACGCGTTTGCCGAGAAACTCGCCAAAGCGGTGGCCGCGTTGAATGTGGGCGACGGTTTTTCGCCGGGCGTCGAACAGGGGCCGCTGATCACCGAAGACGCGGTGGAAAAGGTTGAAAGAATGCTGAAAGACGCGACTTCGAAGGGCGCCAAGGTGACCCAGGGCGGCAAGCGCCACAGGCTTGGCGGCACATTCTTCGAGCCCACCGTTTTGCGCGATTGCACGCCCTCCATGGCCTGCGCGCAGGAAGAAATTTTCGGCCCCGTGGCGACCTTATTCCGCTTCAGCGACGATGCGGAGGCGATCAAACTCGCCAATGATACACCGTTCGGCCTTGCTTCTTATTTCTTCGCCCGCGATGTGGGGCGCGTGATGCGCGTGGCGGAGGCGCTGGAATATGGCATTGTCGGGGTCAACGAGGGGTTGATCTCCACTGAAGTGGCGCCCTTTGGCGGCATGAAAGAATCGGGGCTGGGACGCGAAGGCTCGAAATACGGTATCCAGGAATTCACCGAAGTGAAGTACATAGCGCTGGGCGGATTGGGGATAGATTGAAATGATTCCGCGTTATTCGCGCGCAGAGATGACGGCGATCTGGTCGTCGGAAACGAAATTCCGCATCTGGTTCGAGATCGAGGCGCACGCGGCCGATGCGTTGGCGGAAATCGGCGTCATACCCAAGGCAGCCGCACGCGCCATCTGGGGCAAAGGCGCGCGCGCCGATTTCGATGTAGCGCGCATCGATGAAATCGAGCGCGAAGTGAAGCACGATGTCGTGGCTTTCCTCACGCATCTGGCGGAAATCGTCGGGCCCGAGGCGCGCTTCATTCATCAAGGCATGACCTCATCGGATTTGCTTGACACCTGTCTTGCGGTTCAGCTCGCGCGCGCGGACGACATTTTGATAAAAGACGTCGATGGACTGTTGGAGGCGCTCAAGCGCCGCGCCTTCGAGCATAAATACACGCCGACTATAGGGCGCAGCCACGGCGTTCACGGCGAGCCCACCACATTCGGCGTCAAGCTTGCTGGCTTCTACGCCGAGTTTGAGCGCGCCCGCTCGCGGCTCATCCAGGCGCGCGCCGAAGTCGCCACCTGCGCCATTTCGGGCGCCATGGGTACATTTGCCCATGTCGATCCGCGCGTGGAGGCATATGTGGCAAAGAAGATGGGCCTCGCCATCGAGCCCGTCTCGACGCAAGTGATCCCGCGCGACCGTCACGCGATGTTTTTCGCCACGTTAGCGGTGGTCGCAAGCTCGCTGGAACGCTTGGCACTCGAAATCCGCCAATTGCAGCGCACCGAGGTGATGGAAGCCGAAGAATATTTTTCGGAAGGTCAGAAGGGCTCTTCCGCCATGCCGCACAAACGCAATCCGGTGCTCGCGGAAAATCTAACAGGGCTCGCGCGCATGGTGCGCGCCTTTGCCTTGCCCGCGATGGAAGACGTGGCGCTGTGGCATGAGCGCGATATTTCGCACTCTTCCGTCGAGCGTTACATAGGCCCCGACGCCACCATCACGCTCGACTTCGCGCTGGCGCGCGCGACGCAAATCATTGACAAGCTGGTTGTTTACCCCGAACGCATGAAGGCCAATCTGGAAAAGACGCAAGGGCTCGTGCACAGCCAGCGCGTGCTGCTGGCGCTGACGCAAAAGGGCCTCTCGCGCGAGGAGGCCTATGCGCTTGTGCAGCGCAATGCCATGAAAAGCTTCGAGGGAAAGGGCCAGCTTCTCGACACTCTCAAGGCCGATGCCGATGTCACGCGCGTGCTTATTGGAAAAGAATTGGAGGCGCTGTTCGACCTCGATTTCCACCTGAAATATGTCGATGCGATTTTTGACCGCGTATTCGGAGCCAAAAAAGTATAATGCGCCCCATCTGTCTTGCTTGACCCGCGCGCGGCTATTTCTTGATTTCACTTTCGATTTGCTCGGCTGCGACGCTTAGCAGCTCTTCCATCTTACGCCGGATCATATGATCGGATTGCTTGACGCCTTTGGCGCCGAAGTCCTTGCGGATTTTGCGGAAAACGTCTTCGTCGCCTGCTTCCTCGAAATCGGCCTGCACGACCTCGCGCGCGTAAGCGTCGGCGGCGGCGCCGGTAAGGCCCATTTCGCCGGCCGCCCACAGTCCCAGCAGATTGTTGCGCCGGGCCATGACCTTGAAGCGCAATTCTTCATCATGCGCCCATTTCGATTCGAAACTTTTCTCACGCTTCTCGAAGCTGGTCATCACATAATTCCTTGATTTTATTGCGATTCTCGACGCGATCTGCCGCAGCCCATGCGAACCATAGCGAAACTTTGGCCCAAGCGCGACCATGCTGTTAAGGACACATTCTGCGGCGTTGCCGTGAGGGGCGGCCATCCGCTAAGTTGGCTTGCAACGGGGCTTGCAGCCCCGTTTCGCGTTTTAGCGAGCCCCTCGTCTTCGTGATTGGACGCGCGGCGCATCAGCCAAGGACGCATTCCCATGAAACGGCGCCGGATGATTTACGAGGGCAAGGCCAAGATCCTCTATGAGGGGCCGGAGCCAGGCACGCTGGTCCAGTATTTCAAGGACGACACCACCGCGTTCGATGCAAAAAAGAAAGCGACCATCGAAGGCAAGGGCGTGCTCAACAACCGCATCTGCGAATATCTGATGACGCAGCTTAATGCCATCGGCGTGCCGACGCATTTCGTGCGCCGCCTCAATATGCGCGAGCAGTTGGTCAAGGAAGTCGAAATCATTCCGCTGGAAGTCGTGGTGCGCAATGTCGCGGCGGGTTCGCATGTCCAAGCGGCTCGGCATCGAGGAAGGCACCGTGCTGCCGCGCTCGATCATCGAGTATTATTACAAGAACGACAAACTGCATGACCCCTGGGTCTGCGAAGAGCACATCACAGCCTTCGGCTGGGCGAGCCCGCAGGACCTCGACGACATCGTGAACCTGACCATCCGCATCAACGATTTTCTTTCCGGCCTGTTTTTGGGCGCCGGCATCAAGCTCGTCGATTTCAAGGTTGAGTTCGGCCGGCTGTGGGAAAACGAATTCATGCGCATCGTGCTGGCCGACGAGATCAGCCCCGATTCCTGCCGGTTGTGGGACATCCAGACCAACGAAAAGCTGGACAAGGACCGTTTCCGCCGCGATCTGGGCGGCGTTGTCGAGGCCTATTCCGAAGTCGCGCGGCGGCTTGGCATCATGCCCGAATCCATTCAGGGCGAGAGCGAAGGGCCCGGTTTTGGTGAAATGAAGGCGCGCGTTTTTATAACCTTGAAGAACGGCGTGCTCGATCCGCAAGGAAAGGCGATCGGCCACGCTTTGCACGGGCTGGGTTTCGCTAAAGTGGGCGAAGTGCGCCAGGGCAAGATCATCGACATCGAGCTTGCTGAAACGGATAAAACGCGCGCCCGCACTGTGCTGAAAGAGATGTGCGAAAAGCTGCTGGCCAACACCGTGATCGAGAAATACGAGATCGAGCTGAACGCATGAAATCCGCGGTCATCGTGTTTCCCGCTTCCAATTGCGACCGCGACGCGGCCGTGGCGCTGGAAAGATGACCGGCAAGAAGCCCCACATGGTATGGCATCGACGAGCGGAATTGCCGCCAGTCGACCTGATCGTGCTGCCAGGCGGCTTTTCCTATGGCGATTATCTGCGCTGCGGCGCCATGGCGGCCCAGTCGCGCATCATGCGCGACGTAAAGGCCAAGGCCGAAAAGGGCGGCGCGGTGCTTGGCATCTGCAACGGCTTTCAGGTGCTGACCGAAGCGGGGCTGCTGCCGGGCGCGCTGATGCGCAATGCCGAACCTCAAATTCGTCTGCCGGCCAGTTGGCTTGGTCGTCGAGGAAACACAGTCAACTTTCACCCGCAAATATGACAAAGGCCAGGGCGTGCACTTTTCCCGTCGCGAATGGCGAATGGCAATTATTTTGCCGATGAGGAAACTCTCGATCGTCTCGAAGGCGAAAACCGCATTGTGTTCCGCTATGCCGAAAACGATAATCCCAATGGCTCGGCACGCAACATTGCCGGCATATTGAATGAAAAGCGCAACGTGCTGGGCCTGATGCCGCATCCCGAGCGCGCCTGCGATCCGCTATTGGGTTGCACCGACGGCGAAAAGCTGTTCAAGAGCCTCATCGAAACCTTGTCATGAACGCGATCACGCCCGTAATCGTCCGCGAGCACGGCCTCACGGACGAAGAATATAACCGCATCATGCGACTGCTCGAACCGCGAGCCCAACCTGGTCGAACTCGGCATTTTTTCAGGTGATGTGGAGCGAGCATTGCTCTTACAAGTCCACGCGCGCATATCTGCGCCGCTTGCCAACCAAGGCTCCGCATGGTGATTCAGGGGCCCGGCGAAAATGCCGGCGTCATCGATATCGGCGATGGCGACGCCGCCATCTTCAAGATGGAAAGCCACAATCATCCGTCCTTCATCGAGCCCTATCAGGGCGCCGCCACCGGCGTTGGCGGCATCATGCGCGATGTCTTCACCATGGGCGCGCGGCCTGTCGCCATGATGAATGCGCTGCGCTTCGGCGAGCCGTCGCATCCCAAGACCCGGCATCTGGTTTCTGGCGTGGTTGTCAGGCATCGGCGGTTACGGCAATTGCATGGGCGTGCCCACAGTGGGCGGCGAAGTGAATTTCCATCGCTCTTACAACGGCAATATTCTGGTCAACGCGATGTGCGTGGGCCTTGCCCGCGCCGACAGGATTTTCAAATCGGCGGCCAGGGGTGCCGGCAATCCGGTCGTCTATGTCGGTTCCAAAACAGGGCGCGACGGCATTCATGGCGCCACCATGGCGTCAGCACGAGTTCAGCGAAGATGCGGAAGAAAAACGGCCCACCGTGCAGGTGGGCGATCCCTTCACCGAGAAATTGCTGCTGGAAGCCTGCCTCGAATTGATGGCGACCGACGCCATCATCGCCATTCAGGACATGGGTGCTGCGGGTCTCACCTCATCGTCGGCCGAGATGGCGTCGAAGGGCGGCTCCGGCATCGAGCTCGACCTCGATCAGGTGCCCTGCCGCGAAGAAGGCATGACCGCTTACGAAATGATGCTGTCGGAATCCCAGGAACGCATGCTGATAGTGCTGAAACCAGGCCGCGAGGCCGAAGCAGAGCGCATTTTCAGGAAATGGGAACTGGACTTTGCGGTTATTGGCACGACCACCGACACGAGCCGTCTAGTGATACGACATAAGGGTGAAGTGGCCGCCGAAATTCCGGTGCATGCGCTGTCCGAGGAAGCGCCCATCTATGAACGCCCATACAAGCGGCGCAAACCGCAGACGGACTTGAAGCCGGGCATAGTCAAAGCGCGGCCAATTTCGCAATCTTTGCTCAAGCTGCTTGCTTCTCCCGATCTTTGCTCTCGGCACTGGGTGTGGGAACAATATGATTATTCCGTCATGGCCGACACGGTGCAGCCGCCGGGCGGGGACGCGGCGGTGGTGCGCGTGCACGGCAGCAAAAAGGCGTTGGCGATTGCCAGCGATGTCACGCCGCGCTATTGCAAAGCCGACCCCTTCGAAGGCGCCAAGCAGGCGGTTGCCGAATGCTGGCGCAACTTGACCGCCACGGGCGCGCGCCCGCTTGCCGTCACCGACAATCTCAATTTCGGCAATCCCGAAAAGCCGGAGGTGATGGGCGAAATCGTCTCCGCCATTGAGGGCATCGCCGAGGCCTGCAGGGCGTTTGCCTTCCCTGTCGTTTCGGGACAATTGCTCGCTTTATAACGAGACCAACGGCGAGGCGATCATGCCGACGCCCGCCATCGGCGGCGTGGGTCTCCTCAAAGACCTGCACCGGATGGCGACCATTGCTTTCAAGCGCGATGGCGATGCCATTCATTTTGATCGGCGAAACCAAAGGTCATCTTGGTCAATCGATTTACTTGCGCGAGATCGAGGGTCGTGAAGAAGGCGCGGCCCCGCCTGTCGATCTCGCAAGTGAAAAACGCAATGGCGACTTCGTACGCAGCCTGATTGAGAGCGGACGCATCACACAGCGCATGATGTCTCGGACGGCGGCCTGCTGATAGCCGTGGCCGAAATGGTTATGGCGGGCGGCATCGGCGCCGATTTTGTGGCGCCCAAGATTGCCAGCGGCGCCGAGGCGGCGGCCTTCGGCGAGGATCAGGGCCGTTATGTGATCACCGCCTCACAGAAAGAGGCGGATCGCATCAACGCCGAAGCCAGGGCCGCTGGCGTGCCGGTCACTTCCATCGGGCGGACGGGTGGCAACAAATTGATGATCGTGGGGGCACAAAGCCTGAGCGTCGCCGCTCTTCGCGAGGCGCATGAAAGCTGGTTTCCTGCTTATATGGAAGGCGAACTGACGGTCTAGTTCACGCGCCCTGAACAAAGCGGTACATTGTGATTGTTCAGCAGTGGAGAGTTACGCATGGCGATGTCCATTGCGGAGATCGAAAAGCTGATACGTGCGGCGTTCCCGGATGCGGATGTAACGATCAAGGATCTTGCCGGCGACGGCGACCATTATGCCGCCATGGTGGTATCGAGCGCCTTCAAGGGCAAAACGCGCATCCAGCAGCATCAGATGGTTTACGACGCGTTGAAGGGCCGCATGGGCGGGCAGCTTCATGCACTTTCGCTGCAAACGGCCGCAAAATGATTATGCGTCCGCTTGACGTTATTCCCAGCGAAACCTATCTCTAGCTTGGTCACGCGAGAAAACCATCATGTCCAATCCGATTGCCGAGCGTATCAAGTCTGACATCGACGCCAACGACGTCGTGCTGTTCATGAAAGGCACGCCGGTGTTTCCGCAATGCGGATTTTCCGCGGCCGTGGTTGGCGCTCTGACCGAGCTTGGCGTGCCCTTCAAAGCCATCGACGTGCTGAAAGACCCGGAAATCCGCCAGGGCATCAAGGAATTCTCGAACTGGCCGACGATCCCACAGCTTTACGTGAAAGGCGAATTCGTTGGCGGCTCCGACATCGTGCGAGAGATGTTCGAGCTGGGCGAGCTTAAGTCCTTTTTCGAAAGCCGCGGCGTGCGGCTGCAGGCAGCCTGATATCGAATAAGCCTGCCAACCGCCCTAGCGCGAATAGAACTCCACCACCAGGCTCGGCTGCATTTGTGAGGCATACGGCACATCGCCGAGCTTCGGCGTGCGCACGAATTTCGCGCTCATCTTGCCGTGGTCGGCGAGAATGTAATCGGGCACATCGCGCTCGGCGCTTTTGGCGGCCTCGATCACCAGCGCCATCTCGCGGGCGTTGGGCTTGAGCTCGATGGTGTCACCTTCCTTCACCAGATAACTCGCAATGGTGACGCGCTTGCCGTTAACCGTGACATGGCCGTGGCTCACCAGCTGGCGCGCGGCAAATGGCGTGGGCACGAATTTGGCTCGGAAAATCACCGCGTCAAGGCGGCGCTCCAGAAGGCCGATCATGTGCTCGCCGGTGTCGCCCGTCTTGCGCGAGGCCTCCTGGTAATAGCGGCGAAACTGCCGCTCGGTGATATTGCCGTAATAGCCCTTGAGCTTCTGCTTGGCGTGGAGTTGTGTTCCGTAATCGGAAAGCTTGCGCGATTTGCGCTGACCATGCTGGCCGGGGCCATAGGAACGCTTGTTTACGGGGCTTTTGTTGCGGCCCCAGATATTTTCGCCAACGCGGCGTTCAAGCTTGTATTTCGAGGTCGTGCGTTTTGTCATGCCATGGTCCGTTTGAGGGGGTGCGCCCCCCGCGAAAGCGGCGCACTATAGCGGCGAGCTTTGTCCTGTCAAACGGCGGTCAGGCGCTGGCTTGTCATCTTGTCCGTCCCTTATTTTTTCTCCCGCCGATAGGTAAGGACCTGAAATATCAACGCCAGAACGCCCACGATCAGCCCGGCCAGGGCAATAACGCTCATTTTCATCGTGTGCTCTCCCAAATGTGCCCGTAAGGATAAAATGCTCTCCCGCGTTCTGCAACTCGCGCCTAAAGCTGACGCTTGTTCCGGCGCTGCTTGTCGCGAACGAGGGTGGAAATGACGCCGCGCAACGTGCGCACTTCCTGATCGGTAAGGCCCGCGCGATGCAGCATGGCGCGCAGGTTCCGCGCCATCGCGGGCTTTTTGTGTGGTGGATAGAGAAAGCCCGCTTTGTCGAGCTCGTCTTCCAGATGCGCGAACAGCGCGAATAATTCCTGGCGCGTGGCGGGCTTTCCAATTCCATGATCGATGCGTTCCGATGGCGTCAAATCGCCCGCACGGTGCCATTCGTAACCGAGCAACAAAACGGCTTGCGCGAGATTGAGCGAGGAACAATCGTGTGCTGTCGGGATCGTCACCACCGCGTCCGCAAGCGCGATTTCATCATTGTCCAGCCCGGCGCGTTCCGCCCCGAACAATAATCCGGTTGTTGCTCCGCGTTTTGCGGCGGCCAGCAAGCGTTTTGCTGCCGCTGCGGGCGTCAAGACGGGTTTTGCTACCTTGCGGTCGCGCGCCGTCGTTGCCAGCAGCAAGTTAAGATCGCTCGTGGCGGCGGCAACGCTTGGATAAACACGGGCGGATGCCAGGACATGCCCTGCATTGGCGGCCATGGCTTCCGCCTTTTTGTTGGGCCAGCGATCGCGTGGTTTCACCAGCCGCAAATCGGCCAGGCCGAAATTCGCCATCGCGCGCGCGGCAGCGCCGATATTTTCGCCCAATTGGGGATGGCTGAGGATAATGACGGGAGAAGTTTTTCTCGGCATGTAAATGGCCAAACCAGACTTTGACGTGACGATGGGCAATCGTTAAGAGATCGCGGCTTTTATCCTACTTTAGCCCGCCGCACCCAAGGATCGAATATGGCGAAGATCAAGGTCGCAAACCCTGTTGTCGAACTTGATGGCGACGAGATGACCCGCGTCATCTGGGCGCTCATCAAGCAGAAGCTGATCCTGCCTTATCTCGATATCAAGCTCGAATATTACGATCTGGGCATCGAAAGCCGCGACAAGACCGAAGACCTTGTGACGGTGGAGGCGGCCCAAGCCATCAAGCGCGTGGGCGTGGGCGTGAAATGCGCGACGATTACGCCAGACGAAGCCCGCGTGAAGGAATTCGACCTCAAGAAAATGTGGAAGTCGCCCAACGGCACCATCCGCAACATTCTTGGCGGGGTGATTTTCCGAGAACCCATCATCTGTAAAAACGTGCCGCGCCTGGTGCCGGGCTGGACCAAGCCCATCGTCATCGGCCGCCATGCCTTTGGCGATCAATACCGCGCCACCGATTTCAGGGTGCCGGGCAAGGGCAAGCTTACGATCCGCTTCGAAGGCATCGATGGCGCTAGAATCGAACACGAGGTGTTCGATTTTCCAGGCGGCGGCGTGGCGCTCGCCATGTACAATCTGGACGATTCCATCCGCGATTTCGCGCGCGCTTCGCTCAATTATGGGCTGGCGCGCAATTACCCGGTCTATCTTTCGACCAAGAACACCATCCTCAAAGCCTATGACGGACGCTTCAAGGATTTGTTCCAGGAAGTATTCGAGTCCGAATTCGCCACGAAGTTCAAGACGGCCAACATCACTTATGAACATCGTCTCATCGACGACATGGTGGCGAGCGCGCTGAAATGGGCGGGCGGTTATGTCTGGGCGTGTAAGAATTACGACGGCGACGTGCAGTCCGACACGGTGGCGCAGGGCTTTGGCTCGCTGGGCCTGATGACCAGCGTGTTGCTCACACCGGACGGAAGAACAATGGAAGCGGAAGCCGCCCACGGCACGGTGACGCGCCATTACCGCGAATATCAGAAGGGCAAAGCCACCTCGACCAATTCCATCGCTTCCATCTTTGCCTGGACGCGAGGTCTCGCGCATCGTGCCAAACTCGACAACAATGCCGGGCTCGCGCGCTTTGCAGCCACGCTGGAAAAGGTTTGCGTGGCGACAGTGGAAACCGGCTTCATGACCAAGGATCTGGCGCTGCTTATCGGGCCGGAGCAGAAATGGCTGTCGACCGAGGGTTTTCTTGACAAGGTTGACGAAAATCTGAAACGGGCGATGGGATAACGTGTCGAGGCGCCATGTCGCTTTCTGAACTTGCCAATATCGCCAATCTGATCAGCAGCGTGGCTGTGCTTGGCTCGCTGATTTTCCTTGGTCAGCAGATTCGCCAGAGTACGCGCAACCAGCGTTCGATCATGGATCGCGGCCGCTCGCTACAGGTCAGCGAATGGCTGCAGTTCATTGCTTCGCCGGACATAGCACCGCTTGTTCTACGCGGCCATGCCGTGGATCCAACGCTGACGCCGGACGAGCATCGCCGTTATTTATGGTGCATCTATCCGCTTTTGCTTCACTATGAAGATAGTTTCTACCAGCATCGCGAACGCATGCTGGGGGAGGAGCAGTATGTTTCGATTCGCAATCAGATGCGGGATAGCGCACGCTACGCAGGATTCTGTGCGGCTTGGGCGGAAGTTCGCGAACGGTTTCCGGAGGAATTCAGGGCCTTTGCCGATACAATGTTCGTTGCACCATCTGAGGACTGAGAAAATATGAGGAGAAGAAGATGATCGGCTATGTCACCATCGGTGCGCTCGATACCGAAAAATCGGGCAAGTTCTACGATGCGGTGCTGGGCGCCATCGGCTATGCACGCAACATGACCGACGGCAGCTGGCTTGGCTATGGAGCAAAGGGCAGCGACAAGAGCGAGATCTATATCTGTCCGCCGTTCGACGAAAAGCCTGCCCACGCAGGCAACGGCATCATGATCGCGCTCAGGGCAAAAACCCAGGATGAAGTTCGTGCGGCGCACGCAATTGCGCTGAAAAACGGCGTCACAGACGAAGGCGCGCCCGGCCCGCGGCCCGCCAATTCCAAGGATTATTATGGCGCCTATATGCGCGATCCTGTCGGCAACAAGCTCTGCGTCTTTTGGAAGCCGTAAATCAGGCGGGCGCGAGAGCGGCGAGCTTCTTTTCGATTGCCGCGAGCGCGTCATTCGCGCGCGCGCCATCGGGGCCGCCTGCTTGCGCCATGTCGGGGCGGCCGCCGCCGCCTTTGCCGCCCAAGGCTTCCGCGCCCGCGCGCGCAAGCTCGACGGCGTTGACGCGTTTGGTGAGATCGTCTGTGACGCCGACGACGAGCGAGGCGCGGCCTTCGGCCACCGTAACAAATGCAACGACGCCAGATCCGATATCGCGCTTTGCATGGTCGGCGAGAGATTTCAAATCCTTCGGGGCCACGTCCACTACCTTGGCCAATACTTTCAACCCTGGTTTCTCCCCGGACAAACTCAGTGAAGCGGCTGGCGGTGTAATATTGTGGTCGCCAAGGAGGGCAAGCCTCTTGCGTGCCTCCGCCAGCTCGCGCTCGAGGTGGCGGCGGTCCTCGACGAGCGACGAAACGCGCGCAGAGAGTTCTGCCGGCGAGGTTTTCAATAGCGCGGCAGTTTCTTTCAGCGCATTGGCCTGGTCTTCGAGGTGGCGCCGCGCGCCTTCGGAAGTGAGCGCATCGACGCGGCGTACGCCGGAGGCAACCGCGCTTTCGGAGAGAATGGTGAAAAGACCGATATCGCCGATGCGCCGCACGTGTGTGCCGCCACAGAGCTCGACCGAATAGGGCTTGTGGGTTCCACCGAGATCGTCGCCCATCGAAAGTACGCGCACTTCTTCGCCGTATTTCTCGCCGAACATGGCGATGGCGCCCGCCTCAATCGCCTGCTTGGTCGGCATCAGGCGCGTCGACACGTCGTTGTTCTGGCGGATGACCGCGTTCACTTCTTCCTCGATGCGCTGAAGCTCGTCGGGCGTCACCGCCTTGGGGTGGCTGAAATCGAAGCGCAGGCGGTCGGGTGCGACGAGCGACCCCTTCTGCACCACATGGGGGCCAAGCACGTGCTTCAGCGCCGCGTGCAGCAGATGCGTGGCGGAATGATTGGCGCGGGTGGCGCGCCGAAGTTCCGAATCCACGCGCAATTCCACGCCATCGCCGACCTTAAATTCTCCGCGGCCGACCTTCACCACGTGAACGTTGAGATTGCTGAGCTTGCGTTCGGTGTCGATGACGGCGCCTTCCGCGCCGCGGCCCGAAAACATCGCGCCTTTGTCGCCCACCTGGCCGCCCCCTTCGGCGTAAAAGGGCGTCTGGTTGGTGAGGATGCGCACGATTTCGCCCGCTTGCGCGCTTCGCACCCGCGCGCCATCCTTGACGATCGCGAGAATATTCCCTTCGGCGAATTCCGTCTGATAGCCGAGAAATTCCGTGGGACCCAATTCTTCACGCAAAGAGAACCAGAGCTTATCGGTTTCTGCTTCGCCCGAGCCCGCCCAGGCCTTGCGCGCTTCCGCCTTTTGGCGCGCCATGGCGGCATCGAAGCCATTGTTATCGACGCCGATGCCGCGCGGGCGGAGCGCATCCTCGGTAAGATCAAGCGGAAAGCCGAACGTATCGTAGAGCTTGAACGCCACTTCGCCGGGCAGTGTTGCGCCCTTCTTGAGATTTCCCGTCACTTCGTCGAGCAGCTTCAGCCCGCGCGCCAGCATTTCGCGGAAGCGGGTTTCTTCCAGCTTCAGTGTTTCGGTGGTGAGCGCTTCGGCGCGTTTGAGCTCCGGATAGGCCGCACCCATTTCGGCGACAAGAGCCGGCACCAGGCGGTACATTAACGGATCCTTAGAGCCCAGCAAATGCGCATGCCGCATGGCGCGGCGCATGATGCGGCGGAGTACGTAGCCGCGGCCCTCGTTCGAAGGCAGCACGCCATCGGCGATGAGGAAGCAGGACGCGCGCAAATGATCAGCGATGACGCGGTGGCTGGCCGCATGCGCTCCGTTGGCGGGCGCGCCCGAGGCTTCCACCGAAGCCGCGATCAGATGGCGGAAGAGATCAATGTCGTAATTATCGTGGACGCCTTGCAGAACAGCCGTAATGCGCTCGAGCCCCATGCCGGTGTCGATGGAGGGTTTGGGCAAGGGTTCGCGCTTGCCGCCCTTGAACTGTTCGAACTGCATGAAGACGAGATTCCAGATTTCGACAAAACGGTCGCCATCGTCATCGGCTGAGCCGGGCGGGCCGCCCGCGATATGATCGCCATGATCGTAGAAAATTTCCGAACAGGGTCCGCAAGGGCCGGTTTCGCCCATCGACCAGAAATTGTCGGCAGTCGCGATGCGGATGATTTTGGATTCGGGCAGGCCCGAAATCTTCTTCCACAGCGTGAAGGCGTCGTTGTCTTCGGCGTAGACCGTGACGAGGAGGCGATTTTTGCGGACCGCGAAATCTTTGGTGACGAGATCCCAGGCGAGCAGAATCGCCCTCTCCTTGAAGTAATCGCCAAAGGAGAAATTGCCCAGCATCTCGAAAAAGGTGTGGTGTCGCGCGGTGTAGCCCACGCGGTCGAGATCGTTGTGTTTGCCGCCCGCGCGCACGCATTTCTGCGCCGACGCCGCGCGGGGGGGCTCTCGCTTTTCCTGCCCCGTAAAGACGTTCTTGAACTGCACCATGCCGGCATTGGTGAAGAGGAGCGTGGGGTCGTTCCTCGGCACGAGCGGGGAGGAAGGCACGACCTCATGGCCGTGGCGCGCGAAGAATTCCAGGAATGCGCTGCGAATTTCGTTTAGGCTCTGCATTTTCAACCAGGTCTATCCACACTCGACACTCACATATAGCATCAGTCGTATATTAGAACGAATTTAAGGAGGGCCTGAATTCCATTTTTGCACTTCCACTATGCGCGAACACCTGAAATTTAGAAAATCAAAGGGGCGCTCACGCGAGCGCCCCTTCTGGGAGCCGTTCCCGGCGATAGGAACGAAAATAGCTTCCGGCCTCAATCTTCCGCGGCGGCTGCCGGGGCCGGTTCGTCGCCGGGCGTGGTGAGGCCCGCCGATATAAGCCCCGCATTGGCGCGGATGCCGGCTTCGATGCGCGCAGCCACGTCCTTGTTGGCGTCGAGGAACTGCTTGGCGCTTTCGCGGCCCTGGCCGATGCGGCTGCCGTCATAAGAAAACCAGGAGCCCGATTTCTCGATGATGTTGGCTTTGACGCCCAGATCGAGCAGCTCGCCCGATTTGGAAATGCCGTGGCCATACATGATGTCGAATTCCACCTGGCGGAACGGCGGCGCAACTTTATTTTTCACCACTTTCACGCGCGTCTGGTTGCCCACCACTTCGTCGTGATCCTTGATGGCGCCGATGCGGCGGATGTCGAGGCGCACGCTCGCGTAGAATTTCAGCGCATTGCCTCCGCTCGTGGTTTCGGGATTGCCGAACATGATGCCGATCTTCATGCGGATCTGATTGATGAAGACGACGATGGTGTTGGACTTCGAAATCGAGCCGGTGAGCTTGCGCAAAGCCTGGCTCATCAGGCGCGCCTGCAGGCCCGGCAATTGATCGCCCATTTCGCCTTCAAGCTCGGCCTTTGGCGTGAGGGCCGCCACCGAATCGATCACCACGATGTCGATGCCGCCCGAGCGCACCAGTGTGTCGGTGATTTCGAGCGCCTGCTCGCCGGTGTCAGGCTGCGAAATCAGCAGCTCGTTGATATCGACGCCCAGTTTCTTGGCGTAAGCCGGATCGAGCGCGTGCTCGGCATCCACATAGGCCGCGACGCCGCCCTTTTTCTGCACCTCGGCAACAGCGTGCAGCGCCAGCGTTGTTTTGCCCGAAGATTCTGGGCCGTAAATTTCCACCACTCGGCCGCGGGGCAGCCCGCCAATGCCGAGCGCGATGTCGAGGCCGAGCGAGCCCGTGGGAACCGCGTCGGCGTCCACCGCTTTCTCGCGCTGGCCCAAGCGCATCACTGAGCCCTTGCCGAAGGCGCGGTCGATCTGGCTCAGCGCTGCTTCCAGCGCCCGTTTGCGATCGGAATTGTCCGGTGTGACCACGCGTAGAGCCGGTTGTGCCATGGATTTCTCCCTCCTTATTTCACAGCGCCCTGGGCTTTCCCAGTTGGTTTGCCGGTTGCTTTCCCGGTTCGAAAGCGCTGCCCGCCCCATGGCGATTCCGAGGAATGTACATGGTTTGTTCCTGTTTGCAAGACACGAGATAATGGGCTGAATCAACAACGAAATACTATATGTGTTCTTTTATTGTTCGATAAAAGTCGAGGTGGCGAGTTCACGCTTTCGCCAACGCGGCGAGGCAGGCGGCTCTGGCGCTTTGCAAGGAGGGATCGGTAACTTTCGCAACGGCCGCCTTGGCGCGGCGGATATAGCCCGGCACGTCCTTGACCGTGCCTTCGATGAAGGGCGCGCCGCAGACATCGTCGACCTGGAAGGCGTCCTTGCCGATAAGGAGAGCCAGAACCGCCTGCGGGTTTTTGGGGAGCGCGAAAGCGAGCGAAATGACGAGCGCTTCCGCCCAGCCTGCATCGGTGCCGGGCGCGAGCTTTGGCGCGAGGGCCACCCATTGGGCCTCGCCCTTGCCGATGTGGTCCAGCACGCGGTCGTAATCGCCGGTCTTGGCAAGCTTTGCCACCACATTATCCGCGCCGTGCGCCGCGATGTCGGCGGCGATTGTCTCGGGCGTGAGCCTGGCCGCCGCCAACGCAGATGTGCTTATGGCAAAAGCCAGAACCAGCACCGCCCATTTCATGCGAGCCTCCAATTCTCTTAAGGCGTTTTTCCGGACCCGTATTTGGCGAACCACGCAAGCGGCACGCAGAGCGCGCACAGCGCAAGCGCGAAGATGATGCCGGTGCGGTCAGCCCAGCCAAATAGCGCCAGCAGCACAACATCGAGCACAAGTATTAGCGCGGGCAGCCACGGATAACCCAGCGCGCGGAAGGGGCGGGCGAGATCAGGCTCGCGCCTGCGCAGCACGAAGAACCCCGCTTCGACGACGATGGAGGCCAGCGTGTTCAGGATGCCGATAAGGCCGAACACGAACACGAACGAGCCAGAGAGCGAGAGCGCGATGGACGCCACCGCCATCAGCGCGAGGGCAAAATCGGGGCTGCCGCCCTTGTTGACGTGGTCAAAGACGCGGGGCAACAGCCGGTCGCGGGCGAGAGCAAAAAATATCCGCGGCGCCGTCATGATGCCGGCGTTGCAGCAGCTGACCACGCTCACGATGGCGCCGAGCGCGAAAAGCATAGAGGGCACAGGCCCGCCAAAGCGATCGAGCACGGTTGTAAATGGCAATGCGCTAGCGGCCACGCCATCCACGCCCAGCGCATAAAGCAGGCCAGCGTTTACGCTCACGTAAAGTGTCGCCGTCACCACAATGCCGAGAATGAGCGCGCGCGGAATGCTGCGCGATGGCGCCACATTTTCTTCCGAGAAATAGGCGGCCATGTCCCAACCGCTATAGGCGCCGCGAATAAGCTGAAAAGCGCCGATGAAGGCCGCCCAACCGAGGGGCGCGGCCCAGGCGACGTGCGCGGGCATGGCTGCAGAGGGCGGCGCCGCCACCGCGATTGCCGCCAGGACAAAGGCCAGCAACATGAGCGCCTTGAGGAGGCTGGCGCCGATCTGGAAGGCGCTGCCCTCGCGCAGGCCCGCGAAATTCACCGCATAGAGCGCCACTTGCATCGCCACGATGATCAATGATGCGTGGGTTGAGGCGTCGGGCCAAAGGAGCGCCAAAAATTCCACGAAGGCGACCGAGAGTGCCGCCACACCCGCCACCTGCCGCAGCCAAGTGGTCCACCCCACCACGAGGCCCACCGTGTTGCCGAAGACGCGATGCGCATAGACATATTCTCCGCCGGCTTGCGGCAATGCGGTGGCAAGTTCCGCCAGCACATTAGCGCCAAGCGCCGCCTGAACGCCGCCCAGCAACCAGAGCGCCAGGATGAATGCAGTACCGGGCACTTCGCCCGCGATGACCGAAGGCGTGCGCAAAATGCCGGCACCGATCATGCCGCCCACGCCGACGGCCACGCCAAAGCTTACGCCCAGAATGCGAAGCAGATGGCCGCGCGAGGGCGCGGGCTTGGCGGCGGAATCCATCACGGCATTGCCGTCATTCCGCTGCAACGAGAGTAGGTATGTGCTTCAACTGTTTTGCCAACGCGCGCTCAGCAAGCAGGAGATCGTGGCGCTGCTGCATGCGCAGCCAAATCTCGGCGCCGCCGCCCACCAGCTTGCCGATGCGAAGCGCAAGATTGGCCGTGATAGGCTGGTTTTCGTTCAGCACGTCATAGAGCGTCTGGCGCGACACGCCGAGGAGCCGCGCGATCTCGGTCTTCGGCTTGCGAAGCGCGGGCAAAACATCTTCGCGCAAGATTTCGCCAGGATGAACAGCGCGCAAACCCTTAAGTGACGATTTTTTGGCCATCAGTGGTAGTCCTCCAAGTCTACTTCGGTTGCGTCATTCCCATCCCATCCGAACGTGATCCGATAGTTTCCCGTCACCCAAACAGAATACCGCCCCTTATCCCGTCCTTTCAGGGCATGAAACTTGTAACCCGAGATGTTCATCTCGAAAGGCGATACGGCCTCATCCAGCAACGTCAGAATGCGCCTGACCCGTTCGACATTCTGCACAGGCAATTTCGACACGTCGCCCTCCTCGGCAAACCGCCTCAGCGCCTTACTGCGGTAGGACCGGATCACGCATCTCTCATGTAAGGTAATAGCTTACAGATGTCAAGTATCGCCTGACACGGGAGGGCTGGCGCCGTTGCGGGCGGGCGGCGCGCCCGACAGCACTTCCTTCACTTTGGCGGCCAACTGCTTGATGCCGAAGGGCTTGGGCAGGAAATGGATCTCTTCCGCGCGCTCGGAATTGCGGCGAAAGGCGTCCTCGGCATAGCCCGACATGAAAATAATCCGCATGTCGGGGCGCAGGCGGCGTGCGGCGCGCACCAGCGTCGGCCCATCCATGCCCGGCATCACCACATCGGTGATCAATAGATCGATAGCGCCCGGATGCTTGCGCACGATTTCGAGCCCGGCCTCGCCGCCATTGGCCTCCATCACCTGATAGCCCCGCATGCGAAGCGCGCGTGCGGCGAAGCTGCGCACGGCGTCTTCGTCTTCCACCAATAATACCGTGTCCTGGCCGGTGACGTCGCGGTGCTGCAGGGCTTCGGCCTCTTCGGGCGTGGCAACGATCTCGCCTTCGGCCGGCCGGTAACGCGGCAGATAAATGCGGAACGTGGTGCCTTTGCCCACTTCGCTTTGTACAGCGATGAAGCCGCCCGTCTGTTTCACGATGCCGTAGACTGTGGACAAGCCCAGCCCCGTGCCCTGCCCCACTTCCTTGGTGGTAAAGAAAGGCTCGAAGATCTTGTCGAGCAACTCTTTCGGGATGCCTTTGCCGGTGTCGGTTACGTCGATCGCCACATAATCGCCGGCGGGCATCAGCCCCGTGCCCATCGCCTGGGCCGCTTGCGTCGTGATGTTCGAGGTGCGGATGGCAACCGCACCGCCAGATTCCGGCATGGCGTCGCGCGCGTTCACCGCGAGATTGATGATGGCGTTGGAGATTTGGCTTTCGTCGGCGCTCACCGGCCAGAGATCGGACGCGTGCTCGAGTGTGAGTGAAATGCGCTCGCCCAACAGGCGCCTGAGCAGCATGGCGAGCTCGGACAATGTATCGGGCAGCGCCAGAATTTTCGGCTGCAAGGTCTGCTTGCGCGAGAAGGCGAGAAGCTGACGCACCAGCCCAGCCGCGCGTACTGCATTCTGCTGCACCTCGTTGAGTTCGGCGAATGAGGGATCGCCCGCCGCGTGGCGCATCAAGAGCAGATCGCAATTGCCGATAATGACAGTGAGGAGATTGTTGAAATCGTGTGCGACGCCACCAGCCAGCTGCCCCACCGCCTGCATTTTTTGCGATTGGGCGAACTGGGTTTCCAACGCCTTCTGCGCCGACGTATCCACCAGATAAAGAATGGCGCGCGGGGAACCGCCGGGCGCCGGCGTAAAGGGGCTCGCGAACAATTGCGCGCTATGTTCGGCGGAATTGGCGGGATGCAATTCCACTGGCAGATGTTTGGCCTCGCCGCCGGCCGCGCGCGCGATGAGATCGAGCGCGGCCGCGCGTTCGGAAGCGCCGACCAGATCGGCAAAGCGTAAGCCCTCGCCCTGCGCGGGCGTGCCGAAGAAAACCGCGAAGGCGTTGTTCGATTCGGCGATCGAACCGTCGGCGCTGACGATTGCCACGCCCACCGGCGCATGACGGAAAAAATCGGAGAATCGGATAAGCGCCGAGGGCGCATATTTCTCGGATGCCGCGGCGGCGCCGGGCGCGGGCGCGGCCTCGGGCAAACGCGGCGTGAACCACCATGCGGTCTCGCCCGATTTCAACGGTCTTATGGCGGCGGACAATTTCTGGCCCGTATCGGTTTCGAAATTTTCCTCGCGCGCTCGCGCTTCGGCCGAAGCGCGTGTGAGGCGGTAAAGGGCTGCCGCCGCACCCGCGCCCGCAAAGGCCAGCTCGGGCGGCGAAGGCGGCTCGCCAGCGCCTGCGCCCGCGAGAAAGCGATAGGCCGTGTTGCAATCCACCACCGCGCCGTCGCGCCCCGTCACCGCCCAGGCGATGTTAGAGGTGGCGGCCATTTCAGCGGCGCGTTCGGCTTCTTCCCGCCCGTGACTTTTGCGCGGCCAGGCGGCGACCAGCGTCAGCACCGCCGAGGCGCCAATGGCGGCAAGCAAGGCTGTGCCCGCCCAGCGGGCGATTTCGGGCTCGGAAATGACAATGGCGGCGCCTGCCAGCGCCACCAGAAAGAACAGCAAGGCCGCCAAACGCCAGGCGCCCCCCGGTTCGCCCCAGGAAAACGTGCGAAACAGCAGCGAACCCACGGCTGTCATATGTTTTTCACGAATCTGCGATCCATACGCCATCTTGCCTGATTCGGAAAAAAATTCGTAAACAAGCCCCGCCGGCAGAAAGCCCAGCACCATGAGCGACCAGCAAGTCTATAACGTTCTATTCCTGTGCACCGGCAATTCGGCACGCTCTATCCTGGCCGAAGCCATCCTCAACTTCGAAGGCAAGGGGCGGTTTCGCGCCTATTCGGCGGGGAGTTTCCCCAAGGGAGAAGTAAATCCGCGGGCGTTGGCGTTGTTGAAGGAAGTGGGCCTGCCCATGGGCAAGCCGCGTTCAAAAAGCTGGGACGAATTTGCAGGATCCAGCGCACCCGAAATGGATTTTGTCTTTACCGTCTGCGATGACGCGGCGAACGAAGTCTGCCCGGTGTGGCCGGGACAGCCCACAACGGCGCATTGGGGCATGCCGGACCCGGCGGCGGTAGAAGGCGACGACAAGACCAAAGACCGCGCCTTTCGCGACACGGCGCGCATGCTGACCAACCGCATCCGGCTGTTCGTGGCATTGCCCTTGGACAAGCTCGACCATATGAAGCTCAAGCATCATCTGCGCGAGATAGGGCAGCACAAAGGCTGATGGATTCAAGTTTATCAAAGGCGCTCGCCGCCGAGGCGCTGGGCACGGCCCTGCTGCTGACAACGGTCGTCGGCTCCGGCATCATGGCGGAGAGGCTGACCCATAACATGGCGCTGGCGCTGCTCTGTAATACGTTTGCCACGGGCGCCATCCTGTTCGTGCTTATTGTTCTCTTCGCGCAACTTTCTGGCGCGCATTTCAATCCGGCAGTGACGCTGGCGAGCGCGTTGAAGAAAGAAATCGCGCCCAGCAGAGCGCTTGCTTATGTAGGGGTGCAAATCATCGGCGCCATTCTTGGCGTGTGGCTTGCGCATCTGATGTTCGAAACGCCGGTTTTCCTGCTTGGCATCAAGACGCGCACCGGCATGGGGCAATGGCTGGCGGAATTCGTCGCCACTTTCGGTCTCGTGCTGGTGATCGCTGGCGCCAAGCAACGTAGCATTGAAACCATTGCAGCCGCCGTCGGACTTTATATTGCGGCCGCCTATTGGTTCACGGCGTCCACATCGTTCGCCAATCCGGCCGTAACGATTGCCCGCGCGTTGACGCCGACATTCGCCGGCATCCGCCCCGTGGATGCGCCAGCCTTCATCGCCGCCGAAATCGCGGGCGCATTGGCAGCAGTCGTCGTGAGCGCCTTCCTTTTCCCCCCGCAAAAGCCTGCGGCTTCTTAGGAGTTGCGGCGACGCTTCCTGCGGGTCTAAAGCCAAGGTGAAAGCGGCCCACAAAGGGCCCGGAGGTTTCTCGTGAAGGAACTCGGCCATTTCATCAACGGCAAATTGGTCAAAGGCACGTCGGGCCGTTTCGGCAATGTGTTCAACCCCACCATTGGCGAGGTGCAGGCCAAGGCCGCCTTCGCCAGCCGCGCCGAAATGCGCAAGGCGGTGGAATCGTCATTGGCCGCATTCCCAGGCTGGGCCGCCACCAATCCGCAGCGCCGCGCGCGCGTGATGTTCAATTTCAAACAACTCGTCGAAAAAAACATGGATGAATTGGCCGCCATGCTTTCTTCCGAGCACGGCAAGGTGATTGCAGATTCAAAAGGCGATGTGCAGCGCGGGCTGGAAGTGATCGAATTCGCCTGCGGCATCCCCCATTTGCAAAAGGGCGAATATACGGAAGGCGCAGGCCCCGGCATCGACGTCTATTCCATGCGCCAGCCTTTGGGGGTGGTAGCCGGCATCACGCCGTTCAATTTCCCCGCCATGATCCCGATGTGGATGTTTGGCGTGGCCATCGCCTGCGGCAATTGCTTCATCAACAAGCCATCCGAAAAAGATCCGAGCGTGCCCTTACGCCTGGCCGAACTGTTCATCGAAGCGGGCGGGCCACCGGGCGTGCTGAATGTCGTCGTCGGCGACAAGGAAGCAGTGGATGCGATCCTGGAAGATCCCGACATCAAGGCGGTGAGTTTTGTCGGCTCGTCGGTTGTGGCGCAATACATTTATTCGCAAGGCACCGCGCGCGGCAAACGCGTGCAGGCGATGGGCGGGGCCAAGAACCACGCCATCATCATGCCCGATGCCGATCTCGACCAGGTGGTGAACGAGCTGATGGGCGCGGGCTATGGCTCGGCCGGCGAGCGCTGCATGGCGATTTCAGTGGCTGTGCCGGTGACGGACAAACTGGCCGACGCGCTGGTCGAGCGCCTCATCCCGCGGGTGGAAACGCTGAAAGTGGCGCCGCCAACCGACCCCGACGCGCATTACGGGCCGCTGGTGACGGCCGAGCACAAGAAGAAGGTGCTGAACTATATCGACATGGGCGTGAAGGAAGGGGCCGAGCTCGTGGTGGACGGGCGCGGGTTTAAACTTCAGGGCTATGAGAAGGGATTTTTCTTAGGCGGATCGTTATTCGATCACGTGAAGCCCAACATGAGAACCTATCAGGAAGAAATCTTCGGACCGGTTTTACAAATCGCGCGCGCGGCCGATTTCGATGAGGCGATCGCGCTACCCAGCAAGCATCAATACGGCAATGGCGTCGCCATCTTCACCCGCGACGGCGACGCCGCGCGCGAATTCGCCAGCCGTGTACAGGTGGGCATGGTCGGCATCAACGTGCCCATTCCGGTGCCCGTCGCCTATCACACCTTCGGCGGCTGGAAACGCTCGGCCTTCGGCGACGTCAACCAGCATGGCACAGAGGGCGTGCGCTTCTTCACCCGCGTGAAAACCGTGACCGCGCGCTGGCCCAAAGGCGGCGTCCGCGAGCATCCCGAATTCGTCATTCCGACGATGCGGTAAAAGTCAGTTCATTTGAAAAGAGACGATTATGTGGAAGGTCAATTATCGAGATCTTGTGAGTAATAGAAAAGCTTCCTCGGCTCATCCGACGCGCGAGGCGGCACTGATTCAGGCATGCGATTTAATCTGGCATCAAAAGTGCGATGTAGATGAAATTGTAGGCCCGAATGAAAAACTTGATGCTGCGTACGTAGCTGAGTATTGCAGGCAGCAGGCAAAAAAGTAATCTAATATTTAATCCTTCATCCCGCCCAGTTTGCGGATGAAGCACCATTCGGATTCCTTCACCGCCTGCACCGAGAGGCGCGGTTCGTGCACCAGCACCATGTCTTTCAGTTTGGGTTCGGCTTTGACTTGCGCCAGCGTCACGGGCTTGGGTATGTCTTCGACGGCCTTCACTATCACCATGCCGAAGCGTTTTTCTTCGTCGGTGGGGTCGGGGCGGTATTCGCCGATGACTTCGACGATGCCGACGATCTGTTTCTCGTCTCCCGTGTGATAGAAAAAGCCGAGGTCGCCCTTTTTCATCGCCTTCATATTCTTGGCGGCGGCATTATTGCGCACGCCGCTCCACGGTTCGCCCCGGGCGCCCTTCTTCTTCTGCATTTCCCACGAGAAGGCTTCAGGCTCGGTCTTGAACAGCCAGTAATTCATGGCGTCACTCTTTGCCAACGGGCCGCGCCAGCAGGCGTTCGGCCGCGCGGCGAACGTCAAGCTTGCCAGCGATCACTTCAGCAACGGCTTCGGCGATGGGAAGTTCAATGTTTTCGCGACGCCCGCGCGCGACCAGTGCTGGCGCGGTGAAGGCGCCCTCGGCCAGCGGCTTGCCTTCACCGGCCAAATCCTTGAACGATGTACCGCGTCCCAACGCCACGCCCAGACTGAAATTGCGCGAAGTCTTGCTCGTCGCCGTCAGCACCAGATCGCCCAAGCCCGACAAGCCCATCAGCGTCTCGGCCCGCGCACCCAGCGCAATGCCCAACCGCAGCAATTCGGCGAAGGAACGCGCCAGCAGCGCCGCGCGTGCGCTTTCGCCTAATCCCTCGCCTTCCACCATGCCACAGGCGATGGCATAAACATTCTTGGCGGCGCCCCCCAGCGCCACGCCGGTGATGTCCTCGCTGGCATAAGGGCGGAAAGTGGGCGCATTCAGTGTTGCCTGCAGCCGCGCGGCAATACTTCCACGCGCGGCAATGGTGACGGCGGTGGGCTTCCCTTTCGCCACGTCGCGCGCAAAGGACGGCCCCGAAAGAATGGCGGGCGCGGCATCGGGCATGGTTTCGGCGAGCACTTCGCTTAACAGCGCGCCCGATTTTTCCTCAATGCCCTTGGCGCAGAGCATGACTGGCGTTCCCGCCAGCACGCGCCCGCGCAACGCGCCCAGCATTTCGCGCATATGCTGCGCGGGCGCCGAGACAAAAATGGCTTCGGCTTGCGCGCATGGCGCGAGATCGCCGGTTGCCATGATGGATGACGGCAATGTGACGCCCGGCAGAAAGCGCTTGTTCTCGCGCGCGCGTGCAATGCTTTCGACAACATCGGCCTCGCGCGCCCACAAAGTCACCTTGCGGCCCGCGCTTGCCGCCACCAGCGCCAGCGCCGTGCCCCAGGCGCCCGCGCCCACTATGGCGATGGATTGGTATGGCGTGCTGGGTGAAGCCGAGGGCATGGAACGTGTAATGTGTCTCGCGGATTAAGTAAGAAGCTGGTTTATCATATCCTTCATTCGGCCATAATGCCCGACTAGGTCACCCCCATGCTTCGTTCCGCCCTCGCCTGTTTCATGTTCGCGCTGCTCTGCTCAGGCGCCGCCTTTGCGACTACGCCAATGGCAACGGGCGTGGAATTGCGCCGCCATTTCAACGACGCGCAGAAGACCGATTTGAAGCGCATTTCCGATTATTTGAACGGCCTGCAAACCATCAAAGGCAATTTCGTGCAGATGGACCCCGACGGCAGCATGGTGCAGGGCATATTCTATCTGCAGAAGCCGGGGCGCGTGCGTTTCGAATACCAGCCGCCCAATCCCAATCTGATCGTTGCCGACGGCTCGACGCTTGCGGTCGAGAACAAGAAGCTCAAGACCGTGGACCGTTATCCGCTGATCGGTTCGCCCCTGGCGCTGCTGCTTTCCAACGACATCGATCTCACGGTGAACAGCCACGTCGTAAACGTGTGGCACCAGCCGGGCGCGCTTCTGGTGAGCGCAAGCGCGGCCAGCGGCGCCATGCAAGGAAACATCACTTTCACCTTCGCCGATCCGGGCACCGAGCTCCGCGAATGGGAAATCACCGACAGCCAGGGGCTGAAAACGACAGTCGTGCTTAACGACATTCAGTCCGGCATCACCATTGCGCCCGAGATGTTCGTCATTCACGATGAAGGCCTGAAGAAATCGTTGAACTGAGCCCCATGGCTTCGCATCCGCCCATCGTCGGAATTCCCTGCGATCACCGCATGATCGGCAAGCACCCGTTCAACGCTGTGGGCGAGAAATATATCGCAGCCATGCGCGATGGCGCGGGCGCGCTGCCGCTGCTGATTCCAGTGCTGCCGGAGCCGCTAAAAATAGAGGACATCTTAGGCGTGGTGGATGGGTTGTTGTTCACCGGCTCGCCATCCAATGTCGCGCCGAAACATTACGGCGGCCACCAGCCGAGGCACGAAACCTTGCTCGACGAGCAGCGCGATCAATTGACCCTGTCTCTGATGCGCGCGGGCGCAGCGCACGGTACGCCGATGCTTGCGCTCTGCCGCGGCTTTCAGGAATTGAATGTCGCTTTTGGCGGCACCCTGCACCAGCATCTGCACGAAGTGCCGGGCAAGATCGATCACCGCGAAGACAAGAATGCGCCGCTCGATGTGCAATATGACCCGGCCCACGATGTGACGGTGTCGCCTGGCGGTGTGCTGGCCAAGCTCGAATTGCCGGCCACCTTCAAGGTGAACTCGCTGCACAGCCAAGGCATCGATAGGCTGGCGCCCGGCCTGCGGGCCGAGGCCAAGGCCCCCGACGGCACCATCGAAGCGGTCAGCAAGCCGGATGCGCGCGCGCTTGTGCTGGGCATGCAATGGCATCCCGAATGGCGCTTCGCCGAGAACCCGGTGTCGCGCGCGATACTTTCGGCTTTCGGCGCGGCCGTGCGCGCGCATGCGAAAAGCCTCGTGAAAGAACATTCATAGAGCGGCAATCATTTTCTCTTTACCCGCACTATGCGAATTTCCCGCCATGAAATTTAACTCACGTGCCGTTGTCATTTTCGCTCTGCTTCTGGCCGGCTGCGGCTTCCATGCGCCCCAGCCAAAAATCACGCCGCCAGTTGCCACGCCCACCGCTCCCACCTCGACGCTCGATGCCGAATTGCGCCTGCCAGCCAGCGAGATCGCCAAGCTCCTTAACGACAAGACCGAGAACCAGATCGCGCGCCTCGACGGCAAGCATGTGAAATGCCCGTTAGGCAAATGCGAACTCGATCTTCTCGCCACTCGCAATGGGCCCATCACCGTCAACCTGCAAGGCGACAGGCTGGCGCTCAGCCTGCCATTCAACATCGATGCGCGAATTCGCCTCAAAATGCCGCTGATGAAAACCTCGGGCCAGGGGCAAGGCACCGGTCTTGCGACCGCCACCAGTGCATTTTCGATTACGCCCGATTGGGAATTGCATTCTAAAACGCAAGGCACGATCGAATTCTCGCATGCGGATTTGCAGATCGGGCCGGTGAGCGCGGAGTTGAGCGATTTTCTCAATGACGAGTCAGATGAGATTGCGCATCCCCTGTTCAAGGAAATCGATTCCCAACTGCCCAAATGGGCCAATCTGCAAAAACGCGTGGCTCAATTATGGGCGAAAGCGGCGATGCCAATTCCGGTAGGCAAGAACCCATCCATATTTTTGCTGCTGTCGCCACAGCGCGTTTTCGTGTCGCCGCCTCATGCCGAGGGGAACGCGCTGGTGGTGGCGCTGGGGCTTGCAATTCAGGCGCGCGTTGTGGTCGGCGACCGGCCCAATGTCGCAGTGATACCGCCACTGCCGGCGCCCGAGCCGATGCGCGGCAAGCCGGAATCGCGTTTCCATCTGCTGGTGCCTGCCATACTGCCCTATAGCGAGGCGGTGCGGCTTGCCAGCGAACAGATCGCCAAACACCCCATCAGCATCGGCAATTCCACCGCGGTCAAGATTTCAGATTTGCAGATTTTGCCGTCGCGCGACGATGTGGTGGTGGCTGCGCGCTTCTGCATTTCGCCTAGCTGGGATCCCTTCGGCTGGTTCGATGCCTGTGGGCAAGGCTATTTGCGCGGGACGCCGGTGTTCGACGCCGCCACGGGCGTTCTCAGGATCACCAAGATCGCCTACGATACGGACACCTTGAGCGCGCTGGTGGGCCAGTGGAGCGGGCTTGCGGGACCAGATTTCATCAGCGAATTAGAGAAGCGTTTCACCTTCGATCTTTCGGGCCAGATTACCAAGCTCAAGGATCAGGTGGAGAAAGCGCTCGCAAAAGGTACGGGAGGCGACCTTTCGGTTTCGGGCCAAATGGAAAGCTTCGGCGCGCCGGAACTTAGCTGGACCAAGGATGGCTTCATCGCCTCCTTCACCGCCGAAGGTGCGGTCAAGACGGCCTATCAACCGTGACCCGCGCGTGACCGGGGCTACGCCCACTGCTAGAATGCACGCATGATCCGGAAACGCGCACTGCTGATCCTTTGCGCCCGCATCGGCTTTAATCCCTAGCCGATTGCGCAGGCCCGCGCCGTGCGCGGGCCGTTCTCGTTTCCGGTTTCATTCCATCAGACAGGGATTGCCATGGTTTCCGAACACCACAACCTTACCAAGCATTGGCGCGCGCTCGATGCCGCGCACCATCTCCACCCCTTCACCGATACGTTGGCGCTTAACAAAGAGGGCGTGCGCATTATCACCAAGGGCAAGGGCGTTTATCTGTGGGATTCGGAAGGAGCGAAAATCATCGATGGCATGGCGGGCCTCTGGTGCGTGCAGGTGGGTTACGGCAACGAGAAGCTGGCGCGTGCGGGTTATGAGACGCTTGTGACGCTTTCCTATTACAATAACTTCTTCAAGACCACGAACCCGTGGGTGGTGGAGCTGGCCGCCAAGCTTGCCGGCATTCTCCCCCAAGGCCACGCGCATATTTTGTTCGCCAATTCCGGGTCCGAGGCCAACGATACCGCGCTCAAGCTCATGCGCTATTACTGGAACCTGAAAGGCAAGCGCGACAAGAAAATCCATCTGTCACGCGAATATTCCTATCACGGCGTCACCATGGCGGCGGCCTCGCTGTCAGGGCTCACGCCGATGCATCCGCAATGGGATTTACCGTTGCCGGGTTTTGCCAAAGTGCCGACGCCCTATTGGTATGGCGCGAAGGCTGCAGGCTATGGCGATATCGGCGCGGATGAATTCGGGCTGCTGATCGCGAAGAAACTGGAAGAAAAAATCCTGGAGCTGGGCGCCGATCGCGTCGCCTCGTTCTCGGCCGAGCCGGTGCAGGGCGCGGGCGGCCTGATAATCCCGCCCGCCACTTATTGGCCCGAAGTGCAACGCATCTGCCGCAAATACGACGTGTTGCTGCATCTGGATGAAGTGGTCACCGGCTTCGGGCGGCTGGGTGAATGGTTCGGCGCTCAATATTACGGCATCGCCCCTGACATAATGACTATGGCGAAGGGGCTGTCGTCGGGCTATCAGCCCATTTCGGCAATCTCATTAGGCAGTCGCATGGGCAATACGATCGCCAATGCAGGCGAGGAACTCGTCCACGGCTATACCTATTCCGGCCATCCGGTGGCGTGCGCGGTGGCGCTCAAAAATCTGGAGGTGCTGGAAAGCGAAAAAATCATTGCACGCGTGAAGCACTCCATCGGACCCTATTTTCAGAAGCTGTTAAACAGGACCTTCGAGGGCCATCCGCTGGTGGGCGAAGTGCGCTGTGTCGGCCTTCTGGCCGCCATAGAATTGGTCGAGAACAAGAAGGAACGCGGCTTCTACCCGCGCGATAGGGACATCGGCACGCATTGCCGCAATTATTGTTTTAGCAGCGGCCTCATCATGCGCGCCATCCGCGACACCATGGTGCTCTCGCCGCCGCTCGTCATAACCGAAGCCGAGGTCGACGAAATTGTGGACAAGGCGAAACGCTGTATCGATTTGACCGCCAAGGATCTGGGCAAATTGTAAGGCCGGATAGGCCGCGAAAAACCCCTGCCCCCATACTGCCTCCGGTCTCAAAAGCCGCCACTGGCTACATGTTGCGATTCGGCAACTGTCATTACATTTTCGTGATTTTTGAGCCTTACGAAGAAAAAAGTTGAAAACTGTGACTTCTCTGCATAGACTGTTTTTCGGGTGGACGTAATCAGTTCCGGCCTGCATCGCCCCCCCGCTCGCATGCCGGACAACGTCCCCATCGGTACCGGTCATCCCCTCCCGGTACCAGCGCGTAACGGCGCATTTGACGCCCGGTCAGCTTGTCTGACCGGGCGTCTTTTTATCTGTTCAGACATCGTTACCCGCCGCATCGTGAGGTTCAGCCGACCGCCTTCAGGGATAAGACGCGAGCTGCCCGCCAGCACCTTGTCGATGCCGTGATAGGCCATGCGCGCCGGGCCCCCGAATACCAACACGTCGCCAGATTGAAGCGTGAGCGAGCGCGTGGGGTCTTTGCGCGAGGGCCCACCTATGCGGAACAGCGCGCTGTCGCCAAGCGAAACGGAAAGCACGGGCGCCTCGCGCGCCTCTTCGTCCGCGTCGCGGTGCAGCCCCATGCGGGCCTGCCCGCGGTAGAAATTGACCAAGCAGCACTCGGGAGCTGCATTGTAGTTCGTGGTCTCGGCCCACAGCTCAAGCAGCATTGGCGGAATGGCGGGCCACGCCACGCCCGTATGCGGATGAAACTTCTCGTACCGATAGCCTTGTTCGTCCGACACCCAGCCCAAGGATCCGAAATTGGTCATCTCAACCGAAAACGGCCTGCCCGATTTCGGCATGCGCGGGATATAGAACGGCGCCTTCTCCACCCGCGCCAGCACCTCGTTCAGCAAGGTGGTTTGCTCGGATGCGGATAGTCTTCCCTGCCACAGCGTGATGCCAGGCGCGATATCGAGCTTCACGTCGCTTGCCGTTTGAAGCGCTGAACGCCGCCATGGCTTTGGGCCAGCCCATGCGCATCCAGCCAGGCGGCAAAGCGCTCTGGTTCGTAATTTTTGCGCGCCCATTCGTTCAGGCGTTCTCCACGCGCGTCCTCGATAGCGAAAACGGGAAACTGTTTCAGCCAATTCTGCTGGCGCTTGGGCAGGTGCAGATAAGGCCAGGCGGCGAATTGCACTTGCGCTTCATCAAGTGCGTTAGCGCCCTTTTTCTGCAGCAGATAAAGAGCGGCTGCGAAGCTCGTGCGGTCCTGCCCGCCCGAGCATTTGATCAAGAGCGGCAATTTGGCCGCCTCGAAAGCCTCGAACAGCGAAACCATCACCTCTCGCGCGGGCAGGCGGCGCGAATTGAGCTTCACGTCGAAGCGGGCGATGCCAAGTTCGCGGCAAATGCGCCCTTCACGGTGCCACCAGGAAAAGCGCGGGTTCTCGCCTCGAAGATTGATCAGGCTGCGAAAGCCATGGCCCGCCAGGAAGGCGCGATAAAATCCGAGGTAAGGCTGCGCCGAGCGGGCGACGCCATCGGTAACCCAATGCAAATTGTAGAGCCGGTCGAGCAGCGCCATGGAATGTGGGCCTAACGCTCCTTGGGCCCTCAAGGCAAGCAAGACCAAGGGCTTTGCTTGACTGGCGGGGGTCGGCGGCTATATTGCCCGCCTTCCGCTTGACCCCAAGGTGCTTGCGGGGCTGATTTTACCCAAGGATTTCAAGATGTTCGCGGTCATCCGCACGGGCGGAAAACAATACAAGGTGACGAAAGACGACGTGCTCGATGTCGAACGCCTTGCCGGCGATGCCGGTGCCAAAATCACTTTCGCCGAAGTGCTGCTCTTGGGGGGCAAGAGCCCCAAACACGGCAAGCCGCTTATTTCTGGCGCCTTGGTGGCGGCCGAAATTGTGGCGCAGAAGCGCGCGCCCAAGGTGGTCGCCTTCAAGAAGAAGCGGCGCAAGAACACGCACAGAAAGCGCGGCCATCGCCAGGAGCTGACGACGGTGCGCATCACGGACATTAAGGCGGGCGGATAATGGCGCACAAAAAGGCAGGTGGCTCTTCGCGCAACGGGCGCAACTCGGCGGGGCAAAGGCTCGGCGTGAAATGCTTTGCGGGCGAAACCGTGCTGCCCGGCAACATCCTGGTGCGCCAGCGCGGCACGAAACTTTTTCCGGGCCGCAATGTGAGCATGGGCAAAGATCACACGATTTTCGCCACCATTGGCGGCAAGGTCGAATACCGCAAGGGTTACAAGCGGCGCACCTATGTGTCGGTGACGCCGGAAGCAAAAAACTAGGCGGCCAGACATCGGCTGCTATAAGGCGGCCCATTCGAACAAGGGAGATGGTCCGCCATCTCCCTTTTGTTTTTGGATCCGCGGAGATTTAGAAAAACATCATGAGCAAGCTCGTCATCAAGCCGCTGACACCCGGGCGCTGGCCGCAATATGAAAAGCTGGTGGGGCCGAATGGCGCTTCCAGCGGTTGCTGGTGCATGTGGTGGCGGCTGCCGAATAAGGAATACCGGACTGGGCAGGGCGCCACCAACAAAGCGCGCTTCAAGCGCTTGGTGAAGCGCGGCCCGCCGCCGGGGTTACTCGCCTTCGAAAGCGATAAGGCCGTGGGCTGGTGCGCGGTTTGCCCGCGCAAGCGATTGCCGGCGCTCGATCGCTCACACAATCTGGCTCGCGTCGACGACATGCCTGTGTGGTCGGCTTCCTGTTTCTTCGTTAAACGCAGCGAACGTGGCAAGGGCATCAGCGGCGCGTTGATCGAAGCAGCACTTGCCTATGCGAATGACATGAGCGCGCCCACACTGGAAGCCTATCCCTGGGACGTGAAGGTGAAAAAAGCGCCACCTGGCATCTATACCGGCACCGCTTCCGCATTCGAGCGCGCTGGATTCATAGTGGTGGCGCGGCGCGCGCCACACCGGCCCGTAATGCGCTATATGTTCTGAGACCCGCAATGAAGTTTCTTGATGCCGCCAAGATTTTTATCCGCTCGGGCAATGGCGGTAGCGGCTGCGTGTCGTTTAGGCGAGAAAAGTTTATCGAATATGGCGGACCCAATGGCGGCGACGGCGGCAAGGGCGGCGACGTGTGGGCGGAAGCGGTCGAGAACCTCAACACGCTGATCGATTACCGCTATCAGCAGCACATGGTGGCCGAGAACGGCCGCCACGGCATGGGCAAGGAAATGTCGGGGGCAGGCGGCAAAGACATTGTTGTCAAGTTGCCGGTAGGCACGCAGATTTACGAGCTCGACGATGAAACCCTGATCGCTGATCTCGCAAAGGCGGGCGAACGTGTGCTGCTGCTGAAGGGGGGCAAGGGTGGCCGCGGCAATGCGCATTTCAAAAGCTCGACCAATCGCGCGCCCCGGCGCGCCGACCCGGGCAAATCAGGCGAGGAAAAATGGATCTGGCTGAGGCTGAAGCTGATCGCCGATGTAGGGCTGGTGGGGCTCCCCAATGCCGGCAAGTCCACGTTTCTTGCCCGCGTCAGCCAAGCCACGCCCAAGATCGCTGATTACCCTTTCACCACGCTCAATCCGCAATTGGGCGTGGTGCGCGCGGGCTCAATCGATTTTGTGCTGGCCGATTTGCCTGGCCTGATCGAGGGCGCGCATGAAGGGGCGGGGCTTGGCACGCGGTTTCTTGGCCACGCCGAACGCACGGGCGTGATTTTGCATCTGATTGACGGCACCGAAGACGACGTCGCGCGGAATTACCAAACTATCCGTGGCGAGCTGGAAGCCTATGGTCACGGCTTGAGCGAAAAACCTGAAATCGTGGCGCTTAACAAGGTGGATGCCATTCCCAAATACGAACTCGCCAAAAAGCGCAAGGCTCTGGTCAAGGCAGCGAGTCAAAACGTATTGCTGCTCTCCGGCGTTTCGGGCGAAGGCGCGGATGAAGTGCTGCACGCGCTAGCGCGCGAGTTGGAAAAGCAGCGCGCCTCCGGCCGTGAGCCTACCCAACCCAAGCGGGGCTGGGCGCCGTGACGCAGGCTGTCAGCGCGCCTGGGCCGGTTAGGGTAGGATTACGCATCGGGCTGCTGGGCGGCTCGTTCAATCCCGCACACGCGGGCCATCTGCATGCGAGCAAGGTTGCGCTTACACAACTCAAGCTCGATTATGTCTGGTGGCTGGTGTCGCCCCAAAATCCTCTCAAAGAAAAAAAGCAGATGGCGCCTCTTGCGCGCCGCTTGGCCTTTGCCAAAAAGCGCGCCAGCGACAGGCGCATCCGGGTGACCGATATCGAAATGGCGCTGGGCACGCGCTACACGGTGGATACGCTCACCGCGCTAAATAGGCGCTTCCCCAAAGTGCATTTCGTCTGGCTAATGGGCAGCGACACTTTCATCCAATTGCCCCAATGGCGCCGCTGGCAGCGGATTTTTGCACTTGCTCCCATGGCGGTCGTTCCACGCCCTGGCACGGCGCTGGCGGCAAGGCGCTGCAAGGCGGCCAGGCGTTTCGCTGCAGAGCGCGTGTCAGCAAGTGAACTTTTCCTTAAGGAGCCCCCCGCCTGGGCCATTTTGCGCGCGCGCGGCGTGCCCGCCAGCGCCACACGCATTCGGGCGCGATCGTCATGGAACCGATAAGGGTCACGTGTTATATATATTTCGAATGCGAAAGGAGGCCGTGGCACAAGCATGAGGACAGCGCGTTCGCACCAGTGCGCCCGGTCTCTACCCGCATAGCCGGAGCCGCAAGAAGGAGCTGACCCTGACCCCGAGCGCCCAGAGTACATCGCGTATCCCGAAATCCGAGCCTTTGCTCACCCGCATTCTCACCTCCCTCGACGAAGACAAAGCGGAAGACATCGTGACGGTCGACCTCAGGGGCCGCTCGTCGCTGTGCGATGCGATTGTGATTGCGTCGGGGCGTTCGCAGCGCCATGTCGCGGCCATAGCCGAGCACCTGACGCGCAAGCTGAAAGAGGCGGGTTACGGCGCGGCTCACATCGAGGGCCTCACCCAGGGCGATTGGGTGCTGATCGACACGGGCGATTTCATCGTTCACATTTTCCGCCCCGAAGTGCGCCTCTATTACGACCTCGAAGGTATGTGGTCGGTGGACGAGAGCGGGGTTCGCGCGCGCGGGCAAGCGGGCGCGGCTGCCGTCTGAGATTTGCTCTTATGCGATTGCTGATTGCCGCAGTGGGACGTGCGCGCGGCGCGCCGGAAGAAACCATCACCGAAAATTATCTCAGCCGCGCCCGCGCATTGGGAAAAAAGCTGGGCTTCGCCAAAATCGAGCTGGCAATTGCCGAGACATCGCGCGGCCCAAATGTGAACGCGCGCATGGCGGAGGAGACAGCACGCCTAGAGGCAAAGATTCCAAAAGGCGCGCACACGATCGCGCTCGATGAACGGGGCCGCGTGATGACGAGCGAAGCTTTTGCGCGTCATCTGGCAAAAATTCGCGACGGCGGCGCGGATGATATTGTTTTTCTCATTGGCGGGCCGGATGGGCTTTCGCCCCGGCTTCGCACCGCAGCAAAAGAGAGCATAGCTTTCGGCGCGCAGACCTGGCCGCACGGGCTTGCCCGCGCCATGCTGGCCGAACAGCTTTATCGCGCTTGCGCGATTCTGGTGGGTCATCCCTATCACCGCGGCCGATGAGACGGCCTTGAAAGCAGGCTCGACTGCAAGCATTTAACCATTTGACCCACAAGCAATTTCGGGAAGGCCGCGGCAGCATTTTCCCGATTGAAGACGCTTAACCGCGCGGCTATAACCGCGCCGCCTCAGTGGCGGGAACATCACCACAGGGAGTTTGCGTATGGCGAACGATCTGCCGAACGGCTACCGGCCGTCCGAAGACGAGCCTTTCATGAACGAACGCCAGCGCGAATATTTCCGGCGCAAGCTGATTGCCTGGAAGGAAGACATTCTTCGGGAGAGCCGCGAGACGATCCTGAACCTGCAGACGGAAGCGACCCCTAACGCAGACTTGGCGGATCGTGCCGCCACCGAATCCGAGCGCCAGCTGGAACTTCGCACCCGCGACCGCCAGCGCAAGTTGATCTCCAAAATCGACGAAGCACTGACGCGCCTGGAAGACGGCTCCTATGGCTTCTGCGAGGAAACGGGCGAGCCAATTTCGCTGAAAAGGCTGGACGCGCGCCCGATCGCCACGCTTTCCATCGAAGCGCAGGAACGCCACGAACGCCGCGAACGCGTTTACCGCGACGATTAATTATCCCTTTCGCGCCGATGCCTGTGGCCACACGTATTTCGGACGCGCAAATGCACGGATTCAGGGCTTTTTAGCGGGCTGCTGAACCACTCCTTAACGGTCCATCCTTAAGGTCAACCACGTACCCAAGGGGAGACCGGCCAGGCGATGTTCGGCTCATTGATCGTAGAAGGGGCGCTGGTCGCCCTCGTTCTCGCGACGCTCGGGTATTGCGCGCTGCTGGAACAGCGCCTGCGCGCACTGAAGCGCGATCAGACCAGCCTCAACGGCACCGTGCGCGCAATCAACGGCGCCATCGCTGCGGCGCGAGCCAATCTCGCGTCGCTTAAAGGCTCGACCGGACAATGCGTCGAGACGCTGACAGCCCATGTTGGCACGGCGCGCGCGCTGGCCGACGAACTGACCTTGCTGATCTCTGTGGGCAAGGGCGTGGCCGAAAGCATCCAGGAAAACACAACGGGCGTGCCTATCCTGCCGCCACCCGAAGAAGAAGAGACTGAGCCAGCACGCATCGAGCTTCCCGAAAAAATCAGCAGCGCCGGCTGAGCAGTTCAGCCTTGCGGCCGCGCCAGGTCGCGGAACGCCGCGATCACTTTGGCATAGGTGTCGCGCTTGAAGGGCACGATAAGGCGCGGTAATACCTCGATCGAGAGCCACTTCCACTGCGAGAATTCAGGTTCCTTGGTGGCGAGGTTGATCTCGCTGTCGCGCCCCAAAAACCGCATCGCGAACCATTTCTGCTTCTGGCCGCGATAACGCCCGCGCAGCGACAATCCCACCAGCCGGCGCGGCAGATCGTAGGTCAGCCAATCGGGATGCTCGCGCAGGATTTCGGCATCGCGCGTGCCGATTTCCTCTTTCAGCTCGCGCAGCGCCGCCTCGCTGGGCTCTTCCCCTTCATCGATGCCGCCTTGGGGCATCTGCCAGCCTTCCAGCGTCTGATCGATGCGCTTGCCGACGAAGACCCGGCCTTTCCGGTTCAACAGCATGATGCCCACACAAGGGCGGTAAGGGAGCGATTCCGGCGAAACGGTTCGTTCGGTCATCCGGGCATAGAAGCACGTGGCCCGCCGGGCGGAAAGCGCCTCAAGGCGCGGGCAGGGCGCTAGAGCGCGGAATAGCAGCCGAGATGGGCGCCAGCACCAGCCCGCGTTTGTCCAGCGTCGAGGCCCATTCGACCACTGTCTGGATGGTCACAGGATAAAGAAACCCCGATGCAGCGGCGGCGCCCTGCGCATTCGCGCGCGCTTCGAGCTCGGCCAGCTTTGCCGCAATCGCCTGGCGGCTTTGCACCGCGTCCAGCACGATGGCGCCGGTTACGGCTGGCGTGTTCACTTGGGCCGCGGTTTCGGCCGCCAGCGAATGGCTGTTCGCGCCATTGTCGAAAAACAGCAGGCCGCGCTTGCCGATTATCGCCAGAACGGGGTTGAGCGCGCCTGCCTCGCCCAGGAAACGGCCACCCAGCAGATTGGTAACGCCGACATAGCCGGTGAAGCGCGACAGCGCCCAGGAAAGCCGCCTGGTGTTTTCATCGGCGCTGACGGCTGCAGTGAGCGTATAGGGGCCGGGGTCGGTGGCGGGAAAATCGAAGGGTTCCATCGGCACTTCGACCAGCACTTCGTGGCCCGCCCCTCGCGCGCCATCGACCCAATGCTGAATGTCAGAGGCATAGGGCGCGAAAGAAAGCGTGACCGCGGGCGGCAAGTGATCGAGCGCTAGCTTAGTAGCGCTGGCGCTTATTCCCAGCCCGCCGATGACGATGGCTACACGCGGGCGGGTATCGGCCGCATTGAAGGCGCGCGCATAGGCCTGCAGGGGCGCGCGGCCATCGGCGGCAATTACGGGAAGCGGGCCATCCGGCGTCTGTGCGAGAAGCGCAGGATCGGACACCAGATTGCCGTTCACAAAACGGGGCTGCGGCAGCGCGGGCGGAGGCGCTGCCGGCAGCTGCGCCAGCTCCAGAGCAACAACAGGGTCGCCATCCGACGGATTTCCGGTGAGCGCAATGACGGCGATGAGCGCCGCCAGCGCCATTATCAGGGTGAAAAAGGCGAGCGAAAGCGGATGGGCAGTGCTGCGCGTATCCCTCACGCGCGGCATATCTCCGCTCCGGGTAAATCCGGCATCCGCCAAGACGTCATTCGTCCGCGCGAGTTACTGCGCCTTGGCTTCCTTCTGCGCGATGCCAATAGCAGTGCGGCCATTGAGCCGGTCCAGAGCATAAGCCAGCTGGAAATCGTCGTATTTCTTGCCAGGCTCGGGACGGATGATCGGGCTCTTGGGCACGTGCTTGCCTTCTGCCTGGGCCTCAAGATGGCCCGGAAGATCGGCTTCGCTGCGCAGCTTGTCGGCTTCGCTCTTCGGGGGTGCCACCGTCTGCGCCACGGCGATATCTGGATCGATGCCCGTCGCCTGGATCGAGCGTCCCGACGGCGTGTAGTAGCGCGCGGTGGTGAGCCTGAGCGCCCCGCCATGGTCGCCGCCCAGCGGAATGACCGTCTGCACTGAGCCTTTGCCGAATGTCGTCATGCCGATGATGGTGGCACGCCTGTGATCCTGCAACGCGCCGGCCACGATTTCGGAAGCCGAAGCAGTGCCCTCGTTGACCAGCAGGATAATGGGCTTGCCGTCGGTAATGTCGCCAGGGTGCGCGTCCCAGCGCTGGGTGTCCTGCGGACGGCGGCCGCGGGTGGAAACAATCTCGCCGTCATTTAGAAGATCGTCGGACACTGAAATGCACTGATCGAGCAGGCCGCCGGGATCGTTCCTGAGATCGATGATGTAGCCCTTGAGCGCGGGACCGATCTGCGCCTTGAGGTCGTGCACGGCCTTTTCCAGGCCGGAAGCGGTGCGCTCGTTGAAGGAGCTGATGCGGATATAGCCGATATTGCCTTCGCGGTGCGATTTCACGCTTTCGATCTTGATGATCGTGCGCGTCAGTGCCACGTCGAACGGCTTTTTCTCACCCTTGCGTAAAATCGTCAGGGTGATTTTCGAGCCTTCGGGCCCGCGCATTTTCTCAACCGCGTCGTCGAGCTCGCCGCCTACGATCGATTGGCCATCGATCTGAGAGATATAATCGCCGGTTTTGATGCCGGCTTTGGCGGCCGGCGTATCGTCGATGGGAGACACCACTTTTACCAGGCCGTCTTCCATCGTGACTTCAAGCCCAAGGCCACCGTACTCGCCATGAGTCTGCACCTGCATGTCGGCGTAGCTCTTGGCGTCCATATAACTCGAATGCGGATCTAGTGAGGAAACCATGCCTTTGATGGCGGCATCGATGAGCTGGGCGTCATCCGTCTCGAGTACGTAATTCTCGCGTACGCGCTCGAAAGCGTCGCCGAAAAGATCGAGCTGGCGATAGGCGGAAAGAATGCTCGGCGCGCCATACGCCGCGGGAAACAATGCCAGCGCGGCCAGGAAACCTGCGACGACGCCCAGCCCAACATACCCATAGCGCTTCATGATCTTTTCGCCTTTCTCAACTCCGTTGCCAGAAATGGCGCGGGATTAACTGTCTGGCCCCCTCGCCTAAGCTCCATATAGAGGCCTGGACCTGCCCGCGGCAATGTACCGATTGGCTCGCCTGCCAGCACGGAATCGCCGATGCGAACGTTAACGCGGCCAAGCCCTGCCAGTAGAAGATCGTACCCGCCTGCAATTTCCAAGATCAAGACTTGCCCGAACTTTTGGTAAGGACCGGCAAACACGACTTCGCTATCGGCGGGGGCGACCGCCTGGGCACCGGCCGCCCCCAAAAACCACAATCCCGATATTTCCGCGCCTTTGGCGGCTATTGGGCCGGGGGCGTCGGGTCCTCCCGTCACCACCTGTCCCATAACCGGGCGGCGGATCCACCCTTTGCGCAAGGCGGGGGAACTTTCGTTTCCCGCGGTCACAACCGTCATGCGATTGACATCGGTTTGGGCGCGAAGCGCCGCAATGCGGTCCATCAGCGATTTAAGATCGCCCGCCTGGTGGGCAACATCTGCGATCACCGCATGAAGATCGGCAAGGCGTGCTTCTGCGGCAGTGGCCTCGATATTGCGCTTGTCGAGCAGCACGGCCAGTTCACCGCGCGCGCGGATTAGCGCTTCGTTGGTGGCGCGCGCCTGCACGCGCTTGGCTTCAAGCGCGAACTCGGTTGCGCGCAGCGCCTGCAACCGGCGCACCAGATCGGCCGCGCGCTCGTAAACCGGCGGCAACATGGAGCCCAAAATCATTGCCCCCCGTGCGGCCGCCAATGAATCGTCCGGCCGCAGGGCGAGCGCCGGAGGCTCGTCGGCATCAAGACGTTGCAGAACCGCCAGCAAATGACCGACCTTGTCGCGGTCGCGGACGAACCCCGCTTCGAGCGTTTGCGCCTGCGATTTGAGGCGGGCGAGTTCTGCTTCCGTGTCGGCAAGTTCGCTTTCCAGCGTCTGCACGCGCGCGGCGTTGGCGATCAGCTTGTCGCGCAGATCCGCTGCTTCGCGCGTGAGCCGTTCGTGCTCGGCCTGAGTTTTGGCTTCCGCTGCCTGCTGTTCTTCCAGCGCGCGGCGTGCGCGCTCATAGCGCTCGGCGATGCTGCCGCCCGTTGGCTGCGCTGCGAACGCAAGCGATGCGATGCCAAGAAAAATCGCGGCGAGAAGCAGGACCGGGCCCCGCAAGGTCACGCCCTTCCGGCCGCAGCATTTTGCATTTCGCGTACAGCAAGCGAATGGCCGGTTATCTCTTTGGGCTTGGGCACGCCCATGAGCGCAAGCAGAGTGGGCGCCACATCGGCAAGCTTGCCGTTTGCCAGCGCCAACACCGGCTCTACTGCGGCGTTCGCGTTCACGATTATCGCGGGTACGTCGAAAGTCGTATGCGCGGTGTGCGGCTGGCCAGTCTTTTCGTCTTTCATCATTTCGACATTGCCGTGATCGGCGGTGACGAGAAGAATGCCGCCTGCCTTCTCCACCGCTTCGCGCAAGCGGCCAAGACAGTGATCGGTCACTTCCACCGCTTCGATGGCGGCTTTCATCACGCCCGTATGGCCTACCATATCGGGATTGGCATAATTGACGACGATGAAGTCATATTTGCCTGAGGCAATAGCGGCCACCAATTTATCGGTGATTTCGGGCGCCGACATTTCTGGTTTGAGATCGTAGGTCGCCACCTTCTGGCTCGGCACCAGAATGCGGTCTTCGCCCGGAAACGGCGCTTCGCGCCCGCAATTGAAAAAGAAGGTGACGTGCGCGTATTTCTCGGTTTCGGCGATGCGGAGTTGTATGAAGCCCAATTCCGAAATGATTTGGCCGAGGCACTCTTTGATGTCTTCTGGAGGAAAAATCACGCCCATGAGCTTGTTGAGTTCTGCTGAGTATTCGGTGAGGCTGGCCGCGGCAGAGAAATGGGCTAAGCGCGCGCGTTTGAACCCGTCGGAGGCGGGTTCGGTGAGCGCCAGCGACAACTGGCGGGCGCGGTCGGCGCGGAAATTGGCGAAGACCATCGCGTCGCCGTCTTTCACGCCCGCATAGGGGCCGATCACGCAAGGCGCCACGAATTCGTCGGTGATGTTGTTGGAATAGGATTGCTCGATCGCCGTTTTGGCGTCCGCGAATTTCGCGCCCCTGGCATCCACAATCGCTTCGTAAGCCTTGGCGACGCGGTCCCAGCGCTTGTCGCGATCCATGGCGTAATAGCGCCCGCTGAGCGTGGCGAAGGAAACGCCACTCGTGCCGGTAATGTCTTTCGAAAATTGCTCGACATAGCCGAGCGCGCTTTTCGGCGGCGTGTCGCGGCCATCGAGAAAGGCGTGAACGTGTACGGTGAGCCCCGCCTCGCTTGCCACACGCGCCAATGCTGCGATGTGACGCTGATGCGAGTGCACGCCACCGGGCGACATGAGGCCCATCAGATGCACCGCGCCATTCGCTTGTTTCGCGCGCGCGATCAAATCCGCAAGCGCCGGCTGCCTGGCCAGATCGTTATGCGCGATGGCCTCATCGATGCGCGGCAGATCCTGCATCACCACGCGGCCTGCGCCGATGTTCATGTGACCGACTTCGGAATTGCCCATTTGCCCCGCGGGTAAGCCGACTGCGCGGCCCGACGTGGCCAGCAGCGCGTGCGGACATTCCTTGAGCATTCGCGTGTAGTTCGGCGTGCGCGCGGCGGCGATGGCGTTGCCGGTGGTCTCGGGCCGCCAGCCCCAACCATCAAGCACGCAAAGTACGGCGGGACGCGGCCGCTTGTTGCTCATCTCGGGGTCAAAATAGGGAGAGCGGACGCGCCTGTCCATGCGAAGGAACCGCGCGGCGCACGCTATTTAACCTTTTGAGTGAGAGATGTTTTCAGGCGGACTGGGCAGCCCGCGCGGCGGTTTCGTATTCGGCCAGACGCTTGCATTTGAGAAGCGCACTGCGATAGACACCCTCCATCACATCCCTGCCCACCTCGATGCAGGCGACAAGGGCCTGGCGGTGCGGGACAGTGCGCGTGAATTCGCTCAGGCGCAAAACGAACTGGCTGTAATGCGCTCCGCGCGTATCCGGATCGAGATGCATCAGCATGATCGACAGATAGATCTGCCGCGTGAGAGTGGCCGTGCGCCTGTCTTTGTGCGGGCCGAAAAATTTGCGGGTGGGCTCGGCCGGCGCGCCAGCCGGTTCGACTGCCAACGAAAGGCGATCTGAAATGAGTGCGCGCTCGGAAGTCATCTCAAGCGCGAGGATAGATAGCAAACTGTTAATATTCCGCTCAGGGCGTCGGTAAAATGCAGGATATGGGGAAAATGCTTGGCGCCGTGCGCCCGGCGAACGCGTCGGCAATAAGCTGGCCGCCCAGCGCCATACCCTCTGCATCGATGCCGTGGCCCACGCCATGCGCGACATGCCAGCGAACTGCGAGGCCAGCGCCGCCCAATGCGATCACCGATTGAAACATGGCGGCAAAGGGGATCATCTGATCCACGTCGCCATGGGTGAGCAGAATGGGCGGGCCTGGGGCTTCGAACCTCGGCAGTTTTTCAGGCGCCACCAGCACACCGGAATAGCCGATGATGCAAGCGGGTGCGCGCTTGAGGCGCAGGCCCACATGCAGCGCCATCATCGTGCCCTGGCTGAAACCAGCTAGTGCCAGGCGATCGGGCGGCAAATTCAAGCGTTTCAATTCGGCGGCGAGAAAGGCTTCTAGCGCCGGCGCAGCATTTTCCACCCCCCGCGCGATTTCGTGCGGATCGAAGCGCGAGAGTGGAAACCACTGATAACCGGCGGCGGATGCGGCGCAGCGCTCGGGCGCGTTTGGCGCTGCGAATGCCGCGGTGGGAAGCAGGCGCTGCCAATGCGGGGCGAGGCCAATGAGATCGTTGCCGTCGGCGCCATAGCCGTGGCACAGCACGACCAGATGCGTAGCGGCCCCGCGCGCGGGCGCAAGCCTTGGTCCATTGAGCATGATCATGCGGCCACCTTGGCGCGGAGGGTACGGTAATGAGCCCACAACAGCCGCGCCGCCACGCCCCGCCATGGCCGCCAGATTTCCGCGAGCGTTTCCATTTCGCGTTCGGTCAGCCTGCGCCGCTTTCCAAGCGCCGCAGTCGTGGCAATTTGCAAAGCGAGATCGCCGGCCGGCCAGATATCGGTGCGCCCCAGGCACGAAAGCAGATAAATGTCCGCCGTCCAGCGCCCGATGCCTGGCGTTTCCATCAGGTGCGCGCGGGCACGCTCGTCGCCCAAGCGCGAGATCCGCGCGAGATCGAGCCTGCCATCGCTGACGCGTTCGGCCACCGCACGCGCATGTTTGAGCTTGGGGCGGCTTAAGCCTGCTGCGGACAGTTGCGTTTCATCGGCTTTGAGCCAGGCCTCTGCGGTAAAAGGATCGAGGGCCGCTTCCAGGCGGTGGAAAATAGTGTCGGCGGCGGCGCGCGAAATCTGCTGATCGACAATGATGGTAATGAGCGATTTGAAGCCGGGCTCGCGCAGCCGAAGCGGCAATTCGCCTGTCGCGCGCGCGATTTTTCCAAGCCGGCCGTCCAGCGCCGCCACCGCCGAGACGGCGCGGGCAAGATCGCGGTGATTACGAAGGCGCTGCGGCATGATGCGGCGCGTGACTTCCCGGTGTAGTTTGCGCGCCCATGATTGCCACCCGTTTCGCGCCAAGTCCAACCGGGCTGCTGCATCTTGGCCATGCGCTGGCGGCCATCACCGCTTACGAGGCCGCGCGCGAGGCGGGCGGGCGATTTATCCTGCGCATCGAGGATATCGACGCCACAAGAGCACGACCCGAATTCGAAGCTGCGATTTACGAAGACCTTTCCTGGCTAGAACTTCGCTGGGAACAACCGGTGCGCCGCCAGTCGGAGCATTTTGCCGATTACCGGGCAGCCCTGGACCGGCTTGATGCGATGGGCGTGCTTTATCCCTGTTTCTGCACGCGCAAAGAAATTGCCGATGAAATCGCGCGCGCGGTTGAAGCGCCGCATCTGAATGTCTTGGGGTCGGAGGGCCCGATTTATCCCGGCACCTGCCGCGCACTTTCCAAGGAAACACAAACAACGCGCATGGCGAACGAGGCTTACGCGCTGCGCCTCGATGTGGCGAAAGCTAAAGCGCGTGTGGGATATGCATTGACTTTCGTAGAGCGCGGATCGGGACCAATGGGCGAAACCGGAATACAAACAGCAACGCCGGAATTGCTGGGCGATGTGGTGCTTGCGCGCAAGGAAATGCCGGCAAGCTATCACCTGGCCATCGTCGTCGATGACGCGTTGCAGGGCATCAAGCTGGTCACGCGCGGGAATGATTTATTTCTGGCCGCCCATGTTCAATGCTTGTTGCAGGCGCTGCTGGAATACAACGCGCCTGCCTATCTGCATCATCGCCTGGTGCTGGACGCGAGCGGCAAGAAATTCTCCAAGCGCGACCAATCCGTCACGCTGCGCCATTTGCACGAACAGGGCGTGACGCCTCAGAAGATTCGTGCACGGCTTGGGTTTGAGCCGTGGTCGCGCCGGTAAAGCCATACCTTCACGGAGAACAGGAAAATAAGAAGAAGCGCCGCAAGCATGGCGGCGAACTGCGTCATCCCTAGCGCAGGTGAGCCAAAGACTCGCTTGCCATTGACGATGGTAACCGCAAGCGGGCGCAGAACATCGAGCCTGGCGAACAGCTCGTTAATAAGGCCGCCGACCAGGAGGTAATAGCTCAGTGTCATGAAGATGGGATGCGCATAGGCCCACAAGCCGCGGGCTTGGGGCGACGACGCGTAATAGCCGATCAGCGTGAAGGCGAGCGCAGCAACCGCAAGCCAGTGGAAAACGCCGAAACCGCCAGCAACTGGCTTGCCCGCCGCCGGACTGATATCGAAGCGATAGATGGCAAGAGCCGAAACGTTGGCGGCAATCATGAACGCCGTATAGCCAAGCCCGCGCCATCTGTGCGGCATCGTGCCCTTTACGGCAAAGATGTTCCAAGCGCCCAACACAAGCGCAATCGTGCAAGTGGCAGAATGAAACCAACCAATCAAGGAAATATCCGAAATATGCATTTGACCGTTTCCCCGTTTTTAGCTCTGCTCAATTATTTCCTGCAGATAAGCGATGTAATCCCTGAAAGCATTGCGGCCGGCCTTGCTCAGGCGCACACGCGTCCGCGGCTTCTTTCCCACGAAATCTTTGTCGACTTCGAGGTAGCCCGCCTCTTCCAGCGTGACGATATGGGCGCCAAGATTGCCTTCGGTGGCGCCAACCAGCGCTTTCAGCCGGACAAATTCGAGCTGCTCGCGTTCAGGCAGCGCTTTTAGCGCAGCCATGATTTTCAAACGTACAGGCTGATGGATGATGGTATCGGGCTGCTCCATCACACACTCCGGAGCCATAAGCCGCCAAGCACCAGCGCCCCGCCGCCCACCACCGCCATCCAAAGCATGAAATAATCAGCGAGCCAGAAATATCCCCCCAAAGTGAGGCTTGTGATCGCAACACCAGCAACGATAATTCGCATACCTCGAGTCCAAATACCGATGATGCTGTAAAGAAGCGCGGCTAGAAGTGGAAAGAAGGCGCTGATCTGGTCCCCATTTCGTGGCGGCATGATTGCGAAGAGCGCGGCAATGAATAAAGCAATGGCGATCAGCGTTGCGCCATACCGCCAATCGTAGCGAGAAGGGCTTTCATTTTTCGTGCGCCAGCCGATCCAAAAACTTGCGGCTACTCCAAGCAGTACGAGCACGGGCCAAACCTGTGACCACTCCGGTTTCGCATAGGTCGCGCCATAACCGATCATCCACACCACGCCCCACACAATCAGGTGCGGCGAAGCCATTTGGTAGACGTAGGCATTGGAACTTTGCTGTTCGGCTTTCGTGATGTCATGAAGCGCGTCTTGCGCTTCACTGCGGGTAAGAGGCATGCCCGATCTCCTAATAATTTGCAGACTACTCTATATTACAGAGTACTCTGTTGCAAATCATTTATGCGCAAAAATAATCCTTTGATTTCAATGGATTATGATCGGCCTTACCAGTCGTTGAGGCCTAAGAAGCTTTGAAAGCCGGCGGCGTTAGCCCAGCGGCTCCATTGCGCGCGCAACTGCTTGGTCTTTTCCGGGCTATGCTGGCCCTGGCCCAGACCCAGAATCTGCAATTCGGCGCAGCCCTTGAACGCCGCATCGCTTGGGGCTGGCAATTCGGCATTGGCGCGCGAAAGATTGGCATATTCGGAATCCTCAATGCCGTCGCTAAGGAGCACGATTGTTGTGGGCTGACCCGCGCAACCAAAGGCCGCCTGGGCGTTGTCGAGGAAAGCAAGAATGTTGGTCTTGCCTTGGGCGCGCCATACGCCTTTCTCCACAATGGCAGGCGTGTTCGCTACCAGCTTTTCGACTTCGGCGGCAACGTCCTCGGGTCGCTGATGCACCGATAGTACCGCGTCATAATGGAAATTGTTGGCGGAAGTTCCGTAACTGCCGAAAGTGCGGACGTGAATTTCAGACGCAAAGCCAAGGCCTACGATCATCTGGCTTACGCGCTCAGCCACTTTTTGGGCGAATGCTTTGTCCTTGATGAGCGGATTGCTTTCCGAAAGGTCGAGGCCAATGACGAGCCGCGCCGGCGGCTTCGTCGCCTCCATGCGGATGTCGCGACCCTCGGCCCAGGCGGCCATGCCGGAAAGCCCACCCGGCGTGCCGAGATAGGCAAGCCCGAACATCACCGTCACCACCGTGACGGCGCCAAGCAGGACCCGCATCAAATCAACGCGCGGGAGACGCGCCCTAAGCGCTTGCCAATTCCAGAAGATGAAGCTGGGCATATTGCCGGCGCCTTGTCTTGTAATCGCGCGAAATCAGGAAATTACGCGCATTGTGCTCGGCGATCTGCATATAGAGAGCCGCGATCGTTGTCACGATGAAGAAAATGACGCTGGCGAAGGCAAGCCACAACCAGCCCTGTGCATTGGCAAGCGTCTGCTCGGACAGTTTCGGAACTGGAAAAGAAAACTCCGCCGTCGTGGCTTTACCGGCCTGCACAGGCTGCGTAGCCCCGTTGGCGTTTATCTTGGTGAGCAGATTGTCGATGACGTTAGGCTGGGAAGCAGAATTTTCCTGCGTGTGGTCGAGGCGCGCGGAGGTCGCCGAGTCCATGTTGTTGTAGGCGACCAGATAGCCCAGACAAACCACCATGATGCAAGTGAGCACGAAGGCGGTGGAAATGAGCGTGTTGCGGCCATAAACGCCGGTGATTTTCAGCATGAAATGGATGGCAAGGGCGGCGAACACCACCTGCAAGCTCTTGAAGAACACCGATTCCTTCAAGCTGTCGGGCACTATCATGAATTCGTTGGAGAGAGCGCGCGTCCAGATGTCGCCGCGGATGATTTCGTAATCGACAAACATGGCCAAAAGCGCGATGGCGACAGCCAGCACGAAGCCGATGACGTAAAGCGTGCGATATTGCGCCACCTGGCGGCTCTTCTCCAGATTCTGCGCAATGATTTCGGCGTCGGAACGCTGCGCTTCGTTGAGCGCGGGCTTCTCAGAGTCCGCATCGGCTTCCGTTTTGCTCCTGCGCGCAAACCAGCCGCGCGAGCGCGGTTTCGCTTTGGCAAGCTGCTTGTTCCAGCGGCGCACCCAGTCGGGGCCCCAGCTTGGCGGATCCACGGGCGTCTTCAGCCGCTCGACCAATTGATGCTTCAACCTCTCGCGCACGGCCGGCGAAAGCGCGGATGCTTCGGATAACGCCTTGGCTTCATCGCCGAATTCGTCCGGCGTCATGCCGTAGAGCAGATCGCCGGTGAGGCTTTCGCGGGCATATCTTTTTCCACCGCGGCCGGAATAGTTTCTCATGCGCGTTTCGGTTTCCATTGGCTAACCCCTGTTGGTTCCGGCCAATGTGGAGAAACGCCCGCAAAGCAGCCCGGAACATGGTAACCAAAAATTGAACAGGGGAATGCGGCGCGCAAAGTTCACGATTGTGACCATTGTGCGGCAAGCTCACGACGAATTGGGGCGGGGGAACTTTCGCTCAGTTGAGGCTGGCGAACAGTCTGCGCGCCTGATCCCACCACCAGTGGTAATGCGCGCCGATGGCGTAAATCGCAGCCGCTGCAAGCGCGAGCCCGATCAGGCGGGCGCGCATTTTGTCCAGCATCTCGTGTTTGTCATCTGAAGATGCGGGCGTCTCCAGCCCTAAGCGTGCAGGTTCGACGGCGCGCGGGAAGCTTCCTAAAACCTGCACCGATTTGGCTTCGCGGATCAGGCGGCCAAGCAGTTTCTCGGGCGGCGTGCGGCCAAAGGAAAACCCGCCATAGCCTTTGTCCGTGTTCAGTCCCGCAAGATAGCCGTTCGTTTCAGCGATAAAGGCAGGGCCTTCCTCGCCATTGGCGGGCGGTGGTAGCACGGCCAGGATGCGCACGTTCACGCCCGATGCCTCGCCCAAAAGGGCGCGCAGGAGGCGCTGACCCTCCTTGTCCTTGGGCTTGGCGCGCAGCATGAGCACGCTTTTCACGTCGCTGGCCCCGCGCAGGCTCATGCTCGGCTCGCGCGATTCGGCAAGCCCGCTCCAGGAATCGCGGGCGTGGATCACGCCTTCGGCCGCGCGCTCGGCCGCCGCCGCGCGGTTCGCAAGGCCGTCGCCCGCATCCCATTCGCGCGCGATACGGCCAAGATTGCGCAAGCGCGGCTCGCCATCGCCGGCCAGCGCCTGGAATAGCAGTTTCGCGCGTTCGCGCTCGACCTCTTCGTCGTCGCTTTCGGGATCGAGCCCAAGCGGCGCCAGCCTGGCTGCGAGCCGCTGTTTGAGCTCTCCATCCTGAAACAGGTTCTTCAGATCGCCGGGCTTGAGCGCGCGCCGCATGCGTTCCTGTCCCAGCAATTCGGCAAATCCGCGCCAGGGACGTTTTTCGTTGGGCAGACTGAAGCGTTGTTTCCGCGCGACAACATAAAACAGCGTAGCGTTGTCGTTGTCGTTCTCCGGCGTGATGCCGTTAGCCAAGCCGCTGCCCGTAAGCGGCACGAGGTCGTACATTAAGGCAGCTTCGTCGGAGCAAAGGGCGGCCGAATTCGGGATTTTTTCGGGCTTGTCGACGCTATGTTCGCCCTGATGCACTAGGCGCGCGGCTTCGCCCGTGCAGCCCACAACACGGCGCTGCGCACGCGGCGTCAGGCGCTTCAGCATGCCCTGATATTGGGCAAAGCCCGCCTGATCGCTGTAAACTTCGCTGATGAGCGCCAGAAGACCTGCGCGTGCGCTGGCCTTCGCGTTTTCATCCAGTTCGTTGTAATCGCGCCGCTGCGCCTTCACCCAGCCCTTGGGCACATAGACGCGCAGCATAATCGGGCGCCAGACTTCCGCCACCACGTGCAGATCTGAGCGCGCGAGCAGCGCCAACGCTTCGGGAAAGCCGCCGGTGCGCGTGTTGTAAGCGGGAAGCAGCGCATAATCGGCCGCGCCTTCGAGCAGGGCTTCGAGCGCATGCTGGTTGGTAGGCTGGGGCGCAACATCGGCGTCGGCAAACATGGTCTTGCCCGCACCGTGCGCGCAGGCGCCACGCTCCCCCTGGCAAACAATGCGCAATGCCTGGGCCATCCCGCCAAAACCCGATTGGCTCGCCACAGTTAAAATTAATAGAGGTTAAAGCGCGTGGCAATGGTGCGAAAACACTGGCAAAACAGCCGTCACACAATCGTTTTGTGAACGCTTTGGTTAATCCGGACGCGAATGTGAACGGTTATTTCTTCGCGTCTTCGTCTTCGGAGAGTTCGCGCACAAGTTCAAGGATGCGCCGGCGTACCTTCGGATCCTTGATGCGCATGAAGGCGAGCGTGAGTTGCAAACCCTCGCCGCTGGAAATGAATTCCATTACGGGCGCGGAGTCAGCCTCTTCGGCAAAGCCACTGGCTTTGCCAGCACGTCCTTCGGCGTCTTCATAAAAAAAGCTGACTGGGACGCCCAGAATCCCCGCGATCTCGAACAGGCGCCCAGCGCCTATCCGGTTCACGCCTTTTTCGTATTTCTGCACCTGCTGGAAGGTGAGACCAAGAAGCTCGCCTAGCTTCTCCTGGCTCATGCCCATCAGCATGCGACGCAGCCGGACTCGATGCCCGACATGTGCGTCGACCGGGTTAGCCTGTTTTTTAGGCACTGAGAGGGAAAGCCCATCTGAAAGTTCAGATTTAGAACGCCTATAGACAAGGCCCTTGGAATTGCGTCAAGTCCGCGACTTCCTTAACGGCCAAAGGGCCGCAGTCCCTGTCAGAAGCAAAAGCAGCAGGGAAATTACCCCACCAAAACGAACGAAGAACGTTTGGTCGAGCGCCACGGGTAACCCGGCGTCGAGCGCGCCTTCGCGCCCAAGGGCAAGCCGCGCGCGCACACGCCCGTAGCCATCGATTACAGCGGAAATACCGGTGTTGGCGGCGCGCGCGATGGGCAGGCCCTCTTCGATCGCGCGCACACGCGCACTGAGCAGATGCTGGCCAGGGCCGGAACCGGGGCCGAACCAGGAATCGTCGGTGACATTGACCAGCCATGAGGGCCGCGGGCTGCCAGTAACCTCGTCCGGAAAAATAATTTCATAGCAGATGAGCGGGCTCGCAGGCGGCGCACCCGGAATTGCCAGCGTGTGGGGGCCATCGCCGGCGGCGAAACCGCCAGGCCCGCCCGTGACCTTGGTGAGCCCGATTGCGTCCATGGTTTTCTGCAACGGCATGTATTCGCCGAAAGGCACGAGATGGAATTTGTCGTAAGTGGCAAGCAGCGCGCCCATTTGGCCGAAGACATAGAAGGAATTGTAGAAACGCAGGCCCACGCCTTCGTGCTGGGCGCGCACGGCGCCGGTGAGCAGCACAACGCCATGGGCCGTCAGGTTCTCGATTTCGGCAAGCGCCACCGGTTCGCGCTGCAGCAGGAAAGGCGGCGCTGCTTCGGGCCAGATGATGTGGGTGGGCGGAGTATCGCCGAGCGCGCGGCTGAGATCGATCAAACGCTGCCAGTTCCGCACCGTGAATTGCGGCAAATATTTTTCGCTTTGCGGCACATCGGGCTGAACGATACGGAGCCTCACATTCGGCACGAAGCTGTTATCGGCATAGGCGAGCCGGGCTTGTCCTACTGCCCACAGCGCAAGGAAAAATATTGTCATCGCCGCCGGCATAAACAGTATGCGCGGAGTTGCCGCGAGAAGGGCCAGCGAGGCGCCAAATAGGATAGTCAGCAGCGAAAGGCCATAGGCGCCGATGACTGCAGCGCTTTGCATCACGCCAAGCGAAGCGGCCCAGCCATAAGCTGACAGATTCCACGGGAACCCTGTCAGTACGTGGCCGCGAAAAAATTCCGCCATGCCGAAGGCAAAGGCAAAAAGAAAGATCCGCGACGGGCCGGAACGCCAGAAAGCCCCACAAAAAAGCGCCGCAAGCGCGGGAAAAAGCGCAAGCCCGCCTGGCAGAAAGATTTCTACAAACGGAATTTCCCAAGCGTGGACATTAGGATCGACCAAAAAAGCGTAAGCGACCCAGTAGATGCCGACAAGAAATTGGCCGAAGCCGAAGGCCCATCCGGTGAAGAATGAATCGCGCAAGGGGCGCGTGCCTGCCGCCACGCCATCCAGCAGCAGGACGAGCACGGCATAGCCCAGCAGCAACAGAGGAAAAATTCCGAACGGGGCAAAAGCCAACGCGGAAAGTGCGCCCGTACCCACGGCAAGCAGCGCTCGCCTGAAGCCACATGCGCCCGTCAGGTATGCTGCGGCATGGGCAAGTGTGTTCGAAGCCCTCTGAAAGGAAAGCGCGCGCAATCTTCAACCGCCGTCGGCTGCGCGCTTGGACTGCGGCCTGATTTTCAAACGCTTGACGCGCCTTGGATCGGCTTCGAGCACTTCGAATTCCACGCCAGAGTGGTGCAAGACGATTTCGCCGCGCGACGGCACTCGCCCCAGGATCGAGGCGACCAGACCACCCAGCGTGTCCACTTTCTCGTCTTCGTTTTCGGGCGCCAGCGCAAGCCCGGTATGCTCCCTGAATTGCTCAAGGCCAACGCGCGCATCGGCCTCGAACCCGCCATCGGGGCGTTCGATAATTTCGGGCTCGCGTTCGGTGTCGTGCTCGTCGACGATGTCGCCCACGATTTCCTCGACCAGGTCTTCGATTGAGGCAAGCCCGTCGGTGCCGCCGTATTCGTCGACCACGATGGCCAAATGGATGCGGGTCGCCTGCATTTTCAGCAGCAAGTCGAGCGCTGGCATGGCGGCCGGCACGAACAGAACCTCGCGTTTGAGCTTCAGTATCGGCACGTCGGACCAGTGCAATTTGCCTTTCGGGCCGGTTTCCAAATGGGCGAGCACATCCTTGATGTGGATCATGCCGACGGGATCGTCGAGCGTTTCGCGATATATCGGCAGACGCGAATGCTGCGCTTCGCGGAACACAACGACGAGATCGGAGAGTGGCGTGTTCTGCTCGACGGCCACGATGTCGGCGCGCGGCACCATCACATCGCTCACTTTGAGCGCGCCGAATTTGAGCAGGTTGCCGAGCATGAGGCGTTCCTGCAGGCTCAAATCCTGCGCTTGCCCTGCGCTTTCCTCGATCACCTCTTCCAGGCGCTCGCGCATGGAGCCGCTACCGCGAAGCCCGCGCAGCGCTTCCACCAGCCGCGTGGCCACTCCGCTTAACAGCGGGCGGGGTTCGTTTAGGTCGGAAGGCGGTTTGGAATGGGGGTCGGCCATGATGCTCCTCAAGCCGCAGCGCGCGTTTGCGCGTAAGGATTGGGAAGCCCAAGGCGGGCGAGAATGCGGGCCTCCAGCGCTTCCATAATTTTGGCATCGCGCTCATTCTCGTGATCATAGCCCAGCAGATGCAGCACGCCGTGCGCGGCCAGATGCGCGGCATGCGCGCTTAAGCGTCTGCCTTGTCCACGCGCTTCGCGTGCGGTGACGCCATAAGCGATCGCCACATCGCCCAAATAATTTTTTTCCGTGGCCGGAAACGAGAGGACATTGGTCGGCTTGTTTTGCCCGCGAAACAACGCGTTCAATTCCTTGAGTTGCGCGTCACTGCTCAAAAGGATCGTCAACGCCTGCGGCTTTCGCGCGCGCCCGCCCATGGCCAAAGCCAGTGCTGCCGCGCGGCGGACCAGCCTAAGGGCGCGGGGCTCGCCGTGCCAATGGGGCTCATCCACGGTGAAAGTCAGGCGCGCGCGCTTCAAGCCCTTTGACCGGGGTCTTTCGCGTTTGGGCCGAGGGCGCTTGGCGGCCCTCCGTCCAGACGTGCTCATTATTATTCTTCCTTCCGGAACCTGTTCCGCGGCGCCTTCTTTTCTTGGGCATTATAGGCGGCGACGATGCGGGTGACGAGGGCGTGGCGCACCACGTCGGCCTCGGAAAACCGCGCTACGGCAACGCCTTCGACGCCGCTTAAATATTCTATCGCCTGTTCCAGGCCCTGGGGCCCGCCTGGCAGATCGCTTTGTGAAGGATCCCCCGTCACCACCATGCGGGCGTCCTCGCCCAATCGCGTGAGGAACATTTTCATCTGCGCTGAAGAGCAGTTCTGCGCTTCATCGAGAATGACGAAGGCGCGCGCGAGCGTGCGGCCGCGCATGAAAGCAAGCGGCGCCACTTCGATGACGCCTGTTTCCATCAGTTTCACGCATTGCTCGCCCATGGTTTCGAACAGCGCGTCATAAAGCGGGCGCAAATAAGGATCGATTTTTTCCTTGATATCGCCCGGTAAAAATCCCAATCGCTCACCCGCTTCCAGCGCGGGCCGCGACAGGATCAGCCGTTCGACGCGGCGCTCGAGCAAGAGATGTGCGCCCATTGCGGCGGCGAGATAGGTTTTTCCGGTTCCGGCAGGGCCGATACCAAACACGAGCTCATGCGTACGCATGAGATCGAGATAGGCCCCTTGCGCACGGCTGCGCGCGCGCACCTTGCGATTCGCCGCCGTCTTAATGGAAGCGACGCCGAACTCTGGCGCCAAGGAATTTTCTTTTTCCTGGGAAGCGAAGCGGATTTCGGCATCTACATCGGCCACGCCCACCTCGTCGCCCGCTTGCAGGCGCGCGTAAAGCGCGCGCAACGCGGCCGCCGCCTGGCCCCGCGACTTGGCATCTCCTTCCACGGCGATCAGATTGCCGCGCGTGGCGATGCGCACGCCGCATTGCTGTTCGAGGCGTACGAAGTTGCGGCTGTGGGCGCCGGCGAGTGCAGGCAAGAGCGCGTTCTCGGAAAATTCGAGAGTCGTCTGTTCGCTTTGGCTCGGCCTGCGGTTGAGCGTGCGGGTTCGCGACATCGTCAAAGCGCCACGGCCTCGAATTGCTGCGTGTTCGTGCAATGAACCGCCGGCATCAAAGTTCCTTTGAGGCTGTTGGAGTGCATGGCGGCGATGCGCACCTCGCGGATTTCGCCCAGAAGATGGTCCGCGTCATCCACATGCACGGGCTGAAGGTAAGGGCTGCGTCCGACCGCCTGCCCGAATTTTTTCCCCTTCTTGTCGAACAACACAGGTAGCACCCGCCCCCCGCAGGACCGATTGAAAGCTGCCTGCTGTTTGTCGAGCAGCGCCTGCAACGTGGCAAGCCGTGACTTTTTTATCTCTTCTGGAACTTGCCGCATAGCGGCAGCTGGCGTGCCGGGACGTGGGCTATATTTGAAAGAGAAGGCTTGCGCAAAGCCAACCGCGCGAATGAGCGCCAAGGTCGCCTCGAAATCGGCTTCCGTTTCGCCGGGGAAGCCTGCAATGAAATCGGACGAGAGCGCGATATCGGGGCGCGCCTCGCGGATGCGTTCGACAAGCCGCAGATAATCGTCCGCCGTGTGGCCGCGATTCATTTCTTTCAGCACACTGCTCGATCCCGACTGCGCGGGCAGATGCAAGAACGGCATCAGCTTCGGCTCATCGCCGTGCGCGGCGACAAGATCATCGCCCATGTCGCGCGGATGGCTGGTCATGTAGCGGAGCCGCTCGAGGCCATCGATGCGCGCGAGGCGATGAGTGAGCCTTGCCAAGCTCCAGCTTTCGCCATCCGGTCCTGCGCCCCGATAGGCGTTGACGTTTTGGCCCAAGAGCGTGATCTCGCGCGCGCCGGCATCCACCAGGCGGCGCGCTTCCCGCTCGATATCGGCCACGGGGCGCGAAAATTCCACCCCGCGCGTGTAAGGCACCACGCAAAAGGTGCAAAATTTGTCGCAACCTTCCTGGATGGTAAGGAAAGCGGTCGCGCCTTGCGGCGACGATTCGCTTGGCAGCGCATCGAATTTGTCTTCCGCCGGAAAATCGGTTTCCAGCGCGTGGCCTGCCCCTCGCGCGATCTCGGCAATCATTTGCGGCAAGCGGTGATAGGATTGCGGCCCCACCACCATGTCGATGGCGGGTTCGCGCGCGATCATCTCAACACCTTCGGCCTGCGCCACGCAGCCTGCAACCGCGATCAGAAGCTGCCTGCCTTCATTGGTGCGCCGCACCTTCAACTGTTTCAGGCGGCCAAGCTCGGAATAAACTTTTTCTGCCGCTTTCTCACGGATGTGGCAGGTGTTAAGGATCACCATGTCCGCGCCTTCGGCGTTTTCCACGGACGCGTAACCGATGGGCGCCAAGAGATCCGCCATGCGCTGGGAATCATAGACATTCATCTGACAGCCATAGGTCTTGATATAGAGCTTTTTCACGCGGCTTCCTCGGTCTCTTCCGCTGCCAGTGCTTCTTCCAGATCTTCGTCGCGCACGGGCGGTTGCGCCAGATGCGCACCCGCCAGCGCGCGCGCCACGCCATCGCGTACGGCGCGCTCCGCAGCCGCCGTAAGTTCCTTGCGCCCGCCGGCTTCGTCGACCGTTAGCGGTGGATGAAATTCCACCACCACATCGATGGGGCCAAGCTCGAACGCCTCCCACAAATGCGGCACCAGTTCCATGTCGCCATACCAGGCGAAGAAGGGGCGATTCTCGCGCCCCATCGGAATGCCATGCAAGCCGACATAGGCGATGGAAACCGGCTGCACCGGAGGATGGCGCGCGTGCTCTTTATCATTGTCGAGCGGAAGCTCGGCCGAAGACAAGAACGCGCTTTTGAATTCAAGCACGCGATTGCCGTCGGTCGAGGTGCCTTCTGGAAAAATCACCAGTGCATCGCCCTTGATCAGGCGCTGGCGAATGCGGTCGCGGTCTTCGAGAATCCGGGCCTTATCACCGCGGTTGATGAAAATCGTCCGCTGCAGCCGCGCCAGCAAGCCGAAGAACGGCCAATTGGTGATCTCGCTTTTGGCGATGAAGGACACGCGCGCGCAGGCCGAGAGCACGGGAATATCGAGCCAGCCCGTGTGGTTGGCCGCCATCAGCACGCCCTTATCCTGCACCGGCGTACCCAGCATGGTGATGTGCGCGCCGATCAGGCGGCATACCAAGCGGTGATAATGATGCGGGAAGCCGCGCTTCCACGGCAGATTCAACCGCACGGCCAGCCATTGCGCTGGGATACAAACAAGCGTGACCACGATGAAGATGGTCAAAATACCGGCCGCGCGCACTGTTCCCATGATTACCCCGAGCGCCGTGCGTTTTTTCTGCCACCCTTGGGCACGCCGTAAAGCTCGAGGCGGTGATCGACCAGATCGAATCCAAGCTCGTCGGCGATGCGGCGCTGAATTTTTTCAATTTCCTCATTCTTGAATTCTACAACTTCGCCGGTCGTGATATCGATCAGGTGATCGTGGTGCTCTTTTGTCTCTTCATAGCGCGACGGGCTGTCTCGAAAATCGCGACGTTCCAGAATGCCCGCCTCCTCGAAGAGCTTCACCGTGCGATAGACGGTGGCGATGGAGATTTTCTCATCCACGGCAGCGGCGCGCCGGTGGAGCTCTTCGGCATCCGGATGATCGTGGGCGTCGGAGATCACGCGCGCGATCACGCGGCGCTGGTCGGTCATCCGCAGCCCTTTTTCCGCGCAGGCCTTTTCGATCCGGTTCACGTCTATGCTCCTTGGGCAGTCAGTCGGACCCCACTTTATAGCGATTATAAACTAGGGCCTGTTGCCCCCCAAGCGGATTGGCGCTTGGCTAAGCTTACAATGAAAGCGGCAAGCTCGCGCGCAAAGTTAGCGCATCGGCGCTTTGGCCGTCCAAGCCTTGATAATAGGCTGCTCTCTTGCCGACCACAGCGAAGCCGAGTGCACGGTAAAGCGCGAGTGCGGGCAAATTTTCGGCCGCGACCTCAAGAAAAATTTCGCGCGCCTTCCGCGTGTGCGCCTCAGCAGCCGCGGCACGCACCAAGGCACTCGCCAAGCCCTTGCGCCGCGCCTGACTGGCCGTGCCTAGCGTGAGGATTTCAGCTTCGTCCGCGACTGCGCGTCCCAGCACAAAGCTCGTGAGCTGAATTTCGGAATTACCCGCGACGAAGGCGAAATTGGCTTTCTCCTTCAGCAGCCTTTCAAAGGCGGCAAGAGTTCCACCCTAGCGTAAAACATTCGGCGTGCAGTTCGGATAGGCGCTTCGCGTCAGTGTATGATGCCTGACGGATATGGATGCTCATGCCGCGCCCGGAAGCTTGGCATCGGGCGCGCGCAAATATAATGGCCGCGGCGGATGCTCTGGCGTCTCGCTTAGGGCTGCGAGCCCGGCGACAAAAATGGCGTCGGGCTCGCGCACGCCACTGTCGATAGATTCAATCCCCCGCGTTGCCAATATCGGCGCAAAAATTTCCGTGGCCGTGCCGGCGAGCACGACAGATTTTTTGCCGACTTGCAAAAGCGGGGCTACATGCGATGCGGCCTCACCAAGCGGCATGAGCACCGGTTCGGCTAGCGTCCTGCCCTCACGCGTGCGTACGCCAAGATAGATTTCGCCACGCCGCGCATCGGCGCAGGCGACAGCAATATTCGCGTCTGCCAAGGCCAATGCCGCTTCCGCCATGGCCTCGAGCGTGGTGACGCCGACCAAAGGCAATTTGAGCGTGAGCGCGAGTCCGCGCATGAAGGCAAGCCCCACGCGCTGGCCGGTGAAAGTGCCGGGGCCGGTGGTGATGCCAAGTCGATCAAGCGCCGTGAAAGCAGCGCCAGCCTCGCCCATAACTTGCTCGACCATCGGAGCCAAAGCTTCGGCGTGGCCACGCGCCATAAGCTGAAACGCGTGCGCGCGCACCTTGCCGTCTTCGACAAAAGCTGCGGAACACGCGCCGAGCGCGGTATCGGCCGCCAAAATTCTCATAAACGATTCTCACACAAATCAGAGAATCTTGCAGGCCTCGTCGAAAGGCAGCCTGGGCGAGCGCGGAAACAGGCCCGCAGGATCGCCGTAACCGAGATTGCAGAGGAAATTCGACTTGATGTCGCCGCTCGGGAAAAATTCCTTGTCGAGCCCCGCATTGTCGAAGCCAGACATCGGCCCGCAATCGAGCCCCACCGCGCGCGCGGCCATGATGAAATAACCGCCTTGGAGGGAACCGTTGCGGAAGGCGGTCACTTCGGCGTGCCTGGGATCGTTGAACCAGTCCTTGGCTGTAGGTTCATGCGGGAAAAGCTTATGCAGCTTTTCGGCAAAGCGCAGATCATAGGCAATAATGGCGCAGCAGGGCGCCGACATGGTCTTGGCCATATTGCCAGCGCCAAGAAACGGTCTCAGCCGTTCTTTCGATTCTTTCGACAGGCAAAAAAGAATACGCGCCGGGGTGCAATTGGCGCTGGTCGGGCCCCAGCGCATGAGATCGTAAATCGCCATCAGCATTTGCGGCGTGACGGGCCTGTCCTGCCACTTGTTCTGCGAGCGCGCCTTGCGGAACAGAATGTCGAGCGCTTCGTCGTTGATGGCATGTGTCATGAAGGTTCTCCCGCGATTGCTGCGCGCGAATCGCAATTACATGTTGACAGGCTTCTAGCAGCGATGGGCGCGCGCCCGCAATCGTCAGACCGCTTCGACGGAGCTCACTTCGGGAATGTAATGGCGGAGCATGTTTTCGATGCCGTTGCGGAGCGTCATGGTGGACGACGGGCAGCCCGCGCATGAACCCTGCAGATGCAGGAACACGGTGCCCGAGCCGCCATCGAAGCCTTTGAAAATGATGTCGCCGCCATCATTGGCGACGGCGGGCCGTACGCGGGTCTCGATAAGTTCCTTAATCTGCGCCACGATCTCGGCCTGCTCGACTTCGTAAACGGGCTCGGCTTCCGCCACGGCGTCGCTTTCAAAAAGCGGCAGCCCCCGCGTGAAATGCTCCATGATGGCGCCAAGAATGGCTGGCTTCAGATGTTGCCACTCGGCGTCCTTCTTTGTCACAGAAATGAAATCTACGCCGAAGAAAACGCGCGCGACGCCCGACACCTGAAAGAGCCGCGCCGCCAAAGGCGAGCGCGTGGCCGCGCCCGCATCTGGAAAATCCGCCACGGGGCCATCGCCCGCCACTGCGCGCCCCGGCAGGAACTTCAGGGTCGCGGGATTGGGAGTGGTTTCAGTCTGAATGAACATGACTCTAATTTAGGCTGCTTTGGCGCGGGCACAAGGCGCTTCAGGCCAGCGTATCGATCTGCTCGTCGGTGAGGTTGCCCGGAACGATGGTTACCGGGATAGGATAGGTGTTCACCTGGGTGATCAGCGAAACCAATGGCCCCGGCCCTTCTTTCGATAGACCAGCGCCAAGCACCAGGATGGAGATCGCCTTGTCTTCCTGAATGAGCTTCAGTACTTCCTCGGCGGTGCGGCCCTCGCGCACGATGAGTTCGGGCATGACGCCGACAAGATCGTTGACCTCTTTCGCGGCTTCATGCAGCAGGCGCTCGGCTTCCTGATGGGCCTCCTCGCGCATGACGCGCTCAACACCCGCCCATTGCTGAAAGTCGGCCGGGCCAACGACGCAGAGGAGCGTGACAAGGCCGCCCGTGTGCTGCGCGCGGCGCGCGACGAAACGCAAAGCCACGTGGCACTCGGGCGTCTGGTCGATGACGGCCAGAAACTTGCGGCGGGCGGCGGCCGCGGATTTTTTGCTCATGGGGCTGATAATCCCATTCTTGGCGCGGGCGCCGCAAGACGCGGCTCTTAAGCCGCGCTTTCGTCCTTTTTATTTAGCAGGCGCTTCAGGAGATATACCAGCTCGAGCGCTTCCTTCGGGCTGAGCGCATCGGGCTCAATGCCACGCAAGGTTTCTTCGGCGGCGCTTGGCGCATGCTGAGCGGGAGGCGTATGCGCGGTCTCGAAGAATAACGGCAGGTCGTCGATGCGCGCCATTGGCTTGTGGCCCTCGCGCCCCTCTTCGAGCGCGCGAAGCACGGCTTCGGCGCGCGCGATCACGGGCTTGGGCAGGCCTGCAAGCTTCGCCACCTGGATGCCGTAAGAGCGATCGGCTGCACCCGGCGCCACTTCGTATAAAAAGACGACCGTGTCTTTCCATTCCTTCACCCGCATGGTGGCGCAGGCGACGCCCTCCAGCCGTTCGGCCAATGCGGTCAGCTCATGATAATGGGTGGCAAAAAGCGCGCGCGTCTTGTTGAGGGCATTGAGATGCTCGACCGCCGCCCAGGCAATGGCTAGCCCATCGAAGGTGGCCGTGCCGCGGCCGATTTCGTCTAGGATGACGAGCGAACGCGCGCTTGCCTGATTGAGGATGGCGGCCGTTTCCACCATCTCGACCATGAAAGTAGAGCGCCCGCGCGCGAGATCATCAGCCGCGCCGACGCGGCTGAACAGGCGATCCACCACGCCAAGGTGGGCTTCCTCGGCGGGAACATAGGAACCCATTTGCGCAAGAATCGCGATCAGCGCGTTCTGACGCAGGAAAATCGATTTACCGGCCATGTTGGGGCCGGTCACCAACCACAATTTTCCGGGGCCATCGGGCGACAGATCGCAGCCATTGGCGGTGAAAGGTCCGGCGCCCGCGGCTTCGAGTGCTGCTTCGACGACAGGATGGCGCCCGCGCACGATGCGGAAGTTCAAACTGTCGTCGACAAGAGGCCGCGAGTAATTGCGTTCGGCGGCAAGCATGGCCAACGCCGCCGCCACATCGAGGCGCGCCAGCGCATCGCCGACCTGTGAAAGCGCAGCAGCGCAAGCCTTTACTTCGCTCACCAGCGCATCGAACAGCGAAAGCTCAAGCGCTAGCGCGGAATCGCCGGCCTGCGAGATTTTGTTGGCGAGCCCCGCCAGCTCGTCAGTGGTGAAGCGCACGGCGCTCGCCACTGTCTGGCGATAACGAAAGAGGCCCGCATGAGCCGACGCCATCAATTTGTCGGCGTTGGGCGGCGTGAGCTCGATGAAATAACCCAGTACCGCATTGTGCTTGATGCGCAGCGAAGCGATGGCCGTGGTTTCGCGGTAGCGGGCTTCGAGGCCAGCCACAACGCGCCGGCTTTCATCGCGAAGCGCACGCGTCTCGTCGAGCGGCGGGTGCGCGCGGGCCGCGATAAATCCGCCGTCGCGCGAAAAATATGGCGGCTCAGCCACCAGCAGGCTTTCCAGCCTGTCATGTAGCGCATGCGAACCTTCGAGGCCTTGCGCCAGATCGTCGAGCGCACGCTTGAGCTCGCCCAAGGTAGGCTTCAACGTATCGTCGAGCGCCGCCACCGTCCGGCGAAGCGTGCGGGCGGCCTTGAGCGCGCCGCGCAACTGCCCGAGATCGCGCGGGCCACCGCGCCCGACACTTATCCGCCCAAGCGCGCGCGCCAGATCGGGGCTGCTGCGCAAGTGAACGCGTATGGCTTCAGCGAGCGCGCGTTCTTCCCGCAGCAGCGCGATGGCATCGAGCCGCCCGGCAATGGCGGAAGGGTCCCTTAGCGGCGCGGCCAGGCGATTGGCAAGCTCGCGCGCGCCCGCCGCCGTGACCGTGCGGTCGATGACCGAAAGCAGGCTTCCACGCCGCTCGCCGGAAAGCGTTTCGGTGAGCTCGAGATTTCGCCTGGTGGCTGCATCGATGGTCATGCGCGAGGCAATTTGTTCGCGCTTGAGCGGCTTCAACGCCGGGCGTTTGCCCTTCTGTGTCAGATCAAGATAACCGACTAGCGCGCCCGCGGCCGACAAATCGGCGCGCGAAAAATTACCGAAGCCGTCAAGCGCCGCCACGCCATAGGTGTTTTTCAGCAACCGCTCGCCGGTCGCAGAATCAAAACCGGCGGCCGGGCGCAAGGTGAGTTTTTCTCCAAGATCTTTCAGCGCGGGGCCAAGCACCTCATCGCCGTAGAGAGCATCGGGGGCCAGCACCTCGCGTGGGGCAAGACGGGCCAGCGACGCAGCAAGTTCGGAAGGCGTGATCGCTTCGACCGCGAAATCGCCTGTGCTCATGTCGGCATGCGCTAGGGCGAACTCGCCGCCCGCGCGGCCCAAGGCCGCCAGCACATTGGCACTGCGCGCGTCCAGCAGCGACTCTTCCGTCAACGTGCCAGGCGTGACAAGCCGGATCACCTCACGCTTGACCACCGATTTGGCGCCGCGGCGCTTGGCCTCAGCCGGATCTTCCGTCTGCTCGCAGACGGCCACGCGAAAACCCTTGCGGATCAGTTTCTCAAGGTAGCTTTCCGCGGCATGCACCGGCACGCCGCACATGGGGATATCCTGGCCCGGATGCTTGCCCCGCCTGGTCAGCGCGATGTCGAGAGCTTCGGCCGCATTCACCGCGTCATTGAAGAACAGCTCGTAGAAATCACCCATGCGATAGAACAATAGGTATTCCGCATGCGCAGCCTTGATCTCGAGGTATTGCGCCATCATGGGCGTGGCGATTTCGGCGCCTGTGGCTTCTTCCGGCATGGCTGGGCTGGCTTTCATGGGGCAAAGGTAACAGAAGCTGGGGCCGATTTACCCCCGCGATCCACAGAAAACACCCACAGAAAGACCATTGAATAGCTTTCGTTTTCCGCCCGATACTCAGGCCCCAAGCCGGAGCACATACGCCCTCGCATGACCGACCGCCCCACTTTCACCGACGAGGAAGCGCTCGCCTTTCACAAGGGCGCGAAGCCCGGCAAGATCGAGATCACTCCCACCAAGCCGATGGCGACACAACGCGATCTGGCGTTGGCCTATTGCCCTGGCGTCGCTGTGCCGGTGCGTGCGATCGCCGATCATCCCGACAGCGCCTATGACTATACCGCGCGCGGCAATCTTGTGGCGGTGATCTCGAACGGCACCGCCATTCTGGGCCTGGGCGATCTGGGCGCGCTGGCTTCCAAGCCTGTGATGGAGGGCAAGGCAGTACTGTTCAAGCGCTTCGCCGATGTGGACGCCATCGATCTGGAAGTGGACACCCACGACGTGGACGCCTTCGTCAATTGCGTGCGCTATCTCACGCCCACTTTCGGCGGCATCAATCTGGAAGACATCAAGGCGCCCGATTGTTTCGTCATCGAGGAGCGCCTGCGCGAGTTGATGGACATCCCCGTCTTCCACGACGATCAGCATGGCACCGCCATCATCACCGCGGCTGGCCTGATCAACGCGCTGCACCTGACGAAGCGCAAGCTCGCCGATGTCAAAGTGGTGGTGAACGGCGCGGGCGCAGCCGGCATCGCCTGCCTCGATCTGCTGGTGGAAATGGGCTTGCCGCGCGGCAACGCCGTGCTGTGCGACTCCAAGGGCGTGGTCTATCGCGGGCGCACAGTTGGTATGAACCAGTGGAAGTCCGCTTACGCCGTCGACACCAAGGCGCGCACACTGGCCGAAGCGCTCAAGGGCGCGGATGTTTTCCTGGGCTTATCGGTGAAGGGCGCGATGACGCAGGAGATGGTGAAGGCGATGGCTGATCAGCCCATCATCTTCGCCATGGCCAATCCCGATCCCGAAATCACGCCGGAAGAAGTGAAAGCAGTGCGCCCCGACGCCATCGTCGCCACCGGGCGTTCCGATTATCCCAACCAGGTGAACAATGTTCTGGGCTTTCCTTATATCTTCCGCGGCGCGCTCGACGTGCGCGCGCGCACCATCAACGAAGCGATGAAAGTGGCGGCGGCGCAGGCTCTGGCGGCGCTTGCGCGCGAGGATGTGCCCGACGAAGTAGCGCTCGCCTATCGCGGCGCGCGGCCCACTTACGGCCCCGAATACATCATCCCGGTGCCTTTCGATCCGAGGCTGATCAGCCGCGTGTCGTCGGCGGTGGCCGAAGCCGCCATCAAGTCGGGCGTGGCGCGGCGTGAAATCAGGGATCTGGACGAGCTACCGCTATCAGCTTTCCGCCAGGCTCGATCCCGCAGCCACATTGTTCCAGAACATCACCGCCAGCGTGCGCGCCAATCCCAAGCGCGTCGTCTTCGCCGAAGGCGAGGAGGAAGCGGTGATCCGCGCGGCGGCCGCTTTTCAAAACTCTGGCCTTGGCAATCCCATTCTGGTGGGCCGGGAAGAAATCATACGAGAGCGCATCAAAAGGCTGGGCGCCGAGACCACGCCGCCCCTGGAAATCCGCGTACCCTATTCGGCAGCCGACGCCACCTCCTATATCGATGCGCTTTACGCCCGCTTACAGCGCCATGGCGCGCTCTACCGCGATTGCGTGCGCATGGTGACGAACGACCGCAATGTTTATGCCGCGTGCATGCTTGCGGGCGGAGACGCCGATGCGATGATCAACGGCATCACACGTCCCTATACGGTGGCGCTCGACGCCGTGCGCAAGGTGCTGGATGCAAAAGCGGGGCAGATTCCGATCGGCGTCTCACTAGCCTTGTCCAAGGGAAGGTTCATTTTTGTGGCCGATACCAACATCCACGAAATGCCCTCGCCCGCCGAGCTTGCCGACATCGCCATCCAGGCGGCGTCCGTGGCGCGCCATTTCGGCCATGTGCCGCGGGTGGCGCTGCTCGCAAATTCCACTTTCGGGCTTCCTGGCGGCGAGCGCTCGGCGCGCATCATCGAGGCTGTGCGCGTGCTCTCGACGCGCAATGTCGATTTCGAATTCGACGGCGAGATGGCGGCCGATGTCGCGCTCGACCGCGAGAAAATGGCGCTTTATCCCTTCTGCCGGCTATCGGATGTGGCCAACGTGCTGATCATGCCGGCCATGCATTCGGCCTCCATTTCGACCAAGCTGCTGCAGCAGATGGGCGGCGTGACAATGCTGGGGCCGCTGCTAGTGGGCCTGCAGAAATCGGTGCAGATCGCGCCTTTGGGCGCCAAGATGAGTGAAATCTTCAATATGGCGGTGCTGGCCGCCTACGACATCACGAGATAGAGGTTAGTCATGGACGCGCGTGCGCTCGACGATTTCATGGACAAATTCTGGGAGAAGGATGCGGTCCCCACGCTTACCGAATACATGCGCATTCCAAATAAATCGCCCGCCTTCGATGTCGATTGGGAAAAGCACGGGTTTATGGAGAAGGCGGTAAAGCTGTTCGAGCAGTGGGCGCGGGCGGCAATCGCGAAACTGCCGTGCGCGAAACTGGAGGTGGAACGTCTTAAGGGCCGCACACCGCTTATCTTCATCGAAGTGCCAGGCCAGATCAAAGACACGGTTCTCCTCTACGGCCATCTCGACAAGCAGCCCGAGATGAAGGGCTGGGACGAAGGCAGCGGCCCGTGGACGCCCGTGCGCAAGGGCGACAAATTGTTCGGTCGTGGCGGCGCAGACGATGGCTATGCCATGTTCGCGGCACTGTCGGCGATCATGGCATTGCAGGAACAGAAAATCCCGCACGCGCGCTGCGTCATCACCATCGAGGCCTGCGAGGAATCTGGCAGCTACGACCTTCCCTTCTATATCGAGCATCTTTCTGATCGCATCGGCACGCCGTCGCTCGTGGTGTGCCTGGATTCCGGTTGCGGGAATTACGATCAATTATGGCTGACGACATCTCTGCGCGGCATTGCTGCGGGCGCGCTCGACGTGCGCGTGCTCAGCGAAGGCGTGCATTCGGGCGATGCGTCGGGTATCGTGCCTTCTTCCTTCCGCATCATCCGCCAGCTGCTCAGCCGCATCGAAGACGAGGCGACCGGCAACGTGAAGCTGAACGAGCTCTACGTACAAATCCCGCCCGAGCGCATCGAGCAGGCAAAACAGGCCGCCAAAGTTCTTTGCGACGACGTCTATTCCAAATTTCCCTGGGCGGGCTCGACCAAACCCGTAACCGACGACAATGCCGAGCTCGTGCTCAACCGCACTTGGCGGCCCGAGCTCGCCATCATCGGCATGGACGGTTACCCCGCGCCGAAAGACGCGGGCAATGTGATGCTGCCTTTTTCGACCGTAAAACTTTCCATGCGCCTGCCGCCGACGCTCGACGCCGAAAAAGGCGTTCAAGCCATGAAACGCGAGCTCGAAAAAAGCGCGCCCTATGGCGCCGAAGTCGAATTCGATGCCGAGCACGGCCAAAGCGGTTGGGACGCACCCAAGCTCGCCCCTTGGCTCAAGACCTCAGTCGAACGCGCCTCGCAAGCGCATTTCGGCAAGCCGCCTGCTTACATGGGCGAGGGCGGCTCCATTCCTTTCATGGGCATGCTGGGGGCGCGCTATCCCAAGACACAGTTCGTGGTGACGGGCGTGCTGGGGCCCCATTCCAACGCGCATGGCCCGAACGAATTTTTGCATATCCCGACGGCCAAAAAGGTCTCGTCCTGCGTGGCCAGCATCCTGGCTGATCACGGGGCACAGGCGCGGGCCTGAGACGCATAAAGCTCCGGCAATCCGAGCTTGCCGCCTTGCAGGGCGGGAGCCCCCTTCTTATATAGCCACTAGTACCGGCATGGGCTTTCGTCCATGGTTGGTACACTAATAGATTCAAGGGGATAGGCTGCAAGCGCTTCCAGGTGAAGGCAAGGCCCATCCGCCCAAGGAGGAATAAATGGCAAAGGTGATCGGCATAGACCTCGGCACGACCAATTCGTGCGTGGCGGTCATGGAGGGCGGCACCCCCAAGGTCATCGAGAATGCGGAAGGTGCCCGCACTACGCCTTCGATCGTCGCCTTCACGACTGAGGGCGAGCGGCTCATCGGCCAGCCAGCCAAACGCCAGGCGATTACCAACCCCGAATTCACCTTCTTCGCCATCAAGCGGCTGATCGGCCGGCGTTTCGAAGATCCGATGACCCAGAAGGACATCGGCATGGTGCCCTACAAGATCGTCAAGGCGGCCAATGGCGACGCCTGGGTGCAGGGGCGCGAGAACAAGATGTATTCGCCCTCCGAAATCTCAGCCTTCATCTTGCAGAAGATGAAAGAAACCGCCGAAGCCCATCTGGGCGAGAAGGTGACGCAGGCCGTCATCACGGTGCCCGCATATTTCAACGACGCGCAACGCCAGGCGACGAAGGACGCCGGCAAAATCGCGGGCCTGGAAGTTTTGCGCATCATCAATGAGCCCACGGCGGCGGCGCTCGCCTACGGCATGGACAAGAAACAAGCCGGCACGATCGCCGTCTACGACCTTGGCGGCGGCACCTTCGATATTTCCATTCTCGAAATTGGCGACGGCGTGTTCGAGGTGAAGTCCACCAATGGCGACACCTTCCTCGGCGGCGAAGATTTCGACATCCGCCTGGTGAATTACCTAGCCGATGAATTCAAGAAGGAATCGGGCATAGATCTGCGCAAGGATCGCTTGGCGCTTCAGCGTCTGAAAGAGGCGGCCGAGAAAGCCAAGATCGAGTTGTCGTCCGCCATGCAGACGGAAGTGAACCTGCCCTTCATCACGGCGGATGCGTCGGGCCCCAAGCACCTGACCATGAAGATCACGCGCGCCAAACTGGAAGCCCTCGTCGACGACCTCATCCAGAAAACCATCGCGCCGGTGAAGCAGGCGCTCAAGGACGCGGGCGTCAGTGCCAACCAGATCAACGAAGTCATTCTCGTCGGCGGCATGACGCGCATGCCCAAGGTGCAGGAAATCGTGAAGCAGTTGTTCGGCAAGGAACCGCATAAGGGCGTCAACCCCGACGAAGTAGTGGCCATCGGCGCCGCCATCCAGGCGGGCGTGCTCAAGGGCGAAGTGAAGGACGTGCTGCTCTTGGACGTGACGCCGCTATCGCTCGGCATCGAAACGCTGGGCGGCGTGTTCACGCGGCTTATCGAGCGCAACACCACGATCCCGACCAAGAAGAGCCAGGTCTTTTCCACCGCAGACGACAACCAGACCGCGGTGACCATCCGCGTCTTCCAGGGCGAGCGCGAAATGGCGGCCGACAACAAACTGCTCGGCCAGTTTGATCTGGTCGGCATTCCGCCGGCCCCGCGCGGCGTGCCGCAGATCGAGGTCACCTTCGACATCGACGCCAACGGCATCGTCAATGTGAACGCCAAGGACAAGGCAACGGGCAAGGAACAGGCGATCCGCATTCAGGCCTCGGGCGGCCTTTCGGAAAAAGACATCGACAAGATGGTCAAGGAAGCCGAAGCGCACGCGGCCGAGGACAAGAACCGCCGCGCATTGGCAGAAGCCAAGAACCATGGCGATGCGCTGATCCACACCACCGATAAGGCTCTGGCCGAGCATGGCTCGAAAATATCCGACGCCGAGCGCGGCGCCATCGAAAATGCGGTGGCGAGCCTGAAAGAGGCGATCAAGACCGACGACGTGGAAGCCATCCAGCAGAAAACGCAGGCTCTCGCGCAAGCCTCGATGAAGCTCGGCGAAGCCATGTATAAGGCGGCGCAAGGCGCGGCAGGCGGCGATGGGGCGGGCGCAGCTGGCGGCGACGGTACGGCGAAGAAAGACGAGAACGTCGTCGACGCAGAATTTTCGGAAGTGGACGACGACCAGAAAAAGGGCGCGGCCTAAGGGCCGCTCCTAACGCCCGGGGGCGCGCGTTGAACGCTGAGTCATGAGCAAGCGTGACTACTACGAGGTTCTGGGCCTGGCGCGCGGCTGCGTCCCAGAAGACGTCAAAGCCGCCTACCGAAAGCTCGCCAAGGAATGGCACCCCGACCGCAATCCCGACGACAATTCCTGCGAGCACAAATTCAAGGAAATCAACGAGGCCTATGACGTCCTGAAGGACGATCAGAAGCGTGCGGCCTATGACCGCTTCGGTCACGCGGCATTCGAGAATGGCGGCATGGGCGGACGCGGGCAGGCGCCATTCGATTTCACGGCCTCGTTTACCGATGTATTCGACGATCTGTTCGGCGAGTTTATGGGCGGGCGCCGCCCGCGCCGTTCCAATCGCGGCGGCGATCTCAGATACAATCTCGAAATCAGCCTGGAAGAAGCCTATCGCGGACGGGCCGCGCAAATCCGCGTGCCCACGGCGGTGGCGTGCGAAAATTGCAGCGGCACGGGCGCCGCACCCGGCTTCAAGCCCGAAACCTGCGCCACCTGCTCGGGCGCCGGCAAAGTGCGTGCGCAGCAGGGCTTCTTCACCATCGAACGCACCTGCCCCAATTGCCGGGGCCAGGGCCGCGTGGTGCGAAATCCGTGCAAGAATTGTTCGGGTGCCGGCCGTGTGCAGAAGGAGCGCACATTATCCATCGACATTCCGCCGGGCGTCGAGGAAGGTACGCGCATCCGCCTTTCCGGCGAAGGCCAGGCGGGCATCAGTGGCGGGCCATCGGGCGATCTGTATGTTTTCCTTTCTGTCAAACCGCATCCGATTTTCCAGCGCGATGGCCACGACCTTCATTGCCGCGTGCCTATCGGTCTGGTGACGGCCGCGCTTGGCGGCACCATAGAAGTGCCTACGCTCGACGGCGGCCAGGCCAAAGTGCAAATCCCCGAAGGCGCGCAATCGGGCAAGCAGTTCCGCCTGCGCCACAAGGGTATGCCGGTGCTGAAGGGCGGCGGCGTCACTGGCGACCTCTTCATCGAGGTGCAGGTCGAAACCCCTGTGAAGCTTTCCAAAAAGCAGAAAGAGCTGCTGCGCGCCTTCGCGCAGGAAGGCATCGAAGGCACCCAGCCCGCCACCGAAGGCTTCTTCGCTCGCGTGCGCGAATTTCTGGGCACGGGCAGCACGCACTAGAAAACGGAATTATTCCGCTGCTTCCGCCAATTGCGGCGCGGCTGCCAGAACGTCCTGGCCGACATGGGCTTCGAATTTGCGGAAATTGTCGCGGAACATGCCGACAAGCTTTTTCGCCTGTGCGTCATAGGCCGCCATGTCCTTCCAGGTATCACGCGGTGAAAGGATTTTTGCGTCCACGCCCGGCATGGCCACCGGCACCCGGAAACGGAAATGCGGATCGATGCGCATCTCGGCCTGCGCCAGCGTGCCATCGAGCGCGGCCGTCAGCAGCGCGCGCGTGGCCTTGATTGGCATGCGGCTGCCCACTCCATAGGCGCCACCCGTCCAGCCGGTGTTGATCAGCCAGCAATCGACTTTGTGTTTGGAGATGAGATCGCGAAGCAGATTGCCGTATTCGGATGGGTGCCGCGGCATGAAGGGCGCGCCAAAACAGGCTGAGAAAGTGGGTTCGGGATCCTTGCCCAGTCCTTTTTCCGTGCCCGCCACCTTGGCGGTGAAGCCGGACAGGAAGTGATACATCGCCTGTGATGGCGTGAGCTTGGCGATGGGCGGCAACACACCAAAGGCATCGGCCGTCAGCATGATCACGTTCTTGGGATGGCCGCCAATACCGGTTTCACTCGCATTCGGGATGTAATCGATGGGATAAGCCCCGCGCGTATTTTCGGTGTAGCGCGCGTCTTCGAGATTGAGCTCGCGTGTAACCTCATCCATCACCACGTTTTCCAACACGGTGCCGAAACGGTGGACGGCTGCATAAATCTCGGGCTCAGCTTCCTTCGACAGGCGGATCATTTTGGCGTAGCAGCCGCCTTCGAAATTGAACACGCCGTTTTCCGACCAGCCGTGCTCATCGTCGCCAATGAGAATGCGGTTGGGATCGGCGGAGAGAGTCGTTTTCCCCGTGCCTGAGAGACCGAAGAAAATCGCCGTGTCGCGGTTATGGCCGACATTGGCGGAGGCGTGCATCGCCATAACGCCTTTGCCCGGCAAAATATAATTCAGAATCGTGAACACCGATTTCTTCATCTCGCCGGCATAGGAGGTGCCGCCGATAAGAACCATTTTGCGCGCGAAATTGACTGCTATCACAGTCCCTGAGCGGCAGCCATGCTTCGCCGGATCGGCGGTGAAACCCGGCAGGCAAATGATGGTGTATTCCGGTTTGAATTTGTCGTGCTCGCCCGCGCGCGGCTCGATCAAGAGATGCTGGATGAAGAGCGCATGCCAGGCGAGTTCTGTTACCACACGTACCGGCAGCCGATGCGTGGGATCGGCACCGCCGAACAGATCTTGCACGTAAAACTCGCGGCCCCGGGCGTAATCCATCATCGCATCGAACAGTGCGTCGAACTTGTCGGGTTCCATCTTCTGGTTGTTGTCCCACCAGATGTGCTTTTCTGAAGCCGCATCGCGAATGATGAACTTGTCCTTGGCCGAGCGCCCGGTGTGTTGCCCGGTGAGCACCACAATCGGCCCGTCCTTCGCCACCAGCCCCTCGCCCGCCCGCACGGCGCGTTCGTAAAGCGTGGCCGCGGGCAGGTTCCAGTGCACCGCCTTTGGCGCGCGGAAGCCCTGTTCTTCCAGGCCGTGTGCGCTTGGATGCCGGCCATCCTTGGACATGATCACCTCGTGTTAAAGCGGGATCGCTGTGCAGGATAAAGACCCTGCCGATGGGCTACAATAAAGAGCTTTTGAGCGACCAAAACGCCGCACGAAACCTGTGCAATAAAAGGACAATGAGCCGTTCCCCCCTGACCGATTCCGAGCTTGAGCGCTATGCCCGCCACATCGTCTTGCGCGAGGTGGGGGGCGCGGGCCAGGCCAAGCTCAAGGCCGCGCGCGTTCTTATCGTGGGCGCGGGCGGGCTGGGGAGCCCGGTCATTCTTTATCTGGCGGCGGCGGGCATTGGCGTCGTCGGCGTGGTGGATTTCGATAAGGTCACACTGTCCAATCTGCAGCGCCAGATTATCCACAGAACGGACGATGTGGGACGGCCGAAAACCGAATCGGCGCGCGATGCGGCGCTGGCTGTAAACCCGGAGGTTAAAATCATTTCTCATGCGGAGCGATTGACCGTGGCCAATGCGATGAAGCTTATTGGCCAATACGACATCGTGGCCGACGGTTCCGACAATTTCGCCACGCGGTTTCTGGTGAATGACGCCTGTTTCTTTTCCAAGCGCATTTTGGTTTCGGCGGCGGTGAGCGAATTCGATGGGCAATTGGCGACCTTCAAGGCTTTCGATAAAACTCATTCCTATCCCTGTTATCGTTGTTTGTTTCCCGATGCTCCGCCTGCGGGCACGGTGCCAAGTTGCAGCGAAGCGGGAATTCTTGGCGCGCTGGCGGGCGTCATGGGCACGTTGCAAGCGCTGGAAGTGATGAAAGAAATTCTCAGCATAGGTGAAACCATGGCGGGGCGGCTACTGATCTACGACGCCCTTGGCGCGACTTTCCGCACTGTGCGCGTGAAACCCGATCCCCAATGCGCTCTGTGCGGGTCACAACCAACCATCCACGATCTTTCGATGCACAAATTTTAGTGCGCTTCGTCCCAATTGTTGCCGGCGCGCGCTTCCACTATCAGCGGCACGGATAACTCGATCGCAGGCAGCGAGGATTTTTCCATCACGGCTTTGGCCACGGCGCTTGCCTTTTCCACTTCGGCGTCGGGAGCTTCGATGACGAGTTCGTCATGCACCTGCAGCAGCATGCGCGATTTCAATTTCTTTTCGGCGAAGGCGCCGGGTAACCGGATCATGGCGCGGCGGATAATGTCGGCCGCGGTGCCCTGAAGCGGCGCGTTGATGGCCGCGCGCTCGGCGCCGCCGCGCAAGCCTTGATTGGTCGATTTGATCTCGCGGATGTGCACGCGCCGGCCGAACAGCGTTTCGACATAGCCGTGTTCACGCGCAAATTCCTTGGTCGCTTCCATGTAGTCGCGGATGCCGGGAAAGCGCTCGAAATATTTCTTGATGTAGGCGTCGGCCTCGCCCCGCGCGATGCCAAGCTGGTTGGCGAGCCCAAATCCCGAAATGCCATAGACAATGCCGAAATTGATCGCTTTCGCCCGCCGGCGCACGTCGGTCGGCATGCCTTTGACCGGCACACCGAAAATTTCTGAGGCCGTCATGGCGTGAATGTCGAGCCCGTCGGCAAAGGCCTTTTTCAGCGCCGGAATGTCGGCCATGTGGGCGAGCAGCCTGAGCTCGATCTGGCTGTAATCGGCGCTGATCAGCTTGTGGCCGGGAGCGGCGATGAAGGCCTGGCGGATGCGGCGGCCCTCTTCGGTGCGGATGGGAATGTTCTGTAAGTTAGGATCGGTGGAGGCAAGCCGCCCGGTCGAGGCCGCGGCCATCGCATAAGATGTGTGCACACGGCCCGTTTGCGGATTGATGAAAGTGGGTAGCGCCTCGGTGTAGGTGGAGCGCAGTTTCGCCAATTGGCGCCATTCGAGAATTTTTTTCGGCAGTTCGTGGCCCTGTGCCGCCAGATCCTCCAGCACATTGGCATCGGTTGACCAGGCGCCCGTTTTGGTGCGGATGCCGCCCGGCAGCTTCATGCGGTCGAAAAGAATCGCGCCCAATTGCTTGGGCGAGCCCAGGTTGAAATTGCCGCCGGCGAGCTTCTGAATGGTCTTTTCCAGTTTTGCCATTTCCTGCGCGAAGTCGTTCGACAGCTTGGCCAGAAAGGCGGGCGCGATGCTGATTCCCGCCCGCTCCATATCGGCGAGCACGGGAATAAGCGGGCGTTCTAGCGTTTCGTAAACCGTGGCGAGATGTTCGGCCGCGAGCCTGGGCTTCAGCAGGCGATGCAGGCGCAGCGTGACATCGGCGTCTTCGGCCGAATAGCGCGTAGCGTCTTTCAGCGCCACCAGATCGAACGTGGTCTTGTCCTTGCCTTTGCCGCAGACATCGGAGAACGCAATCGGCTTGTGGCCGAGATGAAGCTCGGAGAGCGCGTCCATGCCGTGGCCGTGCAGCACGGTATCGAGCACAAACGAGATCAGCATGGTGTCGTCTATGGGCGAAAGTTTTATCCCACGCTGCAGGAAAACCAGATAATCGTATTTGATGTTCTGGCCGATTTTGAGCACGCTTTCGTCTTCCAAGAACGGCTTCAGCTTCGCCAGAACCTGTTTCTCGGAGAGCTGCTTTATTTCCTTGGCGTTACCGAGATCGAGCCCATCGGCTTGCCTGTGGCCCACGGGGATATAACAGGCCACGTTCGGCGCGATGCTGAGCGAGATGCCGCAAAGTACCACCTGCATGGCGTCGAGCGAGGTGGTTTCGGTGTCGACGCACACCTCGCCCGCTTCTTTCACGCGCGCGATCCAGCGATCGAGTGCTTCCATACCGGTCACGGTATCATAGGCGTCGTAATTAATGGGCTTTTTGATAAGGCCAGAATCCATCACCGCGCCAGGCGCGTTTTTGTGCTCAGCCGTTTCGCTTTTCTGAGTCGTCGCTACGGTGGTTGGTTTTTTCGCGGGCGCTGCGCTTTCGGGCGCAGGCGCGATGGCGTCGGCATCCTCCACGCCAAGAGCGGCGGCCGCGCGGCGCGTAAGCTGGGCGAATTCCATCTTCTTCAAAAAGGGCAGCAACTGATCAACGCTGGGCTCGCAGACGGCAAAAGATTCGATTTTTTCCTGCACCGGTACCTTATTATCCAGCGTCACCAGTTTTTCCGAGATACGGATTTTTTCCGCATTCTCCATCAGCGATTCGCGCCTTTTGGGCTGTTTGATTTCGCTCGCGCGCTTGAGCAGCGAATTCAGATCGCCATAAATGCCGATGAGTTCGGCCGCCGTTTTCACCCCGATTCCGGGCGCGCCAGGAATATTGTCGGATGAATCGCCGGCAAGCGCTTGAACCGCGATCACCTTGGCGGGCGGCACGCCGAATTTCTCGATCACTTCGGCGGTTGCGATGCGCCGGCTCTTCATGGTGTCCAGCATCTCGATCTGGCCGTCGATGACGAGCTGCATCAGATCCTTGTCGGAGGAAACGATGGTGACTTTCATGCCTTTCTCGTGCGCGAGCCTCGCATAGGTCGCGATCAGATCGTCGGCTTCGTAGCCCGCCATCTCGATGGCCGGCACGCCGAAGGCGCGCGTTGCTTCCTTCACCAGTGGGAATTGCGGAATCAGATCCTCGGGCGGCTCGGGCCGGTTGGCCTTGTATTCGGCGTAGATGTCGTTGCGAAAGGTCTTGCGCCCCGCATCAAAGATGACGGCCAGATGCGTGGGCTTGTCGCCCGCTTTGGTGTCCTCAAGCAGCTTCCACAACATGTTGGAGAAGCCCGCTACCGCACCGGTGGGGAGTCCGTCGGATTTGCGGCTGAGCGGCGGCAGCGCGTGATAGGCGCGGAACAGATAGCTCGAACCGTCAACCAGGTAGAGATGATCGCCCTTCTTAAGCGCGCGCAGGGCCGATTTGGAATTTTCTTCGGGCTTGGTATTGGGCTTTGCCATCAATGCGAATCTGCTCCGCCCTTGAGCACGAAACGGCGGTCGCAATAGGGGCAATCGACGAAGCCTTCATCGCCGATCTGCAAATAGACCTTGGGGTGCCCAAGGGCGCCCCCGCCGCCATCGCAGGAAACGCTGCGCGTGGTTACCTCAAAGGTTTCGGGCGCGTCGAATTTGGCGGCGTCTTGCGGGTTTATCTGTGCGCTCATGTCATTCATCTCATTGGGCATCTCAGCGGATCGCGAGGAATATATTGGCGGCGTCTTGCGGGTTTATCTGTGCGCTCATGTCATTCATCTCATTGGGCATCTCAGCGGATCGCGAGGAATATAGCGGCCCCCCGGGCTCTCGCAACCCGGGCCACAGTGAACATGGATTTCTGGAGATAATGTGCAGTTGGGAAGCAGCGACTCGCTGATCAAGGGGGCCGCGAAGATTTTTTATGCGCGCTGCGCTAATGTGCAGCCATGGTGGTGCTGAACCGTATCTACACCAAGGGTGGCGACCAGGGCGAAACCTCGCTCGGCGATGGCGCGCGCGTGCCCAAATACGCGCTTCGCATCGCCGCCATCGGCGCGGTCGACGAAGCCAACGCCGCGATCGGCCTTGCGCGCCTGCATACAAAAGGCGAGGCCGACCAGATGCTCGCCCGCATCCAGAACGATCTGTTCGATCTGGGCGCCGATCTTTGCCTGCCCGAGGAGGGGCGCAAGCAGCCGGAGCAAAAGGGGCCGCCCTTGCGCGTAGCCGAGTCGCAGGTCGAGCGCCTGGAACGCGAAATCGACGCCATGAATGCGGAATTATCGCCCCTGCGTTCCTTCGTGCTGCCGGGGGGCGCGCCGGCCGCCGCTTATCTTCACCTCGCTCGCACCATTGTGCGCCGCGCCGAACGGCTGATGGTGGAGCTTGCGCAAGCGGAAAAACTGGGCGCGCCCGCGCTCAAATACGCGAACCGCCTGTCCGACCATCTGTTCGTGATGGCGCGGCATCTGAACAATAAGGGGGCCGCCGACGTGCTGTGGACGCCGGGCCAGAACCGCTAGGTCAAACGGAATAAATCAGCCGCCTATGCTGCCCAAAAACATCAGCAGCACGCCCGGCACGCCAGTGTCGGCCCAGCTGGGCCACGACAGCGCAGTGGTGAGCCAGCCCGCCACCGGATCAGGCAATGTCGTCTGGATCCAGGGCTGGATATCCCAATGCAGGAGCGTAAGCACCTGCTCGAGCGAGCGGACCATCAGGTCGCCGCTCCACAAATCCGCGCCCTTTTCGAGTGTGGTAATGACGTCGGCGCCCAGCAGCATGAAAGCCACGACCACCAACAAAAGACCGATCAATCGGAAGATAGCCATTCGGCACCCCACCCCATGCCAATTCGCGGCCGGAGCTTGTGACCGCCCCGATCCTTAATAACAGCCTATGCGCGAGAAGGTTTCGCCACAAGATAGAGGCTTGTTATGGTTAACTTTATAGGCCTCCGGAAGAGGCCGGAATGCGACCGGCGGCCACTTTAGCCTATGCAAATCTGCAACGGCTGGCGTTCATTTCCGCGCGGGGTAGGGCGTACCGTCGCGGTGGGTGAACACATTGGTCTTGTTCTCGATCTTCATATCGAGATCGGGATAAAGGCAGACATCCCGCATACTACGCGTGCCGATTTCCAGATAGACCGCCGTGCCGGCGCTTTTGTTGATCAGGTGATGGCCATTGGCGATGTTTTTCGGAAACGCCGCGCAATCGCCCGCGCGCAAGATCTCCTCGCACGCATCGGTGACAAGCGTGAGCTCGCCCTCCAGCACATACACGAATTCATCCTCATGACTGTGCCAGTGGCGCTGGCTCGACCAATTGCCTGGCGGCAGCCGCGTCAGGTTGACGCCGAAATCGGAAAGCCCGCCGGCATCGCCCAGCAGCTGCTTGATGCGGTCTTTCGCGATTTCGTGAAACGGCGCGGGGTAGCCGGAGCCTTTGCGTTCCGGCACCCGTTTCACATCGATCTTCGGCATGGCTTTATCCTCAGCCCGCCTGCTGTGGTGCGGTTTCTGGCTGCTGCTGTTTCTTGGTCAGGTCTTCGCCCGTCTGCTGGTCAACCGCCTTCATGGAGAGCCGTACCTTGCCGCGGTCGTCGAAGCCCAAGAGCTTCACTTTCACCGTGTCGCCTTCTTTGACCACGTCCGTCACTTTGGCCACACGCTTGGGCGCGAGCTCGGAAATATGCACCAGGCCGTCCTTGGGCCCGAAGAAATTCACGAAGGCGCCAAAATCCATCACCTTGACAACTTTGCCATCGTAGATTTCGCCCACTTCGGGCTCGGCGACGATGCCCTTGATCCATTTCATCGCGGCCTTGATGGCGTCCGCGTCGGCGGACGCAATCTTGATCGTGCCGTCGTCGTCGATGTCGATCTTGGCGCCCGTCTTTTCCACGATCTCGCGGATCACCTTGCCGCCCGAGCCGATCACTTCGCGGATCTTGTCGGTAGGAATCTTGATCTGCTCGATGCGTGGCGCGTGCTCGCCCAATTCCGCGCGGGCGCTGGTCAGCGCCTTCGCCATCTCGCCCAGAATATGCAGGCGGCCGTCTTTCGCCTGGTTGAGCGCGACTTTCATGATCTCTTCGGTGATGCCGGCGATTTTGATGTCCATCTGCAGTGAGGTGATGCCTTCTTCGGTGCCGGCCACCTTGAAGTCCATGTCGCCAAGATGATCTTCGTCGCCCAGAATGTCCGACAGCACGGCGAACTTGCTTCCTTCGAGAATGAGCCCCATGGCGATGCCGGCCACCGCGCGCGTGAGCGGTACGCCTGCATCCATCAGAGCGAGCGAGGAGCCGCACACAGTCGCCATCGATGACGAGCCGTTCGATTCCGGTGATCTCGGAGACGACGCGGATGGTGTAGGGGAAGGCTTCCTTGGTGGGCAGCATGGGATGGATGGCGCGCCATGCAAGCTTGCCGTGGCCGATCTCGCGCCGCCCGGGGCCGCCCATGCGCCCAGTTTCGCCGACCGAAAACGGCGGGAAATTGTAATGCAGCATGAAGTGCTGTTTGTAGGTGCCTTCAAGGCTGTCGACGAACTGTTCGTCTTCGCCGGTGCCGAGTGTTGTTACGACGAGGGCCTGGGTTTCGCCGCGGGTGAACAGCGCGCTGCCATGCGTGCGCGGCAGCACGCCCACTTCGCTTACGATCGGGCGCACGGTCTTGAGATCGCGCCCGTCGATGCGCTTGCCTGGTGTCGAGACGGAGGTGCGCATCACATTGGCTTCCAGCTCCTTGAACAGTTTCTTGAACGTGTTCTCGTCGGCCTTGCCTTCGCCTTCGCCGACGAGATCAGCCATGGCGGTCGCCTTGATGGCGTCAATGCGCTCGTGGCGCGCCTGTTTTTCGGCGATTTGGTAGGCGGCCTTGAGATCGTTTTCCGCCTGACGCGCGAGTGCTGCTTCCACCGGGGATTTTTCGGCGGGCGGAAGTTCGCGCGGTTCCTTGGCGGCCTTTTCGGCCAGGCGGATGATGGCGTCGATCACCTTCTGCATCTCGCGGTGGCCGAACATCACGGCGCCCAGCATGACGTCTTCTGAAAGCTCCTTGGCTTCCGATTCGACCATCAGCACCGCGTCGGCCGTGCCGGCGACCACTAGATCGAGGCTGGAATTGACCATCTCGTCGATTTGCGGGTTGAGCTTGTATTCGCCGTCGATAAGCCGACGCGCGCAGCCCCGATCGGCCCCATGAAAGGGATGCCGGACATGGTGAGCGCTGCCGATGCCGCGACCATGGCTACAATATCGGGATCGTTTTCCAAGTCGTGGCTGAGCACCGTGACAATCACCTGCGTCTCGTTGCGATAGCCTCGGCGCGAACAACGGCCTGATGGGACGGTCGATCAGGCGCGCTGATCAGCGTCTCGCGCTCGGTGGGGCGCCCTTCGCGCTTGAAATAGCCGCCTGGAATCTTGCCGGCGGCGAAAAACTTTTCCTGGTAATTGACGGTCAGCGGGAAAAAGTCGACGCCCGCCTTGGGCTCGTGCGCGCCGACGACTGTCGCAAGCACCACGGTTTCTCCGTAGGTCGCGAGCACTGCGCCGTCTGCCTGGCGCGCGGCGCGGCCGGTTTCAAGGGTGAGCTTGCTGCCGCCCCATTCGATTTCCTCGCGATTGATTTTGAACATGTGTTTCTTCCTTCTTTCCCGCGGCCGGATTGCCGTGGGGCCTCGTGAGTCTTTTTCTCTCAAGAGATTGTATTGCGCAGGCCGCGGCCATCCGCGGACGCGCGCATTCGTTGCCGGAAGATTTGCCATCCGGTTGGTGGTGACGGTGAGGCCGGGCCTTCCGTTCCTATGTGCTGGATAAGTCAGCGCCTGAGACCCAGACTGTCGATGAGCGCTTCGTAGCGCTTGGGATCCTTCGCCTTCAGATAATCGAGCAGCCCGCGCCGCTGCGACACCATCTTGATGAGGCCGCGGCGCGAATGATTGTCCTTGACGTGGGTTTGAAATGCTCGGTCAGATTGGCGATGCTCTCGGAGAGCACGGCCACCTGGACTTCCGGCGAACCCGTGTCGCCGGCTTTCTTCGCGTATTCGTCGATGACTTCTTTCTTGCGTTCGGTCGTTACCGACATCGTGAATTCCTCTGTTCCTGTCCCAAAGTTGAAAACACGAAACGGCCTCAACTCGCCTTCTGCCACTTGGGCCAGTGCCACGGGCTCGCCTTCGGCGGTCGAGAGATAGACCGTCAGGCCCTGGATTGAGCCCCCATCCGCGGCTTCCCCGAAATCATGCTCGTCCGCCATCCGCGCGAAATGCGGAAGCGCGGATGAGAATGGGGTTGCCGCTGCGGAGGCGAACCGCATCTGCGGCCCGTTACAGCCAGTGCCGGGATGCCGTCCAGCGCGGTCGAAAGGGGCGTCGAGATGCTCAAAAGCGGCGGGACTATGCCTAAAAGCCTCCAGCTTTTCCAGCGAAATTGCGTCTCTCACGGAAAGGGGGCCGAGTTTCAGGCGGCGCAAGGAAACACTGGCCAAACGTGCCCAGGGCCTGCGCCAGATCGCGCACCCAGGCCCTGACATAAGTGCCTTTGCCTGACGTGATTTCGAACTCGGCTGGTCTGCGTCGGGCTGGGACAAGAGCTCCGCCTTGCCGATAAGAACCGCGCGGGGCTCAAGCGCGGGCGCTTCGCCTTCGCGGGCCAGATCATAGGCACGTTCGCCTGCCACCTTGATCGCGGAATAGGCGGGTGGCGCTTGTAGGATTTCGCCGGTGAAGCGGGGCAGCATGGCCTCGAATTTCCTCGCGTGTGGGCCGTGCATCGGAACGCCCGATGACCGCGCCTTCGGCATCGTCGGTGTCGCGTGCTTCGCCCCAGCGCGCGGTGAAGCGGTAGAGCTTCTCCGCATCCATCGCGTAAGCAACCGTTTTGGTCGCCTCGCCCAGCGCCACCGCCAGCACGCCGGTAGCCAGAGGATCGAGCGTGCCGGCATGGCCCGCCTTCTGCGCATCGAACAGGCGTTTCACGCGGGCGACGGCATGGGTTGAACGTCAAGCCCTGGGGCTTGTCGAGAACGACCCAGCCATGAACGGGCGAGCCCTTACGTTTCTTCGGCCATCGCCGTCGTTCTTTTCTTCGCCAGATCACGCGCGACCTTCTCGGATTTGAGAATGCGTTCGATCCGCTCGGCCTCGGCGAATGACGTGTCTTCGACGAAGCGCAGTTCGGGCGTGAATTTGAGCGTGATGGCGTGGCCCAGCTCGCCGCGCAAAAATCCCTTGTGGCGATTCAGCGCTGCAATGACGGTGTTCGGCGTTCTTGCCCGCCCAGCGGCTCGCAGAAGACAGTCGCATGGCGCATGTCGGCCGATGGCTTGACCTGCGTGATCGTCACCGAGACGCCTTCGAGATCGGCATCGCGGATGTCCACCACGCGCAAAATGTCGGACAGCGCATGGCGCAGCATCTCGCCCACGCGCAATTGGCGCTGCGAGGGGCCGAGGGAAGAAGAATGATTGCGTTGCCGGGGCATTTTTCACTCGCCATTGCCGGGATGGAACCGGCAAACGATCGTTACAGCGCCGCTTGATGGTTTCGACCTCGTAACACTCGATGATGTCGCCCTTCTGCATGTCCTGGTAATTGGCGAACGCCATGCCGCATTCCTGGCCCGATCTGCACTTCGCGCACTTCGTCCTTGAAGCGCTTCAAGGTGGAAAGCTCGCCTTCGTGGATCACCACATCGTCGCGGATAAGCCGCACCTTGCGCGCCGCGCCGCACCACGCCTTCGGTGACGCGGCAGCCCGCGACCTTGCCGACCTTCGAGATGGTGAAGACTTCCAGGATTTCGGCATTGCCGAGGAATTTCTCGCGCGTCTCGGGCGCCAGCAGGCCCGACAGCGCCGCCTTCACGTCGTCCACGACGTTGTAGATGATGTTGTAGTAGCGGATATCGACGCCGTCGCGCTTGGCGCGCTCGCGCGCCTGCGCGTTGGCGCGTACATTGAAGCCGATGATCGCCGGCGCCCGATGCATGCGCCAGGATGACATCGCTATTCGGTGATGCCGCCCACGCCCGACTGCAGCACCTGCACGCCGACTTCGTCGGTGCCGAGTTTGTCAAGCGCGCCCTGGATTGCTTCGACCGAACCCTGCACGTCGGCTCTTCGAGACCAGCGGCAGCAGGCGCTTCTCGCCTGCCTTCGCGGCTCTTGAGCAATTGGTCGAGCGATCTGGCGCGATGGCGGTGCCTGGCCGCGTTTCGCGGCGCTTGCGGCCGCGATATTCCGTGACTTCGCGGGCGCGCGCTTCGGATTCCACCACCACGAATTCGTCGCCCGCCTCCGGCGCCGCCGAAAGACCGAGCACTTCCACCGGCATGGCCGGGCCCGCGCATTTCACGGTCTCGCCGCGGTCGTTGACAAGCGCGCGCACCCGGCCCCATTCGGCGCCGGCCACCACGATGTCGCCGACTTTGCAGCGTGCCGCGCTGTACCAGCACGGTCGCCACGGGGCCCCGGCCCTTGTCGAGCTTGGCTTCGATGACCGCGCCTTCGGCGGCGCGGTCCGGATTGGCCTTGAGGTCGAGCACTTCGGCCTGCAGCAGGATCAGCTTCTTCCAGCTTGTCGAGATTGGTGCCCTTGGTGGCGGAGACTTCGACCGCCAGCGTTTCGCCGCCCATTTCTTCGACTTGGATTTCATGCTGCAGCAGTTCGGTCTTCACCCGCATCGGATTGGCGTCGCCCTTGTCGATCTTGTTGATGGCGACGATGATCGGCACCTTCGCCGCCTTGGCGTGGGCGATGGCTTCCACCGTTTGCGGCATCACGCCATCGTCGGCGGCGACCACCAGCATCACGAGATCGGTCACCTTGGCGCCGCGCGCGCGCATGGCGGTGAAGGCCGCATGGCCCGGCGTATCGAGGAAGGTGATCTTCTGCGCCAGATTTCAGCTGCACCTGATAGGCGCCGATATGCTGGGTGATGCCGCCGGCTTCGCCCGCCACCACGTCGGTCTTGCGCAGGGCATCGAGCAGCGAAGTCTTGCCGTGGTCGACATGGCCCATGACGGTGACGACTGGCGGGCGCGGCACGACATCGGCGGCGTTGTCGTCCAGCCCCGCGCAGGCCTTCCAGCACGTCGGATTCCGCCACGCGCTTGACCGCATGGCCGTATTCGGTGGCGACGAGTTCGGCGGTGTCGGCGTCGATGACGTCGTTCGGCGTCGCCATCATGCCGCTTCTTCATCAAGCACCTTGATGACGTCGACCGACGCGGCGCGCCATGCGGTTGGCGAGTTCGGCTGACCGTGATGGTTTCGGGAATGATGACTTCGCGCGGGCCGACGGGTGCCGGCGCGCTCTGTCTGTTGGCGCATGTTGGCGCGCTGCAGATGGCGGCGATAGGAGGCCACCGAGCGCATGCGCTCGTCGTCGCCGGAAAGCGCGCGCGTGACCGTCAGCTTGCCGCGGCGCCGCCCGGTCGCCGCCCTTGCGCGCGGCCGGCGCCTTGACAGCGGCCTTGCGCCTTTTTTGGCGCTTACCGCCTCTTCTTCCTCTTCGAGATTGCGGCGTGCGGCGCGTGCCCGGCACGGCGGCCGCCACCTTTGGCTTGTCCTCGCCTTCTTTCTTTTCCAAGCGGCGCGTGGCTTCGAGTTCGGCGCGGCGGCGCGCTTCGAGCTCGGAGGTTTTGCGCGCCTCTTCCTCGGCCTTGCGTTTTTCGGCGGCGTCGTGCTCGCGCTTAAGGCGATCTTCTTCGACGGAGCGGCGGCGCGCTTCCTCTATCGGCGCGCTTGCGGGCTTCGCTTTCGGCTACTTGTGCATCGGCCAGCGCGCGGCTGCGGCGGGCTTTTTCGTCCTCGGTAAGCTGGCGCAAGACCACGCCGCCGCGCGCGCCGGCCTTTGCCGTTTCGCCTTCGCGCTGTTCGTGTTTCGGCGCTTTCTGCTTCCGTGACTGCCGTGCGCTTGGGTTTTTTCTCCGCTTCGGCGGAGGCAGCGCCCGGCGTTACGCGCGCGCGCTTCTTCTCCACCACCACCGCCTTGGTGCGGCCATGGCTGAAGCTCTGCTTGACGGTGGAGGTTTCGGTCTTTTCAGCGACAGCGTCTTGCCACCCGCGCGCGCTTTCTCTCCGCTGTCTTTCGTCTCCGCCATCTCAATCCTTCATGCGCGGGGCGAACAGGCCTTCCGCGTCCTTACTTTCGCGTCCGGAAAAACCGGTCCACGCCAACGGCTTGATCGGCCTGAAGCCTTCGAGCCGCCCGGCGTCGAAAACCAGCCGCTCGGCAAAACGGCCCGCTTTAAGGCTCGCATGTACCACATTCTCGCGGCCAAGGGCCAAGCCCAATTCGGCCGTCGTGAAACAACCGATCGACAAAGGGCGTGTGGCCTCTCGCATGGGCAGCCGCCTGCAATTTGCGCTGACCGTCTTCTGCGGCGTCTTCTGCCTCGACAAGCAATGCGGCCGGCTCGGCTCCGCGCAACGCCGCATCACTTTCTCGAAGCCGAGTGTCAATTCGCCCGCGCGCCGCGCCAGGCCCAGGTGCTCAGCATGCCAGCCGCCAGAAGTTTTTCGGTGCGCTCTGGCAGATCGATATCCGCCTTGACGGGTGCTTCGGCGGCGCGTGCAAACAGGTTTTTGGCCACCGCTTTTACAATCGTCTCGCGTTTCGCGCGCACCCAGAAGCCCCGGCCCGGCAATTTGGCAGCGATATCAGGGACGATATGCGCATCGGGATCGGCGACAAAACGGATGAGCTGCGCTTCGGGCAAAACCTCGCCCGTGACGATGCAGCGCCGTTCGCGCATGCCGGCCGCGTTCTTGGTAATGGTCGTATCGAGACTCACCCGGCAGCGCCCCCCGTCGCCGTTTCGGCATCGGCTTCAGGCTCGGCCTCGGCCGGCTTGAGATCTTCTTCCGTGACCCAACCCGCTTTCAGCCGCGCTTTCATGATGATGTCGTTGGCGTCGGCGGCCGTCAGATCGAAGCCTTCCAAGGCGCCAGGAACGCGCACGCGTTCCTTGTCTTTCATTTCGTAATAGCCCAGCAGGTCGTCGGTGGCGCAGCCCGCGAGGTCCTCCAGCGTTTTGACGCCGTTCTCGCCCAGTGCCACCAGCATGGCGGGTGTGACGCCCTTCCACTTCGGCGACCGCATCTTCCACGCCAAGCTCGCGGCGTTTTGCGTCGAGTTCTGCATTGCGCTTGTCGATGAAGCTCGACGGCGCGGTCCTGGAGCTCTTGCGCGGTTTCCTCGTCGAAGCCTTCGATCTCGGCAAGCTCCTGCAGCGGCACGAAAGCAACGTCCTCGATGGAGGCAAAGCCTTCGGAGGCGAGCAATTGCGCCACCGTTTCGTCTACGTCGAGGCTTTCCATGAAGAGCTGCGTGCGCTCGGCGAATTCCTTTTGCCTACGCTCGCTCTCTTCGGCCTCGGTCAGGATATCGATCTGCCAGCCCGTAAGTTGAGAGGCCAGTCTCACATTTTGCCCGCGCCGGCCGATGGCTAGCGACAGCTGATCGTCGGGTACCACCACTTCGACGCGATGGGTGTCTTCGTCCAGGACCACCTTGGTCACTTCGGCGGGCGCTAAGGCATTGACGATGAAGGTGGCGGGATCGGCGATTCCAAGGAATGATATCGATGCGCTCGCCCTGCAGTTCCTGCACCACCGCCTGCACGCGCACGCCGCGCATGCCGACGCAGGCGCCGACGGGATCGATCGAGCTGAATCCTTCGAGATCACCGCGATTTTGGCGCGGGAGCCGGGATCGCGCGCAACCGCGCGGATTTCGATGATGCCGTCGTAGATTTCCGGCACTTCCTGCGCGAACAGCCGCACCATGAATTGGGGATGCGTGCGGGAGAGGAAAATCTGGGGCCCGCGGGTTTCGCGCCGCACATCATAGATATAAGCGCGGATGCGCTCGCCGTTGCGGAAAGATTCGCGCGGGATCATTTCGTCGCGTCTCACCACGCCTTCGGCGCGGCCGAGATCGACCACGACAGAACCAAATTCCACGCGTTTGACCAGGCCGTGCACGATTTCGCCGATGCGGTCCTTGTATTCGTCGTATTGGCGCTCGCGTTCGGCGTCGCGCACTTTCTGCACGATCACCTGCTTGGCCGCCTGGGTGGCGATGCGGGAAAATTCGATCGGCGGCAGAGTTTCGGCGATGATGTCTCCACCTGAGCCGCCGGGATTGCGCCGGCGCGCGTCCTCCAGGCTGATTTCGATCTTGTCGTTTTCGACTTTTTCGACCACGTGCAGATATCGCGAGATATGCGTTTCGCCCGTCTTCTCGTCGATCTCGACGCGGATATCGTTCTCGCTGCCATAGCGCGACTTGGCCGCGCGCTGCATCGCCTCTTCCATCGCGTGGATGACGACCTGCTTGTCGATCGACTTCTCGCGCGCAACCGCGTCCGCGATCTGCAGCAGTTCGAGCTTGTTGGCGCTAACTCCGGTAGCCATATGCGTCTCCTAATGCGGGGCCTTTGCCCCTGCGTGTTTCAAGTCCTTGGCTTTCAAACTTTCCTGAATGAGGCGGTCGGTGAGCACGAGTTTCGCATCGGCGATATTGGAAAATGCGAAATTCATGCGGCTGACTTCTTTTTCGCCATTCACGTCCATGATCACACGATCATTTTCGACGCCGATCAGAACCCCGCGAAAGCGCCTGCGGCCGTCCCGATCGGTATTCAACTCGATGCGGACTTCATGGCCAGCAAAACGCGAAAAATCTTCCAGGCTCGTCAACGGCCGGTCGATGCCGGGTGACGACACTTCCAGCATATAGTCGCCCTCGATTGGGTTGGCCGCTTCCAGCACTTCCGACAATGCGCGGGAAAGTCTGGTGCAATCCTCGACTGCCATGCCGCCATCGGCGTGCTCGGCCATCACCTGCAGCGTCTTGCGCTTGCCCCCCATGACGCGGAAACGCACGAGCCGGTAGCCCGCCCGCTCTACCGCAGTCGCAACAAGAGATTCCAGATGCATAGGCGCGTTCAAACCTGCCTCGTTCGACATCCGGATACAGTTCTTGGCCCGCGGCGGTTTGAACAACCGCCACCCAAACAGGTCAGACTGTCCGGAATGAAGGTTATTTACGCTTTCAAAGACCCCGTTTCAAGGGGTTAAACCCGTCTAAAGGCCAAATAAATGCAGGTTTCGCGCTGCTTGACGGCCCTAGCTTCATAACGCGTTTCAGGCCAATCGGATGGCCGCGTGCGCCAGTGGGAAGGCGCTTCAGCGGTCCAGATAAATTTTGGGTTAGCCATGAAACGCTCTAACGCGAAGACGAGATAGCTTTTGTCGTCGGTGGCTAAGCGCAACTCGGCATTTGGTTTCATCACGCGCGCTAGTTCGTCAAGCATGTCGATCTGAATGAACCGGCGCTTGTGATGGCGCGTCTTTGGCCAGGGATCGGGAAAGAGAATGAATACGCGGGCGAGGCAAGCATCCGGCAAGGCAGCGATCACGTCGCACGCGTCTTCGGGATAAAGACGGATATTAGAAAGATTTCTGTCGGAAATTTTAGCCAGCAGCTTCGCCTGGCCGGAAATGTAGGGCTCGGCGCCGATGAGGCCCACATCGGGATTGTTCTCGGCCTGCCACACCAGATGCTCGCCGGCGCCGAAGCCGACTTCCAGCCAAACCTCACGCGGGGCGCGCGGGAAATAGCTTCGCGGGTCGGCATTAGGTTTTGGCGTAAGCGTGAGTTGCGGCAACAGCGTTTTCAGCAGCCCGGCCTGCCGCGCGCGCAATTTTGGTCCTTTGCGGCGGCCGTAATGACGGCGCTTGAATTCAGAACGCGCGCTTGAGTTCGTCGACGAGATCGGTCTTCTCCCAAGAGAACCCGCCGTCCGCGTCGGGAACGCGCCCGAAATGCCCGTAAGCGGCGGTGCGCGCATATATGGGCTTGTTGAGGCCAAGGCGCTCGCGGATGCCGCGCGGCTTCAGGCTCATGATCTCGGGCAGTACTTTTTCCAGCTTAGCCGGATTGACCTTTCCGGTGTCGTGCAAATTGACATAGATAGACAGCGGATCGGACACGCCGATAGCGTAAGCAAGCTGGATGGTGCAGCGCGTAGCCAGGTCCGCCGCCACGATATTCTTGGCCAGATAGCGCGCGGCGTAAGCGGCCGAGCGGTCCACCTTGGTGGGATCCTTGCCTGAAAACGCGCCGCCGCCATGGGGCGCGGCGCCGCCATAGGTATCGACGATGATCTTGCGCCCCGTGAGCCCGCAATCGCCGTCGGGGCCGCCTACAACGAACGCGCCCGTCGGATTGACATGCCACAGCGTGCTGGGCGTAAGCCAGGCCGCGGGCAGCGCCTTCCTCACATAAGGCTCGACGATTTCGCGCACGTCCATGGATTGCAGCTGCGGATCGAGATGCTGCGTCGAGACCACGATCTGGGTCACCTCGACCGGGCGACCATCCTCATAGCGCACTGTCACCTGGCTTTTGGCGTCCGGGCCGAGCTTGGCTTCGCGGCCTGCTCTGCGCGCTTCCGCCATCAGGCGAAGAATGGAATGCGCATAAAAAATCGGCGCTGGCATCAGCGCATCCGTCTCGCGGCAGGCATAGCCGAACATGATGCCCTGGTCGCCCGCGCCCTCGTCCTTGTTGCCGGCGGCGTCAACGCCCTGGGCGATGTCTTTCGATTGCGCGTGCAATAGCACTTCGATCTTGAGGCGTTCCCAGTGGAAGCCTTCCTGCTCGTAGCCAATGTCGTGAATAGCGAAGCGCGCGGTGTCGGCGATGATTTCGGGCGTAATGTCGGCAGGCCCGCGGGTTTCGCCCGCGATGATCACGCGGTTGGTGGTCGCCATGGTCTCGCAGGCGACGCGCAAATCCTTGGGCTGGTAACCGTATTTCGGGCCAAGGCGAAAAAAAATGTCCACCACCTCGTCGGAAATGCGGTCGCAGACCTTGTCGGGATGGCCTTCGGAGACGGATTCGCTGGTGAAGAGAAAGCTTGCGCGCTGCATTAACCTTGGACCCCACGGAAAAATTTGGCGACTCCTTACAAGAAACGCCTCTGGGGTCAACGAAATTCAGAGGATAAAGCGGGACAAATCCTGATCGTGGGCCAAACCCTCGACGTGAGCGCGCACGAATGGGCCATCAATGCGCACGGTTTCGCCGCCCTTGTCGGTGGCGGTGAAGCTGATGTCGTCGAGCACGCGCTCCATGATGGTCTGCAGCCGCCGCGCGCCGATGTTCTCAAGGCTGGCGTTGACGTCAGCGGCGAGCCCGGCAATGGCGTCGATGCCATCCTCGGTGAAGTCCAGCGTCACGTTCTCGGTGGCCAGCAGCGCCTTGTACTGCTTGATCAGGCTAGCTTCCGGCTCGGTGAGAATGCGCTTGAAATCGTCGCGCGTGAGAGCCTTGAGCTCGACCCGGATGGGAAGTCGGCCCTGAAGCTCTGGCAAGAGGTCGGAGGGTTTCGCCTGATGAAAGGCACCAGAAGCGATGAAGAGAATATGGTCGGTTTTCACCGTGCCGTGCTTGGTGGCGACCGAAGTGCCTTCCAGAAGCGGCAACAGATCGCGCTGCACGCCTTCTCGCGAAACGTCGCCGCCGATGCGCACGCCTTCGCTGCGCGCGCAGATCTTGTCGATCTCGTCCAGGAAGACGATGCCGTTGTTTTCAACGGCCGCAATCGCATTGCGGATGATCACCTCGTTGTCGAGCAGCTTGTCGGCCTCTTCCGCCACCAAAACGCCATGCGATTCGGCGACCGACATGCGTCGCGTTTTGGTGCGCCCGCCAAGAGCCTTGCCAAAAATGTCTCCGAGATTGAGCATGCTCATCTGCCCGCCTGGCATGCCGGGAATATCGAACGTGGGGAGGCCGCCCGCGTCGCGAACTTCGATTTCGATTTCCTTGTCGTTGAGCTCGCCCGCGCGCAGGCGGCGGCGGAAATCCTCGCGCGCGGAGGCGCCCGTGCGACCCACAAGGGCGTCGAGCACGCGTTCCTCGGCGCGCGCCTCTGCGGGGGCTTCCACCTCTTTCCGCTTGGCGCTGCGCACCTGGGCGATACCGACTTCGAGCAAATCCCGCACGATTTGCTCGACGTCGCGGCCGACATAGCCCACTTCGGTGAATTTGGTCGCTTCCACTTTCAGGAAGGGCGCTTGAGCGAGCTTGGCGAGCCTGCGTGAAATTTCCGTTTTGCCAACGCCGGTGGGGCCGATCATCAGAATGTTTTTCGGCAAAACTTCTTCGCGCATCTCGCCCGTAAGCTGCTGACGGCGCCAGCGGTTGCGTAGCGCAATGGCGACCGCGCGCTTGGCCTCATGTTGGCCGACAATGTAGCGATCGAGTTCGGAAACGATTTCGCGAGGCGTGAAAGCACTCATGCGGTCTTCAGGCTTTCGATGGTGACGTTTTCGTTGGTGTAAACGCAGATGCCGGCGGCAATCTTCATCGCGCGCTTGACGATTTCCTCGGCGCTTAAGTCCAATGGCAGCAACGCGCGCGCGGCGGCGAGCGCGAACGGCCCGCCCGAGCCGATGCCGATAAGGCCGTCATCCGGTTCCAGCACATCGCCGGTGCCGGACAGCACCAGCGAGCTTTTGGCATCCGCCACCGCCATCATGGCTTCCAGGCGGCGGAGATATCGGTCGGTGCGCCAGTCCTTGGCGAGCTCCACGCAGGCGCGCGCAAGATTGCCGGGGTGCGCTTCGAGCTTGGCCTCAAGCCGCTCGAACAGCGCAAACGCGTCCGCCGTGGCGCCGGCGAAGCCCGCGATCACATTGCCGTTGCCGAGCCGGCGCACTTTGCGGGCATTGGCCTTGATAACGGTGTTGCCCATCGATACCTGACCGTCTCCCGCCACGACGACCTCGCCGCCCTTGCGGACGGAAAGGATGGTGGTGCCGTGCCAATGCTGTTCCATGAAATCTCCCTGATGGATTGCATATAAGATAGGTATGGCAAGGGCGTTTGACGAGGCTAGCGGCCACTAAGCCAATTCCTGGCTGTGCTTTCTCTCAAGCGGGGCCCTTGCTATCAAAGGGAACGCAGCGCGAACCAGGGCCCCCATGGATTTCATTTGCCTTTGCGTGCGCGTGCCCAAAAGCGGGAGCAGCAGCCTACGCCAGATGTTGCTCGAAGCCTTTACGGACAGACGAACATTTTATTTGCCTGATACGCTCGACTTCGCCGGGCGCATTTCAGCGGCGCAGAAATGGCGCTTCCGCCAGAGCCGCATCAAGCATTTGCTCGCGCATTACGGGACGTTGCGGATGGCGGGGGCCTATGCCCGCATCAACGCGCAGGCGGCCAATGGCGATCTGATTGCCGGCGGCCATATCGACTTTTTTACCGCGCGCGAAAATATCCGGAAAGACTTGAAAATCGTCACCATTTTGCGCAACCCCGCAGAACGCTGCCGCTCCGAATACATTTACGCGCGCCGGAATTACTTCAAGAAAAGCCCGCTTACCCGCTTCGACAGCAAGCTGCTGAAAATAATCGCGGGCAGAAACACCTTCGTGGGCTATCTCGATTTTCTCCTCGATCATCAAGATGTTTACGGCAATATCGCCTGCACCTATCTGTGCTGGCGCGGAACAGAAACGATTGCGGAGTATTTCAGATCGAATGTTTTTCATTCCGGCGTGCTGGAAGAGAACGATAAATTCGCGCGCGGGCTGTCCGAAAAAACAGGCAAAAAGATTTCTTTCCCACACGAGAATCCAACCGTAAGAGCCGAGGAAGAAGAGATAAAAATCGGCGCCGAAGAGCGCCGCCGCATCGAGCGGCTCTACGACAGGGATCTCGAACTATACGAGTGGCAGCGGCGGAACATCTGAGCCCGCATCAGCGCGGGGAACGCTTCGCCAATATGCGTTGCAGCGTGCGGCGGTGCATGTTGAGCCTGCGCGCGGTCTCCGAGACATTGTGGCCGCAAAGTTCATAGACGCGCTGGATGTGTTCCCAGCGCACGCGGTCCGCCGACATCGGATTCTCCGGCGGCCTGGGCTTGCCGCCCGGCGGCGCCAGTAATGCGCCCAGGATGTCATCGGCGTCGGCGGGCTTGGGCAGATAATCCACCGCGCCGAATTTCACCGCGGCCACCGCTGTGGCGATATTGCCGAAGCCCGTGAGCACGATGACGCGCGCGCCGGGCCGCGTATCGTGCAGCGTTTCTACCACATCGAGCCCGTTGCCGTCTTCCAGCTTCAGATCCACCACCGCGTAGGCCGGCGGATGGTCTCGCGCGATGGTTACGCCCTCGCGCACTGTTTCAGCGATCGCAACCTGAAAGCCGCGTGCCTCCATCGCGCGCGCCAGCCGCTCGCGAAACGGTCGGTCGTCATCGACGATCAGCAGGCTTTTTTCCTCGGGCAGAGGCGCTTCGCGAAGACTCATCGGCAAGTCTGTGGTTGAAACATGCATGGGATATATAGCGTCGGTGGACAGCTTTTCCCACCATTAGCCAAAAGCGAGTTCGGGCGGCGCTTCGCCGTCGATGGCGCCCCTTGGCCAGCGCGCGCTGACCCTAGCGCCACCCTCGGGGGGGTTGTGTGCGGTCAGTGTGCCCCCCGCCTGCTCGATCAGGGTCTTGGCGATGAAGAAGCCGAGCCCCATGCCTTCCTGTTTCGCGCCCGGATCAGCCGCCGCGAAGGCACGCCAGCGGGGACGCGAGGTGACATAGGGTTCGCCAATCTTCTCGAAGATTTCGGGCGCGAAGCCGGGGCCGTCATCCGTTACTTCGACAATAAGCGCCGAAGCGTCCCACTCCGCGCGCACCTTGACCGCGTGGGCGGCGAAATCGGCCGCATTCTCGATCAGATTGCCAAGCCCGTGCAGCACTTCCGGCGTGCGCCAGATTTTGGGCGCGGGGCCCGGCGCGATTTCGATAGCGATATCGACATCGAGCCCACGATGGGGTGCCGCGATGTCGTCCAGCAGCGCGCCCAGAGGCATCTGCTGCACTGCGCCCAGCACGGATTCCTCTGGCTCCGCCAAACGCGTGAGAATGGCGCGGCAGCGCTCGGCCTCGGCGCGCAGCAGGCGGAAATCGTCGCCGTGCGGCGAATCCTTTGGCAGCTCGCGCTCGAGCTCGCGCGCCACCACGGCAATGGTGCCGAGCGGAGAGCCCAACTCGTGCGCGGCTGCGGCGGCGAGAGCGCCCAAGGCCGCCAGCCGGTGCTCGCGCGCCAGCACCAATTGCGTCGCCGAAAGCGCCTCCGACATGCGCGTCGCTTCGCCCGCAATGCGGCGTGCATAGATCGAAGTGAAGCCGATGCCCAGCAGCAGTGAAACCCAGATGCCGAATTGATAAAACGGCGGCAGATGAAAGGTGCCGGCCGGCGTCCACGGCAACGGCAAATGAAAACGCGCGAGATAGGTCACCGCGATAAAACTCCATCCGGCAAGCAGCAACGTGTTGGCAAGTTCCAGGGTCGCCGCCGAGATCACCACGGGCGCCAGAAACAGCAACGCGAAGGGATTCTCGATGCCGCCGGTGAGAAAAAGCAGTACGGCCAGTTGCAAGATGTCGTATGCGAGATAGAGGGTCGCCTCGCGCCCTGTAAGCCGCTTTGCCGCCGGATAAATCAGCGCAAGCACGATGTTGAGTACCACGCTGGCCGCTATGGGTGCTGCACACAGCATGAGCGGCAGCGTGTAACCCAGCACGAAGTGAACGATGAGAAGCGCGGTGGCCTGGCCCGCAACCGCAAGCCAGCGCAGATTGTTGAGCGTGCCGAGCCGCACGCGCCCGCGCACGGCCGCAACGCCGCGCACGCCCGGCGCTGGCCCTGCCGCCGCGATGGCGGTAAATTCGTCCGCATCCCGCCGAGTGTCAGCCATGGATGTCATAACAACTCCCAATCCGGCGTTTGCCGCCGCCCGCAACCATGCCCAGGTCATAGAGGTCGAAGACCTCACAAAGCGCTACGGCGCGGTCGTGGCCGTGGACCATATCAGCTTCACCGTGAAGCGGGGATCGTTTACGGCTCTTCTAGGCGGCAATGGCGCGGGCAAGACCACCACCATCGCAATGCTGCTGGTTCTGGTGGCGCCCGATGGCGGACGCATCGCCGTACTGGGGCAAGATTTCGCCAAGCACGCGAAGGCGGTGCTGGCACGGATGAACTTTCAAAGCCCCTATGCCGATCTGCCGCGCCGGCTCACCGTGCGCCAGAACCTGATGCTTTATGCGCGGCTTTATGGCGTGCGGAAGCCGCGTGTTCGCATTGAGGAAATCAGCTGCGAGCTCGACCTCAAGGATTTGCTCGACCGCCCCTTCGGCGAATTGTCGGCTGGCCAGCGCACGCGCGCGGGCCTTGCCAAAGCCTTCGTCAACCGGCCCGAGCTGGTGCTGCTGGACGAACCCACCGCTTCGCTCGATCCCGACACCGCCGACTGGGTTCGCAGTTTTCTCGCGCGCTATGCCAAAGAAGAAGCCGCCACCTTCTTCATCGCCTCGCATAACATGCTGGAGGTCGAACGGCTTTGCGACAACGTACTGATGATGAAACTGGGCAAGATCGTGGACACCGGCAGCCCGCAAGCATTGATCGCGCGTTATGGACGCAGAACGATGGAAGAAGTTTTCCTTGATGTGGCGCGCGGGCGCGAACGCAATGGTGACGCGCCATGAATTCGCTCCGCCGCATCGCGGCAATCGTGCTCCGCCACTGGTATCTGATCACGGGCTCATGGCCGCGCCTGCTCGATCTCGTTTACTGGCCCACCGTGCAGGTGATCATCTGGGGCTTCATCCAGACCTTCCTGATGCAGCATTCGAGTTTCTTCGTGCAGGCTTTCGGCATTCTCTTGGGCGCGGTCATGCTGTGGGATGTGCTGTTTCGCGGCCAGCTTGGCCTTTCGCTCTCCTTCTTCGAGGAAATCTATTCGCGCAATCTGGGCCACTTGCTCGCCACGCCCTTGAGTGCGGGCGAATATATCGCGGCGCTGATGACCACGAGCCTCATCCGCACCAGTGTGGGCCTCTTTCCCGCCACCCTGCTCGCCATCTGGTTTTTTGGTTTCTCGGTTTATTCGCTGGGACTTTCACTTGCCGCGTTCTTCTTCAGCCTGATCATTTTCGGCTGGAGCATCGGGCTCTTCGTGTCGGGCCTTGTGCTGCGTTACGGGCTGGGCGCCGAAGGTTTCGCCTGGGCGCTCATCTTCGCCATCGTGCCTTTGTGCGGCGTCTATTACCCGGTGAGCATATTGCCGCACTGGGTGCAGCAGGTGAGCGCAATCCTGCCGCCTTCGTATATCTTCGATGGCATGAGGAGCATTCTCATTCATCATCAGGTGCGGCTCGATCTGCTGGCCACCGCTGCCTCTCTCAATGTCATCTGGATAGCGGGCGGTATTGTCGCTTTCCTAGCTTTTTTCTCGCGGGCGCGCGCGCGCGGCATGCTGCTGCAACTGGGCGAATAAAATGGCCTTCAAAAAATGGTTGCCCTATGCCGTGGCTGTAGCAGCCTTGTTCGTGGCAATCGTGACGGCGGGCAGCTTGTGGATATTGGGCAATCGAGCGGCCGAGCCCTATGCTCACACACGTGCAGAGGGCGTCGCGCAAGTAGGCGGACCGTTTTCGCTGATCGATCAGAGTGGCCAGCCCCGTACCGACGCCGATTTTCGCGGCCATTACCTGCTGGTGTTTTTCGGTTTCACCAATTGTCCCGATATCTGCCCGACCACGCTTACGATGATCGAGGACGTGCTCACCATGCTCGGCCCGAAAGCCGAAAATGTCGTGCCGATTTTCATCAGCATCGACCCCGAGCGCGATACGCCGGCCATACTCAAATCCTATCTCTCGTCGTTTGGAACGCGCTTCGTGGGGTTAACCGGAACGGCGGACGAGGTGGCGAAAGCGGCCAAGGCCTATCGCGTCTATTATCAGAAAGTGGCGCTCGAAGGCGGCGGCTACACCATGAATCATTCGAGCATCATTTATCTGATGGGGCCGGACGGAAAATTCGTCAGCCATTATGAAATCGAGAATGGCCCCGATGCGCTGGCGGCCGATCTTTCCAAGCGGCTTTAGATTTCCGGCGCCGGCAGGCCGGATTGCAGACAAGCCGCCATCAGCGTGTTGCGCATCAGACAGGCAATGGTCATGGGACCGACGCCTCCTGGAACGGGCGTGATGGCGCGCGCTTTGGCCGAAGCTTCCGCGAAGGCGACATCGCCAACCAATTTGTGCTTGCCGCCGGGCAGGGCCACGCGATTGATGCCGACATCGATAACGATGCTGCCCCGCTTGATCCATTCCCCCCGCACCATTTCGGCCTTGCCCGTGGCTGCGACAAGAATATCGGCCTGGGATGCGAGCGCGGGCAGATTGCGCGTGCGCGAGTGCGCCATTGTGACGGTGCAGTTTTCCTGCAGCAGCAATTGGGCCATCGGCTTGCCCACCAGATTGGAGCGGCCAATCACGATGGCATTGGCGCCCGTAACGTCGCTTTGCACATGTTTGATCAGCATCAGGCAGCCCAAAGGCGTACAAGCGACCAAGCCGTGCCTGGCGCCATAGGTGCCGCTCAAAAGCTTTCCTGCATTCACCGGATGCAGCCCATCCACATCCTTCAAAGGATCGATGGCTGCGATAATGTTTTGGGAATCGATCTGACTGGGGAGCGGCATCTGCACCAGAATGCCGTGCACAGAGGCGTCGGCGTTAAGCTCTGCGATCTGCGCGAGCAATGCTTTTTCGCCGAGCGAAGCAGGGTGGCGGATGTCGAAGGCGCGAAAGCCCGCTTCGTGGGCGGCCGCGCCCTTGCTCTTTACATAGATGGCGCTTGCCGGATCGTCGCCCGCCAGCACGACGGCGAGCCCCGGCACGATGGCGTGCGCAGCTTTCAGCTTGGCCGCCGCCCCGGCCACGCGCGTGCGAAGCGCCGCCGCAACAGCCTTGCCGTCGATGACCTGGGCGCTCATGCGCTCTTTTCCCATTGGCGAAGGCGCGCGACAAGCGCTGCGCTATCGCCTTCCACTTCTATGAGCTTCAGCCGCGCCGAAGCGCCCGAATCGATCCGCACTTTCGATTTCGCCACATCTAGCATGTGCGCCAGCAACGCAATCAAAGCTTCATTCGCCTCGCCATCGTGGGGAGCCGATGACACGCGCGCTTTCAAATATACGCGGCCATCGGCGCCTTGCTGCCAGCCTTCAATGGCATCGCGCCCGCCCTTAGGCGTGAGGCGCACAGTAAAAGCGATTTTGCCTGGGGCCAGCCGGAAGGCGCTACCCGTCATACGGCGTAATAAACAATGAGATAGCGCAGAAACTGTATCACCAACAAAGCCACCAGCGGCGAAAAATCGAGCCCGCCCATCGGCGGGATGATGCGGCGGATGGGACGGAACACAGGCTCGGTCAGCGCTTGCAGCGCGATGACGAGCGAGCGCGCGAACTGATTGTGAATGTTGATGACGCCGAAGCTCACCAGCCAGCTCGCGATCACGGCTGCGACGATGATCCAGGTGTAAAGGTCGAGAATGGTGAGAATAAGCCAGATAAAAGGATTGACCATTGGCTGCTGTTTGCCCCTCGGGAATTGGTGGAGCTGAGCGGGATCGAACCGCTGACCTCCTCATTGCGAACGAGGCGCTCTCCCAACTGAGCTACAGCCCCAGGTCCACCGTGCGCGTATCTAGGTAGCGCCCCCGATAGCTGTCAACCGCTGTCCGGGCACGGTCACTTACTTACCGGTATAGGCGATGCGCCACACCGCATTGCCCGCATCGTCAGCGACCAGAAGGCTGCCGTCCTTGGCAATGGCGAGGCCCACGGGCCGTCCCCAGACGCTTGCGGTCTCAGCACTGCTCAACCCCATAGCCACGCTGAAGGACTTGCCCAGACTGCTCGCGTTGCCGGTATTTTGCGCCCAGAAGCCAACGGCGAAATTGTCGTAGCCGCCGGCCGGCCGGCCATTGCGGAAAGGCACGTGCACAATCTTGTAGCCGGTCGGCACGTTTGAATTCCATGAGCCGTGAAGCGCCACAAACGCATCGCCGCGATAGGACGCGGGGAACTGATCGCCTTCGTAGAACACGAGGCCTAAGGGCGCCGAATGCGACTGGAAAAGAAGATCGGGCGTGATTGCTTTTGCCACCAGATCGGGCCGCTTGCTGCCGAACTTCGGATCGGGATGGTTGCCAATATAGGCGTAGGGCCAGCCATAGAAGCCGCCCTCGACCAGATGGGTGAGATAATCGGGCACCAGCCCGTCGCCCAGTCCGTCGCGTTCGTTGACCACGACATAAAGATCGTCCGTACCGGGATAAAACGCGATGCCCACGGGATTGCGCGTGCCAGAGGCAAAAGTGCGCATCTTGCCGTTCTCGGCCACCTGCACGGTGGCGCGCGGCGGCGGATCCTCGGTCACATTGGCGCTAGAGCCGATGGCAATGAAGAGACGCCCCTTCGCATCGAACGCGATGTTGCGCGTCCAGTGGTCCTCGTGGCCGCCGAAAGCGCCGGGCGTGGTCACCGCCGTGTGGCTCACGCCCTTAGTGGCGCCATCGGTGTAAGGAATGCGCCACACGGCGCGCGTGTCCGCCACGTAAAGCGCGTTGTCGTGAAAGGCGAGGCCGTGCGGCTGTTCGAAGCCATTGGCGAAGGTGGTCTTGAATTCCGCTTTGCCGTCGCCATTGGCGTCGCGCAGCAGCGTTACCTTGCCGGCGTCCGATTCCGCGAGGAACACATCGCCGTTGTTGGCAACCGTCATCCAGCGCGGATGTTCGAGACCATCGGCGAAAATCGACGCCGTGAATCCCGCCGGCACCTGCAGTGTGGCGCCCGGACCCCGCGCGATAATGCCGGGCGAATTGGAGGCGGAACGCGTGGCATAGGGTTGGGGCAGGCTCTCCGGCCTGATATCGAAATGCGCGCCCAGTTTCTGTTCGTCCGAGGCCCAGGTCGGTTGACCAAGCACCGCGAGCAGCAATGCGAAAATGGGAAAAACTGTGTGTCTGACCATGACGTCACCCATAACGCGAGGCAGGGGCCGTTCCGGCAAGGACACATCCGCGCTTTGCGAGCCCGCAAAAACATTATAATGCAGGTCAATGGCTGAATCATCCCGCGCCAAAGGCAAACTCCTTATCGCCGCCGAGCATTTGAGCGTCGCCTTTGGCGGCGCGCCCATTCTCGATTCCATCGATCTTGCCGTGCGCGCGGGCGAAATCGTGACGCTGATTGGGCCCAACGGCTCAGGAAAAACGACTCTGGTGCGCGCGCTGCTGGGTCTGGTGGAGCCGAGTTCGGGCCGCGTGGTGCGCCTTACCGAACGCATCGGCTACGTGCCGCAAGGTTTTGCGCGAGACCGCAGCCTGCCGCTGACTGCGCTGCGTTTCGTCATGGGTTTCGATGGGGCCACGAAACAGCAAGCGCTAGATGCGCTCACGCGCACCGGCGCCGCGGTAACGGCCACGCGCCAGCTGGCCTCGCTTTCCGGCGGCGAGTTCGCGCGCGCGTCGCTTGCGCGCGCGCTGTTGCGAAAGCCGGAACTTCTCGTGCTCGACGAGCCCGTGGCCGGCGTCGATATCTCTGGCGAAGCCTCGCTTTACGAACTCATTTCCGCCATGCGCGATGAAACCGGTTGTGGCATACTGCTGGTAAGCCACGATCTGCATGTGGTGATGGCGTCCGCCGATCACGTGGTTTGCCTCAATCATCACATCTGCTGCGAAGGCGATGCGCTCGCGGTGATGCACAATCCCGCCTTCGCGCAATTGTTCGGGCCGCGCGTGGCGGAGCAGCTGGCGCTTTATACCCATCGCCACGATCACGTGCACGAGCCGTCGGGCGCGGTGGCGGAGCGCAAGCGCGAAAGCACTGCGAATGGATGAGCTTTTCTGGCGCGCGGTTTTGGGTGCGGCCGTGCTGGGCGCGGTGGCGGGCGCCATCGGCTGCTTCGTGCTGTGGCGGCGCATGGCCTATCTGGGCGCCTCCATCGCGCACATGGCGCTTTTGGGCGTGGCTCTTGGGCTCATCTTCGGCATCAGCCCGCTTATCGGCGTGCTCGCCACCAGTCTGATCGCGGCATTGCTGCTGGCGCAGGCGCCCGCCAACGCCGCCGCCGGTGCGCAGACGGGCCCTGCCGGCAATCCCTCGGGCGGCCTCATCCCCGCCGACACTCTGATAGGCCTTATCGGTCACGCGGGGCTCGCGCTGGGCTTCATTTTGCTTGCGACCATGGACACCGTGCGCGCGGACCTTTTGGGCTATCTTTTCGGCGATGTGCTGGCGCTCAATGGCGATGATCTTATCCAGATCGCGCTGATGGGCATTTTGGCCATCGCCATTCTGATCTTTATCTGGCGGCCGCTGCTGGCCGATACGGTCAGCCCCGATATCGTAGCCGCCGAAGGTGGCGGGCGCCCCGCATTCTATGCGCGGGGGATTTTCCTAGCGCTGGTGGCCGGCCTTATCGCCTTCGGCCTCAAAATCGTGGGGGCGCTGCTTATCGTGGCGCTGATCGTCATTCCGCCTGCGGCTGCGCGCCCTTTTGCCCGCTCGCCGGAGCAAATGGCGCTGCTTGCGGCGATTTTCGGCGCCATCGCCGCCCCCCTGGGGCTTTGGGCGGCCTTCACCGCCGACGTGCCGGCGGGACCGGCCATCGTGCTGGCTGCCTCGCTTCTCTTCGTGATTTCGGCGGGCGCTGCGCGGCTTTGGCAAAAATGAACGGCGGCAATCGCCGCGGCAATGCATTCCGCTTAATCGTCTTGGTGTCGCCTGCCTCTTCATGTTATTGAAAAGGCATAATAAACAGCGGAGTGGTGGGGGCAGCGATGTCACGCGCGGCCGTATGGGCTTTGCCGCTGGCGGTGCTGGCGTTCGCGCTTTTTTTGCGGCTTGAAAACGCGAGCCCCGTCACCGGCTACATCGAAAACGCGCTGTTCGATACCTATCAGCAGCTTTCTCCGCGTAACTATGAAGACCCGCGCGCGAGCACAGGCTTTGACGTGCGTTATGTCGACATCGATGCGGCAAGCATCTCGCGTTACGGCGCCTGGCCGTGGCCGCGCCCGCTGCTCGCGCGCCTGGTCACGCAGCTAAAACAAGGCGGCGCTGCGTTCGTCGTTATGGCCATGCCGCTTTCAGAGCCCGATGCCGGCCTCTCGGAACGCCTGCTCGCCGCACTGCCGCCCGATCGCGCCACCGAAGAGGTCAAATCCGCGCTCGCAAGCCTGCCCGACGCCGATCAAAGCCTGGCGGCTGCGCTGGCGGGAACACACACCATCACCGGTTTCGAGCTGACCGCGAAGCCTTTGGGCCGCGCGCCGATAATCAAATCGACGCCGGCGCTCATAGGCGCGGGCGCGCTCGGCAATCGCGTTCCTGTATTTCCCGCGGCGGTGGGCGCGCTGGCCGAAATCGAGAATGCGAGCGAAGGCGCCGGCGCGCTCAACCTTATTCCAGACGGCGATGGCGGCGTGCGGCGGCTGCCGCTGCTCTTTTCGCTGAACGGAAGATTGGTGCCTTCGCTCGACGCCGAAGTGTTGCGCCTCATGCACAACGAGCCCAACATTGTCGTGCACGCGCTGCGGCCCGCCGATGGTTTAGTGACCACGCCCAAGGGCGTCGCCAGCATTGGCACCGGCACCATGATTATTCCAACCGGCGCTGACGGACGGGTTTGGATTCATTTCGGACCGCCGCATGAAGAGCGGCGGCTTTCGGCCGCAAGTGTGATCGAGGGCGATGTGTCCGCCTCTTCACTTGCCCACGCCATTGTCTATATCGGCGCGGGCGATGAAGCGCCCGTGCTCACCGCGCTTGGTGACCGCCGCCCGCCCGCCGCTATCCGCGCTGAAGCGATGGAGCAGATTCTGCTCGGTCAGTTACTGCGCCGCCCTGCTTACGCCGGACAGAGTGAAATCGCATTCATGATTGTCTTAGGGCTAGGGCTCATCTTGCTGATGCAGCGTGAAAAAAACATATTGGCGGGCGCGCTTTTCATCTTCGCGTCCGCTGGCGCCTTCGTTTTCTCCTGGCAGATGTTCGAAACCAGGCATCTGCTTTTCGATGCGGCCTATCCTGCGCTTTCGCTGGCGCTGGTTTATGGAATGGGCATTGCCGTGCATTTAAGCACGGTTGCGCGCACGCGCGACCGGCTGCACCGCACCTTCGAGCAGCTTCTGCCCGCGCCTGCGCTTACGCTGGTTTCGCATCAGCCGGGCGCGCTCAAACTCAGCGGCGAAACGCGCACCATGACCTATCTCGTCTGCCGCATGCGCAATTTCAGCAAGCTTGCGGAAGCCTATGCCGACAACCCGCAGGATTTTTCCAGGCTGATGAAGCGCGCGATGACGCCCTTGGCCGACGCCGTGCTTGCCCACCGCGGCGCCGTGGACAGGCTGGCGCCCGGCACGCTTTCTGCCTTTTTCAATGCGCCGCTAGATGATCCCGATCACGCGGTGCACGCCTGCGAATGCGCGCTGCGCATGATCGATGCGCTCGAAAAAATCAATCGCGGGCTCGAGCAGGAACGCCGCTCAGATGGCTCGACGGTTGGGCCCATAGGGCTTGGTATCGGCGTGAACACGGGGCCGGGCGTTGTCGCCGATTTCGGCACGCAGGCGAGACCCGAATATACGGTGGCGGGGCGCGCGGCCAGTCTCGCGCCGGAAATCGAAGTGCTTTCGGGACGCTATGGCCCGGCCATCATCGTAGGCGAAGCCACGCGCAAGGCGGCCGAACGCAATTTCGCTTTTCTCGAAGTCGACATGCTAGCAGGCGGCGCCGAGCCGGTCAGGCTTTACGCGCTGCTGGGCAATCCGCTGGTGCGCGCCAGCCCGAAATTCCGCGCGCTGCAAACCTTTCACGATCACATCTTCCAGGCTTATCGCGCGCAGCAATGGGCGAAGACGCGCGCGCTCATCGAGCAATGCCGCACGCTTAGCGGGGCAAGCCAGCAGCTCTACGAGCTTTATCTCAACCGCATCGCCTATTTCGAGGCGAACCCGCCCGGCCCCGACTGGGACGGCACCTTCCACGCGCCCTTTGCTTGAAGCGCAGGCTTTCTTTCCGCGCCGAGACCTGGCCGCTTAAGGCGCAGTTCCGCATCGCGCGCGGCGCCAAGAGCGAAGCCCAAGTCATTGTCGCGGAAATTTCCGAAGGCACGCATCGGGGCTGGGGCGAATGCGTGCCTTACGCGCGCTATGGCGAGACGATGGAAAGCGTCGCCGCCGCAATTGAAAAATTTCGCGAGCCTATAGATGGCGGCATGAGCCGCGCAGAATTGCAGCGCGCCTTGCCAGCGGGCGCCACGCGCAATGCACTCGATTGCGCGCTCATCGATCTCGAAGCCAGGCAAAGCGGGCGGCCGGCGCATGAAGTGCTGGGTTTACCCGCGCCGAAGCCCGTGCGAACGGCAATCACCATCAGTCTGGATGAGCCGGACGTCATGGCGCGGACAGCAGCAAGCGCGTCAAAGCAAAATTGCCAAACGCTGAAATTAAAGCTCGCGGGGACCTGCGACATCGCGCGCGTCAGCGCCATTCGCGCGGCCGCGCCTCAGCAGCAGCTTATGGCCGATGCGAATGAGGGATTGACGATGGACGCTCTTGCAGAGCTTGCGCCAGCGCTCGCTAAGCTTGGCGTAAGACTTATCGAGCAGCCATTAAAAGCGAGCAGCGACGAGGCGCTGGCGCATTTCAACAGCCCCGTTCCGTTGTGCGCAGACGAATCCTGCCACACGCGGGAAGATTTGCCCCGCCTCAAGGGCCGCTATGACTTCGTCAACATCAAGCTCGACAAGACAGGTGGGCTGACCGAAGCGGTAGCGCTGGCGTATGAAGCGCGCGCGCAAGGCTTCGGCATCATGCTGGGCTGCATGGTGGCGACGTCGCTTTCCATGGCGCCCGCATTGCTGTTGGCTTCCATGGCCGATGTCATCGATCTCGACGGGCCGCTGTGGCTCACCCGCGACCGCGCGCCGGGGCTTAGCTATCATGGCGATCTTATCGAGCCGCCTGCCCCCGCGCTTTGGGGTTGAGCGGAAGAAATGTTAAAAGACTGAAACGCGATGAACGCGCAGGTAATTTTGGGGGGCAACGTGAAAACAGGGGGTTGGGATTTGCGCCTGCTTACCGCTGCGGCGTTGGCTTTAGTATTGGGTTTTGGCCTGACCGGCGCTACGCCCGCGCCATCGAATATGCCGCCGCCCGACAACCAGAAACTCGCGCACGATATCTATAAGGAGATCATCGAAATCCGTTCGGTGCATGAGGTCGGCACCAAGGCGGTCGCCGACGTGCTGGCTGCGCGCCTGAAAGCCGGCGGTTTCGCCGATGCCGATATTCACGAGCTTGCCGATCCGAAATACCCCAACCAGATGAATGTCGTCGTGCGCCTGCACGGCAAGGGCAAGGCAAAACCCATTCTTTGGTATGGCCATGAGGACGTGGTTGAGGCCAAGCCTGAAGACTGGTCGCTGCCGCCATTCAAGCTAACCGAAAAGGACGGATATTTCTACGGCCGCGGCACGTCGGACATGAAGGATCAGGACACGGCGGTGGCCACCTCGCTCATCCGTCTCAAGCAGGAAGGCTTCGTGCCCGACCGCGATATCATCGCGGCTTTCACAGCAGACGAAGAAGTGGGCGAAGAACAAGACGGGCTATGGTATCTGCTGCGCGACCACAAAGATCTTGTCGATGCCGAGATGCTGATCAACCCGGACGGCAGTTCGGGCGCCATCGAAAACGGCAAGCGCCTCGACTTCGGCGTCGAGACATCGGAGAAAACCTACGTCACATTCACATTCGAAGTGACCAACAAAGGCGGCCACTCTTCCGAGCCCAGGCCTGACAACGCCATCTACCAGCTCGCCAATGGGCTTACGCGGCTTGAGAAATTTTCCTTCCCATTCAAAACCAACGCCACCACGAGGTTATATTTCGCGCGTGCGGCCGGGCTCGAAAACGGCCAAACGCGCGCCGATATGCTGGCCGTAGCAAAACCCAAAATGGATTTGGCGGCGGCTGCAAGGCTCGCCAAGGATCCCGCGCGCAACGCCATCCTGCATTCGACTTGTGTCGCCACCATGCTGGCGGCAGGCCACCAGGAGAACGCGCTGGCAGGACACGCGCAGGCTACCGTGCAATGCCGCATCATGCCGGACGAGACGGTGGAAGGCACCAGGGCAACATTGATCAAGGTGGTGAACGATCCCGCGATCAAGGTGAGCGTGCTTGGGCTTGTCACCATAGCCCCCGAATCGCCGCCCAACCCAGCATTGCTCGCCTCGGTGGAAAAGGTGGTCGATTCCATGTGGCCGGGCGTGCCGGTGATTCCGCAAATGGCGGCAGGCGCCAGCAATTCCATATTCGCCCGCAATGCCGGCATCCCGAGCTACGGCATTTCGGGCGCCTGGGAGGACATCCACGATGTGCGCGCCCATGGCCGGGACGAGCGGCGCGCCATGGATTCCTTTTACCAAAGCGTCGAGTTCACTTACCGCCTGATGAAGGAGCTTTCCGCCGCCCATTGAGCGCTTGTTTGCGGCCTGTTCAGGCTTTGCGTTATAGGACCCGTGCCACGCGCCCGTAGCTCAGCTGGATAGAGTGCTGCCCTCCGAAGGCAGAGGTCACAGGTTCGAATCCTGTCGGGCGCGCCATTCATAAAACTGCCACCGCCCGTCTCGCGGCGAGCTGCCAAATCCAACATTACATTTTGGACAGATTGTTCCCGGAGACGGCTCTTTCGCCAAGGCCAACAATTTCTGGGGATCGAATGGGCCATGGAATCGTTGTCGCTGTTGTAAAGTTAGAGTTACGCTTGTCTTACGATCTTTGGGCTTAAAAGCAGGGAGAACAAACATGAAAACATCCATGAAAATTGGTCTTGCGGCGGGCGCGCTTACGATGGCGCTGAGTGGCGGTTTCTTCGCAGGCCAGGCGACGGCGCAACAGGAACATATGCGCTCAGCGCTCGACCATCTCACGGCGGCGCGTGACGAGCTGTCCGTTGCGTGGCACAACAAGGGCGGGCATCGCGTGCGCGCGCTCGAATTCACCAACCGCGCTATTGAGCAAGTGCGTTGGGGAATGGAACACGCCGACGAATGGTGAAAATGCTGCCGCCCGGGCAGCGACTGGGCAGCTGAATAAACAAGGCCCTGGCGCGAAAACGCCGGGGCCTTGTGCGTTTGAGAAAAGAGTTTTTATTGAGTCTTATTTCGAGCCCTTGGCTTCCACGTTTGCATCGAGGACGACCTGCTTCAATAGATCGCGAAGCGTGCCCTTATTGCCAAAGTCCCAAGTCGCGCCATAGGTGATGTCGTCCACGCGCCATTGGCCGCTCTCTTTCACCAGCGTGACGGTATCGGTCCAGATTGCGGGCAAGTCCTTGGGATTTTTCGATTTCACATCGTAAATGAGCGCGAAGGGGCACTGGCTGGTTTTGTCATCGCCTTTGCACGCGCCTACCTTGAACGACGTCGTGCCCTCGAAGTTCGAGGTGAAAAGATCGCCCTCGACGAGCGGTGGTTCCTGGCTCTTGGTCGCCTTGTCGTGAATGTCTTCCGCGTGATCGCCATCGGCCAACAGCTTATCGAGCGCCGCCGAAATGTAATGCGTGAACTTCTTGCGGCCTTTGGCGTCGGGTATGCCATCCTTGTTCGATTTCATGTAGGCCTTATAGAAAGCATTGGCGGCCTGCTCGGGCGTGCCGGAAGCAGTTGCGGCCAATGTAGTTCCGCATAAGCCAAGTGCCAACGCAATACCGAGAACGAAATGTCTGCTCATGCTCTTCCTTTCAAAGCATCGCGAATTTCGCGCAAGAGTATCACGTCCTCTGGTGGCGCGGGCGGCGGCGCGTCCGCTTTGGCCTTGGCCCAGCGATTGATCTGGCGAATGACAAGAAAAAGTGCGAACGCAACGATGAGGAACTTGATGATGGCATTGATGAACAGCCCGTAATTTAGCGTCACAGCGCCTGCCGCTTTGGCCACGTCTACAGTAGCGAAGGGGCCCGCACCCTTCAGAACGATAAAGAAATTTGAAAAATCTATGCCGCCAAGAACGAGGCCCAGCGGCGGCATGAGAATGTCGTTGACCAGCGAATTGACGATTGATGTAAAGGCTGCGCCGATGATCACGCCGACAGCGAGATCGATGACGCTGCCGCGCATGGCAAAGGACTTGAATTCCTTGAACATCGAATGCCTTCCTTCCTGCCTATCTTACGCATTCAGCTAAGCCCCGGACGCCTTGCAAATCCAGCGGGCTTGCCTATAACCCACGGCCTTCGGGCGGCCCGGCGGATAAGGGCATGCCGTGGCTGCCCCGAATGCGACCCCAGGGGCGTAAGCCCTTCAAAGGAGAGGCAAAATGCCCAAACTGAAGACCAAGTCGGGGGCCAAAAAGCGCTTCCGCTTCACCGCCAAGGGCAAGATCAAGCACGGCCAGGCGGGAAAACGCCACGGCATGATCAAGCGCTCGAACGAACAAATTCGCGAGCTCCGCGGCACCTCGGTGCTGTCGGCATCCGAAACCCAGCGCATCAAGCGCTGGATGCCGTATTCGGATTGAGGGGCAGCCATGTCTAGAGCACCTCGCTCCGTACCTTCGCGCGCCCGACGCAAACGCGTTTTCAAGCAGGCCAAGGGATTCCGCGGCCGGCGCAAGAACAACATCACCACGGCCAACGCCGCCGTCGACCGCTCGCTGCAGCACGAATATGTCGGCCGCAAGCTCAGGAAACGGAACTTCCGCGCGCTCTGGATACAGCGCATCAACGCCGCCGTGCGCGAACACGGCCTCACCTACAGCCGATTTATCAGCGGGCTCTCACGCGCCGGCATCGAGATCGACCGCAAGGTGCTGGCCGATCTCGCGGTGCGCGAACCCGAGACTTTCAAGGCTCTGGTGGAGGCGGCCTCAAGCAGCGCAGCGGCAGGCCATTAAAAATGGCGGCTCAAGCCTAGTTTCAACAGCAATCTCTGACAGGGCCGGCGCGCCTGCAATTTACGGGCGTGCTTGTTTGCGTCATTTTGCATGAAGGATTCGCCGATGGCCGACACCGATCTCGAGCAAATCGAGCGCCAGTTGATGGCGCGCATCGCGACCGCCGATGAGCGCGCGCTTGAAGACGTGCGCGTGGCGGCGCTCGGCAAAAAAGGCTCGATCGCGGAATTGCTGAAATCTCTGGGCACAATGAGCGAAAACGAGCGCAGAGAGAAAGGCCCACTGTTCAACAGCTTACGTGACCGTGTGGCCGCTGCCATTGCCGCGCGCAAGGCACAACTGGAAGAAAAAATTCTGAACGAGCGCCTCGCCTTCGAGCGCGTAGATGTCACCCTGCCTGGTCCAGAAATTCCTCGTGGCAGCGTTCATCCGGTTTCACAGGTGCTGGCTGAAATCACCGCCATATTCGCCGACCTGGGCTTTGCCGTAGCCGAAGGGCCGGATGTCGAATCCGACGATTACAATTTCACCAAGCTCAACATTCCCCCCGAGCATCCCGCGCGCCAGATGCACGACACGTTTTATTTAAAGCCACAGGCCGATGGCGCGCAGTATCTGCTGCGTACGCACACGAGCCCTGTGCAAGTGCGCACGATGCTGGCGCAAAGGCCGCCCATCCGCATCATCGCGCCCGGGCGCACTTATCGCCGCGATTCCGACGCCACACACTCGCCCATGTTTCATCAGATCGAGGCGCTCGTCATCGACGAGGAAACGCATCTTGGCCATCTGAAATGGGTGGTGGAGGAATTCTGCGAAGCATTCTTCGAAGTGCCTAAGCTCAACATGCGCTGGCGCCCGTCTTATTTCCCTTTCACCGAGCCCTCTCTTGAGGTCGATATCCAGTGCGACCGAACGGGGGGCCAGATCAAATTCGGCGAAGGCCGGGATTGGCTTGAGATTGCGGGTTCCGGCATGGTGCATCCGCGCGTGCTCGAATTATGCGGGATCGATCCCAATCGTTATCAGGGCTTTGCCTTCGGCATGGGGCTCGATCGCCTCGCCATGCTGAAATACGGCATTCCGGATCTTCGCCCCTTCTTCGAATCCGATCTGCGCTGGTTAAGGCATTACGGCTTTCTTCCGCTCGACATTCCTTCGCTTGAGGGAGGATTGTCGCGGTGAAATTCACGTTTTCCTGGCTAAAAGAGCATCTCGATACCAGTGCCAGCGTAGACGAGATCGCGGGCACACTTACTCATATCGGCCTCGAAGTTGAAAAAGTGGAAGACAAAGCGAAAGCGCTTTCCGCCTTCACGGTGGCGCGGGTGATTTCGGCCGAGCGGCACCCCAATGCCGACAAGCTCAAGCTCTGCATGGTCGATACGGGGAAAGAAACCGTGCAAGTGGTGTGCGGCGCGCCCAACGCCCATGCCGGCATGAAGGGTGTGTTCGCAGCGCCCGGCACGTTCATCCCCGGCACAGGCATTACGCTAAAGGTGGCCGCTATTCGCGGCGTGGAATCGCGCGGCATGCTGTGTTCGGAACGCGAGCTGGAATTAAGCCAGGAACATGACGGCATTATCGAGCTTGCTACCGATGCACAGGTGGGCACGCCTGCGGCAGCCGCACTTGGCCTTGGCGATCCGGTGATAGAGATTGCGCTCACGCCCAATCGTGGCGATTGCACAGGCGTTCACGGCATTGCGCGCGATCTGGCAGCGGCGGGCGCTGGCAAACTGAAAAACGGTACGGTTGCCAGGATCGCCGGCAAATTCAAATCGCCGATTTCCGTTTCTCTCGATTTTCCTAAGGGCAAAGAATCAGCCTGCCCGATGTTTGCCGTGCGTTTTGTGCGCGGCGTGAAAAACCGCCCCTCGCCCGCGTGGTTGCAGCGCCAGCTTAAATCCATTGGGCTAAGGCCCATTTCGGCCCTCGTCGATGTGACCAATTTCCTGTCTTACGACCGCGGCCGGCCGCTGCATGTGTTCGATGCAAAGAAGCTCAAAGGCAATATTCGCGCGCGCCTCGCCAAGCCGGGCGAGATGCTGCATGCGCTCGATGGCCGCGTTTATGAGCTCGACAGCGAGATGTGCGTGATAGCCGATGACGCAGCCGCACGCGGCCTTGGCGGCGTTATGGGCGGCGAGGACACCAGCTGCACGCCAGCCACCACGGATGTGTTCATCGAATCCGCTTTGTTCGATCCCGCCCGCACCGCCGCCACCGGCCGCAAGCTCGGCATCATGTCGGATGCGCGCTACCGTTTCGAGCGCGGCGTCGATCCCGAATTCGTGCAACCGGGTTTGGAACTTGCGACCAAGCTCATTATCGAATTCTGCGGCGGCGAGCCGTCGGAAATTGCCGTAGCAGGCAAAGTCCCGCCCTGGCAGCGCCACATCGCCTTTTCGCTCGATCATATGCGCAGGCTTGCGGGGCTTGCGCTCAGCCGCAACGAGATCGCGGGCATCCTTGTGCGCCTTGGCTTCACCGTGGAAGGCGGCGATGAAATGCGGGTGACGCCTCCTTCCTGGCGCGGCGATGTGGAACGCGACGCCGACCTGGTGGAGGAAGTGGTTCGCATTCATGGCGTCGAGAAGGTGCCTTCGGCGCCGATGCCGCGCATTTCCGCCGTGGCAAAACCGGTGCTCACGCCCGCGCAGCGCCGGGCAAATATCGCACGGCGCGCAATTGCCGGGCGCGGCTTTAATGAGTGCGTTAGTTTCTCATTCGTCCCCCGCGCGCATGCCAAACTCTTCGGCGGCAGTGACGAGGCGCGGCAATTGGAAAACCCCATTTCGGCCGATCTCGATGCGCTGAGGCCGAGTGTGCTGCCCTCGTTGCTTGCGTCTGCCCAGCGAAACCAGGCGCGGGGAAATTCGCATATCATGCTGTTCGAGATGGGCGCGCAGTTCGCGAGCGGTGCGCCTGGCGCGCAAGCCCATGTGGCGGCCGGGCTGCGCGTGGGTGCGCCTCCTCGTCACTGGACGAAAATGGCGACGCCGACGGATGTATTTGCCGCCAAGGCCGACGCGCTGGCCGCGCTAGAAACGGCCATTGGGCTGGCTTTCAGCGCGCCGATACAGGCGGGCGCGGCGCCTTGGTATCACCCGGGGCGTTCGGGGACATTGTCGCTGGGCCCGCAAAAGATCATTGCCTATTTCGGCGAGCTGCACCCCAGAATCATTTCCGCTTTCGATCTCAAGGGCCCTGCGGCCGCATTCGAGATCTTTCTCGATGCGAGCCCCGAAACGCGCGCAGCAAAAACGCGGCCGCCGCTTACAGCATCCGACTTGCAGGCGGTTGAGCGCGATTTCGCTTTCGTCGTGGATGCAAGCATGACCGCCGATCAGATCGTGCGCGCGGCCAAAAGTGCCGATCGCACGCTGATAGAAACTATTTCCGTGTTCGATGCCTATGAAGGCAAAGGTGTGCCGGAAGGAAAAAAGTCACTTGCCATCGCCGTCCGGTTTCGGCCCAAAGAGAAAACGCTCACCGACGCTGAAATCGAGATCGTGGCAAAGAGAATTATCGATGCGGTGATAAAGGCCACAGGCGGAATTTTGCGCACCTGATCCGATGGCGGGCGAGACTTTCGACAAAAAATCCGGCCTCGCTTTCATTGTCGCCATCGGCATTGTCAGCCTGTTCGCCGACATGGCCTATGAAGGCATGCGCGGCATTTCCGGCCCCTATCTCGCGCTTCTGGGCGCCAGCGGCACGGCGGTAGGCGTTATTGCCGGCACCGGCGAATTGTTCGGCTATGTATTGCGGCTGGCGTCCGGGCGTCTGGCTGAGCGCACCGGCGCCTATTGGGCTTTCGCGCTTGCGGGTTACGTGGTGCAGATGGCGGCCGTGCCGGCCATGGCGCTGTCGGGCGCGTGGTGGGCGGCGGCCGCTCTCATCATCATCGAACGCACAGGCAAGGCGCTGCGCAATCCGGCCGCCAACACCATGATGGCGAAAGCAGGCGAACACATTGGCCAGGGCTGGGCCTTCGGCCTGCACGAAGCGCTCGATCAAGCGGGTGCGCTGGCGGGCCCGCTCATCACCGCGCTGGTGCTGGCCCACCACGGCCAATATCAGAGCGCGTTTCTGTGGCTGGGCGTGCCAGCGGTGCTGACCATCATCTCCGTCGTCACGGTCGCGTTGCGCTTTCCCTACGCCGGCAAGTTGGCGCACAAACCGGCCGAAGAGAAATCCGCGAACCTGTCACGAGCCTTCTGGCTGTATGCCACGAGCGCCGCCCTCGTCGCCTTTGGCTTCGCCGATTGGCCGCTTATCGCCTTTCATTTCGCCGAGGCCCACATCGTGGCGCCTGCGACCATTCCTTTGCTTTATGCGGCAGCGATGGGCGCAAGCGGGATTAGCGCGCTGGTGTTCGGCAACTTGTTCGATGCGCGCGGCTTTGTAATTCTTGTTCCAGCCCTTCTGATCGCGGCTTTTGTCCCGCCGCTTGTTTTCTTAGGTGGGCCGGCGTTGGCGATTATCGGCTCCTGCCTTTGGGGCTTGGCGCTTGGCTTCGAGAATTCGGTGCTGACTGCGGGGATTGCGCGTCTCGTGCCTGATCATGCGCGCGCACGCGCCTATGGCATTTTTTCGGCCCTCTTCGGAATCGCCTGGTTTCTGGGTAGCGCACTTCTGGGCGCGCTTTATGATGTTTCTTTCACCTGGCTGGTTGGCGTTGCAGTGGCCGCGGAATTTGCGGCCATCGTTCCGCTCATTGCCGCTATGCGAGCAGCGCGGGGCTAACACCCAATTGCCCAATCAGCCGGTCGAGCTCCGCTTTCGCGAGCGGATTCGCACGCTGATGGCGCTCGGCCAAGATCAGTTCGTTCTTCAATGAATGTTCCCAGCCTACCAGTTCGGTGACGCGCACTTTGTATCCGTGCGCTTCCAGAAACAGCCCGCGCATCACATTGGTGACGTGCGCCCCGAATTCGCGCCGCTGTATGGGATGACGCCACAGCTGATCCATCGCGCCTTTCTTGTGTTCCAGCTGCCTCGCCAATTCCGCCTGGCAACAAGGCACCAGCGCAATCACTTTCGCCTCGTGACGCAGCGCGAACACGATGGCATCATCGGTTGCGGTGTCGCAGGCGTGCAATGCCGTCACGATATCGCAGCGCCCGCCGGGCAGGTTCGTCTTGTCTATCGGCGCGTGAATGAACTCCATTCGCGCGAAGCCGCATTCCTTGGCCAGTGCGCGCGAAGCGGCAATCAGGTCCCCGCGTGCCTCAATACCGATGACGCGCCCACAGCCCTTGGGCGCGAAAACGAGATCGTAAAGAATAAAGCCAAGATAGGATTTGCCGGCCCCAAGATCGGCCAGCACCGGCTCCTGTTTTTCCTTAAGGTCTTCTTCCAGTGATGGGCGCAGAAGCTGTACCAGATGCAGCACCTGCTTGAGCTTGCGCCGGGAATCGGCGTTGAGCGCGCCATCGCGCGTCAGGATATGCAGCGCCTTGAGCAGCGGCAGCGAATCTTTTGCCCGTTCGCTCGGCCAAAGCTCCTTTATGGCCCCGACCGGATCGGGCTTTTCGCGCTTCTTCGCCATGGCCCATCCTAGCCGAGCCGGCGGATTTTCCGCACTGGACCTTATTCTCCCTTGGCCCTATCTCTCGCCCATGGCCGATCTCGCCCATATCCGCAATTTCTCGATTATTGCCCATATCGACCACGGCAAATCAACGCTCGCCGACCGGCTGATCATGGCCTGCGGCGGGCTGACGGCGCGCGAGATGAAAGACCAAGTGCTCGATTCCATGGACATCGAGCGCGAGCGCGGCATTACCATCAAAGCGCAGACCGTGCGCCTGAATTACCGGGCGAAAAATGGCGGGAGCTACATTCTCAACCTGATGGACACGCCGGGGCACGTGGACTTCGCCTACGAAGTGTCGCGCTGTCTCGCAGCCTGCGAAGGCGCACTTCTGGTGGTGGATGCAAGCCAAGGCGTGGAGGCGCAGACGCTCGCCAATGTCTATCAGGCAATGGAGGCGGGCCTCGAAATCGTGCCGCTCCTGAACAAGATCGATCTGCCAGCGGCCGAGCCCGAACGCGTGCGCCAACAGATCGAGGACGTGATCGGCATCGATGCTTCGCACGCCATTCCAATTTCGGCGAAAACCGGCCTAGGCATCGACGAGGTGCTCGAAGCAATCGTCCACCGCCTGCCGCCGCCAAAAGGAAATGCAACGGCTCCGCTCAAGGCGCTCTTGGTCGAACTCCTGGTACGATTCCTACCTCGGCGTGGTCGTGCTGGTGCGTGTGGTCGACGGCGAAATCAAAAAAGGCCAGGGCATCCGCATGATGGCGTCGAACGCCGTCTATCAGTGTCGAACGCGTGGGCGTGTTCACGCCCAAGCAGGAAATGGTGGAGCGCCTTAGCCCGGGCGAAATTGGTTTCATCACCGCCACTATCAAGGAAGTGGCCGATTGCCAGGTCGGCGACACCATCACCGACGAGCGCAAGGGCGCGGGCACGCCGTTACCCGACTTCAAGCCGGCGCAGCAGGTGGTGTTCTGTGGCCTATTTCCGGCCGATGCCGCCGATTTCGGCAATCTACGCGATGCCTTGGCCAAACTGCATCTGAACGACGCAAGCTTCACCTTCGAGGCGGAAACATCGGCCGCTCTTGGCTTCGGCTTTCGCTGCGGCTTCCTGGGTCTTCTCCATCTCGAAATCATTCGTGAGCGGCTTTACCGTGAATTCAATCTCGAGCTCATCGCCACGGCGCCTTCCGTTATTTATCGAATCCATTTGACCGACTGCACAGTGAAGGAACTTCACAATCCCGCCGACATGCCGGAAGTGACCCGCATCGAAAAAATCGAGGAGCCGTGGATCAGAGCCACCATCTTCGTGCCGGATGAACATCTGGGCGCGGTGTTGAAGCTGTGCGAAGACCGGCGCGGCCGGCAGGTGGAACTTACTTATGCGGGCTCACGCGCCATGGTGATCTACAGGCTGCCGCTTAACGAAGTAGTGTTCGATTTCTACGACCGGTTGAAATCGGTTTCCCGCGGCTATGCCAGTTTCGATTACCACATCGAAAATTACGAAGAAGGCGATCTGGTGAAAATGTCCATTCTCGTCAATGGCGAAGCCGGTCGACGCGCTTTCGATGATCGTCAATCGTGCGCGCGCGGAAATGCGCGGCCGCGCCATGTGCGAGAAACTGAAAGAGCTGATCCCGCGCCATCTGTTCCAGATTCCCATTCAGGCGGCGATCGGCGGAAAAATTATCGCGCGCGAAACTATCAGCGCGCTCAGGAAAGATGTCACCGCCAAATGCTATGGCGGCGACATCACCCGCAAGCGCAAGCTCCTCGACAAGCAGAAAGAGGGCAAAAAGAAGATGCGCCAGTTTGGCAAGGTGGACATCCCGCAGGAAGCCTTCATCGCCGCCCTCAAGATGGATGCGGATTAGGGTGTAGGTTCATCGCGTATCGCCCGATTCGGGGGAACGCCATGTCCGCACAAGAAGACACACAAAGTTTTCCGCCAAGCGCGAAATTGGCGCAGCGCGGCTCCTCATCGGACTGGCTTAGGGCGTTAGATTTTATCGGTGTTATGGAGCAGCCCTGCTGCTTGTCTCCCTCGCCTATTACGACATCTGGCGTAACGCGCCGCAGGATACGCCCCAGGTTATTCCTTCCTTTGGCCTTTTCTTTTTCAGCATTGTTGCGTTTTTCATCGCGCACGCGCTGGTTGCGGGCGCGATGCCGACCGGCGCTTCATAGCGAGTTACACCACGCATTTCGACGTGGCGTGGAAGCTTGGCCTGCAGCTGGCGCTCTCCTTGGTGTTTGTAGGCGTTTTCTGGCTGGTGCTGTGGCTCGGCGCTAACCTGTTCGACCTTATTAATATCGGATTTTTCCGCCGCCTGGTCGAGCATTTGTGGTTTTCAATCCCCGCCTCCACGCTTGCCACCGCGGCTGCCCTCCACGTCACCGACGTGCGCGCAGGCCTAGTGCGCGGCGTACGCACGCTGGTGCTGGTGCTGCTCACCTGGCTGTTGCCGCTTATGGCGCTGATTGGCGCCGGCTTTTTGGTGGGCCTCGTCTTCACCGGCCTTGAGCCCTTATGGAAAACGCAACACGCGGCCGCCATACTGCTATCGGCCGCGGCTCTGCTGATTGTGCTTCTCAACGCCGCCTATCAGGACGGACACCCCGAACGCGCGGCGCCGAAAATTCTTCATTACGCGGGCACGCTGGCGGCCTTGCTTCTTTTCCCTCTTGTCGCACTTGCTGCTTACGCCCTTGATTTGCGTGTCGAACAATATGGCTGGACGATAGACCGCGTCGCTACGGCCGCCTGCATTGTCGTCGCTTTCGCTTATGCGCTTGGTTACGCCCTTGCCGCGATTAAGCCCGGCCCTTGGCTCAAGCTGATCGAGCGGTGGAACTTCGGCACGGCGATTCTCGTTCTCGCGGTTTTCATCGCCATTTTCACGCCTATTGTCGATCCCGCGCGAATTTCGGTGGCGAGCCAGATAGCGCGGTTGCAGGCGGGCGGCGTGAAAGCCGACAAATTCGATTTCGAATATTTGCGCTGGCATGGCGAGCGTTTTGGCCTCGCTGCGCTTGGTGAATTACAAAAGACAACGCAGGGGCCTGATGCGGCCTTTATTCGCGAAAAAGCCAAGGCTGTGCTCGCAGGCAAAAGCCAGTACGAAAATCCCCCCGCCCTGCCCCAGGATCGCGCCAGGCAGATTGTGGCGCACACGCTGGATGGGCATTTGCCCGCTTCTTTCTTACAGCAGGACTGGGACAAGGAGCCCGGCAGCCTTCCCAGCTGCCTGACCTATCCCAATCAGAAATGCGACGCCTGGGTGATGGATCTGAATGGCGACGGCAAAGACGAAGTCATGCTGCTCAATGGCATGGTGCTGACCGCCTATCAGCAGCAAGGGGCGGCCTGGCACCTTATCGGTTCATGGGAGGTGATCGCGGCCTGCGACAAAGTTCGGGATGCCTTGAATGCAGGCCAATTCAAGATGGTGCCGCCGCCGCCCTTACCCTGGCCCGATGTGAAAGTGCTGGGTCAGCATTTTCGTTTTACGCCGTCTCCGGTTTTGCAGAATTCGCCCGTCTGCCCGAAGTGAATTGGAGCAATTTTTGCGGCGTCACATTCTTTCTGGACTCGCGCGAGAGTGCGCCGCGCCGCCCGCCTCAACACACCACGCAACTTGCGAGCGATTATGAATGGGCGTCATTTGCACCGGCGGCAGCTAACTTTAGACGTGCAAAGAAAATTCCAGCAAGAGCTGTGAAAAAAATCGCTTACGTTGTCTTTATCCGCAAACTCGCGTGCATTATTTGCCGGTTCAATTGATGTAAAACCAATTGTCCTGCGCATAATAATTGAATTGTTGTTAACTATGTTTATAGATGATGGTTAATATCCAATGATTTAATCCACTTCTGTGGATATGCTAAGGCGGCGAATGAGATCGTCTAATTGCTCCAAGGTCTTATAATGGATTTTAACCATACCGCCACGCTCGCCCTTATGGTCGATTTCAACTTCCATGCCTAAGGCATTGGAAATATTGGACTCCACTGCCTTTGTATCGGCATCTTTCGCGCGTTGCTTGTGCTTGCCCTTTGGCGCACGCGCCTTGCGCTCCGCCTGCCTGACATTTAGCGCGCCAGAGAGAATTTCCCGCGCCATTTTTTCGGGGTCGCTGGCGCCAATTAGCGTCCGCCCATGACCCGCTGTCAGCTTCCCTTCGCGGATCATCGCCTTCACTGGCTCGGGCAGCTTTAGCAACCTGAGCGTGTTGGCGATGTGGCTGCGGCTTTTGCCGATGACCTCCGAAAGTTGCTCCTGGGTGTGATGAAAACGAGTGATCAGTTCCTGGTACGCGCCCGCCTCTTCGATCGCATTAAGATCCGTACGCTGAACATTTTCGATGATGGCGATCTCGAGCGCCTCGGCGTCGGTGAATTCGCGCACCACGACGGGCACTTCATGCAGCTTTGCGAGCTGAGCCGCCCGCCAGCGCCGCTCGCCGGCAACGATCTCAAATGTATCGGCCTTGCCTGCGGGGCGTATTAGAATCGGCTGCAATATGCCTTTTTCTCTAATGGAATCAGCGAGTTCGCGTAGATCTTCTTCCTTGAATAGCCGCCGCGGCTGAAAGCGGTTTGCCTTCAGGAATGCTACCGGCATGGTGCGCTGGCTACGCGGGGTTTCGCCGCCTCTGGCTTCCTCTCCCTCTTCTCCGAGAAGGGCGGAAAGACCGCGTCCCAGCCCGCGGTGGCGCGCTTCTTCCGCCATGTTACGCTGCCAATCTTGCGCGTTCGCGCTGTATCATCTCGCCTGCGAGCTTGATGTAGGCCTGGCTGCCCGGGCAGCGCAGATCATAGACCAGCGCCGGCAGGCCATGGCTCGGCGCTTCGGAAATGCGAACATTCCTAGGAATTACAGTCTGATAGACCTTGTCGCCGAGATGGGCGCGAACGTCGGCAGCCACCTGGTCCGACAGATTGTTCCGTCGGTCGAACATCGTAAGGATGATGCCTTGGATCTCGAGCTTGGGATTGAGCCCGCCGCGTACCAGCTCAAGCGTTTTCAAAAGCTGCGACAGGCCTTCCAGCGCAAAGAACTCGCATTGCAGCGGCACCACGGCGGCATCGGCCGCCACCATGGCGTTAACCGTCAGAATGCCTAGCGACGGCGGGCAATCGATCAGCACATAGGCAAACCCGCCACCGCCGGAATCGCTAAATTTTCCAAGGGCTTCTCGCAAGCGGAAATTGCGCTTGGGCGCGCCCACCAATTCGAGCTCCGCGCCCGAAAGATCAACTGTCGAAGGTACAATCGAAAGCCCTGGGATTCGCGTGGAGTGTATGGCAAAGGCCACGGGCGCCCCATCCATCAGAATGTCATAGGAGGTGATCTTCCGCTCCTGGCGCGGAATCCCTAAGCCGGTAGAAGCATTTCCTTGGGAGTCAAGATCGATGATCAGTGTCGGCTGGCCAACTGCTGCAAGCGCAGTCCCGAGATTGATGGCGGTGGTCGTTTTGCCGACCCCGCCTTTCTGGTTGGCGACAACCAGAACACGTGGACGCGTTTTGTGTTGGCCTGCCGCTTCGCTATTTGAGGCGGGTGCGGGCGTTGACACGTCTGAGCTCCCGGACTTCCAAAATGACGCCGGACGAATCGGACCGGCTCGGATGCCGTAGGAGCTTAGTTTTCCAAGATTTATTGGCCTGCGTCAATTCCAACTCTACATTTTGTCCCTTGAGAAAGAGGCCCACCGTGCCCTGTCCCCAGAACCTTTGCGCATAGCCGAATAGGAGCACGAGGGGGGCGCAGGCGCGTGCGGTGATAACGTCAAAAGGCTCAGGCAGGGCCATTTCCACTCTCGCATTGCGGATGTCGACTTTGAGCCCAAGTCGCTCCGCAACGGCTTCAAGAAAGCGGCATTTCTTTGCAGTTGCCTCGTAAAGTACGATCTTCATGTGCCGTTTGCACAGCAATTCGGCCAGCACGAGGCCGGGAAATCCCGCCCCGCTACCAAGATCGACCAGAGAATGAGCAGTTGGCGGAATGAAATCGATAAGCTGCGCCGAGTCCCAGAAATGTCGCCTCCAGACGTCGGTTAGAGATGCGCGCGAAACCAGATTATGCCGCGCATTCCAGTCCTCAAGCATGGATTCGTAGGTTTTCATACGCGCCGCTGTTTCACGTGAAACACCTGCTAGGTCCGCGAACTCGGTTGCGTCCACGTCAGACCGCTTCGCGCAAATCCGTAGCCCGAGCGCGCGATTTCAGATGAGCTAGGACGAGGGTAAGGGCCGCAGGTGTGATGCCATCGATGCGGGCTGCCTGGCCTAGCGTGCGTGGCCTGATCTGGGCAAGCTTGCTGCGGCATTCCGTAGAGAGACCCGCAACTTTCGTGTAGTCGAAATCGCCAGGTAAAACAAGCGCTTCGTCCTTACGGAAAGCTATGATATCGGCCTCCTGCCGGTCGAGATAGCCCGCATAATGGGCATCGATTTCAAGCTGCTCAGCCACATCTGGCTTTACATCACACAGCTGGGGCAAGATCTGCCTTAGGCGCGCGAGGGTTATATCCGGCAAAGCCAGCAATTGTGCCACATTTCGCTGGGCGCCGTCCTGCCGGACGGCAATCCCATGAGCTGCCGCCTGGCCGGGCGTAAACGTGAGACTTTCTGTAAGAGCACGGCCGAGCACCAAGCGGTTGAGCTTGTCCCTGAAAACGGCCAGGCGGTCAGCACCAACGATCCCTGCCTGCTCACCCAGTGGCGTCAGCCGCTGGTCTGCATTGTCAGCTCTTAAGCTCAAGCGGTATTCGGCGCGGCTGGTGAACATGCGATAAGGTTCGCTCACACCCCTAGTCACTAGATCGTCTATAAGGACGCCGATATAGGCCTGCGCCCGATTGAGTACGAAAGCCTCCCCGCCCCCAGCCCGCCTTGCCGCATTGACGCCAGCCATCAGGCCCTGGGCCGCAGCCTCTTCGTAGCCCGTGGTACCGTTGATCTGGCCCGCCAGAAAGAGGCCCTCCACTCGCTTGGTTTCGAGTGTTGGGCTGAGTTCGCGCGGGTCAACGAAATCATATTCTATGGCATAACCTGGCCGGCGCATGGCGGCGCGTTCCAGCCCCGGAATGGTCTTGATAAGCGCCAACTGCACCTCCTCTGGAAGCGAGGTCGAGATGCCATTGGGGTAAACTGTGTCGTCGTCCAGCCCCTCTGGTTCCAGGAATATCTGGTGGCCAGCTTTGTCAGCGAAGCGCACCACCTTGTCCTCTATGGAGGGGCAATAGCGCGGACCTCTGCTTTCGATCTGGCCGGAATACATTGGCGCCCGATGCAAATTGGCTTGGATTAGGGCGTGAGTTTTGGCAGTCGTCGTAGTGATATGGCAGTCGACCTGCGCCGTAGCGATCTTGTGGGTGAGGAACGAGAATGGCACCGGCGGGTAATCGCCCGGCTGAGCCTCAAGGGAAGCCCAGTCTATGGTCTTGCCGTCGAGGCGCGGCGGCGTGCCTGTCTTGAGCCGGCCCATCTGAAGCCCAAGTCCGTAGAGCGTTTTGGAAAGGCCGATCGACGGCGCCTCGCCTACCCGGCCGGCCGGGATTTTCCGTTCGCCAATATGGATCATTCCGCTGAGAAAAGTGCCTGTGGTGAGCACAACCGAGGCAGCCCTGATTTGCTCGCCCGCGGCCGTCATGACCCCGCCTACCCGCCCATCGCAAAGGATCAGATCCTCGACAGCCGCCGCCCGAATGGTAAGGCCCTGACTGGCGGCCAGCGCCGCCTGCATGGCAGCCTTGTAAAGCCTGCGGTCGGCCTGGGCGCGCGGGCCACGAACAGCCGGACCCTTGCGCCGGTTGAGTAGGCGAAACTGGATTCCGGCAGAATCCGCAACCCTGCCCATTAACCCATCCAGCGCATCGATTTCGCAGACCAAATGTCCTTTCCCGAGCCCGCCAATGGCCGGATTGCAGGACATTTCGCCAATGCTGGCCAAGTTATGAGTCAGCAGCAGCGTTCTGGCGCCTGCGCGAGTGGCGGCAGCGGCCGCCTCGCAGCCGGCGTGGCCGCCGCCAATAACAATGACATCCAAGCGCGCGTTCATGGCTGTTGCTTACAGACGGGGTCATGGCAGGGCAAGACGGCGGGGCGTTTCACGTGAAACATCTATTTGCCGATGCAAAAATCGCGGAAGACCACATCCAGAAGTTCTTCGAGATCGACCCTCCCAGTAATGCGTCCTAGGGCGCGAAGTGCCAGGCGCACATCTTCAGCCGCGAGCTCGGGAGTTTGGTAGCTTTTAATAGCCTTTTCCAATGCCTTATCGGCTTCTTTTAAAGCATTACGGTGACGCGCCCTCGTAAGCACTGGAGCACCAGTATTGTTCTCTAGTATTTGTTGAGCTTTATCAGATAATATATTGATTAAGTTCTGTAAACCATGATTGGTTAATACCGAAATTTTGGTACCTTCTTGCACGGGGCCGCCAAGGTCAAATTTGTTCCAAACCGTAATGTCTGCCCGTGCAAGAATTTCAGGCGCCAAGCCCGCCAAGGGGTGCCGCGATGAGCCGTCAAGAACTAGAAGACGCAAGTCGGCTTCTCTCGCGCGCGCCACGGCCCGGCGCACGCCTTCTGCCTCGATTGCATCGCTGACCTCGCGCAACCCCGCCGTGTCGGCCAGAATCACTGGATAGCCTTTGAGATTGAGCCTGACTTCAATCACATCGCGCGTCGTGCCAGCCATTTCCGACACAATGGCAACATCACGCTGCGCCAACGCATTCACCAGTGAACTTTTGCCAGCATTGGGGGGGCCAATGACGGCGACGTAAAGCCCCTCGCGCATGATTTCACCCCGTCTCCCGTCTGCCAGATGTACACGGATTTCCTGATGAACCGCCTCGACAGTGGCATGACTCTCCGCCATCGCTGCCTTCGGCACTTCTTCCTCAGGGAAATCGATTGCGCCTTCCAGCCAAGCGGCCGCCCGGATCAACCGCGCCCGCCAATCCTCATAGAGCCTGCCAAGCTGGCCATCGAGCTGGCTGAGCGCTTGGCGACGCTGGGCTTCAGTTTCTGCATCGACCAGATCAGCTATTGCCTCTGCCTGGGTAAGGTCTAAGCGGCCATTTTCGACTGCGCGCCTGGTGAACTCACCAGGCTCGGCCGGACGCAAGCCGGGTAGCCGATCTAAAGCAGCGAGCACAGCTGAAATAACGGCTCTTCCACCATGTGTTTGAAGTTCCACGACATTTTCACCCGTATAGGAGCACGGAGCAACAAAACGCAGGACCAAAACGTCATCGATCATATCTCCATTCATTACATCGAACAGTGTTCGTAATTCTGCATGGCGTTCAGTTGGTAGCTCCTGTTCCGTCAGCTTGCGAAGCACCTCATCCGCAAGGGGGCCCGATATGCGAAATACCGCTACGCCCGCCCGCCCTGGTGCGCTTGCCAATGCGAAAATGGTACCGGCCCCATGCGCGGGCTTATTTTCGTGCATGCGATCCGCGGCGAATTCGCGCCCATCTGGTGCTGCTTACCGTCATCCTTGCCTTCGCTTGTGAGCGCGCAGGAAGACGCGCTAAAGGAAGCTAAAGCCGACAATCCTTGCTCGCAACGCTCGCGCCCCGCGAGAGAAGCCGCGCAGCGCTAAACGGAAGACGCCATGAGCCGCAATCTGCTCGACGCCGAAACAAGCCCCTACCTGTTGCAGCATAAGGACAATCCTGTCCACTGGCGCCCTTGGGGTCCGGCAGCCCTTGCAGAAGCAGAACAGAACGGAAAGCCCATACTCGTTTCGGTGGGTTATGCCGCCTGCCATTGGTGCCATGTCATGGCGCATGAGAGTTTCGAGGATCCCGAAACCGCGGCGTTGATGAACGAGCTTTATGTCTGTGTCAAAGTCGACCGCGAAGAACGCCCCGATATCGACCTGCAATTCCAGGTGACATTGAACGCTCTTGGCCAGCAAGGCGGCTGGCCTCTGACGATTTTTCTCACGCCAAAGGCTGAGCCGTTCTGGGGTGGCACGTATTTTCCGAAAGAAGCGCGCGACGGCAGGCCCTCATTCAAAAGCGTGCTCGGTGAAATCGCCGGGCTCGTGAAAAGCGGTTCGACATCGATCGAACAGAACAAGCAACAGATCGCTGATCTATTCGAGCGTACCTGGAATCAAAGCCGGGCAGGGGGCTTAAACGCTGCGCTGCTCGATCAGGCCGTAGTGCGTATCGGCCAGCGTTGCGACATGTTCTTCGGGGGGCTTGCCGGCGCGCCCAAATTTCCCAATGCGTCAATGATAGAATTGTTATGGCGCGCCTATATGCGTACTGGCGTGCAGCAATTTCAGCTCATTGTTGGCACGACGCTCGACTTTATGTCTCAGGGCGGCATCTATGACCATTTGGGTGGTGGATTCTCACGTTATTCAACTGACGAACGCTGGCTCATTCCGCACTTCGAGAAGATGCTTTACGACAGCGCACAGATTATCGATGTGCTCACGCTCGCTTGGCAATACAGCCGCTCGCGGCTGTATCAACAACGCATAGAAGAAACGGCCGGCTGGATGCTGCGCGAGATGCTTGTTGAAGGCGGAGGTTTCGCATCCAGCCTTGACGCCGACACGGAAGACGAGGAGGGCAAATTCTACCTCTGGTCTGAAGCCGAAATCGACGCAGCGCTCGCCGGTACTTTCGTGCAGCGGTTCAAAGAAACTTATGGCGTCACGCACGAGGGCATTTATAACGGAAAGAATATTCTCAACCGGCTAACCTCTCTGGCGCCGTTATCCGACGCCGATGAAGCCATGCTGGCCAAGCAGCGCGAAAAACTTTTCATTGCGCGCGAAGGCCGTGTAAAGCCTGCGCGCGACGACAAAATACTGGCCGACTGGAACGGGCTTGCCATCGCAGCGCTCGCCAATGCGGGCGCCGTTTTCCGCCGTACCGACTGGACGGCGGCCGCGATCCGCAGTTTCCAGTTCGTTTGCGAAAAGCTTGGCGACGGTGACCGCCTTTATCACAGCTATCGCGACGGCAAGCGCCAGCATAAGGGATTTGCCGACGATTATGCGCAAATGGCTCGTGCAGCCCTCATGCTGTGGGAAATGACTGGCGATTATGACGCGCTCAAACGCGCCGAAGCCTGGACGCGCACGCTCGACCATCATTTCTGGGATCAGACCTATGGCGGCTATTGTCTTACGGCTGACGATGGCGAGCCCGCCCCTGTGCGCATCAGGGCGGCAAACGACTCGGCGACGCCATCGGCAAACGGCACAATGGTCGGCGTGCTCTGCCGCCTCCATTACATCACTGGCACGCAGGATTATCGCGACCGCTCCAATTTTCTTTTGCAGGCTTTCGGCAACGATCTCGGTACTGGCTTCGTGCAGATGTCCACCTATCTCAACGGTTTCGAATTCATCATGGACACCTTGCAGGTCGTCATCATTGGCCCGATAACGGATCCGCGCACGCACGCACTATCGCAGACCGTGTTGGGCCGCGCGCTGCCCAACCGGCTGCTCATCGTCGTGCGCCCCGAACAACAACTGCCGCCAACCCATCCTGCCCATGGCAAAACGATGGAGGGAGGGCAGCCAACCGCCTATATTTGCCACCACAACACTTGCTCGGCACCAATCACCAGCCCGGTGGCACTGTCGCAGGCCTTGCTGCCAGCGCAATCTCAACCGGTACTGCCAAAGGCTAATACAACCGTGGCGCCAGGGGCGCCGCGCCCGTCATCCAGGCCGCAACCGCGTCCTGCAAGGCGGTAATGACGGGTTTGTGGCGCGCCGTCCTTTTATTTAGCCAATTACGCGGAGTTCTCATCCATGACGGGCAAGGACATCGCAATAAAGGGTGCTGACGGCAGCTTCGGAGCCTATTTAGCAGCACCCGCGAGCGGGCGCGGGCCTGGCGTTATCGTCATCCAGGAAATCTTCGGCGCGAATGCGGTGGTGCGTAGCATTTGCGATGCGCATGCGGCACAGGGACGCTTCGCGCTGGCGCCGGATTTATTCTGGCGGCAGGAGCCGGGCATACAGCTTACCGACAAAACCGATGCCGAATGGAAACGCGCGCTCGACCTGATGAACCGCTTCGATGCCGACAAGGGCGTTGGCGATATACAGACGGCGATTACGCATTTGCGCAGGACCCGCGGCTGCTCCGGCAAGGTCGGCGCCGTGGGTTATTGCTTGGGCGGCCTGCTGGCGTTTCTCGCTGCTACGCGCAGCGATAGCGACGCTAGCGTCGGCTATTATGGCGTCAATATCCAGACGAAACTCGGCGAGGCAAAACAAATCCGTAAGCCGCTGTTGCTGCACGTGGCCGATAAAGACGAATACACTTCGCCCGAAGCGCAGCAGAAAATCATTGACGGGCTCAAAGGCTATCCGCTGGTGACGATCCATCTCTATCCGGAAATGAATCACGCCTTCGCTCGTATTGGCGGCGCGCATTATGATAAGGCCAATGCCGAGCTCGCCAATGGCCGCACGGATACTTTTTTCCGCCAGCACCTGGGCTGAACGGCAACACTCTTGAAGTGAATAGATTTCGCACTTTCGTTTGGTGGCCTTAGGTCAAGGTTGCTCAAAAGATTAGGGGAGAGTGCGAAAATGAAAAGCGAATACGGGGACAGATCGGGCTGCCCATGAAGGCAATACGCATCCACAAAACTGGCGGGCCAGAGGTTCTCTCCTACGAAAATATCGAATTGCCGCCGCCGGCCGCCGGCCAGGCGCGCGTGCGCCACACGGCAATCGGCGTGAATTTCATCGACACCTATCAGCGCAGCGGGCTTTACAAGCTGCCAGGGCTTCCTTCCGGCATCGGCAATGAAGCCTCGGGTCATGTCGAGGCGGTTGGTGAAAATGTTCATGCGCTCAAGATGGGCGACCGCGTCGCATATTGCTCGGGCGCCATCGGCGCATACGCGGAAGCGAACAACGTTCCGGCCGACAGGCTTGTGAAACTGCCGGATAATATTTCCGATGAAGTCGCCGCGGCGGCGCTCTTGAAAGGCATGACAGCGCAATATCTTCTCAAACGCACTTACGCGGTGAAGGCGGGTGATAACGTTCTGGTGCATGCGGCTGCGGGCGGCGTAGGCTCGATTTTATGTCAGTGGGCAAAGCATCTGGGCGCCATCGTTATTGGAACTGTTGGCTCCGAAGAAAAGATGATGCTTGCGGCGGCCCGTGGCTGCGCCCAGGTGCTGAATTCGCGGGTGGAGAATATCCCGAAGCGCGTGCGCGAACTTACGGCCGGCGCGGGTGTACCCGTGGTCTACGACGGCGTAGGAAAGGACACCTTCATGGTCTCGCTCGATTCATTGGCCGTGCGCGGGATGATGGTGTCGTTTGGCAATGCGAGCGGGCCCGTGCCCCCCATTGAGCCGCTGCTGCTTTCCACCAAGGGCTCGCTTTATCTCACACGGCCCACGCTTGCCCATTACACATGCGATGCAGGTGAGCTACAGATGACGGCAAATGATTTGTTTGCCGTCATCGCCAGCGGTGCGGTCAGAATAGAGGTACAACAGCGCTTCAGGTTGGCGGAAGCACAGAAAGCACACGAGGCGCTGCAAGCGCGCGCCACCATGGGCGCAACAATTCTGCTGCCTTAAATGAAAAAGAGGGGATCGTGAAAAAGACGGGGCGGTCGAACAAAGGCTCGAAACAATTCTCTTCGCCAGCCGCCGGCTGATGGCGCCGTTTTACGCCGGGCTCATTGTGGCACTGGACGTTCTGCTTGTGCAGATCGCGCGCAACATTGCCGTTCAATTGCCGTAGATCGTCTCGATGGACGAGACAGCGGTGATCCTTTGGGTTCTCGGCCTCATCGATCTGTCGCTTGCCGGCAATCTGTTGCTGATGGTGGTGTTCGCAGGCTATGAGAATTTCGTCTCCAAACTTGATATCGGCGAGCACCCCGACCGGCCTGAGTGGATCAGCAAGATCGATTTCTCGGGCATGAAATTGAAGCTGCTTGCCTCCATCGTCGCGATTTCGGCCATCTATCTGCTAAGGGCGTTGATGTCCGTAGACAGCGTGGACAAAGACGATCTCAAATGGCTAGTGATTGTGCATCTTACCTTCGTGGGCTCAGGCGTATTGCTCGCCCTGATGGATTACATCAGTGAACGCACAATTGCGCTGGCCAAGAAATACTAGGGGGCCGGCCATTAATTAGCTGGGAGACGCCCCAGCTGCGCCAGGACAGAGGCGGAATCGAAAAAGCCATGATACTCGATAACCTTTCCACCACGCAGCACCCAGCGTGTGACGCTGGTGATGCTCACCGGCTTGTTTGTTCCGGTATGGATGTATGAAGCATCGCTTAAGGCCCAAACTACCGAACCTTCGGAGATCAATTCTTTGACGTTGTAACTCTGGACCGCATATTCGGCTGCAATCAAAGCCGCCACTTCCGAAACCCCGGCTTGGCCTTTGCGTTTTCCACCAAATCGGTAATGCGGCGGCTGCGCATGCGCTTCCCACGTCACGGACTCATCGAGGGCGGCCATCAAGGGACGTAAATCACCCTGGCCATAGGCACGGAGGATTTGCACGTCGAGCGCCTTGTTCGCTTGGGCTTCGGTGGAAGTCATGGCGCCCCGTGATTCGCTGGACCACAGAGTTCGGCTATTCGAAGAATTGCTCAAGAGGAACCAGGCGGGTGCGCGCAGCGCGCGTCCTCGCGCACTTTGCAACCAGCAATAATGCGAAATCAGGTGTTCATGCTCTCGAAGAAATCAGAGTTGTTCTTCGACTGGCGCAATTTCTCGAGCAGGAATTCGATGGCGTCGATCGTGCCCATCGGCGCCAGGATGCGCCTGAGCACATACATCTTGGCAAGCGTGCCTTTGTCGACCAGCAACTCGTCCTTGCGCGTGCCGGAACGAAGAATGTCGATTGCCGGGAAGACGCGCTTGTCTGCCACCTTGCGATCCAGGATGATTTCCGAATTGCCGGTGCCCTTGAATTCCTCGAAAATCACTTCGTCCATGCGGCTGCCAGTATCGATGAGGGCGGTGGCGATGATGGTGAGGCTGCCGCCTTCTTCGATATTGCGCGCAGCGCCAAAGAAGCGTTTGGGGCGCTGCAGCGCATTGGCGTCGACGCCGCCCGTCAGCACCTTGCCGGATGACGGCACAACGGTGTTGTAGGCGCGCCCTAAGCGCGTGATGGAGTCGAGCAAAATCACCACATCGCGCTTGTGCTCGACCAGGCGCTTGGCCTTCTCGATCACCATCTCGGCCACCTGCACATGGCGCGAGGCGGGTTCGTCGAAGGTGGAGGAAATTACTTCTCCTTTCACCGAGCGTTGCATGTCGGTGACTTCTTCGGGGCGCTCGTCGATGAGAAGCACTATCAGATAGCATTCCGGATGATTGGCGGCGATGGCGCGGGCAATGTTCTGCAAAATCACAGTTTTGCCGGTGCGTGGTTGCGCGGTGATAAGCGCGCGCTGGCCCTTGCCCTGCGGGCTTACGATATCGATGACGCGGCCTGTCTTATCCTTAAGTGTGGGGTCGTCGAGCTCCATGCGGAGCCATTTGGTGGGGTAAAGCGGCGTCAGATTATCGAAATGGACTTTGTGCTTGCCGGCGTCAGGGTCCTCGAAATTGATGGTGCTGACTTTGAGCAACGCGAAATAGCGCTCGCCATCCTTGGGCGAGCGGATCGGGCCTTCCACCGTATCGCCGGTGCGCAGGCCAAAGCGGCGGATCTGCGAGGGGCTGACATAGATGTCGTCTGGGCCGGCCAGATAATTCGATTCCGGCGAGCGCAAAAAGCCGAAACCGTCCTGCAAGGTCTCGACCACGCCCATGCCCGTGATCTCGACATTATGCTCGGCCAACTCCTTTAGGATCGCGAACATCATGTCCTGCTTGCGCATGGATGATGCGTTCTCGATCTCAAGTTCTTCGGCAAAGTTGAGGAGGTCGGTCGGGGACTTGGTCTTCAAGTCCTGCAGCTTCATGGCCTTTAAATTGGCCGGGAGGGTCTGGAGTGTCATGAAATACGCACCTGGACGATTTGGTAGGGTTGAGAGTGGGATATTATTGGCGGTGACCCGTAGGGATAGCCCTTTGGGAATGGCGGACTGGTCCCGATCCGGCCCGCCAAGTCTGGGGTGAGAAGTGATGCGCCACGCTTTTCAGCCGGGCCAAAGCCCTGCGAAGCCTGCGGCGCTATTCAGGAACAACTCGATTCTATCGCAAATTCACGGACTTGCAACTCCCCGATACGATCAAGGGAGGTTTAAGTTTCAAAACGGTTTAACGACGGCCAGGATCACGATGGCCGCCATGAGAACGGCGGGAATTTCATTCATCAGGCGGTAAAACCGCTGGCTGTGGCGGTTCTGGTCGCGGGCGAAGTCCTTGCGCCACTTGGCAAAAAAGCCATGCAAGGTGGACATGCCGATGACCAGCGCGAGTTTGGTTTCAAGCCAACCTTGATGCCAGCCGCCGCTCGCTTGCGTAAAGGCTAGCGTGATCCCCAATAGCCAAACCGCAATCATCGCCGGGTTGACAATTATCCGCAACAATCGGCGCTCCATGATTTTGAAACGTTCCGATTCTGCCGAGCCCGGTTGTACTTCGCAGTGATAAACATAGAGCCGGGGCAGATAGAGCATCCCCGCCATCCAGGCGATAACGGCAATCACATGAAAGGCCTTAATCCACGGATAAAGGCTGTTGAGAATGTCCGCCATCATGCGGCCTCAAAACCGCAAAGGCGGTCCGCGTGGCAAATGCGTGCTTCCGTACAGGTGACACAGGGCGCGCTTAATGCCCGCGTTGCCAGCTCGGCCAGCCCCTTGATGAAGAGCGGATGCGTTCGCACTGTTGGCACGCGCAAATAATCGGGCACGCCAGCTTCTAGCGCAAGTTTCACATAGAACATATCGAGTTCGACCAGCGTTTCCGAATGTTCGGAAACGAAAGAAACGGGCGCAACGACCACCGCCTTGCCTTCGGATCCCGCGCGGCGAATTTCGTGATCCGTTTGGGGGCCGATCCATTCAAGCGGGCCCACGCGGCTTTGATAACAAATCTGCCAATCGAGATCGCGCGGGAGCCCGCGCAAGATTGCTTCGACGCTCCGCTCCACCTGCCATTGATAGGGATCGCCGCGTGCGACCACTTTTTTAGGCAGGCCGTGAGCTGAAAACAACAGGCGATAGGCGAGGCCCGTCTTGCGCCGGGCAAGTGCTTCTTTAATCCGTTCCACTTCGGCCGCGACAAAATTCCTGTCCCAGGGATAGCAACACACGCGCGTTTGAGGCGCGCTCAAGCGCGCCTTTGCTGCCGTCCGTTTCCAGGCCGTCAGCGAAGAAGCTGTCGTCGTGGTCGAGTATTGTGGATAAAGCGGCAGCAGCACGATGTGATCCGGCGCCCATTTGCTCACAGCCTGGACTGTTTCTTCAATAAAAGGATGCCAGTATCGCATGGCGATGAAACAGCGAACGTCGCGCCCCGCGTTCGCCAAGGATGCTTCCAGCGCACGCGCCTGAGCTTCGGTCTCATCCAAAAGAGGCGAGCGGCCGCCGATCTCTTCGTACATCCCGCGCGTGAATGGCGTTCGCCGCGCCGCAATGAGGCGAGCCAGCGGTAAACGGAGAAACCCTGGAAGGCCAATAATGGCTGGATCCGAGAACAGGTTGCGCAGGAACGGCTTTACGGCCTTCAAGCTGTCCGGCCCGCCGAGATTGAACAACACGACAGCGAGCTTCACGCGCGCGCCCTCACGCGCGCAATCATGCGCTCGACATGAGTAAGGGGCGTTTCGGGCAGCACCCCATGACCAAGATTGAAAATGAAGGGCGCGCCGCGTGATACAGCTACAATGCGATCCACAGCCTCATCCAGGGCCGCGCCACCAGCGACCAGCACCACAGGGTCAAGATTGCCCTGGAGCGTCACGCGTCCTCCTAGCGCCGGCACAGCCCAATCCAAATCCACAGCCGTATCGAGGCTTACCGCATGTACGCCTGTCTCCATCGCGTAGTGCTCATAATCAGGAGCAGCAACCCCACGCGGGAAACCGATTACCAGCGCTCGGGGATGTTCCTCCCGCAATTTTTTCACAATACGTTTGGTCGGCGTGACGACCCAATCCACGAAGCCTTGTCCTGCTAGGCTGCCAGCATGGGAATCAAAAATCTGTACAACATCGGCGCCTGCTTCGAGCTGCCTGGCAAGATGCCATGTAACAATTTCACAGAGCAGATCGATTAAAGCGCCGAACTGCCGGCGCTCGCGACCCAGCATAGTTTTTGCCGCCTGTTGATCTTTTGAGCCGCCGCCTTCAAGCATATAAGAAGCCAGCGTCCATGGCCCTCCTGCAAAGCCGATCAATGCTTTAGGCTGGGTAATAGCCTTCTGTGTTATCTGCAGCGCTTCATAAACTGGTGCTAGCTTCTCGGTCCAATGCTTCTGTTGTTGATCGAGCGCCTGAATACCGTCAAGAGGATTTAACCGTGGGCCAACACCATCAACGAATTGCACTACTTGGCCCAGTGCATGTGGTACAACAAGGATATCCGAGAAAATAATCGCCGCGTCGAAATCAAAACGCTTCACAGGCTGCAAAGTAATTTCAGCCGCAATTTGCGGCGTCATGCACATCTCCCAAAACGAGCCCACGCGTTCCCGCATTGCCCTATATTCCGGCAGATACCGCCCTGCCTGACGCATTAGCCAGACAGGTAACGGCCTTACGCGGTCTCCTTCTAAACTTCTTAGAAGAGAATTTGGAGTAAAGGGAGGCGCCATCTCACTTCATGAATCAATATGGAATCTAGTTGGTGGTGCTGATGTTGCGGGTGTGAGTCAGGTGTGTGGTGTGAACCGCGTGCGGCATGATGTTGGAATCTATGGTTTAGTAGAACGTGAAGGAGTTTCAAGCACTCTGGGGATATTGCGGCGTTTTGCCTTCCACTGTCCACCTTTAGCCTGAAGCCAGAGGCTCCGTTGCATGCTTTGTGCGTTTTTCTTGGAATTGGTACATCTTCCTTATGAGCCGGAGTTTTCATTTCCATTTGGTCTCGGACTCGACGGGCGAGACGCTGAACACGATCGCTAAGGCGGCAGCCGCTCAATTTGAAGGCGCTGCCCCGCGTGAGCATCTTTATGCGCTTGTGCGCAGTGATCAGCAGTTGCACCGGGCTGTGGAACACATCGCGGCATACCCAGGCATTGTATTCTTTACCTTGGTCAACCCGGGCTTGCGCAAATTGCTGGAAAATGAATGTGCGCGCTTGGGGGTGCCTTGCGTGTCGATCCTCGATCAGGCGACACAGGCGCTTGGAAAATATCTAGGGGCAGAGGAGAGCCACAGGCCGGGCGGCCAGCACGAAATGGACGCTCGCTATCTCAGGCGCGTCGAGGCGCTCGATTTCATCATCCAGCATGATGACGGGCAGGGGCTGCCTGAGCTCGCTGAGGCCGATGTGGTGCTGATAGGGGCAAGCCGTACATCGAAGACGCCAACCTGTGTATATCTTGCCATTCGCGGAATAAAGGCTGCCAATGTTCCGGTGGTGCCGAACGTTGAACTACCGCGCGAATTGTTCGTGCCAATCAATGCCCTAATTGTAGGGCTGTGGGCCTCGCCTGAGCGCTTGGTGCAAATCCGTCGCAACCGGCTTACCGCCATGGGCGAAAACCGGGGTTCGGCCTATGTGGACGAAGAGAGTGTGCGGCGCGAGATCGCCGATACGCGGAAATTATTCGAGCGCCACGGCTGGCCCGCCATCGATGTCACGCGCCGCTCGGTTGAAGAGACAGCGGCCGCGGTGATGAACCTGCTGGCCGAGCGCGAAACGGCTGCATGAGCGCCACGCTTGTTCTTGCTTCAGGCAGCGAAAGCCGCAGGCGTGTGCTGGAAGCAGCCGGCGTCGCATTTGAAGTTGTGCCACCCGCTGTTGATGAGGAAGGGGCAAAAGCTTCTTTGCTTGCCAAAAAAACTTCCCCCGGCGAAATTGCAACAACTCTCGCAGAATTGAAGGCTATGAGCGTGAGCAAAAAGAAGCAAGACGCGCTTGTACTTGGCGCGGATCAATTGCTCGTATGCGATGGCGCGATTTATGGCAAAGCCAGGGATATGAAAGACGCGAAACGGATCTTGCAAAACCTGCGAGGGCGCAAACATGAATTGCTGACGGCGGCAGCGCTTGTCAAAAACGGCGCACCTCTGTGGCGGCGCCTGGAAGCCGCGCGGTTGTGGATGCGTGATTTTTCCGATGCGTTTCTGGATTCCTACATCGCTTCCGAGAAAGAGACACTGTTTACTTGTGTTGGCTGTTATCGCCTTGAGGGGCGGGGCGCCCAATTATTCAGCCGCGTCGAAGGCGACACCTTCACTATCCAGGGCCTGCCATTGCTTGCCGCGTTGGAGGCGCTGCGCGATGCCGGCGTCATCGCCCCTTGAGCGCGAGAGCCAAACTTGCGGGCATCATCGGCTCGCCTATCGGGCATTCGCTTTCGCTTGCGCTTCATTCGTATTGGTTGAAGGAACTCGGCATCGCGGGCGGCTATATTCCTTTAAACATAAGTCCGGAAGATTTCAGTGTTTGTGTAACCGCGCTGGCGCAGGTGGGCTTTGCCGGCGTGAATGTCACGCTCCCGCACAAGCAAGCAGCCTTCGCGCTCGCCGCCAGTCATGACGAAGATGCAAAAGCCACGGGCGCGGCGAACACGCTGGTGTTCGAAAAGGAAAAAATCCACGGGCTCAATACCGATGTGCAAGGATTTGCGCTCGCGCTCGCGGAAAGCCTGGGTGGCAATGCCGCGAAGGCCGGCCCCGCCGTGGTGTTAGGGGCCGGGGGCGCGGCGCGCGCAATTATCTTTGCGCTGTCGCGGGCAGGCGCACCCGAAATCCGCCTGCTCAACCGTACGCGCGCCCGCGCAGAAACGCTTGCGGCAAGCCTCAAACCGGCGCCCATCCGGGTGATCGATTGGGGAGAGTGGCGGGAGGCCTTTTCGGGCGCGCTGCTGCTGGTGAACACGACTAGCCTGGGGATGAAAGGCGCGCCAACGCTCGATATTTCCTTGGATAATTTGGCGCCAGAGGCAGGGGTCGCCGACATCGTCTATAATCCTCTGCAGACGAAGCTTCTTGCGAGCGCGCGCATGCGCGGCCACAAAACCATGGACGGACTCGGCATGCTGATGCACCAGGGAGCGCCCGCCTTTGCTGCGTGGTTTGGCGTAACGCCAAAGGAAACGCCCGAATTGCGCGCCACCCTCGAAAGGGCGCTTTCTCCGTGATCAATGCCAAGAATTTCCGGCGCAAGCCTTTGGTGGTCGGCCTTACTGGCTCAATAGGCATGGGCAAAAGCGAAACCGCGCGAATATTCGCTGACCTCGGCATCCCGGTTTATGATGCAGATGCGGCCGTGCACGCGCTATACGAACTGGGGGGCGCCGCCGTCGGCCCTGTGGCCAAAGCCTTTCCCGGCTCACTGCGCGAGGGCCGCATCGATCGCGCGGTGCTGTCGCGGCGCGTGGCGGAAGACGAGGCCGCATTCCGGCGGCTTGAGCACATCGTCCATCCTCTGGTGGCGGAAGCCCAGCGGCATTTTCTCGATGAGGCAGAAAAGCGGGGCGCCGAAATCGTCGTGTTAGACATTCCGTTGCTTTATGAATCAGGCGGCGACAAACGCATGGACGTGGTGGTGGTGGTTTCGGCCCCGCATCATGTGCAGCGCGAGCGGGTGCTGGCGCGCCCCGGTATGACGCTGGATAAGCTCGAAGCCATTCATGCCCGCCAGGTGCCTGATGCCGAAAAGCGCGAAAAGGCCGATTTTGTCATCGACACCGGCAAGGGCCCGGAACATGCGTTCGAAGCGGTAAAGCGCGTGGTGGCCACCTTGCGAGCGCGTGCGGCGCGACCCCATATCACCCATAAAGCAAAGGCGAAGCCGAAAACCCATGCGCGAAGTCGTCCTCGACACTGAAACCACCGGGCTTGATCCGGCAGAGGGCCACCGCATCATCGAAGTGGGGTGTCTGGAACTCGAAGGCTATGTGCCCACGGGCCGCAGCTGGCGGAGTTATGTGAACCCAGAGCGCGACATCCCCGCTGAAGCGGCGCGTATTCATGGCTTGACGCTGGAAGTTCTGGGCGCCGCGCCTGTGTTTGCCTCCATCGCCGGCGAGTTGCTTGCTTTTTTGGGCGACGCGCCGCTTATCATTCACAATGCTGAATTCGACCTAAATTTCCTCAATGCGGAACTCGCACGCATCGGACGCGGGGCAATTCCCACCGAGCGAGCAATAGACACCGTCGCTATCGCGCGCCGCCGCTTTCCCGGGGCACGCTGTTCGTTGGATGAGCTGTGCAAGCGTTTTGCCATAGATACTTCTTCGCGCGCCAAGCACGGCGCGCTCATCGACGCTGAATTGCTGGCCCAGGTTTATCTAGAATTGCTTGGCGGGCGTCAGGTTAGACTGGAATTGTCGCCCGCGGATGCGAGGCAAGAACAGGCGGCCGAGCCAGCGCGCACTCAGCGCCGGCGCGCAGCCCCGCTTCCCGGGCGCTTGACCGCGGCCGAGCGCGAAGCACACGCGCGCTTCATAGCTGGCGAGCTTACCGGCGATGTGATCTGGCGGCGCGAAGGCTGATCAGGCAGTGGCCGCCCGCTGGCCCGCCTGTTCGACCATCTTGGCGCGGTAAAGGTTTGCGAAATCGATTGGCTCGATCAGCAACGGCGGCAGCCCGCCGTCGCGCACGACATCGGCCACGATACGCCGGGCGAATGGGAAAATAAGCCGCGGGCACTCGATCAGCAGAATAGGCTGCAAACTCTCTTCCGGTACGTTGGTCACCATGAATAACCCGCCATAGACGAGCTCAAGCAGAAAAATGGGCTTCTCGTCCTGCATTGCGCCCACGCGCAGTTTGATGACCACCTCATATTGGTCCGCCGTTGTCAGGCGCCGCGCCTGCAAATCAACACCAAGGTCTATCTGCGGGCGCTCGACTGGCGTGCCCACGCCCGGATTCTCGAAAGAAAGATCCCGGATATATTGCGCAACAATCTGGAGCTGCGGCGTGGCTCCTTCCGGCCCCGTCGGCGGCACATTGCCATTGGTTTCTTTGCTTTCAGCCATGCTTTGTCCATTTCTTCCCGCGCGCGGCCCGCGCCTAGCATGGAACGCGCGAGGGTGACAAGCTTGGGGCGGGCTAGGCGCGATGCCGCCGATTTCATGTGTTTACGCCAGCCGGTTGCGGCAGATGCAGCGGTAATCCCTTGTCGAATGCGGGAGCAAAGCACATATTCATTAAATCGGCGCTACGCGCTAGACCACGCGAATGCCACAGTCTAGGCTTAGCTTTTATGCGCGTGGGGATGAGTGAAGGTTGCCATGCCAGGTTTTCAATTCTTTGACATTATCCTCGTCGCTCTGGTAGCGGGATTTCTTCTGTTCCGCCTCTACAGCGTGCTTGGCCGGCGCACCGGCAACGAACGCCAGCATGACGACCTTTCCCGCGTTCCCGATCGCTTAGCGCCGCCGAAAGACGCTGCCCCGCTCGCCGATCGCGCGGGCGCAAGCAAGGCCGCATCCGAGCTTCCGGCTACAGGGCCCGTTGCGAACGCGCTTCGCGAGATCAAGCTACGCGACCGCAGTTTCGATAGCGCGAAATTCCTCTCCGGCGCGCGCGCGGCCTATGAGCTGATCGTCACCGCTTTTGCGCGTGGCGACCGCGAGGCGCTACGCCCGCTGCTTTCCGATGAGGTGTTCGAAGCCTTTAATCGCGAAATTCGCGCGCGCGAGGAACGCAAAGCCCGCGTCGAATTTCATTTTCTTGGGCTGCATTCGGCGCGCATAACAGGCGCCGAGCTTAAGGGAAGCATGGCGGACGCCACCGTCACGTTCGACAGCGAATTCACCATGGTGACGTATGATGCTGAGGGAAAGGCTGCCGAAGGCGATGCCAAAACCCCGCACACTGTCACCGATATCTGGACCTTCGCCCGCGACACCCGCGCCAGCGACCCCAATTGGGCGCTGGTAGCCACGTCCAGCGGCGGCTAGCCAAGCTTGCGGCGCGGAGCTGTTTCTCTTGCTGCCTTCTGTTGCCTGATTTTCGCTCTTTCCGGTTGCGCGGAATGGTTTGTTCCGGCGAAGCCATCCTTGCGGCTGAATGAAGTTTCCTTCTCCGCCCTTGATGGCTGGGTCGAGAGCGACCCGCGCGCCGGCTTAGCCACGTTTGCGCGCTCCTGCGCCGCGCGCGCCGCCCGCCCCGATGCGGAAGCGCTAGGCGGCGTTGGTTATGGTGGTACGGCAAGCGATTGGCGCGCGGCGTGCGCAGGCGCCGATGCGCCCATGCCAGATGCCGCCGCCGCGCAGGCCTTCTTCGAAAGCCGCTTTGTGCCCTATCGCGTGGCGGGGGGGCACGAGGAAGCGGGCCTGTTCACCGGTTATTACGAGCCGCTGCTGCATGGCAGCCGAACATTGCATGGCCGCTACCGCACGCCACTTTATGGCGTGCCCGCGGATCTCGTTATCGCCGATCTTGGCCTCTTCCGCGACAGCTTGAAGGGCCAGCACATTGTCGGCCGGGTCGAGAATGGCCGCGTATTGCCATATTGGACGCGCGCCGAAATTGCCCACCACGACATTCCCGCAAAACCGCTGATCTATGTCGACGACCCGATCGATGCCTTCTTCTTGCAGGTGCAGGGTTCGGGACGGATAGGGCTCGATGACGGCAGCGCGGTGCGCGCGGTTTATGCCGGCCAGAACGGTCAGCCCTATACGGCCATCGGCAAGGTCCTGATCGAGAAAGGCGCGCTTACCCGCGATAACGCCTCGATGCAGTCCATTCGTGCCTGGCTCTCGGCGCATCCCGATGAAATGCAGAGTGTGCTCGATGCGGACGCGGCTTATGTATTTTTCGCCGAGAAACCGGTGGGCGATGCGGCGCTAGGCGCGGAAGGGGCCGAAGGCGTTGCACTGACACCTGGGGCGAGCCTGGCTGTGGACCACAGGCTTCACGCGCTTGGCGTTCCGTTGTGGCTAGAAACCGCCGTGCCAAACGCCAACGCCACAAAACCAGATGTGCCGCTGCGCGCCCTCTTCGTCATGCAGGACACGGGGGGCGCGATCGCGGGCGCGGTGCGCGGCGATATTTACTGGGGGTTTGGGCCTGAGGCCGAGGCAGTCGCCGGCCGCATGAAGAATATGGGACGCATGACCATTCTACTGCCCAAAGCCCTGGCTGCGCGCTTTGGCGCGCGCGCGGAATTTCCCATACCAAACTCGTGAACAAAAAACCGTCACGACGAACAGCAAGCGATGAAGAGCGCACGCTTTTTCACGAAGTGCTTAAAGGCGCGAAGCCGCTCAAACGCGCAAAGACGGAAATCCTAATAACTTCGCCCAAAGCAAAGCCAATGGAGAGGCCTGCGCAATTGCCAAAGCCGCTGGCTGCGCAAGATGAAGCCGTGCCCAAGATCAGCGGCCATGTGGGAGCCCGCCTCAGGCGGGGGCGCGCTGAACCGGCTGCCACGCTGGATTTGCACGGGTTCAGGGAAGCCGAGGCCTATCGCGCGCTCGAGCGCTTTCTCGTGCGCGCCCAAGGCGAAGACAATCGTCTTGTTCTTGTCATCACCGGCAAAGGCGGCGTGCTGCAAAAGAATCTGCCGCGCTGGCTGGCGGAAAACGCGTTTCGCAACCTCGTGGCCGGGTTAAGCCAGGCGCATATCCGTCACGGCGGCTCAGGCGCGTTCTATGTCGCGCTGCGCCGACACAAGGCCCGCTAAATCAACCCACCTTTGGCCGCCATCGCTTTCAGCGAGCGTTCCGGTCTGGCGCCGTAATGCGAGATCACCTCGGCCGCGGCGAGCACGCCCAGCCGCCCGCAATCGCGCAAATTCATTTTGCGCGAAAGGCCAAACAAGAGCCCGGCGGCAAACTGGTCGCCCGCGCCTGTCGTATCCACCACGCGGCTCACGGGTTCTGCGTCAATCACATGCACCTCGCCGTCCGGGGCGGCGATCACGCAGCCTTTTTCCGAACGGGTCAGTGCGGCCAAGCCCGGCCACGCACGCGCAGCGACAAGCACCTCGTCGAAGCTTTCCACTTCGTAAAGCGATTTGGCTTCCTCCTCGTTGGCGAAGAGAATATCGATGTCGGCTTTCAGCAGGGCCATGAATTCATGGCGGAAGCGCCCGACGCAAAAGGGATCGGACAGCGTCATGGCAACATTGCGCCCACCGCCTTTTGCGGCCGCAATGGCTTTGCGGATGGCGGCTTTGGCGCCCACCGCATCCCAGAGATAACCTTCGATATAGAGCACGTCCGCGCGGCCGATTGCCTCCGTATCGACATCGTCGGGCGTCAGCTCCCGGCAGGCGCCGAGATAGGTATTCATGCTTCTGTGGCCGTCCGGCGTCACCACGATGAGACAACAGGCGGTGGATGGCCCGCCCTTCGCCTTTTCTGTTTCGTAATGCACGCCAATGCGTTTCAGATCGGCGGCGAAACTCTTGCCCAGCGCATCGTCCTTAACCTTGCCGATAAAAAGGCCGTTGGCGCCCAGCGAGGCTAGCCCGGCCATGGTGTTGGCGGTCGAACCGCCCGACGATTGAAGCGCGCCCGGCATCAGCGTCACCAGCTGCTCGGCGCGGTATTCATCAATCAGCGTCATTACCGCCTTGGCGATTTTATGCTCGAGCAGGAACGCATCGGGGGCTGCGTAAATGACATCGACGATTGCATTGCCGACGCCCGCCACATCGTAATGCATGGTCATCAGGATTTCCGTCCGAAACGATGGCGCAGCCCCTGCGCCTTGGGTTATAAATATTGGCGAAGGCTTAGGCGGCGGCAATCATGTTGGCAAGAGTTCGTAAAACCTGTGGTTTTGTTGCGGCGCTCGGGTTTGCCGGTCTCGCGCTGGCGGGATGCAAGACCGACAATGCCGGCACGGCGACACCCTCAGCTGCGATTACGCCCGCGCCACCCGGCGTTGCATTATCCAGGCCCGAGGCCGAGATCGGCCTGGTGGGCCGCGATTCCAACACCGTGCTTGCGACCTACGGCAAGCCTGCTTTCGTGCGCAAGGAAGCCGATGCCGAACTCTGGCGTTATGACGGTGCGCAATGCGCCGCTTTCTTCTTTCTCTATAAGGATCAGGACGCTTTGCGCGTGCGTCATGTCGAGACCTTGCCGCAGGGCCAGCTTGCAACAGTGGACGATGCCTGCCTGGCCGGCATCAAGGCGCGCGCGGCCGCGACGTCCTGAGCTTGCCCGCCGCGGGCGCGTCCGCTTTCGTCTTGTCCGGAAAACAGCAGAGATCGCGCACGATGCATTCAGGGCATTTCGGTTTGCGGGCCACGCAGACATAACGCCCATGCAGGATCAGCCAGTGATGGGCGTGGAGTTTGAATTTATCGGGCACGATTTCATTTAGCTTTTCTTCGACCGCCCGGGGGTCTTTGCCGGGGGCCAGCCCCGTGCGATTGGCGACGCGGAAAATATGCGTGTCCACCGCGATGGTTGGCTCTCCGAAAGCGACATTGAGCACCACATTCGCCGTTTTGCGCCCCACGCCCGGAAGCGCCTCCAGCGCCTCGCGCTCGCGCGGCACCTGGCCGCCATGTTCGGCCACCAGCTTTTTGGAAAGCGCAATGATGTTTTTTGCTTTGGTGCGGTAAAGCCCAATAGTTTTGATCACCTCGGCCAACCGCGTTTCACCCAGCGCCAGCATCGCTTGTGGCGAACCGACGTGAACGAATAATGGCTCCGTTGCTTTGTTCACGCCCTTGTCGGTCGCTTGCGCCGATAACACCACGGCGACCAGCAGCGTGAACGGGTTTTTGTATTTAAGTTCCGAACGCGGATCGGGATTTTGCAGCTGAAAGCGGGAAAAGAACTCTTCGATTTCCTTGGCGCTGAATGGACGCGTCATAAAATCAGAATGATGGGTTACAGGTTTTATGTACAGCCGCCGCATCAAATGCGCACATTGTTCTTTCGCCCGTCTCGGGTTTAGTATCGCAGCCATGACAGCGCGCCTCGAATCCAAAACCTTTTTCGATGCTGTATTGATGCCGAACCGGCCTTTGCCGCCGCGCGCACTGATCGGCGTGCTGATGGGCATTGCGGTATTGAGCTTCATATCCGGCGTCATGTTCGTGCTGCGCGGCGCTTGGCCGGTGACGCCCTTTTTCGGCGCCGACGTGGCGTTACTTGCCTGGGCGCTAAACAAAAGCACGCAGGCAAGCAAAGCGCGCGAGCGCCTCACGCTTACCGCAGGCCGCCTTGTCATTCGCCGAATTGATTCCAAGGGCCAGGAAACAGTCCTCGAAACCAATCCCTATTGGCTCTCAGTCGATCATGACGACCCCGAGCGCATGGGGCACGAGCTTGCTCTGGTCAGCCACGGCAAGCGCTTGGTGGTCGGAAAATTCCTGGGCGCGGACGAGCGCGCTTCGCTGGCGAGCGCCTTGCGTGCGGCCTTGCGCGAGGCGCGCACGGCAATTCCGGAGCAATAAAGCAAGTTTCGGGTCGCGGGCGGGGGCGCGGCGCATTATCTTGATGCCATGCTGAAACAGGCGTCCGCTCTGCCGCAAATCACCGAAGACCCGGAAGCTGGCCCGGCTTACGCGCGCATGGCGCGCGCCATACGCTATCTTTCGGAGAATTACGCCGCTCAACCTGATCTCGATGCCGCGGCCTCGGTGGCCGCGCTTTCGCCTTATCATTTCCAGCGTCTGTTCACCCGCTATGTCGGCGTTAGCCCCAAGGCGTTCGTCGCCAATCTCACGCTGGAACACGCGAAAGCGCAACTCGCCAGGGGCGCGCGCGTCATGGATGCGGCCCTCGATGCGGGGCTTTCCGGCCCTTCGCGGCTGCACGATCTCTGTTTGAAAGTCGAAGCCATGACGCCGGGCGCCTACGCCAGGGGCGGTGAGGGGCTCACCATCCGTTATGGCTTTCATCCTTCGCTGTTCGGCACAGCGCTCATCATGACCAGCGATAAAGGCGTCTGCGGCCTGGCCTTCGGCGACGATGGCGAAGAAAGAGACATGCTTGCCGACATGACCGGGCGCTGGCCAAGGGCGCGCTTTATCGAGGACGCGGCAGCGACGATGTCCTATGCCGAGCGTATTTTTGCAACGCGCGGCGAAGTACCTATCGTGCCCATCGGCACACCCTGGCAGATCAAGGTCTGGCGCGCGCTGCTGGCGATCCCGCCTGGAAAAGTTACCACCTATCGCGCACTGGCTTCCAAGGTATGCACCGCGAAAGCTGCGCGCGCGGCAGGCGCCGCGGTGGGAAGGAATCCCATTTCGTGGCTCATCCCCTGTCACCGTGTGCTGGGCAGCGACGGCGCGCTGCACGGTTATCACTGGGGGCTATCGCGCAAGCGCGCGATGCTGGCCTTCGAGGCCGCTCATGCAGGCAGGCCCAACACATCCGCCATGGAATAAAGGCCGGGGGCCTTGCCCTGGCCCCAGCGCGCGGCGGCAATCGCGCCACGGGCGAAGATCAGGCGGTCTTCGGCGCGGTGGGTAAGCTCGATGCGCTCACCCGCGCCTGCGATCACCACCGTGTGCTCGCCCACCACCGTGCCACCGCGCAGGCTCGCAAAGCCGATCACGCCATCGGGCCTGGCGCCCGTTTGGCCGTCGCGTGCGCGCACCTGTTTCTCGTTGAGCGACACGCCGCGGCCCTTGGCGGCGGCCTCACCCAGCAACAAGGCGGTGCCGGACGGCGCATCCATTTTCATGCGGTGATGTAGTTCTACGATTTCAATATCATAATTTGGCATCACCTTGGCCGCTTCGCGCACCAGCGCCGCCAGCAAATTGACGCCCAGACTCATATTGCCCGATTGCACGATGACGCTGCGCCGCGCGGCCGCCTTGAGTCGCGTGATATCGGCGGGCGAAAGGCCCGTGGTGCCGATGACATGCACGATACCTGATTCGGCCGCCTGTTCGGCCAATGCAACGCTTGCCGCCGGTGTGGTGAAATCAAGAATGGCATCCGCCTTGGCAAGCGCGGCCTTGGTGTTATCGCTCACGGCGATGTTAGCGGGCGCAAGCCCTGCAAGCGCTCCCGCATCCTTGCCGATATCGTCATGGCCGGTGCGCTCAAGCGCCGCTGCGAGCTGCATGCCCGAGGTTTCGCCTATCGCCGCAATCAGCGTGCGCCCCATGCGGCCGGCAGCGCCAGCAACCGCGATGCGGATGGTGGTCATAACCCCTTATACCTTGCCGTCCGGCTTCGCGCCCGCGCCATTTTCGGCCTTCGCCACCGTCACCATGGCGGGGCGGAGCAGACGCTCGCCGATGGTATAGCCGTCTTGCACCACGCTCACGACGGAGCCGGTTTCTTTGCTAGGCGCAGGCACTTCGGCGATGGCCTGGTGTAGATGAGGATCGAAACGCGCTCCTTCCGCCGCAATGCGCTTGATGCCGTGACGGGCAAGGGTCGCCTGCAATTCGCGTTCGGTCGCTTCCACGCCTTCGAGCACGGCCTTGACCGCGTCGTCGGCTTTCGCGCGGGCTTCCGCCGGAAAGTGGTCGAGCGCACGCCTGAGATTATCGGCGACCGTCAGCATATCGCGGGCGAATTTCGTGGTGCCGTATTGCAGCGCATCGGCGCGCTCGCGCTCAGCGCGCTTGCGCGTGTTTTCTGCCTCGGCCAGCGCGCGCAGCATGCGGTCCTTGAGTTCGGAGATCTCGGCCTGCAGCGATTGCAGCGAGTCTTCTGCATCACTGGCCGCTTCGGGCAGGTCGTTTTCGTCTTCGGGCAGCATGAACTTCCTTACGCGAGCAGTCGCCCGACCACGCGGGCGGTGTAATCCACCATCGGAATGATATGCGCATAATTAAGCCGCGTGGGGCCCAGCACGCCGATTACGCCCACGATCTTGCCCTTGGCGTCGGCATAGGGCGCAGCCACGATGGACGAGCCCGACAGCGAAAACAGCTTGTTCTCCGAGCCGATGAAGATGCGCACGCCTTCCGCGTCCTTCGCAAGCTCAAGCAGGCGAATGAGATCGCTCTTGCGTTCGATGTCGTCGAACAGCGTGCGTACGCGCTCGATATCTCTTTGCGCTTCCACGTCTTCCAGAAGCCGTGCCGCGCCGCGCACAATCAGGATTTTCTCTTCATTCGTGCGCCCCGAATCCGAGGGCCGCTCGCTTAAGGTCGCAAGACCGGCCGCTACCACCTTGGCGGTGAACGCATCAAGTTCCGCACGCTGTTCGTCCAGCTCCTTGCGGATTTCCGCGCGCGCCGAATCCAGCGTGCGGCCGCGCAATTTGGCGCTCAAGTAATTGGACGCTTCGATCAGCACCGATGGCGGCAGGCCAAGCGGCATATCGAGAAAGCGGTTCTCGACGCTGCCGTCTTCGCCTACGATGACGACAAGCGCTTTGCCGGGCGCGACACTTACGAATTCGATGTGCTTGAGCGCTGCTTCCTGTTTAGGCGCAACCAAGAGCCCTGCGCAGCGCGACAGGCCAGACAGCAATGTCGCCGCCTCGTTCAACACTTCCTCTAGCGAATGGCCGGAAGCAGAGATGCGGTCTTCTATTGCCGCGCGCTCTTCCTGTGCCAGATCGCCCACTTGCAACATGCCATCGACGAACAGGCGAAGCCCGCGCTCCGTCGGCACGCGTCCCGCGCTCGTATGCGGCGCATAGAGCAGGCCCATCTTTTCCAGATCGGCCATCACATTGCGGATGGAAGCGGGCGACAACGTAAGCGGCAAAAGTTGCGACAGCGTGCGCGAGCCCACCGGCTCGCCAGAGGCGAGATAGGCTTCGACCAGATGGCGAAAGACCTCGCGCGGACGCTCCGAGAGGTCCAAGCCGGCCGCTTTTGCACTCTTCGCGTCCACCTCAACTCCTTGTTTTCATTATATTTTATGCGCCAAGCGCATCCGCGTTGCGCGTGACCCGTGCAGAGGGCTAGGTAGCGGCTGAACCCCAAAACTTCAAGGCATTCTAGCATGCGCCCGAGCCAACGCCGCCCCGATGAAATGCGCCGCGTGACGCTCAAGCCGGGCGTGGCCAAGCATGCGGAAGGCTCATGCCTGGCGTCGTTCGGCGACACCAAGGTGATGTGCACGGCTAGTCTGGAAAATCTGGTGCCGCCTTTCCTCAAGGGTTCGGGCAAGGGCTGGATCACGGCGGAATATGGCATGCTACCGCGCGCCACATCCGAACGCGTGCGACGCGAAGCGGTCGCGGGCAAGCAAGGCGGCCGCACGCAAGAAATCCAGCGCCTGATCGGGCGGTCTTTGCGCGCGGTGACGGCGCTAGAAATACTGGGCGAGCGGCAAATCATAATCGACTGCGATGTATTGCAGGCCGATGGCGGCACGCGCACGGCCGCTATCACTGGGGGCTTCGTAGCGCTGTATTCTTGCGTGAGCTTTATGGCGGCAACCGGAATGATCGCGCGCCACGCGGTAAAAGACCATGTAGCCGCGATTTCCTGCGGGCTTATCGAAAACGTGCCCGTGCTCGATCTCGATTATACGGAAGATTCGACCGCTGGCACGGACGCTAATTTCGTCATTACAGGCACGGGCGGGCTGGTGGAAGTGCAGGCGACGGCAGAAGGCGCCGCCTTCACGGAAGAAGAACTCGGAAAATTGCTGTTGCTTGCGCGCAAAGGGGTTAGCGAATTGATCGCGCTGCAAAAACAGGTTTTGAAAAAATGACAGGACTCGCCCGCGGCGCGCGCCTCGTGGTGGCAAGCCATAACCCGGGCAAGGTGCGCGAGATCGCAGAGCTGCTTTCGCACTTCGACATTCAGATAGTGGGCGCGGCAGAACTTGGCCTTGCCGAACCTGAAGAAACCGGCGCCACATTCGCCGCCAACGCCGCGCTGAAAGCAGAAGCGGCGGCGGAAGCAGCAGGCATTTCCGCTCTGGCCGATGATTCAGGTCTGTGCGTTGTGGATCTTGATGGCGCACCCGGCATTCATTCCGCGCGCTGGGCGGGTCCAGGCAAGGACTTCGCTTCCTCCATGCGCCGCGTTGAAAAAGAGTTGAAAGAAAAAAACGTCACGAACGCGCAAGCTTATTTCATTTGCGCGCTTGCGCTGGCGGTGCCAGGAGAGAAAACGGAAGTATTTGAAGGGCGTGTAGACGGCAAACTCGTGTTTCCTCCGCGCGGAGACAAAGGCTTTGGCTATGATCCGATCTTTGCCGCCGATGGCGAGAAGCTTACCTTTGGCGAAATGACGCCGGCGAAAAAACACGCCATCAGCCACCGTGCGCGTGCGTTTGAAAAATTGGCGCGCAGCAATCTGCTTCCAGCGAAAGCACGATGAGCGAGCCTTTCGGCATCTATGTGCATTGGCCCTATTGCCAGGCCAAATGCCCCTATTGCGATTTCAACAGCCACGTGCGGACAGAACTGGAGGAAGATCGCTGGTCGCGTGCGATTGCGCGCGAGCTTGCGGCAGTGGCCGAATTGCAAAATGGCGTGCGCCCGGAAGTGGAAAGCATTTTCTTCGGTGGCGGCACGCCGTCGCTGATGAGCGGCCGCGCAGTCGGCACCGTGCTTGAGGCGATTGGAAAGCTCTGGCCGCTTGCTAATGACGTTGAGATCACGCTCGAAGCCAATCCCTCAAGCGTCGAGCAACACCGCTTCCAGGATTACCGCGCCGCCGGCGTGAACCGGCTTTCAGTCGGCGTGCAGTCGCTTGACGATGCGGCGCTTAAGACGCTGGGCCGCATGCATAATGCGCAGGAAGCCCGCCGCGCGGTCAGGCTCGCCTCGGCAATCTTCCCGCGCGCCTCGTTCGATCTGATTTATGCGCGCCCCCATCACGCGCCCGCAGCCTGGGCCGAGGAACTCACCGCGGCGTTCAAGTTCGGCACGGAGCACATGTCGCTCTATCAGCTCACCATTGAGCCAAACACGCCATATGCGCAGCTTGCGCGCGAAGGCCGCCTCAAAGTGCCCGATGAAAATATGGCGGCAGAACTTTATGAAGTAACGCAGGAGATTTGCGAGGCCCACGGTTTTCCGGCCTACGAAATCTCCAATCATGCGCGCGCGGGCGCGGAAAGCCGTCACAATCTCATTTATTGGCGCTATGGCGATTATGCGGGCGTGGGGCCGGGCGCGCATGGGCGCTTGACGCTCGGCGATCGGCGCGTGGCGACGCAGGCCGAGCGCCTGCCCGAACGCTGGCTCGCGCAGGTGGAAGAAAGGGGCGCTGGCTTCACCGTTGAGAACATCGAAACAGCGGATTCCGCGCGCGAGCATTTGCTGATGGCGCTCAGGCTTGCGGAAGGAATCGATCTCTCCTCATACGCCGCGCGCTGGGGCCACGCGATTGCGCCCCAGCGCATCCAGGTGCTCGCGGCAAATGACCTGGTTACGCTTGAGAACAACCGCCTGAAGGCAAGCCCGCGCGGACGCCTGGTGCTCAACCAGCTGATAGCCGAGCTGGCGGATTAAAAACTTACCGCCTGGAATGTGGTGGGTGCAGGCGCAATCACCACGAACCCCGTGGGCTGCACTTCCAGAATGGCGAGCCCGCGTTCTGCCGAGCCGTCCTCATGGAAGCGGAAAATCCCATCCACACCCGAGAAGCCGTTGGGATCTGTGAGCGCAGCCGGCGTAAAGCGGCGATAGGGCGGGCCCTTGGCCAAAAGCGCCACCAGCGAGATGGCGTCATAGCCCAGGCTCGCGATGCGCGGCGGTTCCGCGCCATACATCAATTTGTATTTGTCGTCGAACATGCGCTCACCATCCAGCGCAGGCGCCGGGAACCAGCCACCCGCCAGCATCGGCTCGCGCATGATCGAGGTGTCGTCCCACAATCCGGTGCCGAGGAACTTCACCGTGCGATTGGTGGCACCGGCGAGCGCCAGAGTTGGCGCGATGCTGCGCAACACCACGCCTCCTTGGGCAATGAGCACGGCGTCGGGGTGAGTGGCGGCGGTGGCCTGCACGGGCGGGCCCACTTCTTCCGGCTTGGGCACGAAGGTCGCGACGGTCGTGGCGGTTGCGCCCGCTGCCGTCACTGCCTCGCGGAAGGCGGCTGCTGCCTTGTCGCCGTAGGCGTTTTGCGGCACGAGAGCAGCAAACGCGATATGGCCGTGATGGGCGGCATAAGAGATGATGTGCTTGACCTCATCCTCAAGCTGAAAGCTCAACAGATAAACGCCGTTGCCGCCGACAGAACGGTCGCTGGAAAAGGCTATCACCGGCACGTTATGCGCGCGCGCTATGGGCGCAACAGCCGTCACATTGCCCGCGAACAGTGGCCCAAGAATAATTTCCGCGCCGTCTGCGATGGCGCGGTCGGCGGCCGCTGCGGCGGCTCCGGGCGTGCCGCCATCGTCGCGCGGCATCAACAAGATGTCCGGATTGCCCGCATCGAACAGCGCCATTTCGGCCGCTTTCTCGATGCCGTTCGCCACTGCGCGCGCATCCACCGAACCGCTGGCATAGGGCAGCAACAGCGCCACCCGCACAGGCGTGTGTTCCGGCGCCATGCCGGGCAGGTGGAAGAAGCCACGCTCGGCTTCCGGCGATGGCGGCGGCGGGGCCAAATTCGTCGCGGGTGCATTGGGCCCCTTTCCGGCGCAGGCCGCTATCGCAAGAGCGAATGCTATCGTGCAAAGTGCACGCGCCCAGTGGCGCTCTGGAGTTTTCAGGCGTGAGGCACAGGAAACATTCATTGCCGTCTGCTCCTTTCCCGCCGGAACCGGGTTCGGCGCCCAGGCAGGATCCAAAGGGAGCCTAAAGTGCTACGAGCCTCCGGTAAATCGGCGCAGCAAAAAGAGCTTTCCCCCGGTCTTTATGTGGTGGCGACGCCTATTGGCAACGCTGCCGATATAAGCCTGCGGGCGCTCTACGTGTTGCAGGCTTGCGACGCCATAGTGGCGGAGGACACGCGGGTGACGGCCAAATTACTGGCGCTGCACGGGATCAGCCGTCCGCTCCTCACCTATAATGACCATAACGCTGCACGTGAGCGGCCGAAATTGCTGGCCCGGCTCGCAGGCGGGGCGGCGCTCGCGTTGGTGAGTGACGCCGGCACGCCGCTCATTTCAGATCCCGGCCACAAGCTGGTGCGCGAAGCGCGCGCCCAAGGCAGCGCCGTTTATGCGATTCCAGGCGCATCCGCGTTGCTGGCGGGGCTGAGCATTGCAGGCTTGCCAACGGATCGTTTTTTCTTCGCCGGATTTTTGCCAGCAAAAAAAGGCGAGCGGCGCGCCGCAATTGAAAAATTACGCGAGATCGACGCCACTCTTGTATTTTTCGAAAGCCCGCAGCGCTTGAAAGTTTCGCTTGCCGATATGGCGGAGATTCTCGGTGCCCGCGAGGCGGCGGTGGCGCGTGAGCTCACCAAGCTCCATGAAGAAGTGCGCCGCGGCACATTGCCGGAACTAGCGGCGCATTATTCGCAAGCTCAGCCTAAAGGCGAAATCACCCTCATCCTTGCGCCGCCGGCAGAAGCCGCACCCATGGGCGAGGCGAAAGTCGATGCGCTGCTCGTCCAGGCGCTGCCGCATATGCCGGTGAAAGCGGCTGCGGCGCTGGTGGCGGAGGCCACCGGCCATGCTAAGCGCACTGTTTATTCCCGCGCACTGGCGCTGAAGAGCAAACATGACTGAAACGCGGCGCAAAAATGGTACTTCGCGCCGCGCAGCCGAAACGCGCGGATGCAAAGGTGAAATGCTCGCCGCGATTTAACTTACGCTCAAGGGCTATCGCATCTTGGAAAGGCGCCTGCGCACGGCAATGGGCGAACTCGATCTGGTGGAGCGGAGCCCGTCTGGCGACATTTGTTTCATCGAGGTCAAGGCGCGGCCCCGCGCCGCGGAAGCCGCGGAATCCATTCTTCCCCGCCAGCGCGAGCGCATTGCGCGCGCGGCAGCCCTTTACTTGAGCGCCCGGCCCGCATTACGCCACAAAGGCGTGCGATTCGACGCCATCCTGATTGCGCCCAGCCACTGGCCGCTGCACCTGAAAGACGCATGGCGACCAGAGGATTTGTGATTGTCAGTTGCTGCAGTGAAAGGAGTACCGCATGAGCCCCCGTTTGCCCCTTCTTGCCCTCGGTTTCGTTTTTCTTCTGGCGCCCGCGATATCTGGCTGCGCACTCATGGTTGCCGGCGGCGCCGTCGCCGGTGTCAGTGCCGCGCGCCAGGAACGCACCATCGGCAATGCGGTTGACGATATGCGCATCAAGTCGGCAATCGTCTCACAGCTCGAAAGCCAATCGGCCAATAGCTTTCTAAATGTTTCGGTAACCGTAATCGAGGGCCGCGTGCTGCTTACGGGCCGGGTCGAGAAACCGGAAACCCGGCTCGATGCCACGCGCGCCGCCTGGAACGTGGATGGGGTGAAAAAAGTCGATAACGATATCGAAGTCACCGACGACACCGGCTGGTTCGACCGGCCGAACGATATCCTGATCCGCACTACGCTTGCGGGCCAGCTGCTCACCGATCCGGACATCAAGGACGTGAATTACACTATCGATTGCGTCAATGGGGTCGTCTATCTGATGGGTGTCGGGCAGGATAAGGAAGAAGTGGACCGCGTGGTCGCGCATGCCCGCGCCGTTTCAGGCGTGCATAAAGTAGAAAATTACGTGGTGCTGAAGAACGACCCGATGCGCTATGGCGAAGGGACAGACGAACACCATTCATGAAAGCCAAGAGCGCAAAGCCGGCAGAATATTTGCAGGCACTCGGTGAAGCGGGCGATGGGCCCCACGATATCGCCGAGGCAGCCCTCATGCTCGCGGCGCTCGATCACGCTGACCGCAAGCTTGCGCCTTATGAGGCGCACCTCGTGGAAATGGGCGCGGCCGCGCGCGCCGAGGCGATTTACGCCCGCAACGCCGAAACGGCGGGCCGTGTGTTGGCCTCGGTGCTGGCCGGGCATTACGGTTATGACGGCGATCGTATCAATTTTGAGGATCCGCAGAACGCCGATCTGATGAGCGTCATCGACCGCCGGCGCGGCATTCCGGTGTCGCTCGGCATTCTTTATATCCATGCCGCGCGTGCGGGCGGGCTCAGCGCCTGCGGGCTTTCGGCGCCAGGGCATTTTCTTCTCATGGTGGGCTTGCGCGGGGCCGAGGCGCTAATCGATCCTTTTCATGGCGGCGCCGCGCTTGATCGCGAACGCTTGAGCGCCATGCCCGCGCTTGCCGCTCCCGGCGTGCCGGAAGACACGCGCATTTACGAGCCCGTCAGCGACACCGATGTGCTGTTGCGCCTGCAGAGCGCGCTCAAGACCCGAGCCATCCAGATGAACAAGCCCGAACGCGCGCTCGAAATCGCGAGCCGCATGGTGCTGATCGCTCCCAAGCGCGCCGAGCTGTGGGTGGAGCTTGGCCGCATGCAAGAGGCGGTGGGCGCGCTGGGCGCCGCGCGTGCGGCTTACGAAAACTGCCTCTCTCTTGCGAAATCGGGCGAGCCGCTGCACAACGAGGCGGCGCTCGCGCTCGACGCCTTGAAGCGCAGGCTCAATTAGGGGCGAACCATGGCTCTCACCGTCGCCATCCAGATGGACCCTATCGAGCGCATCGACATCGCGGCCGATTCCACTTTTGCGCTTGCCCTTGAAGCCCAGGCAAGAAGCAACAAGCTTCTCTATTACGGGCCGCGCGAGCTTACATTCCGCGACGGCCGGGTGAGCGCGCGCGTGCGTCCGCTCTCCGTGCGCAATGTGAAAGGCGATCATTTCAAGCTCGGCCAGCCTGCAGTGCTCGATTTGACGCAGGCTGATGTGGTGCTGATGCGCCAGGACCCGCCTTTCGACATGGCCTATATAACAGCCACCCATATCCTGGAGCGCATTCATCCCAAGACGCTGGTGGTCAACGATCCGTTTCATGTGCGCAACGCGCCGGAAAAGCTTTTCGTCACTCAGTACAAGAATTTGATGCCGCCGACGCTGATCACCTCGGACCGCGAGGAAATTCGCCAGTTCCGCGACATGCATAAGGACATCATCCTGAAGCCCATTTACGGCAATGGTGGCGCAGGCGTGTTTCGCCTGAAACCCGACGATGAAAATCTGGGCGCCATGCTGGAAATGCTGACAGGGTTTTATCGCGAGCCTGTCATCGTGCAGCGTTATGTGCCGGAAGTGCGCAAGGGCGACAAACGCATCATTCTGGTGGAAGGCGAAGCCGTGGGCGCCATCAACCGCGTGCCGGCCGAAGGCGAGGCGCGCTCCAACATGCATGTGGGGGGCAGGCCGGAGCCAGTAGAAATGAGCGCGCGCGACCATGCCATCTGCAAGGCCATCGGGCCGGAATTAAAAAAACGCGGGCTCATCTTCGCCGGCATCGACGTGATCGGCGATTACCTGACCGAGATCAACGTCACCTCGCCGACCGGCATTGCCGAGATAAAGCGCTTCGGCGGCGCAGATATCGCGGCCCTCATCTGGAATGCGATCGACGCGCGGCTCGCCCGCTCTTGAAACACCGCAACCCTAAAGGGTGCGCCCGCCAGCCTCTTGCTAGCGCGCGGGATTTCCGGCCAAATGCGGGCCATGAACGCCGATGTCGCACCCGTAACGCTCGATGCCGCGCTTTATCGCGGGCCCGCGACCTATGCCCGCGAGCGCGAAAGCGTGTTCGCGCGCGCCTGGCATCTCTTCACCCATGAAAGCCTGCTGCCTAGGCCAGGCTCCTATGTGGCCGAGACGATTGCGGGCTATCCCATCATCGCGGTGAGAGGCGAAGACGGCGTCATTCGCACCTTCCACAATGTCTGCCGCCACCGTGCCGGGCCCTTGGCCGAGGATGGCGAGGGGGTTTGCGAGCGTGCGCTCACCTGCAAATATCACGGCTGGCGTTATGCGCTGGATGGCCGCCTGATGGCCGCGCGCGATTTTGGCCCCGTGGCCGGCTTCAATGCGCGCGATTACGGTTTGGTGCCGCTCGCCTGCGACATCTGGCGCGGTTTTGTTTTCGTCAATATTGAACGCAATGCGACGCCGCTTGCCACCGCATTGGCGCCTTTTACCGCGCGTTCGGCCCAATTTCCCTTCGAGAATTTCCGCTTCACCATGCGGACCACGCATGACATAACCTGCAACTGGAAAACCTATGTCGAGAATTATCTCGAGGGTTATCACATTCCGATCATCCACCCGGCGCTCGACAGCCAGATCGAATCCAAGGTGTATGAGGTCGAAACCGTGCCGCCGCTGGTGTTCTATCGCGCGCCGCCGCTTGCCGATGCGACCGTGGCAGGTCTGTGGGCGTGGCTGTGGCCTACGCTCGGCGCCAATATCTACACCCATGGCGTGATGATGGAGCGGATGTGGCCCTTGGGCCCCAACCGCACGCGGTTAGATTATCTCTATTTCTTTGCGCCCGATGTCGCGCGCGATCACATTGAGCGCACGGTCAAGACATCTGAAATCACCACCGGCGAAGATATCCGCATCTGCGAAGCTGTGCAGCGCAATCTCGATGCCGGCATCTACACGAACGGCCGCCTATCACCCAAGCACGAGATGGGCGTGGCGTGGTTCCAGGCCGAAGTTAAGGCCGCCCTAGGCAATCTCGCCATTTCCGCGTGACCGCAATCCTGCATTTGCGCGGCTGCGCTGAACCTGTCCTGAATCGCCTGAGAGTGGGGCGTGGCCGTCGCGCGTATCTGCGTGGTCGCCTTCGAAGGCTTTGAGGCGCGTGAGATGGACGTGCTGGCTCGCATTGTCAAAGCCATTTCTTATCACCGCATTGCGCATGCGTGCTGAAGTTTGCGCTTAGTGCACGAACTCGATCACCATGGCGCTGAAATGCAAGCCCGCGGCCGTCAGCACCATTGCGTGCCACAGCGCGTTGTTGAAGGGCACGCGCCGCAGCAGATAAACGCCCAGACCGAGCGAATAGAGAACACCGCCCGCAGCCAGGAGCCAAAGCGCTGTTGCCGAAACCGAATGATAAAATGGAATTATGCCGGGCAGGATCATCCAGCCCATGACAAGATAAAGAACCACTTTGAACGCTTCGAAGCGGCGCGGGTACCAAAGCGCCAGGACGATGCCGAGCGCGGCTGCCAGCCACACGCTTATGCCGATGGCGGCGCCCACCGCGCCATCGAGGCGGTGCATGGCGAATGGCGTGTAAGTACCTGCGATCATTACATAAATCGTGGCGTGATCAGCGCGCCGGAAGAGCTCCTTCAGATGACTTGCCGGGGTGAGATTGTAAAGCGCCGACACCAGCAGCATCGAGATCAGGCCAAGACCGTAAACCGCAAGGCTGAGACCCGCCTCGAGATGGGTCGCCTGCCAGAACAGCCATGTTGTGGCGATGAGTGCCGCGCTTACGCCGATGACGTGAACAGCCGCGTCGGCGCGCTGCTCGGCCACACTGTAGGAAGGAAACTCATACGCCCTGCCCATCGCCGTAATTATCGGCGAGGACGCGGTCGCGCGCAACCTCAACCAAAGCGGCCAGTGATGTAATCCTCGGTGCGTTTGTTGGTAGGTGCGGTAAAGACGCCTTCGGTGGCACCGTATTCGACCAGCTCGCCTAAAAACATGAACGCGGTGTAATCGGATACGCGGCTGGCCTGCTGCATGTTATGCGTCACGATGGCGATGGTGTATTCGGCCGATAATTCGTTGATCAATTCTTCGATCTTCGCAGTGGAAATGGGATCAAGCGCCGAGCAGGGCTCGTCGAGCAGAATGATTTCGGGCTTGATCGCCACCGAACGCGCGATGCACAGCCGCTGCTGCTGGCCGCCGGAAAGGCTGGTGCCGCTGGCGTGCAGTTTGTCTTTCACCTCGTCCCACAGGGCCGCGCGATTGAGCGCGTTCTCAATGCGGCCCTCCAGCTCCGATCTCGGCAGTCTCTCGTAAAGCTGAATGCCGAAGGCGATGTTGTCGAAGATGGTCATGGGAAAGGGCGTGGGCTTCTGGAACACCATGCCGATCTTGGCGCGCAGCAAATTAAGATCCTGGCGGCTGGAAAGAATATCCTTGCCGTCCATCAGAACTTTGCCGACCGCGCGCTGACCCGGATAAAGGTCATAGATGCGGTTGAGCACGCGCAACAGCGTGGACTTGCCGCAGCCGGATGGACCGATGAAGGCCGTGACCTTGTGCTCGTACAAGGGCAGTGAGATGTCGGTCAGCGCCTTCGTGGCTCCGTAATAAAATGACAGCTTGCGGATATCGACCTTGATTTTTTCTCCAGTCATGATGGCCTCCGCTCCGTATGCGATTCCAGGACCCGGGCAAGAATGCTCAAGGCGAGCACAGTCAAAGTGATAAGCAGCGCGCCGCCCCAGGCCAGCCGGTGCCAGCCCTCATAAGGGCTGATGGCGAATTGGAAAATCACCACCGGCAGATTTGCAATCGGCGCATTGACGTCAGTGCTCCAGAACTGGTTGTTGAGCGCGGTGAAGAGCAAGGGCGCGGTCTCGCCCGAAATGCGCGCGACCGCCAGCAAGGCGCCGGTTATCATGCCAGCCCGTGCCGCGCGCCAGGTGATGTGCGCTATAACACGCGCGCGCGGCGCGCCGAGAGCTGCGGCAGCTTCCCGCAGCGTGTTGGGAATAAGCAGCAACATGCCTTCGGTGGTGCGCACGACGACGGGAATGACGATGGTGGCGAGTGCAAAGGCGCCGGCCAACGCGGAAAAATGGCCCATTGTCACCACCATGATCTCGTACACGAACAGGCCCAACACGATAGACGGCGCCGAAAGTAGGATGTCATTGGTGAAGCGGATTACGAAAGCGAGCTTGGTGTGGCGGCCATATTCGGCCAGATAAGTGCCCGCCAAAATGCCAATGGGCGTGCCGACCAGGACTGCAATACTGGTCATGATCAGGCTACCGACGATGGGGTTCAGCAAGCCGCCGCCCTCTCCCGGTGGTGGTGGCGTCATTTCAGTAAACATTTTTAGATCAATTGCGCTAAATCCTTCGTAAAGCAGCGTGCCTAGGATAAAGCCGAGAAAAGTTAGCCCAAATGCGGTCGCAATCACCGACAACCCAAGTAAAACGACATTGTTCAGGCGCCTAGAGCCATAACGGCTGCGATTGATATTCGCGGTCATGAAGCCCTGCCTCCCGCACGCTTCTCCAGCTGGTAAAGCAAGTATTGGGCGGAAGCGAGCACGATAAAAGTGATGACGAACAGCAGCAATCCAAGCTCAATCAAAGAAGAATAGTATAGATCGCCTACAGCCTCGGTGAATTCGTTGGCGATGGTGGCAGAAATCGTCGTGCCCGGCGCGAACAAAGAAGTTGTTATTCTGTTGGCATTGCCGACGACAAAAGTGACGGCCATGGTCTCGCCCAGCGCGCGGCCCAAAGCCAGCATGATGCCGCCCATCACGCCGCCGCGTGCATAAGGCAGCACCACATTCCACAACACCTCCCATGTCGTGGAGCCGAGCGCATAGGCCGATTCCTTGAGCACATGTGGTACAGTTTCGAATACATCGCGGGTTATGGCGGAAATGAAAGGCAATATCATAATCGCAAGAATGACCCCGGCGGTGAAAATGCCGATGCCATAAGGCGGACCTGCGAATAAATTGGAAAGCACCGGAATGTTGCCGAAGGCATTGATGACCCAGGGCTGCAGCGTCTGCTGCAGCACGGGCGCGAACACAAAGAGACCCCAGATGCCATAGATGATGCTGGGAATGCCGGCCAGCAGCTCCACCGCGATGCCGATGGGACGGCGCAACGGGCGGGGACAAAGTTCGGTAAGGAAAATACCGATACCGACACCCACAGGAACTGCGATCAGCATGGCAATAATAGAAGTGACGAGCGTGCCATACATCGCGGCGAGCGCCCCGAATTTTTCAGTTACGGGGTTCCAGGCCTGCGTCCAGATAAAGCTGAAGCCGAAGGCGTGGATCGCCGGCATCGCCCCCTTAGTCAGCTCCCAGGCAATACCAATAAATATAACAACGACGGCGATCGCGGCCAGCTGCGTCAGCCGCATGAATGAGCGATCAGCGCGCCGCGAGCGCCTGAGTTTCGAACTTCGAACGCGGACAGAAAGCGGTTCAGTCAAGACAGCATCAACCATGGAATGCTCGGATCCAGGTCTTCCATAAAGAAGGAAGCGGGCGGCCGTGTCCGAATTCACGGCGTGCCCGCTTCCATCATCACCAATCCGCAGGCCTTTGCGAAGGGGAGCCTACGCCTATCTCCTAACTCCGTAAGTCTATGGATTTACGCCTTCAATTTGTTTCCAGCTTGCCTCGATCTTGTCAGTCAGGCTCTTCGGCAGCGGAATGTAAAGCAGATCCTTTGCCATCTGGCCGCCATTGGCGTACGCCCATTTGAAGAATTTGAGCGCTTGGTTGGTTGCAGCAGCATCCAAAGGTTTCTTGGGGAAGAGAAGGAAAGTTGGATTCTCAATCGGCCAAGCATTAGCACCAGGCTGATCGGTCAGGATCATGTAGAAATGATCGGCATGATCCCAATCGGCATTGGCGGCCGATGCAATGAACGAATCCATGGTCGGGCTCACGGTCTTACCATCATGATTGATCATGCGTGTCCAAGGAAGATGGTTCTGCATGGCATAGGCATATTCGACATAGCCGATGGAGCCCGCGGCTTGCGCTACATTGCCGGACACGCCTTCATTGCCTTTAGCACCGACGCCTACCGGCCAATCAACTGAAGTCGCCGCCCCTACTTTGGACGCCCATTCTTTGCTGACCTTGGACAGATAATTGGCGAAAATAAACGTCGTGCCCGAACCGTCAGAACGGTGGACAACCAGGATCGACTGGTCTGGCAGGTTGACGCCAGGGTTCAACTTCTTGAGTGCCGGATCGTTCCATTTGGTGATCTTGCCTAAGTAAATGTTGGCAAGCGTCGGTCCATCGATCACCATCTCTTCGGACTTAATCGTGGGAAGATTGTAGACCAGCACCTCGGCGCCGATGACTGCCGGAAACATCACTAAGCCGTTTTTATCGAGGTCAGCTGGCATCAAGGGCATATCGGAGGCACCGAAAGTCACAGTCTTCTCTTCAATCTGCTTGATGCCGCCGCCGGAACCGATGGACTGATAATTCAAGCCGATGCCCGTATCCTTCTTATAGGCGTCGGCCCATTTCGAGTAGATCGGATAGGGGAAGGTCGCGCCCGCGCCTGAGATGTCGGTCGCGGCAAATGCCGTGGATGCCATTGCTGCCGTGGCGATGCCGGCTATCAAGCCGGCGAGAATTTTCGAATGGAGTTTCATATTGTCCCTCGCAGATTGATTAACCGGGCTGCCTGCGGCGGCCTCGCCACCTCAGTGAAGCCCCGGTACTGCGCCGGTATCGGCAATTGGCGCGTCACGACTGTCACGGATTAACGAAGCTTTTATGACATGCAGTCCTTTTCTGTGGGGGAATGCCTCGCCTGTCACAGTTACGGGATGGGGAAAAACTAAAGCCCCGCCGGAAGGGGATTACCGGCGGGGCTTTCAGTTCGCGCGGGGAACAGACGCTAAAACGCGAACTTTATGCTTGAACCAAATCCATCAGGCCAAACTTACCAGCGGAACTGGCCCCACACGCCAAACTCGTTGTAGGTGCCAGAAGTGCCATTACCGGTGCCGCCAATCGGTATGCCCGAGCCGGTAGCCGGATTTACACCATTCGATGTGCTGATGAATCCGCCATTACCACTCTCGTGTTTGTAGACGAAGGCGATGTCCACGATTTTGGCAGGTGTCCAATCGATGCCTACGTTGAAGTAATTATCCTTCATTTCTTTGTTCGGCGCTGAGGTTCCAAACAATGCGGCACTTGAGCTTTGCGGCATCACCCAGTCATAGCGACCGAAAACGCCCCATTGCGGATCGAATTGATAAGACGCAAATGCTGAAAATCCATCCGCCTTATCCGTGCGATTCGTCGTAACGCTCATCCAGTCGTTCGCGTGGTAATATTCACCTCCAACGCGAAAGCCGTAATTTACGTAAGCAACCAGTGCATCAAACCGCTGTGCGGTATTCCAGATTTTCACACCGTGGGCTGCGCCAAGGTCGCCCGAATAACCGCCCACTGCTGCGACGAAGCCCTGGTAATTCAGGTTGATGCGGCCTTCCACGTCGACATTGCCAGTACGGACAGGCTTCTTGTAGCCCGCGCCGTTAACCGCGGAAAACTGATAACCGATAAGGCCATCGGCAAGTTTTCCTAGAGCATGAATGCCCCAGTCCGCCGAAGTGCCATATTTCGTGCGATCGATTAGCGTGTTCTCGACGAAGCGATAGCCATATACGTCTTCGTCGAACGGAATCCACGGCATGTCGGCGGAGCCAACCCTGAAGATCAGCGCGTCGGAAATTTTCGCTTGCAGGTAAGCCTTCTTGAGGTAGACCTGCGTCTCGCCGTCCGCGGAGATATAGTTGGCGTCGGTTGTAATGTCGCCGGAGAACATGTCGTCGAACGTGTGGTCGATCGACACATAGAAGCGTTTGATGTCGAAGCTCGTGCCGTCGTCGTTCTGGTCGACGCCATTACGCTTCTGGGCGATGTTTGTGATGTCCCAGTAATCCCGGCCGCTGATGCTGGTGTTCGTCCACCAGTAATCCGCCGATGCGGGTATTGCAAAACCTGCCAGCGCGACGATTGCAGTGCCGGCAAAAAGGATCTTCTTCCCCAACATTTTCGACCTCGCTAAGTGGTACGTACAGGCCGTTAGCGAAGTCGTGGTGTGCTGCTAATACAGCGCGCCCCCCGCCCTGGGCCCTCCATGGCCGACGATTAATCAGGGCGGCATAACAGCGCCGTGACGCTGATATGACAGCGATGTGACACAGATTCCGCGTGTCGCGTTCGCCACAGCTATTAGTCAAGCCCCGTTTTGACACGCCAGGCCATTAACATTGCTAGCTTTTTGTTCAATCAGATTAAGGCTTTTTCAACGCCGAACACGGCCTGATTGCGCCCGCAGGATAGTGGCTCCAGGTATGCGATAGGGGCCACACATCCGGGGATGGTGGAGGCTAACCTGACGCGCGCCGGCACGGTATTTTTTGCGTTTCTCGTGGCGGTTCTGGCCTCGCTGGCGCTGTGGGATGTGCAGGTACATGGCCGGCTCACGCTTATCGATCCGCAGCTCTTGGGTGCCCTCGCCGTCGTCGGCACCGGCTTCTTACTCTATGGCCTGATTAGCGCGCGCGACCGCGCCAGCGATTACGAAAGCCGCAATGACAGGCTTGCGGCGCTCACGGGCGAATTCGAGGCGTTCATCGCCGCGTTGGAAGCTGCGAACGCGCGGCTGCATGCCAGCGAGACGCGCTACAAGGGCCTTGTCGATGCGCAGGGCGATGCGATCTTGCGGCGCACCGCGGACGGCCGCATCACCTATGCGAACGAATCTTTTTTCAAGGTATTCGGTGTCAGCCGGGAAGAAGTTATCGGCCAGGCCTTCCGGCACGAGCTTCACCCGGAATCGCCCGCGTCTCTCTTCGGCCATTTCGCTGGGCGAGAGACAGGGCTTGAGCGCGTGCGTTACGACCAGCATCTGAAAACGGTTGCGGGTTATCGCTGGTTTGCTTGGGAAGATTACGCCATTCGCAATGCCGATGGCCGCCTGGTAGAAATCCAGAGCGTCGGCCGCGACATCACCGAGCGCAAAGTGCTGGAAGCGGCTTTGACGGATGCGCGCGACCGCGCCGAGAAAGCCAATCGCGCCAAGTCGCATTTCCTCGCCATCATGAGCCACGAAATCCGCACGCCCATGAACGGCGTGCTCGGTATGGCGCGGCTGTTGCAGGAAACCCCGCTTGAGCCCGATCAGCAGGCCTATGCCGAAGCGATCCATCAATCGGGCAGGGCGCTGCTTTCACTTATCGAGGGCATTCTCGATTTCTCCAAGATCGAATCGGGCGCAATTGCGCTAGACCCGTGCGAGATCAAGCTGCGCACGCTGATCGAGGACGTGAACGAGCTTCTGGCAACGCGCGCCCACGCCAAGGGCATCGACATAGCCGCGGCCATTGCTTCGGAGGTGCCGGAGATCATCGAGGCGGATTCCGATCGGTTGCGCCAGGTGCTCACCAATCTGGTGGGCAACGCGATCAAGTTTACCGAGCATGGCGGTGTGCTGGTTACTGCGGCGGTGGAACCTGACGGCGAAGGCCACGCGCTGCGGATTGCGGTGCAGGACAGCGGCATCGGCGTGCCGCCGGAAAAACGCAAAGCGATCTTCGACGATTTTGTGCAGGCCAATTCAAGCCACGTGCGCCGTTTCGAAGGTAGCGGCCTTGGTCTCGCCATTTCGCGCCGCCTGGTCGATGCCATGGGCGGCAAAATCGGCATGCAGCCGGCCGACGGGCACGGCAGCATTTTCTGGTTCACATTGCCGCTCGATGATCACAAGCCTTCGACCGCCGCGCGCGAAAGCGCGCAACTGCGCGCCGGCGTAATTTCGAAATCGCCGGTGCTGCACGCCAGCCTGAAGCTGCAATTGGAAGCAGCCGGCATGGAAATGGTGGAACTGGGCGCGCCGGAAGATAGCGCGGGCGACATTCCCTGCGATGTGGTTTTGCTCGATGCGGGTCATGGCGATGGCAACCTTCCCGATGTGAGCCAGCTTAGCGTACCCGTTGCCGTGCTGCTGCCGCCCAAGGGCCGCGCACAACTGGCCGAACTCGCGGGCAAGGGCATCGCCTTTTATCTGATGAAGCCCGTGCGCCAGGCCTCGCTGGAAAGACGCCTCAAGGCCGTTTTCGCGGGCGAGGATCCGATCAAGCTCGATCCGCCCGCGCGCGGGCCAAGCCTGCGGGCGCAGACCTCGCTTTTTATCCTGCTGGCCGAAGACAACGCCGTCAACGCCTTGCTCGCGCGCGAGCTTCTGCGCCTGCGCGGCCACAGGGTTGAACAGGTGGCCACCGGCGAGGAAGCAGTCACGGCCTCCGCCGCCAAACGCTTTGATCTTATCGTGATGGATATTCACATGCCGGGCCTCGATGGCATCGAGGCCGCGCGCCGCATCCGGATCGCCGAAAAGGCCGCAGGGCAGGGGCACACGCCCATCCTGGCGCTCACCGCCGACGTGATGGAAGCCGGGCGCAGGGCTTGCCTCGAAGCCGGAATGGATGGTTTCCTCGCCAAGCCGGTCGATCCGGACGAGCTCGACGCCGTCCTAGCCACACTTAACCCGCCGGCCACCGCGGCCGCATGATATTTTCGCCATGGCAGACGTGAAGGGCGCATTCGCGGCGCTCAAGGTGTATACCCGGCCGCGCATGGCCACCATGCTGGTGCTGGGTTTCGCCTCGGGCCTGCCTTTTTTCCTCACCGGCAACACGCTTGGCTACTGGCTGCGCGATGAAGGAACGAGCCTCGCCGCCATCGGCTTCCTGTCATGGGTGGGGCTCGCCTATTCGCTCAAATTTCTTTGGGCGCCGCTGATCGACCGGCTGAACGCGCCCCTCTTCGGCCGGTTGGGGCGGCGGCGCGGCTGGATGCTGCTGGCCCAGATCGTCGTGTCGCTTGGCCTCTTCGCGATGGCAACGATCGGGCTGCGGAATGGGCTAATTGCTTTAGGCATTTGCGCGCTCGTCGTTGCATTCTCCTCCGCCACGCAGGACATAGTCGTCGATGCCTGGCGCATCGAAAGCGCGGAAAACGATTCCGATCTGGGTGCGCTCACGGGCGCCTATCAATTCGGTTATCGCGCGGCGATTTTGTTGACCGACGCGCTCATTCTTATCTTTGCCAATCATCTGGGCTGGCCCATTTCCTACGGCATGATGGCGGTGCTGATGGGGGTGGGATTTCTTGCAACTCTGAAGGCGACCGAGCCTGCCCACGCCGACGCCGTGATGGCGGCAAAGGATGCTGTAGCGCCCTTATGGACAACGCGCGGTTTCACCGATGCAGTCTTCGGCCCCTTTGTTGTGTTTTTTCGCGAGCATGGCTGGCTCTTCCTCGTAATCTTGGTGATGGTGATGTTCTACCGGCTTCCGGATTTTCTCATGGGGCCAATCGCCAATCCGTTTTACCATGATCTCGGGCTATCGAAGGACTTAGTGGGTGGCGTGCGCAGTTCACTTGGGCTTGTCTTTTCACTTCTCGGAATTAGCGCGGGCAGTTTCTGTGCGTTGAAATTGGGCTATATGCGAACCCTGATTATCGGCGCGGTGGCGCAAAGTCTGGCGGTCGGTGTCTACGCCATACTTGCGCATGCCGGCGCAGATATCGTCCTCTTCAGCGCGGTAATGGCCATCAACAATTTCGGTATCAGCTTTGCGGGCGTGGCCCTCGTCACCTACATGTCGAGCCTGACGAGCTTGGGCTACACTGCCACGCAATATGCGCTGCTCACTTCCGCCTATGCCTATCTCGGCAAGCTGTTCAAAGGGTTCTCCGGGACCATCATCGAGAACGTGCTCGAGCCCGCTTATGGCCTGATGAACGCTTACGAGATTTTTTTCCTGGGCGCCGGCGCGCTCGCGGCGCCCGCTATCGTGCTTTGTCTCTTTTTGATGCGCGCGCACGCCAAGGTGAATGCAAAGCCTGCTTAATGCGTTAAGCCGTTGGTTGCGCATAAGCCTCCATACCGTGTAAATTTCCCTTGGATTCCCGGGCACTTGCCTGCACAGCATGAGGATTGCTCCTTGGTCCATGTTCACGAGCCAAGCGCGATGACGGAGCGCGAGATCGCCTGGCCGGTGCTGGCCGTTTCGGGTCTTCTCGAAGTGCGCATAGCCGAAACAGAATCCGAAGTAGAGGCGGCGCAAAGGCTGCGCTATCGCGTTTTCTACGAAGAGATGTCGGCCACTCCGACGCCCGAGATGCGTGCCAAGCGCCGCGATTTCGATAAATACGACGCCTTTTGCGATCATTTGCTCGTTGTCGATCACGGCGTGCGCGATGAAAACGGCGAGGCGGCGGTGGTGGCGACGTATCGTCTGCTGCGCAGCGAGGTGGCGGCAAGGCATGGCGGTTTCTATACGGCAAGCGAATACGACATCGCGCCCGTGCTGAAGGTGCAACCGGCGGGCACGAAGCTTTTGGAGCTTGGCCGTTCTTGCGTGCTGCAAAGCTATCGTTCGCGTTCCATCACCATGCAGCTTCTTTGGCGCGGCCTGATAGTTTATTTCGACCGCTACCGCACGGACGTGATGTTCGGTTGCGGCTCGCTGCCGGGGACGGACGTAGACGCATTGGCGCTGCCGCTGTCTTATCTGCATCATTTTCACCGCACGCCAGAAACTATGCGCGTGCGCGCGTGGCCCAAGCTTTATGTCGAGATGAACCGCATGCCTAAAGCGGCGATTGACGAGAAAGAAGGCCTGCGCAGCCTGCCGCCGCTGATCAAGGGCTATGTGCGGGCGGGCGCTTATATTGGCGACGGCGCAGTAATCGACAAACAATTCGGCACCACTGACGTGCTGATCTATTTTCCCGTTTCACACATCGATGCTCGCTGGCGCGAGCATTTCGCCCGCCGGCGCGAAAACTGAACCCTATTTCGAGACGGCACGCGCACGAGGGTGGGCGGCATCGAAAACCGCCAGCACGCGCGCACCTTCGACTTCGGTATATTTTTGCGTGGTGGAAAGCGAGGCGTGGCCCAGCAATTCCTGCACGCTGCGCAAATCGCCGCCATTCTGCAACAAATGAGTGGCGAAGGAATGCCTGAGCGCGTGCGGAGTCGCGCTTTCTGGCAGGCCAAGGCGCCCGCGCAAGCGCTGCATGAGGGCCTGCGCATCGCGTGGGCTCATCGGCTTGCCACGGCGCGAAAGGAATAAAGCACCGCTGCGCCCCGGCTGGAACGGACAAAGCTTCGCGTAATTTTCAACCGCCTCGCGCACAATTGCCAGCACCGGCACAGCGCGCTCTTTGTTGCCTTTGCCTAGAATGGTGAGCGTTTCGCCCAAAGGCGCGTCGCCGCGCTTGAGGCTCAAGGCTTCCGAAATGCGCAAACCGGTGCCGTAAAGCAGCGTCACGAGTGCCGTATCGCGCGCGGCGATCCAGGGTTTTTCGTCATGACCCGCTTCCTCGATGGCGCGGCCCGCGTCGCGCTCGCTCAACGGCCGGGGCAGCGTGCGCGGCAGCCGCGGCGAGCGCACCACGCGCACGGCCGCGCTATCGGCCAGTTCTTCGCGCTCAAGATAACGGTAAAAAGAGCGCACCGCCGCCAGCGCGCGCTGCACGCCGCGCGCGCCCAGATTTTCCGCGCGGCGGAGCGTGATAAAGGCGCGGATATCGGCGGGTCGAAGATTATTCAAGGTGGCCAGCGTCACGCGCTGGCCGCGATGCGATTCCACAAAACGCAGGAATCTCCGTGCGTCGTCGCCATAAGCGCGCAAGGTGTGATAGCTCGCACGGCGCTCATGTTTCAGCCCCGCAAGCCATGCTTCGACCAATTCCTGGGCAGATCGCGCCATGATCTTCGCGCACGGCCTCCGCACGCTACATATCCAGTATGTTCTGGCCTGTCTTCTTCCAGTCTTCGAGGAAGGCTGCCAAGCCCTTGTCGGTGAGCGGGTGGTGGATGAGTTGCCTGAAGATGGCGGCGGGAAGCGTCGCCACATCGGCGCCCGCAAGTGCTGCATCGCGCACATGGGTGACATTGCGGATGGAAGCAGCCAGGATTTCGGTCTTGAAGCCGTAATTGTCATAAATGACGCGGATCTCGCGGATGAACCCCATGCCGTCTTGGCCCGCATCGTCGAGCCGCCCGATGAAGGGTGAGATGAAAGTGGCGCCCGCTTTGGCGGCCAGCAAAGCCTGAACCGGCTGGAAGCAAAGCGTGACATTGACCATGTGGCCGTCATCGCTCAGCGCGCGGCAGGCTCTCAGCCCGTCCCAGGTGAGGGGCACCTTAATGGCGATGTTCCTGGCCACGCGCGCGAGGCGCTTGCCTTCCGCGATCATTTTTGCCGAATCGGTTGCGGTCACTTCCGCGCTCACCGGCCCCGCCACCATCTGGCAGATTTTTTCCAGCGCCTGCAGGAAGGGCTGCCCCGATTTCGCCACCAGCGAGGGGTTGGTAGTGATGCCGTCCACCAGGCCGGTTTCGGCAAGGCCCGCGATTTCCTTCGGATCTGCGGTATCGAGGAACAGCTTCATTGTTACTCCTGCTTGACCTGCGCGAGCCCCACGCGAAAGTGTAGTCATGACGCAAGCCGCCTTGAAGCCCGCGCCCGCCCCGGAGCTGGGGACAGATATCTGCCTGCACGCGAGCGTGTTGCTGCCGCTGCCGCTGGCTCAGCCCTATGATTACACGCTTCCCAAGGGCGTGGTTCCCGCTCGTGGGGCGCTGGTGCGCGCGCCCTTGGGAAAACGCGAGTTGCTAGGCGCGATTTGGGGCACGAGCAGCAGCGCGGTGGCCGAGAAGAAACTCCGCGAGGCCCGGCCGCTTGCGGGCAACGAGCGGCTGCCTCAGGCCCTGTGCGATTTTCTAGAATGGGTGGCGCATTACACGCTTAGCCCCCTGGGCGCGGTGCTGGCTTTGGCGCTGCGCGTGCCTGCAGCCTTCGACGCGGAAGCCCCGCGCGCGGCGTATAGATTGGGCACCACAAATCCCGAGCGTCTGTCGCCGCCGCGCGCCCGCGTGCTGGCGCTTATGCAAGATGGGCTCGCGCGGAGCGCCGCTGCAATCGGCGAAGACGCCAATGTCACGCCGGCCGTGGTGCGCGGGCTTGCCGATGCGGGCGCGCTTGAGAAAATTTCTTTGCCCGAATTCGCGGCGCTTCTCGTTCCCGATCCCGCCTTTGACGCAATCGTGCTGAGCCCCGATCAGGCGCGCGCTGCCATCCATTTGCGCGAGACCGTCAAGGCAAAAGAATTTTCCGCGAGCTTTCTCGATGGCGTGACAGGCTCGGGCAAAACCGAAACCTATTTCGAGGCCATCGCCGAAGCGCTGGCGCAAGGCAAGCAAACGCTCATTCTGCTGCCCGAAATAGCGCTCACCATGCAATTCCTCGACCGTTTCGCGGCACGCTTTGGCTGCCGCCCGGTGGAATGGCATTCGGATCTCACTTTGCGCGAGCGCAAACACGCCTATCGCACCGTACTGTCGGGCGAGGCGCGCGTGGTGGCGGGCGCTCGCTCGGCATTATTCCTGCCGTTCCCCGAGCTCGGCCTTATCATTGTCGATGAGGAGCACGAACAGGCTTACAAGCAGGAAGAGGGCGTCATCTATCACGCCCGCGACATGGCGGTTGTGCGCGCTCGCATCGAAAACTGCCTGATCGTTTTGGCCTCGGCCACACCGTCCTTGGAAACCTATCTCAACGCGAAATCGGGGCGATACGAATGGCTGAAATTGTCCGAGCGACACGGCGTGGCCGAAATGCCCGAGGTGCGGCTGATCGATTTGCGCGCCCATCGCGGCGAAGCAGGGCAGTGGCTGTCGACGCCTTTGCGTGAAGCCTTGCGTGAAACCTTGGACACGGGCGAGCAGGCGCTCCTCTTTCTCAATCGGCGCGGCTATGCGCCGCTCACCTTGTGCGCGGCCTGCGGCCACAAGGAAACCTGCCGCAATTGCTCGGCCTGGCTGGTCGAGCATCGCAATAGGGGCCGTCTCATCTGCCATCATTGCGGCTTCGAGACAGCGCTACCCAAAACCTGCCCGCAATGCGCGGCCGAAAATTCCTTCGTCGCTTGCGGCCCCGGTGTCGAGCGCGTGGCGGAGGAATTCAGGGCCGCCTTTCCCTGCGCGCGCGTGGCGATTGCATCCAGCGACACCCTGGAAACCCCGCATGCGATTGGGGCCGCCATCACCGCCATGAGCAAGGGCGAAATCGATGTCCTTATCGGCACCCAGATCGTGGCCAAGGGCCATCACTTTCCGCAATTGACGCTGGCCGGCGTGATCGATGCCGATCTGGGAGGCCAGGTCGGCGATCCGCGCGCGGCGGAGAGGAGCTTCCAGATGCTGCACCAGGTGGCAGGCCGCGCGGGCCGCGCGCAAAAGCCAGGGCTGGTGCTGATCCAGACGCGCAATCCGGAAGACCCGGTAATGAAGGCTTTGGCTTCGGGGGACCGCGACCTGTTTCTCGAAGAAGAAGCCCGCTCGCGTCAGCGCATGGGCTCGCCGCCATTCGGGCGCCTGGCCGCGCTCATTCTGGCGGGCGCCGATGGCGATAGAGTGCGCGCCACGTCGCGGGCCTTGGCCTCTGCCGCCCCGCGTGCGAAAGGCGTTGCCGTATGGGGACCATCGCCAGCCTTCTATCAGGTGTTGCGCGGGCGCACGCGCGAAAGGCTTCTCGTGCAGGCCGAGCGCAATATCGACATCCAGTCCTATTTGCGTGCCTGGCTGGCAAGCGTAAAAATTCCCTCCGGCGTGCGCTTGACCATCGACGTCGATCCGCTCAGTTTTTTCTAGCGCGCGCCGAAATAGAGCACGAGCATGATGATGACGATGGCGATGAATTGCGCGAGAACCCGGTAGCGCATCAGCCGGTTCGACCACCGCTTGGCGAATTCACCTCCCACGAACATGGTGGAGACGCCGGCAATCAGGATGAGCACGACCGCGCCCAACGCTACGCCAACGATGATTTTGCCCATGATTTCGCGGGCCTCTTGTCCTGGCGCTCACGCGGCGCGCTGCCGCAGCGCATCAAGTGCATTCCCAATGCCATACTCGGCTGCAACTTCCTAGGGAGGCGCTGATGGCGGCAAATCTCGTGCGCGGCGTGATCATGGCGCTGTTGCTGGTGGCCACGCCTGCCTTCGCGGCAAGCGCGGATATTCACGTGATGGGCGCCTGGACGCGCGCGACGCCTGCGGGCAGGGCTAATGCGGCCATCTATTTCACCATCGTCAATTCGGGGGCCGCGCCCGACCGGCTGAAAAGCGCCGCAACCCAGGCCGCCGCAAAGGCCGAACTGCACGAAACCATGTCGAACGGCATGTCAGGCATGGGCGGCATGATGGAAATGAAAACAAGCGGGCCGGTCGATATCGCGCCCGGCGCCACGGTGATTTTCAAGCCGCTGGGGCGCCATGTCATGCTGACGGGCCTGAAGCAGCCTTTATGGGAAGGCGGCACTTTCACCCTCCTGCTCAATTTCGAAAAGGCGGGCGCGATTGCAGTTCCTGTTGAAATCGTCGCTGTGACCGGCCACGGCTGAAAGGAATTTTGTCAGGCCGCGTTGCACCAGGGTTTGCGCTTACCGCCGCGAAAGGCCGCGCCAGCCCGCTTCTGAGGAGGGCCCCGGCGATATCGCCACGCGTATCCGCGACCTGTGCATTCACGCGACCGCCATATTTGTCATACGCCACATGGGTGAGCCGCACATCGGCGCCGCCGATGCGGCGGATAAGATAATCGCGCGCGGCTTCGGCGCGGGTGCGCTTCTCGGCGCAGCGCGCTTCCAGCTCTGGCGCATCCACGCCTTCAATCCGCACACGGACGATAAGCGATTAGGCAAGCCAGATATCGGCCTTCACCTCGATGGTATCGCCGTCCACCATGCGCTCGACGTGGGCGCTGACCGGCCCATCGAAGGACGCGGCCGCGGCTTGCGCCGTCTCGCGGGAAGCACCCGTAAGCATCAGCAGAGCCGCCAGCGCGGGCAGGGAAAAATCGCCGAATTCCCTCATGGGTTGTAAAATCGGCGACGCAATTACAGGTGGAAAATGAGACAAAACAGGAATAAACTTAAGGGTCGCGTTCTCAGAAGTCCGAGGCAATACCTTTGTTTTCCCAGTCGCCGTAACGGGTAGGGTCTGGGCCATCCACACCGCCGATCTCCTGGGGCGGCGCGTTCACCCTGGCCTCCTCATCGGCCTTGCGCCTTCTTTCTTCGGCCTCGGCAAGCGCGCGCTGGGCTGCGGGCGGGATCATTTTTTCCGGCGTTGCTGCCTCATTCTTGAAGCGGGCGCGCGCATGCTTACATAGCGTTTGCAGCCATGACCAAAATTTCAACGAGGCATTCGTGAACACGTTCCGCACCGGACTGCTGATGGCCGCGATGACGGGGCTGTTTCTCGCGGTGGGTTATCTGGTTGGCGGGCAGACCGGCATGGCCTTTGCCTTCCTGCTCGCCATCGGCATGAATTTCTTCGCCTACTGGAACGCGGACAAGATGGTCCTTTCCATGTATGGCGCGCGCGAGGTAGACGAGGCAAGCGCGCCCGATCTCGTGCGCATCGTGCGCGAGCTCGCCCAAAAGGCGGGCCTGCCAATGCCCAAGGTTTATATCGCGGACAATCCCCAGCCCAATGCCTTCACCACCGGACGCAATCCCGAGCATGCCGCCGTCTGCGCCACAACAGGACTGCTCGCCCGCGTGAACAACGAAGAGCTCACCGGCGTGCTGGCGCATGAGTTGTCCCACGTGAAAAACCGCGACACGCTGGTGATGACGCTGACGGCCACCATTGCAGGCGCGATTTCCATGCTGGCCAATTTCGCGCTGTTTTTTGGCGGGCGGCGAAGCCCCTTGGGCGCCGTGGGCGTACTGCTGGTAATTTTGCTCGCGCCACTGGCTGCCGCTCTCGTGCAGATGGCGATCAGCCGCACGCGCGAATACGAAGCCGATCATTCCGGCGCGCTGCTGTCGGGCCGCCCGCTGTGGCTCGCCTCGGCATTGCAGCACATCCAGACTGCGGCCGAAAGAATCGATAACCAGGCCGCCGACGAGCATCCCGCTACTGCGCATCTTTTCATCATCAATCCACTGCATGGTGGGCTGGCCGGCCTGTTCTCAACCCATCCGCCGACGGAAGAGCGCATTGCACGGCTCAAAGAAATGGCGGCAGAAATGGGCGAGACAGGACAAGCGAGCGAAGCATCCGCGCCCCACCGCGGCCCCTGGGGCTAGACGCTGGCGCGGGCCACACCTGTGCCTTATTCAGCCTTGGTGAGCGAAGCTCTGAAAGCAAAACAAACAGACGCCGCCGGCCTGCCCGCGCGGGTTTCGGCGCTTGCCATTCTTTCCGACGTGCTGAGGAAGCGCCGCGCGCTCGACCTGGCGGCCGATGCGGCACTCGCGCGCGCGCGACTTGAGCCTCGCGATGCAGCCTTCGCGCGCGCTATCGCCAGCGAAACGCTGCGCCGCCTGGGCCAGCTCGATGCGGTGATCCGCCATTTCATGGTGAAGCCGCCGGCACCACACCGCTCGGGCGCCACCGCCGAAATTCTTCTTGCTGGCGCCTGCGAGCTGCTGTTCCTCAATGTCGCGCCCCATGCCGCCGTGGACGGCGCCAACCGCCTGGCGCAGGTCGATCCCAAGGCGCTGCATTTCAAATCGCTGATCAATGCGGTGCTCAGGCGCGTGGCGCAGGAGGGGCGCAATATCATCGCCGCACAAGATGCCGCGCGCCTCGATACGCCCGATTGGCTGTGGGAACGCTGGAAGGAAACTTATGGCGAGGCCGCGGCGCACGCGATTGCGGAAGCCCATCTCCCCGAACCGCCGCTCGACCTCGTGTTCAAGGAGGATGCTTCCGTAGAAATAGCCGGCGCGGAGAAGCTCGCGCTCGATGTGCTGCGGCTGCGCGGCGCGGGCCGCGTCGAGGACTTGCCGGGCTATGCCGAGGGCAAATGGTGGGTTCAGGATGTGGCGGCCTCCATCCCTGCGCGCCTTTTTGGCGACATCACGGGTAACCATGTGCTCGATCTCTGCGCGGCGCCTGGCGGCAAAACCATGCAGCTTGCGAGTTTGGGCGCGCGCGTCACCGCAGTGGATGTCTCGAAAGAACGGCTAGCGCGCGTGCGGGAAAATCTCGCCCGCACGAAACTGAAGGCCGAGCTTGTCACTGCCGACATCCGCGACTGGCAGCCAAAAGCGCAAGCGCCCTTCGTGCTGCTCGATGCGCCATGTACTTCAACCGGCACGATCAGGCGTCATCCCGATTTACCGTGGATCAAGGGTGCCGCCGATGTGACGGCGTCCACTACGCTGCAAGCCGAAATGCTGGACGCAGCCGCCGGCATGGCCGCGCCCGGAGGCATTCTAATCTATGTGGTGTGCTCGCTGGAGCCGGAAGAAGGCATCGAGCAGATAGAAGCCTTCCTCGAGCGGCACAAAGATTTCTCGCGCATGGCGTTTGGCGCCGCCGAAACCTTCAACGATGAAAAACTGATTTCGCGCGCGGGCGATCTGCGCACACTGCCCTGTCACTGGGCGGATAAAGGCGGAATGGATGGCTTTTATGCCGCGCGGCTGAAGCGCGACTAATCCAGTCGCCCAAGCGCATACGCCACCGTCAGATAAATTTTTCCCGTGTCCGCAGTCAGCAGCGTGGAAGCGAGCAGCCCGTCATTGTCGCCATCCTTGGCATGGGCGAGCAGCGCCTCGAACTCCTTGAGATAGGTGTTTGCTGCTTCGCGGAAGATGGCATCGTCGCGATAAAGCCCCGCAATGCGATCCACGGTGTCGGGGCCGATGGCCTGCGCGATCTTTCGCGCGAAGGCGCCGCGGTCGCCATCCAGATAACGCCGCCACATTTGCGGATCGGCGCTATCGCCGGTGAGTGGACCCAGATCGATAACGAGATCGGCAAGCGCCGCCTCAAGTGCCGCGAGCGCCATGGCAGCATGGGATTTGAGTCCGCCCGACTGCAATTTCACGTCGCACGTCTCGGCGGCCGCCAGCACCTGAGACAGTTCAAAGCTTTTTGGCCGCTCGTCGCTCTTGCGCTTGGGGCCGGTAATGCGCCGGGCGCGGGTCAACAGGCTGTCGGGTTGCGGCGTTTCCGGGGCTGCGTTCTCGCTCAGGCCAACATCGGGCCCGCTGAGCCCGCGGCGCGCAGCCGTGCGGGCGTGCAGGGTCGCCAAGGTGCGGGCCGACATATCAAGCATCTGCTCGGTCTCGTTGCGGATGGTGTCGCGCATGCGGCTGGCCTCCTGGGCGGCGACGCCCGGCAGGCTCATGATGTGCTGTTCGGCTTCGCCGGCTGCCTTGGACAATGAGGCGCGGGCCTTTTCCGCTTCCTCGGCCACCGACGCGGCTGCGCGCAGCAGCCGGTCGCATTCGCCCATGGCCTCGCCCACGAAATCTTTCGCGCGGCGCTTGGCGTCAGCCGTGCTTTCGGCGATCAGCGCCTGGGCGGAGGCGCTTGCCTCGCGCAAGGTGTCCACCAGGCGTGACACCGAAGTGGCGGCGGCTTCGGCACTTTCCTTCACCCGCTCGGTCTCGCGCGCGAAGCCGCTCGCGAGCTGCGCGGTGCGGGGCGCGGCACTTGCCATGGCGGCGTCGATGCGACGCAAACCCTGATCGGTGATTTCGTCAAGCCGCTGGGCCTCGCTGCCCAGCAACGCGGCCGCGCGCTCGATAGCGCTCCGTTGCGTTTCCAGCGCGCCTTCGAAGGTCACGGCTTCTTCCTTCAATTTAGACAGAAGCTCGTTCATCGCCGTGCGCTGGCGTTCCTGACGGGCGAGCACGAATTCGGCGCGCGCCACTGCGCCATCGGCCGCGGTTTCGATGCGCTTGGCCTGGCGGTCGAGCTCAACGGCGGCGGCATGTGGGGCGGCGGCGGCTTTTTCTGCCGCTTCGCGGAATTGCGCGCTCTGCACGTCCAGCGTTTGGCCCGCGGATTTCAGTTCGCCGCCAGTGGCCTCTATCATGGCCTTCAGTTGGGCGACGCGGCCGGCAAAGGTTTCCGCGGCCCGGTTCACGCCATCTTCCAGCACGCTGGCAAGATCCTCGATATGCACGCGCTCCTCGTGCAGGCGCGAGGCTATGACATCGGCCTTGACGCCCGCGCGCGCGCCCGCTTCCTCAAGCTGCGCCACGCGATCTTCGAGCGCGGTTTCGAGCGCGCGCATGCGCGTGAAGGCGCCGTCCAAACCGGCGTTGAGCGCATCGAGTTCGCGCCTGACCGCGCGGCCCACGCGTTGCGTGCCGCGGATGGCGTTGTCGTCGACGGCGGTGATTTGCTCGGCAGCGAATGCAAGGCGCTCGGCCGTGCGCGCCATGGCGGTGGCGCGGCCAAGCGCCAGCGCGCAGGCGACAAACAAAAACGGCGGCAAAAAAGTTGCCACCGCGATGAAAGCAAGGATGTGCGGTCCCAGTGCCGTGAGACCTTGCGGGCCGAAATAGCCCCAAAGATATGCGCCGGCCGCGCCGATCCAGAATGCGGAAAAAGTGAGAGCGAAAACCACGCCGCCGCCCGTGCCGCGATAATAATTTAATTCGCGTTCGCGCGGGCTTTCGCGTGTGGCGTTCATGTCTTGCGTGGGAAGGGATACGGGCTTCGCCCGCTCAACTCCTGGAGTCGGCATATGATTAACCCGTCGGTGCAATTGCGCGTACGCTCGAGGACGCAGCGCTCCATATTGGAAGCTCATTGAACCCAGAAAACGCCCGGCGAATCAAGCCTCAAGGGGCGGAACAACACTTGGGCGCGATGTCAAGTCTTTTCGCTGCTGCGTTAACCGGGCCTTGAGACAGGCTTGTCATCATTGCGGTGCAGAAAAGGCGTGGACCATGACGCGTATCGCCGAGCGCCCCATCGATCTTGGCCATCTCGACCGTTATACGGGCGGAAGCCAGGCTCTGAACGAGGAAATCCTGCGCCTGTTCGAGACACAGTGCCGTGCACTGTTGGCGCAACTCGAGCTGTTGGCCGGGGACAGCGATGCGAAGACCTGGCACGAAGCCACCCACACGCTGAAGGGCGCAGCCAGGGGCGTAGGCGCTTTTGCGCTGGCCGACGCTGTCGCCGAGGCCGAGGCCGCGGACCCCACCGATGCAGCCAAGGCGCAGGCCGCTGTCGCGCGGGTGCGGGCGCGTTCCGAGGCCGTGCGCCGCTTTATCGAGATCCTTCTCAGCCGCTGATTGTCTTCTGCGCGGGCTTTTGCGCCATCGCGTCGAAGGCCGCTAATTCATGGGCAATGCAGCGCTCTATCAGCGTCCGCCAGACGGGCTCGGCGATAGTCGCGCTCAAGCCCTGGCGTTTGGCTTCCGCCAGTACCTTGGCGATGACATCGGCGATCCGTGCTTCGTCGCGAACCTCGCCCCTGTGCTGTTTAATGCGGGCGGCCTGCTCCATATATCGCTGCCGTTCCAGCAAAAGCGCCACCAGCGCCCTATCGAGCGCATCCACGCCCGCCCGGATCTCTCCTATGTTGCGGCACTGGTGGGCTGGAAGACGGGTTTCGGCCATGGCTTCACCCCACGGATTTTTCGTGCCGCTTGTGGAACAATGCGCCCTCAGGCACAAGCCATAACCTTGCAAGTAATGACGCGCCGCACATGAGCACACCTGCCTCTCCCATCGAAACCGATGCCGTCATCATCGGTGCAGGCCCCGTGGGGCTGTTCGCGGTATTTGAGCTTGGGCTCCTCGATCTCAAGTGCCATCTCATCGACATTCTGAACCGGCCAGGCGGGCAGTTGACCGAGCTTTATCCCGACAAGCCCATTTACGACATTCCCGGAATTCCGGTGATCATGGGCCAGGAATTGAGCGACCGCCTGGCCGATCAGATCAAGCCTTTTGGGGCCACGTTTCATTTGGGCCAAGTGGCGAGCGTGCTTACCAAACTTGCCAATGGCCGCTGGCAGATTTCGACCGATGTGAGAACCACGCTGGTGGCGCCTGTCATCGTGATTGCTGCGGGCGCGGGAACCTTTGTGTCCAAGCGCCCGCATCTTGCCGGCATTGAAACATACGAAGGTAAGTCCGTATTCTATGCCGTGCGCAATCAGGACATGTTCCGCGATAAAAACGTGCTTATCGCGGGTGGCGGCAATTCCGCGCTTGACTGGACGCTGGCGCTGGCCCCCATCGCCAAGAGTTCTTACCCTCGTCCATCACCGCGACGGATTCCGCGCGAGCCTGCACAGCGTAAACCGCATGCGCGAACTGGCGGCGCACGGCAAGATCGCTTTCCAGATCGCCAATGTAACCGCGCTGCATGGCGCGGGCGGCAAATTGGAGGCTGTCACGCTGACCGCGCCCGACAAGCGAGAATGGCGTCACGCCTGCGATGTGTTCATGCCGTTTTTCGGGCTGACCATAAAGCTTGGCCCCATCGCCCAATTCGGGCTGAACCTGCACGAAAACCGCATTCCGGTGGACACGGCGAAATTCGAAAGTTCGACACCCGGCATCTTCGCCATCGGCGACATCGCCTCTTATCCGGGCAAGCTGAAACTCATTCTATGCGGCTTTCACGAGGCGGCCTTGATGGCGCAGGCGGCCTTCCATATTTGCCGGCCAAACGAAAGACTCCGCTTTCAGTACACCACCACCTCCACCAGCCTGCACAAGAAGCTTGGTGTGGGATGAAGATCATTGCCATCGATCGTCTGGGCCGGGAGCGCGCCATCGAAGGCCATGAGGGCTGGACGGTGATGGAGGCGCTGCGCGATGCGGGGCTGCCCATCATTGCCGAATGCGGTGGCGCTTGCGCTTGCGCCACCTGCCATGTCTATGTGGAAGAGAGCTGGTATAAAAAGCTGCCGCCGCCGAAACCGGAAGAACTCGACATGCTCGACATGGCGCTTGCCGTGCAGCCCAATTCGCGGCTCTCCTGCCAGATCACCTGCGGGCCCGCGACGGATGGCATCAAGGTCACCTTGGCGCCAGAATAATTATTGTATTGCAATAATTTATTATTATGCTATGGATAATCAGCGCCGGGAGTGAGGCTGGGCGTGGAAAGATTCAGTGCTTCACCTCAGCCCAGATCCCGGCGTCGGTATGCATTTGCCGCTGCTGTTGTCGCCCTTCATGCGGCGTTGGTTACGGGGTTTCTGTTGTACGACAAGCTGCCCTTGCCGCTTCGCGAACCGCAACCTTTGGAGGTGACGTTCCTGCTGAAGCCTTTGGCTCGCCCGAAGCCGCCACCCGAACCAAAATTCCCCGTGCAGCCAAAAAAGCGCGCGCAGGAAAAATCCAACGCCATTACGTTGCCGCTAACAGACGAAACTCTGGGGGCGCTCGGGCGCTATCTCGCCTGCCAGGCCAATTACGAAAATCTCACGCCTGAAGAACGCGAAGCCTGCGCGCAAGCAAAATGGACGCCGCCCGATGCCGGCACGACACTTATGCTGGGTCTGCAGCTTCCCAGCATCTGGGCCGATGCGCTGGCCAAGCGCAAGGCGCCTATCGTGCCCATGCTGGACGCTTGCCCGCTTAACACGTCGCCCGAAAACTCCATCCGCCATCAATTGGGCTTGGCTTGTTTTAGCAACAGCAACTAAACGCAAGGAGTAGACATGCCCGTATCCGGAAAACTCGTGAAGGCCAGCCGCGCGATGGCATGGCTTTCGGCGGCCGGCGTGGTGATTGTGCCTTTGGTCACGATTGCGATTTTTCTATTTCCCAGCGTGGCCGCAGTCATGGATATCAGCATGAGCCATCTGAGCGCGCCCTTGACCAGCGCGGTGCCTCTTGCGAACCGGGTGGGCGCGCTGCTCTGCGAAATCGTGCCGCTGGCGATTGCTGTGTGGGGCCTTCTTGCGCTCACCCGGCTGTTTCGCCTCTTCGCCAGTGGTGAAGTGTTTTCGGCAGCCTCGCTGCAGGCGTTAAGCCAGGTGGCGGCGGCCCTGTTCTGGAATGTCGTTGCCGCCTTCCTTGCCGAAGCCCCGATTTCCTATTTCCTCACTGAGGCCAGCCCCGCTCATCGGGCAATTTCGCTCACGCTGGGCACCGGCGATGTGGAGGTGCTGTTCCTGGCAGGCGTAGCACTCGTCATCGCCCGAGTGATGGCGGAAGCCGCCCGCATGGCCGACGAAAACGCGAGCTTCGTGTAATGCCGATCGTCGTCAATCTTGATGTCATGCTGGCCAGGCGCAAGATGCGCTCCAAGGAGCTGGCCGAAACGATCGGCATCACCGAGGCCAATTTGTCGCTGCTGAAATCCGGCAAGGTAAAGGGCGTGCGCTTCGACACGCTGGCCAGGATCTGCGAGGCGCTTGGCTGCCAGCCGGGCGATCTGCTGGAATATCGCGCGGATTCCGCTGCCCGTTCGCGCGAGCCGCGCACGGCTGCGTAAGCGCGCCCTCCCTGTCATTTAGCGGTCACGCGACTCATCTAAATGGCGGCCATTTGGGCCCGGTACTTGGCGATTGCGCGCCGTCCCGCTAAAGTCTGCGCGCCATTGGGAATGGCCTTTGTTGAAGGAGGTTTGGTCTTCAGTACTGGGGTGTCGTCATGCTAGCCGCCGAGCGCTCTCCCGAAAGCTGCCCGGCCTTGGTCCTCAACGCGGATTACCGCCCGTTGAGCTATTTTCCTTTGTCGCTGTGGAGCTGGCAGGACGCCATCAAGGCGGTCTTCCTCGAACGCGTGAACATCGTAGCCGAGTACGAGCGCACGGTGCACTCGGTCAGTCTCGAAATGAAAATCCCCTCCGTCGTCTCGCTGAAGACCTATGTGAAGCCCTCGCGCAATCCTGCGTTCACGCGGTTTAATGTGTTCCTGCGCGATCGCTTCGAGTGCCAGTATTGCGGCTCATCCGAAGACCTCACCTTCGATCACGTGGTGCCGCGCTCCAAGGGAGGCCACACCACCTGGGACAATGTGGTCACGGCGTGCGCGCCCTGCAATCTGCTCAAGGGCGGGCATTATACGCACCGTTCCGGCATGCATCCGATGACGCCGCCGCACAAGCCGACAGTCACCGAGCTTCGCAACAACGGCCGCCTGTTCCCGCCCAATTACCTGCACGAATCCTGGGCGGACTATCTTTATTGGGACAGCGTGCTGGAAGCGTAGATCGCGACGCCACGATCGGCGTCAGATTTTCTCCGACAGCCTGATCGCGATTCTGCAACCGAGCTTGATGGCTCGGCTGAGCAACGGATAGCCGGGCGCGCTCTCAGCGCCGCGCGCCAGCGCCTCGTCGCGGTGGGCAAGTTCTTCCTCGCGGCATTTCTCGATTGTGCGTTTCAGCGCTGGATCGCGGCTGCCCAGCCGCTCGGCTTGGGCCCCATAATGGGCGTCGATGGTTTCCTCAACAGCCGCTGTGCAGGCCATGGCCGCTTTCTCGCCCAGCAATGCTGTAGCTGCACCCAGCGCGAAGCCGCCGACATGCCAAAGGGGCGCGAGCGCCGTCGGACGCACTTGGCGCTCGTTGATAAGGTCTTCGAACACAGCAAAATGTGCGCGCTCCTGTTCCGCCATGTGCCGAATGGCTTTTACATCGGCAGCCGCACGCGGGCGGCGCTTCAGCACCGCGAGTTGGCCTTCATAGATGCGCATGGCGCCATATTCGCCCGCGTGATCGACGCGGATCATCTCTTCGCTTTCGGCGCCGGCGATGATGCCGGGGCTGGCGGGGCGTTTGCGTCTGGTCATGACGTTTTCTTTCGCGAGAGAAGGAACAACGAAATCGCCGCCACGGCAAACGAGACGATGGCGTTATATCCCGCGAGCGAAATTCCGAAGAGCCGCCACGCCGCCTCGTCGCAGCGCGTCACCGGAACGGGCTCGAAATTGGCGCCGCTGCTCTGGCCGAAGCTAAAGGTGCAGGCTTGCGGGCCTTCCCACCATTTCCATTCGACGCCCGCGTGATAGACACCAAGCCCGCCCGCAATCGCGATGGCAAGTATTGCAAGGAGCGCAAGCGCCGTGGCCGCGCGCGCGGGCAACACATTCACTAGCACCAGCAGGCCGCCGCCCAATCCGATGATCGCCGCCGCCAGATGCGGCCAGCGCTGCCACATGCACATCTCGCAAGGGGGCAATCCCATTCCGTACTGGAAGGCGAGCGCGCCCAGGAGAAGACCTGCGCTGGTACACCCCACGAACAGGGCCGCCGCCAAATCATTCCGCATACGGAGTATCATGAACCGTCCACATAGCCCCTCTTGGCCGGGGCCGTAGCCTGCCGGGCGGGTTCGTTCACGCCCGCCCGGCAAGTTCGAGAATGGCGCTTTTCCGCGGGCGGGCAAGAGCGTCCAAAATGCCGCACCGCCTTCGGGAGAGGGGGCAAAAATACCCTCTTTATGGCCGGCCGTGCCCGCGCTTATATCTCGCCCGAGGCATGCCGCTTTTGGGCGGCACGCCTCACCTCAGGCATGGAAAAATTGCTATGCGGCGCGCAGCGGTCGCGCGGGCCGCAATCAGGGGAGTCTGGTGAAATTCCGCTGGCGTAAGAAAAGGCAACGCGTGAAACGGGCGCTCCTCAGTATTGATGGGCGCGCAGTCACCATCACGCTCAAGGCCAACCCGCGCGCGCGACGTTACATCGTCAAGGTGCATCCGTCCACCGGCGAGGTGTCGGTGGTGGCCCCCGATTCGCGCTCGCTTGAGCGCGCGCTCGATTTCGCCCGCGAAGAGCGCGACTGGATTGCGCAGAGGCTCGCCCATGTGCCGAAGCCGGTGCCGCTAGCGCGCGGCAAGCCCATTATGTTCCGCGGGCAGGAGCATCTGATCCGTCTCGGCGCGCGCGGGCGCAAGCCCGTGTGGATCGATTATCAGGCGCACCGCCCAACCATCCGTGTTTCCGGCACGCCGGAAGAAGCGGCGCGCGCGCTGCGCGACTGGCTGAAGCAAGAGGCCAGGCGGCGCATTGAGGAACGGGTAGCGGAATATGCGCGTATTCTTGGTGTTAAGCCCAAACGCATTATCCTGCGCGACACATCGAGCCGCTGGGGCGCCTGCACGTCGGCGCGCAATCTTTCCTTTTCGTGGCGGCTGGTGCTGGCGCCGGCCTTCGTACTCGATTACGTGGTGGCACATGAAGTGGCCCATTTGCGCGAGATGAATCATGCGCCGCGCTTTTGGCGCCTGATCGAATATCTGGTGAACGACATCGAACGCCCGCAGCGCTGGCTCGGCAAAAACGGCGCATTGCTGCACCGTTATGCGTCCAGGCGCCTCGCTTAGTGGAACAGATTGTCCAGCAGCTTGCCGAACTGATCGAGCAGGTCTTTCTTCTTCTCGGCCGATTGCGGGTCGTCGCTGTCGGGCAGGCCGGCCGCGTCAGCCGAGGCGAGCAACGTGCCTTCGCCCGGCAGCGGGCGTGCCGGCAATCCCGCCTCAGCCTCAGTCATGAAGGCCTTGAAGATGCGCGCAGGCAAGCCCCCGCCGGTTGCTTTGTGCATCGGGCGGTCGTCGTCATTGCCAATCCACACCCCGCAGATAAGATCGGCAGTGAAGCCCACGAACCAGGCGTCACGATAATCCTGCGAGGTGCCGGTCTTGCCGGCCACCGGGCGGTCGCTTAACGCGGCCCCGCGGCCCGTGCCGCTCACCACCGTTTCGCGCAGCATGCCGGTCATCTCGTTTTCTTGGTCCGCGCCCACTACGCGCCCGATGCCGGAGCCTTTACGGTTGTAAACGATTTTACCCGACGCCGTCTTTATACGGATGATCGCATAGGGAAGGACGCCATTGCCGTCATCGGCGAAGGCCGCATAGGCCGAGGTGAGATCAATGGGCGTCACTTCCGAGGTGCCGAGCGCCAGCGCCGGCACGGCGTGAAGCTCCGAGGTAATGCCAAGCCGCTCGGCTACGCGCGCGACCGTGGCCGCGCCCACTTCGTTGGTCAGCTGCACGGCGACCGAATTGGACGACCGCGCCAGCGCGCGGGAAATGGTGATATCGCCCTCGTATTCATCCTCATAATCCTTGGGCGCCCATTTGCCGATCGAGACAGGGCCATCATGCATGATGTCGTCCGGCGTGTGACCGTGCTCCAGCGCCGCCAAATAAACGAACGCCTTGAAGGCGGAGCCCGGCTGGCGCAGCGCCTCGGTGGCGCGGTTAAACGGGCTTGCCGCATAGGAGCGCCCGCCTACAAGGGCGCGCACCGCGCCGTCTGGCGCCATGGCGACGAGGGCTCCTTCGCTTGCGGAAAGTGCCGCGCCGTCTTTCGCCAGGCCGTTGACTAGCGCACGTTCGGCCGCCTGCTGCGCGTCGAGGTCGAGCGTGGTTTCGACGATCAGCGGTTCGGAATAACTACCGGCAAAGCCCGGCACCTGGCTCAGCGCGAAATCAACGAAATAGCCCGACCCCGGCGTTGCCAGATCGTGTTCGATCTTGGGCCTTGTGGCTTCCGCTATGCGCTCGGTTTTCTCATCGATGAAGCCGGCCTCCTGCATGGCTGCCAGCACGAGTGACGCCCGCGCCATGGCGCCGTCGGCGTCGTTGGCCGGGTTATAGCGCGCGGGCGCCTTCACGCTGCCGGCAAGGATCGCGGCTTCTGTCAGCGTCAGCTGCTCCGCGCGCTTGCCGAAGAAACGCTGGGCCGCGGCTTCGATGCCATAGACGCCCGCGCCGAAATAAACCCGGTTGAGATAAAGCGTGAGAATCTCATCCTTGGTGTAGCGGCTCTCCAGATAGAGCGCGAGCACAGCTTCCTGTATCTTGCGCTTGAAGGTGCGCTCGGGCTCAAGAAAGAGATTTTTCGCCAATTGCTGCGTGATAGTGGAGCCGCCTTGCACCACGCTCATGGCCAGAAGATCGGTCCATGCCGCGCGCGCAAGGCCGATGAAATCGAGCCCGAAATGCGAGCGGAATCTGCGGTCCTCGATGGCGATGAAGGCGTTGCCGACATAAGCGGGAAGCTCGCCCACATGCACAAAATCGCCCTGGGTGAAGCCGCGCCTTGTGATGGTGCGGCCCTTGTCGTCCAACAGCGTCACATCATGCGTAGGCGCATAGGCGAGAAGGCCAGCCGTTTCGGGCAGTTCCGACAGCCAGTGCGACAATACGAGGCCGCCCGCCAGCACCGTCCACACTGCTGCGATCACCAGCGTATAACGCAGCAAGCTTTGACGCCTGGGCTTGGCGCGCTTGGTGCGCATCTTGAGGCGTGAATGGCGGCGGCCAGTTTTAGGCATGAACCCTCGCTTCCGAGGGTCTTAGCGGTCAAGAGTTAACGCGCGTTAAACAGTGAAAGCACGGTGCTTGGCGGCAGAAACATCAGCGGCCGTCTTTTCAGGCGGCCGCCGCGCGCTCGAGGTGGCGGACTTAATTACTGCTGCCGATTTTGACGTGGCTCATGCCTTCGGTGTTGAGCTTGCCGCGATAAGATTTGAGCGTGACATCGCCCGAACCCATGGTCGTGATTGAGGGATCGACCGCTTCGCCGCCGAAAATGAAGTCGCCGGCACCGACGATCTCGACTTTCAGCGGATTAGCCTCGCCAGTGTCGATCTTGACATTGCCGGAACCCGCGGTCTCGACGCTGGTTGGGCCGTTGACGCTGGCCACCGTGACATCGCCCGCGCCCGCGATCTCGACTCTGAGCCCGCCAAGCACGGGGCCGAGATGCGCATCGCCCGAGCCGCCGATTTCGACCGAGGCCTTGGCCGAGGCGCCCGCAGTGACATCGCCCGAACCCGCGATCTCGATTTTGAGATCCTGCTGCACAGTGCCGATATTGATCTTGCCTTCGCCGGCAAGCTCGATTTCGGCGCGTGTGACATTGCCGACAGTGCCCTGGGCATTTGCCACGTCGAGCTTCACCGGGCCATCAAGATCGCCTACCGTGAAGTCTCCCACGAAGTCATCCATTGTCAGGCTGGTGCCCTTGGGCGCAGTGATTTGCAGCTTGATCTTGTCGTGATGCTCGTTGGTTTTGAAATCGAACCAGTCGTGCCAGTTCCAAACATGATGCCCCAAGTGTTCTTCGCTAATGCGCAATAAGCCGCTGTCGGACGTGGTGCGCACAGTATCCAGAACCTGTTTGGGCCCGGACATGGCGAGAATTACCGGCCCGTGATCGCTCACGGTCACGGTGACAGAGCCATATACGTCGCTGATCTCGACCGCCTTGACGTTGAAAATGGGAGAGGGAGGCGTGGGCAGGGCGGGCTGGTTTGCAACCTTGGAGGGCGCAGGAGGCGCAGGCGGCGTATTTTTTGCCGCTGTCGAGGCCAGCGAATTGCCTATCGCGGCCAGGGCCAGAAACGAGACGCAGCCCAGAAGCAATGTGCGGGACATGGTTATCTCCTTATTCATTCTTGGCCGTAGGCGCCTTCAGGCGTTTCGGGCATGGCTCACGCCTGTTTAATCCTGCCTGGTTACCAAGCAAGCCAGCACGGTTTCACTTTCCCGTCATGTCAGGTCAAAAGGCGGTAGCCCTTGGCCTCGGTCACCAAGATTTGAGCGGCGCCCGGCTCCTGCTCGATTTTCTGGCGCAACCGGTAGATGTGGGTTTCCAGCGTATGGGTGGTGACGGCGGGGTTATAGCCCCATACCTCGTGCAGCAACACTTCGCGGCTCACCACATCGCCCGCGCGATGGAGAAATTTCAGGATGTTGGTTTCCTTCTCGGTCAAGCGAATCTTTTTGCCTGAGCCATCCACCAGCATCTTGGCGCTGGGGCGAAAGGTGTACGGCCCAAGCGTATAAACCGCTTCCTCGCTCAATTCGTGGCTGCGCAAATGCGCGTGCACACGCGCGATCAGCACGCCATAGCGGAACGGCTTGGTGATGTAGTCGTTGGCGCCCGATTCCAGGCCCTCGATGGTGTCTTCGTCGGTATCGGACGCGGTCAGCATCAGAATGGGGCAGGTGGTGCCCGCGTCGCGCAGCTCGCGGCAAAGCTTGCGCCCGTCGCCGTCGGGCAGCGACACGTCCAGCACCATGAACTCGTAGAGGCCCTCGCGCGCTTGCGCGCGGCCATGGGTGACGTTGGCGGCCTCGACGGGTTCGTAACCCTCGGCGCGCAATTGCTCGGCCAGCGAATTGCGCAGCATCTCGTCGTCGTCCACGAGAAGAACGCGTTTGGCGCTCGGCATCGGTTCCGTCTCCTTCGCGCGGGGGTTGGGGCTGCGCGATTTGGCAGGCCGCGCACATTATCCGGTTTTGCGCTTGCCCGGTATGCCGGGAGCCATGACGGCTTGGCCCCTCGCGCGTCAAGAGGGAAGCGCTCACCATTGCGCGAGCGGACGCGCGAAGGCGGCGCTGACAGCGCGCCCGGCTTGCTTTAACTTTGTCTTATGGATCTCACCGTCAAACGCGATGGCGCGCGCTATGAGCTCGATTGGGGAGCGGGGCCTCGCGCTTGCGCAGTGGGTAAGGGCGGTGTCGGCGACAAGCACGCCGAGGGCGACGGCATCACGCCCAAGGGCGCGTGGGCGCTACGCCGAGTGCTTTACCGCCCGGACCGGCTGGATGCGCCTAAGACCATCCTTCCCGTGGTGCAAATCGAAGAAGAAGACGGCTGGTGCGACGCGCCTTCGGACGTGAATTACAACAAACTGGTGCAGCTCCCTTACCCCGCGCATGCGGAAAAAATCTGGCGCGAGGACGGGCTGTACGACGTGGTGGTAGTGATAGGCTACAATGATGCGCCCGTGGTGAAAGGCAAGGGCAGCGCGATTTTTCTTCACGTGGCGAAAAAGGATTACGCGCCGACCGAAGGCTGCGTGGCGGTGGCGCGCGACGATCTGCTGGCGGCGCTGGCGCAATTGAAACGCGGCGAGCGCATCCGCATCGAGTCCTGAATGGTTAGCGTGAGGGGGAGACAATGAACCGGAGAGATGTGCTTGTCGCGGCAGGCGCGGTTGCGCTCGGCGCCGCATCGAAATCCGTGGCCGCCGATGGCGGCGATATTTCGCCCGAGGCGCATGCGCTTTACGAGCGCGTCCTAGTCTTCGACGCCAATCTCTCGCCTCCCGCGCAGGATACGCTGCCCTTCCCGCAGGAACTGCTAGACATGGCTCGCAATTCCGGCGTCACCGCGATGAAGACCTCGCTCGGCGGCACCGACAACAATTTCGAGGCAACCATCGCCGAAATCGCTTTTAGCCAACGCGTCATCGAGACCTATCCCGGTGATTACATGCAGGTGCGCGAGGCCTCCGACTTCGCCAAATGTAAGGCCGAAAAGCGCACCGGCGTGATCTTCTCGTTCGAATCGGTCGAGATGCTGGAAGGCAAGCTCGAACGCATCAGTCTGTTCCGCAATCTGGGAGTGCGCGTGATGCAGCTCTCCTACAACAAGGCCTCGCCCTTCGGCGCGGGCGTGCTGGCCGATCCGCCCACCGGGCTGACCGAGCTCGGCCACAAGGCCGTCGATTTGATGAACAAGGAAGGCGTCGCCATCGACATCAGCCACGCCAACCTGGCCACCTCGTTCGACGTGATGAAAGCATCGGCAAGGCCCTCGCTCATCACCCATGCCGGGTGCGCCGCCATTTACAATCATCCCCGCAACAAAAGCGACCGGCTCCTGCGCGCGGTGGCGCAGCAGGGCGGCGTGGTCGGCATCTACGATCTTCCATATCTCACGCCGAGCCCCAAACAGCCCACGCTCGACGATTACATGCGGCATATGATTCATGCGTTGAAAGTCTGCGGCGAAGATCACGTCGGCATAGGCAGCGACAGCAGCCTTGCCCCTTGGGACACTTCGCTCAAAGGCATGGAGGAATTCAGGAAGGACGTCGAACACCGCAAAGCCATCGGCGTGTCTGCGCCTGGTGAGGACCGGCCCATATATGTGATCGGGCTGAATACGCCCCGGCGCTCGGAGGTGATCGCGGATGCGCTTCTGAAGCGCGGTTACCCGCCTCGCGTCGCCGAAAAAGTTTTGGGCGCCAATTTCATTGACGCGTTGACGCGCATTTGGGCTTAAGGCGCGCGCGGGCCGAAGATCGCGGTGCCGATGCGCACATGGGTGGCGCCGAATTTGATGGCGGTCTCGAAATCATCGCTCATGCCCATGCTCAAATTGGCCAGCCCGCATTCGCCCGCAAGCTTTTTCAGTAGCCCAAAATGCAAGGCCGGTTCTTCGTCCTGCGGCGGAATGCACATGAGCCCCGCGATATTCAATTCCATAGCCTGGCACTCGCGTACGAAGCCCACGGTTTCGCGAGGAGTAACGCCGGCCTTCTGCGGCTCTTCGCCGGTGTTGACCTGAACGAATAGATCAATCTTGCGCCCTGCTCGCGCGATTTCCTCTTTCAACACAGCCGCAAGCTTCGGCCGGTCCAGCGAATGAATGGCGTCGAACATTTCCACCGCCTCGTACGCCTTGTTGCTTTGCAACGGTCCGATCAGATGCAACTGCACATCGGGAAACCGGCTTTTCAATTCCGGCCATTTCGCCTTGGCTTCCTGCACGCGGTTTTCGCCGAACAGGCGGTGGCCCGCCTGCAATGCGGGCAGAATGCGATCAGGCCCGTGCCCCTTGCTGACGGCGATCAATTTGGTTTCGCGCGCGGGCGCAACCGCCTTCTTCCTTGCCGCCTCTATGCGCGCCAAAATGGCCGCGAGATTTGCCGGAATGGAATGGGATGAAGGGTGAGAGGTCATCGCTGTCGCGGGCGAAGCTAGCAAGAGCGGCGTTCGCCCTCAATGCGCGCTCTGGCTTCGCCGGGTTGCTGCCCGCGCTTGTGCTGATGACCGACGAAAAGCGTTTGCCCGATCCGCTAGCCGCCGCGCGCGCGCTGCCCAAGGGCTCGGGCCTCGTCGTGCGCCACACCAAATCAGGTCCGCGCGCGGAGCTCGCGCACAAGCTCGCTTCCATTGCGCATGAACGCTGCCTGATTCTTCTTGTTGCCGGCGACGCAAAACTTGTCGATGCGGTCCACGCCGATGGTTTACATCTGCCCGAAGCGCGCTTGCGCGAGGCCGAGCAGTGGCGCACGCGGCGGCCCCAATGGCTCATCACCGTGGCCGCGCATTCGGCGGACGCGTTACGGCGCGCGGGCCAGGCCGGCGCACATGCGGCGTTTCTGGCGCCGGTCTTTCCCACCGCCAGCCATCCCGCGCGCGCGAGCCTCGGACCTTTCCGTTTTGTCACGCTGGCGAATCATGCGGCTCTTCCCGTTTACGCTTTGGGCGGCGTCAATGCCGCCAATGTCGGGCGATTGGCGCGCGCGCGTGTGGCCGGCATCGCCGCCGTGGAAGCGTTAAAAGTATGAACAGGGCGCGCAGTTGCTAGGAACGCCCTGCCTTATTATAAGCGCGGCACCGGAGAATGCTTCAGCAGTCCGGGGCGGCTCCCGAAGCGCTCGTCACTGATGAAAGGCCAAACCATGCGTTTTGCCATTGCCGCCCTCGCTCTTCTGCTTGCCGCCTGCAGTTCCGACAACGACTCTGGCACCGTTGATACCAGCGCGCCGGTGAAGACCCAGCTCGGCGTCAACGATTATCTTTGGCGCGCGACGCTCGACACACTCAATTTCATGCCGCTGCAATCGGCCGATCCTTTCGGCGGCGTCATCATCACCGAATGGTATTCGGCGCCGGAAAATCCCAACGAGCAGATGAAGGTGACGGTCTACATACTGGACAAGCGGCTTCGCGCCGACGCGCTGAAAGTGTCGGTCTTCCGCCAGACCCGCTCGGCCACCGGCTGGGTGGACGCCCAGGTCAATCCCGAAACCGCGGCCAAGCTGGAGAACGCTATACTCAGCCGCGCCCGCCAGTTGCGCCTAAATACGGTTGAGCAGTAACCCAGTCCTAAGGCTCAAGCCCGTTTCCGTCCGGCTTGGCCGGGCGGAACAAAGGAATTTGTGATGGCGCGCTACGACGCCAAATCATCCGAGCAGCGCTGGCAAGAAGTCTGGGCCAAAGCAGGCGTGTTCCGCGCCGACAATGCGTCCACCAAGCCGAAAGCATACGTGCTCGAATTTTTTCCCTATCCCTCGGGGCGCATCCATATCGGCCATACGCGCAATTACACCATGGGCGATGTGATCGCGCGCTTCCGCCGCGCGCAAGGATTCAATGTTTTGCATCCGATGGGATGGGATGCATTCGGGCTTCCGGCCGAAAACGCGGCGCGCGAGAAGGGCGTGCACCCGCGCGAATGGACTTATGAAAACATCCGCGTGATGCGCGAGCAGTTGAAGTTGATGGGCTGCTCGATCGACTGGTCACGCGAATTCGCCACCTGCGATCCCGAATATTACACGCAGCAGCAGCATCTGTTTCTGGATTTTCTCAAGCTCGGTTTTGTCTATCGCGCCGAGGCCGACGTGAACTGGGATCCGGTCGAGCACACGGTGCTGGCCAATGAGCAGGTGATCGAGGGGCGCGGCTGGCGTTCGGGCGCGCCCGTGGAAAGGCACAAGCTTTCGCAATGGTTCTTCAAGATCACGGCGTTTTCCGATGATTTGCTTAATGCGCTGGATGCTCTTCCGCGCTGGCCGGAAAAAGTGCGCCTGATGCAGAAGAACTGGATCGGCCGCTCGGAAGGGCTGCGGTTTAATTTTGCGCTGAAGGGCGCACCAAAAGGTTTCGAGAAGCTGGAAACATTTTCCACGCGCCCCGACACGCTGTTCGGCGCAAGCTTCTTGGCGCTTTCACCCGATCACCCCTTGGCCGAAGAATTGGCGAAAGCAAATCCCAAGCTTACGGCCTTCATAGTCGAATGCCGCCGCGTCGGCACGGCGGAAGAAGCCATCGAAAAAGCCGAGAAGCGGGGCTTCGACACGGGCATCCGCGCGGTGCACCCCTTCGACGTCAAATGGGAATTGCCGGTTTATGTGGCGAATTTCGTGCTGATGGCCTATGGCACCGGCGCCATTTTCGGCTGCCCCGCGCACGACCAGCGCGACCTCGATTTCGCGCGCAAATACAAATTGCCGGTGTTGCCTGTTGTGATTCCAGAAGGCAGCGATCCAAAAACATTTTCGGTCGCCGATGAGGCTTATCTCGGCCCAGGCCGTCTCGCCAATTCGCGTTTCCTCGATGGGCTGGGCGTGGAAGCGGCGAAAGCCGAGGCGTCAAAACGCATAGAGCAGGCAAACCAGGGCCAGCGCACGGTCAATTACCGCCTGCGCGATTGGCTGGTTTCGCGCCAGCGTTATTGGGGTTGCCCCATTCCCATCATCCATTGCCCAGCTTGCGGCATGGTGCCGGTGCCGCCATCAGATCTGCCGGTAAAGCTGCCCGACGATGTGCGTTTCGATCAGCCCGGCAATCCGCTCGACCATCACCCCACTTGGAAGTACGTGGCCTGCCCCAAATGCGGCAAACCCGCGCGGCGCGAAACCGACACGCTCGACACCTTCATCGATTCATCCTGGTATTTCGCGCGCTTCTGCGACAGCAAGGCGCTCCGGCCGATCAACGCCACGGCCGCCAATTACTGGATGCCGGTGGACCAGTATATTGGCGGCGTCGAGCACGCGATTCTGCATCTGCTCTATGCGCGCTTCTTCACCCGCGTGCTGCACAAGGCAAACTATGTGAACATGGATGAGCCATTCGCCGGCCTCTTCACGCAGGGCATGGTCTGCCATGAAGACTATCAGGATTCACAAGGGCGCTATCTCGCGCCCGAAGAAATCGAGAAGCGTGACGGCCACGCTTTCCTGCGCGGCACCAGCACGGCAGTGAAAGTGTTGCCGTCCGAGAAAATGTCGAAATCGAAAAAGAACGTGGTTCCACCGGAAGTGATAGTGGATCAATATGGCGCCGACACTATCCGCTGGTTCATGCTCTCCGACACGCCGCCCGAGCGCGACATCGAATGGACGCAGGCGGGCGCCGAAGGCTGCTGGCGTTTCATCCAGCGCGTCCATCGCCTGGTGACGGAAGCGGTTGGGCTGCCGCCGCTGGGAACGAAAATCGGCCAAACGGATGGTGCGGCCCTTGAGCTTCGCCGAGCTACACACCGCACCATTGCGGCCGTCACCGAAGACCTTGAGGCGCTGCGCTTCAACCGCGCTGTGGCCCGCATTTATGAACTGGCCAACGCCATCGGCGATGCAGGCGAGGTTACCGGCCCTGTCCGCCGCGAGGCCCTGGAAGCCCTGGTTTTGCTCAGCAATCCCATGATGCCCCATCTCGCTGAGACCTGTTGGGAAGCCCTGGGACATGCTCAAATGGTGGCGCGCACTGGCTGGCCCAAGGCGGATGCCGCTCTCGTGCGCGCCGATACCGTCACCATCGCGGTGCAGGTGAACGGCAAAAGGCGCGGCGAAATCGAAGTGGCCACGGGGGAAGAGGAGGAGACGGTGCGGGAAAAGGCGCTTTCGCTCGAAACCGTGCAGCGCGCGCTTGAAGGGCGTTCGCCTAAACGCGTCATCGTGGTCAAGGATCGTATCGTCAACGTGGTGGCATAATCGGAAATCAGAATTCCGAAATCAGAATAAAGGCGAAATGACAGTGTTACTTCCGGCTTCCGATTTTCGGTTTCTGATTTCTGCGGCGATGGCCGTAGGCCTCGCCGCTTGCGGCTTTCATCCGCTTTACGGCACTGTGGGCGGCGGCGCGCCCATGTCGGCAGCGCTCCATTCCATTTATGTCGAGAACATACCCGACCGCGTGGGTTATCAGCTGCGCAATGATCTGATCGACCAGTTCAATTCGCAGCCCACGCCGACGGGCGCGGCTTATCGCTTGCAGATCGAGCTTAAATCCGATGAAAAGGGCCTGGCGCTGCAGGAAAACGCCTCGATCACGCGCTATTCCTATCACCTGACCGCGCATTATCAGCTGATGGCCGCTGGGAGCACCACTGTGCTGAAGAAGGGCGAGGTGCATTCGCTGGCCTCCTACAACGTGGTGCAGTCGCCCTATGCCACGGTCGCCGCCGACAAGGATGCGCAAGACCGCGCGGTGGAAGACATCGCCGAACGCCTGCGCACCGAGCTCGCGGTCTATTTCCTCAACACCAAGGCGGGCAAGTCGTGATCGTGAAGGGGGCGGAGGCCGCCCGCTTCGCTGCATCGCCGCCGCCAAAGCTTGTTGCCGCGCTGGTTTACGGACCCGATCAGGGCCTGGTGCGCGAACGCGCGGATAGTCTCGCCAAAAGCGCTGTCGCCGATCTCTCCGATCCGTTTCGCGTGAGCGAGCTCGACGAAGATGCACTCGCCGCTGACCCTGCGCGCCTCATGGACGAGGCGGCTGCCATTTCCATGTTGGGCGGCAGGCGCGTGGTGCGCGTTCGCGGCGCCGGCAATGCGCTGGCCAAACTGTTCGAAAGTTTTCTCGATGCGCCTACGGGCGACGCGCTGGTGGTGGTGGAAGCGGGCGAACTCCCCAAGGCTTCCGCGTTGCGCCGCGTGTTCGAGGGCGCGGACAACGCGGCAGCACTTCCCTGTTATCTCGATTCCACGCGCGACCTCGAAGATGTGGTGCGCGCGGCCATGAAAGAGGCGGGGCTCGCCATAGATGCGGGTGCGCTGGCCGAAGCTGTGTCCCGGCTCGGCTCAGACCGCGGGGTGACGCACCGAGAGCTGGAAAAACTCGCGCTTTATGCAAGCGGCGAAAAAACCGTGACGGTGGGCCATGTGCAAGCCGTCATGGGCGATGAATCCGAGCTCCGCATGGAAGAAATCTGCGATGCAGCCGGGGAAGGCGATTTCGCGAGGCTGGACAAATCGCTCTCCAGGCTGTGGGCGGCGGGCGCCTCGCCGGTGGCGGTCATCCGCATGGCGCTCGGCCATTTCCAGCGCGTGCTGCTGGCGCGTGCGAAGGCCGATGAGGGCGCGCCCGTCGGCGAGACCATGAAAGGCTTTCGCCCGCAGGTTCATTTTCAACGCGCGGATTCGTTCCGCGCCCAGGTCGCGCGCTTTTCGCGCACGCGCGCCGAAGAAGCGCTGGCTCAGCTTTACGATGCCGAAATTCTCTGCAAGACCACGGCAGTGCCCGCCGAATCGGTGACGGGCCGCGCGCTGTTCAAAGTCGCGGCGCTGGCCGGCCGCTAGGAAAACGCCCTAGCGCGCGCCGCCAGCCACGCTGAGCACGGGCGCATTCACCTGCGCCTGCGGATGCGGCGATTGCGAATTGCGCTCAAACAGGCTGGTGTTAGGGAAGGACAGCCCCAGAAACTCGATGCCGAAGCCTTCGGCGTGATGGCGCGCCACGCGGCCAGCGCGATGGCCGATCAGGATGTGCTCGCCCACGGGCGGGCGCTGATCGGTTTTCACCGACATGCCGGTCAGCGAAAAGTCCAGCACCTCGCAACGCAGCTGCTCGCCGCTGGCGCGGGTGTATTGCGTGTGGCTGCCCGAAGTGGCCGGCGCGCGATCATAAAGACGCAAATGGCTTTCGTTCACCAGATGGCGGTTGAGAGCGAGCGTCAACTGATCGGCCAGCCGCTCGCGCTTCTGCTGCGAGCAGACGAAATTCATTGCGAAGCCCTTTTCGGTGCGCCGCGCGATGGAACCTTCGATGCGGCCGAAGCCGTCGAGATAGACCACGATTGTGCCGTGCGGTTCCTGCTTCAGCTCGCAGGCGATGGCGGCATCGCCCGGCGAAATGTCCTGCACGGTGCAGGGTGCTTCTTCTTGCGTCGCGGGAATATAAAGCCGCCCGGCAATCGCGATCTGCGCACGGCGGAAGCGGCGGCGCTCCTTTCGCGCGCGCGCTATAATCTCTTCTTCGCTGTTCCTGGGTCCCGTCATCGGGGCAAAATCCCGGCCTTTCCGCGCTGGCTTAGGCTCCAGACTAGGGGGTGATTGTTCAATATTTGGTTTATATGGATCCCAATTCCTGAACCCACGTTAGCTATACGGGGCATTGCGTTCATAGCTTCTTAACCTGCCGCCAATGCATGGCGGGGGCAGTTACGAGACCTATTTATGTGTCGGCGCGGTAACGCTTGCAGGGTTTAAGCGTGGCGCACTTCCGTGCGGCGTCACAAAGGGCCTATGCTCTTTTTATAAACCAAGAAAGCCCGCCCCGATGCGCGTAATTCTCGCAACGCTGGTTCTGGCCGCGCTGCCGGCTCTGGCGCTTGCGCAGGTGGCGAAAACCGCCACCACGCAGCCCCTAACCTACCCAATCGAAACGCTTTCCTTCGACCGCTGGTGCCAGGAAGACCAGAATCTGCCGGCCGCCCGCTGCGACGCGCGCCAGCCGGAAGATGTGGCGGCCTTCGACGCTTACCGGGCGCAGGTGGAGCACTATGACCTGAAATACCAGGAGGACCGCGAGAAAGAGAACCGCTTCGAACAGGACGTACTGAAGCGCGATCCCAGCGCGCCGCCGGTCAATCAGGATATCGTGGCGCCTTCGCCGCAATAGGATTTAAGCGAGCCTCACGCCCAGCGCGCGTGCGAAGAGTCCGTGGACCTCTTCCACATCGAAGCGCAGCGGGTCGCCGATACCGTCCCGGGACACCACCAGCCGTAAATGCGGCACGCGGGAATTTGACGGCTCGCTACCCAGCCCGTCGCCGAAACTTGGCGGGCTTTCAGCCGCACTTTCATTGCCATGCAGCAGTGTCGAGGACACCAGACGCTCGAAAGCGAGCGGGCGGCCGAGAAGTGGTGAAGCATCGCCCAGCAGTTGGGTTACGCCCAGAAAGCGTTCGGGCTCGTTTCCCTGATAGGTAATGGGCAAGAGCAGGGTTTCGATTTCCACCATACGGCAATCGGAAGTGGAACCAATCGAGGTCAGGCATACGGGCGTGGCTAGTCTCAGCGATTGCCTGAGCAGCACGCCAAGCGCGCGCTTGCTGCCTTCGTCCCAATGGGCGAGAAAACTTTTGCCGCGAAGTTCCACGCCGAAGCGTTCGCAAATCGCGGTGCCGGCCAGGCGGTAAGGCATGTCAATGCTGGCCGCGCGCGCGTCCAGCAGGAAAACATGAGGCAGCAGCCGCTTGAGCGCGCGGGGGTTAATGTCGGACTGGTCGGGAAGAGCGCGCGCGCCCCTAATGCGGCTCCAATAACCCACCGCGAAATGGTTGTGTCTGTGCTTCATCGAACTGTCCCGTTCCCCGCCTGAATTGTGCCGGCCTGATGCAGAGAAAGGCCGCATATTGTCTGGCGTCTCTGTCAGAGCGAAAGCCATGCCAAAGACAGGGCCGGCCTATGCAAAATCGGAATCCGGGAAACAGAAATTAACTATGAGAGCGGGGATCGCGGTTTGCGCCTCAGCCCCAAGGCCCGCGTCTGCGGCCGAACAGCGGAATGTCGGAGAACTTGAAAAAAGGCGTGAGCACCAGCCCCGAAACGAAACCGCCGATATGGGCGGCAAAGGCTACACCGGGCTGGGAAGGATCGGCCATGGCGGCGCTTAACAACTGCATCAGGAACCAGAAGCCGACCACATAAAGCGCCGCGATCTTGAGCGGATAAAGCAGGATGCCTAGCGGAAGAATCACTGTCACGCGGGCTTGAGGATAGGCGAGCACATAAGCGGCCAGCACGCCCGAGATGGCGCCCGAGGCGCCCAGCATCGGAATGGTCGATTGCGGATCGCTCAGGCCCTGCGTCAGCGCCGCCGCCGTTCCGCAAATGAGATAGAACAGCAGATAGCGGATATGCCCCATCAGATCCTCGACATTATTGCCGAAAATCCAGAGGAACAGCATGTTGCCGCCCAGATGCAGCCAGCCGCCGTGCAAGAACATCGAGGTGAAGATGGTCAATGCCGGCACGGGCGCGCCGATGGCCGCGCTTAGCTTGGCGTGGCCGAATAGAAGCGCCGGCACGAAACCGTAAATGAAGACGGCTTTTTCATCCCCGCTGTTTCCCAGCGAAAGCTGCCAGATAAAAACTCCCACGCAGGCCGCAATGATGGCCCAGGTGACGAAGGGCGTGAGCACGGTCGGATTGTCGTCCGATATGGGGATCATGGCCTGGCGCGCTTTCCTGCGGCTCTCGTCTTTGTGCCGTTATGGGACATTAAACCTGGCGCTTCCCCGCAAAAACGCCATGGCCAATGGCATGAAACATGAAGCAAAGGGGCTTGGCATCAGGGTTTTGTCAAGCTGGAGCGCGCGAGGAACACGTCCCAGCCGCCAGGATAAGGCCGAAGAGGGCATAGAGATGCGTGGTTCGCGGATTCTTGCGCTGGCGGTTTCGGCCGCGCTCGCTTTGCTGCCCCCCTGGGGGGTGGTGACGCCTGCGCTGGCGGGCGGCTCGGCCGGCGGCGGAAAAATGTGCGAGCCGCCGCCCTCCATCATCAACATCAACAAGAACATCAATATCAACAAGAACATCAACATCAACAAAAACGTCGACATCAACAAGAACATCAACATCTTCAAGCCCGTGTCGATCAACAAGAACATCATCATCAACAAGGTCAGCGCGAGTTCCTCTTCCGACGCATTCGCAGCTGCCGCGGCGCTCGCTTTTGCCGGCGCACGCGCGCAGGCGGTTGCCACGGGCGGCGGCGGCTCGATCATCGAAGAGGCTGGCCGGCCAAGCCAGGGCGAGATCGGTGGCGCCGCTTCGGCGCCGCAGGAAGCCTGCACCGAGCAATTGGCCACCGTGGTGAAAGCCGTGCATGCCGTGTGCGTGGACCATTGGGGGCATGAGCATCCGGCAACCCGCATGCGCCCCGAAACCTGGATCGATGCGAGTTATTCCGGCGAGCTCTATCGCTGCCTGGAAGGATCGTCCTTACGCGTCATCGTCGGCCATGTGGTGCAATCGAGCGAAGGCACGGCGGCCGTTTATGAGGGCGGCAACAAAATCGAATGCCGTTCCGGCGAAGCGTTGCGCCATTTCGCCGACGGCATGGTGAAATGCGCGGTGGCCGAGCCGGTGCCAGATTGTACCGAACGCACCAATCTCCGGCGCTATGGCGCGGGCGACATTTTCTTCTCCTTCCAGGAAAAGGTCTGCGCGCAAAGCTACAGCGCTGAGACCATGTCGCGCCCCTCGATCGAGCTCTCCAACATGACGCTTTCAGGCGGCGTGGGGAATTAAGTTCACCGCTCGCCAGAAGCGGGCCCGCCTGCTAGAAAAAAGGCGAGTTCGCGGCTGGAGGAACGTCCCAATGCCCACGGTGCCTGAGGCAGTCCGCCCGGTCACGCTCGCGGAAATTAAGGAAGCGCGGGCGCGCATTGCCGGCACCATCGTGCGCACGCCGCTGGTCAAGCTTCAGCTTGGACTTGGCTTTCCCGACATAAGGTTGAAGCTGGAAAATTTACAGCCGATCAACGCCTATAAGCTGCGCGGCGCGGCCAACGCGGTCGCCATGCTTCCCGAAGCCGAACGCAAACGCGGCGTGTGGACAATCAGCGCGGGTAATGCGGGGCAGGGCGTGGCTTTTGCTGCGCGCGCTGCGGGCGTGCCGAGCACCGTCGTGGTGGTCGAGACCGCGCCCACATCGAAAATGGAACGCATGAAGGCGCTTGGCGCCAAACTTATTCCGGTGCCATACGATGTGGCGTGGAAGGCGATGGAGGAACGCGCTTTTCCGGGCGTCGAAGGCGTCTTCGTGCATCCATTCGACGATCACAATTTCATTGCCGGCCACGCGACCATGGGGCTGGAGATTCTCGAAGACGCGCCCGACACGGCGGCCGTTATTTGCGGCATTGGCGGTGGCGGACTGATCTCGGGCGTGGGCAGCGCCATCAAGGCGCTAAGGCCAGAAATAAAAATCTGGGGCGCGGAGCCCGAAACGGCGGCGCCCGCAGCTCTCTCGCACAAAATGGGCTCGCCGCAGGTTTTCAAGGAGTGGAAAGCATCGTTCGTAGATGGCGCCGGCGGCCAGAGCATGTTCCCGCGCATGTGGGCCCGCATGAAACCGCTGGTCGATGGCTATATCGTCGTCACGCTTGAGGAAACCAAGAACGCCATGCGCCTCATGGCGGAAAAGGCGCGGATTATTTCCGAAGGCGCGGGCGCGCTCCCGCTCGCGGCCGCGCTCACAGGAAAGGCGGGTCAGGGCCCCATCGTCGCCATCGTCTCCGGCGGCAATATTGATCTGAAAAAATTCTTCGAGCTGATCGGCGTCACAACTAACTGATTCGCAGTCCCGTTATCCGATGACGCGGCTAACGAAATAGAACGCGTAAAGTGCGATCCATCCCAGCGCCCAGAAGCTATACATCCAGTTCGGTTTTTGAATCCTTGAAAGCGCTCCCCGCCCGATTGCGGCCAGCGCCATGGTCAGCAAAAATCTGGGCAAGCGCGCAGCCACAGATACCACCGCAAAGAAAAATAGATTGATACCGCGCGCGCCGGCTTCAACGGCGTAAAGTTTGTACGCAAGCCCCGTCACCGCACCCGTGAAAAGATGAAGCGCCCAGTTGCTTGCCATTTCGTCATGCGCGCGGGCAAGCAGATCGGGCCCGATGGCTGGCACCATAAGCATGATGTGGCGTGCCGCCGCCGCATCATTATTGCCCCACAGCCACATGGCAAGGCCAGCAAGAGCCGCAGAACCCGCAGCAACGAACGCGAGAGGCAGCGCCCGCCGGAAGCCGAAGCGGATAACTGCCGCCGTCAGAAGCACATCAGGCACAATGAAGAAGAAGCTGGCTTCGGCCGCTCCCCAGAAGGCGGCTGCGAATATCCAGATTAATCCCATGGCGACATGTGAATTTGCGACGCCAGCGCGGCCATGCGCGATTGCAGCAGCTCCATGAAGGCGTCGATGCTGCCATTCCAGAATATTTTTTCGCCGGCCACAATGTCGCAATTGAACGGCACCAGCAGCATAGCGTCCTTGGGCAGCGCCTTGCCCAACCCGTACATGTAAAGCGGATGCACCGGCGTTTGCGGCCGCGCGCGGACGAGATGGGCCACGCCGCGCTTGAACTGGGCGAGTTGTTCGGGCTCGCCGCGCGAACCTTCGGGAAATAGGATAAGGATGTCACCGCGATCGAGCGCCTGCTTACAGCCGGCAAGCGGGCTCACGTCCTTGTCGCGGCCACCGCGTGCAATTGGAATTATGCCGATGATGTTGGTGGCGAACCATGCCTTAAGCTTCGTGCGCATGAAATAATCCATGGCGGCAACGGGCCTAAGGCGCGGCAAATAGCGCAACGGATACATCGCCATAATCGTCAGCGTGTCGAGATGCGAGTTGTGATTGGCGGCGATAATGGCGGGGCCCGTCTTGGGAAGGTATTCACGCCCGCGCACATTGGCTCCCAACATGATCGTCAGGACAGGTCTGACGATCAACAAGAAGAACGCCGCGCGCAAAATCGCGTTCATCGCGCGAGCGGGCTCCAGAAAAAGAAATTCAGGAAATGGAAAAACACCGGCGCCGAATAAATCAGGCTATCCACGCGGTCGAGAATTCCGCCATGGCCAGGGATGAGTTGGCTCGCGTCCTTTACGCCAACGTCGCGCTTGAAGGCGGATATGGTGACGTCGCCCAGAAAACCGGACACGGCGATCAAAATGCCGGCGGCTACCGACCACGCCACAGGCATCGGCGTGAGGTAAGGCCCAACGAGCGCCGCCACGCAGCCGGTCGTCGCCAGCCCGCCCAGAAATCCTTCCCAGGTTTTCTTGGGGCTGACACTGGGAAGGATAGCGTGGTGGCCGAACAATTTGCCCCAGGTGAATTGCGCTACGTCATTAAACTGTGTCAGCGCCACAAGAAAAAGCAGCGCGCCCGCGCCATAGCCATGCACCACGCCATAAGACAGTAACAACGCCGTGTGGCTGAGCGAAAACACCGTGATCATCAGGCCCCAGCTGAGGAGCCCGACCGCTTTAAGAAATCCTTCTGTGTGGCCGCCCAGCGTGATGCGCGCCGGCAGGAACAGGAACATCCAGACCGGAATGAAAGTCATGAACAGGCCGAAGCGGCCGATATGCGCGAAGTAGAACTGCACCGGAATGGCAAGATAGGCCCAAAGAAGAACACCGCGATCTACGCGGCGTGTCGGAATTAGCGACAAATATTCCTTTAGCGCGAGAAACGAAATCAATCCAAGAAAAATGCTCGAGACTACCCGGTTGGTTAAAATGGCGATGGTGAAGACGGTAATCATCCACCACCAGGAAACCGCGCGCTGCGAAAGCTCCCGTGTCGCTTCGCCAGGCGACATTTTTCGCAATGTCCAGGTGATGGCGCTGGCCAGGATCAGCACGCCATAAATCACGGCGATGGCGATATGAACCGGCGAGGAGAAAAACACCGTGATATTTGTCACGGCCCATCACCTGCAAGTGCTGCCCGCGTCCGCCTGATGATCGTGAACGCGCCTGCGCCAGCGGCAAGCGCAAGGGCGATGTTTGTCCAAAGCCCCGGCGCAATGCCGGCCCCTAATGCCAGCGCTAATGCGCCAAAAAATAATGCGCGGTCGCTTTTGCCGAACGGCCCGTCATAGCGGCGCGCGGCGCCGATTTGCACCGCAACCACGCCCGCCATTTCCGTCATCACCGCGATGGCGACGACCAAGCCAACAAGAATTGCGGACATGCCTGGAATGACGGCGAAGGGCAGATAAAGCGCAACGTCGGATACTACATCGCCAAGTTCATTCAGTACCGCGCCCAGCCCGCTCTTCTGTCCGAACTCGCGCGCCAGCATGCCGTCGATGGCGTTGAGCGCCATGCGCAAGAACAGAAACGGCGGCACAAGCAACAATGTCCAGTGCGCGGCGCCGGTGAGAAAAATAGCCCAGCCCAATACAACGCTGAGTGCGGCCGCGGCAATGGTGACCTGGTTTGCCGTTACATCGGCGGCCGCAAGCGCGCGGGCCAGCGGACGCAGGAGGTTCTGGAATTTCGGCTTGAGGTCATAAATACTGACCAAGCAGGATTCCTTCTGAAAGCTGCGCTCATTATCAGGATTTGCGCTTCCCGGCCATTACCTGCGCCACCAGCGCCAATTAACGGCTCGCGCCTTGGGTGACGGGCATGACGCCAAATGCCTTGGCGCGCGCTCCCGCTCGCGGCCGCACTCACAGGAAAGGCGGGTCAGGGCCCCATCGTCGCCATCGTCTCCGGCGGCTATATTGATCTAAAAAAATTCTTCGAGTTGATTGGGGCTTAGAGGCCCCTGCTTCTATCCACGCGTGCGCTGGCGCTAACGCGGCCAATACCAAGGCTTTGAGGTTCCCGTGTGCAAGCTTATCCAGCAGCAAGGGCGCAGCCTTATAATCCGCGCATGAGTCGTAATGGCGATAGAGAGAACTATGCGCGAAAAACAAGAAGGGAGGGCCGTCCAACCCTCCCTTCTTCCCCGAGGAGGGCCCGCGAAAGCTAGGGGGTTTTCGCGTTCGCCCCGCCCCTCACGCCTAATTGCCGGTGGTGTACTGAACGATCTGCGCCGAATTGCCGACAGCGGTCGCTGTGCTGGAAACGCCGCTCGCCACATTGCCGACGGAGGCGTTGACGGTGGCGTACATGCCGCTCTGGTTTTCCTGGTAATTGTTCACCGGAAAATTGGCCGCGTTCGAATCGATGCCGATCTGGTTGCCAAAGGCGGAAGCGGCGATGGTGGCATAGCCGTTGATGTTGTGGACATTGGCGTTGACGTCGGCCGACGGGTCGGAGGCCGCGCAGATCTGCTTGCTCGAAACCGCGGTCACGTTCGGGTCGGTCGAAATGTCGGCCGCGTTGCACACCGTGGTGGAGGTCAGCGCCACGTCGCCATTGACGCCGCTGACATTGGCGTCGAGCCGGCTGCCGATGGCGCCTTTGGTGACCTGGCTATTGCTCACCTGGCTGTTGGTCATGGTGAGAATCTGCACCGTGTTGCCGACGGCGGTGACGCCCTCGGAGACGCTACCGTCCACCGTCGCCACGTCGATTTTCATCTGCGACCAGACATTGCCGAGATTAACCTGGCCGTTGACGACCTCGGCGCCGGAATCGCTACTCGATGCCCCCGCGAAGGCCGGAATTATTGGCAGCGCCATCAGCGCTGTACCCGCTATAAGGATTCTGGCGAGTCTCCGCATTGTTCTTCTCCTCATGTAGATTGTTGGGCGCCTGGGCCGGCGTTTGCGGTTCTGCGTTGTACTGATAGGCGAGTGGCTGCGCATCGTCGCTGCCTGCCAGCGGATCATTGCCGCTGCGGCAGACTTGCGGGCCAACGTGATAAAGCCGCGACATCATCTCCAGCACGGCGCGCTCGATCACCGCGCGCACCGCGAGCTGGATGGGCTCAAGCGCGGAATCGCCCCCACCGATGTCGAAGATGTGCGTGCCGAACATGTTGAACACGCCGGCCTGCAGCTCGCGGCCGACGATCTGCTTCTGGTAGGAGATCACGTCCACCACCGCGAGCGTCTTGGTGTCCACCAGCCTGAGATCGAGGCCGACATTCATCACATAGGTCTTGGCGTCGGCGTTGGCGGCGGCCTTGGCATTGGAATCCGCCGCAATAGGCATCGTCGCCGGTCGAGCGGATGTTGTAGTTGAGCTCGGTGATGCCGCCGACCAGATAATAATCGGAGCCCTCGATCGAGCCCGCGAAGATTTTGCGGTAGCCGTCGCTCGGCTGGGTGTCGCCGATCAGTTTGTTGTTGGCGTATTTTAGCTCAAGCTCGGCCACGCTCGTGTCGTAACGCTCGACCAGATGCACGCCCGCCTTGGCCAGCGCCGATATCGCCATCAGGGCCGCGCCTTGCGTCATCTTGCGCCCGCCGCCGTCGGCTTCCATCTTGCCGGTGTAATCGGCGATCTGGCCCACCGCGATACGCGGCGCGGCCTTGCCGGAATTGTAAGAGCCGATGCACATCAGCGAACGCGAATACGGCGTCTCGTTGCTTATCACCGGCGCATCGCCGAGCGGCGTGGCATAGCGGCCGTCGGAACCGGCCGACGTGCTGATGCAGCCTCCAAGCGACAGCGCCGCGAGGCTCATCACGAACGGCTTGGCGAGAAAATGGCTGGCGCGGGCGATCATCTGGATATCCGTCAGAAGTGCAGATTGCCGTTGAGCGTCGCGGTCTGGTTGCCCTTGTTGACCTGCGTGGAATTGACGATCACGGTGTTCCACGAGCCGTCGACGGTGACGTTGAGCGCGTTGCCGATTGCGGTGGCCGAGCCGCCCGCCGTGGCCGTGCCGGCATTGACGCCGAATTGCGTGCCGTAGAGCTGGCTGAATTGGGGATCGTTGTCTGTGACGGGATAGGCCACGCCCTGTTCGACGCCATTGATAAACACACGGTTGCCATTGGCATCGCGCGTCGAACCGGAGACGGCGGCGTTTTCTTCGCCGGGCGCAATGCCGTAACCCATGCCGGAACTGAAATCTTGGCCCATATCGCCGCCTGCGGCGGCGTTGCCCGCGAAAAGCAGGCTCGCCAAGCCGATAACTCCGGCAATCGCGCGAAGTACAGTGGGGTTATGACGCATGGGCCGATCCATAGTTTGCCTCGGCCTGTCATCAGCAACCCCTATGCCAGTGGCTAACGCCAATTATGCCAGTGGCTGACGCCAATTAACCTGCGCTTTTGTGCCATTGCGGGACGCGGGCGCTGCGCCTCGGCCCAAAACGGGCAGGATTACGAGGTGCTCGAAGCGGGGCTAAAGCCGCGCTAGAGTGCCCAAGATCAGTCACGAACGGCGGGGGCCGGAGCGTACGTCATGGCGTTTTTTCAGGACACGCGGCCCGCGCGCGAGCCTTTCCTTAATGCGCCGGCAAGCGTGCTCTTGCTTATTGGTTTTCTGCTTGCCGTCCATGCCGCGCGCGTGCTGGTGCCGGATGCAATCGGTAACGAAATACTAACCACCTATGCCTTTGTTCCGGCGCGTTATTCTTCGGCGGTCCTGGCCGCGCACGGATTGGCGCAGCCCAGCCTGTTCGAACAGGCCATTACTTTTGTCAGCTATATCTTCCTGCACGCCAACTTCACCCATGTGGCCATCAACAGCCTTTGGTTGCTCGCTTTTGGCCCGTCTGTAGCGCGCCGGCTGGGCACACCGCTATTCCTCATCTTCTTCCTCATCTGCGGGGTTGCCGCGGCTGCCGCCCATCTTGCCGCCAATTGGGGCGCGCTTATTCCTGTGATCGGCGCATCGGGTTCGGTGTCAGGCCTTATGGGCGCGGGCATCCGGATCCTTTATCGCGACCGCAATCTCGTTTTCGGCGAGCGGCCCAAGCTTGCCTCCATCTTCGCGGGCCCCGTGCTGTTTTTCTCGGGCGTGTGGGTTTTCGTAAATATCGCGGCAGGCCTGACCGGCCTTGGCACGACAAATACTATGGAGTTGGTCGCCTGGGAGGCGCATTTGGGCGGCTATTTCACTGGTCTTTTGTTAATCGGTGGGTTCGATAGGTTGAGAAATGATCGCAACCAGCCTGCTCAGCTTGAACAGTAAACCTATTGCGCTTACATCAAGTGCGCCCTCGAAGCCCGAACGGCAAGGAGTTCACTTTATGACCGACAATCAAAGCACTGGCGGCGGCGCCTCAGGAACGGCGCAGGCCCAATCCGCGCGGCAGCCCTTCCCCATAGAGCGGCTGCTGTTTTCCATTCTCTTCGCCATTGTCGCCTGGTTCGTGTTCTGGGTGGTGGTGCTGCTGGCGATTTTGCAGTTTATTGCCACCGCGCTCTCCGGCCATGTGAACGAAGAGCTGAAGGGCATCAGCCAGAGCGTCATCCAGTATCTGGAACAGCTCGTCGCCTATATCAGCCTGGTGCGCGACGACCGGCCATTCCCGCTGGGACCGTTCCCCAAGCATTAAGGACATGAAGTTATAACGGCGCCCGCGGGCATTCTCTGCGGGCGCTGTTCTATCCCATGAAGCTAATTCTCACCGTCGAAGGCCACGCGGCGCTCAAGGATTTCGCGCTCGATCCCGCTATTCTGCATCTCAATAACGGTTCCTATGGCGCCACGCCCCGTACGGTGCTGGCCGAACAGGAGCTTTGGCGCGTGCGCATGGAAAAAAATCCCGTGCGTTTCCTGACTGACGATCTACCCGGGCGCTTGCGCGCAGGCGCGGCCGAGGTGGCCGCCCGCTTCGGCGGCGACGCCGATGGCTGGGTGTTCGTCGAAAACGCGACATCGGCGGTAAATGCAATTCTCAATTCAATCAGGTTTCGCGCGGGCGACGTTCTCGTCACCACCTCGCATGCCTATGACGCGGTACTGAAGGCGATGCGTCGTCGCACCGGGGAATGCGGCGCGGAAATCCGCATCGCAAAACTGCCGGCCGCGCCAGAAAGCCAAGACCAGACTGTGGAGGCCATCGAAAATGCGCTCTGCGAGCGCACACGGCTTCTTATTGCCGATCACATCACCTCGCCCACGGCGGTTATCTTTCCAGCCGCGGGCATTGTTGCGTCTGCGCACGCGAGAAACGTGCCGGTACTGATCGATGGCGCGCATGTGCCGGGCCAGCTCGCGCTCAATGCGGCCGCGATCGGCGCCGACTGGTACACAGGCAATGCGCACAAATGGCTGTTCGCGCCGAAGGGCTGCGGGATTTTGTGGACGGCGCCCGCGCACCGCGAAGAGACGCACCCTTGCGTGACCTCGCATGGCTGGGGCGCCGGCTATACGGCGGAATTCGACTGGACCGGCACACGCGATCCCAGCCCGTGGCTGTGCTTTGGCGTGGCGGCGAAGGCGCATGATGGCTTTGGCGGCGCGGGCCTTATGGCGCGCAACCGTGCGCTGGCGAAGGAGGCGGGCGATATTTTGTCAGGACGCCTGCACGCGACGCCCGCGGCAAATCCGGCCATGCAATGCGCGATGACGGCGTTGCTTCTTGCCCCCCACGGCACGCCGGAAGAGGCGCTTATGCTACGCCGGCGCCTGGCCCGCGAGCATGGCATCGAAGTGCCAGTATTCGTTTTCGATGGCGCGCTGTGGCTGCGCATCTCGGCGCAGATTTATAACGAGAAAGGCGATTACGAGCGCCTGGCCCAGTCGCTCGGCCAACTGCTTGATCAGTGATTGATTAGGCCGGAAAGTTCGCTGGAGGTCACGGGGCGGCCATAAAGGAAGCCCTGCGTTAAGAGTGGGTTGATGGCGCGTTTTGTTATGGCCATGATTGGGGTTGGCGCGGTATGCAAAAAGGGAATTGAAGGGACTAGCTTGGCTCGGGTGCCAGCAGGAAACACAAGCAGGGGCGATCAATGAGACGGATTATTGTGACGCTGGCTGTTGTCGCGTTGGCTGCATGCGCGGGGCGCCAATACATCTTGCACGGGCAGGCCGGAAATCCCGAAATTGGAGCATGGGGCTTCGATTTATCGGGAATGGATCGCAGCGCCAAGCCGGGCGATGATTTTTTCCGTTACGCCAACGGCAAATGGTACGATCAGGCTGTTATTCCAGCCGACCGCTCCAATATCGGTTCGTTCGCTTCGCTTATCATTCGCAGCGAAGACGAGCTGCACGGCATTCTGGAAGATTTGCAGACGCGTAAGGATCTGGATCCCGAGCAAACCAAAGTCCGCGATCTTTATCGCAGCTACGCCAATGTCGATCGTATCGAGCAGCTGGGTATGAAACCGGCGGAAGGCGATCTGAAAGATATCGCTCATGTAAAAACGCTTCGCGATGTCACGCGCATCATGGGCTCCGTGCCTTTCGGTACACAAAGCTTGTTCGGCGCCTTTATAAATATCGACAGTAAAAACCCGAACGCATATGCGGTATTTCTCGCGCAATCGGGCCTGGGCCTGCCTGATCGCGATTATTATCTCATTGGCGAAAAGGGATCAGTGGCCGCGCGGGAGGCCTATCACACCTATATCGAGAAAATGTTGACGCTTGCCGGCATCGCTGACGCCAGGAAAAAGTCGGACCGCATCTTCGCGCTGGAAACCGCTATCGCGAAAATTCATTGGCCGGCCGCCGACCGGCGCGATGCCGAAAAAACCTACAACGCCATGACTATTTCCGAGCTTGAGAAATTCGCGCCCGGATTTTCCTGGGCGACGTTCCTCAAGGAACTGGGCATCGGCAATCCCGCCGGCGACGGACGCACCGTCATCGTGCGCGAGAAATCGGCCTTTCCAGAACTGGCCAAGCTGTTCGCCAAGACGCCGGTGTCGACATGGCGCGACTATCTCACTTTCCATTATTTGAGCGCCCATGCCGCCTATCTGCCTAAGCGCTTCGACGATGCCTATTTTGATTTTTACATCAAAACGCTTGCCGGCAACGAGAAACCGCTTGAGCGCTCGAAACGCGCGGCGCATTTCGTCGACGACACCATGGGAGAAGCCTTGGGAAAACTCTATGTGGCAAAATATTTTCCCGCCTCTGCGCGTGAGAAAGCGCGCCAACTGGTGGCAAATATCATCGCCACCTATGTCGATCACATTAAAACGCGCGACTGGATGACGGATGCAACCAAGCAGCACGCTCTCGACAAGCTTTCGCACCTGCTGATCAAGATCGGCTACCCCGACAAATGGCGCGATTATTCGGCCCTTGAGGTCAATCCGGATGATTTGTTCGGAAACGCGAGACGCGGCCAAGTGTTCGAGTGGAATCGCCGGGTCAAGCGGCTGGACGACCCAGTGGACCGAAGCGAATGGGGCATGACGCCACCCACCGTGAATGCCTATTACAATCCGCGCGTGAACGAAATCGTCTTCCCGGCGGCGATCCTGCAGTCGCCTTTCTTCGATGAGAACGCCGATGACGCGGTCAATTTTGGAGGCATAGGCGCGGTTATTGGCCACGAAATCAGCCATAGCTTCGACGACCAGGGCAGCAAGTTCGATGCCATGGGTGTGCTCAGCAATTGGTGGACGCCGGAGGATCGCAAAAATTTCGAGGCCAAAACCGATACGTTGGTGGCGCAATATAGCAAGTTCGTTCCCATCGAAGGCCTACATGTAAATGGCAAGCTTACGCTTGGTGAGAACATCGGCGATCTCTCCGGGCTCACCATTTCATACGCCGCCTATCACCGTGCGCTAAAGGGGAAGAAAGCGCCTATCATCGACGGCTTCACCAGCGATCAGCGATTCTTCCTGGGCTTCGCCCAGATCTGGCGTGAAAAGGATCGCGAAGGGTATTTACGCCAGCGCGTGCTTTCGAACCCGCACAGCCCTGCGATGTTCCGCGTCGACGGCACTGTGCGCAATGTCGATGGCTGGTATGAGGCTTTCGATGTGAAAGCCGGTGACAAATACTACCTGGCGCCAGACGCGCGCGTGCATCTCTGGTAATGAAAATCACAGACGAACGCGGAAACTGGCTTCGGTCTTGGCTTTGATTTCGTCAAGCGTTACGCCTGGCGCTAGCTCGATCAGGCTCATGCCGTTTTTGTCGATATCGAAGACGCCAAAATTGCTGATCACCAGGTCGACGCAGGCCGCCCCCGTCAGCGGCAGCGAGCATTTATGCAAGAGTTTGGGCTCGCCCGATTTGCTGGTGTGATCCATGATCACCACCACGCGCTTGACGCCCGCCACCAGATCCATGGCGCCGCCCATGCCCTTGACCATTTTGCCGGGGATCATCCAGTTGGCGAGATCGCCTTTCTCCGAAACTTCCATCGCGCCCAGAATTGAAAGATCGATATGGCCGCCGCGGATCATGGCGAAACTGTCGGCGGACGAGAAATAAGAGGTTCGCTTGAGCTCGGTGATGGTCTGCTTGCCGGCATTGATCAGATCGGCATCGACTTCGTGCTCGCGCGGGAAGGGCCCCATGCCGAGCATGCCGTTCTCCGATTGCAGCGTCACATCAACGTCTTCGGGAATATAATTCGCCACCAGCGTCGGAATGCCGATGCCAAGATTGACGTAGAAGCCGTCATGCAGCTCTTTTGCCGCCCGCTTCGCCATGTCGTCGCGTGTCCAAGTCATGTTCGCCTTTTTAGCTAGGCCGCGTGGTGCGCTTTTCGATGCGCTTTTCATGATCGCGCCCTTGCACGAGACGTAGCACGAATATGCCGGGTGTATGAATCTGATCGGGATCGAGCGTTCCCATCGGTACGATCTCCTCCACTTCCGCCACGGTCACTTTGCCAGCCGTTGCCATCACGGGATTGAAATTACGCGCGGTCTTGCGATAGACAAGGTTGCCTGCCTCATCTCCTTTCCATGCTTTGATGATCGACAAATCGGCGGTCAATCCTTTTTCCAATATGTAGGTCTCGCCGTTGAAGACCTTGTGCTCTTTGCCTTCGGCGATGAGCGTGCCGACGCCGGTCTTGGTGTAGAAGCCGGGGATGCCCGCGCCGCCTGCGCGAATGCGCTCGGCCAAGGTGCCTTGCGGGTTGAATTCAAGCGCAAGATCGCCGGAAAGATATTGTTTTTCGAAGGTCTCGTTTTCGCCAACGTAGGAGCTGATCATTTTGGCTATCTGGCGCGTCTGCAGCAGCAGACCGAGGCCAAAATCGTCCACCCCCGCATTGTTGGAAATAACGGTAATGTTCCTGACACCTGACTCTTTCAGTGCGGTGATCAGATTTTCCGGGATGCCGCACAAGCCAAAACCGCCCGACATGATGGTCATGCCGTCGAACAGCAGGCCATCGAGGGCGGCTTTGGCGTCTTTATAGACTTTTTGCATGCGTAGGTGCCTCGGCTGGTGCTGATTTAGCAGCCGTAAGGGCTGGGATAAAGCAGGTGGCTTGGATATAGGCGGGGCGCCAAAGGCCATTAAGCACGGCCTGGAACGGGTGTCGCCAAAGCCGTTGGGAGAGGCTAAAAGGCGTGTCCCTAACGGCGCCCCATGCCCTCAAGGAAACGGAAACGGGATATTCGATGTCGGCAAACACCAATTCGTCCGGAAAACCAATGCGGCGCCCCATGCTGTCGGGCGCAATGCCGATTGTCATTGGCGTTTTCGTGGCGCTCTTGCTGATCGGCATTGGCAGCCTCGGCACGGTTGTCATGCAGCATGTGAAGAGTGCCAGCCGGGAAGAAGTAACGGTCGTCGGGTTCAAGGATTGGCGTGTGATCTGTCCGCCACCAAGCGAGAAGAATGAGAATTGCGTACTCAATCTGGATGTCACGCGCGACCAGGGGGGGACGCTGCTGCGCCTGTCGTTGAACAATACGGCGCCCAATTCGCCACTCTCCATCACTGTGCCGCATGGCGTGCTGCTCGATCCGGGCCTTGGCTTTTCGGTTGGCGGCGGCGAAGTGATGGTCAGGCCCTATGAGACTTGCGATCCCACAGGCTGTCTCGCAATCCTCACTCTCGACGAGCAGACGCTCAGCGCGCTGAAGACGAACACCAATGGCCAGGTCGTTGTTTCTGCCGCCAGTGGCGGCTCGCCCGTACCGATTACCTTTTCGCTGAACGGATTCGCTGATGGCTTCGCCGAACTCGAAAAGGCAAGGAGCTCGCGCGCCTTCTGGAGCTTTCTCGATTGAACCGCGGCTGGCGCAAACTGCCCGCCGCAGCAAAGGTGCCCTTTATGTCTCTGCGTGAACTTGCATTGATCACAGTTGCGGCCATCGCAATCGGTGCGCCAGCTGAACGTGCATTGGCCCAAGCAGCCGCCGCGCCGCATCCCGCAGGCGCAGCTCCTGCCGCTCGCCCAGCCGCGGGCACGGCCCAGCAGCAGACACAAACTGCTCCAGGCGCTCCCACGGATACGCAAAGTTTTGGCGATTGGACCGTGCGCTGTTTTCCCGTTAAGTCGCCTGCTCCCTGCGATATGATCCAAGTCGCGATTAACAAGGACACAAAACAGCGCGTCACCAGCGTGTCGTTCGCTTACGTGCCCAGCCACGATGACTATGCGACGCAAATAGTTGTGCCTCTTGGCATCTCCTTCGCGCGCGGGCTCACGCTTTCAGCCGGTACACAAAAAATCGAAGGATTGAAGTTCCGCCGCTGTGCGCCCGATGGTTGCTATGTCGAAGTGGAATTGGGCAAGGGTCGGGTCGAGGGATTAGCGGCGGGCGGCAATTCAGGGGCAATTGGTTTCGTCCTCTATCATGGCGAAAAACCTATAAACCTGCCCATGTCGTTCAATGGTTATGCCGCTGGCATGTCCAAGCTCAAGGAGCTGGCGCGCCAGAAGGCGGTGACGCCGGCGCCAGCAAGTTCGGCCACTCCCGCTCCAGCGCCCGCCACAGCTCCACACTGAAATCCCGTTGTTACGGCTTTGCGAGCTATACTCTTTGTGTTGCGCCTCTACCCGGCCAAGAGCTGACCCACGATTGACTACTGCCACTCACGGGCATAGCTGTGCGCTAGCGGCTGGAGAAGGTGTGTGATGTTCGGTCTTGCAACGGTATCGAGTGCGGGCAGCCCGCCTTTCGTGGTGATGGTGTTGGGCGAGCGCGCAATATCACTCGTCAGTATTTATCCACATTACCGCTGCGCACGGGGCGAAAAAGCAAAGCGCCTGTCGCACGACGAAAGTCTGTTTGGTTTATTGCAGGACTGGGACGGAAATTTCGACGCGCTGTCCGACATTGCGGACTTCATCACGCGCGAGGGCGTCGAAAATAAAGAATTGCGCAACAGTGTGAGCCGGTTTCCCGAACTGCACAAGCTGCCGCCGGTGCTCACGCCCGGCAAAATGCTTTATGCGGCGCAAAACTATAAAGAACATGTGAAAGAGATGCAGGCGGTAAAGTTCGGCAGCGCCAGCAAAGATTTCAGCGGCGAAAAAGACAACACCAAGCCCTATTCCTTCTTGCGCGCGCCCAGCACGCTGATCGGCGCGGAAGACGACATCGTTCTTCCCAGGCTTTTCGACCGGATCGATTGGGAAGTGGAAATGGCAATCGCCATTGGCAGGCGCGGCAAGCATATAGCAGTTGCGCGCGCCAAGGATCATATCGCGGGTTTAATGACTACAAACGACGTTTCGTGCCGTTCTCTATTTCTTCGCGAGGACAGGCCCGGCCTGCGCAGCGATTGGCTTGGCGGTAAAAATCACGACACGTTCGCGCCCATGGGGCCTTTGTTCGTGCCGCGCGCATTCGTGCCCAATTATATGAATTTGCGGCTTACACTGGCCGTGAATGGCGAAACCATGCAGGACGGCAACACAGGCGAGATGATTTTCTCGCCAGAAGAACAAATCGAATATTTCTCCCACATGCTGACGCTTGAGCCAGGCGACATCTTCGCCACCGGCACGCCTAGCGGCGTCGGCACCGCCAAGGGAAAATTCCTCAAGGCAGGCGACGTCGTCGAAGCCGAGATCGCAGGCCTGGGCCGTCAGCGTAATCGCGTCGTAGCTGAAGTCCCTTAAGCAGCGCAATTCCTGCTATTTCCTTTCATTGTGGGCGAAGGTTCACAAGCGTTGCAACGCAGCTTCGGTCACCGCATCATAATTATTGAGTTGGTTTGGCTACGCCCAACCATGAAAAGTCATTTTCAGGCCCATCTTCGCTTGCTGATCGCGCTGGTTGTGGGTGGCGTGGCCGGCGTTCTCCTGGGCGGCAGTTTCGATCCTGTCACGTGCGTTCTGTTCGGCTGGAACATCGGCGTTTGCGTATTTCTAGCGCTCATTTGGCTCATGTTCGCGACCGCCGATGAGGCGCAATTGCGCAGGCACGCCGCGGAAGAAGATGAGCCGCGCACGGTTATTCTCGCGATCATGGTGGCTGCCGTGCTGGCAAGCCTGGGCGGGACTGTATTCGAAGTTCAGATGGCGAAAACAGCGGTGGGCATTGCTGCTGCTGCCGCCAGCGTACTTTGCATTTCGACAGTTGTGCTGTCGTGGTTGTGCATGCACACGCTGTTCACGATGCATTATGCCCATGAATTTTATGGCGAGCACGGCCGCAAAGACATGAGCAATTGCGGCCTGGAATTTCCACGCTCACCGGCTCATATCGGTTATATGGAATTCGTCTACATGGCGTTTTGCGTCGGCATGACCTACCAGGTTTCCGATATGTCGGCGCTTAACGGAAAATTCAGCTAGCTGATCACAGTTCACGCCGGTCTCTCGTTTTTCTTCAATACTTTCATTCTGGCGCTGGCCGTCGACTTCATCAGCGGTCTCGGCCATTCCATTTGAAATTTATGATTCTGAAGCGCGGGCGGTATTTGACGCGATGGCGCTTACCTCTTTTTCATTGCCGTTCTCGGTTGCATCGGGATCGGGAAAAACAAGTTCGACAGCCGTGCCGCCGCCTTGCCGAGGATGACTCTCTGCCGTGCCGCCAATCTGCTGCGCAAAGGCGTTGATTAGCCGCGAGCCGATGCCTTTTTGCATTGCCAGGTCAAGGCCGACGCCATCGTCTGCCACAGTGAGTTTTAGCTTGCTATCCCCGTTAGGCTGCAGGCTGACGCGAATTAGGCCGCCACGATGCGACGGCGGATAAGCGTGCTTGAAAACATTTGTCAACGCCTCGGCGGTGAACAGTGTCAGGGGCACTGCCACATCGCTTGAGGCGCGCCGCTCCGCAATATCGGTTTCGATGCGCAGGTCGCGCCTGCCGCCGCCCAGCCCGCCGTGCAATTGTTCCACCAAATCGTTCAGCAACCGTTTCATATCAACCGAGCTTTGATCCTCGATCTCATGCAGGATGCGGTGGACAAGGGCCAGGGCATTGACGCGCACCTGCGCCTGCTTAAGCGCATCCTGCGCCGCCGGATCACGCAACTGTCCCGCTTGCAGATTAAGCAGGCTCATCACGATCTGCAGATTGTTCTTGATGCGATGATGGGTTTCCTTGATCAGCAACGTTTTTTGCGCCACAGCGTCGCGCAAGCGTTTGTCGCGGTCCTGGATGGCGTCCGCCATGCTGGAAAGCGTGTTGCCAAGCAGATGGAATTCGCTGGGCGCATCTTCAAGCGCGGGGCGTATGGCGTAATGGCCATGCGCGTAAGCAGCCGCAATGCGCCGCATGTAATCGATCCAGCGGATCACCTGGCGATCAGTCGCGATCCAGATGCCAGCCCAGGCCAGCGCGATCATAAAGACTGGAAGCAGCAAGTCCCAAGCGACGTGAATATAGGTCCAAACGAACAGATCGGCTTCGCGCATGGCAAAGCCAGCAAAAATCTGGTTGCTTAATAATGGCGCCGTGGCGTAGAGCCAGTTTTCGTCATTCGGCCCCGTTGCTTCGAACAGGCCGCTTGGCGTCCGCCGCGCCTTCACATTATTGCTGAAAAGGCTTTCCGCGACCTTGCCATTGTTGGTGGCAATGACGGCGCCGGAGCGGTCGAACAGCGTCACCACGGCGTCTCGCGGAAGTTGCTTGGCATGCAGCATGTAATCGAGCCACTCTGTGTCCACGCCAATGACCAAAGCGCCATCGAATTTACCCGCGTTTGTGCGCAAGGGCAGAAGCCCAAGCAAAACGTTGCGTTTCGATAGGGCGCCGTAAATCTCTTCGCTCACCACAAAGCCATCATGCGTGGCTGCATCATGCCACCAAGAAAGACCCTGGACATTCAGTTTATTCCCCTGCGGCAGCGCCGAGCAGATGACCTCCCCTTTCGCGTCAATACGGCCAATATTGGTGAAGAAGGAAAGGCCGCTAAGCGCGTCTGACAGTTCCTTGTCGCAATCGGGATTGCTGCCGCTGCGCACATCGGGCTGGTTGGCAAGCGCGCGCAGAATCTGCTCGGCGGCGGCGAGCATATTTTCTTCGTCGCTGGCCGAAGCGCGCGCGGTCTGAAACAACCTTTCGCGAATATCTTTTTCGTCGCGCTGGACGCGATCTACTCCCTGCACGACGCTGAGGATCGCGACCGGCATCAGCGCGATAATAATTGTCACCAATATCCGGAAACGCAGCGACCAGCCGCTGCTTTCAGGTGGAGCCTCTCTTGCCTTGGCGTCCTGAAGGGGTGGTTTGCTCCTGGGGCGGAGCCAACCGGTCAAGCTGCGCCATGATTTCATGTGTGGCGTCTCCCTTGCCGGGGCTGGGCTCGGTATGGAGAGGCAAATGCCTCTTGCCTTCCAGGGAACCAATCAGCGCTTTGCGCGCCCGCGCGACGCGGCTCTTCACCGTTCCGACAGCGCAATTGCAGATGCGCGCGGCTTCCTCATAGGAGAAACCGCCCGCGCCGACAAGAATCAAGGCTTCGCGCTGCTCGTTGGGCAGCCCGCGCAGTGCGCGCGCGGTTTCGGAAAGTTGCACCGCCCAGGTCTGTTCTCCACTTGCGGCAGGAAGGCGCTCGGCCGCGCCCTCATCCCAGGGCGCCTGGCGCCAGGCGCGCCGGCGATCGGAATAAAACTGATTGCGCAGAATGGTAAAAAGCCATGCCTTGAGATTCGATCCGGGCCTGAATGAATCGCGTGACTGCCAGGCTTTTGTCAGTGCTTCTTGCGCCAGATCGTCGGCGAGATCACGGTCGCCGCAAAGCGAGCGCGAAAATGCGCGCAGGAACGGAATGAGTTCAAGCAAGCCCTGCCGGAAGGCCGTATCGGGATCGGCGCGGCCGGTTGACGATGTGGCAAGCGGACTGACGTCCTGAGACTTCACTTGGTCTCATTCCCCTTTTTGCCGTTGGGTTGATCGATCTTGCGTAATATCTCGAGAAATTCGTCAGGCACGGGCTCTTGCACGACTTCGTCGTACATGCGGCGCAACTCACGCCCTAGCGCGCGCTGACGCGCACGAATTGCTGCGGTCTTCTCGTGATCTTTTTTCACCCGTCCACCATACCCCTCTTTATGAACCATACTCACTCCAGCCCTCCAGGCCCCTCGCCCAGACCCTTTTGATTACGCCTAGGTTGCCAAAAGGTTCCCTGGGTGGGAACTTTCCTTAACACGAGGCGTTAGGATTTGGGGAAGGAGGGTGAACCCCATGAATGTGACAGAATCTTTGGCGCCGCATCTTCCCTATTTGCGCCGTTATGCCAGGGCGTTGACAGGCTCGCAGGACAGTGGCGACGCCCATGTAAGGGGCGCATTAACCGCGCTTCTCGCCGGCCAACAGGAGCTGGCCACCGATATCAATCCGCGCGTGGCGCTTTACCAGCTATTTCACGCCATGTGGTCAAGCTCGGTGGAACGTCTCGATGAGGAAAAATCGGTAGCGCCCAACGCCAGTCCCGACGAGCGGCTGCGCGCGCTGGCGGCGTACAAGCGCGCGGCCTTGCTGTTGACCGCGGTGGAAGGCTTCAACCTGAACGAAGCTGCGCTTGTTCTCGACGAAACGCCCGAAGAAGTTGAACGCGCGATCATGGAGGCGCAGGCCGCCATCGAAGCGCAGTTGGCTTCGCGCGTGCTCATCATCGAGGACGAATCCATCATCGCGCTTGATCTTGAAAATTTAGTTGGCGATCTTGGTCATGAAGTGGTTGGCACGGCGGCCACCAGCGACGAAGCAGTGGCGCAAGCACGCAAGCACAAGCCGGGCCTGATCTTGGCAGACATAAATCTCGGCGAAGGCGGCTCCGGCATCGATGCAGTGGCTGAAATCCTGCGCAATTTTGACGTACCGGTGATTTTCATCACCGCTTATCCGGAACGCCTGCTCACTGGCGAACGGCCCGAACCCACATACCTCGTCACCAAACCATTCCTGCCCGAGACTGTGCAGGCCACTATCGGGCAGGCGTTGTTCTTTCATTCCTCCAAAAGGATAGCAGCCTGACGTTCAGGGAACTGGCAAGGAATAGGCGCGTTTCAGCTTCCGAAGGAGTGGAAACAATGCTCGGCTGGGCGCTGACTTTCTTTATTCTGGCCATTATAGCTGCCTATCTCGGCTTTTTTGGTTTGGCTGGGCTTGCCGCGACGATTGCGAAATTTCTGCTTATAGTTTTCGTGGTTCTTCTTGTGATTAGCGGCTTGGTAAGCGCGTTGCGCGGTCAGCCGCCGGTGGCGTGAAAACATCGCTTATTTTGATACGGAACCTTAAGGGCTGGCATAAGGCATCAATTGCCGATCTTGCCGCCATCCTGGCCGCCTTCTGGAGAAGGCCGGCCCATGCTTTGTTCGACTTCCATTCGCGCCTGGACCACTTGCGCAAGTTGACTTGGTTCGCCACCCGCCATGTTTTCGTCTTCCGCTACCGATAATGCTCGCGCGTCTTTCTCCCATGCCGCGAGAATGGACAGCCGCTCTTCATTGGAAAGGCGCCGGTCGCGAACGACATCGGCAGGGCTGCGATAATAGCGGCCGGGGTCGAGCTTTGCGTCTTCAATAAATTTTTCCCATTTCATCGCCATGGCATAGTCCCGGATATATTCGATGAAAACGCGTGGAAGAGAACAAATGTTCCACGCCCAAGCGTCCGGCGTCGTTTTAATATGGTGCTTATTTTAATTTCTCCAGCGCAACCGCTAGCGGGCTTGCTGATTTGTCGAGATCTTTCCAGGGGTCGCTGGTCTTGAGCCAGCTTCGCGCGTTTGACACGGTGAAGATATGCGGATCGAGGCCCGCGCGCAGCTTACCCCATTCTAGCGGCATGGCGATGGGAGCATGCGGCCGCGCCCGCGGCGACCAAGGCGCCACGGCGGTCGCAAAGCGGTCGTTGCGCAGGTAATCGAGAAAGATTTTTCCGCTGCGCACGCTCTTGGCCACCGTCGTCGTGTAAAGCTCTGGACTGTCGCGCTCCATCAGCAGGCACATTTTCTTTGCAAACTCCTTGGACTCTCGCCAGGCAAGCCGGTGGCGCGGCGTTCCTTTGATCGCCACCGTGACATGCATGCCTTTGCCACCCGTGGTCTTGACGTAGGGTTCAAGGCCGCACGTAGAAAGCCGCGTGCGCAGCTCCTTCGCAGTTGCGATCACCGCGTCGAAGCGCAGATCGGGCGCGGGATCGAGATCGAAAACAATGCGCGCCGGCGTTTCCGGATCGTCCTTCTTCGAGCCCCATGGATGCAATTCCAGCACGGCCGCCTGCGCCAGCGCCACCAGGGCTTCCACCGTATCGGCGGCGAGGAACGGCTTCGTTTCGCCTTTCACTTTCATGGAATGAAAGCGCGCCGCATTGCCCATGAGCGCGTGTCTCTGGAAGAAACGCTCGCCCGTGATGCCGTCGGGCGCGCGCACCATGGAAAGCGGCCGCCCTGCGATGTGGGGCAGCATGCGCGGCGCCACCGTCTCGTAATAGCGAGCGAGATCGAGCTTGGTGACGGCCTTATCGCCTTTGGCCGCCGGCCACAGCTCCTTGCCGGGATGGGTGATGCGAATTCCTGCGACAATCGCTTCCTGTCCGGGTTGTGACGCGGTTTTTGGCGATTTCATTTGCGTTTTGCTTTTGCTGCGTCAGCGATCTGTTTCAGGGTGCGGCCGCTTTTCACCGAGGTGGTCGTTTTTAACAAGGCGTCGGGATGGCCCGGCTTTGCTGCCTTGTCTTTTTCTTTTATCAGCAGCCAGTTGTGGCGCTGCTTGCGCTTCTGCCCCGCATCGCGGTCGCGCAGGCGGATGAGCGCCCAGCCGCCACGCATACGCTCGCCGTCAAGCTCGAATTTGAGATGGCCATCCGCCAAATCCAGTTGCGCCGGCCGCTCCGATTGCGGCTGCCATGTGCCGCGATCCCACAACTGCACCGTGCCACCGCCATACTGGCCTTCGGGGATAGTGCCCTCGAACGTGCCGTAATCGAGCGGGTGATCTTCCACCTCCACGGCAAGGCGCTTTATCGCCGGATCGAGCGAAGGCACTTTCGTCACCGCCCAGGATTTATAGACGCCATCCAGTTCCAATCTGAAGTCGTAATGTAGCCGCGTCGCGTCATGGCGTTGAATGACGAAGCTGAGCGCCTTGCGTTTCCCGCGCGCGACTTTGCCGCGCGGCTCGGACGTCGCGTGGAAATCACGTTTGGCGCGATATTTATCGAGTGCTGGCATGGCGCGTATCGAAGCCTTTCGCGACATATCCTGTAAAGTAGCTCGGCGATTAGGAAGGTTGAAATCCGGCGACGGGAACATCATTGTATATTTGCCGTTAGTGATAGTTTTTGGAGGGAATATGGCAAAAGACCAGCATTTCGCCGTCACTAAGAGCGAAGAGGAATGGCGCCGCCAGCTTACGCCGGAGCAGTTTAACGTGCTGCGTGAGCATGGCACCGAACGCCCGGGCTCTTGCGCGCTTAACACGGAAAAACGCAAAGGCACCTTTGTCTGTGTCGGTTGCGGCCAGCCGCTGTTTAAATCTGGCGCGAAATTCGAGAGCGGCACGGGCTGGCCGAGTTTCTTCGATCCCATCGAAGGCGCTGTCGGCACGTCGGTTGACGGCAGCTACGGCATGCGGCGCACCGAAATCCATTGCGCGCGCTGTGGCGGCCATTTGGGCCATGTGTTCGAGGACGGACCTAAGCCCAGTGGTCTGCGTTATTGCGTGAACGGTGTCGCCACCGAATTCAAGCCAGAGAAGGCTTAAGCGCTTGGCAGTCCGCGCCGCGGCGCCAGCGCCCGATTTTCTTCGCGAATGCGCCACCACAGCAGCAATGCATTGGCGCTTGTAAACGCAATCGCGACCCACAGTTCGCCGAAAATCAGCGGAAGCATGACGGTTTCTCCCAGCACCACCGCGTAATTCGGGTGCCGCAGAAAGCGATAGGGACCGCGCCTGACCAGCGGCGCGCCGGGCAGCGTGATAATGCGCGTGGTCCAATAGGACCCCAGCGTCGAGATCACCCATGCCCGCGCCACCTGCAACAGCAAGAATATGCAAAAGGGGATCCAGTAGATGACAGGCGGATTGGGCAGCGCCAGCACAATCGCCACGAACCATGCAACATGAAGCAGCACGATCAACGGGTAATGCGCGCGCCCCACTTCGATTGCGCCGCGGGCGAGCAGCGCGTGCGTGTTGCGTTCGGAGTAAATAAGCTCGCCCAACCGCCCGAGCACTACCGCGCCGATAATAATATAGGCTGGCGTCATTGCCCTTCGACGATAAGAAAGGCGCAGGTGAAGCCCGGCCCCAGGGCGCTCATCAAGGTGCGCTGGGCGCCAAGCTTTCCGCGCATGCGATCGAGCACAAAAAGAACCGTCACGGCGGACATATTACCATAATCGCGCAGCACGGCGCGGCTTTCGCCAAGCGCGCCAGCGGCCAGACCAAGCGCTTCTTCGAGCGCGTCCAGCACTTTCGCCCCGCCAGGATGACAAGCGAAGACATCGATATCCTCAAAGCGCAAATCGTGGCGGTGGAGGAAATCGAGCACAATTCTGCGAAAATCGGCCGTCACCAGCGACGGAATGCTCTGCGCGAAACGGGCCTTGAGGCCATCTTCCTGGATATCCCAGCCCATGATATCGAGCGAATGCGGCCAGCTATATTCGCCGGCGGCGCCGAGCGTTGGCCCCTTGCCTTCGGTCGAGAGAATGGCGCCTGCCGCGCCGTCGCCGAACAACGCAGCCGCGACGACATTGCTCTTGGAGAAATCATCTTTGCGGAAAGTAAGCGCGCACAATTCCACCACCAGAAAAAGTACCCGGCTTCCGAGCATGGCCTTTGCCATGTCGGCCGCGCGCGAGAGACCGATGATGCCTCCCGCGCAGCCAAGCCCAAAAATGGGCAGGCGTTTGATGTCACGCCTGAGCCCCATCCGCTCGACGAGAAGCGCATCCAGGCTCGGCGTCGCGATGCCGGTAGTCGAGGCGACCACGATCGCATCGATGTCCTCACGCGCGAGCCCCGCATCCGCCAGGCACGCCAAAGTGACCTTTTCCAGAAGCTCTATGGCGTTCTCGACATAAAGCGCAGTGCGGTCGCACCAGCCATGCGGCTCGCTGTACCAATCAATGGGCACGCAGGAATAGCGCCGCTCGATGCCGGTGTTGGTGAAAATGGGAAGCATCCGTTCAATATCCCGCCCACGGAAAATATTGGCCGCGCGGGCCTTAACGTCCTTTTGTTCAAGCACACAAGGCGGCACCGCTGTGCTGAGCGCACGCAAACGCACATGACTGGACATGGTAATCCCGCATTTAAGTGATGCCGCCTCACTTCGAATTTAGTTTAACAGGTGCGCATAGTACTGCCCAGCGCCCGGCTTCCAGTCAGAGATCAAAGCGTGGTGAGAATTATTGTTGCTATTGCTTGATCTGCATGAAGCCGGATGAACGCGCGTTCATGGTCCGTGAAATCGAAGCGAAAAATCCTGGTCGCGTTGCGGGGCTTTGACTGTGCGCCATCTCATTGCTGTCGCTGCACAGCCCTCAACTCTTGTTTGGGGGTGCCCTGCACCTTTGGAATGCGACTCATCAAATTGTATGCGGCATTCATAGCCGTACAACTGCAGGTATGGCGTTTATATACTTGACGTAGGGATTAGACCCTGATAGCTTGGCGGCACAAAGGAAAACCGCCATGACCGCTCTATCACGCATTTACACCGATGAAACCGCCGCCCGTAAGCACCTAGAGGGGCTTCTTTGGCCCGATGGCCCTCTCTGCCCTCACTGTGGGGTGATGGCCGAAGCCACCAAGCTCAAGGGCAAATCCACTCGTCCGGGCGTCTATTGGTGCAACGCCTGTGAGAAGCCCTTTAGCGTGACCGTAGGAACGGTTTTTGAGCGTTCCCATATTCCGCTGAATAAGTGGCTATATGCCGCAAGCCTTCTGGCGTCATCCAAGAAGGGCATCTCAGCACACCAGATGCACAGAATGTTGGGCGTCACCTACAAGAGCGCCTGGTTCATGATGCATAGGTTTCGTGAGGCCATGAAGCAGGACACATCCAGCCCGATTGGCGGCGGCGGCAAGATCGTGGAATCGGACGAAACTTATCTGGGCCACAAGTCAGGCGTTTCGATGGCTCATGCTGGCTATGGTCACAAGATGACGGTTCTGAGCCTAGTCGAGCGTGGCGGCCCTGTCCGTTCCATGCAGATCGACAAGGCCACGAAGAAAACCATCAAGGCGGCTTTGGTGAAGCACGTTCACCCCGAAAGCCACCTAATGACGGATAGGGCCAATTTCTATCTTGGCGCTCCTGTGGCTGCGCATGAAAGCGTTGACCACGGCAAGGAATACGTTTCGGGCCAAATCCACACCAATACGCTCGAAGGTTATTTCAGCGTGTTCAAGCGTGGAATGAGAGGCATCTATCAGCACTGTGGCGAGCAGCATCTAGATCGTTATCTGACGGAGTTCGATTTTCGCTACAACAACCGTGAAGCGGTTGGCGGGAATGATAACGTCCGCACTGACAAGGCCCTTAAAGGTATAAAAGGCAAGAGGCTCACATATCGGCGGACTAGTGGGACCGAACAAGCCCAAGCCTAAAAGGAAGGAAAAAGCGCGGCAGCTACCGTTCGCGCTGGCGCACCAAATGGCCGCTATGGTGGCAGCGAATAGTTGCTACACGACCTAAACAATTGAAGCTGCCGTTTTCCTGACAATGAATCAGCGCAGGAGCCTTAACAAGGGCTCGCTGGCGTTTAGTTGAGCTTCCCAACACCGGATAGAACATGCTCGGTCACATCCTGCGCCCGATTTATGATCCACGTCACAAATCCGTCCGGTCCAAGAACTGGCGTATTTGTGATCGCCCAATATCGCGCTTGAAAATCGCCTTGTTCCGATTGAACGTCATAGCGGATGATTGGCATCACGTCTGTCTTGCGCGTCTTCAAAACATTCAAGAGCGACTGGCGCACTAGCGACACTCCGGTGGCCTGTAAATCGTCTTTGTCTGGAAACACTTCAAATAGAAAACGTCCGATCACGTTCTCAGAGGTCGTGAGCGTTGCCCGTGCGTGTTCCTCGTTTTGCGCGATAATGTTGAACGACGTGTCCAAGATAAGACACATGCCAGGGGTGCGATCAAATATCAGGCGGAAATCGATTTCTGCCTGTCGGCGCAGAACGGATTGCACATCCAACATGGACGCAAGAATAACTTTGTAAGGTTGACGGTTGGTAAAAAGGCCCGGTCTGGAACGATGCGGTGCCGTTTTCAGCAGGTGAATCTGTGGATTTAGGTCTTGCGACGGGACTTGTGGCTGGTGGTCTTGGCCCAACTCGGCTTTGGCTTTACCCTCATTTCAGAATGAGGCTTCGGCGGGGTTTTAAGCATCCGCAGGAGAATCTCATCCCGGCGGTTATTGGCGAGGTTATTTTTCGTCATGTCACATCCTGATAAGCCCAGCGCGCCAGAAGTTTATTACGAGGCGTTTGGGCGGTTCATTCAATATTACGCCCTGGCAGAAACGCAAGTGCATCTGTTGTTTTGGCATATCTCAGGGCTACACCTTAATGCGGCACGTTCTATTAGTTCTGGTATGCGCCTCAGCGATTTAATGACAATTACAAAGAGCGTAATAGCGTCGCGCGATCTCGGGGAAGAATTAGCATCCAAAGTGGAAAACGCCTTCACACATCTTTCAGAAATTGGGTCGCTTCGAGACAAACTAGTTCATCGCGGCGCAGAAATAACTGAGAATGTAATCATCTCTTCAAACGCAAAGACGGCAGCCACTAAGGAAAACATTGAAGTAATGCGCCTTAATATCGGCGACATAAGACTCGCGATGTCAGATTGCATGGCAATAGTTATGCGCCTGATGATGATTTGCGACCCGGCGGCGGAGGCACTGAAAATAGAGCTTGGTCAGCGATTGCTTCGGCTGCCATGGCTTTATAAACCTCCGCCACTAGATATGCCGTATAAGGAAGCTCATAAAAAGATTCGAAAACGCCCACCCCCGCAGAAAACATCTGCGGAGTAATCATTATCTCTTGGGGGCTATTTAAAAATGTTGAATTGGCTAAAGCGCAAGTGGGTAAGGGCTTCCCTTTATTATTTTGTAACAGCGATTTTGCTGTTCGACGTGTGACTGTTCACTCCATTTTACGGCGACATATGCGCCAAGGATGATTACACAGGCGTAAAAGAGTGCGCCCAGCACCATATCGGTCCATATCTCTTGCTGTGGATTATCAATGTCGTAGACATACACAATGGCCTTGTTGCTTCTCTTGCCGCCGCATTTATCGCTGCCTTCACTGGCACTCTGTATTGGGCCACAGATAAACAGGCGCGCCTGACAAAAGACTCTTTGGATTTGACTACCAAAGCTACTAACGCTGCTATAGCTGCCGAAAGAGCGCGTTTTTTAATAGTCGTTAAGAACAATACCGTTAGCGATCTTATTAATGCCGCTGAATTGTTTGGCACTAACCCCCATAAAATCACGAAATCGAGAGTCACCGTCGAATATTATTTTAGAAATTACGGAAAGTGTCCCGGTCTTATTCTCGAAACAAGTTGCGGAATGGAAATGTCTGAAAAACCGCCACAAGTTCCAGTTTACGGCGTGATTTTGCATGTCCCAGAGGAATATATGGTGCCAAGTTTGGGTAGAACATAAATGCAGAAATTTGAAACTGAACTCTCCATTAGTTCTGTCAAAGAAGCTGGCGATATTGTCGGCGGGCGGCTTCACGTTTGGTTTTATGGACGGTTTGATTACGTCGATTTTGTCACTAGCAAACCCCAGGTACACCGCTTCCTCTTTCGCTTCATCCGAACGGAACGGAGGAACTGGCAATTCCAGGCATTCAATCGCGAACAATACCAAAGCACTTAGTAAGAAAGCCGCCATCAGGCGGCCCCCTCATAACGGATCGTCCCTCGGCAAACGGAACCTGAGCCACCATCGCATGGCGATGACGGACTGGTTACGGATGAGCATTCCTTGCCAAGGTTAAAAGAATCTTGCGTGGGCGAAGGCCCTACGTCAAGTATATAAATGCCGCAGGTATAGTTGCAGCCCAAATTTATGAAGTCACCAGTTTTGATTGAGCGAACTTGTTTCGTGGACAAATTTCCCTTGACTTACAATGCGTTCGCAGCCATTAATCGTTCATTAACCATGTAGTCGGTGCGTTTGTTCGGGAGCGGGCAAATCACTGGCGCGCCTGAACATTCAGGACAAGCGCCGGTTCCCTCCGGCGGCAACCACCAGGGGTAAGGTGTCGCAATGTTAGCGTATGAGGAGTTGCGCGGCTCGTCGGGCCGCGAAGTATGGTTCCGTCCACCTCGTTATGAAGCCAGGAAATTATTTCCTCATCTGCTGCCGCGGGTTCGCGTTGGCTCCACGCTATACAATTTACAGAACATCAGCCTTGGGGGCGTGGCGGTTATCGCCCAGCACGGCGCCGAAGCCGCGCTGGAAGTGGGCGAAGTTGTGCCTCTCACCATCCAGCAATCGGGCCTTTCGATCTTCGAGAGCGAAGCGCGCGTCTGCCGCACCGAGACGACGGTGTTCGGCTCGAAAGTCGCGTTCAACTTTCTCAACAGCCATGTCGAATTCGATCAGCTGCTGAACCGCAACGCGCAGGCGCAAATCGTGCGCCGCTCTTCCTTGCTGAACGGCGCGACCGCGCAACTGGTGTCCAAGGATTATCGCGCCTTCTGTTCCGATGTTCTTAATGTGCTGCGCTCCTATCGCGCGGTGCTGGACGAAAACATCAACCTCGCGCGTGAATTCGGCCGTAGCTTCGATGAAGACAGCGCCTATGAAGCCTGCGCCGAGCCGCTGCTCAAGCACTGGCGTACATTGTGGCGCGCGGGCAACGAGCTGGCGCGCAGCATGGCGGACAAGCACGAAACAGTGGCGGCCGCCAAGGAATTTACCGAGATCGTACTGACGCCGGAACTGTGTTTGGGGCCGATCTGGGACCGCAGCTACGGCAAGCCGCTGGGCTATCCCGGCGACTTCGAGGTGATGAACCAGGTCTATGACTGGGAACGCCGTGGCGACGACGTCTATCAGATGCTCATGCACCGCGTCGGCCTAGACGTGGCCGAATGCATCAAAACCCGCATGGAAGTCGTACGCAATGTCATTGCCAGGGTGGTGCGCGAAAAAGGCGTCGATCGTACGGCGCGGATCATGAGTTTGGGCAGCGGCCCCGCGCGCGAGGTCGAATTTTTCCTGGCGGGGTCGCATTCCGCGCAATCCCGCGTGGACTTCACGCTGATAGATCAGGAACAGGCGGCGCTCCGTTATGCCTATGAAAAAACCTATCCGCATGTCGTGAGACTGAAAGATGCCGCGCGCGTGCGCTGCCTCAACATGTCGTTCACCGATATCCTGCGCAGCAATGAGAGTTTTGAATCAGTGCCGCCGCAGGATCTGATTTATTCTGTGGGCCTGCTCGATTACCTGGTGGATCGCCGCGCCACGCGCCTGGTGCACAGCCTTTACAAAACGCTGGCGCATGGCGGCCTCCTGATCATCGGCAATATGGATGAAACCTCCTTGAGCAATTTCTGGCCCATGGAGTTCATTTGCGACTGGACGCTGCATTACCGCACCGATCAGCAGATGCTCGCCTGGGTGAAGGATTTGCAGCCGGCCGAAGCGTGGACCGAAACCGATCCCACGGGCCGCGTGCGGCTGCTTTTTGCCCGGAAAGCCTGAGAATTAGCCGGCAGCCCTGTACGGCAAGACCTGCCCGAAACCGATGAACCGGCTGGGTGGCAGCCAGATTGTTGCGGTCGTGCCGCGGCGCAGCTCGCTTTCGATGGCGAGTTTGCCGTCATGCAACTGGGCGAGGCGGTCGGCATAGGGCAATCCAAGACCTGTGCCGCCGTGACGCCGGGTCAACGAACCTTCCACCTGTTCGAAGGGCCGTAGCACGCGCGGAATATCCTCGGGCGCGATGCCGATGCCTGTGTCGATGACCTTGATCACCACGCCCTCTTGCACGCTGGCGGCGACCGAGAAGCGGACCTCGCCCCCCTCCGGGGTGAACTTGACCGCATTCGAAACCAGATTGAGCACCAGCTGGAAGAACAGCCTTTCGTCGGCGCGGATGAGAATTGGCTCGCGATTCTGCGGCGGCACCAGCTTCACTTTGCCGACATGCGCAGCCTCGTTGCACATGTGGATGCAACGATCGAGAACATCAAGAACTTCGACCTCACGTTCGTCCAATTTAAGCTTGCCGGATTCCGCCTTGGCCAGATCCAGGATCTCATTGATGATCGACAGCAAATGTGAACCGCTGCGATGAATGTCGTTCACGTAATCGGTGTATTTGTCGTTGCCGAGGGGACCGAACATCTGCTTTTTCAAGATGTCAGAGAAACCGATGACGGCATTGAGCGGCGTGCGCAGCTCATGGCTCACAGTCGCCAGGAACTCGCTTTTTGAGCGGTTCGCCTTGTGCGATTCCTGCAGCAGCACATTGAGCAGGATGTTCTTGCCTTCGATGATCTTCTGGCTGGCATAGGCCCTGCGGATATAGGTCTCTTCGATATAGCCGGAGAACAGCCCCACGCCTGTCGCCATAAAAAGAAAAAAGTCGTTGCTGATGGCCTTTTCAAAAGGCAAGGGATTAATCCACCAGCACACCAGCTGATAGGATACGAACAGCAGGACCGAAATCCAAAGCGAATGAATGAATCTCAGGCGGATTAGGGTGCCGCAATAAATCACCACCATGATCAGGCCCGCATAATAGCCATCCTTGTAGGGTCCGGTCATGATCGCCGTCATCACTATAATGCCTATTCCCGCTGTAAGCGTTGCCGCAACAAGCGCCGCTTGCGCGTGCTTGAGGAAAGGGGGGAAAAACGTAAATGCAAAAATGCCGATTAGAACCGGCGTCACGATGCCATAGCGGATGGCGAGGAGCTGATAGAGCTGGCCGCCGCCGACTATCGTATCGAGAATTCCGAACAGCGCGTAAAGCCCGGTGCCGGCGATGAGATAGGCGCGAATGAAATTGATCGACTGGGCAAGCGATTCGCGCTCGAAAACGGTCTCTACCTGCGGCGCGCGAAAACGCAGCCGCACTCTGTCCAGGGCGTAGTTCTGCTCCGTGCTCTCGAAAGGCGCTTTAGACACAGGACTTTTGAAATACCTACAGCCGCGTGCTATCGTCCCGGAAAGCGATAAATGATCTAATAATAGCTTCTCCGTTAAGGGTTCAGTCTCACTGGTTGCTTAAGTGTTGATCGCAGGCGTAAGGAAGATTTAACTCTCATTCGCTGAAAACTGTGGGCGATGAGTGAAGGGGGGATGAAATGCGTAAATACACTCTTGTTCTGGTGGCGGCATGCGCGTGCGCGCCGCAACTCGCCAATGCGGCGGGCTATGCCTTGCGCGAGCACAGCGCCGACGCCATGGGCACGGCTTATGCAGGCTCGGCTGCCACAAGCTCCGACGCCAGCTATATGGTCTACAATCCGGCGGCGCTCGGTTTTGTCGGCGATGCCGACTTCTCGGTAAGCCTGGCAGGAATTTTCCCCGACACGTCTTCGCATTACGCGGCCACCACATCGGCGATACCGCCCTTCGTGCCACCCACGCCGCTTGGCGGCCCAAGCTCGCCCAGTAATTTCGTTTCTAATGCCGCCGTGCCTGCGCTGGCCATGCGTTGGCGCGTAGCTGACCGCTGGGCGTTCGGTGTGTCGGTTTCCGCGCCGTGGGGTTTGATGACGAATTACCCGAAGGATTGGGTCGGCCGGTATTACGGCGATGAAACCAAGCTCACCACAATCAACATCACGCCGCTTATCTCCTATGAAATTTCGCCCCATGTCGTCATCGCCGCAGGGCCGCAGGCGCAATACGCCAACGGCACATTCACTAACGCGGTCGATGTCGGCACCATTGCGCTCGGCTTTGGCGGCACGCCCGGCGCCGACGATGTCGGCGCGCGCTTCAGCGCCAAAGGCTGGGGCTGGGGGTGGACCGCCGGCCTGATGGCGCAAGTGAACGACAAGGTATCGCTTGGCGTGTCATATCGCTCGTCCATCGATACGACGGCGAAGGGCCATCTCAACTTCCAGGGCGTCGCCACGAATCCCTTCGCTCTGGGCGTTGGTATTTTCAACAATCAACCAGCCCAGACCTCGCTGACCACGCCGGGCATTTTGAGCATGGGCGCGCGCTGGCGCATCTGCGACAATTGGAGCCTGCTCGGCGAAGCCGACTGGACCGAATGGAGCGTGTTCAAACATCTGATAATTTCCTCTGCCAACCCCGCGCTAAACGATTTCACCGCGACCAACTGGAAGGATTCCTGGTTCTTCTCGCTTGGCGCGGAATATCAGGCGAGCGACCTCTGGACCCTTAAGGCGGGCACGGCTTTCGATCAAAGCCCGATACCCGACAGCACCAAGGGCCCGCGCATTCCGGACAACAACCGCACCTGGCTTTCGCTTGGCGCGCGCCTGCGTGCCTCGGATTCGACCGATATTTCGTTCTCGGCCGCGCATCTTTTCTTCGCCGATTCAAAAGTAAATCTGTCGCAGACCGACCCGGGCAGCACGATAAAAGGCAATCTCGTCGGTTCAATCAGAGGCTCCGTGAACGTCGTTGCGGTGCAGCTGAACTTCCGCACCCACTGAGCCCGAGTAGCAAAGCGGCGCAAATCCGCGTGTCAGCAAACCAGGGGCCGGGCGACCGGCTCCTTTCTTTCTTGCCCTTGTTGCGGTTTCCGGGCAGGTTTTTGACCTTCTTCCCCATCATACGGAGCCTCCTATGAACGCGTTTGCCCGACGGTTTTGCGTTGCAAGCCTGACGCTGTTTGCCGCCACAGCACTTGCTTCGCCTGTTGCGCCACCGCCCGCGACGCCGGTCGTCAAGACGTCTGACAAGATGCAGGGCGTGAGAATCGCCGATCCCTATCGCTGGCTCGAAAACGCGAGCGACCCCAAGGTGCAGGCCTGGAGCGATGCGCAGAATGCGCGCACGCGCAGCTATCTCGACGCGCTTCCCGCACGCGCGGGCGTCAAGGCGGAACTCACGCGCCTCATCAGCACCACATCGCCCTCCTACAGCCAGCTGATGGCGCGGGGCGATCTCGTCTTTGCCAATTACAGCGATCCCATAAAGCAGCAGCCGATGCTGGTGACCTTGAACGCGAAAGCCGAGCCCGATAGCCGCCGGCCGATTCTCGATCCCAATGTGCTCGATCCCAAGGGCCTGACCGCCATGGACTGGTTCGTGCCGTCCGCCGACGGCAAGCGGGTGGCCATTTCGCTGTCCAAGAACGGCAGCGAAGACGGCACCTTGCATGTTTATGAAGTCGCCACCGGCAAGGAAATCGAGACGCCAATCCCGCGCGTGCAATATCCCACCGCTGGCGGCAGCCTTGCCTGGGCCGCCAACGGAAAGGGGTTCTGGTACACGCGCTATCCCGATCCCGATGCGCCCGCAGACCGGCAGCATTTTTACATGCAGGTCTATTTCCACAAGCTCGGAACCGACGCGAGCACGGATGCGCTGGTGCTCGGCGAAAAGGACGGCCTGGAGAAAATCTCCGAGGTCTTTCTTGATAACCGTTACGGGCGCGATGCGATTCTTGCCTCCGTTCAGCGGGGCGATGGCAATACTTGGGCGTTCTACGTACTGCGCGCGGGCGAAGCCGCGGTTCAGGTTGCGACTTATGACGACAAGATTGTATTCGCCGCGATCGGGCCAGATAACGCGATCTATGCGATTTCGCATGCCGATGCGCCGAACGGCAAGATCGTAAAGCTGAAACCGTCCTTCGCCAGCGAAGCGCTGGCAAAGGCGCCAACAATCGTTCCCGAAAGCGACGTCGCCATTCTTTCCGGCGGCGCCGAGCAGCACGTGCTCGACCTCAATTTGAGCGAGGACCGCCTCTTCGTGCGCGATATCTTGGGCGGGCCAAACCAGGTGCGCGTGTTCGATCTCGATGGCAAGCCGCAGGGCAAATTGCCGCTACCGGAAATCGCCGCCAATACCGAAATCGAGCCCCTTGAGAATGGCATTGTGCTGTTCGATGTCTCGATCTATTTGCGGCCGCGTTATTACGCGAGCTGGGATCCTGAAACCGGCAAATCGGAAGAAACGGCGCTTAAGGTGACCTCGCCCGTTACCTTCGTCGATTCGGAAGTCGTGCGCGAATTCGCAGTTTCCAACGACGGGACCAAGGTGCCCATCAATATCATCCGTATAAAAGGCACGAAGCTGGACGGCAATAATCCCACGCTGCTTTACGGGTATGGCGGCTATGGCATCAGCATGGTGCCCGCGTTTTTGGGCGCGCAGAAGCGGCTATGGCTCGACGCCGGCGGCATCTATGCCGTGGCCAATATCCGCGGTGGCGCGGAATATGGCGAGCGCTGGCACGAACAAGGTATGCTGACCAAGAAGCAGAACGTGTTCAACGATTTCGCGGCGGCCGGCCAATATCTGATCGACGCGCATTACACCTCGCACGCCAGACTTGCCATCATGGGCGGCTCTAATGGCGGGCTGCTGATGGGCGCCGTGCTGACGCAACATCCTGGTCTTGCGCACGCGGTGGTTTCGGCGGTCGGCATTTACGATATGATCCGCGTCGAGCTAGACCCCAACGGCGCTTTCAACACCACCGAATTCGGCACGGTGAAGGACCCCGCGCAGTTCAAGGCGCTCTACGCTTATTCGCCCTATCATCACGTCAGGAAGGGCGTGAATTATCCCGCCGTCCTCATGCTGACGGGCGCCAATGACGGGCGCGTCAATCCCATGCATTCGCGCAAGTTCTGCGCGGCGCTTCAGGCAGCAAGCAAATCCGGGCTGCCCATCCTGCTCCGTACCAGCGCCAGCTCCGGCCACGGCATTGGCAGTTCCCTGTCCGAACGCATCGACCAGCAGAGCGACCAGCTCGTTTTCCTGTTCGATCAGCTGGGCATGACCTGGCAAAGCGCCGCCAGATGAACGGCCGTGCTTTCTGAATTCGTGGATTTCCGGGAGTTAAGGGGAAATGGGAATGGAGCGTCACGCTGTCAAGGGATGCGGCGAGAAAAAATTACGCCCAAAATCATTCCGCGGCTCTGCAGGAAATCCGTCGATTAGCGCGGCTCTGATTCTTTCAGCAATCTTGCCAGATCATCTTTCCATACGGCCGCCCAGGTGTGCGTGCCGTGGCCGTGCGTCTGATCGCTGATGGGAATGAGTACGAAACGCCCGTTTTTCAGTTTCTTTGCCTCCTGCTGGGCGATGCCAAGTTCGGGCGGATTTATGAAATCGTCGGCGGAATTCACCCATATCACATGCGCGGTTATCTTGCCGAGATCGGGCGAGGGGTCGTAATCGCGCGAGGCGTTTACCTGATAGAGCAAATCGTTGGCGTCGAGTCCGTCGCCCACGCGCTTCGTCAGATCATCAATTCCCTTGTCGGCGGAGTCTCGCGAAGGATAGGCCTTTTGCATCGCCAGCGGCGCGCTGCCGGCGATGAGCAGCAGATCGGCCGCCGTTCGCAGTGCCTCTTTCGGCTCGGCCTTGTATTCGCCCTCTTTCCACGCGGGATCGCCGCGGATCGCATCCACGATCATCTTGCGCCACATGCGGTTGCGCCCCGCGATCTGCAAGGGAAGGCAGGCCAGCGGCATCAGCGCATCCATGAAATCGGGATAGGTTTCGCCCCAGACGAAAGCATGCATGCAGCCCATGGACGTTCCCATGATGAGGCGCAAATGATTGACGTTAAGCTCCTGGCTCACCAGCGCATATTGGGCGGCAACCATGTCGTCGTAGTCATATTGGGGAAAATGCGCTCGTAGCCCATCGCTGGGCTTGGACGATTTTCCGTGCCCAATGCCGTCGGGCAGAATGATGAAATAGCGCGCGGGATCGAGCAGGCCGCCCGGCGCGAACAGCACATCGGCGAATTGCGGGCGCAGGAATTGATGCCCGTCGCCTCCCGTGCCGTGGAGGATCAGCACGGCATTGGTGACGCGGCCCTGCGCGTCGCGCTCAGGCCTACCCAGCGTCGTGTAGTGCAGCCTCAATTCGGGCAGCGCTTCGCCCGAACGAAAATGAAAATCATGGACGGTGAAGTCGCCTTCCTGCGTTCGCAGGGGCGGCAACTGTTCCGCGCGGGCCTGTGACAATCCGCATGCGAGAAGGAAGGCGCAGGCAATGCGGGCGAAAGATCGCATCTTGGACATACCCTATTGCCGTGGCTTGCTGGCGGTGGGGCCTTCATATTGGGCGACGACCGGGGCCTCTTCATCGGTCGCGTAACCGCGGAACAGGCCCACGCGGTTCCACTGCATGGCCACGTGACCCTTGCGGTCTATGCCAATGAGCGCGCCATCTGCATCCTTGAAGGGTCCAAGCGTGTCTTGCAGGTCCGCCTTCATAGCAGCCTCGATGGTTTGGCCCGCATAGCGCATGCGATCGGCGACATCCTTCGAGACCGAGAAGCGGATGAAATATTCGCCGTGCCCGGTGGTGGAAAAGCCACCCACCGCGTCATCAGCATAAGTGGAGGCGCCGACGATGGGCGAGTCGCCCACGCGTCCCGGCCACTTGCCGGTGTAGCCGCCGGTTGAGGTGCCGGCCGCGATATGGCCGCAGCGGTCGAGCGCCACCGCGCCCACCGTGCCGTGCTCGGGCCCCGGCTTGCTTGGTTTCTTGTTGTTGACGAAATAATCGGGCGGAACGGTTTCCGCGCCGAGGTTCTTCACCGATGCTTCGCCGCGGTCGCCCGCGAACAGCACATGCGGCGTTTTCTCCATCACCAGGCGCGCGGCATGAATGGGATTTTTTATTCCGGTCATCGAGGCCGCGGCGCCTGACGCGTCTTCGCGCCCGTCCATGATCGAGGCGTCGGTTTCGACCTGGCCCGCCGCATTGGCGATGGCGCCTTTGCCAGCATTGAAGATGCCGGAATCTTCGAAACGGCGGATGATGGTTTCAACCACGTCGAGGCTGGCCGCGCCGTGTGCCAGCGCGTCGCGTGCATTTTCCAGCGCATCGCTCATCGCAGCCAGCCGCCCATTGTCGTTGACGCGCTCGCTCAGCTCGCCGCCATGCGCCACCACGGCGAAGGTTTTTAGCGCCTCGCAGCGCGTAAATGTTTCCGCCAATGCAGCGGGCGCCAAACCTGCGCTGACGGCAAGAGCCAGCAACACTGTCAAGCCAGGACGAGTGCGCGTCATTATGGATCCCCCATCTTGACCCTCGCCCCAGTATAATGATGTCAGGGCCCAGATCGAATCCTTCTCGCCTTGTAATCTATTTCTGCGGAACGATCATCTCAGCGAATTTGGGATTGTTAACCCACGCTAGGCGGTATTCTGCACTTACTATCTGCGTGCTGCCTTCTTTCGTCAAATCGGCTTAGCCCAGCTTCGCAGCAGTTTCGCTGTCGGTTCATCCATCAGAAAGAAGCATTCGATGCAAAGCAACATGGGACGGATCACTCCGTCCCATGCCGCAACTTAATCGCGCCGAGCCGGGGCCCGAAGCGCCGATTTCCGGTCTTAATCGATTGCTTTGACCGGGATCCTGACCATCTTCGCGACGCCTGCCGGTTTCGGAACCGTGATATTCAGCACGCCTTTCGTGAAGTAGGTCTTTACTGCCTTGGGATCCGGCGTAAATGGCAAGGTGAATGACCGCACGAATTTGCCGAACTTCCGTTCCTGGCAGTAATAATAATCCTTCTTGTTTTCTTCATGCTCGAATTTCTTCTGACCTCTGATCGTGATCACGTCGTCGTTCAACGTAACCTCGACTTCCTTTTCGTCAACGCCGGGCAATTCCGCTTCGATCTCGACCCAATTTTCGGTCTCACTCACGCTCATACGCGGCGCTACGCCAGCATAGTCGCTGCCATAGACCCTGGGCGTTGAGTAACGGCCGAAGTCATCGAAGAAATGATCGATCTCGCTTGGCATGGACGAAAGGAACCCATTGAAAGGCTCGAAGGCCGACCCTGGCCTAAACCATGGGGTTTGAGGGACCAGATATGTCATGTGAACCTCCTCCTTTTCGTATTTCCGCAAGCCTGCTGTTAAAAAGCCTCCGCCTGCATTTTCAGCTTATGCTTTTCGCGTTGGGGTGCGATGATACAGATCAATTACGGACCGGCCATTTCCGAGGAAAATTTAAAAGCTAACAGGCTTCGCGCGCCAAATCAGGCACTAGGTTCCAGCGGCAACCTTGTACAGGGCGGTGGGGTCGACAAGGTAGATCTGCTTGTCGCTCATCAGGTGAATGAGACCCTGCGCATTGAACTGGGTCAATGTGCGGCTGATCGTTTCGGTCGTGAGGCCGAGATAATCCGCAATATCGCTGCGCGGCATGGGAACAAGAACGGGATTTTCATCTTGCCCTCGCCGTTCGGCCGCCTTCGAAAGCATCAGCAAAAATGACGCCAGGCGCTCACGCGCTGATTTGCGCCCCAGCAAAATCATCTGGTCTTGCGCGGCGGCAAGTTCATGCGACGCCATGCCCAGCAAACGCTGTTCCAAATGGGGCAATTCATCGAGTAACGCTTCAAGCCTGTCGCGCGGGAATTGGCACAATTTGGCTTGGGTCACTGTCTCGGCCGAGTAAGCGTAGGATTCATTGTGGACTAGGCCTAGAAAGTCACCGGGAAACAGAAAACCCGTAACCTGACGGCGTCCATCGGCCATCATTTTATAGATTTTCACGACGCCTTCGGTCAGGTTAAAGACGTTTCTGGCGGGTTCGGTTTCTACGAAGATCAACCTTTGCGGCGCGATGATGACGGTTTGCATGATTGACGTCAGATGCACACGCTCGTCCGCATCGAGCGAAGCACAAGCGGAGATGCCGCGCACTTTGCAAGCATCGCACGGATAGGCACGATGCAGCGGATGGTCTCGATGTTTTGTCGCCAGATGAAATCGTGACATGGGTGCAACAATCACTGGAACCGTAATTATTGGCCCGCGCAACACATGATGCAAATCAAAATTTATCCGGCTTACTCTGTGCCAATGTCATTTGAAGAGAACAGCAAAAGGAACGGCTCCAGTTAAATCTTGCTGGAGCCGTTATCTTGTTAGGTTTGGTTCGGGGGGCAAACCAACCTTTTGATGAAAAATAGCATAGGCGATGAGGAGCGCATTGATCTGGATCAATCAAGACCTGGCCGAAAGGTTGGGATATTCGATATAAATAGAGCGTGGCCATTATGGAAACGAGCCTAACCGAGAGTTTATTGGCCGCGCTACGCGATCATGGCGCCCGCGCAATATTCGGCATTCCGGGCGACTACGCGTTGCCGCTATTCCGCATCATCGAGCAGACGAATATTCTGCCCCTGTACACGTTAAGCCATGAGCCCGGCGTGGCATACGCGGCCGATGCGGCGGCGCGAATTAATCGGGGCGTCGGCGTTGCTGCGGTCACATATGGTGCCGGCGCATTGAACCTGCTCAACGCGGTGGCAGGCGCCTATGTCGAGCGTTCGCCTCTGGTGGTCGTTTCTGCGGCACCCGCGAAACACCATGGTCCGGTATCGTTCGGCGTGCATCATCAGGTGCGCACGCTGGGAAGCCAATTGCGGATGTTTAAAGAAGTGACGTGCAGTCAAGCCATTCTGGACGACGCGGAGCGCGCGCCGGAGCTCATCGCGCGAACGCTCAATGCCTGTGTCGAAAGATCTTTGCCGGTTTATTTCGAAATTCCCACGGATATGGCGGACCAGCCCTGTGCTTCCGTTGGCAAATTTCACTCCCGCAAAGCGGATAGCGAAGCCGTGGCCGCCTGCGCTCAAGAAATATCGGATCTCATCCGCCACTCGAAGCAACCCATTTTGCTGATCGGCGTCGAAGTGCGCCGCTATGGCCTGGAAGAAGAAGTGGCGGAACTGATCAGGTTAATAAACATTCCTGCGGTGAGCAGCTTGATGGGGCGAGGCGTCGCTGCAGGACATCTTGACCAGGTTTCGCGCAGCTATCTGGGGCTCGCCGGTGATTCTGAGTTGGCCGCGCTTATCGAGGATTCCGATTGTTTGATCATGCTTGGCGTCATTCTTTCCGACACCAATCTTGGCGTTCCCGTGCGGCGCCTGGATTTACGCCGCGTCGTCCACGCCTTTGGCGGCGAAGTTCGGGTCGCCCATCATGTCTACCCCCACTTGCCGCTTCGCGATCTTGTCATCGAAATGTCGAAACATGCGGTGACACGCAAGGCCAACCCGCTGCCTAAAGCGAATATTGCACCACGGCGCTTTCAGCCGGATTCGCAAGCGGCCGAGCCCTCGGACATCGCCGCCGCCATCAACGAACTTTTTCAACGCCACGGCGCAATGCCAATGGCCAGTGATATAGGAGACAGTCTTTTTGTCTCGTTGGAGATAGATTACGTCGATGTCGTCGCCCAGGGTTGCTATGCGAGCATGGGATTCGCGGTTCCTGCAGCGCTTGGCATACAGGCGACCACCGGCAGGCGCCCATTGGTGCTCGTAGGCGATGGCGCTTTCCAGATGACAGGCTGGGAGCTCGGCAATTGTCAGCGTTATGGGCTCGATCCCATTGTTGTCGTCTTGAACAACCGCAGCTGGGAGATGCTTCGCGTATTTGAACCGGAGGCAAAATTCAACGATCTGAGCGATTGGCATTTCGCGGACACGGCCCGCTCGCTCGGCGGCGCTGGACGGCGGGTGAAATCGAGAGCGGAATTGGCGGCAGCCCTTGAGACGGCCTGGCACGAACGGGGGAAGTTTCAAATCGTCGAAGTCATGCTCGATCGGGGGGTCACATCTGAGTCTCTGCGGCGTTTTGTCAGCGGACTACACCAACGCAAGCTGAATTAACCCGCTTATCAATACTCCCTCATTGCATATTTCGCTTGCGAACGAAAAATGTAGAGCAGGTTTTACCCGCCACGTTTCTTCTGTTCCGACTACTTTACCGTGATGACCCCCGTCATCGCAGGATGTAATCTATCATGGATTTTATAGATGCCAGGCTTCGCGAATGTCATGGCGAACTCCTCCTTGTAATCCATTAATCCTTCATCACGGACTGAGCCATCCGGGTTTACAATCGTCACGTCATGATAGAAGCGGTCGCTGTTGGTGAAGCGAATCTTGTCGCCCGTATTGATTGTCACTGCATCAGGCACGAATTCAAGCCCTTTTTGATCGATTGTGGTTTCGGCAGCAATGGCCGGCAGCGTAACGGCCGAGAGCGCTAGGGCCACGCATATCGCGCCGAAGTAATTGTTTATTCCGTGAGACATAATGTCCTCCCGCTTGAGCTGCGTTCACCTAATGATAACGCAAAACATGAAGGATTACTCAAGCGAGTGAAATCAGCGAGAGCTCCGCGGTGATCCCGCTGGTTCAATGTAGGCTTGGGTAAAGACAAGTGAATTCTGCCCAGGGGGTTCTGTCGACGAAGCTTTTTTCCAGAGACCATGGTGGTCAAAAAAGAAATGTGCCGGCAGCGTGGTGTTATGAGTATGGATTAGTTGTTTTTTGCGCCCTGCTGAATCCAGCGCCGGATTGTATCGCGGAAATTTGCCGGCAGTTGGCCCTTGCCGTGCGGCATGCGAAGTTTTGGAGACGCGCGCCAGTCCAGCAACCACATCAAATTGCTTGCTTCGGGGTTGCCAGGCACGATCATCGGCCCATATTTCGTGCCCGCCATTACCCCCTCGTAATTTGTCAGGTCGAGCCCGCTCTTTTCATAACCCTCTCCCCTAGGTTGATGACAACTGACGCAATTGTCCCTGAAGATCGGGGAGACGTCTTTCGAGAAACTCACCTGCGCTTCCGTGGCCGATGCGCGATTGCGAGCGGTCAGCGCTATGCCGCCGATCACCAATACGGCACTCAGCGCCAACACCGTTGCGAATGAAGATCGCCACGTCATGCCAACCACCCTTGCTCTTAAGATCGCTATTTGGCTTTGCTTTCCATATATCCGACTGCTGCTTTGATATCATCGTCGGATAAATTTGGATTTCCACCGCGCGCAGGCATCTGTCCTTTGCCATTAATAACGGCGGCGGTCAGTGCGGCATCCCCTTGCTTAAGCAGTGGCGCCCAAGCTGTCTTATCGCCGAGCTTTGGATCCAGGTTATTATGGCAAACAGCGCAGTTCTTGGAATAAACCTGCTGACCGTCCGCACCAAGCGCCTGGGAGGCAATAACCAAAGCGATGGGTACGATGACAATGCTCAGCACGCGCGTCATGGGTTTCTCCTGTCCTTTTCATTTATCATCTGTTCTAACCGCTTCGTTCGCAGACAAGAACATGTGACTACGGTATCTGAGATCAGACTGTTACGGAAACCCTGAACCTGCAACAGAATTCCCCATTTCCATCCGATAATTCTCGCTTCCGTTGCAAATATTTTCTGTCCCATCGCATTATTGGCTTCGCGCCTAACTATCTGAAATAAAAGCAGTTTTGTGAAAACCCGCGCTTATTGCGCTTTGTTCTTGTCAGACACAGCGCGAAGCCTGTTGCGAATACTGATGGCCAGAGGATCATTTGCCGAAGCCAGGGAAAGGGCTTTGCTCCATAGGACATTCGCTTGCGCCTCATGCCCCGTTTTCTGCTCGGCCAAGCCGACATAATAGAGCGCGGACACATTTTCCGGATCAAGCTTCAGTACTGTGCGCATTGTGGCAATGAAGTCCTTCGGCGTGTCGTCGCCTGGAGCGGCAGCCGATTTCTGGATTTCCGCCAACGCCAATTGCACATCGACATCGGTTGGTTTGATACGAATGGCGTGGTCTATCGCTTCGCGCGCCTTTTCCTTTTCGCCTAGAACATTGTAGGCGTGCGCCAGGCGCTGCCAGCCGGCTACGTCATCCGGGTTTTTTTCCATGCGGGCCGCAAATTGCGCAACCATGCCACGGATCATCGTGTCCTGTTCGTCGCCGCCGGAAGTTGGCGCGGCCGGAACGCTCACGCCGGCTTGCGCGTGCATGGCATTGGCCATCGCCGTAATCGCCGAATTCAGGCCAGTGGCGGAAGGTGGGCTTGGCGGCACCGACTCTGGATCGAAGCCCCCTTCCTTGGAAAATGCGGCAATATGATCGCGCAGCATTGGCAGCCAGGGCGCGTCAGGGTCGGCGCTTTTTTCCAGGTCGCGCCAAATTGCGACGGCCTGTTTCAAATTGCCAATCTGCGCCTCGGCAAGGCCAATATAGAAACGCGCGCGTTCGCTACGCGAATCTATAGCGAGCGCATGGGTGAATTCCTGTAGCGCTTCGGGCACCACTGCGCCGCCATTTGTCATGACCGTGGCTTCCCCGAGCGTGGACCACGTTGCGGCGTCTGCAGCGCCCAGATCAATCGCACGGCGATCGGCGGCGGCCGCCTGCTCATAATTGCGCGCCATAAAATATAATTCCGCCAGGCGCGTATAACCGGCGGCGTTCGGGCTCTTTTGCAGCCGCGCCGAGAGAGCCTCCGCCGTTGCGCCTGCCAGCACCCCGGGATCGTTTTTCATCCGCCAGGCGTAGGGCGCGCCTGGCAAGCTGGGGGAACCCAGGATGGCGTACAGAATGGCCGCGCCAACCGGCAACACAATGGCAATCATGGCTATCGCCGCAATCCGGGCGAAACGGTTGTCAGCGCGTGGCGCCTTAACGGCCTTGATCTCGGCATCTTCGGCCGCCAGCACGCGGCGAAAAACCTCCGCCCGTGCGGCATCGGCCTGCGTTTCCGCCAAGAGACCTTGTTGGATCTCCTGGTCGATCTCCGTTAACTGGTCGCGATAGACCGCAATGTCGTAATCAGCGCGGGAAGGCGTCTTGCCCGCGGTCCTTTTCAGAAGAGGAACAAGCAAGATCGCAAGGATGGCGAGCGTCAGAAGTGCGAAGAAAAACCACAGCATCACCATACTCACCGGGACTTGACCTCTCTATCGCCGATCAGAGCGGCAAGACGCCGGTTTTCTTCCTCTGATAACGGGGCCGTCTCTGCAACCCGTACGGTGAAGAGATAATAGAGCGTGGCTATCCCTGCCGCGGCCAGCAGCAAGAGCAGCGGCCCAAACCACAGAAGATATGTCTCCGCATCGAAGGGCGGTTTCAATAGGACGTAGTTGCCGTAACGGGCTACGATGTATTGTTTGACCTGCTCGTCGGTGTCGCCGGCCAGAATGCGTTGACGCACCAAAACTCTGAGATCGTGCGCCAAATCGGCTTCGGAATCGTCGATAGATTGGTTCTGGCACACAAGGCAGCGAAGCTCCTCGCCAATGGAGCGCGCGCGCGTTTCGAGCTTGGGATTGGAGAGCATTTCATCGGGCTGGGTCGCCCAGGCGGTTCCTGTCGCGCCCAGGAAAGCAACAATCATCGCTATACCGAAAATTATCGAGGAGATTCGCGCGCGACTTTTCACTTGCTTAGCTTCTCCGCCATTGGGAGCAACCGGTCCCTAATGATATCGGGCGTCAACGGGCCGGTCTGCTTCCAACGGATTATACCTTGCTTGTCGATCAGATAGGATTCCGGAACGCCATATACGCCGAAATCGATTCCGGTCCGCCCGTTGGCATCAACCGCCACGATCCCATAGGGGTTACCCAACTCTTGCAGCCACGATTTTGCGTCTTCGGGCCGGTCTTTATAATTCATGCCTACAAGCACGATTCCGGCCTGCGAGACTTGCGACAGAATGGGATGCTCCTCCCGGCATGGCAGGCACCAGGAGGCGAAGAAATTGACCAACGTGACTTTGCCCCGCAAATCGGCGGTCTTGAAACCGCGTTCGCTGGCTTCTAGGGGTGGCAAATCGAATGCTGGCGCCGGTTTGTCGATGAGTACCGATGGGATCAGGTTCGGTACGAAACCTTCCTCGACCAGATACAGCCGGTAGATGAAAAAACCGACCAGAACGACAAACGCCAACGTGGGTATTGCATAGATCCAGCCTGGCGAACCCTTCTGGCGATCCGCCGTGACGGCGCCTGCCGCAGCCACCTTCATCGCGGGCAGCGGGATTTTGGCTGCAAGGCTTCGCAAGGGCGCGCCGATGCGGTGATGCCTATCGGTCAAGGATACGATGCCGCCAAAGACCATCACCAGCGCGCCAAAGAAGAGCCATGGCACCAGCGGATTATGATAGATACGAACGACGTAGCCGCCCTTGGAGTCCGGATCTCCCAGGACGGCATAGAGATCACTGACGAGATCGGTGTGAATGGCGACCGTCGATAAAGGCTGCGGCGGGTTCGCATACATTCGCCTTTCCGGTTGCAATTCGGAGACGAAGCGGCCGTCTTTCGTGACGATGAAGTCGGCGCGCGAGGCGACATAATTTGGCCCCGGCACATTATCCTGGACGCCAATGAACTTAAACTGATAGCCGGAAGCGGTGATGGTGCCACCAGGCCGCATCACCTGGATGGATTCCGTTCGCCACGCCAACGATCCCGTTATTCCGATCAGCACGATGGCCAGGCCAATGTGACTGATGGTCATGCCATAAGCCGAACGCGGCAGGTGCAGCGCGCGATGGAAGGCGTCGGCGAATGAACGCTGGAATAACCCGATGCGCCCGGCCCATTCGCTCAAGGCGCCAAACAACAGCCAGGCCGCGAGACCAAGCCCAAGCGCGGCCCACAGGGTGCGCGATGAGATGCCGGCGATCAGCAAGGTGGCGGCAAGCGCCAGCAAGGCTGCTACCAAGGCAAATTTCAATCGCGCCAAGGCTTGCGCAAGGTCGCCGCGCTTCCACGACAGCATCGGCCCGATGGCCATGAGCAGAAACAGCGGCACCATCAGCGGCACAATCACGATATTGAAATAAGGCGGCCCGACGGAAACTTTGCCTAGGCCCAACGCATCGACAAAGAGCGGGTAAAGCGTGCCAATCAGCACCGTGCCGGCGGCGGTGCTAAGGATGACATTGTTAAACAACAGACCGCTCTCGCGCGAGATGGGTGAGAAAAGGCCGCCTCCTTTGAGCGCGGGAGCGCGCAAGGCGTACAGGATCAGAGAGCTGCCCGTGACCGTCGCAAGCAGCGTCAGAATGAAAATCCCGCGCGCAGGATCGTTGGCAAAACTGTGCACCGATGTCAGCAGGCCGGAACGCACCAGAAAAGTTCCGAGCAGCGACAACGAGAAGGTAACGATAGCGAGAAAAATCGTCCACGATTTCATCGTGTCGCGCTTTTCCGCGACGATAGAAGAATGCAGCAGCGCCGTGCCGGCCAGCCACGGCATGAAAGATGCGTTTTCAACCGGATCCCATGCCCAATAGCCGCCCCAGCCTAACGTGTAATAAGACCACCATGAGCCCATGGCCACGCCCAGCGTCAATGCACACCAGGCCACCAAGGTCCACGGGCGCACCCAGCGCGCCCATGCGGCGTCGACACGGCCCTCGATGAGCGCGGCGATGGCGAACGAAAATGCCATCGAAAAACCGACATAGCCCAAGTAGAGAAACGGCGGATGGAAGGCGAGGCCGGGATCCTGCAGCAGCGGATTTAACCCATTGCCGTTCAGCGGCGCCGGATCTACACGAATAAACGGATTTGAGGTGAGAAGGATGAACAGGATAAATCCAAAACCGATCATCCCCTGAACCGCCAAGGCGCGCGCGCGCAAGCCCGGGGGCAAATCGCGGCCAAACACCGAAACGGCTAAGCCATATATGACGAGGATGAAGGTCCAGAGCATCATGGAGCCTTCGTGATTGCCCCAGACGCCCGTGATTTTATAGATCAGCGGTTTGTCGGTATGGCTGTTTTCGACGACGTTGAGAACCGAAAAATCGCTCGTCACGTGCAGCCAGATGAGCGCGCCGAACGCGATGCTCACCAGGCAAAACTGAGCAAACGCTGCCGGACGGTCCACGTTCATCCATGTGGCATCGCCGCGTGCCGCTCCGATGAGCGGAACGCTTGCCTGAACGGCCGCGACAAAGAGCGCAAGGATCAGCGCGAAAAGACCGACTTCGGCGACCATCCTTGAACACCTATCATGCTCGCAAAGGCGACGACCGCCTTACTACGTCGAACATTTTCCTAAGTTCGGAGACTGGGGTACAGGTAAATACGCGTATTTTTGCGCGGCTGCTACCCAGAATCTGACCTGAAGCGCGATATTAATGACACCGGCCTGATTTCGTCATTTACGCCACGCCACTTGGGCCATGGTCCGGTGCAATCAAGCCATGCGGCCATTCTAGAGCAAAACCCTCACGACTGTACCGATCGTCGAGACACTGTAATTTGGCGCGGAATAGCCGGGGGTGAGGATACTGATCGTCTTACCGGTATTGGTGGTGGCCTGGACGGGCGCCGTCAGATCGTCCCAGTCATTATTATGGAACATGCTAAACTGGTACATCAGCGAACATTCGATTCTTGAGGTCACCTGATAGACCGCGCTCAAGCGGAGCTGGTGCATGACCGAGTTTATGTCCGGGTAAGAAACAACGTTCTGATAGGATTGCGTAACACTTGGCACCATGACGCCGTTGAATTCGCCGAAAAGCACGGAGCCCACGGACATATTATATTCGGCCCCGAGTTTTAGCTTTTCGGTCGCTTGCCAGTCTCCGCTCAGGCCTGCGGTGTTCATGCCGCTGCTGTAGGTGTTTCGGAAATATCCCGCACTGCCGGCACAGATGCCTGTGTTGCTTTCGGCACAGGCGCCATTGCCGAGGTTATTAAAAAAGATCCGTTCATACGTGTAATAGAGATGTATGTTCACATCCTGGCTCGGCCGATAGCTGATATCGGGGCCTACAGTAAGATTGTAATCGTGCGTAATTCCTTCGCCGTGGCCCACCAGGGTCCAGTCGCCGGACCCGCAGCCAGGGATGGCAGCGCAACCGGCCGCGCTGTTGGGTATGGAAGGATAATGGTAGTGCTCGTCAACGTATTTTAAGAACAGACCTCCCGTAAAATTTCCCACAGGCGCATAGTCGGCGCGAAAGATGACGGAGTTCGAAGTCATCGGCGCCTGATAGTAGGCGCCGGACGGCGTGCCGAAGACTTCCGGACCCCCATTTTCCAAATTCCCCCACGCAGTCCCGTAGATTAGACTGCCGGAGCGATCGGCATGCTGAAAGGTGAGCCGGCTCAGGATATCGGACTGGAGCATTGAGCTTAGCTGAATGTATTCGGAATTGGTGATGCTGTGCTCGACCTGTGCGTTGGTACGATCGATGTCGTTGAACGAATAGTTCGCAGTAATCTTGGTATTGCTTTCCGGCAGGACGCGGTAGTCGACTTCAACAAGCGCAGTCTGGTTGAACCAGTTTTGCGGCACGACATAAATCGCCGTGTTCGCCGTGGCGTCGGGACTGGCGCCTCCTCCCCACACCTTGTACTGGTTCAAATTGACGTTGCGGCCGTCAAAGGAATACGACGCCCGGCCAGTGAGGTCGGTGGCAAGATTCGAGTTGATTGCGGCATTGCCTTGATAAACCCAGGCAACATCGTCTGGCGAGGCAGCGCTCGTTCCCTGATTGAGGCTGTTGAGATTGTCGAACCAGTGAAAAGTTGGGTTACCCAAGGTATTGCTAAGATTGGGATCGGCGCTATTCGCGGGGAAAGTGCTGTCCTGAAGCTCTACGCCTACCCGGCCATTCAGGGTTAGCCGCGTTCCCGACTTCAGATTGTCGCCGAGCATGGCCGTAACATAATGCGCGGAATTGCTGGGCGGCAGCGAATATAAACCCGTCTGTGCGAAAGGCCCCGAGCTTTGGCTGAGAGAGGCAATCGACACCGGAAAGGGAAGAGCGACCGCCAAATTGTTATCCTTGAAGCGGGAGTAGGTGTATTGCAGCACGGCTTGGAAATCCGTGAGGTTATAGGCGGCCGATACGTCGAAGCGATCGGTGTCGTAATCGATCGGCATCGTGAATGCCTGGCCGCCGTAGGTCTCCCGGATGGATTCTTCCAACGTGCCTTCCTTGTGCTCGTGCCGGACGTTGGTGCTCAACGTCCAGTTCCCCACGATATAATGGCCACCAAGCTGGAAGATGTCGCGCCGTGTACCCGTCTGGAACGGCTGTTCCGCGGGTGAAAGCGTCTTGGTGGTGAATGAAGTGGTCGTACCCACATGTAAGGGATTGTTCGTCGCGCCGCCCCATGGCGCGAAGTTATTGTTGAGCGTGGCGGTCGTTCCGTTGACGCTGTAGATCGAGTCTATGATGTTCCCGGTATAGGAAATCGCATCATAATCTGCCGTTACCCCCCACGTCCCCTGATTGCCGAATTTGAGACTAACCTCGCTCGTTGGCCCCAGATCATTGTTGGTGCGGTCTGTATAGGAGCTGTCGTGGAAATCTTTGGCTAGCCGGTTCCCTGTCTGGAAATTTATATTGATACCCTCAAGGTCGTAGTACCAGGTATTTCCGGAATCCCATGGCTCGCGTTTTTGAAAGCTGAAGCCGCCCAGCACATCCAGGCCTTGTTCCGTGAAGCCATTGTAGCGGCCGTACTGATCGGTATTCTTACCACCCACCCACTGCACGCCCAGATCGATCTCACCCTGTGACGTGGTTGGCGCCCCTGCTGTATCGTTCTGCGAATCCGTGGCAGGAGCGGCCGGGTTGTTGGCGGCGCTGTCTTCCGCCATCGCGGCAGAAGGCAGTGCGCATGCCGTGATCAATGCCGCAGCATAAAATGTAAGTTTTTTTGCCATAACAATTCTCCCGATCTTGCATGCGGCTTAAACAGATGACGTGAATGCCATTCTGAACCGACAATTACGCCTCATCGCCCAAGGACCATCCCAATCGAGAAAACTCTATTTCTGTTTAGAAGGCGTGCTTTGATTTAGGTCAGATTGTTGGCGATCAAAACCGAGGATTTACTGACAGATGCGGACGGTAGAAGGTCTGGTGTTAATTGCCTTTCCCGCTACCGGGACGCAGTCACCCGGTGAAAGGCAAGGCTGTAAGAAGACACCCGGTTTCGCGCACGGCCTCACCGGAAGAAGTAAGCGCCATTGGGACTGTTCGACCCATGGATTTGCGAGTGGCAATTCAGACAGGTTCGATTATTTGCCAAAGCGGAATTAAAGGTTGCCTGGCCCGCCAGGTTGCCGGGCAATGAATGCGCTCCGCCGAAGGCGCCGCCGCTGCTATTGGAAACGGCGCTATGGCAGCTCGAACACATGAAATTCATGCGCTCCTTCATGAGCCGTGCTTCGTTCGAGCCGTGCGGCGTATGACAATTCAGGCAGTCCTCGCGCACCGGCTGGTGCTCCCACAGCATCGGACCGCGTTTGTCAGCATGGCAGGTGTAGCATGTCTCGTTGACGGTAAATTCTTTCAGCAGATGTGGGCCTGACGAGCCGTGTGGATTGTGGCAATCCGAGCAGACCACTTTGCCCTCGCGAATGGGGTGATGCGAGTATTCAAAGCTTTCAGCCCGTTGCTGGGCATGGCAGGTGAAGCACTTTTCGGGCTGCGTTGCTTTCACCAAAATGGGATCCTTGGTGACGTGGATCGTGTGGCAGCTGACGCAAGCGAGATCATTGTTCTGATGCGGACTGCCCTGCCAGTTCATACGCATGCCGTTCTCGTGACAGCTGAGGCATACCTCGTTGCGCGCTTCTACCGGTGATGACTTCGGACCCTGAAACACGACGGCGGGCGAGGTGCCCAGGGGGCTTGCCGCGTGCGCCTCGCTCGGACCATGGCAGGATTCGCAATCATGCTGGCCGAAGGGCGAGTGCGGATCGCCTTTTGCAGCATGTGGCGTCTGGAGCATGTCCGTTACCGGCGCCTGATTGTGGCACTTCATACAGGTGGCGGCCCCACGTTCGCTGTAGAGCGGCGTCGAATTTTTATCAGCGCTTGGCGCAGAAATTGCGGTCGCTTTCACAGGAGCGCCCTGTGCTGCATCCGCTGCCAAAGCCTGTACCGCGGTGAAGGGAATTATGCCGCCAAGCAAAAGCAGAATCAGAGCAGCGAAGCCAACTTCGCGGTTTCTAACTGACATCTGCCAGCCCCCGTCTTAAACGGATCCCCAAGGCGACTAGATTAAATTCATTCTAATAGACTGAAGTATAACACGCTTAATAACATAATATATACCTGGAATATACTGGAGAAATGTACTGGCGGCAAAACTTCGAAATTTGACAGCACGTGCGCTTAGTTCGACCAAATAGGCGAATTTTTCACAATCACCCGCCATACGGGTACGCGTCAGGTCGAGGAGGCAAGAACAGGCATCGTGCATTGACGGACAGGCTTGCTTGGGTGCAGCCACAGCGATGTCGCAAATTGCGTACAAGCAACTCATCCTAGGTAATACGTTCCGTGGATAAACGCCGAATTTGTACGTACCTCCTGAGATTTCCCCATGCCGATTCGACTGAAAATGCGCGAACTAGCCGCCGATCCCCCTAGCTCGCGGGGTGAAGAGTATTGATTTGTGGGTCTTGTGAGCAGAGTTTCGCCGGTTTTTCAGTTCGGCCCGCTGCGTATGAGAAAGCCAAATTTGTTAATCGGTGCGAGGATTGCTAAGCAGTTCGATCCGGTTGGGGGACCGATATGCGGCGGGCATTTGAGCGACCTCTTTCGTTGTGCGGTTCGCTTCGAGGTTTGTCTTGAACGACGGGCTCACCGCAACCGATAAAGGGATCGCGAAGATCTGGCGATCGATTTCGTCTCGGATCCGGTTAGCAACTTCCAGGATCGTCCGTTTTCCGAGACCTGCCGTGTTTCTTTTGCTCGGCATTCTTGCTGGGGTCTCCAGCCCCGGAGCGGCGCAAGCACCGCAAGCCGGCGCCTCGGCCGTTCAACCCGCCTCGCAGACCGCTGCTAAGATACCAAGCCAGGTGTGCCTGGGTTGTCACAGCATCGCGGGGTTTGGGGTTCCAGGGCCGGACGGGAAGATGCGCTCGCTATTCGTGGATGCGCAGAAGTTCAAACAAAGTGTCCATGGCGCACGCCAGTGCGTGGAATGCCATACGAACATCACGCAGATTCCCCATCCGCCGGTCCAGATCAAGGTCGACTGCGTCAGCTGCCACGAGAACTTATGGGCAAAAGCTCAGAAAGAAGGGCAGACAAAGCAATTCGCTACGTTGGGTTTCGTTGACTCGCAAATTCACAAGTTCATGAATTCCATTCACGGGCAGCCATCGCAGGCAGATCCGTCTCGCACCAATGCGACCTGCTTTAATTGTCATGAAGCCCACTACGTCTATCCCCCAGGGGCTTCCGTCTGGTCGCAGTGGCGACTGAACCTTCCCAACACCTGCGGCAAATGCCATGCCCCTGAGCTCGCGGCCTATGCAACTTCGGTCCATGGCGTTGAGGTGCTGCAAAAACATAACCCCAAGGCGGCGATCTGCGCGGACTGCCACACCAGTCACGACATCGAAAACCCGGTTCTGAGTTCGACCAGGCTGGTCATTACCAAGAACTGCGGCTCTTGCCATCAGGAGCAGTTGAAGACCTACCTGGCGACCTATCACGGGCAGGTCAACGCTTTGGGCTATGCCTATACGGCGAAGTGTTTCGACTGCCATGGAAACCACACGATCCAGCGGGTCAGCGACCCGCGTTCGAGCGTGTATCCGGCCAATCGGCTTGCCACTTGTCAAAAGTGCCATGCCAACGCCACCGCGGGGTTTGTGACCTTCCTCCCGCATGGCAATGCCCACGACTACAAACATTATCCCTATCTGTGGCTCGCCGCGAATTTCATGTCCGCGCTGCTGATCGGCGTGTTTGCCTTCTTCTGGACCCATTCCGCCTTGTGGTTCTACCGGTCGTACATGGACCGCAAGAAGCGCGGCGAAAAAATGGAATTCTACTTCTATCGGTTGCCACAAAAAGATCAGCCTTATTTCCAGCGCTTCCCGGTTATCTGGCGGATTGCCCATCTCGTTGTTCTGCTGGCTGTCATGATTCTGGCTTTGACCGGAATGACGGTCCTTTATTCCGACAGCGCGTGGGCGCCCGTGGTCGCAAGGATGTTCGGTGGTCCCCACATAATGGGCATCGTTCATCGCATCTGTGCGACGATCTTCGTCTCGGTATTCTTCGTGCACGTCATCTATGTGAGCATCAAACTGCAGAAGAAGGGGCGATCTTTCCGCTGGTTCGGGCCGGATTCCCTGATCGTCCGCTGGCAGGATTTCCGCGATGCCCTTGCCATGTTCAACTGGTTTATCGGTCGGGGCCAGCAGCCCGTATTCGACCGGTGGACCTATTGGGAGAAATTCGACTATTGGGCCGTGTTCTGGGGCGTCGCTCTTATCGGCGGCAGCGGTATTATGCTGTGGTTCAAGGCTGTGACGACGCAGTATCTTCCCGGGTGGGTGCTGAACGTTGCCCTCATCGTCCATGGCGAGGAGGCGCTCCTCGCCGCCGTTTTCCTGTTCACAGTGCATTTCTTCAACAACCACTTCAGGCCCGACAAATTTCCGCTCGACACCGTGATGTTCACGGGGGCGATGTCACTTGAATATTTCAAGCGGGAGCACGCGGTGGAATACAACCGGCTGGTCGAGACCGGACAACTGGAAAGCCATCGTGTGCCTGCGCCTTCGCCGGCCATGGAGCTGGGTTCGAGAATATTGGGCTTCACGCTCCTCACAATCGGTCTGACATTGCTGGTTCTGGTCGCGATAGGATTCTTTGGTCACGCGGGGTGACCATGATCGTGCTGGAGAGAGCGCGAATATCCCAAGGGCAAGATACTTTAGGCGCCACCCGAGTCAGAGTTTGGAATGTCCGTTTATGACCAACAGCGGACATTCCTTTGCTTCGGTCTCTCGATCCGTCTGAGATAAAAAAATCTGTTAGATCAGTGCCGACGTCTCGACATCAATAAAACACTGAACTCTCACAATTGAATTGGCCAGTTACGTTCGCGCCATAATGCTGGTAACCCAGGGTCTATCATGAAGACGACAACATTTGTCACACATCTGGAATGCTCTTCGACCTGCGAACGATATGAAGCGGGTAGGGTTCACGGGCTATCGCGTTCGGGAAAGCCTCTTCTTGTCCGCTACGACTTAGCAGGCGTCAAGCGCTCACTAACCAGGGAGGTGCTGAAGGATCGCCCAAGAGACATGTGGCGCTATCGCGAGCTACTTCCCGTACGGCTTTCCGAGAATATCGTTAGTCTGGGTGAGATCATGACACCCCTAATTCGCATTCGCCGCAATATTGCAGGAAATCATGACAACGAAGTCCTTATTAAGGACGAGAGCTGCCTTCCGACAGGATCTTTCAAGGCACGTGGCGTCGCACTCGCCGTTTCCATGGCGAAAGAATTAGGGATCACCCATCTTGCCATGCCTACGAATGGCAATGCAGGTGCGGCGCTGGCGGCTTATGGTAGCCGTGCCGGAATTCGCACCACGGTTTTTTGCCCCGATGACACTCCCGAAATCAACGTGCGCGAAATCGCGGCGCTTGGTGCCACAGTGTACCGCGTTAACGGATTGATCGATCAGTGCGGGAAACTTGTGTCCGCTGGAAGCGAGGCAGCCGGGTGGTTTGACGTTTCGACGTTGAAAGAGCCTTATCGAATAGAAGGCAAGAAGACCATGGGCTTCGAGCTCGCTGAGCAGTTGGGCTGGGAGCTACCTGATGTGATCTTCTATCCCACTGGCGGTGGCACTGGCCTGATCGGCATGTGGAAAGGGTTTCACGAACTGGAGGCGGCCGGACTAATCGGCTCTAAACGCCCACGAATGATTGCCGTGCAGGCTGCGGGCTGCGCTCCAATCGCGCGCGCGTTTGAAGAAAATAAGACACATGCAACCCGTTGGGAGAATGCGCATACAGTGGCATCTGGCATCCGTGTCCCGGCCGCGATTGGTGATTTTCTAATCTTGGCGGGGGTTCGCGAAAGTGGCGGATTTGCCATCGCGGTCGACGACGAGGAAATCATCGATAGTCTGAAAATGGTCGCCAGGTGCGAGGGCTTCTTGTTTTGTCCCGAGGGTGCTGCAACTTACGCCGCCTATCGAAAGTCATTGCGCGAGGGCCGGATCAATAAGACTGACTGTGTCGTCCTCTTCAACTGTGCAAGTGGACTAAAATATCCCCTGCCGCCGGCTGAAAATCGCCTCGACCTCAATTCTAAGATCGATTTTTCCTCGTTATGAAGATGCGCCCTGCTCGTGGCCAGCTCCTCCGCCTATTAGGTATCGGATTTGGGATAGCGGTAGGCGTTGGCGAGATGATCGGTTCAGGCATCTTGCGTTCGCCTGGAATTGTGGCTGCAAGCGTTCACACAGCTTCTATAATCCTGGCGCTCTGGTTCTTGGGAGCTTTACACGTAGCGTTGGAAGCAAACATTCTGGCTGAGCTGGGAACCGCGTTTCCACGAGTGGGCGGCCCTTATGTTTTCGCCAATCGCGCTCTGGGCGACATTGGCGGGCTCGCGGTGGGCTGGGCGACCTGGGGCATGCATATCGCTGGTATTGCTGCATCGTCCATCGCATTTTCTGATTTCGTTTCATTGTTATGGCCGTGGGCAGTTGGCCATAAGATTAGCGTCGCACTGGGCCTGCAATTTGCGCTTTATTCAGCAAATGTCTTGGGGTTACGTGAGGGGCGCCTAGCACAGGGGGCTACGAGCGCATTGAAGGTCATTCTGCTGTATGCATTCGCGGCGGCCGCGATATGGATTGTGCCAGCACCCGTCCCATTGACTGCCGCATCTCAGCAAGCATTGCCCGTTGGGCTTGCTTCTGTTGTGGGCGCCTACTTGCTGATTAGGGGCGCCTATAATGGTTGGGCCGCGCCAGTTTATTTCTCGGAAGAAAATATCGCACCGGCACGCAGTATTCCCCGCGCTCTGTTTTACGGCCTGGTACTCACCGCCACGATTTACCTGGTAGTGAATGCCGCGCTTCTGCATGCATTGGGAACAGAAGGAGTGATGGCGTCCCCGTTGCCATACCTGCAAGTCTTGACGCGCGTCGCGGGCGGGCAAGCGTCGATGCTCTTCGCGGTAGGGGCAATAATCACAGTGGCCAGCTGCGCCAACGCCAACATTATGATTGCGCCTCGGGTGCTCTATGCGCTTGCGCGCGACCGGTTACTTCCCGATGCGTTGCAGGCAGTAAATAAAGGGGGTAGCCCTCATCTCGCATTCGTCCTGACGGCGATCGTCTCCATGTTGCTTGCCAGCATGGGGAGCTTTCGTCTCGTTTTCGGGCTGGTCGGAATACTTGCAACTTTCGTGTGTGTGCTCACGGAGATTTCGTTTTTCTTACTGCGTAGCCGCGAGCCGGGCCAAGAGCGCCCCTTTCGCGCCCTTTACTATCCAGTCCTGCCTGCCCTTGTTCTCATTATCGACGTCGTACTGCTTCTGCTCTTTGCATTTTCCGATAGCGCAGGTGTGATCTTTATCGCCGCGCTCTGTCTCCTCTGCGTGCCTCTCGCGATTATCGCCAGGCGTACCAGAGACGAACATCAAATCTGATCATTCCGACTTATAGTCAGTCAGCGTGCATCGAATGTCCGCACATCGCCAAAAGCGAACATACGCGTAGTAACCGGTGTTGGTCCAAGAGGGATTCATGTTCTCTTGCGAAGGCGTCGGTCCAAGACCATTTAGGCCAAATTTAATCGAGGACTGGAATGAGGGGCGGTCTGCTATACTTCTGGAAATACGTATGACTTATCAGCACGTTAATCGAACCGCTGGCGGTGCTCGCAGTCAGCCGCGAACCACTCTCAGCGCCAAGTTCCCTGTTATGCAGGGAAATTACAGGGAATTTTGTTGGCTTGGGCCTGTTTCGGCAAATTCCGGCGAGAAAACTATCCGTAGATACTGGCAGTTAGAGCCAAAATTCCCTGCATAATCGGAACAGGGAATTCGCGCGGCGGAACAGGGAATTTTCTTATTGGAACAGGGAATTCCGCGGAGTGATGAGGGTAGGGACAAGTGTCCGCTTCAAGACTTTTCTGCAGGTGCCCGTCAGATCACTGCGTCGCGATCTAGGGTGTAAGAAAAAGCAGCGAGAAGGATTCCAACCATCGGCCAAGCTCATGGTCTGAGTCGCACTACATCACGAAGCCAGCTAAACTCGTGCCGATGACGTTTTCGGTACTGACAAGGGCTCGACATGACGCAGAAAATCCGTTTCGAACTGAACGGCAAACCCGTTTCCCTGGATGCGGGAGAGAAACGAACGCTTCTTTGGGCGTTGCGCACCGACACTGCTTTGACCGGAATCAAATTCGGCTGCGGCATAGCCTTGTGTGGCGCCTGTACGGTGCTCGTTGACGGCGCGCCCGTCCGCTCCTGCAGCTTTGCGCTGGACGATGTTGCCGGTAAGAGTGTCGTCACCGTCGAAGGGCTCGCGACGAACGGCGCTCTTCATCCCCTGCAGCAGGCTTTCATCGATCATGGTGCGTTTCAGTGCGGCTACTGCACCTCGGGAATGCTTCTCACCGCCTATGCGCTCTTGAAGGAGACGCCACATCCTTCGCGCGCTGAGATCGTCGCGGGACTCGACCATAATCTCTGCCGCTGCGGCGCGCATCTGGCCATTGTGGCGGCGGTCGAAGCGGTCTCCAAGACGGGAGTGCGGCTATGACCGAGCTTCTCGAAGCGACGCGACGCGACATATTCAAGGCCGTCGGCGGCGTGGTAATCTTTTTCGGTCTCAACCCGCTTGTCCGCGCGAGCGCGCAGACGCGACCGTCCTATCCTGCGGATTTCCATGCTTATCTCGCCGTAGGCCCGAACGGGCGCGTCACGGTCTACTCCGGCAAGATAGAAATGGGGCAAGGTGTTCTCACCTCGCAGGCGCAAATGGCGGCCGAGGAGCTCGGCGTCGATCTGGCCTCCATCGACATGATCCTGGGAGACACCGACAAATGCCCCTGGGACATGGGGACATTCGGTTCGCTGACAACGCGCATGTTCGGGCCCTATCTTCGTGCCGCTGCCGCCAAGGCCCGCGCGGTGCTTCTTGCGCTGGCCGCGAAGCGGTTGGGCGTTGGGGTGGAAAAACTGCAAGTGAAGAAGGGCGTCGTGTCCGTCATCGGCAATCTCTCACGCCATGTGACCTACGCCGCGCTCGCCGAAGAGGTGCGCATTGCCGATGCGGTGGAGGAAGAGCCGCGATTGCGCACGCCCGCCGAATTCACCGTCATGGGCACATCTGCGAAACGTCTCGACGGCGTGGAGAAGGTAACGGGTGCCGCCCAGTACTCGGCTGATATCCGCCTGCCCGGCATGCTCTATGCCCGCGTGTTGCGCGCGCCGGCGCATGGCGCGACGCTCACGCGTGTCGTCACGACGACAGCAGAAAAGCGGCCGGGCGTCATCGTAGTCAAAAAGCCGGATCTGATCGCTGTTCTACATTCCGATCCCGAAATGGCAGCGAGAGCGCTTGCCGACGTCGTCGCTGATTGGCAGAAGCCTGCAAGCACGCTCGATCAGGACACGATCTTTTCTCATATCGTCGATGCAGCGAAACATGTGGACGTGGTGCAGACCAAAGGCGATGTCAACGCCACGCGCGCGGCACAAAGGTTCAATGCAACGTACCACAAAGGCTATGTCGCGCATTCGCCGATGGAGCCGCACGCGGCTCTGGCGGATGTCAAAGACGGCCATGCAACCGTGTGGGCCTCGACACAGACACCGTTCCCCGCGCGCGACGCGATAGCCAAGGCGCTCGGTTTCGACTCCAAAGCTGTGCGGGTGATCACTCCATATCTGGGCGGCGGTTTCGGGGGCAAAAGCGCCGGCATTCAGTCCGTCGAAGCTGCACGTCTTTCGCAGATCGTCGGCAAGCCAGTTCAAGTTGCATGGACGCGGAGCGAGGAATTCTACAACGACACCTTCGATCCGGCGGCGGTGGTGACGATCGGTGCAGGCCTCGATCAAAACAGCCGCATCTCCCATTGGGACTATGTAGTATTCGCTGCGGGCCCGCGCGGCGCGACTTTATTCTACGACGTGCCTAACGTGCGCGTGCGTTCCGCCGGCGGCATGAGGTTCGAAGGCGCGGCAGCGAACACGGATGTTCATCCGTTCGGCGTCGGCCCCTGGCGCGGCCCGGGCGCCAACATGAATGTCTTCGCCAGCGAGTCTCAAATCGATGCTTTAGCCACGGCGGCTAAGACCGATCCTTTGGCATTCCGCCTGCAGCATCTTTCCGATCCACGCATGCACAAAGTGCTCGAGGCGTGCGCAAATGCGTTCGACTGGCGCGGCCGCAGCGGACATGGATTCGGCATGGCGCTCAGCATCGATGCCGGCAGTTATGTCGCGACCATGGCCGAGGTGAAGGTGGATTCATCGAGCGGGCAAGTGGACGTAAAGCGGATAACCTGTGCGATGGACATGGGCATAGTCGTCAATCCCGAAGGGGCGCGCATGCAATGCGAAGGCGGGCTTACGATGGGCCTCGGCTACACGCTCGCCGAAGAGCTGCGCTTCAAAGGGGGGGAAATTCTTGACACAAATTTCGACACGTACTCGCTGCCGCGGTTCAGCTGGGTGCCGCCCATTGAGACGGTGTTCGTGAAGAACGATGCCGTGGCGCCGCAGGGCTGCGGCGAGCCCGCGATCACCACAACGGGTGGCGCCATCGCCAACGCCGTGTTCGATGCGACCGGCGCGCGGCTCACGCGGCTCCCCTTGACCCGCGAACGCGTGCTAGCCGCGCTGGCGGCAACTGGGAAGAAGGGGTAGGAGGCGGGAGCGGGCATTTGCGGAATCTATTTCGTGTCACCGTAATCCCCAGAGACGAGACCGCCAGTTCTGTGCCCACTAACTAGCGGCCTTCAACGAAATGCTCCCCGAATTTCGCAAGTTGGACGCCAGAAATCTCGCCATTTCTGTCAGTGGCGATTTGTTCCATCGGGTATCAGCGATGGATCGGCGCCTTCTCTTCTCGTGTTTGGCCGATTTCGAGCCTAAAGGTGGGGTGGCGCGGGAGTACGGCGTCTACAATGAGCGGCATGGCACCTGCGAGCGCGCTTTATTCGTTGTCAATTGGGCAGGATTATTCGTTGGAGCTGCGTCCCTCCGCTCGGAATCAACCCTGGGGCCCGCGGTATTCTCAGCGCACTCGAGGATCTCTAAAACCGAGAAAATTGGGAATGCTAACGCTGGCGCGAGACCGGCTTGTAAATCCGAGTCGATTTGGATGATCACACGGCGGTAGAATTTCTCGGCCATCTCATGGCAAAGCTAACCGGATGTGCCATAACGGAGATCGTTCTTTGATCGTCGACGAAACTGATGTTCCCGGCATCGCCGCCCAGTGGATCAATGAAGGTCACAAGATGGCGCTCGGAACGGTCGTCAAGACTTGGGGCTCGGCCCCACGCCAGGCGGGAAGTCAGATTGCAGTGCGTGGGGATGGCGCGTTCGTCGGCTCTGTCTCAGGCGGTTGTGTCGAGGGCGCGGTGATTGAGCAGGCCCTCATAGCAATTGATGACGGCAAAGTGCGCAGACTCGAATTTGGCGTTGCGGACGAAACCGCTTGGTCGGTCGGACTTGCCTGCGGCGGACGCATGGAGATATTCATCGAACCCCTTCTCGATGCCAAGACGAGGGACTCTCTTGTTGCTCTCAATAAAGAGAGGCAAACGGGTAACCCCATAGTACGCGCGGTCAATCTGGAGACGGGCGAAGCTCAGCTCATTGCCCCGGGCGTAGATTCCTCCGCACTCGATCTTGCGGCAACCGAAGCCGTGCGCAGCGATCAAAGCGCACTCCTGGAGATCGGCGGCCACGCCTGGCTGCTCGTTGTCTTTAACCCTCCCATCGATTTGGCAGTCGTAGGTGCGGTACATATCGCGCAATGTTTGGCTCAGATCGCCACTCCTTGTGGCTACAGGGTGCGCGTAATCGATCCGCGCAGATCCTTCGCCGCCGAAGAGCGGTTTCCGGGTGTCATGCTCTCGCACGAATGGCCAGACGATGAGCTGAGCAAGCGTCCGCTCGGCCCACGCAGTGCGCTAATTGTGCTAGCGCATGACCCAAAACTTGACGACCCGGCTCTCTCCGCAGCCTTACGTTCGCCAGCATTCTATATCGGTGCGCTCGGTTCAAAACGGACCCACGTTGCCCGACTTGAGCGTCTTAGGGTTCTTGGCTTCACCGATGACGTGCTCGCCCGCATTCACGCGCCAATTGGTCTTGGCATCGGCGCCAAAGGTCCGCAAGAAATCGCCATTTCCATCATTGCGCAGATGATCGAGCGGCTTCACGCTCCATCCAAAAGTGTGATTTGAAGAGATGTGTTCTAACACAATTGATCGGGGAGACAGGGTGAGCGTATCGAGACCATCCTCCAGAATCGGTGCCATCGTACTAGCGGCCGGCCAATCGTCGCGCATGGGCAGAAACAAGCTACTGATGCCCCTTCGGGGAAAACCGTTGGTTCGTCACGCGGTTGAGGCGGCAGCCGGCAGCTTGGCAAGCCCTGTCATTGTTGTCACCGGTCACGATGGTAAAGCCGTCGCGGCGGCCCTCGACGGCCTGCAAGTTTGTCCCGTGGAAAACGGCGAATTCTCGATGGGTCTGAGCACATCACTCAAATGTGGTCTCCGGACGTTGGCGACGGATTGTGAAGGTGCCGCAATCCTGCTGGGAGATATGCCCTTCATCACCCATGAACTAATTGACGCCCTCATCGCGTCTTTCGATCCAATTATCGGACGGACAATTTGTGTACCTACGCGAAAGGGCCGGCGCGGCAACCCAGTTCTTTGGTCAAAGCAATTGTTCCCGGAAATGCTCGCTCTCGAGGGGAATTCTGGTGCCAAGTCCCTCATGGCCCGCCATGAGGATCTGATTTACGAACTGGAAGCTATGGATGACGGGCCCCTAATAGACATCGACACTTTGGAAGCGTTGGCTAGATATCAGGTGTAGCGAGCCACCTATTCCTTTCGAAAACCTTATCTGCGCAGTTCGTCACCGCGACCCCAAACAATCCAACGTCTGCGTGGTGCTGTTTGTGGCTGAGGAATCCAGGATATTGAAATTGTTTCATTTCCGCTTCTTCCTGCCAGAAATGTGAGTTCATTTCCTGCCAGAGGTGGCGGAAATAATCATCGAAATCTGGAAATGCCAATCTTTCATTGGCCTGATGGATTTTTTGTACCAGCGGCATAGAGAGATTACTGCATTGGAGTGTCCTGATCTAGCGGTGGCGGGAACGGGCTGAACACCATTGGCGCTGGTGGTCGATAGCCAAGCGATGAGTGCGGTCTGATGGTGTTGTAGTGCTTTCGCCACTGCTCGATGATGACCTGGGCTTCCTTGAGGCTGTAGAAGATCTCACCGTTCAGCAGCTCGTCGCGCAGCTTTCCGTTAAAGGATTCGTTGTAGCCATTCTCCCAGGGACTTCCCGGCTCGATGTACAGGGTTTTGGCCCCTACCTGCGCCAGCCAGTTGCGCACGACCTTGGCGGTCATCTCAGGACCGTTGTCTGAGCGGATGTGCTGAGGCACGCCACGCACGATCATCGCATCGGCCAGCACCTCGATGACGCCGAAGCTGTTGATCCGCCGCGCTACCTTGAGGGCCAAACACTCGCGCGTGAACTCGTCGATCAGCGTCAGCAGCCGCAGCTTGCGGCCATCATGCGTCCGGGCTTCGACGAAGTCGTAGGACCAGACGTGATTGCGCCGTTCCGGCCTTAGACGGACGCATGACCCATCATTAAGCCAGAGACGGCCTCTAGGCTTCTGTTTTTTAGGTACCTTCAGCCCCTCACGGCGCCAAATGCGTTGGACTCGGTCACAGCCTACATCCCATCCCGCTTTCTCAAGCAGGGATTGGATCCGCCTATAACCATAGCGCCCATACTGAGACGCCAAGGCAATAACGGCCTGTGTCAACGCATCTTCATCGGCACGGATAATCGTGGTGTAGCGCTGTGTCCCACGTGGTTGGCCGACGATCCGACAGGCTTGGCGTTCCGAGAGACCGTACTTGTCGCGAACCCTCGCAACCGCCTGCCGGCGCCGTTCGGGGCTTACAAGTTTCCCGAGGAGATGTCCTTCAACACCTGTTTTTCGAGTGAGAGCTCTGCAACCAGGCGCTTAAGCCGGACATTCTCCTTCTCCAGCTCTTTCATCCGTTTCGCCTGATCCAAATCGAGCCCACCGTACTCCTTGCGCCAGCGGTAATAACTTTGTTGCGATATACCCGCTTCCCGGCACGCAATCGGTGCCGCCTTTCCCTGCGCCATCCCCACTTCAATCTGGCGAAGCAGCGTCACAATCTGCTCCGCGCTGAACCTCTTTCTCGCCATGACCAAGCTCCTTTCTAAGACAGTTTCTCTCAATCCGCTTGGTACAAAAAGAGCCAGTCAGGTCATCATTACGGTCGAATTATGACACGCTTTCATTCATAATATCGATCAGTAGACTGTGTTCCGCGTCAATACTTTCGATTTCCATTCGACAATTGTCTGGCAATATTATCCGCCGACACGGGGAGATTGTCTTCTCAGCGAACATCTCGCGCTCCGTTCACAATAATCCAAAAACTCTCGACACAAACAACTGCCGCCGACCAAACTATGCGAGTTCCCGTGACCGTCAACATACATTAGTTGTTTGCAGATGCCCTCGTCAGAGAGCGTTGCTAACAAAGTGGACGACCACGATTGTTGCGATCACGATACTTGCCACGACAAGCGCATACTCAAGTACCCGAGCATTGAATTCATCATGAACGAAGCCAGAAATCAGGGTGCGCATCTCACTCTCCACAGTTATCCATACTCGTCTTTGGATGAATCAGATTTCGACAATTATCTGATAAAAACTAGCCCATTATCCGAGTAAGTGAATTGACCTGGATCAAATTGAATTGCGCCCACTTCATAATTTGACAAGAGGACACCATTGCTCGTCCATGTCTATAAGCCTATTCGACGAACTTAGTAGAATCTTACTGACGGACGAGAAAGTTTGTCCCTTGAAATATCCGTTTGTGGCAATAAGCGGACATTCGCCCAATGTCCGCATTTGACCCGAAAGTGCATTTGTAGTGTTTTACACTACCAACCCCGACAGTTCCCAGCTCGCCGAATGAATCTAATCCCCGCTCCTGACTTTTCGCATGAGAATACCGATTATTCGATTCTTGCATGGCAACCAATCATCCCGCCAGGAATCAGCCGAACGGAAAAATGAGAAGTACCCAGGGCCATTTTACTAAATGCACTGAGTTTTGGTCGATAGCGGCGCACATTGAGCAGAATGCGGTTTGCGGAAGAGCCAGCCTCCCGTTATTCCAAGAAGAAGAGCGCTTTTCCTTCCATCAAAATCTAAACTGAGACAGGGCAGGCGTTCTCAATCGCGCCTCTGGGAAGTACAATCCCAGCAGACGCCGCCTCCACCATATGCCCTTCGCTTTCTCCTCGGGGCTGGCATACGTGTAATCGTAGAACTCGGCTCGCACATAGGTGGGGGGATGGTCGGGAAACGGGTTCTTTTCCAACAGCGCCGTTACTTCCCGTTGGTTTTCCAGTATCCGCTCAAGGAAACGGGTGAACCAAGGCAGCCGCTGCGGCGAATCGAGTGCCGCAAACCACATCTGCCAATCCAACCGCGGCTGGTGCGGTATGTTCCAAGGCGGCGTGCGATTAACGTCGCCAGGCTTGTACCGGAATCCGTATTCGCGCCAATTGACGCCATCGTCCGAACCCTCAATGACTATTTCATTGCGCTGTTTGGTCATGACTGCGAACAGGCCGTACGCATTTACGATATGCAGTGGCTCAATGAAGCCATCGACTGCCAAAGCCGGGGCGGGTGGGTGGCCGTCGAAGCGCAAATCCATCTCCACCAAGCTGCAGAACACGATCAGGGACGCGAGCGCGCCGACGACATAGGACGTGACCCTGTGTGGTTGAACTATCTGAACCTGCTGGCAGAGAATCCCAGTTAGGCGTCGCGGCAACACGCGGCGCAGAGCGTGATCGTCGAACAATGGCAGACACAAGAGCATGGTCTGAAGATTAAACCAATTGTAATTGCCAGTGATGAGTATGCAGAACTGCAATAGGAAAATGCCAAACGCCGCGATGAAGCGCAGCCGCCGAGGATAGAAGATCAGAAATGGCAGTACCAGTTCGACGAAAAATGCTGCACCGGTGGCAACTTTCAGCGCACCTAACGGCAGCTGTGCTGCATACCACGCCAGTGGCGTGGGTAGTGGTTGCGTAAGGAAGTGGTGGGACAGTGCCGAAAGGTCCCACCAGCTGGGATCACCACTCAGTAATTTGACCACGCCCGACATGAACATGAAGCGGAACAACAGCCAGCGAAGCAGCCAGATGCCAGGCACGGTGGCAAAACTTACGATGAGCGCGAGAAAACCGGCTTCTAGCAGGAACGTATCCCACTGGAACGTCATGAACGCCTGACCTGCATACAGTAGGGAAAGATAGAGCAGGTAGAGTAGGACCAAGCTCAGCCGCGGCAAGAGATTGAAAACCAGCAGGAGCGACAGGCCGGCCCCCGCCCAACAAACCGCCTGAATGGTGAAGTCGCTTGAACTGAACCAAAACACCATCGGCACTATGAAGTACCGCTCAAAACCAACGCGGCTGTTCAACACGTTGATCAGTTCAGCCAGCGGCAGGATGCCATGGCTGCCGATAAGCCCAAGTGCCTGCACGCCGAACGAAACGAAAGCAGACAGGTAAATCAGCCCGAACAATCGTAGAAAAAGCCATGACACCTGATCGTAACGCGGGGGATCGTAATCCTTGCCCCAGAGAAACAGGCTGACACGATGAAAAAACGTGCGGCGCGCGGAGATGAAGGCGTAGGCGAGTTCGCTCACGTACGCGAAGCCGGGGAGAGACCGGTACAACTTCAGCCAAACCCCTTTGCCACGCGCGTGACTCAAGGTCAGGAAACTGGCCTCCGCGGCGCTGGCGACCATTCCGTCAAGGCTTATGTACTGAACGGCCCGTTGAAAATTCTCGACTGAAATTTTGGGATATTGTGCCGCTACATCTTGATACGGCGCATACGCCACCCGATCGCCGGTCAGTTTCCGCCAGTAGCAAACCCAGTAATAACAGAACCCGCAATCACCATCATAAACCAGAAGCGGCTTGTGATTCGCGGCCGGCGGTTTCGAAGCATCGGCTAGTTGATCTAGCGGTGGCTCTTGCACGATCCAAACTATGCCACAAGGGTGCCAGAAAACGATAGGTCAGGTCGGCAGTTATGCAGTTTTAGGCTCTGAGCATCGACCCCAAGGTACTGCGAACAACGATGCCTGTCGCTGCCGTAAACCTCATCCGGGTGGTGGGCTAGCATGGGCGCCATAGGTCCGGCTTTGTGGGTGCCATGTGTCATTGGACCAGGGAGCTTGCTCCACGGGTATGTCTGTTCGAGGTGTCTAGTGGGTCAGTTGGACGGCGCAGTCACGCAAGACACGAAGATGTATTTGGCCGCAAACACACTATTATCGGAGCCCGCGAAGCAATACTGGCCACAGAACGTCAGGAATGTCCGCTTCTGACCCTTAACAGACGTTCTGCGACGGATGCGAATTCGGGACGCCCGTCCACAGCGCTCACGTAATAGTGCTTTTGTGTTTCGTGAGACCCGCGTTATCTAAAAGTACTGACCAGAACCAGAAGATTGCTCCGACAAGCATCACAAAGGCGCCAGTAAACACCTCTCCATAGCGCTCGAACCGGCCAAGGCCGATCTTCTGTAGACCAGCTCCCGAATAGACGCTCAGGACGATATAGGTGGCGATAGTCGTTACGCCGAAGACGAGCGCCATGATACTTATCAACCCAACCCCATAACGCCCTGCGGCAAAGAAAGCCGGTCTGCCTTCGACCATGGGCGACGACCGGAGGATCAAGAACAGCGCCGTTCGCTGACCTGCCTTGTGTTCATGGCCATGTTGATGAGCGTGTCCGTGCTCGTGCGCGTGTCCGTGCGCCCGTTCGTGGGCCAGTTCGCGCCACGCCGAGACTGCGACCCAACCGCCAAAGGCCACTAACGCAACGCTGGCTGCGCTATCTACAAGATGGCCAAATCTCGCCGCGACGGCGGCCTCAGCGAGCCAAGCAATTACGGCGATCAAGAGCGTTGACAAAATATGCCCTGCGCTTGCTTGGAAAGCAGCGCGAGCGGTTTGCGCTTTAGACCAGCCGCGCTGTCGGGCGAGCAATGCGATGGGTACCCAATGGTCCGGCACCATAGTATGCAGCACGCCCACGGCAGCGACGGTAGCAACCAAAAGCAGTTCCGGGTCCGGGATCACTTTCGATAATCTCGCCAGTTTTCTGTCACTGTCACGATTGGTATAGCCCCAACAAATCACCTGACCCCTCTTAAACTCATCTTCTGCGCTATGGGATATTAATAAACATCATTGCCCACATTATGCCTGCGAGTACGATGATGAGACCAACCGCGTCTATCCAGATCATGTGCCGGTGCCGCCGGTAAATCCTGCCGCGTCTGCGACGATTGATCTTTCTCGAGTTCGGCTGGTTCTTCAGCCAAATCGCCAATCGTCGCCACTGACGCCGCACTTGCGCAATGGCTCCTTCAAGGAAGCCGATGAGCATGGAGCTTCCAAAGAAGTCTGACACGTCCAACGCTCGGGTTCTGGTTGTTGTGGTCCCTCCTCACACCGCCTTAGAGATGCCAACGAAGAAACCACGCCGGGGCCCGAATTGCGGTGCGCCGACGCCGATGCCAGTGCCGTTCCTGATCTCATATTTCTGGTCGAAGACGTTGATGACATCGAAGCGGAGCGTCAACCCACCCGCGCTGCCCAGTTCGAAATCATGACCCACCCCCAGGTTGACCTGGGTGTAATAGGGCAGATGCGCGCTATTTGGAGGCCCGCCAGGCGGAGTGGCTCTGAGACCTGAGGCATATAAGAGATCCGAACTGAACCGCGTCCCCTCCCAGAGATATGAGAACCCTGCCGACGCAGTCAGATGCTGTTCATGGTCAAGGTCGATAAAATGATTGACAGTGTAGCTCAGATCATCCGGCGAGAAATTGAACTGGGCGGTTTCAATGCCCTTGCCGATAGCGTGTTGCAGCGCCAGATTGCCATAGGCTGAGAATGGACCACTCTTATAGTCGGCCGTGAACTCGGCGCCGTATTGCTTCCCTTGCTTGTAATTGAAGGGAGTAAGAATGATTGGTGCGCCGAATTGTCCTTCGTCGATCAGATCTTGCGAGAGCTTGTAATAAGTATCGACCGCCAGAGTGAGGTCCTTGAGAAACACCTGCTGGACACCGGCATCGTAATAATTGGCGCGTTCCACGATAGGTGTGGTGTCCTGGGTGATGGGGGGGGTCGCGGACGTGTTGTTGAACTTCGCAACGGATTCGCTGCCCACAAGTTCGAAGGGTGGCGGGGAGAAATAGCGTGAATAGCCGGCGTGCACGGTCGTGCCGTCTAGCGGCTTCCAAACCACGTTCACGCGTGGGCTTAGTTGACTGCCGCTGCTGAACGCCTTGTACGAATCGTAACGTAGGCCGTAATTGATCGTCAGCTCCTCCCAGGGTTTCCATTCGTCCTGAAGATAGAAACTGTACGACCATGCGGTTTGCCTGCTGTTATCGATGATCGATTGAGGCACATTATAAGCCGGATTGCTGGCGGGCAGCGGCATACAGGAATAAGGGTCGGCTACAATCCCCGCGCCCGTGCAATCCTCCGGAAGCACAGACGAAGTCGTGTCGCTCGTCAGGCGGTCCGTCTGAATGTAAAAGCCAGCGCGGATCGTGTGCTGTTCGTTCAAGTGATAGGCACTGTCCCCCTGCAAGCCATAGGCGACGTCACGCTTGTAGGCTTGTTGGGCAATGCCGTTGTAAAGCAGGTCGCCAATCTCGTCCGGCGAGAAGGAAAGGCTCGAATAACGAGCGATTGCCGAGACCTGAAAATCCCATTGGCCCTGTGAGCGCAGATAACTGACAATGCCAAAATGAGTAATCTCGGTTTGGTTCTCATTGAGTTTGGCGCTCGGGAATGTAGTCTGCCCGTTGACGTTTAAGCCGAGTGAGGGCTGCAGCCCAGCTTGATCCGGGATTTGGAAATCGCCGTGCGAAGTGCCGAGTACCACTGTGACACGGCTCCAATCGTCGAGAATATCCTCGAAATAGCCGAACCCATGATACTGATTAGTTTTGTCGTGGATTGGCGTGCCACGCCCGTCGGGGGATTCGATACCGACGTCGCTGTGAAGAAAATCACCAGAAACGAAATAACTGAACGAACCTGAGGAGCCCGCATACTCAATGCTGGGTTCGATCGTCCCATGGCTGCCGCCATAAAGGGATACAGAACCCCCCGGCTCGAACTCACCGCTCTTTGTGCTGAGATCGATGATGCCAGCTGTTCTAAGTCCGTACTCGGCCGGCAGCGCGCCGGTGATCAGCTGCATCGATGAGATCAAGCGTGGATCCAACGCCTGTCCGAAGACGCTAATGCCTTCCGGCAAGATGATACCGTTCAGGCGGTATTGCAGGCCGTTGTGCTCGCCGCGGATATGAAATTGTCCGAAGGAATCTTGCGCGACTTCGGGGGCTTGCAGGATGACCTGATTGAGCAGCGTGTTCTCACCGCCAGGCGTCGCGTCGATGGCTGCCTCGGTGATGGTGTAGGTCGAAGCGCCAGTCTTTGTTTCGATGCCGCTGCGCGCTTCATTTAGGCGCTGAGCCGTTACCGTCACCGTTTCCTGGGCTGATGGATCTCCTTGGGATGAAGCAGCGTCATCGGCAAGAGCCGGTGACAACCCGGTCAGCAGCAGACTGTTCGTGAGGAACAGGGCCGCGCTAGTGCGCGCAAGCGTAGAAAAATTCCCTCTCATTGGACCAACTCCGCATATCTTATTGGATTCCTGGCGGCGGCACCAAGAACGGCCGCAGGACCAGAGAACCAAAATGGACGGCGGCTCCTGGTAATCTCAGCCGGGAGCACCATCACTCAATGACTTCGGTGGAGTTAGGCGGAGGGGGGCGCGCGACCCTGCCAGATGTGCGAGGGCGCGCGAAACGGAGTTGTGAGCTCTACAAATACGATAAAGTTGAGCGTGACGAAAGACGGGAGAACGAGCAACGCCGCAGCGGGAACAACTGCGTACCCTGCAGATATGATTTCCTGACAGAGTGGACAATTGGCGGGGTCTTCATTGGCCGGATACTTGTCTTTTGGAGTGCTCGCAGAATTGCTTGCAGGCGCCTTGAGCCCAATGTGTCCAGCCAACGCGACAGTCGATAGATGATGGATGTGGGTCTGCGTGAGAAAGCTTTGCCAAGTGAATGCGAGAAGAATTAGCCAAGTAAGCGTTAAACGCGCGCGAGACCTGTGCGCAGAGCCAATACCCGGCCGCACCCGTCCAGTTCCTCGCACTAATGCACTCAGGCTTGGCATTTTGCCCCCAATGCAACGGTGAGAGGATAGCAGGAATGACCCCGTTGTCATCCCCCCGCCGGGCGACCGGTGGTGGTAGCTATGTATTTTCTCCAGTTTTCAGACTGGCGAATACGGGGTGAATTACCTCGTCACGAAGCCCTGAGCCTCCAAACTGTAACACTACCCAAAATCCGGTAGTGCCCTAATTTGAATGGCGCGCGGACCTGAGTCCTATTTTCCATGCGACACGAATATCGACAGCCCCAAGAGGAATGAGCCGACCACAATGATGAACGCCCCGGCCTGAGTGGTCTTTTCACTCCCCTCGGCACGGGACCATGTGGAAACGCTCACTAGGGCGAGCCCGGCAACAATCAGAACTGTTCCCATAATCGCCGGTAAATCGTTGATGCTCATTGCTTCGCCTCCCCGTCTGCCACTACCGCGACGTTTGCTCCGCCAATTCTCTAACGTCCAGAGCCTATCAGAAACCCCCATAGCCATAGCAGGGGTAACGTGAAAGCTCATGTGCATCCGCACATTTAGCAGTTGCCGCTCTCCCACTCTGAGCGCCGGTGTTGGTGTCGGCCTTTTAGAGAGGATATGACCTCGAACGTCCGCTTCTGATGCTGTGGACGGCGCCCACTCTGCGGCATCGGAGTGCCCTAGGGTGGTTGTGTCGAAGCAAACCACTTGAGGGGAGCCGTCCATGGGCGAAATTAGCACAATTGGTCTCGATATTGCGAAGTTGGTATTTCAAGTTCACGGCGTCGATGGCGCGGGTGCGCTGGTGATCCGCAAGCGCATTGGTCGCTCAATGGTGTTGGAGTTCTTTGCCAACCTGCCGCCGTGCCTGGTGGGGATCGAAGCCTGTGCGACAGCGCATCACTGGGGCCGTGAGCTGCAGGGGCTTGGCCACACGGTGAAGCTGATGCCGCCGAGCTATGTAAAAGCCTATCTCAAACGCAGCAAAAATGATGCGAACGATGCTGCAGCGATCTGCGAGGCGGTGACTAGGCCATCGATGCGGTTTGTTCCGATAAAGACGAAGGAGCAGCAGGCTGGCTTGATGCTGCACCGGACCCGGCAATTGCTGGTGCGTCAGCGCACGATGTTGAGCAACGCCATGCGAGGACACCTGGCCGAACTCGGCATCGTGTCGGCGAAGGGCAGCTCAGGAACCAGCGAGTTGCTTGGGATCATCGCGGACGTACTGGATAACCGGGTTCCCCCAGCTGCCCGCGGCATTCTCGATGTGCTGGCGCGGCAGTACATCGCCATCGGAGCCGAGATCGGATCAATCGACAAGAGCATCCTGGCCTGGCACCGCTCGTGTGAGGCGAGCCGTCGCCTGGAGGAGATCCCAGGAATCGGCCCGATCGTTGCCACAGCCCTCGTTGCTGAGATCGGCGACTGGAAGGCGTTCTCATCGGGGCGCAGCCTTGCCGCCTGGATTGGGTTGGTGCCGAAGCAGCATACGACCGGCGGCAAGGACAGGCTCGGCAGCATCACCAAGCAGGGCAATCGATACTTGCGATGGTTGCTGGTCGCCGGCGCGATGGCGGTTATCCGCTATGCGCAAAAGCACGGTACGGAGAAGCGGCCGTGGCTCGGGCGATTGATGGAACGCCGGCCGACGAAGGTGGCTGCGGTTGCGCTTGCCAACAAAACTGCGCGGATCGCCTGGGCCATTATGGTGCACGGCGACAGATACAGAGAGCCGAAGCTGTTGGGGGCAGCGTGAGAGACGCCAACAGATAGATCGGCAACACCAATTGGCGAGGGCATGACGACGTAATGCAGACACGGTCGTTCCGGGGATCGGGAGAGCCCGTTTGGGTCAACGCACTTCCAAGTGCGTGTTTTTGATTGGGACCCGTTTCCGCGCAGAGCATTAAGGCCAGCGGCTACATAAGCCGCACAAACAGGCCGGACACATGACCGCACCCGACCAATGCTGCATAAACGTCAGAAAGTTCTTGCCATGGCGCCGTCCACACATGACCCAAAGCGGACATTCGCGACGTCCATCTGGGTATCAATAAAGGTGTCTAGGGGAGGGAAAATGATGCACCCCATCGTTATGGTGACCCCATGCCAAGTGATCGAAAGCGCGGCCGACCGCCTTACTCGGACCTTCTGACTCCTGCTGAATGGCGGGTCGTCGAGGCGGTGCGTCACGGCATGAGTAGTCGGGAGATTGCAGCACGTCGTGGGATCAGCATCGACGCCGTCAAGTATCACGTGGCCAACGCGCTGCAGAAGCTTGGCCTTTCAAACCGTAAGGAGCTTCGTCAATGGAATGGCGTCGCGCGCAACAGTCTGCTCTATGCAAAGGGGATACAAATGACTGAAAAATTGGCTATCGGTGCGGTTGGTCAGATCGCGCGTCGGGTGAAGGATATTGAAGCGGCGCGGCGCTGGTATGGGGATGTGCTTGGACTTCAGCACCTCTATTCGTTCGGAGACCTCGCTTTTTTCGATTGCGGCGGGCTCCGCCTGTTTCTGTCGCAGAACGATAACGGGAATGAAGGTGAGTCTATAATCTATTTCCGCGTCGCTGATATTCGATCTGCGCATATAGCCCTAGCATCGCGGGGCATCGAATTCACCAACGCGCCGCACATGATCCACCGTCACGAGGACGGGACTGAAGAATGGATGGCCTTTTTCAAAGACAATGAGGAGCGGCCCCTTGCAATCATGGCGCAAGTAAAGGCGTAAAACCGATCCGCGCTGGGCTACGTTTATGCAACGGCCATCGTTGAAGGACCGGCCAGTCGCCCATGACCGTCTCGCCGCCGAGCCTGCTGTGGCTGAGTGAGGGCAGAAACACCAGAATATCCGCTTGTGGCGATAAGCAGATATTGCAGGCAGCAGTTATATCGTCCAGACCTGAAAGTGTTTTTGTCGAGTTTTACACTCATGCGGCGTGACGTTGCCGAGGTATCGTGCGAGACTGATTACTCGAAAGTGAGGGACTCAGATTCGTAGTCTGAAATCGTCCAATTCTCTTGTGGTAGGCTTGCTATATGCAAGACTGCAGTTCAATTGATCTTCTGAGCTGGATCGAGTATCACCCCGGCACCGCAGCTTGGATGCAAGCCATTGGTGGTTTTACACTTGCCATTTGCCGTCCGAAAAACCCGCAATACCGGAATTGCCGTCACTTGGCCGTGGCGAACGATTTTGGCCTCTGGGAACATGCTTGGAGAGGCGAATTAGCGGCTATTTCGGCCCGCCAACGACCTAATTTGGCGCTGTGAATTGCGGATCAAGCGCCTACGCGCTGACCTAACCCACATTGACGCTGCGATCGGGTTGTCCTCGCCTGCCACTGATCGCGAAATGATCCCACCCGGACGTAGTTACCAACGCACAGGATATTTTGCACGGAATGAACTGAGCCGGTTGCGCTTGGACGTGCTGAGCGCGTGGCAGGGAGTCAACGGCAACAACGGCGATACCGGCGGTCATCCTGCAATCTAAAGGCATCGTGTCAGGTGACGAGGCGCTAAGGGCCGTTGTTGCCAATCAGATTGTGGGCGCATTGCGGCGACTTCACAAGCAGGGCGCGATCACGAAATATGGCAGAGAGCGCGTGACGAGGTGGAGGCTGGCGTTTGGGCGAATCAACGCAACTAGGTAGAAATACGTAACGCTGCATCTTAGCGCCCTCTTCCGGCCTAACTTGATCTTCATCAATGCAATTTTCCGTATGTTTGAGATTATCAGCGGCTCCAAATTGCCGGAGGTACTGAATGATAGTCCCGACGGAACGCGACGTTCATCGCAAGATTCGAATTTTGCGCGCCCGCCTGAAAGAAGGGGGTGCCGAGACATTGGTATTGCAGTACTTGTATGAAATTGCCGAGACCGAGGCAGAACTAGAGCGACTCGTTAGGGTGCGACCAAACGCCAACGAACCCCGGAAAGGGGACTTTACCGGGATTGGTCTGCCGCCCTGTTGACCTGTCCCTTCCGAAAACTAGATCCGAGCGTAGCAATGATATAATCCACCGAGGACTGGATGTGCGGTGAGAGTTCCGAAGGCCTGAATAGGCCGATGTCGCGGTGCATCCTTTGCTAGAGCAAGATGGGTGCGAACGACATTGTAGTAGGTGACATACGCAGCAAGCACCCGCTCCAGATGTGCCTCACTCCAGACGAGAAAATGGTCGAGACATTCTCGGCGAATTGAGCCGATCACCCGTTCAACGTAGCCGTACTGCCAAGGTGATCTGGGAGAGATCGGCCGGTCACGAATTCCCATTCTGCCTACGGAGCGCCGGAACACGTTGCCGTAGGCGCGATCATTATCGCGGATTAGAAAGCGAGGCGCCGTATCCCATGGGAACGCCTCGATGAGTTGCCGGGCGAGCCACTCTGCAGTCGGGTGTCGCGTTACACTATATCGCAGTATGCCCCGTCGCCCATGACCCAGGACGATGAATACGTACAGGCACTCGAAAGCGGCAGTCGGCACGACGAACAAATCGATGGAAGCAATCGCCTTCGCGTTGTTCCTGAGAAAAGTCTTCCAGGTCTGTGGCGGGCGCCATTCATTAGGGATCATGTATTTAGACACCGTCGATTGGGCGACTTTGAAGCCCAATTTGAGCAGTTCACCGAGGATGCGGGGCGCTCCCCACAGCGGGTTCTCAGCACACATCCGCCGGATCAGATCGCGCAAGTCCCGATCGACTCTGGGACGGCTGCCCAAGTTCCTGGATTTCCAACGCCAACATGCCTGGAATCCAATCCGGTGCCAGCGGATGAGCGTCTGGGGTTGGACACTTTTGAACGTGCTCAATATCTTTGGACAGCGCCGGTACAGCCAAACAAGCATGGCTCGATCCGCACCAGTGATTCGAACGCGCCTGGGACGCTGACGACTCATGATATTTAGCTGGTGGCGAAGAGCAACGTTCTCGGTTTCAAGGCCGTGACGCGACTTGAATAGATTGCACAACGCCACCCACGGGAACCAGAGCATCCAGATCATCGCCAGCGATCATGCTGCGATTCTCGAATCCCAGCGAATCCACCCTGATAAGGTTTTCGGAAGGGACATGTGACTGTTTCGAGTAAGGCGAGCAATCCCTTAAGCAGTGCGGTGGGGTTCGGCGGGCAGCCGCGAATGTGTAAATCCACAGGCACCGCGGCAGAGACGCCACCAGCAATGGCGTAGCTCCCCACGAACATGCCGCCGTCGAAGGCGCAATCGCCAACGGCCACTACCCATTTGGGGTCGGGCGTGACTGCGTAGGTGCGCTCCAAGGCTTCGCGCATGTTTTTGGTGACAGGGCCCGTCACCAGCAGCACGTCGGCGTGGCGCGGCGAAGCAACGAAGCGGATGCCGAAACGCTCAAGATCATAGAATGCGTTATTGAGCGCGTGAATTTCGAGTTCGCAGCCATTGCATGAGCCCGCATCCACTTCGCGGATGGCGAGGCTGCGGCCGAGCCGGCGGCGGGCTGCCCGATCGATGCGCGAGGCAAGCTCGGCTAGCGCTGCCTCGTCCGCGGAAGGCCGCTTTTCCGTCAGCGGATCTAGCACGAGGCTTTGATAGAGCAGTTTGCGCATCTAGAGATCGTGACCCGAGTAGGAACAGTTGAAGGATTTATTGATCAGCGGGAAGTCCGCGACGATGTTGCCTTCGATAGCGGCTTCCAAGAGCGGCCATTGAAACCACGAGGGATCGCGCAAATGGCAGCGCGTAATGCGCCCCTCGGCGTCGAGCCGTACCCATGCCAGCACATCGCCACGAAATCCTTCGGCCAACGCCATGCCTTCACCCCCGCGCAATGGCACTTCCACCTGCGTGGGGCCAACAGGGACCTGCGCCAGGATCAGATCAATAAGCGTAAGGCTTTGTTCGACTTCCTTGATACGAATCCACACGCGGGCATCGACATCGCCATCGCTAAGCGTGGGAACCTCGAAAGCTAGTTGATCGTATGGCGCATATGCGAAATTGCGGCGCGCATCGAAGGTGCGGCCTGAGCCACGGCCGACGAACCCGCCAGCACCAAATTGTTTTGCAAGATTGACAGTCAGGATGCCTGTGCCCGAGGTGCGATCCTGCAACGAGGCCGTCTCATCATAGAGATTGATAAGAGAGCGAAACCTGTGGCGCAACTCACTGATAAGCGCTTGCAATTGTGCTGGTGCATCGGAATTGAGATCCACGGAAATACCGCCGGGCACCACGCGGTCCATCATCAGGCGGTGGCCAAAGGCGGCATCGGCCGCGCGCAAGACCTGCTCGCGCAACGCGCCACAATGGGCATGCATCAGCGAGAAGGATGCATCGTTACAGACGGCTCCAATATCGCCAAAATGATTGGCAATGCGCTCAAGTTCTGCCATGAGCGCGCGCAACCAAACGGCGCGCGCCGGAATTTCTACATTCAACGCGGCCTCTACAGCGCGCGCGAAAGCGACTGCGTAAGCAACCGTACTGTCGCCCGAGACGCGAGCGGCGAACTTGGTCGCGCGCACCAAATCCGCGCCCTCCATCAAGCCGTCAATACCTTTGTGGACATAGCCAAGGCGCTCTTCCAGGCGCACAACCGTTTCACCACTGGCAGTAAAGCGAAAATGGCCTGGCTCTATAATGCCCGCATGCACAGGACCAACCGGAATCTGGTGCAGGCTTTCGCCCTCGGCGGATAGAAAAGCGTAACGCAATGCTTGCTGTGCTGAGGTTTTTTCACCGAGCGGATGTTGTACACCCCATCTACCATGATCCAACCAGGGACGTGCATCGGGCGCACTTTCCGCTGCGAGCCCATACAAGTCGCAGATGGCACGTTCCAGGCGGATGGCCGGGGGATGATATTTGCCGACCGAAGGAAACTTTCCTTGCGGGCAATCGAGGCTCAATATCGCAAGCGGGCTCTCGCCTTCCACAACCGCCATGTGGACAAAGCGTTCCTCGCCCCATAAGCCGAGCAGCGTCCACTCGCCTTTTTCGAGTTGTGTGATGGAAAAGCACCAAGCCTCGGCATTGACAATCGCTCGCGGCCAGGGGCGGTGGCCATCGATGCGACTGCCTTGCGAAACAAGATCGAGGAGCGCGCTCATGATTCTAGCCCAGCAGCTTGGCCACATGCTGGAACCAGATGACAAGCGGTCCCGGCAAATAGATTCCGGCCATCAGCACCAGCGACAAATGCGCGAACATCGGCAGATAGGTCATGCGCGCGGGCTCGCGGCTGCCTGTCGGTTCACCGAATGCAAGCCCGTTCAAGCGCAGGAACAGCGCGCCGATGGAAACAAGCAGGCCTAGCAGGAGCGGAATGGCAAGCAGCGGCTGCCGCGCGAAGGTTGAACTTATCACCAGGAACTCGCTGGTGAAAATGCCAAGCGGCGGCATTCCAGCGATTGCGACCACACCAAGTACCAGCGTCCAACCAAGAATTGGATGGCTTTCGGTGAGGCCGGTGATTTCGGCAATGCGTTGTGTGCCCTTTATGCGCGTGATGTGGCCGATGCTGAAGAAAATGGCGGACTTGGTGAGTGAGTGCATCGTCATGTGCAAGAGCCCGGCGAAATTGGCGAGCGCGCCGCCCATGCCGAAGGCGAAAGCGATGATACCCATATGTTCGATGGACGAATAGGCAAACAGCCGTTTGATGTCGCGGCGGCGGTAAAGCATGAAGGCAGCGAAGACGAGTGAGGTGAGGCCCATTGCGGCCATCAATGGCCCGGGAGCGATAGCAGCTGTATTCGCCGCCAGAAGAATCTTGAAGCGCAGCACGGCGTAAAGCGCGACATTGAGGAGCAATCCTGACAACACGGCTGATATGGGCGTCGGGCCTTCGGCATGGGCGTCCGGCAGCCAGGCATGCAAGGGCGCCAAACCGACTTTGGTACCGTAGCCGAGCAATAGGAAAATAAAGGCAACGTTGAGCAGTGAGGGATCGAACTCCGCCACACGCTTGATCAGCACTGTCCACGTCATGGCGTCGAGGCCCTCGCCAATAACCGGTTGCGCCGCCATGTAAACGAGGATGGTGCCGAATAACGCAAGCGCGATGCCAACGCTACCCAAAATAAAATATTTCCATGCCGCTTCCAGTGCTTCATGGGTGCGATAGATCCCGACCATCAGGACGGTGGTAAGCGTGGCAATTTCGATTGCCACCCACATGAGGCCAGTGATGTTGGCCAGCAACGCCAGATTCATGGCAAACATCAACACCTGATACATAGCGTGATAGAACCGCAGATAGACCGGCGTGAGGCGGCCAATTTCCAGCTCATGCGCGATATACCCGCTACTGAACACGCTGGTGGTAAAACCGACAAAGGTGTTGAGCACAATGAAAACAATGTTGAGATCGTCAACGAAGATGAAGCGGCCCGGCATGGGGCGCGCGATGAGAAGCGTCAGCGCAGCAAGTAAAGTCAGCAGCGTGGCGGCAATGTTTATGCGCGCAGCAATCCGGTAATCGGGCAAGAGCGCCAACAGAGCGGCCGCAATTGCGGGAATAATCAGCACGGCGATTTCAGGATGAAAGGCGGAAAGCATCATCGTCGTTCACCCCGGAAGCGGTCGAGCGCCTGCACGTCCACGGTGTCGAAGCGTTCGCGGATGCGGAAGAGGAAGATGCCGATGACGATGAAGGCGATCAGAATCGAAAACGCGACGCTGATCTCAACCACCAGCGGCATACCCTTGGCCCCGGTGGCGGCCAGCACAAGGCCGTTCTCGATTGACATGAATCCGATCACCTGGCCCACCGCATTGCGCCGCGACACCATCATCAACAGGCCAAGCAGCACGACCGAAAGCGCGAACGCCATGTCCTCGCGCACCAACGGGCTTGCCTGCGCGGTGACGTGCAGCATCACCACCATGGAGAGCGCGACGAGCGCCATGCCGGCCAGCATGGTTGGACCGATGCCTACGACAGTTTCGATGTTGCGGTGAATGTCCAAGCGGCGGACGATGCGCCTGAGCGCCAGCGGAATGATGATCGCCTTGAAGAACAGTGCGATGGCCGCCGTGATGTAAAGGTGGGGCGCGTCCTGGATGTTCGCCTGCCAGGCGACTGAAAGCGACAATACGACCGCGTGGAGCGCAAAAACGTTGATCAACCCGATCATGCGGTCCTGGTAGAGCAGCATGAAGCTCACCAGCACGAGGCCGCCAGCGAGGAGATGCGATATGTCAAATGCAAGGCTTGGCATCTAGAAGCTCCGCGACACGAGGCGAAGCAACGTCGCCAGTAGCGCCAGCATAAGCGCCGCACCCAGGAATTCCGGCACGCGGAAGACGCGCATCTTGGCAATCGTAACTTCGAAAACCGCGAGCAGCACGCCGCCCACCGCGAGTTTGCTTACATAGATCACAAGCCCAATGACGAGAGCAGCCGCACCCGCAGAGGGGGTGGCCAGGCCCCAGGGAACGAATATGCAGCCAATAAGCGAGATATAAAGCAGCAGTTTGAGAGAAGCCGCCATTTCGATCATAGCGAGATGGCGGCCCGAATATTCGAGCACCATGGCTTCATGCACCATGGTGAGCTCAAGATGCGTGGCCGGGTTATCGACCGGAATGCGTGCATTCTCAGCGATTGCCACAATGATGAGGCCGACGAGCGCAAGGCCGAGAGAGACTCGCAGGCCTACTTCCGGCGACAGCATGAATTCGCTGATTGCGTTGAGTTGGGTCGAACCCGCGATAAGCGCGAGCGTAAAGATAATCATCAACATCGCGGGTTCGGCGAGAGAGGCGATCATCACTTCGCGGCTGGAACCGATGCCGCCAAAGCTGGTGCCGACATCGAGGCCCGCGAGTGCCAGCAGAAAACGCGCACTTCCAAGCAGCGCCACAATGGCAATGAGATCAGCGGCTTGCGCGAAAGGAAGCCCGATAGCAAAGGTTGGCACTAGCGCGGCTGCCACCCAGGTAACGGCGAAAATCAGATAGGGCGCCGCGCGGAACAGCCACGACGCATTCTCGGCCAGCACCACTTCTTTGCGCAGTAACCTCATGAGATCGCGATAAGGCTGAATGAGCGAAGGCCCTTGACGGCGCAACAGCCGTGCCCTGATTTTTTGCGTGAGCCCGGTTAGTAGGGGTGCCAAGAGCAGCACCATCATCATTTGCACGCCTTGTAAAGCGAGATCGTGGATTATTGCCATAGCGCCAGCACCAGCAGCAGAAACACGAGAGCAAAGAACACCAAGCCTAAATAACGGCGAATGGTGAGAAACTGGAGGTGGTTCATCCGCGTTGCGGTAAAAGAAACGCCTGCGACGATGGGCGCGTAAAACACATCCCAAGCAAGATCACGCAGCGTTACACTGAAGCGCGCTGGCCGCATATCGCCGGGACGCGGCATCTCGACATGCTCGCGCGCATGGAAAATCATCGTGCCAAATACGCGGCGGATTGGTTGAGCGAAACTTCCCGCGCTGTATTGGGTTACCGGACTCGAATCGGGGAAACCGCAATCCCACGCCGGGCTGCGACGAACTTTGCGACTGGCAAAATTATGGATAAAGAAAGCCGCTAACGATGCCGATATGCCAACGAAAATAAAAATCAACAAGCCGCTATAAGAATTGTGACCTTGCGCGGTTGGCATGATTGCGAAAAACGCTTGCGATGCCTGCACTGGCATGTGATCGCCGATGAGGGCTTGCGTGACCGGCGAAAGGCCGTCGATGACAAACCCCGGTAAGATGCCCGCGAGCACACAGAGCCCAGCAAAACCAAACATCGCGGCGAGCGAAAACCTATCCGTTTCTTTCGCCTGTGCAGCGGCTGGCGTGCGGGCACGACCCAGGAAACTCACGCCAAGGGCCTTGACGAAACACGCAGCAGCGAGCGCTGCCGAAAGTGCGAGCAATGCGCCCACGGCAGGGATTAGCAGCCTCAGGCCCCATTGCGGTAATTCGGGGCTTAAGAATATCGCCTGGAACGTCATCCACTCGGAGACGAAACCATTGAACGGTGGCAGGGCAGAGATCGCAGCGGAACCGATCAAAAAAGCGAACGCCGTCTGGGGCATGCCGTGAATTAGTCCGCCGAGACGTTCCATGTCCCTCTCGCCGGTCGCGTTCAATACCGCACCAGAGCCGAAGAACAGTAGGCTCTTGAACAGCGAGTGATTGAAAACGTGAAAAAGGGCCGCCGTAAGCGCGAGCGCGGCTGCCCAGGCAAGCCCGTTTGCCTGAAATGCCAGCGCAAGGCCGAGGCCGATGAAAATGATGCCGATGTTTTCGACCGTGTGATAGGCGAGCAGACGCTTAAGATCGTGCTGCATGAGCGCATAGAGCACCCCCAACACCGCCGTGATGCCGCCAAGCGCAAGCACGACCATGCTCCACCACCACTCGGGCGTCCCCAACAGATCGAAGACGATGCGGATGAAGGCGTAGACCGCGACCTTGGTCATTACGCCGCTCATCAAAGCCGAAACGTGGCTGGGAGCGGCAGGATGCGCGAGCGGCAGCCAAACATGCAACGGCACCAAGCCCGCTTTCGAACCTGTGCCGATCAATACGAAGGCCAGAACCAACGCTGCAAGTTGAGGTGAGCGGCTGGCTTCGCGGATAGTGGCAAAAGCGTAGCCTCCATCGGGTCCCGCCAGCATGCCAAAAGCGAGCAGCAGCATCAGCGTGCCGAAACTCGCCATCACCAGATAGATATAACCGGCGCGCAGATTGTCGCGATTACGGTGATGCGCCATTACCAGCGCCCAGGAGGTAAGCGACATGAACTCCCAGCTCAGCAGAAACGTGAAAGCGTCATCCGCCAGCACGACAAGATTCATACCTGCGAGGAAGGCAGGGAAAAATGGCAACACGCGCGAAGGGGCGATTTCATGCTGGCCATAGCCAAGCGCGAACAGGCTCGCTGCCGCGGCACCTAGATTAACGACCGCCAGAAAGAACGCGGCCAACATGTCCATACGAAAATGTGCCCCGATCCACGGCAGACCTATCGGCAGCGTCAGCGCTGAGGATTCGGAACCAGCCAACAGATGGCTCAGCGCGATTGCGAGCCCGGTAAGCGTTATAATCAGGCTTGCCGAATAGATGATCGCCGTCGCTGCGGCATGCCGCGCGATGGCTGCGGCAATGATGGCGAGTGCCAACAGCGCCGCAATACAATATAGGATCAAAATTGCGGACATGCTCGCGTTACGCTTTCAGGCGGACGCCGCGCCCGCCTTGCGGGCTGGCCGCTCCCTCGCCGACGAGTTCCACGCCCGCGCGGTCCAGCGCCTCAATTAATTTCATGAGCGAATCGACATTGCCGCGAATAACGCCGTCGCTGGCTTCCATGCGCTGAATGGTCGGTACCGAAAGTCCCGACAATTCGGCAAGCTTGCGTTGATCGATGCCAAGAAGTGCCCGCGAGGCGCGTAACTGAGCGGCGGTGATCATGTCTTATTACCATGCATAGAGTCTTGAACTTACCGTTTACAACCAGGATATTGCTGTTGTAAATCCAATTTATGATGGCTGGTATATCATTGTGAAATCGATTTTTGGAGGCAGAAAGCCTTCGCATGTCTATAAAGGGGTTGGCAGTCGAGGTAAGCCTCCACAGATGGCAAAATCCCACGTGTATTAATGATCGATTGGAAGCAAGCGGACCATACTGACGTTGGCGTTGTTATTCGCCTTGCCGCCGCTTCTGGGCTCTATGCCGTTCCGAACACAAACCCGTTTAGCGCCAGAAGCTGACGTTCGGCTATCGTGAGCCACAGACCGCTATGTACGGGCGATAATCATCAATTATCGCTGGTTCAAAGTCACGGCGAGGAGCATCGTTTGCCACCGCGACCGGCCCCGGGTTGAAAGCACGGGATGGTGTGATGCATCATCACGATGGAAGGAGTGTGTCCGAATGCCAATAAAATCGAGCCAAACCTGCCTCTTGGGCATGGTCTTGCCCGGACAGGAACGTTGGTGGAGATGGAATCGACCCACCCGGCTTCAGGCAGTGTCAAAACGCCCTACTGTCTGCTCCAGCCCGGGACTCATCCGGGGAATGTCGGTCAATTTCCCAAGGAGTGCATCATGAAAGCGTTTATTGTTGTTTCCACAATCTCGCCCGCGCGCAAAATCAAATGACTCCAAGTTTCTTGCCGACCTTTTCGAAGGTAGCGAGTGCAAACTGGATCTGGTCGTCCGTGAGTGCCGCACAGGCCTGGATGCGCAGACGCGCTGTACCCTCGGGCACTACAGGATAGCCAAAGCCCGTGATAAAGATGCCTTCGTCGAGCAACTCTTGACTCATACGCAGCGCAAAAGCTGTCTCACCGACAATGATCGGTATGATAGCGGATTCGCCATCGAGCGGCTTAAAGCCACGGGCCTTCAATCCTTCGCGCAATTTCTTGGTGATAGCCTGAAGTCGTGCTACGCGGTCAGGCCAACGTTCTAACAGCTCAATCGCCTTCATAGCCGAAGCCGCAACCGTGACGGGGAGGGCGTTGGAAAACAATTGCGGACGTGAGGCCTGGGTAAGATATTCGATCAGCACTCTTGAGCCTGCAACATATCCACCCGCAGCACCACCTAAAGCCTTGCCAAGTGTACCAGTAATAATGTCGATCTCGCCCTCCACTCCGAAATGTTCCGCCGTGCCACGGCCGTGTTTACCCATCACGCCTGTCCCATGCGAATCATCGAGAATGATCGAGGCATTATATTTACGTGCGAGTGCGATGATCTCCGGGAGGCGCGCAAGATCTCCTTCCATACTGAAGACGCCGTCAGTGATAATAAAAATACGCCGAGCGCCTTTAGCCTCTTCAAGCTTGGCTGCAAGGTCTTTCATATCTGAGTGTTTGTAGACAAAGCGCTTAGCTTTAGCGTTACGGCAGCCATCTATGAGCGAGGCATGGTTGAGAGCATCCGAGACTAACGCATCATCTTCACCCGCAACTGCCGGGATCAACCCCGTGTTTGCAGCCCAACAAGAGACGTAGGTGAGCGCGGACTCGGTGTGCGATAGTTTCGCAAGCGCTTTCTCAATCTGTTCATGAATTGAAAAAGTTCCGCAGATAAACCGCACGGACGCGGTTCCTGCGCCATACTCATCTAACGCTTTCTTGCCAGCAATGATGAGCTCCGAGTTGTCAGCGAGACCCAGATAATTGTTTGATGAGAGCACGAGCACGGGGCCCTTTCTCTCCGCCATCGTAACTTCGGTGTTCATCGGGCTCGTTATGTGACGGAAGGTTTTGAGCGTCCCAGCCTTTTCCATCAGCGAAAGATCGTGGCTTAAACTATCGTCGAGGGCGGTGCTCACAATTCGCTCCAATCCAAAATGACTTTCCCAGAATGACCCGTACGCATCACGTCGAAGCCTTGCTGGAACTCCTTATAAGAAAAGCGGTGGGTGATGACACGGCCAATATCCATGCCGCTTTGAATCATAGAAGTAAGTTTGTACCAGGTTTCACCAAACATTCGCCCATAGATTCCACGGATATTGAGGCCTTTAAATACCACGCTGTTCCAATCAATGCCGGTCGCTTCAGGCTGAATACCGAGCATGGCGATCTTGCCGCCGTGGGCCATCACATCAACCATTTGTCGGAATCCATCTGGATTACCGGACATCTCTAGTCCCACATCAAAGCCTTCGACCATGCCGAGACTCTTCATCACCTCGTGCAGATCTTGAGTCTTCACATTTACAACCGCGGTCGCCCCCATGTTATTAGCCAGCGAAAGCCGGTAATTATTGATATCCGTTGCGACAACATTGCGAGCGCCCACTTTGAGCGCCATCGCTACCGCCGACACACCTATGGGACCAGCACCCGTAATCAAAACATCTTCACCGACAAGGTCGAATGCAAGAGTGGTGTGCGCGGCGTTGCCCAAGGGGTCATAGATCGCATAAATCTCAAGCGGTACTTGGGAGTTGCAATGCCAGATGTTGAGCGAAGGCACTGCGACTAATTCGGCAAATGCGCCGTTGCGGTTGACGCCGACGCCCAAGGTATTCGCGCAGAGATGTCGACGTCCCGCCAAACAATTTCGGCAGTGGCCGCAAACGATATGTCCCTCGGCGCTAACTAGATCGCCGACCTTATGGCCCTGCACATTACTCCCAACTGCGACAATGCGGCCTACGAATTCGTGGCCTATAACTGTGCCAAGCTTGATCGTTTTTTGGGCCCAACTATCCCAATTATAGATGTGTACATCGGTCCCACAGATACCAGTCTTCAATACTTTGATCAGCACATCATCGATGCCAAAGCTCGGCTCAGGCACGTCTTCGAGCCAGATGCCTTCAGCTGCTCGGGATTTTACAAGCGCTTTCATCAATACAACCTGTTTGCAACCAGAATGTGCTGGCGAATGCCACCGCTAGCAACCGATTTTCAAGGGGGTGGTCCGTTATACCCAAGACGATGCGTTTAGCACATACTCTACCCAACCGTAGCTTCGGCGGCCGTTGGCATTCTTATTCCCGGAATTTCGGCCGATCAATTGCCGTCGACGCGCGAGCGCCGCGTTCTTTCTATGCTACCAGCGGTGAGGCGTGCAATTGAACGACCACCGCACACACACCGATCTGGACATCCTCCGCCATGCCGAGCCCACGCGGAAGCGGGGTGTCTCCAATACACTCTTGCCTGCGTGAACCTTCGCCCAATAACCGCGCTCGGGTACTGGAATGTTGGCGGCTGCGCACGCTTTCGCCAGCCCACGATCAGAGATGTTGAATTTCTTCGCCAGATCTCGCATCGGCTTTGACCAAACGAAGTCGTATAATTCCTGGCGACAGAAGGTATGAGGTGTAGATGCCGTGTTGGCCTCCTCGGGAAATTGGCGATTAGTGATTGAAAATCCGCGTGAGAAGGCGCCAAATTTCTAGACTGGAAAGTGCTGTAAAATCAGCAACTTAACAGCCAGTGGCGGAGACGGAGGGAGCAAGGGGGTTGCATAAAGTGCAGCTAAACCAAGGACAGTTTTGGCCGGGTGATTGCGCTGCCCATACTTTAGCCCATACGGACGACTGAGACGTGCGCGAACAATGGCGAACAGGCCCTAGGGTCCGCTCCCATTGGCGGATGATGCGGTAAACGGGGTGGGGAGGTGGGGAGACTTTCATCGCTCGTTGGCGGATTGACCACCCAGCCCGCTCAAAATTTACCTCGCGCGCCTGCGAATTCGGCATCTCCCTTTACCCCCTCACCCGGAGCCTGAAGGGGTATTGCTATCTCGAAAGTGAGCCACACTCTAGGCACCTCTCTGTACGCGGGGCGGCACCCAAATGCCCATTTCCCCGTCCGGGCATGGCTTGGACTGATCCTTGCTGCGTTTCTGCTGTTGGCCCTTTTCCACGTCGTGACGAATAAATAGCCTATGTCTATGTGGAAGCAGATCGCCTTCTATGGCGTGTTTTTGGCAGCGGGGACGCTGGCGCTCCAGTGGCTCGACTACGACCGGTTGGCGCGGTCACGGCCGGTCGAGATCTACATCGCCCTGATCGCGGCGGTGTTCCTGGCGATCGGCGTCTTCCTCGGCATGCGGGTGTTCGCCGCGCCCAAGCCGGCGCCGTTCGACGGCAATCCGAAGGCGGTCGCCTCGCTCGGCATCAGCCCGCGTGAGCTCGTTGTGCTGAAGGAGCTGGCTGCCGGTCGCTCCAACAAGGAGATTGCCCGTCGGCTAGAGGTCTCGCCCAACACCGTGAAGGCCCATCTGGCCTGCCTTTACGAGAAGCTGGGCGCCGAGCGGCGCACCGACGCAGTCAACCGCGCGCGAGAGCTGGGAATCATAGGTTGATCCGCCGCCGGGGCAGGTGATTTCTGCCCAATCACCCGTTTGGACGATGGATTTCTGCCGTTGCGTCAGGCTCGATCAGGCCCCAACCTGACCAACAGGGGAGGCCTGAAATGCTTCGATACATACTGATCTACGGCGTGATCGCGGGAGCCATCGTCGGCGTGCCGCTGTCAATCCTGACGCTCACAATGAGCGGCCAGGCGATGATGCACTTCGGCATGCTGATCGGCTATCTGACCATCCTGATCGCCCTCAGCGTGGTATTCGTCGCCATCAAGCGCCACCGCGACGTCGACCTTGGCGGGGTAATCAAGTTCTGGCCCGCGCTGGCGCTGGGTCTTGGCGTCAGCGTCGTCGCGGGGGTGATCTATGTGATCGCGTGGGAGGTTTCATGCGCTATCGCCCACGCCGATTTCGCCGGCGCCTACGCCCGGGCCATGATTGCCGAGCAGGAGGCGAAGGGCGTCTCGGGCGCGGCGCTGGAGCGCTTCAGGGCTGAGATGGAGCAGTTCAAGATCCAGTACGCCAACCCACTCTATCGCTGGCCGATGACGTTCGCCGAGATATTCCCAGTGGGCGTGATCGTCTCGCTAATCTCGGCAGGGCTGCTTCGCAACAGCCGCTTCATGCCGGCGCGCTAGGGTAGACGTGTGCTCATGAAGGCCGCGCCGAGTCTGGTAGCTCTGCAAAACAGACTTCGGCCTTCCCAGAAGGTGTGGGAATGGTAAAAAAACCAGTCCTTGGCTTTTTCAGCCAGGATAAAACACTGGAGAAGACTTCTTAGGAGGGTGTTATGGCAGTATCCGGCATTGGTGGTGTGTTCTTTCGCGCCAAAGATCCTGACGCGCTGCTTCAATGGTATCGAATCCATTTTGGAGTAACTATGGAGGGCTATGAGCCCTGGCAACAGGCGGCTGGTCCAACGGTATTCATGCCATCCGCCAGCAACACCGATCATTGGCCAGAGAGTAAGCAGTGGATGATCAACTTCCGAGTCACGAATCTGGACGAGCTTTTATCCAAGCTACGGCGGGCCGGTATAGAAGTAGAGACAAACCCCGCTTGGGACACACCTGAGACAGGCCGTTTCGCCCGCATCCAAGATCCTGAAGGTAATCCGGTCGAGCTATGGGAGCCGCCGGTCGAATAAGATTGGCCCGCAGTGAGTCGAAATTCCACTTTGACGCGCTTCCAAGGTTATAAACATACCCATCCATTATGCGGCGATCGGCTCGACAAGCTCCGGTCCTTGATTCTTTACGTTCCCAACTTTCGGATCAACTGGCCAGCTTGTCATTGGCTTTGATGGGAATGGCTTGCACAGCGCCTTGGACGAACAATTGGGCAATGTCACTGAGCGCTGCTCAGGTGTAATCCGACACTCGCCGCCATGTCGCTTCCGAAATCCATTCCGATACACCGATTTTCATCTCGGAACTCGTCAAAACGAGTTCGTCGCCCGAGAGGCGCGCTGTGCGTATTTGGCGAGTTCCGATCCAGTTGGGATATAAGCAAATATCCACATCGTGAAAAACCGTGTCATCTTTCACGGAGTAGCGACCGCAATATGCGGTGAAGGCATTAAAAGCGGCAATCTTCTCCGCATTTGTTCCAGTAGAAGGATGATCGGACAGAAAGCGTAGTGGTTGCTCGCTGATACAGAGCGTCGCGCTCATATGACCATCGGCTGAATAAATAATCAGGCCGCGTTTGATCCACCCTTGCATGTCATTTTCGTCACCGTCCCGATTCCGCATCTTGAAATCGACAAGCTGCCAAGCACCGATTAGATCGCGTTCGTTCATGATTGCCCTGACGGGTTTTTTCGTACCAGCGGGATAGCAAGAATACTACGCTGGAATGTCCGCTACTGGCGATAAGCAGACATTGCCACGATGTCCGCTTATGACCCAAAGCGGACATGGGGCGTGAACCAACTAGCGATAATTATTAGTTATTACTGGCCATAGAGCCGGATGAAGTTTTCGAAAGGAACACGACCCGAATCTCTTTAGCGTCTCGGTCGCAGAGCACGCGCATTTCCGTGAGGCGCCAGTTTCGCAATTGTATGCGACTAAGCTATAGGATCTAAAGAACGATGGAGTAAAGTAATCGTGCCGCCAAGCTCGCAGGAATTCGTCGAAGAATTGGAACGTCTGGCCGAGCGCCGCCCGCGCTCGCAGCATCTTGGGCTGTTGCGCCAGCTTTATCCGTTCCTCGCGCCCTATCGGGGGACCATCATCTTGGCCGGCATTGCTCTCGTCGTTGCGGCCACCGCCACACTTGTTATGCCCACTGCCGTGCGCGGGATGATCGACAACGGTTTCTCGGTCGCGAATGCCGGGCGCATCGGGCAATACTTCCTCTTGCTGATTGGCGTATGCGCGCTGCTGGGGGCCGCGAGCGCGTATCGCTTTTATCTGGTCACTTGGATCGGCGAGCGAGTGGTCGCAAATATCCGCAATAAAGTCTTCAGCCACATACTGAGTCTAAGCCCGAGTTTTTTTGAAACGACGCGCACCGGCGAGATTCTGTCGCGGCTCACTGCGGATACAACGCTAATCCAGACACTGGTCGGATCGAGTATCTCGTTTGCCCTCCGCAGTATGGTGATGCTCGTTGGCGCCGCGATCATGCTGCTGGTGACCAGCGTCAAATTGTTCGTTCTCGTGCTTGCAACATCCCCGCTTGTGTTTGCACCAATTATAATATTTGGACGCAGGGTTCGGCGCTTGAGCCGAGATTCTCAGGACCGTATCGCCGATACGAGCGCGCTTGGCGGAGAAACGATCAACGCCATCCAGACCGTACAAGCCTTCACGCATGAAGACGTCGACCGTGCTCGCTTCGGGAAAGCGATTCAGGAATCATTTCGCATTGCAATCGAACGTACCCGCGTGCGAGCTTTTCTCACGGCACTCGTGATTTTTCTGGCATCGAGCAGCGTCGTGGGCGTGCTTTGGGCAGGCGCGAATGACGTTCTCGCTCATCGAATGACGAACGGCGAGCTCGGCCAATTCATCCTCTATGCCGTTCTGCTTGCCGCTTCGGTGGGTGCCCTTGGCGAGGTCTGGGGCGACGTGCAGCGTGCCGCGGGTGCCACCGAACGGCTGATGGAAATTCTTGTGGCTGAGCCGGCAGTCAGAACGTCTGATCAGCCGCAGCGACTACCGACGCCCGCGCGCGGCTCCGTCCTCTTCGAACGAGTGACCTTCCGCTATCCCACACGGCCCGAACATAAGGCGCTGCAAGGTTTCTCCCTTGTGGTGGCGCCGGGCGAGGCAATTGCGCTCGTGGGCCCTTCTGGTGCTGGAAAGTCCACTGTATTCCAGCTTTTGCTCCGTTTCTTTGATCCGCAGGAGGGTCACATTCTTTTCGATGGTGCAAATATTGCGGTAGTTGATCCGCGGGCGCTGCGTAGCTCTATTGCGCTCGTGTCGCAAGACCCGGTTATTTTTGCGGGCACCTTGATGGACAACATCCGTTATGGACGGCCTGAAGCAAGCGAAGATGAAATCCGAAAAGCGGCGGAAGCCGCGGCCGCCGATGAATTCATCCGCCGCCTCCCCAATGGTTATGACGCGCCTATGGGCGAGCGCGGTGTCACGCTTTCCGGCGGCCAACGCCAGCGCATTGCGATAGCACGCGCAATTTTACGCAATGCGCCCCTGCTCTTACTCGATGAAGCGACAAGTGCCCTCGATGGCGAGAATGAACGTCTCGTTCAGCACGGACTCGCGAATCTGATGGCGGGACGCACTACCATCGTGATCGCGCACCGATTGGCTACGATCCAGCGCCTAAAGCGCATTGTGGTGATGGATCAGGGTCGTATTCTCGGCGAAGGAAGTCACGCGGAACTTGTGAGCCGCGGCGGCCTCTATGCGCGCCTCGCCGATCTACAATTCAACGAGGCTCGCGAGCTCGCGAGTTAATTCACCCCACGCGAAGCGATAAACCACTTTGTCGCAGCAGTGCTCTAGATTTCATTCAACTGCATGCAAATCCATGTCGCGACGCGGTCGCGTTGCATCTGCAATGGTATAATCCACTGAATTCCGCTCAACTGTTTTGTATTCTCGTGAAATCCAGAAACTGTAACCACGGTGTAACCGCGACAAATTTCAGCGTGGTTGCCTACGCGAGCAATGTCCGCTTATGACCCAAAGCGGATGCGCGAGAGGACGATGAAACAGGGTATCTGTGGAAATGGAGCGAAACGCGCCAACACTTATTAACGACCGACCGCTCACGTCGGGTTTTTATTTTACGCCGTAGCTCGCAAATTCTTCGGCAATGTGAGGGTTGATGGATTTCGCTGCGGCAATATCGACATTGGTACCAGTGCTACCCTGTTTCTGCTTTGCCAAGCCGCGACCGTAAAGAGCGCTAGCGATCTTGGGGTCGTACTTGAGGGCCGCATCAAAGTCTGCGATGGCCTTATCCAGCACACCATTCTTCAAATAAACAAAGCCGCGTGTTTTTAGGGTGATGGCAACATCAGGCCTAATGCGCAGGGACTCATTGCAGTCAGATAACGCTTGGGACAATTCTCCAATTATGAATCGTGCCCAACAGCGGTTGTGTAACGCGTTGGCACTATTGGGATTTAGCTGAATCGCACGGTCGTAGTCCGCGATAGCGCGGTCATATTGCCTTTTCTCTTGGTAAGCAAAGCCCAGGTTGTCGAACGCTTCGGACATGGTGGGATTGAACCGGATCGTCTGATTATAATCGGCGATGGCATAGTCGAAATCACCCTTTTCAACGTATGCATTACCGCGATTGTAGAATGCTTCGGAGAGCCCGTGTTGATTGCCTCTTCCGGACTGGATCAGCCCAGTGCAGCCTGCGATCTGCAAGTCAGGCGTTACACCCTTAGTACCTTCGCACAAGTCATATTGCTGCGAAAATGTCGGCTGCTGAGACAATGTCGGATGCCACCAAAATAAACTGAGGAGTAGTCCGGCAACTATCGGCAAAGAGAAAAATATTACGAGGTTACGAAGCCGGTTGCGAGGGCGCAGATGCTCTCCTATTGCGGTCGCAGATGCCTCTCGTTTACGTCCGAACGGTGGTCGACCAGGCTTTCCCATTATTGCATCCTAGTGTTGTTTGCCAGCTCAGATCGGAGTGCCAATGCTTTCGTTTTGTAATGATCAAGAGATTTAGCGAATTTGATTTAAACAACAATTGACGAAATACCTCATGTCATTATGGCGCGGAGTAACATTGCGTTAATGTTTATTCGCACGTGCTGAAGGATTTGGTGGCGCGGGTAAAGATCTACTCGTGGGGAAATCAGACATTCGCCTGAAGATCCGCTTCCAACCCAAAGCGGACATTAGGAATGGGCTGAGTTACAACTGCAGTTTGAAATCAGCCGAAAGCGACACAGAGCACAATGTCGGGGGCCATATGGGACCCCACCGACCCATAACGGCGATAGTCGACGACTTTCATTTGGTGAGGCTCTAGGCGGGCGGGCATGATGCAATCCCTCCTACGACATCGCTATTACGACTTTTCCGCGAGCGTGCCTTTCCCCAAGGTACAGGACGGCATCAGGCGCTCCATTCAATTTATAAACGCGATCGATGACTGGCGCGATCTTTCCCGACGCCAGGAGCTCGCGCAGGATGTTCAGATCTACTTTGTTCAGTTTTGCTATGAACGAGACGAATTTCTGGCTAACCAACCGTGACAACATGGGCGCAGCGAGCATTCCGGGCAGCAGAGCCCACATACTTTGTACGGCAAGGACTCCCGCGCCAACATATATGCCATTGGGATTCATGACGCACCTGAATGCCGACAGGGAATGGTTATCCACGAGGTCGAAAACCAGGTCGTAGTGTTGCCTGCTTTTGGTGAAATTCTCTCTTGTATAATCAAACACTCGCTCGGCCCCGATGGAGCGGACCATCTCCACATTCCTCGCGCTGCATACGCCGGCCACATGTGCGCCAGACGACTTGGCAATTTGCACCGCGAAGGTGCCAACGCCTCCCGCGGCACCGTTGATCAAGACGTTTTGTCCGGGCTGAAGCTTTCCCGCGTCGCGAAGACCCTGCAATGCGGTAAGCCCCGCCAAGGGAACAGCAGCCGCTTGTTCAAATGTCACGTTAGGGGGCTTCGTTACCAACGCTACCTCCGAGGCGCAGGCATATTCCGCGAAGGCACCACCGCAACAGCCGAACACCTGATCGCCGGGCTTGAACGCTGCCACGTTCCTGCCAACCGCTTCGACCTGGCCAGCCACATCACGCCCGGGTCGCGCGACTTTTGATTTGCTCATCGCGAATAGCACACGGCGGAGCAGAGGGTGTATCAGCAAGTGGTGGTCAAGGGGATTGACGGAGGCCGCACGAACCTCGATCAGAACTTCATCGTCTCGAGGAAACGGTTTTTTGACGTCCTTCATTCGCAGGACGCCCTTGCTATAGACGGCTGCTTTCATTTTGCGACTGCGTCCTGTGCCTAAGCAGCAGCATTTTGCTTGAGCCGTTCAGCAAATGCCGCTGCCACAGCCTCGGCTTCTAATTGCGTACCATATCGATGACCGATCCATACAACATTATCGTCATCCGGACCTTTTAGAGTCATCTTTGCAACGTCAAGCTTGTCAAAGCCGACAGTAAAAATGCTTCTCGTCTCGATAAATTTTGCTCCGACAATAAAGATTGTCGCGGCGTAAACGGCTTGACCAGCTAGAAATCTGAAATCTGCTATCCATGTGGTCACCATCACGTAGCTGAGCGAGTAAGCCCCAAGGTAGACACCCCCTTTGAAGATTCCGTCCAGTATTGACAGCACAATTGACGCAATTATTGAGCCAATCAAAATGTAAACTCCGATTGTGCTCCACTGTCTCCGCGGCTTGGCTATTGCAAACATGCCGTCCCCCGACTGTGTCGCGGGTTCACCCTATCACCAATCTCCCATTGGCGGGCTGCCTACCCGCGAAGGAAACGAGGATTTCTGCTAGGCTTGGGGTGTATGGAAATTCGTAGAGCAAGTGCCTACGGAGGTCAGGTCATATGGCTGGCGGATGGTTTGTTCAAGTTCACCACACCGACGGAAGACCGCTAGAAGCGCCGATCTACCTCGCTGACTTCGCAGTCACCTTGGCTTGTGTAAAAGAGTTCAAGTTGCGCCCGTCGAAGGACATCTTGAGGGTACATGTCCCGGAGTCGGCAACGGACCAACAACGGCAAGAGTTAAAGGAAAATGGGGCAACCCTGGTCTGACTTTCAACGTGAAATGATACTCTTCTGTCGGCGACCGACCCGGAGCGACTGTCTCATTGTCGCCAGCCTCCTAAAGGCGGGCAGTAGTGGGGCGGTTACAGTCTGAAATAGGCGACAGAGCCCAATGCAAGAAGGAGCCCGCTAATCTGAAATGCGAGAAACCGCGCAACTGCCATAAGCCGCTTCCAATCCGCCGTGGCAAAAAACGTCACAATAAATGGCACCTGCGCCACGATTAAAAGTTGGAAAAGATGAGCAGCAGTGCCTTCATCTTTTAGATGAAGTTCCCACCCTGTCGTAACAACGATAAGAACGATTGAGATCGCCAAAAGCGACATGATAATGGGAGTGATTCCGCTGATGCGGTTTATCTTCTCGCGGCTCATTTGACGCCTCCGCATTGTCCGCTCGTTCCACCCTATCACCAACCTCCCAATGGCAGGCAGTGACCGCAGGGAAGTGGTTCACTTTGAGCACTGGGAAACTTTGACCTCGCATTGCTGCCCCTTGTCCATGGTACACTTGCTCAGCGCAACGGTTCGCGCTTCGAATACTAGAAACCTGGGGGCCGTTTATACACCGGCCGTCCTTGCTGAATGGGTTGCGACGCTACTGATGCGCTTTTGCCCTGGCGGCGGAATTTTCGTGGACTCAGCGTGCGGTGATCCGTGACATCCATCATCGACTGTTCATGAGCAACGGAAGAACGCGACGGATTGCGGCGTTCGTCTGCATGCATAAGTGGAGCGTTGGCAGCGTTGGCGCCGGACTGGGCTGAGTGGATTCTTACAAGGCGTTGAGATGTGCTTTGCGGCGGCGCCGAATAAAAATCAGGGCCAGCAATCCCACGCCTAGCATCGTTACTGCGGATGGCTCGAAGACTGAGGCGGTGGGCGTCCAAACCGCCCAAGTGAGGGCGAGAAGAGGGCCAGTGTCGCCATCTACGCCGAATTGGAACGGGGCTATAACCCTGTCTGGGAAGAGGGTGTTTACAGGGGTGTTATCGTAGAGGAGGGCTAACGAGGTATATCCGGGGATTGTCCCGAATGGGGTCAACATCACGCATCCACCCGGGCTCCCACAGCCGTAAATCTTTGTCTCGTCAAAGTCGGAGGGAGCGTCGAGCGCGGAGAGGAGTGCGAGGGATGCATCTACCGCTGATGCCGAAGTGCCGAACGCGAAGTGCGCCGCATCGCACACACCGTAAACGGAAGTACAAGTGCCGTCCGCGAACCTAACGTCATAATACGAGCCGTCGACCAGGACGTCATTCACGCCGGTCAAAATCCCGCTGCTGTCAACCTCGAGGACAGGCGTCGCGATTGCAGGGAGAGGCGCCAACACCAAACCCAAGCCTAAGGAGACCATCAGTACCCGAATCGCGGAATCTATGTGTGCTCGTCTCATCTTATTCCTCCTCGGTTCTTGAAGTCTACGCGTTCCTGGTAGCACTCGTCCACCTCACCCAGAACAATCAGATTGAGCTGTCCCACCTAGTGATTAGCGCGCATCGATCACCACTGTCGGCAGAGGCAATGCGGCTGTGACATCGCAATACTCATGGCAAGCCGCTAAGGAGGGTGTTGCCAAAAGTGTCAACTGCTGCCTGTATCCCTATACCCACTCCGTCCCCACCTGAGAGGGTATTGCTATCTCGAAAGTGAGCTACACTTTAGGCACCCCCCCAACGTCTGAGATTAGAATGTCCGCATATGACCCAAAGCGGACGTTCGCCGCAGATTGAGTTTCAAGTGTGTACCTCTGTGCCCCGTTATCGACGATACGATCATTGGAAAACCCCAACTAATATCCAATTTTTCCTCAAGCTAAGGGTCAATTGATGGCCGCGTTATTCTGACGCCTACGCGGCTGCCAGAAATACGCCTAACATGCGGAACTCTTGCAGGGACACATGACCCAAACGACCCCTTTCTGGATGATTGCAGCGGTAGTCGGTCTCGCGGCTGGCACACCGACAGCCGCGTTGGCGTGCGCCTGTGGTTGTTCTGTGTTCGATGTCGGCACCAGTTCACTTATTCCCTCCGGCCCCGGCGGGACTGCGTTTCTGGAATACGACTACGCTGATCAAGGGAAGAACTGGAGTGGGACATCCGGGGCGTCGGCAGCAAACAACAGTGACAAGGACATTCGTACGAATTTCTTCGTGGCTGGTGGGCAGTATATGTTCGATGAGGATTGGGGCGTCATGGCCGAAGTTCCATATACGAATCGGCATTTCGTCACTGTCAATGGCGGGCCGCCAGACGCCTTCAATCATTCGGCGTTAGGCGATGTCCGCCTGATGGGCGTCTATTCGGGGTTCGAGCCCGACATGTCCTTGGGGGTGATCTTCGGTCTGAAACTGCCGACCGGCGATCACACTTTTGCGCATTTTGATCGTGACACGGAAATCGGCTCCGGCAGCACCGACGTGCTGCTAGGTGCGTACAAGACGGGGGCTCTCACGACGGATCGATCCTTCAGTTGGTTCAGTCAGGCCGTATGGCAGCATGAAATGGCCACGCAGGGTGGCTACACCCCGGGCAGCGAACTGAACGCAGCGCTTGGTGCATCATATGAAGGTTGGGCGTTCGGACCCAACGTGCGGATTTCGCCAATTGTGCAGCTCATCTACTCCCACCGTGGCCACGACAGTGGTCCCGCCGCCAATCCGCTGAACTCAGGATACGACCGGGCGCTGATTTCGCCGGGCATGGAGCTGAGCGTCAATCAATGGAAGGCGTACGCGGATGTCGAATTTCCCGTCTACGAGGACATGACCGGGAATCAGCTGGTCGCACCGGCGGCGCTAAAGGTGATCGGCAGCTACAGTTTTTAATCGGATAGTGCGAATAGATGACCTTCTTGAATAGCAGCGCATTGGATTTCCGGAAAATCTAGATGCGATTGTCTGTTGTGATGCTCGTGGTAACACTCAGCGCGATTGCTGTTCCGTCCGTCGCCGCCTTGTCGCCGCCACAAGTTGGCATCAAGGAAATTGACGAGCTTCCCACGCCGCTGCCGTTTCCCTTTGATAGACAGGCCGACGCCAACGCCAACCTCGATGCTGCGTTTGTCCGCGCTCAACATAGCGGCAAACGTGTTCTCATCCACCTTGGTGGTAATTGGTGTGTCGACTGCCGAATTTTAGTTGCGGTTATGCAACTTCCAGAAGTGACAGCGTTCGTTGAACGACATTATGAAGTCGTGTTCGTCGATGTTGGCCATTTCGACCGCAATCTCGACATTCCAAGACGCTTTGGCCTTGAACACATTGACGCCGCTCCCACGATTATTATCGTCGATCCCGACGGTACGTCGGTGAATGTTGGTGATGCGTCCGAGATGTCGGACGCGCGCCACATGACGCCGCAGGGAATTGCAGATTGGCTCGCGCGCTGGGCGGCGCCGGTAGAGGATCACTAAGTCAGCTTGGGGCGACCGACGGAAATGTCCGCTTATGGCGATAAGCAGACATTCCCATTACCCTATCACCAATCTCCCAAAGGCGGGCAGTGACGCACTTTAGGGCGCGGGTGAGTTTGAGGCTTGGATGCCTTCCCGTTTAATTTCCAATGCCCGTGCTGCATCTTCTGAGCGCACCTGCACTCTCGCCCCGGTGCTTGTCGCGAAAACGTTAAAGCTGTTAGCGATGTCGTCTACGACGACGGCATAAATATTTTCAACCTCTAATCGACCCCGCAATATGTGCGCTTCCCAAGAGGTAAGATAGGCAGCAATAGTGACGAGGTCACTCATTTCGGTACTGGCCTGTTTTGCCCCTCAGTGGCCGGGTTTTAAAATGAGAGTGGCCTAATTCTCAAAACGATCACCACAGCTTTGGAAAGAAGCTCAAGATCGCGAACGCCACGCCGTAACCCAGAACAGGGAACGCACAAGCTAGAATCCAGTAGCCTGACCTGATGAGGTGGACGGCCCCCGCTCCCGGCATCTCAGTACCATAGTGTGGCTGTTGCAAGGCCACTTGAGGAGAGCCGTCCATGAGCGAAGTTAGCACGGTTGGGTTGGATATCGCGAAGCATGTCTTCCAGGTTCACGGTGTCGATGGGTGTGGCGAGGTTGTAACCCGCAAGAAACTGCGCCGAGCGGAGGTTCTTTCCTTTTTCGAGCGGCTTCCGCCATGTCTTGTCGGCATTGAGGCCTGTGCGACGGCGCACCATTGGGCCCGAGCGATTAGATCTTATGGCCATGAGGTGCGGTTGATGCCGCCGGCCTATGTCAAGCCCTATGTGAAACGGGGTAAGAACGATGCCGCGGATGCGGCGGCCATCTGTGAGGCCGTGACACGACCCAGCATGCGGTTTGTACCGGCGAAGAGCAAAGAGCAGCAGGGCGTTCTGATGCTCCATCGGGCACGCGAGCTTCTCATTCGCCAGCGCACGATGTTGATCAACGCCTTGAGAGGACACCTTGCCGAGTTCGGTATCATAACCCGTCAAGGACGTGTCGGCGTATCGGCATTGATCACCCTGGTTGAAGATGACGAGCAAGAGCTAATCCCCGGGCTTGCCCGCGATGCCCTGCTGGCGATGGTTGACCAATTGCGCGACGCGGACAAACGGATCGGCGCCATCGAACGCCAAATCCATGCCTGGCATCGCGCCAATGAGCAAAGCCGGCGCCTGGAGACGATTCCCGGGATCGGGCCCATTACCGCCAGTGCCCTTGTGGCAACGATCACCGATCCCAGCCTCTTCACGTCGGGACGACAGATGGCGGCTTGGATCGGCCTGGTGCCGAGACAGAACTCGAGCGGTGGCAAAGAGAGGCTTGGACGGATAAGCAAGAAGGGCGATCCCTATCTCCGCCGCCTGCTCGTGATTGGCGCGCATTCGGTGCTGCGCTTTGCACACAAAGGCAAAGCTTCAACCACACGGTGGGCGAGCGAGCTGCTCGCCCGCAAGCCCTACAAGCTGGCAGCAGTCGCGCTTGCCAACAAAATGGCGCGGATCGTCTGGGCGCTGCTGACCAGAAATGAGGAGTTCAGGCCGCAGCCGGCTTGATGAGTCGTTGCTGCCAGACTGAGAGACAAAGAGATTGGTGAGGTGCTGAAGGCGTGATGACGAAACGGTCGCTACCGGGGATCGGAACAACCCGCAATTACCAGTCTGCGCTTTACCAGCGCGATGACCTGAATGGGATCTGGTCCCGCGGACTTCATCAGGGCCAGCGGTCATGTGCGACCGCAACAACAGGCCGGACACATGACCGCACCGACCAACTCCGTCTTCACTACCAAAAAACACCTTGCCAGGCGGGGGCCGTCCACACATGACTGGCTCTTTTTGTACCAAGCGGATTGAGAGAAACTGTCTTAGAAAGGAGCTTGGTCATGGCGAGAAAGAGGTTCAGCGCGGAGCAGATTGTGACGCTGCTTCGCCAGATTGAAGTGGGGATGGCGCAGGGAAAGGCGGCACCGATTGCGTGCCGGGAAGCGGGTATATCGCAACAAAGTTATTACCGCTGGCGCAAGGAGTACGGTGGGCTCGATTTGGATCAGGCGAAACGGATGAAAGAGCTGGAGAAGGAGAATGTCCGGCTTAAGCGCCTGGTTGCAGAGCTCTCACTCGAAAAACAGGTGTTGAAGGACATCTCCTCGGGAAACTTGTAAGCCCCGAACGGCGCCGGCAGGCGGTTGCGAGGGTTCGCGACAAGTACGGTCTCTCGGAACGCCAAGCCTGTCGGATCGTCGGCCAACCACGTGGGACACAGCGCTACACCACGATTATCCGTGCCGATGAAGATGCGTTGACACAGGCCGTTATTGCCTTGGCGTCTCAGTATGGGCGCTATGGTTATAGGCGGATCCAATCCCTGCTTGAGAAAGCGGGATGGGATGTAGGCTGTGACCGAGTCCAACGCATTTGGCGCCGTGAGGGGCTGAAGGTACCTAAAAAACAGAAGCCTAGAGGCCGTCTCTGGCTTAATGATGGGTCATGCGTCCGTCTAAGGCCGGAACGGCGCAATCACGTCTGGTCCTACGACTTCGTCGAAGCCCGGACGCATGATGGCCGCAAGCTGCGGCTGCTGACGCTGATCGACGAGTTCACGCGCGAGTGTTTGGCCCTCAAGGTAGCGCGGCGGATCAACAGCTTCGGCGTCATCGAGGTGCTGGCCGATGCGATGATCGTGCGTGGCGTGCCTCAGCACATCCGCTCAGACAACGGTCCTGAGATGACCGCCAAGGTCGTGCGCAACTGGCTGGCGCAGGTAGGGGCCAAAACCCTGTACATCGAGCCGGGAAGTCCCTGGGAGAATGGCTACAACGAATCCTTTAACGGAAAGCTGCGCGACGAGCTGCTGAACGGTGAGATCTTCTACAGCCTCAAGGAAGCCCAGGTCATCATCGAGCAGTGGCGAAAGCACTACAACACCATCAGACCGCACTCATCGCTTGGCTATCGACCACCAGCGCCAATGGTGTTCAGCCCGTTCCCGCCACCGCTAGATCAGGACACTCCAATGCAGTAATCTCTCTATGCCGCTGGTACAAAAAATCCATCAGGCCACCGCTAGCGCATAACTTCATTCTCTCTTGTCCGCTAACTCCGAACCCTGTGCTGATCGCGGTCATCCCGGTCAGAAAGCAGAGGCCTGAGTTAGCGATTCGTGCGCTCCACTACAGTCGCCCTCAGATTCACCCGTGGCACAACGGATGGATGGCATTCCAATAAGAAACCGATAGGGCCTGATGGGTGGATATTTGCTGCGAGCGCTTGTTGAGATCGATGACCGATCTGATGCGCAATATGCGAAACATCATGGCCATTCCTTTCCGGCGGCGACGACGATTGCAATTGTTGCACTAGGGGAGTCGGCGCGATGCCCGATAATTGAATATTATCGGACTTATGTCCGATTAGTTTACCCGGGGGGCCATTCGCCTCACCAAGCCATTTTCTCTATAAGCTCGGTTCAGAATTGTCGGCATGGTCAGCCAGGCCGAAGCAATTTACGAAATTCTCTGTCGCGTTTGAGATGCCATTCACGGCTCATAGCCATACTCCCTGAATTGTATCGTTCGGCATAAATCATAACCCACTTTCCTCCCCGGGTCGATTTAGCGCCAATGCCAGCATTATGTTGTTTAAGCCGTCGATCTAGATCGGTGGTCCAACCAACGTAAGTTCGCCAATGGCCACTTACTTCGCTTCCAAGGATGTAAACATATCCGTCCATTATGCCGCGACCGGCTGCACCAATTCCGGTCCGTGATTCTTCACGTTCCCCACCTTCGGGTCGACTCGCCAGCTAGTCATAGGCCTGGAAGGAAATGGCCTACACAGCGCTTTAAGCTTTTCGACCGATGCTTCCTTCTCACCCAACCAAACCGGCCACGCTTCGGGTGCCAGCATCACCGGCATACGGTGGTGAATCTTCGCCATGAACTCGTTAGGGGTCGTCGTTAGGATAGTGAACGTCTCCGTTTTTTCGCTCTCTTTCGGACCCCAGGATTCCCAGAGGCCCGCAAAAGCAAAGGGTGCCTGATCCTTCAGCGTGATGAAGCGCGGGGTCTCACGCGTTGGCCACTCGAAGAAGCCGTTGGCCACCACCAGGCAGCGCCGCGATTTGAAGGCCGAGCGGAACGCGGGCTTTGTGTCCGCTGTTTCAGACTGGCAATTTATCATCTTGGAGCCGATCTTGAGGTCTTTCGCCCAGAATGGAACCAAGCCCCATCGCAAGGTCGCAAGCTCGCGCTTGCCCTCTTTATTCAGGCGCACGACCCAGGAGTGTTGCGTTGGCGCGATGTTGTAGCGGGGTTCGTAGTTGGACTCCGGCATTAGCCCGAACGCGAGCCGGTAAAGCTCGCTTATATCGTGCTTGGTGTAGTAGTCCGCGAAGCGCCCGCACATGCTCTCGCTATATAGCGACAGACCACCCCTACGGGTAGTTCGTCTCTGTTTGCCTGGCTCCTTGACTCTACCGTTCCCTCTTTGTTCTCCTGGCTTTTTCCAAAGATCAAGGACCATGCGGAAGCCGGACACAATCGAAAAACTCTATCTCGACTTCGACGGCTTCTTTGCCTCGGTGATGCAACAGGCCATGCCGGAATTGCGCGGACGACCCGTAGGAGTAATTCCGTTCGAGACATCAGCGGCCAACTCGACGTTGGTTATCGCCTGCTCCAAAGAAGCTAAAGCGTTGGGCTGCAAAAACGTCATGCGCGTGCCTGATGCGCGCGAGATGTGCCGCGAGCTGGTGCTTGTGATGCAGCGGCCTGACTTGTTCCGCCGCGCCCACAATGCGCTGTTGAACGAAATTGGCTGCGAGATTCCCATTGAGACAGTGAAATCCATTGACGAGCTGGCCTGCGCGCTCGACCCAGCAACAATCGCAAAGCCGGAAGCATTGGCATCACGCATCAAACGCCGCATCGCGCGCAATATCGGTGATCACATCACCTGTTCCATTGGCTTTGCTGCCAACAGACTGTTGGCGAAAGTCGCTTGCAAAATTGACAAGCCCAATGGCGTGACAATCTGGCGACCCGAGCAAATGCCGGAGCCGCGACTTGCGCTGCCCCTAAGTACAATTCCCGGCATCGGGCCCCGAATGGAGCTGCGACTACAGAGCGCGGGCATTTGCACGATGGAGGATTTATGGCGCTCACAACCGAAACAATTGCGCGCGATCTGGGGAAACGTGAACGGCGAACGCATGTGGTATGCGGTGCACGGCTACGCCATACACGCCATGCCTACATCGCGCGGCATGTTCGGTCATGCCCGTGTGCTTCCCCCCTCGTGGCGCACAATTGACTATGCACGATCTTGCTCTCGTTTGCTTCTCACCAAGGCCGCACGGCGGATGCGGCGCGACGGCTATTATGCGAATGGGCTATGGCTGTGGTTGGACATCCGCAATAGCGCCTGGTTCGGCCATCAAGAATTGCACTCGGTAAAGGACGATCAGGCCTGCCTTAAGGCTCTCGAACGCCTCTGGAACAAGGCCTGCCGCGAAATCAAGCGCAGGGCAGAAATCGTCCGTGTGGGCGTGACGCTTCTGGATTTAACGCCAGCCAGTGAACGTCAGCTCGACATATTCCTGAATGACAGCCGTGAGCGCCATCGTGCCGAAATCCTCACCGACACAATTGACCGGCTAAACCAGAAATTCGGAAAACGTGTCGTGACTTTCGGGCCATGGACGCCCCCACCGGGCGGATACGCCGGCGGCAAGATCGCATACAACCGCATCCCATCGGCGGAGGATTTCTGGTGACGTGGCGAGATGACACTAGGCTTAGGGATGTGGAGGGGACAGCGATTATTGAAGCCACCTGCATCCGCTGCTTGCATACCTGGCTGCAGAGCCCGCTCCAGCTCCTGCTGAAAGTGGACCACCGGGATGTGACGCTCGAAGAAGTGGCAAACGACCTCGCTTGTCCACGCCGCGATTGCCGCCATGTCGGCGTCAGGCTCACATTGATCAAGAAGGAGGACACCAGCGGATTTGTTGGCGGGATGCCGTGAGCGATGTTTCAAAGGACGCCAATGTCCGCTTATGACCCAAAGCGGACATTTGAGACGAGCGGAGTGACGCAAGTCGTCCTTGATCCTACAAGACGTCTATCTCAGAAGTTCTCGTTATCCGCTTAGTTCAAGAGTGACGAAGATGTTCAGTGGTTTCTGTTACGAGACGACTCATCCAACATGAAGACGAGGCGCATGAAGAAGATAGCTACTACTAGCACGAAGATGAAAACGCCAACGGCATAACTCGCAGCCGCAGGCGTATAGCCAAGAAAACCTCCGCTGAGTGCAATCGCGCCTACAGCGAACATCACCATAACGGCGTAATATTGCCACCGACTTATTCCAAGCCCTTTTGGGCCCTTGAAACTTTTCAATTTCAAACTTACCGCAATAACCCAATACAGAGTGTATGCCCCCTCGATAAGGCAGCCCAAACGCCACACGTCATTCTCCGGCAATCCAAATAGGATGGCAAAGAACGGCAGTGTCGCCAGAACAATCACCGAGAGTGCGGCGGCAATGAGCCAACGAACACGAAACGAGGCGACCTCGTCGGAGACTTTTGCCGCCCCACGGTCAATTAGTGCGACGACGCCGGTGAATCCGGCCAAGGTGACTACGATCTGAATAAACAGGAACAGCAAATCGGATGGCTTCATGGCCTCGCTGACATCCCTCTTAAGCCCGTCAAGCCTTCTGTGTGCATGTAGTAACCGGCCGGACAAGCCTTTCTATCACCGGACGACTGTTAAAGGGCAGTGGACGCACAGTCGGCTATCCCATGGGACTGTCCGCTTCTGGCGATAAGCAGACATGGCCTATTTGAGCCATGAGAGGGGTTGGTTCCGGTCTATTGGGTCATGCGGTTCGACGGGCGACGATACGTCAGTTCGCACTTCTATCCTGTCCGGCGCGCCACTCATTCTCTTCCGAACTACCACTATAGAGGCGCCTCGCAAGAACGTCGCGAAACCCGCGGCGATTTGGACAATCACGCGCCAGTAGTGTCAGCTGATGAGCATCTCGGGTTGGATTATTCTGAGCGTGCCCAATATCTGCGAACAACGCCGGTATAGCCAAACAAGGAGCGCCCTATCGGCACCGGTGACGCGAAGACGCTTCGGAACCCGGCGGCCGAGGACATTTAACGGATGGAGCAGCACTACGTTCTCGGCTTCAAGGCGACGGCGTGACTTGAACAGATTGAGAAACGCCGCCCACAAGAGCCAGAGCATCTCCATTTTCTCTATGGATCATGCTGCGATTCTCAGAACCTGGCGAATCCGCCGAGATCAGGTTCTCGGAAGGGCATGGGGCAAAGCCCCCGTTATCTGGGAACAAAACGACCTTTCATGGGTTTTGTTTGTACAAGGAAGAGGAGTACGCTCATGCGCGGCAACATGCTGTTTTTGTCAATCACCATCGCATCTCTCGCGATGATATCTGGCTGCAGCAAGCCTTCCAGTCAGTCCGGCAATGCTAGCGCCGACGCGGGGCAATTCACGGCCGCCACCGAAACGACATCCAACTCGGATACGCAGTCAGACCAAACGTCGAGACGCGCCTCGGTGGGGCGGCGCGGTGAAGATCGTGTGGCTAGCCCAGGGCTTGCAGCGCGCGAACGAGCCGAATACATCACCAAGAAGAATGCAGCCTTGACAGGGGTTACGTCGGAAGTCAGCGATATTGGCTTCGCCACAAGTGCTGCGATGGACGATACGTATGCGATCGCCGCCAGTAGAATGGCGCTAGAACGCTCTCAATCGGAACGCGTGAAGCGATTTGCGCAAGAAACGATTGATTCGCATAGAAAAGAACTTTTCGCTCTCAGAGGTGCGGTGCCACCGAATATTTCCATGAGTTTGCCGACAGACCTGGATATTCAGCACGCAAAAATGCTGGAAGACCTTAAACGCGCGACTGATGAGGATTTCGACAATCTGTATCTCGCGCAACAATGGGACACACTTCAGGCCGCGGAAGGGAGACTTAAGAATTATGTTCAATATGGCGACGAGGCGATGCTGAAGAGGTTCGTGCAAGACTCCTTGCCAACGATCGAACGGCACCTTGACCGGCTGGCTGATCTCACCTCGCACAAGCAGCTGGCGTCCTATAGTCCGAAACGGACACGAACACACGACTAGCGCAACAGATGTTCTAATGTCGATTTGGCGCCCTGCGGGGCGTCATGAGGGACAATCCTTTACATTATCACCAATCTCCCAACGGCGGGCAGTGACGCGCAAGGATTGATAATTGTCAGCATAGATAAAGGAAAGTTCTATTGGTGCGCATTCTGACCTGTTGAAGGTTTAGGCGAGTTCGTTTCTGGGGGTGTCACTTTGAGCAAATCCCACGAGCACACCTTCTCAAGCCCTTCGGGATTGGCGGGCCTGGTCGCTGTCAGATGACGAGCGCTAAGCATTCGCACCGCTATGGGGACCCCATTCAGTGTAGCTGGCTCATACCGCGTACGCTCAGCTAGTCCCGCTGCCGCTGAATCGATAGCTGGAACGCCGCTCGACTTCAGCAATCTAATGTCTGATACGTGGCCATCAGTTCCAACTACGAGCACGAGGCAGACAACGTGATCACCTGGACTCGTTAGGAGTTCACTGGGCAGCGGTGATGTGGGTAGATATGTGGCTCTTGGAAAAGTAAGCCCAGGCGGAAGCGGTGGCTTTAGTAAGAGGGGTGGACTGTCATCCGCGTACACAGGCGTCGAGAGTATCGAGCAAAGTAGTGAGCAAATGGCGACAATGCCGTTGCGCATGTTGTCATCCCTCCCACCACCTGACAATCCCGTCAATCTCCCAATTATAAGCGTTCGCATGGGCGTCAGTGAGAAGACGCTGCAGTAAAATAGATATTTTTCTCCTTATAGGCGATGTAGATGTGCAGTTGACGCAATATATCCAGACCGATGATGAGGGGTGTTCCGCTAAGTGAAGCCTTCCCTGGCCCGAGAATAATTTCAGGATTGCTTACGGTGACCCCGTCAAATGTGAGGCTTTTGAATGGATAGCGGTAGTTCGTCGAACTGTCACCCAGCGGTATGATGTCGGGGTTGCCAGCACCCCAGCCGAAGAGGTTCTTGGCGGCTTCCAAACTGAGATATGAATGAGTGCTGGCAAGGGCTAATTCGGCATTGATCTGCTTGTTGTCCAATGTCGTTGGCATGGAAAATAATCCAGATAAGCTGCGGTTGAATGGCACTTCGGCGAAGGGCTGGATCGTCCAATAGACAACCTGATGCTTGCACTGATGTGGTGAAAACAAATTCAGCGTTTCCGTCGCGAAATCCAGCTCCACGTCATAATTCTGCAGGATGTCCTCTCCAAGAAAGCCCCCGATTTCGGACGAGTAACCTCCATTCGGTACGACAAGAAAATCCATTCGAGGTGTGTGCAGATCACCAAAAGTAACGTCCTCAGCCACTACGTAATGAGTCAGCGGAACGCCACCCAGCGCAATATGTGCAATTGTGGATGTTATTAAGCGCTGCGTCAGTTTCAATTCATTGGTTGCCGAGTCAGTCAGTGCACTGAAAGAGCCGCCATTGACAAGTAGGTTTACTCGCTGGCCACCAATTAGGATGGGAACGTAGACCTGTCCCCTGATGTCGGTGCCCATGCTAATAGAGCTAAACTTCTGCAATTGGCAATTTTCGTCAGCCATGGCGGGCAGTTGAAACGTCCACAGCGAGCAGCAAATTGTCATCACAATTAAAGCGAACTTGCGCACGTTAATATCCTCCTTCGAAAGAGACCGTTTTTCATCAATTGGGGGAGAGCCCCCGCGCAGCCATGATTGTCGCAATGTTGGCTTTGAGTTTGATTGCTTGGGCAATGTCAGCGTTTCCTTCTACGCCGGCTCCAGTCTTGAGCTTAGCGACGCCGCGCCCGTACCACGCCTCAGCAAGCTTTGGCGTCGCTGCCAAGGAGGCATCGTAGTCTTGAATTGCTTGCGCAAATTGTCCGAGCTTGAGATGAGCGAAGCCGCGCGAATCCAGATAATCACCTGAATTCGGTTTTAGCTTCAGTGCCTTGTCGCAATCGGGCAGTGCATCAGCCGCCCTGCCCAAAATTACCAAATTATAGCAACGGTTGTTGTAAACCCGCGCCAAGGTAGGCCGCAATGAGATGGCTTCATCCGCGTCGGAGATGGCATCACTTGCCTGGCCCAAGTAAGTATGAACCGTAGACCGCCAGATAAAGGCGTCCACGTTCTGGGGATCAAGTTGAATGACCTTGCTAAAGTCGGCAAGCGCCAAATCGTATTGTTTGGATTGATAATACGTCCTTGCGCGCTGTTCGTAAGCCGTTATTGCTCCGGGATGGAGCTCGATGGCTTTATTGAAATCAGCAATTGCCGGTTCAAAGTCGTGCTTTTCCGCATATGCTTCGCCACGATATAAATATGCAGCTGAATGATCTGGCTGGAGCTTTATGACTGCATCGCAATCATCAATTGCTTGTTGCAACTGCTGCTTCGAGAGATACCCGAAAGCCCTATCCTCGTACGCGACGACCTGAAGATTCGGCGAGAGGTCACCAGAGGCCAGCGCCCGACTGAAATAAACAATGGCGTTATCCCAATCATTCCTGTTTGCTGCGGCGATGCCGAGGTTGAACAAATCATAACTATTCGTTGGAGCTTGAGCTGTAAGCCCAAGCAGCAAGATTAGACGCGCAAAGCGCGCACCCCTCATTTTAAAGCCCCCGTGGGGATAATTTACGCGCTAATCACTATTCACTCAATAATTAGCGCAACCTCTTCATCAGTCTGCACTATCGGCAATCTTCCAATGAATGGCAGCCCACCAGTCGATGGCAACGGGGACTCTTATAGGCCGAAGACGTTAGATAAATTGGTGGAGAAATCGAGCAAATGAATAAACAGTTTTTAGCTAGATGCCTTAATCGTCATAAGAAATGAATCTCACCAAAATACTCTCTCGGCGAAAAGCATACAGGCACTCTATCCGCCTTTGCCTAAAGGAGGACATTGGCCTGGTCAGGCATCTAGGCTATTTTTCACTAATGCAACGATTTATCCGCAGGCCAAGTAACTGCCTTGCAGCAGCATTCGTCATCTTGATCCTGCTTTCCACTTCAATTGCCGCGCTCTCCGCCGAAGCTGTGCCAGCATCCAGCGGTGCTCCGAGGGTGGTCAATGTAACCTCGGACTCAATGCCAGGTTGGCTTCCATCAGAAGATCTGGAGCGTCAGGCTCGGACGACGGCAATCGATTTTATGGCCAATATGGATAGCGGGAGGTACGCGGAGGCATATGCTTATCTCGCGGACATTGACCGGAAGGACCAACCCTTTTCGGCTTTCGCCAACCGCCTTCGCGAGTTCAACGCGCGCGCCGGAGCGGTACTAGAGCGGAGCATCGTCACTATTACCTGGACGAATAATTCTGCGAACGCGCCACAGCCAGGCGTCTACGTCGCGTTAGATTTGGTCAGTCGTTTCGCCAATATCGACCGCCATTGCGGCTATCTCGTGCTGTACCAGGCGCCATCGGGAGGGCCATTCCAGGTCATGCGCGAAGAGGACAATTTTCTCGATAATGCTATGGCCGCAAGTATCGCCCAGAAGTCTTCCCCCGCGGAGATTGATAGAACCTGGGCAACACTTTCAAGCCACTGCCCCAACTACCATCCGGTGGGGAATCTTGCAGCGCAGCCCACACCGGTTACCCCATCCTCGCCACTTCCTGAAGCGCCGTCCTCAACTATCGGCTACCCGACCGTGGACGCCGCGTTAGAGGCCTTGCATTCTAAAACTGGTGTGGTGTTCACGAGTCAGGATGGATGGACGATTGCTAACGACGCGTCAGCCAACACCTTGTGGTCGTTTCCTCCGCCGGGCAATCCGGCCTATCCGGCGGCAGTGAAACGGCAGGTCATCGAACAGGGCGGCGCCGTCAGCCTGAAAAGGGAAGTCCTCTGTGGCGCCACTAAAAAAGCCTGTGACGACCTGGTCAGGTCATTTGAGCAACTGAATGACCAATTGTCCGCCAGCATGCGCGGCCATCACTAGGCCGCCTGTTCTGCAATATCAGCTCATGCCGATAAGCCCACATTGCCGCAAATGACAGTTCTCCGGTTGATCAGCGTAATATGAGCGGTTGCGGCTCGGGCCGCACATATGCGGCAAGCACCTGCAGAGACTTATGTCCGGTCTGGCGGGCAATCAGTGCCGAGTCGAAGCCGGCGAGAGCTGCCGAAGTGACAAACCCTGCCCTTAGGCTGTGTCCACTCAGTCCCTCTGAAGCCAAGCCGGCAGTAAATGCTCTTTTCTTGATGATGCGGGCGACGGTTTTATCGCATAGACGCTCCCCCAGGGTTGCATGACATCGTGTGACGTTCCGGAATACAGCCCCCGATGAGAGGTTTGCTACTGTCAACCACGCCGTCATCGCGGACATGGGGCACAACTGATCGGCGCGGGACGACAGCGCTATCTGGCGACCGAGGCTATTCTGATCGGTTTTCGATTTGCGGATTGTGATGACCAGGCCTGCAGGAGTCTCCCGCAGATCATCAAAGTCGAGTGCCACTACCTCAGATCGCCTAAGCGCGCCAAAGAAACCTACCAGCAGAAGCGCACGGTCACGAAGATCGCTGGGCGATGTGCCTAATTGCGCAACGATGGCGGCAAGATCGTCGAGGAGAAGCGGGCGCGCCTGCTTTTGAGACATTCCATGCCTGCGCTCTATCCCCTGCATCACACGGCGCACCAGCGGATTTTTGGTTGGGTCGGCTAACGCCTGGTCGCGGTGCAAGGCTGCTAGAGCCGCTAATCGCCGATGAAGCGTCGATGGCTTGAGCGATTGGGCGCGTTCGGCGATGTAGCGCGCTATCTCATCGGCACTACTGGGCACGTGTCCGCCCCAGCTCTGGAAATCCCGGATATCGGATTCATAAGAGCGACGCGTGTTGTCCGCGCGCGAAGCTTGCAGATACTCAGCGACGAGGTCGTCGCCATGGGCAGCCTGGTGCAAGTTTGTGCACGGCAGTTGGGCGCCTGTTGTGTCCGATAAAGTTCGGTTATCGGACATAGGCAGGGCGTCGTGAGAGGCAAAGTGGTCCATGGGCTTAGAGCTTGAAAGGCTTGGGTTTCAGGCGGAGAAGGACGACCTGCGGTAGCTCTGGCTTACTGTCGGGCTTTAGAGCTTCCCATACGGCAATTCGGGCGCGGTGGAGGGCGGGGAGCCCGCTCGCCACGTATTCCATCAGCTCCTCGTGCTCTTCTTCCGGCACCCCACGCGCCAGCAGGTCAGCGTGATAAGCACGGGCGCGAAGCTCGTCGCCAAGCGGCCAATCGAGGGTTCTATCGCAGGCAGCTGATTCCAGATTCCAGAGAGCAATTGCGAGCTGTTTAGGCCGCCACGGCGGTCTCGGCTGTGCGTCTTGCCACCACAGTTCTACGGCTGCACGTCCCATACGCGTGTGGAGTGGATCGAATGCCCAGGCAGGAAAGGCCCCGATCAGGTCCTGTTTGGGCAAGGCGTGGTGGCGTTCTGCGCCTTTGGCCCCCGATTCACGCCAGAGCAGCCAGGCGAAAGGCACGAGGAAGGGCAGGGCATCGCGCATTCTGGGGGCGGAGACTTCGCAGGCATCAATAAGAGGGCCGGGCACACACAGTTCCCGAAAAGTCAGAAAGACTTCTGCGATCTTTGCATCTCGCGGTCTGACTCGCGCGGGGCTTCCTGCGTTTGCTCCCATGGCCTGAGCAAGCGCCCACATCCTTTCCGCCCAAGTAAGCTTGGCGTTGGTGAGGGCAGCTGCAAGCCCATCCCGCGAAAGCCCTCTGTCACTTGAAAAGCGCGCCTCGGAGAGACAGTCGTGGCGGAGGATCGACCAAAGGTGATCACCAGAACGATCCTTTAGCGCGCCAGATGCGAGGGAACCCGCGATCCGAAGCGCGCGCGTATTTCCGCCGAGAAGCTTCCTGGCTTCAGGAATAGTCGTGATGGCAATGATTTCGGCTGCCGTCTCGGCATCGCCGACGCCAATATCTTCCAGTGCAATCGTTTGCAATCTACGCCAGACACTCGCCTTGTCGCTCTCCAGCAGCTGGCAGCTTGCGCACCATGCCGTAGGGAATTCGCCACGGCGGATGGCTTTTTGCAGGGCAGACATCAACAGCCATTTGTCGGTGACGATTAACGGCTCGGTTGGTGCGGTTCCAACAGCGTGTAAAGCTAAATCATCGAGCCGGTGACGAAGATATTGAAAAAGTCGTGCCGAACTGGATGCCACACGCTAAATGAAGATAGGTTACGAATTTAACTTAGGGAATGTCGGTCGAATGGCAATGGGATTGCTAAATCCATCCTGACCCCCGGCACAGAAGTCGTCAGGATCGACGTGCACTAACAAAGCGATAAATTTCGCCGCCGCGACCAACCCTGCATTGTAGCTTCCCTGTGTTATCGAGGCGGTCCATACACCGCACTTAGGCTGCATCCGTTAGCTATTTGGACAGTGTTTCCGACTTCGAGCTAAGCGCTTTTTGACAAGAGTCGAAGTAGCCGGAATGTCTCTGAGATGGCGGTGGCGTACCCTTCACACTTAAATGAAAGCTAACTTTGGCTCCCCATGGAACTTCGATAGGTTGGCCATCTTTGGTCGCAGGAGTGTAAAGCCAAGTCGAAGCACAACTCATCGCAGCCTGATCTAATTCGGTGAATCCGCTCGTTTCAAGAACCAACAAGTCCTTCACCCTCCCGTCAATCCCTATGTGGAAGCAGAGCGATGCTGTTCCATTTTCATTGGCATTAATTGCACTGCGTGGAAACCATTTGTCAGGTGGGCAGCTATGTGGCGCGCCCGTTATTCTTGCATTCACAATGGTAGGGTCCGAATGCGATTGAGCCGCCGCGTTATTTGCTACAGCCACGAAGGAAGAGATAAGAACCACATGTGAGAAAACGCGCATTGTATTCGCTCCAAGATTATATGCCGGGCTGGCGCCAAATTCACAGTATTGTCGTGCCCGCCTCCTCTTACTTTCCTGAGAGCGCCTGAGTCTCAGCACGCGCATTCGCATAGCCGCAAAATTCGCAATCTTCAGGGGCTTCCGGGACGGTGCCGCTCATCAGGCAAGATTTCAAAGCGACTAGCGCATCGTCGATCCAATCAGATTTTCCTGTGTAAGGGAGCAGTTTAACAGAAAATTCCACTCGACCATCAAAAGCTTTTGCGTCCCTTCCGTTGCAGTAAACGAAATATCCGGTATCGGACACGGTAAGGTCCTGCTTGCGAACAAGCCATTGGTACATTTCCATTTGCCGTTTGTACACAATCTGCCAATCGGCATCGATTGTGACTTCCTCGTTCTTTGCTGTCGCCTTGTAATCGACGACGATGACTTCCCGGCGAGGATTGATCCAGAGGTCATCGACTGCACCAGTGACCAGCAAATTGCTTGGCAGGTGATGGTAACGCACGCCCTTGAAGTTTTCCCGCCACTCATCGATTTGTGGATGCTGGAAAGGCACAGCATCAACGCCGTAATGGGCCATGAGCGGATGTTTTGTTTTATTCGCGCGGTGAACATCAAACTCTTTCTTTAACAAGCGGTCGATAAGCACGTTGATATTGAACGGCGGTCCTGAAGGCCGCCCAATGCCAAATCGATGATTGAGATAGAAGCAACGCGGGCACTCGATAAATAGCTCTATACCTAAGCGACTCACCTTGAATGGCGTCTCCGACTTTGGGTCAAAGAGCCCGCGTGACTTGATCGCAAATTTCTTTTGCATTTCAAAATTCCACTTTATTTTTGGATCGGCGCTCCTAGGCAGCTCTCGCGCTTCACTACAGAATTTGTGGCACCGGCTCGCGCCAGACAGCCAGGATCGCAAGATTAGGTCATCTTTGAATTTCACCGTGAGGTCATTGGAATCCCGCCACATTCCGAGGCCCGCTTTCACGATAATTGCCGCGTTAGCCGCCTTACCCCTCGCTACTTGCGGATGAGTTGTAGCGTAACTGCAACAGGTGCTGCGCTACAATCTCTCCCGGGAGTGGGGTGCCATGAGAGTTTCCTTGAGCAGGTTGGTGCCTGCCTGGGTTCCAGTGGCCTTAATCTGCGGCTCGTTCGGTTTCTACACTGACGCCGCATCAGCGTCGGCTCGCGTAGCGCGCTACGTGGTAACCGTATCTGACACCACTCGCGACTTTGTCGCCAGACTGACTTCCCTGTTGTCCTTCATTGACCAGGAAGTGTGGACAGCTTTGAAGGCTTTTAGCGCGTATTACCTCCAGCATCGTGAGCAGGTCGTACAAGCCGCGCGGGCCTCCGATTTCGTCAGACACAATTGGTACTTTGGCATTGGTGCATTTGTAGTCTACGCGCTGATAACGCTTCCGCGCGACGGTGGAGCAATTGTCGGCTTCTTTAATCAGATGATGAAAAAAGCACCTCTACCGGCGTATCGTAAGGGAGGCGTTACGGATATCGATATCGAGAAAACAAGAAAGGTTCTGTTCTTTTATTGTCTCTATCTGCTGTACCAGGTGATCCAATTTCCCCTCACCGTAGGCCAAGACAACCAAATCACGTTTTACGCAGATGCGGCGATCCAAGTGATTTTGCTTGGTGCCCTATTTGGCTCATTTGGCGATTTGAAGCTCAATTTTCTGGACGCCTGGAAGGGCGAAGCCGATCTGGATCGGAAGGCAAAGGCCCAAAAGATGAAAAATTGGCTGGACACCAAACTCAGTGGAATGAACGTCAGGTGGCGCGACATGCGCGGCTATGCGCTAAGCGTATTCGCCGTGAATTTTCTTCCATGGGCCCTCTTTCACGCACCAGGCGCGCTAGACGGAATGGCTCGGGTCACTCAATCGTACAGGTAGGCTAAAATTTCGGGTGATTGGCAACGTGGAAGCTTCGTCATAACAGCGGATAATTTGAGTAAACTTTCGAGGCGGCAATGGGCGAACAGGGACACCTAGTAACAATGTTGCTGATCGTAGTGCCAGTCATTATAGCGCTAATCCTCGCTTATCTTTTTGCTAGAGCCGGTAGAATACGAAGGCATCGAGCAGAATTTCGTGCTGCTTTATCCCGCAACCGCGACGATTATGCCAAGGCGTATGCCATCGCGCACAACAAACTCAGCGAACGATGGAATGTGATTGAGATTATTCATGATCTATCCCCGTATTCCTTGGGGCCAGCAGGATTACCTTCTGAAATCACCTTCGAACAAGCATTCGAGTACGTCCGGCAAATTCGAGCATCGCACAACGAGCCCGTTGCAATCGTGCTTCACACGATGGGCGGTTTCAGTTTTCCGGCAGACATGATCGCAAAGGCTCTCACCGAACATAAAGGCAGGAAAGTCGCGTTTGTCCCCTATACTGCTATGTCAGGTGGAACGCTGATTGCCTTAGCCACCGAAGAGATATTCATGGGGGCGGCTGCAGCTCTGGGGCCAATCGACACCCAATATTGGGGCCTCCCGCTAAGCGCGTATCAGTACCTGAAAGCTGTTAAAAATGTGGACCGTATTGAGGATGAGTACCTCATTCGTCTCCATCTTGCCGAGAAGTTCGAACAGAGTGCGCTGGAACGGGCAAAAAACCGAATAAATGCAAAACACGCTCGTAGCGTAGCCGATGAACTGACCAAGGGTGATCGGTTTCATGGCGATCCCATTTCGGCTGAGGAAGCAAAGAACTTGGGCATAAATGTTTCACAGAAAGACTTTCCCAAGGATGCCTACGTTGTAGTGGACGCCAAGCTCAAGATGCTTGCGTTTGACCTCGAGCAGTTAGCTAGAAACCAGCTCGAAATGAAGAGCGCACAGCGCGCAGAGAAAACCCAGCGCTGGTGGGGTTGATTGAACGTTCGGGGAGGAGGGGGTTCACGTGCAGCGATTGGTCCCCTGGGAGAAGGCTAGGAGGTGCCCTGCATAGGCTCAAAATAGGGCTGAGCTAGAATAGAACCAGCTGCTGCACTAATTTCTTGAACCTGGAACTCAGTAATGACCTTGGGGACATTTCGGTCGCGGGGGAAATTGATGACAAGAACGGTGATCGTGGCCGCAATTGCGGCAATTGCTCTTACAGGGTGCGCATCAACTTATGTAACACGCCCTATCATTGCTGATGGCCAGCAGGTGCGTTACGAGCAAGGCATCCCAACCACTCTCTCAGAAAAGAAATCAGGAGCCGTGGAGGTGACGCCGTTGGGCGTCGATGCCGACAAACGCCTCGTATTCGGAGTCGCCGCGTACAATGAAGGGAAGATTCCGCAGAATTTCGGGGTTGAAAATCTCTCGCTCATGGGTACGGACGGAAAACCAATCGGCATTATGACCGCTGACGAAATAATTCGCAGTGCACAACGGAAAGCTGAGTGGGCTGAGGTTGCTCTAGCGTTTATTGGAGCAGCCGATGCCTACGCAGCGGCAGCAAGTGCCCGCACGACGACAACGGGCCATGTTTATGGACCCGGCGGTTCCGCAAGCTTTACCGCAACCACCTATGATCCGGCACTCGCTTATGCAGGGGCGCACCAGGCCGCCGCCGAGACAGCACACAACATGGCCCAGGTAGAAGGCGCTCTCAGCAGAACGATTGCCAGCGCACGGACTCAAGTCCTCCAGACCACGACCGTCGATCCGGGCACCTCTTATGGCGGGGACGCAGTCGTAGACGGCCTAGGGGGCGATGATTTTCCACACGACTTGATACTTACCGTCCAGTGGAATGGAGACGAACACGTCTTTCGCTTCACCATGACCAAAGAGGAGTGAACAGCCGGGCTCGAAATCTGGCCCTGGTGCAATAAATACTGGACCGCGCTCTTATGCCATTCTTGATGCCGAACTTCACCGTCTCGGCCATCGGCTTCCTGCTCGAACATCAGTATCGCCAGGTCAACATCTGCGTTTCACTTCCTGCTCATTAGTACAGGCCTTCCACCGACTAAATTCTGGGTTACAAATCCGCTCATTTTTCCAGGGTTTACCTGAGTTTTCTGGTGTCTCGCCCATGTCTCAGACATACAGCCTGATGATGTCTTGGAGCATGTCTTTTTATTTTGAGACATCATATTTCTGATTTCGGGTACCGCCATCTCCGGTGCAATTGCTTGCAATTGAATGGGACCTTTCTGCTGGCTCCTCGTTAGACCTCGTGCGCAACAGTGCCCGCTTCTTTTCGTTCCAAAGTCTCGGCAATCAGATCACGCTCGTATATTTGCAAGCGCTTGCACTAAGATTGCGGGCGACATTATGCGGGCGACGTTACAAGGCCGGCGCCGTCGAGAGAGCCGGGCCACGATTTCCAAATTTCCAAAGGCCGCCAGATCGGTTCGCCTTGGTCGAGCGCGGCCTTGTAGATGGGCAGCCGTTCGCTCGGCACAATATTGAGAGCCTCTGTGATGCCCCGATAGCGAACACTGTCGCAGAAATGCTGCCAGACGTGCGCAGGCATATTTTCTGCCTTGTGTGGCAGATAGCCTATGTCGAGCTTATCGAATGGATTTGAAAGCTTACCCAGATTGTCGATGGAGAGCGCTGTTCTAGCGCGAATTTCGACCCTCGTATGGGGAAGACCGTCGTACTTGGCCAGGCGTTTTGTATCCTTCAGCTGCTGCCGCTTGTTGTAAATCGTGACCTTTCCAGACTTCCCCTTCTTGAGACCCAGATAAACGGTTTCTGTTGCTCCTTTCAGACCGAAATAAGCGTGGGTCTTGCCTGTGCTCGAGACATGGAAATGGAGGCGCTCCATCCCCAGATTGATGATGTCGCTGGCAAGATCGATCCAGGTTATTTTAGCGCCGGCGCTGATGTCGCTCCAATCGGCTTCCACCAGAAGAAAGTCCGCAAGTCTCTCGCGGAAGAAGTCTAGGCCCCCTTTGCCAAGTTTCGCGGGGTTCAACTCAAAGCGCAAGAAAGCGCCCTTTTTCTTGGGTCCCGCCTAAATCAAGATCATTTGACCTGTCGGCGGATGGAGCAGGGATACTGTGAGCTTGTAATGAGAAGCTTTTGCAGTCTTGGTCTTTGTATAGAGCTGTTCGATGGCATCCTCGCCCTTGATGAGCAACTGCAGGAGCTCCCAAATTGATTTTTGAAACTCGAGGTCTGGAATTGGGAAAACCAGAGTTATTTTATCAATAATAGGTTTGGATATAGCGTACATACCCATATCAGCGAGTTCACCCACATACGCTAACTCGCTCTTAGGCACTTTGGTCTTGTTAGAGGAATCGTGGGCAGCGATTTCGTACGCTTTGACGGCCAGCACGTGTTGCTACCCTACTCTTATTTGGCTGCAGTGAACAGATGTGACAGGTCCAAATCGTATTTTATCCGTGCAATGTGAGTGTACAGAACTCTCACTGGCTTTTTCGGAGCGCCATATCGTCCTGATACGCTGTCATCGGCATGTCCCTCCAGCGCCATCTTGATCTGCTGGGGTATTTCAGCCGCATCACAGGCATCGGAAAAATTATGCCGGAAACTATGGAATGCCGTTTTGGAGGTTTTTATTCCGGTATATCGAGTGTATCGCGCGAAATGTTTTGAATAGTTCTGGGACCAGTAGCCGCTCTTTTTTCCCGGCAAAATCTCCGGAAACAGGCGCTGGTTGGCCCCTTTCTGCTGCATGGATTTTACATATTCGATAAGGCCAATTTTCATCAGCATGGGATGCACCGGTACGATGCGCTCAGCCGCGGCAGTTTTGAACTGCTTGGGAGGCCCATTTTTCGGCTGAGTTGCCGAGGTATTTTCAATGCACCAAATGCCTTCAATTTCGTGCACATCGCATGCAAGAAGCTGGATGATTTCCCCCTCCCGCATCCCGGTGAAAAGCGCGATTACGGGCAGATAGAACTTTCCATCGCGCACTATCATCGGCCCGGGGCGATGCCGGTGAGCTTCGGTAGCGTGCCCCGCGTACTGAGGAGAAGAGAAGAGGGTTTTCAGCTGATTAAGCGCGAACGGATGACGTTGATCTTTCCCATTGCTCGGCTGCGGAATGCTGATTGCGCCTACCGGCGATGCGCTAATGAGACCTTCGGCAACACACCAGGAAAGGAAGGCCTTCAGATTGTTCATGTATTTTGATCTGGTGTGTTGCGCCAGGCGTTTGGTCGGTTTGCCCCCACGCACGAGAGCGAGAATTTCTGAAAGCTTCTTGTCTTTGAAGTCAGGCAGCTTGACCAGGTTTGCCGGAATATCATGGAGCGCGTCCCGGAAGGCGCGGATATCTTCCCCCGAGACGGCATTGATGGGTGTGGCGGGATCAATTAATTCCAAAAACCAGTTCAGGGCGCGTTGATTATCAAGGACAGTTTTGCCAACCCAGGCGTGGTTTCTGGTCTTGTCGTGCATATAGGCTTCTATGGCACTACGTAGGGTCCTAACCTTCGGTTTGGAAACTTGTTTCGTAGACCAATCAGCTTGCAGCGGCAGTTTCATGCCCTCGAACAGGGGATCGCGGATTGCAGTCTCTGCGTAATTGCCTTCGCGCTGGGCGACTATAATGCGTTGCTCCTCTACGCGAGCCCTCATGATCGCACGCGAGAGTGCGCCCCGAGCGTCTTCGTCAAGCGCGTCGAAGTCGATGCCAGTCTCTTTAGCGAACTCGCGGGCCAAGCCATGCGTCAACCAATCGAATTTGTCAGCGCCAAGCGCGATGCGCAGCCGCAAGAGTTTTTCCCTGCTGGCCTTCTGCTCGCTGGCTAAATCGCCATCGGCTTGCTGGTAAATGCTGAGAGCCAGAGATTCTCCGCCGTTGTCGTCGGGAATAGCGATGGGCCCTCCGGCGAGCGCAGCGGGCGCCTCGCAGGCGTGCTTCAAGGCCCAGGAAATGTAATCCCTGGCTACTGAAGTTATTTGGGCATCCGTAAGCATCGGCATTCTCCGTGCAAGCGTTTGCACTCGCTCGATGGCGAGCGTGAGTTCGAGGCAACGCAGTCTCGCTGTGGCGGGATCGCGGGTGCGCAAAGACACCTTCCACTCGCTCCGATCAAGAATTGTTTTAAGCTCTGCCCGCAAAGGGACCCGCAGCCAGAAAATACCCCCTCTGAGGGCAAGGTAAGGAGGTTTGCGGCGCGCCATGTTCCCTTCCGCTGTACCAGCGAAATGGACCAGCGTGAGAAGGCGCCAAATTTATAGGCTGGAAAGTGCTGCAAAATCAGCTACTTAACAGCCAGTGGCGGAGACGGAGGGATTCGAACCCTCGATACGGCTTTAGGGCCGTATAACGGTTTAGCAAACCGCCGCCTTCAGCCTCTCGGCCACGTCTCCACAGGCGCGCTCTGGCGTTGCCGCCAACCTCGTTTTTGAGCCCTTTTCTTGGCTTTGCGCAAGGTCGTGTAAACTTAAGCCTTTCTTTTCTTGCGCGGAGCGCGGTCCCGCGTGCAGGATTAGCTATTGAAGGCTTGGCTCCGCCGCCCTGGCGCGGCCTGACCGGGGGACGGCAGACCACGGGCGCTGACTGGCCTTACTCATATATAAGGAGGCAGCGCCATGCTTGTATCTCATATCTTGCGGCAAAAGGGCCGCGACGTGGTGACGGTTCCGCCCACGGCCGCTTTGTCCGAAGTGGCGCGCACGTTGGCCCGGCGCAAAATCGGCGCGGCCGTAGTGATGGGCGCGCGCGGCGAAGTCGCCGGCATTCTTTCGGAGCGCGATATCGTGCGCGCGCTGGCCGAGGACAGCGTGAGAGCGCTGGCACGCTCGGCAAGCGATTACATGACGCGCAACGTCGCCACCTGCGATGAGACCAGCACCATCGAAGAGATCATGGAGATCATGACGGAAGGCCGCTTCCGCCACGTGCCCGTGGTGGTTAGGGGCGAGCTGGTCGGAATTATTTCCATCGGCGACGTGGTGAAGACGCGCATCGAGGAAAGCGAACGCGAAGCATCTGCGCTCAAGCAATATATCGCGGCGGGATAGAGGCGGCGGCAACCACAGGCCTCTATTGCCGGCCGGTTCGCCGTTTGCTTGTGGTCTTGCACCGCAGGCCGGTTGCGCTCCCGCACCAACTTCAACAATTTGCTGAGGTTTGTAGTTTTACCGATACCTTACAGAAATGATAATCTGTCCTGGTTCTTGCGGCTACATCACCTGATGTCTGAGGCCGCAAACTCTGTGGAACGGGGGCTCTTCTGGACAAATGAATTGCCTTGCTGCTGGCGGCCGCGAACGTCACGACACGGATGAATTCCAACCTCGAAACGCGCGAAAAATTTATCAGGGAGAATGGAGATGCATCGTCACTTGAAAACTTCGCCACTATGGTGCGGTGCCGTGCTGTTTGCCGGCGTCCTGTTTGCGTCATTGTCGTTGTCCACTGCGGCTAACGCGGAGTCTTGCGTGCAGGAGCACGATGGAACCTGCAACGGCCACCCGCAGTGCGATTCCGGCGATACCTCGAAGCACTGCCGCGATACGCTCACGTCAGGCGGATATGTGTGCAGATGCAGAACGGGAACAGATAACCGGCCGCACGGGCCCGGCATCAGCCTTGGCATCGGGATCGGGCCGGGCGGCGTCGAAGTTGGCGTCGGCCCCGGAGGCGGCGGCATCGGCTTCGATATCGGCACCGGCGGTTACTGCGATCGCTGGGGCTGTCCTGGTGATTATTGGGGCTTTCCGGTGTTCTACGGCCCCGTTTACTTCGGCGGCGAATGGTATGACGGCCCTGTCTATTACCGCGAGCATCACGGCCATTATGAATATTGGGTGCATGGCGGCTGGCATGAGGACGAATGGCGTGGCGAGCGTCCTGATTGGGCGCGCGACACCCATTATGGGCCGGCACTGGGACGCGACTATTACAAGTCGGATGAATTCCGCCATTATCACGAGAACCATGAAGGCGATCATCATGGCGATCACGAAGGGGATCACCATGACCACGATCACGGTGACCATGGGGACCACGGCGATCATGGCGATCATGGGGACCACGACAACGATCACGACCATAACAACTGAAAATTATATGGCGCGCGGCCGGGCATAACGCCCGCCGCGCGGGCGTGGCCAATAGATGAAGCCAAGCTTCGGGCCGCAGTGTCCGTCTCATTTTGCGGCGTGCTGTTCGCGGGATTGTCCTTGGTGTCGCCGTCCGGCATGGCACAGGCGTGCAAGTTGGCTGAGGGCGGTGCCGGAGCGTGCGAGGCCGACGGACTGAGCTGTTCGCCGCCTCCGGCTGGAACTTGTTGGGCGAAAAAATATACTGCCAGCGGGCCGGGGCCGCCCGGTCACCCTGAATGGTCTGCCCTATGCAGTTGCTTGGCAGCGCCTCCGCCAATCGAGAGTCGCTCTGGTTCGTCCCTGTCAGTCACGCCGGGAGGCGCTGGCATTGAGCTGGATATTGGCGGCGGACGCCATAGCCATAATCATTGGCGCGATGACAAACATCATAGCGACAAAATGAAAGCGGACGATCAGGAGAGACTGGGCGAAAAACCAACCGCCGATAAGGACAAAGACGCCTCAAAAGACAAAGATCGCGATCAGAAGGATGATGCGCAGGCGCCAACACCCAAAGACTGAACGAATGAAGGAGGGGATAATGCAATTTCGTATCGCGGCCGTCACGGCGGTAAATCGCATGGCAATGAAGGCAAGAAAGAAGAGGGCAAGCAGAACGACGAGCCGAAGGAAACCAGGCCCGAAAACGTCACCCACGATGACGATGACAACTAGTCTCCGCCGCCGAAGTGAGGCGGCAAGGCTTGTGTTTCAGAATTAACTCGTTGATTTGACGAGGGTTTCTAAAGCCAGCCACACCTTTCGCTAGGGCCGCGGGCTTTGCCGCCCGCATGAAAACCCCCGTAATACCTAGCCTTTAGCCCTTTACAGGCGGGTTCCTCGCGCCTATATACCGCCTCCCGCTGGCAAGTTCTTGCGGGCGGGATTGCACATTTGCCATACTGTAAGTTCGCCCCGCGAGGCGTTCTTTCTCTCGGGGCCGACGCAATTTGTCGAATGTGGAGTTCACGTGCTCTTTGACATTGTGAGTGAAGGAAGGGGAACGTGGGCGGCGGCTCGATCGTCGGCTCAGGCGCAAGCTTGGGTGAATGAATTGAGCTTTGCTTAAACTCGCGTTCTTCTGTCTTAACATGAATAAAGATGTTCGATATTTCGTCCGGCAACGGGCGAAGCATCAAACCCTTGTCATGAAAAGACGAACAACGCGTTCAGCAGAGCTCTACGGATCAACTTGAGAGTTTGATCCTGGCTCAGAACGAACGCTGGCGGCAGGCCTAACACATGCAAGTCGAGCGCCCAGCAATGGGAGCGGCGGACGGGTGAATAACACGTGGGAATATGCCTTTCGGTACGGAATAACGCAGGGAAACTCGCGCTAATACCGTATACGCCCTTCGGGGGAAAGATTTATCGCCGAAAGATTAGCCCGCGTCTGATTAGCTAGTTGGTGAGGTAACGGCCCACCAAGGCTTCGATCAGTAGCTGGTTTGAGAGAACGATCAGCCACACTGGGACTGAGACACGGCCCAGACTCCTACGGGAGGCAGCAGTGGGGAATCTTGGACAATGGGGGAAACCCTGATCCAGCCATGCCGCGTGAGTGATGAAGGCCTTCGGGTTGTAAAACTCTTTTGGCGGGGACGATAATGACGGTACCCGCAGAATAAGCTCCGGCTAACTTCGTGCCAGCAGCCGCGGTAATACGAAGGGGGCTAGCGTTGTTCGGAATTACTGGGCGTAAAGCGCGCGCAGGCGGCTTCGCAAGTCAGTGGTGAAATCCCAGAGCTTAACTCCGGAATTGCCATTGAAACTGCAAGGCTTCGAGTACGGGAGAGGTGAGTGGAATTCCCAGTGTAGAGGTGAAATTCGTAGATATTGGGAAGAACACCGGTGGCGAAGGCGGCTCACTGGCCCGTTACTGACGCTCAGGCGCGACAGCGTGGGGATCAAACAGGATTAGATACCCTGGTAGTCCACGCCGTAAACGATGGATGCCAGCCGTTGGCAAGCTTGCTTGTCAGTGGCGCAGCTAACGCATTAAGCATCCCGCCTGGGGAGTACGGCCGCAAGGTTGAAACTCAAAGGAATTGACGGGGGCCCGCACAAGCGGTGGAGCATGTGGTTTAATTCGACGCAACGCGCAGAACCTTACCAGGGTTTGACATCCTGTGCTCACCTCAGAAATGGGGTTTCCCCGCAAGGGGCGCAGAGACAGGTGCTGCATGGCTGTCGTCAGCTCGTGTCGTGAGATGTTGGGTTAAGTCCCGCAACGAGCGCAACCCTCGCCTTTAGTTGCCATCATTCAGTTGGGCACTCTAGAGGGACCGCCGGCGACAAGCCGGAGGAAGGTGGGGATGACGTCAAGTCCTCATGGCCCTTACACCCTGGGCTACACACGTGCTACAATGGCGGTGACAGTGAGCAGCTAGCGCGCGAGCGCATGCTAATCTCAAAAAACCGTCCCAGTTCAGATTGCACTCTGCAACTCGGGTGCATGAAGGTGGAATCGCTAGTAATCGCAGAACAGCAGGCTGCGGTGAATACGTTCCCGGGCCTTGTACACACCGCCCGTCACACCATGGGAGTTGGTTCTACCTGAAGACGGTGCGCTAACCGCAAGGAGGCAGCCGGCCACGGTAGGGTCAGCGACTGGGGTGAAGTCGTAACAAGGTAGCCGTAGGGGAACCTGCGGCTGGATCACCTCCTTTCTAAGGATGATGTCCCGATCAACGGCTCTCATGCCGTTTCCCGACATCTCTTTGAACACACGGCGTAGAACCGCCGCCTTCGTTTCCCTTCCTTTTTCCGTCGCCCAGCCGCTCGTGTGCGATCCGCGCACGCGATTGCGTTGGGATGCGATTGTCTTGGCGAAGTGGCCCGTGCATAACGGGCTCGTAGCTCAGGTGGTTAGAGCGCACGCCTGATAAGCGTGAGGTCGGACGTTCAACTCGTCCCGGGCCCACCACGCTTCGCTCGCGTGAGCGAGCCAAGCGTGCCCGGCGTAGCCCGAAGGGCGAAGCCCGGGCTGGTGCCGCGAGCTACACGTGGCATTCCATGTATAATAGAGATCGAATTGGGGCCGTAGCTCAGTTGGGAGAGCGCGAGCTTTGCAAGCTTGAGGTCGTCGGTTCGATCCCGATCGGCTCCACTCGCCTTCGCTCGCGATAGCGAGGAAGGCGATCACGCCGGAGCACGAAGGACGAAGGCGGACCGTTGGCCGCGAGCTTCGGCATAGCAAGCCAGCCCTAAGAAACTTAAGACAATCGCGAAACCAAAAGACGGAAACCAATTCTTTGACAAGTGAAGGCGGGGTTAGCCGGTTTGCACAACCGGTTGATCCGTAATTCTCGATCCAATGATCGCAATACAATACCATTCTTGGAAATAAGTTCGTGGCTTCTATGCCTGGGCTTGTTTCTGGGCATGGGACATCAATGCTGAGCGATCAAGCGTTAAAGCAAGGGCGTTTGGAGAATGCCTTGGCACACACAGGCGATGAAGGACGCAGCAAGCTGCGATAAGCCGCGAGGAGGGGCTAGCACCCGACGAGCCGCGGATTTCCGAATGGGGCAACCCAACCCGCAAGGGTTATCTTGAACTGAATACATAGGTTCAAGAAGCGAACCCGGAGAACTGAAACATCTCAGTACCCGGAGGAAAGGACATCAACAGAGACTCCGTTAGTAGTGGCGAGCGAAAGCGGACCAGGCCAGTGGTCTTCGTTTAAGAACCGGAATGTTCTGGAAAGGACAGCAATATAGGGTGATAGCCCCGTACGGGTAGAAAGAGCGAAGATCCTCGAGTAGGGCGGGACACGTGAAATCCTGCCTGAACATGGGACGACCACGTTCCAAGCCTAAGTACTCGTGTGTGACCGATAGCGAACTAGTACCGTGAGGGAAAGGTGAAAAGCACCCCGTCTAGGGGAGTGAAACAGACCTGAAACCGGACGCCTACAAGCAGAGGGAGCCGCAAGGTGACCTCGTACCTTTTGTATAATGGGTCAGCGAGTGTGTCTGTCTAGCAAGCCTAAGCCGTCAGGTGGAGGCGCAGCGAAAGCGAGTCTGAATAGGGCGCACAGTTAGATGGATACGACCCGAAACCACGTGATCTAGCCATGATCAGGCTGAAGGTGCGGTAACACGCACTGGAGGGCCGAACTCACGTCTGTTGAAAAAGACGGGGATGAATTGTGGCTAGGGGTGAAAGGCCAATCAAACGTGGAGATAGCTGGTTTTCTGCGAAAGCTATTTAGGTAGCGCCTCGTGTATCACCATCGGAGGTAGAGCACTGGATGGGCTAGGGGACTTCACCGTCTACCAAACCTAACCAAACTCCGAATACCGATGAGTGCCAGCACGGGAGACACACGGCGGGTGCTAACGTCCGTCGTGAAGAGGGAAAAAACCCTGACCGACAGCTAAGGTCCCCAAGTCATGGCTAAGTGTGGAAGGATGTGAGATTCCCAAAACAACCAGGATGTTGGCTTAGAAGCAGCCATCATTTAAAGAAAGCGTAACAGCTCACTGGTCTAAACAAGGAGTTTTGCGCCGAAAATGTATCGGGGCTCAAGCCATGCACCGAAGCTTCGGGTTTATCATCTCTTCGGAGGTGATGAGCGGTAGCAGAACGTTGCGTAAGCCTGCGAAGGAGAAGGGCGACCGACTCTGGAGGTATCGCAAGTGAGAATGCTGACATGAGTAGCGATTAAGAGGGTGAGAGACCCTCTCGCCGAAAGTCCAAGGGTTCCTGCGTCAAGTTAATCTGCGCAGGGTTAGCCGGCCCCTAAGGCCAGGCCGAAAGGCGTAGCCGATGGGAAGGAGGTCAACATTCCTCCGCCAGCGGGCAGTGACGGATCATGCAACTTGTTCGGACTTAATGGATTGTCCGGGCCGGGAAGTGGTCCCAGGAAATAGCTCCCGCATAGACCGTACCCCAAACCGACACAGGTGGACTAGCAGAGTATGCTTAGGCGCTTGAGAGAAGTGTGCTGAAGGAACTAGGCAAATTGCCCTCGTAACTTCGGAAGAAGAGGGCCTGATTTCTACGCAAGTAGAGATCAGGGGCACAAAGCAGGGGGTGGCGACTGTTTATTAAAAACACAGGTCCATGCGAAATCCAAAGATGACGTATATGGGCTGACGCCTGCCCGGTGCCGGAAGGTTAAGGAGAGGGCTGCAAGGCTTGAACCGAAGCCCCGGTAAACGGCGGCCGTAACTATAACGGTCCTAAGGTAGCGAAATTCCTTGTCGGGTAAGTTCCGACCTGCACGAAAGGCGTAACGACTTCCCCACTGTCTCCAGCACATGCTCAGCGAAATTGAACTCCCCGTGAAGATGCGGGGTTCCCGCGGTCAGACGGAAAGACCCCGTGCACCTTTACTGCAACTTTGCACTGGCATTAGGACTGTGATGCGTAGGATAGGTGGAAGGCTTTGAAGTTCGGGTTCCGGCTCGGATGGAGCCAACCGTGAAATACCACCCTTTGCGATCCTGATGTCTAACCGCGGCCTCGAAACGAGGTTCGGGACCATGCATGGTGGGCAGTTTGACTGGGGCGGTCGCCTCCCAAAGAGTAACGGAGGCGCGCGATGGTAGGCTCAGACCGGTCGGAAATCGGTTGTTGAGTGCAATGGCAAAAGCCTGCCTGACTGCAAGGCCGACGGGCCAAGCAGAGTCGAAAGACGGTCATAGTGATCCGGTGATCCCGCGTGGAAGGGTCATCGCTCAACGGATAAAAGGTACGCCGGGGATAACAGGCTGATCGCGCCCAAGAGTCCATATCGACGGCGCGGTTTGGCACCTCGATGTCGGCTCATCGCATCCTGGGGCTGGAGCAGGTCCCAAGGGTATGGCTGTTCGCCATTTAAAGCGGTACGTGAGCTGGGTTTAGAACGTCGTGAGACAGTTCGGTCCCTATCTGCCGTGGGTGTTCGAGACTTGAGAGGATTTGTTCCTAGTACGAGAGGACCGGAACGAACGCACCTCTGGTGGACCGGTTGTGGCGCCAGCCGCATTGCCGGGTAGCTATGTGCGGAATAGATAACCGCTGAACGCATCTAAGCGGGAAACTAACCTCAAAACCAGGTCTCGCCGAGAGCCGAGGAAGACTACCTCGTTGATAGGCTGGGTGTGTAAGCACGGCAACGTGTTGAGCTAACCAGTCCTAATCGCTCGATCGGCTTGATCACTCATGCATTACGTCCCATGCCTGGTAATAAGCCCAGGCTGAAATCTGCGATCATCATCACTCAACTTCTGAAATCGAGAATTACATTCTTCGTCATGGCCGCCCCTGAGGCGGCCATCCATCTGGCGAGCTTTGCGCGCCAATGAGTCACTTGCGTCCGTTGACGCGGACATGATGGATGGCCGGATCAAGTCCGGCCGTGACGAGAGCACCCGTTCTTTGCTGGCCTGGTGGTCATAGCGGAGGAATTCCACCCGATCCCATTCCGAACTCGGCCGTTAAAGCCTCCAGCGCCCATGGTACTGCGGCCTAAGCCGCGGGAGAGTCGGTCGTCGCCAGGCCTGCCAAGAACGGTTCCTTATTGTCATTCCCGGCGAGCCGCGCTTTGCGCGGCGAGGGAAGGGAACCCAGTACGCCGCGCGTTCGCGCGGCGAATGACTCAAGACCCCGCCATCACGTCGCGCCGTAGCCCGCAGGGCGTAGCGGATCACAAACAAAAAGCCCCGAGCGAGAAATCGCCCGGGGCTTTTTGTTTCTCAACCTGCAACGGAACCGCTGGCGCCCGCGTTTGCTTGGCGTATCCTTCTCATCCGGAACCTGCGAGGCCGTGCCATGAGAAACGTCGTCGTTTCCGCCTTTGTCTCCCTCGACGGCGTCATGCAGGCGCCGGGCGGGACCGAGGAAGATCCTAGCGGTGGTTTCAAATACGGTGGCTGGGTGTGGCCGTATTTCGACGAAACCTCGGGTGTAATGCTGGACGAAGTGTTCGCGCGTCCCTACGACCTTCTGCTCGGGCGAAAGACCTACGAAATCTTCGCTGCGTACTGGCCTTACCAGGAAGGCGGCGCCAACTCCGAAATCGCGCGCGGCTTCAACAAGGCAACGAAGTACGTCGCCACGCGCTCAGGCGTGCCGCCTACGTGGAAGAATTCTGTCTCCATTCATGATGCCGCATCGGATGTCGCGCGGCTCAAGCGCGAAAACGGCCCCGACCTGCTGATCCAGGGCAGCAGCGTGCTCGTGAATGCGTTGCTTAAGCAGGGTCTGATCGACCGCATCACGCTCTTCGTCTTTCCGGTCATGCTGGGTCAGGGCAAGCGCTTTTTCGCCAATGACGCAAAGGAGATGGCGCTGAAACTGGAAAAATCGGCAACGTCACCGTCAGGAGTGACGATGAACACCTATACGCCGGCCGGCGCCGTGAAGACGGGATCGTTCGCGCTCGCCACGCCGAGCTCGCCCGCCGCGAAAAGCTGAAGCGTGAAGGTTGAGATTGTAGAAACCAAAAGCCCTGCCGGTTCATCCCGCCCGGGGCTTTTTGTTTGCCGCCGATCTGGAGTGCGCGAAAATCACGCTGGGTCTAAATCGATTTTCGCCGCCGCGCCGGAACCGGCTGCATCCAGGGCTGCTACCAGCGCATGGACATGGTCACGTTCGGCAAGTACGCTACGCGCTTGTTCAATGAAAGTGACCGCCAATGACGAACGCCGAAACGCAGCTCGCGAGCTACTTCGCGAAGTACGAGCCGGCGATGGCCAAACTCGGAAAGGCGTTGCGCGACCAACCATGGTACGATTCTGCTTCAGCCCGCAAAGCTCCGCTGATAGAGTTTTTGGAATCGACAGGGGCTGGGCGCCGCTGCCGGAAGCCGCCTTGTCGCAGCAGTTAGGGTCTCTATGTCTGGCGTCGAATTTTGAACAGTCGTCTTCGAATGGCTCGAGAGGGTTTTTCTTGTGAGCATCTCACAAGAATTTTTGGAGAAGGAAGACCTTCGCTCGCGCCTTTTCGGAGATACTTGGCGGACTTTGATACCGGCAGTCTTTCGAGATGTGCCGGCTTACTATGACAAGGGAAATGCGCTCGCATCGCTCGGGAACTGCTCGCGATGGAGCAACATGTTCACCGCCGCCATCCACGAACGCCTGCCACGCGGATCGAAGCTACTCGACGTTTGCTCCGGTACGCATGACATTCCGCTGCGACTGCTTGCAATGGACCCGACGCTTGAGATCAGCGCGGTTGATGCCAGTTCTCGCATGACGGCCGAGGGTCAGCGCCGCGCGCACACACGAAATCTGTCGATCCGGGCCCATATTTGCGATGCCCACGCACTGCCGTTTGCCGACGAGTCATTTGACGCGGTGACGCTCCAGTTCGCATCGCGCCATCTCGAGATTGTCAAAGCCTTCAAGGAGATCCATAGAGTTCTCAAACCGGGCGGCATCTTCTGCCACAATGACATGCTCCGTCCCGGATCGATGGTCGTTGAAGCGCCTTATCTGGTCTATTTGCGCTTATCGGTGTGGTTTACCGCCAAGCTTTTCGGGAGTTCCGCCGAGAGCATGAAATGTATTGGCTACTTCGCGAATGCCATACGGTACTTTTACAAGCCACGCGAATTGACCGCACTTCTCAATGAAGTCGGCTTTGTTGGGATAGAAAGTCGGAGCTTCCTTGGAGGCGTCTTGTCGTATCATATCGCGCATAAACCCTTGCGTGGGATTTTGTGAAGCGCAGCCGCTTGCGAGCGCAATAACTTTGAGGCCTGCAGTGGATTCTGGAGATGGGATTTCGGAAGGATATTCCGGAGGCGTAATTGCTATACCCGCCATATCTCACGAAACAATATTGATTGACGGGTCTACCGGTCCAGACAAGTCGTTCCTATGCACCAGAGAAGTCCAACGGGATCAGGATTCGATTTGGTGCAAAGTTCTTGATTTTTGCAACGAACGATCATTTGTGGAGCCACTCTTTAAAGCGACCAAGATTTTGCACTTTTACCTCCCACGTCTGGGGTGCGCGTAAATCACGCTGGGTCTAAATCGATTTTCGCCACCGCGCCGGAACCAGCTGCATCCACGGGCTGCTATCAGCGCATGGACTTGGTCACGTTCGGCAAGTACGCTACGCGCTTGTTCAATGAAAGTGACTGCCAATGACGAACGCCGAAACGCTGCTCGCGAGCTACTTCGCGAAGTACGAGCCGGCGATGGCCAAACTCGGAAAGGCGTTGCGCGCGAAGCTGCGGGCTCGGCTGCCGGGTCTTTTCGAGATCGTGTACGTGTACGAGAGCCAGAACGCACTCGTGATCTCATATTCACCTACCGAGCGCGGCTACGAGGGAGTGTGTTCGATCTCGGTGTACCCACATTTGGTGAAGCTGGGATTTGGGAAGGGCGCTCAGCTGTCGAAGTCGGACCCGAACAAGCTGCTGCAAGGTCAGGGCAAGACGGTGCGTCAAGTCGAGCTGAACTCGGTTGCGGACTTCGACCGCGCGGAGATCGAGTCGCTGATCGCGGACGCGGTGAAGCTCGCGAAACTGCGTCTCGATACGAACGCGAAGGGCGCGGTGATCATCAAAGCGGAGGCACAGAAGCAGCGCGCGCGCCACGAGATGAAAGCAGCGCGACCAGCCTCCACACGGCGTGCGAAAGTGCGCCAAAGCAAAAAGACATGAAGCGATAAATCTATTCGCTCTTTGTCGTGATCGACCCCAATCTGCCGCTTCTCATTCCGCCCGCGCGCATGCTCGTCCCCATAGGCGGAAGCGACATAACATTCGCCCGCTCTTACGGCTGAATCGCTTTCGCGGGTTTCATTTACGCGGCCTTCGCCGCCACGCTAGGACAGGGCATATACTGAACGCCATTCGAAGGCCCGCCGCGAGTGCTAATATATAATGACTTCGGGCCATTCGCTGAAATCCGCAAGGGAGAACCGTTATGCAGCGCATTGTCATTGCCATCGCCGCTTTCGTGTTTGGGATTGCCACTGCGTTCGCGGCGCAAGACATGATCCAGCCACAGCCCGTCCCCGGCCAGATCCTTCGCGCCGGCGCCACCACCACAGGCCAACCTATCGAGCTGCCCTCGCGCGCCGACGTCATCGTCTCGCGCACTTCCATTCCGGTTGGCGGAAGCACGCCCACGCACAAGCATCCTTATCAGCGCTATGTCTATGTACTCTCGGGCCATCTCACAGTGCATGAAGAGGCCACGGACAAGACGCTCGAATTCAACGCGGGCGATTTCCTGCCCGAAATGCGCGACGCCTGGCACTTCGGCTCGAACCCCGGCGCCGAGCCCGTGCAGCTTCTCGTCATCGATCAGGTGCCTCCCGGCACGCCCAACAATATGGTGATGAAGCAGTAATCGCAGATGATTGCGCTGGCTTCGCCATCATGCTTCGTCCCTCGGCAAGCTCGGCATGAGGGCTCAGCATGAGGGCCTAGATAAATCCTCACCCTGAGCTTGTCGAAGGGTGAGGTGTGAAGGAATAATCCGCATGGCGCCGCTTACTGAAAAACGTGACGATAGGTTGACGATTGCCGCCATTGCCATCGCCGCCATGTGCATCGTCACCGTGGATCACGAGGGCCTAGGCCACGGCAGCGCGTGTCTCGCGCTTGGGGGCGACATCACGCGCCTCACCAGCGTGTATTTTCGCTGCAGCGCGGCGAGCCCACGGATCGACATAGCTGGCCCCGCAGGCAATCTTCTTGGCGGCCTGATCGCCTGGCTCATTCTGCAGTCCGTTCCGCCCCACGCGGCTCGCGCGCGGCTATTATTACTTCTCGTCACCGCCTTCGCGCTCTATTGGGAAGGCGGCTATGTCATCTATTCCATGCTGAAACTCGACGGCGACTGGTTCTTTGCGGCCCAGGCCGCTTTCGGCGAGCCGGATTGGCTTTGGCGCATAGGCGGCGTGGCACTTGGAGTGTTGTTTTATTTCCTTGGCACGCGCGCAACCGGCGCGGCATTCCGCTCCATTGTTTCCGATCCCCAGCGCGTAGCTCCGCTTGCGCGCCTTTCTTGGCTGACCGCCAGTATTGCAGCCTGCGTGGCCGCTATGTTCTATGCGCCAAATCGCCTCGACGCCGTGCATCAGGCCGCGCTTGAAATTGGCGCAGGGTCCTGGCCGCTGCTGGTTCTGCCTTTCTTCATGCGTCTGCCTGCGGGCGAAACGAACGTCATCATAAGCCGGAATTACAGCTGGATCGTTTTCGTAAGTCTACTTTACGCGGCTTTCGTCGCAACGCTCGGGCGCGGCATCTACTAACTACATCTTCTTCGCCGTTTGCCACAGCCCCAGCATGGCACCCGTGGGGTCGGTGATGATGGAAAACTTGCCCATGTCCGCGACCGGCACGTTTTCCTGGATGATTTTCGCGCCCATCTGTTTCGCCTTTTTGGTAGTCGCCGCCAAATCGTCCACCAGCACATAGGCCAGCCACGCCGAAGGCGCGCCCGGCACCGGGTGTTTCATCATACCGCCGCCAGTGCCTTCACCCACCTTGATCAGGGTGTACTTGCCGTGCTGGCCCATGTCGCGGTCCTGCAAATCCCAATCGAACAGTTCGCCATAGAATTCCTTGGCCTGTTTCGGATCGGTGGTGTTGAGCTCGACATGCACAAAGGGATTTGCCATTGCTGCCTCCTGCCTGTGTTGGAATTGGAACCGGCCGTCGCCTGGTCGAAACTATCAACGCCGGCCGCATCACATCGTTCCAGAAAATTGAGACAATAGTGCGAATGTTTCCGGTGAAATCCCGCACGTATCCAACGCGCCGTCATCGTGAGCAGCGCGAAACCTTAACCTCGCACTGTTTGCCGCCGTCTTTCGCGCACTGGCGCATGGCCTCCTCGCGCGCGGCGCCCTCGCCATCGCCAAGGCCCCAATAGGCGGCATCGCTATCGCCGCGCGCCGCTACCGCGCCGCATTCCCGGTCGAACCACACCATCACTTCGCAATCATTGCCGTTCTGAGCGCAGTTCTTCATCGCCTCGTTTTGGGCTCTGTCGCGGCTCTCCCAATTATAGGAGTAGCCCCACGCCCCGCTCTTGCGGCCATAAGCAATGGCGCCAAAGGCGGGCTTGGGCGGCGCTGGCGTCTCGCACGTATGCGTATACTCGACGCATTCACCCTCTTCATACATGCTGCACGTGGTCGTGCACACTTGCGCCTGCGCCGGCGCGCCCATACCCGCGCTCAAAGCAAGCAGCAAGGCCGCTCCCGTAATAACCCGCGCGCCCAGACACGCCATGCATGTTCCCCCATTGCTGCACGCAAGACTATCATACATGCGGGTAACTATATTACTCTACTGGAAAAGAGGATGCCCCAATGCCAGAGGCCAAGACCTATACCGGCGGCTGCCACTGCAAGAAGGTCCGTTATGAAGTGACGGCCGATCTTGCCAGCACCGTCTCATGCAATTGCTCGATCTGCACGGCGCGCGGGCTCATCATTGCTTTCGTGCCTGCGCAGCAGTTCAAGCTCGTTTCCGGCCAGGGCCTCACCGATTACCAGTTCAACAAGAAGCACATCCACCACCTTTTTTGCCCCACCTGCGGCGTCGAATCCTTCGCCACGGGAAAAGACAAAAAGGGCAATGAGACCTATGCAATCAATGTCCGTTGCCTCGACGATGTGGACATCGCGGCCCTGAAGCCCGCACTGTTCGACGGCAGAAGCCTGTAACCCGCGTCCAACCCGTCATTGCATAATCAGGAGATCATCATGGCAAAGAAGTCAGGAAGCGCCGTTTATCGTGTTACGGAAGTCATCGGCACCAGCAAATCATCGTGGGAGGACGCGGCAAAAAGCGCCATCCAGACCGCCAGCAAATCCTTGCGTGATCTGCGAGTGGCAGAAATCGGCAAACTCGACATGAAGATCGAGGACGGCAAGGTCGTGGCCTACCGCGCGCGAGTCTCGCTCTCCTTCAAATACGAAGCCTGAACCGGAATTATTTTCCAGCCTTGTGGTCGGCGTCCCACTTCTCGACCGCCGCCATGGTGTTCTCGACGTGGTGGGTGGGGTCGAGATCGGTATAGGTGTAAAGAATCGTACTATCCGGCGCGATGACATAGGACGTGCGGTTGGCGTATTCCGGCTTCTTTGCCAGCACGGCGTCGTAAGCCTTCATGATGTGCTGCTCGGTGTCGGCGGCCACGGGAAACTTACTGCGGCATTCGCTGGTCGAAAATTTGTCGAGCTTGGCGATGTCGTCATGGCTGACACCGATTACGGTCGCGCCCAGCGCCTTGAACTTGTTCATCGCGTCCGCGAACTCGTGCGCCTCGATCGTGCATCCCGTGGTGAATGCGGCCGGATAGAAATAAAGCACGACGGGCCCCTTCTTCAGCGCGTCGGCCAGCGCGAAGGTGAATTCCTTGCCGCCGAGCGAGGCCTGCGCGGTGAAATCGGGCGCCTTCGCCCCCACGCTCAGCGCGGCCTGGGCCGGCAGCGCAAATGCGCAAGCGATAATGGTACAGGCAATAATTCGGCTCATGATTTTCTCCGTTGCTGAAATTTTGCGCTATGTTCGGTCTCCCAGCCGCGGGGCGCAATCTCGCCGATAAGCATTTGATCGAATGTGGCTTTTCGGCACCCAATTCTCGCGTTTCCGTGATGTGTTTAAGGCCATGTCATCGGATAAATTGTTAAAGGCAATATGAAAGGGCTCCCCATGAAAATGTGGCCGGTTTGTTACGGCGCGGCCATCGCGCTCGCGGGTATCTCCTTGGCGTTTGCAGCGGGCTCCAGCGATCCGCTCGCGCCCATTGGCGCACCGGCAAGACCGGCGGCCGCACCGGTGAAGCCGGTCACCGAAACCCTGTGGGGCGTCAAGGTCTCCGACAATTATCGCTATATGGAAGACATGAGCCCGGACACCGTCGCCTGGATGAAGGCCGAAGGCGCCTACACGCGCAGCATATTCGACAGCATCAAGCCGCGCGCCGCTTTTTTGAAGAAGATGTCCGATTTCGGCGGCGCTTTCGATTTTATCGAAAACTATCAGACCTATGGCGGCCGCGCTTTCTATGAGGAGCGCTCGCCCGGCTCCGACAATTTCAACCTCGTGGTCAAGGACGCCAAAGGCGCGCGCAAGATCGTTGACATGGCGGCGTGGCGCGCGGCCTACGGCGGCAAGCCTTACGCCATAAATTTCTTTCAGGCTTCCTATGACGGCGCCAAGGTTGCCGTCGGCATTTCCGAAGGTGGCTCGGAAAACGCCTCCACCTATGTCTTCGATGCGGCGTCGGGCGCACAGATTGCAGACCCGCTTCCGCGCACGCAATTCGGCATCCTCAGTTGGACCCTGGATAGCAAGAGCGTTTACGTCAATCAGCTGGCCGAACTGAAGCCCAGCGATTCCACCACCCTGAAATACCAGAATTCGACAGTCGAGTTGTGGGACTTGAAGTCAAGGCTCAAGCCCGTCTTGGGAACTTCGGTCGGCCACGGGCCGCAATTCGAACCGGTGCAATTTCCTGCGCTCGGCACTTGGCCAGATTCCTCGCTGGCGGTGGCGCTCAATATAAACGGGGTGCAAAACGAGTTGGAACTTTGGCTTGCGCCCTTGTCCGAGGCGGCCGACGCCGATGTAAAATGGACCGAGCTCGCCGCGCGTGACGACGACGTCACCAGCATTGAGATGCGTGGAGACGAGATTTTCCTGCTTACTCACAAAGATGCGCCGACCTTCAAGGTTCTTTCGCTCAAACTTGGCCAGAAGCTGGCCGATGCCAGCACTCTTTTGGCGGCCAACCCAAATCGTGTGGTAGAATCCATCCACGCGGCGTCTGATGCGCTTTATGTGGTGACTCGCGAAGGCGTCTATTCGCATCTATTGCGCCTTCCGGTGGGCAAAACGGAAGCGGAAGACATCCCGCTTCCCTTCAAGGGCAGTGTCAGCGCCGCCTTCACCGATCCGCGCGCGCCCGGCGTCATCATCACCGAAGAAAGCTGGACGATTCCACCGACCTATCTTTCCTACGACTCCGCCACGAAACAGTTCACCGATCTTAAGCTCGGCACGCAACCGCCATACGACCCAAGCCAGTTCGAGGTGCAGGATCTCGAGGCCAAGGCGCATGATGGCGTGATGGTGCCGCTCACACTGGTGCAGCCGAAGGACGCCAAAGGCCCGCAGATCGTGCTGATGCGCGCCTATGGTTCCTATGGCATTTCCGATCTGCCGGCGTTCAGTCCCCGCACCATCGTGTTCATGCAGCAAGGCGCCGATTACGCCGATTGCCATGTGCGCGGCGGCGGCGAGCTCGGTGAGGCCTGGCGGCTCGGCGGCAAGGACGCCAAAAAGCACAACACCTGGCAGGATCTGATCGCCTGCGGCGAAGATCTGATCGCGCGCGGCATCACCACCAAGGACAAGCTTTTTATCTTTGGCGGTTCGGCCGGCGGCATCACCATGGGCCGCGCCCTCACCGAACGTCCTGATCTCTGGGCCGGCGTTATCGACGCGGTGCCGGCGGCCAATACGTTGCGGGCGGAATTTTCCACCAATGGGCCTGACAATATTCCTGAATTCGGCTCGGTGAAAACCGAGCAGGGCTTCAAGAACCTCTACGACATGGATACGTTGCAGCATGTGAAAAACGGCACGAAGTATCCCGCCGTTCTCATCACCACCGGCCTCAACGATCCGCGCGTGTCGCCTTGGGAACCTGCGAAGGCGGCCGCGCGTCTGCAGGCCTCTGGCACGAGGAAGCCCATCTTGCTGCGTGTTGATGCCGAAGCAGGCCATGGCTTCGGCTCGACCAAATCGCAGAGCGACGAGCTCTATGCCGACTTTGGCAGCTTCATTTTCTGGCGCGCCGGGCGCCCCGATTGGCGGCCCATCCTCGCGGCCGGGGGCCATTAGCCCCGTTACAAACGCCAGGTTCTCTATATAATAGCCTCGGCGCGGCGACGCGCTGGGGCTATTTGGGAGACGGCTGGCCATGGAAGACAACATTTTTCTCGATACTGGCAAGGGCATTATTGCCGGCATCGTTGGTTCGATCGTGCTTGCTCTGCTCTTGTATGTGAAAGACATGGCCGGGCTGGTTCCCGATCTCAGCCTGATTACGGCATTCATGAAGCTCGCCGGGGTAACCTCGACGACCACGGGCTGGATCATCTTCTTCGTCATCAACGCTCTTATCATCGGCGCCGTATTCGCGGCGCTGGACGCGCATCTGGAACGCCCCGAAGGCTCGGAAGAAATTGTGCGCGGCGCGTTGTTTGGCGTGGGCCTCTGGTTCCTGACCATGATCCTGTTGATGCCGATGACGGCGGCAGGAACCTTTGCAATGAATTATGGCGCAATCGCTCCGGCCATCATGTTCGCAGCCCAGGTCATACAGGGCATGGTCATGGGCGGCGTTTACGGCGCGCTCAGGCCGGAGCCAGTGACGACCTGAAAGACCGTTAATCGCGTAACAAGGGCCAGGGTGCGCTGCGTACCATCGCGATCGATTTCGAAACCGCCAATCCGCGCCCCGGCAATGCCTGCGCGCTGGGGTTAGCCTGGATCGAAGGCGGCCGCGTCACGCGTGTCGAAGAGCGCTTGATCCGCCCGCGCGAGATGCGCTTCACCTTCACCTGGGTTCACGGCATCACCGCCCATGACGTTCGCGACGCGCCGGAATTTCCCAAAGTATTCGAGGAATTCCGTCCCGCGCTCAAAGGCGCGTTATTGCTCGCGCATAATGCAGGCTTCGATGCAGGCGTGATGCGCAGCTGTTTGCGCGCCTATGGCTTGCGCTCTCCCAGGCTGTCTTACCTCTGCACGCTTGGCATCGCGCGCGCCGTGTGGCCGGAACTCCATTCGAAATCGCTCGACAGCGTCGCGCGCCATCTGGGGCTCGCATTCCACCATCACAACGCAGCTGAAGACGCGCGCGTCTGCGCCGAAATCGCGATTGCCGCCTCGCGCATAGTGGATGCCTTGGAAGTCGCCGATATTCCGGCGCGGCTCGATGTCTGGCGCGCGCCTGAACGCGCCATCGCCTGACGGAAACAAGGGGTGGACAGGTTGGAAGCGATACCCTATATCCCGCTGTCCTTCATTGGGCATTCTTCTAAGTAAGGCGTTGACGCGGGGTGGAGCAGCCCGGTAGCTCGTCAGGCTCATAACCTGAAGGTCACAGGTTCAAATCCTGTCCCCGCAACTCGAACAAGGCTGGAAAAAGGCCGCCTCTCCGGCGGCCTTTTTCTTGGCTGCAGTTTGACCCATGTAGCTGCGAAGTTAGCGATGCGGGACCGCATCAATCGCTCGCGTTCTCGCCAACCGTCACTGATTTAATAAGCGCAAAGACCTTGGTTCCCGGCGCAAGCTTCAACCGCTCGGCCGAGCGGCGCGTGATGCGCGCGATCATGCGCGCTTCGCCCAAAGCGAGCTGCACATCGGCGTAGGCATCGTCGTTCGCGCGGATTGCGGCCACAATTGCTGGCAAAACATTGTTGGCGCTTACCTCCTTGGGTTCGGCAAGCGCCAGCATCACATCTTCGGCATCGACGCGGATGCGGATTTTATCGCCATGCTGTCCGCGCGTGAGGCGGGGCACTATCAGGCGTCCGCCGGCGAAGGAAAGCACCGTGAGCGCATGGGGCTCATCATGTTCCACTATGGCGGCTTCCAGCACGGCACCGGGGAGCAAACGGTCTTTTCCCGTAAACAGGTCAAGGCGCGTCATGACGTCAAACACCGAGCCTTCCGCTTTCACATGGCCCTCGCTCAGCACGATCATGCGATCGGCAAGGCGCGCCACCTCATCGAGCGAATGGCTAACATAAAGCATGGGGATGTTGGCCTCGCGCGCGAGCCGTTCGAGAAAGGGAAGAATTTCGGCTTTGCGTGCTGCATCGAGCGCGGCCAGGGGCTCATCGAGCAGAAGCGCGCGCGGGCTGGCCAGAAGCGCACGCGCGAGGGCCACGCGGTTTTTCTCGCCGCCAGAAAGCGTGCGAGGCCGGCGTTCAAGCAGCGCCTTCAAGCCAAGCAGTGAAATAAGAGCGTCGATTTGGCCGGCACTCGCTTTCATCTCTGCGCGCCGCCAGCCATAAAGCAAATTCGCCCTAACGGAGATGTTGGGAAAGAGCCTGGCTTCCTGAAAAACGACGCCGATGCGCCGCGCACGCGCTGGAAGCACGATATTGTTGGCCGTATCGAGCAGAGTTTCATCATTGAAGGTAATGCGTCCCATATGCGGGCGCATGAGACCGGCGATAGCGTTGAGGATGGTCGACTTGCCGGCGCCCGAGGGCCCGAACAGCGCCGTCACGCCATGCGCCGCAAGCGGAAAATCAACATCTATGACAAATGCGCCGAAGGAATGGCGCAGGGCGATGTTGCAACTCATTGCCCGATACCTGCGCGCGCGCGCCGGCCAACAAAGTCAGAAAGCACGAGGCCGCCCAAGGCGAGCGCAATCGACAACGCGGCAAGGCGCGCGGCCGCTGCTTCGCCGCCTGGCGTTTGTATGGCGCTGTAAATCGCCAGCGGCAAAGTGCGCGTTTCGCCCGGAATGTTGGAAACGAAGGTGATGATGGCGCCGAACTCGCCGAGGCAAGCGGCGAACGCCGTTATGGCGCCGGCAAGTATGCCTGGAATTGCCAACGGCAAATGGAGCGAGAACAATCGGTCGAACGGGCCAGCGCCCAGCGTCTCCGCCGCCTGCGCGAGGCCAGGATCTTCGGCTTCGAACGAGAGCCGCATCGCACTTACCTGAAATGGGAAGGTGAGAATGGCCGAGGCGAGTGCCGCGCCCGTCCAGCTGAACACAAAGCGGATGCCGAAATGAGTAAGCAGCCATGCGCCCATCGGCGCTCTTGTCCCGAGGGTGACCAGAAGCAAATAGCCCAGCGCCACGGGGGGCAGAACCAAAGGCAGATGCACAAGCCCATCGACAAGCGTCTTGCCGGGAAAGCGGTGCCGCGCGAGTAAAAATGCGCAGGCAAACGCCACGGGCATGGCCGCAAACACCGCCACGGTGGCGATTTTCAGGCTGAGCAGCAGCGCTTCGATTTCAGCGGCGGAAAGCGACATGGCGCCGCCAAGTTTGCGCGAAAGCGGGTGCGCAGGCGAGGTAGCAGAGGGATCTTCTGCACACGAATTTCTCTTGAAGATCAGCAAGTTAAACGTGACCTAAGTGCAACTTGACCGGCTTTTCGGCGTTGCTACCGTTTGCGGCAATGCGCCAGGCGCAGTTATTGGGGAAGTGGGGGAAGGTGGCCGCGCGCGCGGCCGCGATGGCGTTTTTCATCCTTGCGCCAAGCATTGCCGATGCGGAAGAAACGTCGGCGCCATCGCCCACAGTCGTAATGCAGCCCGTTCCGCCGGATATTCCGCCGCCGTCGCGCGCTGCATCTGCCGCCATTCCCGTCGATCCGAAAGATCCGCTGGCCTATGTCGTGCGCTACGACCACTGGACAGAATCCGATGAACGCGGGTTTGGCGATTTTGTGCAGGCGATTGCCGATTTAAACTGCAACACCGTAGACACTTGCCTGAAGGGAACGGGAAATCCATTTCGCGCGAGCGATCCCGCGACGCTGCATTTCCGTTCCGATTGCGCAGATCTGCCCTATTACTTGCGCGCTTATTATGCCTGGAAGCGTGGGCTTCCTTTTGCCTATGAATTGATGGTCGAGCCGCTTGGCCATACGCGTGACATTCGCTATACGGCGCGCGGCAACGAAGTGAGCGCGCGTCAAGATGTGCTCAGCTATTCGACCACCGGTCCCGTCATGCTAGATGCGGTGCGCGATGCAGTCAGCTCGGCCATGTATCGCATTCACCCCGATCTCGATACGCCCCTGCCGCCGGATCATTATTCGGTGGCGCTTGACCCCAAGGCGATCAGACCAGGCACGATCATTTACGATCCCAACGGCCACCTGGCCACCGTCTATCGCGTTGTGCCCGATGGACGCGTGCTTTATATCGACGCGCACCCTGATAACACGATCACGCGTGGTACTTACGACAAACGCTTCGTGCGCTCTTCTCCCGGCATGGGCGCGGGTTTCAAGAATTGGCGCCCAATTACGCTTGTTGGAGCCACCCGCGATACGCATGGCGCGTTGATCGGTGGGCATATTGTCGCCGAGAAGAACGCGGAACTTCCCAGTTTTTCGGATGAGCAGTTTTTCGGTAATGGCGCAAAAAAACCCGCTGACCGAGACTGGAACACGGGAAGCTTCACTTTAAACGGGGAAGTGCTCGATTACTACGATTATGTGCGCGCGAAGCTTGCGGGCGGCGTGCTGCGATTTGATCCTATCCAGGAATTGACCGACATGGTGCGCTCGAATTGCGAGGATTTGCATTATCGTGCGCTGGCGGTCGATATCGCCATTGCAGCGGGCACTCAGAATCAAACTCAGCCGGAACGCCTGCCCTATAATATTTATGGCACGGATGGCGATTGGGAGACCTATTCCACGCCGTCGCGCGACGCGAGGCTCAAGACCGCGTTCAAGGAGGTGCGCGATTCGGTTGAACGTTTTGTCCGGCTCAATGCGGCCCACGACCCCAAAATCACCTATAAAGGCCATGATCTGGTGGGCGATCTGCTCGCCACGTATGACCGTGAGACATCGGCGTGCAGCGTTTCCTACCGTCGCACCGATGGCAGTGAGGTCACGTTAAGCTATATAGGGTCTCTCAAGCGGTTGTTTGCGCTCTCCTTCGATCCCTACCATTGCATCGAAAGGCGCTGGGGCGCGAGCTCGCCAGATGAGCTTTCCACCTGCAAAGATGGGCCCGACAAGCAGGCCTGGTATGAAGCCGAGCAAAATTTACGCAATCAGATCGACCGCACCTATGAAGCGCGCATGGACCACGATCTTGCCGAGCTGAAAACGCAGGGTGGCGAAGGCAAGGGCGTTCCCATTCCGTCCGATGTCGATGTGCGCGATTTTCTGCTGCAAGTGGAGCAGCGCGGTTTGCCTCAATCATCGAGCCCTGCTGCATTACCAACAGGCGCGAGTGCTACTATTGCGGCACAAAGGCCGCCCGCGCCATAGGCTGGCGCATACCCGAAACTAGCGGATGGCCTTCTAGCAAAAAAATTCAACCCATTCCATTTGAGGATGGATGACCGGCGATAAGTAATGGCGGTTAGGCTTATTTCCCTGGAGGACTGCATTTCAATTCCGAAGGCGGTGAAGGCCTTGCACAGAGCATCGCCAAGGTCTTTTTAGCGCCCGCACGATCATTTGTTTTGATTTGTGAGTTCATTATGATTTCGAGGGTCTGCACATTTGGGGTGCCGCCATTCGCCGACTGCAACTCTAAAGCTGTCTGCCCTTGCTGCAGTGCGTTTTTATAGTCGCCCTTAAAATAATATGCGAGCGCTAGATCACCGGCGGCTGTCGGGTCTATTGGGCCGAGTCGCTGTAATTGCTCGCCTGCGCTTATAGCCTTGGCGTAGTTCTTGATGTTGATATTGAGGCCCATGTCGAGCGTGAGCGTTTGAGCGAGCTCTTCTTTCGGTGCCCCATTCGATGCGACGGCACGATCAAGGGCCGCAGCCGCGCCGGCATCGTCATGAAGATGCGCCAGAATTTGTCCGAGAAGCTTTCCAACTAGATATTCTTCGTATGGATTCTTATCGCTTACCGCGTCAGCCTCTTTGATCTTGGCAAGCGCATTCGTAAAATCATTCTTCTTGGCAAGATCGATTGCTTCTTGGGCAGGCTTGCCGATCTCGGGCCGCGCGGCAGTGGTGCTTGGGGCCGGCTTGACGCCCGTCGTCGGAGCTATGGGCTGCGGCTGTGGAGTGGGCGCGGGCGTATAACTCATACCCATACCGACGGCCATGGCGGAAGTCGTGGCTGCACCCAGTAAAATGGCCGCTGAGGCCGCTATCGAAGTAAGCAATCTTCCCTTGTTCATGGCAGTCCTCACCTTCCTGCGCGGGTGTCTCGCGCAATCATCATCCACGTTCGGCATAAAGCGCCCAAAGCCGCGCCACCGGCGATTGCTTGCTTGAACGCGGAACCGAATTGAAAGCGTGTTCCGCCTCGGCGCGCTTGCCTTCGCCAAACAGCGCCTGGCCCAAGCGGATTTTGGCGTCGTCGGGGTCTTTTAATTTGTCCTTCCTGATGCCGCGTTCGATAGCAGTCTGCGCATCGGCATAACGGCCCCACGACGAATAATTTTCCCCCAGTGCCACGTCGGCGTTGCCATCCGGATTGGCGCTCGCCTGCTTATCCCGGGTGGGAAGCGTTGACTGGTCCTGCGCCGCTGCCTGGGTCGCCTTGTCCATTAGGCGCTGGTTGCGGTCGCCGCTCAGCAGCTTCGCCTGATAGCCCTTGGTGAGAACCGTTTTCGCTTCGTTTGGGCAATTGAACTCAAGCGCCATCTCCGCCATCACGACATAGTCGTTCGCATCCTGCATGGCGCCATGTGCGAGCTTCAGCCGGTAAAGATCGAGGTTCTGGTGATCCGTGATTCCCGGCAATTGCTCGACCGAGCGAATGGCATCACGCCAATGCTCAGGCGTGGGGGCGGCGCGTAAAAGAAGTTCGAGCGCATATTGCGCGCCGTCCTTGTCGCCGGCCTTGTAATAGGCCGAACGCAGCATCTCCAGCACATCCGGGCCCGCGGATTCGGCTCCCGGCCGCAACATGCGGATCACTTCCTGGTAGCGGCCCTGCTGATAATTAATGCTGGCAAGCGCGAGCTTGGCTGTGCCACTCGCGTCGCCGCCCAGCTTGTTGGCGTAGTCCATTCCCCTGGCCGCCATGTTGTGCGAGAGCGCAAGCTCCATCGCTGTCTTCAATCCCTGCGTACGATCGATTTCGCCTGCGGAAATCATGCGGTCGTAGGTGCTGAGCGCCAGATCAATATCGCCGGCCTGAACCGCGGCATAGGCGATGAACTGATTGATGGCCGCAGCCTCCGCCCCGGTCTTGCCGGGGGCTGCATCGGCTTCGCGCGCTTTGGCGATCGCTTCGCGCCACTGGTGGTTTCTCGCCAGCTCCTGGGCTTCCTTGAGCGGCTTGCCGACAGCCTCGTTCTTGATGGTGATGGCGAATGCCGCTCTCGGCAACACAATGGCGCTAAAAGAAGCCAAAGCGGCTCCCAAAAGAAGGACAGTCGCAAGCGCGGGTATTGTTCTATTCATCATAACTTCCTCACATTCGTTCAGGCGCCGGAACCGCCAGCGCCTCAAACGCCCCCTTTACCGGGTTCGCGTCTTTTATTGTTGTCCGTATTCTTCCGTTCCGATGAAGCCGATCTTCGTCACGCCAAGGCGCTGAGCGTCGGCGAGCACGCGCGCGACATCGTCGTATTTGGCAAGACGGTTCGGCTTGAGATGGATTTCTGGTTGCGGGTCTTTCTTGGCGGCGTCGCTCAAATAGGTGTCGAGCGTCGCGCGGTTCGGCACCGCATTGCCGTTCCACAGCGGGGTGCCGTCGAAATCCACTTCGAGGAGGATAGTCTCGGGCTGAATGAGCGGCGGCGGCGTATTGGGCCGCGGCATGTCGAGCTTCACTGCGTGCGTCTGGATAGGGATGGTGATGATCAGCATGACGAGGATGACGAGCATGACGTCGATCAACGGCGTCGTATTTATCTCGACCATGACTTCCTGTTCGCCAAGGGAGGATCCAACTTTCATCGCCATGGTGTGTTTCTCCTAAACTTCCCTACGGCGTTGGATTATGTTCCGGTTCGGTGATGAACCCGACCTTAAGAATGCTTGCGCGCTCGCAATCATAAATCACCTGGCCAACCACCTGGAAACGCACCTCTTTATCCGCCCTGATATGAACTTCAGGCTGTGGCTTTATTACGGCGGATTGTTCGAGCCTTTGTAACAGTTCCGTGTTCGATACCGGCCGGTTGTTCAAAAAATAATTGCCTTCCTTGTCGATGGCGATGACGATGTTTTCCGGCTTGGTTTGCGTCGGAATATTAGTCGCCAGCGGCAAATTGAGCGGCACTGCGTGGAGGACCACCGGCACCGTTATCAAGAAGATGATCATCAGCACGAGCATGATGTCTGTCAGCGGCACAACATTGATGGCCGAGTTGACCTCGTCCTCGCCCGCATTCGGATCTGTCAGCTGCATGGCCATCGGTGAGTGTTCCGGCTAAGGCCGCTCCTTACTTCTTCCCCGCGGTAAGCAGGAAGGTCTGCAGGTCGTTGGCGAAGCCACGCATCTTCTCGTTGATCACCTTGTTGCGCCGGACGAGCAAATTGTAGGTCAACACCGCCGGCACGGCCACGCCAAGACCGATGGCCGTCATGATCAGCGCTTCGCCGACCGGCCCCGCGACCTTGTCGATCGAGGCCTGGCCCGCGATGCCGATGGCGATGAGGGCGTGATAGATGCCCCACACCGTGCCGAACAGGCCCACGAAGGGCGCCGTCGAACCCACAGAAGCAAGGAAGGCGATGCCGCTTTGCAGGCGGCCGTTTTCATCCTCGATCGAGCGTTGCAGCGACATCGTCAGCCAGTCATTGAGCGTCAGCCCCGCCGACACGCCGCTTTGGCGGGTGGTTGCCTGCTGTCCGCGTTCGGCGATGGCGCGGAAGACATTGCCCTTGCCCAGCTTGTCGATGGCATCGTTGAGATTGGCGGCGCTCCAGAACCTTTTTTCCGCGGTCTTTGCCTGTTCGAGCACGCGCCCCTGCTCCCAGTATTTCATGAAGAAGATGTACCAGGTGCCGACCGACATGATGGCGAGCAGCACAATGGTGCCTTTCGCGACCAGGTCGCCTTTTTCCCACAGCGCGCCAAGGCCGTAAGGATTCTCCGCTTCCGCGGTCTGTGCGACGGGTGCGGCTGGCGGCGGGGCGGCTGCTTCGGGTGCAGGTGCAGCTTGACCTCCCGCGCCTGGTGCCGCCGCATTCTGATCAGGCGCGGCCGGCGCCGTGGCGTCACCTGTGGGCGCGGCCGGCGTAGTGGCTGCCGGCGCGGGATTGGCTGTTTGCGCGCTGGCTTGGCCAAGCGCTAACCCCAGAAATAGGACGATGGCGGAGGCGATCGTCAGGTTCTTCGCATTCATTTTTTCTGCTCCGTTTCCAAAACAGACGCCTCAGCGTCCCTTACTTGTTACTTTGTTTCGTTCTATTGGTTCTGCGTACTTCTCTTGGCAAGACAACAGTTTTTTTAAGGACCGCGTTACCCCTTCAATCTCCATTGCACTTTTGCCGTCCAGGGGACCTCAATCGCTTGACCATTTTGCAAGGCTGGTTTGTAACGCCATCTAGCCACACATCTAAGTGCAACATCATCAAGATCTTGATGCCCACTCGATTGCACTAATTGAGGACTTATGACAGTTCCATCAGTACTAACATGGAATGATATCACCGATGTGCCTTCTTCGTTTCTCTCCACCGCTTGCGGTGGATATTGCGATTGACAGCTGTGGCCAGCACCCACGGACGCCGGCGCGGTGATGCCCTTTTGCGCGGTTTGTGCCGTGATCGCGTTGGTTGTCGCTGGCGCTTGTGTCAGATCGATGTTCACATCGGGTGGCGGCACAAAGGGCGGCGGCTGCTTGAATGTCGGCGGCGGCGGCGGCGGTTCAATTTTTTCCTGTGTCGGCGGAATGATGGCTACCTTCACGTTTTGCGGCAGCAGCTCGATCATCTGATGGGCAAGGCCATTCGCCAGCGCGTAGATGATGGCAACGTGAAGAATAATGACAAGCACCAAGCTCACCGCGCGACTAGACGGAGCCGCTGCGGGCGGAATGGGTCGCAAATCCAGAGAAGGCGCGCGCATCAGTTCTGAATCCCCAACAAGACAAAACCCGGCGCCACGGCACCGGGCTTCAATAGCGGAAACAACCCCAAGGCCCCCTGCCGCAAGATCGGCGTCGATGCCGTCATGCGATCATAACATCTTGAATTATATTCTAACATCGTAGGTTCCCGGTCCAGCAGCGCACTTTGTTAACCTTAAAGTCCAAGGCCATACCATGCTTTGCGGGGAGAGGCATCAGCGGTGGAAATACTGGCGATTTTCTCAAAGCAAAAGCACAGGAAATTCTTGGGGATATCATGTCCATAACAGCGCCAGCCAAAAAACATGAATGCGACGCACGCCGCTGAAATGTAACCCGCAATCGCAATCAGCCATGCGAGATGCAGAAAGGCGGATCATCGAATGAAACTCCGATGCTGCGATGCCGACATGGAGGTCCTGCTCATGCCCTTCCTGGTATTCTTCCCTTCGCCACCATTGCATTACCCAATTATGACAACAACAAGGCTCAGGTTCGGGTTCCCTCTGTCCGGGGTTCTAGGCGACACCATTCAAGCAAGATATCTTGCGGTTTCTTCTACTTAGCGCCGGGTTAGAGCGTGGATTTCACCAGCGACAATGTCCATGGAGCGGCTGCTCCAATTCTGGCGGCGCTTAGCGCGGCTGGCGCTGGCGTCTCCCAGCCTTATGGCGACGATGCCGTCAGCGAACGCATGGCCCGGCGCTTTGCCAAGGTTTTCGAGCGCGATATCGCGGTTTTTCCTGTGGTGACGGGCACGGCTGCCAATTGCCTCGCGCTGGCGACGCTGGTGCCGCCGCATGGCGCGATCTTCTGTCACGAAGCGTCGCACATCGAAATCGACGAATGCGGCGCGCCGGAATTCTTTACCCACGGCGCAAAGCTTGTGCGCATCGCAGGCGAAGGCGCGAAGCTGACTGTAGAGGCGTTTGAGGCCGCACTCGCGCGGTTTCAGCCGGGCACTGTGCACCAAGTTCAGCCGGCGGCGGTCAGCATCACGCAGGCGACTGAAGCGGGCACGGCCTATCGCCCGGCCGAGATCGCGGCACTTGCAGAATTCGCGCATGCGCGCAGCATGAAACTGCACATGGATGGCGCGCGCTTCGCCAACGCCGCCGCGTTTCTTAATGTTGCGCCAGCGGAATTGACCTGGCGCGCGGGTGTGGATGTTCTCTCCTTCGGGGCGACGAAAGGTGGCGCGCTGGCCGCCGAAGCGGTGATTTTTTTCGAGCCGAAAATAACGGCTGATTTTGTTTATCGCCGCAAGAAGTCCGGTCATCTTTTGGCCAAGATGCGGTTTGTCTCGGCGCAGCTAGAAGCTTACCTGACCGATGGCCTGTGGCTTGGGCTGGCAGAGCGCGCCAATGCGCTGGCGCGGCGATTGGCCGGCAATTTTTTGCGACTGCCTGGCGCCACTCTCGTTTATCCCGTTGAGGCGAACGAAGTCTTCTTGCGGCTTCCGGATGAAATGGTGGCGCACCTGCGTTCGGCGGGCGCGCGTTTCTACGTTTGGGAACAACCTGCGCACGGGCGCACGCTGATACGCCTGGTCACTTCGTTCGCCACGGAAGAAAAAGACATCGAGCGGCTGCTCGCCGCCGCGCGCGGGAAATAAATTTCTAGATGTGCCCCGTCAGCGTAATCGTTCCCGAATGGACGAAGGCGCCTGAACTGTCGGTGACGTCGTAATTGAACCCCAGCGACCAGGCCTTGTAAACCCAGGAGATACTGGCGCCGCCAACCAGGCGCGACGCGGCGGGCGTGGGTCCTGTCAGATTGAATGTATTGCCTGGCGCGTCGGCGAACGCGGCGGTAACCGATTCCGGATCATTGAGGAAATCGTAACTCCAGCCACCACGAATTTCCGGCTGCAACGAACCTTCTTCATCGCCAATATTTCCCCGCAGTACGACACCGAGGAAGCTGCGCAGGGACTTCTGGTCGTGCGAAGCAAGGTTTAGGTCCTCGCCGCGGGCGCCTGTCTCGTCATAAGCATTCTCTCGGGCAAAGAGCGCGTCCACGTTCCATTCCGGCATGAAGGTGAAGGGGCCCGAACCGAACATAAGTCCGGTGGAGAAGCCGCCCGAAGCAAGATAATCCGTCCAGGTACCATCTGCCTTACGGCGGAGCCCGCTCACCGTGATGGTGCGCTCGCCGTCGAAATTGCCATAACCGGCATTGGCCTGCGTATTGAAGAACAGCACGCGCCCGCGCCAATCAGAATAAAGTGAGAGCATGAACCATTCAATGTTGGTCTTGGTGTCGCGCGGCTTAGGCTCGTCTACCTGTCCGGCAAAAAAGGTAAAAGCGCCGCCGAAACGTCCGTTCGTTGGCGCGCCGCCGTCGGCGCCCATCGCAAAACCGAAGCCGCGGCCATTGTAGCCCGCGTCACCATTGCCGCTGCCGCCATTGCTGAGCAAATTGCCGAATTCCTGACCCCAAACATTGATTTCGTTCTTCGAGGCCGCATATTCCGTCAATGTGCGTTGGCGAGCGCCCACCGGGCCGGTTGCCTGATCGGTAAGCGCAATCGCTAGCGCGCGTGTGTCGCCGCTCAAATCGGGCGTCAACTGGTCAAGCGCGGAATCGAGCCCGGCAGCACTGGAAATATCCATCAGGGCGGCGCCGAACTGGGCGTCTCCGCGCGCGCCTGCCATGAGCGGACTGTTCATGTAACCGGCAGAGCCGACATCACCCACTCCATACATAGAGGCCTGATTGCCAGTGAGGTCGAGTTGCCCTGCCGTCTTGCGCTGGAATTGAAGAGTAAGATCATTCGTGTCGAGGTTAAGGTGCTCCAGATTATACAGATACGGCAGGCCGAATATCGAGACATTGTCGGCCGGGTTTGAATTACCAATCGGAAATGTCAAGCCGCCGTCCGCCTGAATGAGCGTATAGGTGCCGCTATCAGGGAGCGAGGCATCAAAGCCAAATGCGATACTAGATCCAGCCGCGAAAACAGCATTTCCTGTGGTGGTGACGATGCCCGTGCCAGCGGCAGGCGCGGTTGAACCCAAAACGAATTCGACTTCGCCGCCAGATGAAACCTCTAGCGTCGTGGCCTCAGCTAAAGGTGTTTTAAGCACACCATTGGTACCAATATTGATATCCAAAGTGCCGCCACTGGTTGGATCATAAGTGATCGCGCCATCGACCAGAGCTTCTTCAGCGGCCGTTGTGCTGGTGGCTGGCGCGCCAACTATGTCCAGCCTGTTGCTGCCGCCACCAAAGGACACGTCTCCAATAAGTGTGCCAGCGTTTTCGACCTGAAGCGTGTCGTCACTTGCGCCAAACAGCACTTCACCGTTTACGTTTCCAGTGTTGACGAAACTGACGCTTGTGCCTGCCGCGACGTGCGACATATCAACCGCTATATCTGTCAGTGTGTTACCGTCATCGGTATCGTATGTAATATTTGTTACCGTACCATTAGTAGTTTGTACGACTGTCCCTCCTTGCGCAGTGATTGTGCCGGAGTTGGTAAGTGAAGTCAGCGTTCCCGATTCATCACAGATCGCACAGGCGGTGAGGGTAAGCCCGGTAACAGTCCCCGTGCTGACCTCTACTGCTGTCGCGACAATCTTGCCGCTGTTATCAAGCGATGAAAGTGAACCGCCGGCATCAATTAATATCGCTGTCGCCGTGCCGTTAGCTAATCCGCTTGTTTGCGCTGCGACAGTTCCAGTGTTTACAAAATCTGGAACAATTCCGCCATCCCCGATTTCGATAGTCACCGAATCAGCGGACGCTGTATGTTTGGTGTTATTACCGGTTGTAGCGTTCGCCGAGATCGTTCCCCCGTTAAAGATGCCACCTGTTAGGGTCGCAGTATAGGTACCATCACCGGCAATCTGGATTGCGGTCGCATCGACGCCAGGATCAGTACCGTTCGAAATTATATTGCCGCGATTAAGGAAACTGTAGCCTGTATTCAAAAGATCCGGGTCGATCACAACGCCCATAGTAAGATCAGCTGCGTTAGTGCCTGCAACGCTGGGCGATATGATTATTGTAGGAGCCGATCCCTGTGATTCAATCGTCGCTGCCGTAGTGGTAGTTAATAGTGCATCGGGACCGGCATTATAGACGCCACCCGAGACGCTGGCGCCTATCGCCAGTGCTGATCCGCTTTGAGGGTTTGCTGTCTTGGTGCTGAGTGTGGTTATGCCCCGCGCGTCAAGCGTGCCGGCATTAGTGATAGTGCCGGTGATCGGGGCTTCGACAAGGATGCCCATCGCGTCTTGGCCTGTGACCAGAACGGAGCCCGCGAGAGTAACATTGCCAACTAATGGCCCGAAAATCGCAAGACCAGTAGAATTGTCGCCAGTGACGGTGACCGTCGAGGTGCTAGTTAGATCTATATTACCGGTGAAACCACTGGGACCTGAGACCTCAATACCAATTCCCCCTGTTGCATTTTTGCCTTCGAGATTGATCGCGCCGCCGCTGGTGAAACTCGCATCGGCTCCCCCTCCTTCCAGCAACACGCCGATAGCGCCTGTCGCAGCATTATTCGAAATCGTTCCGTTGTTGGTTACCTGATTATCCGAGTCTATGGTCACCGCAGCGCCAGCAGTATCAATCGCTACCGCGCCGCTATTAGCGATCGTAAGATCACCATCAGTGGAAGTGTCTTGGGGAGTCTTTGAGCTGCCCGATATAGTTGTGGGGCCGGCCGCCCACGCTGGTCCCCCAGCGAGAAAGACGCCCATTGCACAGAGAATTAGCAAGCGTCTTATCAGCACGCAGGCCTCATGAGGTTTTGGCTTCTTATTTCCGCGCCGCCGTCCCAACATCGGCCAGGGGAAAGGGACCATAGCGGAAATCGGTCCACGAACCTAGCCGCGTCAACGCGTTATCTCAACAGAGTAATTGGGTGCGTTCCCGACGCGTTCGGTGTCTGAAAGGCCCATTACGCAAAATATAGTTTCACGCGCCGCTTCCGCGTGCAGCCGCGTTCTTGGTGAAATCCATGGCCTGGATGGTGGAAGGCGTGCGTGAGCGCACAAACTGCCCAAGCCTTGCCAGCGAAACCTTGGCCTCAGGCGCATATGGATAGGCCTGAAAAACATGGTGCATACCATCGTAAATTTCGACCGACACGTGCACGTTGGCCTCCGCTGCCTTTTCGCCGAGCCTGCCGGCATCGTCGCGCAACAGTTCAAGACTGCCCGCATGAACCATAATGGGTGGAAAGTCGCGGAAGCTGCCGAAAAGGGGCGAGGCATAGGGGTCGGCCGGATTGGCGCCCTTAAGATAATGCCGTGCGCTGACGAATAAGAGTTCCCATGACAACACCACGTCGTTGCGCGAGTTCTGCAGCATCGACCAGCCGGAGAGAGTGAGATCCGCCCAGGGCGACATGGCAATGCAACCGGCCGGCATGGGGAGCCCCGCATTGCGGATGGCAAGCAGAGTGGCGAATGCGAGGCCTGCGCCCGCGCCATCGCCCGCCAGCACGATCGATTGCGGCGGGAAACCTTTGTTGACGAGAAAACGATAGGCGTCCATGGCATCGCGCAAGCCTGCAGGAAACGGAAATTCCGGCGCCAGACGGTAATTGAGCGACAGCGCGGCCGCGCCAGCCGCCTTGCACAGCCGCGCCACCAATGGCCGATGCGTTTCCGGCGAACCGGAAATGTAACCGCCGCCGTGCAAATAAAGAATGAGACGCTGCGGCTGGGTCTCCTCCACGCGCACCCACTCGCCTTTGACGGGCCCCAGTTGCGCGCGCTCGATGATGGCGTCGGACGGCACCGCGCCGTAGCGTTCGGTCATGTAGTCGTATTGGCGGCGGATATCGGCAAGTTCGATTGTGGTGCCGATCACGCGCGGCTTGATGAAGCGCGCGAGGCGGGCAGACAAAGCGATTTGCCAACTCGGCATTACGGCCATCGCGACACTCTTGGGATGCGGGCGAGGCGACTGTAACCGAGGGATTCTCTGCCCGGAAGGGCATGCCCGCGTCAGGGTGAATGGGCGGCAAAAAAAGGGACGCGCAACCGCAGGGGTGGCGCGTCCCGAAAGCGTCAGCCGGAATGGGGGGAGAATTCCGGCCGGCGCATAAAACGGCGGTTAAGCCGCTTTCGACTTGGCGGCGTCGATGATCTTGACGCCCGGGCTAGTCCCGTTGATCGCAATGCGCCGGGGCTTTTGCTCTTCCGGCACCAGGCGCTCAAGGTCGATGTGGAGCAGCCCGTTTTCGAGGCGGGCGCCGTGCACCTCGACGTTCTCGGCCAGCTGGAAGCGGCGCTCGAAAGCGCGTCCGGCTATGCCCTGATAGAGATAGCCTTGCTTGTCGCTTTCTTTCTCGTCGCCACGCTTGCCCTGGACGCTGAGTACGCCTTCGCGCACTTCCACATTCAGGTCTTTCTCGCCAAAGCCCGCTACCGCCAGCGTTATGCGGTAATGGGTTTCGTCGGAGCGCTCGATGTTATAGGGCGGATAGGACTGAGAGGCATCGTATTGCGCCACCGAATCCAGCATGTCGAACAGCCGGTCAAAGCCGACCGTGGAACGGAAAAGCGGGGAAAAATCAAAACTGCGCATGTTCACATCCTCCTTTGCGAAGCGAAGTGGCTCATCTGCCCGAAGCCAGAAGGCCTTCCGGCAAGATTTACATGGGAAGCGGAGCAGCCCGCTTCAAGAGGCCTGAATCCGGCCTTTTTAGGGGCCGTTTCAGGCTGGGATGATCATCACCATCCGCAGCAAAGCCGCCTGCCAGAACAGGAACATCAGCGAATAGACCACGGTCATGATCTGGCCCCGGCTTGCCCTAAAGCCGGTTATCCCTTCGAAGAGGTTTTGCAGGAAGGCCCCTTCGTCCAAATTGCGCTGATCGCGCCAATGCTGGGTGCGCAGATAGGTCTCGAAATTGCTGAGCAGCGACGCGTTGCGGTTAAACAACCACTGCAGGGCGAGGATGGGCAGGAACAGCAGATAAAGAAACAGCGCGATGCGGGAGTGCGACGTCCAGCCAACGAGCACATAAGCCATGACAGCAAGATGCATGGCCAGCAGGCCATAACTCAGGCCGTCGCGCGGGAACGGGCTAGCGGTTGCCTTTTGCATGACGAATCCGGCCGGTGAGGCCGGCCCCAAATCAACTCACAACCCTAAAACGCGCAAAAGCCGGTTTGGTGCCATTGGTTAGGTGCGGCACAGGGCGTTGTCCGGCCCCTCTACCAGTGGTGAAATCCTGTAAGGGCCTTCAAAGGGCTGGCTGATTCGGGCGGGCAAGCGGCAATGATCACCAACAAGAAGAGGCAAGCGCTTTGCGAAACGGCGCCGCGGAAGGCACGCCACCGCTGAGCGCGCAGGGTCAAATAGAACCGCGTTTCGAATGGCTGCCGGCTGCCGACGGAATGCGCCTGCGCGCGGGGCTCTGGCAGAGCGATGCCAATCCCAAACGCGTTTGCGCCGTGCTCAACGGCCTGACTGAATTCATCGAGAAATATGACGAAGTGGCGAGCGATCTGCTGACGCGCGGGTTCTCCGTCGCCAGTCTCGATTGGCGCGGGCAGGGCGCAAGCGCGCGGGTTCTCACTGATACGCTGCGGGCGCATGTGGACGATTTTTCCGAATTCGACGGCGACCTCGCGGTCTTTCTCGACCAGATCGTGCGGCCTCTGGCGCTGCCGCCGCGGGTGGCGCTGGCCCATTCCATGGGTGCGCATATTCTGCTTCGCCGCCTGCACGATTCCCCCGGCGATTTCGCCTGCGCAGTGCTGTGCGCGCCCATGCTGGGCGTGAACACGGGCGCCTACCACTTATGGTTCACCCGCGCGCTGACCTGGCTCTACAACATCAACGGGCCTTCGCCCGCCTTTGTCTGGGGTTCGCAAGAACGCGATCCCCTCACGCTAGCCTTCAAGGACAATCGCGTAACGTCGGATCGCGTGCGTTATGCGCGGGTGCAAAATTTTCTTATGCATCATCCCGAACTGCGCGTGTGTGGACCCACTTTCGGCTGGCTGGAAGCGGCCTTCCGTTCCATGGACTGGATGCGCGAACCCGGCTTCGCCGAAACCATCACCACGCCGCTACTGATTTTCGGCGCTGGCCGCGACCAGATCGTGGATATTGAAGCCATCCGCGCATTCGTGAAGCGCCTGCCCAATGCGCGCTATGTCGAGCTCGCCGATGCCGAGCACGAAATCCTGATGGAAGCAGATCCCATCCGCGAGGCGTTCTGGAAGGCGTTTGACGATTTCGTTCAGCAAAACTTGACGACCAAGCCTTATTGACTTGGCTATCCCCATACTGTACATACATTAATGTATTTATATATTCTGGGGAATTTCGTTCATGCAGGAATTGCTAAATGGCGCGAAAAACACACTTCGAATGGAACCCGGAGTAAGCAAAGAAGAATCTGAAAAAGCATCGAATTGGTTTTGAGGTGGCTACACTGATCTTCGCAGATCCACATGTTCAAACCGAAATCGATGGCAATGAACATGGCGAGGTTCGGTACTGGTCAATTGGAGAAGTGCTTGGCCGGATCGTCGTGGTCGCTCACACAGTAAGAGAGGAAAACGATGTTGAAATCATCCGCATCATCTCGGCGCGCAAAGCGACGCGCAGCGAACGTCGTCACTTTGAGGCAAATTCCTAGGTTGAATGCACATTTGCGCAAACAGCTGGCGGCGCTCGACGCGCTGCCGGACGGCCATATCGATACAAGCGATATTCCAGAGCGCACGATGCGGGGCATGCGCTACAAAGGCTTATTCTACCGGCCAGAGAAAAAGAGCATCACCATTCGGCTTGATGGCGATATGCTAGATTGGTTCAAGAGACAGGGACGCGGATATCAAACGAAAATGAATCGAGTCTTGCGCGAAAATTTTGTCCGTCAACGCAAAGCCTAATCCACTTCCGCTTTCGCGCGTTTGCGCAAATGGGGCAGCAGCGCGCGCTTGCGCAGGCGGATGGATTTGGGCGTCACTTCGACAAGCTCCTCGTCCCCGATATAGGCGATGGCCTGTTCCAGCGTCGGCGGCATCACGGGGGTGAGCCGCACGGCCTCGTCCTTGGCCGTGGTGCGGATGTTGGTGAGCTGCTTCGAGCGCAGCGGGTTCACGTCGAGATCGTTGTCGCGGGAATTCTCGCCTACGATCATGCCCTGATAGACCTTGGTGCCGGGCGTGATGAAGAGTTTTCCGCGCTCCTCCAGATACCACAGCGCATAGGCCACTGCATCGCCATCGGCGGTGGAAACCAGTACGCCGTTGCGGCGGCCCTCGATGACGCCCTTGAAGGGGGCGTAATCGTGGAACATGCGGTTGATGACGCCGGTGCCGCGCGTGTCGGTCAGGAACTCGCCGTGATAGCCGATCAGCCCGCGCGACGGCGCGTGGAACACGAGGCGCGTCTTGCCGGCGCCGGTGCCGCGCATGTCTTTCAGCTCGCCCTTGCGGTTGGAAATTTTTTCGATCACCACGCCGGCATAAGGCTCGTCCACGTCGATGGTGACTTCCTCGATGGGTTCGAGCTTTTCGTGCGTTTTAGGATCGTTGCGGAACAGCACGCGCGGGCGCGATATGGCGAGCTCGAAGCCCTCGCGCCGCATGGTTTCGATCAGCACGCCAAGCTGCAATTCGCCGCGCCCCGCAACTTCATAGGTGCCTTCGCCGGTTTCGGTGACCCGGATGGCGACATTGCCTTCGGCCTCGCGCAGCAGACGCTCACGGATGACGCGGGACTGCACCTTGTCGCCTTCGCGCCCGGCAAGGGGCGAATCATTGACCTGGATGGTGATGGCAAGCGTTGGCGGATCGATCGGGTTGGCGGCGATTGGCGTTGCCACCTGAATGTCGCACAGCGTGTCAGCGACGGTGGCCTGCGTGAGCCCCGCAATGGCGATGATGTCGCCCGCTTCCGCGCGCGCGATAGGCACGCGGTTAAGCCCGCGAAAGGCCAGGAGCTTGGTCACGCGCGTGCGCTCGACCTCCTCGCCATCACAGTGCAGGGCGCGGATCACCCGGTTGACGTTGATGGCGCCCGTTTCGATGCGCCCCGTCAGCACGCGCCCAAGATAAGGATCGGCTTCCAGCGTCGTCACCAGCATGGTGAAGGGAAAATCGTCGCCCGCTTTGGCCAGCGGCTTGGGCGCGGGCACATCTTTGACGATGTGGCGGAACAGCGGCGTCAGATCCTTGCGCGCGTCATTCAGATCTTCCACCGCCCAGCCCTGGCGCCCGGCAGCAAAGAGAATGGGAAAATCGAGCTGGTAGTCGTTCGCTTCCAGCGCGAGAAAGAGATCGAAAATCTCTTCCAGTGTCTCCTTGGGTCTGGCATCGGAACGGTCCACCTTGTTGACGATGACGATGGGCTTCAGGCCCAGCTTCAGCGCCTTGGAGAGCACGAATTTGGTCTGCGGCATGACGGATTCGGCCGCGTCCACCAGCAGCACCACGCCATCCACCATCGACAGAATGCGTTCGACCTCGCCGCCGAAATCGGCATGTCCCGGCGTATCCACGATGTTGATCCGCACACCTTCCCATTCCACGCTGGTGCATTTGGCGAGAATGGTGATGCCGCGCTCGCGCTCGAGCTCGTTGGAATCGAGCGCGCATTCCTGAACCTGCTGGTTCTCGCGGAACGCGCCCGATTGCCGGAGCAACTGGTCGACAAGCGTCGTCTTGCCATGGTCAACATGGGCGATGATGGCGATATTGCGGATATCCATGATGGCGCGGCTTATAGACGAGTGTCCCGCGCGCAAGCAATGAGAAGCGCTAGAATTCCGCCAGGCTTTTCAGGCTCCATCTGGCGTCCGAATGGCGGACCGCGACGAGGGCCAGCATCGGCCCCGCAAATACGACTTCCCGTTTAAGTTTTTCAGCGACGCGGCGCGTATCGGCCTCGTGCTGTTCGTCGGAAACCGGGTGCGCGATGCAATTCTGGTGCGCCACGACGGCCAGCGTGTGGGGCGCGCGCGTATCGGCAAAAAGCTTGGTCCAGCGCACCGCAGCTGCCCAGTCCGCCTGGCGCCCCGGGTTCAACAGGCCATCGGGGCCGGGGACCGTATCCATGAACACGCCGTGCACCTTCAGCGCGCCACAGAGCTGGCGGTAAAGCCCTGCGCGCGGGTGATGCAGCCGCCAATCGGCGCAGGTGAGCACGACGGCGAATCTCTCTGGCTTCCCCCACATCATCGGACGTTAGCAGCGGACGCCGCAAAACAGCAATCAATCCGCCATGTGATGGTCGAGCGCCAGATTGACGAGGAACTGCTCGGTGCAGGCGTGCCAGGAGCGCTCGAGTGCAAAACGCCGGCAGGCATCGGCGGGAATGACAAGCGCGCGCAGACAGGCGGCCTTGAGATCATTGTCGAGCGCGCCCACCGGCGCATTGCCGATCACATCCATTGGCGCCTGCACGGGATAGGCCGCCACTGGCACGCCGCAGGCCAGCGCCTCCAGCAGCACCAGGCCGAAAGTGTCGGTCTTCGAGGGAAACACGAACACATCGCTCGCCGCATAGGTCCGCGCCAGATCGTCGCCGAATTTGGGACCAAGAAAACGGATTTGCGGATAACGCCGTTCGAGAAGGCTGCGCTGTGGCCCATCGCCGACCACCACCTTGGTGCCGGGAAGATCGAGCTTGAGAAATGCCTCGATGTTTTTCTCCACCGCCACGCGGCCGACATAAAGAAAGATCGGTCGCGGGAAATTTAGCGCCGCCTTGGCCGCCGGATGAAACTGCTCGACATCGACGCCGCGCGACCACAGCTTCACATTGGTGAAGCCGTGGCGTTCGAGTTCCGCCTTGAGCGAGGGCGTGGCCACCATCATGGCGGTGGCCGGCGCATGGAACCAGCGCAACGCACGGTAAAGCAATTTTTCGGAAATGAAGGGAAAGCGCGCGCGTACGTAATCGGGAAAGCGGGTATGAAACGAGGTGGTGAAAGGAAGCTTGCGCTTCAGGCAGATCGCGCGCGCCGATAACCCTAGCGTGCCTTCGGTGGCAATGTGTATGGCATCGGCCTTGAATTCGCTGATGGTTTTTTCCAGCGCGGGCCGCGGAAACAGCGACAGGCGGATTTCCGGATATGTCGGCATCGGCACGGTGAGGCGCCCCTCCGGCGTCGCGTAGCGCACTTGATGTCCGCGCGCGCGGAGTTGCTGGCCCAGCATTTCCAGCGTGCGCACCACGCCGTTTACCTGCGGGCGCCAGGCGTCCGTCACAATCAGCACTTTGATGGGGCGGGCGAACTCGACCCTGGGCGCCGCGTTGGGCGCGGCGCCGTCAGCGTGCATGATCAGCCTGAGTGGGCGCACCTAGGCTGCGTGCGAAAGCGTGAGCTTGCGGAGGCTCTCTTCGTCCTTCTCGTGCGCGGGTCTGGTCCAGCGGATTATCTCCAGATGTCCGCGTGCATCTTCGGTAAGTGCGGTGCAGCTTTCAACCCAGTCGCCATCGTTACAGTAAAGCACGCCGTCCAGCCGCTTCATTTCCGCATGATGAATGTGGCCGCAAACCACGCCGTCGAAGCCCCTTTCGCGGGCCTCGCGCGCCACCGCCTGCTCGAAACTGGAGATGAATTCGACCGCGTTCTTGACCTTGTGCTTGAGATAGGCCGACAGCGACCAATAGGGCAGGCCGAGCCGGCGGCGCACCCAGTTGAAGCTGGTGTTAAGCACAAGCGCCGAGGTGTAGGCCCAGTCCCCCAGATGGGCGAGCCATTTGGCGTGACGCACCACGCCGTCGAAATGATCGCCGTGCAGCACCAGCAGCTTCCGCCCGTCGGCGGTCTCGTGGGTGATTTCGTAGTGCAGCTCCACGCCCGCGATGGCGTGGCCGCAATAATCGCGGAAGGCTTCGTCGTGATTGCCGGGCACGTAAATGACCCGCGTGTCGTTCTGCACCTTGTGCAGGATTTCGTTGAGCACGCCGCTGTGTGCGTCGGTCCAGTACCAGCGGCGCCTGAGCCGCCAGCCATCGACGATGTCGCCGACCAGATAAAGCGTGCGGCAATCATTATGGGCGAGGAAGTCGATCAGCAGGTCCGCCTTGCAGCCGCGCGTGCCGAGATGGATGTCCGAGATAAAGACGCTGCGATGGCGCCGCACGCGGTGAGGGGCGCGAACAGGGGCGCCCCGCAAAGGCAGTTTCGGCATAAACGTCATGGCGATTTACTCGAATCAGCCGCTGGCCTGCGCGCACCTCATTGGCGGCGCAAGATGAATCCCGTATGGCAGTTCGATGATTCTTTGATGACTAGGCGCGTTCGCGTTTTGATTCGCGCGGCCGTGCGAACAGCGCGGGCTCCGCTGCGATCAGCCGCTCAATGAAGCCCGCGAGACGGGCTTGGCAATCGTTAAAACCGGAAAGTTTTTCCATGCGCGCCTCGTCAAGGTAAAGCGCGCGGTTGATTTCGATCTGCAGCGCCTGCATGCCTTCGGCCGGTTTACCGTAAACGAGCGTGGTATGGCCTCCGGCGTAGGGCGCGTTGTAACCGATGCTGAAACCGCTTCTGCGCAAACATTCGCGCGCGTGGTCCACCAAGGGGCGGGCCGCCGCCTCGCCGTAATGATCGCCGATTACGATGTCGGGAACGCGCGCGCTTGAGGGCATGGAATGGCAATCCACCACCACGGCCCAGCCGAAACGCGCGCGGGTTTCTTCCACCAGCTTTGCCAGCGCCGCGTGATAGGGCCGGTAAAAAGCATCGAGCCGGAAGACGGCTTCGCGCGCGGGCAATGCTTCCCGGTAAATCTCCAGCCCGTCGCGCACGATGCGGGGGATGACGCCAAGCCCTGCCGCCATGCGCGCCGTGCGCGCCGCCATCGGTAGCGCGGGCAGTGCATCGAACATGGCGGGATCGATTTCGTTTGCCGCCCGGTTGGCGTCGACGAAGGCGCGCGGGAAACGTGCTGCGATCAGCGGCGCGCCAAACGCGGGCGCGGACGCGAACAGCTCGTCGACAAATGCGTCTTCGGACTGGCGCAAGCTTAGCGCGCTAAGCGGGCTTGCCTGCAGGAAACTGGGGGGATAGAGGCACCCGCTGTGGGGCGAGACAAAAACAAAAGGCGCGCGCTGGAATTTGGGGCGCGCGATGGCGAAGGGCGCCGCGATCAGGGCATCTAGGCCCGCATTGTTCTTGCTTGGTGCCTCGTCAACCGGGATGCTCATTACGCGCGAACTGCCCTGATTTGCTTGGGCTTAGTGGATCATTCGCGGTGCCAGCGATCAAGGATTTGCTGTGTTTGCGCGGGCAAATTTACCGACGCCCACGTATTAACTGGTGTTTATGCGTGGGCCTTTATAAACATAGGCTTCGGGGAAGTTGAGGCCGGGGGCCCCAGTGGCGCGTATTCTGCTAGCCGAAGACGACGAATCTCTGCGCCGCTTTCTTTCCGCCGCGCTCGAACGCGCGGGCCACAAAGTGGTCGCTTGCGGCGACGGCGCGGACGCCTTCGAGCACCTGCAAGGCTTCAAATTCGATCTGCTGCTTTCCGACATCGTCATGCCGGGGCTTGACGGCATCGAACTTGCCAAGCGCGCAGCCGATCTCGACCCCCAGCTCAAGATCATGTTCATCACGGGCTTTGCCGCCGTGGCGCTTCACCCGGCCGCCCAGGCGCCCAAACAGGCGAAAGTGCTTTCCAAGCCGTTTCACCTGCGCGACATCGTGCAGGAAGTGGAGCGCATGATCGCGGCGTGAAGACCCGCGCCAAATTGTTTCCCAGCCTTCGATTTGCTAGCGTTTAGCGGCGCGGGAAAGCGGCAAGCGGAACAGCCATGTTTCTGGAAGTAAAGGGGCTTTTGAACCAGGCCGAGGTTACGCGGCTGCTCGAGCTTTCGCGCGAGCTCAAATTCATCGACGGGCGCGCCTCCAATCCCGCCAACGTCACCAAGACGAATTTCCAGGCCGACCTCGGCGATCCGAAATATCACGAATCGTCGCAGATCGTGGCCGGCGCGATGGGCCGCTCGCGCGCGTTCAACGATTTTGCCATGCCAAAGCGCATCGCCCCGCCCCTGATGCTGCGTTACGACACGGCGCAGAAATACGGCGTCCATGCCGACGCCGCGTACATGCAGGTTCCCGGCGGGCCGCTCCGATCCGACGTGTCGTGCACGGTGTTTATCGCCGAGCCCTCGTTCTATCAGGGCGGCGAGCTCACCATTCATCTGGGCATCCGCCCCATCGTGATCAAAGGCGCGCCTGGCGACTGCATTCTTTATCCGTCCACGACATTGCACGAGGTGCTGCCCGTGCGCTCGGGCGTGCGGATCGTTTCCATCACCTTCATCGAAAGCCTCGTGGCCGACCAGGAGAAACGCAATCTGCTGTACGAGCTGAACGAAGTGGGTGCGCTTGAAGGCCTCAACATGAGCTGGGAAAACCGCGTGCGCTTCGAAGCCGCGCGGCAGAATCTGTTGCGCCGATGGTCGAGCTAGGTCCTGTTTACAAGGAGTAGAAAAAGGGCCCCCAAGGGGGGCATCGTACGTGCCGCTACTCCGATGTCATCCCGATTGTGCGCAGCCACGCCTCGGCCAATCGCGGCCAGCCGGTGATTGGAAACTGCGTCCGCCGCAAGCCGAACGCATGCCCGCCAGTCGCGTACAAATGCATCTCCACCGGCACGCCGGCCTTCTTCAATGCCGCGTAGTAGACCAGCGATTGATTCACGCCATCCACATTGTCGTCTTCCGCCTGTACCAGGAACGTGGATGGTGTTTCGCTGGTGACAGGAACATTCGGGTTAAGAGTGTTGCTATCCGTCTTACCCGGCGCGAGATGCCCCGGATAGACAAGCACGGCAAAATCCGGGCGGGCGCTTTCTTTGTCGGCATCGTCCAGCGGTGCGTACAGGCGTTGCCGGTATTTCGTGCTGATTTCCGCAGCTAAGTATCCGCCCGCCGAAAATCCGAGTACGCCGATCTTGTGCGGATCGATATGCCATTCCCTGGCGTGAAGGCGCACCAGTCCGATGGTTCTTTGCAAATCCTCCAACGACCGCGTTGATGTCACGAGACCGTCGGTACGGCAATCGCAGTGCCAATCATAAGGCTCACTCGGAACGCGATACTTCAAGAGAACGCAAATGATGCCCCTGGATGTCAGCCAGTCGCAGGCTTCGGTGCCTTCTAGGTCGATCGCCAACACCTCAAAGCCGCCACCAGGAAGCACCACGACCGCAGCCCCGGTGCTCTTCCCATTGGAGTAATAGATCGTCATCGTGGGTTGGGTCACGTTAGCGACCCACGTCCATGGTTTGCCTGCAACCAGGTTCTTGGTCTGCCCTTCGGTTTCCTGCCCCGGAACTGGCTTCCCATCAGGCGCCGCTCCCGGCCATATCGGCACTTGCGTGTGACCGGGAGAGGGCTGCCATGTGCCCGCCAAAGCGTGTTCACACCCAAGCGCGATCACAGCACTAAGAGCAATGATCAAGAACTTACTCAAATTCGCCTCCCTGCAAGAGGCATTCTTGGATCAAGCTTCGCGTCATGCGTCGATCACTTTGTAAACAGTGCCTAGGCGGGCTTTTGCCGCAATAATTCCGCGACTTCGGGATGCTTGGCGCCTAGCTTGTCGAGCCAGGCTAGGCCCTTTTTGATTTCCGCGGCCTTTTCCTCGCGCGCCTGCGTCAGAATTTGCGTGCGCCGTTCAGGCGAATATTCATGCTCCGGCGCTTTGGAATAACGCCCAAGCGTTGGGCTTTGGGCGATGGCGTCGAAATATTTCGCCTCCACCTTCATCTGAAAATGCCCGGTTACGCGCGTAAGCGTTCCCTTGATGTCCTGCAGCATCTCTTCGAAATCGAGCGGCAATATACGCTGGCCGAACTCCGCCAGAATTTTTCGTTCGGTCAGGCGTTCGGCCAACCAGCTCATGGCGGCGAGCTCAACAAGGGGAAGTAAATGGAAAGGCAGGATGGAATTCTTCAGGAATGCTTCGACGCGTCGCGCGCGCTCCGCGGCAAAGCCCTTGAGATCGACGGCAGAATTCTGGCCCGCCAGCATCGTCGCCAGATAGGGTTCCGCAGGCAGGCTTAAATAGACCGCGCGTGAATCCGGCCGCGCGGTCAGCAAGCGAGGCGCCAACCGCGCCGTGGCGCTCGTTGCCTTGACGATAACCGCGCGCGTGGAAGCGAAACCCCGGCTCCATAGCTTCAAGAACATTTCGAGACAGGTATTCAGCCGCTCTTCGCTGATCAGCGGGTCGCGGCGCGAGGAAGCGTCGTAAGCGTCGGCGAAATTGCGCAAAGGCAGCGGCTCGCGCAAGGCAAGAACCTGCTCCGTTTCGTCGAGCAGGCGGCTTAACAGGGTCGAGCCGACATGGCCACAGTGAAAAATATAATGCAGCGGGCGCGCGTCCACGCCTCCGGCCAGCGCCTCCACCATCATGGATTCGCGCACCAGATGGCGTTCCGTCTCGCGCGTGATGACGCGGTTGTCGAGAAAAAGTGCTGCGCGATAAGCCTGCTCGTTCATCCGTATCAGCAGGATGTCTTGCCGCTGGAAATGCATGTTCTGCGGGTAAAGTTCGGGCGACTGACCAAGCAAACTGAGATCAACCGCGCCGCCCGCTGGCTGCGTGTCGGACATTAGGCCCCCGGCTTTCTACGCTCCTACTCTAACGGGGCGAGGGGTTTTGGTAAAAGTCTCTCTTCTTGCCTCGTCCGCGCGGGCGGGGTTATAGCTCCTGCCCCCGTGGTTCAATCCGGAGGGCGGGCACGTAGCTCAGCGGGAGAGCACTACGTTGACATCGTAGGGGTCACTGGTTCGATCCCAGTCGTGCCCACCAGCCTACGCTGCGCAGCAGCGGGGGCTGCCGCGCCGACGCGCAGGCGCGAAGGCGGGCTGCATAAGGGTTCACGCAGCTACGGCTCGGCTAGCCCGCCTACGCTCGCAAAGCGAGCGTGGCGCAGCCACAGGAAACGGCAGCGCAACAAACTTAAATTACCCCCTTGACAGCGTGGCGCTCCAACACCACCTCACACTTAATCTTAGGAAATCCGCGCGTAAAAACGAGCCTTTGCCTCCGGAAAGGGGCGAAGCCATGGAATGCGCTCGCGTTTTGACCCAGGAGGCGAAGCCGAACATGCGACGATGACGCCACCACCATAGAGCCAAGAAGAACGGCCAAAAAAATTCCGCTTCGGGTTGGGCGGGCCTATTGCGCCTTGGCCGCCAATTTTTTCAATTTCCGTTTTTGAAAAAATTTCCGCCGTCGCTTTGCCCCGCCGCCGTCATGGCCGCGCCATGATCGGGCGCGAATGTCACCGCCGTTTGCTGCGCGGCCCGCCTGGCGCTAGGTTTGAGCGGGTTTCGCACGGCCATGCGGCCCGCGGGGAGAGGGCATTTCAATGAACAGGCAGAGGACTTTGATTGCGGTGGCCGCGCTTGTGGCTGTCGCGGCGGTGGCAGTGTATTTCGGGCACTACTCAATAGGCTGGCACTGGGGCAATGGCCCCTCGACGGAATATGGCGTGGTCGGCAACGGCCCGCCCGAGGGCGCCGGGAACGCCGTCGAGTCGCCGGAATTTTCTTTCCGCCGGCTGGAAATCGACACCTCGAAGCCCGCCCCCGAAGCCTGCCTCGTTTTCACCCGCAACCTCGATACTTCCGGCAAGACGCATTACGAGGATTACCTCACGATCACGCCTGAAACCCGCGTCGCCGTGCGCGCCAGCGATCAGAGCCTGTGCATCGGCGGTCTTGCCTTCAACCAGACCTATTCCGTCGAGCTGAAAACCGGACTGCCATCGGCCAAGGGCGAAAAGCTCGATCCCGGCGAAACCGTTCCGGTTGAATTGCGCGACCGCCCGCCGCTGGTGCGCTTCGGCGGCGGCATTCTTCTCCCGCGCGAAAATTCCGACGGCGTGCCGATCACCACCATCAACATTTCGAAACTCAAACTAAAAGTGCTGCGCGTCGGCGACCGGCTGCTGTCGCAGCTGGAAACGGGCGTGGTGGACCAGACCAGCCTTTATGGCTGGAGCGACAACCAGATTGAAACCGCGCAAGGCTCGGTTGTCTGGCAGGGCGAAATGGGCGTGACGCTCAGCAAGAACGAGGCGGTGACCACGCTCATTCCCTTGCGCGACATGCTGAAGACAAGCGCGCCCGGCGCTTATCTCATCATGGCGGAAGACGCCGCGCAGAAGCGCGCAGGCAATAGCGATGATGAAAACAGCGGCGAAGTTTCCGCCCAATGGGTGATCGATTCCGACATCGGTCTGACCACATTCCAGGGCGGGCAGGGGCTTGCGGTGTTCGCACGATCCTTCTCGACGGCGAAGCCGATATCGGGCGTGAAACTCACGCTGGTGGCGCGCAACAACAATGTGCTGCAGGAAGCGAAGACCGATTCATCGGGCCGCGCCGATTTCGATCCGGGCTTCTTCCGCGCCGCGGGCGGCGACGAGCCGGTGGCCGTGATGGCTTATGGCAATGACGGCGATTTTACCTTCCTTGATTTGCGCCGGCCCGTCTTCGATCTCACCGACCGCGGCGTCGGCGGGCGCGACGCGCCGGGCCCGGTGGATGCGTTTCTTTACACCGAACGCGGCGTCTATCGCCCCGGCGAGAAGGTGGAATCCGTCACCATGTTGCGCGACCGCACGGCGCACGCCGTCACGGCGCCGCTGACGCTCGTGGTGACGCGGCCCGACGGCATCGAATTCCGCCGTTTGACCGTGGAAGCGGCCTCGCTCATGGGCGGCGCTGCGCATTGGGAAATCCAGCTCACGCCCACCGCCCCGCAGGGCCGCTGGCAATTGGCGGCCTATGTCGATCCCAAAGGCGAAGCCGTGGGGCGCGTCGGCTTCGATGTGGCTGATTTCGTGCCGCAGCGGCTCAAGCTCACGCTCACGCCGCAGGAAAAGTTCATCACGCCGAAGCAGGACTTCCACGTGAAGATCGAGAGCCGCTTCCTCTATGGCGCGCCGGCCGCGAACCTTTCCGGCGAAGGCCAGGCGCGCATCGTGCGCGACGCCGATCCTTTCCCCCAATACCAGGAGTACGCCTGGGGCCGCGACAACGAAACCTTCAGCGACGTGCAGATCACAATGACCGTGCCGCAAACCGACGACACGGGCGCGACCATAGCTTCTGGCAACACCGGCGATCTCGCCGACACCTCATTGCCGCTCAAGGCCGATATCACGCTCTCGATCGACGAGCCGGGCGGCCGCACGACGTCGAGCACCGTCAGCCTGCCTTTGCGCACGCATGATGTGTGGCTGGGCCTGCGCCCGGATTTCGATTGCTGTTCAGTGGCGGAAGGCGCCTCCGCCGGCTTCCAGGCCATCGCCATCGACGCCGACGGCAAGCGCATCGCGCTGAACGGCCTGCATTATGAATTCCTGCGCGAGGATACGCGTTACGAGTGGTATCAGGAAAACGGCGAGTGGAAATACAAAAGCTCCCTGCGCACGCGGTTGATCGCGGGCGGCACGTTCAACATCAACGATAAGACGCCGGCCAAGCTCGCCCAAAATCTGCCATGGGGCGATTACCGGCTTACCATCACCGATCCCGCAAGCGGGGCTTCCACCAGCTTTGGCTTCTGGTCCGGCTGGGCAGGCGAGAGCGAAGGCGACCGGCCTGACCGCGTGGCGGTGACGGCCGACAAGCCTATGTATAAATCTGGCGAGACCGCGCACATCAAGTTCCAGCCGCCGTCCGACGGCAAGGCGCTTGTCGTGGTCGCGGGCGACAAGGTCTATTCCTCGAAGCTGATCGACACGCCCGCCAGCGGCGCCGAAGTCGATGTCGACGTGTCCGACGCTTGGGGCGCGGGCGCCTATGTTCTGGTCACGCAGTATCGCCCGCTCAGCGATAATGCTGGCCACGCGCCCGTGCGCGCCATCGGCGTGGTGTGGCTCGGCATCGACAATTCCGCCCGCACACTTGGCGCCGACATCGGCGGGCCGCAGGTGATACGCCCGCGCCAGAATGTCACCATCCCGGTGACGGTGAAGGGCTTGTCGTCGGGCGAAGAGGCTTATCTGACGCTCGCCGCCGTCGATGAGGGCATTCTGCAGCTCACCAATTACAAGACGCCCGATCCCGCGGGATATTATTTCGGCAAGCGCCGGCTCGGCGTCGGCATGCGCGACGATTACGGCCGCCTCATTAAGAGCGAGAAAGCGCCCATCGGACAAATCCGTTCCGGCGGCGACAATTTCGGCGGCCGCCCCCTGGCCGTGGTGCCAACGCGCACGGTGGCGCTGTTCTCCGGCATCGTGAAACTGGTGGACGGCAAGGCAAATGTCACCTTCGCCGTGCCAGACTTCAACGGCGAGCTCAGGTTGATGGCCGTGATCATGTCGAAAGACAAAGTGGGGGCTTCCGACCGACCGCTCACCGTACGCGATGCGGTGGTGGGCGAGCTCGTGCTGCCGCGCTTCCTCGCGCCCAGCGACAGCACCGACGCCGCGCTGAACTTGCATAATGTGGAAGGCGCCCCCGGCGTTTACACGGCCCTGGTGCGCTCGAGCGGCGCTGTGGGCCTGCCCAATGGCGTGCCCGAAACCCGTATCACGCAGGATCTGAAAACCGGCCAGCGCGTGCTGGTGCCTGTGTCGCTCACGGGCCGCGAGCCCGGCATCGCCACCATTACTTTGGCTCTTTCGGGCCCCAAGGGCTTTGCGGTAACGCGCAGCTGGCAGATCGAAGTACGCTCTGCCCAGCTTCCGCAAGCGCGTGAGGAGATTGCGCTCATCCAGCCGGGCGCTAGCTGGAAATCGGACGGCAAGCTTGCCGCCGGCCTTATTCCCTCCACTACCAATGCCTCGCTCACGGTTTCTGCGATGCACGGTTACAGCGATGTCGCGGGCGCGCTGCGCTGGCTCGACAAATATCCTTATGGCTGCATCGAGCAGACGACAAGCCGCGCCATGCCGCTGCTGTTCTTTAACGACCTGGCTGGATTGGCCGGCTTGCCGACCGACGAAAATCTTCGTCCGCGCATCCAGGACGCCATCGACAATGTGCTGGACATGCAGAATTACGCGGGCGGCTTCGGCATGTGGAGCCCGATCGGCGAAGTGAACCACTGGATCTCGGTGTTCGCCATCGACTTCCTCTACCAGGCCGACGCCAAAGGTTATGTCGTGCCGCAGGAAGCGCTTAGGCGCGGCAGCCGTTTCCTGCGCGATACGGCGGGCTCCGATTCCAACGACGACACCACGCGCGCTTATGCGTTCTACGTTCTGGCGCGGCAGGGCGAGGTCAATCTGTCCGATCTGCGCTATTTCGCCGACACGCGCGGGCCCGAAATGAAAAGCGCGCTAGCCGAGGGGCTGACCGCTGCGGCTTTGGCCCATGTGGGCGACAAGGCGCGCGCCAGCGCCGATTTTGGCCGCGCGCGCGACATCGCGCTTTCGGCAAATCCCGCCAAATACGAAACCTCCGATTACGGCTCGCTGCTCCGCGATGTGGCTGGCGTCACCGCGCTCTCGGCCGAAAGCGCGCCCGAGCTAGTACCGGCGCTGCTCACGCGCGCCGACAATTTCAACATGCAGCTCAATGCTACTACTACACAGGAAAAAGCCTGGATGCTGCGCGCGGCCTATGAGCTCTCGCTCGAACGCGAGCCGCTTAACGTGGTTATCAATGGCAAACCGGCCATGCCGAAAGCGGGCGCGGTGCGGATGGCGCCTAACGTCGGCGATCTCGCCCGCGGTCTCACGGTCACCAACAGAGACCAGGGCGTGGTCTGGCGCACGGTGTCGGTGCAAGGCATGCCGGCGCAGCCATTGCCCGCCAAAGTGAGCGGTATGGTGATGGTCAAGAAATCGGTGTGGACGATGTCCGGCCAGCCCGCCGACATCACCCAGCTCAAGCAGAACGACCGCGTGCTGGTGCTGATCGAAGGCCAGATGCAGAACAATTACTACCACCAGATGGGCGTGCTCGATCTGCTGCCGGCCGGGCTCGAAATCGAAACCACGTTGTCGGGCGACGAAGGCAAGGTTTACCCGTGGCTCGGCGAACTGACTTCGACCTCGATCTCGGAAGCGCGCGACGACCGTTATGTCACGGCCTTCGACATCGGCTCACAATATCGCCCGGTGCCGGAAAAAGGCAAGCCGAAGCCAAAAGAGCCGCAGCCCTATTTCCACGTGGCTTACATCGCGCGCGCGGTAGCGGCGGGCCATTACACCATGCCGGCGGCGGTGATCGAGGACATGTATCACCCCGAACTTTTCGGGCGCACGGCAATGGGCACGTTGAACGTGGCGCAATAAGGGGGCTGTCATGGCGCGATATGCGCGCCTGATCGTTGCCGGGTTTACCGGGCTGGGATTGGTGTCGGCACTGGCTGCGGCCGACCGCGCCAATCCGCCCGATCTTGCGCGCGCGGAAAAGCTCTCGGTCGAGGTGCGCGATTCTTATGGCGTGCTGCTCAGGCCGTTTCTTGCCGGCGACGGCGCCTGGAGGCTGAAAACCACCGTCGCCGATGTCAACCCGCGTTATCTCGCGCTGCTCAAGGCCTATGAAGACCAGCGCTTCGATTCCCATTTCGGCGTCGATTTCCTGGCCGTCGCGCGCGCGGTGCGCCAATTGGCCGAAGCGGGCCACGTCGTTTCCGGCGCTTCTACGCTCACCATGCAGGTGGCGAGGCTGTTGGAGCCGAGGCCCCGCGGGCTGGTCGCCAAGCTCTTTCAATCTGCGCGCGCGGTGCAGCTGGAGCTCCGCTATTCCAAGGATGAAATTCTGGGTCTTTACCTCACGCTCGCCCCCTTCGGCGGCAATCTCGAGGGCGTGCGCGCGGCTTCGCTTGCTTATTTCGGCAAGGAACCGAAGCAGCTCACGCTTGCCGAAGCGGCGCTTTTGGTGGCGCTGCCGCAATCGCCCGAGCGCGCGCGCCCCGACCGCCACGCCATCGCCGCCAAAGCCGCGCGTGATCATGTTCTCGCGCGCCTGACCGAGCGCGAGCTGATCGCGCCCGACGAAGCGGCGGAAGCGCGTCGCACGGTCACGCCTTCGTGGCGTTTGTCTTTGCCCTTCACCGCGCCGCATTTCGCGGAAAGCGTGAAACGCGAACATCCGGGGAAAGCCGAGATTATTTCCACCCTCGATGGCGCGCTGCAAAGCGTGGTGGAAAAGCTCGCCGCGCGCGAAGTGCGCTTTCTCGATCCGGGCAGCAATGTCGCCATTGTGGTGGTGAACACTGAAACGCGCGGCGTACTGGCTTACGTCGGCGGCACGAATTATTGGGGGCCGGCCGGCCATGTCGATCTCGCGCAAAGCCCGCGCTCGCCCGGCTCGGCGCTGAAGCCGCTCATTTATGGTCTGGCTTTCGACGATCTAGCGCTCCATCCCGCGACGCTCATGCAGGACGAGCCAACAGTGTTCGGCGATTACGCGCCGCAAAACTTCGACCGCGGCTTCCAGGGCGCGGTGACAGCGCGTGATGCGCTGCGCATGTCGCTCAATGTGCCGGCTGTGATGGTGCTGGAGCGCGTGGGTCCTGTGCGTTTCACGCTGGCGCTGGAAAATTCTGGCGCGCGTATTGCTTTTCCGACGAAAGATGCCGCACCCAGCCTGCCGATGGCGCTGGGCGGACTCGGCATCAGCCTGCACGATCTGACCATGCTCTACACCGGAATAGCCGCGCGCGGCGAAGTTCGCCCCTTGCGCGACACGCTAGATGAACCGCAGGGCAAGCAGTTCAGGCTATTCGGGCCAACTGCCGCCTATTACCTGCGCGACATTCTGGTCAACGCTTCGCTGCCGGATGGCTGGGCGATGGGGCAAGGGCTGAAGCGCGCGCGCGATGTCGCCTTCAAGACCGGCACCTCCTATGGCTATCGCGATGCCTGGTCGGTGGGGTTCTCGAATGATTACACGGTGGGCGTCTGGGTCGGCCGCGCGGACGGCGCGCCGCAGCCGGGCCGCATCGGGCGGAGCGATGCCGCGCCCATTCTGCTGAAGGTCTTCGATCAGTTGCCGCCGGACCGTCACGGCGCTCCTTCCGCGCCGCCCGATGCCATCCTTGCCGCCAATGCCGAGCAGTTGCCATCGGCGCTACAGCATTTTGTGCGGCCGACACGGCCCGCGCCACCCGTACGCAGTCATGTGCGCGCGCCTTCCATAGAATTCCCGCCCGACGGTTCGGTGGTGTCGCTGGCGGATGCGTCCTTGCCCGATCATCAGATCGAGCTAAAGGCCGATGGCGGCCACGCGCCGCTCACCTGGCTCGTCAATGGCACGGTGATCGGCAATTTCGGTCGCTACGACCAGACATTTTATTCGCCCGATGGCGAAGGCTTCGCGCGCATCACCGTAGTGGACGCGGATGGGCGCAGCGATACGGCCCGCGTTCGCTTCAAGCGCACGCACTGATTTATTTTCCTTTGGCGTGGACCTCTTCGAGGATTTTGTAAAACAGATCCATCGTGGGAAAGCCGTCGGCTGGGAGGTTCTTCGCTTTCTGATAGGCGCGAATAGCGGCGCGCGTGCGCTTGCCGAGCAAACCGTCGGACGTGCCCGCATCATAACCGAGCGCCGTCAATTCGCTCTGCAAATCCGTCATCTGGTCGCGGGCGAGCGGCAGCTCGTTTGTGGGCCATGCGCCCGTCACGTTGCCGCCACCATGCAAGCGGTTCGAAAGAATGCCAACGGCAAGCGCATAGGTCGACGACGCGTTGTACTGCTCCAGAACATCGAAATTATCGAAGGTTAGGAACGAGGGCCCGCGATAACCGGCAGGCAAAAAAATCGCGCCTTTTTCCTCGCCGCCCGTCAGGGGCTCGCCATTTGCGCTACGCACGCCTTCTTTCGCCCATTCGTCGCGCGATTTGCGTAGATCGGTATCGGCTTCCTCGTATGCAAAATGATCCGGCAACTGTACTTCCTCGCCCCATGGCTCGCCCTCGCGCCAGCCAAGGCTTTTCAGATAATTCGCGGTCGAGGCAAGCGCATCGGCGGGCGAGTTCCACACATCGCGCTTGCCGTCACCGTCGCCATCAACTGCGTAATCGAGAAACGTTGTCGGCACGAATTGCGTGTGTCCGATGGCGCCCGCCCACGATGCGCTCATATCCTGCGGGTCCATATGTTCTTCCTGCGCGATCTTGAGCGCCGCGATGAATTGGGCGCGCGCGTAATCGGCCCTGGGCCCGTCATAGGCCAGCGTCGCTAAGGCCTCGAACAGGTTGAAGCCGCCTTCGCTCTCGCCATAAGCCGTCTCGTCGCCCCATATTGCGGCCAGAATTTCGCGCTGCACGCCATACTTTTTCTCCAGACGCGCAAAAATCGGGGCCTTGGCGGCCAGCACGTCCTGCCCGTGGCTCACGCGCGCATCCGAAACTGCGCTGGCGAGATAATCCCAGATGGGGCGCACGAATTCGGGCTGCTGCTGGTTGAGTTGCTGCACACGGGCATTGAGCGCTATGTCGTCGACCGCGCGGTCATATATCCGGGGCTTGATGCCAGCTTTCAGCGCCTCGTCGCGGAAATCGTAGAGGAAGGCATAGAACTTCTGGTCTTCGCTGGGCGCTTCGAGCGGAACCGGAATTCTGTCGCGCGGCGCTTCGTGGTGGCGCGCGTACGCCGCTGTCGCCAGGCCCGCCATGATGGCAACCAGCGCGAACGGCCCTTTCTTCACCTGCGCATGCCCTGGCCGGTGACCGGGTGGCCGGCCGCAATCGTCAGCAGGTGCGCCAGCATCACCAGCACCACCACGACGCAGAAAAATTGCAGGTAATGATAGTTCATCAAACGCACTTTCAATGGCTCGCTGGGGCGGCGCGCGAGCCAGCCACCCAGCACGAACAGCCCGATTGCCGCGATTAGAATGCCCAGCGTCGGATAGAGTCCAAGATCCATGCCCCCTCTTAACACAGGCAAGGCGGCGCTGCGGCCGGATGTTCCCAATTTCGGTTTACGCGTGGCCGCTCCGCCGCACTGGCACGGGCCAGTTGACAGGCTTTGGCCTCACGCCTAGCTTCCGCGCCTTCAAAACAGCCGGAGAAGTCCATGAAAGTGCGCAATTCGCTGCGGTCGCTGAGAAAGCGCGACAAGGACAACCGCATCATCCGGCGTAAAGGCCGCACCTACATCATCAACAAGAAGAACCCGCGCATGAAAGCGCGCCAGGGGTGAACACGGCCGTGCGTCTTGCGGCTCTTCTCGTTTTTGCCACCATGCTGCCCGCGGCGGCTCACGCCAATACCTTGCAAAGCGCCGACACGCTGCTTTCGGCACTTGCCAGTGCAAGAAATCCGGACAGCGCCAAGCAGATCGAAGATCAGCTCACGAAATTGTGGTCGCATTCGGGAAGCCCAAGTGCGGATTTGCTGTTGCAGCGCGCGCAATCGGCGCTGAACGGCAATGATGCGCAAACCGGGCGCGCGATCCTGAGGGCGCTGACGGCAATTGCGCCCGATTTTGCCGAAGGCTGGCACGCGCGCGCAGAAGCAGCGCTCGATGCAAACGACTATTCCGACGCGCTGCTTTCGCTTCGGCGCACATTGCAGCTTGAGCCCAGGGAATACGATGCGCTGGCAAGCCTGGGCGGCGTGCTCGAGGATTTCAACGACAAGCCCCACGCGCTCGAGGCTTATCGCCGGGCGCTGGCCATCGACCCGTTCGCCGACGGTGTGCGCGATCGCGTGCGCGCGCTCGAACGCGACGTCGAAGGCCAGAAAATCTAATAATCATTTATTTGCCGCCGACGAAAGCGACGCGCAGCATATTGGTCGCGCCCGGTGTGCCCAGCGGCACGCCAGCGGTGATCACGACGCGGTCGCCCGCCTTGGCAAAGCCCTCGGTCTGCGCGATATGGCTTGCGCGTTCCACCACATCGTCGAGATTGCGCGCGTCTTCCGTTTCCACGCAGTGCAGGCCCCAGGATAGCGCCAGCTTGCGCGCGGTGTTCTTAAGCGGCGTCAGCACGATCACCGGCGCCTCTGGCCGCTCGCGCGCGGCGCGCAAGCCCGTCGAGCCGGTCTTGGTCCAGCAGACGATTGCCGCTGCGTGAATGGTGTGCGTGACGTCGTGCACCGCCGCCATCAGCGCGTCGGGCATGGTGGGTTCGGGCGACACGCGGCTGGCGTCGATGACCGCCTGATAGGAGGTATCGTGTTCCACCGCATATGCGATGCTATCCATCATAGCGACCGCCTCGACGGGATGGGCGCCTGCAGCCGTCTCGGCCGACAGCATCACCGCGTCGGCGCCGTCGAACACGGCGGTGGCGACGTCGGAAACTTCGGCCCGCGTCGGCACAGGCGACTGGATCATCGATTCCAGCATCTGGGTCGCCACCACCACGGGCTTGCCCGAGCGTCTGGCCGCGCGCACGATTTCCTTCTGACGGCCTGGCACCATTTCAAGGGGCAGCTCGACGCCCAGATCACCGCGCGCCACCATCACCGCGTCGGCTAGCATCAGAATGTCGCCAAGCACGGAAAGCGCCGCCGGTTTTTCGATCTTTGCCAGCACGCCCGCGCGCCCCGCCACCAGCTTGCGCAGTTCCGCCACGTCATCGGCGCGCTGCACGAAGGAGAGCGCCACCCAATCGACGCCGGCCGCCAGCGCGTGATCGAGATCGGTGCGATCCTTTGGCGTGAGCGCCGGAATGGGGAGCAGGGTGTCGGGCAAGTTCACGCCCTTGTGGTCCTGCACCGTGCCGCCACGCACAACGCTTGCCTCGATACCGTCCTTGCTCACCGAACGCACTTCTAGCCGAACCTTGCCGTCGTCGATGAGAAGCGTCTGGCCGGGCTTGAGTGCCGCGAAAATCTCCGGATGCGGCATAGGCAGCCTTTTGGCAGTACCGGGCTCTTCCGACTGGTCGAGCCGCACGCTCACGCCCGTTTTAAGTTCCGCGCTGCCGCCAGCGATGCGCCCCAAGCGCAGCTTCGGCCCCTGCAGATCGGCCAAGATAGCGATGGGCCGGCCTACAGCCGTCTCCACTTCGCGCACGGCCGCGACCAGCGCCTTCAGCCGCGCGTGCTCGGCATGGCTCATATTGATGCGAAAGACGTCTGCGCCCGCCTCGAACAGCTCGCGAATGCGCTTTGGCTCGCCGCTCGCCGGGCCCAGCGTGGCGACGATCTTGGTCTTGCGACGGCGGCGCATGAAATTCAATCCGCGAGGTTTTCGGTCCAGTCGAGCGATTGCCCCGTGTCTACCTGAAAGAATCCTTTGCGGTCAAAGCCGCGCTTGGCGCAGTTGATATGGCCCTGGATCTGGAATTGCCCGCCGCGCACGCAGAAGCCGTGCTCGCCATCCCAGCCGCCGCCCACCTCGTGCTGCACGGCATAGAGGTAGTAATACCGCCCGGACAGCTTATCCTTGACCAATTGCGTGCAGGCGCCGGGCGGAATCGTCCACCAGCCTTGCGAAGACCAGTCCTTGCCGTCGTAGAAACCGAGCGCAACATCGGTGGCATGCGTGGTCTTGTTGCACACGCCTAACGCCGCCTCGGCGGGCGAGGCAAGGCAAAGGAGAATCAGGGCGGGGACGAAGCGCCTCACGCCTAAAAGCATGTCGCGCAAGCCGCCCCGACTGTCAATGCGGTGGGGCGGAGAATTCATGGCATTCAGCCCCCGGAGGCAACTTTTGGTTCAGGCGCCACGGGCTCGCTTTCGCCTTCTAATTCCTCATGGTCGAAGCCCAAATCCTTGAGCTTGCGGTAGAGCGTGGAGCGGCCAATGCCAAGCCGGCGCGCCACTTCCGACATGCGGCCGTCATAACGCGAGATCGCCATGCGGATGATTTCCGATTCGATCTCTTCCAGCTTTCGCATATGGCCCGCAATATCGGTGGCCGAAAGGCCATAGGGAGTAGCGGGTTTGTAGCCGGCTGGGCTTTGCGTCTTTGAGGATGACAAGGGGAGAGAAAGAGTGCTTCCTCCTGCCGCGGCCGTCGTCTTTCTTTCATTTGCAGCGACGCCCATTGCGCTCGCGATCTGGGGGAAGTCGGCGATATCGAGCACATTGGTGTCGCACAGCACGACCGCGCGGAAGATCGTATTCTCAAGCTGGCGCACATTGCCGGGCCAGGAATAGGATTCCAGCAGCTTCATCGCCTCTGGCGTCAGTCCCGCAACAGGCTTGTTTTCCTCCGAAGCAAAACGCGTGACGAAATATTGCGTCAGCGCCGGCACGTCTTCGCGCCTCTCGCGCAAGGGCGGAATGGAAATCGGAAACACGTTGAGCCGGTAATAAAGATCCTCGCGGAAAAGATTGTCGCGTGTTTTTTCTGCCAGATCGGAATTCGTGGCCGACATAATGCGCACATCGACCTTGACGGGGCGCTTGGCGCCTACAGGATCGATCTCGCCTTCCTGCAACGCGCGCAATAGCTTCACCTGCATGTCGAGCCGGAGCTCGCCGATTTCATCAAGAAACAGCGTGCCGCCATCGGCTTCCTGGAATTTGCCCAAATGTTTGTCGGTGGCGCCGGTGAACGAGCCTTTCTCGTGGCCGAACAGGATGCTCTCGACCAGATTTTCCGGAATGGCGCCGCAATTGACGGTGACGAACGGCTTGCCTGCGCGTTCGGAACTGCCCTGTATCGCGCGCGCAATCAGCTCCTTCCCGACGCCGGATTCGCCTTCGATCAGAATGGGAATATTCGACTGCGCCGCGCGTTGGCCTAGGCGGATGACTTGCCGCATGGGCGCGCTTCTTGCGATGAGATCGTCGAAGGCTAGCCGGTTCTCGCGCTTCTTTTTCAGCCGCGTCACTTCGCCCGACAGCACGCCGAGCTTGAGCGCGTTCTGGATCGATACCTTGATGCGCTCGGGACTTGCCGGCTTGACCAGAAAATCGTTGGCGCCCGCGCGAATCGCGTCCACGGCGGAATCGATGCCGCCCTTGGCTGTCAGCACGATGACCGGCAATTCGCCATTGACGGCGCGCAATTTGGTCAACACGTCGATGCCGTTCACGTCCGGCATGACGAGATCGAGCAGCACCAGCGAAATGCCTTCACTCTTGGGCGACAGCAGAAGATCGAGCGCCGGCCCGCCGCCGGGTGCTGTGCGCGCGGCAAGGCCCAACTTCGTCACCACGGCTTCGAGCAGGCGGCGCTGAACGGGATCGTCGTCGACAACGAGGATTTGAGGCATATGACCCACCGGCAGGAACCGGTGGGCCGGTTCCGTTTTTTGCTAACGAGCTATCCTCGCGCTTACTGGTAAAGGCGGGTTTAAACCTTCCCACTTTGCGACATACGAGCGGTTCTTATCCTTAACGCCGCATTGCCTCATTCCAAGAGTGTTGCTTTAAGGCACGTATGAGCGAACGCCCACGCGACGGCTCCGAGGAATATTGGGATTTCTTCACGCGCGAGGCTGCGGCGCTCAACGCGCATTTGTATGTGCGCTTCGCCCCAGGCGTTAAGGGCGATCCCGAATTACGCGCGCTCGCCGCGCACGCGCAGCCGGGCCAGCCTCATGCCAACACGTTCTTCGCGGCGGTGCATTATCTATTGTTGCGTGGTGCCCAGCATCCCTTGCGCGATTTTTACCCAAACCTTGTAAAGACTGTGGCGAGTGGCGATCCCTTTCCCGCATTCCGGGATTTCTGTCTTGCACACAAGAATGAACTCGTCGGCATTCTTGCCGTGCGCGTTACCAACACCAATGAGGTGAGCCGTTCCGCGGTGTTGTATTCGGGCTTCGTGGCGCTTGCGAAGGAAACGCCGCAGCCTTTTCATCTGGTCGAAATCGGCCCCAGCGCCGGCTTGAACCTCTATTGGGACCGTTACGCCTATCGCTATACGAAAAATGGCGAAACATTCGTGGCGGGCGATGTGGACGCCGGCCTCATCATCGAGACGCCGCTCAAAGGCGCGATGGTGCCGCCGTTCGGTCCCGCACCGCGTGTCGGCGCGCGCATTGGCCTGGAGCGTCACCCCGTCGATCTCGCCAAGGAAGACGACCGTGACTGGCTGAAGGCGCTGGTCTGGCCAGATCATCAGCAACGATTTCAACGCCTCGAGCAGGCGTTGGCGGCTAACGCTTCCTGGCCCCACGACATTCGCCCGGGCGATGCGGTGGAATTGCTTCCCGACGTGCTGGCGGAGATTCCGAAAGATGGAACTCTCTGCCTCTATCACACCATGGCCATCTATCAATTCACCAGCGCGATGAAGCAGGCGGTGGAAGACATGCTCATCATCGCCAGCCTGCGCCGCCCGCTGTACCGGCTATCGCTCGAATGGACGGATGGCGCATACCCGCTCACGCTTGCGCGTTATTCGGGCGGCGCAGTCATATCGCGCGTGCTCGCCCTGGGCGGGCCGCAGGGGAGTTGGCTTGAATGGCGTGGGCTCGCGGCCGATTGACGCGGGCATTGCCGGGCAAGGGCGCTTTGTTATATTCGCGGGACCGCGCCGCTTTTTGGGGAACCTCATGGCCGACAAGACAGATCAAGGGTCCAGCACCGGCACCATGGATATCACCGACCATGTCCGGACCTGGAAAGGTTTCCTCACGGTCATCAAGTGGAGCCTTGTTGCTATTCTGCTGATCGTGGGATTCATGGCTATCTTCCGCGTGCATTGATTTTCTTCTGATCCTGCCCAAACCCCGAAAGCCCAATGGCGACACGCATCGCGATTCCGAAGGAGCGCCGTTTTGGCGAGACGCGGGTCGCCGCGACGCCTGAGACGGTGAAGAAGCTGAAAGGACTTGGTGTGGACGTGGTGGTAGAAAAGGGCGCAGGCGCGGTCGCCCGTTTCGCCGACAAGGATTATGAAGCGGTGGGCGCGAGCATAGCGCCGGATGAGACCGCCTCGCTGAAAGACGCCGATATCGTGCTCAAAGTGCGTGGGCCGGATTCTGGCGAGATCGCGCTGATGAAGCGCGGCGCTATTTTGGCAGCATTACTCAATCCCTATGCCGAGAAAGAAATGGCCGCGAAGCTGGCGTCGGCCGGCGTGGATGCATTCGCGATGGAATTCCTGCCACGCATCAGCCGCGCGCAGGCGATGGACGTGCTCTCGTCTCAAGCCAATCTTGCCGGCTACAAGGCGGTTGTAGATGCCGCCGCACAATTCGGCCGCGCCATGCCGATGATGATGACGGCGGCGGGCACCATCGCGCCCGCGCGCGTTCTCATCATGGGCGCGGGCGTGGCGGGGCTGCAGGCGATTGCCACCGCGCGCCGCATGGGCGCGATTGTGTCGGCGACCGACGTGCGTCCCGCCACCAAGGAACAGGTGGAGTCCTTGGGCGCCACTTTTGTTGCCGTGATGGACGACGAATTCAAACAGGCACAAACCGCCACCGGCTACGCCAAAGAAATGTCGAAAGAGTATCAGGCGAAACAGCAGGCGTTGATCGCCGAAACGATCAGGAAACAAGACATCGTCATCACCACGGCGCTCATTCCGGGGAGAAGAGCGCCAGTGCTGGTGACCGAAGAGATGGTCAAATCGATGAAGCCGGGTTCCATCATTGTCGATCTCGCGGTTGAGCAGGGCGGCAATTGCCCGCTTTCGAAACCGGGCGAAGTGATCGAGGTTCACGGCGTGACTCTGATGGGGCACGTCAATCTGCCAGGCCGTCTTGCGGTGGATGCGTCGAGTCTGTACGCGCGCAATCTGTTCAATTTCGTGAGCCTGTTCGTGGACAAGAAAACTGGCGCGGTCGCGCTCAATTGGGATGATGAAATCATCAAGGGCGCAGGCCTCACGCGCGGGGGCCAAGTCGTCCATCCGGCATTGAAAGGCTGATCCCATGGAGATGATCGATCCCTTCGTCTTTCGTCTTTCCATTTTCGTGCTGGCAATTTTTGTCGGCTATTACGTGGTATGGAGTGTGACGCCCGCTCTGCACACACCGCTGATGAGCGTCACCAATGCCATTTCTTCCGTCATCGTGGTTGGCGCGCTGATCGCGGTTTCGGTCGAGGCGCTTTCCGGCGTTTCGTGGATTTCCAAGGGTCTCGGTTTCGTTGCGCTGTGTCTGGCCTCCGTGAACATTTTTGGCGGCTTCCTTGTCACAAGCCGCATGCTTTCCATGTACCGCAAGAAAGAAAAGAAGTAGCCAGCCATGTCGGATGCAAATCTCTGGATACTTGGCGTGGCCGCATTGGGGTTCGCGGCCCTAGCAATGTTCATGGTGGTGGCGCACCGGCTGTTGGCGGCAATGGCGGCCGCGCTTTTTTGCGTGGGAACGCTTTTCTTTCTTTGGGCACTGCGCGAGCCCGACACAACCAAATGGATAGGCTTCGCGCTCGCATGCCTTGGCGGCGCCTATGCCACCTGGCGTTCGCTCGAGAGCAGGCGTTGAGGGCCTGGCCATGATGAACCCCAATCTCGCGGCGCTCGCATATCTTATCTCCGGCGTGCTGTTCATTCTGGCGTTGCGCGGGCTGTCTTCGCCCGTGACTTCACGTGCTGGCAATCGCTACGGAATGATCGGCATGGCGATTGCGATTACCACCACGCTGTGGCTGGCGGGCGTGCACGATGCGCTCACCTGGGGCCTGATCGCGGGCGGGCTGGCCATCGGCGGCACTATCGGCGCGGTAACTGCGCGGCGCATCCACATGACGGCGATGCCGCAATTGGTGGCGGCCTTCCACAGCCTGGTCGGCATGGCGGCCGTGTTGGTTGCTGCCGCCGCGCTTTACAGCCCTGAGGCCTATGGCATCGGCGAAGCAGGCGCTGTCCACGCGCAAAGCCTGATCGAGATGAGCCTGGGCGTCGCAATTGGCGCGATCACATTCTCCGGTTCCATCATCGCCTTCGCCAAGCTCAACGGCAACATGTCGGGTGCACCCATTATCCTGCCCGCGCGTCACGTCATCAATATTCTGATTTTCGCCGCCATCATCGCGCTGATCGTCTATTTCTTCATGGCGCAGGCCTATTGGACGTTCTGGGCGCTGGCTGCGCTCTCGTTCCTCATCGGCATCACTCTCATCATCCCTATCGGCGGGGCCGATATGCCGGTGGTGATTTCGATGCTCAATTCCTATTCCGGCTGGGCCGCCGCAGGCATCGGCTTCACGCTCGCCAATACCGCGCTCATCATCACCGGCGCCCTCGTTGGCTCATCGGGCGCGATCCTCTCCTACATCATGTGCAAGGGCATGAACCGCTCCTTCATTTCAGTGATCCTGGGCGGTTTCGGCGGAGAGGTGGCGGCCTCCAAGGCAGCTGAAACTCGGCCGGTAAAACAGGGCTCGGCTGATGATGCGGCATTCATCCTGAAAAATGCGGGCTCGGTCATCATCGTGCCAGGCTACGGCATGGCGGTGGCGCAGGCCCAGCATGCGCTACGCGAAATGGCCGACAAATTGAAGAAGGAAGGCGTGAAGGTATCCTACGCTATTCACCCGGTGGCAGGCCGCATGCCCGGGCACATGAACGTGCTCTTGGCCGAAGCCAACGTGCCTTATGATGAAGTGTTCGAGCTTGACGACATCAACCACGCATTCGCCCAGGCCGATGTAGCCTATGTCATTGGCGCCAACGACGTGACCAATCCGGCCGCCAAAAGCGACCCCAAATCGCCCATCTACGGCATGCCGGTGCTGGACGTGGAAAAGGCCAAGACCGTGCTGTTCGTAAAGCGCGGTATGGGCTCGGGCTATGCCGGCATCGAAAACGAGCTCTTCTTCCGCGACAACACCATGATGCTGTTTGGCGACGCGAAGAAAATGACCGAAGAAATCGTCAAGGCGCTGGGCTGAATTCGCTTCTTCAATTCATTCCAAGGAATAACCTTCATGGCATCGCGGTGTAACGCAAGTGCTGGAAGGTTTATTCTTCGTTTCGCATGACCGACGCGCCGCATATCCATCCTACGCCCGAGCACGTCTTTCTCGGCAAAGGCCACGAACGCGCCGAGGCGCGTACGCGCTTTGTAGTTTACCTCACCGCCGCCTTTATGGTGGTCGAGATCGTCGGCGGCATTATCTTCCATTCGATGGCGGTGCTGGCCGACGGCGTGCACATGGCGACGCATGTCGGCGCGCTGGGGCTCGCCGCGGGCGCTTATTGGCTATCGCGGCGGCACGCGCGAAACCCACGTTTCACATTTGGTTCAGGCAAGTTCGGCGATTTGGCGGCGTTCACCAGCGCGCTTATTCTGGGACTCATCGGCATAGGCGTGGCCGTGGAATCGGTGATGCGGCTTTTTGCGCCGGTTGCCATTCATTACAGCGAAGCCATCGCGATCGCGGCCGTTGGCCTGTGCGTGAACATCGCAAGCGCGCTCGCTTTGCGCGACAGCGATGAGCATTCTCACGAAGCCTATTTTCACGACCACGACCATGGCGATCACACGCATGGCCCGCATGCCGACCACAATTTACGCGCGGCTTATCTGCACGTCGTGGCGGATGCGGCAACCTCGGTGCTGGCGCTGACCGCGCTCACCTGCGGGCTTCTCTTCGGCCTTGCCTGGCTGGATCCGCTTGTGGGCATCGCAGGCGCCTGTGTGATCGGCAGCTGGTCGTATCAGATGTTGCGCGCGAGTTCGCTTGTGCTGCTGGACGCCGAGGACGATCCGCGCCTTGCCCACGACATCCGCCACACGCTGGAGGAGATGGGCGTGAAAGTGGCCGATCTGCATCTCTGGCGGCTAGGGCCCGGCCATCGCGGACTTATCGTCTCGCTCATCAGCCCGGTCGGGCGTCCCACCGAATATTTCCGCGATGCGCTGACGCGGCGTTACGCCAGTCTTTCCCACGTGACAGTCGAGATCACGGTCTGCGCCGATTGCCCGCCAGGCTGAAATTCACTGCTTCTGCCCGGCAATGATTCCAAGCCGGTCGTTGATCGAAAAAATCGCCGTCCAAAGCTCGCAAACGATCCGCCAGACGAGGGCCGCGAGCAAGGCGCCCAGGAGCGTCACGAAGAAATGGATGATGCCGCCGCCAAAGCCGAAGCCCCAAAACACACTGCCCAGTGTTGACAGCAGAATGAATATGAGCCCGACCCAATAAACGAATTTGATAAGCGTAGGCGCAATCAGCTTGTCGAAATTGAGAAAATCCTGGCCGTCCATGGCGTGCCTCCTGATGGTGCACCAAGAGGCTATGTCAGGGCTCCAAAACGGCAAAGGCCGCCCAGAAGGCGGCCCCGAAACAGTACACAATGAAAACCTCAGCGGGGGATCAGGCCTTCGCGCTGCATCTTCTTGCGCTGCAGCTTGCGATAGCGGCGGATGGCTTCGGCCCGCTCGCGCGCGCGCTTTTCGGACGGTTTTTCGTAATGGCCCCGGAGCTTCATCTCGCGGAAGATGCCTTCCCGTTGCATCTTCTTTTTCAGCGCTTTCAGCGCCTGATCGATATTGTTGTCGCGAACGATGATCTGCAAAAACCTGCTCCTGGTGCGTTTTCAAAGGCCGGGCTAGATAACAGAAGGCCTTGGCGCTGTCCACTGCCTTGAATTCCCTATCATTTTTTCGCGAAAATTTTTCGTTGCCTGAAAAGCGAAAATTGAGAGCCATAGGCGCAATGCGCGCGCCCAACCGGAACGCGCATTTTTTTGGCTGTTCATTTTGGCGCTATGGTGGTGGCGTCATCGTCGCATATTGGGCTTCCTTTCCAGTCTCAAAAATACAAGCGCGTTCAATGGCTTCGCCCGTTTCCGGGGGCCCGTTCTTACGCGCGGATTTCTGAAGATAAGGGTGAGGTGGGGATGGAGCGCCACGCTGTCAAGGGGATGCGCCCTAAGATATTTGCACCACGCATACAAAGGCAGGGTGTTTTGACCGTTAGCAGGCGACCAACCATATTGCAGCAATGGCTATCCTGAAGATCGCGCGCATGGGGCATCCGGTGCTGGGCGGCAAGGCTACGCCCGTCGCCGACCCCAAGGCGCCCGAAATCCGCAAGCTCGTCGCCGACATGATCGAGACTATGACCGACGCCAATGGCGCGGGCCTGGCAGCACCCCAGGTGCATGTGCCGTTGCGCATGGTCATTTTCGCCGCTCCCGAAGGCCGTTCCGATCCCAATCTCAGCGAAAAGGAGCGCTTCGATCACATCGCGCCCCTGACCGTGCTGATCAATCCCGAAATGGAAATCGTGGACGAGGAACGCGAAGGCATGTGGGAGGGCTGCCTTTCGGTGCCCGACATGCGCGGCTGGATGGAGCGCGCCTCGCATATCCGCTATCGCGGGCTGGATTTGGAGGGACGGAAAGTGGCGCGCGTGGCGCGCGGCTTTCACGCCCGCGTGGTGCAGCACGAGATCGATCACATCAATGGCCTGCTTTATCCCTATTGCATTCACGACCGCACCAAGCTGATGTTCGAGTCCGAAGTGCATCATTGGCTGAAGCAAGAGCCCGAAAAATGAGCGCGGCAAAAGGCGATATTCGCGAAAAAGTCTTGCAGGCAGCGTTGCCCGAGATCGCGCGCGACGGCTTCACCGATTCCGTTCTCGAAAAGACGGGAAAGAAGCTTGGGCTCAAGCCCGTGGAAGTGAAGGCCGCGTTTCCCAAAGGTGCCTTGAGCCTGATGGAAGAATTCTCCCACTGGGCCGATGCGCGCATGATCGCGCGGCTGGCCAAAGCAAAGGAGAAAGAGAAATCCGTGCGCGGGCGGATAACGGCCGCTGTGCGCGCGCGCATCGAAGCGATTGCGCCCCACAAGGAAGTTGCCCGCCGCGCGGCCGCGTTTCTGGCGCTGCCGCCTCACGCGGGCCTCGGCATGAAGCTTCTCTACCGCACGGTGGACGCGATGTGGCGCACGGCCGGCGACCGCTCGACCGATTTCAATTTCTACACCAAGCGCGCGATCCTGGCCGGCGTTTACGGCGCGACGCTGCTTTTCTGGCTGGGCGACGACAGCAAAGACAGCAAGAACACCTGGGCTTTTCTCGACCGCCGTATCGCCGACGTGATGACTTTCGAGAAGTTCAAGAAGGGCGCGCGCGAAACCATGGCGAAACTTCCCGATCCGCTGGGGTTGTTCAGAGACGCTCGTGGAGCCAAGCACTAAGGTTGTCATCCCCGGCGAGGCCCGCGCGTAAGCGCGGGCCGAGGGAAGGGGATCCAGGTCGTTAGGCCGGAGTGCGATCTGTCCACCTGGGTTCCCTTCACCTCGCGGCTTCGCCGCTCGGCCGGGAATGACAATTACTTTCTGAGCATCCCCAGCGGATAAATCCGCGTGATGTGGCCCATCTTGCGGCCTTTACGCGCTTCATTCTTGCCGTAAAGATGAAACCCCGCGGGCTCGCCCGCGAGCTTCAGCCAATTGTTCACCTCGTCGCCGATGATGTTTTCCATCACCGCGTCGGAATGGCGTACGGGATCGCCCAGCGGCCAGCCGGCAATGGCGCGAATGTGTTGTTCGAACTGGGAGGTCACGCAGGCCTCGATGGTCCAGTGGCCAGAATTGTGCACGCGGGGCGCGATTTCGTTGACGAGTAATTTCCCGTCCTTGGTGACGAACAGCTCAACACAAAGAACGCCCACATAATCGAGCGCTTCGGCAATTTTGCGCGTGATGGCGACTGCGTCGTCGATCTGGCTTTGCGTCAGCCGCGAAGGCACGATCGAGCGGCGCAAGATATGGTCGCCATGCTCGTTCTCGGGCGGGTCATAGGCGGCAAACGCGCTGTCGCGCCCGCGCGCGGCGATCACAGACGCCTCGAAAGCGAAATCCACCACATTTTCCAGTATGCAGGGAACGCCATTGAAGTTCGCGAACGCCGCTCGCGTTTCCGCTGCCGTGCCTACGCGCTTCTGGCCCTTGCCGTCGTAACCAAGCCTGGATGTTTTCAGAATGGCCGGGCCCACCAGCGCGCGGAACGCCTCGTCGATCTGGCTTTCGTCGCCAATGATTTTGAACGGCGCTGTGGCGATGCCGAGGCCGCCCAGGAACTTGCGCTCGAGAATGCGGTCCTGCGCCACCGCAAGCGCCTGCGGCGGCGGCGCCACCGGCACCAGCGCGCTTAAAATCGTTGCCGCGATCTCGGGTACGTTCTCGAATTCGAAGGTGCCTGCCTGGATGGTTTTCGCGAATTCTTCCAGCGTCATGCGGTTGTTGTACGGCGCCTGGCAGCGCATATCTGCGACCTGAAACGCGGGCGCGTCCGCTTTGTCCGAATAAATATGCGTCCTGAATCCGAGCCCTGCCGCCGCCATTGCCAGCATGCGCCCCAATTGGCCGCCGCCGAGAATCCCGATGGCAGCACCCGGCTCAAGCGGGCGCGAAAGCGTTTTCGTCAGGTTCACCGTTTTCTGCCGCCCTTCGGCGTAAGCACGACCCGCTTGGTCTGCCGCTTGCGCCAGGCTTCGAGGCGCCTGGCGAGGACCGCATCTTCGAGCGCCAGCAGCGAGGCTGCGAACAGGCCTGCATTTTTCGCGCCCGCTTCTCCAATCGCAAATGTCGCCACCGGAATGCCGCCCGGCATCTGCGCAATCGACAGCAGGCTGTCGAGGCCCTTAAGCGCTTTCGTTTCCACCGGCACGCCCAGCACCGGCAGCACGGTCAGAGCCGCCGTCATGCCGGGCAGGTGGGCAGCCCCCCCCGCGCCCGCGATGATTGCTTTCAAGCCGCGCGCCTTGGCGCGTGTCGCATAATCGTAAAGCCGGGCCGGCGTGCGGTGGGCGGAGACCACGCGGGTTTCGTAAGCAACGCGAAGCTCGCCCAGCACCTTGGCGGCGGCGCGCAGCGTCGTCCAATCCGAGCGGCTGCCCATGATGATGCCGACCAGGGTTCCGGGCCGTGCCTTTTTCGCTTTGGCCATGCTTGCGCGATTTGCCCCTCGGGTTAACCGAAGGGCGCGGATTATAGGGACGCGCGCGCTCCCCGCAATATGATGGGGGTAATGATTCGCGGGGAAGGAGGGGCGCGGTCGCGTTGCCGCGTCGCGCCAATCGATGAATATCATCAACCGCACCGAGGCAAGCGATCGGCATGCAAGCGCCGACGCCGATCCGGCAGAGATGCTGGCCAGGCGGCTCGGCATTCCCGAGCGGGAATTTACCCCACATGTGCGCGCGGCCATCGCGGCCCTGATGGGCGAGGTGGTGCGGCTCAAGCGCGAATTCGAAGCTACGCGCCAGCAGCTCGCCGAGGTGGAGCGCGCCGCAAACCAGGACACGCTGCTGCCCGTTCTCAACCGGCGCGCCTTCGTGCGCGAGGCCGCGCGCTTTGCCGCTTTGGTTGAGCGTTACGGCACGCCGGCGAGCCTGCTCTATTTCGACCTCGACGGCTTCAAGCGCGTGAACGATGCGCACGGCCACGCGGCGGGCGATGCTGTGCTGCACCATTTTGCCGACATGCTGGCAAGCCATGTGCGCGGCAGCGATGTGGTGGGCAGGCTCGGCGGCGACGAATTCGGCGTTCTTCTGTCGCATGCGACGCTCGACCAGGCGCGGCAAAAAGGCGAAAGCCTTGCGCAGGCGCTGCTCGCCAATCCGCCGCGCTGGCAGAACACGCCGGTAATAGTGAGCTTTTCCTGTGGCGCCCATGAATTGCGCGTGGGCGAGAACGCCGACACGGCAATCGCCAATGCCGACCAGGCCATGTACGCGCAAAAGCGCGCGCGCTGATTTCAGGCGATGATATCGGGAAGCAGCGAATCCTCGATGCGCGAGATCTGGTCCTTGAGCTGGAGCTTGCGCTTTTTCAGCCTCGTCAGTTGAAGCTGGTCGCTCGCGCTCGCAACCGCCATCGCCTCGATCGCCGCATCGAGATCGCGGTGTTCTTCCCTCAGTTGCGCGAGCCTTGCCCTCAGCGCCTGTTCTTCCTCGTCGGTCATCGAGAGCTCCGGACTAGCCGATTATGACGCCGCCAGCGCTTCCGCCCAAGAGCGCCATCCAGGCGAAGGGGAAGGGTATGATTGCCCATGCGATTCGCGTCCCGCTTGCTCGCGAAACCAAGTGCGGCGAGCCGTTTACTGCCCGGTAGCCACGGCGGCAAAGAGAGGGGTGACAAGAAAGCCTTCCAGTGATCTAATTCCCGTTCCTTCAACCATCAATGAGGGACAGAGATGGCCTTGGAGACGCATATCAAGGAACTCGTGGATAAGCATAAGAAACTAGAGGAGCAGATTCAGGCCGAAATGGCGCACCCCGTATGGGACGAAGTTCGCGTCGCGGCGCTGAAGAAAGAAAAGCTCCGGTTGAAAGACGAAATGGAACGGCTCCGAACGCTCGCGCACTGAGCGGACCGGCCCTCAAGGGGCCGGAGTTGATGTTGTCCTCGCGGAATTTGCTGCCGGGGAATGGGATTTTTAATTCCCGCTAAAGCGCCTTCGCCATCGCGCGCAAACGGAATTTCTGGATTTTTCCGGTGGAGGTCTTCGGCAGTTCGCAGAAGACGATCGTCTTCGGGCATTTGAAACCTGCCAGATGCTCGCGGCAAAAAGCGAGCAAATCTTCCTCGGTGACGTTTTGGCCGGCCTTGCGCTCGACAAAGGCGCAAGGGGTTTCGCCCCATCTCTCGTCGGGTCTCGCGACCACGGCCGCGAACATCACCCCTTTGTGCTTGTGCAGGACGTCCTCGACCTCGATGGAGGAAATATTCTCGCCCCCCGAGATGATGATGTCTTTCGAGCGGTCCTTGAGCTGGATATAGCCGTCGGCATAGGTGACACCCAGATCGCCCGAATGAAACCAGCCGCCGGCGAAGGCTGCTTCGGTCGCCTCCGGGTTTTTGAGATAACCTTTCATCACGATATTGCCGCGGAACATCACTTCGCCCAGCGTCTCCCCGTCGGCGGGCACGGCGCTCAGCGTTTCGGGATCGAGCACGGCCAGTTTTTCCAGCGCATGATAGGCGACGCCCTGGCGGGCTTTCTTTGCCGCCCGTTTCGCAGGCGGCAACGCATCCCATTCCGGTTTCCAGTCGTTGACCACCGCTGGGCCATAAGCCTCGGTCAGGCCATAGACATGGGTCACATTGAATCCCGCTTCCGCCATGCCGGCCAGCACGGCTTCGGGCGGCGGCGCCGCGGCCGTCACGAACTCGACCTTGTGAGGCAGCGGGCGGCGTTCTTCCGCCCCAGCGTTCAAGAGCGCTGACATGATGATAGGCGCGCCGCAAAGATGGGTGACTTTTTCCTGGGCGATAGCGTCATAGATGGCTTTCGCGCGCACTTGCCTGAGGCAAACATGCGTGCCGGCAATGAGCGACAGCGTCCAGGGAAAGCACCAGCCATTGCAATGAAACATCGGCAACGTCCAGAGATAAACCGGGCGCGGCCTCATGCGCGTGGCTAGGATGTTGGAATAGCCCATCAGCGCAGCGCCGCGATGGTGATAGACAACGCCCTTGGGATTGCCCGTGGTGCCCGACGTGTAGTTGAGGGTGATGGCGTCCCATTCATCGGCGGGCATTTGCCATTCGAAATTGGGGTCGCCCACGCCCACAAATTTTTCGTAATCGACAGCGCCTTTGAGTTCGCCAGATTGTGGAAACTCGCGGTCGTCGTATGAAATCAGCAATGGCTTCGCTCTCAACAGTCTAAGCGCCGCGCTGGCGAGTTCGGCGAACTCACGATCCACAATAAACGCCTTGCATTCGGCGTGATAAAGCATGAAGGCGATGGTGCGTGCATCCAGCCGCGTGTTGATCGAGTGCAGCACCGCGCCCGCCATAGGCACGCCATGATGGGCTTCCAGCATGGCAGGCACATTGGGCAGCAGAGCCGAAACCGTGTCGTTCTTGCCGATGCTGTGCTTGGCGAGCGCCGAAGCCAGCCTCACCGAGCGGGCATAGAATTCTCCGTAACTGATGCGGCTTTTGCCATGCACGATGGCCGTCACTTCCGGATGCACGTGGGCTGCGCGCGCGAGAAAAGACAGCGGCGTTAGCGGCTGGTAATTGGCGGCGTTGCGCTTCAGACCGGAAGCATATGGGCTGCGCGCGCGCGCGCGCTTGGTCTTGCGCCGATTCGATTTGGTCGCGCGGAATTTTCGTTTCGCCATGGCCGCCATTCGCTAAAGCGCGCGAGAAGCTAATGAAACGGTGGGGTAGGGGCAAGCACGCTTTGACTTGGGCTGACGAACGCGTTAGCGAGCGCCACCCGGGCGAGCGACATGGCGTCTCAACTTTCCAGCATACGCGCAATTCTGCTTTCGGCGGCGCTGTTCCTGATGGGCAACGGCCTCACCACCACGCTCACGCCCTTGCGCGCACATCTCGACGGCTTTTCCGATTTCGCTGTCGGCATTCTGGGCTCGTGCTATTACGCTGGCTTCGTGGTGGGCTGTGTGGCGGGCCCATATCTGCTCGCGCGCGCGGGCCATATTCGCACCTTCGCCGTGGCTGCGGCGCTTGTCGCCGCCGCGGTGCTGCTGCAACCGATGTATACGGCGCCGCTGGTGTGGTTTGCCGCGCGCGCGGTGATCGGCTTCTGCTCCGCCAATCTGTACATGGCGCTGGAAAGCTGGCTCAACGACCGCGCCACCAACGAAACCCGCGGACGGATCCTCTCCTATTATGTCATCGTCAATTTGAGCGGCCTCATCCTCGGTCAATGGCTGCTGTTGCTGGCGCCACCTATGGGTTTCGAATTGTTCAGCTTTGCCGCCATTGCCTATTGCCTGTGTGTCGCGCCTCTGGGCCTGACGCGGCTGCCGCAACCAGCGCCCGCGCCTGTTACCGCGCTTCGCCTCAAGCGCCTGTTCGCTCTTTCGCCCGTCGGCACCGCGGGATGCATCACCGTGGGGCTGGCCAACGGCGCCTTCTGGTCGCTTGCGCCCGTCTATGTCCATTCGCTGGGCTTCTCAACTCTCGCGCTCGCGCTCTTCATGAGCGCTTTCATTGTCGGCGGCGCGCTCATTCAGTGGCCGCTCGGGCGTTTTTCCGACCGTTTCGACCGGCGCTGGGTCATCGCCATTATCTCGGCCGTCGCCTGCACGGGCGGCATCGCGCTCGCCATTCTGGCCGGAACGCCCTTGCGCACGTCGCCAGCGCTGTTTGTACTCATTACCGCCTATGGCGCCGCCATGCTGCCGCTTTATTCGCTCAGCATCGCGCACGCCAATGACCGTTTGCCGCGTAGCGAATTCGTCGAGGCCTCCGCCGGGCTGCTGCTGATCAATGCGGGGGCTTCTGTGGTGGGGCCGCTGCTGGGCGCGCTTGTCATTTCGGCCGGGGGCAAGCCCGCGCTCTTCCTTTACACCGCGGTGGTTCACGCGCTCATGGTCGTCTTCACCACCACCCGCATTTTTGCTCGCGAGGCGCCGCGCGATGAAACGCGCGAGCCCTTCGAACCCGTGCCGCAAGGCTCGCCCGCTTCGCTGCCGCTCGATCCGCGCGCGCCAGAACATGCCAGTTGAGCCGCGATGAACGGGAACAACGGAAACGGGAAACGGCCGGGTTTACTGCGCGGGATTTACGACTGGATCCTGCGCAACGCGCAGGGACGCCATGCCTGGGCGATTTTGGCTGCCATCGCGTTCGCCGAAAGCTCGTTCTTCCCAATTCCACCCGATGTGATGCTGGTGCCGATGGTGCTTGCCGACCGCAGCCGCGCCTTCGTGCTGGCGGGCTGGTGCGCGCTGTGGTCGGTGATCGGCGGCTGTTTCGGCTACGCCATCGGTGCGCTGCTTTATGACTCCGTCGGCCAGTGGCTGATCCACGCCTATGGCATGAGCGGCGAGTTGCAGGCGTTTCGCGCGGCCTACGCGAAATACGGCCCCCTCATCGTGCTGCAGGGCTTGACGCCCATTCCCTATAAGCTGGTGACGATCTCGGCCGGGTTCGCGGGGCTCAATTTGCCGCTGTTTATTCTGTTGTCGGCGATCACCCGCAGCGTGCGTTTTTCGCTTGTCAGCGGCGCGCTTTACTGGTTCGGCGCGCCAGTGCAGGCCTTCATCGAAAAGCGGCTGAAGCTTGCATTATTCCTGTTTCTCGCCGCCGTCGTGGCCGGCTTCGTGATCGTGCATTATGTTTTCTGACGCCGCCTCTTCCTTCGGCATTTCGGTCAACGTCTCGCCCTGGGACGGCATATTGGCGGTCGTTTCCTCGGCGGGCTTCAGCGTCTCGGCCTTTTTCGCCGCGCGCGCGGAGGGCTTACGCCTTGCCGCGCGGCTCACCACGAAATCGAGCTCGATCTGGCTGGTTAGCCCCAAAGTCACCGGATCGACGGCCTTGATGTTTTGTGAATTCCAATGCCCACGGTCGCGGATTTTCGAAATCGTCGCCTTGGTGGTTCCGATCAGCCGCCCGATATCGGCATCGGTGAGCTCGGGGTGGTTGCGCAGCAGCCAGTAAATCGCATCGGGCTTGTCCTGGCGCTTGGAGACGGGCGTGTAGCGCGGCGTCTTTTTCTGCTTCACATGCGGCATCTGGTATTTGGCGGGCGCCATCTCGAGCCGTATGGAGGGATCACGCTCGGCCGCCTCGATCTGCTCGCGGGTAAGCTGGCCCGTGGTGACGGGATCGATGCCCTTGATGCCCTTGGCCACGTCCTCGTCGGCGATGCCCTTCACCTCAAGGGGGTGCAGGCCGCAGAAATCGGCGATCTGCTCGAAGGTAAGCGTGGTGTTGTCCACCAGCCAGACGGCGGTCGCCTTCGGCATCAGCGGTGTTTCGGACATGGTTCTTTCCTTTCCGCGTTAGGTTCTTCACCTCACGCCGCTCTCAAGGCATCACCTTTCGAGGAAGGCCGGTCTTTTAGCGCGCAAGCCGCCCAAGGGAAAGGAAAATCAGAGCGTCAGCAGGATTTTGCCGATATGGGCGCTTTCCCGCAGGCGGGCATGGGCCTTTCCGGCCTCGGCCAGCGGAAAGCTGCTATCGATCACGGGGCGGATGCGGCCCTGTTCGATCAGTGGCCAAACCTGGGCCGCGACCGCATCGCGGATGCGCCCTTTTTCTTCGTCGCAGCGAAACCGAAGCCCCGTCGCCGTCATGCTGAGATGGCGCGCCTGCATGACTCGGAAATCGACCTCGACGCGGGCGCCCTTCTGAAAGGCGATGTTGACGAGGCGGCCGCCTTGGCCAAGCGCGTCCAGATTGCGCTGCACGTAATCGCCGCCCACCATGTCGAGGATGACATCCACGCCTTTGCCGCCGGTTTCGGCCATCACCACGGCGGTAAAATCTTCCTCGCGGTAATCGATGGCGCGCGCTGCGCCGAGCTCTTTGCATACGGCGCATTTCTGGGCACTGCCCGCTGTCGCGAACACGCGGTGCCCGCGCGCCGCCATCAATTGAATGGCAGCGACGCCAATGCCGCTGGTGCCGCCATGGACGAGGAATGTTTCTCCCGGTTTCAGGCGGCCCGCATCGAATACATTCGTCCACACGGTGAAAAAGGCTTCGGGCAGCGCCGCGGCTTCGGAAAGGCCCACGCCTTTTGGCCAGGGCAAGAGGCAAAGCGCGCTCGCCAGCGCATATTCGGCATAGCCGCCGCCCGGCAGCAGTGCGCAGACGGCATCGCCTACGCGCCAGCCCTTAACACCTTCGCCCAACGCCGCAATGGCGCCGGACACTTCCATTCCCAGCGTTTCCGGCGCGCCCTTTGGCGGCGGATAGCGCCCCTCCGCCTGCAACAGATCGGCACGGTTGAGCCCTGCCGCCGCGACCTTGATCAGCACCTGGCCTGCGCCCGGTTCCGGCACGGGGAGTTCCGTCAACACCAGCATTGGCGGCTCGCCCGGCAAGACGCGGATGGCATTCATGGCGTTCATTTGCGACATTTGCCAAGCTTAGCAGACGCACACCTCACGGACACGCTCATGGCCATCGACCCCGAAGAATTGCTTCCGCGCAAACCGAAGCATGATATCGTGTTGGGTGAAGATCTGTCCGCAATGTCGGCGGGCGAGCTGGAAAAGCGCATCGCGGCGCTCGAAGCCGAGATCGGCCGCGCGCGCGAAGCGATAAGAGCGCGCGAGGCCACCAAATCGGCTGCCCGCGATTTCTTCAAGCGGTAGTGCTAACGCCAGCGCGAAAGACGGTAAATTAATGTTGCGGAGGCGACCGGAAATTTCAAGCCTGTTGCGGCGCTGCGTCTTTTGCCCCTTATTCGTAAGCATTAATGCAGCTTGGGCGGCGTCTTGCCTTGCCATGGGCACGTGGCTTGCTAGCTTAAGCGCGAGGGCACATTGGCCGGGGGCAAATGGCAGCCGGGTTAGCTGAAGAAGAAACAGTGCAGGGCATGTCCTTGCAGAATTTTGCTGCGTCGGCGCTGTTCGAGCGCACCTTCGACGAGGGCATGGCGCTGGTCGAAGAAACCGCGCGTTATCTTGACGGACGTGGCCGCGATGAATCCCGCCAGTTGCAGCGCCAGGCGGCGCTGGTTTACGCAGGCGAATCCATGCGCGTCACCACGCGGCTGATGCAGGCAGCAAGCTGGCTGCTTGTTCAGCGCGCGGTGCAGGAAGGCGACATGACGCCCGAGGTCGCGTCCCAGGAGCGCTACCGGCTGGGCGGGCGGGAAATCTGCTTGGGCAGGCGGGAAGAGGGCATCGGCGACATGCCGGCCAAGCTCGTCGACCTTCTGGAACGCAGTGAAAGCCTGTACCGGCGCATTGCGCGGCTGGACGACGTGCTGTTCGGGCGCACCAAGATTGCGCCGGGCGTCAAAAGCCAGTTCAAAAAGCTGGAGCAGGCTTTCGGCCGTGCCGAAAACGGCAGGCGCTGAGTTTCGCGAAGCCTACTTCACGAAATCCTTGAACTTCTTGTTGAAGCGCGTGAGCCGGCCGCCCCGATCCATCAGCTGCTGCTGGCCGCCGGTCCAGGCCGGGTGCGTGGTGGGATCGATATCGAGCGTGAGCTTGTCGCCGGACGCGCCCCAGGTGGTGCGGGTGCGATAGCTGGTGCCGTCATTCAGCATGACGGTGACGAAGTGATAGGCGGGATGAATGCCCTTTTTCATGGCGCTGCGTCCTTCACGCAAGGCGGCGCTTATAAGGGGTCGCACCCCAGGGTGGCAAGTATCAGTCAGGCCGGTCCGGGCCGATGCAAACCCAGCCGCCATTCTGGCAGGCGGAAATTTTGGGCGCCTCGCAGGTCTTTTTGGGTTCCGTGCACACGGCTTCACGCTGCTGCGGCTGGCTGACCGCGTGCGCCGGTTGCGCGCTCTGGCTTTTCATCGGCGTCACATCAGAAGCGGGCGGCGTATTGGCGAGAGAAGGCGCGCCATTCGCGCCCGCCAAGGCGGCAGCACAGCTGACGCCAAAAATAATGGCCTGGAAATTCGCGCGCATGAAACGTCCCTTTGGTTGCCCGCAAACCTAGCTCGAATGCACGAAAACGTCCACGCGGTCGGGCGCGCCGCCGTCATTCACGCCGCCCAGCGCGCGCACGTCGATGCGCTCGGCCGGCACGCCGTCTTCGATGAGCAGCGCGCGAACGGCAAGCGCGCGTTTGAGCGAAAGCCGCCGCGCGTCCGAGGATTTATCGCCCGGCATGCCGCCAAAAGCTTCGAGCTGCACGCGGCCCGCGCCCTTGAGCGTCGCCGTCAGTGTGGAGGCGAGATTGCGCAAATCCGTGATGGTGTCGGGAGCGGGATCGACCGCGCCTTCGGCGAAAAGCACTTGCGAACGCTTAGTTAGGCCTGTGTGTTCTTGCGCTTGCGATTTCGCGGGCGCGGCTTTTTTCTCGGGCTGCTGCGGCGGTGGGGCAGGCGCGGCCGCTGGCGGCTCAAGCGAAGCGCTTTTTTGATGTTGCGGCGCCGGGGCCGGTGCGGGCGCTTGCACGGGACGAAATTGCGCGGAACGGGCACCGCGCGCAGGCGGGCCAACCACGATGTCGGGCTGGCTCGGTGTCAGCGCCAGGGGAATGCCATGCGACACCGTTGGTTGCGCAGATGGCGCTTTCGGCGGCGGCGATGATTGCGGCGCAGTGCTGTTGGCGTTTTGGGTCTGCGTGATGAAACTCACCGCGGATTGCGCCGGGAGCGGTTGCGGTGCTTGCGCCGGGGGTCTGTACGCGGGCGTCGCGGTTTGCACGATATGTTTTGGCGCGCGCGTTTTTTTGGCAGGCGGCGCCGCCGCGGTCTGTTCGGGCGCTTTTGCCGTGCCATGCTCTGCGATGGTGCGATGTTTGATTTCGCTGGGCGGGATCAGCTTGATCGGCGTTTCGGAAGTGCCCGGATATGGCATGCCGGGTTGCAGCAATTGTCCCTGTGGCGCGGGGCCCGGATCGAGCAAAACCGGCGCGCTTCCGGAGGGCGCCTGCTGCGCCATTCCAGGCGAGGACAGCCCAAGGACGGAAAGTGCGGCCAGAACCGCCGTCAGCAAAAACGCTCGATAATTCAGCATGTCAGCGATCGCGAAATCCCAAGTGTTGTTCCACTGGCGTCCCCCCGCGCCGGAGACCGACTCGCGTGGCGCGCACCATAATGGGCGCGGCCCGTGCTCACAACCGTCCAGCGGACCGAATAAGCTCCAACATCGGGCGGTGCAATACCTCGTTGGCGGCCAGCAAGTGGCCAGTTTCGAGCATTCTGCCCGCGCCATCAAGGTCGCTAACCATGCCGCCAGCTTCCCGCACCAGCAGGATGCCGGCGGCAATATCCCAGGGCGACAGATCGCGCTCCCAATAGGCGTCGAAGCGTCCGGCCGCCGTCCAGGCGAGATCGAGCGCGGCCGCGCCGAAGCGGCGAACGCCCGCCACCGCATTCATCATCGGTTTCAACTCGTCCAGGAATTGCGCGTGGCCCCCGGTGCCGTGAAACGGCGTGCCGGTGGCCACCACGGCCTCGCTTAGCGATCTGCGCGCCGCCACGCGCAGACGATGGTTGTTGAGATAGGCGCCGTGCCCGCGCTCGGCCACGAACATCTCGTCCGTCACCGGATTGAACACGACGGCCGAAGCAAGCTGGCCTTCGCGCTCGAGGGCGATGGAAATGGCGAATTGCGGAATGCTATGCATGAAATTCGTTGTGCCATCCAAGGGATCGATGATGAAGTGGTGCGTTTTGTCCGCGCCTTCGATGACGCCGCTTTCCTCCACTAGAAAGCCGTAGCCGGGCCGCGCTTTCGATAATTCCTCGATCAGGATGCGTTCGGTGCGCTGGTCGGCACTGGTGACGAAATCGGCGGGGCCTTTCCGCGACACCTGCAAATTTTCCAGTTCGCCGAAATCGCGGATGAGCGCGCGCCCCGCCTTGCGGGCGGCGGCCACCATCACGTTCAGCGCGGGCGAGAGATAGGGCACGTTACTCGGCGCGGCGCACGTAGGAGCCATCGTCGGTCGCGACCACGATCTTGGCGCCTGCTTCGATGAAAGGCGGCACCAGCACCTTGAGGCCGTTTTCGAGAACCGCGTTTTTATAGGACGGCGCGGCCGTTCCGCCCTTGAGAACCGGATCGGCTTCCACCACCGTCAGCACGACATTGGGCGGCAACGCGATGCCGATGGGGCGGCTCTCATGCATCTGCAACACCACCTTCATGCCGTCCTGAAGGAAATGCGCGCGTTCACCGACGAAGCCCGCGTCAAGCTCGATCTGGTCGAAGGTCTTCATGTCCATGAAAGCCAGCGTATCGCCGCTGGCGTAGAGGAACTGGAAGTCGCGGCGCTCAAGCTCGACTTCCTCGACCGTTTCCGCCGCGCGGAAGCGTTCGTTGAGCTTGCTGCCGTTGAGGATGTTTTTCAGTTCGGCCTGGTTATAGGCGCCGCCTTTGCCGGGCTTCACGGCCTGCGTCTTCACGACGGCCCAGAGCGAGCCATTGTGCTCGATCACCATGCCGGGACGGATTTCGTTGCCTGCGACTTTCGCCATGTGCCACGCGTCACTTTTCAAAGAGCGGCGGGTTCTAGCAGGGGCGCGTGGGCGCGTGCAAATGGTCCTCACCCTTCGACAGGCTCAGAGGGCCTCTTCGATCAAAACAGCGCGTTGAATTCTTTGACGGCGGCCGCGGGGCCTTTCTCGTACGCCCATACGCCGGAAGAGACCGCGAGAAAATCCGCGCCCGCTTCGATCAGCGTCTTGGCGTTGGCGGGCGTGATGCCGCCGATGGCGACGCAGGGCACCACCATCATTTCCGACCACCAGGAAAGAATTTCAGGTGAGGCGTGAGCTTTGACCTGGTCTTTGGTGGCGGTGGGGAAAAAAGCGCCGAAGGCGACGTAATCGGCGCCAGCTTCGGCGGCCTCGACGGCTAAGTGCCGCGAGTTGTGGCAGGTGACGCCGACGATGCGGTTGGGGCCCATCGCCGCGCGCGCATCGGTGTAACTGGCGTCGTCCTGACCAACATGCACGCCATCGGCGCCGATGGCGGCTGCAAGATCGGGCCGGTCGTTGAGAATGAAGGCGGCGTTCGCTTTTTGCGTGACCGGCATCAGCATTTCGGCCGCGCGTTTGATCTCGTCGTCGCTTGCATCTTTCAGGCGCAATTGCACGCAGGCGACATCGCCCGCAGCAAGCGCGATTTTGAGCACGCCGGCAAAAGATGGCGGATCAAGCTTGGGCGGCGTGATCAAATAAAGCCGGCAACCCGTGTCAGGCATTTATCCTCCACCTCACCCTTCGACGGCTCAGGGTGAAGCGTTCTGCTAGATCCTCATGCTGAGCTTGTCGAAGCATGAGGATTATCACGCGGCTTTCTTTTCCAGATCGGGCTTCCATTGGCCCATCGTGGCAAGGCCGTTCATGTGCGCGCGATGGGCGAAGGCGCGCTGTGCCGCCGCCACGTTTTCGGGCTTGCCCTTCCAGGCCATTTGCGGCGCGTGTTGCAACGCGCGGCCATAAGAGAAGGTGAGCGGCCAGGGCAGCGGCCCCATTTTGTTCACGGCGTCGAGATGGGCGGTCGCCTGCTCGTCCGATTGCCCGCCGGAAAGGAAGGCGATGCCGGTTACGGCGGCGGGCACGCAGGCTTTCAGGCACTTGATGGTTTTCTCCGCCACTTCCTGCACGCTGGCCTGTTTGGGGGATTTCTTACCCGCGATCACCATGTTGGGTTTCAGTATGGTGCCTTCGAGGGCCACGTCGGCCTTATACAAATCCATATAAAGCTGCTTCAGCACCCATTCGGTGGTTTCGTAGCAGCGGCCAATTTCGTGCGCGCCATCCATCAGCACTTCGGGTTCGACGATGGGAACGATGTTCTGCTCCTGGCAGAGCGCGGCATAGCGCGCGAGCGCATGAGTGTTGTCCATGATGCAGGCGAAACTGGGGATGCCCTGGCCTATGTCGATCACCGCGCGCCATTTGGCGAAGCGGGCGCCAAGCTTGTAATACTCCATCAGCCGCTCGCGCAGGCCGTCTAGGCCTTCGGTAATCATTTCGTTCGGGTAACCGGCAAGCGGTTTCGCGCCCTTGTCCACCTTGATGCCGGGCACGGCGCCCGTCTGTTCGATCAGCTTTACCAGCGGCGTGCCGTCTTTGGCATTCTGGCGGATGGTTTCGTCGTAAAGGATGACGCCGGAAATATTCTGCTTCATCGCCTCGCCGGTGCGGAAGAGCAGTTCGCGGTAATCGCGGCGATTGTTTTCGGTGGATTCCACGCCTATGGCGTCGAAGCGTTTCTTGATGGTGCCCGAGCTTTCGTCAGCCGCAAGAATGCCCTTGCCCTTGGCCACCATTTTCATCGAAGTGCTGACCAGTTCGTCAATATTCATCGCGTTACCTCTAATGCCGCAACACCCGGCAAGGTTTTTCCTTCCAGCCACTCCAGAAACGCGCCGCCGGCGGTCGAGACATAAGTGAAATCCTTCTCGACATGGGCCTGGGCCAACGCCGCCACAGTATCGCCACCGCCCGCCACCGAAAGAAGCTTTCCTTCCCGTGTGCGCGCGGCAACTGCCTTGGCGGCGGCCACGGTGCCGGCCTGGAACGGCGGCGTCTCGAAAGCGCCGAGCGGCCCGTTCCAGACCAGTGTTTTCATATTCTGCAACTGGCTGACGAAGGCTGCAACCGAGGCCGGGCCGATGTCGAGGATGATTTCATCGTCGGCAACCTTGTCCGCCGCCACCGTTCGATGCGTGGCGTTGGCCTTGAATTCCCTGGCTACCACCACGTCGATTGGCAAATGGATTTTGGCGCCCATCTTATCCGCGGTTGTTATAATGCGGCGCGCGGTTTCGAGCTGATCGGGTTCCGAAAGCGACTTGCCGATCTGCAATCCCTTGGCGGCAAGGAATGTGTTCGCCATGGCGCCGCCGATGACGAGCGCGTTCACGCGCGCGACCAGGTTTTCCAAGAGCGCAATCTTTGTGGAGATTTTCGCGCCACCCACAACCGCCATCACAGGGCGCGCAGGGTTATCCAGCGCCTTTTGCAGATGTTCGAGTTCGGCCTGCATGGAACGCCCGGCGGCGCTCGGCAATAAATGTGCAATGGCTTCCGTCGTCGCGTGCGCGCGATGCGCGGCAGAAAATGCATCGTTGACGAAAATATCGCCGAACGAAGCGATCTGTTTGGCGAACTCGGGATTGTTTTTCTCTTCGTCCGAATGAAAGCGCGTGTTCTCCAATAACAGCACATCGCCGTCTTTCAGTTTGGCGACGGCTGCTTGCGCTTTCTCGCCCATGCAATCCTCGGCAAACGCAACGGCTTTGCCGATTGCTTTCGCCAGCGGTGCTGCGATGGGCTTCAGCGACATGGAAGGCACGACCTTGCCCTTAGGCCGGTCGAAATGCGAAAGCACGATCACGCGCGCGCCCTTTTCCGAAAGCTCTTTGAGCGTCGGCGCCTGGCGCTCGATGCGGGTGGCGTCGGTGACGCGGCCCTCATTCATCGGCACGTTGAGGTCGGCGCGAACGAGAACGCGTTTGCCCTTTACCTGAAGATCATCGAGCGTGCGGTAAACCATGCACCCGTCAGATCAGCTTGCCCATCGCCACCACGACGTCGGCCATGCGGTTCGAGAAGCCCCATTCATTGTCGTACCACGCCATCACCCGCACCAGATTGCCTTCTATCACCTTGGTCTGATCGAGGGCGAAACTTGATGACGCGGGATCGTGGTTGAAATCATGGCTGACAAGGGGCGCCTCCACGATGTCGAGCACGCCTTTCAGTTCCTGCGCCGCCGCGCGCTTCATGGCGCCGTTGATTTCATCGACCGTGGTCGGCCGCCTGGAAACGATCTTCAGATCGATCACCGAAACATTGGGCGTCGGCACGCGGATGGAAACGCCGTCGAGCTTTCCTTTCAGTTCCGGCAGAACGAGCCCGATGGCCTTGGCGGCGCCGGTCGATGTCGGGATCATCGAAAGCGCGGCTGCACGCGCGCGGTAGAGATCCTTGTGCACCTGGTCAAGCGAGGGCTGGTCGTTGGTGTAGCTGTGTACGGTCGTCATAAATCCTTTTTCGATGCCAACCGTATCGTTCAGCACTTTCGCCACCGGCACGAGGCAATTGGTGGTGCAGGATGCGTTGGAAACCACGATGTGGTCCTTGGTCAGCTTCGTGTGGTTCACGCCATAAACGACCGTGATGTCGGCGCCGTCGGCGGGCGCGGAAACCAGCACGCGCTTGGCGCCGGCTGCGAGATGCGCGGAAGCTTTTTCCGTCGAGGTGAAGAGCCCGGTGCATTCCAGCGCGATGTCCACGGCCAATTCCTTGTGCGGCAATTCTGCGGGGCTGCGGATGGCCGTGACCTTGATCGCCTGGCCGTTAACGATCATGCGGTCGCCGTCCACTTTCACGTCGCGCGGAAAGCGGCCATGCACGGAATCGTAGCGCAGCAGATGCGCGTTGGTTTCGATGGGCGCGAGATCGTTGACGCCGACCACGGTCGATGTCCTTGCGGCCCGATTCCACGATCGCCCGCAACACTAGCCGCCCGATGCGGCCAAAGCCGTTGATCGCAACACGCACTGCCATGATGAACCTCGTTATTTCGCTTTCTGTATCGCAACCAGCGCGGCTTCGGCTGCGGCTTCGGGGTGATTCCGAAATGCTTGTACAAGTCCTTGTACGGCGCGCTGGCGCCGAAGCCGTGCATGCCGATGAAGCAGCCAGCGGGGCCGGTGTAACGCTCCCAGCCAAAGGGCGCTGCCGCCTCGATGGCGACCTTAATGGTTCCGTGGCCTAGAACCCTGTCACGATATGTTTCGGGTTGTTCCTCGAACAATTCCCAGCATGGCATCGAAACGACGCGTGAAAGGATGCCCTTTTGCTTTCAGCAGTTCGCGCGCCTTCAGCGCGATCTCGACTTCCGATCCGGTGGCATGAAACGTCACGCTGCGCATTCGCCTCTTCCGCCAGCACATAGGCGCCACACGCGGAAAGATTTTCGGATGAGTGCCCGGTGCGCACGGTTGGGACATTCTGGCGCGTCAGCGCAAGGATGGAGGGCCGGTTCTTTTGCGCGAGCGCGAGTTCCCAGCATTCGGCGGTTTCCACGGCGTCGGCGGGGCGGAACACCAGCAGGTTCGGCATGGCGCGCAACGACGCCAGCTGTTCGACCGGCTGATGCGTGGGTCCGTCTTCGCCAAGACCAATCGAAGTCATGCGTCATCACATGGATGACGCGTTGCCCCATGATGGCCGCCAGCCGGATAGCCGGACGGCAGTAATCGGAGAAAATCAAAAACGTGCCGGAATAGGGAAATATGCCTCCGTGCAGCGCCATGCCGTTCATGGCGGCCGCCATGCCATGCTCGCGCACGCCATAATGGATATAGCGCCCGGAAAAATCGCCGGGCGTTATATCCTTCATGTCCTTGGTCTTGGTGTTGTTCGAGCCCGTTAAATCGGCCGAGCCGCCGATGGTGGCGGGCATGTGAGCGTTGATGACTTCCAGCGCCATTTCGGACGCCTTGCGCGTGGCGACGCTGGGTTTTTCGGCGGCGATTTTCTTTTTCAATTCGGCCAACGCGGGCGCAAGCGAGGCTGGGATTTCGCCCGCAATCGCCTCATCGAAGGCCGCGCGCCTGGGCGATGAAGCACGGCGCGCTTCCCAGGATTTGCGCGCGGCATTTCCCCCGGCGCCGATGGCGCGCCATTGCGACAGGATATCGGCCGGGATTTCGAATGCGGGATATGGCCAGTTGAGCGCAAGGCGCGCGCCCGCCACTTCTTCTGCGCCCAGCGCCTCGCCATGCGCCTTGGCGGTGCCTGCGCGCTTCGGCGCGCCGAATCCGATTGTTGTGCGGCACGCGATCAGCACAGGCTTGTTGCTCGCTTGCGCTTTTTGCAAGGCCGCAGCTACTGCCGCCCCATCCATGCCGTCGACGCGCGCCGCCGCCCAGCCATAGGCTTCGAAACGTTCCAATACGTTGGTCGATTCCGTGAGCGCCGTGTCTCCATCAATCGAAACGTGATTGTCGTCGAACAGAACAATCAAACGATTGAGTTTCAGATGGCCGGCCAGGCTCGCCGCCTCGTGGCTGATGCCTTCCATCAGATCGCCGTCGCTGGCGATGACATAGGTGCGGTGATCGACCAGCTCGTCGCCGAAGCGCGCGTTCAATATCCGCTCGGCCAGCGCCATGCCGACGGCATTGCCGAAGCCCTGGCCCAAGGGGCCGGTCGTGGTTTCAACGCCGTCCGCGTGGCCATATTCAGGGTGGCCGGCGCACGGGCTGCCCAATTGGCGGAAGCGCCTGATATTATCCAGCGTAATGCTGGAATAGCCGGTGAGATAAAGCAGCGAATATAGCAGCATCGAGCCGTGGCCTGCCGACAGCACGAAGCGGTCGCGGTCGGGCCAATGGGGATCGGCCGGATCGAATTTCAAAAAGCGCGAGAACAAAACGGTCGCGGCATCGGCCATGCCCATCGGCATGCCGGGGTGGCCCGATTTCGCGGCCTCGACCGCATCCATGGAGAGCGCGCGGATGGCGTTGGCAAGCCGCCTTACGTCGGCAGGTTGCACGCCCGCGCCGTGGCCTGCTTCTGACGCCCTGGCCGGCAACGCGGAAACGCTGTCCATCGCATGAGTCCTTAAGGATATGCTGGCCTTAGCCAGCGTGGTTTCCCCCGTCAAGAGCGCGCCCGAATGCTCGCGCGCGATTGCCCTTTCTTGATGCGCCCCCTAAGGTGACCACTGGCTGCGGTCCCGCATTTCACGCACAGGATTCGGCGTTTGACCAGGCTCGAAACCGCCATGAAACGATTCTCCGCCGCGCTCGAGCGGCTGGAGGCGTGCGCGTCGGCTTACACGGGCCACGGGGGCAACGGCAGCGCCGACCCCGATGTGGCGGCGTTGCGCGCGCGCATCGCCACTCTTGAGGAAGAAACGCGCGATATTGCGGGACTCACCGAAGAAGTCGAGGTCCGGCTCGATGGCGCGATTGCGGAAATCCGCTCGGTGCTGGATCGTCAATGACTGGCCTCACCCTTCGTCAAGCTCAGGGAGAGGCTTAGAGTTGCGCCTCATGCTGAGCCTGTCGAAGCATGAGGCATGAAGGAGGCGTCCATGCCGCTCGTCAACGTCCTCGTCAACAATCATGCGTATACGGTAGCCTGCGACGAAGGCGAAGAAGAACATTTGCGCGCGCTGGCGAAATTCGTCGACACCCGCGTGCGCCAGTTGGTCGAGACGGTGGGCCAGGTGGGCGACGCGCGGCTGCTGCTGATGGCGAGCCTGGTTATCGCCGACGAAATGTCGGAAGCGATGAGCCGCCTGGAAGAACGCGACAAGGAAATGGCCGCGCTCAAAAACGCGCCCGCGCACGGCGCGAACAGCCAAAGCACCGAAGACATGCTGGCCGATGCGCTGGAAAAAGCCACCCGCCAGATCGAGGATATTGCCCAGCGCCTCAAGCACGCCTAACGTGGCCTCGGGCGGGTACTGCACCGCGCGTCAGGATCGTGATGCCCAGGGGCCTTAATGGTACTCATAGGGAGCTGTCCCTGACCGGAACCGTGGTTCCGGACATATGGCGCCCACCTGCTACGGCAGGCCCGTGAGGATCCGATATCCAACGGCGAACCGCGGTCCCGCCCACTTTATTTTCATGAACCTAGCCCAGCAAAAACAGGAATTGCGGAACGAAGCGCGCGCGGCGCGCGCGAAGCTGAAGGCTTCCGCGCCCGATGCGGCGCGCGCCATCGCCAAGAATTTTATCACTTCGATTCCGCTGCTCTCGAATGTTGTCATCGCCGGTTATATCGCCGCGCATGACGAGATCGATCCCAGGCAATTGGTTACGGCGTTGCGCTGGCGCGGGGCGGCGATCGCACTGCCGCGCGTGGCAGCGAAAGGCGGCCCGCTTGCGTTTCATCGCTGGGAGCAAAAGGCGGCGCCCATTATAGGCGCTTATGGTTTGTTCGAGGCCGCGCCCGATTGGCCGCCCATCAAGCCTAGTGTAGTACTCGTGCCTTTGCTTGCCTTCGATGAGGATGGTTACCGCCTGGGCTATGGCGGCGGCTATTACGACCGCAGCCTGCGCGCATTGCGCGAAACGGGCTCTGTACTGGCCGTAGGCTTGAGCTATGAAGGGCAGGAGATCGCGCGTATCCCGCACGAAGCCACCGACGAAAAGCTCGATTGGATCGTGACCGAAAAGGGCGCTAGGAAGTTCGGCTAGATGCGCATTCTCTTTTTAGGCGACATTATCGGCCGCGCGGGCCGCGACGTGGTGGCGGCGCAGCTGCCCGCTTTGCGCGAAAACCTGAAGCTCGATTTCGTCATTGCCAACGGCGAGAACGCGGCGGGCGGCTTCGGCACCACGCGCGCGGTGGCCAACGATCTCTTCGCCTGCGGCATCGACATGCTGACAAGCGGCAATCACTGGATGGACCAGCGCGAAATCCTCACCTTCATCAATGACGAAGACCGCATCCTGCGGCCACGCAATTATCCGCCTGGCACGCCGGGGCGCGGCGCCTGCATTTATCAGGCGAAGAATGGCGGGCGCATTCTGGTCATCAACGTCATGGGCCGCGTTTACATGGACCCGCTCGACGATCCCTTTGCCGCGGCGGACGCGGAACTCTCCGCCTGCCCCTTGCGCGAGGGGGCCGACGCCATCGTGGTGGACATGCACGCGGAAGCGACTTCGGAAAAAATGGCGATGGGCCATTTCTGCGATGGGCGCGCAAGTTTTGTCGTTGGCACGCACACACACGTGCCGACGGCGGACGCGCAAATCTTGCCTGGCGGCACGGCGTATCTGACGGATGCCGGCGCCTGCGCCGATTTCGATTCCGTCATTGGCATGGACAAGGAAGAACCGCTCCAACGCTTCACCAAGAAAATGTCGTCGGGGCGTATGACGCCGGCCTTGGGCCCCGCGACTTTGTGCGGCGTATTCGTGGAAACGCATGACAAGACAGGCCTGGCCCGCCGCATCGAACCCGTGCGCGTAGGCGGGCGTCTCAAACCCGTGCTGCCGGAAACATAAAAAGACCCCGCGGCCGGATTTGGGGGGAGGGGGCTCCAACCGCGGGGAACGGCAGGTCGGGCAAAGCCCTAGCTGCCGATTGCTATGTAGGTACGAACAGGTGGATTTCCAGTCTCGAGAAATCCATGAAAACAGAACGTTTTCAAAAGGACGGAGTTCCGCTATTTCACCCGCGCGTAGGGCGAGGCGTTCATGGCAGGCCATTCCCAGTTCAAAAACATCATGTTCAGGAAGAACCGGCAGGACGCGCAAAAGTCCAAGCTGTTCTCCAAGCTCAGCCGCGAAATCACCGTCTCGGCCAAACTGGGCATGCCCGATCCAGAGCACAACCCGCGTCTGCGAGCGGCGATCGCGGCGGCCAAGGCGCAAAGCATGTCGAAGGATGTGATCGAGCGCGCCATCCGCAGGGCGCAAGGGGGCGAGGCCGAGAATTACGAAGAAGTGCGCTATGAAGGCTATGGGCCGGGCGGCGTTGCCCTCATCGTCGAAGCGCTCACCGACAACCGCAACCGCACGGCCAGCGACGTGCGCGCGGCGTTCTCGAAATATGGCGGCGCGCTGGGCGAGGCGGGCTCGGTTGCTTACCTGTTCAGCCGTATGGGTTCGATTGTGTATCCGGCCAAGGCGGGGACCGCCGACGCCATGCTGGAGGCGGCGATCGAGGCGGGCGCGGAGGAAGTGGTTTCCACCAAAGAGTCCCACGAATTCCTTTGCAGGCAGGAAGATTTCACGTCTGTCCGCGACGCGCTGGAAGCGAAACTCGGCCCGCCGCAATCGGCGGTAATCGTCTGGCGGCCGCTCGATAACGTGCCGGTGAGCGACGAGCACGCGGTTTCGCTGCTGAAATTGCTCGATGTGCTGGAAGACCACGACGACGTACAGAACGTCTACGCCAATTATGAAATGTCGGACGCGCTGATGGAAAAGCTCTCGGCGGCGTGACAGTGCTGAAACCGTATGAAATCGTCGCACTGGCCATTTTTTTTGCGGTCGCTATCGCATTGGCGGCGCCGCAATTCGGCAACTCGTATTTTTGGGCTGTACTCGTGGGCGATTGCCCAAAGAGTCTTTCCGCTCAGGCGCCCGCAAAATGCCAGCCACCCAGAATCCGGGGGATGGGCAGGTTCTTGCTTGGGCATTAGCGATTCAGCAGCCTAAACATATTGCAGCTTGCGTCCGGTATGACTGACACTGGCGTACCTGATTCGTTTTAGGCGGGCGTTCACATGGAGTCCTTGCGCGTTATGGGGTGCGATCCGGGCCTTGGCTGCACCGGATGGGGCGTGATCGAAATTGCCGGCCACAAGCTTGCCCACATCGCCAATGGCGTGATTGAAACCACGCCGGCGGATTCGCTGGGCGTGCGGCTGGCAGCGCTTCACGTCGCGCTCGCCGAAATCATCCGCGCGCATTCCCCCGATGCCGTCGCGGTGGAGCAGGCTTTCGTGCACAAGGATCCATCGGCTGCGTTGAAACTGGGCCACGCGCGCGCGGTGGCGCTGCTGGCGGCGGCCGAAGCAGGCCTGGAGATCGCCGAATACACGCCCAACCACGTCAAGAAATCGGTGGTGGGCGTCGGCCATGCGAGCAAGGAGCAGATCCAGGCGATGGTGCGGCGGCTGCTTCCCCTAGCGCGCTTCGAAGCCGCCGATGCGGCGGATGCGCTGGCCGTCGCCATCGCGCACGCGCATCTTTCGCGCACCAACGCGCGCATTGCGGCGGCCATGGTGGCGTTATGATCGGCAAGCTTGCCGGCCGCGTGGATAGTGTCGGAACGGATCACGTCATCCTTGACGTCGGCGGCGTGGGTTACCTCGTGCATTGCCCGTCTTCCACCTTGTCGAAGCTCATGGCTGGCGCCAATGCCAGCCTCGCTATCGAAACCAAGGTCAGCGACGAGGCCATCCGACTTTACGGATTTTCTTCTGCGGAAGAGCGCGACTGGTTTCGCCTGCTGCAAACTGTGCAAGGCGTGGGCGCGCGCGTGGCTCTGTCATTGCTCAGCGCGCTTTCGGTGCGTGAGCTCGAACGCGCGATTGTGCTGGGCGACAAGGCGGTGGTGGGGCGCGCGCAGAATGTCGGGCCCAAGCTCGCGCTCCGCCTCGTCACCGAATTGAAAGACAAGGCGCCTTCGCTGCTGATGAAAACCCATGGCGCGGAAGCCGCGAGCAATGTGCATGTGCTGATTCCGAGGCCCACTGAGAGCGACGCGGTCGCGGCCCTTATCAAGCTCGGCTACAGCCAGGGCACGGCGGCCGAAGCGGTGGTGCGCGCGGGCCAGAGCCTAGGCGAAGCGCCGCTCGAATCGCTTATTAAGGAATCCCTGCGGCAACTGGCGCGCTAGCATTTGACTTTGTGATTTTTTGTACATACAATAATTAGGCTTAAAATGGACTTCGAATGGGACGAGGAAAAGCGTGAAGCGAATGTCGCCAAGCATGGCATTGATTTCGTCGCTGTCGAAAAGTTCGATTTCGAAACGGCACTCATCGCTGCAGATGACCGCTATGTATACGGTGAGAAACGCGAAATCGCCTTGGGTTTTATCGGGTCGCGGCTTCACGTTCGCATCTTTCACCGGCGAGCGGGAAAAGTTCGGGTAATCAGTTTGCGCAAGGCCAATGAACGTGAGATCCAGGCAATATGAGTCGAAGACCGCATAAACCGCCGCACATCTCCCAGCGTAACTGGGAGGCCGTGGATTCCCCGCCTTTAAGCGATGCGGTACTGAAAAGAATGCGGCCCGCGATAGAAGTCGTGCCCGAAATTGTCGAGGCCTATCGCCGTTCGCGTGGGCGGCCGCCGAAGGCCGAAACCAAAGTGCCAGTGACCATTCGTCTCGATGCCAAAGTCGTCGAAGCCTTTCGCGCCACCGGGCGGGGCTGGCAAACACGGATAAACGATATTCTGGCGCGCTCGTTGCGCCGGCGGGCCGGCTGATGGCGACCGCCAAGCCCAAGCCCGATCCGAACCGTTTGGTAACGCCTGCGCGCGCGGAAGAAGATACGCTCGAAACCGGCCTGCGGCCCAAGCACCTGTCGGAATTCGTGGGCCAGGCGGGCGCCTGCAAGAACCTTTCGGTGTTCATCGAAGCGGCCAAGACGCGGGGCGAACCACTCGACCACGTGCTGTTTTCCGGCCCGCCGGGGCTTGGCAAAACCACGCTCGCGCAAATCGTGGCCCGTGAGCTTGGCGTCGCGTTCCGCGCCACATCGGGCCCCGTGCTCGCGCGCGCGGGCGATCTGGCGGCGCTCCTCACCAATCTGGAGCCGCGCGATGTGCTTTTCATCGACGAAATCCACCGCCTCAATCCGGTGGTGGAAGAAATTCTTTATCCGGCGCTGGAAGATTTCGAGCTTGACCTCATCATCGGCGAGGGGCCTTCCGCGCGCTCGGTAAAGATACAGCTCGCGCCCTTCACGCTGATCGGCGCCACCACGCGCTCCGGCCTGCTCACCACGCCGTTGCGCGATCGTTTCGGCATTCCGGTGCGGTTGAATTTCTATGAGACCGCGGAATTGATGCAGATCGTGGTGCGCGGCGCGCGCGTGCTGGGCTTGAAGCTCACCCCCGATGGCGCGCACGAAATCGCCCAGCGTTCGCGCGGCACGCCGCGCATCGCCGGGCGCCTTTTGAAACGCGTGCGCGACTTTGCGTCGGTTGCGGGCAAAAGCGAAGTGAACGCGCGCATTGCTGACGAAGCGCTCGCCCGCCTGGAAGTGGACAAGCGCGGGCTCGATGCTTTTGATCGCCGTTATCTCAAGCTAATTGCCGAGGGTTTCGCGGGCGGACCGGTCGGCGTGGAAACCATTGCGGCCGCGCTGGGCGAGCCGCGCGACGCCATCGAGGAAATCGTCGAACCGTTTCTCATCCAGCAAAGCTTCGTTCAGCGCACGCCACGAGGGCGCATGCTGACGAGCCAGGCTTACGGCCATCTCGGCCTGCCAGCGCCCCAGCGCAAGCCCGACCAGCCGCCGCTTTTCGGCGATGACGAAAACTGAGCCTCACGCCGCGTCCGGCGGCTGGTTCGACCGCCACACCCATGTGCTGCCCGTCCGCGTCTATTACGAAGACACGGATTTTTCCGGCGTGGTCTATCACGCGAAATATCTTCATTTCATGGAGCGCGGGCGCTCGGAGTTCCTGCGCGCGGCCGGCGTGCGCCATCAGGGCATGCTGAAAACCGAAGAGCCGCTCGTTTGGGTGGTGCGCCATATGACCATCGACTATCTCAAGCCCGCCCGCGTGGACGACGACCTTGCCGTGCGCTCAACGCCGAAGGAAATCACGGGCGCGCGCATGCGGGTGGAGCAGGGCGTGTGGCGGAAAGATGAACTGCTGGTGAAGACGCGGGTCGAGGCCTGCGTCATTACGCTCGACGGCCGCCCGCGCCGGATTCCCGAAGATATTCGCAAAGGCCTGGAAAAATATCTGGCCCGTTAGCCATGACGCGCGCGCGTCATCATTGGGCGCTATGGTCACACAAACTTCACGCTTGGGGGAAACACATGAAAAAACTTTCCTGGTTCTCGCCGTTAATTATTGTCGCCTTTCTTGGCGCGGTTCCCGTGCTGGCGGAAAACGCAACGCAGCCAGCGGCGGATTATCTCGCGCCCAGCCAGGTCGACCTCCTGCAATTGTTGCCGCCGCCTCCTGCGCCTGATTCAGCGGCGCAAAAGCGAGACATGCAGGCCATGCTGGATGCGCAGCGCCACCGCACCGCCGCCCAAACCAAGCGCACGGAAGAGGACGCCGAGATCAATGTGTTTCGTTTTGCCGACGTGCTGGGGCCCAATTTCACCAAAGAGAATTTGCCGAAGCTCACTGCGTTCTTCGACCGCGTCCGCCATTCGGAATCCCCCATTGTTGGCGCCGCCAAGGATTACTGGCATCGCCCCAGGCCTTTCGAAGCCAGCGCGCGCATTCACCCGTCGCCGGGACTGAAAGAAGGCGTCGCCAACAATGACGGCACCTACAACGCATCCTATCCCAGCGGCCACTCCACCTTTGGCGCCACTTGCGCCATCATTCTTGGCGACATGGTTCCCGAAAAGCGCGCCGAGCTTTTCGCGCGCGGCTGGGAGTTCGGGCAGAACCGCGTGATAGGCGGCGTCCATTATCCCACCGACGTGGAAACGGGCCGTATCGATGCGACCGTGCTGGTATATGCGATGATGCAGAATCCGAATTACGAAAGCGATTTCGCCTCCGCCAAGGCCGAGCTGAGGGCAGCGCTTGGGCTGGCCCCCTGAGATTGAGTCGGGGTCAAAATTCAGCCATGTTTGACGGGCTTTGTGCCTTGTCCGGCCAGGTTTGATGGGCCTGGCGGTAGGCTGGAAAATGCCGCAGGCACATGGCCGGAACATTGCCCAAGGATTCGCCATGATGCGCTTCAGTTTTACCGCCGCGGTGTTGACGGCGTTCATTCTTGTTTTGCCGCTCACGGCCGCGCCCGCACTGGCGCAGCTGACCCGCGAGCAGCCCACGCATGGCAAGCCGCCCACGGCGGCGCCTTCATCGCCAGCGGCTGAAAGCGAGGCTTTGCAACCGCCCAGCGCCGCGCCCACGGGCACGGTGGACACCACATTGGTGGGCGACCAAACCGCGCAGACCGAAGGCAATTTCTCGCCCATCGGTCTCTTCATGCGCGCCGATGTGGTGGTGAAATGCGTGCTGCTGTTGCTGCTGGCCGCTTCGTTCTGGTCGTGGGTAATCATTATCGACAAATGGCTGGCCATCGGCAGGCTGAAATACAAAGCCGACAAGTTCGAGCAGAATTTCTGGTCGGGCCGCTCGCTTGACGATCTCTATGCGCAATATTCGTCCCGCGCCGATCACCCCATTGCAGCATTGTTCGTCGCAGGCTTGCGCGAATGGAAGCGCTCGTTCGAGCACGGTTCGCCTCCGGCATCCGGTTTTTCCGGCGTCAAGGAACGCGTCACCAAAGCGATGAACGTTTCCATCCAGCGCGAAATGGACAAGGCCGAGCGGGGCCTGGGCTTTCTTGCGACCGTCGGCTCCACCGCGCCCTTTGTCGGACTGTTCGGCACGGTGTGGGGCATCATGAATTCGTTCCGTGCCATCGCCGCCCAGCACGACACCACACTGGCTGTCGTCGCCCCGGGTATTGCCGAAGCCCTGTTCGCCACCGCGCTGGGCCTGCTTGCCGCCATCCCGGCGGTCGTCGCGTACAACAAGTTCGTCAACGATCTGGGGCGCTATAACGGCAGGCTCGAAGGCTTCTCCGACGAGTTCTCGGCGTTCCTTTCGCGCCAGCTCGATGAGAGAGCGCGCTGATGGCATCGGCGCTTTACAACGGGCGCAACGGGGCTGCGCGGCGCCGCGGGCGCGGGCGGCCGCTTTCGGAAATCAACGTCACGCCTTTTGTCGACGTCATGCTGGTGCTTTTGATCGTTTTCATGGTGACTGCGCCGCTGCTCACCGTGGGCGTGCCGGTCGATCTGCCGAAGACGAAAGCGGCCGCCCTCAACCAGGACACTGAGCCCTTGGCCGTCACCATCGACAAGGGCGGCAAGATTTATTTGCAGAACACGCCGATCACGGAAGAAGAACTGGTGCCCAAGCTCGAAGCGATCGCCCAGAACGGCTACGACCAGCGCATCTTCGTGCGCGGCGATGCTTCGGTCGATTACGGCAAGGTGATGGAGGTGATGGGCCTTCTCTCCTCGGCGGGCTTCAAGCGGATCGGCCTCGTCACCGATACCGAAAAGAAAAAGAAGAAGTGAAGGTGCAATGCGCCGCGGAGTTATCGGTTCGGCCACGCTGCACGCGGTGGTGATTGGCGCGGCCATGTTCGCCTGGCCGCACAGCCTTGATGTGTCGAGCGAGCCGCCGCCCGTCGTGCCCGTCGATCTCGTCACCATCGGCGAGAAAACAAACATCGCGCCGACGGTGAAGGAAGAACAGCAACCCCAGCCCGAACCGCAATCCCAGCAGGAAGCGGTGGTGGAGCCAACGCCCCAGCCGCAGCCCGAAGAGGAAGCAGTCGAGCCCGCGCCGCCCGAGTTGCAGCCCAATGCCGCGCCCGAACCCTCGCCCGCCCCGCCGCAAACGCCCACGCCGCGCATGAAGCCGCAGCCCGACCAGTCGCAACAGAAATTCAGCGTCGACAGCGTGCTGGCGCTGCTGAACAAGGTGGCGCCGAAATCCAACGCGCCCGCGAACGCCAAACTGGCAGACCGCAACACGCGCGGAATTGGCAATCAGAACGCCATGACAATGGATCTGGAGGACGCGCTGAGGAACCAGATCGCGCAATGCTGGAGCCCGCCTTTGGGCGCGCCGCGCGCGGACGAGCTGGTGGTCGATTTCGATTTGTTCCTCAACCCCGACGGCACTGTCGCACGGCCGCCACAATTGGATGCAAACTCGGCCGCCGCCGTGGCGAGCGATGCCTATACGCGCGCCGCGGCCGAGGCGGCCAGGCGGGCGATCTACAAATGCGCGCCATACAAATTGCCTGCCGAACGTTACGATCAGTGGCGCGAGATCAATCCGTTTCATTTCGATCCCCGCCAGATGATGGGACAGGAGTAATTGCCATGACGAAAAGACTCGGTTTGGCGTGGGCCGCGGCCTTGCTGCTGACGATGCTGGCAGCGGCGCCCGCCGGGGCCGCGCTCAAGGTGGATGTGACGCAGGGCAGCATTCAGCCCTTGCCCATCGCCATTCCCGATTTTCTGGGCGCGCAGGCTTCCGATCAGGCGAAGGGCCGCGACATCGCCACCGTAGTGCGCAACGATCTGGATCGTTCTGGCCTGTTCCGCCCGCTCGACCCCGCCTCCTATATCGAGAAGATTTCCGACATCAACGTGCCGCCCCGCTTCAGCGACTGGCGCGCCATCCAGGCGCAAGGCCTCGTCACCGGCGTGGTGACGACGCAGCCTGACGGCAGGCTCAAGGTCGATTTCCGCCTGTGGGATATTTTCGGCGAAGCACAGATGATCGGGCTGCAATATTCCACCACGCCGGATAATTGGCGGCGTATCGCGCATCTGGTGTCGGACGCGATCTATGAGCGCATCACCGGCGAAAAAGGCTATTTCGACACACGCATCGTGTTCATCGCGGAGTCGGGGCCCAAGCTCGACCGCCGCAAGCGCCTGGCCGTCATGGACGAGGACGGCGCCAATCCGGTGTTCCTGACGCAGGGCGATTATCTGGTGCTGACGCCGCGCTTCAATCCGACGGCGCAGATGATCGCCTACATGTCCTACATCAACGCGCGGCCGCGGGTTTATCTGTTCGATCTCGAAATCGGGGCGCCAGGAAATGCTGGGCAATTTCCCCAACATGACGTTTTCCCCGCGCTTTTCGCCAGATGGCCGCAAGGTGATCATGGCGCTCGACAGCAACGGCAATTCCGACATCTATGCGATGGATCTGGCCACGCGCGGCGTGCAGCGCCTGACCAACGATCCCGGCATCGACACGGCGCCCTGCTATTCGCCGGACGGCCGGCAGATCACCTGGGAGTCCAACCGCGGCGGCAGCCAGCAGATTTATGTGATGAACGCCGACGGCTCCAACCCGCACCGCATCAGCTTCAGCGCCGGGCGCGCCGGCACGCCGGTGTGGAGCCCGCGCGGCGATCTGATCGCGTTTACCAAGATCACAGAAGGCGCCTTCCACATCGGCGTGATGCATCCCGATGGCTCGGGCGAGCGCATATTAAGCACGGGCTGGCAGGATGAAGGCCCAACCTGGGCGCCAAACGGGCGTGTCATTATGTTCACGCGAACGACACCAACGGGTGCCGGCGGTTATGGCGGCGGCTCAACCATTTGGTCCGTCGACGTAACCGGGCGCAATGAGCGGCGTGTGCTCACCCCTGGCGATGCCTCGGATCCCGCATGGTCGCCCTTGATCCAATAAAGGTCCTCCCGTAACCTTTCACTTACTCGCGCGTTACGTCCCGGTGCGACGCGAGGGCAATCGAGGGGGTGCTCGAACGTAACCTAGCGCAGGCCTTCGCGCCGGGGCATGCGCGTGCGACGGAGTCCGTTCCCATGTCCACATTTTCAAGCACTGCAAAACTCGCAACCATTTCCGTTTTCCTGCTGCTTACCGCCTGCGCCACCAAACCCGCGACGACGGCCTCGACCAACGGCGCCGGCAGCGAAGTGATCACGCCGGGCAGCTTGCGCGACTTCCAGGTCAATGTCGGCGACCGCGTGTTCTTCGATTTCCAAAGCTCGACCATCCGCGATGACGGCAAGGCGACGCTGCAGAAACAGGCGGCATGGCTCGCCAAATATCCCTCGGTGCGGCTTTCCATCGAAGGCCATTGCGACGAACGCGGCACGCGCGAATACAATTTGGCGCTTGGCGCCCGCCGCGCCAGCGCGACACGCGAATATCTGGTCAGCCTGGGCGTGGCCGCGAGCCGCATGGACACAATCTCTTATGGCAAAGAGAAGCCCGTTTGCGTGGAATCAAACGAAGCCTGCTGGGCGCAGAACCGCCGTGCGGTGTCTGTGATATCGGGCGGCGTTTCATCCTGACGCGGGTAGCCAGTGTAATTATGAATGAAAGGGCGCCCTAGGGCGCCCTTTCTGTTCAGGGCTTCAAGCGGGCCCCATTTTAGACCAAGTTTGACGATCCCATGGCCGTCCTTCGAGAACCAAAGCGAGACCAACCATGACACAATGGCGTAGCCCCACGCGCATTGCCGCAGCGCTGCTGATTGCGGGCGGCGTGGCGATAGCGATCCCCGCTTTCTCCCAGCACGCCGGCAGCGGCGACACCAGCGATTTGCAAGCGCGCATCGAGCATCTCGAGCGCGACGTGCGCGATCTGCAGCAGGAAGTCTTTCGCAATGGCGGCGGCGCCCGCGATGAAGGCCCGCCGCCCGCCGGCATCGCGCCCTCGTCGCAGCGCCTGAACGATCTGGAAGCAAGCCTGCAACGGCTCACCGGCCAGCTCGAAGAACTGACGCACCGCGTCAATGATCTGTCGGCCAAAGTCGATCAGATGCAGAACGACATGAATTATCACTTCGGCAATCAGGGTGGAGCGCAGGGAGCAGGCGAAATGGCGCCCGCGCCGGAAGGGGCGCCGCCCCAGCAATTGGCGCCTGGCCCCAGCAATCTTGGCACCGTGCCGCAGGGCGCAGTGAACAATGTGCCGGCGCCAAAGCCGTCACCCGTTCAGCAGCAGGGCGCAAATGCGCCTTCTGGCAGTCATGTTGTGCTGACGCCCCCTGGCAAGGGAAACGCGTCCGGCCCGGTTACCGCCACCGGAGCAAGCGGCGAGGCGAGCACGAAATATAATGCGGCCATGGATCAGCTCGCGCGCGGGGCATATGACCAAGCGCGCGCAGGTTTCCGCGCGGTGGCCGATCAATTCCCCACCGACAGGCTGGCGCAGGAAGCTTTGTACTGGGCCGGCGATATTTCCTATTCCGCCAAGAAGGATTATGCCGAGGCCGCGCGCAGCTTCGCAGAGATGCTGAAGAAATATCCCAAGGCACCGCACGCGCCCGAAGGCATGTTGAAACTTGGCGAGTCCCTTTTGGGGCTCAATCAGAAGCAGGAAGGATGCGCCACCCTTGCCGCGTTCCCGGCGAAATATCCGACGGCCAGCAAGACGCTCCTCGCCAAGGCGAGGACGGACGCGAAGAAGGCCCGTTGCAAGTAGCGCGCTTGAGGCGCGCTTTGCCGGCGCGCTGGCAGCTTTTGGCTGGACGGGAGAACTGCGCTCGGCGCTTGCCGTTTCGGGCGGCGGGGATTCGCTGGCGCTGATGCTGCTGTTCGCGGGTTGGGCGCGCGCGCGCGGCGCGGCGCCGCCCGTTGTTCTCGTCGTCGATCACGGGCTGCGCACCGAGTCCGCGCAGGAAGCAGCACAGGTGGCCGTCTGGGCGAAGCAAGCGGGGTTGGAAGCCCATGTCTTGCGCTGGCAGGGCAGGCGGCCCCAGGCCGACATCGAGGCGCAAGCGCGTGAGGCGCGTTACCGACTGATGGGCGAATGGTGCCGGGCGAATTATGTGAGCGCGCTTTTTCTCGCCCACACGCAGGAAGATCAAGCGGAGACATTCCTGCTCAGGCTCGCGCGCGGGTCGGGCGTCGACGGGATTTCCGCCATGCAGCCATGCGCGGCGTTTCCATCAGCTGGCTTCGACAAGCCAGCGCTTTATCGTCCGCTGCTGGATATGAAGCGCGCCGAGTTGCGCAAATTTCTGACGGGCCGCGGCCAGCCCTGGCACGAAGACCCGATGAATGCGGACACGCGTTTCGCCCGCACGCGGCTGCGCGCCATTTTTCCCATCCTGGAAGCGGCGGGGTTAAGTTCCGCGCGTATCGCCGCCGCCGCCGCGCATTTGGCCCGCGCCCGTGAAGCGCTGGACACGGCAAGCGCCACCTTGCTCGCCACGGCCGCGCATTATGACCAGGCGGGTTATGCGCTGCTGGACGCCAGCGCCATTGCGCGCGCGCCCCGCGAGCTTGGCTTGCGCGCGCTCGCCCGCGTGCTGTTGAGTGTATCCGGTGAAAACTACCGCCCGCGTTTCGAGCGGCTGGAGCATCTCCTCGATTCCATTATTTCGCGCAAGCTCGCTGGCGGGCGCACGCTGCATGGCTGCCGCATCGCGCCCGCGCCCAAGGCATGGCGGCGTTTTGGCGAAAACACGCTGCTTGTCACGCGCGAGGCGCGTGACGCCGCGCGCGCGCCGGATGTGCTGCTGACCCACGGAAAAGAGGCGGTGTGGGACGGCCGTTTCCGCCTGTCGCTTTCTGCAAGTGCAAAGTCCGGGCGGCTTCATGTTTCCGCCTTGGGCAACAGGCCCGAACTCGCCCAAGCGCTTGCGCATGTGCCTGCGCCCGCCCGCGCAAGCCTGCCTGCGGTTAAACGGGGTGATACGCTTTTCGCCCCTCACGCTCTTGGCGCTGCCGGAACCGAAGGCCTGCGGGTGGATTTTCTTGGGGCCGTGCCAGTGAAAGCAGCACCCCATTAACTGCCCGGAAAAGGCCGCATTGCGGGCGCTTCCTGGATTTCTTAACGTCTTTCTGACTGGCAGAATGATATGACAGTACCTATCTGTAAGCGGGGAGCGCCAGCGCGCAACCCGTAAGAAAGGAACGCCGGTGAGCAATTTCCGCAATCTCACGCTTTGGGTCGTTATCGCGCTGTTGCTGGTGCTGTTGTTCAACCTGTTCGAGAACTCGGGATCGCACGGCACGGCAAGCCAGGTCGCCTTCAGCGAGTTCGCCCAGCAGGTGAATTCGAACGACGTGAAATCGGTGACCATCCAGGGCAAGACCATCAGCGGCGAATACAAGAGCGGCCAGCATTTCACCACTTACGCGCCGGATGACCCCAATCTGGTGCAGCGCCTGCTCGACCACAATGTGGCGGTCACAGCGCAACCAGGCGAAGACAATGTGCCGACGCTCCTCGGCATCTTCATCAACTGGTTCCCCATGCTGCTTCTGGTCGGCGGTGTGGGTGTTCTTCCTGCGCCAGATGCAGTCGGGCGGCGGCAAGGCGATGGGCTTCGGCAAGAGCCGCGCCAAGCTGCTGACCGAGCGCCAGGGCCGCGTCACGTTTGAAGACGTGGCGGGCGTGGACGAGGCGAAGGACGATCTGAAAGAGATCGTCGACTTCCTGCGCGACCCGCAGAAATTCCAGCGCCTGGGCGGACGCATCCCCAAGGGCGTGCTGCTGGTCGGCCCGCCGGGCACCGGCAAGACGCTGCTTGCGCGCGCCATCGCGGGCGAAGCCAATGTGCCGTTCTTCACCATTTCCGGCTCCGATTTCGTCGAGATGTTCGTGGGCGTGGGCGCATCCCGCGTGCGCGACATGTTCGAGCAGGCGAAGAAGAACGCGCCCTGCATCGTCTTCATCGATGAAATCGACGCGGTCGGGCGCCATCGCGGCGCCGGCCTTGGCGGCGGCAATGACGAGCGCGAGCAGACGCTCAATCAGTTGCTGGTCGAGATGGACGGCTTCGAGGCCAATGAAGGCGTGATCCTGATCGCCGCCACCAACCGCCCCGACGTGCTGGATCCGGCGCTGCTGCGCCCCGGCCGTTTCGACCGCCATGTCGTGGTGCCCAATCCCGATCTTGCCGGCCGCGAGAAGATCCTGCGCAGTGCACATGCGCAAGGTGCCGCTGGCGCCCGACGTGGACCCGCGCATCATCGCGCGCGGCACGCCCGGCTTTTCCGGCGCCGATCTCGCCAATCTGGTGAATGAAGCGCGCTATTGGCCGCGCGGCGCGGCAAGCGCGTGGTCAGCATGAGCGAATTCGAAGACGCCAAGGACAAGGTGATGATGGGCGCGGAGCGCCGCTCGATGGCGATGAGCGACGAGGAAAAGAAGCTCACCGCCTATCACGAAGGCGGCCACGCCATCGTGGCGCTCAGCGTCAAGGGCTCCGATCCCATCCACAAGGCCACCATCATCCCGCGCGGCCGCGCGCTCGGCATGGTGATGCGGCTGCCTGAGCGCGATCAGCTTTCGCTGACGCGCGCAGAAGATGCTGGCCGATCTGTGCGTCGCCTTTGGCGGCCGTATCGCCGAGGAGCTGATGTTCGGTCACGAGAAGGTCACCACCGGCGCGCAATCGCGACATCGAAAGGCCACCCGCATGGCGCGCGCCATGGTGACGCGCTTCGGCATGTCGGATAGCTAGGCCCCATCGCCTATGCCGAGAACCAGGAGGAAGTGTTCCTGGGCCACAGCGTCTCGCGCACGCAGAAGCGTATCGGAAGCAACGGCGCAGAAGATCGACGCGGAAATCCGCCGCATCATCGAAGAAAGCTACCAGCGCGCGAAAAAAATCCTGACCGACAAGATCGCCGACCTGCACACGCTGGCGCGCGGGCCTGCTGGAATACGAGACGCTGACCGGCGACGAAATCGTGGCGCTGTTCAAGGGCATCCGCCCGGTGCGCACGCCTTATGAAGAGCCGCCTGCGGAGCCGCAAGCCCGCCACCGTGCCGAGCGCCGGCCGCAACCGCGAGCCCGGCATCATCGCGCCCGAACCGCAACCGGGAACGTGATCCAGGAATCAGAAGTCAGAAATCGGAAATCAGATACCTTGCCAGGCGACTTCAGATTTCCGGGTTCCGATTTCCGGCTTCCGGCAATCTTTGGCATCGTCAACATCACGGAGGATTCGTTCTCCGACGGCGGGCTTTATCTTTCGCCGCTGGCGGCGCTCAGCCATGCGCGCAAACTTTCCGACGAGGGCGCGGACGTGCTCGATCTTGGCGCCGCCTCCAGCAATCCGGACGCCAAGCATGTTCCCCCTGAAATCGAAATCGCGCGTCTTGCGCCCATCGTTAGCGCGCTGAAAAAAGACGGGCGCAAAATCTCCATCGACAGTTTCGTGCCGGAAACGCAAGTCTGGGCGCTCGCGCAAGGCGTGGACTATCTCAACGACATTCAGGGTTTTCCGGAAGCAAAATTATATCCGGCGCTTGCCAAGGCGCGCTGCAAGCTTGTGGTGATGCATTCGGTGCAGGGGCGCGGCCGCGCCACGCGCATGGAAACCGATGCCGCCGGCATCATGGACCGCATCGCCGCGTTTTTCGAAACTCGCATCAAGGCGCTCATTTTGGCCGGTGTGGCGCGCGAACGCCTGATCCTCGATCCCGGCATGGGTTTCTTTCTGGGCGCCAACCCCGATGTTTCACTCACCGTGCTGAGGTGGCTGCCAGAACTCAAGGCGGCGTTCGGCCTGCCCCATCCTGATCTCGGTCTCGCGTAAATCTTTCTTACGGAAAATGACAGGCCGCGATGCGGGCGCGGCCTTGCCCGCAACGCTGGCCGCCGAACTCTTTGCCGCGGCCCAAGGGGCCGACATCATCCGCACGCACGAGCCCGCGCCGCTCAGGGACGCATTAACGGTGGCGGCAGCCTTGGCCGGCTAAGCCGCCAAGTTTTATGTATTCCTTGCCGGCTTTTGCTATTATGACCCATCCAGCCCGAAAAGAGCGGGGCGGAGTTCAATGACGCGCAAATTGTTCGGCACCGACGGCATAAGGGGCTTGGCCAACACCGCCCCGATGACGCCCGAAATCGCGCTCAAGGTGGGCCATGGCAGCCGGGCGCATTTTTACCCGCGGCGAACATCGCCACCGCGTCGTCATCGGCAAGGATACGCGCCGTTCCGGCTACATGATCGAATACGCGCTGACCGCCGGTTTCACGTCCGTGGGCATGGACGTGTTTCTTTTCGGCCCGGTGCCCACGCCCGCCGTCGCCATGCTGACGCGCTTCCCTGCGCGCCGATCTCGGCGTGATGATTTCCGCCTCGCACAATCCCTATCACGACAACGGCATAAAATTGTTCGGCCCCGACGGGCAGCAAATTGTCGGATGCGCGCGAGCACGAAATCGAAGCGCTGATGCGCAACGGGCTGGAGGAGGGGCTGGCCGTGCCCGACAAGATCGGCCGCGCCAAGCGCGTGGACGATTGCCAGGCGCGTTACATCGAATTCGCCAAGCGCACCTTCCCGCGCAATCTGCAGGCTCGAGGACATGCGCATCGTCATCGATTGCGCGCAATGGCGCGGCCTACAAGGTGGCGCCAGCGGTGCTGTGGGAACTGGGCGCCGATGTGGTCAAGATGGGCGTCGAGCCCAACGGCTTCAACATCAATCAGGATTGCGGCTCGACCGCGCCCGAAGCCATGCTGCAGAAGGTACGCGAAATGCGCGCCGATTTCGGCATCTCGCTCGATGGCGACGCCGACCGCGTGGTGATGGCGGACGAAAAGGGCCGCATCATCGACGGCGACCAGATTCTGGCGCTGATCGCGCGCTCATGGGCGAAGAAAGGCGCGCTCAAGGGCGGCGGCGTGGTCGGCACGGTGATGTCGAATACTGGGCTCGAGCGTTATCTCTCTGGCCTGAAGCTGAAACTCGCGCGAGCCGCCGTGGGCGACCGCTATGTCGCCGAGGAAATGCGCGAGGGCGGCTTCAATGTCGGCGGCGAGCAATCGGGCCACATCGTGCTGTCGGATTTCACCACCACCGGCGACGGCCTGATCGCCGCTCTCCAGGTGCTGGCGGTGCTGGCGGAAGAGGGCGAGCCCGCAAGCAAGGCCGCGCATCTGTTCGAGCCGCGCCTCAGGTGCTGGAAAATGTGCGCTTTAAGAACGGCTCGCCGCTCGACGACGCGCGTATCATGTCGCAAATCGGCGTATGCGAGCAGCGCCTCAGGGGCGGGCGGCTCTTGGTGCGCAAATCGGGCACCGAGCCCGTCATCCGCATCATGGCGCGAAGGCGACGACGAGAAACTGGTGCGCGCAGTGGTGCGCGACGTGGCCGCCCTCATCCACGAAGCCTCTTGATGCCAAAGCCCGCCCGCGTGCTCATCATCGCGGGGTCGGATTCGGGCGGGGGCGCCGGCATCCAGGCCGACATCAAGACCGCAACCGCATTGTGCGCCTACGCCATGACGGCCATTACCGCCGTCACCGTGCAGGACACCACGGGCGTGCATGGCGTTCATCCGGTACCGGTGGATGTCATCCGCGAGCAGATTGTGCGGGCGTTGGACGACATCGGCGCCGACGCCATCAAGACCGGCATGCTGGTGAGCGCCGAAGTCGTGGACATGCTGGCCGAAGTCTTGCGCGCGCGGGCAAGCGAAATTCCCGTGGTCATGGATCCGGTGATGTTGGCCAAAGGCGGCGTCAAATTGCTCGACGATAGGGGCGTCGCCGCCTTCAGGAAAAAATTATTGCCGCTGGCCACGGTCGTCACGCCCAATGTGCCCGAAGCGGCTGTTCTTACCGGCCTCAAAGTCGAAACGATCGACGACCTTGTTGCGGCGGGCAAAGCGTTGCTGGCGCTTGGCGCGAATGCTGCTTTCGTCAAAGGCGGGCATCTCGCGGGCGATACCATCACCGACGCGCTGGTGACCAAGAACAGCGTGCAGCTGTTCCGTTCGGCGCGCATCGCCGGCACATCCACGCACGGCACCGGCTGCACCTTGGCCTCGGCGCTTGCCACCAGCCTTGCGCAAGGCTTTGCACTGGAAGATGCAGCCGCGCGCGCGCGCGCTTTCGTGCATGAGGCCATCCGCACAGCGCCCGGATTTGGCCGTGGCTCAGGCCCGCTCAATCATTTGCACGGGATTACAGCTTACGAAGAATAAACTCGTCCCGGCCAAGTGCTGCCAATTTGTTTCTCCCCCCGTTGTTACGAGGGGAGTGGACAGCCGCGAGCACAGCGAGCGGCTGGACGTAGGGGGCCTGCACTGTTCCCCCCCACCTGATCCGGCTTCGCCGGATCGACCTCCCCCGTAACAACGGGGGAGGAAAGGTATCTTATCTCCCCACGAACGGATCGCGCACCAGGATGGTGTCCTCGCGCTCGGGGCTGGTAGAGAGAAGCGCCACATTGGCGCCGATCAGTTCCTCGATGCGGCGCACATATTTGATGGCGTTGGCGGGAAGCTTCTTCCAGCTGCGCGCGCCCCGCGTGGAATCGCTCCAGCCCTCCAGCGTTTCGTAAGTGGGCTCGACGCGCTCCTGTTCGTTGGCGTCGGCGGGCAGATGATCGAGCCTGCGCTCGCCCAGCCGGTAGCCAACGCAAAGCTTGATCTCTTTGAAGCCGTCCAGCACGTCGAGCTTGGTGAGCGCGATGCCGTCGATGCCGCCGGTGATTACCGTCTGGCGCACCAGCACCGCGTCGAACCAGCCGCAGCGGCGCTTGCGGCCCGTCACCGTGCCGAATTCGGCGCCGCGTTTGCCCAGTTCTTCGCCAATGCCGTCATGCAGCTCGGTGGGGAAGGGGCCTTCGCCCACCCGCGTGGTGTAGGACTTCACGATGCCGAGCACGAAGCCGACGTCGCGCGGGGCAACGCCCGCGCCCGCCGCCGCCTGTCCCGCCACCGTGTTGGACGAGGTGACATAGGGATAGGTGCCGTGATCGATGTCGAGCAGGACCGCCTGCGCGCCTTCGAACAGTACGCGTTTACCCGCGCGCCGCGCTTCGTCGAGCCTGCGCCAGGACGAGCCGGCGAAAGGCAAAATCTTCGGCGCGATTTCCTTCAGCGCCTTCAGCAATTCGCCGGCGTCGATCTCTTTCGCCTTCACGCCGCGCCTGAGCGCGTTGTGGTGCGCCAACAGGCGCTCGATCTTGGCTCGCAAGGGTGGACAAATCTTTCAGATCGACCACGCGAATGGCGCGGCGGCCGATTTTATCTTCGTAAGCAGGGCCGATGCCGCGCTTGGTGGTGCCAATGCGAAGCAGGCTGCCGTCCGCCTCGCGCTCGGCATCGAGCTCGCGATGCAGCGGCAATATCAACGCGGCATTTTCCGCCACCACCAAATTCTCGGGCGCGATGGCGACGCCCAAACCTTTGAGCCGCCCGACTTCGTCGACGAACGCCCACGGATCCACCACCACGCCATTGCCGATGATGGAAAGCTTGCCCGGCCTGACCACGCCGGAAGGCAGCAGGCTCAATTTGTAGGTGACGCCGTCTATCACCAGCGTGTGGCCGGCATTGTGGCCGCCCTGGAAGCGCACCACCACGTCGGCTCGCGCCGACAGCCAGTCGACGATCTTGCCCTTGCCTTCGTCGCCCCACTGGGCGCCGATCACCGCGACATTGGTCATTATTCCGTACCCGGATGAATTACTATCCGCTGGCTTGCCGAGCCGAAGCTGGAAGCCGTGCGCCCGCCTTCGCCGATTGGGCTCCGGCGCGGCAGCCTTCGCGATTCTGCGTAGGCTGGGCACGGTGACCAGTTATAGACCGAACGCGAGAGAAAAGTCAGACGAATTTTGACTCACGGCAGCAGCATGGGCACGCGCCGCGCATAGGCGTCATAGGCTTCCGCGCCAAGCTCGGTTCGCAGGAAATTCTCCTCGATCCGCGCCTTGAGGATGTAGCTGACGACGAGAATAACGCCGCCCGCGAGCGAAAGCGCCGTGCCGCGCACCAGCACCGTGGCCAGTATGGCGATGAAAAGGCCGGTGTAGATGGGATGGCGCACAATGGCGTAAGGCCCGGTATCGACCACGCGGTGGCCTTCGCGGCGGGTGATGCCGCCCGACCATAATTTTCCCAAATGAACGCGCGCCCACACCATGAAAAGAAAACCAAGGCCCGCGAGCGCGGCAAAGGCCCAGTTCGCCTGCTCGCCCGCGTCCCACAATTGGCAGCCGAGCAATCGGCAAATGGGCTGCCTGTGCACCACGAACACCCCCAGCAGCAGAAAGAAGCCCACGATGGAAGCGATGAGGAAGGGAACGACCCATGGCGCGCCCGAACGCGCGACGGGCTTGGCCGTCCAGAGCGCCGCGATGTGCCACCCGATGATCCACGCCACCCACATGGCGTAAATGGCAAGTTCGGGGCCGACGCGGATCATGCGCTAAGCGAAGGGCAGCAACATGGGCACGCGCTTGGCATAGGCGTCATAGGCGTCGGCGCCCAGTTGCTCGCGGAGGAATTTTTCCTCCAGGCGCGCTTTGAGCCAAATGCCGATCGTGATGACGGCCAAACCCGCCACGCCCAATATCGTTCCCTTTGCCGCCATAGTGCCAAAGAGCGCAAGCAGGAGCCCGGTGTAGATGGGGTGGCGCACGATGCCGTAGGGGCCGGTATCGACGACGCGGTGGTCCGCTTTTTTGGTGATCGTGCCCGACCACAGGCTGCCGAGATAGATGCGCGCCCACCAGCAAAGGAGAAATCCCGCGGCAACCAGGCCCGTGCAGATCCAGGCTCCGTACAGCCCGATATGCCAAAGCCGAAGCGGTCCTTCATAGCCATGCGCGGGGAACGCGAAAATGACGGCGCCCAAAATGATGGGAATGCGGTAGGCCAGCTCGGTGCCGAAGGACACGCGCTTCTCGGCCGGGCTTGTCCAGGCGCCCGCCGCCAGCCACGAAACCGCCCAGCAGACCCACAGCGCGGGAATAATGATATGCGGCGAAAGCAATCGGTCCATGGCCTCAGAATGCCAGTGCTTTCGCTTGCTTGACCAGCGCAAGTTTGCGGATGGCGGCCAGCACATTGTCGTTGACAGGCTCGTCCACTTCGACCAGCGCGATGGCATCGGCGCCGAGCGCGGCGCGGCCGAGCGCGAAAGAGGCGATGTTCACGCCCGCATTGCCAAGGAGCGTGCCCAACTGGCCGATGAAGCCCGGCTTGTCCTCGTTGACGACATAAAGCGTGTGGGCCGCGAATTCGGCGTCGAGATTGATGTCCTTCACCTGGATGAGCCGCGGGCGGCCGTCGGAAAAAACCGTGCCGGCGACCCTGCGCGTCGAGCCGCCGTCAAGCGTGATCACGACCTTGATGTAGCCTTCATAGATGCCCTGGCGGGCCCTGCGAGTTTCGCTCACGCGCACGCCGCGTTCCTTAGCGACGATGGGCGCATTGACCATGTTCACGTCGGAAAGTGCCGGCCTCAAGATGCCAGCCAGCACCGCCTGGGTCAGCGCGCGGCTATTAAGCTCGGCCGCCGTGCCCTCGTAAAGAATTTCGCAGGCCGCGATGCTGGTTTCGACCAGCTGGCCAACAAAGAGGCCAAGCTTCTCGGCGAGCGAAATCCAGGGCCGGATCTTCTGCGCTTCCTCGGCAGAAATGGACGGCATGTTGAGAGCATTGGTCACCGCGCCCGTCAGCAGATAATCGGAAATCTGCTCCGCCACCTGGAGCGCCACGTTTTCCTGCGCCTCCATGGTTGCAGCGCCCAGATGCGGCGTAGCCACCACGTGATCATTGCCGAACAGAACGCTGTTCCTGGCGGGTTCCTCCTCGAACACGTCGAAGGCAGCACCCGCCAGATGCCCGCTGTCGAGCGCCGCCTTCACCGCCTGTTCATCGGCGAGCCCACCGCGCGCGCAATTGATCAGGCGCGCGCCTTTCTTCATGCGGCCGATTGCGTCTGCGGAGATGATGTTTCGCGTCTCGTTGGTGAGCGGCGTATGCAGCGAGACGAAATCGGCGCGCGCAAGCAACTCATTCAACTCCACTTTCTCCACGCCGAGATCGGTTGCGTGCTCGGGGCTGAGATAAGGATCGTAGGCGATCACCTTCATCTTCAGGCCCTTGGCGCGGTCGGCGACGATGGAACCGATATTGCCGCAACCCACCAGGCCCAGCGTCTTACCGTATAGCTCGACGCCCAGGAAGCGGTTCTTCTCCCATTTGCCCGCCTGGGTGGAAGCGTTGGCCGCCGGGATGTCGCGCGCCAGCGCCATCATCAGTGAAATCGCGTGCTCGGCCGTGGTGATGGAATTGCCGAAAGGCGTGTTCATGACGATGATGCCCGCGGCGGTGGCGGCGGCCACATCGATATTGTCCACGCCGATACCGGCTCGTCCCACCACTTTTAATTTCTTTCCCGCCTTCAGAATTTCCGCGCTCACCTTGGTGGCCGAGCGCACGGCAAGACCGTCATACTGGCCAATGATGGTGATGAGCTCGTCTTTCTTGAGGTCGGTTTTGGTGTCGGCCTCGATCCCGCGCTCTCTGAAAATGGCAAGCGCCGCCGGCGACAGCTTGTCGGCGATCAGAACGCGCGGTTTGGCAGTGCTCATGGTCAGTGCAGCTTGAGCCCGCGCGTATAGAACGGCTCGTAACGCATCAGCATATTGCCGAGAGCCTTAGAGGTGTCGTGTTCCGTGATTGGCGTGACAGCAAGTTGCGTTCCCTGCGGCAGCGGCGCAACAACGCGGCCGATGGCTTGGGCAAGCGGCTCCCATGGTCCGCTCATCTTGATGCCGACTATCGGGCGCGATGGCTCGTTCCTTCCGGCAATTGCCATCTGCGCGAGATAGGCCGCTTCGACTTCAGGCCGCGTCGCGAACAATTTGCGCAGCGCATCCGCCAAAATGACCGGATAGACCATTGGCTGGGTGATCAGGACTTCACCCGCCGGCCTATCCACGGCACTTCCCAACTGAAGCAGGCGGTCAAGCTCCTGAGGGATCAATTCCTTCGCATATTGCCAGTCGGGATTGAGCAGGAAAAAAGCGCTGCGTGCGCTGGCGAACAAATCGCGCCCTTGCATGGAAAAATATTGCGGATGGTCCTGTGCATAGTGTTGCATGCGCGATGGTGCGGAAAAAATCGGATGATAGATGCGGTCATGGTGCTGGATTTGCGCAAGCTCGATCCTGCCTTCGCCAGCGCGTCCCAGAACGAACAATTGCAAATCTAGAAGCTGGCGATAGAACTTGCCCATGCTCACGGGGTTGGAGGCGGCTTCGATCAGCGCCCGCTCCAGATCATTCTCCGGCAGAAAATCCGTCATGCATCCGCCTTCACCTGCGCCCAGGCCCAATCGAGCCATGGGGTGAGGGCCTCGATATCGGGGCGCTCCACGGTGGGGCCGCACCAGATGCGCAGGCCTGAGGGCGCGTTGCGGTGGCCTGCCACGTCATAGGCCGCATGTTCTTTTTCGAGCAGGCCCGCGATTTTCTTCACCGTTTCGGCGCGGGTCTCTTCCGGCATTTTGGCGAACCACGGATCGGTGATCTTGAGGCAGACGGAGGTGTGAGAGCGGAAGCTTTCGTCGCGCGCGAGGAAATCGACCCACGGCGTTTCCTTCACCCAGCGCCCGAGCGCGGTAAAATTTGCTTCCACGCGCGCGATCAGCGCACGCACGCCGCCGATGCTCTCCGCCCATTTCAACGTGTCGAGATAATCCTCGACGCAGAGCATGGACGGCGTGTTCAGCGTTTCGCCCTCGAAGGCGCCTTCGATCAGCTTGCCGTTCTTGGTCAGGCGGAAGATTTTCGGCAAAGGCCAGTGCGGGCTGTAGGCCTCCATTCGCGAAGCCGCGTTGGGCGACAGCACCAGCATGCCATGCCCGCCTTCGCCGCCCAGCGATTTCTGCCAGGAGAACGTGGTCACATCGAGCTTGTCCCAGGGCAGCTCCATGGCGAACGCGGCCGAGGTCGCATCGCAGATGGTGAGGCCGTCGCGCTTAGCGCTAATCCAGTCGCCATTGGGCACGCGCACGCCCGAGGTGGTGCCATTCCACACGAACACCGCGTCGTGCTTTGGGTTGGCCTGGGACAAATCGGCAAGCTCGCCATAAGGCGCCTTGATCATCCGGCTGTCCTTGATTTTCAGCTGCCTGAAAACGTCGGTGATCCAATCCTCGCCGAAACTTTCCCAGGCGAAGGCGTCGACGGGAAGCGGCCCCAGCAATTGCCACATCGCCATTTCCATGGCGCCGGTGTCGGACGCCGGCACCACGGCAATGCGGTAGCTGGCCGGCACGCCCAGCACAGCGCGCGTCTTGTCGATGATTTCCTTCAGCCGCGCCTTGCCCACTTTGGAGCGGTGCAGGCGGCTCAGCGCCGCGCCTTTGAGCACTTCAGGCGTCCAGCCCGGCCTTTTGGCGCAGGGTCCGGACGAAAAAAAAGGCCGTGCAGGGCGCACGGCCGGAATTGTTCCGGTCATCATCCATTCCTTTCAGAATGGTCGCGCTCCGTTGGGGGAGCGTGGCCCGCAGCTCCTGTAGGAGATTCGGCTTAGCCGGTCAAACCGCGATCTCGCCGGTCATATAAAGTGCGCAGGGGCCGGCCAGGATCACGCGCGCGCCGTCATCGGTGCAGATGAGGTCGCCGCCGCGCTGGCTCGCCTGCCGCGCCTGCAATGTTTTCTTGGAAAGGCGCTTCGCCCAATAGGGAATGATGGCGCAGTGTGCCGAACCCGTCACGGGATCTTCATAGACGCCCTTGTCGGGTGCGAAGAAGCGGGACACGCAATCATAGGGCTTGCCGTCGCCCTCGCCGGTGACGATCAGCCCCCACACCGCCATCTTGCGCAACAGCGAAACCAAATCGCCGGCGGGATTAATGGCGCGCACGGTGTCGGCATCGCTCCACACCGCCATCAAATAGCGACCAAGATACAGTTCATCGGGCGTGGGAACCCCCAGCGCCTCGCCAAGTTTCTTGTCGAAGCCGTCGGAGGCCGCGATCTTGTGCATCGGATCGGCGGGTAGCGCCATGCGGTTGTTGCCGTCGGCGCTTTTCTCGACCGTGAGCACGCCGCTTTTGGTTTCGAAACGCACTGTATTGAGCGAAGGCGCAAGCGAATTGAATATCACCCAGGCGCTTGCCAGCGTGGCATGGCCGCACAATTCCACTTCGGAAACGGGCGTGAACCAGCGCAAATCATAAAACCCCGGCGATTTTTCGACGAAGAACGCGGTCTCGGCCAGATTGTTCTCGTTGGCGATTGCCTGCATTTGGGCATCGCTCAGCCAGCGTTCGAGCGGCACGATGGCTGCGGTATTGCCCTCGAAGGGCCGCGACGCGAAAGCGTCCACTTGCCAGAGTTTCAGCTTGGTCATTTGCCGGCGTGAAGCGTGGCGGCGCGCTTGTCTTCCAGCGCGTCCTTCATCGCCTGTTGCAGCTTTTCGAAGGCGCGCACCTCGATCTGGCGCACGCGCTCGCGGGAAATCTCGTATTTCCTGGAAAGCTCTTCCAGTGTCGAGGGTTCGTCCTTGAGGCGGCGTTCCTGCAAGATGTCGCGCTCGCGTTCGGTAAGCTCGTCGAGCGCGGCCGAAAGCAGCGTGCGGCGTTCTGCCAGTTCCTCGGATTCCGCGAACTGGGTTTCCTGGTCGAGTTCGTCATCGGCCAGCCAGTCCTGCCATTCCATATCGGAATCGGCGCCCATCGGCGCGTTGAGCGATGAATCGGGGCCAGCGAGGCGCCGGTTCATGTTCACCACTTCCTCTTCGGAAACGCCCATCCGTTTCGCGATGGTTTCGACATGCTCGTGCGTCATGTCGCCTTCTTCCAGCGCGTCGATCTGCCCCTTGGCGCGGCGCAGGCCGAAGAACAGTTTCTTCTGCGCGGCTGTGGTGCCTAACTTCACCAGGCTCCACGAGCGCAGGATGTATTCCTGGATGGAAGCCCTGATCCACCACATGGCGTAAGTGGCGAGCCTGAACCCCTTGTCCGGCTCGAAACGTTTCACCGCCTGCATCAGTCCGACATTGCCTTCGGATACGATCTCGGACAGTGGCAGGCCGTAGCCGCGGTAACCCATGGCGATCTTGGCGACCAGGCGCAGATGACTGGTCACCAGCCGGTGGGCGGCCTCGGGGTCTTCATGCTCGCGCCAGCGCTTGGCCAGCATGTATTCCTCCTGCGGGTCGAGCAGGGGGAATTTGCGGATTTCCGCGAGGTAACGCGAAAGTCCGCCTTCTCCGGCCAATACTGGAAGCGCGCGGCTAGTTGCCATTCAACACCCCATGCCCTGTCCTTAGGAAAACAGTAGTGCCAAGCGGCACTCTATCGTCTGATAACGCCTGTTGGACAAAGCCTATCCCCAAATGTGTTGGAAATGTGGGGCGGGTCCGGCGAATTTCAAGGGGGCAAAGGCACTTAACGCTAATGTGATCCAAGCCCGCGCAAAGCCTCGACCAGGTGGACAAAGTCCGGGGGCCAGGGGGCCTCGAAGCGCATTTTCTTGTTAAGGCTTGGATGGTGAAAGCCCAGCACGCCCGCGTGCAGCGCTTGCCTCGGGAAATTGGCTGCGGCCGCATAGGCTGCTTCCTCGGCAGGGCTTTTGGCCCGCGGCAAGGCGCGCGCGCGGCCGTAAGTCGCGTCGCCAATCAGCGGGTGGCCGAGATGAGCCAGATGCACGCGGATCTGGTGCGTGCGCCCGGTCTCCAGCCGGCATTCCAGCAGCGAAGCGAAGGCGCGTTCCTGATTGCCGAAACGTTCAAGCGCTCGATAGCGCGTGCGCGCGGGTTTGCCGGAGCCGCGTAACACGGCGATGCGTTTGCGGTCGAACGGGCTTCGCCCGAGATTGCCCTCGATGACGCCTTCGCCAGCGCGCGGGCTCCCCCACACGACCGCGTTGTAAACGCGCTCGATGGCGTGGGCCGCGAATTGCTTGGCCAGGCTGCGCATGGCGCGCTCGTTTTTCGCCGCCACCAGCAAGCCGCTGGTGTCCTTGTCAAGGCGATGCACGATGCCGGGGCGGGCGACGCCGCCGACGCCTTGCAGCGACGCGCCGCAATGGGCGAGCAGCGCGTTCACCAGCGTGCCGTCGGGATTGCCGGCGGCCGGATGCACCACCAGCCCGGCCGGCTTGTCGATGACGATGAGATCGGCGTCCTCGTAGACGATGGAAAGCGGGATCGCCTGAGGCCGCGGCTCGGCTGGGGCGGGCGGCGGCAGGAACACTTCATAAATCGCGCCCGGTTTGACCCGCTGGTTCGCGTCTTTTATCGTCGCGCCGCCGCAGTGAACGGCGCCTTGCGCAATCAGCGCCTGCAAACGCGAGCGCGACAGCTCTGGCAATGCGCCCGCGAGGAAACGATCGAGCCGCTGGCCCGCGTTGTCTGCTTTCACGGCCGCGCGGCGGAGGGTTTCTTGAGATGTTTCAGGTGCCATGATCGGCAACGAGAATACCAATTTCACGCTCACCGCAAGCCAGCGCCGCTTGAGGGCGCTTGTCATCGTTCTTGGCGTGCTGATGATGCTTGCCTTTGGCGCGCTGGTCGTGGGCTTTATCGTCAAGCTCGGCCATGGCAGTGCGCCCGCCACTGCGCCCGCGGCGCAGGCAGGCGCGCCCTTTCAATCCAGCGTGGCGTTGGCGCCCGGTCAATCGGTGGTCTCGACCGAGCTCAAGGACAATCGCCTGCTGGTGCGCCTCAAGGGGCCATCAAGCGAGGATATCGTCATCGTCGATGCCGCGACAGGGCGCGAGCTTGGCCGCGTGCATCTCAAGCCACAGCCGTGAAAATTTCTCCTTGTCATTCCCGGCCGAGCGATGCGAAGCGTCGCGAGGGGAAGGGAAGCCAGGTGGAAAGAATTTACCGAAATCGGATACCTGGATCCCCTTCCCTCGCAGCGGCTTTGCCGCTGCTCGCCGGGGATGACATGAAGAGATTAGAAATACCAAAGAGCTATATCGAAACAATTTTCGCCGCCGCCGCGCGCGCTCATCCCAATGAGTGCTGTGGTCTTATCGAAGGTGTGCGAGACGGAAATGGCTGGCGCGCTTTCGCACTGCACGAAACGAGAAACCTTGCCAGCGATGGCGAGCGCGAATTCCTGATCGATCCGGAAGCGCAATTCCGTTTGTTGCGACATCTGCGCGGCACGGGGCGTGGGATCATCGGCTTCTATCATTCGCATCCCAATGGCGCAGCTTTTCCTTCGGCAACGGATCGCAAGCGTGCCGGCGAGGACGGCTTTCTCTGGCTGATCGCGGGCGGCGACGAAATCGCCGCTTTCGTTTATCGTGAGCACGAAAAGGATTTCTCGCCCGTCATTCTGGAAAGGGTCTAGCCATGAGGCTGCTGTTGGCGTCCGCTGCCGCCGTGTGTTTCATTTTTGCCAATGCGTTTGCTGCCGATGCGCCCGCGCCGCAGGCTGATGCGTGGCGAGACGTCGATCCCAACAATCTTGTCCTGATCGACGTGAAATATGGCGAGATCGCCGTCGAGCTCGCGCCCGAATTCGCGCCCAACCACGTCGCGCGCCTGCGCAAGCTCATCCGCGCGCATTTTTACGATGGCCTAACTTTCTATCGCGTCATCGAGGGCTTCGTGGCCCAGGGCGGCATCGGCGAAGGCACGGCATCCACCGGCTCCTATTCGCCCGAGCAGGAAAAGAAATGGCCGCCGCTGAAACGCGAATTCGACGTGCCCCAAGGCAATGCCGTGTTCACGCCGCTTGGCAACGCCGATCTGTTCGCGCCTGAAGTGGGTCATGTCGATGGCTTCGCCGTGGGCCGCGATGTGAAGGAGGGCCGGATGTGGCCGCTCCATTGTCCGGGCACCTTTGCCTTCGCGCGCGACAATGATCCCGATACCGCCACCACAGAATTTTACATCGTGATCGGCGAACGCCCGCCCAGGCTGGAACGCAATCTGAGCGCTATGGGCCGCGTGATCGACGGCATGCAATATGTGCAGAAGCTCGAACGCGGCGACGCGGATGTCGCCATGGGCGTCATTCAGGACAAGAGCAAGCAGGACGCCATCATCCGCATGCGCCTGGCCGCCGACATGCCGAAAGCCGAACGCCCGAAATTCCAGGTGATGCGCACGGATTCCGACGACTTCGCGCAGTTGAAGGAAGCCAAACGCAACATCACCAATCCCTTCTTCTTCAGGAAGCCCGCGCCCATTCTCGATATCTGCAATATGCAGGCGCCCGTCCGCCGCGCGCCCTGATCCACGCGCAATATCTGTCCAGCCTTGACCGCAATCACCATAAATTACATAATTTCTATGGACTTTAGGAAGTAGCTAATGCTGTCGCAAAAGGCCCGTTACGCGTTGCATGCGCTGATTGTGCTGACCGAGCACGACAGTGATGAGCCGCTGATGATTGCCGACATCGCCGCCAAAGCCCGCGTGCCACGCAAGTTTCTTGAACAGATTCTGCTGGAACTGAAGAAACGCGGCATCGTGCGCAGCATGCGCGGGCGGTCCGGCGGTTACATGCTGGGGCGCACGCCCAATAAGATCTCGTTCGCCGAAATCATTCGCGTGACAGACGGTCCGTTGGCGCTGGCGCCCTGCGTGAGCGTGACCGCCTATCAGCGCTGCGCCGATTGCGTGGACGAGAAGACCTGCGCCATCCGCAAGGTGCTGCTGGCCGCGCGTGATGCGACGGCCGCCGTGCTGGAAGTCCGCACGCTGGCGGACGCCGTGGGCCAGGGCAGGAAGCTTCGCCGCCGGGCCGCCTGAAGCGGCCGAAATTTTCCGGATTTTTCTTCCCTTTCCATAGATGCATTTCTGCCACGGATGAGCGGTTAGTGCCGTGACCCTGTAATGTATATTGACTCTATAGACATTCGGGTAATGATCGGACTGCGTGAATGGCGGTTCCCGCGAAACGGTCGGTGGCCACGCGTCCAAGGCGTCCCCCCGCCGGACGCGTGGGCCCGGGCCAACAACGGGGAGGGGAATTATGACGAACAAAGTTTTGTGGATTTCCGCCCTGCTGTTGGCGGGCATGCTGCCGTTCTTACTGGTTCAGCCCGCACGCGCCGCAAGCGACGCGGCGACCAACTCAAAAATAGAAAAGCTCGAACGTGAAGTTCAACTGCTTTCGAAAGAAGTGAGTGAGCTTAAGCGCGGCGCGCCGAAACAATCCGCGGCCGTCAAGGATCGGCAGCCGCAGCAGCAAAAGACGACGGTGCGGCTCGTGCAAGCTATCCCCCAACCCCAACCGAGACCTGACGACGTCAAGGCGACCCTCGACAATGGGCGGTCGACCTTCTCATCCGCCGATGGCCGGTTCACGGCTGCCGTGCGCGCGCTTGGCCAATTCGATACGGGCTATTTCATGCAGGGCGACGGAGCGCGCAGGCTTCCCGTCGCCGACGGGCCCGATCTCAGCAGCGGTTCCAATTTCCGCCGCGCGCAATTGGGCGTGCAGGGCATAATCTTCGGCGACTGGTCGTATTATTTCAATTACGATTTCGGCTCGGGCTCCAGCAAAGGCGATGAACAGCAGGGCCGCATTCAGTCGCTCTATGCCGAGTATGACGGGCTTGCGCCATTTGCCTTCCGCATCGGTGCCTACCCGCCGCCGGCCGGCCTCGAAGACGGCACGGCGTCGGGCGACACCATCTTTCTTGAGCGCAACTCGCCTTCCGATGTGGCGCGCAATATCGCGGGAGGCGACGGCCGCGACGCGGCCAGCGTCCTTTATACGGGCGAGCGCATTTTCGGCGCGCTGTCCTATACCGGAAGCAAGGCGGCCGACACCACACTTTACTTTGACGAGCAGAACGCGCTGCTTGGCCGCCTCTCGGGCGTGGTCTATGCCGACGAGAATTCACGCTTCGTCGTCAGCGGCAACGGCACCTATCTGTTCAGGGTCGGCGATGCGACGCAGAGCGTGGCCTCTGCCCGGAATATTTCTTTCACAGACCCCCCCGAACTCACTTTCGACGACAATAGCGGCAGCGGCGGCACGCAGCTGATCAGCACGGGCAACATCAACGCCCAGCAGGTGAAAGAATGGGGTCTTGAAGCCGGCGGCAATTGGCGGAACCTCTATGCGCAGGGCGGCTATCTCGGTTACGCCGTCGATCGCCGCCAGAGCGCGTTTTCCAATCCCGATTTTCATGGCTGGTACTCGCAGGCGAGCTGGGTGCTCACCGGCGAGAGCAAGGGCTACAGCACGGTCTCGGGCGCCTTCACCGCGCCCAAGCCGGCGCTGCCTTTTGCCTTCGACGGAAGTTCCTGGGGAGCGTGGGAAGTGGCCGCGCGGTTCAGCGATCTTGACCTCAATTACGATGCCGGAACAACCGGCAGCGCCGCGCCGTCAAGCGGCATCCGCGGCGGCGATCAGAAAATCTGGACGCTGGGCCTCAATTGGTATCCCAACACGGTTATCCGGTTCTCGCTTGATTACGAATGGATCGATGTCGACCGGCTGAGCGTTGCCAAGACAGTCAGCGGCATTGCGGGAAATTATCCGCAGCTCGGCCAGAAAATTCAGGCTGTCGCGCTGCGATCGCAGATCTCGCTTTAGGCTCGAAATTGTTTATGGGAGGACAACACATGCGAAAATCTCTTTGCAATTCGATGGCTGACAGGCCGCCCATACCCGTCGCCTTGATCGGGGCAGCGGCCGAGGGCTATAAGCGCCCTTTCCGGCGGGCCCCCATCGTCTAGCGGTTAGGACGCGGCCCTCTCAAGGCTGAAACAGGGGTTCGATTCCCCTTGGGGGCGCCAGATTTCCATTTCCAACAAATCGTGCGTGAAAGAGGCCAGGCGATGTTCGATGGCAAGCTGAAAACCGATTGTCCGCTATCCCAGGTTTGCGCGCACGAACCCAGATAAAGGCTGCACATGCATTTTATTCAATCCATCAACCCGGTTTATTCGCTGTCGGGATTCGTCGTGGGCTTCTTGGTCGGCATGACGGGCGTAGGCGGCGGCGCGCTGATGACGCCGCTGCTGATTTTGCTGTTCGGCATTCATCCTTCGACGGCGGTCGGCACCGATCTGCTTTACGCCTCTGCCACCAAGGCGGGCGGCACAGTCATTCACGGTTTTCACAAGACCATCGACTGGCGCGTGGTTGGCCGCCTGGCGCTCGGCAGCGTACCGGCAACGGCGCTGACTTTGATCGTGCTCTCCCAACTCGGCATCGAGGGCGCCGCCGCGAACAAACTTATCACGCTTGTGCTGGGCGGCGCCTTGCTCGCCACCTCGGTGTTATTGGTGCTGCGCAAGCGCATCGTCTCATTTTATGGCCCCCAGCTGGCGGCGCTTACGCCTGGCGCCATCAGAAGCCTCACCATCGCCACGGGCGCCGTGCTGGGCGTGCTGGTTTCCATTTCCTCGGTGGGCGCCGGCGCGATTGGCGTCACCGCGCTGATCCTGCTCTATCCTAATCTGCCCACCGTGCGCATCGTGGGCTCCGACATCGCACATGCGGTGCCCCTCACACTGGTGGCCGGCATGGGCCATTGGTGGCTGGGCTCGGTGGACTGGGCGCTGTTCGGCTCACTGCTGGTGGGCTCGCTGCCGGGGATCGTGCTGGGCTCTTTTACCTCTATTCGCACGCCGGACAGCGTTTTGCGTTATGTGCTCGCGGCTGTTCTTATCGCCGTGGCGGCAAAGTTATTGTTCTGAACTGGCATAGCCGTTAATGAGACTGAAACGAAAGTCCGCCGCCGCCCATGCGCCTGCTCAAGCTCATCACCGGCCATACCGAGATCGATTTCGACGGCGTGCGGGATTTCGCCTTCGCCATCGCTGGGCTGTTGCTGCTGTCCTCGATCATTGAGGAGCTGGCGTCAACGCGATGACCGAAATCCACTCGTCCGGGCCTGCGCCGAAGCGCACTTCGGAACTGTTGGACGAGTTTGCCCGCAATATCGTCAAGCCCGAAGTCACGATTGGTGAAATCGTCAGCGCGCTGGGCGAGCGCGGGCTCGGCCTCTTGCTCGCGATTTTTTCGCTGCCCAACGTCATTCCCACCACAGTGCCCGGCGCCACAATTTTGTTCGGGCTGCCGTCTTTCGTGTTTGCGGTCCAATTGGCGCTCGGAGTGAAACGGCTGATTCTGCCGGGGTTTCTCTCGCGCCGCCGCATTGAAACAGTATCGTTCCAGAAAACCGCGCGCGGCATGGTGGCGGCGCTGCGCTGGTTCGAGCGGCTGCTGCAGCCGCGGCTGCTGGGAATGACCACGCCCTACGCCGAACGTTTCATCGGCGGCTTTTGCATCGTGCTGGCCATAGGTGCTGCCGCGCCAATTCCTTTCGGCCACAATCTGCCAGCGCTGTCGATGGCGATCATTGGGCTTGGCCTCGTCGAATCCGACGGGCTCGCCATCCTTGCGGGGCTGGTGCTGGGACTTTTGGGATTTATCGTGGCCGGGCTCGTGCTTTCAGGCCTCGCGCACAGCGTGCGCCTGCTCAGGCACAATCACACCTTCCAGTATCTTGTGCATTTGCTGAGAAACTAGAGCGGCACCCAGTCGCGCTCGCGCGAATAGGACAGATAACCCGCGTTCACGCCGGCGCGCACGCCGAGGCCGGTGCGCATGGGCGCCAGCACGATGGCGCCGTTCTGCTGATAATTCACGCCGATGCCGGCGATGAAATAAAAGCTGCCCTCGACGCCGGGAAAGCGCTGAAAGATGCTGTCGGCGTCCGGCAGATCGTAAACCAGGGTGAAACATTTCGAGGCGTTGGCGCCAACATCGAAGCCGATCGACGGCCCCTGCCAATACACCGTCACCGGCACGCGGCCCTTCTGATAGAGCAGGCCCTTGCCGTAACGCAGTCCAACAACGATAGCGCCCGAGCCTTCCTCGCCCGCGATATAGCCATTGGGTTTGCCATAGCGCGCGAAGACGCGCTCGACCGCCTTGGCCGCATCTTCCGAAGTCACCTGGAAGAAATCGGAAACCTGCCTGATGATCTCGCCTTCTTCATAGGGCTCGGCGCTGGTGTCGCGTACGGGCTGCGTGTGATGGCGGCGGTGGTGGCTCTGTGCGTCGGCAGGCGTGGCGGCCACCAGCATCAGGACCACCGCCGCGCAGGCGGCCCGCATTAAGTGTAATTGTCGCATGGGATGCTCCTGTGCCCCCGGCACGCCGCGCTCCGATTCGTAAATTGATACCACAGGCCATCTGCGTAAAGCGCGCATGCGGCCCTTTGGTTCCACAAAGAAGTGATGGGAATTGGCGCTGCCGCTTGTTACCGTGCGTCGCAACATTGACGGGATATGAAATGTTCAAATGGCGTTCCTATTTTTTGGCGAAAGCAGAAAAGCCATGAGCGGCTCATCCGCACCCGGCCCGCATGAAGAACAATCGCAACGTACCCGCATGACGCGTGGCGGCTGGATCGCAGCCGGCATTCTGGGCGCGCTGTTTGGTGCTGCCATGTGGTTCGCCTTTCATGGCTGGAATCTGGTGCCCAACGAAATGAGCATCCACGGCTATATCGCCATGGCGCTCGCAATTGTTTTCATCGCCGCGCTTGGCGGCGGGCTGATGGCGCTGGTTTTCTGGTCGCACAACAAAGGCTATGACCGGTAACTTTACGGCAATCCGCGCGCGACAAAATGAGGATTGGCGAATCCTTCGGCGGCATTGCCATAGATGAGCGGCGTGCCGTCGAGCCTTGTGACGCTGCCGCCCGCCGCCGCAAGCACCGCGTGGCCGGCCGCCAAATCCCATTCCATGGTGCGGCCGTGGCGGGGATAGATGTCGGCCTCGCCGGTGGCCACCAAACAAAATTTGATCGATGAGCCGATGGTGATGAAGCGCGCGATTTTGTAATGCGCGAGATATTCTTCCGTCTTGTGGTCGCGGTGGCTGCGGCTCGCCACCGCCACCATGCCGTCTTTGGGCGCGCGCCGCGCATGAATGGGTTTGGCTTTGCTAAGATCGAGGGCAGCACCTTGCGGCGCATGCACCTCGAAAGCGCCCGCCCCCAGCGCGCCGAAGAAGAGCCGCCCCATGGCCGGCGCATGCACCACGCCCGCGCGCGGGATGTTGTCTTCGACCAGCGCGATGTTGACCGTGAACTCGCCATTGTGGGCAAGAAATTCCTTGGTGCCGTCAAGCGGATCGACCAGAAAAAAACTTTTGCCCAAATTTGGCTTGTGCCCCGCCGAAATCGCTTCCTCGGCAATGACGGCGGCATGGGGCATCAGTTTCGCCAGATGTTTCACGATCAGCGTTTCGGCTTCTTCATCCGCGATGGTCACGGGCGAGCGGTCGATTTTGCGGCGCGTTTCCACGCCCGCGTCGTAATGGCGGAGAATCAGCTCCCCCGCCTCATGCGCGATTTTGGCAAGATGCCGCGCCAGCTCCATGCCCGAAGAAGCCGGATTCATGGCCACTCTTTCCAAAGGTGTTGGTGGCGGCCCATCTTTAAGCAATCCTTAAGGCGTGGGGATGAGAGTAGCTATATAGCAACCAACGCGCGGGAGCCTTTTGAGAGGGCCGGTCCATGAACGATCTCGATTTCGCTTCGCTTCTTGTCAGCCGCGTATGCCACGATCTTGTGAGCCCGGTGGGCGCAGTGGTCAACGGGCTGGAAGTGCTGGAAGAAGAGACCGACAGCACCATGCGGGCGGACGCGTTAAGGCTGGTGGCGGCGAGCGCCGAACAGGCGGCAGCCCGCCTGCAATTCGCCCGCATTGCCTTTGGCGCCGCGGGTTCGGCGGGTGCCGAGCTCGACTTGACCGAAGTGGCGCGCGTGGTGGCGGGCCTGCTCAGAGGCGGGAAGGTGGAACTCGTCTGGCGGGCGCACGCGGTTAACTGGCCCAAGGATTGGGCGAAATTGGTGATGAATGCAGCGCTTGTCGCTGCCGATTGCCTGCCTCGCGGGGGAAAAGTGGTGGTGGAAGCCTCGAATGATGCAAGCGCCCCACGTTTCCAGATCGTTGCCACGGGGCAGGTAGCCCGTCTCTCGGCCGAGGCCGAAAAAGCCCTGCTGGGCGAACCCGGAGGGCTGGTCGATGGCAGGTCCATCCAGCCTTACCTGACCTATCGCCTTTCCAGGACCCTTAATGCCGCACTTACGGTGACGGCCACCGGTGGCGAAATCCGCCTGGCGGCGGGCTAGGGCTTTAGCAGCTATTTACCTGCGCTGTCGCACAATGCGGGCTGGATTGGCAGGGGTAACGCCATGAAGAAGTGCCTGGTCGTCGACGACAGCCGCGTGATCCGCAAGGTCGCACGCAAGATCCTCGAGGAACTCAATTTCGAGACCGACGAGGCCGAGGACGGCGTCGTGGCGCTCGAAGCCTGCCGGGCGAAAATGCCCGACGCGATATTGCTCGACGGCCACATGCCGAATATGTCGGGCGTGGAGTTCCTGCGCGCGCTCAGGCGCGAAACCGGCGGCAACAAGCCCGTCGTGGTGTTCTGCACCGCCGAGAACGACGTCGCTGAAATCACCGAAGCGGTTGGCGCGGGCGCCAATGAATATCTGCTGAAGCCGTTCGACCGCGAGGTGGTGAAGGCCAAGCTCGCGGACGCGGGCCTGTTCGCCTGAGTTGCGCCAGCAATGAACCAGAACGATTTCCAATTCGTTGCCGAGTTTCTGAAGCGGCGTTCGGGCCTGTCGCTCAAGGCCGACAAGATTCCCCTGATCAAAAATCGTTTTGCGCCGCTGGTGGAACGCCACGGCTTTGCCGATGTCGGCGCCTTCGTGCGCGCGCTCAAGACCGCCGATGAAGCGCTGGCGCGCGCCGCCACCGACGCGATGACGACGAACGAGACCTGGTTCTTCCGCGACGAACTGCCGTTCAAGCGTTTCCGCGACGGGATTTTGCCCGCGCTGTGCAAGGCGCGCGCGCATGAACGCTGCTTGCGCATCTGGTGCGCGGGCGCCGCGACCGGGCAGGAGCCCTATTCGCTTGCCATGATCCTCGACGAAATGCGCCGTCAGCTTGCGGGGTGGACCGTCGATATTCTGGCCACCGACATCAATGCCGAAGTGATCGAGCGGGCAAAAGAAGGGCTCTACAACGATTTCGAAGTCCAGCGCGGGCTGCCTGCTTCCATGCTGGCGCGCCATTTCAGGCGCGAAGGCGAGAATTGGCGGCTTTTCTTCGCGATCCGCAGGGCGGTGCAGTTTCGCGTTTTCAACCTGCTGGACTCATACGCCGGTTTCGGCCAATTCGACGTCATCTTCTGCCGCAATGTGCTGATCTATTTCGATCAGGCCACGAAGGACGATGTGCTGCAGCGGCTTTCGGCCTGCCTGGCGCGCGATGGTTATCTGGTGCTGGGCGCGGCTGAAACCTTGCTGGGCTTGCCTGGCGCCTTCGAGCCGTTGCCGCGCGCCCGTGGCATCTATCGCAAAGGCCAGGCTGCAGGCGCGGGCCTGCTTACGGCGCTCGCGGGCTAAGGCACAACGAAAAAGGGGCGCTGATGAGCGCCCCTTATCGTCCCCCAAATCGAAACAGGATCAGGCGGCGCCTGCGACCGCCTTCTCATCGGGGTCGCGCAGCACATAGCCGCGGCCCCAGACCGTTTCGATGTAATGCTCGCCATTGGTCGCGGCGGCGAGCTTCTTGCGCAACTTGCAGATAAAAACGTCGATGATCTTGAGCTCGGGCTCGTCCATGCCGCCATAGAGATGATTGAGGAACATCTCCTTGGTCAGCGTCGTGCCCTTGCGGAGCGAAAGCAGTTCCAGCATCTGGTATTCCTTGCCGGTCAGGTGCACGCGGGAGCCATCGACCTCGACCGTCTTGGCGTCGAGATTGACGATCAGCTTGCCCGTGGTGATGACCGATTGCGAATGGCCCTTGGAGCGGCGCACGACCGCCTGGATGCGGGCGACCAGCTCGTCTTTGTGGAAGGGCTTGGTCATATAATCGTCGGCGCCGAAGCCCAGCGCCTTGACCTTGGCCTCGACGATGGCGTTGCCCGAAAGGATCAGCACCGGCGTCTGCACCTTGGCGAGGCGAAGCGATTTAAGCACTTCGAACCCGCTCATGTCGGGCAGCTGCAGATCGAGCACGATGATGTCGTAGTCGTAGAGCTTGCCGAGGTCGATGCCCTCTTCGCCGAGGTCGGTGGTGTAAACGTTGAAACCCTCGGAGCGCAGCATCAACTCAATGCTGCGCGCCATCGCGCTGTCATCTTCGATCAAAAGAACACGCATTTATCTGGCCCCCTCACGCACGGCTTCTCGCGTTTGGCGATCGCCGTTAATCGAAGGCGTAAACCCTAAATGGGATTGGTTAATAAACTGGTTAATGAGATTTGCGCCCAGTTTGATCGCTCCCATCGCGGCACAGTTTGCGAAGCATGTCATTGATTCGCTTCGTTAAGTTAACCGGGACTTAAAGCCTCTGCTGCAAGATTGTCAAAAGGGTAGAGCCGGGTCCGGCCTATTGGGGCTACCGGCCAAAGGGGTTCTCGTGGAAGCGCTTACGCTGGCAACTGTCGAGGTTTTGTCTGGGTTCTCCCGGCATGCGGGCGGGCCTGGCCGGTTCATCGGGCGCAGGTCCGGGAATGTGCAGCGATACGGCATGCTCTATGCAAAGAACTCGTGCACTCGGAACCAGATCACGGGGAAGGGTGACACGAAATGAAACGCCGCGACACAGTGCTGCGCCTGAAACGCTTTCGCGTTGACGATCTGAAGCGCCGGGTGGCCACGCTCGATGAAATGAAAGCCGACCTCGAGCGCAAGCTCGCCGACCTCGACAAATCCGTCGCGCGCGAGAAACACCGCTCGACCGATTCCGATATCGGGCGGCTCGCGTTTCCCAGTTTTCTCCGCTCCATCGACACTCGCCGCGACAACATCCGCGCGACGATGAAGGACCTTGAGCGCGAGCGCAGCGCCGCCGAGGGCGACCTCACTTCCGCATTTCAGGATTTGAAGAGTTACGAGTTGGCCGAGGAAGAGCGCGTGCGCAGAATCGTCGAGGCGGAAACGCGCGCCTCGGAATCGCGGCTCGACGAAATGGCTCTGGTGCGCCATCTGCGCAAGCACGCGCTGAGGCAGATCTAACTCTGTGCCCCCTCTGCCTCGCTATGCGAGGCACCTCCCCCAATGGGGGAGAATGACATTTTCTTTCATGCTCCCCCTCTGGGGGGTGCTGTCCGCCGAAGCGCCTGTGCGTAGGCGGACTGAGGGGGCCATGTTGACGCTTTCTCGCTAGCTCATCACCATCACTCGGGGAGGCGAATCAATCATGTCGCTCGCCGAACTGATTTCGCCCTTCATCGGACGCGTGGCGCTCGCGTGGTTCTTTCTGTCCGACGCTTACTTACGCGCGACGCAATGGAACGCCACAATTGCCCTGATGGCGGAAAAGCACATTCCAGCGCCCGCCATCTTGCTGTTCGTGGCGCTGGCGGCGATGATTTTGGGCGCGCTATCGTTGCTGCTGGGCTTCCGCGCCAAGGTGGGTGCGCTCATCCTCTTCGCCTTCACCGTGATTACGACGATCCTGATGCACAATTACTGGATCATTGAGGATGCTGCCCAGCGCCAGGCGGATTATGAGATTTTCATCCGCAATGTCGCCATCGCGGGCGGCTTGTTGCTGGTGTTGGGGGTTGGGCCGGGTCGCTTCGCGGCTGATAATACAAAGAAGCGTCGTACTGAACATTAGAGGGCCTCACCCTTCGACATGCTCAGGGTGAGGGCATTTCTACCAGCCGCCGCCACCGCCGCCGCCGCCGCCGCCACCGGAAAAACCGCCGCCGCCAGAGCCCGATGAACTGCCGGGAGCTGAGGATGCCGCGGCTGCGGCGCCTGCCACCGAGGCCCCAATCGCGCCGGCAAATCCGGCGGTGCCCAAGCGGCTATAGGACGGCCCGGAATACCACACCGGCACATAGCCCGTGCCTCCGGCAAGCTGGCCCGCACGCGCGGCTTCAGCCTCGAACTTCTTACTCCACTGGTTCTCGCAATCGAGCGCGATGGCATAGGGCAGGAATTTCTCGAACACCTGTGGCGTAATTTGCGGCGGATTGAGCTTTTCCAGCCGGTCTTTCTCGGTCGCCATCAGGAACATGCGAAAACCGTCGATCTGGTCGCGGATGGAGGCGCCGGCCAGCGTCGGCGCTTTCAGCAGGTGATAGAACACATAAGCCATGATGCCCTGCGCGATCAGCGCCAGCGTGACCAGCCAGGGCAATGAGGTGCCGAGCGCGAAGAAAACGGCGATGAGCCCGCCCAGGAAGGGAATTGCGAACAGGCTGGCGAACAGGGCGGCGAAGAAATTGACCACGCGCGAGCCTGGCCCGCGGAACACCGTGACCCACACATCCCAGGCGCGATGCACCAGGAATGCCGTGCCGACCGACCAGCCGCTCAGCCAGACAATCATGAAGATGGCGGGGGCGGCGTTATCCGAAAGCAGTGCCGCTCCTATTCCCGTAAGGGCCAGGATGGCGATGCCGCCGAAAAACCAGCCGCTGTTGTTGACGAAATAGGCCTTCTCATATTCGTTCTTGAGCGCGGCCTTAAGTCCGTTGATGGCGTTTGAAACTTCCGAGTGACTAGTGTTCTTCAGCACGATGGTGTCGTCGGGGCTGTCGAAGAACGCCTTGGCGATGGCCGTCTCGCCCTTGTCGAGGCCGCAATCCATTTCGCTCTTGCCGGTGCGCTTCAGGGTGTATTCGCCATCCTTCTCGACGATTTTCTGGTAGCCCTTCACCGCCATGTCGATCAGCGAGGCGGCAAAGGATTTGCGGTCATAGCCCATGCGGTGCACGTCGCGCACGGCCGCCGGCGAGAAGCCCTTGGGCGGCGCAAACAACGGCACGATGGGCCCATGTTTGGGATCGCGGCCAAAGCGCCACCAGGTAATGAAATAATAAATGAACAGCGCGGCGAGGCCGGCAAGCGCCGCGCCCGCGGACGCATTATCGCGGAGGAATTCGGCGCGCTGTTCCCCTTGCGTCGGCGGCTTGACGATGCCCTTGGTGAACCCGACGGCGATGGTGAGCCCTTCGCCCGGCACAAATCCCGTAGTGGTCGAGAAATCTATCGTGCCGAGCGCGCCCATGCTTTCCTCGGCATCCTTGCCGGTCGCGCCCTGGCTGCCCGTATAGAACGAGTATTGCTTCATCGAAGCGCCAGGCGGCAGGTGGACGCTCGCGCTCACATGCGCTATGGGAAATTGCCAGCCATTGCCGGTGACGTTCCAATAGAGCTCGTCATAATTGTCAAAAAAGCCGATCTGGCGGTTGGTTTGATAGGTGAGCACATAAATGTGGTCGCCCGGATCGAGATAGATGTCCGGGTCGCCGATTTTAACCCGCACGCCATTGTCCAGGGTTTCCGTGTCGAACTTCTCGGAGTTGCCGTCGCGTGTCACCTCGCTGACATCGAAACGCACGCGCACGCGATTGCCCATGCGGTCGTAATAGGTGGTGGGAAAGTCGCGGAAAATGCCGTGCTTGATCTGGTCGCCTTCGACATGAACGTTGATGGTTTCGCGCACCGTAAGCGTGCCGTCGGTCGCGATGGCGATATCGCTGGCGAAATCGTTGATTTGCTCGACGGCGAAGGCCTGCGATGGCGACAGCGCCGCAATGGCAAGCAGCGCCACGGCCACGAAGAATTTTTTCATGTCGGTTTTAAGCCCCAGTCGGATCAAGAAAAGGAAACCTTCGGCACGGCGCGGTCGGCCGCATCTTCGATCTGGAAGAATTCGGCGGGCTTGAAGGCGAACCAGCCGGCGATGAGGTTCGAAGGCGCCTGCTGGATCATCACGTTGAAGTCGCGCACGCTCGCATTGTAATAACGCCGCGCCAGCTGGATCTGGTCTTCGATGTCGGCAAGCTCGCTTTGCAGCTGCTGGAAATTGGCGCTCGCCTTGAGGTCGGGATAGGCCTCGGCCACCGCCATGATCTTGCCGATGGCGGCGGTGATCGCCTGCTCCGTTTGCGCGCGCTGCGCCAGATTGCCATCCGCGGCCTGGCTTTGGCTGCGCAATTTGGTGAGCTCGTCCATGGTGCCGCGTTCATGCGCGGCGTAGCCCTTCACCGTCTCGATCAGATTGGGAATGAGATCGGCGCGGCGTTTCAATTGCGCCTCGATGCCGGACCACGCCTCGGCAACCAGGTTCCTTCGCCGCACCAGACCGTTGAAGGTGAGGAGCGCCCAAAAAATGACGATGGCCGCGACAGCGGCGATGATCCAGATCAGCATGCGCGGGAACCTAGTGCTTTGGGCTGCGTGCGTCTAGGCGGCGGCCAGCGCCCAAACAAACCGCTTGGCGCGTCAACGGATTATCCGGGCGATAAAGTTGTTAGTTGCGGTATTGCTGGACGCGCGTGGCGCGCAGGCCCGGCAGGCCGAAGCGATCGATGGCGCGCTGCCAGGCCAGGAACTCTTCCACCGTCAGCGTGTAGCGCCGGCAGGCGTCTTCCAGGCTGAGCAGTCCGCCGCGCACCGCGGCCACGACTTCCGCTTTGCGGCGGATGACCCAGCGCTTGGTATTGGGTGGTGGCAAATCGGCGAGCGTGAGCGGGCTGCCATCGGGACCGATGACATAGCTCACTTTGGGACGCCGTTGCCCTTGCTGCTCTTCCGCCATTCGTCAAACTCCACACCATTACCGTCTCGAGCCTAGTGGTTCCGGTTTAAGGAAAGGCAAACCGGCGCGGTAAACAAACGCATAAACCCAAGGCCCTGTTTTATGTCTGTCGGTAAAGCGCCTCGGCTTTTATTGCCGTATAGGCGCATCAATTCCTAACGCGCTTGAACACTATCCAGGACTGCACCACCCGGCGGCGATTGCGCATGCGCTGTTTCGCCAGCTCAAGGGCATGATGCCCGATAAACATGTCGGATTTTTGGCTGTTTGTCTTGTGCCAATTGCAGCCGTTCATCTTTCTTGCCCACTCAGCCTACGGACAGTTTGTTTGTGCCCTTGCGGGCGCGCCGCCCCCGCCTATAGTCGCGCGGCCTATGACGCGAAGTCTTAACACCCTGGGGTTGGCCAAGCCGCCTGCCGCGACCCGCGTGGTTGCGGCGATGTCGGGGGGCGTGGATTCCTGTGTCGTTGCGGCACTACTGAAGCACGAAGGCTACGATGTGGTCGGTGTCACGCTGCAGCTTTACGATCACGGCCAGGCAATGAAGAAAAAGGGCGCCTGCTGCGCTGGCCAGGACATCCATGACGCCAGGCGCGTGGCCGAGCGGCTTGCCATTCCGCATTACGTGTTGAATTACGAAGAGCGCTTCCGGGCGCGCGTGATGGACGATTTCGCCGAAACTTATGCGCGAGGGCAAACGCCCATTCCTTGTGTGCGCTGCAACGAGCGTGTGAAGTTCGGCGATCTGCTCTCACTCGCGCACGAACTTGGCGCTGACGCGCTCGCCACCGGCCATTATGTGCGCCGCGTGATGGGTGAGCAGGGTGTGGAATTGCACCGCGCCGCAGATGCCGCGCGCGACCAGAGCTATTTTCTTTTTGCTACCACGCAGGCGCAGCTCGAATTCTTGCGGTTTCCACTCGGCGGCATGGAGAAAAGCGCCGTGCGCGAGGTGGCCGCCGAATTGAATCTCGGCGTGGCCGACAAGCCCGACAGCCAGGACATCTGCTTCGTGCCGCAAGGAAGCTATGCGAGCGTGGTAGAAAAGCTGAAGCCCGATGCGGCCAGGCCCGGCGAGATCGTGGATCAGGCGGGCCGCGTGCTGGGCGCGCATTCGGGCGTCATTCATTTCACCATCGGTCAGCACAAGGGCCTTGGGCTTTCGGGAAGCCGCGAGCCGTTATTCGTGCTCAAGCTCGATGCCGAGCGCGCCCGCATAGTCGTTGGCCCGCGCGAGGCGTTGTGCACGCGGGCCATCAGCGTGCGCGAGGTCAATTGGCTGACGCCAGCCGAAGGCACTATTTCCTGCGCTGTGAAAGTGCGCTCGACGCGGGCGGCAGTCCCCGCGCGCGTGACGCCTGACGGAAATGCAGCGGCGGCAGTCGAATTATTGACCCCGGAAGAAGCCGTGGCGCCCGGCCAGGCTTGCGTCTTCTACGAAGAAAACGGCACGCGCGTTCTTGGCGGCGGCTGGATTGCGCGTTCAGAACCCGCCCGCGCCGCGGCCTAGCGACGCTTTTTCGCCTTCGACTTTTTCACTTTGCGCTTTGCGGTCTTTTTGGGCGCGTTCTTTGCCGCCGCCATTTTCGGCCGCTTGTGGTGGGGCTGGTAGGCGCTGAGCTTGCCGCCGCCGGGCAGCGTGATCTCGGTTATCGTTCCCCAGCCGCGGTTCACCGGCGGCGTATGGGCGACACCGTGCTGCGCCATCTCGGCCACGAAATCCTCGATGTCATCGCAGATCAGAAAAAGCTGGTGCACGCTGTTTTCATCGCTCTCGCGCAACATGATGTCGGCCGAAGGCGTGCCGAAAACGAGGCGGCCATTGCCTGCGTCCACGAAAGGGAGTTTCAGCACCTTGGCGAAGAACGCCTTATCCACCGCCTCGTTCTTGCTCTGCACCATCATGTGCGCGCCGATGATCATGTTACTGACCCTTTTCCCGATCCTCGTGTTGCAGGCGGCATCCTGCCATGATGCGGGCATGCGAGCGATTGGCAGTTTCTTGACAGGGGGTGGGGGCGGCCCTAAACCGCGCGCCTTGGCTGAGTTTTTCGTGGCAGCGTAGCTCAGTGGTAGAGCAGAGGAATCATAATCCTTTGGTCGGGGGTTCAAATCCCTCCGCTGCTACCAGCCCAGTCGGCCATTTCCGAGGCGCTTCATGAACCGCGTGGCGACGGTCGATCTTCCGGTGACATTGCAGGATATCCAGGCTGCCGCGCACACCATTGCGCGCGCGGTTCCCCATACGCCCGCGCATCGTTCGCGCACGCTGTCCGAGATCGCGGGTTGCGAAATCTTCCTCAAATTCGAGAATTTGCATTTCACCGCCTCGTTCAAGGAGCGCGGCGCGCTGAACAAGCTCTCCTCGCTCACCGAGGCCGAGCGCAAGCGCGGCATTGTCGCCTGTTCGGCGGGCAATCACGCGCAGGGCGTGGCCTATCATGCGGGTCGGCTGAAAATTCCGGCCACCATCATCATGCCGGAAGGCACGCCGTTTAATAAGGTCAAGCACACGCGCGATTTCGGCGCCACGGTGGAGCTGGCTGGCGCCACACTCACCGAATCCTTCGCGCGGGTGAATGCGCTGATCGCCGAACGCAATCTGGTGATGGTGCATCCCTTCGACGATCCCAAAATCATCGCGGGCCAAGGCACGCTCGCGCTCGAATTTCTCTCGCAAACGCCCGAGATCGACACGCTGGTCGTGCCCATCGGCGGCGGCGGGCTGATTTCGGGCATCTCCATCGCGGCCAAGGCGCTCAAGCCCGGCATCGTGATCTACGGGGTCGAGGCGAAATACTATCCTTCGATGTACGCGGCCATTAAGAACGAAAAGCTTCCTTGCGGCGGTCAAAGCATCGCCGAAGGCATTGCTGTGAAAGAACCCGGCCAGTTGACGCGCGCGATCATCAGCGCGCTGGTTGAAGACATCATGCTGGTGAGCGAAGCCGAGATCGAGCGTTCCATCGTGACGCTGCTGGAAGTGGAAAAGACGGTCGCCGAAGGCGCGGGCGCAGCCGCCTTCGCCGCCGTGCTGGCCAATCGCAAGCTGTTCCGCGGGCGCAAGGTGGGCGTGGTGCTGTCGGGCGGCAATATCGACATGCGGCTGTTGTCCAACGTGATTTTGCGCGAGCTGGGCCGCGAGGGGCGCATCCTGTCGCTGATCATCAATATCGAGGACCGTCCCGGCCTGCTCGCGCGCATCGCCACGCTGGTGAGCCAGGAGGGCGGCAATATTCTTGATGTCTCGCACAACCGCCTGTTCAACAATCTTTCGGCGCGCTCGGCCGAGCTCGGCATGGTGATCGAGGCGCGCGACGCCGAACACGCGGGCGATATCCGCAAGAAGCTGGAAGCGGCGGGCTTCACCGTGCGTGAGCAGAAAATGGGTTAGCACAAAACTTTTACGCCGTCAGGCTTCGCCCGCCGCCTTCTTGCATTCGCTGGTGAGCTCGTCGATGTCATAGGACTTGCATTGCGGCACCAGCTGCTCGGCTTCTCCCTGGCGCCCCGACCCGCGCAGAATTTCGATCCGCTTGGGCAGCAGAACGGGAGAATTTTCGAAACGCACCACCGCCTGCTCCATCAGGTTTTGCGCCTTGGCCCACTCGCCGCGTGCGATGTAGATGTTCGCCAGCCTGGAATACACGCCCCATGACGGCTCGGGTCCGCTTACGGCCTTGAGGAGCGCCGCTTCGGATTGCGCGGTCTTTTTTTTCTCGTCGTAATATTCCGAGGCCACGAATTCGGTGTAGGCGTGGTCGGTCGTCGGCATGGTCACGGCCTTCTGCATGGAGGCCTGCGCGGTTGCTGCATTGCTGGCGCTCGAATCCGCGATATAGGCCGCCGTGTCTTCCGCATCGGCATAATGCGCCATCAACTGCGCGAGCGCCTGGTCCTTGCCCTTCCACGGCAGCGGTTTTGGCGCGGCCGGCAACGCATCGCGGTATTCGCGGAATTGATAGCTGGCCAGAAGCTTCTCGCGCTCCTTGGCCGGGTGATGCGTGGTGGCGTCCTCTGACATGGAATCGACCGCGGTGTCGAACGCGGCCAGGCTTACATCCTCGATCTGCTCGCGGCTGACATGGCCGGAGGCAAGGCTCATCAGCCCGCCCACGCCGCCCGACTTGTCGAAAAATTCGCCGACGCTGGAACCGCTATCCTGTTTGGCCGCGGCCTTGGCGGCGTCTGCCGCCGCCTTGGCTTCGGCTTCCTGCTGGGCCAGCTTGTCGAGTACGCCGTTGGCCGCTTCCGTGTCGTAACCGGCCTTGACCATCAGATCGAAGCCCAGCGCGTCGGCTGCGTCTTCCTGGCCCTTCTCGAACTGGGGCGTCAGAACGTTGGAGGAAAGCTTGAGCAGATGCTGCGCGAAATCGAGCCCGCGCGCGACATTGCCGGCATTTCTGCCGCTGAGCGCCACGGCCGTTATCACGCCGGACTGGTCGATGGCCGCGCCGTTCACCACGGCGTAGAACTGGGACTTCTTGTACCAGTCAGCCACCTTGTGCTGGTAAATGGCGTGGCTGAGCTCATGACCTAGCACGAAAGCAAGCTCGTCTTCATTGTCCAGTTTTTCGAGCAGGCCGATGGTGAGGATGAGCGTCCCATCCGGCGTGCATTCGCCCGCGAATTCCGGCGCGGCCAGAATGCGCACCTCGGGCTTGAACGAGGGCGGCATTTGCACGCCCGCCAGCAATTTCATCATCACGCCGCGCACATAGGCGTGCAATTGCGGCGAGGGCACGAAGCCCTGCGCGCGCGAGCGCATGATGCCGAGCGTGCGCGGGCGGTCGGTCAGCATGGAGCTGTAATCGGCCGCGGATTTGAGCTGATCGAGGGCTTTTCCCTTGTCGGGATAACCATCGCCCTGTCCGCCGCCGCCGAACATGCCGGCCTGCGTGAGCGTCGCAGCGGCAAACAAGCCGCTGGCGACTGTTACGGCCGCGAGTGCACGGCGCAGCAAGGTCCCCTTCATTGTCCTGCTCCCTTAGTGGTGGCGCTGGGGCAATTCTCGCCTAGGCCGCGCGTGGCGCCCACCTTGGCCTGATCCTCGCCCATGGCGAGCTTGCGGCAGACGGGTTTGCCGGAATTCGCCACGCGGTAATTGACCATGTGTGGCGGCACCCAGTAATTGGCGCCGTCGACGTTCACTTCCAGCATCATGTTGGGCGCCTGCGCCGCGATGGGCAGGCAGCTCGGGAATTTGTCCTGCTCGATGGTCTTCACCCGCTTGCCGTTGGCCGCATCGAAAAGATCGACCTCGGGCGTGCGCGCCGAAAGCACCATGTCGCCGCTGGCCGGGCAGTTGGCATCGGCGGCGAAAGCGGGGGCGGCGCTGAGCGTCAGCGCGCCCGCAAGTGCAAAGACGATCGGTTTCATAACAAAGACTCCTTTCGAGCGGCCTCCTGGCCGGGCGTGCCGCCCGCCACGTGATGGACATAACCCCACATCGCATCGGGCAGGCCGATCAGCAGCATGGCCGCAAGTTCCACCGACACGAAGACGACTTCTACCCAGTTTGCCACGGACAACCCTGAAGCAAGCGTTAATACCAGCCCCGCGCCCAGGGCGAGGAAAAATGCCAGCCAATGCCAGGCGATTTCCAGCCCTTTTTCCAGAAAATATTCCACCGAAGCGGCGAGCTCCTTCTCGTGGCCGGCCTTGGGCGCGCGTTTGCGGCGCACGCGGTTCATATGCAGCCAGGAAAGGATGAAAATCACCGGGATCATGGCCAGCACCTGCACCGGATTGCTGGAAAGCGTGTTGCCCGCCACCGTGATGACGTTCTGCTCCGGCTTGCCGTGGAAGGTAATAAGATTGTCGAGCGCCATGGCGTGCACAAAGACATTGGCCTGCAGGCCACTGACCGGCGTGAAGGATTTGTCCTGCGCCCCTTCGAGCGCCGCGCCATAAAATATGATCCGATTTGCCGCCATTTTTGTGACATCGGGGTCGTTGGCGCCCATCATCAGCGACTCGACAGGGATCACGCTGCTGTAAGGGCAGCGCACGCGCACGGCGCTGGTGTCGAAAAAGGCGAGATAGGTGCGCGAAAAAAAGTTCAGATTGTCGTCGCAGCTATGCGGATTGCCGTCCTCATCGATCACACTCATCCATTTGCGGTTGATGGGATCGGTTCTGGTGCCCCAGACAAGCTCCATCAGGCCGTTGAGCGGCTCCAGCGGCTCACGCGGATAAAGATCCTTGTAAACCTGAAGGGCGAGCGACAGGCAGGTGTCGCCCGGTTTGCTTGCGCCAAAACAATGGCCCGTGACCGGATATTGCCGCACCACGCCATTGTTGATGACGATAGTGGGATCGAGAACGGGCACGCCGGTGGCGGCGAGCTCCGGCCTGAGCGGAGCTTCTCCGAACGGCAAATCTATGCCGCCTTCGAAATAGAGCGGCACATGGGCGCGGCTGTAGCGGTGAATTTCCTCGATCAGATCGGGCAGCGTGGGGTCGGGCCGGCTGTCGACGAAAAGGAAATCAACGATTACCGCGCGCGGGCGATAAGCTAGCAGCGCATCGAGCAGGCGGGCATGCGCGCCATAGCTCCACGGCCAGGGCTCGTTCAGCCGGTGCAAAGTCTCTTCCTCGATCAGCGCCACAGAAATCTGGTCGTGACCGGTGGCGGGATAAAGATAGGGCCCGGTAATCAGCAGTTCGGAAATGTCCTGGGTATAACGCTGAGTCAGGTCGCTGAAACCGAACGGATTCATCAATATCTGCCAGGTCGCGAACGCGAACAGCACCAGGAACACCCACCAGAACGGCACGCGGGTGCTCAGCGCCTGCATGTGCTCGCGGTTGGGCTTGCGCGCGCGCGCGATGATGCGCGCGATCAAACTGCGCGGCGGCGATGCGTCCATGGTCAAACGGCACCCGCTCTTGGTCGGGGCAAGGATACACGCGGCCCAGCCCACAAAAAAGTGAATCCGGCCGCAGGCGATCCGGCGGAGCTAACGCGAGAATTTTTCCGAAAGGATGATCGAGGAATCGGTGTGCGCGACGCCCGTGGCGCGGCCAATGCGGTCCAGCACCGCGTCCATCTGCGCCGTGGTGTCGGTTTCGACAATCGCGATCATGTCGTGGCCGCCGGCCACCGCCGAAAGCGAGCGCACTTCGGGCATCTTTTTCAGCTCGTTGGTGACGCGGTCGCCGAGCTTGGGGTCTGCGCTGATCATCACATGGGCGCGGATGCGGTGGCGTTCTGCCTCGTCGCCCAGCACGATAGTGTAGCCCTTGATCCGTTTTTCGCGTTCCAGCCGTTCGATGCGCTCCTGCACGCTCGAGCGCGCGCGGCCAAGCTTGCGGGCAAGCGAGGCGATGGGCTCGCGCGCATTGGCGCGCAGCAGCCCGATCAGTTCGGCATCCTTGTCGCTGTGGCTCGCCATGAAGAAACCGTCATTATGCCGGTAATCCAGTCAATTCAACGGAAGATACAGCAAGTTCCGGCGGTTCTGCAACTACCATCCGCCGGATTCCGGCCCTATCTGAATTAGGCAGGTTTCAAGGAACGGCCCCCATGAAAAAAGTCATGCTCGTCGGCGGCGGCAAGATCGGCATCGCCATCGCCGAACTGCTTTCGGCCACAGGCGATTATCAACTGACTGTCGTCGACCGCGACGCGGCTGGTCTCGCGCGCATGCCCACCAAGAACGTGAGCGTGAAGCAGGTCGAGCTGAAGGACGCCGACAGCTTCGCCAAGGTGATCGAAGGCCACGACATCGTGCTCTCCGCAACGCCCTATACGCTCAATCCGATCATCGCCGCGGCCGCCAAAAAAGCTCGCGCGCATTACCTCGATCTCACCGAAGACGTGCAAAGCACGCGCATGATCAAGGAGCTCGCAAAAGGCGCCGACACCGCCTTTATTCCGCAATGCGGCCTGGCGCCGGGATTCATTTCCATTGTCGCCTCCGACCTTGCGTCGAAATTCGACAAGCTGCGCGACGTCAACATGCGCGTGGGCGCGCTGCCCGTGTTCCCCACCAACGCGCTCAAATACAATCTCACCTGGTCGACCGACGGGCTGATCAACGAATATTGCAATCCCTGCGAGGCCATCCGCGATGGCCGCTTCATCGAAGTGCCCGCGCTGGAAGAGATCGAGCATTTCTCGCTCGACGGCACCGAATACGAAGCCTTCAACACCTCGGGCGGGCTTGGCACGCTGTGCGAGACGCTGGAAGGCAAAGTCGAAAACCTCAATTACAAGACCGCGCGCTATCCCGGCCACCGCGACATCATCAAATTGCTGGTGCGCGATCTGCGCCTGGGCGTGCGCCGTGACATCATGAAGGATGTGTTCGAAACGGCGCTGCCCATCACCTATCAGGATGTGGTGCTGATTTTCGTCACTGTCTCCGGCTGGCGCGACGGGCGGCTGACGCAGGAATCCTATACCAAGAAAATTTATGCTCAGAACGTGGGCAGCCGGCTGATGAGCGCGATCCAGATCACCACGGCGTCGGGCATCTGCGCCATGTGCGATATGCTGGTGCAGGGCAAATTGCCTGCCCGCGGCTTCGTGCGCCAGGAAGCGGCCAGGCTCGCCGATTTCCTCGCCAACCGCTTCGGGAGTTACTACGCTTAGAATTGGGAGAAGCATTTATGCGAACAACGCGAGCTCATGGTTTCCTCCCCCGTTTACGGGGGAGGCCGATCCGGCAAGCGGAGCGAGACGGATCGGGTGGGGGGAATTCCCCTCCCCCCGCTCGCGCTCATGCGCTCGCGACCTCCCCCGCAGGCGGGGGAGGAAAGAGTAAGGTGTGCCAATGAACGCGGCCGACATCCTGAAGCGCTTCGGCGCGAACCTGCCTGCTGGCGATCACGCGGTGCATTCGCCGATTGACGGGGCCGAATTGGGCCGCGTGGCTTACGACGACGCCCGCGCCATCGACGCCAAGATAATCGCAAGCGTGGAAGCGTTTCGCGCCTGGCGCGCGCTGCCCGCGCCGCGCCGGGGCGAGCTGGTGCGCCTGTTCGGCGAAGAACTCCGCCGCGAAAAGGAAATGTTGGGTCTCCTCGTCACGCTGGAAGCCGGAAAAATTCTTCCCGAGGGTCTTGGCGAAGTGCAGGAGATGATCGACACCTGCGATTTCGCGGTCGGTCTGTCGCGCCAGCTTTACGGTCTCACCATCGCTTCCGAGCGCCCCAACCACCGCATGATGGAGAATTGGCACCCGATCGGCCCCGTGGGCGTCATCAGCGCGTTCAATTTTCCGGTCGCGGTGTGGGCGTGGAATGCCACGCTGGCACTCGTCTGCGGCGATTCCGTCATCTGGAAGCCATCCGAGAAAACGCCGCTCACGGCCATCGCCACGCAGGCGCTTTTCATGCGCGCGCTCAAGCAGTTCGGCGACGCGCCGGCCGGGCTTTCGCAGCTCATCCTGGGCGCGCGCGAGGCGGGTGAGGCGCTGGGCCGCGACACGCGCATTCCCGTGGTCAGCGCCACCGGCTCCACGCGCATGGGCCGCGCGCTCGGCCCCGTTGTGGCCAACCGCTTCGGGCGCAGCATTCTGGAACTAGGCGGCAACAGCGCCATGATCGTGGCGCCTTCCGCCGATCTTGAGTTGGCCACGCGCGCCATCCTGTTTTCCGCCGTAGGAACGGCCGGCCAGCGCTGCACGTCCTTGCGCCGCCTCATCATTCACGAAACCATCCAGGACAGGCTGCTGACGCGGCTGAAATCTTCTTACGAAAAACTTTCCATCGGCGATCCGCGCGAGAAGGGCACGCTGGTGGGGCCGCTGATCGATAAGCAAGCCTTCGACAACATGGAAAAGGCGCTCGCCCGCGTGCGCGCCGAAGGGGGCAAAGTGTTCTGCGGCGGCCGCGCGCTCGCCAACCAATTTCCCAACGCCTATTACGTGAACCCGGCCATCGCCGAAATGCCCTCGCAAACCGATATCGTGCGCGAGGAAACCTTCGCGCCCATTCTCTACGCCATGAAATACCGGAACTGGGAGGAAGCCATGGCCATGCACAACGGCGTGCCTCAGGGGTTGTCGTCCTGCGTCTTCACCCGCGATCAACAGGAGGCCGAGCGTTTCGTTTCGGCGCTGGGGTCCGATTGCGGCATCGCCAATGTGAACCTCGGCCCGTCGGGCGCCGAGATCGGCGGCGCCTTCGGCGGCGAAAAAGAAACCGGGGGGGGCCGCGAATCCGGCTCGGATGCCTGGAAGGGCTATATGCGCCGCCAAACTTCCACCATCAATTATTCCGATCAATTGCCGCTGGCTCAAGGTATCAAATTCGAATAGCCATCAAGTTCGAATAAGCGTTCAACATTCAGGGGAGGAATTCATGAATCATGGAATACGGCGCGGCGCGTTCGCCGCAATCGTCATGACGGCTGCTTTCATCACAGCCAATGTGGCGCTCGCCGCCGATCAGACCGCTGAGGCTTTCCTCAACGGCATTTATGCGCATTACAAGGGCGATCCCAAGAAGGCGCACGGCATCTTCCTCGATAAGGAATCCCAGCTCAGGAAATATTTCGAGCCGTCGCTCGTCGAGCTCATGGTCAAGGACGAAGAAAACGCGAAAAAGAACGATGAAGTGCCGGCTCTCGACGGCGATCCGTTCGTCGACGCGCAGGAATGGGATATCAAATCCTTCGACATCAAGGTCGAGCATCAGGGCGACGATCACGCAACGGCCACGGTGAAATTCAAGAATGAAGGCGAGGCAAAACTGCTGCACGTCAATCTCGTTCACCTGAAAGACGGCTGGAAGATTTCCGACATCGTCTGGAACGGCGACGAGGGCACCTTCCGCGGGCTCTACACCAAGGACCAGAGCGCAAAGCCTGCCGGTCCATCGCATTAAGCCGCCAGATTAACCTATCTTTAAGCATGCGCTTCGGCTGAAAAGCCGTGCGGCATAGGCTTCTTCCCAAATGGGGGGAGCCATGCCGCGCCTTAATCTCGCGCAATGGACGGGCATCGCCGTTACGGTGATCGTGGTGTTGGGCCGGGATCTCGACATCCTCTATGCAGTGCCGCTTGGGCTTTTCGCGGGCGCGCTTGCGAACTTGTTCTCCGAACTCGCCAATTTACGCTTGCCTGTCCTGCGCCTGATCAAAATCCGCCGCCAATAGGTTCGGTTCGCCCTCATGCTTCGACAAGCTCAGCATGAGGGCTCTACTATTGCCCTCACCCTGAGCTTGTCGAAGGGTGAGGGTCATTTATGCCGGGCAAGGTCATCCGTTTCTTTCAGCATGTGCGCGCGGGTCTGCGCGGGCTTGCTGCGCCTGTGTCGCTCGGCGCGCGCGCGATTGCGCTGGATAGCGCTGGCCGCGTGCTGCTGGTGCGGCACACTTATGTCGGCGGCTGGCACTTGCCGGGCGGCGGCGTGGACCGCGGCGAAACCAGCGCCGAGGCCATCGAGCGCGAGCTGCGCGAGGAAGTGGGCCTTGTGGCTTCGCAGCCCCCCGAACTGTTCGGGCTTTATTTGCGGCGCGCGGGGCGCTGGAGCGATCACATCGCGCTTTATGTGGTGCTCAAAGTAGAGCTTGATTTCCGGCCCAATCACGAGATCTCCGAAATCCGCTTTGCCGAGTTTCAATCGCTGCCAGACGGCACATCGGCCGGCACGGCGCGGCGGCTCGCGGAATTTTCCGGCCGCGCGGCGCGCGCGAGCCTGTGGTAGAAATCCGCGATGTGGCGGATCAGGCCTGAGCAGGCGGAGGATGCTAGCGCGGTCGAGGCGCTGGACACGCTCGTCTTCGGCGCCGGGCGTTTCGCCAAGACCGCCTACCGCCTGCGAGAGGGCGTGAAACCAGATGCCAGGCTTTGTTTCGTTGCCGAAGAGAACAGGCAATTGCTGGGCAGCGTGCGTTTCTGGCCGGTCATGATCGGGGCCAAGCGCTCGCTGCTGCTGGGGCCGCTCGCCGTGCAGCCGCCTTTGCGCGGGCAGGGCATCGGCATCGCGCTAATGCAGAAGGGCATCGAGGAGGCGAGGCTGCTTGGCTATGACAGCGTCATTCTCGTCGGTGACGAGTCCTATTATTCCCGTGTCGGCTTCGCGCGGCTGAAAGCAGGCCAAGTGAAATTTCCGGGACCCGTCGATCCCGAGCGCATTCTAGGCCTCGCATTGCAACCGGGCGCGCTCGAAAAACTGGCAGGCGCCGTTAAACGGGCGCAGATCGACATTCCCGTCTCCGCTAACGCCGCGCCGCTGGGCTAGCATTTCCTCATGCTTCGACAGGCTCAGCATGAGGAAATGAGGTGTCCTAACGCCCTTCCACGCGCCAGGCGATCAGGATTGTTCCCAGCAAGAGCACGAGCGCGAGCCACGGCGGCAGCAACGCTTCCTGTTCCACATTACTCACGCGATAGGCTTTACGGCGCGTTAGTCCGATCCAGCCGTCGCCGTGCGCATCGCGCCCCTGTTCCACTTCGCGTATTGCGGGCAGGCCATCCTTGAGCCAATTCACCGCGCCGCCAGTCTTGGCGGCAAAGGGTTTCAGGATTGAATCGGTCGCGCGCATGTCGGCCACTTCGCGCGGGTTAAGCGGCCCCGCCGCAGCGATGGCGTTCAGCGTGCCATCAGTCAGGTGATAAAGCCCAAGCTCGGTGGTTTTCAGCTGGCCGCTGAACAGCCCCGCGCCCGCGGGCGTGAGCGTCACCGTGTCAGTGTGGCCCGAAGGGGCAGTCACCTTCACGGGCGCCGCTTCCGCCGCCATGGTGCGCCGCGCGATGGTGAGTTCGCCGTTCGCCACTTCCGCTTGCAGGCGTTCTTCTTCGAGGTCGGGCTCTTTCATCAGCCAATGGGCGAGGCGGCGCAGAAGCTCGGCCTGCGGGCCGCCGCCTTCGAAGCCGCGCGCCCACAGCCACGCCTGATCCGACAACAATTGCGCCACGCGGCCCTGCTTGACGCGATCGAGCACGAGCAGCGGCTGTCCATTTGGCCCCGTCATCAGCGTGGTGCCGGAAATTTTTTGCGTGTCGATAACGCGGAACCAGCGGCCCCAGCTAGGGGCCGCATTGCCGTGGTTGGCGCCGGCCAGATCCTGCGTCACCGGATGAGCGAGCCCTTCCGCCGTCACCACAGGCTTGAAGCCTTTGCTCACCACATTGCCGGTCGGTTGCGCGGGCAGCACGGCTGCGAGCGGCGTGCGGTAGATGCTGTCGGGCGCGGCTAATTCTGGCCCCGAGGACACCAGCAGCGCGCCGCCGTCTTCGACATAGCGCGCGATGTTCTCGAAATAGGCGAGCGGCAGAATGTTCTCGCGGCTGAAGCGGTCGAAAATAATCAGATCGAACTGGCCAAGCTTTTCATCGAACAGCTCGCGCGTGGGAAAGGCGATCAACGACAGCTCGTAGATCGGCGTGTCATCCTGTTTTTCGGGCGGGCGCAAAATCGTGAAATGCACCAGATCGACCGACGGGTCGGCCTTGAGCAGATTGCGCCACACGCGTTCGCCCGCATGCGGCTGGCCGGAAATCAGCAGCACGCGCAAGCGGTCGCGCACGCCATTGACCACCACCACGGCGCGATTGTTCTGCAATGTTTGTTCAGCGGGCCCGGCTTCGGCTTCCAGCTCGATCACGTTCTCGCCGCCATGGGAGATGGGCACGCTGATTTTTCCGTCCTCGCCAATGGGCACGAGTTCAGTGTCGTGATCCTGCCCGTCGATGCGCACCTTGACACGCGCCATCTGGCCAGCGCTGTCGCGTGGATTGCTGCCGAAATCGTCCACGCGCAGGGCAATCTCGGCATCCTGGCCGACAATGGCGAAGCGCGCGGCCCGCGTGATGGTGAGCTTGCGGTCGCGCTCGCCCGGCGCGCCGGTCAGCAGCACATGCAGCGGCGCTTTCAGATGGAAAGTTTTCAAATCGGGCGCGTCGTGCACCTCTCCATCGGTGATGACGATGGCACCCGCTACGCGGTCGGGCGGCACGTCGGCGAGCGCCGCATCGAGCGAGGCAAACAATGTCGTGCCCTCATCGGCGCGGGTCTGCACCTGCGCTTCGCGCACCTCCACGCCCTTGAGCAGTTTCAGCCGCTCGCGCATCACGCCAAGCGCGCGTTCGGCGTCGGCGCGGCGCGTGCCGATGTCCTGGCTTTGCGTGCGATCCACGATGAGCGCCACCACGTCTGACAAAGGCTCGCGCGTCTCGTGCACGATCAGCGGATTGGCAAGCGCTGCAATCACGATGGCGAATGCCAGCGCGCGAGCCCAGCTGCCGCGTGCCCGCGCGAAGATGGACACGCCGATAACGCCAAGCGCCATGGCGCCCAGCAGCCACAACGCCGCCACCGGCAGATGCGGCGCGAAGGCGATGCCGGTTGCGAGATTGCCGCCCATCATTGGTTCTCGTGGCCCAGCCGTTCCAGCAGCGCCGGCACGTGCACCTGGTCGGCTTTGTAATTGCCGGTCAGGCAGTACATGACGACATTGATGCCGAAGCGGATCGCCATTTCGCGCTGGCTTTCGCCGCCCGGTGTCACCGCGGCGATGGGCTGACCGAGCGCATCGCGGGCCCAGGCCGCCGCCCAATCATTGCCGCCGATGATGACGGGCGAGACGCCGTCGCCGCCGCGCGCGGGCTCAGGCCCGGCATTGGGACTGGCGGGCGGCAGCGCCTCCACCCAGACTTGGCCGCCGTCCCAGCGGCCGGGAAAATCCTGCAGCAGGTAAAATGTCTTGGTGAGAACGTGATCGGGAGGCACGGGCTCGAGCGGGGGAATGTCGAGCTTGGCGAGCAGCCGTCGCAGCGTGGCAACGCCGGGCGACGTGCTGGCGGAAATTCCCGTGAGGGCCTGATCGCGCGTGTCGAACAAAATCGTGCCGCCAGAACGCATGAAATTGTCGATCTTGGCGACGGCGCCTGGCGAAAGATCTTTCTCGCGCTCGTCCATCGGCCAGTAGAGCAGGGGATAGAAAGACAGGTCGTCGTTCTCAATATCGACGCCGATAGGATCGCCGGGTTCGTATGACGTGCGCGCCTTAAGCTCGAGCCCCAGGCCGTAAAGCCCCGCGCGGCTCATGGCGTCGACATCGGGCACGCCGGTGATGACATAAGCCAGCCGCGTGTCGAGCGCGGAGGCCATGTTCTTGGCTTCATCGGCGCGCGCCTGTGGCGCAAGCAAAAGAAGCAGAACCAGGGGCGCGGCCCGGCCAAAGACGCGCAGAAATTTCCGGTTGGGATCGAGATGGCCGCGCAGCCAAAGCGAAACCAGCGCATCGCCCAGCAAAAGCGCCAGCGCCAGCGCCAGCAGTGGCCCTTTCAATTCATGCACGGTGCGGCCCGAATAGACGCTGACGGCGCGGCCAATGGCGCCCAGCGGATTGAGCACCGTGTCTTTTTTCACGGCGTTCAAGGCGATGAAGCCTGCCTCACTGCCGTAAAGGCCTGGCGGGTGCTGTGGCCCCGGCAGAAGCGAATCCGCGTCGCTGCTTTTGAGCGGCAGGGCTTCGGCGGATGGCTTGCCCAGGCGTCCGAACCCGTCCAGCGCCTGCAAAGGCGGGTAAGAACCCGCCGCTCGCTCGCTCTCAGCGCTCGGCTTCATCCCTTCGGCGAGCGCAAGCGTGCGGCGAAGCATGTCGACATAAAGTCCAGACAGCGGCAGCGACGACCAGCCGGGGCTGGCCGCGACATGGAAAAGCACGATCCAGCCCTTGCCCCGCGCGCTGCCCGTCACCAGCGGCGTGCCATCGGCGAGGCGCGCCCAGCTGCGTTCGGAAAGCTCGATGGAAGGCTCGGCCAGCACCTGGCGCGAAACGGTGACGTCGTCAGGAATGGCAAGCCCGTGAAACGGGCTGTCGTCGGCAAAGGGCGCAAGGTGCTGCGGCTCCTGCCAGGTAAGCGCGCTGCCCATCAGCCGCTCGCCCTCGCGCAGTTTCACCGGCACGAGATCGTCGGCGTGGGCGGCAAGGCGCGGCCCCGCGAAGCGCAGCAGCACGCCCCCCTGTTCGACAAAGCGCGCCACGCGGTCGTGCTCGGCCGGCGTGAGGTTCCCGACATCGGCCAGCACCAGCATGGCGATGCCGGAATCCAGCATCTGCTCGATGGTGCCTTTGCGGACTTCGGCGTAAGGCGCCAGCGCGCGCTCGACATAGAACACGTCGGAGAGCAGCGGCTGTTCGATATCGGCGCTGCCGCCGGAAACGATGCCCACAGGGCGGCGCTGGAAACGGGCGTCGAGCAGTTGCACCGCACCCGCGGAATCCTCGCCCGCGATGGTCAGGCGCTCGGCCTCATTGCGCAATTCCAGCGGCAGCGCGAGCGCGGCTTTGGTCTCCTTCGCCCCGGGCACGAAGTGAAACGGCGCGCCGCCGAGCAGGACCCCACGCGCATCGAGCGCGGCGATACGGCCATCGCGCACCAGCTTGGCTTCGGCGCGCGCGATTTTGACGTCGAACCCGGTGGCGCTGTTTTCCGGCGGGCGCAGCGCCAGCGCGGCTTTTGGTTCGGCATCAGCAAAAATCGTGAGCGTGCCGATGCGGGCAAGGTTGTCCGCCGTTGTTCTTGCATCATTGTGATCGATGCCGTCGCTCAGCCAGACAATTTCGGGCATGCTGGCAAAATGAATCGTGGCAAGCCGCTTCAACGCCGCGGCGCGATCGGGCAGCCAGGGCCGTGGCGCGATCTCTTCCACGGTCTTGAGCGCCTGGCCCGCATCCAGCAGCTGAGGCGTGGCCTTCGGCGCATCGGCTGTCGTGACGATGGCGACGGGCCTGCCATGCGCGGCGTTCAGCGCCTGCGTCATGGCTGCCTCGTGCGCGGGCCACTCATGCGCCGCCGTCCAGCCATTGTCCACGAAAAGCACCAGCGGGCCTGAATTGGCTGTCGCTGGCGCCGCGTTCAGCACCGGCTCGGCCAGTGCCGTGATGACGATGGCCGCAGCCAGGAGCCGCAACAGCAGCAGCCACAAGGGCGTGCGCGCTGGCGTCTCTTCCGGCGATTTAAGCCCAAGCAGAAAACGCACCGGCGGAAAAACGATGCGGCGCGGGCTGGGCGGCGTCACCCGCAGCAGCCAATAGATGACAGGAATCGCAGCCAGCGCGGCCAGAATCCACGGCGCGCCGAAGCTCAATTGAGAGAGCAAGTTCATTACTTATTCAATCCGAATAAGGCGAGATTTTGCAAAGATTGCCAGTACGAACAGCACACAACTTGCAGCAATAGCTTCAAGGGCATTACCGTTTTTAGCAATCAGCAATCCAACTCCTAAAATTCCTATAGCGACGGCGAGTATCATCATTCTGGTTACAAATTTTTTGTTCGTCTCTTCTAAAGATTCTGCCAGTCTTTTCTTAGATGGAAAGAGTATTCCGAAAATAATGATCATTGGTGGGAGTGCTATACCAACTATGATGTTCAGCAATACACCGACAGCGAGTTCTGGAGCAAAAAATTGGTACGTCACAAGAAATAAAAGTAAAACACTCTCGACCAAACATATGGTCCTAAAAAGCTTCGTGTTCACGATTAAGCGGTCAAGCTGCTTCACTAGAATCCCCGGCGCGCGTGTGCGCCGCCGACGGCGCCATAAAGCGCGATCAGCGCCGTTTGGGGCGAGCGGTCGGTGCGATGGCGGGTGAAATTCCAGCCCAACCTGCGTACAAGTCCGCTAAGCGCCTCGACATGCGCCGCAAACCGCGCGCGATAGGCCTCGCGCACACCTTCGGCGCGGCCCACGATAGGCGCCTCGGGCAACAGCGGCGACTGGAAACGCACGCGCCCCGTGAAAGGAAAATCCTCTTCCGCCGGATCGTTCACCTGAACAAGGAATCCGTTGGCGCCTGCTTTGGCAAAATGACGCATGCGCTGTTCTATGGTTTCGAGGGGTTCGAGGAAATCCGAAAACCACACCAGCACCGCATTGCGGCGAAGTTCTGACGGCGGCGGCAATGTTTCCGCCGCTTGCGGCGCATCGGTCAGCGCGTGCGCGATGCGGGTGAGTGCCAGGCGCCCGCCGCTTGGCGGATTGGTTCCGCCCATCAGGGCTACGCGTTCGCCCGCGCGCACCAGCAACGACGCCAGCGCCAGCGCCAGCACGCTCGCGCGCTCGAGCTTGGAGGGAATGTTTTCGGAAGATGAAAACCGCATGCTGGGCCCGCCGTCGCGCCAGAACCAGACGGACTCGGCCGCCTCCCATTCGCGCTCACGCACGAACATATGCTGCGACTTGGCCGATTGGCGCCAGTCAATGGCCGTGCGCGGGTCTTCCGCCTGATAGCGGCGGAACTGCCAGAAGGTTTCGCCCTGGCCCACCTTGCGCCGGCCATGCACGCCGAGCGCGATCGCCGAAGCCAGCGTTTCGGCCGCCACCAGCAAGGGCGGCAGCGTGTGCGAAAGCTTTTCCGCTTCCTCGCGCGTGCGGCTCCAGCGCTCGGCGGTCTTTAGCTCATAGGCTTCGTTTTTTGTTGTCACGCTTTCTCCGTGGCCTCGTCCTTCGACGGGTTCAGGACGAGGCCCTCATGCTGAGCCTGTCGAAGCATGAGGACAAATAAAGTTCAAAGATTGCTCCGGACGAGACCGTCGATCACCTGCGCGATGGTCGTGCCTTCCGCGCGCGCCGAGAAATTGAGCGCCATGCGGTGGCGCAGTACGGGCTGGGCCAGCGCCGCCACATCGTCGGCGGAAGGCGCAAAGCGTCCCTGCATCAGCGCGCGCGCGCGGATGGCCAGCATGAAGGCCTGGCTCGCGCGTGGGGACGGCCCCCAGGCGACGAAGTTGCGCACAGTTTCGCTGGCGCCCGCTTCGGGCCTGCCAGCGCGCACCAGGCGCAAAATCGCCTCAACCACTTTCTCGCCAACGGGGAGACGGCGCACCAGCTTCTGCGCCTCGGCCAATGTTTCGGCCGAGGTCACGCGACTGGGCGCGGCTTCCTCGCCCACGGTCGTGGCCATCAGCATCTGGCGTTCGGCATCGTGCGCGGGGTAACCGATGTCGATCTGCATCAGGAAACGGTCGAGCTGCGCTTCGGGCAGCGGATAGGTGCCTTCCTGCTCGATCGGGTTCTGCGTGGCGAGAACATGGAATGGTTTCGGCAAATCGTAACGCGTGCCCGCCACCGTCACGTATTTCTCCTGCATGGATTGCAGCAGCGCCGATTGCGTGCGCGGGGATGCGCGGTTGATTTCATCCGCCATCAGCAATTGGCAGAACACCGGGCCCTTGATGAAACGAAAACTGCGCCTGCCGCCATCGGCTTCTTCGAGCACTTCCGAGCCCACGATGTCGGCCGGCATCAGATCAGGCGTGAACTGTATGCGTTTGGTGTCGAGGCCGAGCACGATGCCCAGCGCATCCACCAGCCGCGTCTTGGCCAGCCCCGGCACGCCGATAAGGAGCCCATTGCCGCCCGACAGCAGCGTGATGAGGACTTCGTCCACCACCTCCTGCTGGCCGAAGATGACGCGGCCGATGGCCTCACGCGCGCGGGTGAATTCGGCGGCCACGGCTTCCGCGCGCTGGGTGGCGCCGGCGCTGTCATCGCTCGTCTTCATCTGTGCCGCGGCTTCAGCGCCGCCGGTCTTGTTCATCGCATCCGTCCGGTTAGTCCAGGTGTCGCGCCAAGCGCGGGGCGTAATCCATGCCGTCAGAATAAGGCAGAAAACGGGTCAGTTTGCATCCCTGACGCGAGCTTGCAACAGCATAGCCTTATGCCATGGCTAACATCGGCGTGAGCAGACGCGCCATCGCTGTTATGATCCGCCCATGATCCGGCGAATCTTCCTCGACCTGCTGCTCTTCATTTCGCCTTTCGTGCTCTACGGCATTTACTGGCGGCTCGCGCGCAAGGGCGACCCGGCGCAGGAACACCGCCCGCACCCATGGGCGGCGCTGTTCATATGCGGCCTCGTATTGGTGGCGGCGAGTTTCGTCTGGCTGGGTCTCACCGAGGGTGAGGGCAAGGGCATTTATGTACCGGCGCATGAGGTGAACGGCCATGTCGTGCCGGGCCATGTCGAAAAGAAACCGGGCCCATGACCGCGCGGCTCGATCCCGCCCTACATTCCTGGATGCGAACGCCCGAGACGCGCGCGGTTATGGCGGCGCTCACTGTGGCAGGCGGCGAGGCCCGCTTCGTCGGCGGCGCGGTCAGGAATGCGCTGTTGGGTGAGCCCGTCACCGATGTCGATATCGCCACGCCGCTCACGCCCGATGAAGTGACGAAGCGGTTGAAACAGGCGGGGCTCACGGCGGTGCCGACCGGCATCGAGCACGGCACGGTGACGGCGGTAGCGATGGGCAAGCCATTCGAGGTGACGACGCTCAGGCGCGACGTGACCACCGACGGGCGGCGCGCGGTTGTCGCCTTCACCAGGGACTGGTCGGAAGACGCGAGCCGGCGCGATTTCACCATCAATGCGATTTATGCCGGCGCGGACGGCGCGCTGTTCGATCCCACGGGGGGCGCCGAAGATCTCGAGGCGGGACGCGTGCGCTTCATCGGCGACGTCGGGCAACGCATCCGCGAGGATTATCTGCGCATCTTGCGCCTCTTCCGCTTTCATGCCTGGTACGGCAAGGGCGCCATGGACAAGGTGGCGCTAGCCGCCGCGGGCGCCGAAAAAGCCGGACTGAAAAAACTTTCCGGCGAGCGCGTGCAAAAGGAATTGCTGAAACTTCTGGCCGCGCGCGATCCAGTTCCTGTCTTAGGCGAAATGGAGAAGGCGGGGATTCTTGCCGAAATTTTGCCCTGGCAATTGCTGCTGGCGAGGCTCGAAGGGCTGGTCAGGCTCGACAACGCCAACGGTTTCACGCCCGATCCGGTTTTGCGCCTGGCCGCGATGTTGGCCAATGAAGATGCCGCGCGTTCGCTTGCCGAGAGCCTCAAATTCTCCAATGCCGATCGCGACCGGCTGGCGGCGCTGGCGGGCAGATCGGAAGAAGTTTTGGCCCCCATGCCGCCGCATGAGGCGCGCGTACTGCTCTATAAGCATGATGTTTTTTGGTTCAAAGATATGGTGCGCCTGCATTGGGCCGCGGCCAAAGATGCTACGCACGGCCAGCAATGGCGCGCGCTGCTCTCGCTTGCCGATACATGGCAGAAACCGCGTTTCCCGCTCGATGGTCGCGACGTGATGGCGGCCGGTGTCGAGGAAGGCCCGCGCATCGGCCATATCCTCGCCGATATCGAGGAATGGTGGCTCGCGCGCGATTTTCAGGCCGACCGCGCGGCGCTGCTGGCGCGCCTCAAGGCCATTTTGCGCGTGCATGGCGGCTGAACGTCGTTAGAAAACGTGAGAGACCTGGCCCGCGCCTTCCCAGATCATGCGCAGCGCCACATAGACGATAAGCGCAAGACCGATGTAGCTGATCCAGGGATAGCGCTGCATCAGCTTGGCAATAAACACCGAGGCGATGCCAACCAGCACGATCGACAGGCTTAACCCCACGATCAGCACCCAGACATGGCCCTGCGCCGCGCCCGCAACTGCCAGCACATTGTCGAGCGACATGGAAAGATCGGCGAGAGCTATCTGCAGCACCGCTTTACGCATGCTGAAATAATGCTTGTGATCGGCATGCCCGTGATGCGCATCGCCGAAGACCTTAATTGCTTCCTTTTCTTTTTTTCCGGCGCGTAGGTCGCGATAGAGCCGCCAGGACACCAGCAGTAGCAACGCGCCGCCCGCGAGCGTCAGCCCGATGACGGTAAGCAGTTTCATGACCGTGGTGGCGAGCGCAATCAGCAGCACAACGGCAGCCGCCAGCCCCCAGAAAATCACTTTGCGGCGCTCCTTGGGTGGCACGTTCATCGCCACCAGCCCGATGACGACGGCGTTGTCGCCCGCCAGCGTGATGTCGATGAGGATGACTTGGAGCAGTGGAAGCAGGGATGGGTCCAGATGAAAATTCAACGATCATTCCCCCAAAGGCTCACGGCCAGCGCACTTCCGGCGGCAGCGACATCAGAATGGCTTCGGCATTGCCGCCCGTGGCAAGGCCGAATTTCGTGCCACGATCATAGACAAGATTGAACTCGACATAGCGGCCGCGATTGACCAGCTGCTCCTCGCGTTCTTCCTTGGTCCACGGTTCGTTCATCTGGCGGCGCACGATGGCCGGATAGGCTTCGAGGAAGGCAAGGCCCACATCGCGCGTGAAAGCGAAATTCTTTTCCCAGTCCGGGCTCGCGAGATTGTCATAAAAAATGCCGCCCACGCCACGCGGTTCATTGCGGTGCTTGATGAAAAAATATTCGTCGCAGGCCTTCGAGAAGCGCGAATAATAATCGGGGCCGTGCGCATCGCAGGCGCGCTTGAGCGCGGCATGAAACATTTGCGCGAGAGGGTGATCCTTTTTGCGCTGGACAAGGATGGTCGGCGTGAGGTCGCCGCCGCCGCCGAACCATGCTTGCCGCGTGACGATGAAGCGCGTGTTGAAATGGGCGGCGGGAACGCGCGGGGAGCGCGGGTGCACGATCACCGAGATGCCGCTGGCCCAGAAGCGCGGGTCTTCGGCCGCGCCCGGAATTTCCTTGGCGAAGGCAGGGCTGAACCGTCCGTATACGGTCGATAAATTTACACCCGCCTTCTCGAACACACGGCCTTTGAGCGCCGATATCTCGCCGCCGTCGCCATCGCCGCCGCCGTCTTCCGTCCGGCTCCAGGGCTTGCGCGTGAAGCGGCCGGCCTCGAACTCGCGCAAAGGCCCGGCATAATCGTTCTCGATGGCCTCGAACGCGGCGCACAGCCGGCCACGCAAATCCGCGAACCAGTCGCGGGCGCGGGTTTTTCTCTCTTCAATCTGGAAGGGCACGGTCATGGCCTATCCTGCGGTTCCGCGCGCGGTTTGGGAACCGATCAAAAAACCCCCGTTTTCGGCCAATTTCTGCGGCATCGTGACGCAAGACCCTCAAGGCCTCTCTCTCTATCTTAGCCGCGGATTCCAAGCGCGCCGGCTGTGCCGGGTGACGGTGCGTTATATAGGCGATTCCTCCCTCCCGGCGTGTCCGAACTTGAGAAGGCGGCTGTGGCTCACTCGCAAGCGGTAGAACCGACGCGACGCGATTTTCTCTACATCGCGACAGGCACCTTTGGCGCGTTCGGCGCGGCGCTGGCGGCCTGGCCGTTCGTCGACCAGATGAACCCGACGGGCGCCGTGTTGGCGCTGGCCTCGATCGAGGTCGATCTCAGCAGCATTCAGCCAGGCCAGTCGGTCACCTTCACCTATCGCAGCCATCCGCTGTTTGTCCGCCGCCGCACGCCGAAGGAAATCGAAGACTCGCGCGCGGTCAAAATCGCCGACCTGATCGACCCGCTCGCGCGCAACGCCAATTTTCCCGAAGACGCGCAGGCCACCGATGACAACCGGCTCACGCCTAACGTCAACGCGGCAGGGTCTGCACGGGTGGCGGCGCCAGATTCAGTCACACCCGCGCCCGCACAAGGGGGCGCTGCCTCTTCCGGCGAGCCGGCGGCCGAAACCGCGGCCACGGCAGGCGCGAACATGCATGAAAAACCCGAATGGCTCGTGGTGATCGGCGTGTGCACGCATCTGGGCTGCACGCCAACCGCTTTCCAGGGCAATTACGGCGGCTGGCTGTGCCATTGCCATGGCTCGCAATACGATACCGCCGGCCGCGTGCGCAAGGGGCCGGCGCCGCAAAACCTTGCCGTGCCGCCTTACACCTTCCTCACCGACACGCGCATCAAAGTCGGCTGAGGAGCTGAGCATGGCGGGGCATTCGAATTACGATCCGAAGACGGGCTTCACCCGCTGGCTCGATAAGCGGCTTCCTTTTTTGCGTTTCGCCAACGACACGATGACCACCTTCCCCACGCCGCGCAACCTGAACATCTGGTACACTTTCGGCGGCATTCTCACCTTCATGCTGGTCATTCAGATCGTCACCGGCGTCGTGCTGGCCATGCATTACGCGCCGCAATGCGGATCAGGCTTTCGACAGCGTCGAAGCCATCATGCGCGACGTGAATTACGGCTGGCTGCTGCGCTATATGCATTCCAACGGCGCGTCGTTCTTCTTCCTCGCGGTTTACATCCACATGTTCCGCGGCCTATATTACGGCTCCTACAAGGCGCCGCGCGAAGTGCTGTGGATCCTCGGCGTCCTCATCTATGTGCTGATGATCGCCACCGCCTTCCTCGGCTATACGCTGCCTTGGGGCCAGATGTCGTTTTGGGGCGCCACCGTCATCACCAATTTCTTCAGCGCCATCCCGCTGGTGGGCCACGCCATCATCACCTGGCTATGGGGCGGCTTCGGGGTGGACAACGCCACGCTGCAACGCTTCTTCAGCCTGCATTATCTGCTGCCCTTCGTCATCGCGGGCGTGGTCGTGCTGCACATCTGGGCGCTGCACGTGCCCGGCAACAACAATCCGCTCGGCATCGACGTGAAGGGCCCGCAGGACACCGTTCCCTTCCATCCCTATTACACGGTGAAGGATCTCTTTTATCTCTCCTGCTTCCTGATCCTGTTTTCGCGTTTTCGTCTTTTACGCTGCCCAACATCGCTCGGCAATCCAGACAATTACACGCCGGCCAATCCGATTGGTGACGCCCCCAGGACATCGTTCCCGAATGGTATCTGCTGCCGTTCTACGCGATGCTGCGCTCGGTGCCCGCACAAGCTGATCGGCGTGATCGTGCTGTTCGGCGCTCGATCGCCACATTGTTCTTCCTGCCCTGGCTCGATATCGTCGAAAGTGCGCTCCTGCCGTTTCCGCCCGGTGATGAAGCAGTTCTTCTGGTTCTTCGTCGCCGATTGCTTCCTGCTCGGCTATATCGGCTCGCAGTCGGCGGAAGCAGTGTGGCATTTGAGCGGTTTCGATCTGCCGCTGGTCTGGCTCGCCCGCCTCGGCACGCTTTATTACTTCGCGCAGTTCTGGGTGATCATGCCCGTCGTCGGCCTGATCGAAAGGCCAAAGCCGCTGCCCGGCAGCATCGCCCAGGCGGTGCTGGCGCCCGCCGGATGAGGAACAGGTACATGCGCTTTATCGTTCGGCTCGGCATTGCGGCGCTCGCCTGCAGCGCGCTTTCGGCGTCGGCCGCGCCCGAGAACAATACGGCCGCGCCACAACCGCAGCCAGCGCAGAACACAGCGGCTCCTGCGCCTGCAGCGAATAATGCAGCCGCGCCTGCACCGGCCGCGAATAATTCAGCTGCGCCGGCGCCCGCGGCGCCCGCGCCTGCGCCGCCTGCTTCAATGCCAGCGGCAAGCAGCACGCCGCCGGCAGCATTGCCGCCCAAGCAGGTCAACTGGTCGTTCGACGGTCCCTTCGGCACTTATGACCGCGCTTCGCTGCAACGGGGCTTTCAGGTTTACAAGGAAGTCTGTTCAGCCTGCCACAGCCTGAAGCGCGTGGCCTTCCGCAATCTGGGTGATCGCGGCGGCCCCGGGTTCACCGACGCGGAAGTGAAAGCCATCGCGGCCGGTTTCAAGGTCCCGGCCGAGCCCGACGATCAGGGCCGCACCTATGACGACAGCGGTCAGCGCCTTACGCGGCCCGGCCTCCCATCCGATTATTTCCCAGGGCCGTTCGAAAACGAAAAAGCCGCGCGCGCCGCCAACAACGGCGCGTTGCCGCCCGACCTTTCCGTCATCATCAAGGCGCGCGAAGGCGGCCCCAATTACGTCTTCTCGATCATCACCGGCTTCGGGCAGCCCGTGCCGGGCTCCATGCACATGCAGCAATATATGAATTACAACCCCTATTTCGCGGGCTGGCAGATCGCCATGCCGCCGCCCTTGACCGATGGCATGGTCAGCTATGCCGACGACACCAAGGCCAGCGTGCCGCAGATGGCGCACGACGTGGCGACGTTTCTCTCCTGGACCGCCGAGCCGAAAATGGAGGAGCGAAAGCGCCTGGGCTTCAGCGTGCTGATTTATCTCGTGGTGCTGTCGGGGCTGCTCTATCTCGCCTACACCCGCATCTGGCGCGGCCAGCACTAGCACTCACTGTCATCCCCGGCCGCGCAGCATGGCGAGGGAAGGGGATCCAGGTGTTCGAATTCATGCCCGATCTATCTACCTAGATTCCCTTCCCCTCGCAGCTTCGCTGCTCGGCCGGGAATGACAGTTTTGCTTTCATCTGTGTTAGAACACCACGTTTTTGGAGCGGCCTGTGACCAAAACCGTTCTGGGCATCATTGGCGGCAGCGGCGTCTATCAGATCGACGGGCTGGAAAACGCGCGCTGGCAGAAAGTGGCGAGCCCCTGGGGCGAGCCGTCGGATGAATTTCTCACCGGCCGCCTTTCGGGCGTCGACATGGTGTTCCTGCCGCGCCATGGCCGTGGTCATGTGCACACGCCGACATCGATCCCTATCGCGCCAATATCGACGCGCTGAAGCGGCTTGGCGTCACCGATGTGATCTCGGTGTCCGCCTGCGGCTCGTTCCGCGAGGAACTGCTCGCCCGGCACCTTCGTGCTGGCCGACCAGTTCATCGACCGCACCTATGCGCGCGAGAAAAGTTTCTTCGGGCAGGGCTTCGTCGCCCATGTTTCGATGGCGCACCCGGTGGATCCGCGATTGCTGGACGCGCTGGAAGCCGCCGCTCGTGAGGAGAAAATCCCCGTGAAGCGCGGCGGGGTTTATCTCGCCATGGAAGGCCCGCAGTTTTCGAGCCTTGCAGAATCGATTTTGTATCGCAGCTGGGGCTGTGACGTGATCGGCATGACGGCGATGCCCGAAGCCAAGCTCGCGCGCGAGGCGGAATTGCCTTATGCCATCGTCGCCATGGTCACCGATTACGATTGCTGGCACCCGGACCACGACCACGTCACGGTGGAACAGGTGATCAAAATTCTGATGAGCAACGCCGACAAGGGCCGCGCGCTGGTGAAGCGCGTGGCGTCCAAACTCGGGCCCGAGCGCAAGCCGTCGCCGCTCGGCATCGAGCACGTGCTCGACACCGCGCTCATCACCGCGCCGGAGAAACGCGATCCCGCTCTCATGAAAAAGCTCGACGCGGTGACGGGAAGGGTGTTGAAGAAACTATAAGTGGGGAGGCATAGATGTTTCGAACGTCGACGATGATGTTGGTGTTCCTGCCTGGCGCATGGATCACATATGGAATTTTCCGATTCATACTTTCTTATATCGCATCAGTCTTATCGATAGCGGACCAGGCAGAGCTGTCGACACTGGCAGGTATTGTATATCTTGCTTGTATGTTCGTAATCGGATGGGAATATCGGAACGATCCGGCGAAGCATTGGTCTGGCAAAAACAAGAAATAGGAATCATATGGACTTCTCCACCGTCATCCGCTCGATTCCCGATTACCCGAAAAAGGGTATCATCTTCCGCGACATCACCACGCTATTGGGCAATCCGCGCGCCTTCCGCCGCGCGGTGGACGAATTGGTCCAGCCCTATGCCGGCGTGCGTATCGACAAGGTGGCGGGCATCGAGGCGCGCGGGTTTATTCTGGGCGGCGCGGTGGCGCATCAGCTCTCACGAGGTTTCGTGCCGGTGCGCAAGAAGGGCAAGCTGCCGTGGAAAACCTATGGCGTGGAATATGATCTCGAATACGGCACCGACCGCGTGGAAATCCACCAGGACGCGGTCGCCAAGGGCGATCATGTCATCGTGGTGGACGATCTCATCGCCACGGGCGGCACTTGCTTCGCCGCCATCAAGCTTATCGAGCAGGCGGGCGCGAAAGTCATCGGCTGCTGCTTCGTCATCGACCTGCCCGATCTCGGCGGCGCCGACAAAATCCGCGCGCTGGGCAAGGAAGTGACCACGCTGGTCAGTTTCCCGGGCCATTAGCGTGGACAGATTTTTATTTTTTCGCGCAGCGCATGGAATTTCTCGCGCCACGGCGTGGATATCTTTTTCCGCTCTTGAAATTTACCGCCTGCATGGCCATTTCACTCGCGAACGAAGATGAAAATAAAGCACAAACATTACCGCACCATCTGGCCCGTTAATGGCGGCGTCGAGGTCATCGACCAGACCAAGCTGCCGTTCGAATTGGCGACAGTGAAAATCGCGAGCGCGAAGCAGGCGGCCGACGCCATCCGCAAAATGGTGGTGCGTGGCGCGCCGCTGATCGGGGCCACGGCCGCCTATGGCGTGGCGCTGGCCATGCGCGAGGGCGCCTCGGACGAGGCGCTCGACAAGGCGATAGAAATCCTGCTGCAAACGCGGCCGACCGCAGTCAATCTGCAATGGGCGCTCACGCGCATGCGCGATGCCTTACGCAACCAGCCGCGTGAGAAGCGCGCGGAGCTCGCCTGGCGTGAGGCGGGCGCCATTGCGACGAAGATGTCGAGACCTGCCGCAAAATCGGCGAACACGGTCTCGAATTGCTGCGTGGGCTTTCGGCAAAGAAGGGCGGCAAGACGCTCAACATTCTCACCCATTGCAACGCGGGCTGGCTCGGTGACGTCGATTGCGGCACCGCGCTCGCGCCCATCTACATGGCGCACGACGCTGGCCTCCCGGTTCATGTCTGGGTGGACGAAACGCGGCCCCGCAACCAGGGCGCTTCGCTCACCGCCTTCGAGCTGGGCGCCCACGGCGTGCCGCACACCATCATCGCCGACAATGCCGGCGGCTATTATATGCGCGCGCGCGAAGTGGACCTCGTGCATCGTCGGCTGCCGACCGCGTCGCGGCCAATGGCGACGTGGCCAACAAGATCGGCACCTATCTGAAGGCGCTGGCCGCCAAGGACAACAACGTGCCGTTCTATGTGGCGCTGCCCAGCACCACCATCGACTGGACGCTCGCCAACGGCGACGACATTCCCATCGAGGAACGCGACGCGGAAGAGATCACCGAAATTCGCGGGCGCAGCCAAAAACGGCCGCCTTGCTTCCGTGAAGATTGCCGCCCCCGGCTCGGCCGCCGCCAATCCGGGCTTCGATGTCACGCCCGCCCGCCTCGTCACCGGCTTCATCACCGAGAAGGGCCTGCGGCCCGCCAGCGCCGAGGGCCTTCGCAGCCTGTTCCCGAAAGGCTAAGACAGCGCCCATGAAAACCATATTGTCATCCCCGGCGAGCGCGAACGAAGTTCGCGAGGGAAGGGGACCCAGGTGGTCAGATCGAGTCCGGTTTCTCCACCTGGGTTCCCTTCCCTCGCATTGCTGTCGCAATGCTCGGCCGGGAATGACAAGTAATCTTTAGCGATGAAGTCCCTCTGGTCCGATAAAGACGCGCGCGAATTCGTTGCGCGTTACGCCGAGAAAGGCGTGAACGCCGATCTTGCGTTGCGCACTTACACCACGCGGTTACTAGGCGGCGATCCGAAATTGGTGCTGCACGGCGGCGGCAACACCTCCGTCAAGACGCGCATGAAAGACGTGCTGGGCGAGGATGTGGAGGTCATCTGCATCAAGGGTTCGGGCTGGGACATGGGCGTGATCGAGCCCGCGGGGCTGCCCGCCGTGCGCCTGGCGCCGTTACGCAAATTGCGCGCGCTTGCCAAAACTTTCCGACGAGGACATGGTCAATTTCCAGCGCATGAATTTATTGGATGCGTTTGCGCCCAATCCGTCGGTCGAGACGCTGCTGCACGCATTCCTGCCGCAAAAATTCGTCGATCACACCCACGCCACCGCGGCTCTCGCGCTCGCCAACCAGCCCGACGGCGAAAGCAAGGCGCGCGAAGTCTATGGCGAGCGCCTGGCTTATGTGCCTTACACCATTCCGGGCTTTGCGCTGGCCAAAAATGTTGCAGAAATTTACGAAAAGAATCCGAAAGTGCAGGGCCTCGTGCTGCTGCACCACGGCATTTTCACGTTTTGCAGAAGACGCGCGCGCGGCTTACGAGCTGATGATCGAAATGGTCAGCCAAGCCGAAGAGCGTCTCGCCAAAGACCGCAAGACCATTGCCGCAGCTTCTATTCCGAAGGCGATTGCGCCGCTGGCCGAAGTCGCGCCGATCTTGCGCGGCGCATGCGCCGTTTCCAACGACCGTCACGAAGGCATCGCCAAGCGGCAAGTACTTTGCTTTCGCAGCACGCCGCAAATCCTGGCTTATGTGAATGGCGCTGAAGTCAAGCGCTACAGTCAGGTCGGCGTGGCGACGCCCGATCACACCATCCGCACCAAGAACTGGCCGCTGCTGTTGCCGGCACCCGAAGCGGGCAAATTGCACGAATGGGCGGCGCATGTGCAGGAATCCGTGGGCCGTTTCGTTGAGCACTATCATTCCTATTTCCGCCGCAGCAACGAACGCGCGAACCCGAAAAAGACCGAACTCGATCTCTTGCCGCGCGTGGTGCTGGTGCCTGGCGCTTGGTTTGTTCGGGCTCGGCGCATCGGCCAAAGACGCCGCCATCGCCGCCGACATTGCCGAAGCGACCGTCAATGTCATCACCGATGCGGAGGCCATCGGGCGCTATCAGTCCATTCCCGAGGCCGACCAGTTCGATGTCGAGTATTGGTCGTTGGAGCAGGCGAAGCTCGGCAAGGCTGCCGAGAAGCCGCTCGCCCGCCAGGTGGCCATCATCACCGGCGGCGGCTCCGGCATCGGCGCCGCCACAGCGAAGGCGTTTGCGCGCGAAGGGGCGGAAGTGGCCGTGCTCGACCGCGACGAAATTGCGGCGCAGGAATTGGCAAAGAAAATCGGCAAATGCGCGCTCGCCATCGCCTGCGACGTGACCGACGAAAAAGCCGTGCGCGCGGCGTTCGATAAAGTCTGCGAAACCTTCGGCGGCGTGGACATCGTGGTGTCGAACGCCGGTGCCGCCTGGCAGGGCCGCATCGGCGAAGTGGACGACGAGAAGCTCCGCCAGTCGTTCGAGCTGAACTTCTTCGCGCATCAATCTGTGGCGCAAAACGCCGTGCGCGTGATGAAAGCGCAAGGCACGGGCGGCGTGCTGCTGTTCAATGCCTCGAAACAGGCGGTCAATCCGGGCAAGGATTTCGGGCCTTATGGCCTGCCCAAGGCCGCCACCATGTTCCTGATGAAGCAATACGCGCTCGATTACGGGCGCGAGGGCATCCGCGCCAATGCCGTCAACGCCGACCGCGTCCGCACCGGGCTTTTGACCGGTGATATGGTGACAGCACGAGCGAAAGCGCGCGGAATCTCGGAAAAAGATTACATGACCGGCTAATCTTTTGGGCCGCGAAGTTACTACCGACGACGTGGCACAGGCCTTCGTTTTCCTCGCTCTCGCGCGCAAGACGACGGCCGCTTCCATTACCGTCGACGGCGGCAACATCGAAGCGAGTTTGCGTTAGGTTTTTGGTTTACGGAGCAACAACACACGGCCCACGAACGACATCACCACGCCGTCCTGTTCGTCTCGCGCTTCATTGAGGCTTTCGAGCAGCCCCAGTTCGGGCCGCGATTTCCAATCGAGTTTGGCTGCGGTTTCGGTGGAATAGGAAAGCGTCATGCCGGGCCTGACCGGCTTGAACCAGCGCATGTCGCGAAAGCCCGGCGAGACCAAACTTGTCTGCTTCTCGCCTGGAAGGGGATGCCTCGCCCGGTATTCCATCATCAGCTTCATCCACACGCAGGCGGTGTGCCAGCCGCTGGCGATGATGCCGCCATAAACGGATTTTGCCGCCGCCGCGCGGTCAATATGAAAAGGTTGCGGATCATATTGCCTCGCGAACTCGATGATCGCGTCTTCGGTGAAGGTGTAACGCCCAAGCTCGGTATGGTGGCCCAGCGGAATGTCCTCGAACCACATCAGCCGCCCCCGCGCATGGCGAAAATGGGCCAGGTGGTGAGAAACAGCACGCGCTCATCGCCGTTACGGAAAATTTCCCCCTTGAACTTGACGTACCCGCGCCCGCCTTTGGCTGAGGCGCGCGTCTCCAGCACTTCGGCTGTCCCCAGCAGCGTATCGCCTGGCCGCACCGGCCTCAGCCAGCGATTGTCGTCCACGCTTAGCCCGCCAAGGCTCGCCGTGCGGATCAGCAGCCCGTCTACCAGAAGGCGCATAGCGATGGCGCAGGTGTGCCAGCCGCTGGCGGCCAAGCCGCCCAGCACGGTCTTGCGCGCTTCCTCGTCGCTCAGATGCATCGGCTGGGGGTCGAACTCGCGCGCGAAAGCGATGATCTCTTCCGCCCTCACCGTGTAACTGCCGAGCTCGAATTTCTGGCCCGCGCGGAAATCCTCGAAATACAGAAGCTCGGACATACGCGGGCTATTTGCTCGCCGTCACCATCACGGGCGTTTCCCGGTACTCGGCAGGAAACAGGCGCTTCAGATTCTCGATCTTCGGCAGATCGTTATAGACGATATAAGGATAATCCGGATTGTGAATGAGAAAATCCTGATGATAGGATTCGGCCGGGTAAAAACCCTTGAGCGGCTCCACGCGCGTGACTATGGGATCGCTGAACGCGCCAGATTTGTTCAGCTGTTCGATATAGGCGGCCGCGATTTTCTGTTGCGCCGCATCTGCATAAAAAATTTCCGAGCGGTACTGCGTGCCGTGATCGGGCCCCTGATAATTGAGCTCGGTCGGATCATGCGCCACCGAGAAATAAATGCGCAGGATCTCGCCATAAGTAATTTGCGCCGGATCGAAAGTGATCTGAATGGATTCGGCGTTGCCGGTCGTGGCCGTGCTGACGATTTCGTAGATGGCGGTCGATCTGTCGCCGCCGGAATAACCGGAAAGCACCTGACGGACGCCTTTCACGTGCTCGAACACACCCTGCATGCCCCAGAAGCAGCCGCCGGCCAAAACGGCGGTTTGCAGATTGCCCGCCGCATTTGGATTGTCGATTGCCGCGGCGGGAAGAACTTGCGCGGTTTCGGCGCGCGCGAAATTAAGCGACAGGAATCCGAGCGCCGCCAGCGTCAATGCCGACGCGATGACGACCGCCATGATCTGCGTCGTGCCATTCGATTTTTGCGTGGGGGCCATGAAACGCTCCTTTGTCGTTTACGCGCGCGCAACAAAGCGCAGCGCCGCCGAATTCATGCAATAACGCAAACCCGTGGGCTGCGGACCATCGTCGAACACATGGCCAAGATGCGCGTCACAGCGTTTGCATGCAACGGCCGTGCGCGCAACGATCAAAATATGGTCCGTGCTCTCCGTGATGTTCAATTTCGAGATCGGCTGCCAAAAACTGGGCCAGCCGGTGTGCGAGTCATATTTCGTCCGCGAGTCATACAGCGCCGTGTCGCAACAGATGCAGCGGTAAAGCCCATCGCCGTGCTGGTTCCAATAGGCGCCCGTATAAGCCTGCTCGGTTCCCGCCTCACGCGTGACATTGTACAATTCTTGTGACAATTGTTTGCGCCATTCGGCTTCGCTTTTCACCACTTTCGCCACACGCGTGGTGCCCAGGCTTTTGCCGGCGGGTGAAAAGTTCTCGATGGTGACCAGCGTGGGCGCGTCCGCCATGGCCCTTATCGCGCCACTTGCCAGCGCCAGCGAGGCTGAGCCCAGCAACAGAGTGCGGCGGGAAATCACATTCGAATTCAAGGGCATGACCGGGCTCCCAGGTTCAGTGGGGATAAGGCATCAGCAATTGGACGATATTACGGCAAGCATATGGGCGTTCACGCGTTGAAACGGAAGTGCATCACATCGCCGTCCTGCACGACATAGTCCTTGCCTTCAAGGCGCATTTTTCCGGCGTCGCGCGCGCCGGCTTCGCCGCCCAGCGCCATATAATCATCATAGGCGATGGTCTCGGCGCGGATGAAGCCCTTTTCGAAATCGGTGTGGATCACGCCGGCGGCTTTTGGCGCGCGGCTGCCCCGCTCCACCGTCCAGGCGCGCGCTTCTTTCGGGCCGGCGGTGAAAAATGTGACGAGACCGAGCAGGTCATAGCCCGCATGGATTAGGCGGTTGAGGCCGGGCTCGGAAAGTCCGAGATGTGCGAGATATTCAGCGCGTTCTGCCGTGGCCAATTGCGCCAATTCTTCCTCGATGCGCGCGGATATGACCACGCAGCCCGCGCCTTCGCGTTTTGCTTTTTCCTCGACGCGTCCGGAAAACGCATTTCCGGCGGCGGCCGAAGCTTCGTCCACATTGCACACGTAAAGCACGGGTTTCTCGGTCAGCAGCCCGAGCCCGCGATAGGGTTCGCGTTGTTCCGGAAGAAGCTTGGCGTTTCTGGCCGGCTTGCCTTCGCGCAGCAGCATGACGGCTTTCGTCATCAGCGCCAATTGCTCTTGCGCTTCTTTCTCGCTGCCCTTCGCTTTCTTTTCGGCGGCGGGGAGGCGCCGCTCCAGGCTCTCGAGATCGGCGAGCATAAGTTCGGTTTCAATGGTTTCGGCGTCGGCGACAGGGTCGATGCGGGATTCCACATGGGTGATATCGTCATCTTCAAAACAGCGCAGCACATGGGCGATGGCGTCCACTTCGCGGATATTGGCGAGAAACTGGTTGCCCAGCCCTTCGCCTTTCGATGCGCCGCGCACCAGCCCTGCTATATCCACGAAGGAAATGCGGGTGGGAATGATCTCCGAGGATTTCGCGATGGCAGCCAGTTTCTCCAGCCGCGCGTCGGGCACCGCTACATCGCCGACATTGGGCTCGATAGTACAGAAGGGATAATTCGCCGCCTGCGCCGCCGCGGTCTGCGTCAGCGCGTTGAACAGGGTCGATTTCCCCACATTGGGCAGGCCGACAATTCCGCACTTGAAACCCATTACTCGTCCTTTGCTTCCGGCTTCGGTTTTTTCGCGGGAGGCTTCAGCGTTACAGCCACCTTGTTCATGAAGCCTGCGTCGTCGTTCTTTGCCAAATATGGCGCCGCTTCCGCGATAGCCGACAACAGCGGTATCAACCAGTCTTCATCGGCTTTGGAAAAGTTCTGCAGCACGTGGCCATGAACGCGATGTTTTTCCCCGGGATGGCCGACGCCGATGCGTACGCGCCGGTAATTGGGGCCAATGGCGGCCGTGATCGAGCGCAAGCCGTTATGGCCCGCATCGCCGCCACCTTCTTTTGCCCGGAGCTTGGCCTCAGCAAGATCGATTTCGTCATGCATCACGACTATCGCCTCAGGTTCAAGCTTGAAGAAATGCGCTGCAGCGCCGACCGCTACGCCGCTCTCATTCATGAAGGTGCGGGGTTTCAATAAATAGGTCTTGCGTCCCGCCAGCTTCCCTTCCGCGATTGCCGCCTGGAAGCGCGAACGCCAGGGCCCGAAATCGTAACTGTCGTGGATTACGTCAACCGCCATGAAGCCGACATTGTGGCGGTGGCGTGCATATTCCGCGCCGGGATTGCCGAGCCCGGCGATGAGAAGCGGCTGATCCGGCATGGGCGAAGCGCCCCGTTATTTCTTTTCTGGCGCTTTGCCTTTGGCAGCGGGCGCGGCGGGAGCAGCACCCGGCGCGGCTTTCGCGCCGGCAGCAGGAGCTGCCTTCGCGCCACCGGCAGCAGGAGCGGCACTCTGTGCGGCGCCCGGCGCGGCGCCAGGCGCTGCGGCAGCGGCCTCGCCTTCGGCGGGCACGGCGCCTTCGGCCGGCACTTCGCCTTCCGCAGGTGCAGCCGCTGCGACCACTTCCTCGACATAGGTTGTCGGCGGCGCGACAGTGGCCACCGTGAAGTTGCGCGTGGTGATCACCGGCTTGACGCCTGCAGGCAATTTGAACGCCGAGATATGGATGCTGTCGCCGATATCCATGCCTTCGAGATCGCCCTCAATGTATTCCGGAATGTTGTCCACGGGACAGTAGAGCTCGACTTCATGGCGCACGATGTTGAGCACGCCACCGCGCTTGATGCCCGGTGAATTTTCTTGGCCCTTGAAGATCACGGCAACCGCGATGGCCACGCGCGCGCCTTCCTCCAGCCGCATGAAATCGACATGAATGGGCCGGTCGGTTACCGGATCGACCTGGATATCACGCGGCAGAACGCGCTGCTTCTTGCCGCCGACTTCGAGCATGACGAGCGTCGCGTGCAAGCGCCCGGTGGCGTAGAGCTTCTCGAAGCTCCGCAATTCCACCTGCACCGTCTCGGGTTCGCCCTTGCCGCCATAGAGGATGCCAGGGATGAAGCCCTTCTGCCGCAGCTGATAGGCGGGGCCTTTGCCCTTTTTCTCGCGCGGCTCGGCGCGCAGTTGCTGGATGGCACGCATGGTAATCCTTCGGAATTCCTTGGGTTTTCGGGGTAAGCCCGGAAAGCCGAGGCTTTTAGCCGATGGCGGAAGGCATGGCAACCGTGCGGCAGAGGGCTATCCTTGCATCTGGCGAGGGGCTCAAGGGAGAGGACCATGAGACTCGTTCCTTTAGTAACGATCGCATTCCTGAGCGTCGCGATCGGCAGCGGCACAGCGCTTGCCAAAGGCGGCTTGCCACTGCCCAAGGCGTGGACGATGGGTGCTGAATCTGAGGTGCCCAAGGGCACGGTGACGGGCGGCGATGCCTGCAGCAAGGTCGTGGCTGTCCAGCACGATCTCGACGCACCATATTCCGATCCCGTCTATCACGACAAGCCGATGTCGGGCCGCGACCGCATGAGCGGCGGCGGGCAATATGGCGAACCCAAGGAGCTGAAGAACTGGGTCGAGTTCCGCCTGCGCGAAACCTGCGACAACAAGAAGTTGTGGGCGCAGATGTGGGCGAAAACCGTTCTGACCAAGAACTACACCTTCGCCGAGTCGCGCACATGCGCGGGCTGGACGATGAAACAGAATTATCTGACGCCGGGGCCAACTGGCAACTATCTCAGCCTCGACGTTTACAACTACGCACTCTCGCCAAAATCCGTCGAGGTGCGGCTGTGGGACGCCAAGGATTTTAACGGCCAGGCCAAAGGCACCGGCATCTGCCCGAAATGAGTTTCAGTCGAACAGGCTGGAGACGGATTCCTCCTGACTGATGCGGCGCATGGCTTCGCCGATCAGGGGCGCGATGGTGATGCGCCTTATGTTCGGGCATTTGCGGATTTCTTCCGTGGCGTCGATGGAATCCGTCGTCACCAGCGATTTCAGCTTTGAATTCGCGGATGCGCGCCACTGCGCCCCCCGACAGCACGCCATGTGTGGCATAGGCATATACATCTTTCGCGCCGTCCTGGATGAGCGCCTCGGCCGCGTTGCAGATGGTGCCGCCAGAATCGACAATGTCGTCGATGAGCAGGCAGGTGCGCCCCTTCACTTCGCCGATGATGTTCATCACTTCGGACTGGCCGGCGTGCTCGCGGCGCTTGTCGACGATTGCCAAATCGCCGCCCAGCCGTTTCGCCAGCGCGCGCGCCCGCACCACGCCGCCCACGTCGGGCGAAATGATCATCAGGTTTTCACTGTCGAGATAATCCTTGATGTCCTTCGCCATCACCGGCTCGGCGTAAAGATTGTCGGCGGGGATATCGAAGAAGCCCTGGATCTGGCCCGCATGGAGATCGACGGTCAGCACGCGGTTGGCGCCTGCCTGCGCGATCAAATTCGCCACCAGCTTAGCCGAGATGGGCGTGCGGGGGCCCACCTTGCGGTCCTGCCGGGCGTAACCGAAATAGGGCATCACCGCCGTGATGCGCCTCGCGCTCGCGCGCTTCAGCGCATCGATCATGATGAGCAGTTCCATCAGATTGTCGTTGGCGGGGAAGCTGGTCGACTGGATGACGAACATGTCCTCGCCGCGGACGTTCTCCTGAATTTCGACAAAGACCTCCATGTCGGCAAAGCGCCGCACCACCGCCTTAGTGAAAGGCAGTTTGAGATATTGCGCGATCGCTTCGGCGAGCGGGCGGTTGCTGTTGCCGGCCAGCAGTTTCATGCGGTGATCCCCTTGCGGCCTGGGAATGACGATTCCATGACCCGGCTTGGGTTCTAGCAAGCGGGGGACAGGCGGTAAACCTGCCAAGGCGGCGAAGTCACAGGCTGTTTTTCCTCAGGCCGTCAGCATGATGGCGGCAAGCTGGCGGCCGTAATCGGCTTCTTTGTGGTGCGTGGCGCGGCGATAACTGAAGAAATCATTTTCGCGCGCATAGCTGCAGGCATGCAGAGGCTCGATATCGCCAACGCCCGCGCGTTGCAGGCGCTGAGCGATATAGGTTTCGAGATCGAACTGCCAGTGATCGGGCTTAGGAGACGGAACAAAGAATTGCGTGTTTTGCGGATCTGCATCGCGGAAGCGGGCGATGAATTCAGGCCCCACCTCGTAAGCGGATTGTGAAATGCATGGCCCGATGGCGGCGCGAATGTTTTCAGATTTCGCTCCCTGTTTTTTCATTGCCGTTATCGCCGCTTCCAGCACGCCGGCTGCCGCGCCTTTCCATCCGGCGTGGGCTGCGCCGATGACATGGGCGTCTGCGTCGGCCAGCAGCACGGGCGCGCAATCGGCGGTGAGAATGCCTAGCGCCAGATGCGGCTGATTGGTGACCATGCCGTCGGCGCGCGGGCGGGCATTTAATTCCCACGCTTTGCGGACGCCCAGGATGTCGGTGCTGTGCGTTTGATGAAGCGTGAGCAGTTTCGCATCTTTATCGTGAGCCAGCGCATCAAGCGCTCGCCGGCGGTTCTCGATTACCGCTTCGCGTGCATCGCCAGAACCCGGACCGCAATTGAGCGAGGCATAAATGCCCTGCGATACGCCGCCCGCGCGCCCGAAAAATCCGTGGCGGATGTTACCGGCTTCGAGATTGGCAGCGTGAAGCGGCATTGGTGTCATGAGATAGAAACGGCTGCATGGCCGTCGGATACGAGCGCCATGACCTTGAACAGCGTGCCCATTTGCGCGGCGTTTATGAGGCGATCGACGCCCGCGTCAATCTCCGCGCGCGTGGCGGCATTGACATCGCGTTTGAGCCGCTCAGCGCGCGCAGCGATGCCGAGCGCTTCGAGGAACGCGCCCTGCGCGGTAGTGCCCAAGACCAGCACGCCCGCCTCACGCGCCCGCTTGGCCAGCGCTTCGAAATCGACATGGGCGGTCAAATCAGCCTCACCGGGTTCGGCCAGCGGGTTGGCAAATTTATGCGCATTGACCGCCTGGAAGCTGTCGCCCAAGCCCGATTGCGCGCGGCCGTAATCGATGACGAGTGCAGCACCCGATTGCTGCTTGAGCCGCGCGGCGATGACGCCCATCGCCGCCGGTGCGTCTTCCGAAATTTCGGCTACGGCGTTTTCCGGCGCTTGCTTTGGCAGCGAAGCGAGATCGGCGGGCACTGGCGCGAGCGCGAAGGCAAGCGCGTTATTCTTCGCCGTGACCATGCGTTCGTGCCAGCGGCCATCAGCCATCACGAATTGGCGGATGGGCAGCGCATCGAAGAATTCGTTGGCGACAAGAAGCAGCGGCGCGTTTTGCGGCATATCCGCTATATCCTCGATCCAGAGCGCATGGGTGCCCTTGAGCGTGCGCTGCTGGATTGCGCGCAGGGCAGGGCTAGTCTCGACCAGTACAATTTCCGCCGCAGCAAGAAATTCTGGGCGCACGCGGCCCGCGCGCAGCATGTCGGCCATCAGTGTGCCGCGTCCGGGGCCGAGCTCGACAAAATAAAATCGTTTTGGCCGCCCGCGATCTTCCCACGCCTGCACGAACCACAGGCCGATCAGTTCGCCAAAAATCTGGCTCACTTCTGGCGCGGTGATGAAATCGCCCTTCGCGCCCAATGGATCGCGTTTCATATAGTAGCCGTGCTCGGGGTCGCTGAGCGCCATTTCCATATATTGCGCGATGGTCAAAGGACCCTCACGCGCGATACGGCCCAGGATTTTTTCCTTGAGCGCGCTCACGGCGCCGCTTTAGAGGGCTTGCGATTGGCATACCAGAAGAAGAACGCGGCAGCCGCCCACATCGGCAGGCTCAGCAACTGCCCCATGCTGAACCAGTCGAACAGCTTCGATTCGGAATCGCGGAAGAACTCGGCGATGAAGCGGAACGTGCCGTAGCCCGTAAGAAACCACGCGGCGACCAGGCCGGGCCTGCGGTGAATCTGCCAGCGATACATGGCGAAGCGCAGGAAAAGAAACAGCAGCAGCCCCTCCATCGCCGCTTCGTAAAGCTGGCTCGGATGGCGCGGTATGCCCGGCGGCAGCGCGTTGGGAAACACCATCGCCCAGGGCACGTCGGAGATTTTTCCCCACAACTCGCCGTTGATGAAATTGGCGATGCGGCCGAAGAAGAGGCCAATGGGCACGGCCGCGGAAACAAGATCGCCAATCGCAAACAGGTTGAGCTTGTTCTTGCGACAGAAGAAAAAAATCGCCAGCACAACGCCCGCAAGCCCGCCGTGGAACGACATGCCGCCTTCCCAGGCGGCGATGATCTTGAGCGGATTGTCGAGATAGGCTTGCGGCAGGCCGCCGCAGGCTGGCCCATGCCAAAAGCCGCAATAGAGCGTGCCGTAGAGCAGCACGAAGCCCAGCCGCCCGCCCAGAATAACGCCCAGCGTGATCCAGACAATGAGATCGTCGATTTGCTCTTTGGTGGCGGGGGGCTTGCCCATGAAGGGCGGGCCTTTCCACAACAGCCGGTCGGCGCAAAGCCGCACCACATACCACCAGCCGAGCAGCAGCCCCGCGACATAGGCTAGCGCATACCAGCGGATCGAGAGCGGCCCGATATGAACAAGCACCGGATCGATGGCGGGAAACGGCAGGATCGCTTCGTACATAGCTAATGCGTCGCCGGGCCAAGCCGCGCTGTCAAGCATAACGGCGCCCTGATTCAGCATGGCGGTTTACGTTTATGAATGATACGCGCTTGTGCAAAACTGTGGCCGCGGCTCATATCGGAGGAAGAGATGCAGACCGACAATCGCGTGCTTGACAGCCTGGCTCGGCTGCTTACGGATGCGGCAGGAGCGGCCAAGAGCCTGCGCGGCGAGGTGGAGACGGTGGTCAAGCAGCGCCTCGACCGCCTGGCCGCAGAGATGAAGCTGGTGCCGAGGGAGGAGTTCGAGGCGGTGAAAGCGATGGCGGCGAAGGCGCGGGCCGAGAACGAGCGCTTGGCCCAACGCGTGGGCGCGCTGGAGGCGAAATTGGGAGTCAAATCAACGGCGAAGACTCCAAAACGGAGTTGCAAAGCGAAGTCTTGAAAGCTGTGAATTGACTGAGGCGGTCAACAAGGGGACGTGGTGCGGGCTTGTGTGAGCGCAAAATCTTGTGCCAGTTTCGACGCAGGGTGCTTCGCGCTTCGTGCCGACAAGCGAGCCGAAATTCCCGGTGGGCCGTTTTCAATAAAGGCGAGGAAGCCGGGTTCAAAGGATAGAGCATGACCGTCCAGTTGAATGAAGAGATCACCCCGCTTGCCCATCCGCTCGACATGCTTGAGCAGGCTGTCGAGGACAATGGCTGGCCGTTCGAGCGTTCGGGGCGCGACGAGCTCAACCTTTCGGTGGCTGGGCGCTGGTGCGATTATCATTTCTGCTTCACCTGGCGCGAGGATCTGCAGTCGCTGCATTTGTCGGTGAGCTTCGACATGCGTGTCACGCGCGAGCGCAGGCCTGCGGTGGCTGAGCTCCTGATGCTGGTGAACGCGCAGTTATGGCTCGGCCATTTCGATTTGTGGGCCGAGGACGGCGCGCTGCTGTTCCGCCACGCGTTGATCTTCACCGATTCCCATGTGAGCGCCGCGCAATGCGAGGCGCTGCTGCATCTGGCCGTGGAATCCTGCGAGCATTATTATCCCGCCTTCCAGTTCGTGCTTTGGGGCGGCAAGTCGGCGCAGCAGGCGATGGCGGCCGCCGTGCTCGAATGCGCGGGGCAGGCCTGACGCGCACGCGTTCGAAAAAACCGGCACGCTTAATTCTGCTGCTCGGTGCCGGGCGCATGGGGGGCGCGTTGCTGAGCGGCTGGATAGCCTCTGGGCGCTTTCCCGGCATTCTTGTGGTCGAGCCCGCGCCGTCGAAATCTATTCGGGCGCTGGCGGCGAAAAAGAAAATTATCCTCGACAGGCAATTTGACGCCGGGAAAATAAATCTGCGCGCGGCCGTCATCGCGCTCAAGCCGCAAGTGCTGAAGAACGAAACCGCATTGTTGAAGGATTTGGGCGCGACCGGCGCGCTGGTGGTCTCCATCGCGGCCGGCATCACGACGGAATTTCTGCGCAGAGCGCTTGGCCCGAAAGCTCACATCGTTCGCACCGTGCCCAACACGCCTGGCGCCGTGGGGCGCGGCATCACTGCGCTTTATACGTCGCGTGGCACGTCCAAGGCCGCCCGCACGCTGGCGCAGGCGCTCATGGCGCCATTGGGCGAAACGTTATGGTTCGCCGATGAGAGAGCGATGGATGCGGTGACAGCGCTGTCCGGCTCCGGACCCGCTTATGTGTTTCTGCTGGTTGAGGCGATGACGAAAGCCGGCATTGCGCAAGGCCTCGCCCCCGACGTGGCGGCGCGCCTCGCGCGGGCGATGGTCACAGGTGCGGGCGCGTTGCTAGACGCCGATCCGCGCCCGCCAGAAGAGCTGCGCCGGGATGTGACCAGCCCAGCCGGCACCACTGAAGCAGCACTCAAAGTGCTGCTGGGCGAGGGCGGCCTGGAAGAGTTGATGGCGCGCGCCGTTGCCGCCGCCGCGCGACGCAGCCGGGAACTGGCAAAGTAATTATACCGGCAAGCGGACGGTCGCTTTGAGGCCGCCAAGCCAGCTTTGTTCGAGCACGACATCGCCGCCATGCGCGCGCGCGATGTCGCGAGCGATGGCCAGGCCCAGCCCCACGCCGCCGCTCTGCAAATTGCGTCCTTCGTCGAGGCGGTGAAAGGGGCGGAAGGCTTCCTCGTGCTGGCTTTCGGGAATGCCCGGTCCATCGTCCTCGATGGAGATGCCGACCGTGCGGCCGGTGCGGTGTGCGGTGATCTCCACCTGGGTGCCGTATTTCAGCGCATTGTCGATCAGATTGACCAGGCAGCGTTTAAGGGCTTTGCGCTTTACCGACAGCACGAGACCTTGCGGTGCCACAAGTTTGATGCGCGAACCTGCGTTGACTCGGGCACGGCTCGCATCCTGCACGGCCTCTTCGAGGAATTGCGCAATATCGGTCGGCTCCGCCGCTTCGCCGGCTTCCCCGCGCGCGAAATCGAGATATTCGTCGAGCATGTGCTCCATTTGGGCGAGATCGGCCACCATTGCTTCCGTATCGGCATCTTCCTTCAACATGGCGATTTGCAACCTGAGGCGCGTCAATGGCGTTTTGAGGTCGTGACTCACTCCCGCCAACATTTCGGTGCGCTGCTGCACATGGCGCTCGATGCGCTCGCGCATCAGGATGAAGGCCTGCGCGGCGCGGCGTACTTCCATGGCGCCATGCGGCTTGAAATCGGGCACGGCGCGGCCCTTGCCGAAGCTTTCCGCGGCCAGCGCCAAATGCTCGATCGGCTTCACCTGGTTGCGCAGGAAAAGAATGGCGACCGCAAGCAGCACCAGCGAGGAACCGAACATCCACAATATGAAAATATCGGCGTTCGATGCGGTAACGCGGTTGAGCGGCACCAGAAAGCGCAGCACGCCATCCGTCACCTGCACGCGGATATCGACGAAATCGGGATAACGCTGGGTGTCGAAATTGACCTGCTGGTTGATCTGCATCGCCATCACACGCGCCAGCGCGCGGTCGAGAGCGCTGTCAGGTTCGGCCTTGCTGGCAGCAAGATGCTCTCCCGGCAGCAGCAGAATGGTATAGCCCAGGCTCTTGGCCGCCAGCGCGCGAATGCGGTCACGTTCTGCTCCCGCAGGCAGCGAATTTTCCAGTGTGATGAGATAGGTGACGTCGCTTGCCACATTGCGCGCCATGCGCGTGGTGACAATGTCGTAATGGCGCTCGAAGAAAACGTAAGCGACGATCCCCTGCAGAAGAACCACCGGCGCCACAATGATAATGAGCGAGCGGCCAAACAGGCCGCTCGGCATAAGACGCTTGAGCGCGCGGAAGGGATGGAAATTCAGCCCGCGCGCACGCGGCCTTGTCGTGTCACTCGACACGGTCTGGGACGAGGACATAGCCGACACCGCGAACGGTCTGGATATAAAGCGGCAGCTTGGGGTCTTCTTCGATCTTGCGCCTGAGTCTTGTCACCTGCACATCGACCGAGCGTTCGAGCGCGATGCCAAGCCGCGTGCAAAGATCGGTGCGCGAGAAGGAGCGCCCGGCATTGGTGGCGAACAGTTTCAGCAATTGCATTTCCGAACTGGTGAGCCGCACTGGCTTGCCCGCGCGCCGGAGCTCACCGCGCTCGGGATCGAAGACGCAAGCACCCATGCGCACTTCGCGGTGTGGCGCAGGCCGCGGGCCCCGGGCACGGCGGAGCAGCGCGCTCAGTCTGAGCATCAGCTCGCGCGGCTCAAACGGCTTGGGCAGGTAATCGTCGGCGCCACGCTCGAAGCCGTTGATGCGGTCTTGCGCTTCCACGCGCGCGGTCAGCATCAGGATCGGCACATCGGATTGCGCGCGCACGGCGCCTGCCAGATCGAAACCGTTCTCGCCCGGCATCATCACGTCAAGCACCAGCGCGTCGAAAGCAAGACTCTTCAGCAATGCGCGCGCTTCGGCCGCATCGGAAGCGGCGGTGACACGAAACCCGTTAGCGGTCAGATAGCGTTGCAGCAGCGCGCGTAACCGGGCATCGTCGTCAACGACAAGCAGATGCGGGCTATCGGCTGCCGTGGTCTGTATGCTCATTGCCACGCGCTGCCCTATGCGCCGCCTGCAAGCTTTACCCTGGTCATATTGACATCATTAGGCCCCCTAATTAGGCCTAGCAAGGGCGTAAAACCTCCCGCTAACCAAGAACTTACTCCGGCGTTTAGCTCAAGTGAGGGTGTTCATGGCTGTCATCATTCCGTTTGATCAGCGCGAAGGCTCGCTTTGGTACGATGGCGTGCTCGTACCGTGGCGCGAGGCCCAAACGCATGTGCTGACGCACGGGCTGCACTACGCCTCCAGCGTGTTCGAAGGGGAGCGCATGTACGCGGGGCGGATTTACAAACTGGAAGAGCACACGCGTCGCCTGTTCGAATCCGCGCGGATTCTGGATATGAAAATTCCCTTCAGCGAAGACGAGATCATCCATGCCACCATCGCGGCCGCGGAAGCACAGCACTACAAGGACGCCTATGTCCGCCCGGTGGTGTTTCGCGGCAGCGAGATGATGTCGGTGGCGGCGCCGAATTCGAAGATTCATGTCGCTATCGCGTCATGGGAATGGGCTTCCTATTTTCATCCCAATGAGAAGATGAAGGGCATCCGCCTTTGCATGTCGGATTGGAAGCGGCCGGCGCCTGACACCATTCCGTGGAAGTCGAAGGCCGCGGGGCTGTACATGATCTGCACATTGTCGAAGCATGCGGCGGAAGCCAAAGGCTATCACGACGCGCTGATGCTCGATTATCGAGGACTGGTGGCTGAAGCGACAGGCGCCAACGTGTTCTTCGTGAAAGAGGGCAAGCTGCACACGCCGGTGCCCGATTGCTTCCTCGACGGCATCACGCGGCGCACCATCATTGCGCTGGCCAAGGCGCGGCAGATTCCCGTGATTGAGCGCCAGATAAGGCCGGAGGAATTGGCCAGCTTCGACGAATGTTTCCTCTGCGGCACGGCGGCCGAAGTGACGCCGGTTTCCGAAATCGCACCCCACACTTTCAAGCCAGGAAAGATCACCGAGACTTTGCTTCTGGATTACGCCGACGAAGTGCGCAGGCCGGCCCCTATAGAAAAACGCCTCAGCGCCAGCGGTTGACCGCCTTTTCATCCTCGGATTTTGCTTCGACCCAGCTCGTGCTGCCGCCGCGTTCTTCCTGTTTCCAGAATGGCGCGCGGGTCTTGAGATAATCCATCAGAAATTGGGCGGCTTCGAATGCGGGCCGGCGGTGCGCCGCGGCCACGCCAACAAAAACAATGTGCTCGCCCGGTTCCAGTTTTCCCACGCGGTGGACAATACGCGCGGCCAATATTGGCCAGCGTTTGTACGCCTCCGCCATGTGGCCTGCGATTTCGCGTTCGGTCATGCCGGGATAATGCTCAAGCGTCATCGCTGTCAAACCGTCGTCGCCGCGCACGAGGCCTACGAAACTGGCCACCGCTCCCGCATCCACGCCGTTGGTGAGCGCCGCCGTTTCCACGCCGGCATCGAAATCTTGGCGCTGGATGCGAATTTCGCCGCTCATCCGCCGGTTACCGGGGGAAAGAAAGCGATTTCGTCGCCGGGCCCGATGTGCGCATCGAAGCCCGCATGTTCCTGATTGACGGCGCACAGGAGGCGCGAAGTATCACGGAAGGCTTCCGCATAATTGCCGCCGCGCTTTCGCAGCGCATCAATAAGTGTGGAAACCGTGTTCGCCCCGGCAGGAAGCGAAAAATCTTCCTCGCCGATGCCGATCTTCTGCCGCACCGAAGCGAAATATAGCAGCTTCACGCCGCCCTCTTGGTATCGGTTTTGGCGTCAGGCTTGGTTTTGGGCCCACGTGCATAGATGATTCCGGCACGCATATAGGCATACCCGGTATAGAAGGTAAGCCCGGCGGCGAACCACAACCCGACCACTGCGGCGTTGGTGATGCCAGGCAAATACCGCTCGCTGGCCGAACAGGCAATCAGCGCGGCAATGGCGATGAACTGCACTGCCGTCTTCGCCTTGGCGATGCGCGTCACGGGAAGGCTGACATCGGCCCCTGCCAGAAATTCGCGCAAGCCGGAAACCAAAATCTCACGGCAGAGAATGATCAGCGCCGGGATCAGCGCCAGGCCCTGCAACGTGCCGTCGGCGGCCAGCATGAGCAGGGCCGCCGAAACGATCAGCTTGTCGGCGATGGGATCGAGCATGCGACCGAAGGGCGACACGGCGCCCAATTTGCGCGCCACCAATCCGTCGACGGCGTCAGTGATGCCGGCCAGACAGAACAGCACGAACACGACCCATGGCCCCCACGGCGCGGGCAGGAAAAACGCCGCCACGAAAAGCGGCACCAAGGCGATCCGGGCCATGGTCAGGGCGTTGGGCAGAAACGACATAGCGTTACTCTATCATGCCGACGCAGGCCGGGCAGTCAGCCCGTGGGGTGAAAGTAATCATAGATCTTGCGGGCCAGCGTTCCGCTGACGCCCTGAACCTCTTCGATATCGGAAAGGCTCGCATTGGCCACCGCGCGGCCCGAGCCGAAATGGGCGAGCAAAGCGCGCTTGCGCGCGGCCCCCACGCCCGCGATCTCGTCCAGCGGATTGGCCCCCATGGCCTTGGCGCGTTTTTTCCGGTGGCTGCCGATGGCGAAGCGGTGGGCTTCATCGCGCAGGCGCTGGAGGTAATAAAGCACGGGGCTTTTGGGATCGAGCCGGAAGGGCGGCTGGCCTGGGCGGTAGAAATGCTCGCGACCCGCATCGCGGTCGGGGCCTTTGGCCATGCCTGCGAGCGTGACTTCGCTTACGCCAAGATCGGCCAGCACCGCTATGGCGGCATCAAGCTGGCCCCGGCCGCCATCGATGACAACCAAGTCCGGCCATTTGGCGCGCATTTCGTTTTCTGTGCCCGCTTCCTTCACCAGCCGCGCGAAACGGCGCGTGAGGACCTCGCGCATCATGGCGTAATCGTCGCCGGGCGTGAGGTCGGCCGATTTGATGTTGAACTTGCGGTACTCCGCTTTCTCGAAGCCGTCGGGCCCAGCTACGATCATGGCGCCTACTGCGTTCGCCCCTTGGATGTGGCTATTGTCGTAAACCTCGATTCGCTTGGGCGGCCCGTCCAGGCCGAAAATTTCCGCCACACCTTCCAGAAGCGCGCGCTGGGTGGCGTTCTCGGCCAAGTGGCGCGCCATCTGCTCGCGCGCGTTCTGCAATGCTTGGCTGACGATCTCGCGCTTCTCGCCGCGCGCTGGTACGGCGACTTCTACCTTGTGGCCAGAGCGTGTGGACAAGGCCTCCGACAGCAGCGCGCGGTTGGGTATGTTGGTGCTCAAGAGAATGAGCGCGGGCGCGGGGCGTTCGTCATAGAACTGGCCGATGAAGGATTCCAGAACTTCGCCCGCGCCCAATTCCTTGTCGTGGCGTGGGAAATAAGGCCGGTTGCCCCAATTCTGGCTGGCGCGGAAGAAGAACACTTGGATGCAGCTTTGGCCGCCTTCCTGATGAATGGCGAAGACGTCTGCGTCGGCAAAGCTTTGCGGGTTAACGCCCTGATGCAGATGGATGTGGCTCATGGCGCGGATACGGTCGCGCAATTGCGCGGCGTATTCGAAATCGGTCGCGGCCGATGCCGCCTCCATTTCCTTCGCCAGCTTGGCCTGGACGCTGCGGCTTTTGCCGGTGAGAAAATCTTCCGCCTGTTTCACCAGCGCGTCGTAGTCTGGCTTTGAGATCCGCAGCGTGCAGGGACCGCTACAACGCTTGATCTGATAGAGCAGGCAGGGCCGCGTGCGTCCTTCGAACACGGCGTCGGAGCATGAGCGCAACAGAAACGCGCGCTCCAGCGTATCAAGCGTGCGGTTGACCGCGCCGGCCGAAGCGAAGGGACCGAAATAAACGCCTTGCTGCGTTTTGGCGCCACGGTATTTCAGGATTTGCGGGAATTCGTGGTCGCTTCGAAGCAGAATGTAAGGAAAGGATTTGTCGTCGCGAAAAAGAACGTTGTAACGCGGCTTGAGGCGCTTGATGAGATTGGCTTCCAACAGCAGCGCCTCGGTTTCCGACGCGGTGGTGACGAAAATCATCTCCGCCGTTTCGGCGATCATGCGGGCGATGCGATAGGGGTGGCCCGCGGGCTTGGCGTAAGACGCCACGCGCTTCTTCAGGCTCGCAGCTTTGCCCACATAGAGCACATCGCCCTTGGCGTTCAGCATGCGGTAAACGCCAGGCGCCTCGGGCAGCGTTTTCAGATAGGCCTGGATGCGCGCAGACCCCGTCTGCAGCGATGGGGGCGCGGCTGCCTGCTGTTCCGTGGTCTTTTCGTCCGTCATGGCTTTAATATAGTGCAAGTTTGCAAGCGGCGCGGCTAAGATAGGCCATGCTGATCTTCCGCCAGATGTTCGACGCCACCTCCTCCACCTACACCTATTTGCTGGGGGACGCGGCCACGCATGAAGCGGTGCTGATCGATCCTGTATTCGAGCAGGCGCGGCGCGACGGCGCGCTGATCGAAGAGCTTGGCCTGAAGCTCGCCTACACGCTCGATACCCATGTCCACGCCGACCACGTGACAGGGGCCTGGATGATGAAGCACCGGCTGGGCAGTCGTATTGGCGTGTCGGCCGCCAGCGGCGCACAGGGCGCAGACCGTTATCTAAAGCATGGAGATAAAATCACTTTTGGCGATCAGCAGGTCGAAGTGCGCGCGACACCAGGCCACACGCACGGCTGCGTCAGTTACGTGCTGGGCGACAGAACCCGCGCTTTCACCGGCGATTGCCTGCTTATTCGCGGGTCGGGCCGCACCGATTTCCAACAGGGCGATCCGCACGCCATGTACCGCTCGGTGCACGAGCAGATATTCGCGCTGCCCGAAGAATGCCTGCTGTTTCCGGCGCATGATTATCGTGGGCTCACGGTCACGAGCGTGGCGGAAGAAAAGCATTTCAACCCGCGCCTGGGGTGCGAGCACAACGAAATCGATTTCACGGGGTACATGAACAATCTGCACCTTGCGCATCCGAAGCAGATCGACATCGCCGTGCCCGCCAACTTAAAATGCGGGGCGCCGGAGGAGGGCCACATGCCGCCGAAAGATCCCGATTGGGCGCCGCTCAGCCTCAGCGCGGCAGGCATCTGGGAGATGCAGCCCGCTTGGCTCGCTGAAAACGGCGGCGTTGCCCTTGTCGTCGATGTGCGCGAGCCCAACGAATATGTGGGCCCGCTCGGTCATATCAAGGGCGCTATGCTGATACCGCTGGGCCAGCTTGGAGGCCGCGCCAGCGAGCTGCCGAAGGACAAGCCCATCGTTGCTGTTTGCCGTTCGGGCGGGCGTTCGGCGCAGGCGACCACGATCTTGCAGAAGGCGGGTTTCGACAGGGTGGCCAACTTGACCGGCGGCATGCTGCGCTGGAACGAGGAAAAGCTGCCCATCGAGGGCGCGACAGAATAAGCTTCACTTAACCGGCGAGATGCGCTCGATTTCGACCCCGGCCAATTCCGCGCCGGGCAGAGCGTGGAGCTTTTCCACCCGCACGCGAGCGGCCCGCACGCGGCGGTCCTCGAAAGCGGCTTCGGCAATGCGTTCGGCCAAAGTCTCGGCCAGATTGATATGGCCGTCCGCGACAATCGCCCGGATTTTCGCGGTGATGGCTTCGTAATCGACGACGTTCTCGAGCCGGTCTTCCAGCGCCACGGCATCTTCTACCGAAAGATCGAGGTTGATCCGCACCGGCTGCGGCTTGCCCTTTTCGTGGCCATGAATGCCGATGCGCGCAATCAATTCGAGATTGCGGATGAAGACGTGGCGAATGGCGCGTTCAGCGTCCGCAATCCGCAATGGCTGGACCTTGCTGTTCATGGTTATTCCGTTTTCGTCACGTCGGGCGTCTGCCAGATGAGATGTTGGCCGCCATCCACCGCGATAGTCTGGCCTGTCACCGCGCGCGCCTCGACAAGATAGAGTACGGCAGCCGCAACATCCTCCGGCGTGGGGCCATGGCCGAGCAAGGTGGCTTCCTGCTGGCGCCTGAAATCGGCCTCGCTTTGGCGCGCGTTGCGCAGCGTGGGGCCTGGCGCCACCGCGTTTACGCGAATGCGCGGCGCGAGCGCCTGGGCGAGCGTCACCGTCAGCCAGGCAAGCGCCGCCTTGCTCGCGCTGTAGGACAGAAACTGCGGCGTCGGCTTCAGCAGGCTCTGATCGAGCAGGTTGACGATGGCGCCGTGAGCGCCCTTGGGAAGTTGCGTGGCAAAATTCTGCGCCAGCGCGAGTGGCGCGCGCAAGTTCACATCCATGTGCCTGTCCCAGGTGGCGCGTGTCATGGTGGCGATGCTGTCCTTCTCGAACACCGACGCGTTGTTGACGAGCGCGGTCAAGGGCCCCATGTCCTCGCAGGCGCGTTCGATCAGGCGCTGGGTTTCGTCCTCGCTGGCAAGATTGGCCTGGATCGCCATGGCATGCACGTGGCGCGCATGGAGCGCCGCCACGGTTTCCTCGGCCTCGGCTTCCGAGCCGTTATAGTGCACGGCCACGGACCAGCCGGCCTCGGCCAGCGAGAGCGCAATGGCGCGGCCCAAGCGTTTTGCCGCGCCGGTTATGAGAACGGTTTTGGCTGCCTCTTTCATGGCTTTCCTCTACACCGCCCGGCGTTTCCTGTCGAAGGCGTAGCGCTTGCCTTTGCCCTGACGAGCGGCATTCTATTGCCTCAGGGAGGCAGCGCGCATGCAAGGTGCGCCGGTCATGGCCACAAAGGGCATCGCGCCGTTCGACGGCGATGCGCTGCGGCGCGATTTGGCCGCACTTGCCCGGGCCGAGGCGCACCAGCCTTCGCGATTGCGCACGGCGGCGCTTGCGCGCATTCGCGGCGGGTTTAGCGAAGCGCGCAACAGCATCAAACAGCATGTCGAAGCGGGTGTCATGCCGGGCCTCGCGGCGGCGCGCGCGCTGGCGTCGCTGCAGAACGAAATCATCGCGATTATTTACGAGCTGGCGATCCGCGATTTTTATCCGCGCAAGAGCCCCACGGACTCAGAGCAGCTCGCGCTTGTCGCCACGGGCGGATATGGGCGGGGGCTGCTGGCGCCTTATTCCGATATCGATCTTTTGTACCTCTTGCCCTTGAGGCCGACGACATGGAGCGAAAGCATCTGCGAATTCATCCTGCCGATGCTGTGGGATCTGGGACTCAAGGTCGGCCACGCTGTGCGTTCGCCGCAGGAATGCATGCGCCTTGCCAAGCAGGACATGACGATCCGCACTTCGCTGCTGGAAGCGCGCTTCCTGCTGGGCGAACGCGCGCTCTACGACGACATGCGCGAGAAATTCTGGCGCGAAGTTGCTCCCGGCAGCGAGCAAGATTTCGTCGAAGCGAAATTGGCAGAGCGCGACAAGCGCCATCTACGACAGGGCGAAAGCCGTTATCTGGTCGAGCCCAACATCAAGGAAGGCAAAGGGGGCCTGCGCGATCTGCAGACGCTCTACTGGATCGGCAAATATCTTTATCACGTGACGGACGCGGAAGACCTCGTGCAGCACGGCGTTTTTACCGCCGACGAGTTCCGCACCTTTCAGAAAGCGGAAGCATTTTTGTGGGATGTGCGTTGCCGGCTGCATTATCTGACTGGCCGCGCGGAAGAACGGCTTACTTTCGACGTTCAAGCGGATCTTGCCCGGCGCATGGGTTATGACGACACGGAAGCGCACGTGGCGGCCGCGCGCTTCATGCGTGGCTACTTTCTGGTGGCAAAAGACGTGGGCGATGTCACGCGAATTTTCTGCGCCGCCCTCGAAGACCAAGACCGCAAGCGCCTTCCAACGCTGACATCGATGCTGCCCGGTTTTCTTAAACGGACTGGAGACGAAAACTTTTTCTTCGAAGGGGGCCGCATCGCGGCGCGGGAGGGCATCTTCCGGACCGACCCGGTGAATCTGATACGACTGTTCCAAGTCGCCGAAGCGAAGAACATCGATATTCATCCCCAGACACTGCAAAGGGTGACACGCTCGCTCGATCTGATTGACGACACTGTGCGCCTCAACGCGGAAGCCAACCGGCTGTTTCTCGAAATCGCCGCATCGCGGCGCGATCCCGAGCGCGCGCTTCGGCGTATGAGTGAGGCTGGCGTGCTGGGGCGTTTTCTGCCGGAATTCGGGCGAGTGACGGCGCTGATGCAATTCAACATGTATCACCACTACACGGTGGACGAGCATTCACTGCAGGCGATCGGCAATCTCAGCCGAATCGAGCACGGCGAACGCAAAAAGGAGTATCCGCTCGCGAGCGACCTGATCAAGCGGGTGAAATCGCGCGAGGCGCTTTATCTCGCCATGCTGCTTCACGACATCGCCAAGGGCCTGCCTGGCGATCATTGCGAGGCGGGCGCCGGCATGGCCCAAACGGTTTGCGCGCGGCTTGGGCTTTCGGCGATCGATGCGGCGGATGTTGTTTTTCTGGTTCGGCATCATTTGCTGATGAGCGATGTGGCGCAGCGGCGCGACATCTCCGATCCCAAGACGGTGCAGGATTTCGTGCGCGCGGTGCAAACACCGGAGCGGCTGCGGCTGTTGCTTCTGCTTACTGTCGCCGACATTCGCGCGGTCGGCCCCGGCGTGTGGAACGGCTGGAAGGGCCAGTTACTGCGCGAGCTTTATGCCGAAGCGAAAACACTGATGTCGGGCGGCGATGCCGCGCCCGCGCGGCGCGGGCGCGTGGGAGAGGTCAAAGCGGTGCTTGCCACGCGCTTACGCGACCTGCCTAGGCCCGCGCGCGAACACGCGCTCTCGCGGCACAACGACAATTACTGGTTTGCTTTCGACGCCAAAACGCTTGAGCGCCATGCTCATTTGATGGCGGAGGCCGATGCGAAAGGCGAACCGCTCGCGCTTGAAGCGCACAGCGACAAATTCCGCGCCGTGACCGAAATCGTCATTTACACCAAAGACCATCCCGGATTGTTCTCGCAATTGGCAGGCGCAATAGCGGTGTCGCGCGGCTCCATCGTCGACGCCAAGATTTTCACCACCCATGACGGTTACGCGCTCGACGTGTTTTCGGTGCAGGACACGGAAGGGGGTCCGTTCGGCGACGCCCTGCGCGTGGCGCGTCTTAAGCAGACTGTCGCCAAGACGCTGGCGGGCGAAATCAGCCCGCGCGAGGTTTTCATCAAGCGCCCGCTCAAAAAGCGCGCGGCCGCCTTCACGGTTCGCCCGCGCGTGCTGATCGACAACGAAGCCTCGCTCACCGCCACAGTGATCGAGGTCGAAGGCGCTGATCGCCCGGGGCTTCTTTATGGCGTCACGCGGGCGCTATTCGAATCGGGCCTCGGCATTTCGTCCGCCATCGTCGCTACCTATGGCGAGCGCGCGGTGGACGTGTTCTATGTCCGCGATCAGTTCGGCCACCGCATCACGCATCCCGAACGCATCACGGCCGTCGAGACGCGGCTGATGACGGCGCTGGAGGGCCGCGCTTGATGCCGCGCCCGCTCTGGGCGATAAGGCGCACGTCATGACCGAAGCGCCCACGCACAAGCCGCTGGTTTTTTCCGGCATGCAGCCGACCAACACGCTGCATCTGGGCAATTATCTGGGCGCGCTGAAGAACTGGGTGAAGCTGCAGGATCGCATGCCCTGCATTTATTGCGTGGTGGACATGCACGCCATCACCGATGTGGCAGGAGCCGAAGGAACTCGCCAATGCCACGCGCGAGGTGACAGCCGCCTATATCGCGGCGGGCGTAGACCCCAAGCGCTCCATTCTCTTCAATCAGGCGCAGGTGCAGGAGCACGCGGAGCTTGCCTGGATTTTCAATTGCGTGGCGAGGCTCGGCTGGCTCGACCGCATGACGCAGTTCAAGGAAAAATCGGGCAAGCACAAAGAGCGTTCGTCGGTCGGCCTCTATGTTTATCCGACGCTGATGGCGGCCGACATTCTGGTCTACAAGGGAACGCACGTGCCGGTGGGCGAGGATCAGAAGCAGCATCTGGAGCTTGCACGCGACATCGCGCAGAAATTCAACAATGATTTCGGCGCGCCCGATTTCTTCCCGCTGCCCGAGCCCGTGATCACGGGGCACGGTACGCGGGTGATGAGCCTGCGCGATGGCGCCAAGAAGATGTCGAAATCGGACGAATCCGATTTTTCGCGCATCAATCTCACCGACACAGCGGACCAGATCGCACAAAAAATCCGCAAGGCGCGCACCGACCCCCATCCGCTTCCCGATTCGGTCAAGGGCCTTGAGGGCCGCGCGGAAGCCGAGAACCTTGTCAACATCTATGCCGCGCTTGCCGATGAAACGCCCGAACGCGTGATCGCGGATTACGCCGGTGCGCAATTTTCCAAATTCAAGGAGGCGCTGGCCGATCTTGCCGTTACCAGGCTCACTCCGATGGCCAGCGAAATGCGACGCCTCGTCGCCGATCCCGCGCAGATCGACCGCATCCTGAAAGAGGGCGCCCAGCGCGCCCGCGCCATCACCCGGCCCATCATGGCCGATGTGCGCCGCCTTGTCGGCTTCGTCTCCTGATGGATAACGGCCAATTCATACGCCAGCTTGGGCGCAGTCTGCGCGCGGGCGCCTCTACGTTGCTCGCGTGGCTGGGAAAAATGTTCGCGCGCGCTGCGGGCGGGCGCGCGGATCCTCTTTCGCATGTTCTTGTTCTGCCAGGTGCGTGGCGCGCCATTGCGCTGTTGGCGGTGGCGCTGATCGTGATTTATCCGCTCTCCGCCTGGTGGTTGAGCGTGATCGACGACAATCCGGATTTCGGCGTGGACGCGAAGGCGCGTCAAAGCTCGGCCATCGCCAGCATGGCGGCGTTGCTCAATCGTGAGGTGAACACTTATGGCTGGACGCCGAACGACACTTTTCTGTCGCCCACCGCGCTGCTCGATAACATGCCCAATTACCAGCGCGGAATTCTAGCCTCGCTCGCGCATGTCTCCTTGGTGCTGAACGACCGCATGGGCCGCGCGCCGGGCGCGCCCACCGACGCCGATCTGCAGGAGGCGACTAGCGATTTGCAAACACCTCCCGATGCCTGGTCGCTTTGGAACGGCGGCGCCGAGCATGCATACAATGACGGCATCGCCGCGCTTGGGCGCTACAACAGCAGGGTCGCCGCGGGCACAACCATATTCAACACCCGCGCCGACAATCTGGCGGCGGTGCTGGCCGCGATGACCGATGATCTCGACGTGCAAGGGGCGTCGATCGACGCGCATCTCGCCCGTGACACAAATTTCTTCATCAGCAACAAGGCCGATGACGTGTTCTATGCCGCCAAGGGCGAGGCCTATGCCGATTACGTTGTACTCAAAGGTCTTGAGCGTGATTTCGCTGGTGTCATTCGTCAGCGTCAGCTCCAGTCCCATTGGCAGGCGATGATGGGGGCCCTGCGCGGTGCCATCGCGCTGCGGCCGTGGGTGGTTATGAACGGTGCGCCCGACAGCCTGCTGGTACCGTGTCCGCTTTGTGGCGAAGGATTTTTCATTTTGCGCGCGCGCAGCGAGATGCAGGCCGTCGCGGATGGCTTGGGGAAATAATGGCATGACCGGAACCATCACATTTGCCATTTGGCCGCCAGCAGGCTCGCCGGTTTCCTCCACGAGCTGGATGTGGGAGCTGGCTGGACTCGCGGAATGCCTTGCTGCACCGCCGCCATTTCCTGCCGATGCCGCGCACGGGCAGGGCGAGCCCATTATCGTCCTGCCGGGATTTTGCGCGCCCAATTTTTCAACAACGCGGCTGCGCGACTTTCTGCTGCGGCAGGGGTTTACGGCGCAGCCATGGGATCTCGGAATAAATCTGGGTCCAACACGGGTGATACTGGCGAGCCTTGCACGCCAAATCGAAAACATGGCCAAAGAACACGATGCGCGCGTTTCGCTGGTGGGCTTAAGCCTTGGCGGGACCATTGCGCGCGAAATGGCCAAGCGTCATCCCGATTTGGTGGCGCGTGTGATTACGCTCGTGAGTCCAATTCGTTTGCCGGTGGCCACGCCGCTTGCGCTGCTGGCGCAACTGGCAGCAACGATGTGGGACAGCGACGCGCGAGCGGAAATGGAGAAAATCGCCGAGCCGCCGCCCGTGCCCGTGACGGCCATCGTTTCGCAAAGCGACGGCCTGGTCGATTGGCGCTCTTGCGTGCCAGATCCCACGCCAAATGTGGAAATGGTGACCATCGGTGGCTTGCACACCACCATGGGCTCCAACCCCGAGGCGCAACGCGTGGTCGCAGCGCGGCTCGCAGGCCGGTGACATTCGATTTCAAATAGATTTGGCCGGCTCGCGCGCCTAAGCGGGATAATATTAGATCTGCCTTAAAAACCTTTTGGCAGAGGTCAGGCGAGGTCGAAGCGGTCCAGGTTCATAACCTTGGTCCAGGCGGCCACGAAGTCTTTTGCAAACTTCTCCTTTGCGTCCGTGCAGGCATAGACTTCCGCGAGCGCCCGAAGCTGAGAGTGCGAGCCGAAGATCAGGTCGACACGCGTGCCGGTCCACCTTAGTTCGTTCGTCTTGCGGTCGCGCCCCTCGTACACGCCCTTGGAGCCTGCGGTCGGCTGCCATTGCGTGCGCATGTCGAGCAGGTTGACGAAGAAGTCGTTCGTCAACTTCCCCGGCTGTTTGGTGAAGACGCCGTGTTTGGACCCGCCGGCGTTTGCGCCCAACACACGCAGGCCACCGACGAGGACCGTCATCTCAGGCGCCGTCAGCGTCAGCAATTGCGCCCGATCCACCAGCGCCTCTTCGGCGGTCATCCACTGCTTGCCATGGGCATAGTTGCGGAAACCGTCTGCGGCCGGTTCGAGCGGCGCGAAGGAATGGGCGTCGGTCTGCTCCTGCGTCGCGTCCGTGCGCCCCGGCGTGAAGGGCACCTTCACTTCGTGACCGGCATCCTTTGCGGCCTTCTCGATCGCAGCGCTTCCACCCAGAACGATAAGATCGGCAAGCGAAACCTTCTTGCCGCCGGTGGCCGAGGCATTGAACTCCTTCTGGATGGCTTCGAGCTTCTGCAACACGGTCTTGAGCTGGGCTGGCTGGTTCACCTCCCAGTCCTTCTGGGGGCTGAGGCGAATGCGCGCGCCGTTCGCGCCACCGCGCTTGTCGGAGCCCCGGAACATCGACGCCGACGCCCAGGCTGTCGAGACCAATTGCGACACCGACAAACCGGAGGCCAGGATTTTTGCTTTTAGCGCGGCGATGTCCTTTTCATCGACCAAAGGATGACTCACCGCCGGAATCGGGTCCTGCCAGATCAGGATTTCCTTCGGAACGAGCGGGCCGAGATAACGCTGGATCGGGCCCATGTCGCGGTGCGTGAGCTTGAACCACGCGCGCGCAAACGCGTCGGCCAGCTGATCCGGATGCTCGTAGAAACGCCGCGATATCTTTTCGTAAACAGGGTCAAATCGCAGCGAAAGGTCCGTGGTTAGCATGGAAGGCACGTGCTTCTTCGATTTATCGTAGGCGTCCGGCACATTGGCCGCGCCGCCTTTTGCCTTCCACTGCTGCGCGCCGGCCGGGCTCTTCGTCAGCTCCCATTCGTTGTGGAACAGATTGTCGAAGAAGTGATTGCTCCACTTCGTCGGCGTCTGCGACCAGGTGACTTCGGGGCCCCCGGTGATGGTGTCGGCGCCCATGCCGGTGCCGTGTTTGCTCTTCCAGCCGAGACCCTGCTCCTCGATGAGGGCGCCTTCTGGCTCCCGGCCCACCAGCGACACGTTTCCCGCGCCATGGGTTTTGCCGAAGGTGTGACCGCCCGCAATCAGTGCGACGGTTTCTTCGTCGTTCATCGCCATGCGCGCGAACGTCTCGCGGATATCTCTGGCCGCCGCGACCGGATCGGGCTTGCCGTTCGGCCCTTCCGGATTCACGTAGATCAGACCCATTTGCACCGCGCCTAGCGGGTTCTGTAGCTCGCGCTCGCCGCTATAGCGTGCGTCGCCCAGCCATGTTCCCTCCGGGCCCCAGAAAAGCTCTTCGGGCTCCCAGACATCGGAGCGACCGCCGCCGAAACCGAATGTCTTGAACCCCATCGACTCGAGGGCGACGTTGCCCGCGAGAATCATGAGATCGGCCCAGGAGATTTTGCAGCCGTATTTCTGCTTGACCGGCCACAGCAGCCGGCGCGCTTTGTCGAGGTTCGCGTTGTCGGGCCAAGAGTTGAGCGGCGCGAAGCGCTGCTGGCCGCCGCCGGCGCCGCCGCGGCCGTCGGCGATGCGGTAGGTGCCCGCGCTGTGCCACGCCATGCGGATGAAGAACGGTCCGTAGTTGCCAAAGTCGGCTGGCCACCAATCCTGGCTGTCCGTCATCAAGGCATGCAGATCCTTGATCACGGCCTTCAGATCGAGGCTCTTGAATTCCTTGGTGTAGTTGAAGGCCTTGCCCATCGGATCGGACAGGCTCAAGTTCCGGTGGAGACCCTCAAGGTTCAGCTGGTCCGGCCACCAGTCACGATTGGTGGGACCCGCGTGCATGACCGGGCACTTGCCTGCACTCTTGTCCTCAGTCTTTGTGTCCATGGTTCTCTCCTCGGGATGGCAGCCTTTCACGGGGCATTTTACCCTAAATCTAGAATTATTCTAGTTCTAAAAAAGGGTCAGTTTCTGCGCGCGCTTAGCTTCAATGCTGGGCCATGACGTGCGATGTAAAAGCTTCATTCCAACGGGGCGGCGATGGCGCGCGTCATCAGATTTTGCACGCTTGCGATAGTCTTAGCCTCGGCGCTTGTCGCCTTCGGCAGCACGCAGACGGCAGCGGCAAAGGAGGCCGGCATGGGACATGTGGTGGGCATCGGCGGCGTGTTTTTCAAAAGCAAAGATCCCAAGGCGCTGGCCGCCTGGTATCGGGACAAGCTCGGAATCGAGGTCGCCGAATGGGGCGGGGCGATGTTGCCTTTGCGCGCAGCCGGTGACGCGCCAAAAGGCGCTGTGCAAGTCTGGAGTCCTTTCAAGCAAGATACGGATTACTTCGCGCCTTCGACGCGCGAGTTCATGATCGATTTCGAAGTCGATGATCTCGATGCCATGTGTGCGCGGCTTAAAAGTAAGGGCGTGGCGATTCTGAAGCGCGACGACAGCGATCCCAATGGGAGCTTTGCCTGGATCGTGGACCCCGACGGCACCAAGATCGAGTTGTGGCAGCCAAAGGTTAAATAATCAAAGCGGAATGTATTTCGGCGTTGCTTCGATGCGAGCAATCCATTTTTGCACCGCCGGATACTTCTCGAGATCGAAACCGCCTTCGTCGGCGCAATGGGTGTAGGCATAGAGTGAGATATCTGCCACGGAATAATTTCCGCCCGCGAACCAGTCGTGCTTGGCAAGATGCGTCTGCATCACGCCTAGGGCAGCATTGCCGCGCTGCTTGAGCATCGGTAGTTCGCCCCGCCTGCGTTCGAGCTCGTCCTTGGGTGCGTAACTGATCAATCTGCGCATCACCGCAACATAAGGCTCATGGCTATATTGCTCGAAGAACATCCATTGCAAGGTTTGGGCGCGGTCCCATTTGTCGGCGGGCTGCAGTTTGGTGCCTTCGCTTAAATACCAAATGATCGCGTTCGACTCGGGCAGCATGCGGCCATCCTCGAACTCCAAAAGCGGCACGCGTCCGTTGGGATTCTTGGCGAGGAAATCCGGCTTGCGCGTGTCGCCAGCGTTCTCTGGGTATTCCTTGATCGTCAACGGCACGCCCAATTGGTGCGCGACTAGGCGCACCTTGTAGCAATTTCCCGACATTTGCATGTTGTGAAGTATCGGCATGATCACCCCGGAAAAAAGGAATCGATATTCATGACGATGAACAAAAAGAACCGGGAACGCGAATAAAAAATTCGGCATCGGGGAATGGTCCCAGATCCGGCCGATAACCCCTGATGGGAACGGAGCACCTGCTATCGAAGGGGAGCAGATGCGGGCTAGTTAAGAAAACGGCGCCGGATTGCTCCAGCGCCGTTTGCAGTGCAATCGTGAACTTGTTGTCAGTAGCCGGTCGGTGAGGGCGAAGCAGCTGGAGGCTGATCGCCTTTGCCGATGCCTGTGCCGGCCGGGCTTCCAACCGCAGCCGTGGTGCACATTTTGTTGCCGTCCTTGTCCGTGGAAACCTTGCCGCTTTTGGCGGTGCAGTCCTTTTCGCCGTTCGGATTGCTGGCGTCGATCTTGACCGTGTTCGTTTTGCCTGTATTGGCAGCGGCGGCTGATGCGTCATTGGCTGCCAGTGCGAACGCCGCCATGGCAATAAACGATGCGCTTACAATAGTTGAGAGTTTCATGGTCTTCCCCGCTGGAATTTCGACAAGGTCATATTAAGCCGATCCCCAACCCCCGTCGATTGCCTTGACCGCCTGCAATACGCAGCATTCACCCCAAGAAACAAAAGGGCCGGAAGGTTTCCCTTCCGGCCCCCGAGTTCCGTCTTCGCTACTCGCGTCAGGCCGGGCGTAGATTGACCGCCTTGGCGCCGCGCGCATCCGGCTGGATGTCAAACGCGACCTTCTGGCCTTCGGAGAGCGTACGCATCCCCGCCGCTTCGACAGCAGTGGCATGGACAAACACGTCCTTGCCGCCGCCTTCCGGCGCGATAAAGCCAAAGCCTTTGGTGGTATTGAAGAACTTCACGGTTCCAACAGGCATTGTTCAGTTCCTAAAATGAGTTCCACACACGGCAACATGCTCGGCGCGGTGCTTGGGCGGGGTCGTTGGAAGGAGGCTGTCTCGTCCAGGCGCGCATCAAGCGAGTCGGAGGCAAAAACAGGCGCGCTTCATCAGACGGAACGCCTTCGCTAGGCGCCTACATAGGCCGAAAGGCCCGGGAATTCAAGGCAAGCTGCCGTGGCTTTTCCGAGAACTTCCTGGGGGTTTGCGCGTTTTCCCAAAGGGTAGTGAAATGGAGCGCTAAGGAGAAATGCGATGTCCATCGGCAATTTTTGGTCCTCATACATTCTTGTGCTGGGCGCAACCCTGAGCCAGCCCGCGGCCGCGGAGACGCCCGTGCAAATGACCGCCCAGAACGGGAGCATTCCGGCCGCCGTAGAGCCAGGCGCGCAGGGCGGCGCCATGACGCTTACGCCCAATGTGCCCACCCAGATAAACGGCATCGAAACCGTTTGCACCGGTATCGACAGCGACACGCGCACCGAGCCGCAATGGCTCGCTTATCCGCTGCGGCTTGAATTCGCGGCGGGCAATCGCGCCTATATTGCCGACGAGCGGGTGACGATCACCGGCGCGAAGGGCGCCGTATCACTCGACGTGCATTGCACTGCGCCTTGGGTGCTGGCGAAGCTCGCGCCCGGAAAATACAGTGTCACGACCACCATTCCGCGCGGTGTGAGCCAGAAGGTGACGGTCATCGTGCCTTCCAGCGGCCAGAAGCGTGTGGTGCTCCATTTCCCGGAAGTGCCGGCGGCCGAATCGGCCCAGCCCGCGGCAGCCCCCACGCCTTAAGCGCCCCGGTTCCCTATTAATTACCGCGGTTCTGCTACCGGCCCCTGGCCGCATTTAACCTTTACAGAAATACGGCAACGGCATTTGGCCGCTTCTTACGCTATGCTTACGGTTGCATGGCGGGGGAGCCCTATCGATGAATCTCCAGCGCGCGACGGCGGCATTCGTGCTTGCCGCCTGTGTTGGCGTTGCGCCGGGCGCTTACGCCCATCCGCGCCGTCACGTGCATCACAAACTTGCGCGAGTGGTTCATCACGCCCGCGCGCCGGCCGCGCATGTTACACTGCATGACGCGCTTGCGCACACCGGCGTAATGGAAGTGGGCGACATGGTGGAAACCAATCTGCCGCTTGATGACACCATCACGCTGAACGGCGTTGAAGCCGGGTGCACCGGCATCGGCGAGGACGCGCGCGAGGACCCGCGCTGGGAGAGCTTTCCGGTGCGGGTCGAATTTTCCGGCGCGTATAATCAATACATTCCGGGCGGCAGCCTAGTGGTGAAGGATTGGGACCACAAGCCGCTGCTTTACGTGCGGTGCGACGGGCCGTGGGTGCTGCTCAGGCTCGAGCCCGGCACATACCGCATGGCGGGTTTGATGGCGGGTTATTCGCGGCCGCAAAGCTGGGTGGTGAAGCTCGATGCCGAGCGCAAAAAAACGCGCCGCGTGGTGTTTCATTTCGACGATATCCGCGGGTCGACGCCGTAAGCGGAAATCATGTCCCTGCGTGTCCGTGTGTTATGATAGGCTGACGCAGAATTCAGGGGCGATCCAAGATGCAAATCCGTTTGGCGCTTGCTGTGATGGCGGCAATGGTAATATGCGGCCCGGCGTTCGCACTGGGGACTTTGCCCGGCGATGCGGAGCGCGGCGAAAAATTGGCGCGGCAGTGGTGCGGCTCCTGTCATATGCTGGAGGGCGCCAAGCGCGCAGGCGACGCGGCGCCGACATTCCGGGAAATCGCGCGAGATCCGAAACGGAGCGCGGACGAATTGCGGGCGTTTCTGTCGCGGCCGCATCCCCCCATGCCGCCCCTCGCGCTCAGCCGCCAGGAAATCGAAGATCTGGTTGCCTATCTGGGTTATCTGAAAGAGCACTGAGCCGGACGAAAAACGGGCGGCGAAATCGCTTCCGCCGCCCGCGTCTTTCAATTCAGGCGTGATTAGACCAGTTTGAGGTTGGTCGCCTTGGCGCCGCGCGCATCCGGCTGGATGTCGAACGACACTTTCTGGCCTTCCGCTAGGCTCCGCAGTCCCGCCGCTTCGACGGCCGTGGCATGGACGAACACGTCCTTGCCGCCATCTTCCGGGGCGATAAAGCCAAAGCCCTTGGTCGCATTGAAAAACTTCACTGTTCCGATAGTCATTGCTTAGTCCTTAACAAAATTCCGTCCGGGCAAAATGCCAAGGCGGGCGCTAGAGCTGATCATCAGAATGGAAGTTCGGCTGTCTCGTCCGGGCGCGCACTTAAGCGGGCAGGGATTCAAACAACAGTGCGCTTCATCCGACGGACGCCGTCGCGTGAGGCTCATATAGGTGTTCCGGGGCCTCGGCGCAATGACCGGGCGCGCGATTTATGTTTTCGCCTGCTTTCCCGCCTTTTTTGCGGCGGGTTTTTCGGGCGGGAGCAGGCTTGCTGCCTCCGCATCGGCCGCTTCTTTGGCCAGGCGCAACGCGCGCAGCTTGGCGATTTTGGCGTCGGTGGCGGCGTTCTGCTTTTCGATCGTCTGGCGCACCATGGTGTCGCGCGCCTCGGCGGCGGTGAAATGGTTCTGCGCCCGCTTGCGCGCGCTCGATCTGCGGTCTTCGTTCATTTCGGCCATTGTCGTCTTTCATTTCCAAGAGTTTCATGCCCGCGCCCCGCGCGGATGACGCAGGGCCGGATAAGCGCTTCGTTTTCGGCGAGAATCGCGCGTCTTCGCGCACTACCGAGTGTAGCACGCGACGCGTTCAAACAGAAACGGCAATATTCGCGGGATATTAAGGCCAAATGCAGAGCAGGCCGTTACGGTGAAAACACTGCCAAGCGCCTTCCCCGCACCAACCATAGGCGCTTTAGCGGTTTATCGAAGATCCGACAGTGGCAGGCTTGCCATCGATTTTGCCTGCTGCGGTCGGCGTCGCCGTTGACGGATTGGCGCCCGCCGGCTTGATCACCGAAGGATTCGTGGTTCGCGTATTCGGGAAACCGGCCGCTGGTGCGACTTTCGGCTGCTCGGTGCTGGGGGAATTGGACGGGGTCGTATTCGCTTTGTTATTTTCCATAATGAAAAGGCCTTTCAAATTCACGGCAAAGATTTACCACTCGTAGAGATGTGGTGATGGCGGGTGTTGATTACAAGACGCGAAAAGCGATTTAAAAAAATAAGCACCATGTTCACGGGTAATTCACTCGCCAAGCGCGACATTGCCCCCTATACAAGCCTGTATTCAACCGATCGGAACAATAGTGATAATTCAGGTACACAGGTTTCTCACGTTCATTATTTGCGTTGGCTTTAGCGTCATGACCAATGCGATATTCCTGTTGTAAGTGCCGTGGACAGCAACGCGTTTCAGTTGAGCCGCATCTATAGCCAGGGCTGGAACGCCACCAGGAAACTGGTGGCCCAAGGCGCCGTCGACGCCGACGCGAAAACCGCCGCCGCACTGAACCCGTATCGCACGGGCACCGCAGAGGAACGCGCGCGCTGGGCGAAAGGTTTCACCGAAGCGCTGTAAAGCGTGGCCGTTACGTTAAACGTGCGCATCAAAGGTTCCTGACACCAGCTAAAGCTGCAGCGGGCGGAGGCCGTGCCAGCCGCGCGCGGCGTCTTCGGCTTCGATCATGCGGCGGAAATACTCGCCGGCGTCCGGCAAGCGGCGCGGCTCTCCGCGCTGGCGCATGAGCGCTCTCACATTGGGATCGGTTTCGGGATCGAGGCTTCTAGGCCGGACCATGGGGCCGGGTTGGGATTCCGGTTTCAATACATCACGCATTATGAACGTCCTCGTTTCAAAATATGAATGCCCCTGGCGCGCCGAAGCGCACTTCTTGTCCACCGTAGCCTTCGGCGAAGGCGGATCGCGCGTAGGCGGCAGATGGGAATTGGCCTCTCAAATTTCAAGAGGCCACGCGAAGTATTTTTTCTGAACGCGCGCCAGCGTGGATAAGTTTTTTCCGCGCGCTGAATTTGCAGCGCTTTTTCGCGTTGAGGCGGGGATAGCGCGCGGATAGAAGGCGCGGCGATAAGCGTGTATAATGGCGCTTCGTAACCAAGGGGAGACTTCCATGCGTTTATTGATCGTAGCGGCTGCTGCAGCCGCGTTACTCATTTCACCGGTATTTGCAGCGGGTGATACCGGAACGGGGAAGGGCGCGCCGGCGGCGGCAATGGCGACGCCGATGCCGGGGGAAATGGTCGGCCACGCCAAGGTGGCGGACTATGCGAAATGGCGGGCGGCCTTCGATGCCGACGATGCCAACCGGCAAGCGGCCGGGCTGACCAACCCGCGCGTCTACCAGTCGATGGACAATCCCAACGAGCTGATCATCGTGTTCGACATGGCCGACGTGAAGAAGGCGAAGGACTTCGCCTCATCCAAGACGCTCAAGGCCACCATGAAAAAGGCGGGCGTGAGGGGCAAGCCGGACTTCTGGTACGTGACGGCCACGCACTGACAATTTTTCGATAGTAGCTTTCGAATGCCGTAAGCGAGCGCCCAGCGGGCGCTCGCTTCGCGCCGCGAATTTTTAGGGGAGAGAATAGGGTACTTTTCGCACTGCGTTTGCAGCGCTTTTTCGATTTTCGGCGGGGATAGTCGAGGTTAGTTTATGGGTGCTAAGGTAATTCGTACGTTCATGTATGCAAATTTGGCGAATTGAGTCGCGTTGTTAATATGTATAGGGGCCACAGATATTCGATCCTGCTAGCAGTACAATCCCGAAAGAATTTGAGTCGGGCCTATAGTTGTGGATGTCTACCATGGATAACGCATTGCAGTTACTGCGCGCCTTAAGAGTTCCTAGGTTATACAGAGAAGTCATAGCCCTAATTGGTGGGCTAGGTTTTTTGCTTATTATTTGGGTAGCGAAGCTACGCTATTTGGATTTTACTTTTGGATTGGATCTCAACGGCATCGAAAGAGATTTTCTTGTTCTGGTTATTAGTTATTTGGCAGGAAAAATCATTCTTTTTGTATCTAAGATTCTAATTATGGCAGATGGGGTAGTAAATTATTTGTGTGCCTCAAAGCCACGTCAATCAAAGAATATAACGAACAGAATTAGAGAGTATTTTCATATAAATCTTTTTTTGAAAGGGTGGATGCCCGTGAAGTGGAAAGCATGATAACCGCGGCCTAAGTTTTCCAAGTTCTCGCTAAATTTGAATTATTTGACGAAGTCTCTCGTAAGAGACCTTCACGCTCAAGTGTTTTCGTCTTTCTTTATTGCCTACAGTCTTTTGGGGGCTGTCTATTTAGATGCGCAACTAGAAAAGTGGGGTTCAGTTCTTTTAGCATTGTTTGTCACAGTGGTTTGGTATGGGGCTAGAAGGCATGAAGCTCTAGGTATGTATTCGCTCGGGCAACACGTAGCACGAGAACGACACGAACAGTCCAAAAAGAAGTCATAAAGGACAGACAGCAAATAATGATGCGTAAGTTTGCTTTTATAATTTACCATCGTGATCTTGAGGCCCTTATAACCTCCTACTCCCAAACGTTTTCGGCATTCCCGGCCAGGTGGCGCGCTGTTTCTTGGTGCGCTTGCCCGCCGTCGTGCAGCCGCGTCTGCTCGCTCACGCCAGCGCAATCTTGAGGTCGCGGCCCACGGCGCGGGCGTATTTCAGCAGCGACGAGGTGGAGGGCAGGCGCTCGCCGCTTTCCATGCGCGCGACCGCCGATTGCGAGGTCTTCATGCGGCGAGCCACCTGCGCCTGTGTCAGCCCCGCTTTCGCGCGCGCGCCGATCAGCTCGGCGGCCAGCGCGTATTGCGGGCCAAGCCGGTCATATTCCGCCTTGACCGCCGGATTTTTCAGCATTTCTTTTTTGAAGGTCTCGAAACTGAGATCCTGCGCTTTCTTTTTCATTCCCGAATCTCCTTCATGCGCGCCAGCGCCAGCCGGATTTCCTTTGGCGGCGTTTTCTGCGTCTTCTTTATGAACGTGCGCAGCACGACAAAGCGCTGGCCGGATGCCGTCACATAAATCGAGCGTGCAATGCCGTCACGTCCTTTCAATCGCAACTCCCAAACCTTGCCCGTAAGATGCTTCACATGCGGTTCGCGCATTGCGAGGAGGCCGAAATTGGCGATCATGTTGCCGAGGCGCAGAAAGTTGGCCAGCATGTCCTCGGGCAGGCCTCGAACCTCTGTCCTGGCTGCCGCATTTACGAATTCGACTGTCCATGCCATTTATGATATATCTCAAAAATGGTATATGTCAACCGGGTCTACAATCTGCGGCTTCCAAACGTTTTGGGCGTTCCTGGCCTGCTGGCGCGCTTGAGACGGGTGCGGCCCGCCTTCGCGCTGGCGCGCTTCGGCGCGGCAGGCCCGCCTTCACTGGGCCCGCCTTCGCTTGTTGAATCACCTGACATCGCGGCTTCGCCCGCTGCCGCCACGTCTTCCTGCCGCGCAAATGGGTCATCGGCGATGGCGAGTTCGGTGGCGGAGAGCCGCTTGATTTCGTCGCGTATCCGCGCGGCTTCCTCAAATTCCAGATCGCCCGCCGCCTGGCGCATGCGCCTTTCCAGATCGGCGATGTGCACTTTCAGGTTATGGCCGATATAGGCGGTGGCTTCTTCGCTTAAGCCCAGATCGGCGCGCACGTGGTCGCGCTCGTACATGCTGCCCATAATGTCGCCGATGTTCTTCTTGATCGACATGGGCGTGATGCCGTGGGCGGAATTGTAGGACTCCTGCTTGCTGCGCCTGCGCGCGGTTTCGGCCATGGCGCGCTCCATCGAGCCCGTGACGTGGTCGGCATAGAGAATGACCTTGGCCTCCACATTGCGCGCGGCGCGGCCGATGGTCTGGATCAGGCTGGTTTCGCTGCGCAGGAAGCCTTCCTTGTCGGCGTCCAAGATGGCCACCAGCGCGCATTCGGGAATGTCGAGGCCCTCGCGCAGCAAATTGATGCCCACCAGCACGTCGAAGGCGCCGAGACGCAGGTCGCGGATGATCTCGATGCGCTCGAGCGTCTCGACGTCGGAATGCATGTAGCGCACGCGCAGGCCCTGTTCGTGCATGTATTCGGTCAAGTCTTCCGCCATGCGCTTGGTGAGCGTAGTGACGAGCGCGCGGTGGCCGGCGGCGGCGACGCGGCGGCATTCGGAGAGCAGGTCATCCACCTGGTGCTCGACGGGGCGCACCTCGACCGGCGGGTCGATGAGGCCCGTGGGGCGGATGACCTGTTCGGTGAACACGCCGCCGGTGCGGTTCATTTCCCACGGGCCGGGTGTGGCCGAGACGTAGACCGTCTGCGGGCGCATAAGGTCCCATTCCTCGAATTTCAGCGGGCGGTTGTCCATGCAAGAGGGCAGGCGGAAGCCGTATTCGGCGAGTGTCGATTTGCGCCGCATGTCGCCGCGATACATGCCGCCGAGTTGCGGGATGGTGACGTGGGATTCGTCGACAAAGACGAGCGCTTCGTCGGGCAGATATTCGAACAGGGTGGGCGGCGGCTCGCCCTGTTTGCGGCCCGTCAGCCAGCGCGAATAGTTTTCGATACCGGCGCAGGAGCCGGTGGCCTCGATCATTTCCAGATCGAACAGTGTGCGCTGTTCCAGCCGTTGGGCTTCAAGAAGTTTGCCCGTATTGCGGAACTGGTCGAGGCGGACGCGCATTTCTTCCTTGATGCCCTTCAGCGCCTGGATCAGCGTGGGCCGCGGCGTGACATAGTGCGAATTGGAGTAAATTTTCACCGCGTCGAGTTCGGCCGCCTTGGCGCCGGTGAGCGGATCGAATTCCGAAATATTGTCTACCAAATCGCCGAACAGCTCGATGCGCCAGGCGCGGTCCTCGTAGTGCGCGGGGAAAAGATCGATGGTGTCGCCGCGCACGCGGAAGCAGCCGCGCGCAAAGTCGTCGTCGTTGCGGCGGTATTGCAGGGCGACGAACTGGGCGAGAAGTTCCGCGCGGGAGATTTTGTTGCCGCGCGCAATGGTGAAGGCCATGCCGGAATAGGTTTCAACCGCGCCGATGCCGTAGATGCACGACACGCTCGCCACGATGATGACGTCGTCGCGTTCGAGGATGGCGCGGGTGGCGGCGTGGCGCATGCGGTCGATTTCCTCGTTCACCGACGAATCTTTTTCGATGTAGGTGTCGGTGCGCGGGATATAGGCTTCGGGCTGGTAGTAATCGTAATAGGAGACGAAATATTCCACCGCGTTTTCGGGGAAGAAGTTTTTCATCTCGCCGTAAAGCTGCGCCGCCAGCGTCTTGTTGGGCGCCAAGATGAGCGCCGGGCGCTGCACGGTTTCGATCACCTTCGCCATGGTGAAGGTCTTGCCGGAACCCGTGACGCCCAGCAGCACCTGATCGCGTTCATTGGCATTGGCGCCAGTGACGAGTTCCTTGATCGCGGTCGGCTGATCACCGGCAGGCTCGTATTCTGAGACCAGCTTGAATTTCTTGCCGCCTTCGGATTTTTCCGGGCGCTGCGGGCGATGCGGCACAAAACCGGTAATTTCGGCGCCCGTCATCGCGCCGAAGCCGCGACCCGCCTCCGCCATGCCGGAATCGCCCGATGGCGGGCCGCCCGCATTCGTGCCGCCACTTACCGGCCTAAACCCCGGACCATTATTGTGCGCCATGCAGTTAATATAGGACGCGCGGACCGATTATGCAGCCGCTATCCGTGGGCCTTTAGGCTGTCCTCCGGCGCCTGGGCGCGATCCGTCATGCCGTAATCGCGGACGACGCAAGCGATGCGCAGGCGGTAATCGGTGAAGATGCCGGCGCGGCCTTTCGCCTGCGCAGCGCGGTGGGCTTCAAGCGTGCGCCATTTAGCGATGGCCGCCTCGTCGCGACAGAAGGAGAGCGAGAAAATCTTTCCGGGCTTGCTCAAGGATTCGAAACGTTCGATGGAGATGAAACCGTCGATGCCTTCCAGCAGCGGACGCAATTGCGCGGCGATGTCGAGGTAATGTTGGCGTTCGCCTTCGGCCGGCCAGATCTCGAAGATGACCGCCATCATTTTACCGACCTCAGGAAAGTGCGTTCCTCACGCAGAATAAGGCGCTCGCGCTCGGCGAAGGCGAAATTGGCGTGGGCCGCGGGATCGCTTTTGAGCCGCGCGCGATAGGTTTCGTAAGCGGCCAGGCTGTCGAAACCGATCATGGCAAGCGCGATGTCGTTGGTGCCTTCGTGCGGCATGAAATAGCCCATCAGATAACCGCCGCATTTGGGAATGATTGTTCCCCATGCCAGGGCATAACGCTCGAATGCGTCGCGCTTGAACGGGTCGATCTGGTAACGGATGCAGCAGACGACGCTCATGCTTCTGTCTCCATCGAATTGTGCAGGTATAATAACGCTTGCCACGCGCAGACGCTTCGCTTACGGTCGAACTATGAAAGAAGGGCCCAGCATTGCTCCCGTGGCGGCGCTCGCCGGCGATCCGGCGCGCGCCAACATGCTGGCAGCACTTTTGGCGGGCCAGGCGCTCACCGCGAGCGAGCTTGCGGGCGAGGCGGGGGTGACGTTGCAAACGGCCAGCGCGCATCTGGCGAAGTTGCAAACAGGCGGCCTGATCGCGGGCGCCCGCCAGGGCCGCCACCGCTATTTCAGGCTTGCCAATAATGACGTGGCCGAGATGCTGGAAAAAATCATGGGCGTCGCCGCGCGCGCGGGCCATATGCGCGCGCGTCCCGGCCCCGCCGACCCCGCGTTGCGCCGCGCGCGCGTCTGCTATGACCATCTCGCTGGCGAGCTCGGCGTTGCCATGTTCGACGGGCTGGTGCGCCGGGGGCGTCTTGCCGTGCGCGGGCCGGATGTGCGGCTCACGCGCAAGGGCGAGGCGTTCATGGAAAAATTTGGCATCGATGTGGCGGCGCTGTCGGGCGCGCGGCGGCCCATCTGCAAAAGTTGCCTCGACTGGAGCATGCGGCGCGCGCATCTGGCGGGCGGGCTGGGAGCGGCCGTGCTCGACCGCGTTTACGCGCTGAAATGGGCCGTGCGTGCGCGGGCCAGCCGCGCGGTGATTTTCACCCGATCAGGAGAGGTGACCTTCGCGCGTCTGTTCGCCTAACCGCTCGCCGGCATGATCATCCGGCCGCGCTGTGCGTGCGATGGGCCGGCAACGCGATATGGAGATCAAGCGGGCCGTAATGCTGTGGCCGCTCGTAAATCAGCCTGGCGCCCGCCCAGACTTCGAACGATTTCGTGCCGGGCAACAACATGGCGTGGGCGAGGATCTTGGCTTCGCGATCATCATGGCAGGCGGCCGTGAATTTGCCCGCCAGCGCGCCGTTATCGTTGAGGTAGCAGATTTCGTAGTCCGGCATGGCGCTCTCCCGTATCAAGCCCCCGCCGATGGTTGATTTTTCTTCAACGCGCGCACGCAAGTCCAGTGAAAAAATTTTTATGGTTCCAAAAACAATGTCTGTTGTTGTGTCATGCCATGCGGCTGCAAACATATTGGGACAGTTTTCGCATCGTAAAATAAACGCCCCCGCCGCATGAAAGCGGCGAGGGCGTTATCGAGGCTGAAACAGCTTTATTGGCTGGAAAATTATTTAATCGCCTTCAGCGCCGTTTCGGTGTCGGTGGCAACTTTCTTTGCCGTGGCCAGATCGGTCGCGGCGATGCCGGTGCGCGCCTTGTCGGCGGCTGCTTCCAGCGCGGTCTTGCTGGCCGCGTCGGTGGCATCGGGAATGGCGCCGTTACCGGCGTTGGCGCAGGGGTTAAGCTCTTTCGCGTCGAAGCCAGCGCCCTTTGGTCCCACCAGGCAATTCAGCGTGTGATGCAGATGCGTGTGCACGCCGCCTATATCAGCCGCCTGCGCGGCCAGGCCCGCGTGCGTCGCAGCATTGGCGATTTCCGAATGCTCGTCGGCCAGCGCCGCCACCGGCCACGCTGCTGCGGCGGCCAGCACCAGAACGGAGCAGGCGGTTTTTCCGAATTTTCGTTTGCGCGTCATGTTGTCCTCCCTTGATGGCCCATCATAAGACAACGCCCCCGCCGCGCGAAGTCGGCGAGGGCGTCAGTTTCTTCAAAACGATAGTAAGCGCGATATTTTCCCGTTTACCAGATGCTCTGCAATTCGCGCTGCAGGGCGTCTGCCGCGTGGCTCCTGACCTTGCCGTGCAGGATGTCGGCTTCCTTCACGGGGTGGCCATAGAACGCGTCATTCCATTCCTTGCGGTCTTTGACGGCCGAGCCGTTCAGCGTCAGCCCGCCATAAAGGCCGGTGGCCGACGTCCACACCACGATGTCGCCAGCGAGATTGGCGGGCGTTGCCGCTTCCGCGCCGCTCGACAACGTGACCACGGTGATGCCGCCACCGGCGCCGAGCTTGACGTCGCCCTGCTCGATGCCCTTGATCGCGCGGTCACTCATGATGAGCAGCACGATTTCGGCTTTCTCCAGACCTGCCTGCAGGCCGAACGAGGCCGAGGCGAGAGAGTAGAAAGCGGGTGCGCTCCAGCCATGCGTGCCAGTGCGCCTGAGCAGCACGCCATTGCCGCCTTCGGCGCCAAAGATGAAGCCGCCTTTGACCAGATTGGGGACTATCAGTATTCCCTTAGCGTGGCTGAGCTGGTCGTGCGCGGCGGCGAAGGCCGGATCGGTCTTCAGGTGATGCGCCGTAATGGTCGCATGATCGACCAACTCGGTTTGTTCGGAGGCGTAGGCAGGCACACTGAACAAAGCTGCCGCCAACGCGGCCGCAGCCAGTTTTGCAAATTTCGTCATGGGGTTATCCTCTCAGATGTGGAGCCGGCCCTAGCGGCCCGGGGTGAAAACGCGTAAATCGCCGGAAGGTGCCATTGTCGGCGAGGCGGCGAAAGCCCTGTTATTCTGCTTGACAATTCAGGGGAGTAGGCATGCCCATCGCGAACGAGCCCAAGCGCGTTGTGACGCCCGGGCCGAAAGCGCCCTCGGCGGCAAAACGCCTGTCCGCGGGGGCGAAACCAGGCGCCTGGCTCGCTGCTGCCTGGGGCTGGCTGGTGAATTTTCTGAATGTGGGCGCGAGCGGCCTCGGCGAGCGGCCGCATTATTTCTTCTACCGCCACAAAATTCCGGTGCGCGTGGCGCATTGGCTGAACGTGGTGGTGCTGCTCGTCATGCTGATGAGCGGCTTGCAGATTTTCAACGCGCATGGCGCGCTCTATTGGGGCGGCCAGTCGGATTTCGCTCATCCGATTTTTTCGCTGATAGCGCAGCAGGAAGCCGACGGGCTGCACGGCATCACGCAGATCGGGCCCTGGCATTTCGACACCACGGGCTGGCTCGGCTCTTCCATGCTCAACGGGCGCATGCAGGCGCGCGGCTTTCCCGCCTGGGCGACGCTGCCCGGCGTGCAGTGGCTGGCCATGGGCCGTGTGTGGCATTTCTTTTTCGCCTGGCTGTTCGTGATCAACGGTGTCGCGTTTGCAATTTATGCGTTCGCGAGCGGCCATTTCCGCGATCTGTGGCCCAAATGGAGCGACGTCCGCGATCTGCCGCATGAAATCGCCGAGCACGTCAAGCTGAATTTTCCGCGCGGGGAGGCGGCCAAGCATTACAACGCGCTGCAGAAGCTCACTTACTTCGGCGTGATTTTTATTCTGGGGCCGCTGGTGGTGCTGACGGGGCTCACCATGTCGCCCACCATCGATGCCGCGTTTCCCGAGCTCGTCTGGTTTTTCGGCGGGCGGCAGACCGCGCGCACCATCCATTTCATCTGCGCGTTTTCGTTTGTGGGATTTTTCGCCGTGCATATCGTTATGGTGGTGCTGTCGGGCACCTGGAACAATTTGCGTTCGATGATCACAGGGCGTTACGCGATCGAGAAGGAAAGGGCAGAGGCCGCCCATGACTGACACCAGCCGCCGTGGTTTCATCGCGCGGGCGGGCGCGGGCGCTGGCCTGATGGCATTGGCCGGATGCAAATCGCTGTCGCAGACGCAATGGGTGCAGGATCTGCTTTACAGCGCCGAAACGCTCAACCGCCGCGCGCAGAGATTGTTTGCGGGCAGTCAGGCGCTCGCGCGCGAATACACCAAGGCCGATATCGCGCCAAGCTTCCGCGCCAATGGCACGCGCGACCCCGGCACCGACGAATATGCGGCGCTGGCGGCGAACGGGTTTGCCGATTGGCGGCTGGACGTGCGCGGGCTGGTCGAGCGCCCGCTGAAATTGTCGCTCGCCGATCTCAAGGCCATGCCCGCGCGCACGCAGATCACGCGCCACGATTGCGTGGAGGGCTGGAGCTGCATCGGCGAATGGACAGGTGTGCCGCTTCGCCTGGTGCTGGCGGCGGCGGGGCCGAAGCCCAATGCGCGTTATGTGATGTTCTATTGCGGCGATCCGATGAGCGACGAATACAGCGAAGACGAAACGGCCGCGCCCTTCTATTACGAAAGCCTCGACATGGTGGAGGCCAACCACCCGCAGACCCTTCTCGCCTATCAGCTCAACGGCGAAACGCTGCCCATCGAGCATGGCGCGCCCGTGCGCCTTCGCGCCGAACGCCAGCTTGGCTACAAGATGGCGAAATATGTGATACAGGTCGAGTTGGTGGAAAGTTTCGCGCGCATCCAGGGTGGGCGCGGCGGCTATTGGGAAGACCAGGGCTATAACTGGTACGCCGGCATCTGAACGGGAATGTGAACGGGCGCCGCATTGACAGTGTGGAGCGCCGGGGTCACATCTCGCGCGAGGAGAAACGCCTATGAGCAACACCCAGGTCTCCCCCGCTTCGCCTTCGCGCGCCGCCGACAATGCGCGCGATCTCGTTATCTTCTGCTATGTGCTTTATCTTACGGTTTTCATTGCCGGCGTCACGCCGCTGATCGGCCTTGTCATCGCCTATATCAAGCGAGGCGAGGCTCGCGGCACCATCTGGGAAAGCCATTACGACAATCTGATCACGGTGTTCTGGGTGGCGCTGGTGCTGTGCCTGCTGCTGGCGCCGGTGTGGGCGCTCGTGTTCGGCAGCGCGGTCCTTGCCGCTGTGGCCACGTGGCCGGTGGGCATCCTGGCCTTGCCGCTTATCGTGTTGCTGGTTTTCTTTCCGTTCAACCTGCTCTTGCTGATCTGGTATCTCTACCGCACCATCAAAGGCATCACGCGCGCGCTGGACGGGAAAGCGTACTCTTAAGACTTCTTCATCTGGCGCGAGCCCCACAGCACGATCCAGCCCAGCAGGCCCGTGACGAGCGCGCCAGCCACCACGATCGGCGTGTAGGTGTAGATGAGCTGCGGCGCGCTGGCAGCGTTGTGGAACGCCATGCCCATGCTTTCGCCCCACACTTTGCAGTCGCCGAGGCCGTCGGCGTTCACCGCGCAGCCGTCATAAGTTGTCACGCTGACGAGCAGGGTGGGAAGCAGCAGCGCCGCCAGCGGCGCGATCAGCATGGTGAGCGCCGCGCTCACCGGGCGCAGCGCGACGATGGCGGCCAGCGAAGCGCCAATCGCTATGGCCAGCGTCAACGCGACATCGGTGCTGATCATCCAGGCGAGATCAAGCGTGCCGCGCAGGGCCGCGCCCATGATGCCGTCGAACGGCGTGCCGGGACAGCCGGTGGCATTGGGCGCGCAGGACAATGCGTAACCAAGCGCGCGCACGATCCACGCGGCCAGCGACGGCACCAGCAGAATGGCGAGCCCCGCGATCCAGATGCGCGTGGCCATCGCGGCCGTGCCGTTCCGCTTTACGCTGTCTTCGGCAAGTGCAGGCGCGAAGGCCATGCTGCCGTCCCCTAACTTACGCATACCCATCACCCAACCCGAGAACCTTAGCGCCCTTGCGCGCCTCGCGCGAGAGCAGCGTGCAGTTTATGGTTTACGGCGCTCACTTTGACCCGCTCGCGCATGCTAATCGCCGATGGTGTAAGTGAGCGTCGCCAACCCGCCTGCTCCGCAGACATTCGCAATGCCGATGCTCACGAGGCACTCGTGCCTGGTAAGGCTCGTGTCGATGTAGCGGACGTCGAGCGAAAATTTGTCATAGTTGGCGGTGAGGCCCGCATTCCAGTTTGAATAGGGGTAGCCGCTGCCCGGAATGGCGTCGGAATCCTTCACCCATTGGCGGCCGATATTGGCGCTGGCCGCGAGCCAATCGAGCAGCTGATAGGAAGCGCCTGCCTGCACATACCGGCCCATGCCTGTTTCGCCGAAGAAATTTGGCGACCAGGCGAGTTGGCCACTTAGCGTAAGTTTGCCCCAGCTATGGCTCGCCTTGGCGCTGGCTTCCGCGTAACTGTATGGCGCCGCGTTCGCGGGCTTGTTGCGGATGGGATAGCTGTAATAGGTGACGGTGAAATCGACGATGGTGCCGCGCAGCTCGACCTTCTTGCCCGCCGATACGTCGACTTCGACGCGTGTGTTCTGGTGATCTTCGAAATCGATCATCGAGGACCACAGGCTCGCGTGCCAGCCGTCGTCATTGTTCCAGTCCACGCCGCCCTGCAGCGCGGGCCGGTGATCATTGCCGCGCAAGCCGCGCAAGCGGTAATCGGAGGTGATGTCCACATTGGCGGACAGCGCGCCCCAATCGGCGGCAGAAGCGGGCAAGCCAATGCAGGCCAACAGCCCCGCGCCAGGCAGAATCCAGAACCCCCGCAAGCGCCACCCGCCCCTTGCCCAATGCAGGCAAGAGCTTGGCAATAGGTGTGGAAAAATTCCGTCACCGGGCAGAGGCCGGGCCGCGTTATTCGTTTGCCAAGGTAAACAGTTTGCGAATGGCGGGATGACGGGTTCCCAGAAGCCTATTTCCTGCCTATATCTGGGGTGAAAGCGCTATGCCCGGAACCATGAACGTCGCGGTCGACGATACTAAAGCATTGCCCAGTGCGAGGCCGGGCGAAGGCAACCGCCCGCGCATCATTCTTGTGCGCCACGGCAAGCCCGCCATCGAGACCAGCCCACGCACCAGCCATCACGGATTTCGCCGTTATATCGACAGTTACGAGGAAGCGGGGCTCGACCCCGCCAGCGCACCGCCCGACGAGCTGCGCGATCTCGTCAACGGCCTCGATGAAGTGTTCACCAGCGGCAGCCCGCGCGCCCACGACAGCGCGCGTTCGTTGCTGCCGGAGGCCGAAGTGATCGCTGATCCGCTGTTCGGCGAAGCGCCGCTGGCCGCGCCGCGCATTCCGCTCGTCAAGATGAAAGTGCCGAAATGGGCGGTGATGGCGCGCATCATGTGGCACGCGGGCTATCACCCCGAGATCGAGAATTACCGCCGCGCCAAGCACCGCGCGACGCAGGCCGCCGACATTTTGATCGAGCGCCTGCAGGCGAACGGCGCGGCCGTGCTGGTGGCGCACGGCTATTTCAATGCCATGATTGGGCGCGTATTGCGCAAGCGCGGCTTTCGCAAAATGGGCTCGCACCGCGCCCGCTTCTGGAACGCAGTGATTTACGAGCCGGTGTGAGGCTCAGAACTTCGTAATCAGCGCATCGAGATTAGGGCGCACGCGGTCTTCGAGGGGCGTAGCTGGCTCGCCCATATAAATGAATCCGGCGATGCGCTCTCCCGCCTTCAAGCCGATCTTTTCAAGTACGCATGGATTATAGGCGCACCATTCGGTGATCCAGTTCGCCACAAAGCCCAACGCATGCGCCGCCAGCAGCATGTTCTGGCAGACCGCGCCCGCAGAAAGCTGCTGCTCCCAAACGGGAATGGCGATGCCATCGCGCGCGCGGCTGACCACGCCCACCACGACCGGCGCGCGCAGGAACCGCCCGCGCTCCTGCGCCGCGCGCTCGGGCGTCACGTCGCGTTCGGTGTTGACGACGCATTCGGCCAGAATGTCGCCCATGCGCGCCCGCGCCTCGCCCTCGAAGACGATGAACCGCCAGGGCGCTAGCTTGCCATGATCGGGCACGCGCACCCCGGCCATCATAATAGTGCGCAGTTGCCGCTCATCGGGGCCGGGCGCGGTCATGGTCTTGGCCGAGCCCGAACGGCGCGACAGCAGCAGGTCGAGCGCCTGCGGCGCCGGGCGGTTCAATTTATCGGGAGGGAGTTCCATGGCCGCACCTAAACAGAAGTGGGGCTCTTCAGGAAGCCATGCATCAACCCCATATAAAGGGTTCGTTTTGTATTGCTGCAAGCTGTTCTAGAATTGAGGCGCAGAAGGGAAGGAACAGAATGAGCGTCAGGGCCGAAAAACTAGCGCGTCACGATCCCATCTGGGCGGCGTTGCGCGCGCAAGCGGCGAAGCTCGCCGATGGCGAGCCCGCGCTGGCAAGCTTCGTGCACGCCATTGTGCTGAAGCACGAGCGGCTGGAAGACGCGCTGTCCTATCTTCTTGCCAACAAATTGGGCGATGAAAACCTGAGCCCGATGATGGTGCGCGAGATTTTTCAGGAGGCGTTCGCGCTGGACCCCGCCATTGGCGCGGCCGTGCGCGCCGATCTGTCGGCGGTGTTCGAGCGCGATCCGGCCGACCATTCCTATGTACAGGCATTTTTATTCTTCAAGGGCTTCCACGCGCTGCAATGCCATCGCGTCGCGCATTTCCTGTGGAACGTGGGGCGCAATCCGATGGCGCTGTTCTTCCAGAACCGCGTCTCGGATCTGTTCGCCGTTGACATTCATCCGGCGGCCAAGATCGGCCGTGGCATCATGATGGATCACGCCACCGGCATCGTCATAGGCGAAACAGCGGTGGTGGAGGACGACGTATCGATGCTGCATGAGGTGACTTTGGGCGGCAGCGGCAAGGAAGAAGGCGACCGCCATCCGAAGATCCGCCGCGGCGTGCTGCTGGCGGCTGGCGCCAAGGTGCTGGGCAATATCGAAGTGGGCGAATACAGCCGCGTGGGCGCGGGCTCCGTGGTGCTGAAATCCGTGCCGCCGCATTGCACGGTGGCGGGCGTGCCGGCACGCGTCATCGGCGGCAAATGCCCCGAACGCCCGAGCCAGGAAATGGACCAGCTGATCGAGACCGATCCCGATCTCGTCTAGCTAAAGCATATCCTTCAGCTTGAGGCCGATAAGCGCGGCCGCCACCAGCGGCTTGCGAAGCGCAGCCCCTCCGGGAAACGGCTGTGCCGGAACGCTGGCCAGCAGTTCGAAGCTCTCGCTTTTTCCTTGCCCCGCTTCCGCCAGCAATTTTCCGCCGAGGGTGGCGAGCGCCACACCGTGGCCGGAATAGCCGTAACCGAACAGGATGCGTTCCTTGAGCCGCCCGAAATGCGGCATGCGCGTGCGGGTGATACCGACCGTGCCGCGCCATGCGTGGGTAATGAGCGCGTCGCGCATTTGCGGAAACACGCGTAGCAGATGCGGTCGGACAAGAGCCACGATATCTTTGACGGACCATAAAATATATTCGCCGCCCGCAAAGAGCAGGCGGTTCTTGCTCAGCCTGTAATAATCGACCACGTGGCGCGTGTCGGCCACCGCCGCGTTGTTGGTGAGGATGTGGCGGCGGAAATCTTCCGGCAGTGGCGCGGTGGCGACGACGTGGCTGTCCACCGTACCGAGATAAGGCGCGAGCTCGGGCGCGAGCGCCGGCGTGAACGCATCGCAGGCGAGAATGGTGTAAGATGCCGTGACGATGCCCATCTCGAGTCTGGCGGTGACGCCGTCCTTGTCCGCATCCAGCGAGGTCACGCGCGAGTCTTCGTGGATGATGGCGCTCGCCTGTTCGGCCACGCGCGCCAGGCCCAGCGCAAACGCCAGCGGCTGCAAATGGCCGCCGCCCGCATCGTAACGCCCGCCGTAATAGATGGTGGTGCCGATGAGCGCGTTGGTTTCTTCGGCGCTTAATATGCGCGCCTGCGGATAATTATAATGCTCGTTGAGATAGCGCGTGTCGCGGTCAAGCTCGCGCGCGGCGCGGCGCGAATGCGCCGCCAGCATCACGCCATCGGTCAGCGCGCAGGCGATATTGTGCCTGGCCACGCGTGCGCGGATCAGCGCTTTCGACTCTTCGGAGAGCGCCCAAAGCCCGCGGGCGCGCTCCTTGCCCAGCCATTTTTCCAGTGTGCGCTGATCCTTGCGGTAGCCGCCGTGAATTTGGCCGCCATTGCGCCCCGATGCGGCGAAGCCCACGCGCGCGGCTTCGAGTAGCATCACCTTCGCGCCCGCTTCGGCCAGATGCAGTGCCGCGCTCAACCCCGTAAAGCCCGCGCCGATCACCACCACGTCCACTTTTGCCGTGCCGGTGAAGGCGGGGCGCGGCGCAGTGCTGCGCGCGGCTTCCGCGTAATAGCTGTCGGGGTAGGGCGTGATCATGCCGTGCAGTGTGCCTCACTACTTGACCCGGCGCACGGCCCATGCGACGTGAAAACCTCTTGGCCCAAGGAGCGCCCCGCAGTGACTCGCACCGAAATCTGGCGCGTGGAGAAGTATCTCCGCAATCTGTTCCGGCTTGACACCATTTCGCTGGTGCCGCGCAACAAGGAGGATTCCGTCGAGGTCCATATCGGCGGCGAATTCATCGGCGTGATTTTCAAGGACACGGAAGAGGGCGAAACCTCCTACGCCTTCAACATGGCGATCCTGGAAATGGATTTGCCGGAGCCGCCGCCCACGCGCGCGGCCTGAACGCCGTGCCGGAGGGGATGACGGAGCGGGGCGGCGTGGGTAGCGCCATCGCGGCTCTCCTGCTGAGGGGGCGGGTGTTCATTCTTCTTGCCACGCTGGCGGCCACCGCGCTTTCGCTGTTCCTCATCTCACGCGCGACGCCAGAACCCGGCATTGAAAGCTTCCTGCGTGCCGCCCTGTTGCCTGTTCTGGCATGGGCATGCGGCGTGTATGCGCTGTTGCTGTCGCTGAGGCTTACCCTGATCGCCCTGGTTGCGCCGCTGATGGCCGGGGCGTGGTGGGCCGCAATCGGCGCTGGCGGATTCTGGGCAGTCACGCAAGGATTTGTCTTTCCCTCTTTTCTTGCCATCGCAATTGCCGGCGCGTTGCTGGCGGTGCTGCACCTGCAAGCCATGGCGGCGGAGATCGCGCACGGCGCGGACGCGGGCAAAGCCGCGCGCACTGTGCTCGGCCGCATCATTCTTCCCGCGGTGCTCGTCATGCTTGCCGCTTGCGCGGGAATTGCAGCGCTGGCCTTTCCCGATTTTGGCAACGCGCCCGCCATCGGCGTTGGCGCCCTGCTGATGCTGATGGCCAGTTTTCTCTTGCCGCCGCTGGTCACAAGCTTTCTCGCCTTCAATGAGTCCTTCATCGCGCGGGCAAACCGCGCGCGCGAAAGGCGCGAATGGCTGATTTCCTATTTCGCCATGCTCACCGTGCCGCGCTGGGCATTCGCCACCGCCGGCATCGCGGCCGTGCTTTCATCGTTGGTGTATTTCGACAGCGCCTTCGCTGGCCTCTGGCAGGGGGCGATGAAGCCCTATGGCATTGCGTTTGCCGCTATCGGCGTGTTCGCCGCCATCGGCCTACGTAATTGGCGCGCTTTCTTTTCCTGCGGCCTGCCGCCCTTATTGGCTTCGCTGATTGGCGCCTGGGCGGTGGCGCGATTTGGCTTCTCATCGCGTGACGCCTCCGAGTTGTCCTTATTGCTGGGTAGCAGCGTGGGAGCCGGCTTTGTTTATTTCCTTGCCGCGCCCACGGCTTACTACCAGCGTTCGGGAGATCCGATGCTGATTGCGTTCTCGCACGCGCTCAACGAAACCGGCGCCGCGGTTTGCATTCTGGCCATTGGCCTTGCTTTGGCGATGCTGGCGGGTGCGGTAATGATGAACATTACCCCAGCCATCGCGTTGCTGCCGCTTTGCCATATTGCGGGCGCGCTGGTTCTGTTTCCGGCTCTGGCAGCCGCGCTCGACGATCTGTTCCCGCGCCGGCGTCCGCTGAAAGAGCTCTACCGCGCCCGCTGAGGCTTGCGCGCGAAGGCAGCGAAGAGTTTGCGCACGTCCGCGTCGATGGCCTGCCATTCTTCGAGGTGCGCGCGTTTGAAGCGGTAGGCGAGCATGACGCCGGGGCCAAGCAAAATTTCCCGTAGGCAATTGGGCGATGGCGCGAGCGCGCTTGGGCGTGTGCAGCGCAGCGCCATCGGCCCCGCGTCCGTTTGGCCCATGAAAAGTTCTTCGTCGTGATAGCCGGTTTCTGGGCGGAAGGCATATTGGCGCAGACCGAAGGGGCCCGGCGCGCCGGCGGGCGCCACGACCTGGGCGAGATAAACGCGCTCGAGCCGTTCTTTCTCGCTAAGACCGCTCTGGTCTTCCGCGAGTTTCAAATGCACGGCCTCGGTATCGGCGTCGTTGGACGTGAGCGCCTGCGATTCCGATCCGCTATAGCCCCGCAGATCGGGCAGGAAGGCGATCAGCTCGACGGATTTGCGCTGGCCGCCTTTGCGCGCGCTGGCAAAGAGTAGGTAGTTCGACGGGATGCGAAAGCTCATGGCGCCGACATCGAGCGCGATGCGGTGCGTGTCATCGGTGGGCGAAGGCTGTTCGTTGACGAGCTCAGGCGGCGTCGGCGCGAAATAATAGGCGAGCACCAGCGCTGACAGGATGGCCGTCACTACTAGTACGGCCAGCGGGATCAGCCAGCCGGAATGCTGTTTCACCTGTCCGCCGAAATCTTCTCCGAAACGGCTCATTGCTCCTGCCTGCCTGCTTCGCTCTCTCTTTCTAGCACGCGTTGGGCACGGTAAACGGCAGCTAACCCCATCCATTGACCCATTTCGGCACAAATTCATCTGCGCGAAACAGGCACAGCCCCTGCACTTGTCTTCCCAGAAACGAATGGGCGAGGGGCCCATGCAGGGGTTCTGGGTATTTGCTTTCGCGGTTGCGGTGGGTTTCACGGCGTCGGGTATCGCCGCCAATCTCTACCGGCTGGTCTGCCAGCAGGCGGGCGTGCGTCCCGAAAGCCAGACGGGGAAGCTGTCGCGCTGGATTGTCATGGTGGTGGCGGGGCCGAATGTTCTGTTCGCCACCGCCTATCGCAATCTGCGCGCGAAGCAGTGGAAGCCGGTGCAGTTCTGGGTGATCACCGCGCTGGTAAGCTATTGGAGTCTGGCGCTCGGGCTTTTCTGCATCGACGTCGCCATTCACATCTGATTGCCCCCACCCGATCCGGCTTCGCCGGATCGACCTCCCCCCGTAACAACAGGGGAGGAAAATAGTGGATTCACAGCACCGTCAGCATGCCGGCCACCAGCGGGTGGCGCACGATATCGGCGTCCGAGAGCCGCACGACGGAAATGCCTTCCACCGCTTCCAGCTTGTCGGCAATCTGGCGCAAGCCCGAAAGGCCCGAGAGCAGATCGGTCTGGTCGGGATCGCCGGTCAGCACCATGGTCGAGCGCCAGCCGAGCCGCGTCAGCAGCATTTTCAACTGCCCATAGGTGCAGTTCTGCGCTTCGTCAATGACGATGAAACATTCATTGAGCGTGCGCCCGCGCATATAGGCCACCGGCGCGATCTCGATGGCGCCATCGGCGACGAGAGCTTTCAGCCTTTTGGTGCCGAGGCGTTCGGTCAGCGCGTCGTAAAGCGGGCGTAAGTATGGCGCGAGCTTGTCGGCCAGGTCGCCCGGCAGAAAGCCCAGGCTTTCGCCCGCTTCCACCGCGGGGCGCGAGAGAACAATGCGCCCGGCGCGGCCCGCTTCCAGCGCCTCAACGGCTTTGGCGACGGCAAGATAGGTCTTGCCGGTGCCGGCCGGGCCCAGCGCCACCACCACCGCGCGCTCCTCGATGGCGTCGAGCAGCGCCTGCTGCGTGGTGCTCATCGCCCGCACATTCTTCACGTAGCGGCGGTCGCGCTGCTCCGTGTCCCGTGGGCTCCATCCGGACGAATTGGGAAACAACGGATGCACATTCGCCTCCTGATGGATTTGCAGTTCGCGAAGCTTGCGGCGCGCGGAACGTTTGCCCATGGGATCTCCCTTGGTCGCTTAGGTTTATGGATGTAATTGTGAGGACGCGCGCGGGGCCCTGAGGCCTGCGTAAATCAAAGAAAATCATACCGGGCGTCATCGCTTCTGCGTCGCCCCCAACGCGAATCACTTGACTGCAATGAACCTAATGGATTTTGGATTCGCCGTCGCCTCTGTCGCGAAAGATTCACTCTCGCCGGGGAACGAGGCCGCGCGCAGCAGAGAGGCCGAGCAATCCCAGCAGCCAGGCGCCAAAGGCCAGCACGCGCTCGATCAGAAACTGCACGATGTTGAGCGAAGTGCGGAACGCACGCAGCGTGGTTTTTCCGGTGAGCTCGATGATGCCGCGGGTTTTCTTGCCCAGCCGCTCGCTCATGGCGCCGATATCGTCGAGATCGCGTTCCGAGTGCACATAACGCATCAGCCGCACGGTTTCGGAGGGTCCGGCTGTTTCGCTCAGGCGCGTGAGGCGGCTGAACACAGGAATGATCTCAGCCTCTTTCACGCTGCGGGCGTAAGCAGTGACGGCTTCTTCGGTGGCGTGCAGGTCTTTCAGATTGGTCGTCTTCAGCACGCGCGCGAGCTCGGGCGTATCCACAGCGCGGCCCACCAGCCGCGTGAGCTCGCGGGCGAAATCCACTGTGAGCGTGCCTGTACGTTCCGCGATTTTTAGAAGCGACACGCCTGCCTTCGCCACCACGCCGCCGCCGCCCGTGGCGACGGTGGCGACCGTTGCAGCGACACCCAGCACTGATAGCCCCAGCACCAATTCGCTGTAAGGCTGGCCCCCAATCATCTTGCCTCCTTCGCCCGCGATGTCGCGCAGATCGCCGACCACGGTGACATCGGAAGCAAACGCGCCAGCCATTCCGGCCATGCTGGCGCCTTCGCCGGTGACGAAGCCGGTGGCGAATTGCCCCGTATTGCGCGCGAGCGTGGCGCCGGTGGTGAGTGCTGCGTCCAGCTTCGCCTGCGTGGCGGGCGACAATTGGCGGCCCATATATTTGACGATGTCGGCGTACATGGTGGCGTCGTCCACGTCGCCCTTGTCGAGCGCCTGGTTGACGCGGGCATCGAGCTGTTCCGTGGTGGCGCTGTGGCGGAGCTCACGGTGGATGGCTTCGTCCTCGCTGATGGGGAATTGCACGCCGGCCACGTAAAGCACGCCGATCGCCGTCACCGTCAGCCCGAACAGGATGAGAGCAAGCCTGCCCATGATCATCGCATTACCCCCGCTTGTTGGGTTTATTATGCCGTGAAGCCGGTCCCCCGTCTCGCCCGAAGCGGGCGGGGCGCATATGGTTAAACGCAGGCGAGGGCAAAATGGCTATCTATGCGCTGGGCGATTTCAAGCCGGAGTTGCCCGCGCCCGGCGAATATTGGCTGGCGCCCACCGCCACGCTGATCGGTCGCGTGCGGCTCGCCAAAGGCGTGAGCGTCTGGTGGGGCACGGTGCTGCGTGGCGACAATGAGTGGATCAGCGTGGGCGAGAACACCAACATCCAGGATAATTGCGTCCTACATACCGATCCGGGGCTGGAACTTACCATCGGCGCCAATGTCACGGTGGGCCACAATGTGGTGGTGCACGGCGCTCAAGTCGGCGACAATTCGCTGATCGGTATGGGCTCGGTGCTGCTTAACCGCTCGCGCGTCGGCACGAACTGCATCGTGGCCGCGCACACGCTGATTGCCGAGAACAAGGAGTTTCCTGACAACTCGCTTATCATGGGCTCGCCTGGCCGGCTGGTGCGGACGGTGAGCGAGCAGGAGGCCGCGATGATCGCGCTTTCAGCCGCGCATTACGCCGAAAACTGGAAGCCTTTCGCGCGTGGATTAAAGAAGCTGGACTAGGATGTCTTCTGCCAGATGCGGCGGATTTTCACATCCGCTTCCGGGCCAAAATTGAACCACGCCGATTTGCCGCGTGTGGCGTCGATCACAAACAGCGAATCGTTCTTGCCCAATTCCTGCACCAGCCGGTTGCGCACGGCGTTGGCGGTTTCCGTCGTCGAGACGATCCACACATTGGGCAGGAGTTTATAGGCGGGGCCGAGATCGAGAATGGACTTCTCGAAATTGCCGCTTATGCGCGATCTCATGTCATAGAAGATGGCGATCTGCGCGCGTGGGACGACGGTCTCGTACTCGGCGGCGTTTCCGTTTATCGCTGGCGCTGCTGGCGCCGCTGCCGCAGGCTCCACGGCCGGTGCCGAAGGCTTCGCGAAATTGACACCAAACAGGCTCGCGAATTCCGGTTCGTCATTCGCTTCGTGCCAATCCGTGGTGCCTTCGCGAGCAACGAGGGACTGCGCGGACAAACGCCCTTCGCCGGCGAAGGCGCGCATGCGCTCCGACGTGTAGGGGCCGTACACCCTTCCGCCAACGTTAATAGTCCACGCGCCAATCATAGGCGCAGACCCTCCGCAAACTGCATGCCAAGCTAGGTTGAAATGGTTACCGAGCCCTTGCGGGGGCGGGCGCGCGCTTCGATCCGGTTAAGAAGCCGCTAGTAATTTTAACTATCGATAAGGAACCGGGCTTTCCGCCTGCCGGTCCACGAGACTTGCATTACAGATCGTTTATTTCGCGCGTGGCCGCGCTGAACCGTGATGTCCTGAGAATGACGCGTTGCGGGCGTGTGCCGCACGTCGCTAAGGTGGCTGCGGGGATATCTCAAGAGGCCAAAATGATCCGCCGCCTTGGCGCGTTGGGCGCCCTTTTTGCCGTTTGCTTACTCGCCACAGCCGTAAGTGCCGCGGATATTCCCCTGGGCAAGCTCCCGGCGGTTGTAACGCCTACGCATTACACCCTCGACTTCGCCATCGCGCCCAAAATGGACCGCTTTTCGGGGCGCACCGAAATCGCCGTGACGTTCGCAGCGCCCGCGCGCGCGATTTACCTTGACGGCCAAGATCTTCATGTCAGCGAAGCCTCGGTGGTATTGCCAAGCGGCGCCAGAATTCCGGCGACGTACAAACAGGTGCACGAATCCGGCGTGGCCGAGCTCAGTTTCTCGCGCGAAGTGCCGGCTGGCGCGGCCAAGCTGGTTATCGTTTACGACGCGCCGTTCGGCGCTTCGCTCGCCGGACTCTACAAAGTGGTCTCGCGGGGAGAGGCCTATGCCTTCACCCAGTTCGAGGCGATTGACGCGCGGCGCGCCTTTCCCTCATTCGACGAGCCGGGCTTCAAGACGCCGTTCGACATCAGCGTCACCGCGCCCGGCGACGACAAGGTAGTGGGCAATACGCCGATCACGAGCACCGCGCCCGCCTACGGCGGCATGACCAAGAGCGTGTTCGAAACCACCAAGCCCTTGCCCACCTACCTAGTGGCGCTGGCCGTGGGGCCGCTCGACATCGTGGATGCGGGAGACATTCCCGCCAACCAATACCGCGATCACCCGCTGCACTTGCGCGGCGTCACCACCAAAGGCATGGGGTCGAAGATGCGTTACGCGCTGTCGCTCACTCCCGCCGTCATCACCGCGCTCGAAAACGAATTCGAACTGCCTTTCCCCTATCAGAAGCTCGACATATTGGCGGTGCCGGATTTCGCCGCCGGCGCGATGGAGAATGCAGGCGCCGTCACCTTCCGCGAGCAGCTTCTTCTGATGGACGATAACGCGCCACTCGACCAGAAGCGCGCGAGCCTGACCGTGCAGGCGCACGAACTCACCCATCAATGGTTCGGCGATCTGGTGACGCCCGCCTGGTGGGACGATATCTGGCTCAACGAATCCTTCGCCACCTGGAACGAATACAAGATTTCCCAGATCGTGAAGCCTGACCAGGAATTCAGCCGCGCCACACTGGCAAGCGGACTAAACGTCATGTCTCTCGACGAGCTACCCTCGGCCAGGCAAATCCATCAGCCGGTCAACGGCCCGGACGATATCGACAACGCCTTCGACAACATCACCTATTCCAAGGGCGGCGCGGTGCTTTCGATGTTCGAAAGTTATGTGGGCGAAAAGGAATGGCTGAAGGGCATTCACGCCTACCTGAAGAAATATTCTTATGCCAACGCCACCGCGCATGATTTCATTTCGACCATCGCGGACACCACCGGGCACCCTGAAATCGTCCAGGCCTTCGACAGTTTCATCGATCAGCCGCACATCCCGCTGATGAAAACAGATGTGCAATGCGGCCGCGGCAAAACCACGGCCTCGGTCGCCGAGGCGACCTACAAGGCGATTGGCGTCAGCCTGCCGGATGGTTCCTGGAACGTGCCCATGTGTCTTGAGGCGGGTAAGAACAATTTCTGCAAACTGGTGACGCCTGCGCCCGCAAAAATATCGCTTGGCGCTTCATGCACGGCCTCCGTGTTTCCCAACGCCAAGGGCGCGGGCTATTACCGCTTCACGCTGGATGAGCCGCATTGGGCGATGCTGATCAAGGGCGCGGGAAAAATGGACCCGGCCGATCAGCTGACCCTGTTCGAAAATCTCTATGCCGCCTTGCGCGCGGGGCTTGCGCCGGCGAGCGATCTGTTTGCGGCCGTTCATGCAATGGCGCCCTCTGCGCAATGGGACCTGATTGGCGACATCGCGGAAGCGTTTAACAGCCTGCGCGTGAAAATCCTGCCCGCAGACGAATTGCCCGCCTATCGCGCCTTCGTGCGCGACAATTTCGCGCCGAGGCTGCAGGCGATTGGCTTGCAGGCGAAGCCGGGCGAGGCGCCCGCCACGGCTTTGGCGCGTGAGCGCCTGGTAACGCTGCTGGCGGAAGAAGGGCGCGATCCGGCGTTGCTGGAAGCGCTCTCCAAGGCGGCGCACACCTATATGGAGTCCAACGGCAAGGAAATGGGCGGCCTGCCGCCTGATCTGATCCGCGAGGCGCTGCGCGCGGGCGCCATTTCAGGCGGGGCGGCTTACATGGACACGGTGATAGACGCCTACAAGAAATCGGACGACGAGTTCTTTTTCAACAGCGCGATCTATGCCGCAGCCGGTTCGGAGGACAGGGCTGCGATCGACAAATTCCTGGCCTTGGCGCTGACGCCCCAGGTGCGCACCGGCGATCTGCGTTATGTGCTGACCTATTTTTCGGCGGAACCCGTGGCGCGCGCGCAATTGTGGCAATGGTTCAAAGCCAATTTCGACATGCTACTGAAGAGAGTTTCGCGCCGGGGCATGGGCCGGGTGCCGGGCATCATGGCTTCGTCGTGCACTGCGTCGGACCGCAGTGAACTCGGCGCTTTCTTCACACCGAAAGCGAGCGAGCTCGAAGGCACGCACCGCACGCTGGCTGAAGCGGAAGAAACCATCGACCGCTGCATCGCCTTCAAGCAGGCAAAGGGAGCCGAGGTTGCGTCCGCGCTGAAAGCGGCAGCAAAAAAATAACTCCGAACGCGGCAGCGCTAAAGCCGCTTCGATACCGCCGCCACGGTCAGCAAGACGTTATCTGATTCCAGTTTGCAGGCTGCGTCGCTGAAGGTCAGTAAGAAATTCCTGTTGCCGTTCGCGTTCTTTGTCCCAGGCGTACTGAGTACGGCATTGGGGTTTCTGTATCAGCAGGCCTTCATGCGTCATGTTGTGGCAGATGATCTTCTGTGAAGCAGGAACTGCCGAAGCCGGTTGCGATGCTACAGTCTGCTCTTCAGCGGCAGCGGCAGAGATCGACATAACAAGGCCGGAAACCAAGGCAAGAAACGAAATACGCATTTGAGCTCCTCCCGACTAAACGTCGTAAAGTGACTGTTTCAAAGAATCATGTGCAAGTATGGCGGAAAAAAGGCGGGGTGCTCTTTGATTAGCGCGGCTTGCGGGCGGCCAGCATCAGCACGCCGGGTGTGAACATCAGAGTGCGTGGATCGCTTTCCGCCTTTTTCCAGATGGCGATAATGCGCGCGGCATCGTCAGCAGTCAGCTTCTTGAGCTCCACCAGCCGGTCGAGACTGTTTTTGATGAAGGCGGAAGGCCATTCCCAAAAATAATTGCCGGGCCTGGCGATATAGACTTCAGGCTCGGCCAGCGCCACCTCCAACCCCGCATCCATGGCTAGTCGCACCATGTCGAGGCCGATGTCGGGCTCGCCGCCTTCGTCGCGCCAGCTTTTCATGATGATGCCGACGAAGCGCTCGAACTCGACGTCGGCGGGCGCGAGCCGCCAGCCGCGGTAATCGTAATATTCCTGGCTCACCAGCGCGCCATCCGGCTTAAGCGCTTGCGCCATTTGGCGCATGATGCGTTCGGGCTCGCGCACGAAAGAATAAACCCAGCGGCACCAGATGAAATCGGCGCTGTTCTTCGGCCACATATCGTCAGTGAGTTCGGCTTCGATGATCTCGATGTTGGCGATGCGCAGGTTTTCGGCGCGGGCGCGCAAAACGTCGAGAAAGCGCCGCGAGCGGTCGATGGCGATGACGCGGCCCTTGGGCCCCACGATTTCGGCCAGGTCGATGGTCGCGTAACCCGGCCCGCAGCCGGCGTCGACCACGGTCGAACCCGCGGCGATGCCGGCACGCCGCCAGAATTTGAGCGCGGTGGGGCGCCACACGCGGTGCTGCAATCCCAGCCGGGCGATTTCGGCGTCGTTGGTACCCAGAATGTAATCGCGATCCTTGGTCATGAGCGGACTATCTCAATAGGCTTGGGCATGCGCCACCCGGTTCTTGCTTAACCGCCGAAAACGACGCTGTGCATGATGCGTCCGGGCATGAAAGCGAGCGATCCTGCGATCAAAATGCCGCCGATATAAACGCCCAGCATGGCGGCACGGTGGCCTCTGATGTTGTGTTTTCTCGCATTGATGAGCGCGCTCACCACGCCGAACAGAGTCAATGCCACGAACAGATGAATCCAGGAAAAGCCGAGAAAGCCGTTGGGGTTGAGCTGGTGTATGAACAGCGCGGCGATCGAGGTGATCGTCATCAGCGTGAGGTAGATGTAGCCGGTGGCGCGATGATAGGGCGAACCCTTGGTGCTGAAGAAAATCTGATAAGTGCCGAGAATGAAGGCGGGGATAACCGTCGCCACATGAATCTGCACGGCAAGTGGCGCGTGCAGCAGTGGTTCGAAATCCACATCAGCCCCCGTATTTCTTCTTCATCGCGGCGAAAGTGCGCGCGATGAGGTTTTCCAGCACGCGCGCGTCTACGTCTTCGAGGCGTTTGATGTACAGGCACGCCTTTCTGCTCTTGTGCTTGCCCAGTTTGGCGAAGAGCTTATCGCGGCCTGGAAATTTTGCCATGAGATAAAGCGTCAGCGCGTCATTGCGCGGGCTGAAGCCGACGAGAGGCATATCGCCCTCACGCCCGCTGTCGTATTTGTAGTGATAACGCCCGTAGCCGACGATGGCGGGGCCCCACATCTCGGGTTTCAACCCCGTCACCTTCTTCATAAGGCTGGCCACTGCAACACTGTCCTTACGGCGCGTTTCGTCCTTGATCGAGGCCAGGAATTTCGCAACGCTGGCGCCGGTTTTTTGCGTCTTGTTTTCCGCCATATCAGTAAACGCGCGCTTTTGGTGGAATGTATTCGACGTCGTTGGACAGCGTGAAATTGTGCACGGGGCGGTAGCCCAACCGCGTGGCGCCGGTCTTGGTGTCGAGCCACGCGTAGGTGTGCTTCATCCAGTTCTTGTCGTCGCGGTTGGGATAATCGTCGCGTGCGTGCGCGCCGCGGCTCTCGGTGCGGTTGGCGGCGCCATCCAGCGTGACAATGGCCTGCTCGATGAGGTTGGCGAACTCCAGCGTCTCCACCAGGTCGGTGTTCCAGATCATGCTGCGGTCGGAAACGCCGATTTCGGCCATGCCCTTGTACACGTCGCGCACCGATTTCTGGCCCTTTGCGAGGTTTTCCGCCGTGCGGAACACGCCTGCGTCCGCCTGCATGGCAAGCTGCATGGCGAGGCGCAATTGCGCGGTCGGCATTTTCCCCTTTGCATTGCGGAAGCGGTCGAGGCGAGAGAGCGCCGCGTCGCCCGCATCTTTGGCCAGATCCGCGTGTTTTTCGTTCGGCTTGATGCTGTCGGCCGCGCGGGCACCCGCCGCCTTGCCAAACACCATCAAATCGATCAGTGAGTTCGAGCCGAGGCGGTTGGCGCCGTGCACCGATACGCAGGCTGCCTCGCCCACCGCGAACAGACCCGGCACCACGGTTTCGGGATTGCCGTTCGCTTCCGTCAGCGCCTCGCCGTGATAATTCGTCGGTACACCGCCCATGTTGTAGTGCACTGTGGGAATGACGGGGATGGGCTCCTTGGTGACGTCCACGCCCGCGAAAATGCGCGCGGATTCCGCGATGCCGGGCAGGCGTTCGTGAATGATTTTCGGATCTAGATGGGAAAGGTTGAGCAGCACGTAATCTTTTTTTGGCCCGCAGCCGCGCCCCTCCTTGATTTCGATGGTGATGGCGCGGCTCACCACGTCGCGCGAGGCCAAATCTTTCGCATGCGGCGCATAGCGCTCCATGAAGCGCTCGCCCTTGGAATTGGTGAGATAACCGCCTTCGGCGCGCACGCCTTCGCTGATCAGCATGCCCGCGCCATAAACGCCGGTGGGATGAATTTGCACGAACTCCATGTCCTGCAGCGGCAGGCCGGCGCGCAGCACCATGGCGTTGCCGTCGCCCGTCTGCGTGTGCGCGCCGGTGCAGGAGAAATAGACGCGGCCGTAACCGCCTGTCGCCAGAATGACGCGATGGGCGCGGAAGCGGTGAATGGTGCCGTCGTCCAGGCACCACGCCATCAGGCCGCGGCAGATGCCGTCCTCCATGATGAAATCGAGCGCGAAATATTCGATGAAGAAATTCACGTCGTGGCGCAGGCATTGGCCATAGAGCGTGTGCAGCATGGCATGGCCGGTGCGATCGGCCGCAGCGCAGGTGCGATAGGCCGTGCCCTGGCCGTAATTGGTGGTCATGCCGCCGAAGGTGCGCTGATAGATTTTGCCGTTCTCGGTGCGGCTAAACGGCATGCCGAAATGCTCGAGCTCGTACACGGCTTCCGGCGCGTTGCGGCAGAGATATTCAATGGCGTCCTGGTCGCCCAGCCAGTCCGAGCCTTTCACCGTATCGTACATGTGCCAGCGCCAATCATCCGCGCCCATGTTGCCGAGAGCGGCGGCAATGCCGCCCTGCGCCGCCACCGTATGGCTGCGGGTGGGAAACACCTTGGTAACGCAGGCGACCCTCAGGCCCTGATGCGCGGCTTCAAGAGTAGCGCGCAGGCCCGAGCCGCCGGCGCCCACCACCACGACGTCGAAAGAGTGATCGATGATCGGATAGGCGGTCATGACGGTGCAAAGGCGATTTTAAGGAGAGCGAAAACAACTGCCACGGCAACAGCAATGCAAAAGAATTTGTTCAGGATGACAAATGCGATTTTGACGCCGCCGTGAAAATAATCCTCGATGATCACCTGTGCGCCGATCATGAAATGATAAAGCGCGGCGCCAATAAACAACAGCATCAGCACCGTGTTCACGGGCCAGGCAAGAAATGCCAGAACGTCCGTCTGCTCAGCGCCCACCAGATGCAGCGCCGACCACACAAACCAGATGCCGAGCGGCACCAGCGCCACGGCGGTCAGGCGCTGATGCCAGAACTCCCTGGTGCCCGCTTTGGCGGAACCCAATCCTTCGACCCGATTAAGCGGCATTTGCAGGCTCATGAATAACCCCGCGTCTTCGCCATATAGCCGAGTGCGAATACCGCAACGGCGATGACGACAGACAACACATAAACCAGCGCGCCTGTGCGGAAGGCAGTCTTCACCGCGAAGCCGTAGCCCACATCCCAGAAGAGATGCCGGATGCCGTTCAGCGTGTGGAAAGCGAGCGCCCATACGAACAGGAACAGCACGGCCTCGCCGATGGGGCTGCCGGCCACGCGCGCGAACACATCATAAGCATCAGGGCCATAGGCTGCCGCGATGATCCACCAGGCCAGCACCAGCACGCCCAATTTCATGAACATACCGGTGGCACGGTGGGTGATCGACGCCGCCATGGTCACGTTCCAGCGCCAGATTTGCAGATGCGGCGAAAGCGGGCGCGGTCTCGCTGCCGTCTGTTTTGTCCCCGAATCCATGGAAATAACCGCGTGTTTGACGGGCCAAAGTGTAGGGAGCGCGACTTCCAAGTCAACTCGCGCTGCCGATTCGCCGCATGAGCGCGAACGCCGCGTCCGCGCCATAACCTTGTACGAACGCGGCGAATCCTGCACAAGTCAGGTGATGGCCGCTTCCGTTCGCATCGCGCCGTCCATCCTTTCGGCGGATTTCGCCCGCCTCGGCGAAGAGGTGGAGGCGATTGACCGCGCGGGCGCCGACCTCATCCACATCGACGTGATGGACGGGCATTTTGTACCCAACCTCACCATCGGACCCGTGGTGGTGAAAGCGATCAGGCCGCGCAGCAAGAAACCGTTCGATTGCCATCTGATGATCGCACCGGCCGATCCCTTTATCGGCGCCTTCGCCGAAGCGGGCGCCGACATCATCAGCGTGCACCCGGAGAGCGGCCCACATGTGCACCGCACGCTGCAATTCATCCGCTCGCTGAAAAAGCACGCGGGCATCGTGCTCAATCCCGCCACGCCGGTGGAAGCGATCGACAATGTGATCGATCTGGTGGACCTGATCCTGGTGATGACGGTCAATCCGGGTTTCGGCGGGCAGGCGTTCATCGCGAGCCAGCTCGACAAAATCCGCGCCGTGCGCGCGCGCATCGAGAAATGCGGGCGGAAAATCGCGCTCGAAGTCGATGGCGGCATCAATCCGCAAACGGCGAAAGAGGCCATCGCCGCCGGCGCCGACACTTTGGTCGCCGGCACCGCAGTCTTTGGAGGCACTCAAGGAAGTCATGGCGGCAAGGATTATGCCACTAACATCGCGCGTCTCCGCGGATGATCATCTCCGTGTGATCGCTGAGGCGGCGGATGCCGCGCTCGCGGGCGAAGCGCCCGTGGCACAGCCTGTGCGCAGGCCTTCAACCATGGCACTCTGGCCGGAAGCGGCGCGCGAAGTTTTTGTGCACGGCTTCGACCCCATCCGTTCCTGGTTCCGGCGGGGCTGGCTTTACTGGCGCACGCTGCGCGGGCCGGTGCCCGACCGCATTATTTTCTATCCGCAAGACCCCAGCACCAAGCGCCTCGACGACGCCGACCTGATGTTCCGCGGGCGGTTCCGCTTCGCGGGCGAGACGCTGGAAGTGAAGGAAGGCTCGGTGTTCGACCGCGCCGCTCCCAGCGCCGCATTCGCGGGCGCGCTGCACGGTTTCGACTGGCTGCGCCATCTGGAGTTGGCCGGCAGCGAGGCCGCGCGCGATCTCGCGCAAAAGCTAACCGCCGAATGGCTGACGCGAAACGCGCGTTATTCCGAACCCGCGTGGCTTCCCGAAGTGATCGCCGAGCGCTTTTTCAACCTCTGCGCACATGGGCGCTTTTTCCTGCACGGCTCGGACGTGATGTGGCGCTCGAAACTGTTCGTCTCCTTGCGCAACCAGGCCTGCGTGCTGGCGCGGCGCATGCGCCACGCGCCGGAAGGCATGCCCCGCTTCGAAGCGGCGGCGGGGTTGGCGCTTGCGGGCGTTTGCCTTTCCGACACGCGCAACGCGGCGCAGGGTTTAAAGCAGCTCGGCATCGAGATTGGCCGCCAGATCCTGCCCGATGGCGGGCACATCGACCGCGCGCCCGAATCCCTGCTGCGCGCGTTTCTTTATCTCACCATGGTGCAGCAGGCGCTCGAGGCCACCAACAAGCGGGTCCCCGATCAATTGCGCGCGGCGCGTGACCGCATGGCGCCGATGATACGTTTCTTCCGTCTGGGCGATGGCGGGTTGGCCGCGTTCAACGGCGGCAATGAATGCGACGCGCGCGAAGTCTCGGCTCTTTTGGCCAGCGACGACGCCAAGGGCATGCCATTCGGCCACGCGCGCTATTCCGCCTATCAGCGCATGGCGGCGGGGCGCAGTTTCGTGTTGATGGACACCGGCATCGCGCCGCCGGGCGCGTTCTCGGCGCATGCCCATGCGGGGTGCCTGTCGTTCGAGATGAGTTCGGGCCAGCAACGCATTATCGTCAATTGCGGGGCTGCGCCGGACAATCCGCAATGGGACGGCGCGTTGCGAGTGACGGCCGCGCATTCGACGCTGACCTTGGCCGACACCTCGTCGGTGCTGGTGCTGCCCAACGGCCTGGTGCGCGATCTTCTGGGCGCGCGGCTCATCGGCGGTGCCGCCAATATCGAAACCCGGCGCAACGAGACTGCGCATGGCGTGGTGGTGGAGGCGAGCCACGACGGTTACGCGCAGCGTTTCGGTTTCGTGCACGAACGGCGCATCGCCATGTCGCCCAAGGGTATCGTGCTGACCGGCGCCGACCGGCTAACGCCCGTTGAAACGCGCAAGCGCGGTCGGAAGGCGCCAGCGCTGCCCTTCGCCATCCGCTTTCACGTGCATCCGGATGTGAAGCTGTCGCTCGCCCAGGCTGGCGGCACGGTGCTGCTGAAACTGCCGAGTGGCGAGGGCTGGCGCTTCCGCGCGGGCGGCGGCGAGATCACGATCGAGGAAAGCGTTTATTTTGGCGGTGGAGCCCCGCGCCGCGCCGAGCAGCTGGTGATTAGCGGCGTCGTCAAGGACGAGGCCGTGGAATGCGACTGGGTGTTCGAGCTCGCCAGCGCGGCATAACCACGCATTTGTCAGACAAAGTTGCGCTTGCTAGCCTCGCAAGCCGGGAGAGATTCATGGTCCAGCTCACATTGCCGCGGGGTAGCAGGGTCAAAAAGGGCAAGGCCTGGCCCGTCAAGACCAATGGCAAGGCGCCCACGCGCACGAAAAAGTTTCGCGTCTACCGCTACGATCCAGACGGCGCAGAAAACCCCCGGCTCGACACTTACACTATTGATCTGGACACTTGCGGGCCGATGGTTCTGGACGCGCTGATCAAAATAAAAAACGAAATAGATCCCTCGCTGGCTTTCCGCCGTTCGTGCCGCGAAGGCGTATGCGGCTCCTGCGCCATGAATATTGGCGGCTCCAACACACTGGCCTGCACCAAGGCCATTTCCGACGTGTCGGGTTCTGTGCCGATTTATCCGCTGCCGCATATGCCGGTGATGAAAGACCTTATTCCCGACCTCACCGATTTCTATGCGCAATACGCTTCCATCAAGCCGCATCTGGAAACCAAAACGCCCGCGCCCGTCACAGAATGGAAGCAATCGCCCCAAGACCGCGCCAAGCTCGACGGGCTCTATGAGTGCATTCTCTGCGCCTGCTGCTCGACCTCGTGCCCGAGTTACTGGTGGAACCCGGAACGCTTTCTGGGCCCGGCCGCATTGCTGCAGGCCTATCGCTGGATCGCAGATTCCCGCGATGAGGCCAAGGGCGAGCGGCTCGACAATCTGGAAGACCCGTTCCGGCTTTACCGCTGCCACACCATCATGAATTGCGCCAATGTCTGCCCCAAGGGTTTGAACCCTTCACAGGCCATCGGCGAAATCAAGCAGATGATGGTGAAGCGGGCGTTTTAGGCCGCGCGCTTCATTCCATTCGCGCGCATGTTCATCACGCGCCACAACGTGGCACTGGCCATCGCGCTTAAGCGCCCCGCGGGGTTGAGGCCAGCCGGCTTCGCCACCATTTTCACCAGCTTGTCGACATGGTGGCGGCGGTAAAGCGTGATCACCTTGGCGTTGTAGGCGCGCGTGCATCCGGCGCGGTCGTAGGGAATTTCCTTTTCCTGTTCCGGCGCGACATTGGCGCAGTAATAGGCGTAGGCGAGTTCATCGTCATCGGCTTCGCGCACGCGAGTCACGGCCACCCATAATTTGCGCCATGCCGGCAGGTCGCGTTCCTGCTCGGCCTGCAGCATTTCGTAGAATAATTTATAATGACGGAATTCGTCGGCGGCGATACGGCCCGCCACTTCCTTCAGCACCGGCTCGTCGGTTGCCTCGCGCATGGCGGTATAGAACGACGAGGTGCCGCTTTCCACCACGCAGCGCGAAATCATTTCGCCGCGCCTACTGCCGCGCACGCTGCCGTCGCCATCGACGAAATGCGCCGGGCAGTAACCTTCGCGGAAACGCGCGAAGGCTTGCTTGAAGTTGAACGTCGGATCGGCCATTTCGGCCCAGCGCCCCAGCGCCAGTCCGTGCTGCACTTCCTCTTCGCCCCAGCGTTCGATGGTGGCGATGGTTTCGGCCGGCGCGCCGCGATAGACGCGCTTGAGGTAGTCCACGTAATCGCGCGCGTTGTATTCGACGAGCGCCGCGCCTTTTACGGCGGGCAACAAATAGAGGTCGACTTTCGTGGCGTCGAAGCGCTGCCAGTCCACGTCGTCGAGCGACCAGCCCTGCTTATAGACCGCGCTTTCGACCATCCCTTGAACCCTTCATGTCCCAGCGGCCATTGCCCTGGCCTTGGCCCAAACTACCCCAACCAAGCTGGGCCGCAAACCAATTTGACGCTGCCGGCGGCCGCCGCCAGCCCGGAAGTCCTTAAAATAATTGCATATTCCGTCACAGCTAACAGCCATTAAAGAAAACAGGCAAAGCCCGCGCAGGTGGCATAGCCCCTTGCGACCTGCACCCCGGCGCTGACCCGCCCAGTGCGCGGTGATAAAGATGAACGGCCAGTACCGACCGCCCCGGGGCACATGCGCCAGCTACTCAAAGCGGCACAAGCAAGAAAACTCGACCGTATCGCGGTGGCCTATGCGGTCGCCGGGTGGGTTCTGGTGCAGGGCGCCGCGATTGTGTTTCCCGCCTTCGACGCGCCGGTATGGACACTAAGGGCTTTTATCGTCGCGGTTGTCATCGGCTTTCCGGCGGCGCTGGCGATTGCCTGGTTTGCCATGCCCCACACAGAAACCGCCGAGGATACGCCGGGCGCCGTGTCGCACCGCGAGGTCGTGCTGCTCGCTTTGCTTGGCGTGGTGCTGCTGCTGTCTCTTGGCGAGCTTGGCTATGTGATATTGCGGCATGCGCCAGCACCGCCACCGCCCGTGCCGGCGCCCAATACGCCCGCCGAAGCCTCCATCGCCGTGCTTCCCTTCGTGAACATGAGTGGCGATCCCAACAGGGAAATCGTTTCCGACGGCATTTCGGAAGAGCTGTTGAACGATCTTTCCAATGTGCCCGCATTGCGGGTGGCGGCGCGCACGTCGTCCTTCGCCTTCAAGGGCAAGAACGAGGACATCAAGCAGATCGCGCGCGTGCTGGCCGTGCGCGCGGTGCTGGAAGGCAGTATTCGCGAGGACGGCCAGGAAATCCGTATCACTGCGCAACTCATCAACGCCGCCGACGGCTATCATTTGTGGTCGGCGACATATGACCGCAACATGACCAGCATCCTAATCCTCGAGGATGAGATCGCGCGCGCGATCACGGCGGCCTTGACACACCAGCTGCTGGGCACGCCCGCTGCGGCGCCGGCCGGCAAGCCCGCGTCGATCGATCCCGAAGCCCACCAAAAATATCTCGAAGGCCAGCATTATCTCGGGCCGCGCACTCAGGAGGGCGTGGCCAAGGCAGTCGAGCTGTTCAAGCAGGTGACAGCGCTGCAACCCGATTTCGCCGATGGTTTTGCTGCGTTGGGACGCGCGCTGATCAACCACGCCGAATATCATCCCGAAGAGGGAGATCTGCTACCCGAAGCGCAGGCGGCGCTCAAACGCGCGCTGGAACTCGATCCGAACAATCTGGAGGCGCTGGCCGCCCATCTCGATCTGGCCCTGCACCGGCTCGATTGGCAAACCGCCGGCGCCGACGCCAGGCGCATGGAAACCATCAACCCGAACAGCGCCACCGTGCTGCATGAGATGTTCCGCTATTATCAGGTGCTCGGCTTCCCGCATCGCGCGCTCGCAACCGTGCGCAATGTGGTGAAACTCGATCCGCTCTCTTTCGTCGATCATTATAACGTCGTAGCAGCGCTCATTCACAACGGGCAATGGGCGGAAGCGGCCGATGCCGGGCGCGAGGCGCTGGCGCTTGAGCCCAATCAGACCGAGACGCTGGCGATGCTTTGCACGGCTTATGCGAACAGCAATCGCCTGGCCGACGCGCATGCGACCCTGGCGCAGATTTCGCAGTCAAAGGACGCGACGTCGCGCGCAGGTTGCCAGTTCGATATCGCCGTCGGCGAACACAGGCTGGCGGACGCGCGCAAGATCGTGGACAAGCTGGCTGCGCAATATCCGAAGGGCGATTTCGGCGCGCCCGACATTGGAGAATCCTATGCGGGGGCGGGCGATTTCGCCAAGGCGCTCCGCTGGTTCACGCGCGCCTATGACGGCGGGGATTTCGCGCTTTTTACCATTGCCTATTCCCGCTCCGTTCCGGCCGCGTTCTTCGAGACCGAAGGCTGGAAGGCGCTGCTGCAGCGGCCGCTGTTCAAGGACTGGCAGGCGGCGCACGATCAGCTCGCAGCAGAGCTGGCTTCCGGCAAATAATCAGAGCATCGCGCGCACGAGGCGAAGATGATCGAGAGCTTCGGCCACGCGCGCGCGCTCCGGCTCGCTCTTGGCGGCGATCAGATCTTCTTCCATGTCCTTGATGCGCTGTTCTAGCGCCGCAACGTCGAATTCGCTCATCGGCATAGCCTCTTCGGCCAGCACGGTGATGGTGGTTGGGTTCACCTCGGCGAAGCCGCCGCGGATGAAGAGGCGCAGCCCGTCATGGCTACCGCCTTTCACCTCGATGACGCCGGGCTTGAGGCCCGCCATCACCGGCGCGTGGCCGGCGAGGGCGCCGAAATAGCCATCGGCGCCCGGCGCAGTGACCATGTCGACATCATCAGACAACAGCAACCGCTCGGGCGAGACCAGATCGAAGTGGATGGTGCCGGTCATTAGGCCGCCTCCGCCGCCATTTTCTGCGCCTTCTTCACTGCGTCCTCGATGGTGCCGACCATATAGAACGCCGATTCCGGCAGATGGTCGTAAACGCCTTTGGCCACGGCCGCGAAGCCCTTCACCGTGTCGGCCAGATCGACGAACAGGCCGGGGAAGCCGGTGAACACTTCGGCGACATGGAAAGGCTGCGACAGGAAGCGTTGGATTTTGCGCGCGCGCGCGACGATGAGCTTGTCTTCTTCCGACAGCTCGTCCATGCCCAGAATGGCGATGATGTCCTGCAGCGATTTGTAGCGTTGCAAGATTTGCTGCACCTCGCGCGCCACGCGGTAATGCTCTTCGCCCACCACGCGGGGGTCCAAGATGCGCGAGGTGGAATCGAGCGGATCGACGGCCGGGTAAATACCGAGCTCGGCGATCTGGCGCGACAGCACGGTGGTGGCGTCCAGATGAGCGAACGAGGTGGCGGGCGCCGGATCGGTCAAATCGTCGGCGGGAACGTAGATCGCCTGGACGCTCGTGATCGAGCCCTTGGTGGTTGAAGTAATGCGTTCCTGAAGCGCACCCATATCGGTGGCGAGTGTGGGCTGATAGCCCACAGCCGACGGAATGCGGCCCAGCAGCGCCGATACTTCGGAACCCGCTTGCGTGAAGCGGAAGATGTTGTCAACGAAGAAGAGGACGTCCTGGCCCTGATCGCGGAAATATTCCGCGACGGTGAGGCCAGAAAGGCCGACGCGCGCGCGGGCGCCCGGCGGCTCGTTCATTTGGCCGAAGACGAGCGCGCATTTGCTGCCCTCGGTCGAGCCTTTCTTCGGGTCCTTGTTCACGCCGGATTCGATCATCTCGTGATAAAGATCGTTGCCTTCGCGCGTGCGCTCGCCCACGCCCGCGAACACGGAATAACCGCCGTGCTTCTTGGCGACGTTGTTGATCAGTTCCTGAATGATCACGGTCTTGCCAACGCCTGCGCCGCCGAACAGGCCGACCTTGCCGCCCTTGGCGTAGGGCGCCAGCAGATCGATCACCTTGATGCCGGTGACCAGCACCTGGGCTTCGGTCGATTGATCGACAAAAGCGGGTGCTTCCTGATGGATGGCGCGGCGTTCCTTGGTCTTGATGGGCCCCGCTTCATCCACCGGCTCGCCGATCACGTTGATGATGCGCCCCAGCGTTGCGTCGCCCACCGGCACGGAAATGGCCTGGCCGGTGTCGTTCACCTTCTGCCCGCGCACCAGGCCTTCGGTGGAATCCATGGCGACGGAGCGCACGGTGGATTGGCCCAGATGCTGCGCCACTTCCAGCACGAGACGCTGCCCGCGGTTTTCGGTTTCCAGCGCGTTCAAAATTTCCGGCAGTTCGCCGTCGAACTGCACGTCCACCACGGCGCCCATCACCTGGGTGACATGGCCCATTTTGTTGCTGGCTTTTGCAGGAGCGTTCATAACGTAACCTTTCTTACAGCGCTTCCGCGCCCGAGATGATTTCAATCAGTTCCTTGGTGATCATGGCTTGGCGCGTACGGTTGTATTGCAGCGTCAGGCGATCGAGCACGTCGCCCGCATTGCGCGTGGCGCTATCCATTGCGCTCATCTGCGCCCCATAGAACGAGGCCGCGTTTTCCAGGAGCGCGCGGAATATCTGCACCGAAACATTGCGCGGCAGCAATTGGGCGAGAATTTCGCTTTGCTCCGGCTCGTAATCGTAGAACACGCTGGGTTCCAGCGGTTCCTTTACGGGCGGCGGTATAAGCTGTTGCGCGGTTGGCACCTGGCTGATGACCGATTTGAAGCGCGAATAAAACAAGGTGGCGACATCGAATTCGCCGGCCTCGAACCTTTCAAGCACGCGTTGGCCCAAATCGCGCGCATTGGCGAAGGCGATACGCTTCACCTGCGTCATCTCGATAGTTTCGATGATATGCTTGCCGTAAAGTCTTTTCAGCTGGTCGCGGCCCTTGCGGCCGATGCAGAGGATTTTCACCTGCTTGCCGTCGCGGAGAAGCCGCTCTATTTCGGCGCGTGCGCGCTTGACGATGTTGGTATTGAAGCCGCCGCAGAGGCCGCGGTCGGCCGTGGCGACGATCAAGAGATGCACGTCGCTTTTGCCTGTTCCGGCAAGAAGCTTGGGTGCACCCGGATTGTCCTTGAGGGCCTCCGCGAGGCTCGCGATCACCGCCTGCATCTTTTCGCCATAGGGGCGCGCCGCAATGGCCGCGTCCTGCGCGCGTTTGAGTTTGCTAGCCGCCACCATCTGCATGGCGCGCGTGATCTTGCGCGTGGCTTTCACGCTTGAAATACGGTTGCGGAAGGCTTTCAGGCTGGGCATCAGGCGAAGGTCTTGATGAAGTCGTCGAGAATGGTTTTGAGTTTGGTCTCGATGTCTGGCGTCAGCTGCTTGCCGGTGCGGATGCTGTCGAGCACGTCCTTGTGCTTGCCGCGCATGAGCCGCAGGAACTCGCTTTCAAAGTGGCGTACGTTGGCAACCGCGAGCTTGTCGAGATAGCCTTTTACGCCGGTGAAGATGGCGGCGACCTGTTCCTCGATGGGGTAGGGCGTGAATTGAGGCTGCTTGAGCAATTCCGTCAGCCGTGCGCCACGGTTGAGCAGGCGCTGCGTCGCCGCGTCAAGGTCGGAGCCGAATTGCGCGAACGCGGCCATCTCGCGGTACTGCGCGAGCTCGAGCTTGATCGAGCCCGCCACCTGTTTCATCGCCTTGATCTGCGCCGAGGAACCCACGCGCGATACCGAGATGCCGACATTCACTGCGGGGCGAATGCCCTGATAGAACAAATCGGTTTCCAGGAAGATCTGCCCGTCGGTGATCGAAATCACATTGGTCGGGATATAGGCCGACACGTCATTGGCCTGCGTTTCAATGATGGGGAGCGCGGTGAGCGAGCCGCCTTTGTTGGCGTCATTCAGTTTGGCCGCGCGTTCCAGAAGCCGCGAATGCAGGTAGAACACATCGCCGGGATAGGCCTCGCGCCCCGGCGGGCGGCGGAGCAGCAGCGACATCTGGCGATAGGCCACAGCCTGCTTAGAGAGATCGTCATAGATGATGAGCGCGTGCATGCCGTTGTCGCGGAACCATTCGCCGATCGTGCAGCCGGCGAAAGGCGCGAGGTATTGCAAAGGCGCTGGCTCGCTGGCGGTAGCCGCGACCACGGTGGTGTATTCCATCGCGCCCGCGTCTTCGAGCGTCTTAACGATTTGCGCGACGGTCGAGCGCTTCTGGCCGATGGCGACATAGATGCAATAGAGCTTCTGCTTTTCGTCGCCGCTCGCATTCACATTTTTCTGGTTGATGATGGTGTCGATGGCAATGGCCGTTTTGCCGGTCTGGCGGTCGCCGATGATGAGCTCGCGCTGGCCGCGGCCGATGGGGATCAGGCTGTCGATGGCCTTGATGCCGGTCTGCATCGGTTCGTTCACGCTTTTGCGTGGGATAATGCCAGGTGCCTTCACGTCCACGCGGCGGCGTTCGGCCACATTCTTGATCGCGCCCTTGCCGTCGATCGCGTTGCCCAGCGGGTCTATGACACGGCCCAGTAGCCCTTTGCCCACGGGCACATCGACGATGGAGCCCGTGCGCTTGACCGTGTCGCCTTCCTTGATCGAGCTGTCATTGCCGAAAATCACCACGCCGACATTGTCGGTCTCCAAGTTCAGCGCCATGCCCTTGATGGCGCCCGGAAACTCGACCATCTCGCCCGCTTGCACATTGTCGAGGCCATAGATGCGGGCGATGCCGTCGCCGACCGACAGTACCTGGCCCACTTCGCTGACCTGCGCTTCGGCGCCGAAATTGTGGATCTCGCGCTTCAATATCGCCGAGATTTCGGACGGCTTGATGTCCATGTCAGTTTCCTCTCATTGCCAGGCGCAAGCCGTCGAGCTTGGCGCGCAAGGATGAATCGATCATGCGCGAGCCCACTTTCAGCACCAGGCCGCCCAGCAGTTTGGGATCGACATGGGCTTCGAGCTTAGGCTCGCGCCCCAATTTTTCTTTCAGGATGCGTTTCAATTCGGCGGTCTCGCCGTCGCTGAGCGGCCGCGCCGAAGTGATGATGGCCGCGATCTCGCCCTTGTGGCGCGCGACGAGATTTTCAAAGGCGCGTATGATGCCGGCGAGCACAAAAAGGCGGCGCTTCTGCGCCAGCAGCAACACCAGTTTGCGCGTGAGCGGGTGCGCGGCGGCGCTTTCCAGCACGGCCTCGAGCGCCTTGGATTGTTCTTCGCGCGTCAGCACGGGCGAGCGCACCAGGCTCAGCAAATCCTCGCTCGTCTCCAGCGCCACGCGCAGCTGGGCAAGGTCGCGTGCGAGCGGCTCAAGCGCCTTTTCTTCCAGCGCCAGCTCGAAAACGGCCGTGGCGTAACGCCCGGCAAGCCCGGCTGTGTGTGAGTCGTTGGACGCCACGGGATCCCTAACCCAAGAGTGGGGCGCCAAAGCCCTGTTCGCCCTGGCTAACCCATTGTAAAAACGACGAAAATGCCGCCAGACAGAAACCCCGCGCCCGGCTGGGCGGACTTAGCATGAGGCCCAAAATGGCGCAACACGAGCACACTGCGCGCAAGCGCCGCGCGGGCGCCCAGTAGTTCCTTGACAAAGGGGCCGTGCGCCTCTTGCCTAAGCGGGCAAGCGTCACCGTCCGGCAGTACACATTGCGCCGATGATCGAAAGCAGGATCGAGTTCAAAACGTCGGACGGCACGGCGGATGGCTTTCTCTATCAGCCGGAGGCCAACGGAACTTGGCCCGCCGCAATTATGTACATCGACATTTTCGGCGTGCGGCCCGCCTTTCAAGATATGGCGAAGCAATTGGCGGGCGAGGGCTATGTCGTGCTGCTGCCCAATCTTTATTACCGCAAATGTCCGATCCCCGTGTTCAAGACCAAGCCCAGCTTCGATAAAGATCGCGCATTGCTGCTCGCGCTGAAAGAAAGTCTCACGCCCGATGTGGTGAGGCGCGATTCTACCGCCTATGTGGATTTCCTGGCGCGGCAGAAAATAGTCAAGGCCGGCGCGATGGGCATTGTGGGCTACTGCATGTCGGGGCAGATCGCCATGCGAACGGCGTGCGCGCGCCCCGACCGTATCGCCGCCTGCGCCTCGTTTCATGGCGGCGGGTACGTGACCGATGCACCCGATTCCCCGCACAAATTATTGCCCAAGGCGAAGGCGCGGTTTTATTTCGGCCACGCCAGCGAGGACAGTTCATGCCCGCCAGAAATGATCGAGAACCTGGAAGCCGCCTGCGAGGCCGCGCATCTGCAATGCGAGAGCGAGGTATATCCTGGCCGCCACGGCTTCGCGGTCAAGGACCATGACGCCTTCGACGCCGAATGTTGCGAGAGACACTGGCGCAAGCTCAGCGCGCTGTTCGACGAAACGCTGCGCTAGCGCGGCCATGAAAACCCTGTTCTTTGCATTTGCGTTCGCTGTCTTGGCTGGCACGGTTGCGCAGGCGCAAGAGGACGAGGCGAAGCTGCCGCGCTTCGCAAGCCTCAAATCCGACGAGGTGTTCATGCGCGAAGGCCCCAACATGGAGAACCGCGTCAAATGGGTTTACCACCGCAAAAGTCTGCCGGTGGAAGTGGTGGCGACGTTCGATGTGTGGCGGCGCGTGCGCGATTCCGACGGGGTGGTGGGCTGGGTTCATCGCACCATGCTCTCTTCTGAGCGCACTGCGCTCGTTATCGGCAAAGGCGATGCGATGCTGCTGGCAAAGCCCGATGGCGGCGGTGAAGTGGCCACCGTCGAGCCAGGCGCCATCGGGCGGCTGGAAAAATGCGGGGCACAGGCGTGCGAACTGAAATTTGACGAGACCGAAGGCTGGCTCACGCGCGCGCGGCTGTGGGGCATCAATGCCGGCGATCAATTTTAGTTTTATGGCTTCAGCTTTCGACAGGCTCAAGATGAAGCCCTCATGCTGAGCCCGTCGAAGCATGAAGGCGGCGCGCCGCTTATCGGCCGCATTTCTTGGGCGCTGTTCGAATGGGGCCGCAACCCTTACGTCCAGCTCGTCACCATCTTCATTTACGCGCCCTATTTCGCGCGTGACATCGTTGGCAGCGCGGTGCGGGGCCAGGCGCTGTGGGGCGAGATCTCCGGTTACGGCGGCCTGGCGGTAGCGGTGCTGGCGCCAATTCTCGGCGCGGTGGCTGATGCCGGCGGGCGGCGCAAGCCGTGGATCGCGTTTTACGGCGCACTTCTCGCGCTGGCGTCGGCCTGCCTGTGGTTCGGTGTGCCGGACGGAGGCGAAAGCATCGTTTTCGTTGGCGCCACGATCGCGTTGGCGAACATCGTTTACGAGTTCACCAATGTGTTTCACAATTCGTTGCTGTCCTCGGTGGCGCGGCCGAAACATATTGGTTCGCTGTCGGGGCTGGGTTACGCGCTTGGCAATGTGGCGAGCGTGCTGCTGCTCATTTTCGTGCTGCTCGCGTTTTATTTGCCGGAGCACCCTTGGCTGGGCCTTGACCGCATAACCCACGAGCATGAGCGCGTCGTGGGCCCGCTGTCGGCAGCGTGGCTGATCGTATTCGGCATTCCCTTGTTCCTGTTCACGCCGGATCGTCCGCCGGCAGGCCACGGCCTGGCCGAGGCCGTTAGGCGGGGGCTGAAATCTGTTGGCCACACTATCCGCAGCCTGAAGCATTACGACAATGTCGCGCTCTATCTGATCGCGCGCGCGATTTACAATGACGGCAAGACCGCGGTGCTGACCTTCGGCGGCGTTTATGCCTCGGGCGTGTTCCATTGGCAGGCGGAGCAGATGGCGGTGTTCGGTATTCTGCTCTGCATGTTCGCAGCGCTGGGCGGGCTTCTGGGCGGCAGGCTGGCCGACCGCATCGGCACCAAGCAAGCCATCCTCATTTCCATCGCCGGCACCATGCTGGGCGCGGCCCTGTCGCTTGGCTTCGCGCCCAACCGCATGCTGTTCGTCTTTCCCTACGATCCGGCGCACCAGATTGCGGGCTTGCCGGTGTTTCACACCTGGCCGGAGCTCATCTATCTCGCCGTCGTCGCCATCATCGCGGTGTTCATCGTGGCGGCCTACGCCAATAGCCGCACCATGCTGGCGCGCATCGCGCCAGAGGAACGCATGGCGGAATTTTTCGGGCTTTATGCCTTGTCGGGCACGTCCACCGCGTTTTTGGCGCCTTTGGCCGTTGGCTTTGTCACGGCGGCAACCCAAAGCCAACAATTGGGCATGGCCGCGATCATCGCTTTTCTTGCGGTCGGCTTCGGCGGAATGATCTTCGTGCGCGAAGCACGCGCGAAAGCGGTCTGATCAAGCCGTTACTTAATGGCCATCGTCGCCGTCGTCATGGTGGCCGTCATCGTGGTGGCCATCATCATGGTGACCATCGTCATGGCGGCCGTCGTCGCGGCCATCACCACGGCGGCCGTCGTCGCCATCATGGCCGTCGCCGTGGCCATCCCCGTGACGCCCATCTTCGCCATTACGGCCATCGCCTTCACGGCCGTCATCGCGGCGCTCTTCGACGCGGCGGTAGCCATCATGGCCATCCCTCCCATCGCGCCCGTCTAGTCTTCCGTCGCGCTCGCCTTCGCGGCAGGGATGCTCGTCGCGCCCGATATATTCGTGCTGATACCAGCAGGATTGGCGGTCATAGCGGTCGGCTTGTTCGTCATAGCGCGTGCCGCGATCGTAACACCCATCGCGGCAACCATCGCGGCCATCGCCGCAATCGTGTTCGCACGGCCTGCGTGCTTCGCAACCGCGCCGGCAGTGATTGTAACCGCACTCGTGATAGCAATGCCGGTAGCCGCAGCCCTCATTGCAGCCATAGCCCCATCCCCAGGCGTAGCCGCCAAAATGGTTGAACTGGATTTCGGGCACCGGATCGAAGGGGTCGAGCATGATGGCATTGTCGACCTCGACGCCCGCGAGCGCGGGCCGCGCGCCTGCAAGCAGCATCAGCATGAACACGGCACAGCCGGTGAGAGCCATGATTGCGTGCAACAGCCTGTGCGGCGTCCTGGTCATTGCGTGGTTGCTCACCTGTTGTCTCCTTTAATTAATGCTGGCCGGGCCGCCTTGGTGCGCTTTCGGCACGAACAAGCAGGTCCTGAAGCTGGTTCATGGTTGGCCGGAAGCCCGCCAGCGCCGACTGGGTCATGTAGTCGTTCGATTTCGAAAGATCCTGGCGGATACCTTCCGGCCCCGCCTTGTACAGCACGCCCAGATGATAGAGGGCTGCGGCGTAACGCTGGTCGGCCGCTTTCTTGAACCAGCGTTCGGCGCGCACGTAGTTCCTGGGCACGCCATAACCCTTGGCATACATCACGCCCAGCGTGTTTTGCGAGGCCGCGTCGCCGCGCAGGGCCGCGGTCTGGATGAGATGAACTGTTTCGCTGGCGGTGAGATGGCCGGTCGGCTGGTCGAGCAGCGTCGCCTGATAGCGCGCCGCTGCGGCGCCCCAGCCAAGGAAAGCCAATGCATGATCGGCGCTCGCACGCGGGATGGATGCCGCCAGCACCAGTGCTTTTTGCTTCTCGATGTCGATATAGCATTCATCCGTGTGCGGAATTCCGCTGGTGGTCTGGCCGGGCGGGTAATATTCGTAGGGCGGCGACCAATATTTCGCTTTTTCGGTCGCGTCCGCGACGATGCGCGGCGCCAGATCGCCTTCGACGTTGCGCACGACTTCGTTGAGCGTGCGGACATAGAACTTGCCGAGCGGATGCCCCATGTTGTCGGCGATGTGATAATACATCAGCGCCTCGCCATCGTTGCGCACGATGACCGAGTTAGTGAGAATTCCCATGGCTTCCTGCTGGTGCTCCTGCGCGTTCGCCGCGTTCGCGGCGTGCGCCGCGTGCTCGCGTTCCTGAGCGCGCACGCCCAACAAGGCGTCCCACACCCGGCGCAAAAGGCCTGTTTCGTGTTCTTCGGCGGGCACGTCGTTTTCATTAGCTGTTGGGCCGTATTCGGTTGGCTCGAAAGCCAGCGTCGAATGGATTTCGCCAAGCTTCAGATAGCCGTCGGCGCCGCGGCAGGAGAGAATATAAACGATGCGGTCGCGCGCTTCCTGGCGCTGCTCCGCATTGAGCAGAACCAGCAGGTCGTTCAGTCTTTGCGTGGCGCGGTGAAGATCATGCCCGGCGATGCGGAGCGCGCGCGGATCGTCGACATAGGCGTCGGCGCGGTCGCTTTTGATGGCCAGGTAATACCAGACATAGGATTCGATGGGGTCGTAATATTTGTTGTCGCCTGTTTCGTCGCCATAGATGTCGCCCAGCTTGATTTCCGACAGGTAATCGTCTTCCTGCCAAGCGGCCTTGCGCCAGATACGAAGGGCTGCTTCGAGGCTGATCTTGTCGGCGGCGACGATGCCGTCGGTGTAGTCGGCCAGCGCGGGCGTTCGAATGGCGCTGACGCCAACCAGCACGGCGGCCGCGCCAAGACCCAATACAAAAGCCCACCGACCGCGGCCCCTGGCCCGGTTTCTTTTCACGCTCACGGCCCAACACCCCCCGACCGTCCAACGCCCCTTCCCGAAAACAGCGCCCTCATGCCGTTAACGGATGACTAACCTTAACATTTTTGGCGTTTGCGGGCGAATCGGCGTGCTTAGTGGCGGAAATGGCGGATGCCCGTGAAGGCCATGGTTAATCCGGCATCGTCGGCGGCCTTGATCACATCATCGTCGCGAATGGAACCACCAGGCTGAATAACAGCGGTGGCGCCCGCTTCGGCGACCGCGAGCAGGCCGTCGGGGAAAGGAAAGAAGGCATCCGACGCCGCGGCCGAACCCTTTGTCATGGGCTCTTTCCAGCCCGCCGCCTTGGCTGCATCCAGCGCTTTCAGCGCCGCGATGCGGGCGGCATCGACGCGGCTCATCTGGCCGGCACCGATGCCGGCGGTGACGAGATTTTTCGCATAGACGATGGTATTCGATTTGACGTGCTTGGCGATAGTGAATGCGAACAGCATGTCGGCCACTTGCGCGTCGGTCGGTTTTTTCCTGGTGACGATTTTAAGGTTGTCTTTTGTGACGCGCGCGTTATCGCGTGTCTGGACCAGAAGCCCGCCCGCTACCGAGCGTACGGTGAGGCCCACGGATTTCGGATCAGGCAGGCTGCCCGCAATCAAAAGCCGCAAGTTTTTCTTGGACGATAAAATTTTCCTTGCATCGGCGTCGGCATCGGGTGCGATGATGACTTCGGTGAAGAGTTTGGAAATTTCTTCGGCGGTCACGCCATCGAGCGTGCGGTTGAAAGCGAGAACGCCGCCAAAGGCACTGACCGGATCACAGGCCAAGGCTTTTTTATACGCATCGAGCAGTGATGCGCCTAGCGCGACGCCGCACGGATTGGCATGCTTGATGATGGCACAGGCGGCATGCGCCTTCGGGTCGAATTCGGCAACCAATTCATAAGCCGCATCGGTGTCGTTGATGTTGTTGTAGGAGAGCTCCTTGCCTTGGACCTGTTCTGCGCTTGTAACTCCCGCGCGTTTCTCGCCTGTGACATAGAACGCCGCCTGCTGGTGCGGGTTTTCGCCATAACGCAGCGGCTGGCGCAATTTTCCGGCAAAGACGCGGCGGCGGGGCGGCGCATCATCGGGCAGTTGCGTGGCCAGCCAGTTGGAAATGATCGCGTCATAGGCCGCCGTGCGCGCATACGCCGTTTGCGCGAGGCGGCGGCGGAGCGCGTCGCTGGTGCCGCCCGAGGTGATTTCCGCAAGTACCGCCGCATAATCGTCGAGATCGACCACCACCGTCACCCATTCGTGGTTCTTGGCGGCGGCACGGATCATGGCGGGCCCGCCGATGTCGATGTTCTCTATCGTCTCGTCGAAGCTCGCGTTGTTGGCGATGGTTGCCTCGAACGGATAGAGATTTGAAACGAGGAGATCGATGCCGGCGATATCGTGCTCACGCATCGCATCCGCATGCTTGTCGCGCAGGCCTAACAGCCCGCCATGAATCTTGGGATGCAGCGTCTTCACCCGCCCGTCCATGATTTCGGGAAAGCCGGTCACTTCCGACACGTCCGTCACCTTGAGGCCCGCGTCGCGCAAGCTCTTGGCGGTGCCGCCGGTCGAGATCAGCTCTACATTGTGCTTGGCAAGCGCGCGGGCGAAATCGGCCAGCCCCGTCTTGTCGAAAACGGAAATCAGGGCGCGGCGGATTGGGCGCTTGGGCATCGACTCGGCTTCTCGAGAATTACGCCCGCTCTTAAATCACGCTTTTGCAGATGTCCACCCGCGCAACACCTTCACCACAGCTTCTGTGAGCCGCGTCAGATCGGCCTCGCCAATAGTGAGCGCGGGCGTGAGATAAATGATGTTTCGAAAGGGCCGCACCCACACGCCCTCGGCCACCAGGCGGCGCTTAAGTTCGTTCAAATCGCCAATGCATTCCAGCTCCACCACGCCGATGGCGCCTTTGACGCGCACGTCCTTCACGCCCGGCAGGCCGAGACAGGGGCCGAGACCCAATGTGAGGCCCTTGGCGATAACGCCCACTTGCAGCACGCGCGTCTCGCGCTCGAACAGATCGAGCGAGGCGTTGGCCGCGGCGCAAGCCAGCGCATTGCCCATATAGGTCGGCCCGTGCATGAGCGCGTGCTGCGAATCGTCGGACCAAAAGGCATCGAAAATCTTTTTGCTGGCGATGGTGGCGGCAAGCGGCAGCGTGCCGCCGGTCAGACCTTTGCCCAGGGTAATAATATCAGGCGCGACTTCAGCGGCCACAAGCGCGAACATCGGGCCGGTGCGGCAGAAACCAGTGAAGATTTCATCGAAGATCAGCGGCAGATCGTATTTGTCGGCTGCCGCACGCAGGCGGCGCAAAACGTCTGCCTCGTGGAAAATCATCCCGCCCGCGCCTTGCACCAGAGGCTCGACCAGAATTCCCGCAAGTTCACCCGAATGACTTTCCAGAAAATTTTCGAAGGCGGCCATTGCCAACTCGTCGTGCGGCAGGCCGATGACGTGATGTTCAGGCAGCGCGCCTTTAAACAGCGCGTGCATGCCTTCTTCCGTATCGCACACCGCCATGGTGGCAAATGTGTCGCCGTGATAACCGCCCTTGAAAGCGAGAAATTTGGTGCGGCTTTTGATGCCCTGGTTGAGCCAATATTGCGTCGCCATCTTCATCGCGACTTCGACGGCCACCGAACCGGAGTCGCTGAAAAATACGCGTTCGAGATTTTCCGGCAACAAAGCGCATAAGCGTTGCGCCAGCGTCAGCGCCTGTTCATGCACCAGCCCGCCCAGCATGATGTGGGGCAGGGTTTCGAGCTGGCGCTGCACGCATGCACGAATGTGCGGATGGTTGTAGCCGTGGCAGGCCGTCCACCACGAGGCGATGCCATCCACCAGCTCGCGGCCGTCGCTCAAAATAATCCGCGTGCCTTCGGTGCGCGCGACGGCGAGCGGTAGCGCCGCCGTTTTCATCTGCGTGTAAGGCAGCCAGATGTGCTGAAAGCCGGTATCGAACCAATCGGGCGCGCGCGGATTCATGCGCGGACCTCAGATCGGCATGGGCACGAGGCCAAGCCGGTCGAGCAGCGCGCGGTCGCGATCGGCGTCCGGGTTGGGCGTGGTGAGAAGTTTCGGCCCATAGAAAATCGAATTGGCGCCGGCGAGAAAACACAAAGCTTGCGTTTCGTCGCTCATGTCCTCGCGGCCCGCGCTCAATCGCACCATGGATTTCGGCATGGCGATGCGCGCGACCGCTATCGTGCGCACGAAATCGAGCGCATCGAGCGGGGCCGTGCCCGCAAGCGGCGTGCCCGCTACCTGAACCAGCATGTTGATGGGAACGGACTCGGGATGCGCGGGCAATGTCGCCAGCGTGTGGATCATGCCGATGCGATCGTCCAGCGTTTCGCCCATGCCGACAATGCCGCCGCAACAGACATGAATGCCGGCATCGCGCACACGCGCCAGCGTGTCGAGGCGGTCCTGATAAACCCGCGTGGTGATGATGTCGCCATAATATTCGGGCGAAGTATCGAGATTGTGGTTGTAGTAATCGAGCCCCGCGTTTTTCAACCGCGAGGCCTGCGTGGCCGTTAGCATGCCGAGCGTGGCGCAAGTCTCTAAGCCTAATGCACGAACGCCTTCCACCATTTCGCACACTTGATCCAAATCCTTGTCTTTCGGCTCGCGCCAGGCAGCGCCCATGCAGAAGCGGCTGGCGCCGGCTTCCTTCGCCGCGCGCGCTTCGCTCAGCACCTTTTCCACCGCCATGATTTTTTCCGCCTTGACGCCCGTGTGGTAGCGCGCGGCCTGCGGGCAATAGGCGCAATCTTCCGGGCAGCCGCCGGTCTTGATCGAAAGCAGCGTCGAAATCTGCACCTCGTTGGGCGCGAAATATTTGCGATGCAGGCTTGCCGCACGGAAGATGAGATCGGCGAAAGGCAGGGCAAACAGTGCTGCGATCTCTTCGCGGTTCCAATCGTGACGGATATCGGTCTGCATGCGGTTCCTTTTGATGCACCGCCCTTCGACGGGCTCAGGGCGAGGCAATGTATAAGGCCTCATGCTGAGCTTGTCGAAGCATGAGGCCCTAGAGGTATAGTGCGCCATGCACTCGCTCGACCAATTTGCCTGCGCCAAGCTCGCCGAGCTGGAGGCCCGCCATTTGCGCCGCCGCCTTGCCGAAACCGCGCGGGCGGATGGCATCTGGGTCACGCGCGCCGGAAAGCGGCTGCTCTCGTTCTCCTGCAACGATTATCTCAATCTCACGCAGCATCCGCAGGTGAAGGCGGCGGCGATTGCGGCCATCGAGAAATACGGCACGGGCGCCGGCGCCTCGCGTCTCGTCACCGGCAATCATCCGCTTTACGCCGAACTGGAAGCCAAGCTCGCGCGCTGGAAAGAAACGGAAACGGCATGCGTGTTCGGCTCTGGTTATCTCGCCAATCTGGGGATCATCCCCGCGACTGTTGGCAAAGAAGATCTGATTGTCGTCGATGAGCTCAGCCATGCCTGTATCTGGGCCGGCGCAAGGCTGGCCGGCGGCACGGTTGCGATTTACGACCATAACGACATCGGCCACGCGGAAGAATTGCTCACCGCGCACCGGCCCAAACACCGACGCGCGCTCATCGCCACCGATGGTGTGTTCTCGATGGATGGCGATCTCGCGCCGCTCAGCGAATTGGCGGCGCTGGCCGAACGCTTCGACGCCTGGTTGATGTCGGACGATGCGCATGGGCTGGGCGTGGTGGGCAGCGGCCGCGGTTCGGCGTTCGCGGGCAGGCGCAAGGCGGATGTGCCATTGCAAATGGGCACGCTGTCGAAAGCATTGGGCTCTTATGGCGGTTACCTCTGCGCAAGCACGCCCGTAATCGATCTCATCAAGACGCGCGCGCGCACTCTTATATATTCCACCGGCCTGCCGCCCGCGTCGGTGGCGGCGGCGATTGCAGCACTCGGCATCATCGAGCGCGAACCTGGCCTCGCCGTGATGCCGCTGGCCAAGGCGAAATCATTCTCGCGCCTGGCCTCGCTGCCGGAAGCGCAAAGCGCCATCGTGCCTGTGGTGATCGGCGAGGAGAAAGCGGCGCTCGATGCCCAGGCGCTGCTGGAAAACGAAGGCTTCTTGGCAATCGCCATCCGCCCGCCGACCGTGCCCGCCGGCACCGCGCGGCTGCGTTTCGCTTTCACCGCGGCGCATCCCGAAAAAGAAATCGAGCGGCTAGCCGATGTGGTGCGCGCGCGCATTCTCAAGTGCCGCGCATGAGCGCCTTTTTCATCACCGCCACCGGCACCGATATCGGCAAGACCTTCGTCACCGCGGGCCTGATCCGCTTGTTGCGCGAACAGGGCAAAGCGGTTCATGCGCTCAAGCCTGTCGTCAGCGGCTTTGACGGCGAAAAGGCGGCCGAAAGCGATCCTGGCCAATTGCTAGCGGCGCTGGAACGCCCCATAAATAAGGACGAGATAGCGCGCATTGCGCCCTGGCGCTTTGCGGCCGCGCTCTCGCCGGATATGGCGGCTGCACGCGAAGGAAAAGAGCTGGATTTCGAAGCGCTGGCGAAGTTCTGCCGCGATGCAATTGCAGCCAATAAGAGCACCTTATTCATAGAGGGCATGGGCGGCGTCATGGCGCCGCTCGACGCGCGCCACACCTTGCTCGACCTGATGGCCGCGTTGAAATTGCCTGTTATCCTCGTCACCGGCAGCTATCTCGGCACGCTCAGCCACACGCTGACGGCGCTGGAGGTCTTGCGCGCGCGCGATATCCAGGTGGCAACGCTTGTCATCAACGAAAGCGCGGCCAGCGCCGTTTCGCTCGCCGACACGGCGGCCAGCATCAAGCGCTTAGCGCCCGGCATCAAGACCATCCTGTTGCCGCGGCACGCGGATACGGCCGCGTTCGCGCGCGCGGTGGCGGCGCTCGGCCCGCATTGACCGCGAGACCGCGCTGGCTATGATCCCGGCCGCCATTCAATTCCCAGCCCCTATGGCGGAATGGTAGACGCGGCAGACTCAAAATCTGTTGGTGGCAACATCGTGCTGGTTCAAGTCCGGCTAGGGGCACCAGCCTTCGCTCACTGACGCGAGCTTCGGCCGGGCAAGCCATTAGAGAGGATAAAAAATGCAACCTATCATGTACCGTGCCAGCGTTCCGCCCTTCCTGCTGATGCTGGGCAATCTGTCTACCATCCTGAAAAAGGCCGAAGCGCACGCGAAGGCGCGCAATATCGACCCCCACGTGCTGGCGAGCGCGCGGCTTTATCCCGACATGTTCCCGCTGCCGCGCCAGGTGCAGATCGCCTGCGACATGGCCAAGCGCGGAGTGGCGAGGCTGGCCCAGGCCGAAGTGCCAGTGCACGAGGACAAAGAAACCACTTTCGACGAGCTGCAGGCGCGCATCGCCAGCACGGTCGCCTTCATCAAGAGCGTCAAACCCGAAGCCTTCTCCGGCGCGGAAGCGCGCAATGTGACTATCGAGGTGGGGCGCGAGCGCGAGAAACGCGAGCTCAACGGCATGACCTATCTGTTTGATTACGCGTATGCGCATTTCTATTTTCATGTGACGATGACCTACGCGATCCTGCGCGAGAACGGCATTGAGCTCGGCAAGAACGATTTCGTCATGGCGCCGAAGGCAGGCACCTAACCCTTAACCAAGCTTCGCCCTTGACAGCGGCGGGCCGCATCCCGCAAAGTTTCGGCTGCAGTTTTCATGGGTGCCTCGTGCAAAAGCGATTTAGCAGCTTCAGCCATGCGCTCCACGGCATTTACCGGGCCGGCGGCGGGTTGGATTCTGCTTTCGCGACACGAATGACATAACACCCAAGCGAAACCAGGCATTCCAACAGGCCGCGAGCCCAACGGGTTCGCGGCCTTTTTGTTTTGTTTTACGCGGCGGAGAAGGACAATGAGCAACAACGGCAACGGGCATGAAAGCATTCAGGCGCTGAGGAAGCGTATCGACAGGGTGGACGACGAACTGCTTCGCCTGCTGTTTTTTCGCGCCGGTCTTGCCACCAGGGTCGGCCATTTGAAGCGCAGCAAAGGCATGGCCGACTATTCGCCCGCGCGCGAGCGCGAAATCCTGGATCGCGTGGCCCGGATGAATGGCGGGCCGCTGCACGCCGCCGCCGTGAAGCGCATCTTCCGCCAGATCGTGCGGGAATCGCGTTCGGCAGCCCAACGCGAGGTGGCGAAATGAGCGCGCGCGTTAAAGTGGCCTTTCAGGGCGAGTACGGCGCGTTCAGCGAGGAAGCGGCGCTGCGTCTCTTGGGTGCGGGCACGCGTCTGGAGGCGCGGCCGACGTTTGAATCCTTGTTCGAGGCGATTGGCGAAGGCGCCGCAGAAGGTCTCATCGTGCCTGTCGAGAACACGCTGGCCGGGCCGATCGAGCGAGCACAGGACCTTTATGCCAAAAGCGGGCTGGTAACGGTTGCCGAAATCGAATATCGCATCGTGCAGTGTCTGATTGGGCTCTCCGATGCCAGCCTTGCGAATGTGCGGTACGTGCAGTCGCATCCGGCGGCGCTGGCGCAATGTGAAAGATTTTTCAGGCTGAACTCCCGGATAAAAGCTGTCGCAGGCGAAGATACCGCGGGAAGCGTTCGCGCCATCCTGCAGCGCGGCGACCGGCGCTGGGCGGCCTTGGGAAGCAAACGCGCGGCATGGATCTATGGCGGCAAAATTTTGCGCGAGCATGTCGAGGATGCGCGCGAGAATTACACGCGCTTTCTTTTGCTGGCGCGCAGTGCCGATGTTTTTCCGGCGTTTGCGATGGCGAGCAGCGCTTCGGCATGACAGGCAAGGCCCTGCTTGCACCAGCACGCAAGGTTTTTGCCGGCCAGTTCATCGCGCGCTTCTTTCCGCAGCCTGGGGCGCGCGCGCATAAAGGCGCGATAGCGCGCTATGATCTTGGCGCGCTCGTTTTCCTTTTTCAGCGGGAAGGGGCAACCCCATTTGCTCGGCCGCGAGACGACGATGGCGGGAAGCCCGTTCATCTTGCGGCTAATTTTTTGCAGATCGAAGCCCTTGCGCCGGCTTAATTGCAAACGCAGTGGTTTGGCTGCCATTTGGGCCTCCTCGCCACTAAAATACCATTTCTGGAGATAGGTGAGGTGGGGATGGAACGCCACGCTGTCAAGGGGCAAGGCGATAATTATTTGCCGCGAATGTCTTTCGCCGCGCGCTTGAGGATTTCGGCCACGCGGGCGAGCTCGTCACCCGAGGCGCCGCGTTTCTCGCGCACCGCGTCTTTCAGATCGCGGCGCGCTTCATAGACCGCGCTGCCGGAATGGCGCGAGTTTTTCGCCTCGTCGTAATCGAACCAGCGCCGCACATGGGCCATTTTCTCGCCCATGCGTTCGAGCTGGCCCAGCACCGCGTCGGCCTCCGCGCGGTTTTTGGCGAGATATTCGCGCCCCGCTTCGGTGACGGTGTAGAGTTTCTTGGCGCCTTCGGCCTCGACGGCGGCGTAACCCACTTCTTCCAGATAGGTGAGGGTGGGGTAAACGACGCCAGGCGACGGCGCATAGAAGCCGCGCGTGCGCTCCTCGATTTCCTTGATGATGTCGTAGCCGTGGCGCGGCTTTTCGGCGAGCAGCGACAGCACGATGAGGCGGATGTCGCCCGAAGCCAGCGCGCGGCCGGCGCGGAACATGTCGCCCCAGCCGGGATCGCCTTCGAAGGAAGCGCCGCCCGGGCCAAAGCTCGCCCGCCAGTCATGGCGCCCGCGGCTTCTGCCTCTGCCCACGCAATGAATAGAATCGTCCGAGAAATAAATGCGCCCTCTCAATGGGTTAGCTCCTTAGGTTTATATCATTAGATACACATATCAGATATATCGTAAGATAGTCAAGTGTCGGGAATGCAAGGTGACATTCAATAACGGTACGTGTCGGGCTTAAACGGCCCCTGCTGCGGCACGCCGAGATAGGTCGATTGCTGGGGCGTCAGCTTGGTCAGATGCACGCCGATCTTGTCCAAGTGCAGCCGCGCGACTTTTTCGTCGAGGTGCTTGGGCAGCGTGTAGACCTTCTTCTGGTATTTGCCCTGATTGGTGAATAGCTCGATCTGGGCGATGGTCTGATTTGTAAATGAAGCGGACATGACGAAGCTCGGATGCCCCATGGCGTTGCCGAGGTTCACCAGGCGGCCTTCGGACAGCAGGATAATCCGCTTGCCGTCGGGGAATTCGATTTCGTCCACCTGCGGCTTCACATTGTGCCATTTATAGTTTTTCAACGCGGCGACCTGAATTTCCGAATCGAAATGGCCGATATTGGCCACGATGGCGCGGCGTTTCATTTTCCGCATGTGCTCGATGGTGATGACGTCGACATTGCCCGTGGCGGTGACGAAGATGTCGGCGCGGGGTGCTGCATCTTCCATCGTCACCACTTCATAGCCTTCCATCGCCGCCTGCAGCGCGCAGATGGGATCGACTTCCGACACCATCACGCGGCAGCCGGCTTGGCGAAGCGAGGCGGCCGAGCCTTTGCCCACGTCGCCGAAGCCCGCCACCATGGCGACCTTGCCCGCCATCATCACGTCGGTGCCACGGCGGATGCCGTCGACCAGTGACTCGCGGCAGCCGTATAAATTATCGAATTTCGATTTGGTGACGGAATCGTTGACGTTGATCGCCGGGAAAAGAAGCTTGTCCTCTTTTTCCATCTGATACAGCCGGTGGACTCCGGTGGTGGTTTCCTCGGTGACGCCTTTGATGGATTTGGCGATCTGGCCGTACCAGCCGGGCTTGGATGCGAGCCGCTTCAGAATCGCGGCGAACAGCGCTTCTTCCTCTTCATTCGCCGGCTTGTCGAAGAAAGCCTTGTCACCCGTTTCCGCGCGCGCCCCCAGATGCACCAGAAGCGTCGCGTCGCCGCCATCGTCCAAAATCATGTTGGGCACGCCGCCGTCCGCCCATTCGAAAATCCTGTGCGTGTAATCCCAATAATCGGTCAGGCTCTCGCCCTTGATCGCGAACACCGGCGTGCCGCCGGCGGCCACGGCGGCGGCCGCGTGGTCCTGCGTAGAATAGATATTGCACGAAGCCCAGCGCACATCGGCGCCCAATGCACGGAGGGTTTCGATCAGTACCGCGGTCTGGATGGTCATGTGCAGGGAGCCCGCCACGCGCGCGCCCTTCAAGGGCTGCGACTTGCCGAATTCGGCGCGCGTGGCCATCAGCCCCGGCATCTCCGTTTCGGCGATGGCGATTTCCTTGCGGCCCCAATCTGAGAGCCCAATGTCCTTGATGCGATAATCCTGCGTCATGGCCGGCTCCATACAGAAGGCGGGTCGGATTCGCAAATACGCGGATCTATATATGCGTTTTCGCCTTGGGCGGCGGGTTTTCGCGCGGTTCGCCCACGCGGCGCACGGGGGTCCAGCTGGGCGCGTCGCTGGCCGGGAAGCCATCCTCGGAAGCGATCTCGACTTCGTCGGGCGGCTCGCGCCGCTTTTCAGAGCAGACAGGAGAGCTTTGCCGTTCCTGCGTCATGGCACCATTATGCACCCAACGCCCAGTTGAGAAGAAGGGCCGCAGGACAAAGCCCGCGGCCCTCAACTTTCCCTTAGCGGCTTATCAATGCTGCGGCGGGGTTTGCGGTTGCGCCGCCTGATTGTTGATTTTCGGCGTTGTCGCTGCGGGCTGTTCCGGCGCCTGGCCCGCGGGGGCCTGGTCGACGGATGGCGTGGCCGTTTCGTTGGACGGCATTTCCGAAGCCTTCTGCGCCACGCGTTTGTAATTGCGCTTCGACACGGCCTCGGCGCCCTTCATGTCGCCTTGCTGCGATTTGGCCATAGCCTGCACGTCCTGCAGCGAGGTCGTCTCGGCGGTCAGGTCACCCGAACCGTTGTCGGCGACGAGCATGGCGGCGAGGTCCACGTTGCCATAGCGCGTCTTGAGCGTGACCTTGTCGTTTTCCGCAGCCGTAACGGTGCCGAGCTTCTTGCCGCCCGATCCGGTCACCGTCTTGCCGGTCCAGCCGCTGGTCTCGATGGCAGATGCGCTTGTGCCAGCGCTTTGTGTGTTTGTGCTGGCATTGGCATTGCTATTTGCGTTGCTGGTGTTGCCTGTCGAGGCGTTGTTGGCAGGTTGGGCCGTCGCGGCGGATTGCGACGCATTGGTCGAGCTTGCGGCATTGTTGTTGTCTTGTTGCGCCAGGGCGGCCGGAATAGAGAGCGCCGATGACAGCAACAAGGAGATGGTGAGCATGCGCAATTTCATTGTCTTCTCCTTTTCATGTCCTGTGCCCCAGCCTTTCAGGCATCCCCAAGGGTGCATGGCCCGGTTCATAGCTGCCGGGCCAAGCTTCAAGAAAACGCATAACCGGCCAATCGGGTTGCGCCGAAACTTGCTATAGAAGGCGCCAGGGAGCGGGACATGCGCGGAAAAGTCTGTGTCATCACGGGGGCCACATCGGGCATCGGGCTTGAGGCGGCGAAAGAATTGGGCGCCATGGGCGCGCGCCTGGTGCTGGTGGCGCGCGATCGCACGCGAGGCGAATCCACGCAGCAAGATCTGGTGGCGAAAGGCGTGGCGACAAAAATCTATTACGCCGATCTTTCGCGGCTTTCCGAAATGAAACGCGTGGCAAGCGAGATCGCGGCGGCCGAGCCCAGGATCGACGTGCTGATCAACAATGCGGGCGCGCTGTTTAACCGGCGCGAGGAAACCGCCGATGGGATTGAGCTCACGTTCGCGCTTAATCATCTGGGTTATTTCGTGCTGGCCAATCTGCTTAAAGAGCGCCTCGCCCAGGCTAGGCCCGCGCGCATCGTCAATGTGGCGTCGGAAGCGCACCGCGGCGAGAAGCTTGATTTTTCCGATCTGCAATTCCGCAACAATTATCGCGGGTTGAAAGCGTACGGTTGCTCTAAGCTCTGCAATATTCTGTTCACACGCGAGCTGGCGCGGAAACTTGCAGGCTCTGGAGTCACGGCTAATTGCCTGCACCCGGGGTTCGTCGCCACTCGCTTTGGCGACAACAATGCGGGCGTGTTCCGCTTCGGCATCGGCATCGCCAAGCGCATTGCTGGGCGCAAAGTCGAGAAGGGCGCCGAGACGGTGGTCTATCTCGCTTCGTCGCCGGATGTAGAACGTGTGAGCGGCGAGTATTATTTCGATTGCTGGCCTAAACGGCCAAGCGCCGCCGCCAGCAATGATGATGACGCGCGCCGACTGTGGGCCGAAAGCGCGCGGCTCGCCCAAGCCGGATGAATTACCGACACCTCTATCACGCGGGCACTTTCGCCGACGTGCTGAAACATGCGGCGCTGGTTTCGATCCTGCTGCATCTGCGCAAGAAGGAAAAACCTTTCGTGGTGATCGACAGCCACGCTGGGCGCGGGCTCTACGACATTGCTGGCGCGGAAGCAGCAAAAACGGGCGAGGCCGCAAACGGAATTATGCGCCTGCTCAAGGCCGGCGATTTACCGGGCGCGCTTTCCCAATATTGCGACATCGTGCGCGAATTTGGCGAAGGAAAATATCCGGGTTCGCCGCTGATTGCCGCCAAGCTATTACGCCCGCAGGATCGCCTAGCCGCCATCGAAATGCACAAGGAAGAATATGCGGCGCTCGCCGCCGCACTGGCCGGGTTCCCGCGCGCGCGCGCGGTTCATGGCAACGGTTATAAGGAATTGCAAAGCCTGCTGCCGCCGCCCGAACGGCGCGGGTTCCTGCTGATCGATCCGCCTTATGAATCCGGCGACGAATTCGTGGCCGCGGCGCGCGCGCTCGTGGATGCGCACAAGCGCTTCGCCACCGGCATTTATCTCTTGTGGTATCCCCTGAAGGCGCGCGGGGACGCCGATGCCGCCACGGGCGAAGTGCTGAACGCCGGCATCGACGACATGCTGCGCCTGGAGCTGGATGTTGACATTCCGCCGTCCCCGGCCAAGCGCACCGACGGGGGTGAGCCACTTTCGGCCACCGGGCTCATCGTCATCAATCCGCCTTATGGGTTCGAAGCGGATATGGGCGCGATCATGCCTTTCTTGGCGGCAAAGCTCGCACGCGGACCGCACGCCGAGTTCCGCCTAGAACGCCTAACAGGCGAGAACGCCTGAACTTGCTGGCGGCGGGCGGCGGCGGATATATGGTCCGCCGCCTTTCCGGACAGGTGGCTCGGCGCCCGGCTTGCTTTGCAAGCCAAAACAAATATTCCTGTACGCAGGCAGGACAGGTGGCTGAGCGGTTGAAAGCACCGCACTCGAAATGCGGCGTACGGGTAACCGTACCGGGGGTTCGAATCCCTCCCTGTCCGCCACCCCTCCATTCGTACACGTGTGCCACCGTTCGGGGACGTGTAGTAAGGCGCTGTAAATGCAAAGAATCTCCCCAAATACTGTTTGGCCACGTGTGTTGACGTTCTTCCCAATCCGACCCACATTTGTGGGAGGATTTGTGGGAAGGAACAGTGGTGGGTCGTTCAGTCGAGAAACTTAAAGCGCTGATTTTGCAGCGCCTTTCAAAGCAGCCAGGGCTGCACGGCGACGGTGGCGGGCTCAGTCTCCGGGTCTCATCGCCAACAGTGCGCTCGTGGGTGTTTCGCTACATGCTGGCCGGAAAGGCCCACGAGATGGGTCTGGGCTCTTACCCCGATATTTCACTCGCTGAAGCCCGAGTGATGGCCGCAGAGGCTCGCAATCTCAAGGCACAGGGTAAGGACCCCATCGCAGAACGCGAGTCTGTGCGTGCGGCAAAACGAATCGAGGAGGCACGTTCGGTCACATTCCGCCAGTGTGCGGCAGCCTACATCTCAGCGAAAAAGGATGGGTGGAAAAACAAGAAGCACGGCTCCCAGTGGCATGCCACGCTTGATACTTACGCCATGCCATTAATCGGAGACCTACCCGTGCAGTCGGTAGATGTGGCTATGGTACATAAAGTACTTGAGCCGATCTGGTCAGAGAAACGAGAGACTGCGAGCCGTCTTAGAGGCAGGATCGAAGCGATATTGGATTGGGCCAAGACTCGCGGCTATCGCGAGGGCGAGAACCCTGCACGGTGGAAAGGGCATCTGGAAATCCTCTTTCCAAGTCGATCCAATGCTCAACGGGTAAGACACCACGCGGCTCTACCCTACACCGAGATTAGCTCATTTATGGCTCGTCTAGAGGCTGAGAAGGGGACTAGTCCGTTAGCCCTGCGGTTCGCGATTCTGACAGCCGCTCGTACCAGTGAGGTTATCGGGGTCTGTTGGAGTGAAATGGATTTAGCTAATGCCGTTTGGACTGTTCCTGCCGACCGGATGAAATCAGGCCGGAACCACAGAGTGCCTCTCGCGAAAGAATGCTTAGAAATTCTCCGCAAGCGTCACCAGGAAACAAATGGGAAAGGCTTCGTCTTTGAAAACCCTGCAAGCAAAAAGCCTATCTCCAATATGGCCATACTCAAGACGCTGCACCGGATGGGCCGTACTGATCTTACTGTTCACGGTTTCCGCTCGACTTTCCGCGATTGGGCGGCTGAGTGCACTGGCTACCCAAGCGAGGTGGCTGAGGCCGCCTTGGCTCACGTAGTCGGCGATCAGGTCGAAGCCGCGTATAGGCGGGGTGATCTGTTCGACAAACGCCGTAAGCTAATGAATGCCTGGGCCGGTTTCTGTGCCTCTTCGGCGAACGAGACCAAGATTGTTCCAATGAGAAAGGCGGCAAGTTAGCGAGCAATAGCCGAACGCGCTGGGCTACGCCGACAGGCTGAAAGTCGCAAGCGCCGCCGCCCCAACTTCCTCGCCAGGCGCCACTGTAACCGGGCTATAACTATGGTCGCGGACGCCTTGTCCAATTCACCTAAGCTAGATCCCATCTCGTCCTCGCATTACTCTTTCAATAGCAGTGGGTTGCCTACCCTTGATGCCCCGGTTTCGAACTTATCCGCGTCTCAAAATCTTACTTCGCAATGAGGAATGCCATGGAAGACAAGGTGGCAGTGCGTAGGCAGTGGAATGATTGGCAGACGGGAATCGTTCGGATTAGCGATCTAGAGGGCGTCCATTGGTCCCGCATCAGCGGTGGTGTTCGAGCACCGGCTCCTCGTCCCTTTCTATCTGGCTATGTTAAGTGCGATCAGGTGCTGGAGGGTGGGCTTTCTCACTCGTGCATGCATGGCGAAGGACCGCACCGAATTAAAGTGTGCGTTGTCAAGAAGGACAACACCAAAGAAGTATACGCAAAGGTATTGGCATTGGCGACGTCGCCGAAACCGCCCTAGCCCACGCAATCAGTAACAAGGTGGAAGCGGCTTGTCGGTGTGGCGGCTTGTTCGAAAAGCGTCGTCGGTTTATGCGCGAGTGGGCACGATATTGTGAAAGTGCTAGCTCAACGGCGACGCAGGGACGCAAGGCAGCTTAGGAGTTCACAATGACAAAGCTGATCGCGACAGAACTGACTGCAATAATGCCAAAGCTCACGACGGAACAAAGAGAGTGGGTAATGGATTTGTCATCGGAAGAGCAGAAATGGACCATCGAATTGATCATCAGTCGCAGGGAGGCGTATTTCTTTGAAAACTTTGCGAGACTCCGAGATCAACTTGAGTACATCCGCACACTTTGACGAAGCGCTGAATATTGGCCTTTGGTGATAAGCAGACAGTCGCCGCATGTCTGCTTCTTACTTAAAGCGGGCATTGGCTGAGTCAGGCATCTAGGCTATTTTTCGCCTATGCAACGATTGATCCGCACTCTCGCTAGATGCCTTGCGGCTGCATTCGCAATCTTGAACCTACTCTCGATACCAAATCCTGCGCTTTCCGCTGAAACTGTTCCCGCATCTGTGGGCGCTCCCAGGATGGTCAACGTAACCTCAGACTCAATGCCAGGTTGGCTTCCTTCAGTAGACCTCGAGGCTCAGGCTCGGAAGACGGCCATCGATTATATGGCCAACATGGATAGCGGAAAGTACGCTGAGGCATATGCTTTCCTAGCTGACGTTAACCGGAAGGACCAACCGTTCCCGGCTTTCGCTGACCGCCTTCGCCAGTTCAATGCACAGGCGGGAGTAGTATTAGATCGGCACATCGTCACTGTAACCTGGACGAATAATCCTGCAAAAGCGCCACTGCCAGGCGTCTACGTCGCGTTAGATTTGGTCAGTCGTTTCGCCAACATCGACCGCCATTGCGGCTATCTGGTGCTGTACCAGGCGCCATCGGGAGGACCTTTCCAGGTCATGCGCGAGGAGGACAATTTCCTCGACAATGCTATGGCCGCAAGTATCGCCCAGAAATCTTCCCCCGCGGAGGTCGACGCAACCTGGGCAACACTCTCTAGCCACTGTCCCAACTACCGGCCGGTGGAGAATCTAGCGGCGCAACCCACACCGGTTGCCCCATCCGCGCCCCTTCCCGAAGCGCAGTCCTCAACTATTGGCTACCCGACCGTGGACGCCGCGTTAGAGGCCCTGCATGCCAAAGCTGGCGTCGTGTTCACGACTCGGGACGGATGGACGATCGCTAACGACGCTGCAGCTGACACCTTGTGGTCGTTTCCTCCGCCTGGCAATCCGGCTTATCCCGCGGCGGTTAAACGGCAGGTCGTCGAGCAGAACGGTACTGTCAGCATGAAAATGGAGGTCCTCTGTGGCGCTACTAAACAAGCTTGTGACGACCTAGTCAGGTCATTTGTACAACTGAATGACCGTTTATCCGCTAGCATGCGCAGTGGTCACTAGTTCTCTTGTTCGGCAATTTCCACTTACGGCGATAAACAGACAATCCCTTCAACCCTTATTTCTGCCGCGGTGGCTGCCCACCGATCACGCAGCCCCCGCCATATTCCTCCAATGGCGCTGGACGAAACGCCGGGTACTTGCGCAGATTTGATGTAAGCATCATAGACTCTTCGGGCGTCCGCTCTTTGCTCGCTGTCGGTTCCGGTTCCTTTTTCTTCTTCTCCATTGCAGGCTCCATTACTTGAGAGTTAAGGGACCGGCGCGTTAGCCCACGCACGATTGGAATGCATTAAAATTATCAGCTCGGCACCCATACATCGGCGAACATCCGCGGACGGTCACCCCTATGAGCCACAAGAATAGCCCCATCTATCTCAAGAAAACCCGCTACCAAGGCCACCCGGTGGCCCTGGGTGGGCGTTGCGCCCTAGGGCAGGAGTCAGGCCAACGGGATTAAGGGATCGCCACCGGTGGCGAGCTAATTGGCGGCGATGGGTGGGCATATCCAGGCACCACAGGATGCGTGTAAATCGCCATCAAAGATACCAAAAATGGCGAAATATACAATTATATCAATGTGTTTGTATGAGATGGAAACTAATTAGCTATTAGTTATTCGCCTAATGTGATGCCTTGCGCTGGACTGGCTGCGCAGATCGGCCGCACGAAGTCGGCGCCACGAAAAGTGCTCGCGACAACGCGAAGGCGTGGGGGGCAGCTGGCCGATTACCGAGCGCCGAATGAGAGCGGATTGTGTTACAGTGGTTGCGCCATTGCTCGATCATGATCTGTGCTTCTTTCAGCTGTAGAAGATTTCACCGTTCAGCAGCTCGTCACGTAGTTTGTTGCGATATCCCCGCTTCCCGGCACACAACCGGTGTCGCCTTTCCCTTGTGCCATCCCCACTTCAATCTGGCGAAGCAGCGTCACAATCTGCTCAGCGCTGAACCTCTTCTTCGGCATGACCTGGTTCCTTTCCAAGACAGTTTCTATCAAACCGCCTGGTACAAAAAGACCCAGTCAGGTCACTAATGTAAATCGGCGCAGACGTCTATTGGCTCGTGCGGCGCAGAACCAGCTTTTGTGGCCATTGGGCGAGACGCGGATGCCAAAACCGGGCAACAGTTCGTCCCAGATGGTATAGCGCTTGTAGCCCTGTGGAAGCAGGGCTTCGACGCCCTTGGTCGTCAATTTCTTCCGCATGCCAATTGTATGGCACCGGGGACGAGCTCTGTCAGGGAACGAGTTGAGAGGGGTTGAAACGGTGCGCGTCGTATTGGAAGGATAGCCCGCTGATCGGCGCAAGCAGACATGGCCAGGGAGATTGGATAGTGAGCCCTTTTTCACAGCCTGCCATCGAAACCGTCTACGAGCGTCTTGGCCATCATCTCGGGTGGAGACTTCTCACTTGCCCCGCCCGAAATATTGAAACCACGAAAGTGGCGTTGGTCACGACCAATCCTGGTGGCCAGGAACTCGAACCACCTCTTTGGTCCGTGGAGGCGGTGAGCGAATTCGAATGGAGCTTCATCCGCAAAATGGGCGGGATGAAAGCGTAAGCATTGCGCAGCTATCTGCGCTCAAGCGTGATCTGTTCAATCAATATGGTCGGGAAGCCCGCGAACGGAACACCGTTAAGTCGAAAATCCGAGATCGAATCTCACAGCGGCGATATCGTCGAAGCCGGGTGCATCCAGAGTGTAGGTCTCGGCTGGAAAATCGCTGCCCGGCATGCGCCGTACAAGCTGCTCGCTTCTTGAGCTCAGCGTCTGCCCGCTCGCGCTCAGGGCGGTCGCCGTCCAAGCGGGGAACGTCACGCCGCTAGCAGTATCAGGATACACTTTCGGCACCATAAAACTGACGCGTGCGACAGGCTCGGAGAACGTGATCGTAAACGAAGCCGCGCCGTGGCCAATATTTACCTGTGTTAGGAAATTCTGGCTTATGGTTGGCGCCACAGCGTGGCCGCGATAAAGGCCAAGATTGTTTTCGAACACAATTACTGAATCGTCCGGAACGTGTGCCGTTACTGCCATCGAAATCGGTGCTGCGTGAAGAAAAGGTTCGGCCGCAACCCAGTATGGGGGTCCTGCAGAGAGCGTATCAATTTTGTTGAAATCGAGTTTGACTTCTTTTGGATCTTCCGGCTGGCTCGCGGCAACGCTCGCTTGCTGGGAGGGCGCAGGACGCAGCCAATAAGTTGCCGACATATAGAACAGCGCCAGCAGCACCGTAACGGCACTCGCTGCAAGGACGATTTTTGTCGACTTTGCCTTCCATTTGAAGGGCTTGGTCGTCACGTCAGCGGCGCCAGTCGACGCGGTAATTACAGGCGGTAGGTTGGACGCTGCTCCCTCGGGCAATAGAGCGCTAATTTTTTCCGCGAGCTTAGCGACCAGCTGATGGAGGTGTTGTTCCAGCGGTGGCGGGAAGGCATCGAGCCAGTGCGGCGTACCCAAACGATAGGCAAATCCGCCGGTGGCCTTCACGTCCTCGATGCGCAATGGAACCACAATTAATTCACGATTGAGGGCAAGGTCTAATTCGCGTTTGACGTGATTGGAAGAATTCGCATTCGAAGAAAAGATCAGCACCATAACCTTCGCTGCGGCAATCGCTTCGATGAGCGATTCTGCATAGTCGTTTCCGGCTCTGACATCGCGCGGTGCGATCCAGCAGCGAATGCGTGCGCGCTCCAGGAACTGGCAAACCGCGTCTGCTGCGGGTTTGTCCTGGTGGGAATAGCTGATGAAAACGTCGTGCGCCATGAAGTCTGCCCTAAAGTCGCGCCCCGACACGGCACGTCGGCCCCCAGAGCTTATAGGCTAATCGCGGCGCATTGACTCCACATTTCCCAGATGAACCCTGGTTTCAGGCACCATCGTAGGCATCAGGCCGCCTGAAGCAACCTCGGGTGGTGTTTTCCTTGATTTGCTGCTAGCGCCCCTGAACGCGCACTTCTCAGCCTGCTGAAGAATCCTAACACCCATGCTCAAGTGGGGGATAAGGGCCTGCGAAGATTTTAGGTTACGCGTGCCACAGTCTTGGCGTAGATGAACGGGTTTATAGAGCCCGCCGGTGCCTTGGGTAATGCCCATTCGTTCTACGGATGCTCCAGCAGTTACTTTCTTTGCAACCGCAAGCGCGAGAAGGCGGTTTCGCAGAGATCGCGGTCCTTGTCGGTGTAGGCAAGAAAGTAGACGCGCTCGAGTAGGCTATCAGGTCGCGCCTCCAAATAAGCCTTTGCCGCAAAAACAAGATTCTCGGTTACGTCATGCGGATCACGATCTGAAGAACGCGTCCCAAAGAGCGGAAATATGATCGTGCGAAGCGGCGCGCCGTGACGCCAGCGCGATAAACTATCACTGTTGAGCGCATCCGCCGATTTCAACGACTGAACGATGCACATCGCATAATTTCGGATCGGCATATAACCTTTGCCGGGCTCGCCGTGCTGGCCTGCGACATGAAGGATGGCCTTCACGCGATTGGTGCGCTTAAGCTCGCCCGGCCCGGTGATGATCACCGTTCCTGGCTCAACGCTCATGTTTACGCCAATATGATTACGCAGTTCGGTTGCAATCGTGTCGCGCACGACCTGACCAGAAGAATTTCGTTTTGCACCAAAATACCGGATGCAGGCTGAGACTCGAATCATCGTGCAGGCGCGCCATTTCCATTTTCGTATTTTCGGGATTGACCCAAATATCAATGCCTTCAACACGAATAATGTCGCCGGTAATAATGCCAAGCCGCCTTTCACCAAGTCCGGGCGCAGAATATTCTAGTCTCTCGGTGACCCTGAGCGGCGTCGGCCGGCGGCTCACACGCAGGCCGGGTATCAGTGCATGAACGAGGCTGTCAACATTTCGCTCGACCAAACTGTTTTTGATATTCGCCTCTAAGATATCTTGCGAATGGGAAATCTCCTCTGGCGAATCGCAGCGATATTCGACAACCCTCATCCCGCCGATGTTGAACGGTATCGGCTTGTTTGCCATGTGCACCAGTACTGTGCCGCTTAGCTTCGCGGTATGACGGATGCCGAGTTCATAGAACACGTTGGCATTCAGGGTGGTTATGTCGACGACCACCAGGTCCGAGCTTAGTATGCGTTCGATCATGTCCTTATGAATTAGTCCCGACTTGCTGACCTCATCTGAGCGCGTGCAGTTGAGCTTAAGCCGTTCAACGGTTGGCTTGATGATCTTCAAATAGATCTGATCGAAATCGATATCCTCCGTATGTCCATCGGAAAGAATATCTTTTTTCTGCCCGAAGGGCATGATGACAAAACAGCTCTTTCCCACAATTTCGCTTCGTTCAGCAACCAATTCTGCTTTTTGCTCAGTCATGAGGTCACTCAATCCGGGAAATAGCTTTCGGCGCCATCATCGCCAAGATCGGCGAATAGCGTCCGTTATTTTGCTTATGAGTGATTTTCGTTCCGATGGAGGTGTTTTGCTCGCGGCCGACATCGCTACCCACAACGCGACACCCCCATCTACTATCTCCGAATGCTCGCAATGGCGGCAAGTGTAGGTGCGCATGTCGCGGCCGGATGACGTGTCCTTGTCCTCCAGCACCATTGCTTTTCCGCAATTCGGGCAATTCATTTGACCTGAGCCCCGTCTTTAATCGAGTTGGAGGTAGAGCCCGTTCTTCATTTGAGCCGCATTGGCTCGGTGATGCTGATTGGCCCCCACCGAGTGGTCTAGTTGGAATGTTAGTTTAGGGAGGGGTCGGTGTCACCGGTAGGCTGGCGGGCCGAGCGGCCGGTAACGAGGCTGGCGAGGTCGGCCAGCAGCTTGCCTCGGGTCCAGGTGGTCGATATCCAAGCGATGAGTGTGGACGGCTCGACGTGAGGTTCCTGAACTCGTTGATGGGCATATTGGATGTTCCTCTGGCACTCTAATTGCGGTCATTCTTCTCCGCTTTGGCAGAGTTTATGACTGCTGGCCACTAAGTTTGCTCAACCAACGCGGAGAGAAATATATCTTGACCGACTTCTCGTGAGTACTCGGCAACTAAGGTCTGCCGCTGCGTGTGGTCCAAGTGAGGCCATGAATACCAAATGGCGGCCCGGCGTGTTAAAATGGGCGCGCCTTTCGCCAGCGCGATCAATGCAGCCGCGGTATGTCGGTCGGAACGCCGATCCAACGCAGCGAGAATGGTGCGGGTGATGACGGGGGAGAGTTTGCGCCCCCTGGAGAACAAATAGGCACTCAATGTGGTGGGGTCCTCGTATCCTTTGGTGCCAAGCAGGCGAATAGCGTGAAGTGTTTCGTACTCACTTAAGTGCGTATCTGACCGGAGCTCATCCGCGAACCACTCCCTCGCTCTCCGCCGCAGAGCCTTCGGAAGTGCTTGGCGCTCCTCGATCAATACGTCAACCAAGTAAGGAACGCATTGAGGGCAGGATCCAAGAAAATAAAACACATCGCCCATAATCCGATAGTCGCGCTTTCGGTAGCTTGCCTCAATTAGCGTTCTAAAAGAACCCAGCGATATGTTGGTACCCGCCTGCGCTTGCTTTTTTAATCTCGACAGCAACGCGACCCGGTCAACTTGTTCGAGCATCGTAGCGTCGGCTTTATTAAGTTGAGCCTTCTTGCATGGAGATTCTCCTTCGTATGGAAGCGATGCTCCTGGCTTGCAGGGTTTTAGCGAGTCTTTAGGTTTGCTCGAATTTTCTGGAGTTTTTCCCTTCTTTCGATTGCGTGACTTTGCTGTCTCTTGAGGTGTATTCACTGTTGGAGGTGCAGTATTGTTGTCGGCGACGAGCTCAGGCGGGACACCTGGCAATTCGCCCCACAATCTTGATCTGCGCCTCGTCGCTAAAATCGTCGTGTATTGGGAAGTGGACGTGAGCTGAATTGAGGTTTTCCTTTGATTTAGCGTCAAGTGTTCTGCCGTCAAATGCTCCTTTAGGCGCCAGAGCCATCGCTGAGCTGTTGAGGCATCAGGCGCAAACAGGCGGTAATCATCAACAAAACGGATGAAATCAATGCCGTCTGCTAAGAGGCGGTCGTCGACGCTGGCGAGATAAAGTTCTGCCAATATTTGGCTTCCCACCGGCCCAACAGGAAGCCCTCGTATCGAGCCCGCATTCCAACCTGCGAGCAGCTTATAGGCCGCGTCGACCAACCAGGCCGTCGCTCCCTTCCTGAGGAGGGTTTGGCGAAGCGCCATAATGTCGATATGCCGATAAAAATCTGCAATATCCGTAGTAATCAGAAACGTTGATGATTTGTCAGTAAGCTTAGAGAAAGTTGTATCTTGGAATGATTGATATTCGCGCTGCACGTCCAACAATCCGGACGCGTCTGCGTTAAACCTGCACGAAAAAACACGATTTGCTTTCGGGGGCACTCTAATTGATTCGAGTTGCCTCCCAATAAGCAGCGCGACCGACAAATATAGGATTGATCCTAGTGGGTCGATGAACGCTAACTCGCGATATCCATATGCTCCCGATTTTGGAGTAAGCATTGTGCAAATGGATGGTTGAGGTGTGTTCCCGCTAGGTGTTGTCAAGAGCGAGTTCGCAGTTTCCAATGCGACGCGCTCTCTGAGAGCAGCGTCCTGCCCTAAACAGCTGATTTCGAACGGCATCGGAAATATATTGTCCGCGCCATTCGTGATGATGTTCCGCAGGCTAATTTGTACCGCTTCAGAGATTTCGCGTGAGGTCGGAGAAGAGTGGATTTGTAGCCGACCGTTTACGACGGTGTCGTGAACCACAACGGGTAGCTGCTGGCCATTCGTTCTTCCTGCTGGATTGCGAGTGAGAGCTTGAGCAAGCGCGGGCCAATTCGCCGCACCGATACCGAGGCTGGCTCCGACACCAAGAAATGACCGCCGAGAGGCAGTTGACCAGTCGTGCTTTATCATTTTTTCCTCCCTGGACGTCCCGATTATTTTGCGCAGTTTTGATCAATGTCGTCTTGCGTAGAGGAGATGTGAGCTCGCCGAATGGCTTGATCGCCAGCATCTTCGGTGGCGGGTTGTTGATACAATTGCTTCGCGTCCTGCCATGCTGCACATGCCTCAGAATTCTGTCCTGCGGAGGAGTAAGTGTCTCCGATCCACTCCTGGTCGATTGCCGCATACAGTGCATATTGTTTCGAATTACTGTCGAGTTCGTGAGCCCGCCGAAACGCATCTAGGGCAGCGATTGGTTTTTTCTCATCCCAATAGACTTTACCAAGTCCACGTTCCTGTACGGCTTCGACAAATTTGTAAGCGCCACTTTTTGCGAATTTCAATGCTTGGAGATAGTAATTTTCAGCTTGCGGGTATTCACCGCGCATTGCAGCCAGGTTTCCAAAACCACCAAGATCATAGCTCGTGCCTAACAAGTTGCCGAGTTTTTCGTCCGCCACGAGCGCCTTTTGCTCAGCGATCTCGGCCAGCTCAAGATCGCCCGAGCGTTGTCGAACCATATAGGCCTTAGCAATGCTAGAATCTGCCAAACCGGTGAGATAAAGATCATCTGCCGTTCCGCTCTCACTCAGTGCGAGCTTGTCATATTCAATGGCTTGATCGTATTGTTTTTCCTCAGATCTTGACAGCACATCCGCCAGTCCAATGTAATCTGCAGCAATGGCGTGGTGATCACCGATAGCCTTGTCCATTGAAAGAGCATCTTGGTAAGAAATCGAGGCCTGAGAATAGTTTCCCTTGGCATAAAACGATCGAGCTATAGCATTCGTCGCACTGGCGGCCTCGACTCGAGCACCGCTAATCAAGAAGTAGCCACGGGATTTTTGAAAATTACTCACGGCTTCGTCGAAGCGACCTCCATCGTGCGCTATTAACCCAAGCGCCGCATAAGCGGATCCAAATGCGTCGTTGTTATTCGTGTGTTTAGCGAGGTCGACAACGCGGTTCACAGCGTCGATCGCGTTCGGAACTCCCAAACGCTCCCTTAATCGAGCGATTTGATACCACGCTATCCAACTCTCGGGATCGAGTTGGATTGACCGTTGATAAATGTCGAGCGCAGCGCGACTGTCCTTATAGAATTGGATAAGTCCAAGCCCGCGCAACCAACGCGCTGTATCGGTATCACTCTTTTGGTGCGCTCCGGTTTGCGCGCTGACGACTGATAGGATCGGGACGGGATCACCCTCTCTCAATTTTTGAAGCGCCGTATCAATGCCTGCCGATGGGTCAGACCTATCCGATAGGGCAGCAAGCGACTCCGCTAATTCTCGAACAGCATCACGGGGGAGTGGGCCAACCTTATCGCTTTGATCTGCACCGCGCGCATGAGCATCCACATTGCGCAGCGCGGCGGTAATTTCTGCTACTTGCGCGAGCGAACCAGTTGTCGATGAATTACGGCCCGTCAGATATGCCGAGATGCCGACGAGAACGAGCAAAACCATCAGCGCACTGACGCCAACTAGAATCGGGAAACGCTTATCCGTGGTCTTCCATGGCAACGCAGTCCACAGCTTGTCGCCGAAGTGTTTTCCGGAAAAGCCTTCTGAACTTCCGGAGGATCTTTGTTTCGTAGCAGAACCTGCCGCTTGGTCCCTACGCTCAGAATCTCTTAAAGGCCTGCCGAGTAGATTGCTTATTGTCTCGGAAAGGTGACGAAGCTGCGCTTCCCGCGGTGGAGTGAGCGCATCAAGCCAATGCTGGCTCGCAAGAAAGTATTCGAGCGCACCAGTGGGCTTAACGTCCTCGATTCGAAACGGAATAACGGGCACACCCTTTCCGAATGCTCCCTGAACTTCGCGATGCACATCCTCTGAGTGATTGGCGCTCGATGAAAAGATGAGCACCATGGCCTTGGCGCCGCCAATAGCTTCGACGATCTGCTCCGCATAGCTTTTTCCGGGGATCACGTCGCGAGGTGCAATCCAGCAACGGATCGCCTGCAACTCCAGTACCACGCACGCGGCATGCGCCATCAGCTTGTCTTTCGATGAGTAACTGATGAAAACGTCGTGTGACATGGAATTTATCTGACCCGCTCTTGGGGACCCGACGAGATAAAGGAAAGAAGAGGATACCGTAAAAGGAGCTGGTTATGGCAAGGACACCGAACTTAGTTCGGATAGGGCAGGCCAACGCTGTATGTGGCAAGGGCGGTCGGAGAAACGCCGGCGCCCTCAATCTAAAAAATCGGGCGTCTCTCCAGAAAAATCATCCAGGATGATGCTTTCGAGTGGAACTCGAGGATAGTTTCTATGCGCACCCCGCTGTTACAGGCAGTGGTCGCCAGCCTTAGGTAGCATCCACGCAAAGAATGGACGGATATGCGCATAGAGGCGAGTGAGCCCGCGGTCATTCTGCTCTACGAGGAAGTACGCAAGCTTCTGGTCATCACTTAATTGAAAATGTCCCCCAGCCAGGCGGGCAAGACTTTGGTCGAGTAGTTCCTGACAGTGCGGCGGCAACCAGACTGCCGCTCGGTAGCCGTAAGCCACCAGGATATGCGTACCATCGGGAGAGAACACCGCATGGTTTACCAAGTCGTCCAAGGGGAAGATAAAAAGCGGTCTTCCGGTGGTCGCATCCCAAATTCGGGCCGTTTTATCGAACGATGCCGTGACAATCCGTGCGCCATCCGGTGAAAAAGTAGCGAACCACACGCCATCCATATGTCCACTAAGCCGAATGAGCTCGCGCCCGGTGACCGCGTCCCATACGCGCGCAGTCTTGTCGTTGGACGCGGTCACGATGCGCGAGCCATCGGGCGAGAATACTGCGGACCGCACTACATCGTCGTGACCGCTGAGTAATGCAAGTTGCCATCCCCTCGCAGCATCCCAAATACGTGCGGTCTTGTCAGAAGATGCCGTGACGATGCGGGTGCTGTCGGGTGAGAAAGCGGCGGATTGCACTGAATTTGTGTGGCCAGAAAGTTGCAATTTCTGTTGCCCGGTGGCTGCGTCCCAGACCCGTGCAGTGCGGTCCCAGGAGGCTGTAACGACGCGTGCACCGTCGTGTGAGAAGGCAGCAGTTCGCACTCCGTCCGTATGCTTGTCTAGGAGTATGAGCTGTTGCCCCGTGGTCGCGTCCCAGATGCGGGCGGTCTTATCGCCCGACGCCGTGACAACCCGAGCGCCATCAGGAGAAAAGGTGGCGGACCACACCGGCCCAGTGTGCCCCGCGAGCTGCAACAGTTGTCGTCCTGTGTGGGCGTCCCAAACGCGGGCCGTACTATCAATTGACGCCGTGACGATGCGCTGGCCGGAGGCAGAGAAATCTGCGTACGCGATGGAATCTCGTATGCCCGATAAAAGGAACAAATGACGCCGTACTAGGTGCCAAATCCCAGATACGGGCAGTACCGTCGTCAGATCCCGTGACGATCTGTTTGCCATCGGGCGAGAAGGCTACGGATTTTACGGGGCCAGTATGTCCCCCTAGGACGTTGAGCAGCTGACCGGTGCTGCTATCCCAAATACGAATAAACTTGTCCCACGACGCGGTAGCAATTCGCAGACCGTCAGGCGAGAATGCCGCGGATGTCACCTGTTTGGTATGCGCATTCAAGGTCATTAGCTGCCGCCCAGTGGCCGCGTCCCAGATCCGAGCGGTACCGTCGTCCGAAGTGGTGAGAACGTGTTGTCCATCCGGCGAGAAGGCTGCAGAGTTTACCTGATCGGTGTGCCCACTGAGTAGGACAAGTTGGCGTCCTGTGCCCGCGCCCCAGATCCGAGCGGTCTTGTCATTTGATGCAGTGACGATGCGCGCCCCATCGGGCGAAAAAGCTGCGGTGCGCACATTATCTGTGTGACCACTGAGCTGCATGAGCTCTTGCCCGGTGGCCGCATTCCAAATGCGGGCCGTGTTGTCGCTTGCAGATGTGACGACGCGTGTCCCGTCCGATGAGAATGCGATGTCATTGAGCCCCTCCGTGTGGCCGTCGAACTGCATTAGCTGTTGTCCGGTGGTCGCATCCCATGCGTGAGCCGTGCTGTCCCAGAGAGCCGCGACTATGCGCTTGCCGTCTGGCGAGAAGCATGCTGACGCGGCCTCGACGCCGCCCGCGCCAAGCTGCAGAAGTTGCTGCCCGGTAACGGCATCCCAAATGCGAATAGTGTCGTCCCAGGAGGCCGTTACAATGCGTCTGCCATCGGGGGAGAATGCGGCGGATCCGACCGTGCTCGTGTGCCCGCGCAGCACGAATTTATCGCGAAAATCAATCTCGGCTTGATTGAGTGCACCAACGGCCTCGAGGGTGATCGGCCGATCAGGGTCAGACATATTGTGTGGCAGCGCCGCGATTGACAGTAGCATCCCCAACTCTGCGTTACCCGAGGAAGTCGCTGCGCGCGCGTCCCTCGCCAAGAAACGCGACTGCGCCATGAGGGCGTCGTTGCGGGTTTTCTCCGACGTCAGCAGAAAGATTAGTGACAGGGCAAGAAGACTGGAAAGCGCGAAGATAACCGCACCCGCAATCGCCGCAAGACGGCGGAATCGCGCCCGATGTGCCTCGAGCTCACGCTGTTTAAGGGAGTCGTATCCGATGCCCAGCAGCCCTGCGATGAGCTTGAGCTTGGTATTTTCCTTCCCATCTCCTTCAGGCCGCGCATCGGCAGCGATGGGCTCAGTGCGGTCATGAGAAAGCGCCCCGTCCGATCCCAGTCGGTATTTTAGTGCGCGTGGAAAGCATTCCCGCGGCAATGAGTTCCTCGGAACTAAATTGCGGAGGGTTTTCGGATTCTAATTCTTCTATGGAAGGCTCGCCGCCCGCATTGGGTTCGCCATCCACGATGACTGCTAGAATCCGGTTCTCCCGGCCTAAGCGTTTGAAAGTGAGAATTTCTTCGTTGACCCAACGCGAGATCGCTCCGTGGGGTGAGCAGATGACAATCAAATAGGCAGATTGTTCAAGGGCATCCTTGATCTGTTCATTAAGGTCGGAAGACGAGGGTAACTCCTCCCGGTCCCGGAAGATTGGAAACAGCTTTGCTGGTGCCGGCCCATCGCGGCCTTGTGTACCCACCAACCGCCTAGGCACACGATAGAACTCGAGCGCTTTGTGCAACCAATCGCCCCACGCCTTGTCCTTGTGGCTGTAGCTCAAGAAGGCGCGATACTTGAATTCGGCCACGCTTCCCCCGGAAAGCAGAGCACCTATTTTGTATATTACTGCAAGCCTTGCTGGCAGGCCATTTGCTCAAATAGGGTGACGCCCGCGCCGCCGGGTTACAGCCTAGTCACCGACCGGCTTCTCGGCGCAATCCATGGAGATTGTCCGGTGAAGCCGCTCTGTTTCGTTTTAATGCCTTTCGGCCGCAAACCGGACGAACGAGGAAGATTGATCGATTTCGACGCCATTTATCGCCAAGTCATAGCACCGGCGGTGACGGGTGCCGAGATGGAAGTTATACGCGCCGACGAGGAACAGATCGGAGGCACGATTCACAAACCGATGTTCGAGCGCCTCATGCTCTGCGAATATGCGGTGGCTGATATTACCGGCGCTAATCCGAACGTCTTCTACGAGCTAGGGATTCGTCATGCGCTCAGGCCACGCAGCACAGTCATTGTGTTTTCCGCGGGCAGTACCTTGCCTTTTGATGTAGCTTTGTTGCGGGGGCTTCCATACGCCATCGGCGATGCAGGGTTGCCTACTAATGTAGACGGAGATAGGGCGGCTATAAAGCTGAGGCTCGAGGCTGCTAGGCGCGACCACAGCGATGATAGTCCGGTGTTCCAACTTGTTGAGGGCATGCCGCGACTGGAAGTGGACCACAGTAAAACAGACATCTTCCGACAACGTGCAATGTACTCCAAAGAATATAAAGATCGACTTGCGACAGCGCGGAGGGAGGGCGCGAAAGCAGTGGCCGCCATAGCCGCCGATCCAGGGCTTAGTAATCTCGCCGATGTTGAGAGCGGTATCGTCGTAGACCTACTACTTTCATATCGCGCTGTATCGGCACACCAGGAAATGGTGGACCTCTTCGAGCGCATGCCTGCGCCACTCCAGAGGACGCGGCTCGTGCGCGAGCAGTTTGCATTTGCGCTCAATCGACTTTGCAGGCGCGAGGAAGCGGAAAAAACGCTGCGCAACATCATTGACGAGTTTGGTGCAAGCAGTGAGACAAACGCCTTGCTCGGTCGCGTATACAAAGATCGGTGGGAGGAGGCGTCGAAGGGAGGTCGCGTAATCGAAGCGCGTGGCCTGTTGAAGCTTGCAATCGAGACATATTTGTCTGGATTTGAGGCCGATTGGCGCGACGCCTATCCTGGGATCAATGCGGTGACATTGATGGAAATGCAGGAAAAGCCGGATTTGAGGCAGATTGAGATCTTACCAATCGTCAGATACGCAGCGTCGCAACGTGCGAAACGCGGTGGGGACTACTGGGATCACGCGACATTATTGGAATTGGCTGTACTCGCGCGCGACCAGGAAGCTGCTGCCGATGCACTGGCCGCGGCATTCACTGTTGTGCGCGAGCCTTGGGAAATTGAGACGACCGCTCGGAATCTCGGTCTAATACGAGCCAAGCGCGACGCGCGTGGCGAAGATGGAACTTCGATTCTAGAGCTAGAGAAGCAGATGAATGACATGAAGCTTCGCCTTGAGGCGGGGAGGGGGGCAGAGAAGAAATAATCCCCACAACACACCTACGATGTCTCTTGCAACGTGTAGGTGCATAGTCGCAGAATGCGAGGGAGAATTTGATCGTCTATTCCCTCTGCGGCAGATCATTTTATCATCATGACTCCGAATATCTTCCCGCAACTAAAATCTCAAAAGTGGATACTTGTTGTTTTAATTGGTGGCGCCGCATTTATTTTTGCGTTCGCTCACATGTGGGAGTACGGCTATTTAGATTGCACCCGAGATGTGCGCCCGTGCGAAACGACCCAAGCTGTCCCTCCGTCACAAGCGTTACTCGAAACCATAAAATTAATGACCGGCTCCAGTAGTATTCGGCTCGAACTGAACCCGTATCTTCTTGGCGCGCGCTTCGCATTTTTACTCGCAGCGTTTTCTGGCGTCTTCAAGTTAGCCCTCGACTATGTGCGCCGCGATGTCCGCGTAGTGATGGCGCGGAGGGCAAAAAATCATGTGATCGTCTGCGGGCTGGGCAGGACCGGGCTTCAAATTGTTGAGAATCTCCACCGCAAGGGTAAGCCGGTTGTCGTCGTTACGCGGGACGCAGAGTCGCCAGAGGTCAGTTCCTGTGAGCGGCGAGGAGTAGCGGTGCTGCAGGGTGATGGGGCTGATCTGAATGTGCTGAATCTTGCCGGCCTCCAGCGCGCCCAATCTTTGATAGTGACTTGTGGCTCAGACTCGACAAATGTCGACATTGCTTTGCGCGCACAGGATGCCCGAGCAAAAGTAACGGGAGGCGCGCGGTCCCTTAAGATTGTCCCGGAGCTTCGGAACGATTGGTTTTACAGCGCGGTGCGGAGTCACGGAACTGCCTCTTTGAGCTCCGGGCCGTCCGAAATCCTACCATTCAATCTAAATGTCAACGCGGCGCGCTTGCTGCTGGATTCGCTAGCCTTTAGTAATGCGACATCTAAATACGTCCCGCCCCGACCCCTGTTGGTAATAGGTGGATTTGGTCAAACGGCAATAGAAATTGTAATGCAGGCGGCCGGTTGTAATTTCGCGGTTCCTGGTCAGAAGCTTTCTGTGCTTGCATTCGACGAAAAGGGTCAGACGTGCGCGACGTTGCTCAATGCAAAATATCCAAATCTCTCCGAGTTAGTCGACTTCGAATTTGTACCATGCTCATTTGCGCTCGATGATCTGTCGCAATGGGCGAATGTTGAGAGCATCCTGCGCGACAAGATCCCGTTGGCCGTAATAGTGGCGCTTCAAGCAGACGAAATTTCAGCGCACACGGCACTCGAATTCAGAGATCGAACTCGACCGTAATTCAAAAGGTCAGATTCCCGTATTTGTGAGACTTCGGCAGCAACAAAAGCTCGGCCGCTTCCTCGCTGGGATTGAGGCTCTTGATACTATGCCGGAACGGCTGACGCCGTTCGGGGACTTAATGACTTTGACCGAGCCGAATGTGCTTATCAACGAGGCCTTAGATATTATCGCGCGAACGGGACACGAGGTCTATCTAACTGAAACTGATTTGAAAGATGATTCGCCCGCGAATAAACCTTGGGTCGATCTAGCTGAGCGATATAAGCAATCGAGTCGCGCATTCGCAGATCATATCCCGATAAAGTTACGATCGATTGGGCTCAAGCTCGTGAAAGTTCCAAAGCCTTCGCCCGCGTTTCGCGAGGAGGATGTTGAGGAGTTGGCAGCCATGGAACACTGGCGCTGGACAATTGAGAAGCGATTGCAAGGTTGGCGGTATGGCACTAACCGAAATGACACTTTACGGGTTCATGATCTATTGGTGGGATGGACAGAATTGCCCGAAGGTAAACGCGAAGAGAATCGCAAAATGATTCGGCGAATTCCGAGGAGCGTTGAAATGGCCGGTCGTTCAATCGAAGTAGTAAGTGCTGCTAATACTGAAGGGCTGGCGTCCGCAATCAGGGACTAATCACCAGTGCCGGAGTCGGGGGTGGCAGTTCCCCTTCCTTCTCCAATCCCCACACCTGGTTCAGCAAATTCAAAACTTCGAGGCTCTCATTATCCGGATACTCGACGCTACATGACCCTTGTCGACCGGAATAAAGAGCAATTTGAGTGGTACTGAGACAAGGCTTCGGGATCGAGTAGACGTCTCCCTGGTCGTCCCTGATGCTGACAGCGGCATCGTCGCTGGCGACATGCTTTGATGCATAAAACAGAGTCTCGTAGTAATTCTCTCCCGTTATTTTCGGGTTTCGCCCCAATACGCGAATGAACAAATCCGGATTGGTACCGGGGCTATCTTCGTACCGCACAATCTCGCCCAGAAAGTAGACCACAGCTTCGAAAGATCGTGTGGTGAACTCAATCCTGTCCGAAACAAGCTTGATTGCTCTTTGACTCGTGTTTCCACCCTCACCCGACGTTAGTATTGCCTCAGCATCAACTCCTTTCTTTCCTGATGCTCCATGCTGGCAGTCATTATCGTCGATAGTAGGTGCGGTTTTCTTTGTTGGGGCTAACCCCTGCACAAGAAGACTGCGGGGATCACGACGACTGTCACTCGTCTCCGAGGTGCGGGTGCGTACCGTGGAAAGTGCGTTGGTAAAATTGAGCGTGAAACCAACATCTTCGTTCTTCTTCTGGCAAACCACGGACAAACCAGACTTGGCACTCGGCTTGACATCCAATTTTAATTGAATCATCTGCGATCGAAATTGTGGATTGTGGGCCACCGCATTGGGAATTACGTCGACAACTTCGGACGGAATATCCTTCTCCGAGCCGATTCCAAGACCTAAAACTAAGAGATCGTCTAATAGCGCTTGAAAGCACACTTCTGGATGCGGCCCTGGTGCGTCTTGGCCGATTGGTTCGCGCGCAAGGTCATTGATGAAAACGACCATATTGGTGGACGAATCATCGGCTACGGCTCCTCCTGTATCTCTGCACGCGCGAAGTGTGGTGGTCCCGTCGTTGATACTCGCGTAATGAAGAATGCCGTGTGAAGCACGGTTCTTCATGTTAATGCAGATTTGACGTGCCAGCGATACTTCCCGCGAGGTCGCATCGGAAGCCAGAATTTCGGTGCACTGAGCCCCTACGGCATCATCGATTTTGTCGAGTAGGTCATTCGAAACTCGAATATTCGAAATAAACATTAGAAAGAGAAAATCACGCTGAAACCCTTCATCCTGAAATAGTTGAAGGTTGCTCAAGACAACTGGGGTCATCATCCCGCGTTGATATTTTTGATCATCGAGCGTTTGGAGTGTAAGCGAATTTGATTCCTGTGCCTGAAGCCCAAGAGTGGTTGCAAGCGCCGCCAACGTCTTTTGAGTTGCAAGAGTGGTAGGCTTTCCCGCTGTGAGCGTACCAGTGGTCTGCATCGCCTTGGAGAATGGCGACGAGAGGTTCAATGACGGTTGGAGTTGGTCACTCGCTTGGTCGCCCTCCAATCTCGAATAATAAGTTGGAGCACGCTGACTCGCTCTGACTACATTTAAGAGTAGAAGCGTGTTCGTAGAGTCAGCAACCGCGCGATTGTACGCGATGGTGCGGTCGGACATATTCGGCGAATACTCGCAAGCACAGAGTGAAAGAACAGGTATGAGTGCCGCGAGCGCAGCTGCGATCTTCATGGGTCCCCCAATATTTGCCCAATGCAGATTGGCCACATTATAGGGCCAATAAACCAATTCGTGAATTGGAGCTCATCGGTTCATATTCGGATCAATCTCTCTCGGGCGTATTAGTTAGCTAAATCAAGCGGTTCAGTGCATCCCGACAACAAATTATGCGGTGATTAACTGAGTAATTTGAAGTTCCAAAGGTCCAATCGCAAGAGCGTGCAATCTGCGTTTGCTCTGCGGGAAGCGATCTTTGCGAAGAGTGTCGATCTCATCAATGTCAATTTCGCCTAATTCATCTGGTCGTTGTCGACAACTGACTAGCGGACGGCGCGTGCTCCTTGCCTGATCATTTATAAGAACAACCAGCCTTCAATTCTCTGGAGCAATGTTGGTGGAGGTGGGCTCCACTTGTCACGCAGTCCATTATAGGCATCAGCCACCTGCTGCATCATGCCCTCGCGTGCGAGTAGGCGAGCTAGCGTCGCGCGGTGATAGCGCCAGTTTCTCCAAGCATCATCGGGCCAGTCTTCATCGTGGGCGCGTTCGGCAGCAGCGGCGTAATAGTTGAAAGCACTGAATAAGAGCGCCTCCTTCTTCGGGGGAGAGTTCGCCCTGACAGCGAAGCTTTCGTCACGATCTCCGAAGCGCGCGAGCGCGTTCGGATCGCCCGCGTCCGCACCTTTCTGATACCAGAACCATGCTTTTCCCAGGTCTGCGTGAAGCAAAGTGCGCGTGGGCGTACTTGGGCTGTGCGCTCCATACTCGTAGAGATGTCCAAGCTCGAAGGCAGCGATCGGTACCCCGTCCTGCCAAGCCTGTTCGTATAACGAAACCGCACGGCTGAGATCGAGCATTCCCGTAGATTCTTCCACCAGAAGGCTTGCGAGATCGATGCGTGCGGCACGATAGCCTTCCGAAATCGCCATCTCGAATTCGCGCCTCGCGCTTGTCAGATCGTGTTTCGCCACGAAGGCTCGACCCTGCTGATAGACCAGTCGAGGTGTGTTCCCGAGCATTACGATTTCCTGCGCGCAAGTCGCGTTCGCGACATCGGAGACGATTTTGTCCTGCGCTAACCCCGCCGCTTGACGATCGGGATCATAGTGTGCTCCGGCCGCGGAATCGCATTTGGATGCGTCCTTTGGCCAAGTTCGGATGCGCGTATCCGGCGGCAGGCCCAACAGAGACCGCTCGATATCGGACAGAGAATTGAATTCCGCGGCCTCATACCAGATGATCTGTGCTTCAATATCGGCCGGAACCCGCGCATCCCAGATTCGCGTGGTCTTGTCCCACGACGCGGTGACGATGCGCCTGCCGTCGGGCGAGTAGGCAGCGGAGTTGACGGCATCGCCATGCCCGGAGAGCACGGCGAGCTGGGTGCGTGTGGCTGCATCCCAGATGCGCGCGGTCTTGTCGTCCGACGCGGTGACGATGCGCCCGCCGTCGGGCGAGTAGGCAGCGGAATTGACGCGATCGCCATGCCCGGAGAGCACGGCGAGCTGAGCACCCGTGGCTGCATCCCAGATGCGCGCGGTCTTGTCGTTCGACGCGGTGACGATGCGCCTGCCGTCGGGCGAGTAGGCAGCGGTGTAGACGCGATCGCCATGCCCGGAGAGCACAGCGAGCAGGGTGCCCGTAACGACATCCCAGATGCGCGCGATCTTGTCGTGCGACGCGGTGACGATGCGTCTGCCGTCGGGCGAGTAGGCAGCGGAGTCGACGTCATCGCTGTGTCCGGTCAGAACAGCGAGCTGAGCGCCCGTGGCTGCATCCCAGATGCGCGCGGTCTTGTCCCACGACGCGGTGACGATGCGACGGCCGTCGGGCGAGTAGGCAGCGGAATTGACGCGATCGCCATACCCGGAGAGCACGGCAAGCTGTGCGCCCGTGACTGCATCCCAGATGCGCGCGGTCTTGTCGTTCGACGCGGTGACGATATGCCGGCCGTCGGGCGAGTAGACAGCAGAGTAGACGCGATCGCCATGCCCGGAGAGCTCGGCGAGCTGAGCGCCCGTGGCTGTATCCCAGATGCGTGCGGTCTTGTCGTTCGACGCTGTCACGATACGCCTGCCGTCGGGCGAGTAGGCAGCGGTGTTGACGGCATCGCCATGCCCGGAGAGCACGGTGAGCTGGGCGCCCGGGGCTGCATCCCAGATGCGCGCGGTCCTGTCGTTCGACGCGGTGACGATGCGCCGGCTGTCGGGCGAGTAGGCAGCGGAGTAGACGCGATCGCCATGCCCGGAGAGCACGGCGAGCTGAGCACCCGTGGCTGCATCCCAGATGCGCGCCGTCTTATCGTTCGACGCGGTGACGATACGCCTGCCGTCGGGCGAGTAGGCAGCGGTGTAGACGCGATCGCCATGCCCGGAGAGCACAGCGAGCTGCGTGTGCGCGGCTGCGTCCCAGATGCGCGCGGTCCTGTCGAAAGACGTCGTGACGATGCGACGGCCGTCGGGCGAGTAGGTAGCGGAGTAGACGTTATCGCTGTGTCCGGTCAGCACGGCGAGCTGGGCGCCCGTGGCGGCATCCCAGATGCGCGCGGTCTTGTCGTTCGACGCGGTGACGATACGCCTGCCGTCGGGCGAGTAGGAAGCGGTGTTGACGGCATCGCCATGTCCGGAGAGCATGGCGAGCTGAGCACCCGTGGCTGCATCCCAGATACGCGCGGTCTTGTCGTTCGACGCGGTGACGATGCGCCTGCCGTCGGGCGAGTAGGCAGCGGAGTAGATTTCATCGCTGTGTCCGGAGAGCACGGTGAGCTGAGCGCCCGTGGCTGTATCCCAGATGCGCGCCGTCTTGTCGTTCGACGCGGTGACGATACGCCTGCCGTCGGGCGAGTAGGCAGCGGTGTTGACGGCATCGCCATGCCCGGAGAGCACGGCGAGCTGAGCACCCGTGGCTGCATCCCAAATACGCGCCGTCTTATCGTTCGACGCGGTGACGATACGCCTGCCGTCGGGCGAGTAGGCAGCGGTGTAGACGCGATCGCCATGCCCGGAGAGCACAGCGAGCTGGGCATCCGCGGCGCGCATTTCCTGAAACACACTAACGGCGGTCGCCCTATCGGCTCGCTTGGTTTCTCAATTCGTGAGGACTTCTAGAATGATGCTTTGCGCACCTGAAAGGTTGTCCGCCTTGAGGCGTTCAGCGGCAGCCTGGGTGAGCAAGCGGATCTGGCCTTGAAGCGTTCGACCTTGTTGATATTCGGCTTCGAGTTGCTTCTGATAAGCAAACCATCCCGCACCGGCCGCGAGCACGGCTAGAAGCGCCATGGCGCCCGCTATCGCCTGATAGAACCTCGCACGCCGTCGCGCTGCCTCGAGCTCCCGCCGCTTCAACGCGCCGTAGTTGATGCCGAGCAAACCCGCGATGAGCTTGAGCTTAGCATTCTCTTTACCGTCGCCTTGCGGGCGGGCATCAGCGGCGATCGGGTCTGTTCGCTCTGAGGAAAGCGTCCCATCAGCCTCGAGCTTGAACTTCAAAGCAGCGGGAAAGCATTCAAGCGCTGGGTCAATTCCTGTCTTGTCACTGGCGTTAGGCTCGCCCGCCACGATAAGGGCTAAAATCTGATTTGCGCGGCCTATCCGCTTAAAGTCCAGAATCTCCTCGTTGACCCAACGGCTCCGCACGCTGGCGGGTGAACAGATCACAATCAGATAGGCGGATTGTTCCAATGCAACCTTAATGTGGTCATTGAGGTCCGAGGACGAGGGCAGTTCGTCCCGATCGCGAAAGATTGGAAACAATTTCTCTGGGATGGGCTCGTCGCGCCCAGGCGTCCCTACGAGATGCTTTGGGACGCGATAACTCTCCAGCGCCTTATGAAGCCAATCGCCCCAAATCCTATCCGTGTGGCTATAGCTGATAAACGCTCGGTACTTGAGCTTCGCGGCCATGCTGGCGCTTTCGGTCTCGAACGGCCGAATAGGATATCGCGTTGCACCAGACCAGACAAAGTTGGCGGAAGAGGGGGTCGTTTTGGCCTTCGTGGCATGGCAGAGAAGTCGAGCGCGGTCAGTTCTCACGTGCGAACCTCTCTAGCCAGCTCCGCCGATCTCGTAGTGCTACCTCTTGCGAAAAGTCGGAAGTTTGGCGGCCCTACCGCCGATTGTCGAATGGCACATCCGAATGACTATCGTCGTGTTACTGGGACTTAGAAACCGTGCCCATTTAATCCCGTCTTGTCGAAACGGCTGATTGATCACGGTCGTTAGTGGCTTCCCCGTCATTGTTCAGATTTCCGAGCACTCTGGAAAGATTGCCAAACCGAGAGCGGGCGGGTCGGCTGAAGTCGAAGCCAATCTCATTTTGAACGCGATACGGAGTTCAGCGTTTCCGATAACCTTGTCCAGTCCAAGAACCCTACCCCACGCCACCTCGCACATGAGTGCAGCATGGGCGCACTCTCTAGGCCTCGTGCGAGCTTATCGCTGGGGGCGGAATGCGCTATCATCGCCATCATGAGTAAGTCGAATTACGCATCCCGTGGCCAGCGCATCTCAAATGCGGCAGCACTTTTCGTAGTCGCGGCGTGCCTCAGTATGTACCCGGTACTCGCGCTTCCCGCCGAATGGAAAACCTACACCGGAGTAACGTTTTCGATCTCCTATCCACCCGGTTTTACTGTGAACGCTACCCTCCAGACGCTGGGCCCGGGCAAGGGCGTTCACGGCGTGTCGTTCACAATCCCTGCGAAGCTCGCCGCCGGGACCAACCTTGAAAGCGACACCTATCTGAGCGTTGAGACGCTCGCCGGTGCTTCGATCTGCTCGACGGCACCGTTCCTCTCCCACCCTGAGAATACGAAAGACCTCACTCAAGACGGTATCCGCTATTCCATGGCGGTGCATTCCGAGGCAGCCATGGGGAATGTCTACGAGGAAACCGTGTATGCCGAACGCGACAGTTCGCCGTGTGTCGCCATTCACTACTTCATCCACTCGAGCAATATCGGAAATTACGATCCTGGCACGGTTCGTGCGTTCGACCGGACCGCCTTGCTCCGCATATTTGACGAGATGAGGCGAACATTCGCGTTGACGCACGCCAAATAATTTTCGCAATCACCGCAAGCTTCCGTTCGACTTCCGGAAGCGCCGCCTGTCCCTTCAGAAGACTTCATCCCGATTGATTCCAATGCGGATTGGCTGCGGACATGGTTTTCGGACCGGACAGCTCCGGTCGAGATGGAACCGCGAACCGGTTGATGGTCATCAGTTTGCGGGAATCGAGGACGATGCGGGGCGCAGCTTACTTGGCGGACCGGCATAGATGAGATTTTCTGAACGAACCTGGTCTAAATAATCTAGTCACGCAAAATAAGCCCACACTTAGTCGATTGGTGATTTGCGATTGACGCCCTGTTTGAGGGAAGAACCCAGGAAAAGATAGAAATGCCAACTAACGCTTGTACCGAATTAATCGTTGTGAACTGGTTTGCTCTACCGCGATCAGATTGTTACCAAGAGCCGGAGATGACCCCAATTTTTACGCCAGAGCCTACCGCACGTTCCTTGAGGTGAAGACATCGGCACCGAAGCTCTTAAGATGTTTTCGCGCTGCATAACCTAGATGGTTCACGCCAAATATGTCTCCAATCGTCCTAAGCAGAGAGTAATGGTTATATGGTTCGTTCGACACTGTTCCAGGTCTGATGAACGGAGAAATTGCCACTGCGCCAATGCGACCACCCCCTGGACCTATGATCCCAGGACCTAGATCTGGTGCGCCAAAAACCGTCTGTCTAGAGTTGATGTTTGGTCCAGGTTTTTCATTACAGCACGCCGACGGGTCGCCTTCTCGGCGCGTGTACTGCTTAGTTGCGGGATCATATCGCACATCAATGTCCGCCTCATCGAATGTGATGACCAGTAGACCATCTTGCTTGAAAGCGGGGGACGCGAGAATAGTTGGCACCCACTCGCGCAGAAAGCCATCTGCTGACACCAACCCACCTGGCTCATGGCCGCCAACACAAGTTCTACCTGGAACACCACCATCGTGCCCGTCGTCGCACAGATTGGGTGTGATGAAGATGTAATTTGCTGTGGTCGCAATGGATTGCAGATCTTGTTTCAGGGTACCGAAATTAACAACATTCGAATTGCAGACTGGAGTGTCGATGATTGAATGAAAATATACGAAAGGATTGTGACGGGTGGCGTACTGGTCCGCTGGCCGCATCGACGTCGCCGCTTCTGCCTTTTGCGTGGGATCCTGGCTATTCAGTTTCGGATGTCCGCAAGAAGCGCTTTCTCGCGCAGGATCGTTTCCCATGTCCTCTGAATAAGATTTCCAGGTATAGCCAGCGTTCTGCAGTTCATCGGCAATTGTGAGAACGTTCGGCGGATAGACGCAGCCATTTCCGATTGCCTGCCCATCTTGATCCTGAGTAGCGCCAGAAAAATCAACGAAGCTATGGCAATCGCTCTGGGTCATGTAGTTGGGTGCCTGGCCGCTGATCATCGCGATGTAATTATCAAGGCTATTATGCCCGATCCCATAGTAGTGCACGAGCTGCGCGCCTTTCGCCACCAGCGTATGAGCCAGATACGGCGCTTGTGAGTGTTCGCCGAATGTGGATGCGAAACTTTCGTTTTCCAATACGATGATAAATACATGGCGAATTGGGGAAATCTTTGCGGCGATCGCTGCTTGATCAAGCGGAGTGCAACACAGAATCGCTGTAGCGCCGAAAGCGATCACCGCCGATCGCGCGCGCGAAATGAATTCAATCATGTCGTGTGTACCCAACACAAAATGTTGTCTCAAGGTATTATTTGGATAATCGATAACCAGGCCACGATTCTCCGTCAAGACCCAGATGCTGCGGTCCCTGCGAGTAGCAAGGTGTCATTATTTTTCGGGTTACGTCGCGCACGCGGACTGATTATTCCATTTTCGCGCTGCCTTGCCCCACCGCCACCTCGATTTGACAGAGCAGCATCACAATCTGTATCGCGCTGAATCTGTTCTTTTCAATCATCAGTGTCTCTTCGAAGATAGTTTCCCTCAATCCGCCAACGAAAAAAGTGTCCTGTCAGATAAGGAGCAATGAGCTACTCCATGTCTTGTGTTTTCATAGAGCGAATAAGCCGTTCTAGACCTGCGTGGAACGACCCTCTCAAGAGGTCGACCGAGTTGATGTATTTGAGTTGAGGCAACATCGCTTCGCGTGGAAATGGGGCAATTATGACGGGAATAATATTGCTCCGGTGGGCAGCGATGTGTAGGGCATATTCGGTTTCGTGCCTACACCATTGGCTGCTAAGAGAGGCTCTACTCATTAAAATGAGCACAAACCCAGATTTGACCGCCTCATCAATCGCAGAGCGCACCTCCGCCCTCCAATCACTCCCGGACGGAATTGATAAATTACACCATACCGAATAATCATGTTTCTCCAGTGCAATTTGAATGCGCTTCGCTATTTTCTCATCGGCACGAGCGTAAGACAGAAAGACCGTGGCGCGTTTGAGGAGGCGGTCCAATTTGTAGAGTTGTGATTCGAGATCCTGCGTGAGGTCAATGGTTTCTTTGGATTTCCCATCAAGGGATTCAACCAAAGCGATTTCTTCCGGAACATATTTCGAAGCCTTGGCATTTGGGCTGTCGCAAAGAACGAACCAATTGCGAGACCTGATTTCATCGCGGATGAGCTTGGGTAGGCGTGCGTCATCATCGTCTAGGCACTTGAGGAAGAACAACAACGGATTATGCCCGCGATCTTCCAAATAATTGCGAATCTTGCGCACCTTTTCCTGATCGTGGTGAGAGTGGGAGACGAAGATCCACGCGCCAGATCGCTGTTCTGCCCGAGTCATGAGTCGCTTTCGTGGTTGCCGCGGCGGACGTCCAGTCGTAGATTGAGCAACCGGCTCCCTGTCGTAACAATATCACCAGACGCCAAGAGTGGGGTCATTATCGGAGGGGGCTGGGAATATGCTTGGGTTGCACAGTGTGACGCGCTTCTGACATTAATTAGTTCTGACAGAATAGTTGGAAGGCGCAGGTTGCATCACACGTCGTTCCAGACACCCGACTTTAGGAATCCGTCAGAGGCGCGGCTTCTACCGCGCCTTTTCTCCCGTGGACGGCTGGCGCGTAGTGCTAGCACGCTGTACGTTGCACGCAGACACAACTGGCGCAGCGAGCCGAACAGAGATCTCAGAGTACCTACCCCCGCGCGCGTCGAATCTTCAGATGGAGTGATGCCGACTTACGAGCGACCTTTCAGAAGGATGACCGTCCCGAAACATCCGGGCTGCAAGCTTATGAATTTAGCCGCGAGTAGTACCACTTTCGCGGCCACCTCGCAGACCGCATCGGATTTCGGTTTACGTGGTCTTGGAAAAACGGATGTCTCGCATCTTTCTTAGCCATTCTAGTGCGAACAATGCTGAAGCGGTTGCTATTCGCGACTGGCTCAAACGAGAAGGCTGGGACGATGTTTTCTTAGACATCGATCCCGACGGTGGTATCGCGGCTGGCGAACGCTGGGAGCGCGCGCTTAACCAGGCTGCACGCCACTGCGAGGCGGTGCTATTTGTTGTTTCACGCGCCTGGCTTGCATCGGGCTGGTGTCTCAAAGAGTTCAATCTCGCGCACCGGCTCAATAAGCGAATGTTCGGTATTCTCGTTGACGACCTTGCGGTTACGGATCTGCCGCTCGATCTCACGACTACTTGGCAACTCGTGCAACTCTGCGCAGGCCGGGACCACGTCATGCTCCGCGTCACAATGCCGTTTACTGGGCAAGAAGCCCACGTCACCTTTTCAATGGAAGGTCTTGCGCAACTCAAGCTCGGATTGCAGCGCGCCGGCCTAGATACGCGCTTCTTCGCTTGGCCGCCACAAAATGACCCTAACCGCCCTCCTTATCGGGGCCTGAGGCCACTCGAAGCTGAAGATGCGGGCATTTTCTTCGGTCGGGATGCGCCTATTGTCGAGGCACTCGACCGCTTGCGTGGGCTTCGCGACACGGCTCCGCCCCGTTTCCTGGTGATTTTGGGCGCATCTGGTGCAGGCAAGTCATCATTCTTGCGTGCGGGAATCTTGCCGCGGCTGCAGCGAGACGAAAATAATTTTCTGGTACTTCCAGTGCTTCGACCGGAACGTGCTGCAATCGAGGGCGAAACTAGTCTCGTGCGCGTACTCGAAGAAGCGTTCCTTTCACAAGGCCTTTCACATACACGAGCTGACATCAGGGCCACCATCGGCGCTGGCGCGCCAACTTTATTGCAGCTTCTTGCCAAGCTCGTATCCAACGCGCAAATTTCTGACCTATCCGAGGAACAAGGAGCGAAACCCCCAACCTTAGTTCTGCCGATAGACCAGGGTGAGGAATTATTCATTACTGAGGGGTCGCAGGAGGCGGAGCCCCTGCTGGCTCTCCTGGGGGCTATTCTTACGGCCACCAGGCCGAATCTCATCGTGATCATCACTATCCGCTCTGATTCCTATGAACTCCTGCAAACCGCAAAGGCGCTGGACGGTATCGCCCAACAGACATTGAGCCTCCCACCTTTGCCAAAGGGCGCCTATCAAGCGGTAATTGAGAACCCAGCTAAGAGACTCAAGGATAGCTCCCGCGCGCTTAAGATCGAGCCCGCACTGACCCAGGCGTTACTTGCTGACATTGAGTCCGACGGTGGACGTGACGCTCTGCCGCTCCTTGCTTTCACTCTGGAGCGGCTATACCTCGAGTACGGCGGTCGAGGCAGTTTAGCTCTTTCTGATTACGACGCACTCGGCCGCATCAAGGGCTCAATCGAGGCTGCAGTCGAGCGCGCGCTAACCGCTGCGGATGCGGACACAAATATTCCGCGTGACCGTGCCGCGCAACTCGCACTGCTACGCCGCGGCCTAATTCCGTGGCTCGCCGGCGTAGACCCAGACACGGGCGCCCCACGTCGGCGTGTGGCTCAGTTCTCAGAGATCCCCATCGAGACTCGGCCACTCATTCAGCATTTGGTCGAACAACGGCTTCTCGTGACCGATATGTCGAAAGACAAGAACGAGCACACGATCGAGCCCGTGCATGAGGCGCTCCTTCGGCAATGGGGTCTCTTGCATGGTTGGCTCATAGAAGATGCTGGTTTCCTCAGCGTCATTGATGGCGTCAAGCGCGCATCTCGGGATTGGATTGCGGCTGGCAAGGATGCGGCTTGGCTCACACATTCAACCGGTCGGCTAGAATCCACCGAGCAGTTGAGCGACAGACCAGACCTTGCAGCGAACTTAAGCCTGACGGATCGCGAGTACCTAGCCGCATGCCGGAAGATGGAGGAAGCATCAGGCGGCAGGACCAGGCGGGTTCGTGCTCTGATTTATGTACTGTTTGCCGGGATGATCGCCGGGCTCATTGGCTGGATCAATCAGTCGTATATCAAACAGCAATTGAGTTGGTTCGTGACTGTTCGCCCATACATGCTAGCGCAGGTGCGGCCATATGTGCTGCACGCGGAGTTCGAACGTGCTCTTAAACCTTATGCGTCTTTCAGAGAGTGTGCGCGTTACTGTCCCGAAATGATTGTGGTACCTCCCGGAGAGTTTATTATGGGATCAGCCGCGACAGAAAAGGGCCGCTTCGACGATGAAGGCCCGCAACATAAGGTCGTATTCGCACGTTCTTTCGCGGTCTCAAAGTTCGAAGTGACTTTCGATGAATGGGATGCCTGCGCCTCCTATGGTGATTGCAATGGGCGCGTGCCCTCCGGTCGTTGGGGGCGCGGTCGCCAGCCGGTTATCAATGTGACGTTGGACGATGCCGAGCGTTATGTCGCCTGGCTATCAACAATGACGGGTAAACGCTACCGGTTGCTCTCTGAAGCGGAATTTGAATACATCGCGCGCGGAGGGACATCGACTGTCTATCCTTGGGGTAACGATATAGGCGTGAAAAATGCCAACTGTCGACATTGCGGCGGCCTATGGGATGGCATTAAACCGGCCCCGGTCGGCTCCTTTCATCCAAATAAGTTCGGCCTCTACGATACGAACGGTAACGTCTGGCAATGGGTCGACGATTGTTATCACGTGAGCTACGACGGAGCGCCGACAAACGGCTCTGCGTGGACAACAGGAGATTGTAGCCAACGAGTTGTTCGTGGCGGTTCGTGGGACGATGACCCTGGAGAGCTTCGCTCTGCGGACAGAAACAGGGACACCATTGACAATCGTTTCAGTTATCTTGGCATCCGAGTGGCCCGAACCCTAACGAATTAATCTGATATTGGAAAGGAATGAGCCGAGGGCCGTTCAGGGGTTGGGCGACTTAACGGCTTTTTGTACGAGCGGGATAGCTACACTAGCCCATGGGTGAACTCGAAACGACTGGGGTTACGCCGGGGTTACACACAACGGTGCGCATGAATGAAACAAAATGAGACTGCAGGTGATATGTGGCACTTGTAGTGTACGCTACCGCCTCTTCGCTATGATCAAGCGCTCTTCCAAGACAGTTTCTAACAAACCGTCTGGTACAAAAGGAGCCCGTCAGATCAATCTCAAAGAGTCCCTCCAAAACCGCCTTCAGCAATGTCACGCCTGAGATCCCAGCCATTACAGCAATCCCCGTCGATAAATTCCTAGACAAACTTTACAGCGGCGAGGAACTGCGCGTTTTTGATGCCAACGCCTGGCCCACCGCGCGCCAAATTCAGGAACACCTTCTCGCTCTTCACCAGTCGAAAGAAGCCGTGGAGAGAGCGTGGGACGCGCTCACACGGCACGAACAGAGGTCATTCCCGCCGCTGCCTTGGCCTCGCTCGTAACACGCATCGTCAAGTATAAAGTCACGGCGCGGTGGATTTCCGGCGCGAACGAAAAAAGGAAGTTTAGAGTTTAGCCCCCTTAGCCCATTAAAGGGCTAAACCTTCATTCTTCCCAAGCTGGGGAGAGCGCATTAATGCGCTCTCCCCATGGGCTTTAATTCTTTAGCGGGCTAGGTCAAATAAACTTCCCCTCACACCTAATCCTCATCGCGATACCCGCTGGCGTTCTTAGGGAACTTGATCACGCGCCCTTCGGCTTTCACTGTCTTGACCAGTTGCGACACGCGCCCAGGGGTCACATTGAGCTCCTTTGCGATGTCTTTTTGCTTCATCCCCGCATCGAGCAGTTCTTTGACTTTATCACGCTGCGCGTCGCGCTCCAGTTCATGCTTCCACGTGGCACGCCCTTCGGAAGTTGATAAGTGCAAGAGCATCGGCGCAGCATCTTTGCCAAAAAAGTCCCTGTGCTTGGTAAAGTCCAGACGGAATACCAACTCAGCATCTCCCTTGCCGTTTACATCTTCATCGGATTGTTTGCGCAACCTAATCATCGTATCCAACACATCCTCGCGCTTGCTGGTTCCGCGCGGGTGTCCGGACCGGCCTTCATGGTGGACAAGAAGAATCGTTCGCCCCTGCCACCGGTGGCGCATGAGCCAATCCTGAATCGGCGCCCAATCGTCGGCTTCATTCTCTATTCCGCTGCGGATCAACGTGCTGATGGAATCGAGGATCACCACTTCTGCCCGACACTGGTCAACGATTCGGTCGATTTCATTGCGTCCAGCTTCTTCTCCAAGGTCGGGCATCAGCTGTTGCCTCAATTGGTAATTGTCACGGCATAGTACGTTAAACGTTCCAGGAGGAGATTTCTCGAACATGCCTAAGCGCTTTTGCATAAATTCTCCCGGAAGCTCACCGTCAATGTAAAGTACGCGCCCGAAGTTTTGGCACGACCAGCCAAGAAAATCGGTCTTGGCAGCAACGGCCTTGCCCACCGCCATAACGAACCAAGTTTTGCCCTCACCGCGGGGCGCGTGGACCATGACCAGGCTGGCGCGAGGCAGCCAGGGATCGAGAAGCAGATCCCGTTTCGGAAACGTCAGGGCCATGAACTCCTCCTCGGTCAGCGCAAAAATCGGCTTATGCTTTATTTTGGCAGCGCCATTCGAGAAAGCCGCCTGCCACGCGTGAACGCCGCTTCCGTCTCGCAAGGCATCATTCCAATCACGCGACTTTTCCTCCGCCCGCCGGGGTGGCATCGCGATCCGCACTTGATGGCCTTCGAATTGGAGCCTTTCGGCCAATGCAGCAGCGGCTTTGAGGCCACTTTCGTTTTCATCATTGTCGGCCGCGATGATGATCTCTCGGCAGGGTGGGGGCCTCACGCTCGACATGAAGCTCGCCGACATCGCCGCAATGCCGGGATTACCGGCAAGCTGCATGGCCGAGAGGGTTGATTCCACGCCTTCGCCTATGATCAGCGGCTGGTCGTGGTCGATCATGCTCAATTGTATAAATCCGCCCTTGATCTGGCCGTACATCCGGCGCGGTTTCTCAAGAGCGGCTTTAGTTGTGCCATTCCTGTCAAGGAAAGTTATGTGTGCGCCTAAAAGAACTTCGCCATTCATGACCGGCAGCACCATCGCGGGGAAATCATAGCCAGCGAGCTGCTTCATCTGTGTCGCGGGTAACAGCCTTGCGGATGGCGGTACAAACTTGATCCCGCGCCCTTTGAGATACCTCGCCGGCTTCTCGCTCGCGTAAGCCAGGGCGCGCCATATCGATACCAGATGCCGGAACTGCCTATCATTGGCCCCGTGCTCATCTTCGTCTTCATCGATTTTGCTAAAGGGCTCAACCATGACATTCCTTTTTTTCTGCCACAGTCCCCTTGATTGCAATGCCGTGATGACCTGCTCCTGCGTGCAATGGGCACGACAAAAGAAAAGAACTTTCCCGTTCTTGGTGGTGATGTCGAGCGATGGACTCCCGTCTTCGTGGGCAGGACAGTGGCATTCCCATCCCTGCCAGGATCGTTTTCCACCTAGAGCTGCCGCAATCGTTGAAGCGTCCATGACGCCTCAGCCGCGCATCGCGATTCGCTTGGCCTGCCATTCGGCAATCTCGCTCGCCAGAAACGCGATGCGGCGCGCGGAAAGTTTCACGGGTCGTGGAAATTCGCCGCGCTCGATCAATGCCTGAATCTGCGACCTTTTCAGGCCGACATAGTCAGGTAAATCGGCTAACCGGATGATTTTCTGGGGCTCCATTGTAGGTCTCCTGATAAGCGTTTAGATGCGCTTAATAGGAGTCATAGGGAGCCCAGCTTTCGCACGCCACGATACAGGCGGGGGCATAAAAGGGTGCTATTTATGCCTCCGCTTGCGATTGAGTCCCGACACGCGATTTTCGCGTTCGCGAATCAGCTTGCGCCCGTCCCGCAGTTTTTTCTTATAAGCCGCTCCAGTGATGTTCTTCCCCGCATCGCGATTATCGGCGTACTCCATTTCCATGAAATCCTTCAACGCTTGGCGCACGGCGCCTTTTCGCATTCCTGCTTCCCGATATTCGCCGGCCCATCCATCAATGATCGATGCAAACCACATCGCCGCGCGGTCATACGCCATTCCTTCCCAAGGCCTCCCCGTTCGCGGAGGTCTCCCGCGTCTATGTTTTCTCGCTGTACGCGCTTCCCTTTCTACCTCGTCGACGCCATAAGATTCTACAAGCCGCGCCAATGCATGCTCATCGTTACGCTTCCAGACGACGGGGGGCGGCTCACCGGGGTCGTCGAAATTGTATTTTCTCTTGGGCGAGCAAGATTCCGGCGGCAGCGGTTTGAAAATACGAGGTCTCTTTCGGCGTGGCATTATTTCGCCCGCCCTATCGGCACGACCTTAGCCGTCTCGCTGGGCTTGGTTTCGATGTAACTTGCCCAAGCTCCCATCAACTTGCGCCGCTTCTCGAAAAGATCGCCACGGCGGTACGCTTTTTCAACGCCACTCGGGATCGCGTGCGCGAGAGCCATCTCTACGACGTGATTTGCATACGTGGTCCGTTCTGCAGCCCAGTCGCGAAAAGTGGAACGAAAGCCGTGAACGGTGAAATCCTTGCGCCCCATCCGCCGCAGTAATGTTGCCATTGCCATGTTGGAAAGCCCACCACCTTCCGCACCGATAAACAAATGAGAGTTGCCTTTCTCATGCGGCAAGGCTTTGAGAATTTCCACCACGCGGTCAGACAACGGTACGCGATGGTCCCGCTCAGCTTTCATCCGTGAGGCCGGAATGGTCCAAACCTTGCCGCCCTGGTCGATCTCGTCCCAGGTCGCACCGATGATCTCGCCGGTCCGCGCGGCAGTGAGGATAGTAAATTCCAATGCTCGTGCGGCAAGGGCCTCGCGCTCGCGAAGCTTGGCGACGAATTTGGGCAGATCTACGAAAGGCAGAGCTGCGTGATGATTCGTCTTCTGGATTTCCGCGCGGGCTGGCAAGACTTCACTCAGATGCCCTTTCCAACGGGCGGGATTCTCGCCCGTCCGATAGCCGCGCACAGTTGCCCAGCCCAGCACCGCTTCGATGCGCCCACGCACACGGTTCGCCGTTTCTGTCTTCTCGTGCCAGATAGGCTCTATTACTTTGAGCACCAATGGCGTGTCGATTGCTCCTACTGGCAGGCGTCCGATTACAGGGTACGCGTAGGCTTTCAAAGTCGAAAGAAATTGCGCCTGGTGTTTTTTATTCTTCCACTTGCTCTCATGCTGTTTGTAATACTGCTCGGCGGCGTCTTCGAAAGTGACCGTCCTCGCCTCTTCCAGCGCCAGCGCCATGCGCTCTTGCCTGCGGGCATCGAGGGGGTCTATTCCGTCCTTGACCTGCTGCCGTGCCCTGCGCGCACGCTCGCGCGCCTCTGCCAGCGAGAAGGTATGCAATGCCCCGAGCCCCAACCACCGCTCACGTCCGCGCCGTTCGTAACGCAACAGCCAACTTGCGTTCGTCGGCGATGCCACTTGCAGAATTAATCCATGCCCATCGCCATACCGTCCCGGATTTCGCAGCAATGCCGCGATCCGCTTCGCACTCAGTTTGCCCTGCCTCGCTGCCATTTCGTGCTCCTTTCCTTGGTGCGGTCTGCCCCGGACTAACCCCCGGATTGACTGCCGGAAGCTATCGGAGCTTAAAAGCTCTTAGTGGGAATTGGGAAAGCGGAAATCAAGGGCTGACGAGGAGTCCAGGCGGATTGACGGACCCCAGCGGCACTTAACGGGTTAGGCAGAGGCGGACTCCCTGTCTGACCTGATGAGGTGGACGGCCCCCGCTCCCGGCATCTCAGTACCATAGTGTGGCTGTTGCAAGGCCACTTGAGGAGAGCCGTCCATGAGCGAAGTTAGCACGGTTGGGTTGGATATCGCGAAGCATGTCTTCCAGGTTCACGGTGTCGATGGGTGTGGCGAGGTTGTAACCCGCAAGAAACTGCGCCGAGCGGAGGTTCTTTCCTTTTTCGAGCGGCTTCCGCCATGTCTTGTCGGCATTGAGGCCTGTGCGACGGCGCACCATTGGGCCCGAGCGATTAGATCTTATGGCCATGAGGTGCGGTTGATGCCGCCGGCCTATGTCAAGCCCTATGTGAAACGGGGTAAGAACGATGCCGCGGATGCGGCGGCCATCTGTGAGGCCGTGACACGACCCAGCATGCGGTTTGTACCGGCGAAGAGCAAAGAGCAGCAGGGCGTTCTGATGCTCCATCGGGCACGCGAGCTTCTCATTCGCCAGCGCACGATGTTGATCAACGCCTTGAGAGGACACCTTGCCGAGTTCGGTATCATAACCCGTCAAGGACGTGTCGGCGTATCGGCATTGATCACCCTGGTTGAAGATGACGAGCAAGAGCTAATCCCCGGGCTTGCCCGCGATGCCCTGCTGGCGATGGTTGACCAATTGCGCGACGCGGACAAACGGATCGGCGCCATCGAACGCCAAATCCATGCCTGGCATCGCGCCAATGAGCAAAGCCGGCGCCTGGAGACGATTCCCGGGATCGGGCCCATTACCGCCAGTGCCCTTGTGGCAACGATCACCGATCCCAGCCTCTTCACGTCGGGACGACAGATGGCGGCTTGGATCGGCCTGGTGCCGAGACAGAACTCGAGCGGTGGCAAAGAGAGGCTTGGACGGATAAGCAAGAAGGGCGATCCCTATCTCCGCCGCCTGCTCGTGATTGGCGCGCATTCGGTGCTGCGCTTTGCACACAAAGGCAAAGCTTCAACCACACGGTGGGCGAGCGAGCTGCTCGCCCGCAAGCCCTACAAGCTGGCAGCAGTCGCGCTTGCCAACAAAATGGCGCGGATCGTCTGGGCGCTGCTGACCAGAAATGAGGAGTTCAGGCCGCAGCCGGCTTGATGAGTCGTTGCTGCCAGACTGAGAGACAAAGAGATTGGTGAGGTGCTGAAGGCGTGATGACGAAACGGTCGCTACCGGGGATCGGAACAACCCGCAATTACCAGTCTGCGCTTTACCAGCGCGATGACCTGAATGGGATCTGGTCCCGCGGACTTCATCAGGGCCAGCGGTCATGTGCGACCGCAACAACAGGCCGGACACATGACCGCACCGACCAACTCCGTCTTCACTACCAAAAAACACCTTGCCAGGCGGGGGCCGTCCACACATGACTGGCTCTTTTTGTACCAAGCGGATTGAGAGAAACTGTCTTGGAAAGGAGCTTGGTTATGCCGAAGAAGAGGTTCAGTACGGAGCAGATTGTGACGCTGCTACGCCAGATTGAGGTGGTGATGGCACAGGGAAAGGCGGCACCGATTGCTTGCCGGGAAGCCGGTATATCGCAACAAAATTATTACCGATGGCGGAAGGAATACGGGGGCTTGGAGCTCGATCAGGCCAAGCGGATGAAGGAGTTGGAGAAGGAGAACATGCGACTTAAACGCTTGGTGGCAGAGCTCTCACTCGAAAAGCAGGTGTTGAAGGACATCTCCTCGGGAAACTTGTAAGCCCCGAACGGCGCCGGCAGGCGGTTGCGAGGGTTCGCGACAAGTACGGTCTCTCGGAACGCCAGGCCTGCCGGATCGTCGGCCAACCACGCGGGACCCAGCGTTACGCAATCCTTGTACGAGCTGACGAAGATGCGCTGACGCAGGCCATTATTGCCTTGGCGTCACAATATGGGCGCTACGGCTATCGGCGGGTTCAAACTCTGCTGAAGGATGCGGGGTGGGAAGTGGGCTGTGATCGGGTGAGCCGCATTTGGCGCCGCGAGGGGCTAAAAGTACCGAAGAAACAGAAGCCCAGAGGCCGTCTCTGGCTCAATGACGGCTCGTGCATCCGCTTGAGGCCGGAGAGCCGTAATCACGTCTGGTCTTACGACTTCGTCGAGGCTCAAACCCACGATGGCCGTAAGCTTCGGCTGTTGACGCTTATCGACGAGTTCACGCGAGAATGCTTGGCGATCAAAGTCGCTCGCCGGATCAACAGCTTCGGCGTCATCGAGGCACTGGCCGATGCGATGATCGTGCGTGGCGTTCCTCAGCACATCCGCTCCGACAACGGTCCCGAGATGACTGCCAAGGTGGTGCGTAACCGGCTGGCCAATGTCGGCGCAAAAACTCTCTACATCGAGCCGGGAAGCCCCTGGGAGAATGGCTACAACGAATCCTTCAACGGCAAACTGCGCGATGAGCTGTTGAATGGTGAAATCTTTTACAGCCTCAGGGAAGCTCAGGTGATCATCGAGCAGTGGCGAAAGCACTACAACACCGTCAGACCACACTCATCGCTCGGGTATCGCCCGCCCGCGCCAATGGTGTTCAGCCCATTCCCGCCACCGCTAGATCAGGCCGCTCAGATGCAATAGTCTCCCTATGCCGCTGGTACAAAAAATACGGCAGGTCACTTTAGTACACCCATTTCTAAGCGCGTGCATACGGCAGAATAGGAGTGAGAAATTGCGGCTCACTGTCTCGAGCTGCACTGCGCTTCCTAACCTTCATAGCGAATACCCTTCGGCTCCCATTCCTTCCGGATACTACGCCAGAGTTTAGCTTTCGGAAGGCACATGCATAATCTCGGATAACGCAGTCTTCAGGCAACGCGGGCAAGAGAATCGCGGATCATCGCAATCATGATGCCTATCTGCTCGCGCTCGACGATAAGTGGTGGTGAAAGGGCAATGATATCGCCGGTGACCCGAATAAGCAGGCCTTGCTCGTAACAGTCGACAAATACATCGTACGCACGCGTTCCAACGGAGCCTTCACGGGATCTGAGCTCAATGCCCGCCACAATTTCGATCGTACGAATGTCGATAACGTGCGGTGCATTACGCAGTGACAACATGGATTCGCGCCAGTAGGTTTCGAGGTCGGCTCCCCGGGTAAGTAAGCCTTCTCGCTCATAGATGTCTAACGCGGCAATGCCAGCAGCGCACGAAACGGGATGGCCGGAATACGTGTAACCGTGAAACAATTCGATCGTATTATCGGGCCCTTGCATCAATGCATCATGCACATTACGGCTGCAAAACACTGCCCCCATAGGAATAGCGCCGTTGGTCAATCCTTTTGCGGCAGTGATAATGTCCGGCATAACGCCAAAATAGTCGGCAGCGAACGGGCGCCCAAGCCGTCCAAAGCCAGTGATCACCTCATCAAAGATCAGTAAAATGCCATGCTTGGTGGCTATGTTTCGCAAGCGCTCCAAATACCCTGTCGGTGGCACAAGCACACCGGTCGAGCCAGCGACAGGTTCGATTATTACGGCTGCAATCGTTCGGCGCCGTGAAGTTGAACCAGACGCTCAAGATCGTCAGCGAGCTCGGCTCCGTGTTTAGGCAAGCCAGAGCAAAACGAATTATGCGCAAGATCGTGGGTATGTCGGATGTGGTCGCTGCCGGGGAGGCTAGTAAATACTCGTCGGTTATTGACAATACCCCCTACTGATAAGCCGCCAAATCCAACTCCATGATAGCCCCGCTCGCGGCCGATCAAACGTGTGCGAGTGCCCTGTCCGATCGCGCGCTGATAAGCCAGTGCGATCTTGAGAGCAGTATCAACTGACTCTGATCCGGAGTTGGTGAAAAACACTCGGTCGAGGCCATCTGGCGTGATCTTGGCAAGGCGCTCGGCAAAGCGAAAAGCAAGCGGATGGCCCATTTGAAACGAGGGAGCGTAGTCCAAAACCTGAAGCTGCTCACAAACTGCCAAAGTTATTTCCCTTCGGCCATGACCCGCATTCACACACCAGAGCCCCGCAGTACCATCAAGTAAAATTTCACCATTGCTTTTGGTGTAGTACATTCCTGCCGCATGGGTGAGAAGCCTGGGAGCCGATTTGAACTGCCTGTTCGCAGTGAATGGCATCCAGTATGCGTCTAGCGCTTCCTGGTTCGAGCCGTGAGACATGTTAGTGCTTCCTTTCCCGCGCATAAAACACCCGCTATGTTGAAATAAATCAAAATGTTCCAGTTTTTGAAACAGAATCCTGTGCTTCCCGCAACCCATCTGGATGTCGCAACCATCATGAAGTAATCTCGAGATCAGCAATTCCGTTTGAAAAAACTCACTGGGCCACTTATTTGCTCGAAATGGCTTACAGCATTGCGCAGCCGGAGCGTCTCCACCTCGAGTGCGTAAGCATAATCACACCACGCACGAACATCCAACGCATTGAAACTCAGACGAACAATCCCTGCGCGTTCGTAGCACGACACATCCAAGCTCGTCCGCGGGTTGGGAGGAGCCGATTTGAATAAGATTCTGCTTCTCGCAGGCGATGGCATTGGGCCCGAAGTTGTGCGAGAGGCGCGTCGTGTACTGGAATGGTTCCGAGATGTCCGTAAGCTGCCCATTGAGCTAACAGAAGATTTCATAGGCGGCGCCGTTTACGATAAGTGCGGTGTTCCGCTCACCCAATCAACTTTGTTCGCCGCGCGGTCTGCCGATGCCATCCTGCTCGGCGCAGTCGGCGGGCCGAAATGGCTTTTGGCGCCGTTTGATAAGCGCCCGGAACAAGCGCTGCTTCAATTACGAAAAGAATTAGGTCTGTTCGCCAATTTGCGTCCAGCCTATGTCTTCGATGCGCTGATTGCCGCTTCAAGTTTGAAACCGGAAATCGTGCGCGGTCTTAATCTCATGATCGTTCGCGAGCTGACGAGTGGCATATATTACGGAGAACCTCGTGGAATTTTCGAACTTGACCACGGGGAACGCCGCGCGGTCAACACTCAAGTCTACACGACGGCCGAAATACGCCGTATTGGATGCGTCGCTTTTGAACTCGCGCGCATGCGGCGGAACAAGGTCTGCTCTTGCGAGAAAAGCAACGTACTGGAGACTGGCCTCCTGTGGCGGGAAGAGATTACAAAACTACACAGCGAAGAATTTAAGGACGTAGAGCTTTCCCACATCCACGCGGACGCTTGCGCCATGCAATTGGTGCGAGCACCAAAGCAATTTGACGTGATCGTCACCGACAATCTTTTCGGTGACCTGCTCTCCGACGAGACGGCAATGCTGACTGGTTCGATAGGTATGTTGCCTTCTGCTTCACTGGGTGCTGTAAGCCCAGGTGGGCGGCGCAATGGATTATACGAACCAGTCCATGGTTCGGCCCCCGATATCGCAGGCAAGGGCATCGCCAACCCGCTTGCGGCAATCCTAAGCGTGGCGATGATGTTTCGTTACTCTTTCAATTACTTAACAGAAGCCGAACTAATTGAGCAGGCTGTGCATAGAGTATTGAGGGCAGGTTTTCGCACATCCGATTTGGCCCGAGATGGCGAAAGAAGTATTGGCACGGCTGCCATGGGCGCCGCCGTCAATGGTGAGCTGTCGAACGCGGCCTGAGCATCGACACCCTGTCCCCTAGTCTCGAAAACTGCTATGTTGCTGATTAATCGCGCGTTTTTGAAGGATGTAATGCCATGAGGACGCCGTTTTTTGTACTCGTTGCGCTGGCCAGCGTTTTAGTGACCCCCGCAATTGCGGATTCGCCCTGTCTGATGATGGGGAACATCTACAGCTGGAACGCTCGGAACAACAAGACCCTGATTGTCGAGGATATTCAACATCACAAATTCAAGGTGAGCCTGATGGGCTCGTGCCCGAACTTGCCTTTCAAACTGCATTTGGGATTCCAATCAGTGGGAGGCACCGAATTGAGTTGTTTGGAGAAAGGTGATTATATAATCGATCGCGATTTTAGGGAGCACTATCGTTGTCCGATTATGGAGATAGATCCGTATACGTCGGAAATGGAAAAGGTCGACCACGCCCAAGAGCCTACCCACAATTGAGCGGGAGAGTGTAAATATACGCTTTGGGCATGTAGCGGACGAAGTCCAAACGTCGTGCACAAAATCGAGAGATGACGTTGCACTCAGCCTAGAGTTAACAAATTCACGGTGGAGACTGCCATCACCTTTGCCGCACTGATCATGTCGGCAATGCCTACCCATTCATCTGGCTGGTGGGCCAAATCGAGCACTCCCGGCCCATATGCGATGCAGTCTTTGAGGCCCCCGATTCGGTCTATATGTTTTTGGTCGTAAGTGCCTGGCGAGCAAACGATCTGCGCTTCCTTTCCTAGAATCTGATGAACAGCCCGCGCCGTCACCGAAGCCACCGGCCCATTGCGATCCGCCATAATGGGCTCAACACTGAAAAGTTCACGAATCTTGTAACGGAAAGTGGGCCGCTCCACTGCAACACGCTCAAGAATTGTCTTTATTTCGCCTTTGACTGAGGCCAACGTTTCTTCGATAAGGAAACGCCGGTCGATCACGATACGGCAAGAATCAGCGACACACGGCGCCGGTAATCCTGTATTTGTCTCTTCTTCGCCTCCATGCACCGAATTGATGTTCATGGTCGATTGGCGCGCGCCAGCGGGTACCACTGGCATGTCAGAATGGCGGGTGGCTAAAGCCGGATAAAGTTCGTGCTCAAATTTTTCTAGCACCGCGCTCATGTGCCGGATCGCGCTGTCGCCGAGAAAAGGCATCGATCCATGCGCTATACGCCCCAAAGTTTCGATCTCAGCCCACCACACGCCGCGATGGCCGATGCAGACCCGATCGACATTCAAAGGCTCTGGTATGATGACATGATCAACTCGTGGCTTTGAAAACCATCCGCGCTCGGCGAGGTAGGCGACTCCACCATACCCCCTGATTCTTCGTCGACAGTTCCAGAAATTTCGATGGCGCCAGGCAATTCGCGGTTGGAATCGATCAACGCTTCAACCGCCACCACCGCTGCAGCAATTCCGCCTTTCATATCGCACGCCCCACGGCCATAGACTTTACCGTCGCGCACGACTCCTCCGAACGGGTCGAAAGTCCAACCAGCGCCCGTTTGGACGACATCGAGGTGCCCATTGAAATGCACACATGGCCCCTGCGACTTGCCTTCATGACGCGCGATTACATTGATACGGGGGTATTTGTCACTATCGCCTGGTGCACCTTCCGCACGTACATATTCGATTTTCATCCCTCGGCGTGCGAGCCGCTGCCCGAGATATTCCGCACATGGCCTATAGGCATCTCCGGGCGGATTGAGCGTCGGAAAGCGAATAAGATCCCGCGTCAGCGCTACAATTTCTCCTTCGCGCGTCTCAATTTCACGTAAGATCGTGTCAAGGTGTCGGGGTGCGTTCATATTGTTTCCACTATTTCAAATGCAGCGGCCTCCATCCACCTCCAAAGCAACTCCAGTAATCATAGACGCTTCGTCGCTGCAAAGGAAACAGGAAGCAGCTGCAATGTCTTCGGGAGTCGAGAAACGGCCGATGGGGATAGAAGCGAGAAATTTCGCGCGGATCTCGGGAGTGTCTTCTCCCATGAATGTGGCTAGCAAGGGTGTTTCGCCGGCCACTGGATTGATGGCATTCACGCGGATACCAAATGGTGCCAGTTCCACGGCCATCGCGCGCGTGGCTGTAATCATCCAACCTTTAGAGGCATTATACCAGGACAAATTGGGCCGTGGGCTCACTCCACCCGTTGAAGCTATGTTCAGGATCACGCCCCGTTTGCGAGCTTTCATGCGAGGCACGATTTCGTGTGCCGTCAAGAAAACCGATTTGCCATTGACTACGAAGATGCGGTCAAAATCGTCTTCCGCCATAGTATCGAGCGCCTGTGGTCGGCTTCCTATACCGGCGTTGTTCACAAGTATATCGATATCGCCCCAACGTTTAGTAACTAATTGCACGAGTCTTTTCACGTCGTCGCCATGCGATACATCGGTGCGGATGGCAAAGCCATTAATCGCCTTCGCAAGCTTCTGCGCTGCATCCTCGTTCACATCAGCGATCGCAACGCGCGCACCCTCCTTTGCGAAACGACGTACGATTCCTTCACCGAAGCCTGATGCCCCGCCGGTGATAATCGCGACCTTGTCCCTTAAGCGCATGCCCTATCCTATCCGTGAAAAGCAGCCACCGTCTTCAGCCGCGTGAAGGCATAAAGCGCTTCAAAGCCTTTCTCACGGCCATGGCCCGAGCGGCCAACGCCTCCAAAAGGCAATTCCACGCCGCCGCCCGCACCGTAATTGTTGATGAACACCTGCCCAGCGCGGATCGCGCGCGCCAACCGCATGGCGCGTCCTCCATCGCGCGTCCACACACCGGCCACGAGGCCGTAATCGGTCGCATTCGTAATTCGAACGGCTTCCTCCTCTGTGTCGAAGGGAATGACGACCTGAACCGGCCCAAATATCTCCTTCTGAGCGAGCACATTATCGGGTGCAACGCCCGCAAAAAGAATCGGCGCCACATAATGGCCACCACGTGGCACTGTCGAAACAATTTTTCCTTCCGCTGCGACTGAATATCCGTCCTGGCGGCCCCGAGCGATATATTGCTCGACCCGAGATTTCTGGCTTGCAGAAATCAGTGGGCCGAGATCCAAATCATCTTTGGCCGCCCCGACGCGCAGCGCTCTGTAACGTTCGGCGAGCCTTTCGAGCAGGGGCTCGTAGATCGTTCCCTCGACGAGGATGCGTGAAGCAGCGGAGCAAGTCTGTCCCGCGTTCTGGATTCCAGCATTCACGAGGAACGGCAGCGCCCGCCCAAGATCGGCATCGGCAAAGACGAGCTGGGGAGATTTTCCGCCCAGTTCGAGCGTTACCGGAACCGCATTCCTGCCTGCTGCAGCCTGTACAAGCGAGCCGACTGCGGTAGAACCCGTGAAGGATAGATGGTGGATCCCTGGATGGGCGGCGAGCGCACCACCTGCCTCTTCACCGAAGCCGGTTATGATATTGAGCGCGCCTGCCGGAAGACCGCAGTCCTCTGCTATCTTGGCAAAAGCGAGCGCAGTCAGGCTCGCCTCCTCTGCCGGTTTCACCACCGTTGCATTGCCTGCAGCCAGCGCGCCGACAACCGAGCGCCCGATGATCTGCATGGGATAGTTCCAGGGAATAATATGCCCCGTGACGCCATGCGGTTCGCGCAGCGTATAGACGGTGTAACCAGCGAGATAAGGGATCGTCTCGCCGTGAAGCTTGTCCGCCGCACCGGCGTAGTATTCAAGGTAGCGCGCGAGAGCGAATGCGTCGGCACGCGCCTGCTTCAGCGGCTTGCCAACGTCCCGCACTTCTAGCTCTGCGAGTGCATCGGCTTGCACAGCGACTGCCGCGCTTATCCGCTGCAGCAGGCGGCCACGTTCGGTAGCCATTAGTTTTCCCCATGCGCCCGAACACGCCGCTGCAGCGGCGCTCACGGCTTCATCCACATCACTAGCGCTGCCGGCTGAGAGCGTGCCGATCATCTCGCCCGTCGAAGGATCCTCGATCGAAATCGTAGAGTTCGTGGCGATCCAGCGCCCTGCAATAAAGAGCTTTTCCTTAATCATTCTGTATTCCCACTGCCTGCTCGACATGGATCGAACGCGCCGCAATCATGCAATCGCAGGTCGCGTATCCAGTCAATGATGCGACGAGCACTTACAGTTCTTCGATCACGCCCCGAGCGACGAATGGGAGGCGTCCGAATGTTCGGCCGCTTTACGCCGATCTTGCGGAATACCTGATGGCGAGGGCACACAGCGCCCTCGCTACCGAGAAATTAGTACTTGTAGCTCATCCGAACGCCAACTACTCCCGGTTCGCCGCGTTGAGCAATGTCGATATCGGTGAGGAAGAAGTTGCGCGTGGTGTCGTAGTTGGTGTTGGTGCAGTTGTGGCAGAACAGCGTGACCTGCCAAGGTCCATCGTCCGGTGCCAGCGTGAAGTTCATGTTCGCCAACCAGTACGATTTGACGAAAAATACCGGACCGAGCAGCAACGGATTCAGATGGTCATGGAAAGCCCAATCACCCTCGGTCTCGAGCGTATAGCCCTGAAAGACCTGCCAAATGTAAGAAATGGAGCCATTGTAGCTGAGGGGCGGGAATCCGAGGCGAGCGCCCTTCTCATTGCTGTAAACAGGTGTGAGGGGGCCCGGCGGCACGCAAATCGAAGCAGGCACACATTTGGCGTCAGATGCCGGGATGTTGAGAAAGTTGTCGAAAACATCAAACTTCCCGTCTTTCCAGCCCACCGACTCGGTAATATTGAAATTGTCTATGGGCACCCAGTCGGCCTCGATCTCACCGCCATAGATGTGCGACTTCGATGCATTCACTATCGCGCCGACCGGACCAGCAAAGCCCCAGACTGCCGATTGAATCTGCTGATCTTCATAGTGATAGTAGAAAGCCGCGCCGTTCAGCTGGAGCGTGTTGTGGAAGAGGTTCGATTTGAAACCCGCTTCGTAAGCCCACAGAACTTCAGGCTTCAACGGTGGTGCGCTGCTGGAACCGTTGTAGGCTGTGAACCCGCCAGATTTCACGCCTTCGCTAACGCTGGCGTACAACATCACGTGGTCGTCAGGCTTGTATTCAAGCTCACCCTTACCCGAGAGGCGGTTGTTGGTGATCGATTGGTTGGCAGGGACGTTGAAATCAATAATTGGCGCCCCAGGCAAGAATACGCCAGCAGTTTCGAAGTTACTCAGTGAGCGCGTTTCGTCGTTATACCGCAAGCCTCCGATGAGCTTGAGTTGATCAGTAATCTGATATTCGGCCTGCCCGAATACGGCTTTCGTAGTTACATGTTGGTCATAGCTCGTTTTGATGGCCAGGCCCAAGGACTGTGCGAAATCCGAATCGAAGATTTCGCTCATCGATTGATGGGCATAGTAGCCGCCGACAAGCCAGTTGAACGGGCCAGTATTGGATGAGGCCAGCCGCAGTTCTTGCGAAAAGACGTCCGCGTTCGTGTCGAAATATGTACCTGCAAGGGCGGCCGATGATGCGTCCCAGTCGTTGTATTCCCGTCGTAGCATGTTTTCATATGAGGTGATCGATGTCAGCTCCGCGAAACCGAGATCGCCATGGGCCTGGAAATTAACGCCGTCGTTGTTCGAGTTATGGAAGGGCGCAGCATCGGCTGCAATCCCTGAGAGACTGGCAAACGTGGGCGAGCCACCCCAGGCCGTCTGGGTTGTGTTGGTGAAGGCGGGTATGGTCTGGCCCGTAAGATTATAGGGATTGGTGCTCAAAACCGGATTGAACAGATAGAGCCCTACCGGCTGCGACTTGTCATAGCCATAATGTCCCTCGAGAAGGAAATCCCAACGGCCGTTGGGATCCCATTTCAATTCGCCGCGGAATGCGCTCGTATTTTTGTCGCCGAAGCTCTGATGTGTGTCGCGGTTTGTCTGCCAAGCACCGTCTTGATCTGTGATCGCAGCCAAACGGAAATCGAGGCCGCTCGTGATCGGGCCGGAAACATATCCTTGACCGATGAATTCGTTGTGACTGTCATATTCGGCGGTAACCCCCGCCGTGAACTCATCCGTCGGCTTGTTCGTAATGAAGTTGACTGCACCACCGGTGGTGTTGACGCCGTACAAGGTGCCTTGCGGTCCATAGAGAACTTCCGTCCGTTCTAAATCAAACAGCGTGCCCTGCGTCTGAGACGGAATGGGGTAAGCGACTTCATCCACGTAAACGCCAACCGTCGATGTGTTGTTTGATGCGTAGTCGTCGAAGCCTACGCCGCGCAGGCGAAATTCAGGCTGGCCGCTGCCGAACGCAGGAACGACTTCGAGGCTCGGTGTAGCGTATTCGAGCCCATTGACCTTGTCGATGCCCCGCTTCAGCAAATCATCGGCACTTAGAACGGTCAGCGCGATAGGCACATTCTGGGCGGCTTCAGACCTCTTTTCTGCCGTTACGACGACAGTCTCGACGCCTTGCTGTTGTTGCTGTTGCTGCGCTGCGACCGGAGCCGATACCACGCTTGCCAGAAGTGAAATTGGCACAATAGCGGCCGCCAAAAATAGACGCTTCATTTGCTTGGCCCCCCATTACGTGATCGCTCTGTCGAGCGATCAAACAAAATTCTGCGCCCCCTGTCACAATACTGTCAACGATTTGTACAGGGAGCGATGCAGAACAAGGAGGTAATTGACGCCAGTGCAACACTTACGATTCATGCCAAGAGGCAACAGATTGGCTGAAGATCACATATATGTACACGGTCAGGTTGTATTCTTCGCAGATTCAGCGAGATCAGAATGTCTGCGCAGCTGCGTTATCGCAGAAATCGGTCTCCGTTCCGTGCCCGGTAAGAAATAGAGCGCTGTGAAGACAATTGCCAAGTTTACCAGCAGGCCGACAAATCCGGCATTTATTCCCCCTACAGGAATAGCGAATTCATAGATGGCAATCGCAACCACGTCTCCGGCAACGAGACCTGCAATGATTGCGCCCGGCCGCATTCGGCGTAGGAACAGAATTCCTAGCATGCCCGGCAGAGATTGGGCGATGCCGAAATAGAAGAGATTGTTGATTGTCACCATCAATTGAGAGGACGTTGCAGCGCTGCCAATCGAAAGCAAAAGATAGAGGGCGATTACCACCTGCGACCATTGACGCTGTTGATTGCTGGTCAGCCCAGGTACTAGGTTGCGCGAAACGAGAGAACCTATTGCAAGGCAGATACCAGTCAATACGACCAATGCGGAAAGTGCCGCGCCTGCCATGACAAGACCCACAAGTGGACCTGGCAAAAGCATTTTTGCAACTGCTGGCAAAACGTCATTGGCCGATTGCAACTGCATCGGGTGGCTGAGCGCAAAATAGGCGACCACTGTCAGAAATGGAAACATCAGCATGTAAAGAGGCATAGTTACCTGGGCCCTACGAACGGACGATGCCGAGCGGGCGGTGAATACATAGGCACAGGTTTGCGGCACAATACAGAAGCCAATGCTTTGCAAGAGCACCGTAGTAATCGAAAAGATATCGCCTTCTAGTGTTGGCGTCATTGCTTTCTTCCACGCTGCTGTCATGGGAATCGTTGTCGCTGTCCAATTGCCAGCCCAATTGTCAAACGCGGCAGTTGCCGTAAGCAGAATTGCCGCGATAAGCAGGATGTCTTTGAGAATTGCCACATAGGCGGATGCTCGGATTCCGGAAATCGCGATATAGGCAAAAGCAAGAACGCCGGCCAGACAAGTCAGGATCAGGGGGGAGATCGACCAGTGCAATACCTTCAACACGATTTGGAGTCCGAGGAACTGCTGCATACCTAGCGGAACCAGAAATATGAGCCCAGAGCACGCCACAACAACTTCAAGCGCGCGATTGTCAAAATGTCGGCGGAACAAATCGGGCATTGTGATCGCGCCATGAACGCGCCCGGCGCGCCAGATAAGTGGGTTGAGAAAGTAGCCCACGACAAAAGCGAGCAATATGTAACCCAGGAACCAGGTAACGAACCCCGTGCCGTTCGCATAGACCCCGCCGGGATAGCCGAGCACAGTAGTAACGCTATATGTCTCACCCACCGCCAGAAAGAAAAACAGCACCGCATTGAATTGGCCTGAGGCAACGAAGAAGTCTTCTGCCTTTTGATGCAGGTGCCCGCGTCTAGAAAGAACCGCAAGCAATAACGAGAGAATAATTATCCCAAGAAAAATGATGGTCATGGTGCGCCGTCGACATCATAATTAGCATCAATGCATTCATCGGGTTGGTAGCGGTCATGAGAAAACCAACAAATGGCGAGGCAGAGAGAAGCAAGAGGGATGCAGGCGAAAAGCCACAGAAGCGCAAGCGGCATACCAAAAAAAACTATAGGAAGCCGACCAAGAAGTGGGACCGTCGGAATTACTGACAAGAATGGCACGGCGATACCAATCGCGTAACGGGCAAATGGTGGCACGCGAGTTACTCCAGTGTACCGGGCTTTAAATGTTGTGCCAGGTCTTCCCTTCTGCTCCGGGGGGCAACGTCGCTTCATAAATGCCCCGCGCAACGGCGCGTGAAAGGACGTCGGCAGCGATCGAGCCAATTCGCGCAACCGTGAAATCGGGGAATGCGCCTTTGAGAGGCTGTTTCGCTGTTGAGAGTCCAAACACGACATCGCCGTCAAACGGAGAGTGTGTCGGACGGATGGCGCGCGCGAGCCCGTCTTGCGCCATCATAGTCACTCTCTTCATTTGATCGATAGTAAGGTCAACATCGGTCGCAATGCAGGCGATGGTCGTGTTCTTGCGCGCACCCGGATTAACCTTCGTATTGCCCCAGTCCTCAGCTGCGACGCGTTTATCGGAAGCCCCGAGACCGCCAAACTCTTTTCCGATCTCGAAGGGTCCGGCCCAGAAATGCTTCGTACCGGGCACAACGGCCGAGCCCAGGCTGTTCACGGCGACGATGGCGCCTATCGACATGCCGTCACTGGTCACAAACGAAGCGGAACCCAATCCGCCCTTGATTCCGCCCGCTACAGCGCCGAATCCAGCTCCTGCCGTGCCGAGCTTAAAATCCAAGGAAGCGTTCTGAATCGCTTGCAATCCAAGATCGCGATAAGGCGGATTGAGACCCCAGCTCTTGTCGCCTTGGTTAGCAAGGTCATAAAGGATTGCCGCCGGTACAACCGGCGAGCGTGGAACACCGGGCATAGGAAGCATCGCGTAACCACGATCATGTGCGCCGAGCCAAGCAACAACTCCATCCGCGGCCGCCAGCCCATAAACGGAGCCGCCGGAAAGCACGACGGCATCGACAGAGTGTACCAGATTCCACGAATTGAGGGCGTCGGTTTCGCGTGTTCCCGGTCCACCGCCGCGCACATCGACGGCACACGTCGCACGGCCGTCGGGCAAGATTACGCTCACGCCCGTTCGCACTTTGGCATTCTCTGCCTGACCAATCCGGAGGCCGGGTACATCCGTCACGAGGTTTCGTGGACCGCGACTTCCAGACTTGCCAGCTTTTTCGTCCGCAAAGGCTAGGCGCGGGCTGGAAGCGAGCATAGCCGCGCCGGTGGTAAGAGAAACAAGCAATTCACGTCGATCCATGGGCAACCCCCTCACCTAAACTTAGTAGACTGCAGCGACGCCAAGGTGAAGTGCGTTCGATCTGCAATTCTTAAAATGGAACACAATTATCTACGTAATGATCCCTGCCCGCAAGGCATACCGCAATAGGGTTAGCTCTCAACAAACCGAGCTCATCCAAAACTCAGAATCTACCGAATTGATCGTAGATCCAGGCAGCGCAGCGGGTGGAACGGACTCAAAATTTCACCATACAAATTGCTTATCAAGTTGAATTACAAATATCGAGTGGAGAACGACCACGGTTCTTCATTGCGGGGTTTGAAATTTAGAAATCGGAATTAGATCGAAGTTTTACTGATCCGTTGACCATTAACACCCTTAGAAACTTATGCATTCGCCCTAAGGACGCGACACAGCAATAACCTGCCAGAGTTTTAGGAAACCGAGCGATGCCAGAGATCAATGGCTTAGGCAACCTGCAGAGGTATATCGAAGGCCAGTTTCTGTGCGGTACGGATTGTCAGACTGATTAATCCAATTAATGGAGCAGAAAAAGGCCTCGCCTGCTGCATCATGTAGAGAAGTTGAAATAAGGCAATAATCTGTGAGACGAGCAATTGAGCGGTGAAATTTCTGACAGCATAAAAGGGCCCAAGTGGTCTTCGAATGATGCGCAACTACGAAACTACTGTCCGCTCGGACTAATTACTAAGGCACCGACCACGAGCACAGCAAACCAAAAACCCATTTGCGAAGGACCCTGATGCCAACGCAATAATGCATTAAGATTTGAATTCCCCTGGTACAAAAATACGCTGGGGTCATGGTCACTACTGAACAGGGTCGCTGCATCTTTTACAGCGGCCCTATTTTCATTTCCTGAACTCGTTAGGCTGTGGCCATAATAGACTGTTGAGCCGCATTTCTTATACCAGAGGGGAAAATAAAGGCTGACGCACTTATTTTAAGTTCGCTAATGAGATAAAGATGCGAGTGTACTCACATTAAAGCCACGGCCCGCGTGCCGATCAACAGGTCGGATACATATCAGGAACTTCCGCCAGCACGCCCTCACTTGCGAAATGCAGCAGGTCCATACATTTTGGTCACAAGCAGACATTCATCCGCCCCCAAAACGGTTCTAGTGGATCGTTAAGCCGCCACTGGCTGCATTATCGCAGATATTGTCGATGACGCGTTCGTACTTTCGCAGTATCGCGCCCATTCCCGCATTAAGCGACGCCGCTTTTCGAACAAGTCACCACGCCGATAAGCCGCCTCGACTTTGTTGCTGACGGCGTGGGCGAGCGCCATCTCAGCAACATCACTCGAATAATTCGTGCATTCAGCTGCCCAATCGCGGAATGTGGAGCGGAACCCATGCGCGGTCAGGTCCGAACGGCCCATGCGCTTAAGTAAAGCCAATAACGCCATGTTGCTAAGGGGCTTCGATTTCTTGCCTCCCGGAAACATAAACCCGACCTGACCCAGTTTCTTCATCTCTTTCAGAATAGCGAGCGCCGGCTCAGATAGAGGCACCCGATGTTCCTTGCCTGCCTTTATCCGATTTGCAGGTATCGTCCAAACAGCGTTCGCGAGATCGATCTCTTCCCAACGTGCGCCAACGGTCTCGCTCGTGCGAGTTCCCGCAAGAATGAGAAACCGGAGGGCAAACGCGGCAATGGATTTCTGCGTCCGCAAGGCCGCCATAAAGACCCCTATCTCGTGGTAGGAAAGCGCAGGGTGGTGTTGTACCCGACGTACCTTGCCGCGATTAGGCAAGAGGTTTTCAAGGTGCCCACGCCAGCGGGCTGGGTTCTCACCCCGCCGGTAACCCCGTGCAGCAGCCCAATCGAGCACGCATTCTATTCGCCCCCTAACGCGGCTCGCGGTTTCTGTCTTGGTTGACCAAATAGGCTCAAGAACTTTCATCACCAGAGCGGTATTGACGGACTGTACGGAGGCATTGCCAAAGATTGGATAAGCGTACTTGGCAAGCGTGCTAGTCCACTGGGCCGCATGCTTCGCGCTACGCCAAGACGGTCGATGAGCCTCGATATAAGCTTCTGCGCACTGCTCGAATGTCATAGCGCAAGCGGCTTCAAGGGTTGCCTGTTCGTTTCTCGAGTTGCGGGCGTCTAGCGGATCGATCCCTTCGCTTCGCAACTGGCGAAACTCGGCGACCTTGTTTCGTGCCTCGGCTAAGCTGACGTCACGGTACGAGCCAAGGCCCATGTCGCGCGTCTTCCCGCGCAACATGAAGCGATAAATCCATGATTTAGTGCCACTAGCGCTAACCTGAAGATACAAGCCACCGCCATCCGCGAAGAGGCCCTTCTCCTTTTGTCTGGCGACACTGAGCGCCGTCAGACGTCCAATCGTGGTTCTCATCCTTTACCCATGAACCTACCCATGACTTGGGAGTAGATTCTGATGGTTCAAGGTGGACACGCCAAGAGTCGCGAAGCTCTAAAGTCGTAAATATTTTAAGCCTGGAGCGGCTAGTCGGACATCGTTGGACAATCGTGGACAGTTGTTTGTATGACTCCCTGTCCGCCAGCGTGGTAAGGACAGGCGGGCGCCACATTGCGGTAGGGCCTGGGTTGCAGGGCTTGGGTTATAGTCGATCATTGTGCGGACGAGACGGGGAATTTCATGGGAAAGCCGATTACCAACATCACTATTGTCGGCGGCGGCACCGCCGGCTGGATCGCGGCCGCCTATCTGAACCAGCGCCTGCAATGGGGGCCGACCGCCAATCCCGATGTGAAGATCACGCTGATCGAATCGCCCAATATCGGCACCGTCGGCGTCGGCGAAGCCACCGTGCCTACGCTCAAGCACACCATGAAGATGCTCGGCATCTCGGAAGCCGAGTTCATGCAGCGCACCGACGCCACCTTCAAGCTCGGCATCCTGTTCGACCGTTTCAACACCAATGAGAAGGGTGAGCTGATCGGCTACGTGCATCCCTTCACTGGCGGCCTGACCGTCAGGGGCCACAATCCAGGTTATTCGTTCAAGCGTTACGGCCTGCCCGATAAGGAGAACTGTAACGATCAGGATTTCGTGCGCACCATCAGCCTCGCGCGCGAGGCCTATGAGAACAATACCGGCCCGCGCGCGCTCAATGGGCCTGCATACGGCGGCGCGTTGCAATACGCCTATCATATCGATGCCGGCAGGCTGGCCGAGTTCCTCAAGGAAATTTGCATCAAGCGCGGCGTGAAACACCTGCGCGACAATGTTGTGGACGTGAAACTTGACGACCGCGGCTTCATCCAATCGCTGCAATTGCAGGAGAATGGCGAGTGGCCGATCGAGCTTGCGGTCGATTGCGCGGGCTTCCGCGGGCTTATCATCAACCAGGTGATGAAGGAGCCGTTCGAATCCTATGGCGATTATCTGCTCAACGACCGCGCCATCGCGTTGCAGGTGACCTACCCCAAAGGCGAGACCAAGATTCCCTCGCTCACCCTGTCCAAGGCGATGTCGTCGGGCTGGGTGTGGGACATCCCGCTGCAGAACCGGCGCGGCACGGGCTATGTCTATTGCAGCAAATTCATCAGCGACGACGAAGCGCTGGCCGAATTCAAGCGCGATCATCTGAACGGCGTCGATTTTCTGATCGAGCCGTATGTGCTGAAGATGCGGGTGGGCCGCAACCGGCGCAGCTGGGTGAAGAATTGCGTGGCGCTGGGGCTGTCTTCGGGTTTTCTGGAGCCCTTGGAATCCACTTCCATCATGTCGATCGAATTGCAGGCGCGCTGGCTGGTGTCCAGCCTGCCGTCCACCGATTTCGAGGAACCGCTTGCCGAGCAATACAACAACGCGACCGCCAAGCTTTATGACGAGATCCGCGATTTTCTGGGCATGCATTTCGATCTCAACGACCGCCAGGACACGCCGTTCTGGAAAGCGACCGCGCATGAAGCCAAACGCTCGGACGCGCTCAGGCATCATCTCGATCTGTGGCAGTATAATTTGCCGAGCCCGCTCGACCCGCGCAACAAAACGGTGTTCAGCCACTGGAGCGTGGTCTGCATCCTGATGGGCAAGAACTTCTACAAGAATCCCAAGCTGGCGGGCGAAGAGATCGTGTCACGGCAGCTGTGGCAGCAATACTGGACCGAGCTCACCACCCGCAAGAATCGCGTGCTTGGCCGGCTTGCCAATCACCGCCAGCTCGTCGAAGCGATTGTCGCTCGCGCCGTGCCGGGCGAAAGCGCGAAACGCGACGCCAGCGAGGGCGAACAGCTGATCGCCGACGGCCAGTTGCTGGTGGCGGCGCAGCCGATCATGGCGCAGCGCCAGGTGAACTGAAATTGGGGCGGAGGCCGCCCGGATGTCGGTGAAAATCGTCGAGGTTGGTCCGCGCGACGGGCTTCAGAACGAGCTCCGGGCGCTTCCTGCCGAACTCAAGATCGAGCTGGTAAACCGTCTGTCCGCCGCGGGCTTGCCCGTGGTGGAAACGGGCGCGTTCGTGTCGGCGAAGAAAATTCCCCAAATGGCCGACAGCGCGAAAGTGCTGGCCGGCATCAAGCGCAAGCCCGGCGTGCATTATCCCGTACTGGTGCCGAACGAGCAGGGCCTCGTTGCGGCGCTGGCCGCGGGCGCCGATGAAGTGGCGGTGTTCGGCGCCGCCTCGGAAAGCTTTTCGCGCGCCAACATCAATTGCTCGATCGATGAATCGTTGCGGCGTTTCGCAGTCGTTTGCACGCGCGCGAAGCAGGCCAAGGTGCGCGTGCGCGGCTATATTTCCTGCGTGCTGGGCTGCCCCTATGAAGGCGAGGTGCCGGTGGCGCGCGTGGTTTACGTGGCGGCGAAGCTGACGGAGCTCGGCTGCTACGAAATCTCGCTTGGCGACACCATCGGCGTCGGCACGCCCAAGCGCGCCAAGGCGATGGTCAAGGCGGTTGCCGGCGTGGTGCCGATGGATAAATTGGCCGTGCATTTTCACGATACCTATGGGCAGTCGTTGGCCAACATTCTGGCGGCGCTGGAAGAGGGCGTGCGCACGGTGGACAGTTCTGTCGCGGGGCTGGGCGGCTGCCCCTATGCGCCAGGGGCTTCTGGGAATGTAGCGACGGAGGATGTCGTCTACATGCTCAAAGGATTTGGCAAGGTGCCGGAAATCGATCTCGAAGCGCTGGCCGAGACGGGCGCGTGGATTTCAAAAGAACTGGGGCGCGAGAGTTCGAGCAGGGCTGGCAAAGCGCTGGCCGCGCGCGCGGCGCAGAGGAGCAAGGCATGAAAACCTGTTTTTCTATTCTGACGGGGGTAGCAGCACTTTGTCTTGCTGGCGCCGTATCAGCGCAGCCTGCGCCGCAGCCCGCGCCCAAGACGGTGATCTACAAAGGTGCCGCACTGATCGACGGCACGGGTACCGGCCTTAAGCCCAATATGGCGATTGTCATCAAGGGCGCCACGATAGAGAAAGTCGTGCCAACGGAGACACTGGGCGCGCTGCCGACGGGCGCGAAGGTCGTAGACATGCACGAATTTTATGCCCTGCCCGGCCTGATCAATTCGCATGTGCATCTCTCGACCAAACCCAATCGCCGCAGCGAGGAAGCGATTTTGCGCCGCGATCTCTATGGCGGCGTCACGGCGGTGCGCGACATGGCGGGCGACGGCCGCAGGCTTGCCGATCTCGCGCGCTCGGCCTTGCTATCGGAAATTCCTGCGCCAGATATTTATTATGCGGCGTTCATGGCGGGGCCGGAGTTCTTCAACGATCCGCGCGTCATCGATGCGACGCGGGGAGCCATTCCCGGCCAGGTGCCGTGGATGCAGGCGATCACGGAGAAGACCGATCTGAAAATCGCCGTCGCTGAAGCGCGCGGCACCTACGCCACCGGCATCAAGATTTACGCCGACCTGCCGGGCGCTCTGGTGAAAAACATCGTCGCCGAGGCGCACCGCCAGGGCATTCTGGTGTGGACGCACTCCGCGATATTCCCCGCGACCCCTAAGGAGATCATAGAAGCGGGTGCCGACGTGGTGTCGCATGTCTGCATGCTGGCCTATCAGGCCTCCGACAAAATGCCGCGGGCATATCACAACCGTGCGGGCGTCGAAGAAGAGAAGTTCAAGGGTGACAACCGAGTTGTGCAAAATCTTTTCGAAGAGATGAAAAGACGCGGCACCATTCTCGACGCGACCTTGTGGGTTTACGACGAAATCGAAAAGCAGAACGCCAAGCAGCCGAAGGCGCGACCGTCCTATTGCTCGGCCGCGTTGGCTGACCGGCTGCTCGACCAGGCCTATCGCTCGGGCGTGCTGATTTCCGCAGGCACCGACGGCGAATCCGAAACCGCGGATCTGTACCCCGCGCTGCAGGACGAGCTCGAATTGCTGGTTCGCAAGGGCGGCATGAAGCCCATGGATGCAATCCGCTCGGCGACGCTGGTGGGCGCCATGACCGTCGGCCACGCCAAGGACATGGGCACCATCGAGCCGGGCAAGCTCGCAAATCTTGTGTTCGTGGCAAAAAATCCGCTGGACGACATCGCCAACCTGAAAAGCGTCGTGCTCACGGTGAAACGGGGCGTCGCATACCTGAGAAGTAGTTACCACCCCATCCAGAAGGACGAAGTCCCGGAAGAACAATAGCGGCGCGCGATGCTGGCGCGCGCCGCAAACCTGGCCTATCAGGCCGGGGTATTCGGTGTAATCGTGATCTTGAAGCGCGTAAGCTGCGAAGCCGCCAGCCCGAAGCCGGGTTCGAGTTGCAGCGCCATCTTGTAGTCGTGATAGGCGCCGGCCACGTCGCCAACATCTTCGTCCGCAAGCGCACGGTCATAATATGCGAGCTGAGGACGAATAAGTCCTATGTCGATGGCCTTATCGAACGCCTCGAGTGCTGCCCGCGGGTGACCCATCGCGCGGAGTGCAACCCCGCGATTAAGCTCGGCTTCGCCCAGGCCCGCGAAAATACGGATGCTTTCATCGCAATCGGCCAGGCCGCCTTTGTAGTCGCCAGTTTCAATCCTGAGGGCGCTGCGATTGATGAGTGTGGCAGCCCGGTCATGCGGCAGCAGCGGTTCGCTGAGGGCGGCATTACAGGTCTGGATCCCATTGGGATCTCCAATGTTTGCCGCATCATAGCAACCATGCGATGAACCATTGACGCCAATCACCATCGTTGCCGCTGATGCGGATTGCGAAAGAGAAAATACAGAAATGAAAACGGTGCAGAAGATTATAGCGGAAAGCGTTGTGCGCATGACGCGGGGCCTCCTGTTCCTTTGGAAGCATGTCGAATGCTTCCAATAGCAAGTCTATGCCCCATAGCGGTGTCTGACTAGGCGCGCGGGGTAATTGCCAATGCCTAAAGGGGCGATCAAATTATGCGCCAGTGTCATATTCTAGCCATTATCTTGAGACGGCGCAAAAAAAGGAAACCGACGCATGACATGGCCATTCATCGCACCGTTTTTGCTGCTCACCGTGTCAAATGTGTTTATGACGTTTGCTTGGTACGGCCAGCTCAAATTTCCCAATACGCCGCTTTGGCTGGTGATTATTGTGAGCTGGTCTATTGCCTTGTTCGAATATTGCTTTGCAGTACCCGCCAACCGCATCGGCCACACGGTCTATTCGGCGGCCCAGCTCAAAACCATGCAGGAGATCATCACGCTCATCGTGTTCGGTGTGTTTTCGGTGACGTATCTGAATGAGGCGATTCGCTGGAATCACGTGGCGGCGTTCGGTTGCTTGGTGGGCGCCGCTTTCTTTGCTTTCAACGAATGGTGACAGAGCGCGCGCGGTTGATTAGGAATTCATTTTGAGGGCGAGGGGAAAGCATTATGCCGTCATTGCCGCAGGGCTTTCTTAGCCGCGCCCTTGCCCGCATTCGGCCGGCCGCCACCGTGGCCATGAGCCAAAAAGCGCGCGAGCTGAAGGCGCAGGGGCGCGATATCATTGGCCTGGCGGCGGGTGAACCCGATTTCGACACGCCCGATAACATCAAGGAGGCTGCCATCGCCGCCATCCAGCGCGGCGAGACCAAATACACCAACGTCGAAGGCATCAAGGAGCTCCGTGCGGCGGTGTCGCGGAAATTCAAGCGCGAAAACAATCTCGATTATGCGCCTAGCCAATGTTTTGTCGCGCCAGGGGGCAAGAGCGTGATCTATCACGCGCTGATGGCGACGCTTAATCCCGGCGACGAGGTGGTGATCGCTGCGCCCTATTGGGTGAGCTATCCCGACATCGTAGAGCTCGCCGGCGCTACGCCGAAAATCGTCGATACGCGGCTGGAAGACGGCTTCCGGCTGACCGCGGCCGCGCTGGAAAAGGCCATCACGCCGAAGACAAAGTGGTTCATCTTCAACCAGCCCTGCAATCCGACCGGTGCCTGCTATAGCCGCGATCAACTCAAGGCGCTGACCGATGTGCTGCTTCGCCATTCTCATGTGTGGACGCTCACCGATGACATGTACGAGCATCTGGTTTATGGCGGCTTCCGGGTTCACACCATCGCCGAAATCGAGCCCCGTCTTCACGAGCGCACGCTCACCATGAACGGCGTGTCCAAGGCCTACGCCATGACCGGCTGGCGCATCGGCTATTGCGGTGGGCCGCTGGCGCTTATCCAGGCGATGGCCACGCTGCAATCGCAAACGGTGTCGAATGCGAGCTCGGTATCGCAATGGGCGGCGGTGGAAGCGCTCGACGGCCCGCAGGATCATATCGTGCGGTTTCAGAAGGCCTTCGAAGGCCGGCGCGATCTGGTGGTCTCGATGCTCAACCAGGCGCGCGGGCTGGAGTGCCCCAAGCCCGAAGGCGCGTTCTATGTCTATCCCTCCATAGCCAAGCTGATCGGCAAGCAGGCGCCGTCGGGCAGGGTCATCGCCACGGACGAGGATTTCGTGAGCGAGCTGCTGGAAGCGGAAGACGTGGCCGCGGTGCCGGGCGCGGCCTTCGGTCTGTCGCCGTTTTTCCGCGTCTCTTACGCCACATCAAACGCGTTGCTCGAAGAAGCCTGCCACCGCATCCAGCGTTTTTGCGCGGAGTTGCGTTAGGGCAGCTTGTCCTTCAGCACGCTGTATATTTCCACGACCTGTTCCTTGTCTGCCTTCGGGATGAGCTTAAGCCAGGCAGGCGGCCTATCGTCGTCCAGGCGCGCCATCAGGGAATCGTCGCCCCCCTGATCGAGATAGAAATCGTAATCAGGTGAGGGTATGCAGATCATCACATAGTCGATGCCGCGCTCGCGCAGAATATGCGCGCCCGCCTCGGGCTTGCTGGTAAACAGCTTGTAGCTGTCGATAATGCCGCGCGCGTTGCGGTGATAAGGCCCGCCGATCGCCGCGTCCCGCGAATAGGTCAGTACCGCAGGACCCTGATCAACCATGGCCGCCACGCGGCCCACGGGCAACGTGGCCAATTGCTTGATCGCGTCGCGCCCCATGCATTGGCCCGCTTCGTTGCGCACCTCGCTTCTCTTTTTGACACTGGCTGCGCCTTCGATAAGGTAATGCCCGGCCATATCGAAAGCGATATTGCTGAAGACGACGAGCGATATGATCGCGGTTCCGAATGCGATGAGCTGCGTGCGGGCATAGCGAGCGATCAAGAGCGCGATGGCGGCGCCGAGGCCGGGCAGAGTGCACAGCATGGCGAAGGGGACGCCGCGCACCTCGAAGCTGGTGATGATGAGCGCCGCGGCCGCGAAGACGCAGAGTATGATGGCGGCCTCGCGGTTCTCGCGCGGCACCAGAAACACGGCGGCAATGGTCGCGGCGAAACCGACGCAGACGTAAACATAGGTCGCGAAAAACGCGCCCGGCTCATAGGACATCGTGCTGAAGGGAGAGAGCACTTCCTCGATGCGCGAGAGCCAGACGCGGTTAAGTTCAACATCGACATGTGCATAGGGGCCGGAGAGGCAATCGGGCCCTGTGACCCATGCCACCGCAAACAGCACGACGCCAAGGCCGATAAAGGCAAGCACACGCCGGATCAGCGTCTTGCCCAGCGCAGGAATGAGCGTCAGCGTGGCAAGGCCCGCGCCACCAACGATGGCGAGAATGGCGAAGAGAGCAGAATAAGTGTCGCAGGCCGTGCCCAGCCGTTCGATGGTGGAGGTCGCGCCTAGCAGCAAGGCGGCCGCCGTGCCCGCGAACACCAGGCCAAAATTGCGCACGGGCGCTGCGACGGCCGCGCCACGCGCGACCCAGAAATAACCTGCGGCCGCAGAAGTCAGCAGAAGAAAAGGCAAAGTTTCGAGCCCGATGGCAAGGCTTACCGCCGAGACCAGGCCCAGCCCGATTGCCGCGCCGGGGTAACACTCGAGATCGAGCAGGAACACCATGCCCCACAGCGTCAGCGCCATGTGCACGTTGTGATGATCGATGCTGCCGGGATCAAAATAACCGTTGACGTAAGCGCAGCTTACCGCCAGCAGCAGCGCCATGATGCCGGCGGCATAACCCGCCAGCCGAACGCCAAGCTTTGCGACAGCGATGAAGCAGAACAGCAGCGGCAGCACCGGCCAGACATAAAGCGCGCCGGTTTCGGCGGCCGAAGGGCTCATCACCAGCCGGAACAGCAAAATCAGGCCGCCAATGCCGGCATCGATGATACGCGACCAGTGCATGGGCAGGCCATAAGGCGTGTTCATGCGGTATTGCGTGGTGTCGAACCAGGATTGCCCGGCAAGCCAATCGCGCACTTCCGAAAGCCGCATGGCGTCGTCGGTGGAAAGGAAGAGGGTGTGGGGGTGAAGCGCCACGCGCAGGATCATCGAGCTGGCCAACGCGGCCCAGAAGATCACCGCCAGCACCGTCAGGTTGAAGGGTTTTCCGGAAGGGAAAGCGGCCAACGGATTTTTGGAAAAAAGCTGCCTGTCCAAGACCCTGCCCCCCGCCATCGGCGCTTGCATCGCGCCCCCAAGAAGCGTGACCATAGGAGACTGACAAGGGGCGCGCGACAGCCCGATCATTACGGGATGGCAAGAATGACGCGCGCCACCGGGCGGGGGCACAAGGGAGAGGAGCAAAATGCCAAGAAAGAATGGAGGAAGCGGGCCACGTACAGTGGCCCTGGTGGGACCTTACGGCAGCGGCAAGACGACGCTGCTGGAAAGCGTTTTGTCGGTCACCGGCGCGACCCAGCGCAAAGGTTCGGTTCCGGCCAAGAACACGGTGGGCAATTCGTCGCCCGAAGCGCGCGCCCGCCAGATGAGCGTGGAAGTGAATTGCGCCACCACGCGCTACATGGACGAAAGTTTCACCATTCTCGATTGCCCTGGCTCCATCGAATTTCTGCAGGAAGCGCTGAACGTGCTGCCAGGCGTGGATATGGCCGTCGTCGTGTGCGAGCCGGAATCCGCCAAGGCGGTGATGCTTCAGCCTTACCTGAAACGGTTGGCGGATTTGGGCATTCCGCATTTGCTGTTCGTCAACAAGATCGACAAGGCGACGGGCGCTTTGCGCGAAATGCTGGCCGCGCTGCAGGAGGTTTCGGAGAAGCCGCTGGTGCTGCGCCAGATTCCCATCTGGGATAACGGCATCGTCACCGGTTTTGTCGATCTCGCGCTTGAGCGCGCCTATGTCTATCGCGAGCATGCGGCGTCGGAAATCGTCGAAATGAAGGGCGAAGTGAAGGCGCGCGAAGCAGAAGCGCGCTTCCAGATGCTGGAGAAGCTCGCCGATTACGACGAGCATCTGATGGAGGAATTGCTTTCGGATATCGCGCCGCCGCGCGACGAGATTTTCGGCGATCTCACGCGCGAACAGAAGGAGGGCCTGATTGTGCCGGTGCTGATCGGCTCGGCCGAGCGCGACAACGGCATCCGCCGCCTGTTGAAATCCCTGCGCCATGACGCGCCCGATGTGGCCGACGCCGCCAAGCGTCTGGGCGCCGCCAAGGGCGACACGGTGGTGCGCATTCTCAAGACCTATCACACCGAGCGCGGCGGCAAGCTCAGTCTCGCGCGCGTGCTGTCTGGCTCGCTGAAGGACGGCGCCACGCTCCACCGCGCCGACGGCTCGGATGTGCGCGTGGGCGGCCTTTTCACGCTTAAGGGAATGGAACAGAGCAAACTTACTGAAGCGAGATCGGGCGACACGGTGGCGCTGGGTCGGCTGGAATCCGTTGGCACCGGTGAAACCTTGAGCGCCTCGAAGGGCAACGCGAAATCGACGGTGCCGATGGAAGTGCTGACGCCGGTTTATGGCCTTGCCATCACGGCCGCCGACCGCAAGGACGAGGTGAAGCTGACCGCAGCCATCGCCAAATTGCGCGAAGAAGATCCCTCGCTCAGTTTCGAGCAGAGCGCCGAGCTGCATCAGATGGCGTTATGGGGGCAGGGTGAAATTCATTTGAAGGTGGGGGTGGAGAAGCTTGCCTCCAAATACGGCCTCAAGCTCAACACCAGCCATCCGCAGGTGCCCTACAAGGAAACTATCCGCAAGCCAACCACGCAGCGCGGCCGCCACAAGCATCAGACGGGCGGCCACGGCCAGTTCGGCGACGTGGTGCTGGAGATCAAGCCGCGCCCGCGCGGCGCGGGCTTCGAATTCCTGGATGAGATCACCGGCGGCGTGGTGCCGAAGAATTTCATTCCCTCTGTGGAGAAGGGCGTGGTCGCCTTCCTGCAAAAAGGGCCTCTCGGCTTCCCCGTGGTCGATCTCAGCGTCGCGCTGACCGACGGCTCGTACCACACGGTCGATTCATCGGACGCGGCGTTTCAGACGGCCGCCCGCATCGCCATGACCGAAGGCATGCCCAATTGCTCGCCGGTGCTGTTGGAGCCCGTCATGCATGTGAAAATTCACGTGCCGTCGGACGCCACCGCGCAGGCCAACGCGCTGGTGTCGGGGCGGCGTGGGCGGATTTTGGGGTTCGATTCGCGCGCGGGCTGGAAAGGCTGGGACACGGTCGAGGCACAGATGCCGCAATCGGAATTGCACAATCTTGTCATCGAGCTGCGCTCGGCGACCCAAGGCGTCGGCACCTACGAGATGAAATTCGATCATCTGGCCGAACTTACCGGCAAGCTTGCCGAGCAGGTTGTGGAGAAACGCAAAGCGGCTGCGTAGCCCCCTCCGCCTCGCTTCGCTCGGCACCTCCCCCAACGGGGGAGCATTAAAAAATAATGTCATCCTCCCCCACTGGGGGAGGTGTTGCCCGTAGGGCGACGGAGGGGGCTCAGTGTCCCGCCGCTAAAAACTTCTCAACTTCCAGCGCGGCCATGCAGCCCATACCGGCCGCCGTCACCGCCTGGCGGAAAATTTTGTCCTTCACATCGCCCGCTGCATAAACGCCTGCAACGCTGGTGCTGGTGGAATCATGCGCGGTTCGGATATAGCCCTCTTGGTCCATATCCAGTTGCCCACGGAAGATTTCAGTGGCGGGCACATGCCCGATGGCGATGAACAGGCCTTCGGCATCGAGCGTAGAAATCTCGCCGGTCTTCAGATTGCGCACGCGCACGCCGGTAACAGCCTTGGGCTCGCCGCCGCCAAGCACTTCTTCCACCACGCTGTCCCACACCATGCGCGTCTTGGGGTTTTTGTCGAAGCGCATCTGGTTGGTCTTGTCGGCGCGCAATTCATCGCGGCGATGGACGAGAGCGACATCGGTGGCGAAATTGGTGAGGAAGAGCGCTTCCTCGACCGCGGTGTTGCCGCCGCCGACGACCACCACCTTCTTGCCCTTGAAGAAAAACCCGTCGCAGGTGGCGCAGGCCGAAACGCCATAGCCCTTGAACTTGTATTCGCTCGGCAAGCCCAGCCATTTCGCCTGCGCGCCGGTCGCGATGATGAGTGCGTCCGCCGTGTAGCGCGTGCCGCTATCGCCTGTGAGCGTAAATGGGCGCTTGGCGAGATCGGCCGAGGCGATGGTGTCCTGCACCAGCTTGGTGCCGACGTGCTCGGCTTGGGCTTGCATCTGCTCCATCAGCCAGGGGCCCTGGATGGCGCCGGCGAAGCCCGGATAGTTTTCCACCTCGGTGGTGATGGTGAGCTGGCCGCCCGGTTGCAGGCCCACGATCATCGTGGGCTCCAGCATGGCGCGCGCGGCATAGATGGCCGCCGTGCAGCCGGCCGGGCCTGAGCCCAGAATGACCACTTTGGAATGAAGGGAATCAGTCATCGTCACCACTCAAGCGTTGATATCGGAAGACGCGGGCGAAAGGTCAAGCAACCTTTTTATCTCCTCCGCCGCGCGGCCCGTTTCGTCGAGAGGTGGATAAGTCCATTGCTCGATCGCGCCCTTGAAGGGCCGCGCTACGCCGCGGGCGATCGGCGATTGCTGAAAACGGCGGGATTTTTCCGTGGAGCCCAGTAGCATGAAGATATGGACGGGTTTTCCGGTTGAACCCGCTTCGCAGGCCATGTTGATCGAATCGGCAGTGACGAGAATCGCATCCGCCCAGGCAAACAGGCCGAGATAGGGATTGGCCTCCGCACCATCCCAGAAATAATAATTCGCGCCGGCCAGCTCCGCGCGCAGGATGGAAATTATTTCCACTGATGTGCGGCGCGAAGGAGTGATCATCAGGCTGGCATTGGCGGCAATTTGTTTGAGCGCGCGCGCGAGTTCGTGTGCTTCGGCAGAGCCCAGGCGGCCATGCGTTTTGCTGGTGCCACCGATCAGCACGGCTACGCGGGGACTGCGCAGCGGCGAAAACAGGCCCGCAAATTCGTTATGCGCTTCCGCAAGCCGCTTTGGCGAAATGCGGTTCGGGCTGCCGATGATGGGGAAAATATGTGGGCCCGAGATATCATCGTGGTCTGGCGGGATCACCAAATCGAAATTTTTCACATCGATGCGTGGGTTCTGGCATTGCACGGTGATGGTGCGTCCGCCGCTTGCGTGTTTGACGCCAAGCGAGAACGCAATGCTCTGCCGCCCGCAGCCAATGAAGAGACGCGGCCAGGGCGGTTCGAGCCGGTTCGCGCCTGCCTTCTGATGGTTGAACGGCGAGCCGGAACCATGCGGCCAAGCCAACGCCATGGCGCTGAAACCTCAAGCCTGATCTGGCGCATGGGCAGATCTAGCCGCTCGGCAAAGCCCAAACACTGGTTTTCCATTCCGGCCGTACCTTGGGTGACAATCCAGCAGGTGTTTTGGAATGGGGCGGTCATAATCGTTCTTATACTCGAAATATTATTGCTGTGGGCCTGAGGCGGGAGTTTAATAACGTACCCCCGCGATCCCGTCCAAAGGTCCGCTATGGAACGCCACAAGCTCGATGCCATTGACCTCAGGATTCTGTCAGAGCTGCAAACGGACGGGCGCATTACCAATGTCGAGCTGTCGCGCCGGGCAAAGATCACTGCGCCGCCCTGCCTGCGCCGCGTGCGTTCGCTGGAGAAGGCGGGTTACATCCGCGGTTATCACGCCGATCTCGAAGTCAAGAAACTTGGCTATGAGATGATGGCGTTCGCGTTTGTGGGGCTTGCCAGCCAGGCCAAAAGCGACATCGAAGCCTTCGAGGAGCAGATACGCTCCTGGCCCATCGTGCGCGAATGCCACATGCTCTCGGGCGAGGTGGATTTCCTGCTCAAATGCGTGGCGCACGATTTGTCCGAATTTCAATCTTTCGTAACCGAGAAACTGACCGCCGCGAAAAACGTGGCCAGCGTGAAAACCGCGCTGGCTATTCGCCCGACGAAACACCAATTCGGCGTGCCTGTGGAAGTGCCGCGCTAAATCAGCCGAGCCGCCGCGCCGCCAGCCGCTCGAGCACGCGCAAGGGCGAACGGGCCTCATTTTCCATCGCGCTTACGGGCAGATAAAAGGTCTGCTCGAACATGTACTGGCCACCCATGGCCGCGTGCGAGGTCATGTCTGTGAAGACAAGCCAGGTCGAACGCGGCGGGAAATGGAATTCGTTCTGCACCACGCGGGCCTGATAGTCATCGTCCGCTTTCATCGTGTCGTGCAGGTTCAGCATCATGTGATCGTAATCGGTGCGCTTGCCCTTGGTTATGCGGGCGGCTTTGAGCAGCCACGCGGCGCCCGGCGCCTGTCTCGGCAGGCCCGGCACGAAATTGCCAGCCATCTCTTCGAACGGCGCGCCCAGCCGCCAGTGACGGCCCTTGCCATCGCGGTTGACATTGGTGAATACGCGCAGGATACGCCGTCCGCCTGTGGGTGTGGACTGGAAGGCATCGATGTGCAGTCGCGTGTCGTCCTTACGCGCACTGATGGAGCGATTCTTTATTTCTACGGGGCGGAAACTGGTGCGGCCTGGTTCCAGCGCAGACCCGTAACGCGGCAGCAGAGTTATTACCAGCTTGCGCGAATATTCGTAGTAGCGCCGCATCATTTCGGTGATGGCGGCGATGTCTGATTCGCTTCCCACCGCGCCTTTCACTTTGCCGGTTATGGCATCGAAGCTGACGTTCTTCGCGCGCGCATCGGCGGTGGCGGGCGTGAGAAAGCGTTCTTCTTTTCTGGCCAGATCGAAGGCAAGGCGGGGGAAATAGAGCACCTTACCGCCTTCCAGCGCTTCGACGGCGGTAGCGCGCATGTTGGTGCTGACAGGGCCCTGCCAGGAAATCGCGTCCAAAGTCTCGATGACCTGGGAAATATCGCGGGAGGGCTTGGTGTCCATCGCGGAAGCCTTAACTAAGATGGGCCTGTCTGCGCGATCACCCTAGCGGGCTGCCGAATGCATTGGCAAGTTCATTGCACGTCGGGTTGTCTCGACGGGTGCGCGCTGGCGAATGCGGACAGCGTATTACAGTTCTCCACCACTTGCATCACTTCGGGATAGGGCGCGAGATCGAGCTTGAAACGCTGGGCGGTGAACACCTGCGGCACCAGATAGGCGTCGGCGATGGTGGGCGCGGAGCCGAAGCAGAAATTATTTCGCGTTTTGTCCGCCCGCAATTGCGCCTCGATGGCATCGAATCCCGCCTTCAGCCAGTGCGCCGCCCAGGCGTTGATGCCATCCGTGTGCTGGCCGAATTCACCGTGCAAATAATTGGTGACGCGCAGATTATTGAGCGGGTGCATGTCGCAGCCGACGATGGCCGCAAGCGCCCGCACGCGGGCGCGAGCCACCGGATCCTTAGGCAGCAGCGGCGGGGAAGGGTGTGTTTCATCCAGATATTCGATGATGGCCGGCGATTGCGCGATACGCACGCCGTCAACTTCCAGAACCGGCACCCCCATCATCGGATTGATGGTGGCGAATTCGGCCGCGCGCTGTTCGCCCCTGATAAGGCTGATGGCCACATATTCGTATTTGAGGCCCTTGAGGTTGAGCACGATGCGGGTGCGGTACGAGGTGCCGCTGCGAAAATAGTTGTACAGTTTCATCATGGGGCAGGGTCCATTTTAGCGGGGTAACTATACGCAGGAGCAGGCGCGGAAAGCGCGGCCGATTGCGCTCCATTGCTTTTGCAATTCATTCTCATTATACGCTTGATCTTGAGCGATAACCTCACGGATAGACAGGACAAAATTGCCAAAATGGCAGCGAAATCCATGCGTATTTCAGCGGCTTTGAGCCTGTTGGTTATGACTGGTGGTTTTTGTGCGGGCACGGCAAGTGCCGCGCCGCCTTCAGCCCAGCAGGTGCTCGCCAATTATGGCGATATGGCACAGGCGATGTACGGGGATTCCCTCGCCACCGCAAAAACATTGCAGCAGCTGGTAGATGCATTCCTTGCCGACCCGACGCCGGCCACGCTTGCCGCCGTGCGTAAGGCGTGGGTTTCGGCGCGCGCCTGGTTGTGGCGTTGGGCGGGTTGTTGCAGGAGCCCGACGTGCGCAGCCCGCCTTTGAACGCTGGCGCGATCGAGAGTTCTCTGGTCGAACTCGATGCGAAATCGGGAAAGCTGCTTGCACGCTACAAACTGCCGCCAAGCATGGCGTCGCTTTCCTTGCGCCACCTGGCGCTGGCGCCCGATGGCGAAACCATCGCCGTCGGCATGCAGGATCAGAATTTAACCGAAGCGCGGCCGGTGATCGGGATTTTGCGAGCCGGAAAAAGCATCGAACTGCTGCCGCTGCCGGAAGACGAGCCCAACGCTTTCCGCGGCTATATCGGTTCCGTGACTATCGATGCAGGCGGGGGCTATATCGCTGCCACATCCCCGCGCGGCGGCGTGATTGGGCTGTGGTCGCTCGGCGATGGCCGATGGATCGGCAAATTGCATCTTGCCGATGTCTGCGGGCTTGCGGCGGATGTGCAGGCGGGCTGCTTCTGGGCGACATCGGGCGCTGGCGACGTGGTTCACCTCAGCGCAAGCGCCACAGGATTGGCGGCGCCGGCGCGTTTTCACGCCGACGCCCAATTCGACTATCACGCAATTCGGGTTTAAGCACTTATGCTTCGACAAGCTCAGCATGAGGGCATAAGAAAAGTGCCTCACCCTGAGCTAGTCGAAGGGTGAGGCCGCGCCTATTTCGGTTGTGGCACGATGCGGATATAGGGCTTGGGCTCTTTCCACCCGTTCGGATAAATCTTCTTGGCGTCGTCGTTCGAGACCGAGCCTGCGATAATGACATCCTGTCCCTGTTTCCAGTTCACCGGCGTCGCCACTTTGTGCTTCGCGGTCAGTTGCAGCGAGTCGATGATGCGCAGCACCTCGTCGAAATTGCGTCCCGTGGTCATCGGATAAACCAGGATGGTTTTGATCTTTTTGTCTGGGCCGATGATGAAGACATTGCGCACGGTCTGGTTGTCGGCCGGCGTGCGCTTGGCCGGATCGCCCGAAACGGCGGCTGGCAGCATGCCGTATAGCTTCGACACATTGTAATCGGCATCGCCGATCATCGGATAATTGGGCGCGTGCCCCTGTGTCTCCTCGATGTCCTTGGCCCAGCCATTGTGCTTGTCGACCGGATCGACCGATAGGCCGACGATTTTCACGCCGCGTTTGTCGAACTCGGGCTTCATCTTCGCCATGTAGCCGAGCTCGGTGGTGCAGACAGGCGTGAAATCCTTGGGGTGCGAAAACAGCACGGCCCATTTGTCTCCGATCCAGTCATGGAATTTGATGCGGCCCTGGGTGGTTTCTGCGGTGAAATCGGGGGCGGTATCGCCTAGTGCAAGCGTCATGGGGCTCTCCTTGAATATCACGGGGCCAAGCCCCGTTTCAGGCCACTAAGATGGTGTTTAACCCGCTTATATACACCTCCTGCTATAATGCCCAAGGGCCGGTTTGGTGCTATTTATCGTGTTCTAGCCTGTAGATACGGGAAGCTTGCATGGCTGAAACTCTCACGCCCTCAACGGGCCGCGCCGCCAAGGGAACCGGGGCGCGGGGTGAGGCTGTTGCGCGCGGCTACAATTCCGGCTTCGGCAACGAATTTGCGACGGAGGCGGCGCCCGGCGCGCTGCCCGTTGGCCAGAACTCGCCGCAGAAGGCGCCGCTCGGCCTTTACGCCGAACAGATTTCGGGCACCGCTTTTACAGCCCCGCGTGCGGAGAACCGCCGCTCCTGGCTGTATCGCATACGGCCAACCGCCAACCATCCGGCTTATGAGCCGCACCCGCAAGGGAACTTACGCAGCGGACAGTTCGAGGAAGTTCCCGCCACGCCCAATCGCCTGCGCTGGGATCCGCCCGCCATTCCCGAAAAGCCGACGGATTTCGTGGATGGCCTCGTGACCATGGGCGGCAATGGTGCCGCGGCGCACTTCATGGGCATGGCCACGCATTATTATCTTGCCAACAGATCGATGACGGACCGCGTGTTCTATAACGCGGATGGCGAAATGCTGTTCGTGCCACAACAAGGCCGCGTGCGCTTTGTTACGGAACTCGGCGTGATCGAGGCGGAGCCGCTGGAGATCGTCGTCATCCAGCGCGGCATTCGTTTCCGCGTCGAGCTGCTGGAAAAAACCGCGCGGGGTTACATTTGCGAGAATTACGGGCCGCCGTTCCGCTTGCCTGAGCTTGGGCCCGTCGGCGCCAATGGTTTGGCCAATGCGCGCGATTTCCTCGCGCCCTTCGCATGGTATGAAGATGTCGAGCGCACGACGCAGGTGGTGCAGAAATTCCAGGGCAAACTCTGGGCGACCGCTTTCGACCATTCGCCGTTCGATGTGGTGGCGTGGCACGGCAATCACGCGCCCTACAAATACGATCTGCGCAAGTTCAATGTGATCGGCTCGATCAGTTTCGATCACCCCGACCCCAGCATCTTCACCGTGCTGACATCGCCCAGCGAACTTTCCGGCACCGCGAACGTGGACTTCGTAGCCTTCGCGCCGCGCTGGCTGGTTGCCGAGCACACCTTCCGCCCGCCCTGGTTCCACCGCAACACCATGAACGAATATATGGGTCTGATTTACGGCGAGTACGACGCCAAGGCCGAAGGCTTTTCGCCGGGCGGCGCCAGCCTGCACAATTGCATGTCGGGCCACGGCCCCGATCTCGAAACCTGGCAGAAAGCAACCGCCGCCGAGCTCAAGCCGCAGAAGGTTTCCGGCACCATGGCCTTCATGTTCGAAACGCGCTGGGTCATTCGCCCCACGCGTTACGCCATGGAAACGCCGCTCATGCAGCACGACTATGACGACGTGTGGGCGAAATTTCCCAAGAACTTCAAGAAGCCCTGAAACAAACGCGTGCGCGTAAAGGTGTCTGATGAACGACGTAACCAGGCCGGCCTCGAAGACCAAGGCGAAGAAACAGCAGCCGGCGACGGTTGCCGCGCAAGCGCTGGGCTGGATCGACGAGAAAACGCGCGCCCTGGTGCCGGGCGTTCAGGTCTCCACCACCTACATTCGCAATCCCGACAATACTTACGTCGACAACCGCAATTATTCGCGCACCAGCCACACCGCGTGCCTGCAACCCGAAGCCGTGCTGAAGGAGCTTGAGCAGGGCGCGGCGGCGATGCTGTTTGCATCCGGCATGGCGGCGGCGACGGCATGCTTCCTCGCGCTTAAACCCGGCGATCACGTTGTTGCGCCTAAGATTCTCTACTTTGAACTGCGCAAATGGCTGACCGATACGGCGTCGCAGTGGTTCAGTGTCGATCTCGTCGATATGACGGATTTGGGCGCGCTCAAGCGCGCGGTGAAGCCTGGCCAAACCAAGCTCGTCTGGGCCGAGACGCCCGCCAATCCTTTGTGGCACATCACCGATATCGCCGAGGCCGCGAAAATCGCCCGTGAAGCAGGCGCCCGTTTCGGCGTGGACTCGACGACGGCCACTCCCGTGTTGACGCGGCCGCTGGAATTGGGCGCCGACATCGTGATGCATTCGGCGACGAAATATCTCAACGGTCATTCCGACGTGCTGGCCGGCGCGCTAATCACCAAAGCCGAAGACGATTACTGGGCGCGCCTTCAGACTGTGCGCAAGCAGCTGGGCGGCGTGCTGGGCGGCTTCGAGGCGTGGCTGCTGACACGCGGAATGCGGACTTTATATCCGCGCGTGATAACACAGGTGGCGAACGCGCAAACCCTGGCCGAGCGCTTCGCCAGGCATCCGCACATTTCTCATGTGCTTTATCCGGGCCTGCCGGATTTTCCCGGCCACGCCGTCGCCAAGAGACAAATGCAGGGCGGTTTCGGCGGCATGATGTCCATTCGCGTGAAGGGCGGCGAGGCGGCGGCGGTGAAGACGGCAGCCAATGTGCAGATATGGAAGCGCGCGACCTCGTTGGGCAGCGTCGAAAGCCTGATCGAACACCGCGCTTCGCTGGAAGGGGTGGGCACGCCGGTGCCCGCGGATCTGCTCCGCCTTTCCGTCGGCATCGAGGATGCAGGCGATCTCTACGACGACCTCGATAAGGCATTAGCCGTGGCGCACCACTAGTTCTTTTCTCCTCCCGTTGTTACGGGGGGAGTACCGCGCGGAACGCGCGGGGTAGGGGGGCGGCGCCATTTCCCCCGCCCGATCCGTCTCGCCACGCTCGCCGGATCAACCTCCCCTGTAACAACGGGGGAGGAAAGGAATGGCGAAATCTTCAACCGATTGAGCCCCACAGGAAATAACAATCTTCCTTTTGCTGCATAGACTTAGGATATTCCTGTCCGTGCTATGTCCGAGGCCTCGGATATTCTAATGTCCGCGCCGGTTGGAGAGCCCTTTGAACGATAAGTCCCACGATAAGCCGTCGAAAAATCGCCCGCGACTTTCGCTGCACGTGCCTGCGCCTAAATGCCGGCCGGGCGACAAGCCGGATTTCAGCGCGATCAAAATTCCGCGGGCTGGCGCGGCGCGCCGCCCGGAAATCGATGCGAAGGCGCACGACATCCGCGATCTTTCGGAATCGCTCATCCGTGTGCTGGGCGATGACAACAAGGCGGTCGGCCCGTGGAATCCGAAGCTCGACGCCGAAACGCTGCGCCGCGCGCTCAAGCACATGATTCTCACGCGCGCCTTCGACGACCGCATGTTCCGCGCGCAGCGCCAGGGCAAGACCTCGTTCTACATGAAGTGCACGGGCGAGGAAGCCACCTGTATTGGGCAGACTTACGCGCTCGAACGCGACGACATGGTTTTCCCGTCCTACCGCCAGCAGGGCGTTCTCATCGCGCGCGGCTATCCCGTTCTGGATATGATGAACCAGATTTATTCCAACGCGCGCGATCCGGTGAAGGGCCGCCAGTTGCCCATCATGTATTCGGCACGCGACTACGGCTTATTCACCATCTCCGGCAATCTCGCCACGCAGTTTCCCCAGGCCGTCGGCTGGGCGATGGCGTCGGCCTACAAGGGCGGCGACAGCATTGCGTCCGCCTGGATCGGCGAAGGTGCCACCGCCGAAGGCGATTTCCATTCGGCGCTCACCTTCGCCGCCGTCTATCGCGCGCCGGTCATTCTCAACATCGTCAACAATCAGTGGGCGATCTCGACGTTTGCAGGCATCGCCGGCGGCGACGAGGCGACGTTCGCGGATCGTGGGCTGGGTTACGGCCTGCCTTCATTGCGCGTGGACGGCAACGATTTCCTCGCCGTCTATGCGGTGAGCCAGTGGGCGGCGGCGCGCGCGCGCGCCAATCATGGCGCGACAGTGATAGAGCACTTCACCTATCGCGCCGAAGGCCATTCCACCAGCGACGATCCCGCACGCTATCGCCCGGCCGATGAGGGCAAAGCTTGGCCGCTCGGCGATCCCATCGCGCGGCTAAAAAACCATCTCATCGCGTTGAAAGAATGGTCGGAAGAAAAACATCTGGCCGCCGAAAAGGAAGCCATCGAGCAGGTGGCAGCGGCGAACAAGGAAGCCGAAGCCATCGGCACGCTGAAAGCCGGCGAAAAGCCCAACCTGAAAACCATGTTCGAGGACGTCTATAAGGACGTGCCGTGGCACATCCGCCGCCAGCGCCAGGAAACGGGTATCTGATGGGCTCGACGAACATGATCCAGGCGCTGAACTCGGCCATGGACGTTTCCATGGGCCGCGACCCGAACGTGCTCACCTTTGGCGAGGACGTGGGCTATTTCGGCGGTGTGTTCCGCGTCACCGACGGCTTGCAGAAAAAATACGGCGTCACGCGCTGCTTCGATTCGCCGATCAGCGAAGGCGGCATCGTGGCCACCGCCATCGGCATGGCGGCCTATGGCCTGCGCCCCGTGGTGGAAGTGCAATTCGCCGATTACATTTATCCGGGCTTCGACCAGATTGTTTCCGAAGCCGCTCGCATCCGTTATCGCTCGGCGGGGCAATTTTGGGTTCCCATGGTCATCCGCACGCCGGTGGGCGGCGGCATTTTCGGCGGCCAGACGCACAGCCAGAGCCCGGAAGCTCTGTTCGCTCATGTGGCGGGGCTGAAAACCGTGATGCCGTCGACGCCATACGATGCTAAGGGATTGCTCATCGCTTCCATCGAAGACGACGATCCGGTGATCTTCCTCGAGCCCAAGCGCATCTATAACGGCCCGTTTGACGGCCATCACGACCGCGCCATCACGCCGTGGTCGAAACATCCGGCCTCGGAAGTGCCGGACGGCCATTATGTCGTGCCGTTGGGCAAGGCCAATGTGGTGCGGGCGGGCGCGGGCGTCACGGTGCTGGCCTACGGCACCATGGTGCACGTGGCGATGAGCGCGGCGGAGGAAAACGGCATCGACGCGGAAGTGATCGACCTGCGCAGCCTGGTACCACTCGATATCGAAACCATCGTGGCGTCGGTCACGAAAACGGGGCGCTGTGTCGTCGTGCATGAAGCCACGCGCACGTCGGGCTTCGGCGCGGAACTCGCCACGCTGGTGCAGGAAAACTGTTTCTATCACCTGGAAGCGCCCATCGAGCGCGTCACGGGCTACGACTTGCCCTATCCGCACGCCTTCGAATGGGACTATTTTCCGAGTCCGAAACGAGTCGCGGACGCCATGCGGCGCGTGATCGAGGGCTGATAGGAAATCGCCATGGGACATTTCGTTTTCAAACTGCCGGATGTGGGCGAAGGCACCGCTGAAGCCGAGATCGTGGCCTGGCACGTCAAAATCGGCGACAAGGTCGCGGAAGATCAGCATCTGGTCGACGTGATGACTGACAAGGCGACGGTGGAAATGACCTCGCCGGTGGCCGGCAAGGTGGTGTCGCTGCACGGCACGCCGGGCGAGAAGGCGACCGTCGGCGCGCCGCTGGCCGAATTCGAAGTCGAAGGGGCGGGGAACGCGAAAGCGGGCGCAGCGCCTGCACCTGCGCCCAAGTCCGCGCCGAATATGGAAGCGACGAAGCCTGCGCAGCCCCCTCAGCCCCGCCACTTGCAAGCAAGTGGCGGGACAGCTCCCCCAGTGGGAGAGCATAAAACAAGAACTTCTCCTCCCCCCTTGGGGGAGGTGCGTCGCGAAGCCACGCAGAGGGGGCCGACCGCGCCCACACCAACCGCGCGCAAATTCGACGGCAAGCCACTGGCTTCGCCCGCCGTGCGCAATCGCGCGCATGAATTGGGCGTGGAATTGCAATTCGTTGCGGGCAGTGGCCCTGCCGGGCGCATCACGCATGAAGACCTGGACAATTACATTGCTTCCGGCGGGCGCACGGCCCTGGCTGCTACAACGCGCGGGTTTGCCAAGCGCGAAGGCCAGGAAGAAATCAAGATCATCGGGCTCCGCCGCAAGATCGCCGAGAAGATGCAAGAATCCAAGCGCCACATTCCGCATTTTGCTTATGTCGAAGAAGTGGACATGACGGAACTGGAAAGCTTGCGCCGGCATCTTAACGCCAACAAACGCCCCGAGCAGCCCAGGCTTACGATCCTGCCGTTCCTGATGCGCACGCTGTGCCACGTGCTGCCCGATTATCCGCAGATCAACGCGCGCTTCGATGACGCTGAGGGCGTGGTCACGCGCTTTGCCGGCGTGCACATCGGCATCGCCACGCAGACGGCGAACGGGCTTATCGTGCCGGTCATCCGCAATGCGGAAACGCTTGATCTTTGGTCGGCGGCCGCCGAAGTGGCGCGCCTTGCGCAGCTCACTCGCGACGGCAAGGCCGCGCGTGAAGACCTGATTGGTTCCACCATTACCATCACCAGCCTGGGCGCGCTTGGCGGCATCGCCAGCACGCCCATCATCAATTATCCGGAAGTTGCGATCATCGGGCCCAACGCCATCGTCGAGCGCCCGGCCGTGTATGACGGCCATATTGCCATCCGCCGGATGATGAACCTATCGTCCTGCTTCGATCATCGCGTGGTGGATGGCTACGACGCGGCCGAATTCATCCAGCGTGTGAAGGCGCTTTTGGAACACCCCGCCACTCTGTTCATGGACTGAACCTTCAATTTTCCTCCCCCGTTGTTACGGGGAGGTGTCGAGCGCAGCGAGACGGAGGGGGCTGCGTGCGAAATTCCCCCCTCCACCACTTCGTGGTCCCCCTCCCCCGTAAACGGGGGAGGAAAGTTGGGGAGCAATGACGGAATCCATAAAGACAAAGGTTTTGGTAATCGGCGGCGGGCCGGGTGGTTATGTGGCCGCAATTCGCGCGGGCCAATTGGGCCTTGAGACCACGCTAGTCGAGGCCGGCCGGCTTGGCGGCACGTGTCTTATCCGCGGCTGCGTACCGTCCAAGGCCATCATTCATGTGGCTGGAGAGTTCGAGACGATGGTGCATGCGGCCGCCAAAGCCACGCACGGCATTTCATTGAAAGTGGCGCCCGCTGTCGATTTCGCCGACACGGTGCGGTGGAAAGAAACCATTGTCGACAAGCTCAACAACGGTGTCGCCACTTTGCTCAAGCGCGCTCACGTGCGCGTGGTCAACGGCTGGGCGAAATTCTCCGACGGCAAGACCTGCACGGTAAAAACCAAAGACGATGATGTCACCATCACGGCCGAGCATGTCATTCTCGCCAATGGCTCTCTGCCGGTGGAACTTCCATTTCTGAAATTTGGCGGTGATGTGATCTCGTCCACCGAAGCGTTGCTGCTGGACAAGCTGCCGCAGAAGCTTGTTGTCGTCGGCGCGGGCTATATCGGCCTCGAACTCGGCATCGCTTTCCGCAAGCTCGGCGCGGAGGTTACGATCGTCGAAGCGCTTGATCGCATCCTGGCCCTTTATGACACGCAGCTCTCCGATCCCGTGCGCAAATGGCTGGAAAAGCATGCCGTCACGCTGCATTTAAGTGCGAAAGCAAAAGGCGCGGAGAAGGGCTCACTAATCGCCGAAACCAAAGACGGCAAGACGATCAAACTTCCGGCCGACAAGATTCTCGTGACGGTGGGCCGCAAGCCCAACACGGAAGGTTGGGGCTTGGAGAACATGGCGGTGGACATGGCGGGCCGCTTTGTGAAAGTCGACGACCAGTGCCGCACCTCGATGAAGAACGTCTGGGCGATCGGCGATCTGGTGGGCGAACCGATGCTGGAACACAAAGCGGCGACGCAAGGCGAAATGGTGGCCGAGATCATCGCGGGGCATAAGCGCCGCTTCGATCCCGCCTGCATTCCCGCCGTCTGCTTCACCGAACCGGAAATCGCGAGCGCTGGGCTCTTGCCCACCGATGAAGCGGCCAAGAGCGACGACATTATCACTGCCGTTTTTCCTTTCGCCGCCAATGGCCGCGCGCTTTCGATGGGTGCGGGCGACGATGGTGGCTTCGTGCGCGTGATCGCGCGGAAATCCGATCACCGCGTGCTCGGCATCCAGGCGGTGGGCGCGCATGTAGCGGAACTGTCAGGCGAGTTCAGCCACGCACTCGAAATGGGCGCGCTGCTGGAGGACGTGGCCGGCACAATCCACGTGCATCCGACGCTCAGCGAAGCTTTCCACGAAGCGGCATTGCGCGCGCTCGGCCACGCCATTCATATTTGAAGCGCTATCCGCCCAGTTTCGCGGCGAGGAAGTTCGCAGTCGCCTGATCTACGCGCAGCCAGTTTTGATGGCGCAGGAAGCCGTGGATTTCGTTGGGGATCACCAGTTCCTCATACGGCAAATGGCGCAACTCAAGCCGCCGCGCCAGATCCACCGTCTGCTGGAAATACACGTTGCGGTCGTCGTCGCCTTGAATGAGCAGCACTGGCGAGCGCCAGCCGACAATCGCGGAATCGGGCGACGATTGCCACGCCACCTTCATCGCTTCCTCGCGGTCGCCCTTTTCGTAGCGCGTTTTCTCTTTGCTGAACCACTCATCCATGAAGCGCGACCAGTCGTGCACGCCGTGCATGTCCACGCCCGCTTTGAAGATGGCGGAATCGTGCGCGAGCGCCATGGCGGTGAGATAACCGCCATACGAACCGCCCCAGATGCCAATGCGGCTCACGTCCACGCCGGGAACGTGCTGCAAAAACCGCGCGCCTGCGACCACATCCTGATATTCGGCGGCGCCTGTCGGGCCGGCATGATCCGGCTGATGGAAGAGGCGGCCGTAACCGATGCCGAGCCGGTAATTGACCGACAGCACCACGAATCCATGCGCGGCCAGATACTGGTTCACCGCGTAGGCGTTGCTGTAATAATCCATGTAATGCCAGCCCAGCAGCATCTGCCTGGGCGGCCCGCCATGCACGAAAATCACTCCTGGTTTCGCCGCGCCCGTATCATTGCGCTGGAACAATTGCCCGTGCGCGACCACGCCGTCGGCCGCCGTGAACGTCACCGGCTTCGGCGCGATAAGCGCGCTCTCAGGAAAATCCGCTGGCAGTTTGCCCGTGTCGAGCGTTGCGCGATGACCTCCTTCCATGTCCACGATTCCCACGGAAGGAGGGTCTTGCACACCCGCGGTTATGAACGCCACGCGACCCGCGCTTGCCGCTACCGGTTGCCATTCGATGGTTTCGCCGGAGGTCAATTCCTCGGGCTCTGCCCGGCCGGCGGACACGCGGAAGATGTGGCGGCGGTCGCCATCGCCGGACGTGGCGCCGGCGTTGGCGTTGTAGATCATGTAGCGCCGGTCGCGGCTCTCACTCACGAATTCGGTCATATAGCGGCCGGGCGTGAGCAGCAGCTCATCTCCGCCAGACTCCGCCACGGAATAAAGATGCGGCCAATTGTCGAGATAGGCGAGAAACACCAGCCGCCCGCCTGCCGCCCAATGCAAATTCGCTTCGCCTTCGGTGTCGGGGTACGAGCCTTCCAGTGTGTCCGGGCTCTGCCATACCGGATGCCCAACGCCATCGCTTGCGCGCGCCACCCAAATCGCCCAAGGCTGCGGCGTTTGTTTCAGGATCTGCAGCGGCGGGCCGCCGTCGCCGGGCAGGCGCACGAAAGCGATCTCATTTCCGTCGGGCGACCATCGCGGCATGAAATCGAAGCTGGTTGACGGCGCTAGATATAGGATGGGCTCCTTCTTATTCCGGTAAATCCCGATAAAACTGTGATCTTCGCGATTGGAAACGAATACGAGCGCGGCTCCATCCGGCGACCATTGCAGCGAGCCGTCCTTGCCGTGATCGAAGAACAGGCGCTTGGGCTTGGCCTTGGCCCCCAGCGGCGCGGTCCACACCTGATGGTCCTTGATATAGGCCAGCACGTGGCGCGCCGAAACGGCGGGCGCATCGCCTTCCGCGATCTTCTTCGGTTCGCCGCCCGTCAGCGGCGCGGCCCAGATCGTTACCTTGGGCTCGTCGGGCGATGAAGTGGGGTCGGGCGCGAGATCGCCTTCCGCGGGCCAGTTGGAGTCATGATCGCCGCCGCGCACATAAACCAGCACCTTGCCATCGGGAGAGAAAGCGAGATTGGTGATCTCCTGTCCGTCATCGGCGGTGTAGTGCGTGAATTGCTGCGGCTTGAAGGTGGGTCCATCTGCCAGCCACACATTGCGCACGCCGCCCAGATTGCGCACCCAGGCGATGCGGTCGGCCTTCTCTGCCGCGGTCAAATCGCTGACAAAGGGATAATCCAGCACCTGCGCCATGGTGAAAGGCGCGTCAGCCGCTGCATTGGCGTTGGATAAGATAGGCAGGCACAAGGCAAACGATAGCGATAAAATGCGTATGGATGAGTGCATGGGCCGGCCCCGAACGAAAGCGTTGCAGTTTCCACCGGGAAGCGATGAATCGCAATTGCGTCTTGCGGCCAAGTTAGCAGATATTCAGGCCATGCCAGGCAGCCAGGATTACACCGCCGACCCGCGCAACGAAAAAGCGCTTGTCTATATCAATGGCGCGCTGGTGCCGCGCGCCGAGGCTCGTGTTTCCATCTTCGACGCGGGCTTCGTGCTGGGCGATGGCGTGTGGGAAGGCATTCGGCTGCATAAAGGCGGGCTGCTGTTTCTCGACGCTCATATAGATCGCCTCTACGAAGGCGCCAAGGCGATTGCGCTCGATATAGGCAAGTCGCGCGAAGAGATCGTCGCAGCGTTGAATAAAACCGCTGAGGCCAACAAGATGACCGATGGCGTGCATTTGCGACTGATGGTGACGCGGGGTCAGAAGAAAACGCCCAACCAGGACCCGCGCGGCACAATCGGCCCGCCCACCATTGTCATCACCGCAGAATACAAGCAGCCCACCCCCGAAATCGCGAGCAAGGGCCTTAAGCTTGCCACCGCATCCATCCGCTGCACGCCCTCCAACATGTTCGACATGCGGATCAATTCGCACAGCAGGCTCGCTCTCATAATGGCGCTCAACCAAGCCATCGCGGCGGGCGCCGACGAAGCGCTGATGCTCGACCCACACGGGTTTATTTCGAGCTGCAACGCCACCAATTTTTTCTTCGTGCGTGGCGGCGAGGTGCGCAGCTCTACTGGCGATTACTGCTTCAACGGCATCACGCGCCATCATGTGATCCATCTGGCGCACGAACACGGCATTCCGCTGAAACTCGGCAACTTCCAGTTGGATGAGGCGCGCGCGGCTGACGAAGCCTTCGTCACCGGCACCTTTGGCGGCCTCACGCCGGTGCGCGAGATCGACGGCCGCCGCTTGCGCGAAAAATTGCCGGGGCCCGTCACACGGCGCCTGCGCGCGCTTTATGAGCAGCTGAAAGACACAGACGCCGCAGGCGCCATAAGCGTTGCGCGCGCATGAGCAAGCCCATCCGCATCGCCATGTGGTCGGGGCCGCGCAATATTTCCACTGCGATGATGCGCGCCTTCGAAAATCGCGGCGACACGGCGGTAATCGACGAGCCATTTTATGCCTGCTTTCTCTCCATTACGGGGCGCACCGATCATCCCTACCGCGAAGAAGTGCTGAAGGCATTGCCCATGGATTGGCGCGAGGTGGTGAAGGGCCTGCTCGGTCCCGTGCCTGGCAGCAAGCCGATCTATTATTCCAAACAGATGCTGCATCACATGGTCGAACCCATCGGCTTCGACTGGATCAAGCATTGCCGCAATGCCTTTCTTATTCGCGACCCCGAAGAAGTGGTCGCGTCCTATTTCGAAAAAATCGAGGGCATGACGCTTGCTGATATCGGCATTGTCCGCCAGGCGGAATTGTTCGAGCGCGAATGCCAGAGGCTGGGCATGGCCCCGCCGGTGATCGACGCACGCGACGTGCAGGAAAATCCGCGAGAGCTTCTGACCGCGCTCTGCGCGGGGCTCGGCATTCCCTTCACGGAAAAGATGCTGCATTGGCCACCCGGTCCACGCGCCAGCGACGGCGTGTGGGCGCCCTACTGGTACGCCAATGTCGAACGCTCGACCGGCTTCTCGGCGCCTGCCGAAAAGAAACACGTGTATCCAGGCGGCAGGCTGAAAGCCATAGCCGATGCCGCGCGCCCCTTTTACCAGCGCCTGGCCGCGCACAAATTGAGGCTGGCGTAAGCCGGCCGCGCGTTCTATGCCGCCGCCTTGCGCACGGCGAGCGCCATTGTCACCAGCGACGCGCCGCCGAATATCAGATCGATGCCGACGATAAGGCCGAGCACCCATTCCGCGGCGCCGGGCAGCGCCAGAATGATCAAGATCGCGAGCAGCCAGTCCAACAGCCCATTGAGGATGAACCAGCCCCAGCTCCCCGAAAGCTGGCGGCGGTGAGCGAGGCCGAACAGGACCATCAGCGCGCCGTCCGCGATCAGGAAGGCGGTCAGCACCAGCGTCAAAGACACCACGCCGGCAACAGGCCAGCCGAGGAGCACGGCGCCGGCGACAATGGTTACGAGCGACGACAACAACGACCACCAGAAGCCCGGCGCCCCGCGGCTCATGATCGTGACGACAAGGCCGACGATACCTCCAATGAGAAACAGCCAGCCAAGAAAAACCGCAACGGCAAGGCTGGCAATCTGCGGCACAATGATCGCGCCCGCGCCAAGCACAAGCAGAACGATGCCTTCGATCAGAAACAGCCGCCAATGCTCACCCAAGGTTTTTTTGATCGCAGATTCCATCGCCGCGGAGTCGCCGGTGTTGGTCATGAGACCCTCCTCAATTGATTTCAATTTGACGCTTGTTGAGCCATCAGAGATGGCGGTGGTCTAATCGAAAGTCAAAGCCATGCCTTACACGCTAAGAATATCTTCTAGTGATTCGTGTAAACAAGGGCAATAGAAGCCAACTCCGATCAAAGTTTCAGAACCGCGCGCACGATGCCGGGGGGTTGCAGGGGACGTGTGATTGAGAAGCCGAGCTTGCGCGCAAGCGCGACCATAGCGGCATTGTCTTCCAGAATATCGCCGAAAAGTTCGCCGATGCTGCGCCCGCGCGCATAGATGATGAGGCGGCGCATCAGTAATTCGCCAAGTCCCCGGCGCTGGAGGTCGCTGCGCACCAGCACCGCAAATTCCGCGCGGCAATTGTCGGGGTCGGCGGCCAGCCGCGCCACCCCCAATATGTCATTTGCATCCGGCTTGCACAGCACGAAAGCCATTTCGCGGTCGTAATCGATTTGTGTCGCGCGCGCGATTTGGAGGGGTGGAGCATTTTTAAGCGAGGCAAAGAACCGCATGCGGATGTCTTCGGGCGTCAGTTTCGCGAATAATGCCATGAACGCCGGCGCGTCTTCAGGACGCACAGGGCGCAAAAGCACTTCATCCAGGCCTGGAAGTTCTTCCTGCTTTTCCAATTCTTTCGGATAAGGAGAAATGGAAAAGCGGCTACCGCGTTTTGCGCCGGCGGCGAGAGGCGCCAGGCGAATGCGTGCGTCGACCGCAATGACGCCCTTATCGTCCGCCAGCAGCGGGTTAATGTCGAGTTCGGCGATTTCGTCGAGATCGGCGATCAATTGCGACAATTGCACGAGCGCGAGCGCAATGGCGTCAAGCTTGGCAGGCGGGTGATCGCGGTAGCCCTTGAGCGCGCGGTAAATACGCGTGCGCGCCATAAGCTCGCGCGCCAGCGGAAGATTGAGCGGCGGCAGCGCCAGGGCCGTGTCGTCGATCACTTCTACGGCCGTGCCGCCATGGCCGAAAAGAATAAATGGCCCGAATTGCGCATCGACCGCCATGCCAAGAATGAGCTCGATTGCGTTCGCGCGGTGAACCATTTCCTGCACGATGAAGCCTTGCAACCGCGCCTGTGGTGCCTTGCCGGCCACGCGCTTGAGCATGGCGCCGGCGGCCGCGCGTACAGCATCGGCGCCTTCGAGGTCGAGCACCACGCCGCCGACATCGGATTTGTGAGTGATGTCGGGGGAATAAATCTTGAGCGCAATTTTGCCGTCGAACTCACTTGCACGCGATGCTGCCTCGTCCGCAGTCCTGGCGATGGCCGAGCGCGCAGCCGGAATGCCGTAACAGCTCAGCAACCGGTTGACATCAAGCTCATCCAGCCAGGATTTGCCCGAGGCAAGTGCCTCCTTAATCACCTGACTTGCAGCCCCTTCATCGGGGGTGAAATCGGCCGCGACCGAGGGCGGCACTTCGAGCAGAATGTCCTGGCCGCGGCGATAATTGACTAGATGCATGAAGCCGCGGATCGCCTTGTCGGGCGTCTCATAGGTCGGGATGCCGGCATTGGAGAACAGTTTGCGCGCCGCGACTGCCGCGCCCGCGCCGAGCCAGCTCGTCAATAGAGCGGCGCGCTTCTTTGCCACGCAATCTATCACCGCCTGGGCGGCTTCGACGCCCGATGCAATCGCGGTCGGGCAGTTGAGCGCCAGTACCGCATCCACCTCTGGCGCATCCAGCAACCGCGTCAGCGCGTCGGCATAACGGCTGCCAGGCGCGTCGCCTACGATATCCACCGGATCGCCGTGCGACCAGGTGGGCGGCAGCACGGTATCGAGTTTTGCAATCGTGTCCTGGGAAAGATCGGCAAGTTGGCCGCCGAAATCGAGCAACGCATCGGTCGCTAGCACGCCCACGCCACCCCCATTGGTGAGGATCGCCAGGCGATCGCCCCTGAGAGTGAGCGGCGTCGACAATGTCTCGACGGCATCGAAAACCTCATCAAGTTCAAGCACGCGCAAAATGCCCGCGCGCCGGAACGCCGCATCATAAACGCCGTCGGCGCCGGCCAGCGCGCCGGTGTGCGATTGGGCGGCCTTGGCTGCCTGCGCATGGCGGCCGGCCTTGATGGCTATGACAGGCTTGCAACGCGCAGCCGCGCGCGCCGCCGACATGAATTTGCGCGCCTGCGTGATGGCTTCGATATAAAGCAGAACGGCCTGGGTTTCCGTATCGTTGGCGAGATAATCCAACATGTCGCCGAAATCGACATCGGACATGTCGCCCAGCGACACCAGATGCGAAAAGCCGATATTGCGCGCTGACGACCAATCGAGCACCGTGGTGAGCATGGCGCCCGATTGCGCGACGAAAGCGACGTGGCCTTTGCGCGCGCCGATCTGCGCGAACGACGCGTTGAGGCCTGATGGCGTCGAAAGCACGCCGACGCAATTGGGCCCTATGATGCGCATGAGATGCGGACGTGCCGCATCCAGCATTGCCTGTTCGAGCGCGCGGCCTTCCGCGTTGCCCAATTCGCGAAACCCAGCCGTGATGACAATGACGCCCTTGGTGCCGCGCTCACCAAGCTCGCCTACCAGCATGGGCACGGTGGCTGGCGGCGTGCAAATGACGGCGAGATCGGGCGTCACCGGCAGGCTTTTGACATCGGGATAACAAAGCATGCCAACGACCGCCTTATGCTTCGGGTTGACCGGCATGATCGGCCCATCGAAGCCGCCTGACAGCAGATTATGCATTATCATCAGGCCAACGGATTCGGGGCGCGTGCTGGCGCCGATCACTGCTACCGCCTTGGGGCGCAACACGGCATCGAGATTGCGGATGGACATGGTTTGAGCTTCTCGAAATGACGCGTTCCATGCAATGTTTTCTATGGGCTGCGCAAGAGGCGGATTGTCCGCCTCGCGCGGATAGTGGCGGATGGCATGACACTCAAAATTAGCTTCTTCGGCGGCGTGGGGACGGTAACCGGTTCCAATTATCTGCTCGAAGCCGACGGCAAGCGTATCCTGCTTGAGTGCGGACTGTTCCAGGGCTTCAAGACATTGCGGCTGCGAAATTGGGCGCCGTTTCCCGTACCGCCTTCAAGCATCGATGCCGTGGTGTTGAGCCATGCCCATATCGATCATTCGGGGCGCATTCCACTGCTCGTCAAGCAGGGCTTCAAGGGGCGCGTATACGCCACCGATGCGACGCGCGACCTATGCGCGATTCTTCTCCCCGACAGCGGACATCTGCAAGAAAAAGACGCCGAATTCGCCAATCGCCACGGCTTCTCGAAACACAAGCCGGCCCTACCCCTTTACACGCTCGATGACGCCCGGCGCTGTTTATCGAGCTTTCGCGCCGAGCCGTTCGAAAAGGCGTTTGTAGCGGCGGACAGATTTGAAGTGAAATTCCATTTTGCAGGACACATTCTGGGTGCGGCAATAGTGGAAATCCGCTGCGGCTCCGTTTCGCTCGCATTCTCGGGCGATCTTGGCCGGCCAAATGATTGCATGCTGCCCGATCCGGCACGCATTGCCGCAGCCGATTATCTGCTGGTTGAATCCACCTATGGCGACCGGCTGCACGAGACGCGCGACCCTGAAGATGAGCTGGCTGAAATTATCAACCGCACGGTGGCGCGCAGCGGCAGCGTGCTGATTCCTTCTTTCGCGGTGGGACGCGCACAGGCCTTGCTTTATCATCTCTACAGATTGAAAACGGCATCGCGCATTCCCGGCCTGCCCATTTTTCTCGACAGTCCGATGGCGATCGATGCCAGCACGATTTTCCGCGGCCACCCGGAAGATCACAAATTGAGCCCGGACGAGCTGTGCAATGCCTTCGGTATCGCGCGTTATTTGCAGACCCCGGAAGAATCGAAATCTCTCAACAGCAATCTGGCGCCCAAGATCATCATTTCTGCCAGCGGCATGGCAACTGGAGGGCGTGTGTTGCATCATCTCGAGCGCATGGCGTCCGATCAGCGCAACACCATACTGTTTGCAGGTTACCAGGCAGGCGGCACGCGCGGCGCGGCCATGATGGGCGGCGCGAAACAGATAAAGATTCATGGCCGCTATATTCCGGTGAATGCCGAGGTGGATAATCTGCACATGCTTTCCGCGCATGCCGACGCGGGCGAAATCATGGGCTGGCTGAAAGATTTTGCGCGGCCACCGAAGAAAACTTTTATCGTACATGGCGAACCCGTGGCCACGGATGCGCTGCGGCACCGTATAGAAGAGGAGTTGCACTGGAATGTCGAAGTGCCCGAATACAAGGAAGAAGCGACGCTGACGTGAATAAGGAAAAAAACCACTCCGTCACTCCTGGCAAAGCGCCCGAAGCGTTGCGCCTGGCCGCGCGCAGGATCGGCATCGATACGCAGCACGAAGCCGTCGTTTTTGTGCGCGAAGACAGTTATGTGCGGCGTTCTGAAGGGTTTGCGGCGCACGCCCGCGTCGAACTGCACTACGGCGAGCGCACGATCATTGCCACGCTCTACGAGATAAAAGGTGAAGTCATCGGCCGTGGCGAGATAGGGCTATCGGAAGCCGCCTGGCGGCGGTTGGGCGTCAGCGAAGGCGACGCGATTGCCATCGCCCATCCGCAGCCTCTCGAATCCATGAGCAGCGTGCGGCGCAAGATTTTCGGCGAACGGCTTCATGACGATGAAATGAAAAACATACTCACCGACATCACCGCTGGGCGTTATTCCAATATCGAGCTTTCCTCGTTTATCACTGCCTGCTCGGCCTGCGCGCTTGAGCCGGACGAGGTCATTGGACTTACGCGGGCAATGGTCAATGTCGGCGAGCGCATTACCTGGGATCACAGCCCCATCGTTGACAAGCACAGCGTCGGCGGGCTTCCCGGCAACCGTTCCACGCCCATCATTGTGTCCATCGTCGCATGCACCGGGTTGACGATGCCGAAAACTTCCTCGCGCGCGATCACTTCTCCTTCGGGCACCGCAGACAGCATGGAAACGCTGGCGCCGGTCAACCTCGACCTTTCGCGCATGCGCCGCGTGGTCGAGCAGGAGGGCGGCTGCATCATCTGGGGCGGCACGGTGCAGTTGAGCCCCGCCGACGATATTCTCATCCGCGTCGAACGCGCGCTCGATATTGACAGTGAGGGCCAGCTGGTCGCCTCGGTGTTATCAAAAAAAATCGCGGCGGGCTCCACACATGTCATTCTCGACATGCCCGTGGGGCCTACAGCCAAGGTGCGAAGCGAAAAATCGGCGCGCATGTTGACGCAGAGCCTTACCGATGTCGCTACCGCTTTCGGACTCAAAGTGCGCACGCTTGTCGCCGATGGGCGGCAACCCGTGGGCCGCGGCATCGGTCCCGCGCTCGAAGCCCGCGACGTGCTTGCCGTGTTGCAAAACGAAGCCAGTGCACCAAAGGATTTGCGCGCGCGTTCGTTGGCGCTGTCGGGAGGACTTATCGAGCTCGCGGGCAAAGCGGCGTCAGGACAAGGCAGCGCCATGGCAGCAGAAATCCTTGCTGATGGCCGCGCTTGGGCGAAGTTTCAGCGCATCTGCGCAGCGCAAGGCGGCATGCGCACGCCGCCGCACTCGCGCCATCAGCGCCCGATTGCTGCCAACGCTGCCGGTACCGTCTTGGAGATAAATAACCGGCGGCTCGCGCGCATTGCCAAACTTGCCGGCGCGCCCGACGCCAAGGCGGCGGGGCTTGAACTTCACGTGCGCCTCGGCGATCGGGTCGAAAGTGGACAGCCGCTGTTCACCGTGCACGCAGATACGCCCGGCGAATTCGCCTATGCGCTTGACTATACGGCGAATATAGTAGGCGACGTGATCAGAATAGGCGCCCCGTGACGCCTGTTCTTTTCCCCCTACCGGGAAACGAGGCCGCCACCCGGCGCATTGCCGATGCGAGTGGCATTGAACTGGGTGCGCTTGAAATCCGGCAATTTCCCGACGGCGAAACCTATCTCCGTTATCCCAATTCCGTTGCAGGCCGTTCCGTCATCCTGTTCTGCACACTCGATCGGCCCGACACTAAATTCCTGCCGCTGGTTTTTGCGGCATCGGCTGCGCGCGAACTCAAGGCCGTGCGCGTGGGCCTTGTCGCGCCCTATCTTGCCTATATGCGCCAAGACCGAAACTTCCGTGCCGGTGAAGCGGTCACCTCGGCGATCTTCGCGCGGCTGTTGTCCGCAAACCTTGATTGGCTTGTCGCCATCGACCCGCATCTTCACCGCATCCACGCCTTGGGCGAAATCTACGCGGTTCCGTCGCACGTGGTACACGTGGCGCCGTTGATCTCGGCCTGGATCAAGGCGCAAATTGCCCAGCCTTTGTTAATCGGGCCCGACGCCGAAAGCGCGCAATGGGTTGGCGAAGTAGCGCGTGACGCGGGCGCGCCCTTTCTGGTGCTGCAGAAAACGCGGCGTGGCGACCGCGAAGTCGTAGAATCCATCCCCGAGGTTGCGCGCTGGCGCGGATTTACGCCTGTGCTTGTTGACGACATCGTTTCCACGGGGCGCACAATGATTGAAGCTATCCGCCATCTTAAGAATACGGGCTTGGCCGCGCCAGTTTGCATCGCCGTTCATCCGGTTTTTGCTGGCAGCGCTTTGCGTGAATTGCGTGAAGCCGGCGCGGAGAAAATAGTTTCCACCAACACGATTGCGCACGAAACCAACGCCATCGATGTGACAGCCCTGCTTATTCCCGCGATCAAAGAATTATCCGGCCTCTAGTGCGATGCACAGGTGTGGGCGGCGGCACGACTCTAAGTCGCGCGCCTCTTGATCACTTGCGGTTCTTGGAATCGTCGCTTTCCAGCCACATGGCGTTGAGTATGGCGAAGCTGCAGGCCAGTCCCAAACCCAATACCCAGGAGAAATACCACATGGCGCGTGCCCCTCAGTAAGCGTTGTCGTTGGATTCGATTTCGACCGTCGTCACTTTGCCCCACATGACGCGGTAGACCCATGCGGTGTAAGCAAGAATGATAGGCACGAAAATAATTGCGGCAATCAGCATAATGAAAAGCGTTGTCGGACTTGACGAGGCGTCGAACACCGTCAGGCTTTGCGAAGGATTGGTGGACGACGGCAACAGGAAGGGAAAAACCGATAACCCCGCGGTGCTGATGATCCCAGCCACGGAAAGCGCGCTGGCGATGAAGGCGAGACCCGCTTTGCGCAGGCGCAACAAAACAAAAGCGCCGATCGCACCGGCGAAGCCCAGGATGGGCGCCAGCAACATCCACGGATGGGCGCCGTAATTGGCGAGCCATTCGCCTCCCTCGCGCGCGACAGTCTTCAGCAGCGGGTTGGATGGCCCGTCCCCCACAAAAGCGGACGTCACGGCATAACCATCAATGCCATAGCCAACCCAGAATCCGCCTGCCGCGAAAAGTGCGACCAGAACGAGGGCCGCTATGCTGCCGTAATTGCGCGCGCACTCGGCAATGGCGCCCGAGGTTTTCACCGTTAGCCAGGCGCTGCCATGCACGATCAGCATGACGACACTTACCAGCCCACAGAGCAGCGCGAAGGGATTGAGCAGGCCGAACAACCCGCCTTCATAAATGGGGCGCAATGAATCCGCTTCGTAATGGAATGGCACGCCTTCGATGACATTGCCGAAAGCCACGCCGAAAATCAGCGAGGGCACCAGGCCGCCCACGAACAGCGCCCAATCCCATATGGCGCGCCAGAGCGGGCCAGGCATTTTGGAGCGATACTTGAAGCCCACGGGGCGCAGGATCAGCGCCGTCAGCACCAGGAACATCGCCAGATAAAAACCGGAGAAGCTGAGCGCATAAAGATACGGCCAGGCCGCAAAAATTGCCCCGCCGCCCGTGATGAACCACACCTGGTTGCCTTCCCAGACAGGACCCACGGTGTTGATGACGATGCGCCGCTCGCCATCGTTACGCGCGACAAAGGGCAGCAGCATACCGGCGCCGAGATCGAAGCCATCGGCAATGGCGAAACCGATCAGCAGCACGCCCAGAAGCAGCCACCACAGGATGCGGAGCGTTTCGTAATCGAAAGGAATGGGCGGCATGGTGTTGCTCCTATTGCGCAGGCAGGGCTTGAGCGGGCGCGGGTGCCAGATAGCCGTCTGGGCCAAGTCGCACATATTTGAGCATCAGGTAGACATCGACGATGAGGAGCGCCGTATAGAACACGGCGAAACCTGCGAGCGAAAATAACACGTTCGACGCTGGCACATTTGAAACGGCCACGAATGTCGGCAGCACGCTGTCGATTGCCCAGGGCTGGCGGCCATATTCTGCTACGATCCAGCCGAGTTCGGCCGCGATCCAGGGCAGCGGCAGGCTCCACAGCGCCACCTCCATCATCCAGCGGGTGGTATGCAGCTTGCGCCTGGCCGAGAGATAAAACGCGTAAGCGAACAGCGCGATAAAGAAGAAGCCGAGCCCCACCATGAAGCGGAAGGCCCAGAACAAAGTCGCCACATCTGGTACAGTGTTCCAGGCGGCCTTGTCAATTTCTTCCGGCGTCGCGTTTTCGATGTCGGGGCGATAGCGCTTCAAGAGCAGCGCGAAGCCCAGATCGCGCCAGCCCTGGGCCACTGTGGCCCTGGCAGCGACATCGTCCTTATTCGCACGCAAGGCTGCCAGCGCCTGATAGACCTCAATGCCATGCACGATGCGTGCCTTGTTTTCGTTCACCAGATCGTTGATGCCAGGCACTGGTTTGTCGAAAGAACGCGTGGCAATCAGGCCGAGCATCCAGGGCATCGAGACTTTTTCGTGCGTCGCCTTCTGCTCGCGGTCGGGAAAACCAAACACGGTGAAACTCGCGGGTGGTTTTTCAGTTTCCCACATTGCCTCGATGGCGGCGATCTTCATGCGCTGATTTTCGCCCGTGGTATAACCGCTTTCATCGCCAAGCACGACGACCGACAACGCCGAAGCCAAGCCGAAACTCGCAGCCACCGTGAGCGAGCGCTTGGCGAATTCGATATTACGCCCGCGCAGGATGAAATAGGCGCTGATGGCCAGCACGAAGATGGAGCCGGTGACATAGCCCGCGCTTACGGTATGCACGAATTTCGCCTGCGCCACAGGATTGAAGAACAGATCCCAGAATGAAGTGATTTCCATGCGCATGGTGTCGGGGTTGAACACAGCGCCAACCGGATTCTGCATCCAGCCATTGGCGATCAGAATCCACAGCGCCGACAGATTGGTGCCGAGCGCCAGCAGCCAGGTCACTGCCAGATGCTGCACGCGGCTAAGTCGGTTCCAGCCGAAGAAAAAGACGCCGACAAAAGTCGCTTCCAGAAAGAACGCCATCAGCCCTTCGATGGCCAAGGGCGCTCCAAAAATGTCGCCGACATAATGGCTGTAATAGGCCCAGTTGGTGCCGAACTGGAATTCCATGGTGATGCCGGTGGCGACACCCATGGCGAAATTGATGCCGAACAGCGCGCCCCAAAACTTTGTCATCTCGCGCCAGATGGCGCGCCCTGTCATGACATAAACGCTTTCAATGATGGCGAGCAGGAAGGAAAGCCCTAACGTCAACGGCACAAACAGGAAGTGATAAAGCGCGGTCAACGCGAATTGCAACCGCGACAAGTCCACCACGGTCATGTCGGTCATTTTGGATTCCTTTCCGGTCCGGCATTGGGCGAAAGGAGATGACTCGCGACCACGTTGCTATTCACAAACATACGCTCGGCTGGGCCAAAGAAAAGATAGAAAATCGCAATCAGCGCCATAAGCTTGAGTATAAGCGCGAAAGAAATGTTGCGCATGAGTGGATCACGTTTCAGCAGCTGCTCCGGATACTAGTTAAATGGTGAGTTCCTCGCACACTCTCACGCGATGATAATGGCCAAGCACGGTGAGTTGCCAGCGGGATTTACTGTTATTGGGAACTACCCATCCGCAATTTCTGGCCAGATCTTTTTCGTGCGGGCGCCAATGAATTGCCCAGTTGGCGGATGGGGTGTCCGCCCAACCTGCGCATCCCGCATAGGGAATGGTAATTCAATCACCCCAAAATAAGGCGATCAAGTAAATCACCACTGCATAACTTTTAATAGCCTGGTGCCATTGCGAATGTAGGCTTATCGCCATAAGTGGACATTTCCGTCAGGTACCCCGAGTGGCTTCTAGATTCTCTGACTCCATATGGCAGCCGTAACCACTGAGATTTGGGCAACTGGTTCGTCTTGCCATGTTGTTTCTGAGACAAATTAATTCTCAGTAGTGGGTTCCAGCACCAGTAATTTCAACGAGTTCGGCAAGAAAGTAACGTGCGGGCGGCCGCCTGGCGACGATGGCGGATCAGTTTTCACAATATCGGCCGCAGGAAGGAAAAGCCGGCCGGTCTTGGGGTCTATTGCTATAGTTCGCGCGCTGGGTGTCGTCGGCACGGTTGCGAGGACTTCAAAATGATCGGCGTCCCGCTCGTGAATGACGCTTAGTGTTCCTTCGCGGTTTGAACTAATAACCAAATTGCGCACCGGATCAAACGCGGCACCGTCACTCCCGCTGCCAATGGGCAGAGTTGCAATATCCCTGCCGTTATCAGCGTCAACGACGACCATTTGATTATTGGCGCATGTCGCAAACACGCGATGGTTTTTGCCGTCGACAGCAATTCCATGAGGCTTCACACAGTCTGGCATTGGCCAATGGGCGCTAATCGTGCGTTTTAGCGTGTCAATTTCGATAATGTCGTGGTTCTCGGCTCCATCGACGAAGAGCTTTCCGTTGCCATCGGCGACAGCGGCTTCCAGCGCAGCTCCGACCAAAATTGTACCAATGGCCGCGTTGGATTTCGGATCGATCACAGTAATGGATCCGCTGTCTCCGTTGATGACGAAAATCTCCTGGCTAGCCGGATCGAAGACGACCCCGTCTGCGTCTGGAGCGGTGGGAATCTGCTTTATGACTTTGAGCGTCTTGAGATCGAATGCGGTGGCCATACCAGCCTTGCCGTCGTCCGTGTAGCCCAGGCCGTCTTTGGACGAAATGCCTATTCCATGCGTACCGCCCGGAAACGTTCCAATCTCGCCAGCAATCTTACCCTTCGCTGCGTCCACCACGGTCACATGGTCGCCATGCGCGACATAGATACGATCAGTCGAAGCATCATAGGTCACATAGTCCCATCGCTCGCTACCGCCCAAGGGGATAGTCATCGCAATTTTATAGGGTACTGCCGGTTCTGCCGCTTTGGCTTGGCCAGCAAGAATGGCCAAAGCCCACACACACAATGCGAATAGCCTGAACCCCACCTTGACCTCCTCGATAAATACGCATTGGACTATAGACGATATGGCCCGGATCGTTGATTCGATGGTACATTTGGTCCGTCTATCCGTATCGGGCTGCGTAATCCTGCTGGCACTGTTCAGATCGGCCCACGCAGGACCGCCTTATTTCTCAGACGATCCCGAACCAACTGATTACGGTCACTACGAAGTCTATTCCTACACCAATGGTACGACAGCGCGCGATGCCAGCGTAGGTGAAGCGGGAATCGACTTCAACTACGGCGCTGCGCCCGATCTTCAGCTGACCCTTGTCGTGCCTGTGGCCTATGCAATTCCGGCCCATGATGATGCGACTACAGGGCTTGGTAACGTGGAGATTGCCGTAAAATATCGAATTCTTCATCAAAGCGACACGGGATGGGATGTGGCCATTTTTCCACGACTCTTTCTGCCGAGCGGATCGAGCGCGGTGGGTGAAAGGAACGTGTCACTACTTCTACCGATTTGGTTGGGCCGGAATTGGGACAAATGGTCCACTTTCGGTGGGGGCGGATGCGTGATCAATCAGGGTGGAAAGTCGCAGGATTTCTGTTTGGCGGGGTGGGCTTTGACTCGTCAGATACTTCCCAATTTGCAGCTTGGTTTTGAAGTTTATCACCAAACTGCCGACACAAAAGGCGGCCACGCCACCTCAGGCCTGGGCAGTGGTCTCATTTATGATCTGAATGAGCATCTACACTTGCTCGCCTCAGCAGGCCCGGGCATTCAGAATGCAGCCGAGACCGATCGCATGTCTTGGTATTTTGCCATATTGTTTACATACTAGACCGTCATCGCATCTCTTCCATGCGATGGATGTATCCCAGACGTCGACCGAAGGATTTATTATGTGAACGAGAACGTAATTACCAGCAAAGTTCCTGCCGTCACGCTTGGGTTCTGGGTTATCAAAATACTGGCCACGACTTTAGGAGAAACCGGCGGCGATACGGTCTCCATGACGATGAATTTGGGCTACCTGGTCGGCACAGCGATATTTCTGACGGCACTGGCAATTCTTGTCGGGCTCCAGATTATCGCGAGGAAATTCCATCCGTTTCTTTACTGGGCCACAATCATCGCTTCTACGACAGCGGGTACCACGATGGCGGACTTCGCAGACCGTTCATTGGGGATCGGCTATGCGGGTGGATCGCTGCTCTTGTTGGTCTGTGTGCTTTTGGTGCTTGGGTTATGGTACCACTCGGAAGGGTCTGTCTCAGTGGATACGGTCAATACGCCAAAGGTTGAATGGTTCTACTGGGCTACCATCACTTTTTCACAGACACTTGGAACGGCACTGGGTGATTGGACGGCGGATTCTGGTCTGGGATTTGGCGGGGGAGCGTTTGTCTTTCTGGTCGGGCTGACGCTCGTTGCTGCGCTCTATTTCTGGACGAATCTCTCACGTGTCCTTCTGTTCTGGGTGGCATTCATCCTGACCAGGCCGCTTGGCGCAACTGTAGGAGACTTCTTTGATAAACCGATCAATCAAGGCGGACTGGCTTTTAGCCGTCCGCTGGCGTCAGCGATTATTGCCGCCATCATCATTGTTTGCATCATTTTCCTGCCTCAAAGACCAGGTATTCATCCTGTGAAATCCGCAAAGGTGTAGTAACAAGCCACTTCGGGCCAACAGCGGAAATTAGCGAATGTCTGCTATTCGCCATAAGCGGACATCACCTGTGAATGTGCTGATCGCTAAGCTGTGCAAAGGTCATTCTGCAGGGGAAATGGCATGATGCGCCAGGTTATTACGGTATTGCCCCGTCTGCGATATAAGCCACCAAGACGGGCAATCAGTTGCTGGCCAGAATTGCGAAGTATTCCTTTAAGAAAAGTCTTGGATCTTCGATGCGACCCTACCAACTAATAATACTCGCCATGGGACTGCTGGTGGCTTTGGGTGCGCGCGCTGCGGTCGATCCCGCATTGTATCAAGACTTGCATTGGCGCTTGATCGGTCCGTTTCGCGGCGGCCGCGTGCTGGCAGTAGCCGGAATAGAAGGTGACAGCAGGCATTTCTATTTCGGCGCGGTAGATGGCGGTGTGTGGGCTACGGAGGATGCAGGGCGCACCTGGCAATCAATTTTCGATGCCATGTCATCTGGCTCCATCGGGGCGCTCGCTGTTGCGCCTTCCGATCCGCAAACGATCTATGTTGGCACGGGCGAAGCCGACATGCGCTCCGACATCGCGCATGGCAACGGCATGTACAAATCCGTCGACGCAGGGCGGAACTGGACGCGCATAGGACTTGAAGACAGCAGACAAATTGGTCGGATCATCGTGGATCCGCGCAAGAGCGACGTCGTATTCGTCGCTGCGCTTGGCCATGCTTACGGCGCCAACGCAGAACGGGGCGTATTCCGCTCGCAGGACGGTGGCAAGCATTGGGACAAGGTGTTGTTCAAGGATCCCGACACCGGCGCTATCGATCTTGCATTCAAACCGGACGACCCTGGCATCGTCTATGCGGCGCTTTGGCAAACCAGGCGTCCGCCATGGAGCGTATATCCACCATCTAATGGCCCTGGCAGCGGTCTTTACGTTTCGCATGACGGCGGCGATCACTGGAGCCAAATCAAGGGGAATGGCTTTCCAGCGCATCCAGGCCGCATCGGGATTGCCGTCGCGTCAAATCGTCCAGATCGCGTCTATGCGCTGGTTGATGCGCCACGTGAGGAGGGCGGCCTTTATCGTTCCGATGACGGTGGAGACCATTGGCTTCATATATCCGGTGACCAGCGCATCTGGCAGCGTGGCTGGTATTTTTGTCGGCTGGCTGTGGATCCTAAGAATCCCGATCGAATCTATGTCATGAATACGATCGTGTTGCGCTCAGACGACGGCGGCAAACATTTCATTGCGCTGAAAGGCGATCCGACTGGTGACGATTTTCACGAGATGTGGATCGATCCGGCTAATTCCACAAGACAAATTCTTGGTACCGATCAGGGCGCCTTGATAACTCTCAACGGCGGTAAATCGTGGAGCAGTTGGTTCAACCAGCCAACAGCGCAAATCTATCACGTCAGCACCGATAATCGCTTTCCCTATTGGGTCTATGGGGCGCAGCAGGATTCCGGCGCGGTGGCCTTGCCTAGCAGGACCGGCAGCGGCGATGGCATCACCATGGAACAATTCCACGAAATTACCGCAGGCGGCGAGAGCGGGATGATCGCTCCGGATCCCAACGATCCGCAGACAGTATACGGAGGAACGGTTGACAAGCTGGATTTACGCACCGGCCAGACCCGAAAAGTTGATTCGACGCTTGCTTATCCGGCTATTTATTATCGGCGCGCCTGGACGTTGCCACTTGTTTTCTCCAGACGCGATAAAAGGGTGCTGTATTTCGCCAATCAGATTCTCTTCCGCACAACGGATGGCGGTAATCGCTGGACACCAATTAGTCCAGATCTAACACGCCCTAATGCAGGGGTTCCGGCTAATCTCGACGCGGCTACAGCGGCGGATGATGATTATGCAGGAAACCGGCGCGGCGTCATCTACACGATCGCTCCGTCGCCCTTGCGAGCAAATACATTGTGGGTGGGCACGGACGACGGGCTGGTTTGGCTGAGCGAGGATGGTGGCGCGCATTGGCGCCAGGTGACGCCTAGCGAGAACACAGTATGGTCAAAGGTCGCCGCCATTGAGCCATCTCATTTTGACGTAAATACCGCCTATTTGGCGATCGATCGCCATCGCTTGGATGACGATGCCCCCTATATTTACCGCACGGTTGACGGCGGGAAAAATTGGGAACGCATTAACGACGGCATACCGAAGGACAGTTTTGTGAATGTTGTGCGGGAAGACCCACTGCGCAAAGGCTTGCTTTATGCCGGCACCGAAAGGGGCATGTACGTCTCCTTTGATGAGGGCGCGCATTGGCAAACGCTGCAGCAACACCTTCCCATGACATCCGTGCGCGATATCGATGTGCATGGCGACGATCTGGTGATCGCGACGCATGGCCGTGGCTTTTGGATCATGGATGACGTTACAGCGCTTCGCCAAATGGCCGCTGCCGCAATCACCAATGTGGTCCTATTCAAACCGGCTGATGCAGTTCGTGCACGTGTCTCCACCTTCACCGGCACGCCATTGCCCAAGGACGAGCCCATGGCTGCCAATCCTCCCAACGGCGCGATGATTGATTATGCTCTCCCAAAGGGGATCATAGGCCCGGTCATACTGACGATCTACGATGTCAAGGGTCATAAGATTCGCAATTTCAGCAGCGCCGACAAAATTACGTGGCCAGATCCACTCAAGTTGAAATTTGCACCGGAATGGGTGCCGGTGAAACCGCACTTGTCGAGGGCGCCGGGTATGCACCGTTTCATTTGGGACCTGCATTATGCACCCCCGCCACCTGCAGATCCGGACGCAGAGGAAAAGGAAGGCGTTTTGGCTCCACCCGGCTTCTATTCTCTAGAGCTCACCGCTAATGGCAGAAGCTATAGACAAGGGTTGGTGGTAAAGGCCGACCCACGCGTAAAAATTTCCAGATCGGCACTGACCCGCGAATTCCTGCTTGCCCGAAAGGTTGAACAGGCCTGCGTCCTAGCAACTGCGGCGATCGCAGAAGCGACCAAACTGCTAAAGACCCTTGAGCCGCGGCTAAAACAACAAAGCGCCTTGCATTCGGAGATCAGCCTATTGATGTCGAAGGTTCTCGATCTATCGGACGTTAGGCTGCATCCTGATTCAAGAAACTTTCAGGGCGTCGCTCCCCGTCGGGCGGACAGCCTGCGCCCCTTATCCCAAAATCTGGAAAATCTGGAGCACGCGGTAGACGGGGCCGATGCTGACCCTAGCGCGGATGCGCGCGCGTCCTACAAGAGGCTCACACATCTCTTGGACGCCACACTCAAGGAATGGCAACACGTGAAGCTAAGCGACCTGCCTGATCTCAATGCGAAGCTTATTGCAGCAGGCGAGAAGTCGATACCGTAATAGCTGATCGTCCAGATTTGCGGACGTCCTTGTCCCATGCGTTAAGTCAATTTAGGCGCGGTACCAGTTGAGGTCCGTTACGCCTCACGGCAGGTCGTGCCCGAGATCAGGCGCTTCCCCGGAAAGTTTCTCGGCTTCGGATAATATTATCTCGTGCTTTCCCGCCCGCTTAAGCGCAGCATTGAGGTCGGTTAGCGGCCCCGCTTTGACGGCAACCCATTCACGTTTCACCCCATCAAGCTTCGCCAGAGCGTCAGCAAAAAATTGCCGCTGTGTTTGGGTCGGCGCTGTGTCCGCAGATTCTAGGCCGCGCTCAATGCCGGTTAGACTGTTGGCCACGGTTTCGAAGGTCGGGTGACCCTCGGCCGGTTTTTCACGCAGACGCTCGACCATAGTGCCGATTTCGCCATTGGCGCCGCCCCCTTTTTTGGGAAAACGAGCATCAAGCAATTTCAAAATAGCATGCCGTTCGCGATAACCGTCGCAGGCATCGGCCAACGCCCGTTCGATCGTCCGCGACAACTCGAGCGAATCCCTGAGCTCGGATAAACTTGCTGTCACACGCGGATCTTCCAGCACGGTGAGGGGCACCGTGTAGCGAGCGCCATTTGCCCGGAGTACGACCGTATAATGTCCTGGGAGCACGAACGGACCCTCGGGTTCAATTGGTGTTCCGTGATCCCAGACTGCGGCAATGCTGTACGCGTATTTGACCGCATCGGGCCGTTCATAGTGGAGATCCCAGACGAAGCGATGTACGCCCGCCGTCGCGGCGAGTGCCTCAGGGGACCTAATCCAGGATTCGGCGAAGTAGTGTTCGACCTCTGGCGCCTTGGCAATGTCATCGCTTGACCAGTGACGCACCACATGGCCGTCGCTATCAAGAATTTCGAGTGTGACCTGGCCCTTCGTATCGGGGCGAAGCCAATAGTCTATCAGTGCCCCAGCGGGCGGATTTTCGCCAACAGGTGTTTCTGGCGGCAGCGGCGTGTCCTTGTTATTGTTGGGGTGCACACGGTAGGCATTTGCCGGCGCAAAGAGAAACGCCGGATCTTGCGCAATAGTGCTCGTGATTTCGCGCAATGGTTCCACATCATCAAGCGCCCAAATGGCGCGACCAAGAGTGGCGGCTATCAGATCGTTTTCGTGGACGAGAAGGTCCGTAATCCAGGCCGCCGGAAGATTTTGCTGTAGTTGCATCCAGTGACCGCCATCGTCGAACGATACGAACACACCCTCGTCAGTTCCGGCATAGAGTAGCCCTTGCCTAACGGGATCGGCGCGGACAACGCTGACAAAATGATCACGCAGCAATCCGGTATCGACCTCCAGCCAGCTTCGGCCGTAATCACGGGTGCGCAGCACATGCGGCTGGAAATCGTCGATACGATGAGCATCTACAGCGGCATAGGCAACGCCATCCTCCAAAGCCGACGGTTCAACCGTTTGCACTTTCGCCCACAGTTGAGCCTGCGGGGGCGTGATGTCGCTCCAATGAGCGCCACCGTCCCGTGTGAGCTGGATCAAGCCGTCATCGGTTCCGACCCAGATTTCATTCGTGTGACGCGGCGAAGGCGCAATGCTGGAAATTGAGCCAAAGCCGCAGGTCTTCGCCTGCGTTAGTGTGACAGTGCCGTCGCAATTCTTAGCGTCGGCAATCTTGCCCGTCAGGTCACCGCTAATAAGTGACCAATTCTTGCCTTGGTCGCGAGAACTAAAGAGCATTTGCGCGCCCAGATAGAGCGACATCGGCCCCGAGCGCGACACGGCGAGCGGCGTGGTCCACATATAGTGATACTTCGTCAGTATTGGGCGCTTGCCGTAATTGTCTTCCGGCCAGGGCGTGACGTCCTCAACTTGCCCGGTGCGCTCATTCCATTTGCTCACATGGCCGCCCAATCCCGAGCCATAGACAATCCCGGCGTCGGCGGAATCGGGAATGTCATAGTCCCGTTCGTCGCCGCCAACGGGATGCCAATCGCGATATGTGAGCTGCCCATAGTCGCTGCGGCTGGCGATGGCAACTGTACCGCTATCTTGCTGGCCGGAATAAATCCAATAGGGAAAACGCTCGTCGGCTTCCAAATGATAAAACTGACCTGTCGGTTGATTGTACCAGCTGCTCCAGGTTCTTCCGCCGTTCACGCTCACCACCGCGCCCTGGTCTGAGCCGGTTATCATGTGATCGGGAAGGAGCGGGTTGATCCAAACTTGATGGTAGTCGTCGCCACCGGGGGCGCCCTTGATAATCTTGCAGGTCTTGCCGCCCTGCGCGCAGCGGCGAATCGATTGACCGACCGTGTAGACGACGTCGGGATCGTTCGGCGCTACGGCTAAGCGGCTGGCATACCAACTGGTGAACGAGGCCGAATTGTTGGCCCGCGTCCAATGCGCGCCGCCATCATCAGATCGATAAAGACCGCCATCATCTTTTGAATCCACAGCGGCGTAAATGCGCGTGCCTTTAGCGGTATGCGTGGCCGCAAGCCCGATCCGCCCAAGCGCCGAAGTGGGCCATCCACCGCCTGACAATTTGCGCCAACTCTTGCCGCCATCGATCGATTTGTAGATCGCGCTACCGTCTCCTACAACGGGCTCGAAATAGCTTTGCCAGGGATACTGATGGGCTTCCCAGGCCGCGGCAAAGACGATTTTTGGATTGCGTGGATCGTTTGCAATATCGACGCATCCCGTCCAGTCGTTGATCTTGAGAACGTGAGACCATGTTGCCCCTCCGTCTGTCGAACGATAGAGCCCCCGATCCCCACTAGGACCGAAAAAATGCCCCTGCGCGCCGACTAGTACGATTTTCGGATTTTTTGGATCGACCCAAATCCTGCCGATATAGCGCGTGTTCACAAGACCCAGTGCCTCCCAATGCGCGCCAGCATCAGTCGATTTGAAAACGCCAAAACCGGCGACTATGTCATAGCGCGGCTCGGGCTGACCCGTGCCGATATAAATGACGCTCGGATTTGAAGGCGCCACTGCGAGAGCGCCAATAGATGCTGCTGGCCCAAGCTGAGATAAAGATTGCCAGGTGCGTCCCGCATCGCTGGTTTTCCATACACCTCCGCCGGCGGTGCCTGTATAAAATGTGTTCGGTTCACTTGGTACGCCCTCTACGGCCGTCGCCCAGCCCCCTCGAAATGGACCAAGTAGGCGCCAGTGCAGGCCGCCATAGAGTTCGGGATTGGGCGCCGATGCGAAAGGGGTTTGTGCGCTTGCAAATGTTGCCGCAAACAGAAAAATAACGCCACTAGCGAACAGCAACCGCTTGACCACGGCCCACCTCTTTCGGAAGTCACTACTGCTTGGCACCGCCTTAGAGCCTATTCTCCATCTATTGGGTTGAGCCCCGAGCTGCGCCCGTGACGCTGCACCATATGCTCTAGCGCAGTATTTCCGAACGAAAATCTTCATATTTGCCGCTGGGCCCACGTGGAATCTCATCATGATATGTAAAAGTAATATCGAACACGCCCCCAACCTTGCTCGCGATTTCTGCACTTGAGCGAATGGCTACGGAATACCCGAAAGCTCGCCGTGAGGTCTTGGTGGGTCACCTCCTAGCGTCCTTCATTCGCGATGAAGCGGCTGAAGAATTGCGCAAGGCAATTGTTGAACAGGTGGGCGATGCGACTTAGAGCCCTCGGACCAGTCTCAGCCCTAGTAGCAAGACAATGGCGCCGATGGCGGCGCTGGCAATGAGTCCGACATATCCTGCTCCAAGTGACACTCCCAAGCGGGGCAGGAGCCAACCTCCAATGAACGCGCCGATAATGCCGACGACGATGTCGCCAATGAGGCCGAAGCCACCACCACTTACGATCATTCCTGCCAGCCAGCCCGCTATCGCGCCAACGACCAGCCAAATGACTAATGTTTCAACGGGTATATGCATCTCAATTCCTCCCTTAAGTCTTGTTGGTGTCGAACTCGCTGAAGAACCAGACTACGCTCGCTCCAGTAATTCTTCCATCAACATTCGCCTTAAGTCGCGAATGCCAACGACACTCCTGTGACAACAGCACTGAGGGCAAGGACAGCGAACCATCCGGTCGGGCTCAAGAAACTGCGCCGTCTTCGGAACGCGCGAGAAAGTACAGGTCTAGTTTCTAGAAGCGCGTGTGGAGAGTTTGTTATTTGTCGTTTCCTCACTTTTCCCGATTGTCTGGGTTTTTCAAATCGGTCAGGTGTTCATTTGCTTACACCGTCTCCCGGGCCGTCCGCGTCGATGGTTAAGAGGATGCTGCGGGAATGATCATGACCATCCGCATCAGCGCGGCCAGCCAGAACAGGAACATCAACGTATAGACCACGGTCATGATTTGGGCCGTGCTTGCCCGCAAGCCAGTCGTCCACCGTAGGAGGTTCTGCAAGAAGGCGCCTTCGTCAGCGTTGCGCGGGACGCGCCAGTGTTTGGTGCGGAGATAAGTATCGAAATTGTTCAACAGCGACGAGCCCCGGTTGAACAGCCATTGCAGAGCCAGACCTGACAAAAATAATAGATACAGAAGGAGGCCGATACGAGAATCTATCGTCCAACCAACCAGCACATAAGCCATGACCATGAGATGCAGGACCAATAGACCATAGCTTAAACCGTCGCGGTGGAATGAAGCCGCGGTCGTCCTCTTGATCGCACGTCCGCCCTCTCTTTCAAGGATTATTTGGTGCGTGTTGGTCAAGTTCCCGTTCCTTACCTTACGCCGCCTTCGATGTGTCACGATTCAATGACAGTTTTTCTTTTTTGAATTTATAACTTCTCATCGGATAAAGCTCATTGACTTGCATCAAACTTAAGACCACGGGCCAAGTTCTTATCGATGCCAAGAGAGCCCCGGCCGGTTTCCCAGCCGAGGTCCCTGACCGGAAGTTACAAGCGGGGGGAGTGATCTACGCCCGATTCATAATAAATTAAACAAAGTGGCAACGTGAGTTTGAGCAAAATTGAACGCTCTCACCCAACCCACAAGGCCAACCCAACTCATAAAGGTAACGCTCGCACGGAAACATGCACGTAGTTTGGTCAGTTATTTTCCTCTGAGCGTGTCCTTGAGTCCGCCGATGGCGTTCTGAACCTTGCCCTCCGTCTTTTCGGCCTTGCCTTCGGACTCCAACTTGGCATCGCCGACCACCTTGCCAACCTTCTGCTTAACTGCACCTTTGATTTCCTTCGCCGATCCGGCGATCCGATCCTTGTCCATGGTTTTTTCCTCCAATGCCTAGCAACGCCTTGAGCGGGAGACGCGGGCTAAGCTGTGTTTCAAATTTCTCTTTTTACTCAATGCCTAAATGACAAACTACTGACCATCTAGTCTGTTCAAAATTGCTCATGAGGTGAGTTAACCGGCCAAATGTCTCATGATAAGATGAATTTCAGGCTTGGGAGACTGGAGTACTGAAGGTCGATTCATGGCGAGCGCACACAGACCACCTTTCAATCCAAAAACTTTTCTTGCCAAAGTTGGCGAAGGTCGTAGCATTGCAAAATACAGAAAAAACCAGATCGTCTATTCGCAGGGAGATGCTGCGGATGCGGTGTTCTACATCCGTAGCGGCAAGGTGAAGGTTTCCGTAGTTTCCGAGCAAGGCAAGGAAGCAGTTATCGCAATTCTCGGAGCGGATGAGTTCTTTGGGGAAAAGTGTGTGTCAGGGCAACTGCGGCGGATGGCGACAGCTACGGTTTTGACCGATTCCATAATTTTGCGACTGGTAAAGGCGGCAATCATCCGCGTGATCCAACAGGAACCAGTGTTCGCCGAGTTGTTTATCGCCCATCTCTTGGATCGGAGCGCCCGCGTAGAAGCAGACCTCGTCGATCAACTGTTCAATTCGAGTGAGAAACGCCTTGCCCGTGTGCTGCTGCTGTTAGCGCACTTCGGTAAGGACGAGAAGCCACAGCCGATGATCGCGAAGATCAGCCAGGAGACACTTGCGGAGATGGTCGGCACCACCCGCGCCCGCGTGAGTTTCTTCATGAACAAATTTCGCAAACTGGGGCTCATCGACTACAACGGCGAGAGCGAAGGCGGTATCGCAATCCACAGTTCATTGTTGAATGCCGTTCTACACGAGCAACCTCAGATCAGGGATTAAGTACGCTTGTTTTATAAGCACCCGACATGATGACCAGGCCAACAATCGTATTGATCTGAGCAATTTTGCACAGCCCCGACCTTGCCGCGGGGGTAGTTATTACAATGAGAGAGATTTATTCATTCTGGAAGAAGGCGGTCATCCAGCGAGTTTGCGTGCCAGATATGAAGCAGACCTCATCCGGAAACCATATCTGATCATGAGAGCATCGCTGTTACACTTGCAGAATAGGTGTGTGATGGCAATGAAACGCCGACGCTCATTCAACCTGAAATCTTTTCTGGCCAAGGCGGGCAAGGGCCGGAGTATTGGCGAATACTCTAGGGGTCAGATCGTTTTTTCACAGGGAGACCGTGCGGATGCTGTCTTCTATCTCAAAAGTGGGAAGGTGAAGAGCACCATCGTCGCGAACAACGGCAAGAAGGCCATCGTTGCAATTATGGGACCTCACCAATTCTTTGGTGAAAAATGTCTCGCTGGGCATGCGCGGCGAATGTCAACGGCCGAGGCTTTGACAGAATCCGTCGTTTTGCGACTGGAAAGGGCAGCTATTCGCCGCGTAATTCATCGGCAGCCAGTTTTTGCCGATATGTTTATTACCCGCCTTCTGGATAGGACAGTCCGCATCGAATCGGATTTAACCAATCATCTCTGCCATTCTAGTGAAGAGCGTCTTGCCCGGTTGTTGCTGCTGTTGGCGCACTTCGATGAGGAAAGAAAACAAAAACCAAGAATCGCAAAAATCAGCCAGGAGACCCTTGCGTCCATGATCGGGACTACCAGGTCACGGGTGAGCTATTTCATGAACAAATTTCGAAAACTAGGCCTAATTGCCTACAAGAGCGGCATGGAAGATGGCATCGAAGTCCGCGTTCAGTTGCTGAATGCCGCTCTGCAGGATCAGTCGTAAATCAAGCCCCTTGTGTGCCTATTTCGCGCCAAGTAGGGCCTCGAGGCTTGCAGTTTCAGAGGGTGATCAATTTTGCACAGCCTGGATGGCTGCATTGGGGTACCAAAGCCAAAGAATTTTTTCCGTTTTTGGAGGCCTTCATGAAACCGTTATTAATTACTTCGATTTTTGCGCTCGCTCTATTGGGCGCAGGTGCGGCCAGCGCACAGGACGTTGGGGCTGGTGTCCACGTTGGTGGCGTCGGCGTGGGCGTAAACATCGATTTCGGCAACATAGCCTATGACTACCAAGACGGCTACTGGGATCGTGATCATCACTGGCACAAGTGGCGGAATACCGAAGAGAGGGAGAGATACAGAACTGCGTCGGACAACCACTACAATGACTGGAAGCACACTCGCGATAAAGACAAGGGTTGGCATGAGTCCGACAACGGCGACCATCATTAGATTGTAATTCGACCACTTCAGAGCCCGGCGCTACCTCGCGCCGGGTTCGTCCGTCCGATGTTCGGATCGCCACGCGGTGGATTAGGGCACTCGCAAAACAATTAGTTAGCGCCACCGCTCTTGGAGTTTTAACACAAGTCAACGCGAGTTTGATCCAGGTCAATCTGCACGAACAGAACGTTTGCTAAATATTTATCAAGTAATCGCCGTGTCCCGATGCATCTTCGACTGCTTGTGTGAATCGTTCGGGATAAGGTTTTCGTAATGGAGATGAAAAGAAATGGAGAGGAGAATTCTATGAAAAGACTATTCATTACCGCCATGGTGCTTGGGCTGTTTGCGATAGCTCCAGCCGCTCTTGCACAGGATCAGCATGATCAAGGCGTTAAGTCGGAACAGGGTGCTAAATCCGAGCAGGGCAATAAATCTGAGCAAGGTGCCAAGTCAGAGCAAGGCAGTAAGTCCGAACAAAGCGCCAAATCTGTACAAGGCAACAAATCTGAAAAAGGTGCCACGTCTGGCCGAGGTGGCAATACTTTCCAGAGCGGTAAGTCCGAACAAAGCAGCAAATCCGGCCAGGGCAGCAATTCTTATCAGGGAAGCACTTCTGGCAAGGATAGCGGTTACAACGAAACCCGGACGCAGGGTCATGTTGGCAATGCGCCGAGTGTGCGCGCACACAAGACGGTGACGTCAACCCGCACATCCGGAACCATCGCCGCACGCCGTGCAGCTGACCTCCCATCCCTGCGGCGCAATGTGCAGGCGCCACAGCATTTCCACGCTGGTGATTACCGCCCGCCGCAAGGCTATCAGGCGCGCCACTGGAGCTACGGTGAACGTTTGCCGCGGGATTATTTCGCGCGCGACTATTGGCTCACTGATTATTTCATGTATGCGCTCTTTGCGCCGCCGGACGGCTATGTCTGGGTACGCGTGGGTGACGACGCGTTGCTCATCGACGAAGAGACTGGCGAGATAATCCGTGTCGAATACGGCGTGTTCTATTGAGATATCGTCCCGATCATTTCAGAGAAGCCTCATCCGTACGGCGCAGTTTGAAATTGCAAGCGGATAAGGCTTCTGAAGCCGGTCAGGATACACGGAAATGAAACCCTGAATACCATAATGGAGGACAGAATGAGAAAACTTACAGTGGTTCTCTGCAGCGCAGCGGCAATCATCGCGCTGTCGGGCTGCGTGGCTCACCGCGGTTATGATGGTGGCCCCTACGGCTACTATGATGGCTATTACGATGGTTATTATGGCCCGTTTAACGATGGTTATTGGGCGAGTGATGGGAACTTCTATTACTCGGACGAACACCACAATTATCACCGCGACGATGGCCATCATATCCGTCATGAACGCTTCGAGGGTGCCAAACCCTTCCATGGCCAACATCACGACCAAAGTGGCGATCATGGCCACGACCAAGGCGACCATCACGACAGTGATCATGGCGATCAAGGACAAAACGGACACTAATGGGAACGAGAGCAGGCAAATGAAGCCCTTACTGATTCAACGCTCGTTCGCAACGCTCGAGTTAGTTTGACAAGGCTCAAGAAAGGGATCGGGACTGCATCCGATCTCTTTCCTTTCTCTGAGTAAACTCGACGTCAGGCGCATGAGAGGCCGGCATCAAGGACAAAACAAGAGAGGATTCTCACCCAATGAATCGCAACATTCTCTACCTCATCATTGGCGGCCTCGCTGTCGCAACGTTGGGCCTTGGTTATTACCTCTACCAGGAGCAGCAGAATACGGCCGCTATCGAAATCAAAGTCAGCAATCCCTACCATAGCGACCATGATCGCGGTCATGAACAGAGGCCTGACCGAGGCCCCAACCACGGACCTGGCGGACCACCACGACAGTAGGCGTAACGACCACGAATCGAACGGACAGCCGTCAAATGAATTCCAACTAACTCTCTCTGGTCGTTGACGTGCTCTTTGTAGTGATCGTGGTCCCTTGCTCCCAGTTCGGCTGCGAACGGCAGTAGACGACTGACATCGAAATGACCACCAGTCACAACGAAGTTTCCATCAAAAAGGATAGGACACTATGTCGATCGGGTTAATCCTCGTCATTCTTCTTGTCATCTTCTTGCTCGGTGGCTTCAGCGGCCGTTTCGGCGGTTACGGCTATGGCTATGGCCACGGCGGCATGAGCGTGCTCGGCGTCATCCTGATCATTGTCGTCGTCCTATTACTCATGGGCCGGATTTGAGCTGAGAGCCCGGATGTTGGCTGCGTTACCTTCGCCAACATTCATGTCGGCTTCGGGTCATAAGTGGACATTGCCCGAGTTCCTGCTTTTCGCCAGAAATACACGAATAGCTTTGATCCATCTCAAGGTGTCATGCCGCTAAGAGTGGTAGAAATATTCAAATTTGTTCATGGCTAATAGAAAGTTGGGAGCATCTTCGATGGAAAATTTCATCTTCGTGTCGATCTTCTTGGCTTTAATTATGGCCGTCAGAACCTGTTCCTAAGAAAATCCAGAATGATAAATCACCGTATGAGGCTTCGCATTTCTAGAAAGAGATAACCGGACACGACACGCTGTGGCGGATTTCCGCTCTTCGTCAAAAGCAGAAATTCCCTTGGAACGCTCTCCCTATGCGCTGGTTAATATCACCCAGGGCAATTCTCTATAAGAATTTGCGGCTAAGACTTTAAGCGAGTGGACATGCTTAGGCACACGTAAGTGCTTACAAGTGATCGTGGAGAGAAAGATGCGTGCTCACACTTATGATTTCGTATATGACAAATCAGCCGCGCGGATTATTGAATATGGCCTGATCGAAGCAGGCGTCGTGATCGCGATGACTTTGGTCGTGCATGTCGTTAGCTTGGCTTTCTCATAAAGGCGGCTGCGCCAGCCCATTATGGTTTGCATCGTTAAGCCGTTGTCAGACTGCGTACATAGCGCAACTGTCTAGCGCTAAGTCTGCTAATCGCCATAAGCGGACATTCCCGCGCCGCGATGCCAACTCTCGACATTATGCTATGTAAAGTTTCATGCACGTCCCTTTACCCCCTCAGGTGGGGAGGGAGGGGGTAAAGGGACGTGCACCAAACTTTACATCATTGGGACTATCTCAGGGACTATCTCAGAGAGGTAGGCTACGTATTTAAAACTCGTTTTGGCCAGGTGGCACTTTCAAAGCAGTACCTATCATAAAAAGAACAAATATCCGCTAAGTCGGAATGTCAGTACTCGGATTGTAAAACTCCTTAAAGCTTTTCAGGATCAAGTATTTATGGAAAAGCGATTACCCAACTCCTTCGACTGGTTTGCTGCGCTGATGCTATCTGTTTCTCGGTGAGTTCTGCTATTTTGATCGTCATGCAGAGAATCAATGCTGACAAGCTGTCTCAGATTCCTACTCGTTCAACGGTGTTTGTCGCGGGTGGACAACTGGCCTGATGGATTTTTTGTACCAGCGGCATAGAGAGATTACTGCATTGGAGTGTCCTGATCTAGCGGTGGCGGGAACGGGCTGAACACCATTGGCGCTGGTGGTCGATAGCCAAGCGATGAGTGCGGTCTGATGGTGTTGTAGTGCTTTCGCCACTGCTCGATGATGACCTGGGCTTCCTTGAGGCTGTAGAAGATCTCACCGTTCAGCAGCTCGTCGCGCAGCTTTCCGTTAAAGGATTCGTTGTAGCCATTCTCCCAGGGACTTCCCGGCTCGATGTACAGGGTTTTGGCCCCTACCTGCGCCAGCCAGTTGCGCACGACCTTGGCGGTCATCTCAGGACCGTTGTCTGAGCGGATGTGCTGAGGCACGCCACGCACGATCATCGCATCGGCCAGCACCTCGATGACGCCGAAGCTGTTGATCCGCCGCGCTACCTTGAGGGCCAAACACTCGCGCGTGAACTCGTCGATCAGCGTCAGCAGCCGCAGCTTGCGGCCATCATGCGTCCGGGCTTCGACGAAGTCGTAGGACCAGACGTGATTGCGCCGTTCCGGCCTTAGACGGACGCATGACCCATCATTAAGCCAGAGACGGCCTCTAGGCTTCTGTTTTTTAGGTACCTTCAGCCCCTCACGGCGCCAAATGCGTTGGACTCGGTCACAGCCTACATCCCATCCCGCTTTCTCAAGCAGGGATTGGATCCGCCTATAACCATAGCGCCCATACTGAGACGCCAAGGCAATAACGGCCTGTGTCAACGCATCTTCATCGGCACGGATAATCGTGGTGTAGCGCTGTGTCCCACGTGGTTGGCCGACGATCCGACAGGCTTGGCGTTCCGAGAGACCGTACTTGTCGCGAACCCTCGCAACCGCCTGCCGGCGCCGTTCGGGGCTTACAAGTTTCCCGAGGAGATGTCCTTCAACACCTGTTTTTCGAGTGAGAGCTCTGCAACCAGGCGCTTAAGCCGGACATTCTCCTTCTCCAGCTCTTTCATCCGTTTCGCCTGATCCAAATCGAGCCCACCGTACTCCTTGCGCCAGCGGTAATAACTTTGTTGCGATATACCCGCTTCCCGGCACGCAATCGGTGCCGCCTTTCCCTGCGCCATCCCCACTTCAATCTGGCGAAGCAGCGTCACAATCTGCTCCGCGCTGAACCTCTTTCTCGCCATGACCAAGCTCCTTTCTAAGACAGTTTCTCTCAATCCGCTTGGTACAAAAAGAGCCAGTCAGGTCACTCGCGATTGGAAACAGTTTCATACATTGAAAAATTTGAGTTCGGCACTGTCGGTTGAAGCGGCGGAACTCCTAGAAATTACTCAATGGAAAAACCCACAAGAGCTTGAACTTGACGCCGAGAGCGTCAGAACGAGCGTCTCAAAAGAGGTCGCAGACGTATTTATTTATGTCCTGTTGATTTGCGAAATATTTGGCATAGATCTTGTGCAAGTCACTGAAGAAAAAATTGCAGAAAATGCGGTGAAATACCCTGTCGACAAGTCACGCGGTTCGGCCAGGAAGTATTCCGAACTCTGATGGAGGAACTCAATGCTGACCGGAGCACTGATTGGTATTTTCGAGAAATATAAGAATGCTGGCGCCCACGCATTTTCGTCTGGTGCCGTCATAGATCAAGATAAAGACATCTATCAGGAAATATTTTCTACGCTGGCAGAGTCTGCGGAACGGTCGATTGACACTCCACACTTTAAGCCATGGTTTGAAGTATCGACGGCGCGCTTTAGTCGATCAGGCGGCATTCAAGGACAACGTCCGAAAGATCTATGGGCGTCAGTAATAAATATAGAGTCCAAAGACTTTGGAAAAATTCCGCAAATCTATGTAATTGCTTCCACCTCAGGATTGGAAATCGGGTTTTCCGCAGCCATTCATGAAAGCAATTATTACAACAACGAAATTAAGCAGCGTAATAGAAGTATCGTTCCGCTCTTGTACGCTAAATTGCCCCAAGCAGACTCTGATGTTGTGAGAGGATTGGATGCACACCTCTCGGCTGAAGGAGGTTGGCAGTTTGCAATTAAGAATCGAGAAGGGCCAATTCAAAGCTTCAAGTCATTAGCAGAGCTTATTGGATTTCTTAAAACGCCTGGTAGCACGGTCCAAGGTGGCGGCTCGATATATCGAACAATCACCCCCGCACAGCTGAACAGCAGTATTTTTGACTTGGACGCCGCCTTCTCGCGTGCTGTTGTTCTTTTTGCGCCTCTTATGAGGCTACTTGCTCCAGACAATCGTGAGCAAATTCGGCTTGCTGACCAATCAATCGTGGATCATGCAGCAAACGCGCTTCCGGATTTTGACCCAGCAAGTCTCGCGGACGGCCGCAAAAAGATTCTGCAATCTGTGGCAGTTAGACAGGGGCAGGCTAAATTCAGAGAAATATTGATGGAGGCATATTCGTCTGCTTGCGCGGTTACCGGAACTTCCGTTCCTGCTACTCTTCAAGCCGAACATATCAAGCCTTACTGGGGAACTGAGACGAACCATGTGCAGAACGGTCTGTTGCTCAGAGCCGACATCCATAACTTGTTTGATTTAGACCTCATCCAGATTAACGCAGATACTTTCGAAATCACGGTGGCGGAAGAACTGAAATTATCATTCTACGGTAAACTCCAAGGCAGGAAGCTGAGACTGCCAAAGCTAAAACAGATGTGGCCAAGCAAGGCTGCATTGTTGGATCACGCCAAATTATTGGCTTAGCTTTAGATCTAGCTCTTCAGATCTAGCTCTTGGTCGAGCACGTACTCCACCATCCCATACTAAAGCCGCTCGTTGTTCGCGATCTGCAATCCGATGTGGGTGGTAGCTATGGTTAATCCATGCCAGGGCTCGCCCAAGTTATTGTCTATCCTCCTGGTAAATAGACGTAAAATCTTCAGCGCGTAGGGCTGCAGGGAAGGACAATGTTCTCTTATTGGCCTGTGGCATCTCGAATTGCAAGAATTGCGTCACAGACTTCATTTGCGTCGGACTAGCGTCGGGGGAGACCATGCCGGAGCAAGAAAATCCAGCTGAAATGGACATTGGGCAAAGCTCGTTATTTGATTTACCTGTACTTCTGAGCAATTGGCTTGCGACAGTCGCAAAACAATGGCGATTCACAACCTGCAGCGTTATTACGCGTGCAATTTCACTATTCATACTTTGCTTCCTGCCCCTGTGCATTGCGGCCGCAAATTTTCCAGTCGTTGGAGCGATCGCGCGTCCCGCATTTGCCACTCTCAGCCCATCTCTGGGCAATTGGCTGTTTGACCCTTGGATTGCGTTCTTAATGGCATGGTTCGCATTTTTTGTAGCCATCTGTGCAAATCGAGCGTGGTCAGCAAACGAACTTGAACGTACTCGGATTGCTCTAGGTCAAGTCGAACGTGCGACCGATTCATTGCCTGACCTCAGAGGGATGGCCGGGTTCAGCGCGCTCGTGCTGATTTCGATAACCCCGTTGGTTCTTTACAATTCCAATGAGTTCGCATGCAGCGTCAATGATCTTGGCTGTTTGTTTCGTGGAGATACTCCGGACTCACTTACGTGGATCCGCGCAGATGCTGATCTGCTTCTGAGAGCGGTGAACTTCTCAATAGTTCAATATGTATTTTCGTTATCTGACATATCTAATCTTGCACCCACAACTTATTTTGGAAGGATCATAGAGCTTGTCGTCCTTGCAGCATTGCAATTAGTCGCCGTCGCTACAGTGATAGATCTTACTCGAATACAGAAGGCAGTGCGCATAGCAGTGCAAAGTTTGGCGAGCACCCCCGAACCGGCAATAGTGGTTGGGCGACGCGTCCTCCCGCAGCTGATAAAAGCACTTAGAGAAAAGACCCATCCAAATAGCTCGGCCGATAGCGGAGGAAATGACGCCCTCTTTGCGAAAAATGCGATTGATGCAATTGGTGAAATCGGTGATCCGTCTGCTTTGCCACAACTGACCGACATAGTGGCTCAAGAGAAGATTAATGATTGGGTTCGATTAAGGGCGGTGAAGGCTATGGCAAAACTTTTGGAGTACCTGCCGCTCGTCTGCCGAACTCGAGTATTTGGTCGCTGGTCGGATCATTGGATAAAATGGCGCGTCCACTGGTGGGCACGGAATCAAATTAAGCGTGAGACAGAATTTCGAATGCGTAAGCAAGTCGACCTGAAGAGCGGCGTTGTCTATCGGGAGCTATCTCAACTTTTTGAGCAAACGGCCTAAGCCCGGCGAGTATCTCGAAGTCCTATTCACTCACCTTCTGTCATCGTGAAACGAAAGATATGATCCTCATTATTCCAATGGACGGTGAGAACCAAATTATGAGGAAAGTCGTCGCCACCAAGTCCATCGGCGACGGCATCGCCGCCATAGGAAGACCCCGGGTCGACAGTTGTTGTCTGAAGTACCTGACCTTGCACACTCGAAATGGTTTGGTCGAGCCTACTCTCCACAGCAGCGATATTGTATTGGGTTTGTGCTGCGGCCGCGTTCGCACCAGCATATGCAAGGGCCGGATTGTAAGTGCGCGCTACAAAAGTTGCCGGACCGTTGGGCGTATAGACCGTACCCATCGTCGTGGTGTTGGCAGTCGCAGTGGCTGCATAGGCATTTGCGGCACCGGCTAATGCATAAAAGAACGCGGCCCAGGCGGCCTTTCTCTTAGCTCGATGGATCAACTCATCGGCGGTCAACAGCTGTACATTGCTCCCATCCGCTGCCGAGAGAGAAAGATTCTCAACTCCAAAATTCTGAGGAGTTGATCCACCATTAAATGCTGCAACCCCGAACACCAGGCGCTTGTCTTTATCGACGCCGAGCGGCGAAACCTCCACGGAACCTGATTTCATTTCTGAGAGTGTAGTTGGAGTTCCACGGTTGTAACGCAACTGCTGACCGGCGGTAATTACCGGCTTCGTTACGTAAGTTGTCGAGCATCCTGCGATAATTACGGATACGGCTACGAGCGTAAGCGCCTTCCTAAGCATCGGCTTCCCCCCCACGGGACCAATGCTAATATTACGTGCGACAGAGTGCTTTCACAACTCACCCGCAAACGATGGCCAATTGGAAGGAGAACACCATGGCTCAGGACTTTATAACACTGCTCGATCAGTTGGGAACGATTGCAGAAAAGCGATCGCAACTTAGCGCGGCGGAGGGAAAGTTCCGGGTCGAAGTCGGCAAACTACTCACCGACGCAGCGGCCAGACCCTCACATGCAGGGGAGATACCGCCTCAACAAGATGGAAGTAGAGGGTTCACCGACCAATTCCTGTCCGTAGTGCAAGCGGCGGAGTATCTCAACATCTCACCGAAGACACTAAATCAGTGGCGCGTGCGCGGTGGTGGGCCAGAGTTTGCCAGAATTGGTCGACTGATTGGTACAGTCGTAAGAAGCTTGCCGAATATGCTTCCGAACAAACATATTCCCATACATCAGCGTATCGGTAAAAGTTGCGTTCAGCTTGTATGCTTCACAAAAAAGGGAGTGCCATGCGCCCACTCATTATTGCCGTCGCTCTAGCCCTCGTGGTGTCACCAGCTGCCGCGAGCCAGGTGTCGGACGCGGAAATCCGACAAGCGATTATCAAGGACTCCATCGCCCAATATCCTGGCCCCTGCGCTTGCCCGTACAATTCAGCGCGTAACGGTAGTTCGTGCGGTCGGCGGAGCGCCTATAGCCGCCCTGGTGGGTATTCACCGTTGTGTTATTCGCGTGACGTCAGTCAGCAAATGGTCGACGCTTATCGGCGGGACCACAGTCAATGATTATGAGGTAATAGATATATCCGAATAGTAATGAAGGAGGTTGCGGGATGAGAAGGCTATCGGTTGTCGTGATGAGTTTCTTACTGTTATACATTTCGGTCGCTCGTGCTGACGGCATCCGAGATGGAAACTATTGGAATACTCGGGTGCGGTCGTCAAAACTGGATTATGTCATAGGGTTCTTCGATGGGACGCAACTCGGCGAACAGTTTTCTTATTGGGGACTTGTCAAATCCGATTCCAAGTGCATGGGGAAAGTATTTGAGTTGGAACGTACTTTCGGGAGCAAATATCTATCTGGTGTAACCGCAAGCCAGCTTGCGGACGGCCTTGATAATTTTTATGGAGATTTCAAAAATCGATCAATTCCAATTTCAAGCGCGGTGTGGATAGTGCTAAATGAAATTGCGGGCAGCCCCGACATCGACGCACTAATCCTAAGTTGGCGGAAGAACTCCAAACCGACGCCGCCTTAAAATCAGATCCCACCAATGGGGTTACCCTGAAAGGTAAAGTTTGGTGCACGTCCCTTTACCCCCTCAGGTGGGGAGGGAGGGGGTATTGCTATCTCGATTCCGAGCCACACTTTAGGCACCCCCCTCAGGCAGTGTCCTAATTCGCGGTGGCGGATGACAGACTGCTTAAATATCTGTTTGCATTCTCATCGATGGTTTTTGTGTAATATTGAGATAAGGGCTCGTTATCACAGTTTTTTTCGTAGACTGGGGTATTCCATGATCAGAATGTTTCCGATCGTCATTGCGATAATGCTCGTCTCGTCCAGTGCAGCGTATGCGGGGGACGCCTTTGAAGCTGTCAAATGTGGCAGCGACATTCCCTCGGCTCTCGTTGGCAAGCGGCTGAGCGTCGAGCCGTTTGCAGCCGTCGAAGGCCGCCACAGGGACCTGAGCCTGAAAAGCCTTGGCGGAGACGAAATCTCCGACGACCTGAACGATGCATCCTTCTCGATATGCGGAAAGGAATATGTGTTGTTGTTGGGCGCACACGCGAAGATTTGCGATGTGCTCGCGTTTCCGGCGCACTCCAGAACGTCGCCTGCATTCACTGCCGGAAATTGTCAGATGAACGGAAAGCCGCTCGGAGACGCCGTGATGGCCGTTCTCGATAATCGGGCTGCTACCGGGAGCACGTCCCACTATTCGGGCGACGACCCAACTTTGCTTCCCGCAACGGCGGCATGGAAGATCGATGAAAAATCCGTGAAATTCGTCGCCATTTCTCCGCGCGGTGTCTCCTGCCCGCGCGGCGGCATCCTCACGACTGACGGTGGTCCATAATCAGCAATGATGCGTCCCTCCGGATCTTGTGCGATAATCAGATGCTCAAAGCTTGGATTCATACTTTACCCAACCAATTAGAAAAACGATGAAATTGTTCTTGGAGAATTGTCTGTTCATAGCAAACCTGTCCCCACCCAGCGGTCGTCAAACACTCCCGTTCAACGCCCCCTCACCCTATCACCAATCTTCCAAGGGCGGGCAGCAGTAAGTACCCAACAGACGGTAACGCATTCGACGGTGTCTGCGACCATCAAGGCTTCACAAACCTGAGCGTCATGCGATCGGATTCGCCGATGGCCAGCATCTTCGCGTGCTCGGCTGCGGGACCGGAAAGATCAGGTGGCAGGCGATGCACGTTGATGTCTTCGGGGTCCTTGGGATTGGCGTTAATCTCGGAGACGCCGTCCAGGCGGAAACCCGTCTCGAGCGCCAACGCGATCAAGTAATCCTCGGGAATGCGGTGAAGTGCCATCGCACTTTCTGTGGCTGTGGCGAACGGCTTGGCGCGGTGCTCCACGAAGCCGAGGACGCCGCCGGGCTTGAGCACCTCGAACACGGACTTGAAGACGGCAGCAAGCGTCTCGGGGCTGTCAATGAGCCAGTCGTGCGCGTTGCGGAAGGTGAGCACCATGTCGGCAGAATTCTCAGCGCCCAGTCGGACCTGCTTGGGGGGGTCAAACGGGATAATCTTCCCGATGTGCCCGAACACGGCCGGATTAGCCTTGAGCTTGTCGGCGAACTTTGGATTGGAAGCTTCAAGCAAATGGCCCTGTGCGTAGAGGACGGGCGCGAGAATTTCGGTGTACCAGCCGCCGCCCGGCTGCAATTCAATGACGGTCATGTCCGGCTTGAGGCCGAAGAATTGCAGGGTCTCGATGGGGTGCCGGTATTGATCGCGCGCCTTGTGCGCAGCCGAACGCCAGTCGCCGTTCACGGCTTTTTGCAGCAGCGCAATGCTGCTGTCGGATGGTGCGGCGGGATTGGCGCTGGCGATAGAGACGAGGAGTAGGGTGGTGGCCAGCAGGATGAAGGGCTTGCAGATTCGGCGGAACATGGTTCGACCTCCTGACGATTGGCGATCAAGATTACTCTGAGAAACCTCGAATAAGCGTGCATGCATAGCTTGGACCGAAGTCGATCAATGACCAACCAAAAACCTGCGAATAGAAAGTCTTCGCCTCGGTCGTGTTTATAGCAGGTAGTTCAACGAAATTAATGCGTGCCATAATCGTTCTCTTCATGTCCTCGCCACCATGGCCGTTTACATCGTTCCAAGCGCCCCTACCCTATCACCAATCTCCCAATGGCGGGCAGGTCGCTGAACCGAGGTGGGCGTTTCTATTAGGCTGTGAGCCACACTTTAGGCACCCCCAACTTCAGAGAATGGAATGTCCGGTTCTTACCCAAAGCGGACGTTCGAAGCCCGGTAGTAATTAGGGTATCAGTCCTCGTCCCTTCCGAGAATTCCATCTGAGTTCATGTCCCGCGTGGACACCTCCAGAGAAGAATTTCGGAAGGGCCAGATACAAGAGCCAGTCAAACGATTATTATGGAGGGCGGCATCTCTGCTGATTAATAAATAAGGGCGAACTTCACGGCATCACATCCCATCTCGGGTTGCGATGCCATGAAGATCGTCAGAGCTAAATCATTTCGGTGGCGTCGTGGCTTCGTTTTTCTCTGGTGCCGCAGCACTGTTCTCGGGCTTCGAGCTCTTTCTCGTCGCCCTGTGCTCGGCAGGCGTTTCCGTCGTCGGAGCAGGAGCGGCACTGGGGTTAGTTCCGCCTGTTGCATTAGGCTGCTGTCCGCGCATTTGCGCGCGGTGCTCGGCAGGCGTTTCCGTCGTCGGAGCAGGAGCGGCACTAGGGTTAGTTCCGCTTGTCGCATTTGGCTGCTGTCCGCGCATTTGCGCGCGGTGCTCGGCAGGCGTTTCCGTCGTCGGAGCAGGAGCGGCACTAGGGTTAGTTCCGCCTGTCGCATTAGGCTGCTGTCCGCGCATTTGCGCGCGGTGCTCGGCAGGCGTTTCCGTCGTCGGAGCAGGAGCGGCACTAGGGTTAGTTCCGCCTGTCGCATTGGGCTGCTGTCCGCGCATTTGCGTGCGGTGCTCAGCAGGCGTCTCATTTGTGGGCGCAACTGGTGCGACAGTCGGTTTCACGGCAAGGGGCGCTTGGGAAACAGTGCTCTTCGTGAACAGATGGGCCGGCTGTCGTCCGTTGTGCTGAGCGACATGAGTAGAGAGCGTATTGACAACTGCCGGTGTCGGTTTAGGCGCGCTGTTCGAAACGCCTGAGCCGTGTGGAATCTCTTGCCGCATACGAGCCTGGACCTGTCGGCCGGTGTTTGCCCGGGTGATGAGGTCTGACTTCCGCATGACTTCGGTTGCCTTCATCACTTTGACGGGGTGCCCGCTCAAGCGTTCAATCTGACGAGCATCAACGCTGCGATTCACGACATGGTCATTCACCACTGCGTAGTTCGTGATGTTCTTCGTATTGCGAAAAATGTTAGCGAAACTGGTTCCTTTGTTAGCGACATAAGAATGGAAATCACGATCCGCGACGTGACCCGCACCGACGAATACCCAATTCGAAGCGAAACGATTCTCATCGTAATCGCGACCGTACCACCGCGAGTAGCCGTAGTAGTCATTGGTGTCGTTGAAGTTTATAGAAACACCTGCGTTTCCGAAGCCAAAGGATAGGTTGTCGTTGGTGCCTTCTAGGAAGGCTTCGTCGGGAGGCATCGGCATCCAACCCATGTATTGGTCGTTCGAGCGCCATACGACCCAGCCGGGACTCCAAACGTAACCCGGAATCCAGAGCCATCCGTCATCAGGATCGTTCACCCAACGGCCAAAATGGAATGGAATATCGCCCCATTCATAATCTGACGCCCACGTTAATCCGTATTCGTCAGTGTCAGCCCAGTAACCATTCGTATCATATGGACGAAAATCATCTGGTACGTTGTTCGGAAGCCAAACCTCGCCCCAACGATCGCTGTAGACCCAGTCCCCGTAGGGGGCAAGTTGATCGTGGATGTAGGAGAAATCGACTTCGGGGCTTTGTGCTCTGACCGCCTGCGACATGACCGTCAGCGGCAAGAGTAATAGGAATCCGAAGAATAACCGGGCAAGAGTCGCGCGCATCTAAAGTGTCCTCTCAATTATGAGCCTGCGATTTACACAAGGGCCCAAGGATGTTTCTCAAATACAATACCGACGAGGAGCCGTCTTTGCGTTAGATCAAGATCGCGGAAATGACGCTTTTTCCAGTATCCAATTAGTTACGCCCCTACTGGGCTTAAGACTGTGCAATATAGCTCGCCTCAAGGCAGCCAAGTGCCTCTAGCAACGCATATTCTTTCCGACGGCGTCGGAAAGTAACCCAAATGCGGTGAATGGCCCGGCAGAGCGGTTTCAAAATTTTCTATCTGCAGATCCAATGGGCCATCAAATGGCATGTCTGCTTGTGGCGAAAAGCGGACATTCATTCACCCTATCACCAATCTCCCAAGAGCGAGCAGTGCATGGGTGGCAAGTGGGTCGCGCCACGACAAAAACTTTGGGTCCGCCCTGCAGTTCGATGCCGCACAGACGTTCGTATGAATCTATTTACAACCGCGCGAATCCAGCGCGGCGAGCGGTCTCAAATCGATAATCGGAACTTATCGCTCAATGGCCTTGCAATTGCTGCTCGTTGAGCTTGGCGGTTGCTTCACGCTCTTCTTCCGCCTTGGACTCGCGCTTCCCATGGCGCTTTGCATGATGGTGATGCGTTGCCATAGTTGCCGGTTCGCTCTGATCTACTGCTCCTGAATTGGCTGCAGGTTCGGCATTCCCTGCGGGCGCAGCGGTGGTCGCTGGCGCAGGTGGCGACCCCTTGCCGACTCCCGTGTCACCCGCCGCAAGTGCTGGTAAGGCGAGAAGAACAGCACTTGTTGCAATAACTAGTAGACGCATGTTGGTGTCCCCCGTTTGGATAAGGCGCGCTACTTTACTCCATTACGGTGGGTAATGGAACCTCGGTGATCCTGATACTCGATCCATTGGCCTACAAAGCAATATGGCAAGTACGCAAGTTTATTTCACACTATCACCAATCTCCCAATGGCGGGTAGTGATACCGGCGGTTTCGTTGGTCGGATGCCGCGACTGAGGCACCAAGTTGAATACGCAATGTCCGCTTCCGACCCAAAGCGGACATTAGGGATGCACCCGGTGACGGATGTACCCCTGACCTCACCAAATGTCTTTCCAAGCCGTTCTCTCTATCGGCTTGGTCAAAAATGGCTCGATCCAGTATCAGCTGTCAGCTTTTCTTGGTGAAAAACTTGCACCAGCCAGCGGGGCTTATCTTGCCTTCTACATCTTGGCACGATGAAGGCGCTTGAAAAAGTGCACACCCGTCGCAGCGTTGGCCGTCTTCGGGACCGGTTTGATAGGAAGCACTAGCCTGTGACATCTTCTCTGCCTGTGCTTCGGCGGGGGGCGACTTCATAATAGTGGCGAGAGCCGTTGCGCCACCTACAACAAATGTCGCGCTCCTCAATAAGTCTCGGCGCGAAACATCGATGGATGATGAGGGTTCTCAAGGACCACTTTCAGGTTCTTATTATCAACAAGCATCCCTCTGCTCCTTATCTATTCTGAAGGCCCAATCAGACTTTATGGGCTTTCTTGTACTATAGGATAGATAGAGTACCACATTGGAACGGTCTGTAGCATGTCCCCCAGCTGAGCCAAAGCGAATATGCCCAGCGGTGTCATAATTATTCCATCCGTCTCATACTGCTAATTCTCGATACCGGGTAGTTGGCCGCTCGGCCACCAGTGATTTTTTCCAATTCCGCTTCGGCCGCCGAGATGTCGTGCAGATATTGCACTATCGGAGGATATGCGCCCTCTCGCCTTATATCATTACATAAAATCGCAATTCTTCGGCGTAGGACGTATTCTCTGGTCATCATCATTTCTCGCCTTCGCCAATCGCACATAGAGTATGATCTTAGGATCGAAGAATGATCGCGTTGAGCTAGATCAATCCCTCGAGAACCTGTCCTGTGTGGTTGGACCTCGAACACTGCCCTAGGTCACCATTTCGCGAGGTGTTCAATAGATTATATACGCCGGCTACTTTTTTGATGTAAGTCAAGGCGCTTGCACCTGAAATTCAGCATTGGTCGTATTATCATTCGCGTTGAAGCTGAAACTAAATCGCGATAAGATTATTAAAAGAGGGAACTCGACACATGATTATTGACGAAGACCGTGAAGTACCGCTTGCCGGCTCGGCAGATAAGATGCCGGATCTGTCGCGGCGACAGTTGTTGCGTGGAGCAACGTTTGCTGCTGGCTGTACTGCGTTCCTTGCCTCGACGCTGGCTACTCAACGGGCCGAAGCAAAGATGGCGCAGAAGGCGGCTTTATATCAAGAGACGCCCAAAGATGGGAAGCAGTGTGCAAATTGCACCCTTTTTGTGGCACCTTCTTCGTGCAAAATCGTGGACGGAACGATTAGCCCCAACGGCTACTGCAGGTTCTTTGTAGCGAAAAGCTGAGCTCATACAGGAAAGACGTGTGGTGTCTTAGGTCAATATGGGGGGCGCAATGCGAGATGGTCGCAAACGAATAAAATTGTCCTTTTTGTTTATCGTAGGCATGCTTGCGCTGGCAACAGTAGCTATTCCTCATCAGGCTCTCGCAGTACCGAGCTATGCGCGCCAAACCGGCCTCGCATGTGAGGCCTGCCACACCGTATTTCCACAGCTTACGCCATTCGGGCGCGTGTTCAAGGCGAGTGGCTACACACTCTTTAACACACGCAAAGTCCAGGACATCGATCAGCAGAAGCACTCCACGCTATCGCTGTCTGATCTCCCTCCCATCTCCCTAATGGTTATGGCATCGACCAGTTTTGCCGCCAAAGCCAATGATTCAACTTCAAGCAAGACCTCCACCGACTTTCCGCAGCAAGCTAGCTTCTTTTACGCTGGACGTATCTCGGACAATGTCGGGGCTTTCATGCAATTAACTTATGACGATCAAAGTGGCAGTTTTGGCATAGACAATACAGATATACGCTTTGCTGATATTGCCGTCGTTGACGGTCATGATCTTATCTACGGTCTTAGCTTGAACAACAATCCGACTGTCCAAGATCTGTGGAACAGCACACCTGCATGGGGTCAACCGTATATCTCATCGCCTGCTTTGCAGGGACCTGTCGCCGCCGCACAGATCGAAGGTGTAATGGCACAAAACGTCGCTGGATTATCGGCGTACGCCTTAATTGATGAGTCGGTATACGCCGAAGTTGGAGCCTACCGTTCAGCGCTCCAAGGCGAATCCGTTGCCAATAACGGAAGTGCCACCAATCAAATTATATCAGGCTTGGCCCCATATTGGCGCTTTGCCTACGAAAAAGACTGGGGGAAAAATTCGTGGGAGGTCGGTGGGCTCGGCCTGTACGCGGCACTTCAGAATCCTACGACGCCAGCTGGCGCAGCTATTAACGGGTCGCTACAAAATGCACCAACTGACCGCTTTCTCGATGCAGGCGTCGATACTCAGTATCAATACATCGACGATGACGATCAATTTTCGATTGCCGCAAGCTGGGTGCATGAGAATCAGAAACTCAACGCGAGTTACGCGGCGGGCTTTGCCTCAATGCCGAGTGATAGTCTCAATACCTTTAATGTGAACGGTAGCTTGTTCTGGCGTCGCATGGTTGGGGGTAGTCTAGGATTTACCAGTGTCTCAAGTTCGAATGATCCCCTCTATTTCGGCACTCCCCTAGGTACTTCCAATAGCAGCTGGGGGACTGCTGAAATCAATTATCTACCCTGGTTAAACGTCAAGCTAGGCCTGCAATATACCGCTTTCTTCAAGTTCAATGGCGCTTCGTCCAATTACGATGGGGCGGGCCGCAATGCATCCGACAATAATTTGTTGTATCTCTATCTGTGGCTCGCGTACTAGGTGATGTGACAAGAAGATGAGACAGAACTCCATGAAAATCATCTTTGTTGCAGCCGTAGCGATGATTGCCTGTGTAGCTAGTCCGCTGGCGATAGCTAATGACTCTGATTCGGTAGTGCCTGCCGCAGCAATTTCCGAAGCGACATCAGTATGTCAGAATTGCCATGGACCGCGAGGTAACAGTGTGTCGGCGACTTTTCCCCGTTTGAACGGTCAACAAGCAAAATATATCGCACTTCAACTCAAGAATTTCCGAGATCAAAAGCGAAGTGATCCACACGCGCGGGCCTATATGTGGGGTATGGCGTCCCAACTGGACGACGCCATTATTGATGGGCTCGCAAAATATTACGCTAGTCAGAAACCGACCCAACCCCAGAGTGGAGGCGCGCTGGCCGCCGATGGGAAGAAGATCTTCATGAACGGAGTCGACGCACAGAACGTGCCAGCATGCCAAGCCTGCCATGGGGACCAAGGACAAGGTAACGACGTGATCCCGCGAATTGCGGGCCAGCATGCCGATTATCTCAAAAATCAGCTCGAAGCGTTCCGTTCGACCTTACGTGAAAGCGACGTGATGCACGCCAACACTAGTGACATGACCGACAGTCAGATCGAAGCATTGGTGTCGTATCTCGCGAATGACTGACAGTCAGCCAATCATGAAGCATTGTGGCGAGCGATCTGCATGGCTCAGTACAGCCAGCATTGAGTGGCTGTTCTAGTCTTCTGGGATGGGCGCGATCTGTGGCACGAAAAGCTGCGCGCCGCGGCGGGGTTGTGGATTTACATACTTAGGGTGAATTGCCCGGTAGATCGCCAGCGCCAATGTTCTCAGCATCCCAAATGCCAGGACTCCGCTGGCTGATCTCACCGTCCCGGTAAACTTCAATTGTCACGTCGGCGCCAGGAAAGATTGACAGTGTTCGCTGCCGAGTCGATGCGTTGGGCGAGCCCACAACCCTGAAATACCGAAAACCGTGATCAAGCGTCAGCCGTGCAGCAAAGATAAGCATTTTCGTTGTGACATCGTTTCTGCTTTCGCCAACGGTACTACGTCCAGAAATCACTATGGTGCGCTCATGTGGCATCCGTTGCACATGATGTGCGCAGCCCAAGAGTGCCAAGCTGCAAAGCACTACCAAAGGAAACCCGCGACCGTTGATATGTATGGTGATGGGCAAAACCTCGTACTCTCCGCTCGAACGCAGTTCACTTTTTTATGCTTCAACTAATGATAACATTCAGGGAGGCTGTGCGATAGCTTCTCCCCGATTGGGAAACGCCAAAATTCAACTGTGGCCCAGAGCGCTGTGACCCGCTGGGCAATTCTTACGATGTGAATAGTGAGACTTCAGCCTTGATATGTCCGCTTTTGGCGATAAGCAGACATTGGTCACACGTAAATTCACGCTGCTAGCGGTGCAACTAATTCGGCCCTTGGTTTTTGACATTGCCAACCTTCGGATCAACACGCCAGCTCGTCATCACTTTTGACGGGAATGGTTTGCACAGCGCCTTCAGCTTTTCGACCGGCGCTTCCATCTCGCCAAGCCATAAAGGCCAACTATCGGGCGCGAGCATCACCGGCATCCGGTAATGCACCTTTTCCATGAAGCTGTTGGGCGTCGTCGTGAGGATAGTGAATGTCTCAATTTTGTCCCCTTTTTTCGGACCCCAGGATTCCCACAATCCCGCAAATGCGAATGGCGCATTGTCTTTGAGTGTTATGTAACGAGGCTTGTCTTTCTCAGGCCACTCGAAGAATCCATTTGCAACAACCAGGCATCGCCTATTCTTAAACGCCGCACGGAACATCGGCTTTACGTCCGCCGTTTCAGATTGGGCATTTATAGGGCCGCCCTTTAGCTCTTTCGCCCAGAAAGGCACCAGTGCCCAACGCAATTCGGCAAGCTCGCGCTTGCCGTCTTTGTTAAGCCGTACAACGAATGAATTTTGCGTTGGCGCAATATTGTAACGCTGCGGGAAATTGGAAGGCGGCATGAGATCAAAGGCGATCCCGTAAAGCTCGCTGATCTCATGGCGCGAATAATAATCGGCAAAACGTCCGCACATGAAAGGCTATATAGGGCCATTATTGGCTTTAGGCCACAATCCGTAGATTCCAAGCAATCCTTAGCTTATTGACTCATATGTTCCTACTTTGTTCTCATGTGTCTTTATTGAGGTCTTGGCATGAGAAAGCCGGAAACAATCGAAAAACTTTATCTCGATTTCGACGGCTTCTTTGCCTCGGTGATGCAACAGGCAATGCCTGAATTGCGTGGGAAGCCTGTGGGCGTCATCCCCTTTGAAACTTCGGCGGCCAATTCGACGCTGGTGATTGCCTGCTCAAAAGAAGCCAAAGCGGCAGGTTGCAGCAATGTCATGCAAGTACCGGATGCACGTGCACTATGCCGTGACATCGTACTGGTGATGCAGCGGCCAGATTTGTTCCGGCGTGCCCATAATGCGCTACTGAATGAGATCAGCTGCGAGATACCAATTGAAACCGTCAAATCCATTGACGAGCTGACCTGCGCGCTTGATCCCGCCACGATTGCCGAACCGGAAGCCTTGGCGTCCCGCATCAAACGGCGCATCGCACAAAACATTGGCGAGCAAATCACTTGTTCTATCGGCTTTGCTGCCAACCGGCTGTTGGCAAAGGTGGCCTGCAAAATCGACAAGCCGAATGGGGTCACGATCTGGCGGCCCGAGATCATGCCAGAGCCTCTTTTGAGGCTTCACATAAACACTATACCGGGCATTGGCCCGCGCATGGAACGCCGCTTGAATGGCGCTGGTATCTTCACAATGCCAGATTTGTGGCGGACACAGCCAAAACAATTGCGTGCGCTGTGGCGTAACGTGAACGGCGAGCGCATGTGGTACGCGCTGCATGGCTACGCGCTTCACGCCATGCCTACCTCGCGCGGCATGTTCGGTCACGCCCGCGTGCTTCCCCCCTCATGGCGCACAATTGATTACGCGCGATCCTGTTCCCGCTTGCTTCTTACCAAGGCTGCACGGCGGATGCGCCGCGATGGCTATTACGCGAATGGGCTATGGCTCTGGCTGGACATCCGCAATAGCGCCTGGTTCGGCCATCAGGAATTGCACTCGGTAAAGGACGATCAGGCCTGCCTTAAAGGCCTCGAACGCCTTTGGAACAGGGCCTGCCGCGAAATCAAGCGCCGGGCGGAAATCGTCCGTGTGGGCGTGACCTTATTGGATTTAACGCCCGCCAGTGAACGTCAGCTCGATATATTCCTGAACGACAGCCATGAGCGCCGCCGTGCCGAAATCCTCACCGACACAATAGACCGGCTCAATCAAAAGTTCGGAAAGCGTGTCGTGACTTTTGGGCCGTGGACGCCGCCGCCGGGCGGCTATGCTGGCGGCAAGATTGCCTATAACCGCATCCCCTCGGCGGAGGATTTCTGGTGACGTGGCGAGATGACACCAAGCTTAGGGATGTGGAGGGGACAGCGATTATTGAAGCCACCTGCATCCGTTGCCTGCATACCTGGCTGCAGAGCCCGCTTCAGCTCCTGCTGAAAGTGGACCACCGGGATGTGACGCTCGAAGAAGTGGCAAATGACCTCGCGTGTCCACGCCGCGATTGCCGCCATGTCGGCGTCAGGCTCACATTGATAAAGAAAGAAGATACGAGCGGCTTTGTTGGTGGGATGCCGTGACCAAGGTTTTTTGCATTGTGTGCTTATGTCCGCTTGTGACCCAAAGCAGACGTTTAGACCGTCTGCGGTGACATAGTTAGGTCGCACTGGTAATAGCACTTCCGCTGAGTTTGCCTTGGGTAAAGGCAGAGGCAAGCTCATGAGTACGAGTGAACGCAACCCCGACTTTCTTTCTTATGACAGCCAGTTGACCATCAAGGGATTGAAGTTGATCGCGTAGATCACCGATCATGGCTCGAACCTCGTCAGGCGCGGTTCCCCCGCTACTAGTCTGTCGCCCGACAACAGTCCTCGGATCAACACAGCTGACGTACTCTTCTCGCGACAACCGAACGCCGTTTGCCTCGAGCCACTTCAACACGACATCCGCATCCTGCAATGTGAGGGTATTTGCTTCGAGATGCTGGATGAGGCGGCCCACGATTTGGTAGGCTTCCCGAAATGGCTTTCCGTAATTCCTCACAAAATGGTTTGCCAATTCTGTGGCGGTAGCGAAACTACGCCAGCAATTATCCTCCGCGCGCTCGGTCTCGACATGCAGAGTGCGTATCTGTCCGACGAACACTTTTATTGTCGCAATGGTGAGATCAAGAGTCCGCCATACTGGGGGCTTATCTTGCTGTAGATCAGAGCTGTAGCCCATGGCGACAGATTTTGTGACGCCCAGGATCTCCATGAGAGCTCCGAATGCGGTCGCAGCTTTTGCTCTGGCAAGTTCAGCCACCACCGCGTTTCGTTTCTGAGGCATGATGGAACTGCCGGTGGCGTAAGCGTCGGCGATGCGCAAGGTAGAGACCTCAAAGGAACTCCAAATGACGAGCTCCTCAGCCAGGCGTGACAGTTCAGCCATGAGGATTGCACAGGTGGAGGCGGTTTCGATCATGTAATCGCGCGAACTCGTGGCATCTAGCGCATGGCGCAGAACACCATCGAACCCCAATAAATCGCTTGTCAATTGGCGGTTAATCGCAAAGGAGGTTCCAGCGAGCGCGCAACTCCCCAGCGGGCAGCGATTGACTGTCTCGAGAGTTTGTTCGATGCGTCTCAGATCGCGCAACAATGCACTGGCGTGCGCTGAAAGCCAGAATCCAAATGTGATTGGTTGGGCAACTTGGGAATGTGTGTAACCAAGGGTCAAGCTGCCCGCCTGTTCGTACGCGCAATCAAGCAGCGAACTGATCAACGCTATAAGACCACCGCCAATGTCGAGGAGAGCCTCGCGAACATAAAGGCGACTATCAGTGACCACTTGGTCATTGCGTGAACGGGCTGTATGAAGGCGGCCGCCCACTTCGAGAGTGAGACGTTCAATAAGTCTCTGCTCGATGTTGATATGTACATCCTCGAGCGCGGGGTCGAGCTTCATCTGGCCTCGCTCGGCTTCCCCGATCATATTCAACAGTTCCGCGATGATGGTTCGGCCGCAATTGTCGTCGAGGATCTTGCAGGAACACAGCATCAAGACGTGGACGATACTTCCCCAGAGATCATGGCGAAGCATGCGCAAGTCCGTCTCCACGCTACCGGTGTAATCAAGCGCGTCAGCGGCCATGGCGTCCGAAAATCTACTGCCCCAAAGAGCCATCATGCACTCCTCGGTGAGAGAGCAAAAATCTGAACGATTAAAAGAAGGAGGCTCATATCTGACCAGCCCGAGCCAGGGTCTTCGCGTGCAACGTCAGAATGCGCAAGAGGCCTTCAGAGTCTTGGTGGTCGAAGGATCCACCAACTTCCATCGAGCCCGCATCGGTGAAGAGTGAATGTTGAATATCTGATGCTTCAACGAAGCGAATATTGCCACGATAGAGAAGGACACGAATGGTCCCGGTCATAAGGACAGCGGATCGTGTGACAGCGGCCCGTGCCATCTGTGAGCCCACATCTTCCCAATAACCCTGATACAGCTGTCGTCCGAGAAAGGAGGATGCCATTTCGAGCATTTCACGTGCGCGTCGATCCAAGACTATTTGCATAAGGAACGTATAGGTTGTTCCAAGCAATTCCATAGCGGGGGCTTCATAAACCCCGCGCGATTTCACACCGACGAATCGATTTTCAATTAGATGCAGCCCGATGCCAACGGAATGCGAGCCGGCAATACGATTGAGCTTCTTAAATAGCTCGGGCAGCGCGAAAGCCTCTTCATTAACTGCAACGGGTCGTCCTGCTTCAAAGCGTATGCTCACGAACTCGCCATTCGCAGGCGCCTCCTCGGGCCACACACCCATCTCGGGGCTAACCAGATCCGCTGGCGAATCAAGAAACTCCAATTTTCCGCCTTCGTGGGTGAGTCCCAGGAGATTGGCGTCCGTCGAATAGGGCCGGTCGCGCGTTGCCTTAATGGGAAGGTCATGTTGCTCACAATAGGCGATCATTTGCTGACGACCACCAAATCTGCTTAGGAAGTCCGCATCGCGCCACGGCGCATAGACTTCGATCTCCGGGTCCAGCATGGCTGCGATCACCTGAAAGCGCACCTGGTCGTTGCCGCGCCCCGTCGCGCCATGGCTCATAATTTTCAAGTCTCGACGTCGCATTTCATCGACAAGCCCTCCAACAATGACCCTCCTACCGGCCCCGGTGGTGTTCCAATAGCGACCCTCATAACAAGCTTCCGCTTGAATGATTTCGAGACCCATTTCAGCCATGGCTGCGAGGAGGGGGAGACGAACGAAGTCCGCAGCCCCGCAAGCTATCATGCGTTGCTTTATCGCGTCGAAGTCCGCTTCATCGGGTTGACCGAGATCGGCGCACATACAAATGACTTCGACACCCTGGCTCGTCAGCCAATGGGTGATCGTGCAGCTGTCGAGGCCGCCCGAAGCGGCAAATGCAATCTGCTTCCCGACAAAATCGCTGGCCTTCATGCTCAATCTCCTACTGCATCTGACTAAGTAACACGGGCGGGCGGCCGAGAAGAGAGTGCTCTTGCCCGCCAGTTTTCGAGCACTGGCTGCAAGAGATTACCCATCGAATCAATTGGTCTGCTTTGGATAATCATCGTTTTCATCCAGGAAAGGCCGCAAGGTGGGGTCAGCCCATACACCATTCGAGAATTGCTTTCTGGGCATGGAGACGGTTTTCCGCGCCGTCGAACACAGCCGATTGCGGGCCGTCTATGACGCTGGCAGCCACCTCTTCGCCGCGATGGGCGGGAAGGCAATGCATGAAAATCGCGTGCCTCGCTGCCTTTTCCATCAAACGCCTGGTAACTTGATAGGGAGCGAGTTTCTGAAACCTTGCGGCCACGGCTTCCTTGCCGATGGTCTCTTCCTCGGTAATCGACACCCAGGTATCAGTCATCACACAGTCGGCGTTAGCGACAGCCTCGATGGGATCGCGCATGACGCTCACGGCAGCACCGTTGTATTTTGCCCACTCTAGCAACTGAGACGGCGGCGCCATGTCTTCCGGGGTCGCCATGCGGAAGCGGCAGCCCAAACGAGCAGCCACCTGAATCCAAGAAGTTGCTACATTTGAGTGGGAGCCGCTCCAGGCGATGACGCATTTGGCAATGGACTCGATTTTTTCCTCGACGGTCATGACATCGGAGAGAGCCTGACAAGGATGGCTCTTGTCAGTAAGGCCGTTGATCACTGGTATACTCGCGTTTTCTGCGAGCTCCCGCAGTTTTGCGTGGGTGCCCGTGCGCAGCACGATACCATCTACATAACGTGAAAGAACACGTGCCGTGTCTGCGACCGTTTCGCCGTGACCCAACTGAAGATCATAGCCGTTTAGCACCATGGTTTGCCCACCCAGTTGGCGCATGGCCATGTCAAAGGAAATGCGTGTGCGCGTTGATTGCTTTTCGAAGATCAAAGCAAGCATCTTGCCCTTGAGGGGCTGATCAGGGTCTGGCGTTCCTCTTGCGAGAGCCGCGCGCGCTTTCTTGCGGCGATGCGCCGCCGTCAGCAGTAATTTGAGATTCGCAGCATTGAAATCGCTAATCTCCAGGAAGTGCCTTACGCCTCCTCGAGCGGGGACGTAGGCCGTCATAACATTTCTCCCGCCACTTGGGCGCTGTCTTGAGTTTGTGTGAGAGGCACCATCAAGTGGTCGCGTTGGCTCTCACTTGTGATAAACACGCTGTTCGATGCCATTGGACGGTGAGTAGGTGAGCACTCACACGCCTGTTTCGAATTATCAAAGCACATGTAAACCTCCAATTTGGAAGGCCGCTGTACCATTGGCGACTTTTGGAGGCAGAATGCCCGAAAAATGACAAAAGCCGCCTTTGGTGCAGCGGCTTCGGTTCAACGACAAGTGTGCGTGGTCCCTATGCCGCCGGCATTCCTTGGCGGTATCTAATTGTTGCGCGGCGTCGCGCAATGAGACTGAACATTCTCGTCGTCATAGCGGTGACTATATCTGCGCGTCGGCAAATTACAAGCCCAATGGGCCTTACGGATTTATTGTACTCGCGGATGAGCAATACCCTCAGATTTAATGTCCGCTTATGGCGAAAAGCAGACACCCACAAAATGCTAGCTAATGCGCTTTATCCGCTAAGCATAATACGCGCGGTCGTCAGTGTAACCAAGTCACGCTTAAACCGATTGTGCGTGGCCTCGGTGGAGTGATTTGCAATATTTTAGCGAAATTAAACGGATTGCCAAACGCGAAGGTGTTGCTTTGATTATTCGTCACGTTGTTCACAAAGAGCGTCCCGCGCCAGTCACCGTAGTCGAGGCCAAACCGCAGATTTGTGAGATGATAACCACCCATCCTTGGCGACAGGTTCTCATCAAATCCGAGGTGAGATGAACCTACATAACTATAATCGAAGCCAATGTATGCGTTAAAAAATGCATTTATTGGGATATCGTAGCGGCCCGATACGCCAAAGCTTACATCTGGAGCACCAGGTAGCAAACCTTCAGACGCGACAAGCAATGGATTCGTATGAGACAATTTTGCGTTATTCCAGAAAAAGTTGCCCTGCAGGCTTAGATGCTCCAATGGAATCAAAGTAATATCGATCTCGCTTCCAAGATCGCGCACGTTTCCGGCATTCAGAATGAAAAAGGATCCATCGGGTCCAATCTGGTCGGTCTGAACGTTTGTCCAATCCGCTAGATAGCCTGCTGCATTTAATGTTATCCGCTTATCAAAGAACGTAAGCTTCGAGCCAATTTCATAGTTGCGTAATAAATCGGAATCGAAAGTATTTTCTCCAGGCTCAGTCGTTCCTGTTGGCCCATCGATATTAATTCCGCCCAGACGGTAGCCTTCGCCGTATTGAGCATAAAACATCATATTTTGCGCCGCTTGGTATTTAAGAACGAGTTTTGGTGTTATCCCGAACTGTTTATTGGAGCCCTTGAACTGCGTCGTACCAATCGCAAGTTTTGTTACAAGCGCGTTGACGTTATGTGATGCATCGAATGCTCTTGCGCCCACCGTCAACGACACCTCATTGGTGAACGCGTAGGTTGCTTCGCCATATAGTGCGATTTCATTTTCACGGTCTTCTCGCGTTTCTCTTGAAGCCACGACATGCGCCCCGGAGGCGTCTTGTCCACTTAGAGCCGAATTAAAATCCTCATCCCGGTGCGTCAGGAAAGCACCGGCAAGCCAGTTCCAATTGCCTTCGTCTGCTGAAACTAGTCGCGTTTCGTGCGAATAGGACTTGACCGCACGCCCATCAACAAATGGGCTTGGCGCTAAAGGAAACCCTGTCAGCGATGGCCACGCAAGTGTCGCATCAAAACGGTCATTCAATGTTCTATCGAGATAGCTGGTTGAGGACACAATTTCTGCCCAGCCCAACTCACCAGTTGCGGTAATTCCCATTTGTAGAAAACTGTCGGAATGCGGCTCGAGCAGATAATTATCGCTCTTCAGTATCGGCAACCCATCCAGGTAGTATTGTGAGTCTCGGGCATTGATCTTCTGAAAAGCTAAGTTCGCTGAAATCGTCCAGACGCCCTCGGGCTGCCAATCCATCGCCAGCCTTGCGCCGCTTCGATACGTGCGATTGGCATTGTTTATTCCTAACCGGATTTCATCGATGTAGCCGCCAATATTGTCGAAATATCCCACGGCGCGCAGAGCGAATATGCCAGGAACGACTGGAACGTTGATCATTCCGTCGACCCCTGAGGAAATTCCACCGTCCCTGATCGATGAGACGGTAGCTTCTGCCATCGTTTGATAAGAATCGAAATCCGGCTCATGCGGGATGATGCGTACTAGTCCGCCCAATGATCCGGCACCATAGAGCGTGCCTTGCGGGCCCCGCAGAACTTCAATGCGATCGATATCGACCAATTTCAGGTCGGGATCAGGTGCGTCGTCCGCGATGCGTGTTTCACCAAGGTAGAAGCCCACCATCGACTCGCTTAACCCAGGAAGAACGCTATCGGAAAGGCCGCGGACAAAAACTTTGTCTTCACCAGGCCCAAGGTTCGTGGCCGTCAATCCGGCTACTTGTGGGGTCAGATCGTTGAATGATTGCACCCCAAGGTCTTCGAGCTGAGCACCCATGGTCACGGCAATCGAATAGGGTAGAGACTGCGCTGTCGCTGCGTGTTTGGTCGCAGTAACTATGACATTTTCGGTCGGATTTACGCGCTCGCCGGGCGTCTGCGGAATCGTCATCTCCAAATTAATGCGAACAGCATTTCCGGAAAGAAATGTAAATCCATACCCACTATCCGCAAGCAGAAGCCGCAAAACGTTTTCCTGCGAAAAGGTTCCATCGACGGAATGGCTTACCTTACCTTGAAAATCAATTCCTGAATCGCTGATAGAAAGATTCGCCTGAAGTGCAAAATCGATCAGCGCTTCTGCGAGCGGCTTTGAAGGAATGTGAACCGTTATAAGTGTCGTTTGAGCTTGCGCCGCACTGGCCAAGAAAAGGCAAAGCATGCCGATCGGCAGCATCCCACCAAATTTGTTTCTGGAACGCCACAAGCAGGAGTTTTCCCGCACCAATCCCTGGTTATGTCTTAATCACCATTCCTTGCGTTGCGCAAGACAATGTTACCATTTGGATAGTGGTGCACGGATACCGGTAGGAATTTCGAGATTCTTTCAAGCACAGCGTTCTCATTATCCATGTGCAAAGCGCCCGAAAAGCGCCGCGCAGCAACGTCATTATTTTCAAGGATAACGTGATTGGGAAAATACCGGTTCAAATCACGCACGACTTTTGAAAGCGGCGCATTATCGTAAATGAGGTATCCCTCTCGCCACGCCAGCGCGTGCGCGATATCAACATGTTCGACCGCGGACGTGTCGTAGCCCTCGCTGTGAACGAGCTGGTCACCTTGCGCCAGCGTGACTTCATGGATATTTGAGCCGTAGTTGTGCGGCGTGACCGCAACTTTTCCTTCCGCGACAACGACAGTAATTGTGCCCTCGGTACGCAGCACATTGAACACGGTTCCGAGATCGCGCACATCGCGATCGCCCACGGTCACTATGAAGGGATGCGCCGGATCCCGCGCTACATGGAAAAGCGCTTCTCCCTGCTCCAATATGACATGCCTGCCAGAGACTTCCCCAGTTACAAGAATTTTCGTCGCCGTGTTCATGTCGATTTTGGTGCCGTCCACTAACATCACCGTTCTGGTTTCACCGATATGTGTGGCGTATTTGATCGGCTCCTGATTGCCAGTAATAAAAACTAAAACCAGGACGCTCGACGCGGCGAGAGCCACAGCGCTAGTTACCCATGCCCAGTGCGTAGCGCGAAAGCGTCCCAACACTTCACTGAAATAATTGGATCTTATTTTGGCCTTGGATTGCGCGGCTATTGGTATAGGCAAGGGCGATATCGTTGAAAGCTCATAGTCAAAATCTTCGACATGATCGAAGGCGATCCGGTTGGAACTATCGGCATCAAGCCACGAGGCAAATTCGGCCCACACCTTTTCATCGGCGTCCGGCGAAGTGATGCGCACGTGCCAGGCAATTGCATCGTCCAGACTGCGCAAAGGCGCGTCTTGTGATTTTCTAATCATGGCTTTCGCTCGTCGAGGCACGGCGCCCTAACAAGGACGCTGTCCTTTTCAGCCCTCCTGGCAAATGGACGCCGCCAATCATCCGCAGCCGCCATGCGACTTCCGTAATCGTCCGGAAACATCCCGAAATGTGGCATTCTAGTCACGCCCCAACTGCCGGATCAGATGTTTCAAAGCGGTATTCATGTGTTTCTCCACGGTACTGCGGGAAATTCCCACTTTCCGGGCAACTTCTTCGTGTGAAAGACCTTCAATCTTATGAAGCAGAAACACGCGCCGGCACTGGGGCGACAATTCCTCGATTGCCGAGCGAATTGCAGCCACACGCTGCTTTGCCAGATAGCCGGCTTCGGCTGAGGGAATGTCGGCGACGGGCTCCGTTCCAGCCATAACGTACCGTATACCTACCCAATCATTGTCGCGTGTTCTGGCCCGGCTGCGCTCACGACGGCGATCACGAGCAAGATTCAACGCCATTCTGAAAAGATACGCGCCAGGGTTTTGCACCTCTTGCGAAAGCTCGGTGCGGTCCAATTTCAGGAACAATTCCTGAACAACGTCTTCAGCTTCGTCCTTACTGCCAAGGCGCGAAATCAGAAAACGCTCAATCGCGCTGCGCCTCGAAAGATAGATTGCCATCAACGCGGACAGTTTTTGAACCTCCAAACGGCAATACCTTTCTCGTTTAACTTTATTCGCCAGCTTCCCCAACGTGACCAAAAGCTTGTGTTCCCACTAGAGCAGATCGATCAAAAATATTTGAGACTACGTAGAGCGGTCGTGCCTTCGCTTCGATATAAAGGCGGCCAAGATATTCGCCGATCAGGCCGAGGCAAACCAGTTGAATACCGCCAAGGAACATGATCGCCACCATGACCGAGGCGTAGCCCGGAACGTCTATGCCGAGGATCAGTGTTTTGGAGATCAGATATATCGCAAAAAGAAAACCCAGCAGCGACACTGCTAACCCTATCAGGCTGGCTATTCGGAGTGGGGCAATCGAAAAGCTCGTTATCCCGTCGATAGCGAAATCCGCCAAACGCCTATAGCTCCACCCCGTAGAACCAGCAACACGCGGTGCGCGGATATATTCCACGCCCGTCTGCCGGAAGCCGACCCATGAAAACAGACCTTTCAGGAAACGATTGCGTTCGGGAAGCTGCAGAAGCGCATCCACAACGCGCCTGTCCACGAGACGGAAGTCACCAGCCCCAGGTGGAATCGGGACATCGGCCATGCGATTGAATAGCACATAGAAGCCGCGCGCCGTCCATCGTTTAAGCGGGCTATCCACTTTCCGGCATGTGCGCACGCCATAAACCACGTCATAGCCTTCGCGCCATTTGGCGATGAATGCCGGAATAAGTGCCGGCGGGTCTTGAAGGTCCGCATCAATCGTAACAACAGCGTCTCCCTTTGCATGGGCTAGGCCCGCTGTAATTGCCGCTTCTTTTCCGAAATTGCGCGCGAGATCGACGACCCGGATGCGGGGGTTGGCTGCGAGCCGCGCGCAAAGTAATTCTAATGTGTCATCATTACTTCCGTCATTCACGCATATATATTCCACGTCACACTGCAACGTAGTCATAACGCACTCGATCTCGTCAAAAAATGCATGAATAGTTTTCTCTTCGTCGTAGAACGCCGCGATTATCGAAATCAGTGGTTTTTCCGCACGCAAGGCTTGCGATGAAATTACACTTGTCTTCGCCCTTATCCTGGGCCCCACATATGGCTGCGCGGATGAGCTTTGCGTCATTGCACGCGGCCGACCGCCTGGCCATGAAAACCTGACAGCAAGTAGACCCGAAATTGTTCGATTGTGCTGCCACTGCGTATACGGTCCAGATTTGCGATAGGAACGATATGGGAAAAGTAAGCTGCGACCTTCGGCAGTTCATGTTCGGGATTTTGCGTTACATACATCAGAGGTTTTTCAAGAATGTCTAATGTCGCACGCGGGGCTGCGAGCCAACGATGGTCTTCTGTTACGTCAATTATCGACATGTGTGGGCGAAGATAGAATGCAAGCAAGGCGGTCGTTCCGTACTTGCTCGTTACTATACCCTGCGCGCCTGTTTGGCGAGCCAGTGTAGAAATTTCCTCGGTCACTGGAGCGATACCGACGGCGGTCATGCGCGAGACAGGATCATTCTTTCCTAGCTGAATAATCCCGATTGTTTCTTGCGCATAAGAAAAGGCCAGAATGCCTACCGCAACCGGAAGCGCGAGGGCGCACGCTGGCTTCAGCAACCGATCAATGCCACTTTGGCGGAAGGGGCTAGTCATCACAGCGGCAGCTAGAACAACGAATGCAGGATAAATGAAAGATGGCCAGTTTCCTTGTACGCGATCATGCAGGGAATGGATCGCAAAATAAACCAGCGCAGGCCAGATCATTGCAGCCGCAAGCGCAAGTGGCTGCGACCTCACGGTTGACCGGGACGCGCGTGCCAGACCTACGCTTCCCAGAATAAAAATGAATGGCGAGGCAAGCACTATCTGGCCCAAACAGAATTCAACAAGATACCGGAGCGTAGGTTTGCCAGCGGCCATCCGCCCGAACTGGAATTTGAATGAAATCCAGTCATGCGCTGCGTTCCATGCAAGCGTTGGCACGAAGCACGTAAACGCGATGAGCCCGCCGACATAGGGCCAGGGCGAACGCAGCCATTTTTGGCCCTGCGGTGTGACGATGAGCCAGAACGCAATACTGATGACGAGAAAAAAAGCCGTGTATTTTGAGAGCAACGCGGCGCCAGAAGCAAAGCCGGTCAGCAACCACCACCGCCCATCCGCTGTAGCATTGAGTTTTGCCAATGAGAATAGGACGAAAGCGGCGGCAGCCAGCACCAATGCGTCCGGCGTGGCGCCAATGGTTTCGGCCGACACCATCAGTGTTGCGTTGAATAGGCAGCATGCTGTCGCCCCAGCCTGCTCGCTGGCAAGCAGAATTGCGGCGCTTCGCCAGACCGCCCAGCTTGCTGTAATGGATAAAAGCAGCGGTACCGCCCGAACGCCGAATTCGGTGTCGCCGAAAATCAGCGTGCCCAATCGAATGGCTAACCCGATCAGCGGCGGATGATCGTAGTAACTTACGGCGAGATGCTTTGACCACAACCAGAAATAAGCTTCGTCAAAAGAAAGTGGAAGATAGGCCGCAATTGCAAATCTTGACGCTATAAGAATCACAATGAGGGAAATTTTCCACGCCGGCGTATACTCAAAGATCGCAAAGGTGAATGTGGCTGGCCTGTCAGTGTCGATTGCGTTTATTGTCATCGGTATTCCTGTGCGATAGGCCAACTCACATTGGAATTACTGACACCGATGCCGCTACTCGCGCCTAGTGCGTTGCCAATGGTCAGCGCAGGTATCGGGCATCAATCGGCCGATCGTGGAATTCCTTGTGATGGTCGGGAATTAAGGACTGCCTCTTCAAGAAGACGCCGCCGAGAGCAACGCACCCCACCGCATTCACTGAGATATCTTTCTTCATTACAGGGAATTATGATTGTGGCGATGCTCAAGGATGTGTTTGAGATCTTTAGATTATTCCATTTTACACGTGTGATATTCACGCCAAACGACTATCCAATTATTCCTGCGCAAGCCGCGCCTTTGACCTGCTCGGGCCAAGTTGGAAGCATGTTACGAATCGAATTTATCGTCGAACTGGTGGGGTTCAATGCCTTCGATGTCGTCTTATCCAATGAGCGTTTCTAGCCCGAAACGGAATAGACATCGGTCACATAAATCCTAAACGGATCGATCCTCTGCATGACGGAGAAACGCGGACACGAACTGTGATCGCATCGTGACACGTTCGTCGACGAATAATCTCGGCGGGACGCGTCTACTGATCGCTTACCTACTGTCATCGCAGAGGTTCGTATGAGTTACCCGGAAAGAATATTTGTTGCCTCGTCACCGGGCGTGGCATTTCGAATGACACTCGCCAATATAGTAACTATCGATCCAGCTCCAGCTGTAATCGTGCTCATTCTTATCAGCACGATCGCCCGCATTGCGTTGGCTGCGGCAGTGGGGCTTGGAACCGACGAGGCATACACTGTCGCGAATGCCCGAAACCTAGCCTTGAGTTATGTAGATTATCCTCCGCTGCATGTTTGGCTCGTCGGCACTTGGTCCTGGCTTTGGCATTCAGAGCTTCCAGTGATTGTACGTTTACCCTTCATCGCACTGTTCGCTGGTTCTACATGGGTGATGTTCAGGTTGGCGGCATTTCTGTTCGACGCGCGAGTAGGTTTCTGGTCGGCACTGCTGTTCAATTTGGCGCCAGTATTCTCCCTCGCACATGGAAGCTGGGTGCTTCCCGATGGACCGCTCATCTTCTTCCTGCTGTCAGGGGCTTTGGTCGTCGCACGATTACTGTTTGCAACTGCTGAACCATCATACTCGTTTACGAGCTGGCTTATTGCGGGCTCGCTTGCCGGACTCGCCATGCTTTCCAAATACCATGGCGCATTTCTTCCGGCCGGCATACTGGCCTTCCTTATGAGCTGGGCTCCTGGTAGACGCGTACTGGCTTTGCCCGGCCCATGGGTTGGTGCGACGCTTGCGATACTCGTTTTCTCGCCGGTTATTATCTGGAACGTAAACCATGACTGGGCGGGGTTATTTTTCCAGACAAAACGGCTCACTGAGTCCGCTGATCTGAATCCCACCCGTGTGTTCATCAGTATTGCAGGCCAGGCAGGTTATCTCGCGCCATGGCTTTTCATACCTCTTGCAATTGTTTGGATACGTGCGCTCGCGCGCGGCCCACGTGATCCCCGCACGTGGTTCTTGGCGCTGCTTGCGAGCGGCCCCATCGTTACATTCACGGCATTGACTCTCATTTCCCGGGGGCTGCCGCATTGGACCATGCCGGGTTGGTTATTTGTGTTTCCGCTTCTTGGAGTGGAGGCAGCGTACCTGGCGCAAACAAGGCCGAAGGTCATGATCAATGCGACCAGCGCTGCCCTGGCAACCTTGATAGCTGTGTTCTTCGTTTTGGGGACCAACGCCAGAAGTGGGTGGCTCACATACGAACTGCCTCAGCGGCTCGCACATAACGATCCGACGCTTGACCTAGTGAGCTGGGATGAGCTTGGAACGATTATTTCTAACCGAAAACTCTTGAATGAGCAGACACCAGCTATTGCTGCCACTCACTGGGGTGAAGCGGGAAAACTGAACTACAGCATGGGGGCGGCTATTCCAGTGCTCTGCCTGTGTTCGGATCCACATCAATTTCGTTACTTGTACAATCTTGAACACCTAACAGGGCGCAACATCATTGTGATCGGCGATCACAGAGACATGAAGAAGCGTGATCCGGCTTTGACACGTTGGTTCGACCGGATTGAGGTGCTTCCTCCGATAGTGCTTCATCGCGGCGGTAGATTAGCTATCCAACTCACAGCCATTCGTGGTGTGGGCTTTCGCCCTTCCGGAGGGCCGACCACTCTTGCTTCACAGCTCGAAACCGTTTCGCACTGGGCTTTATAAACATTATGGGTACGAGATATGGGATCAATTATTTGCGCACATACATTCGCAATTCTTGGTTGTGCTATTGAGATCAAATTGTCGACGTAAAATGTTAGGAGGTTTGAACGAAGATGAGAAAGGCCATTGGGGAATACGCAGGACGGTGTCATGTGAAACTATGCGCGACTTTAAGCCCGTTACTATTCGCACTGTTTGCAGCCGGCACATTCACTGGGAGTGCTTTAGCAGCAGAACCATTACAGCGCGACGAGCAGAGCTCAGTGGTGGCGGAACCTGACCCCCAAGAAGACGCGAACGACCCATTTGAGTCCGTTAACCGCGTAGTTTTCGATGCCAGCATGGCGCTCGATCACGCCATTATTCGACCGATAGCGGTCGGCTACGGTGCGCTTGTGCCTGAAGGGGTTCGCCATTCGGTTCGTAATTTTCTAAACAATCTCGATTCGCCTCCGGTTCTCGCCAATCAACTTTTCCAAGGCGAGTTTCAGGATGCGGGCATCACGGCTGCGCGCTTCGGGGTGAACACGACGGTTGGTGTTGGGGGCTTGTTCGAGGTGGCTGAAGACTGGGGTCTACCTCACCATAGTGCAGATTTTGGCGAGACCCTGGGGAGGTATGGCGTCGGCGAGGGGCCCTATCTCTTTCTCCCCTTGATCGGCCCAGCACCACCGCGCGATCTCGCCGGCCGGGTCGTGGACTACTTTCTTGACCCTCTAAGCTACGTGCAATGGGGGAGTCGATCGTATGTACCGTACCTTCGTGTCACGTTGGACGCTGTGGACCTGCGTCAGCGCAATATTGAAGCGTTAGATGAAGTTGAGCACTCATCCGTAGACTATTATGCCTCAGTGCGCAGTCTCTATCGGCAGACTCGAAACTCTGAGATTAATAATGATCAGACCAACATGGAGAATTTGCCGAATTTCTAGTTTAGTGGCCGGGGTCATGTCATTACGGATGTTTTGTGCCAGCGAGATAGAGAGCCGACCGCACCGAAATGTCCCCTTATGGCGATTAGCAGACATTCACGCAACGTCCGCTTCTGACCCAAAGCGGACTTGTCCCACCTTTTCGCCAACTAGGTAATGGAGTGATACTCGCTCAATCTGGCAGCAAGCGGGCCCCTAATTAAATCTTCGACCGCATCATGCTCTTCGCCGTATCAACTTCGGACTTGAGGGCGCGCCTGTCATAGGTCATGTCCATGTGACCGACGTCCGGAATAATCGTAACTTTGATGGCTTGGTTAGTGCTTTCGATTTCGTGCTGATACTTATCGGCGTAAAATAACTCGTCCTGCGCGCCAATCATCACTTGAACAGGCTTGTGAATCCGCACCAATGCGCCTTTCCAATCACGTGGCAGGCTTAATGATTGTAGTAGTGCAAAGCTATAGAAGCGCGGACGATGCCCGGGAGCATTTTCTGGGACGGCGAACGCTATAACATTCAGATGATCAAGGACGGAAACGCCGAATCGATTAAGGATGCTTAGAATGACGATGCGCGGAAGGGAAACGTTGGTCCAACCGCCCTCTTGAGGACGATCCATCGGGGTGTTCGCTCCCATGAAGGGCGACAAGGCTAGATAGGCATCAAAATCGGCCGCGTTAGGCTGACCTGCCACCCGCAGGACAAAACTTCCTCCCAAAGAATGACCCAGCAGTAGACGTTTTTCCGAGGGATGTTCTTTTTCGATAATCGCGATCAGATCATGGAGGTCGTCCGCGCTTTGCCCGCGGAACGCAACGTCGCCCAGCGGGCCGCTCAGACCATGACCGCGCAAATCTACCGCATAGACACTGAAACCTTGTGCCTGGAGGGCGCGAGCCACTCCGTGGATGGCAATAGCGGTTCCTGAGGAACCATGTACCACTACGGCGACACCGCCACCGGGCTGGCCAGCATAGTAACGATAAGCGAGCTTTTGCCCGTCACGGGCCGTGTAGAAGCTGTAGGGCGGGAGATCAGTGGCGAAACTGCCGATCACACTATCAGCTTTGTCAATCGACGCGATAAGCGGCGGGACCTTTGGTGCGGTGAAAAGAAGTACGCCTCCCAAGACAACGAACATCGTACCAAAGGAGGCTATGATGCCGAACAAAACGCGCTTTAACGAGCGTGAGAAAGTCATGATCGATCTGCTGAATTTTTACCCTAGAATTAATACCATAGATCGAGGGTGGCAGGCGCGTCGGAATGTCTGCTTTTGGCGATAAGCAGACATTCGTTCGCCCTATCACTAATCTCCCAAAGGCGGGCAGTAAGCGCACCGAACCCTTCATCGGCCCTTGAAAGCGCCGTGCGTGTTAAATGGCAGGACGGCGCCGTCCTCGCCCCAAGGACTTGTCGTGCAGCTCAGCGACCCGTGCATGTTTACCAAAGGCCTAGCTCCGAAATTAGGCGGGACAAGTTATCACCTCCGGAAAATCTCAATTAGATAACTTGACGATCCGGGGAGCCAGATAAACGCAACGGACTAGCGCCGATTGCTGTACTTTATTCACGTGATCGGCAGGGAGTTTTTCCCGCGGGTTTGGGGGATGCCTACTGGCCACAGGTTCATGGGTAGCGCTTAAGAAAAAAAGTGAAGTACCTGAAGTGATTCAGTTATTCTTGATGGATTGGCGGACAGAGTGGGATTCGAACCCACGAAACGGTTTCCCGTTTACACGCTTTCCAAGCGTGCGCCTTCAGCCGCTCGGCCATCTGTCCACTCTTCGCCCGTAGGCGCACGCATCTTAATTGAATCGGCTCGCGAAGCGAGCCGCTGGCACCTTCAGCCACTCGGCCATCTGTCCGGTGCAGCGCGGCGACTATAGCGGCCGGCGCCAAAAACGAAAGCGGCGCGCCCCGCTAAGAGCGCGCCGTGTTTCGTTCCGAATGAACGGTCAGTCTGTGCCGGCTTTGCCGAGGCCGAGATCGTGTTCGGCCGCCACCACAGAGATGGTGTAGCCCGCAATCACATCGACCAGCGTCATGGCCGTGACGAAGAAGTACGCCGAAGTGGCGAAGCCCTTCAGCGTGATGAATTCCATCAGCGCAATGATGAACACGATCATCGACAGCCCGTGATTGATCAGCTGCCGCGCAGTGGTGCGTGTGGATTTGATAATTTCGATGAAGAGTAGCACCAGCGCCAGCAGGATGAAGAAATCGCTGCCGCTGAATTTCCACTCGTCGCCCGAAATCACCGGAACGGTAAACAACACTCCGCCCAGCATGCCCTGAATGTCGTGCGCGCCGAACAGGCCGCCCCCGAACGCGACGAAGTTGTAAAGGATGACCGCAATGGCCAGCAGCGGAAGCACTTTCATATGGTCTCTCCGGCGTGGTTAATCCCCTAGACCATCAGTGTATCAGATTTGGGCGAAACTGGGGCGTGGCCGCAGCGCCATGGTAAATTCACATACGCAACCGCGGCGAATTGTTCAGCTTTTGGCGGTTCCCGCATACCCGCGTTTGGCGCGGGCGCGCTCGCGATAGATCAAATAAAGATTGCGCGCATAGATTGCGAGCGGCGCCCCTTGGCCGATCAGCAGCGGTAAACTGCCCAAATGGATCACATAGGCCAGGCTGATCGCGCCGCCAACGAGGCTGCAATACCAAAATGCGATGGGAATGACGCTGCGCCCCTCCTGCTCGCTTTTTAGCCACTGGATCAGAAAGCGCACGCCGAACACGGCTTGGCCAAGGAAGCCGATACCGGTCCAGGCCGTATCGACCGGATGCTGGGCTGCGTACATATACCAGTGCGTCAGATAGCTCATTGGAGCTCCTTGGTCTCGGCCGGCCCGCGAAAACGCCGTTGCAGCCAGCGCACGCCGAAAATATCGCTGATGCCGACGAACAGCCGGTTGCCGACGCCGTATTTGGTGACGCCACGCGTGCGCGGGCGGTGGCTCACGTCGACGAATTTCACCTCATAGCCTTCGCGCAGCATCAGCGCGATGAGAAAACGGTGAATGTGATCGAAATAGGGCAGCGCCAGGAACGCGTCGCGCCGGAACGCCTTCAGGCTGCAGCCGACATCGGTGGCGCCGTCGTTAAGCGCCCAGCGCCGCACGCCATTGCCGACGTGCGAGGACATGCGCCGCAGGAAATTGTCATGCCGCTTCGCCCGCACGCCCGCCACCATGCTAAGGCGCGGCCCACCCGCGCGGAACAGCGCCAGCAGTTTCGGAATATCGGCGGGATCGTTCTGCCCGTCGCCATCGAGCGTCACGATGATGCTCCCGCGCGCCGCGCGCACGCCGGTGCGGGTGGCGGCGCTTTGGCCGAGATTGCGGGCGTGGCTGACCGCGCGCAGCGAAGGGATTTCCTTCTTCAGCCCGACCAGTTCCTTGGCGGTCGCGTCCGTCGAGCCGTCGTCCACGAAAATGATTTCGGCGGCAGGCTCGTTTTTCAGCGCGGCGGCGATTTCGCGCGCGAGCGGGCCCACGTTCTCGGCCTCGTCCTTGACGGGCACCACTATGGACAGTTCGACCGCTTTTTCCGGCACAGGCGCGCAATCTCCTTGGCCCGTTGGGGCCGCGCCTTATAGCGGGCGGGCGGGGCCAGAAACAGGGCCGACCGCATCAGTGGTTACTTCAAAAGGCCGCGAAAATCGGCGACTGTCCGGCCATGGGGAAGACGCTTCTTGCCGCCGCCGCCCGCCGCCCGTTGGCGGCCCTTTTCCTCTTATGCTTCGTCGCCTGGCTGCCCGGCTTCTTCACGCTGCCGCCACTCGACCGCGACGAAAGCCGTTTCGCGCAGGCCAGCAAGCAGATGCTAGAAACGGGCGATTTGGTGGACATCCACTTTGGGCCTGCAGTGCGCTATGAAAAGCCGGTTGGCATTTACTGGCTGCAAGCCGCGTCCACTTCTGTCTTGGGCGAAGGCCCGCGCAACGAGATCTGGACCTATCGTTTGCCTTCGCTCATTGGCGCATTCGCCGCGGTGATGCTCACCTTCTGGCTCGCACGCGCCTTCGTTGGTGCTGAGGCTGCTTTCACGGGCGCGGCGTTTCTCGGCCTGACGGTGCTGCTGGCGTCAGAAGCCAAGATCGCCAAGACAGACGCGGTTCTGCTTGCCACCATCGTGGCCGCGCAAGGCGTTTTGATCCGCGCCTATTTAAGCGCGCGCATGAAATCGCCGCCGCCTTCGCTGGTAGTGGCGCTCGCGGGTTGGGCTGCACTCGGCGTCGGCATTCTGGTCAAAGGGCCGGTGATCGTTCTGGTTTGTCTGGCAACAGTGATTGCAGTTTCGCTGTGGGATCGCGATTGGCGCTGGCTTGCGCGTACGCGGCCGCTTTTCGGCATCGCGCTTGCGCTTGTCATCGTGCTGCCGTGGTTCGTCGCCATCGGCATAGAAACCCATGGTGCATTTTATCAGGCGGCTTTGGGCAAGGATTTCGCTGGCAAGGTGATGGGCGGCGAAGAATCGCACGGCGCGCCACCCGGCTATTACGCGGCGCTCGCCGGTTTCACCTTCTGGCCGGCGACATTGCTGCTGGCGCCCGGTATCGTATCGGGCATCGGCCGGCGCGCCGAACCGGCCGTGCGTTATTTGCTCTGCTGGGCGGGCGCCGCATGGCTGATGTTCGAGATCGCGCCGACCAAGCTTCCCCATTACATCCTGCCCGCATACCCCGCGCTCGCCATTCTGACGGCACTTTGGCTGCTGCGCGACGGTGCAGCCACCAAAGGCGTACGCATCGCGCAATTTATTTCGCTTGCGCTGTTCGTGTTTGTTGGTCTGTTCTTTGCGGGGTTCGTGGCGTTCGCGCCCAATCATTTCGGCTATGGCAGCGTCTGGTGGCTGCATGCCGGTGCCGCGGTCGGAATTGCCGCCATAATCGCGGCGCTTGTACTCATCGTGCGCGGGCAGCGCATCGAAGCGATGCTGATGGCCATGCTTGCGGCGCTCGTCCTTTATACCTTTGCTGGCATAGGAACCGTGCCGCGATTGCAGCAACTCTGGCTGTCGCCGCGCCTTTATGAGGCCGTGCAGGAAAACATGCGCGCGGGCGATCCGCCGGTTGTCGTCAGCGGATATGCCGAACCCAGTCTAATCTTTCTTCTTGGCACGCCAACGCGCATCGCCAATGGCAACAACCCGGCCGGCATCGCTGCCGCGCGGGGCGGGCTCGCCCTTATCGAAACTAAACAGCAGCCAGCCTTCTTCGCTGAATTGCGCGCGCGAAATGCAATGGCACAGGCGGTCACGGAAATCGGCGGCATAAATTATTCGCATGGCCGCGCAGCGGATATGACGCTCTACCGCGTGACGCCCACGGGGGCCGGCAAGTGAGCGATGCGCGCGCCTTTCAGATTGCGGCCATTGTGGTCGGCGCGATTACGCTCGCGCGCGCGGCCGTGCTGTTCGCAAGCCCGCTCGATCTCTACCCCGACGAAGCGCAATATTGGTGGTGGGCGATCCATCCCGCCTTCGGTTATTTCTCCAAGCCGCCCCTCATTGCCTGGCTGATCGGCGCAACGACCGCCATCTGCGGCGATGGCGAGGCCTGCATCCGGCTCTCTTCGCCCTTGTTGCACGGTGTAACCGCGCTAGTGCTCTTCGGCGTTGGCAGGCTCGTCTATGACGCGCGCGCGGGGATGTGGAGTGCACTCGCCTACATCACCGTGCCCGCTGTCTCTTTTTCCTCGGGCCTCATCTCGACCGACGTGCCATTGCTGTTTTTCTGGACGGTGGCGCTCTATGCCTTCATCCGCGCGATGCGCGAAGCAAGCAACGCAAGCCTCGGCTGGGCAGCCTTGTGCGGCGCGGCTATCGGCTTGGGGCTCCTGTCGAAATACGCCATGCTTTATTTCGAACTGGGCATGGCGCTTGCGGCGATCATCTCGCTGGAAGCGCGGCGCCTGATTCTCAGTCCCAGGGGTTTTCTCATCGCGCTCATCGCCCTTGCCCTTATTGCCCCCAATTTCCTGTGGAATAGTGCCCACGGCTTCGCCACCGTCGTCCACACCGCCGCCAATGCCGACTGGCAGCGGGCCGGCATCCATCCCTTGGGAGCGCTGGAATTCCTGGTGGGGCAGTTCGGTGTCTTCGGGCCGTTGATGATGGCGGCCTATCTCTATGCCCTTTGGCGCGTGCTAAGGCGCGAGGACAAGAGCCCGGCCGGCCTGCTGCTCGTCTCCTTCTCATTGCCGGTGCTTGTCATCATCGTCATCCAGGGGGCAATCGCCGAGGCCAACGCCAATTGGGCGGCGGTGGCCTATGTGGCGGCGACGCCGCTCTCCATGCGCACGCTGATGGAGGTGGCAAAGGGCTGGGCGCTCAGGGCATCGCTCGCGCTCAACAGCCTTATCATGGTGGCGCTGATGGTATTCGCGGTCTCGCCTTCGTCTGCCGCAGCCGCTGGATTCGCCAATGCCTATAAGCGCTTGCAGGGCTGGCACGAGCTGGGCGCTAAGGTCGCGCGCGAGGCCGCCGCGGGTGGCTTTCAGGCCATCGTCACCGACAATCGCAGCCTGATGGCCTCGCTTCTCTATTATGCGAGGCCGCGAACCATCCCCATACTGATGTGGGCCCCCGATACCAGCGTGATGAATCATTTCGAAATGACCGCGCCCTTCACCTCTGGCACTGGGGGCAAGGTGCTGCTGGTGACCGATCGCAGCGACACTGCAAACGTGCTTGCCACCTTCAAAGCCTCGCAACTCAAGGGCGATGTCATCGCCGAACTGGGGGGCGGCAAGCGCCGCATCACGCATCTCTACGAGGCCGAAGGCTATCGTGGTCCATCAAAGCCCAATCATGATTGATGCATGCGAAGCGATCATCTTCACGATGACGGCGATGGGTCATTCGTCATCTCCCCCCTTGACGCCTCGTATTATGCTTCTAATGATCGTTTGAAGCTGACGGACCGTTTGATGGGTACGTCTTGGGGACGGCCGAGGTCCGGCATTGTGAAGCGTTTCATGAGAGGACAATGAACCTTCATCTGTGGCGAGGGCGCGAGTTGCACCCTCCCGCGAGGCGCGACCGCCTCAAACCGGCAGCCGTTTCCGGTTCCTCATCTTCTTCCCAGAACGGCGCAATCACGACAGACGAAATGCAAGCGCGGAAGAAACTCTTCCGCTTCCCCGTCGGCTCCGAGACGCGGGCGTTTTACCGCCGCTTCTATCCGGGCACTTCTACCGCCGAGTGGAACGATTGGCGCTGGCAGATGCGCGCGCGCATCAGAAGCCTAGCCGAACTCGAACGCATTTTCACGCTGTCGGCCGACGAGCGGGCAGCGGTAAACGCGCATACTGGCTCGCTTCCAGTGGGGATCACGCCTTATTACGCGAGCATCATGGGTCTCGACGATCCGACGGAACCGCTGCGCCGCACCCACATCCCGACGAGCCACGAATATGTGCGGCTGCCCGGCGAAGAGGATGATCCCTTAGGCGAAGACCACGACACGGCAGCGCCTGGTCTCGTGCATCGCTATCCCGACCGCGTGCTGTTCCTCACCACGGGCACCTGTTCGACTTACTGCCGTTACTGCACGCGCTCGCGCATGGTGGGCAACCCGGGCGGCGAATATCAGTTCTCGGTGCGCCAATGGGACAAGGCGCTGGCCTATATCGAGGCGCATAGCGAAATCCGCGACGTGCTGCTCTCGGGCGGCGATCCGCTCACCATCGGCGATGACAAGCTCGACTACCTGCTGACCCGCCTCCGCGCGATGAAGCATGTCGAGTTCGTCCGTATGGGTACGAAAGTCCCCGTAGTGTTGCCGCAACGCATCACCAAGGACCTGGTAAAGATTCTGAAGAAGCATCATCCACTCTGGATGAGCCTGCATATCCTTCACCCCGATGAGCTCACGCCCGAGGTCACCGAATCCACTGCGCGCCTGGCCGATGCAGGCATTCCGCTGGGGGCGCAGACGGTGCTGCTCAAGGGCGTCAATGACGACGGCCAGGTGATGAAAACGCTGATGCAGGGCCTGCTGAAACGCCGTGTGCGGCCCTATTACCTCTTCCAGTGCGATCCGATTGCCGGCTCGGGCCATTTCCGCACCAAGGTCGAGAAGGGGCTTGAGATCATCGCGGCCCTTCGCGGCCACACTACAGGCTATGCCACGCCTATTTTCGCAGTGGATGCGCCGGGTGGCGGCGGCAAGATCCAGATCGCCCCCGACTTCGTGGTGGGGCGCGAGGGCGACGACCTCTTGCTCAGAAACTTCGAAGGCAAGGTTTATCGCTACCCTGACCCCAAGGGTAGGCTCGGCGCGGACAAGGTTCGCGACAGAACGAAGCGCACCAAGGCGATCGCGGCGGAATAATCGGCTCTCCATGCGCATCGGCGTCACCTTCGACCAGCGCGAATTCTATCTCTCCCAGGGCATGAGCCCGGAAGATGCAGCCGAATTCGACCCCGAGACCGCGATCACGGGCGTCTGCGATGCGCTTGCGGGGCTCGGCCATGAACCCGTGCGCATTGGTAATGTGAAAGCGCTGGCCGCGCAGCTTGCGGCGGGCGAGCGCTGGGACGCCGTGTTCAACATCTGCGAGGGGCTCAAGGGCTACGCGCGCGAGGCGCAGGCGCCCGCGCTCCTGGAAGCTTATGACATTCCTTACGTGTTTTCCGATCCGCTGACGCTCGCCGTGGCGCTCGACAAGGCGTGGTCCAAGCGCATCGTGCGCGACCACGGCCTGCCCACGCCCGATTTCGCGGTGATCGAAAAGCCCGCCGATGTCGCCAAGGTGAAATTGCCTTTCCCGCTGTTTCTGAAGCCAGTCGCCGAAGGCTCGGGCAAGGGCGTGGGCTGCAAGTCGCTGGTGAAAAACGCGAAGGAGCTTAAGGCCACCGCGCTCGATCTGCTCGCGCGTTTCCGCGAGCCCGTGCTGGCGGAATGTTTCCTGCCCGGGCGCGAATTCACCGTCGGTATCATCGGCACCGACGACGACGCCAAAATTCTTGGCGCGAGCGAAATCATTCCAGCCGCCAATTCCGATGGCGTTGGCTATGGCTATGTGAACAAGACGGAGTGGCGGGTGAATATCGTCGAGGCCGAGGGCGCCGAAGCCAAAGCCGCGTGCGGCGTGGCGCTGGCGGCCTGGCGCGCGCTTCGCTGCCGCGACGGCGGGCGCGTTGACATCCGCTGCGACGCGGCAGGCAAGTCCAACTTCATCGAGGTCAACCCGCTGGCCGGCATCACGCCCGAATGGTCGGACCTTTGCTTGATCGCCAAACGCAAAAACATTTCTTATCAGGAACTGATCGGCCTGTTCATGGCGTCCTTCTTGAAGCGCCATCCGGAGCTCGTGCGCGCCCGCGCCGCGGCGTGATCCACATGTGCAGTCAAGCTCAGCTGCAAAGTTTCTCCCCCCGCGTTTACGGGGGGAGAGCCGCCCGAAGGGCGGGAGGGGGGCAGCAACGCCGCCGCCCCCTCCGCTTCGCTCGCAAGTGCTCACTCAGCACCTCCCCCGTAACCACGGGGGAGGAAAAGTTTAGCCTGTGCCAATGCGCGTTCTGATCCTCCACTCTGATGTGCCGCCCGGCGCACCTGCCGACGAGCAGGACACACTCGACCAGGTCGAGATCATTGCAGCAGCGCTTCAATCCAAAGGCCATGACGTGACGCACGCCGCATTCAAGCCCGACCGCGAGAGCCTGAAAGCACTGATCGCGAAGCTGCGCCCGGATGTGGTGTTCAATCTGGTCGAAGCGATATGGGGCAGGGGCAGTTATGCCGCCCTTGCCGTCACCATGCTGGCAGAGCTTGGCGTCCGCCACACCGGCGCGAAGGCCGCCGCCATGGCGCTGGGCGGCGACAAGCTCTTGACCAAGCGCCTGCTCGCCGAGGCTGGCCTCCCCACGCCGCAATGGGCAGCGCCGCCTGACTGGAAAGGTGTCAATGGCGGGCGCTGGATCGTGAAATCGGTGGATGAAGACAGCTCGCTTGGCATCGACGATGACGCCGTGGCCTCGGGCCGCGCGGCTGTGCTTTCGCGCGCCGAAGATTGCGCGCGGGCCCATGGCGGGCGCTGGTTCGCGGAAAGCTATGTTGAGGGCCGCGAATTCCATGCCGCGGTCATCGAAGCAAACGGCGCGCCCCATGCATTGCCCATCGCCGAAATGGCGTTCGAGAACTGGGATAATAGCCGCCCGCGCATCATGGGGGCGGCGGCGAAATGGGATAGTGGCTCGCCGGAATTCAGCCGCACGGTGTGGAAATTCGACGGGGCGGAGGCGCCCGCGCTTCACGCGGAACTGGCACGGCTTGCGCTGCGCGCATTCGAGCTGCTGGGCCTTTCCGGTTATGCGCGCGTGGATTTCCGCGTGGATGAGAAAGGCAATCCGTTCATTCTTGAGATCAATCCCAATCCTAGCCTGGCGCAGAATTGCGGGCTGGCCACGTCGGCGGCACAAGCGAAAATGTCTTATGCCGATTTGATCGAGAGCATTCTGCGCACTGCCTGAGCGGACTTACTTCGGATTTTCCAGGCTGAACATTCCCGTTTCGTCGTCATAAGCGAAGAGCTCGCCGAAACGCGCCCAGCCCACCACCGCGCGCAAGGTTTGCTCGGCCGCTTCGGGGGCCATGTAATCCTCGAGCTCGTCGAAGAATCGGCTCTTGGGGGCGGTGTGGTTGGCGCGTTCGTCCAGCACGCGCTTGATGTGGGCCGCCAGCGGCACGTACGTCACCAGCTGCCGGGCGAACAGTTTCTTGCGCTCGTCGAGCTCTGCCAAGGCGAATCGTTTGCCCTGGTCGGTCAGGCGAATATCGCCGCCTTCAACCTCGGCCAAACGGAAAAGCTGCAGGGTTTCGGCGACGGGAAACAATTCGTCGATCTCCAATTGCAGGTTCGAGGCGAGATCGGGCAAATCTGCCTTGCCTTCATAGGGCGTGGCGGCCACGGCCTCGATCAGGCCCGCCATCGCGCTGGCCGAAATGCGCGGCAATTGCAGGCCGATCCCCATACCGGGAAAACGCTCAAGCTTTTGCGCCGCGCGCTCGGTATTGCGCGCGGTCATTTCCACATAGATGCGGTCCACCAGTGCGGCAAAGGCCGGGCTCAGGCGGTCGCGCGGCTGGGGCAAATCGATCTTCATCTCGGTGACGATGCGCCCCGGATTGGTCGAAAACAGCAGCACGCGGTCGCACATCAACACCGCTTCCTCGATGTTGTGGGTGACGAGAATTACGCCCTTGATGGGAAGCTGGCCTTCTTCCCACAGATCGAGAAAATCGGTGCGCAGGTTTTCGGCCGTCAGCACGTCGAGTGCCGAGAACGGCTCGTCCATCAACAGGATGTTGGGATGGACGACAAGCGCGCGGGCGAAACCAACGCGCTGGCGCATGCCGCCCGAAAGCTCGCGCGGATAAGCGGATTCGTAACCGTCGAGGCCGATGAGATCGATGGCGCCAAGCGCCCGGGCGCGAATGTCCTTGGGCGGCAGGCCCAGCGCCTCAAGGCCTAACTGCACGTTTTCGAGAACGGTGAGCCAGGGAAACAGCGCGAAGCCCTGAAACACCATGGCGATGCCGCTGGCCGGACCATCGACCAGATGCCCCATATAGGTGACAGTGCCATCGGTGGGTTGGGAAAGCCCGGAAATGATCCTGAGCAGCGTCGATTTGCCGGAGCCGGAACGGCCCAACAGGCCCACGATCTCGCCCTCGCGCAGAGTGAGGTCTATGCCATCGAGCACCAGCAGTTCGCCGCCTCCGGCCTTGGGGAATGCGCGGCACACTTCGTGGATATCCAACAGCGCTTCGGGGTCCATGGCGTTCTCCTATCCCAGCCTGAATTTGCGCTCGGCATACCAATAGAGCGGCCGCCAGAACAAGCGGTTGACGATGGTGACGAGCAAACTCATCACCGCGATGCCGAGCACGATTTGGGGAAAATTACCCGCAACCGTCGCCTCGGCAATATAGGCGCCAAGGCCATGGGCATGAAGCGTGCGATTGCCCCACGAAACCAGCTCGGCCACGATCGCGGCGTTCCATGATCCGCCCGAGGCCGTGATCGCGCCGGTGACATAAAACGGAAAGACTCCCGGCAGCGCCACCTTGCGCCACCATAGCCAGCCCTTGATCTGCAGATTGGCTGTCGCGTCGCGTAATTCGTGCGGCAGCGTGGAGGCGCCCGCGATCACGTTGAACAGGATGTACCATTGCGTGCCCAGCACCATCAGCGGCGAAAGCCAGATGTCGGGATTGAGTTCGTAGGTGACGATCAGGAACACCGCCACGGGAAACAGAAGATTTGCCGGGAAGGCGGCAAGGAATTGCGCGACGGGCTGCACGACGCGCGCGAGCCTTGGGTTCAGGCCTACAATGACGCCGATGGGCGTCCAGATCAGGCTTGCGAGCGCGATCAGCACGAACACGCGCAGCATGGTGAAAAGGCCGAGCAGGCCGGCATGGAGCACATCCGGCAAAGTGATGTGCGTGTGTGAAAAGAAAGCAAAGATGCGCGATGCGGCAAAAGCCGCGAGCGCAATGAGCATGGCGTACCAGACATAATCGGCGACGCGTGACGGAATCCTGTCCGGCCCGCCGATAGATATGCTGCGCAATGGCGTAAGCCGGTAGGTCCAGCGCATAGCCCTATTGAACGGCTCCGTCGCGGCCGCGATCAGGTTCGATCGCCGCAGTACCGTCAGCACCCAGGATTGGGGTTGCACGCCGCTCTGTTCCTGGTCGAAGCGGAAACGGTCGGCCCATGCCACCAGCGGCCGGAACAGAAGCTGGTCGTAGATCAGGATCACGATCAGCATCGTGAGAATCGCCCAGAAGATGGCCGTGAGATTTTGTTCGGCGATGGCGCGCGCGATGTAGGAGCCGATGCCGGGCAAGGTCACCGTGGTGTGGCCGACGCTGATGGCTTCGGCCGCGACTACGAAGAACCAGCCGCCCGACATCGACATCATCATGTTCCAGACCAGTGAGGGCATGGCGAAAGGCGCCTCGATGCGCCAGAAGCGCGTCCAGGCGTTGAGGCCGAACAGTTTTCCAGCCTCGGTAAGCTCGGTCGGCACCGTGCGCAGGGATTGATAAAAGCTGAAGGCCATGTTCCAGGCCTGGCTGGTGAAGATGGCGAACACCGCGGCGAGCTCGGCGCCCAACACGCGCCCCGGCGCTAGGCTGAGGAAAAACACCACGGTGATCGAGATGAACCCCAGGATCGGCACCGATTGCAGGATGTCGAGCAGCGGGATAAGCAGCGAGCCCGCGCGCGCGCTTTTCGCGGCCCAGGTCGCATAGGTGAAGGTGAACAGCAGCGAGAAGCCGAGCGCAATCAGCATGCGCAACGCCGTTCGCATCGCATATTCGGGCAGATGCGAAGGGCTCAGCGAAATGGGCTTCGCTTTCAGCGTGGCCAGCGGCTCGACCAGAATATGGCTGACGTCGGCGAAGGCGATGATGAATCCCAGCACCAGCAGGGCCGCCAGCACATCCCAGCGGCTAGGCAAAAAGCGGCTGGCTCCGATCGAGACGGGCGGAAGAATGCGCATCGCCGGCTTGCCTCGAGGTGGAAGCTCCCGCGCTAGCGGGATGCGGATTGGTCGGAGTGGAAATCCCCCGTGGGGATATAACCTCCTCCCGCGCGGGGCGCTAACGGAATTTGCTGGGGGCGGAGGGCGCGAGACAGGCAACGAGTGAGCTTGCGATACCTTTCAACAGAGTCTCGTAAAGCATTGGTCCTGGCGCGACGTCCGCGCCAATATCATCGAGCACGCCCACGCGCGCGCTGGTGCCTTCGGTCAGCGTGCCGATCAGCTTGGGCGAGAATTGTGGCGGGGAAAACACACAGATGGCGTTTGTGGAGGCAATCTTGCGGCGGATGGCGGCAATGCGCGCGGCCCCCGCCGGCCGGTCGGCCGCCACCGTCACCGCGCCCGCGGGCGAAAGCCCGTAGCGCAATTCGAAATAATGGAAGGCATCGTGAAACACGATATAGGGCCGGGAACGGACAGGCAGAAGCGTCTCTGCCAGCCCGGCATCGAGGCGCTGCATGCGGCCCTCGAAGGCATCGGCATTGGCGGCATAGAGCGCGGCATGTTCCGGGTCCGCCACGCCCAGCGCCTGCGCTGCGGCATGCGCCATGGCGGCCGCGTTGCGCGGGTCGAGCCAGACATGGCCGTCGATATAGGAACTGCTGTCGGTGTCGTGGATGTCGCCTTCCCACAGCCCGCCCCGGCGAGCAGGGAGTCGCAGCACGCCCTGCGCATCGGCGAGCGCTACGACCCGCGCGTGGGGCGCCAGCGCCTCAAGCGGGTGCTCAAGAAACGTCTCCATTACCGGCCCCACCCAGAAAATCACCTGGGCGGAGGCGATTTTTTCCGCGTCCGACGGTTTCAGCGAATAAGAATGTGGCGAGGCGTTGCCCTGAAGCAGCAGGCCGGGAGTGCCTGCGCCCTCCATGACTGCCGCAACGATGGAATGAATGGGCTTGATTGAAACCAGCACCTTGGGCGGCGCGGCCTGCGTGGGCGCGCTTATCAGCACGGCAAGAATGATGGCAGCAATCAAGCGCATGTATTGAACTTAACACGCCATTGTCATCCCCGGCGAGGATCGCGCCAGCGACCCGAGGGAAGGGGATCCAGGAAGTTGGTTTAAAACAAACTTAGCCACCTGGATTCCCCTCCCCTCGCGCTGCCAACGCAGCGCTCGGCCGGGAATGACAATCTGCTAGTCTCAGCGCATGGAGAAAATTCCAAGCTTCGCCGATGTCGAGGCTGCCACCCGGCGGCTCGCGGGCGTGGCCGTGCTCACGCCGCTCGTCGAAAGCCCGCTGCTCTCCGAACGCACGGGAGGGCGCGTGTTCCTGAAGCCGGAAACCCTGCAGCGCACCGGCTCGTTCAAGTTTCGCGGGGCCTATAACCGGCTATCGCAATTAAGCGCAGCCGAGCGCGCGCGCGGCGTGGTGGCGTTTTCCTCCGGCAATCACGCGCAAGGGGTGGCCGCGGCAGCCAAACTGCTGCACATTCCGGCCACCATCGTGATGCCCGCCGATGCGCCGCGCATCAAAATGGAAAACACGCGCGCGCTCGGCGCTGCAATCATCTCCTATGATAGGAGGCGCGAAAGCCGAGAGGAAATCGCGACCAAGCTCGCTGCCGAAAAGGGCGCGGTCGTCGTGCCGTCGTTCGACGACCCCAACATTGTCGCGGGGCAGGGGACGGTTGGTCTCGAAATCGCGGCGCAGGCGAAGGCCGCGGGCGCGGCGCTCGATAATGTTCTCACGCCTTGCAGCGGCGGCGGGCTGGCGTCGGGCATCGCGCTGGCGTTGAGCGGGGCGAGCCCCCAAACGCGCCTCATTGCCGCCGAACCGGAAGATTACGATGGCTTGCGGCTGTCGCTCTCGGCCGGCCAACGCATAGCCGCGCCCGCCAAGCGCGAAACAATCGCCGATGCGCTGATGAGCCCCGCGCCCGGCCACATCCCCTTCGCCATTTTGAAAGCATGCAGTGCAAGTGCTGTTGCCGTGCCGGACAAAGCGCTGATGCAAGCGGTCGGTTATGCCGTGCGGGAATTGAAACTGGTGGTCGAGCCGGGTGGGGCGGCCGCGCTGGCAGCGGTGTTGTCAGGCTTCTTTGAAGCGCGCGGCAAAACCATCACCATCGTACTCTCCGGCGGCAACATCGATCCGGAGATGCTCCTGCGCTGTTTGAACGCTTAAAAGGGGCAATCTTGCGGGATCGTCATCACCCGCGAATGCGGGTGACCCAGGTGATGAAGGCCTCGCTCGTGGAATGTCAGCTGAGTGGCCCGCATGCGCGGGCCATGACACGCGTTGGATTGACGCGGCTTCTCACCGCGGCGCCAGCACCATCATCATCTGGCGGCCCTCGATGCGCGGATAGGATTCGATCTTGGCGATTGCGTCGAGCTCCTTCTGAATCCGGTTGAGCAGCTCCATGCCGAGATTCTGGTGGGCCATTTCGCGCCCCCTGAAACGCAGCGTCACCTTCACCTTGTCGCCTTCGTCGAAGAAGCGCTTGATGGCCCGCATCTTCACGTCGTAGTCGTGGCGATCGATGGTCGGGCGCATCTTGATCTCCTTGATCTCGATGACCTTCTGCTTCTTGCGCGCTTCGGCCGCTTTTTTCTGCTGTTCGTATTTGTATTTGCCGAAGTCCATCATCTTGACAACGGGCGGCTTCACGCCGGGCGATACCTCGACCAGGTCGAAGCCCTGCTCATCGGCGAGCGCCAGGCCCTCGTCGAGCCCTATCTCGCCGTATTTGTGGCCGTCTGCCCCGATGAGCAGGATGGTGCGGGAAATGATCTCTTCGTTTACGCGCGGGCCGCCTTTGGCGGGCGGCGGCGTTTGTTGGGTTGAAACTCTGCGGACTATGACGTTCTCCTCTCGTTTTGTCTGCTTCAGGCAAACACATGCATTCATGCCGCGGAATTTTCACCCGCGAGCATGTTGTGTCGGTTCAGATCTCGCGGATGGCTACCCCTTTGGCTCGCGCGGGTCCCGAGTAATGGTCCAGCCCGCTGAACACATAAGAGAATAAGAAAGCCCCGCGCGAACACAAGGGCTAAACCGCTTCATCCTGGCGGGATTCCGCCTCGCGCTTGATACGGGCCACGAATTTGTCCAGCGCCATGGGGCCAAGGTCCTTGCCGGAACGCAGCCGCACCGCAACCGTTCCCTGTTCGGCCTCGCGGTCGCCCACCACCAGCATGTAGGGGATTTTCTGCGTCTGGGCCTCGAAGATCTTGCGCTGCATGCGCTCGTTGGAAAGATCGATGTCCACGCGCAAGCCTCCGGTGCCGTTGACCACGGGCTCGCCAAACAGCCGCTCGCGCACCTTGTTCGCGTAATCATTGACACGGTCAGTGATGGGCACCACGCGCGCCTGGACGGGCGCAAGCCACACCGGGAACACGCCGGCATAATGCTCGATCAGGAACGCGGTGAAGCGTTCATGCGTGCCGAGTGGCGCGCGGTGAATGACGTAAAGCGGATGCTCGCCTCCGTCTTCGCCGATGTAAGAGAGCCCGAAAGTTTGCGTGGCCAGAAAATCGAGTTGGTTGGTCGAAATGCTGTATTCGGTGCCGATGGCGCTTTTGATCATGAAGTCGATCTTGGGGCCATAGAACGCGGCTTCGCCTTCGGCTTCGACGAAGGCGTAACCGGATTCCGTCATCGCCTCGCGGATGATGGCGAGCGCCGTCAGCCATTTCTCCGGCTCGTCGACATATTTGTCGAGTTTGTTGAGATCGGGTAGCGAGAGCCGCATGTAGTAATCCTTGATGTCCATCAGGTCGTAATAGCGCGCGTGCAGAAGCATCACGCGCAGGAATTCGTCCTTCGCCTGGTCGTAGCGGCAATAAATATGCGCGTCGTTCATGCAGAATCCGCGTACGCGCATCAGGCCCGAAAGCCCGCCAGAGGCTTCGTAGCGGTAATCCTGCCCGTATTCGGCTAGACGCAGCGGCAGCTCGCGGTAGGAATGCTGGGTGGCCAGATAGATCATGTGATGGTGCGGGCAATTCATCGGCCGCAGATAATAATTCTCGCCGTCGATATCGAGCGGCGAATACATGGTGTCCTTGTAATAGGGCAGGTGGCGCGAGCGATAATAGAGTGCCTCCTTGGTGATGTGCGGCGTGGCCACGCGCACGTAACCCTCCTTGCGTTCTTCCTGCAGCGCGAGGAATTCCAGTTCCTGGCGGATGACCATGCCCTTCGGCATCCATAAGGGGAGGCCAGCGCCCACATCGGGCGCGAAGGTGAAAAGCTCAAGCTCGCGGCCAAGCTTCCTATGGTCGCGCTTCTCGGCCTCTTCGAGGCGGTGCAGATAGGCTTCCAGCTCCTTTTCGTCGCGCCAGGCGGTGCCGTAAATCCGTTGAAGCATGGGGCGCTTGGAATCGCCGCGCCAATAAGCGCCTGCGATCTTGGTGAGCTTGAACGCCTGGCCGATTTTGCCGCTGCTCGCGAAATGGGGTCCGCGGCAGAGATCGTGCCAATCGTCGCCATGATAATAGACGCTGACGTCTTCGTCCTCCGGCAGATCGCGGATCAGCTCCACCTTGTAAGGCTCGTTCGCCTTCTCATAGTGCTTGGCTGCCTTGTCGCGCGGCCAGACTTCGCGCCGCGTTTTCAGATCGGTTGCCACCAGCTCGTGCATGCGCTTTTCGATTCTAGGCAAATCTTCCGGCTGGAACGGCTTGGGAGGGTCCAAATCATAATAAAATCCGTCCTCGATTACAGGCCCGATGGTGATCTTGGTGCCGGGGTAAAGCTCCTGCACCGCCATGGCGAGGATGTGCGCCGCGTCGTGGCGGATCATCTCAAGCGCTTCCGCATCTTTCTTGGTGATAATGCGCACGCGCGCGTCGGCCTCGATGGGGCGGTAGATGTCCCAGAGTTTCCCGTCCACCTCGATGGCCAGCGCGGCCTTCGCGAGGCCAGGGCCTATGGAAGCCGCAATCGCCTCGCCGGAAACGCCGCGCGCGAATTCACGCTGGCTTCCGTCAGGCAGCGTAATTTTAATTTGGGATTGGTGGGGAGCGGACACGGGCGGACCTCCATACGAAAGAGTGCCGCGAACATCTAAGCCGTGACGTGGAAAGTCAAGGTAATGGCTACTTCGGAGGCCGCTTCTGCGCAATCAACTCGCGGTAAAGATCGAGCGTATCCGCGCACATGCGGTCGAGCGTATAGCGCGTGGCGATATGGGCGCGGCCCTTGCGGCCCATGATGTCGAGCTCATTCTCCGAGCGGTCCAAGAGATCGCTTATGGCGTCGGCCAGCGCGCCCGCGTCGCCTGGCGGCACCAGCAAGCCAGTCTCGCCTGCGATCACCGTTTCGCGCGCGCCGCCGTGGTCGGTTGCGATGACGGGGCGGCCCATGGCGGCGGCTTCGGCGGCGACGCGGCCAAAGGCCTCCGGGTCGGTCGAGGCCGAGACCACAATGTCGGCCGCGAGATAAGCCGCCGGCATGTCGGCGACATGGCCGGGAATTACCACGGTTTCGGTGAGCCCCTTGTCGGCCATGGCGGTAATGAGTTCGGCGACATAGCTCTCGCGGCCCTGGGAATCGCCCGCGATCACGCCGCGCACGCGTTTAAGGCGCCCAGCGCGATGCAATTTCGCCAGTGCTTCCAGAAACACGAGCTGGCCCTTCCAGCGCGTTAGGCGCCCCGCCAGCAGCACCACGCGCTCGCCGGGGCGCGAGGCCAGCCACGCCGCGCGCAGCCTGGCGATGCGGTCGGGCGTGACACCGCCCGGATCGAAGCGGTCGAAATCGACGCCGCGCGGAATGACCGCCAGCCGCTTGGGTTGGAGCTTGTAGGTTTCGCGAATGTGGCGCGCCGTCCATTCGGAATTGGCGATCACGGCCTGCCCGCGCAGCATCACTGAATTGTAGAGGCGCTTTACCGCGTTGGTGGCGCCGTAAATGCCGTGGAAGGTGGTGACGAAAGGAACATGCGCCGCGCGCGCGGCGAAGAACGCGCTCCAGGCCGGCGCGCGGCTGCGCGCATGCACCAGGGCCACGTCCTGCGCGCGGATGATTTTGCTCAGCTTGCGCGCGTTGGCAATGATGGCGGCCGGCTGTTTGGTTTCGATGGGCACGCGGATCAGCTCGCCGCCAGCTTGCGCCAGTTCCTTTTCCATGCGGCCGCCTTGGCTCGCCACCAGCGGGCGGAAGCCTTCGCGCGACAGCGCCTGAGTGATTTCTATGGTGGTGCGCTCGGAACCGCCTGCATCCAGCATGGGAATGACCTGCAGCACGGCAGGACGGGACGCGGGTCGCGTTTCGTTGTGGGCGGTTTCGGTCACGTCGCTTTGGCGGTTGGGGGTAAGCGAACCATCGCCTATTTGCGGGCCGCGCGGAAGAGAAAACCTCGCGGCGACATTAACTTGCTTCGGACATCCTTCCGCGCTTTGCTCCGCCCATGAGAAAGGATCGTGGCTTTGGCCTTTGCTGCGCCCTCTTGCTGGCCTTGCCCGCCCATGCGGCGGTGACGGCTCCGCCCAAGGAAAATACTGCGCAGCATTATCAGCAATGCGTAGCGGCAGTATCGCGCAACGCCGAAGAGGCGCTCAAGCAGGCGCTCTCCTGGAAGGATCACGGCGGTGGCGCTGCCGCCGAGCATTGCGCGGCGCTGGCCCTCATCGCGCTAAAGCGGCCGGCGGAAGCCGCCGTTTATCTCGACAACATCGCGCGGGAAGCCACCTCTAGCACGCCGAGGGAGCGCGCTGCCCTCCTCGACCAGGCGGGCAATGCCTGGCTGCTTGCGGGCGTGCCGGGCAATGCCGACAGCATGTTTACGGCGGCGCTGACGCTCACGCCCAACGACGTCGATGTGCTGATCGACCGCGCCAGCGCCCGCGCGCTCGCCAAGGACTGGGCGGGTGCGGAAGCCGACCTCACCCGTGCTTATGCGTTGAACAGGACCAACCCCGAAATACTGGTGCTGCGTTCGAGTGCGCGTGCGGCGCTGGGCCGGGGTTCCGATGCGCGCGCCGACATCGACGCGGCGCTGGCGCTTGATCCCACCTATCCGGACGCGCTGGTCGAGCGCGGTGCGATGAAGCTCGCCGCAGGCGACAAGGACGGCGCGCGCGCCGACTGGCAGCAGGTAACCGCACGCGCGCCCAGCAGCGAGGCCGGCAATGCCGCGCGCAAATATCTCGCCGATCTGGATGCGCCCACCCCGGCGACGCCTTCCCCGCTAGCACCCGCAAAGCCCGTCACCCCGCCCGCACAACCGCCTGCGAATGCGAAGCCGCATGGATAGAAAATAATTTTTCGCGCTTTTTGTTCGTTTTGCCGCCCGCGTCGCGTGGATAAGTGCGTAAGCACGAAAAAAATCGCTTTTAGCTCTTGAACAGCGAGTCGCTGCTTCCTACCTGACATTTATCTCCAGAATTGTATCGAAAATGCAGCTTGTCATCCCCGGCGAGAGCGAACGTATGTTCGCGCGAGGGGAAGGGTATCCAGGTGGCCGGATCACGGCAAATCTATCCACCTGGGTTCCCTTCCCCTCGCGGCTTCGCCGCTCGGCCGGGAATGACAGGTTTGGCTAAGCGGCAATGGTCCACTCTCGCGCCACAGTAGGATCGTTTTCTTTTGCGGAACGAACAGAGGCGAGTTTCATGAACGAAGATTTGGGTAACAATTGCTTCAGCGCCCACACCGCCATGGCGCGAACGAGGGGGCTGGCATCGCCAAGCAGTTTCTCAACTGTCGGCGCGAGCGATGCGTCATCCGAATTGCCTATGGCGATAAGCACATTGCGCACGAAACGGTCGCGGCCCACGCGCTTGATGGCGGAGCCGCGAAAGATTTCGCGGAAAGCGGCATCGTCGAGCGCTGCCAGTTCTTTCAACAGCGGCGCCCTCAACTCGCTGCGCGGGGCGAAAGCGGCTTCGTGGCTGGCCGCCGCGAATTTGTTCCAAGGGCAGACGGCCAGGCAATCGTCGCAGCCATAAATGCGGTTGCCGATTGGTTTGCGGAATTCCTCCGCTATGTGGCCCTTGTGCTCGATGGTGAGATACGAAATGCAGCGCCGCGCATCGACTGAGTAGGGCATGGGGAACGCCTTGGTCGGGCAGATGTCGAGGCAGCGGCTGCAGCTGCCGCAATGATCCTGTTCGGGCGCGTCGGGTTGAATTTCAAGCGTCGTAAAAATTGAGCCGAGAAACAGCCACGAACCGAATTCACGGGAAACCAGATTGGTGTGCTTACCCTGCCAGCCTAGGCTGGCCGCCTGCGCCAGCGGCTTTTCCATCACGGGGGCGGTATCGACGAAGATTTTCACCTCGCCGCCATATTCGTGGGCGAGCCAGGACGCGAAGGATTTGAGTTTTTTCTTGAGGACATCGTGATAATCGTCGCCCTGCGCGTAAACCGAAATCACCCCGCGTTCGCGCCGGGAAAGATTTTTCATTGGGTCACCGGCAGGCGCGTAGCTCGCGCCCAGCGCGATCACGCTTTTGGCCTCGCCCCACAATTTCACCGGATCGGCGCGGCGTGTGGCTGTGGTTTCCATCCAGCCCATGTCGCCGTGATGGCCGCGGGCAAGATAATTTTTCAGGCCGTCGGCCGCGCGTGCGGGCGCCGCCGCGCGCGCAAATCCCACCGAGGCGAAGCCGTGCCCGCGCGCCTTCGCGCGGATGGCTTCGCGCATGGCGGTTTCAGAAGTCGAGCTCCGCATAATGCAAGGCCGGAGGTTGTCCCGGCACGCGGTCCGAGAGCAGCGGGCGGAAGGAGGGCCGCGATTTCAGCCGCGTGTACCATTCGGTTAGGTGCGGAAACTCCGCCCACGGCACTTCGCCGAAATAATCGAGCGCGGACAAATGCGCGCCCATGGCCAGATCGGCGAGGGTAAGATCGCGCCCCGCGAGAAATCCGCGCGCTTCGGCAAGCGAGGCCAGTTCGGACAGGCTCGCGCGCAGCGCATCGCGCCCCATGCGCACCGTTTCCATGTTGGGCGCGCGGCGGGAAGCCGCGCCAGTCTGCGATTGCGTGCCCTTCTCGAACACGATGCGCTTGGTGACGAATTCGTGGAAGCTGGTCATCGCCCAATCGAGCAGACGCAAGGCTTCGCCGCGCTCGGCCAGATCTTCGGGCACCAGCAGATGCTCGGGATGGCCCGCTTCGAGGTGATCGATGATCGCCCACAGGCCCGCCACCATCGTGCCGTCGAGATCGACGAACACCGGCAGGTGGGCCAGCGGATCGTCCGCCGCTACGAGATCGCAGGCAAGCCGCTTTTCGCCAAGCGCCAGCCTTGCCACGCGGCAGGCGGGCGACAGCGTGATATGAACGAGGCGGCGCATAGGGTCAATGTAATGCATTTTTGCACGGCGCTTAAAAATAATTGTCATCCCCGACGAGGCCCGCGCGTATGCGTGGGCCGAGGGAAGGGGAGCAAGGTGGATCGACGGCGTCCAATCTATCCACCTGGGTTCCCCTCCCCTCGCGCTGCTGACGCAGCGCTCGGCCGGGAATGACATCAAGTTTTTGATGCAATTGAATTCACCGATAGACACACGCGTCCAGGCGGTCGCGGCTCACTGCGGCCATGCGCCAGACAAGGGTATCGGCGCGCCCCGACACATAGGGCCCCGAGCCCGTGGCGTACCAGCGTTCGGGGTTGGGCAGCACAGCCACGAGATGCGCGGCATCCATGGCGTTGAGCTGAGAAGCATGCTTGCCGAAATAGCCGAGCGCGGCGGCTTCCGCGCCGAAGCGGTCGTGCCCCCATTCGGCGATGTTGAGATACATCTCCATGATGCGCCGCTTTGGCCATAACGCCTCGATCAGCACGGTGAGATAGGCCTCGATGCCCTTGCGCAGCCAGTTGCGCGCAGGGACCAAGAACAGGTTCTTCGCCGTTTGCTGGCTGATAGTGCTGGCCCCGTGCAATTTGCCGCCGCGTTCATTGTGCTTCATGGCTTCGTTAATTTCTTTCCAATCGAAGCCATGATGCGAGCAGAACTGTTCGTCCTCGGAGGCTACGGCGGCGCGCACCAGGTTGGGCGAAATGGCTTCGATGGGCACCCAGTGCTGATAGACGACGCCGTCTTCGATGGCCGTGCCGATCATCAAGGGCGTGAAAGGCGGCGGCACGAAACGGTAGATCATGATCAGGACAACCGGTGCGCAGAACAGGGCCACGAAGAGCACGACGGCCGTGCGCCTGGCCCATGGCGTGCGCGCGTCGCGCCTGTGCCACAACGACCATAAAAACGCACGCAGCGCGTCGTCGATCGCGGCCATGGCGTCCGGCCGTTCGGGAACTTCGGGATACATTTGCGCCCCACCCAATCGCGGCCCAAGGGTAGCATCCGGCGCGTACTTGCTGTAGGGCTGGGAAAAGCCATCCGGGCGGGCCCGCATGCACAATGATATCGTGAACGCCATCCTGCTCGGCATCATCGAAGGGCTGACGGAATTTCTTCCGGTTTCCTCGACCGCGCATCTTTTGCTGGCGCAGAACATGCTCGGCTTCAAGCCGCCGGGCGACGTGTTCACCATCGTCATCCAGTTCGGCGCCATTCTGTCGGTGGTGGCCGTGTACTGGCGCAAATTCTGGAACGTTCTGATCGGCCTGCCCAATGATGCGCGCGCGCGGCAATTCGCCTGGGGCATCATCGTGGCCTTCTTGCCGGCGGCGGTGTTCGGCGTGGCGCTGCATGGTTTCATCAAGCGCGTGCTGTTCGATCCGGCCATTGCGCCGCTGGTGATCGCAACAGCGTTGCTGCTGGGCGGGATTCTTATTCTGGTGCTCGAGCGCATCGCGCCCAAGCCCGGCTATCGCGACGGCGATCATCTGCCGATCCGCAAATGCCTGCAGATCGGCCTGTGCCAGTGCCTGGCGCTGATACCCGGCGTGTCGCGCTCGGGCGCCACGATTTTGGGCGGCGAACTCCTTGGCATCGAGCGCAAGGCGGCGGCTGAATTCACCTTTTATCTCGCCGTGCCCACCATGTTGGGCGCAACCGTGTTCGATCTTTACAAGAATTGGGGATCGCTCGATTTCAATGCTGGCCGCGACATCGTCATTGGCTTCGTCGTTTCTTTTATCGTCGCCTTCGGCGTGGTGAAGACGTTCATCGCCTTCATCGGAAAATATGGCCTGGCGCCCTTCGGCTGGTATCGCATCGCCGTGGCGCTGGCGATTTTCGCGGCGATGTTTCTTTAACCCGCCGCGATCTCGAATTCGCCCGCCTTCCGGAAGCGCCAGAGATAAGACGGCACGATGGCCTCCATCGCCGTCGGAACGATGCCGAGCTCTTTCAGCCCAGGCAGCGTGCCGCTGAGCACCACGTCGGTTTCCAGCATCCGCACCTGATCGAGGGTCAGCAATTTCCCCGGCAGGAATTGCAGCACCGCACCTTGCATGCGCGCGATGAAGAATGGCACGGGGATGAGCAGCCGCCTGCGGTGAGTTTCTTTCAGGATGAGTTCCAGTAATTGTTTGAAGGTCAGAATTTCCGGTCCGCCAAATTCGTAATTTTGGCCGGCGGCCGAAGCGTCATCGAGAAGGCGTGCAATCGCGTTCGCCGCGTCGCCCACGAACACCGGTTGAAAGCGCGTGTGCCCGCCGCCAATGAGGGGCAGCGCCGGGAGCACGCGCGCAAGCGCCGCAAATTTGTTGAAGAAATCGTCATCTGGCCCGAAGAGAAGCGAAGGGCAAAGGATTATTGCCGGAGCAAAAGCCGCGCGCACGCGCGTCTCGCCTTCGGCGCAGGTTTTGAAATAATGCGAGGGCGCGTCAACGCTGGCGCCCAGCGACGAAACATGCACCAGTTGCGCCGCGCCTGCCTCTTTTGCCAGAAGCGCGATCCGCTCGGCCGCGTCCACATGCAGCGCCTGAAAACGCTGCTTGCCCGTTTGCGCGATAATGCCGACCAGATTGATAGCCGCATGCGCGCCGCGCAAAGCCTCGCGCACGTCGTCGTCGCCGCGCACGTTGCATTTTACGATCTGGATCTGGCCCACCACACCGGCAGGCTTGAGAAAATAAGCGAGCTCGGGCCTGCGCACGGCCACGCGAATACGCCAGCCGTCCTTGGCCAATGCGCGCACCACATTGCGCCCGAGAAAACCCGAGCCGCCGAAAACCGTGACGAGCCTTGTGCCTGGAATGGCGGTGGTCATGAGCGAAACCGGAGTTCTCGCCACTACTTAACCGAAAGAATGGGGGTTTGACAGGGAGGAGACCCCCTCATAAACATGCCCGCCCTAAGCGGATGCCCCGGGCCCAGATGGCGGAATTGGTAGACGCACTAGTTTCAGGTACTAGCGCTGCAAGGCGTGGAGGTTCGAGTCCTCTTCTGGGCACCAGTCTTCGCTGCGCAGCTGCGGAGACTGCCACGCCGAAGCGCGCGAGCGCGAAGGCGGGCCGGAGATTGGGATAGCGCAGCTTCGACTTGGCATGCCAGCCAAGCGAGGCGAAGGCGGACTTGGCCCGCTTACTTCGGCTTGGCTAGCCATCACGAAGGACGAGATAAATGAAAACCAAACTGCATAAAGGCGATCTGCCCGAAGGGCTCGATCTCGGGCCTTCGGTCGCCGTCGATACCGAAGCGCTAGGCCTCAACCCCATTCGCGACCGGCTCTGTCTTGTTCAGCTTTGCAGCGCCGACGGCCAGGTGCACATGGTGCAATTCGCGCCGGGCGCCTATCAGGCGCCCAATCTGAAAAAACTGCTGCGCGACCGCAAAGTGCTCAAGATTTATCATTTCGCGCGTTTCGATCTTGCCATGATCCGGCGTTATCTCGGCGTGCTGGCGGCGCCGGTTTATTGCACGCGCACGGCGTCCAAAATCGCGCGCACCTACACCGACAAGCATGGCCTTAAGGATCTGGTGAAGGAATTGCTCGACGTCGAACTGTCGAAGCAATTGCAAAGCTCCGACTGGGGCGCCGAGACCCTGTCCGAGCAGCAACTCGCCTACGCCGCAAACGACGTGATCTATCTGCACCGGCTCAAGACGGCGCTCGATGCGATTCTGGTGCGCGAGGGGCGCCAGCGGCTTGCCGCCGCCTGTTTCCAGTTCCTGCCGGTGCGCGCGGGCCTCGATCTTGCGGGCTGGGCCGACGTCGATATTTTCGCCCATTAACAGTGCGGAAAGAGCGCAGGCGGCCCACCTTGATTGGCATGGTGCGGGCCCCCATAATCTTGAAAATGCTTGGTATTCGGGATGAGTTGAGGCCCATGAGCCGCTAATGCCCGTCCGTAAACCCAGTTCCCTGCAAAGCAATGCCGAGCGCGAGGCGGCAGACCTGAAAGCCGCGCGGCGCGTGCTGCGTTTCGCCGGCGAGGCGTTGGCCTCGCTTTCCGAATGCCTGAACGGCGATTTCACCCGCGCGGTGGACGTGCTGGCTGCCGTGCGCGGTCGCGTGGTGGTAAGCGGCATGGGTAAAAGCGGCCATGTCGGCCACAAGATCGCGGCAACTTTTTCTTCCACTGGCACGCCCGCGCAATTCGTCCATCCGGCGGAAGCAAGCCATGGCGATATCGGCGCGCTTACGCCGCAGGATGCGCTGTTGATGCTGTCTTATTCTGGCGAGACGGCGGAGCTTTCGGACCTCATCACCTATGCCAAGCGTTTCGCCATTCCGCTGATCGGCATGGCGAGCCAGCCCGATTCCACATTGTTGCAGGCGGCAGATGTGGCGCTCCTGCTGCCGCGCGCGCAGGAGGCCTGCCCGATGGGTTTGGCGCCCACCACCTCGACCACCTTGATGCTGGCCTTGGGTGACGCGCTGGCGGTGGCGCTGATGGAGCGCAAAGGCTTCTCCGCCGACCAATATCGCGATCGGCATCCGGGCGGCGCTTTGGGCCGCAAGCTTATTCGTGTTTCCGACATCATGCATGGGGGCGAGGAAATGCCGCTCGTCAAGCCCGATGCCGCCATGCGCGATGTGCTGATTGCCATGACCTCGCGCCGCTTCGGCTTTGCCGGCGTGGTTGGCGTGGTCGATGCCGATGGCGCGCTCATGGGCATCATCACCGACGGCGATTTGCGCCGCCACATGAACGATGAATTATTGAGCCATAAGGCGCGCGACGTAATGACCAGGAATCTGAAGACCATCGCGCCCAATGTGCTTGCCGCTGAGGCCTTGGCACTGATGAACGAAGCCAAGATCACCAGCCTGTTCGTGATCGACAACTCGCAGGATAAGCGGCGTCCCGCAGGCCTTCTGCATATCCACGATTGCCTTAGGGCGGGGCTGCGCTAGTGGTCAGGGCCAAGCAGGCAGCGAAGACCATGCCCGCCGCTCATGTCGAGGTGCTGGGCAAGCGCGCGGGCTGGGGCAAGGCGCCGCGCGAAACGCTCAACAAGGCCGCGCGCTATAGCCGTTTTGTGTTCGTGATGAAGCGCACGCTGCCTGTGGTGGCGGCCTCGTTGACCGCAATCGTGCTGGTGTTCGCGCTGGTGCCGCGGGACTTCACGCGCATGGCGATGAAATTCACCCATCTGGGCTCGATAGATAACGATCTCACTATGACCCATCCGCGCCTCACCGGAACCGACGAGCAGGGACAACCTTACGTCGTCACCGCCGAGACGGCCGTGCAGGACGGCCAGGGCCAGCACATTCAACTCAAGAAAGTCGAAGCTGACATCACGCTCAAGGACGGTACCTGGCTCAATATCGTGTCGGACGCTGGCGTGATCGACAATGACGCACACACGCTTCGCCTCAACGGCCATATCAACATCTATTCCGACAATGGCTACGAGGCGCATACGCCAGAGGCGTCGGTCGATCTGAAAACGAGCGTCATTCGCGGTTCATCGCATATTGATGCCCAGGGGCCTCTTGGCACCTTGTCGGCCAATCAATTCGAGATTCACCGCGACGTGAAGCAGCTATTTTTCACCGGCAACATTCACAGCGTGTTTTATCAAAGCGGGGGAAACAAAAAGTGAGAACGCTGCTGTTGGCTTCTGCTTTTCTCGCCGTGGGGCTCAGTCTCGCGCATGCGGCAGTTACTGCGCCCGCGCCGCCGGCTGCTCCCGCAACCATCCCCGCAACACCGCCGCAACAGACGAAGAACGGCCTGGCCGCCGACACCAGCAAGCCCATCAACGTGAATTCGGACAAGCTGTTTGCCGACATCAAGGCCAATATCGCCATCTATACCGGCCATGTCGTGGTCACCCAGGACACGCTCAAGATGCGCGCGGACGAGGTGAAGGTGTTCGCCGTCCAGGGCAAGCCGACAAAGCTGAACGCAAGCGGTAATGTTGTCGTTGATTCGCCGTCCGGCAGCGCCATCGGCGAATTCGGCACTTACGACATCAACGCGCACCTGATCACGCTGACGGGCAAGGATGTCGTGCTGACGAAGGAACAGAACGTGATGCACGGCACCAAGCTTGAGGTTCACACCGACACCAATTTGGCTCAGTTGTACTCGCAGGGGCAGAACAATAACCGCGTGCAGGGATTGCTCGTGCCGAAGAATCAACAGGGAACTGCAACGCCTGCCGCAGCTGCGAAGCCGAAATAGCCGCCAGCAAACGGCAATCGCACGCCGGGTAAGATATAGGTTCACGCATTCTTAAATACGCCAAGGCACAACTAGGGCATGGCTGAAGCAAAAAACGTACCGGCCGAAACAGGGGCAAGGGAAAAGCCCACTCCGAAGCTTGTCGAAGGCTTTCAGGGCCTGGCCGCCAAGCGCATCGGCAAGAGCTTTCGCAAGCGTCCCGTGGTGCGCAGCGTGAGCCTGGACGTGAAGCGGGGCGAAGTGGTGGGCCTGTTGGGTCCAAATGGCGCGGGCAAGACCACCTGCTTTTATATGATCACCGGGCTTATGCCGGTCGATTACGGCACCATCGAGCTCGACGGGCATGAAGTCACAAACCTGCCAATGTACCGGCGCGCGCGGCTTGGCATCGGTTATCTGCCGCAGGAAGCATCGATCTTTCGCGGCATGACGGCGGAGCAGAACATCCGCGCAGCCGCCGAATTGGTCGAGCCCGACGCCGGCCATTGCAACGCGCTGGTGGAGAGCCTGCTCGCCGAATTCTCCATCAGCCATGTGCGCAAAACGCCGGCCATCGCGCTTTCTGGCGGTGAGCGCAGGCGCGTGGAAATCGCCCGCTCGCTCGCCACGCATCCGACCTATATGTTGCTCGACGAACCGCTGGCCGGCATCGACCCCATCGCCATCAATGAAATCCGCGCGCTTGTCCGTCACCTGAAAGACCGCGGCATCGGCATTCTGATCACCGATCACAATGTGCGCGAGGCGCTCGAACTCGTCGATCGCGCTTACATCATCCACGAAGGCCAGATGCTGATGGAAGGCACGCCTTCCGACATCGTCGGCAACAAGGACGTGCGCCGGGTTTATCTCGGCGAACGCTTCTCGCTGTAACAATAAGGCGCGCCCATGGCTCTGACACAACGTCTCGAGTTACACCAAGGCCAGTCGCTTGTCATGACGCCGCAGTTGCAGCAGGCGATCAAGCTGCTGCAGCTTTCCAATTTTGAGCTGGCCGAATATGTCGAAGCCGAGCTTGAGCGCAATCCGCTGCTTGAGCGGGAAGAAGCCTCCGAAGGCACTGCCGCGGAAGCGGTAAACGCCAAGGAACAGGAAGAGAAATCCGATGCGCCGCTCGACCAGACCATCGCGCGCGAGGATTTCGTGGGCGAAGATCAAAACGATTCAAGCGAAGATGGCGATGAGCCCACTATGAAAGCGGCGCCTTCTGAGCTTGAGTCCGCTGCACCGTTGGCGGACTGGTCGCGCACGGGTTCCGGTGGCCGCGCTTTGGACAGCGAGAACGGCATCGAAGGCACGCTTAGCGCGAAGCCCACATTGCGTGATTATCTTACGGAACAGCTTGGCCTTGCGGCCTTTCCGCCTTCCCAGCGCATGATCGCGGCCCAGCTGATCGAAGCCGTGGACGAAGCGGGCTATCTGCGCGGCGATCTCGCCGAAGTGGCCGAGCGTCTGGGCGCCACGACCGAAGATATTCTCGTTACACTCGGTGTGTTGCAGGGCTTCGATCCGCCCGGCGTATTCGCGCGCGATATTGCCGAGTGTCTCGCGCTGCAACTCAAGGAGCGCGACCGGCTCGATCCCGCCATGCAAGTGGTGCTGACCAGGCTCGATCTGGTGGCGCGCCGCGATCTCCATGCGCTGTCCCAGCTCTGCGGCCTGAACACTGACGACATCGCGGAGATGATCGCCGAAATCCGGGCGCTCAATCCGAAACCGGGTCTCGCCTTCGACGCGACGCCCGTGCAGGCGGTGGTGCCGGACGTCTATGTGCGCGAAAGCGCCGATGGCGGCTGGAACGTCGAGCTCAATTCCGACACTTTGCCGCGCGTGCTGGTGAATGCGCGCTATTACGCCAAGGTCAACGCCACCGCGCGCTCGCAGGAAGAGCGCGCCTATATCGCCGAATGTTTCAACAACGCGAACTGGCTGGTGAAGAGCCTCGATCAGCGCGCGCGCACAATCCTGAAGGTGGCGAGCGAAATCGTCCGCCAGCAGGATGCGTTCCTGGCCTATGGCGTGCGCCATTTGCGGCCGCTCAATCTGCGCGCTATCGCCGACGCCATCGCCATGCATGAATCGACGGTTAGCCGCGTCACTTCCAACAAATACATGGCCACGCCCCGCGGGCTGTTCGAGCTGAAATATTTTTTCACCGCCTCGATTGCTTCGGCCGATGGCGGCGAAGCGCATTCGGCCGAGGCCGTGCGCGACCGCATTCGCGAACTCATCGAAAAAGAAAATGTCAACGAAATTCTTTCCGATGATCGCATTGTCACATTGCTGGGGGCGGCCGGCGTTAACATTGCGCGCCGCACCGTCGCGAAGTATCGTGAAGCCATGCATATCCCATCCTCCGCCGAGCGCCGCCGTTTGCAGCAACTCGACAGGGATCGGCCCGGGCGTTGACACGTTAAAATATCGGACCTAAGTTCCGCCACTTTTTTGCTAACGAAAGCACGAAGCCGCGGCGGAAAATAATTTCGAGCCACATTCCGGCGGCAGAAAAGATGCAGATTCGCGTTTCCGGCAAACAGATCGCAATCGGTGAAGCCTTGCCAGATTTTGTCCGCGAGCGCCTTGCGGCCTCAATCGAGAAGCATTTCGATGGCGAGGCGGAGGGGCATGTGGTTTTCGCGCACGAGGGTTCGGGATATCGCGCCGACTGCACCGTGCATTTGAGTGCGGGCGCAATGTTGAAAAGCCATGCCGTGGGCAATGATCCGCGCGTGGCGTTTGACGAGGCCCTGGAACGGCTGGAAAAGCAGCTGCGGCGTTACAAGCGCCGCCTTAAAAATCATCACGAGCGGGTGCGCACGCGCAAGAAAGCGACCGAGCAACAATAGGGCGTCATGGAAATCAAAGAATTGCTTTCACCCGAGGCGGTCGTGCCTCACCTCAAGGCCGTGAGCAAGAAACAGCTTCTGCAGGAGCTGTCAGCGCGTGCGGCCATGCTGACCGGCCTGCCCGAACGGCGCATTTTCGAGACGCTGATGGAGCGCGAGCGGCTGGGCTCAACCGGTATGGGTCAGGGCATCGCCATTCCGCATGGGCGTTTTGCCGGCCTCGAGCGCATCACCGGCATGTTCGCGCACCTTGATGCGCCCATTGATTACGACGCGACCGACGACCAGCCGGTGGATCTGGTTTTCCTGCTGTTGGTGCCGGAAGGGGCGGGCGCCGACCATCTGAAAGCACTGGCGCGCGTTTCGCGCCTGCTGCGCAATCAGCCTGTGTGCGAAAAATTGCGTGCGGCATCCAAGCCTGCGGCGATGTACGCGCTGCTTACAGACCCAATCGCGAGCGCCAATCAGGCGGCCTGAAGCGTAAAACCGCTTTAGTGCACGCTTACCGGAATGAACTCATTCTGCAGCGCGACGCCATAAGCTGCCGCCCAATTGTCCATGATGGCGAGCCTGGTGCCGTCGGCCGCATGCAGGGCGAAAAGCCTGACGTTCTTCGACAATTTTATGCCTTTGGGGATGGCGCCAAGCGCGCGCGCTTCCGCCACATCTATCGGCTTGATGTAGGCCAGCCGCATCGCATCGGCCCCAGCAACGTCGAACTGGGTTTCACCGAATTCGCCTGAGGATCGCATCGTCATAGCAGCCTCCTTGGGCTGGGTTAGCCTTGGCCGCTTTACCCGGCCCCTCCCTCAGGCAGCCAGTCCAATGTTGGATGGTCTCCAACGAGCACCATCGAACATGCCAAATGTGGGGATTTTAGGGAGCCATTCAAGGCGCCCGCCATATTTAAATAAGGTAGAGAATTGGCGTCTTTGGCTCACAAACAATTGATAGCGTGAAACGGCCTAAATGAAGCGGGCGGAAATCGTGCCTAACGGCCCGTAATCGGCCTTGAAAACATCGCCCGCTCGCGCGGGCACCGGCACCGTGATAGAGCCGGTGAGAACGGTCTCGCCCGCTTCGAGATGCTCGCCATAGGCGTGCAGCGCATTGGCGAGCCAGGCCGCGCCATTGGCCGGGTGATCCAGAACGGAAGCCGCGACGCCCGATTCCTCGATGACGCTATTGCGATAAAGAATGGCGGCAATCCAGCGCATATCTGCCTCGCCAGGCTTGAAGCGCTTGCCACCCAGCACGAGACCGGCATTGGCCGCGTTGTCGGAAATCGTGTCGGTGACTTTGCGGGTGACTTTGGTTTCTGGATCGACGCGCTCGATGCGCGCAGCGATGATTTCTATGGCCGGTGTCACGTAATCGGTGGCGGCCATGACATCGGCCATGTTGCAATTTGGGCCGGAGAGCCTGTTCTTGAGAACGAAAGCCAGCTCCACCTCAAGACGCGGCACAATGAAACGGTCGGCTGGAATCTCGGCGCCATTGTCGAAAAACATATCGCTCGGCAGCGCGCCATAATCGGGCTCGGTGATATTCGATGAGCGTTATATGGCGCGCGAGGTCAGGCCGATTTTGTGGCCCTTGAGTTTGCGGCCCTCGGCCAGCTTGAGCCGCACCCATTCGCGCTGGATTGCATAGGCATCGGCAATCGTCAGCCCCGGCCATTCGAGAGAGAACTGCCGGATCTGGCTTCGAGTTTTTTCGGCTTCATGCAGCCGTCGCGCACATTCGCCAATGGTTGCGGCTGTCAGCGCTGTCGCCATCTTTAGCGCCTGGCCAGAGTTACGAAAATACCGAGGCCAATTGCTCGCTTTGTCATCTGGCCGGCCACATCACCACGCAACGCCATTAGAAAGTATATGGTGGAGCCAAGCGGGATCGAACCGCTGACCTCTTGAATGCCATTCAAGCGCTCTCCCAACTGAGCTATGGCCCCAGGCACGTATAATGCTTACGGCTCTTCTTTTTCGATGTCGGCATCGATAATGCCGGAAACATCGTCCTCTTCTTCCTCGACTTCCTCGAGCAGATTGTCGTTCTCTTCTTCTTCCTCTTCGACTTCTTCCTCGAAGGGTTCGGCGGCTTGACCGGCGCCTTCGGCGGGTGCGGGTTCGGCTTCCGGCGCTTCCTCCTCGGCCTCGATCACTTCTTCTTCGACGGCGGCTACGGGCTTCGCTTCCTCAACCACTTCGGCCTCTTCGACGGCCTCGGCTTCGGCTTCCACCGTCTCTTCGGCCTCTTCCTCCTCGACCTCGCTTTCGACGGCCTGCACGGGGGCGGCCGGCTCGGGCACGCGCGGGCGGCGCGATTTCAGCAGCACCTCGGGCTCGAAGGTGAAGGCGCATTTCGGGCATTCGATGGGACGCTTTTGCAAATCGTAGAAACGCGCCCCGCAACTGGGGCAGACGCGTTTTGTCCCGAGATCCGGCTTGACCAAGGTTGTCATTCCTACTGTTTGGTTTGGAAGGGGTCGTTTGCCACGATAGAGGGGGCCTGTCAAAGCACGCCTTCGGGCTTGACCCGGCCGTTCATTCCTTTAGGCAATCCAACGAGTTGAGGCTGGGATGGCGGTTTCCGGGAACATGTCGCCATTGATCGCGCGGAAGGCTGAGGCGCTGAAGGGCCGCGCCGCGGTGCCAGGCGACAAATCCGTGTCGCACCGCGCGCTGATTTTGGGCGCGATGGCCGTGGGCGAAACGCGCATTGCTGGCCTCCTCGAAGCGGACGACGTGCTGCGCACGGCCGAAGCGATGCGCGCGCTTGGCGCCGAAGTGACCCGTGGCAACGATGGCGCATGGCGCGTGCATGGCGTGGGCCTGGGCGGATTTGCTGAACCCGCGGGCGAGCTCGATTTGGGCAATTCCGGCACGGGTTGCAGGCTGACCATGGGAGCGGTGGCGACAACACCACTCACCGTGATTTTCACCGGCGATGAATCGTTGAAGCGCCGCCCGATGGTCCGCGTGCTAGAGCCGCTTTCGCTGTTCGGCATGGAATGGAGCGGTCGCGATGCGGGCATGCTGCCAATCACAATCAAGGGCGCGCGTAATCCCATGCCGGTAGAATATGAATTGCCGGTGCCGTCGGCGCAGGTGAAATCGGCCATCATGCTGGGGGCGCTCAACGCGCCGGGGCGCACCACCATCATCGAGCGCGCGCGCACGCGCGATCACACCGAGCGCATGTTGCGCGCCTTCGGCGTGGATGTGCGAGTGGAAAAGATTTCAGGCGGCGAGGCGATTTCCCTTCAGGGCGAGGCGGAACTGAAACCCGCCAGCATTTCCATTCCCGGCGATCCTTCTTCGGCCTCGTTCCCGCTGGTGGCGGCACTGATCGTACCGGAATCGGATATCGTTCTTGAAAATGTGATGCTTAACCCGCGACGTATTGGCCTGATTGAGAGGCTCAAGGAAATGGGCGCAAACATCGAAATCATGCATGCGCGAGAGAAGGGCGGCGAGAACATTGGTGATTTGCGCGTGCGCGCGTCGGCGCTCAAGGGCGTTGAAGTGCCGCCCGACCGCGCCCCCAGCATGATCGACGAATATCCTGTGCTGGCGGTGGCCGCCGCTTTTGCCGAAGGCCGCACGGTGATGCGGGGCCTCGAAGAATTGCGGGTCAAGGAAAGTGACCGGCTGGCCGCGATCGCTGTCGGGTTGAAAGCCTGCGGCGTTCAGAGTGAAGAATCGAAAGATGGCCTCATTGTCTACGGCTGTGGCGGGGGCGGCGTACCCAGTGGAGGCATGGTGGCAACGCATATGGATCACCGCATTGCCATGAGCTTCCTTGTCATGGGCCTGGCCTGCAAAAATCCCGTGCGGGTGGATGATTCTTCGATGATTGCGACGTCGTTCCCGAATTTTGTCACTCTGATGCGCGGCCTTGGCGCAAATATCGAAGCGGCGCCATGACCAAGCCCATCGTCATCGCAGTCGACGGCACAGCCGCTTGCGGCAAGGGCACGCTTGCCCGGCACTTGGCGCGCCATTTCGGTTTCGCGCATCTGGATTCCGGCGCGCTCTACCGCCTGATCGCGCTCGACGTGCTCGAAAGCAATGGAAATCCGGTCAATGAAGCCGACGCGGCGCGCGCCGCCGCCAGCATAGATCTCACGCGCGCTGGCGATCCCAAAATCCGCAGCGACGTCGTGGGCCGCGCGGCCTCGCAGGTGGCGGCCATGCCGGCCGTGCGCAAGGCGCTGCTGCAGTTCCAGCGCGATTTCGCCTTGCGCCCGCCCGGCAACAGCACGGGCGCCGTCATCGATGGCCGCGACATCAGTACCGTCATCTGCCCGGATGCCGAGGTCAAGTTGTTCATCGATGCCGACCCGCGCGTGCGGGCGCATCGCCGCTGGCTGGAGCTCAAGACGCTAGGCATAGCGCGCAACGAACCAGACGTCCTGGCCGAGCTCAATGCCCGCGATGCGGCGGATAAGGCGCGCCCCATATCGCCCTTGCGCTGCGCCCCTGATGCCGACTTGCTGGACACCACCGATTTGGCTATAGACGCAGCCTTCGCGGCGGCTCTTGCCCTGGTGGAACCCAAGGTCAGGAAAGCGCTCGCGGCCCGCCCCAGGGGCTGAAGGAGGCCCGGCGGTCCCGCTGAGAAGCCTCGCGGATTTATCGAGAACACTAACCGCCCGGCCTGAGCCGGGACACGCGCTCGCGCGTTATGACCCGCGCGTGCACGAATTTGAGGAGCATTCATGGCCAAGGCCGGCGTCGAAAGCCATCAGCACCCCATCCCGCGAGGATTTCGCGGCCATGCTCGAAGAGAGCTTCGTCACCCGCGCGCCCGCCGAGGGCTCGGTGATCAAGGGTACAATCGTCGCGATCGAGAACGATTTCGTCATCGTCGATGTGGGTCTGAAAACCGAAGGCCGTGTGCCGCTCAAGGAATTCACCATGGTGGGCCAGCCCACGCAGGTGAAAGTCGGCGATGAGGTCGAGGTCTTTATCGAGCGCGTGGAAAACGCGCTGGGCGAAGCGGTGCTGTCGCGCGACAAGGCGCGGCGCGAAGAGAGCTGGATCCGGCTTGAGAAGGCTTTCCAGGATGGCGGCGCGCGTCACGGGCGTGATCTTCGGGCGCGTCAAGGGCGGCTTCACCGTCGATCTCGACGGCGCGGTGGCGTTTCTTCCCGGCAGCCAGGTCGATGTGCGTCCGATGCGCGACGTGGGCCCGCTGATGAACCAGCCGCAACATTTCCAGATCCTGAAGATGGATCGCCGCCGCGGCAATATCGTGGTGTCGCGCCGCGCCGTGCTGGAAGAAAAGCCGCGCCGAGGAACGCACCGAACTCGTGGCCTCGCTCGCAGGAAGAGCCAGGTGGTCGAAGGCATGGTCAAGAACATCACGGATTACGGCGCCTTCGTGGATCTGGGCGGCGTCGATGGCCTGCTGCACGTCACCGACATCGCCTGGCGGCGCGTCAGCCATCCGACCGAAGTCTCTGCAGGTCGGCCAGACCGTCACAGTGCAGATCATCAAGATCAATCACGAGACCCAGCGCATTTCGCTCGGCATGAAGCAATTGCAGACCGATCCCTGGGAAGGCGTGGCCGCGAAATATCCCGTCGGCGCGCGCTTCAAGGGTAAGGTCACCAATGTCACCGATTACGGCGCCTTCGTGGAGCTGGAGCCGGGCGTGGAAGGCCTCGTCCATGTCATCCGAAATGAGCTGGGTGAAGAAGAACGTGCGCCCCAGCAAGATCGTGCACGCCCGGCCAGGAAGTGGAGGTGCAGGTGCTGGAAGTCGATTCCAACAAGCGCCGCATCAGCCTCGGCCTCAAGCAGATGCCAGGACAATCCCTGGAAAGCCTTCGCCGACAGCCATCCGGTCCGGCAGCCATGATCGAAGGCGAGATCAAGACCATCACCGAGTTCGGCCTGTTCGTCGGCCTGCCCGGCGATATCGACGGCATGGTGCATCTCTCCGATCTGTCCTGGGACAAGCCGGGCGAGGAAGCGGTCAAGGACTACGAGAAAGGCCAGATCGTCAAGGCCAAGGTGCTGGACGTCGATGTCGAAAAGGAACGCATCGGCCTGGGCATCAAGCAGCTTGCCGGCGATCCGATGGAAAGCGGTCGGCAGCCATCAAGAAGGGCGACATCGTCACCGTGACGGTCACCGAAGTGAACGACGGCGGCATCGAGGTGCAGCTGGCCGACGGCGTGCAAGTCCTTCATCCGCCGCGCCGATCTGGCGCGCGACCGCAACGACCAGCGCCCCGAACGCTTCGGCAAGGGCGACAAGGTGGACGCGTTGGTCACCAGCGATCGACAAGGCAGGCGCGCAAGATCGCGACTTTCGATCAAGGCGCGCGAAGTGGCCGAGGAGAAGGAGGCCGTGGAGCAATACGGCTCATCCGATTCCGGCGCTTCGCTTGGCGACATTCTGGGCGCGGCCCTTTCCCGCGCTCAGGGCAAGAAGAAGGAAAAGGCCCCCGCCAAGGCCAAAACAAAGACCAAGGCCAAGGCGAAGGGCACAGACAAAGAAAAGGCTGAAAGCCAAGTACAAGACGACGAAGAGGAAAGCTAACATTGCGCACTGAAGAGTATGAAGAAGCCCAGCCTGTAACTAAAGGGTAAGATCGCCTTCATGAGCTTGGACCAACAAAAGGCAAATAAGAAGCTGATGGAAAAAGCCGCACGCGCTTATGCCAAGGACGACCTCGGCCCGCTTATCGCGGCGCTCGATGAAAATGTGGTTTGGAAATCGAATTCTCCGGTACAGCTTTTCCGTTTTGGTGGAGAACACTTTCGCGCCGAAGGCGTCAAGGAACACCAATCCCTGATGGCGACGACCTATTTATTTCATCGTTTCGAGCCAAAGCTGTTGACCGCCGAAGGCGAAAGCGTCTGGGGCATTTTCGACGTCGAGGCGACCCATCAACCAACACGCAACCGAGTCAGAATAGATTTAGCGATCCACTGGATCGTGCGTGACGGGAAAGTCGTCTCTCACCAGGGATTTTTCGATACCGCCAGCCTTCTCATCCAGCAGGGTCAGTTGACCTTGCGCGAAACGGCCTAGCCAAAACACCCGGTAAAGGGTCGCTTTCCTGCCGCAGGCGCCTATAAAGCCCTTTCTTGTGAGGGGCTTAGGGTTGACCCCAAGGCCTACCTTTGGCAGGTTAACCACAACGGACGAGCGGGGGCCCGTCCGGGTAGGGGCATGGGGTAATGATCAAATCCGAATTGGTGGCGCGGCTGGCTGGGCGCTATCCACATCTTTATCATCGCGACGTCGAACGCGTGGTTTCAACCGTGCTCGACGAGATTGCGGCGGCGCTCTCCAAAGGCGACCGTGTGGAGCTGAGAGGCTTCGGCGCTTTCTCGGTGAAGGTGCGGCCTGCCCGCCAAGGGCGCAACCCGCGCACCGGCGCGCCGGTCGATGTGGAGGAGAAGCGGGTTCCGTTCTTCCGCACGGGCAAGGAATTGCGCGAAAGGTTGAACGATAGCTCCGGCAAGCGTTGAGACTGTCGACCTATTTCCTGCTGGTGCCGGTGGCCGTGATCGCGGCTGCATTGGCCGTGGCCAACCGCGGAATGGTGTCCTTCAGCCTCGATCCGTTCTCCGATGTACACCCCGCATTGGTCATTCAGATGCCGCTGTTCCTGCTGCTGTTTCTCACGCTGTTATTGGGCGTGGTGATAGGCGGCATGGCGGCGATGATCGGCCGGCGTTTACGTACGCGGGCGCAACCAGAAAGCAAGACCATACAATCCAAGGCATTGGCCCGTATCGATCCCGGCGACAAACCCAAACAGGCGGCATGACGCGGGCGTCCAGCAATCCCATCTGCGTGGCACTGGACACGCCGGATTTGAAACGCGCGGCCGCGCTGATCAAAGCCGTGCGTCCTTATGTGGGTGGGCTCAAGGTCGGGCTCGAATTCATTTCTGCGAACGGACCCCTCGGCATACGCGCGGTGGTGAAAACGGGAATTCCCGTGTTCGCCGACGTGAAGTTTCACGACATTCCCAACACGGTCGCGGGCGCGGTGCGTGCGCTGGCTGAGCTTGGCGTTGCGATAATTAATGTGCATGCAGCAGGCGGGCCCGCGATGTTGCGCGCAGCCGTGCAGGCGGCTGCCAGCATGAAGCCGCGCCCGCGCGTGGTCGGTGTCACCGTACTGACCAGCCTCGATGCCTCCGATTTGGCCGCAATAGGGGTGCAGAGCACGCCATTGGAGCAGGTCATCCGGCTGGCGAAGTTGTGCCAGGAGTGCAAGCTCGACGGCGTGGTGTGCAGCCCGCTGGAAATCGCTGCAGTGCGCCGGGCTTGCGGCCCGAAGTTTTTTATCGTGGCGCCCGGCATCCGGCCCAAGGGCGCAGGCGGCGACGATCAGCGCCGGGTCATGCCGCCCCGCGAGGCCCTGAGGGCAGGCGCGAACATCGTGGTTATCGGCCGCCCGATAACCGAGGCCGCCGATCCCGCCGCCGCCGCGCGCGCGATTTTTGAGCATGTGAGAGGCCGGGCTCGGCCCAAGCGCGCTTGATTTGCCTAGGCCCTGCGGGCGATAGAGCAGGGCCATGGCGACACAGGTAAAAATCTGCGGGCTTAATTCGCGCGAAGCAGCCGAGGCGGTTGTGCGCGCTGGCGCCGATTTTGGCGGGCTGGTGTTTCATGCCAAAAGCCCGCGGCATGTGAGTTTCGAAGAGGCGCGCGCGCTTGCCCTGCGACTGCGCGGGCGGGTGCGCATCGTGGTGCTGTTCGCAGATGGCGGTGATGCCGAAATGGCGGGCGCTATATCAGCAGTGAAGCCCGATCTCATTCAGCTTCATGGCAAGGAAACGCCAACGCGCGTGGGCCACTTGCGCGCGCGATTCGGATTGCCAATCATCAAAGCGATTTCCGTCGCCGATGAAAACGATGTCGCGGCTGCGCACGCTTACGAAGAGGCGGCCGATTATCTGCTGTTCGATGCGAAAACACCCAAGACGGCGTCGCGCAGTGGTGGCCATGGCGCGGCGTTCGACTGGAAACTGCTTGGGAGCGCGAAATTCAAATTGCCCTGGCTGCTGGCAGGCGGGTTGACGGCGGAGAATGTCGCGCATGCGATTTTTATTTCGGGTGCGCGCATGGTGGATGTGTCCTCGGGCGTCGAGGACGCACCGGGAAAAAAGAATTCTGAAAAGATCGCTGCTTTCGTCAAGGCGGCGCGTGCGTCACACGCAACTGCATCCGGGAAAGGCGCGGTATGAGCGATCTGCCACCCAATTCCTGGCGCAAAGGGCCGGATGCTGCCGGCCATTTCGGCGCCTTCGGTGGGCGTTTCGTCGCCGAAACGCTGATGCCGCTCGTTCTAGAACTGGAGAAAGCCTACGACGCGGCAAAGCACGATCCCAAATTTCATGCCGAAATGAACGGGCTGCTCAAGCATTATGTCGGCCGCCCCAGCCAGCTTTATTTTGCCGAGCGGTTGAGCGCGCATCTTGGCGGCGCCAAGATTTATCTGAAACGGGAAGACCTCAATCACACCGGCGCGCACAAAATAAATAACTGCATCGGGCAGATTTTGCTGGCCCGCCGCATGGGCAAGAAACGGATCATAGCTGAAACCGGCGCAGGCCAGCATGGCGTCGCCACGGCTACAGTCTCAGCGCGATTCGGTCTTCCCTGTGTCATCTACATGGGCGAGGTCGATATCGAACGGCAGAAGCCCAACGTGTTCCGGATGAAACTGTTGGGCGCGGAGGTGCGGTCCGTGTCTTCTGGTTCGCGTACGCTCAAGGACGCGACGAATGATGCGCTGCGCGACTGGGTGGCAAATGTCGAAGACACGTTTTACATCATCGGCTCGGTTGTAGGCCCGCATCCTTACCCCGAAATGGTGCGTGATTTCCAATCGATCATCGGCGTGGAAGCGCGCGCGCAAATCCTCGAAGCGGAAAAACGCCTGCCTGATCTTCTAGTCGCCTGTGTCGGGGGCGGCTCCAACGCCATCGGCCTGTTTCATCCGTTCTTGGACGATGCAGTAGAAATCCATGGCGTCGAGGCGGCGGGCGAGGGCGTCAACACCGCGCATCATGCGGCAACCCTGAGCACGGGCGCGCCCGGCGTGCTGCACGGCGCGCGTTCCTATCTGCTGCAAGACGAAGACGGCCAGGTGCAGGAAGCCCATTCGATTTCGGCCGGCCTCGATTATCCGGGTGTGGGGCCTGAGCATGCCTGGCTGAAAGAGCAGGGCCGCGTGAAATATTTCTCGGCGACCGACGGCCAAGCCCTGGAGGCCTTCAAAATGCTGAGCCGGCTCGAAGGCATTATCCCCGCGCTCGAGCCCGCTCATGCGCTCGCCCACCTCGCACGCGTGGCACCAAAGATGGCGAAAGATAAGATCGCAATTCTCGGCCTTTCAGGCCGCGGCGACAAAGACGTGTTCACTGTGGCGCAGGCAATAGGCGAGCGAATATGAGTTTGTTTATTATTTTTCCTCCCCCGTTCACGGGGGAGGTCGCGAGCCGCACCGGCGGCGAGCGGGTGGGGGGAATTCCCTCCCACTCGATCAGCCTCGCTTTGCTCGCCGGATCGACCTCCCCCGCAAGCGGGGGAGGAAATGAGTTCTCTCCATGAGCCGCTTATCGACGCGCTTCGCCGAATTGGAGGCGCAAAATCGCGCGGCTTTCATTCCGTTTATCACCGCGGGCGATCCTGACAACGAAACTTCGTTCGCCATTCTGGAAAAACTTCCCAAGATTGGCGCCGACATCATCGAACTCGGCATACCGTACTCCGACCCCATGGCCGATGGCCCTGCCATACAGGCGTCGTCTCTGCGTGCGCTGAAAGCGGGAATGAATTTGAAAAATGCGCTCGCGCTGGTGCAACGCTTTCGCGCGACCGATAAGACAACGCCAATTGTTCTTATGGGGTACTACAACCCCATTCACGCTTATGGCGTCGAGCGTTTCGCGGCCGATGCAGGCCGGGCCGGCGTGGACGGCCTCATCATTGTCGATCTGCCGCCGGAAGAAGATGCGGTGCTGCGCGGGCCGGCGAAAAATGCAGGCCTTGTAATCGTGCGGCTTGCCGCGCCGACGACAGATGATCGCCGTCTGAAAACCGTGCTCGAAAGCGCGGGCGGCTTTCTTTATTATGTCTCCATTGCCGGCATTACCGGCACCAAGATCTTCTCAGAAAGCGATGTTCGGAATGCGGTCGCGCGGCTGAAGCGCGCGACCCAATTGCCAATCGCGGTCGGCTTCGGCATCAAGACGCCAATGCAGGCCGGGACAATCGCGCGCTTTGCTGACGCAGCCGTCATCGGCTCGGCCATTGTCGCGCGCGTGGCGGATGATCTGGCCGCAAAAAAGCCCTGCGCCGCTCTCATTGACGATGTTCTGGGGTTCTGCGGGACCCTTGCCAAAGCCGTGCACGAGGCGCGGGTCTAGTGCTAGACTTGGCCCCATGAATTGGATCACCAATTTCGTCCGCCCCAGGATCAAAGGGCTCATGCAGCGCGGCACGGCCGCCACGCCCGACAATCTCTGGCGCAAATGCCCGGGTTGCGGCGAAATGATTTTCCACCGCGATCTGCTGCTGGCGCAGAACGTCTGCCCGCAATGCGGCTATCACATGCGCATCGGTGCGGCCGAACGTTTGGCAGCGCTGCTCGATGGCGACGCCGATATTCTGGTCAACCCCGAAGTGCCGCAGGATCCGCTCAAATTCCGCGACGACAAGCGCTATGCCGACCGGCTGAAGGATGCGCGCGGTAAGACCGGGCAGGAAGACGCGCTCGTTGCCGCGCGCGGCACCATCGATGGCTTGCCGGTGATGCTGGCGGTGCAATCATTCGATTTCATGGGCGGTTCGCTTGGCCTCGCCACCGCGGAAGCATTGCTCAACGCCATGCGCACCGCAGTTACGGAGAAACTTCCTTTTGTTCTTATCGTCTCGTCCGGCGGCGCGCGTATGCAGGAAGGCGTTCTCTCGCTGATGCAATTGCCGCGCACCACGGTTGGCGTTGATCTGCTGCGCGAAGCGAAGTTGCCTTACATTGTCGTGCTAACCGATCCCACCACCGGCGGTGTCAGCGCTTCCTATGCCATGCTGGGTGACGTGCAGATCGCGGAACCGGGCGCGCTCATTGGCTTTTCGGGCTTGCGCGTCATCGAGCAAACCATCCGCGAACGCCTGCCCGAAGGTTTTCAGCGCGCGGAATATCTGCTCGACCACGGCATGATCGACATGATCGTGCACCGCCATCAGCTGAAAAACACGCTGTCGCGCATTCTTTATCTGATGCTGAAAAAACCCGCGCCACCGCCACAACCGCCGGCCGTGATCAACGGCCATCCGGCAGAACCCGCAAGCGCCATTACCTATCAGCCGCCGGCATGAACGTGCCCGCGCGCCCGAGCGACGCCGTTCTCGCGCGGCTGCTGACGCTGCACCCCAAGCGCATCGATCTGGTATTGGATCGCATCCAGCGCCTGCTGGCAGCACTCGGGCACCCGGAAAAGAAACTTCCGCCCGTGTTCCATGTCGCGGGCACCAATGGCAAGGGCTCGGTCTGCGCCTATTTGCGCGCGATGCTGGAAGCCAATGGCTATCGCGTGCATGTTTATACTTCGCCGCATCTGGTCCGCTTCCACGAACGCATCAGGCTCGCAGGCGCGCTGATCTCAGAGGAAGAGCTTTCCGCCATCCTGGAAGAATGCGAGCGCGCCAATGACAGCCGGCGCATTACCTTCTTCGAAATCACCACGGCGGCGGCGCTGCTCGCCTTCGCGCGCCACAAGGCGGATGCGGTGGTTCTGGAAGTGGGCCTTGGCGGCAAATACGACGCCACCAATGTCATCGATAGGCCAGCCATAACCTGCATAACGCCTGTGGCATTCGATCATCAGGAGTTTCTGGGAACCTCGCTCGCCGGCATCGCGAGCGAGAAGGCAGGCATCGTCAAGCCGGGCGTGCCCTGCATCGTGGGCCCGCAAGCCGACGAAGCCCGCGAGGTGATCGCCCGCACCGCCGACCGGCTGGGCGCGCCGCTCTTTATATATGGCGAAGACTTCCACGCACATGAGGAACACGGCCGGCTGGTCTATCAGGACGATACCGGCCTGCTCGATCTGCCCTTGCCGAGACTTCAGGGCCGCCACCAGATCGCCAACGCCGCTGTGGCCATCGCGGCGCTCCGGCGCATGGGGCGGCTGTGGTCGCGCGAGCCGGCAATCGAACGCGGTCTGCGCGATGTCGAATGGCCTGCGCGCATGCAGCGGCTGCTGCACGGCCCGCTGATCGAGGCCGCGCCCAAGGGGGCGGAAATCTGGCTCGACGGCGGGCACAATCCGCATGGCGCGGCGGCGCTCGCCCAAAGCATGGCCGATCTGGAAGAGCGCGCGCCGAAACCGCTTTATCTCATGTGCGGCATGCTGCGCACGAAAGATGCGCGCGGGTTTCTCACGGCCTTTCGCGGCCTCGCGCGGCACGTTTCAACGGTGACAATTCCAGGCGAAGAAGCGAGCCTTGGCGCGGGCGCGCTCTATGACGATGCGCGCGCGGTAGGCCTCGAAGCCACGCCAGCCGACAGTCTCGATGACGCCATGATACAGGTGGTGGGCTGGGCGCAGGCGCGCGAAGACGAAGGTCCGCCACGCGTGCTGATCTGCGGTTCGTTATATCTGGCGGGGCGCGTGCTGGCGGAAAACGGTTAGGCTGAACGGCTCAAGCTATCGGTCACCGAGGCGTCGATCCATTCCTTGATCTTGGTCTTGGGCAGCGCGCCCACTTTGGTCGCCGCCACCTGGCCGTCGCGGAAGATCATCAGCGTCGGAATGCCGCGCACGCCGTATTTGATCGGCGTTTGAGGGTTTTCGTCGATGTTGAGCTTGGCGATGACAAGCTTGCCGTTGAGTTCGCTCGCGAGCTCCTCCAGCGAGGGTCCAATCATCTTGCAGGGACCGCACCATTCCGCCCAGAAATCGACCACCACGGGGGTCTTCGCTTCCAGCACTTTGGACTGGAAATCTCCGTCGGTGACCTTGATCAACGCCATGTATCCCTCGTGAAACCTGTTTCGACCAGGAAGGAATGTAGGAACGTGCCCCACAGGGGTCAAGGCGCGCTTACCCCACAGAACGCGACGTTATTTGCGTGATTTCGGCATCGAGCAGGGCATCCGGCAGTTGCATCAGGCGGGGGCCGTCGGTCCACACCAGCGCGCATTCGATTCGCTTGCCCGGATAAATCTTGGCGAGCGCCGCGCGGTAAAGCGCCATTTGTGCGCGGTAAAGCGGCGCCACATCTTCGACACGCGCGGGCGGCGGCCGGTTGGTTTTGTAATCGGCAACCAGGATGGTGTCCGCCGTCACCGCCAGGCGGTCGATCTGGCCGCTGACGCGGGTGCCTGGCCCGAGTTCAGGCAGTTCGACAGAAATCGGCACTTCCGCGCGGCTGGCGGGCGTGAAGAGGTTCACGAAATCGGCGTGGTCGAGAACGGCCAGCGCTTCGGCGGCAAGTGCGCGCGCTTCCGCTTCCTTCACGCAGCGCCGGGTAAGGAATTGCAACGCCGCCTGCTCGCGCGCGCCGGGCGGCAGATCGGGCAGCGCGGCCAGCAGCGAATGCACCAGCAAACCACGGCGGAAACGATAGCCCTGATCGTCGAATGGCGAGAACACGGACGGCTCATCCGCGCCCACGGCTTGCGATGGCTGCAAAATACGGTGGCCCGGCTTTTCCGGGGATGCCGCTGCTTTCAGGAAATCAGGCAAAGCCACTTTGCTTTGTTCGCTGGCAGCCTTGCCAGTGGCGAATGCCGTGGCGTCGGCGCCAATCGCCAGAATGGTTTGGCCGCTTTCATCCGTTTCCTCGCGGCCAATCGCTCGCGCAGCGGACTGCGCAAACGGATACCAGGAATCCTTGTGCGTGCCGTTTTTGATTTCGTAACCGCAGACGATCAACCAATCCTGCGCGCGCGTCAGCGCCACATAAAGCAGGCGGCGGTATTCGCGCATCTCGGCCGCGTGTGCGGCTGTTTTCGCATCGGTGACGGCTTGCGTTTCCAGATCATTGTTCACGCCAAAGAAAACGCAATCGCCATCAAACAACAGCCCGGCATTGGCGGCATGATTGGGAATCTGCGTGGTGTCGGGCACGATGACGATTGGCGCCTGCAAGCCCTTGGCGCCATGCACTGTCATCACCCGCACGGCGCCACCTCCCTGTTCCATGTCGCGCTTTACATCCGAAGCGCCGCGGCCAAACCAGTCGAGGAAACTTTCCAGCGATGGCGGATGGGCGCTTTCATGCATGAGCGCGAGGGAGAGAAATTCGTCGATGGCGTCGGCGGCTTCCGCGCCCAGCCGCGCCACAAGTATTTTTTGCATGCCCTTCGACAGCGCCTGGGAATAGAATTCAAATGGTGGCGTGCTGTCGGCCTGTTTCAGTGTCTGCGCTAGCACCTCATATGCATGCTGGAAGATGGGGCGTTCTTCGCGGCATTTGACCAAAGCGGGCCACAGCTTGCCGCTGCGCCCGTAAGCCAGATCGAATAGATCGTCTTCACTGAAGCCGATCAGCGGTGATTTCAGAAGCGCCGCTAAATTCAGATCGTCGCCAGGCAGCAGCGCGAAGCGCCCTAGCGCCACCAGATCGGCGATGGCGATCTGATCCGTGAGCTTCATGCGGTCGGCGCCAGCCACCACGATGCCCTGTTCCATCAACGCGAGGATCATTTCTTCCGCGAAGGCCGCGCGCCGGCGCACCAAAATCATGATGTCGCCCGGCTGCGCCGGTATGCCCGTGGCTGGCAGCACGGGCTTGGTTTTCAACCAATGGGCGATGCGCGCGGCAATCCGCTGGGCCAGCAGCCTGTCCGCGCCCGGCTTAGGCTGATCTACCGCGCGGCCAGGCTCCCATGCGTCGTTTTCTTCATTTGGCTCGGGCTTGATCGTGGGCCACACCTCGACGCGGCCCACCACATCTTTGCGGTGCGGGATATGGCGCAGCTTGCTGCCATCGAAGGTCAGGCCGACGCGCGCGGCCTCGCTTTCGAATACCTGGTCCACGAAATCGAGCACGGTGCGCGCGCCGCGCCGCGAGATAGCGAGCTCCACCCGCTCGAATTCGAAGGCGGCGCCTTTGGCGCGCGTTTCAATTTCGCGCACATTGACGACAAAGGCTTCCGGGTCGGCGCCCTGGAAACTGAAGATCGATTGCTTCTCGTCGCCCACCGCGAACAGCGTGCGTAATTGGGTTTCGTTTTCGCGCGTGCCGCGGCCCGCGAAAAAATCCTCGACCAGCTTGCTGACAATGTTCCATTGCTCCGGGCTGGTATCCTGCGCTTCATCAACCAGAATGTGATCGAGCCCGCCGTCGAGCTTGTAGAGCACCCAGGCTGCGGCATCCTTGTCTTCCAGCAGCGCCAATGTCGCGCGCGTCAGATCATCATAATCGAGCGCCGCGCGCGCGCGTTTCCCCCTATCGTAACTTTCGAGCACTGCAGCCGCGACTTTGATCAGCGCTTCTGTCAGCATCACCGTGGTAGCGCCCTTGCGCATGGTTTCGAAAGCCAGGAAGCGTTCGCACAATTTTGCAAGATAGCCGGCAAGGTCAGGTTTCGCCTTGGCGGTATTGGCTGTAACGAGTGTCTTGCGCGGCTCGCCTTTATCTGTGAGGAAAACGTCCGCAAGACTTTCCAGCACGCGGGGTGCCATGCCGCCCGCAATGAAATCGGTCAGGCTCTCGCCCCGCTTGATGTCATTGGTTGAACCGGCCAACAGCCAGTTTGCCGTGCGTTTGAGCTCAGCGCTTTCTTTCGCCACTTCGGCGCAGAACCGGTTGGTCAATTCATTTGGCTCGATGTCTTTGGCCACGCCCAAAGCCGCGCGTACTGCCGCGAACAGGCGCTGTTCTTCGTCGCCATGCTTCGCCAGCACCTCGCGCAATTTGCCGCGCTTGGCGCCGATGGCGGCATCGAGAATCTCGGCAAAGCGCTTGTCGGGCGCGCGGGTGGCAAGCACGGCAATAGCCTCGCCAAGCGCGCTTTCGGATCCGGCGCGGGCCAGAACCGCGTTGCGCGCCGCCGCCATAAGCTCGTTCGAGCTGCGCTCGTCCAGCACCTGGAAACGCGCGGGGATATCCCCCTCGACCGGGAAACGCGCCAGCACATGCTGGCAGAAGGAATGAATGGTCTGGATCTTCAAACCGCCCGGTGTTTCCAGAGCGCGGGCAAAAAGCTGCCGCGCGGTTTTGAGCTGCTCTTCGCCGACCTCGCTGGCGCCAATATTTTGCAGCGCGACGATGAGTTTCTCGTCAGAAAGCAGCGCCCACTCGCCAAGCCGCTCGAACAGGCGCGACGCCATCTCGGCCGCCGCAGCCTTGGTGTAGGTGAGGCAAAGAATGCGCGATGGGCTCGCGCCGTCCAGCAGCAGCCGCGTCACGCGGTCTGTCAGCACATGGGTTTTGCCGGCGCCGGCATTGGCCGAAACCCAGGCCGAAATGCCGGGATCGGCGGCGCGGTAGGCGGGCGGGCGCGCGTTCATTCGTTACCCTCGCCATAGACCGACCACTCGCGCACGCGCGCTAGATGATCGTAATCGCCTACATCATTTTTATTGAAAGGCCGCACGCGCGACGGATAGGGCGTGGTTTGCTTGCCATAATCGGCAATCAGTTTGCGCAGCAGCGCAACGGCTTCTGCCGCCTTGGTATCGGGGACGACATTGATTGCGCGTTCCGTGGCGGGCGGTTCGCCCCCGGTGAGCTGGAGATAAAGCAGCTTGCGGACGCTTTTCGCTTTGAGCCCGGCGAATTTCCCGTCCAGCAGCATGGCCGCCTCCAGCGGCAATTGCGGGCTGATGAGCATTTCCACTTGCCCATGCCCAGGCATGCGCCCGGTTTTGTAATCGACAATTGTGGCGGTGCCGTCCTCGAACAGATCGATGCGATCGGCACGGCCCGTAAGCGTGAACATGCCGCCCTGCGATTCAATCTCCAGCCTGGCGTCTTGCTCCACGGCGCTGCGCAGGATTTGCTTTCGCCGCGCGGTTTCGTATTCAACAAACCAATGCGCCACGCGCTTGAAGCGTGGCCGCCACAGCGCCAGCACCGAGGACGATGCACCGGCGCGGGCGAATTCCTCATCGCCAATGGCGAGGAGAAGCGCTGCAGCATTGGCTGGCAGCGCCTTCGGATATTCTTTGAGAAAACGCTCAAGCGCTTTATGGATGGCGTTGCCGCGCTCGGCCGGGCCCGCTTCCATGTCGATGGCATCGAGCGGCTTCAGGCGAAGCACGCGCTTGGCATAGATCGCGTAAGGATCGCGCTGCCAGGTTTCGATTTCGGTGACGCTGAGCTCGCGCGGCCGCGCGGCCACGGGCGGCGTGGGTGCAGGGCGCGCGGCCAGTTTCATGCGCGGGCCGTCGTCAAGCATACGCGCCCAGGCGAGCAGGGGCGCGGAGCCCGCGAGTTTTGTTTCGAGATTAAGCCCCTTGGCAAGCTGCTTGACCCGCAACAGCCAGCGCGATGCGACCGTCGGCGCGCCGTCCTGCTTGAGCGCGCGCGTGAGCAGCACTTCTTTGTTTGCCGAGAGCGTCGCGAAGTCATGTGCGGCCAGACCGATGCGGCGCTCCGGCGGCTCGAGCCCAAGCTTCGCGCGCAATGGCCGCGACAGCCAGGGGTCGGTAGTGGCTTCGGTGGGCCAGGTGCCTTCGTTAAGGCCGCCGAGAATGACCAGATCGAAATGCAGCAGCCGCGCCTCCAGCGGCCCGAGAATGGCCAGGCGCGGATGCTTTCCGAAACTGGGGCGCACGGCTTTGGCCTCGGCAAGCTCACGGAACAATTCTGCGTAAGCAGCGCCATTACCGCTGGCGGCGTCGTCACCGCTTTCCCACAGCTCGCTCATCAGGCGCGCGGCCGCTTCACCGGCATCGCCTCGCCACAAATTCGCGGGGCCGTTATTAACTGCTGTGGCGGCAAGTGCTTCTGCGGCAAGGCCGTGCGCGTGCGCGAGCTCGCCAACGCCCGCGCCGTGTTTGGCCATGATGTCCGCAAAAGGCTGCAACAACCGCGCAAGTGCGGCGAACCATTTGGTGAGCGCGGGTGTTTCTTTGCGCTTGAGCGCGGTGGCAATCCCGTCAAGCCCGGGGCCGGGCCGCAGACCATGCAACACCAATATTTCCAGCTCTCGTGCGTAACCGAGGAAATCGGCACGCACCATGCCACCCGCGCATAGTGGATGCTTTAACAGGGCCAGCAGCGGCACCGGTGCGAATTGCTCGGACGCAGCGCGGGCCAGCAGAGCCAGGAATGCGCCAGGCAAGGTGCGCGACAGGGGCTGGCCCGCTGAATCGTCGATTGATATATCCCAGCGCGCAAGTTCTGCTGCAACGCGGCGCGCCAGCTCGCGATCGGGCGTCACCAGGGCAGCCGTGCGGGAAGGCGTTTCCAATGCCCCACGCAAGGAGCAGGCAATGACGAGCGCTTCCTCGCGCGGTGTTGCTGTCTCGACCAGCGAAAGCCCATCGAGCGCCTGCGCGAACGAAGCTTTGTCGCGCTCGGCAAGTGCGCGCCAGGCATCGGTGGTGGGCGGTGGGCGAAGCGCTTCGCTCAAGAATCGCACGCGCGATGCGCGCGGTTCAGGCTCGCCCCATAGCTTTACTTGCCCGCGCTCAACGCCCAGCCGGGTGAGCAGCTGGCGCATGCCAAATTGCGGATGGCCGGGCTCGTCCCGAATATCTTCCCAGCTTTTATCGTCGAGTGTCGTGTCGAGGCCGGGAAGCACGACTGCGCCCGAGGAAAGACCGGCGATGGTTTTGAGAAGCCCGGCAGTGGCGGGAATTGATCCCGTGGATCCTGCGGCAATCACAAGTCCGGGCGGTGGATTTGCCTCGAGGCGTTGCGCCATGCGCCGCAGCATCTCATCGCGGCGCAGAGAAGGTTCCATCGCGCCTTCGTCTTTGAGCACTTCCGGCCATTGCGCGGTGAGAATTTTTAGAAACTCGACAACCTCCTGCCAATGGGTGGCGAGCGCGCCCGTCACCAGCCCATCGAGCCTGGAAAGTTCGGCGCCCCGCGTGTGTGCTTCATCGAGAAAATTCGCCAGCTCGCCCGCATAGGCCACGGCCTGCGCCATGCCCGTTTGTTCGCCGCGTCGCTCTTGCCAGCGTTGCACTAGCGCCGCCAGCAATAGACGCCGCCGTAACGGCGCTATGGCCGGCGGCAATTCGAGATCGTCGGCGGAAGCATCGAAGGCGAGTTCTTCCTCGCCGACGTCGCCAAGCGCGCGGATGCGGGGACCCAGGGCAGCACCCGCCCGCGCTACTACGAAAGCATTGCGCAAGGTGCGCGCGGCGCGCCGCGTTGGCACGAAGATCAAAATATCGGCAAGCTTCAGCGAATCGCCGCCCGTGCGCTGCACCACGCCATCGGCCAGCGCGCGCGCAAAAGGAATGCCCGCAGGGATGGTGAAAATCGCGCCCTTTGGCGGGGTCATGCGTCAACGCGTTCTTTGCAGGTTGCGCAGGAAATTTTCCGCATCGTGGAAACCTTCCGGCGCGCCGACATGTATCCACACGCCGTCTAGCCGCATGCCGTAAAGCCGCCCGCGCTCGATGGCTTTGTCCCACAGCGGATTGATGGAAAACTTGCCCGCGGGCGCGCCATCGAACAGGCGCGGATGCAGGATCTGCACGCCCGTCCAGACAAAAGGCGCCAGCCGCTGCTCTTCCCGCCGCGTGAGGCGGCCCCAGGCGTCCATGTCGAAATCGCCGCGGCCTTCATAGCCGATTGCGGTCACGGCGGGCGCCAGCAGCATCAGCGCGTCCATGTCCTTGGGCTTCCAGCGCGCCTTCAGGCGTTCAAGCGCGCTGCCCATGCCTTCCACCCACATGGAATCGGAATTGTGTGTGAAGAAGGGCTGTCCTTCGAACAGCGGCAGCGCCTTGGCGATGCCGCCGCCGGTATCGAGCAGATTGTCGGTTTCCTCGCTGATGCGGATTTCCACGTCTATGCGCTTGGCCAAATGCGCTTTCAGCTGATCTGCCTTGTAGTGCACATTGACGACGATGAGGGTTACGCCCGCGGCCTTCAGACGGTCGATGGCGTGATCGATAAGCGCCTTGCCCATCACCTCGATCAGCGGTTTGGGCTTTGCTTCCGACAGCGGCCGCATGCGCGTGCCGAGGCCGGCCGCCAAAATCATCGCGCGCGTGGGGCCTGCAACGGCTGGCGCCATTTTTGCGTGTGAGGACTTCGCAATCATTTCGCCTCAATGGCTTTCATGCGTATTTCTCGCGGAATCACGCGGTCATACCATGCTTTCAGCGGGCCAAGCGCCGGGTGCGCGAGGTCGCGCTCCATATAGCGCCAGACGCGCGGGATGTAGCCGAGATAACGCGGTTTGTTATCGCGTTTCCACAGGCGGGCAAAAATGCCGATGATCTTGGCGTTGCGCTGGGCGGCGAGCACGGCGGCTTCGGCACGGAACTGGGCTTCCTCAACGGCCGCGCCTTCCTTGCGGCGCTGCGCAAGATAACGCGCGGTCATGGCTTCGCCCAGTTCCGGCGATACGTCGCGGCGGGCATCTTCCAGCAGCGAAATCAGATCATAGGCCGCGCCGCCCGCCAGCGCGTCCTGGAAATCGATCAGGCCGACGCGCGCCGAGCCTTGGCGAGAAGGCAGCCAGAATAGATTGTGCACGTGGTAATCGCGGTGCACGAACACCGCGGGTTTGGTGAAACGCTTGAGCGCATCTCGCCATAAGGCGCGATGCTCTGTTATTTCGCTGTGGCTCGTCGGTCGCCCGAGCGCCAGTGGCAGGAACCAGTCGGTCAACAGATCGATTTCGGCAAGCATCGCCGTTTCGTCATAAGCGAACAACGGCCTTGCCGGCGCGAGCGCCACGGGCGCTTCTTCGGCGTGCAGCGCTACCAGCGCGTCGACGGCGGCCGCGTAAAGCGCCCTTTCATCGGCGCCATTGGCCAGCACATCGACATAAAGCCCATTGCCCAAATCTTCCAGCAGCACGAAACCCTGGGCGGCGTCGCTCGCATAAATTTCGGGCGCGGCGAGGCCCCGCCCGCGCAAATAATTCGCCACTGCCACGAAGCGCACGCAATCGGCGCCGGCCAGGCGCGCCATCGCATTATAACCGAGCGCGCGGCGTTCTTCGGGCGATGCATTGGCGGGGGCTACGGGCGTTTCGGCATTCTGCGGCTGGTCCATCAGCATCGCGCTTTGGCCATTGCGGTTGAGCCGAATGTAGCGCCGCGTCGAAGCATCGCCCGGCAAAGGCGAATGCGCCGCCGCGCCCCAGCCCGCGCTTTCGAGAAAAGAGCTCTTGGCCTCTTCGCGTGGCGCCCGCTTGGTCACGCGCGATGCCCTTTGAGCAGTACGCGCCAGCGCGCGGGGCCTGAGATTTTCGCTTCGCGGGAATTATCGCCGCGCGCCGATAAATGGATTTCCAGCGCGTTGGCCGGCATGCGCTCGCGCGTTCGCTCGGGCCATTCGATCAGCACCGCGCCGTCGGCGAGCGCGTCGTCGATGCCGAGCTCGTTCAATTCGCTGGCATTCGCAACGCGATAAAGGTCGAAATGCCGCACGGTGAGGCCCGGCGTCTCATAGGCCTGCACCAAGGTGAAGCTTGGGCTTGGCACGTATTCGGTCACGCCCAACGCCCGCAGGATGGCGCGGGCAAGCGCGGTTTTGCCGGCACCCAGCTCGCCTTCCAGCAGCACGGCGTCGCCCGCCTTAAGCCCGCGCGCTATGCCCGCGCCCAGTGCTGCCGTCGCGGCCTCGTCCTTCAACGTTACGGTCATTGCTGTTCCCGCCACGGCCAAGGTTTTATCCCGATGGGGTGTTGCCACTCAACGCATGGAAACTAGGCCAATCTGCGGCATTTGTTTACGCTGTCTTAGGCGGTTGCTTCGCCGCTATAGTCCCCAGTGTAATCGGGGTGCCCATGTTCGCACGCAAAGATGAGCGCATTGTCGTCGTGGGCGCCGGACAGGCGGGCGTCCAGGCCGTAGCCTCGCTCCGGGCCGAGGGCTACCGGGGCGCTATCGTGCTGGTGGGCGAGGAGCCTTATCCGCCCTATCAGCGGCCGCCATTGTCGAAGGCCTATCTGGCGGGTGATTTCGAACGCGAGCGGCTGTTTCTCAAGCCTGAAAGTTTTTTCGCCGAATCCTGCGAGTTGCTACTGGGGAAAGGGGTTGCGGCCATCGATCGGCGCGCCAAGCACGTGCGCTTTGCCGACGACACCACGCTTCCTTACAGCAAGCTCTTGCTCGCCACGGGCGCCAGGCCCAGGCGCATCGATTATCCGGGCCGGCAGTTCGAGGGCGTGCATTATTTGCGCGGCATCGACGATGTGGATGCGCTCCGGCCTCAACTGACCAAGGGCGCGAAGCTGGTGGTGATCGGCGGCGGCTATATCGGGCTCGAGGTCGCGGCGGTGGCGGCCAGTCATGGCGTTGAAGTGACCATCGTCGAAGCGGCCGACCGCCTGATGCCGCGCACCGTCTCGCCGCTGGTATCGGCGTTTTACGAAGAGGTTCACGCCTCCCATGGCGTGCGTGTCGTGGTGGGTGCGAAAGCGGACGGCCTGGAAGGCGATGGCCGTGTGGTGGCGGTGCATGCGCGCGGCGAGCGCATTCCGGCCGACGTGGTGCTGATCGGCGTCGGCGTCGTGCCCAATTCGGAGCTTGCCGAAGAAGCGGGGCTTGCCTGCGACAATGGCATCGTGGTGGACGAATTCGCGCGCACCACAGACCCCGATATTTTCGCCGCCGGCGATTGCACCAATCATCCCTATTTCGCGGGCGGCCGCGTGCGGCTTGAATCGGTGCAAAATGCGGTGGATCAGGCCAAGGTTGCGGCCTTTGCCATGCTCCGCAAACCGCACCCCTACCGCGAAGTGCCGTGGTTCTGGTCGGACCAGTATGACCTTAAGCTGCAGATCGCGGGCCTTTCGCGCGCCGGCGACGCCACGGTGCTGAGGGGCGAGCCCGGCATGCGCAAATTCGCCGTGTTCCATTTCCGCGATGGCAAGGTGGCTGCGGTCGAAGCCATCAATACGGCCCAGGATTACATCGTCGGCCGCAAGCTGATCGCGGCCGCCAAGCCCGTGTCGGCGGAGCGCCTGGCCGATCCCAAAGTGCCGATCAAATCGTTCGGTTGACGCGCGCCCGGGAAAAATTCACAACGCCGCAATGCCGAAGATCACCTACATCGAAGACAGCGGAAAAGCGCACACGGTCGACGTGCCAGTGGGCTGGAGCGTCATGGAAGGCGCGGTCAAGAACCGCATCCCCGGTATCGACGCCGATTGTGGCGGCGCCTGCGCCTGCGCCACCTGCCACGTTTACGTGGACCCGGCCTGGGCCGGAAAATTAGTCCCGCGCGAGGAAATGGAGCAAAGCATGCTCGATTTCGCCGCCGCGCCATTGCAGGAAACCAGCAGGCTCTCTTGCCAATTGAAAGTAACGCCGGAACTGAATGGGTTGGTGGTGCGCATGCCTAAAAGCCAGCACTGATACGCGCGTCAGTAGGCGTTTTCAGGCTTGCGCGCGAACAGGTTCTTGAAAAAGCCCGACATGTGATGACGCTTCGATTTGCGCTCGACGTCGTCTTGACTGCGCAGCCACGCCACCTGCACCACGCGGCGCTCGCCGACGAAAGGCTTGTGGCCATGCCACGAATGATCGGAGCGCATGAAAGCGAACATGGTGCCGGTCTTGGGATCGATTTCTTCGGCGTAGTCGTCAAAGCTGTCCTGGCTGCGCAGCACGCGCAGGCGCCCATCGGGGCTCGACCAGCCGTCATTGAGATAGAGCAGCAGGCTCATCACCTTGCTTTCGGAATCGCAATGAATGCGGCCCTCATGCGTGGCGGAGACTTTGCGGATGGTGATGAAGCGCGGAAACTTGCCGAAATCGGTGCCGAATTTTTCGGACAAAGCCGCGGACATTTCCGGGCCCTTAATTTCGGCAATAAGATCGCGGAACGCGCCTGTCAACGTCATGTCGTCGACGGGATGGAGGCCCGCCGTGCGCAAATTGGGAAAAGTGTTCTGCACATCTGCAACGGTTTCGCGGCGCACGAAATGGTCGTTCAGGATGTATTCTTAAGGCTCGCGGTGAAGCGGCGCTTTGCGAATGACATCCATGTCGAGTACGCCGCCCGAGGCCATCGTGCACCCCCGTCAAGCTGTTGACGGGGAAATTAAAACGCCCGTTCCCGGCAGTGTAAAGGGCAGCGCGCTCAAGCGCGCGATTTTGCCGCTTCGTGCCTTTGGCGCCGGGCTTCCGCGTGCCTGGGCAGATGACAGGTCACGCGCGTGCCGTGACCGGCCGTTGAATCGAGCTCGACCCAGCCGCCATGCAATTCGACAAAGCGGTTAACCAGCGCCAGCCCCAGGCCAACGCCCGCGCGCGCGGCCGGCGCATTCTTCGCTGCGAAGCTTTCAAAGGCGGAAGCCTTCACCTCTGCTGGCAGGCCGGGGCCGGTGTCAGCGACGAAGATCTGCACGTCTTCGCCCTTGATCGCTCCGCCCAGCCGGATGGCGCCGCCGCGGGGGGTGTATTTGAACGCGTTGGAAAGCAGATTGAACAATACCTGGCGCAGGCGCCGGCCATCGGCAACGAAGCTGCCGGCGTCCTCGCGGGCCTGCAACTCGAGCGCAAGGCCTGCCTTGGCGGCCCATTCGCGCGCGTGCTCGGCCACACCCGTCAGCAGCGTATAGAGATCGATTTTTTCGAGATCGAGCTGCATCGCGCCCGCTTCGATCTGCGACAGGTCGAGCAGGTCGTTGATGAGATCGCGCAGCGCGCTGGATGCCTTCACCACCGCGTCCATGTAATCGTTCTGCACCGCATTGAGCGCGCCGGGGGCGCCGCTTTTCAGCATCTCGGCAAAGCCCAGAATGGAATTCAGCGGCGTTCGCAGCTCATAGGACACGCGCTTGACGAATTCCGATTTTAAACGATCGGCGGCCTCCAGCGCCTCATTGCGTTCACGCAGCGCGGTTTCGATGCGGAAGCGGTCCGTGACATCGGCGAAGCTCACCAGCATGGCGCCGTCGGGCAGCGGCGACAGTGCCAGCGAAATCACCGCGCCATCCGAGCGCGTCACCTCGCCCCAATCATGCCGCCGTTCGGATGCAGCCGAGGTAACGCCGCCATTGACGATGTCCCAAGTGCGGTCCGACCCGAAACGCGCGATGCAGGTGTCGGCAATGCGTTTCAAATGCGGCTCGCCCGCAAGTTCCTCCGGCGCGAGCCGCCACAGGCGCGCGAACGCCGCATTGTGCAGCTTGAGCCGCCCATCGGGGCCGAACACGGCGACTGCTTCCTGCAACGTGTCGAGCGTTGCCTTCTGCACTTTGCCGAGGGTGTTGTAGGAGCTTTCCAGGCGCAACTGGTCGCTCACGTCCTCGAACAGGAAGATGAGGCCTCCAAGGGGATGCGGCTGCGCCACCACGCGAAGGGTTTTACCGCCGGGCAGATGCCAGAGCTCTTCGGGGTGTTCGGCGACCTGCTCGTAAAGCTTCAGCCGCTCGCGCTTCCAGGCTAGAAAATCGCGCTGCTCTGGCAGGCTTCTGAGTTCGCGTAGCCGGTCGAGAATTTCTGAATCGCTCGGGTGCGTGTCGAGCCAGTTTTCGGGCAAATCCCATAACTTAACATAGCTGCGGTTATAGAAGGCGAGTCTGCGGTCGGGCCCGAAAATGGCCACTGCAATGGCCAACCGGTCGAGCGTGTCGGCATTGGCGTCCACCTGCTGCTGCAGGCGCGATTCCGCTTCGGCCGTAGGGGTGATGTCGATGGCCGTTCCCACCACGTCGCCGTCTTTGAGCGGCGCCAGCGTGAGCGCCAGCGCGCGACGTTGCCCGCCGACGATCGCATAGCGCTTGGCCTCGACAGGCTCGTTTTCGGTATGTGCGGCGCTGGCAAGGTCGCGTTCGGAGCGATCCAGCGCCACGCCGGTCTGGAAAACGCTTTCCAGCGATGCCGCGCCTGCAGCTGCGACAAAGGCGCGATTGCCCCAGCGAAGAGCCAGATGATTGTCGCGCACCCAGACGGGCTGGGGCAGCGCCTCGAGCACGGCGCGGAAGTCGGGCTCGTTTGCGCTCGCGCGCGCGGTTGCTTCGAGATACACCGCGGCATAACCACCTGCCGCGCGCCCACGCACGCCAACGGCGCGGCCGTCGGGCAGGCGCGCATCGAGCGCAAAGGGCGCGGCCGATTCCGCCAGCTGATCGAGCGCCATCGACAGCGCCAGGGCGTCCGGGCCTTCGAGGCATGCCTGAAGCAATTCGCCGCCGCCGCCGAAGCTCAGCGCCTCGCCATTGCGGCCCCAGGCGGCGACGGCTTCGCGCCCCGCCGCCAGCAGCGCATCGCGCGATATTACGGCGGCCCGCGCGCGGGCGGCGGCGTGCCTTAGCGCGCGGCGCAGGCGCTCCGTCATGCCGCGCTCGCCAATCGCCCACAATCCGCCGGCCAGCGCCAATGAGCCCACGGCAACGACTATCAGAGTAAGGGCGGCATCGGAGGGCAGGGCGCCCGTGGCTGCGGACGCAGTTTGTGGCGCAGCCGCCAGAGCCAGCCCCATCAGGACCGGCCTGTGCCGCCACCCACCCCCAGGCCGCTGTGTTTTACGCCCCCTGTTGGGACCCATGCCGGCCGCCCCGATCCGCGCCGAAACGCGGCGAATCATTGTCGAATCAAGATGATAGGTTGGTTTGGCGAGTCGGCCTAGAGAATGTAGTTAAAACTCGGTTAAGCACCAATAATGGACTCACTTAATTCGCCTGCAAAGGCAGAGTCGGATCAAGGCGTTAGGGGCGTGCGGCTTGTCATTACTGGCACTCGCTTCATTTGCCAGCGCCACGCCATGGCGGCATGGTTCGCGCTTCCGCGCTCATGTATTGGCGGCAAATGATTCGTCCAGGAGGAAATTCCATGAGCCGTCTCGCACTGATCTTCGCCAGTCTTTCGCTAGCATTGATTTCGACCGCTCCTGCCTCGGCATCTAATAGCTATCTCGGCGCCTGGAAGGTGACGGATGCGAAGGCCGATCCCTGGTACAACGGCAACGGCGCCAAGCCCGACATCGATCCCAAGCTCGCGCACGCCACTATCGTCTTCGCCAAGACCAGCATTACCGGGCCGCAACCTTTGGGCTGCAAAAAGGTGAAATACACGCTCAGCACCGTGGGGCCGGAGGATTTGTTCGAGGGCGGGCTGAAAAATCCGAAGCAGGATGCGGCCACGCTCGGCTTCAAGAGCGATAAGATCACGTCCTTCAACGAAGGCTGCATGAACGGCGGAGACATCGAAATGGATTTCCCGATGGCCGACGACAACACCATCGTTTTTGAGCTCAACAATGTCTTTTACACGATGAAGCGGGTATCTGCGGGAAAATGAATTCCGGCCTCGCCCTGAACGTGTCGAAGGGTGAGGCCCTCGTCCTTCGACGGGCTCAGGACGAGGGATTAACTCAGCGATATCCGAACGGCATGTCCTTGCGGGTGAGGTCGCGGTAGCGGTCGCGCAGCTTGGTCTGTCGCGATTCCATCGGGATCTTCTGGCCCCTGATGAACACGGTTGTAGGCGCGGACGTCACCTCGAGCGGATCGCCATCCCACACCACGACGTCGGCGTCCTTGCCGGGGTCAAGCGTGCCGTATTCGCCGGCTATGCCCCAGATTTCGGCCGGGAAGCGCGTTATGGCGGCGAGCGCGCGCTCGTAAGGCATGCCGTTTGCCACCGCATTGCCGGCGATCTGGCTGACGCGGCGCGCGTTGTGCGACGGCTCATCCGATGGCGGCACGAACGCGACCTTCACTCCCGCCGCATCCAGCCTTGCGGCATTGGCCAGCGTCGCGCCCAGATCGGAGAAACTGTCCGGCAAATTCGTGTAGGCGTCCACCAGCACCGGCACCTGCGCCGCCGCCAGGTCTTTCGCCACCATCCAGGCCTCGGCGCCGCCCATGATGATGAGCTTCAGGTTCTGCTGCTTGGTATAGGCGAGCAATTGGCGGATGTCGGAAGCGCGGTTCACGAACGCCACGATCGGTTCCTCGCCCTTGAGTACGGGCGCCAGCGCGTCGAGATCGATGCGCACGGTGCGCTGATCGCGCGCGCCGCCAGGCGCGTGGAATTGCGCCTGCTTGGCAAGATATTCGCGTGCATCCGCGATCTCTTCGCGGAAGGCGGCCCAGATGACGGGCCGGTCCACATGCCCGCTCAGCCCGCCGCCGCCCGCGGTTGCAGGGCCGACGGCGCTGTCATATTGCTCGGCCGTGAGGCCGCCACCGGCATCGAAGGGATCGAATATCACGAACATGCCGACATGCGGCTTCACCACCAGGTTGGGATCGAGGCCCAGCTGAATTGCCGCCGCCTGGCCGATGAAAATGCTGGCGCCCGGATTGGGCGCCACAATGGCCCGCGTGACGCCGCCGATGCGCGCAACCGGAATCAGCGTCGAATTCGGATTGAGCGCGTCCGTCACATCAAATGCGGCGGAGACGATCCTGCCATCGGGCGTCGAATCGTTGGTCGAGCTTTCAAGGTCGATTTCGTCGATGCCGAGTTGCGTGTAGGAGGCCATCAGGCCGGGCGTGACGGGCTTGCCCTGCGCCTCGATGACGGCGGCGCCTGAAGGCGGCGTCAGGCCCACGCCCACGCCGGTAATTTTGCCGCCGCTGATAAGCACGTCGGCGCCCTGAAGCACGCCCTGATTACCCATGGTGTGTACCATGCCGCCGCGGATAAAAAAGGCTGTAGGGTTGGCCACCGCCGGCGCGCTAACCGCTGCTTGATTGGCGGGTTGTGCATTGGCCGGCAATTCCGCTGCCGGGGGGACAGCTGCGGTTGGCATAGCCTGGGCTGGCGAAGCAGTATGGCGCGTGGTCAGCGGTGTAGGCGCTGCCGTTGCCGGCGCGTTGTTGGCGGTCTGGGCGGCTGCATCGCCTGCGAGGATGAGCGCGGCAAGCAGCGTAAGCGTGGTTCTGGTTTTCATTGTCCTGCTCCTCCCGTTTCGCCTTGGCCAACTTGGCCGAGCTCAAAATCGGAGCGCGGACTGCGTTTGGAATCGTCGCGATCGTAAGCAAGCCAGCCGTCGATATAGACTTTCTCGGCATGGCTGTAGACGCTAAACGGATCGCCGGTCCACAACACCACGTCGGCCATCTTGCCTTTTTCCAGGGTGCCGACCTTGTCTGCGATGTTAAGCGCCTTGGCAGGGTTCGCCGTCATCCAGCGCACGGCATGCCCGCGCGTAATATCAAGCCCTATTCGCCGCCCGGCGGCCATGGCGAGACCCACGTCCTGATTGAGCCGCTGGATATAGACGGGCGAATCCGAATGAATGATGGCGCAGCCGCCCGCTGCATCAACGAGCGGGATGTTTTCCTGGATGGCGTCATAGGCTTCGAGCTTGAAGCCCCACCAGTCCGCCCACATCACCGCGCAGATGTCGTTGTCGCGCAGCAAATCGGCGATCTTGTAGGCCTCGACCGCGTGATGGAAGGCGCCGATCTTGAAACCGAACTCCTTCGACACATCTATCATGAATGCCATCTCGTCCGCGCGATAGCAGTGCATCTGCACCCAGATCTGCTTCTCCAGCACTTGCGCGAGCGTTTCCAGTCCCAGATCGCGGTCGGGCTCGGTCACGTCCTTGCCTGCCTTTTTGTCCGCCCAGTATTTTTTCCATTTGCGTTCGTATTCCGACGCCTTGATGAAGGCGCTGCGATAGCCCGCGATGTTGCCCATGCGCGTTTGCGGCCCGCCCTTCTGGCCATAGACGCGTTTCGGATTTTCGCCGCAGGCCATTTTGAGGTCGTAAGGCGCGCCAGGGAATTTCATGCCCTGCACCGTGCGCGACCAGACATTCTTGACGATGGCCGAGCGGCCGCCAATCAGATTGGCCGAGCCCGGAAGAATTTCCAGCGAAGTCACGCCGCCCGCCAGTGCGCGCGTGAAGCCCGCATCCTGCGGCCAGACCGAATTTTCTGCGCGCACTTCCGCCGTGGTGGGCTTGACCGCCTCGTTACCGTCCTGCGTCGAAGACACGCTGGGATCGGGATACACGCCGACGTGCGAATGAATGTCGATGATGCCGGGGGTAACGAACTTTCCCTTGGCGTCGATTACGCTGGCGCCCGCGGGCACGCCCACATCGGGGCCTACGGCTACGATTTTCCCGTCTTCCATCAATATGGCGCCGCCGGCGATTTCATCGCCGGTGCCGGTCAGGATGGTGGCGTCGCGGATCATCGTGGGGGGCGCCGCGTGCGGTTTGTAGGTGCTGGGGAAGGGGTCGTCGGGCCATTGGGCGGCGACGTTCTGTTCGCCGCCGGTTTTCGGCGCGCTTTTCTTCATCTGTGGAATGAAAAAAAGCGAGGCGGCTATCACGACGATAACAGCCACCGCGGCGGCCAGCGGGCCGCGCATCCAGTCCTTCATGCTGAAATCCCCAGCGTGTTTTCGTTGGCCGGATAGTGCGACAGCGCGATGGCGCGATGCAACCGGGCTGGCGGTCTAATCTTCGTGAAAGCCTGCGGCAATAAGGGCGGTAAGCGTGGCAATGGCCTCGAAGGCATCAGGGCCGGCGGCGGCGATTTCAAGGGCTGAGCCCAGGGGCGCGGCCAGCATCATCAGCCCCATGATCGAACGGCCCGAAACGCTATTGCCCTCACGCGTTACTGTGATTTCCGATTGAAAACGGCAGGCCATCTGGACGAACTTGGCCGAGGCGCGCGCGTGCAGCCCGCTCTTGTTGACGATTGTTGCGGTGGCCGTCTTCGCCTCGGCCATGTTATTTGCCTTTGGGCAGCTCGGCCGAGCCCGCGCGCATGTATTTCCGCCCCGATTCGATCGCCGCTTTTACAGCTTCCTCCAGTGGCTTAGTCGCGCGGACGCTGACGAGCTTGATCAGGCTCGGCAAATTGGCCCCGGCCAGCACCTCGACCTTGCCGCGCTTGAGAAACGTGAGCGCCAGATTGCAGGGCGTGCCGCCGAACATGTCGGTGACGAGCACGACGCCCTGGCCGGTATCCACAGTTTTTATTGCTTCCGCGATCTCGCGTTTGCGCTGGTCGACATTGTCGTCAGGCCCAATGCCGATCGTGGCGAGCTGCTCCTGCGCGCCGACAATGAGCTCAGTCGCCGAGGCCATTTCCTGCGCCATGCCGTTATGCGTGACGATAACAATGCCGATCATCCTGATTTTCCCCCAACCGGATTACGCTGTGCGATTTCAAGCGCCGATGCCGCCGCCACGACTTTTGTCGGCGCCGAAGCCTCGAATGGCTTGAGCCGGATCAGCGGCACGCACGAGGCCGCGCCCAACGTTGTAGGCGCAGCGTAATAGGCGGGCTCAGGCATGCGTGCAATGCCGTGCGCGGGATCGATCTCGACCGCAAGGCCGAGAGGCGAGGGGCCGGCCGCCTCCAGCGTGATGACGCCGAGCCCGCGCATTTCGAGCATGCCGCGTATCGGCGGCGGGGCTTCCGCGAACAGGCGGCCGTCCTCCACGAACAGCGCTGTCTGGTCGTCTGAAATTAGCCGCGCGCCGCGTTCGATAAGGCGCAACGCCAGATCCGATTTGCCGCTGCCGGGCGGGCCCAAAATAAGCACCGCTGCATGCGCCGGCCCATTGAACGGCTTTGCCGCCGCCGCCAGCATTACCGTGGTGGCGTGCACCAGCGCGCGGGGATTATTGGTCATAAACCGCGTCTCCGGCCTCTTCCCTCGACAAGCTCAGGATGAGGTCGAACATTAAAGCCCTCATGCTGAGCTTGTCGAAGCATGAGGGCGTGTTCATGTGACGTCCCGCGCCAAGGGCAGCTCCACCACGAAACGCGCGCCCAGCCGTTTTCCGGAATCGTCTGTGCGGTTTTCCGCCCAGATGCGACCGCCATGGCTCGCCACGATTTGCCGCGCAATGGCGAGCCCCAGGCCGGAGTTCTTGCCAAAGCCTTGCTCTGGAGGACGCTCGGTATAGAAGCGGTCGAAAACGTGTTCGAGATTGTCGAGCGGAATGCCGGGGCCGTCGTCTTCGACGCGCGCGCGCAGGCGCCCCCCAATCACTTCGGCGATCACGCGCACGTCGCCACCCGCCGGGCTAAACGAAATCGCATTGTCGATGAGATTGCGAAACACCTGGCCAAGGCGCTCGTCCAGCCCCAGCACAGTGGCGTGGCCGCGTCCCGCGAGGTCGAGCGTGAAAGTAATATGGATGCCGCGCGGCAGTTCCATGCCGCGATAGATATCCACGATGGTTTCCAGCAGATGGCCTATATCGACAGTTTCGGATTTTTCACGGGAGAGTTCCGCGTCAAGGCGCGAGGCGTCCGAAATATCGGTGATCAGTCGGTCGATCCTGAGCACGTCGTTGCGCACCACGGCGACCAGCTTCTCGCGCGCTTCCGCGTCCTTGGTGCGCATCATCATTTCGACCGCGCTTTTGAGCGAGGTCAGCGGGTTTTTCAGTTCATGCGCCACGTCGGCGGCGAAGCTTTCATTGGCGTCGATGCGGTCGTACAGCGCGCGCGTCATCGCGGCCAGGCTCTCGCCCAGCTCGCCGATTTCGTCCTTGTGGCCTTCGATGGACGGGATTTCCTCGCGCCCCGTGCGCCCGCGCCGCACGCGCTCGGCTGCTGCCGCCAGGCGGCGCACGGGTTCCGCGATGAAGCCCGCCAGATAGAGCGATGAAAACAGCAATGCCGCGAACGCCACCAGAAACACTTCCAGCAGCGCGCGGCGTTCTTCTTTCAGGATGTTGTCGATATCGCCGGACTCTGTGGTCAGCATCAGCACGCCATAGAGCGTGACAAAGCGCTTGATCGGCACCGCCACCGAAACCACCAGCTTGTCCTGCTCGTTGACGCGCACCTTGCCCTCGGTGTTGCCGGCCAGCGCGCTGTTGACTTCTTCGTAGACGCGGCCGTTTTTGCCCGCCTCGAAATAGGGCTCAAGCCGTGACAGCGGGCGCACGCCCATGGCGCCGTCGTAAATGCGGTTTAGAAATTGCAGGAAATTGTCCCACCAGTCGGGCGGCGGCAGCTCGGTGGTGGTGACGACATTGCGCGCCAGCAGGTTGCGCGTGTCGATCGCCAGTTGCCCGTTAATGCCGTAAACGCGCGCGCGCAATTGCGTGGGCGCGATCAGGCGCGACAGCAGCGGCTCGGCCACCGCGACGTTGAGAGTATGGGTATCGGGGTCGGTGGCGTATTCGGCCAGCGCGCCGGCCACGATGAGGGCCTGCTCGCGGATGCCGGAAATGCGCTCATCCACCAGGCCCGCGCGGCTTGCTTGCACCCAGATGACGCCGCCGATGAGAATGATAAGCGCCAGTGCGTTGAACAGGATGATGCGCCGCGACAGCGCCGAAAAATGCCAGCGCCGCGGCCCCGGAACATCGAAGGTTTTTCTGGGCGCGGGCTCAGCGCCCGTTTTGGCGCCCGGGTCCGCATATTTCGGCCGGCTCAACATGAGGGCCTCATTGCGAGGCCCTCATGCTTCGACGGGCTCAGCATAAGGGCCTCGTCCTGAGCTTGTCGAAGGACGAGGCAAAGCACGCTCACGCCTCTTTGTAGCGATAGCCCACGCCATACAGCGTTTCGATGGAATCGAAATTGTCGTCGATGGCCTTGAACTTCTTGCGCAGGCGCTTGATGTGGCTGTCGATGGTGCGGTCGTCGACATAAACCTGGTCATCGTAAGCCGCATCCATCAGATTGTCGCGGCTTTTGACGAAGCCGGGGCGCTGCGCCAGGCATTGCAAAATCAGAAACTCGGTGACGGTGAGGCGCACGGGTTTCGCATCCCACAGGCAATCGTGACGCATGGGATCGAGTGTCAGCTTGCCGCGCACCAGCGTCTGCTTCGCCTGCTCGGCGGCGGGCGGCATGCCCTTTTTCGCTTCGCCGCGGCGCAGCACCGCCTTCACGCGTTCGAGCAGCAGGCGCTGCGAGAAGGGCTTACGGATGTAATCGTCGGCGCCCGCGTTGAGGCCCATCAGCTCGTCGATCTCCTCGTCCTTCGAAGTGAGAAAGATCACTGGAATTTCGCTGTTCTGGCGCAGACGGCGTAACAGCTCCATGCCGTCCATGCGCGGCATCTTGATGTCGAGGATGGCGAGGTCGGGCGGCGTGGCGGTGAGCGCGGTCAAGGCCGAGGCGCCGTCGGTGTAGGAGCGCACGTGATAGCCCTCCTGCTCCAACAGCATGCTCACCGAAGCAACAATGTTCTTGTCGTCGTCAACGAGGGCGATGGTGGCCATAAGCCTGCTAGTCCCGTTTTTTCGCTCTTAGTATAGTCCATGACAAACGAAATCACCTCCCCCATTGTGGGGAGGCGAAAGAGGGGTGCCATGACCATCCGCCATGCGGCATGTTGCTGTGGGCAGCTCACTGCCACCGTTGAAGGCGAGCCGGTGCGCCGCTCCATGTGCCATTGCCTGGAATGCCAGAAGCGAACGGGGAGCATTTTCGGCGTGCAGGCGCGCTGGCGGCGCGGGCAGGTGAAGCTGGAAGGCAAGGCCACCAAATACACCCGCGCGGGCGATAGCGGCGGCAAGGCCGATTTCTATTTCTGCCCCGTCTGCGGCTCGACCGTGTATTGGATAGTGCAATCGCAGCCCGATATCGTCGCTGTCACCGTCGGCTCATTCGCCGATCCCACATTCCCGCCGCCGAAATTCTCAGTCTACGAAGAGCGCCAGCATCCTTGGTTTCGTTTTGCAGAAGGCATGCAGGCGGAGCATTTGGATTAGACACTCCTACTCTTTGAGGCAGGTGCCATAGACGGGTTTGCCTCCGAAATTAGGCATTTCTAGAGAAGTGCGTGCCAAAGGAGATTCGTTGCTCAATTTGTTGATAACGATAGTTGCGGCATCGACAAAAGTGCGTCTACTTGCGTCTCGGCCATCGAACGTCCAAACAGCGATGAGACTAAATTGGTCATTTCGGACGATAAGATAGTCATCGTCTTTGAGGCCCAATCTCGATAAACGGGACGATTCGAGTAAATGACTTCTCCTCACGGTATAACGAAGAAGTACAGGATCGTACTCGTCGCCTTGAGCAGGAAATGTGCACGTCCACCGTTAAGCGGCAAATGTGGGCGATGTCACCGAGATTAAGAACACTAACGCGGTTGCTAATCTCATTGCTGTTTTCTTCTCGCTTCGCTACTTAAGCCTACACCCACTCCACCTTCAAAATCTCATACGAACGCGGGCCGCCGGGGGCGGAGACTTCCACCGTGTCGCCGGCGCTCTTGCCGATCAGCGCGCGCGCAATCGGCGAGGAAATCGAAATCCGGCCCTTCTTCGCGTCCGACTCCAGATCGCCCACCAGCTGGTATTTCACTTTCGCGCCGGTGTCTTCGTCTTCCAACGTCACCACGGCGCCGAACGTCACCGTCTTGCCCGACAGCTTGGTCACGTCGATCACGTCGGCGCGGGAAAGCTTGTCTTCCAGATCCATCACCCGGCCTTCGATAAAGGCCTGGCGTTCCTTGGCCGCGTGATATTCCGCGTTTTCGGAAAGGTCGCCATGCAGGCGCGCCTCCGCGATCATGCGGATGACGGCCGGGCGCTCCACGCTTTTCAGATGCGCGATCTCGTCCTCGAGGGCTTTGAAGCCCGCGGCTGTCATGGGTAAGCGTTCCATCGTCTTCATCGATCCAATCGCGTCCAGCGACAGTAAATTTTACTCCCGGCCGCTCTTTTCAAGACGCCAGCCGGATGCCGAAACTTGCAAACCTTACGCGTGAGATTTGGCTATTGCCTCCGGTGCGGCGGCACTGGCCTGTCCGCGACCTAGGGAAGAATAAGACTGCAGGGGCGCAACTTCAAGTGAGCCCGATTTCAGCGAAGCAATGGCCTGGGCGGCTGCCACCGCGCCCGCCATGGTGGTGTAGTAGGGGATTTTCATCTGCAGCGCCGTGCGCCGGATGGAGAGCGAGTCGGCCAGCGACTTGGCGCCCTCGGTGGTGTTGAAGACGAGGGCGATTTCACCGTCCTTCATGGCGTCGACGATATGGGGGCGCCCCTCCAGCACCTTGTTGATGCCGCGCACGGGCAAGCCTTGTGCCTGAAGGTAAGCAGCCGTGCCGCGCGTGGCGATGAGGTCGAAGCCCATGGCGAGAAGCTCGCGCGCGGGCTCTGCGGCAAATTGCTTATCGTCGTTTTTGATCGAGATGAACACCGTGCCCGATAGCGGCAGGCTGGTGCCGGCCGCGATCTGGCTTTTGGCGAAGGCGCGGCCGAAATCAGTGTCAAGCCCCATCACTTCGCCGGTCGAGCGCATTTCGGGACCGAGAATAACGTCGATGCCGGGGAAGCGTGCGAAGGGCATGACGGATTCTTTCACCGCGATGTGATCGGGCTGCGGCGGCGCGAGTTTGAACGAAGCAAGCGTCTCGCCCGCCATCACGCGCGCGGCGATGGCCGCCACGGGCAGGCCGATGGCCTTGGCGACGAACGGCACGGTGCGCGAGGCGCGCGGGTTGACCTCCAGCACATAGATGTCGCCCGCCTGCACCGCGTATTGCACATTCATCAGCCCGCACACTTTCAGCGCGCGCGCGAGTGCCACGGTCTGGCGCTCGATTTCGGCGATGATCCTGGGGGCGAGCGAATGGGGCGGCAGCGCGCAAGCGGAATCGCCCGAATGCACGCCCGCTTCCTCGATGTGCTCCATGATGCCGGCGATAAACACATCGCCCTTGCTGTCCGCAATCGCGTCCACGTCCACCTCGATGGCGTGGTGCAGGAAGCCGTCGATCAGCACCGGATTGTTGCCCGAAATGCGGAACAATTCGCCCGATTTCAGCGTGGTTTTGAGCGAGGCTTCGTCGGCGATGATCACCATGCCGCGCCCGCCTAAAACGTAAGAGGGCCGCAGGATCACGGGATAGCCGATGGCGCGCGCGGCGGCGACGGCGCCGTCGACGTCGAGCGCGGTGCCATTTTTTGGCTGCTTCAGCTTCAGCTCGTTCAGCAATTGCTGGAAGCGCTTGCGGTCTTCGGCCAGATCGATGGCGTCGGGCGAGGTGCCGAGAATGGGCACGCCTGCCTCGTTGAGCGCCCCCGCCAGTTTCAGCGGCGTCTGCCCGCCGAATTGAACAATCACGCCCGCAAGCGTGCCATTGGATTGTTCCGTGCGCACAATTTCCAGCACGTCCTCGGCGGTGAGCGGCTCGAAATAGAGCCGGTCCGAGGTGTCGTAATCGGTGGACACGGTTTCGGGATTGCAATTGACCATAATGGTCTCGAAGCCATGCGCAGAAAGCGCGTAAGCGGCATGGCAACAGCAATAATCGAATTCGATGCCCTGGCCGATGCGGTTGGGCCCGCCGCCGAGAATAATGATTTTCTTTTTGCCGCTGGGGCGCGCCTCGTTTTCGGCCGCGCCCGCGAACGGCGCCTCATAGGTCGAATACATATAAGAGGTGAGCGCCGCGAATTCGGCGGCGCAGGTGTCGATGCGCTTGTAAACCGGATGCACGTTCAGCTGTGCGCGCAGCTCTGCCACGTCCTTTTCTTTTTGTGCGGCCAGCTTGGCGAGCCTGGCGTCGGAAAAGCCCATCGACTTAAGGCGGCGAAGTCCTTCCACCTTGCGTGGTATTCCGTGATCGCGGATGTGGTCTTCCATGCGAATGATTTCGGCGATTTCGGAAATGAACCACGGGTCATAGCCGGTGATGCGCGCGAGTTCGTCTGCGGCCAGCCCCAGCCGCAACGCCTGTGCCGCAACGCGCAGGCGATCCGGCGTGGCGCGGCCCAGCGCCGCGCGAAACGCGTTCACGTCTTCGCCCTGGCCGTGGCCCGGAATTTCGATTTCGTCCAATCCTGTCAGCCCGGTTTCCAGCGAGCGCAGCGCCTTCTGCAAACTTTCGGCGAAGGTGCGGCCGATGGCCATGGCTTCGCCCACCGATTTCATCGAAGTAGTGAGCACGGGTTCGGCGTCGGGGAATTTCTCGAAGGCGAAGCGCGGGATTTTCGTCACCACGTAATCGATGGTGGGCTCGAACGATGCCGGCGTCACCCGCGTGATGTCATTGGTGAGCTCGTCCAGCGTGTAGCCCACCGCCAGCTTCGCCGCGACCTTGGCGATGGGAAAGCCGGTGGCTTTGGAGGCCAAGGCGGATGAGCGCGACACCCGCGGATTCATTTCGATGAGAACCATGCGGCCGTCCGCCGGGTTGACCGCGAACTGCACGTTGGAACCGCCGGTCTCGACGCCGATCTCGCGCAGCACGGCGATGGAGGCCGTGCGCATACGCTGATATTCCTTGTCGGTCAGCGTGAGGGCGGGCGCGACGGTTATTGAATCGCCCGTGTGAACGCCCATCGGATCGATGTTTTCGATCGAGCAGATGATGATGGCGTTGTCGGCGGAATCGCGCACCGCCTCCATCTCGAATTCCTTCCAGCCGATCAGCGATTCCTCGATCAGCACTTCGCCCACGGGCGAGGCGTCGAGCCCGCGCTCCACTACCTCGAAAAACTCTTCGCGGTTGTAAGCTATGCCGCCGCCGGTGCCGCCCAGCGTGAACGAGGGCCGGATCACGGCGGGCAGCCCCACGGTTTCCAGCGCCTCATGCGCGCGGGTGAACGCTTCGGGCGACAGCTCCATCACCGGATGGTTCTCGCTGTCGTATATGAAATGCCCCGCCGCATCCTTCTTGTGGCGCAGGAAACCTTTCAGCGTCACCCCGCGCGGCACGTCCAGGCCTATTCTGATCATCGCCTGGCGGAACAGCTCGCGGTCTTCGGCCTTGTCGATGGCTTCGGCGCTGGCGCCGATGAGCTCGATGCCGTGGCGAGCCAGAGCGCCGTTCTTGCGCAAAGAGAGCGCCGTATTCAATGCGGTTTGGCCCCCCATGGTGGGCAGCAGCGCGAACACTTTGCCCTTGGGCACGTTCGCACGCTCGCGCACGATGATTTTTTCCACGAATTCGGGCGTGATGGGCTCGATGTAGGTCGCGTCCGCCAAACCGGGGTCTGTCATTATGGTGGCGGGATTAGAATTGACGAGCACGATGCGATAGCCCTCGGCGCGCAACGCCTTGCAGGCCTGCGCGCCGGAATAATCGAATTCGCAGGCTTGGCCGATGACGATGGGCCCCGCGCCGATAATCAGGATGGTGTGGATGTCAGTGCGTTTGGGCATTCGGCACTCGCAGCATTTTATACTCCCCCTCTGGGGGAGCTGTCCGGCGAAGCCGCGCAGCGGCGAAGACGGACTGAGGGGGCAGTGCGGAGGTGCCCCCTCCGTCAGCCTTCGTGCTTCGCGCTTTGGCTGACACCTCCCCCAAAGGGGGAGGACAATTTTTGTGGCGTACCGTCATCGTCTCTCGTGCGCGAACCCGCGCACGCGGCTTTCCGCGCGGCGGCCATCGGATAAAGTTTCAGGCTAAGGGGACTGTCTAGCGGCGATTCCGGCCGGGGGCAACCCCGCGCAATTCGTTACCCTCATGCTTCGACAAGCTCAGCATGAGGGTTTGCAAGATGGCCTCACCCTGAGCTTGTCGAAGGGTAAGGTAAAGCTAACTCCGCCACCGCAGCGTGCGTTCCTGAACCGGGTTTTCGAACGGCGTGCCTGCGGCCACCGATTCCGCCCACGCTTTTTTCAGGCGGTAATACCAGAGGGCGGGCACATCGGCGTCTTGGATGAGCATCTGCGGTGGATTGAACTTCAGCCCTTCGTTCTGCAACTCGACGATTTTGCGGTCCTGGCCCAGGAACGCGCGCGCGAAGGGGCGGAAGAACGGGCGGATCAAGTTCATCCAGCCGGCCGTCCAATAGAACACCTGCGTCGCCAGCGTGTGCGCGTGGTCAAGCGGCGTGACCGAGGTGAAGCCCAGCACTTCATTTCGCCCCGCCTTGATGTGCTCGAAGCGCAGGCCCGGCAGCTCGAAGCGGATTTCGGTGGAAAGCTCTCCGCCCAGAATTTTGTACATAAAGGAATTGGACGAAGGCTTATGCGCCACCATGGTGAAACCGCGCGTCGATGGCGCGTGGTGCTTCGCCTTCTCATGCATCGAGCTCTCGGTGCGCCACCACCAGGCATTGTGCACGAATGGCCCGTGCGCCGGATCCATCAGGCCGACGACGGCGTGATCGAGCTCGCAGGGAAACATCTGTGCCTCGACGAAGCGGGGCCGCGCGTTGCCGTCGCTGGCACGAATGGGAATTTTCGGGGGATCAAGCGTGGGCGGGCTTTCCGCTTTCGGATCGTTGGCGAAGTAAACCCAGATCAATCCGTCCTGCTCGCGGCACGGATAAGATTGGACACGAATTTTTCCTACTTCGATGTTCTGGTCCTGCAGCACGGAAGGAATGACCGCGCATTGGCCATCGGGCTTAAAGCGCCAGCCATGGTAGGGGCATTCCACTTCGCCGTCGCGGATGCGGCCCGCCGATAACGGCGCCGCGCGGTGCGGGCAGATGTCGCGCAGCGCGAAGGCGCGCCCCTCGCGCGTGCGCCCCAGCAGCACCGGCTCCGCGCAAATCATTTCGCGGCGCATCGCGCCGGGCGCAAGCGAGCGCGACAGCGCCGCCATGTACCAAAGATTTTTCAGGAAGGAATTGTAGTTTGTCATCTAATGTGAACGCATTTTATCCGCCTCACCCTTCGACAAGCTCAGGGTGAGGCGATTTCCTATACCCTCATGCTGAGCTTGTCGAAGCATGAGGGTAAATGCGCGGTCATTGTTGATCCGGCGCAGGCGCCGGTTGGTTCGCGCCGCCGGCCGGCTTCAAGAGGTTGTCTAGGGGTGTCAGAAACTGCTTGGCCTTGTAATCCGGCAGCTTGAAGGCCCAGCCGCCAGCGCGCGCATTGAGCGTGGCGGCTTCGGCCTGAGATTCGGGGGTAGAGCCCGCGGCAAGAATGCTCGCCCAATAGGTCTGGCCCTGCAGGATCAGTTTCACCGCGACGGTCAGGCCGTCGAAAGTCGTGCTGTTGACTTGCGCCGCGCGGCTAAAATCGAAATTGGCTGTTGGCTGCACGTCGTCGAAGGTGAAGCCGACGATGGCCGCGCCCACGCCATCGGGCGCGCCATCGTAAACAAGCGCGCGCCCCGCGGGTATTTCGGCAAGCTTGAAATCAGGGTCATCTTTTTTCTCGCGCGACACGGTGTAGGCATCGCCCTCGAGCGGCGTCACCACCGTTTCCTTGATCCGCTCGCGCGCAATCGTGAGTACGCGCTTGTTCAGCCAATCGCCGATATCCGGCTTGGCCACAAGATAACCGCGCGCGAGCCAGGCCTGATTGTCGCCAGGCTTGCGCACATAGATGCCGGTGCGTCCCTGGGCGTCTGTCGCCTCGTCGGTCTTGCCCAGCAGCAGCGCCGCAAGCGCTTTGCCTGTGCTGTCGAACAGCGTGACGCCGGCCGCATCGCCGCCTTTGGCGGGATCGACAAGGCCGGTATAGCTCAACATTTCCGGGTTCGAAGTCTTTGGCTCGATCGCCTCAAGCTCGGCCATGGCGACGGCGGTCTGGCGCACCTGCGTTTCATCGGCGGAGAAGCCGCCCTTTTCCACGATCACCCAACCCTTGGCCTTGTCGTAACGGATGGTGAATTTGCCGGATTTTGATTCCACGCTTATGGCGGCGAGATCGTCGAGTTGATTTTTCAGATCCGGAAAAAACAGATGCGGCTGGTATTTGGGCGCCATTTCGGAGGCGTTTTGCGTGACCGACACGAAAGCCAGCACGACGAAGACAAAAGTCACCGCGCCCAGAATTGCGAGGTTGCGGCGGCGCGGATCGGCGAACAGTTTTTTCATTACAGGCCTCTTGCCCGCGCGCGCCTGCGGCGGCGCAGCCACGCCAGACAGATGGCGAAAGCCGCCACCAAAATCGGCACCAGCGCGATATTGATGAAGGCCAGCCGCGCGCCCAGCCGCTCGACGTCGCTGCGCAAATTGGCCTGCACCTCACGCAACGCCGCGCGGCTCTCGACCAGCTGACGGCGGAATTTTTCTATCTCGGCCTGCTGCGCGGACGACAGCATTTCGCCTTTGGCGTTCGCGGGCTGGCCCTTGGCCGGCGCATTTTCGCCGCCGCCTTCGCCTTGCAGATCGCGCAAATGGCCTTCGGCTTCCGCAACCTTCTGCTGCAAGCTTTGCGCTTCGGCGAGGAAGCGGCTTTCCGCCTGGCGCTGCAATTCCAGCACCACGGTGAACGGCCGGTCCGAGCGCGCGCGCGTGCGCAGGGCGATAAGGTCGGACGAACCCATCATGTTTTCGACCGCATTGACCACGAAAGCGGCGTTGTCGGCCGTCGGCACGGCCATGCGCTGGCCCAGCACGTTTTGCACCTGCACCCAGAAGCGGTCGTCAAACAGATCGCTGTCGGCCATGACGATGACGTTGATGTTCTTCGCCTCGCCGATAGAAGCGGGAAGCGGCGGCGGCGGCGGCGCGCCCTGGGCAAGCGGCTCGTTCGGCGCGCCCTTCGGGAATGCCGATTTGGCGGGGCCGAAGATGCGCGCGGCGATAAACAATTTTTCTCCGCTGGGCTGGAAGCTGCGCAGCAAATCCTGCGGCTGCGTCATCACGCGCACCACGTTGGTGTCGAGCAATTGCGATTCCGCCGAGCTGCGCACCAGCGGAGAGAAGTGCGTGGTGGCATGCGGAATGGGTCTCAGCGCCCCCACCGTGGCAAGATTGAGCTGCTTCAGATTGGCGGTGACGGGATCGGTGGGGCTGAAATCGCTGCCATCCGGATTGTCGGAAGAAAGACGCAGCCAGACGATATAATCGACGGCGGAGTCCGGCGAATCGGGCGACATCTGCACGTGCTGCGCGCGCGCGGCGTCGGCCACCACTTTGGTGGGATCGTAAGCCACCCCCCAGGTCTTGAGCAGCGGTTCGAGATCGGAGGTCGCACTGGATTGCATCCCCGGCTGGCCGCCGCTGGCAGTGGCGATTTCCGAAAGCGGGTCGACGAAGACGATGGCGCGCCCGCCACGCAGCACAAACTGGTCGATGGCATAGAGCGTTTTGTCGCTGAGCGGCTTGGGGTGCACGATCAGCAGGGTCGAAATATCCGCCGGGATGCGATCGATATCCTGATCCAGCATCTGCAAGTCGAACGAATCATGCAGCTGCTGATAGATCACGAATGGCTGCGACTTGCCTTGCATCGCCGCCGCCATGCCGCCCGCGCCAGAATCGAGCGGCAGGCTGGTGATGATGCCGAGCTTGGGCTTCGCGGGCGAGGACAGGTGATAGATGAATGTGCTGAGATCGTATTCGAGATATTGCTCGCGGCTCTGGTTGAAGAAGGGAATGGTTTCCTGCCCGCCCACGCTACTGGTGCCGGCAAGGCCGAAATAGACATTGTCGCCTTCCTGCGTCGGCACGGCGGTCAGGCCTGCCGCCACCGCGTCGTCCTCGGCAGGCGTGTAGGCCTCGGGATCGATTTCCTGAAGGATAAGTTTGCCGTGCGCCAGCGCCACATATTCCTGCAAGAGATCGCGCACGCGGCTCGCATAAGCGCGCACTTGGGAGTAATTGGCCGCAACCTCGCGGCTGTAGAAGAAGCGGAGCGTGATCGGTTCCGGAATCTTGGCCAGCGTCGCGCGCGTGCCATCGGAAAGCGTGTACAGACCGTTTTCCGTGAGGTCGAAGCGGGCGTTGTGCAGCCAGTTGTCGGAAACGATATTGACCGCCACGAACAATATGGCGGCAAGCACGATGGCCGTGAGCGCGTAAACTTTGCGGGAGAGCGGCTTCATCGCGTCAGCCCGCCTTCTTGAGATCGACCACGACGATGGTGGCGGTCAGGAACAATGCGATCAGCGAGGCGAAATAGATCACGTCGCGTAGATCGATGACGCCGCTGGAAATCGCCGAAAAATGGGTGAGGAAGCTGAACGACGAAATGGCATTGACGAGGGCCAGCGGCGCCCAGGCCTTGAAGAAATCGAGCACCAGCGGCGCGCCTGAAACCGTGAACAGGAAACACACCACCACGCTGACGATGAAGGCGATCACCTGGTGCGAGGTGGTGGCCGAAATGGCGGAAGCGATGGCGAGATAGGCGCCCGCCATGAACAGGCTGCCGATATAGCCCGCGAGGATCACGCCATTATCGGGATTGCCCAGATAATTGACCGTGATCCAGATGGGAAAAGTGAGCGCCAGCGCCACGCCGGTGAACGCCCAGGCGGCGAGGAATTTGCCCACCACCGTCGCCCACAGCGGTACGGGAAGCGTCAGCAGCAATTCCATCGTGCCGGTGCGGCGCTCCTCCGCCCACAGCCGCATGCCGATGGCCGGCACCAGGAACAGATAAAGCCACGGGTGATAGCCGAAGAACACGCCGAGATCGGCGCTGCCATTGTCGTAGAAGCGGCCTATGTAAAAGGTGAAGGCGCCCATCACGAACAGGAAAATCACGATGAACACGTAAGCCAGCGGCGTCGCGAAATAGGCCGCGAATTCGCGCTTGAAGATGGGCCACACCTGTTTCATCTGCGCGGACCCCGTGTCCCAACTTTTCCTCCCCCGTTGTTACGGGGGAGGTCGATCCGGCGAAGCCGGATCGGGCGGGGGGAACGGCGCTGCCCCCCTCGCCCAGCCACCAGCTTCGCAAGTGGCTGGGCACTCCCCCCGTAACGAGGGGGGGAGAAATAGATTTTCAGCGCGCTCATGGGTGCGCCTCGCGCGCGCGGGCTTCGTCCGACGTGGTGAGCGAACGGAATACGTCGTCGAGCGGCCCGCGCAGCAGCAATTTCGCGGGCGTTGAGTCGATGACGATGTTGCCGCGGTCGATGATCACCGCGCGCGAGCAGACGGCTTCCACTTCCTCCAGCAGATGGGTGGAAATGATGATGGCTTTTTCCGGCGCCATGGCGCGCAGCAAGGTGCGCACGCTGTGTTTCTGGTTGGGATCGAGGCCGTCGGTGGGTTCGTCCATGATCAGCACCGGCGGATCGTGCAGGATCGCCTGCGCCAGACCCACACGCCGCTTGAAGCCCTTGGAGAGCGTTTCGATCGGCTGGTCGAGCACCGGTTCAAGCTCGGTCTTGGCGGCGGCGGCGCTTGCGCGCTTTTTCGCATCTTCGCCGCGGAACCCGCGCACCGCCGCGATAAAGGCAAGGAAGTGCCTAGGCGTCATGTCGCCGTAAGCGGGCGCTCCTTCCGGCAGGTAGCCCAGCATCGCCTGCGCCGCCGTGGTGTCGGTTTCGATGTCGTGCCCGCAGATGCGCGCGCGGCCCGAGGTGGGCGCAAGAAAACCCGTGATCATCTTCATGGTGGTGGATTTGCCGGCGCCGTTCGGCCCCAGAAAGCCCAGCACCTCGCCTTTGCCGACGGTGAGATCGATGCCGTTCACGGCAAAGATATCGCCGAAGTGCTTGGTCAGTTGTTCGATCTCGATCATGGCCATGGGCGGAGGGGTACACGAGGAAGGCCGGGTTTGCTTAGAAAAATCGGCCGCCATCCGCAAGGGGCGAGGCGTTACAATCCCCTCATGCTTCGACAAGCTCAGCATGAGTGCAGGGAACGAAAAACCTCACCCTAAGATTGCCGAAGGGCGAATCGGTCATGGGCAAACCTCCGGCGTGGGAGGTGTTGCAAGTCTGATCATGAGGTAAAAAGTCGGCTGGCGGGCCAAACCTTGGCCGGAAGGGGCTGGGGGGCTGGGTTCAATCTTCCCGTCAGGGCCTTAAAGCCAGCCAGCCGACGCTCTAAAGATGGCGGGGTAAAAGGGCGCCCCCGTGACCCGATTGGGGCGTTTTCGTGACCCCAAAAGCGGGAATTTCGAGGAAACAGCCATGAGCAGTGCCATTGGCGTAGGCAAGCAGGTGCGGACCTATCTGGCGCGGGTGGGCGTGCGCGAGCATGCCCAGCTCGCACGCTGCCGGCGCGACACGGCGAAAATGCCGCGGGCAGAAATGCAGATCGCGCCCGAGCAGGGCGCGGCGATGGGCGTTCTCGCGAAAGTGATCGGCGCCAGGCGCTATCTCGAAATCGGCAGCTTCACCGGTTACAGCGCCTTGTCGGTGGCGCTGGCATTGCCGAAGAGCGGCAGGGTTGTTTGCCTCGACATCAGCGACGATTATCTCAAGCTCGCGCGAAAATACTGGCAGGCGGCAGGCGTGGCGGGACAGATCGAAACGCGCATTGCGCCCGCGGTGAAGTCACTAGACGCCATGATTGCTGCGCGCGAGAAGCCCTTCGACATGGCGTTCATCGACGCCGACAAGAAAAACTACGGCCGCTATTACGAGCGTGTGCTCAAGCTCGTCCGCAAAGGCGGGCTCATTTTGATCGACAACTCGCTTTGGTATGGCCGCGTTGCCGATCCCAAAGTGAACGATCCCGATACGCGTGCCATCCGCGCGCTCAACAAAAAGATCCACGGCGACAGGCGCGTGGACATGGCGCTGGCAACCATAGGCGACGGCCTAATGATGGCGCACAAACGCTAGCCTCACCCTTCGACAAGCTCAGGGTGAGGTCCAGTTTTTCGCCCTCATGCTGAGCCCGTCGAAGCATGAGGGCATCTGAAATGCCCCTTGCCGGAAGCGCCCATTCGTTCCATGCTTCCCCCGATGGTCGACGAACCGATAGCGTTCGTCCGTGCGGAAGCGCCGTCCCGGCCCGCACGGAACAATTCCTGGGGCGGTTATTCCTCCTCGAGCTGGAGCGGGGCGTGCGTGCATTTCGAGCGCCGCGAGCTCGACCGCATTCTTAACATCTATGGCCGCATGGTGATCGACGGCGAATGGCGCGATTACGCCATCGACTTTCAGGAAGAGGCGGCGGTGTTTTCCATTTTCCGGCGCTCGAGCGAGATGCCGCTCTATCGCGTCGAGAAGCGCCCGAAATCGAGAAACCGTCAGGGTCAATACGCCATTGTCGCAGCGAGCGGACACGTGCTGAAACGCGGACACGATCTGGCGCAGGTGTTGCGGATTTTCGAGCGCACGCTGATCCGGGCCATCGCGGCGGAATAATTTTTCGCGGCCGGCAAAAATCTTGGATTACCCCTTGACAGCGTGGCGCTCCATACCCGCCTCACACTTATCTCTGGAAATCCGCGCGGAAAACGGGCCTTGGCCCCCGAAAAGGGGCGAAGCCCTTGAACGCGCTTGCATCATTGAGCCCTGAGGCGAAGCTGAACATGCGACGATGACGCCGCCACCATAAGGCCAATATGAACGGCTAAAAAATTCTGCTTCCGGTTGGGCGGGCGAATTGCGCCTTGACCGCAAATTTTTCAATTTTCCTTTTTCTCAAAAATTAAAAAGGCCCCGGCGCAAACCGGAGCCTTTGTCAAAGGGTTAGAGTGATGGAATTCAGCGCCGGTTGCCCAGGAGCTGCATCAGCATGATGAACAGGTTGATGAAATCGAGATAGAGCCTGAGCGCGCCCATCACGGCTTTCTTGCCGGCAATCGTGCCGTCATCGCCCGCGTAGTAACTCTCCTTGATGCGCTGCGTGTCGTAGGCGGTAAGGCCGGTGAACACGAGCACGCCAATCACCGAGATGACCCATTGCACCATGCTGGAAGCAATGAACAGGTTCACCAGGGAAGCGATGATGATGCCAATCAGCCCCATGAACAGGAACGAGCCCATGCCGGAGAGATCGGCCTTGGTGGTGTAGCCCCACAGGCTCATAGCGCCGAATGTGGCCGCGGTAATAAAGAACACGCGCGCCACACTTTCGCCCGTAAAGGCGAACAGGATAGAGGAGACCGAAATGCCCATCACGGCGGCGTAAAGCCAGAACGTGATTTGCGCGGTGGCGAGGCTCATCTTCTGGATGCGGAAGCTCAGGAACATCACGAAAGCGAGTGGCGCGAAAATGCCCACCATGCCAAGCACAGTGATCCCATAGGCATGCGTCGCGGGATTTACGGCGAAGAACAGCGAGGCCAGGCTTGTGTTGGCGATCACCCAGGCAGTCGCGCCCGTCAGCGCCAACGCGCCCAGCATGTAGTTGTAAACCTGAAGCATGTAGGCCCTGAGACCCACATCGATAGCGGCCGTCGCGGTGCTGGTGTTGGCTCGCACGCGGTTATCAAAGTCGGCCATAGGCAAAACCTCCTGCAATTCCGGTCGCAAGTGACCACCTGTAATATCGGCTTCGGAGGGCGCCATTTCAAGGCTCGCAAATCCGGCCTTCCGGTTGACCCGAACTGGCACGCCCGCCACTCTCAGCCAACGGGCCTTCGACGATTCTTATGAGAATCAAACTGCCGTGATCCGGCGCCTCCTTTCCGTCAGCGGCTTCACCGCACTATCGCGGCTTTCGGGCTTCGGCCGCGACGTGATGATGGCTGCCATTTTGGGCGCGGGGCCGATGTCGGATGCCTTTCTGGTGGCGTTCCGGCTGCCCAACCATTTCAGGGCCATTTTCGCCGAGGGCGCGTTCAATGCCGCGTTCCTGCCGCGCTATGCCGCCACCGCCACGCGCGAGGGAAATATTCGCGCGAGTTCGGCGGCAGCGGCCTTCGCCAACGACGTGTTCGCCTGGCAGCTGGTGACGCAGATCGTACTTTTGGTGGTGGCCTTTGCCGGCATGCACTGGGTGATCATGATTCTGGCGCCGGGCTTCGGCAAAAACCCCGCGCAAATGAGCCTCGCAATCGAGCTTACCCGCATCACCTTTCCTTATCTTCTATGCATCGCCGTTGTGACACAGCTTTCCGCCATGCTGAACGCGATTCTGAAGTTCAGCGCCGCTGCTGCCGCGCCGGTATTTCTCAGCGTCGCCATGATCGCAACGCTTGCTTTCGCGAAATATTTTCCAACCCCTGAACATGCCGCCGCCTACGGCGTGCTTGCGGCCGGTATTTTGCAATTGCTGTTTCTGATCTGGGCCGCGGGCCGCCACGGGCTGTGGCTAAAACCCATGTGGCCGCAATGGACGCCGCAGATGGGCGAGTTCCTGCGCGCGCTGGGGGCGGCCACCATCGGTTCCGGCAGCGTGCAGATCAGCCTGTTTGTGGACACGATCATCGCGAGTTTCTTACCTTCGGGCGATTTGACAGCGCTCTATTACGCAGACCGCATCAATCAATTGCCTATGGGCATCATCGGGGTCGCGCTCGGCACCATTCTGCTGCCCGACATGTCGGCGCGTATTGCCGGCGGCGACGTGCCGGGCGCCAATCACGCACAGAACCGCGCAGTGGTTCTGGGCCTGCTGCTGACGCTCCCCTGCATCGCCGCATTCTTCACCATTCCCGAAACGATCATGCGCGCGCTGTTCGCGCATGGCGCTTTCGGCGTGCAATCGGCCGACCAGTCGGCGGCGGCTCTTGTCGCCTACGGCACGGGATTGCCCGCTTTCGTGCTGATGCGCTGCGTCACGCCGTCTTTCTACGCGCGCGGCGATACGGCGACGCCGGTACGCGCGACGCTGGTTTCGGTGGTGGCCAATGTCGTGCTGAAGGTAATCTTGGTCTGGGGGCTTGCCTTCGGTGCGGTCGGCATTGCGCTTGGAACGTCGTTTGCCGCCTGGATCAATCTGGCATTACTGCTTTTTCTTGCGAACCGTCGCAATCTGCTTGTCATTACCTCCGATCTCACGCGCGCGCTGTTGCCCGTTACCGCCGCTACGCTAGTGACAGCCGCCGGCTGCCTTGGCGGTTACGCGCTGGGCTTGGCGTTAGCGCCCGCGCGCTTCCATGAGGAACTCGTGTTTCTTGCTGCCGCGCTTTGCGCCCTCGCGGCATACGCCATGGTCGTCACCCTGTTCCGCAAGCGCTTGCCATTCGTTGCCTAGTCCATGATCAGGCTGTTTGTGGCACTTGAAATCCCCGACGCCGTGCACGCCAAGCTGACGCGGCTGCAAACCGGCGTGCCTGGCGCGCGCTGGGCTGCAATGGAGCAGATGCATCTCACCTTGCGCTTCATCGGCGAAGTGAATGGCGCAGTGGCCCATGACATAGACGATGCGCTTTCGGGCATTCGCGCACCCGCTTTCACCATGGAGCTTTCAAGCGTGGGCGAATTCGGCGGGAATAATCCTCGCGCGCTGTGGGTGGGGGTTCGCGGCAATGACGCGCTACTGCATTTACAAAAGAAAGTTGAAACCGCGCTGCAGCGTTTCGGCCTGGAGCCTGAGCGCCGCAAATTCTCGCCCCATATCACGCTGGCCCGCCTCAAGGCCACGTCCCGCGGCCATGTGATGGATTTCCTTACCGACCACGCGCTGTTCGCGAGCGGGCCTTTCGAGGTGAAACACTTCGTGCTGTTTTCAAGCCATCTTGGCTCAACTGGCTCGATCTACCGCGCCGAACGCATCTACACGCTTGCTCGCTAGTCTTCTTCCTCGATCGCGTGCATTTCGTCGTCGGACAATCCGAAATGATGGCCGATTTCATGGATGAGAACATGGCGCACCAGGCCGCCCAGCGTGTCCTCGTTCTCTGTCCAGTAATCCAGAATGGGACGGCGATAGAGGAAAATCATGGTCTGGGAGGCCGTATGGTAGCCGCTTTCGCGCGCTGCCAGATCGGGCCCCTGGAACAGGCCAAGGATTTCGAATTCGCTTTCCAGTTTCATGTCGCGCATGACGTCTTCGTCCGGGAAATCCTGCACCATGAAGACAAGCTCACCGCAAAGCGCGCGAAACTCTTTGGGCAGCCCCGCAAACACCTCTCGCGCGAGCGCCTCGATATCGTCGAGCGAGGGCGCTTCTGCTTCGGCCCAGTCCAAGCTTTTTCTTGTCATGCTTGCGAGTATAATTGAATCGACAGAGGTTAAACCCATGAAAAAACTGGAAGGCGCGGAAAGAAAGCGGGCGTTAGCCCAATTGCCCGATTGGCATGAGGCGCCGGGCCGCGACGCCATTCAAAAGAAGTTTGTGTTCAAGGATTTCAATCAGGCCTTCGGCTTCATGGCGCGTGTGGCGCTGTTGGCCGAAAAAATGGACCACCACCCCGAATGGTTCAATGTCTACAAGACGGTAGACGTGACGCTGGCCACGCACGACGCCGGCGGTGTCACCGAAAATGACATCGCTCTTGCCAAGGCAATGGAGGAATACGCGCGGGCCTAGGCAGCGCGCTTCCGGTTCTTCACCAGATCGTCGACCACGTTGGGATCCGCCAGCGTGGATGTATCGCCGAGATTGGAAATATCGCCTTCGGCGATTTTGCGCAAAATGCGGCGCATGATCTTGCCCGAACGCGTCTTGGGCAGGCCCGGCGCGAACTGCACAACTTCGGGCCGCGCAATGGCGCCAACATGCTTCGCCACCCATTGGCGGAGTTCTTCGGCCAATGCCGGCGTGCCTTTCACGCCCGTTTTCAGCGTGACGAAGGCGTAAATCGCTTCGCCCTTTATGTCATGCGGGAAGCCGACAACGGCCGCTTCCGCCACCTGGTGATTGGCGACGAGCGCGGATTCGATTTCGGCAGTGCCAAGCCGGTGGCCCGACACCTTGATCACATCGTCAACGCGGCCCGTGATCCAGTAGTAGCCGTCTTCATCACGACGGCAGCCATCACCGGTGAAGTATTTGCCAGGATAGGTTTTGAAATAGGTATCGATGAAGCGCTTGTGGTCGCCATAGACAGTGCGCATCTGGCCCGGCCATGAATCGGTGAGTACGAGATTTCCCTGGCACGGGCCCTCCAGCACCTCGCCATGCGTTCCCACGATCTCGGGCTTGATGCCGAAAAGCGGCTTGGTGGCAGAGCCGGGCTTGAGTGCGGTCGCACCCGGCAATGGCGAAATCAGGATGCCGCCAGTTTCCGTCTGCCACCACGTATCAACGATGGGGCAGCGCCCTTCGCCCACCACTTCATGATACCACAGCCAGGCTTCCGGATTGATCGGCTCGCCAACCGAACCCAGCAGGCGGAGCGATGCGCGGTTGGTTTTTTTCACAGGCTGGTCGCCCTCGCGCATCAGCGCGCGGATGGCGGTGGGCGCTGTGTAAAAAGTGCTGACTTTGTGCTTGTCCACCACTTCCCAGAAGCGCGAGGTGGTGGGGTAATTCGGAACGCCTTCGAACATCAGCGTGGTCGCGCCGTTGGCTAGCGGCCCATAGACGATATAGGTATGGCCCGTCACCCAGCCGACATCGGCCGTGCACCAGTATATGTCGCCGTCGTGATAATCGAAAACATATTTGTGCGTGGCTGCTGCATAAATCAGATAGCCGCCGCTGGTGTGCAGCACGCCTTTCGGCTGGCCGGTGGAACCAGAAGTGTAAAGAATGAACAGCGGGTCTTCCGCTCCCATTTCCTCGAGCGGGCAATCGGCCGTCACCTTCGCTGCTTCGTCGTGATACCAGACGTCGCGGCCCTTGTGCATCAGCTCGTGCTTGCCAGTGCGTTTCACCACGATGACGCGCTTTACCTCGCATTCGGTCAGCGCCAGGTCGACATTCATCTTTAGCGGAATGATCTTGCCGCCGCGCAGGCCTTCGTCGGCGGTGATTACCAGCGTGCTCTTGCAGTCTTTTATGCGCCCGACAATGGAGTCCGGCGAGAAGCCGGCAAAAATCACCGAATGGATGGCGCCTATGCGCGCACACGCCAGCATGGCATAGACCGCTTCCGGAATCATCGGCAGGTAAATGGTGACGCGATCGCCTTTCTTTGCGCCATTTGCCTTCAGCACATTGGCGAAGCGGCACACCTCGCGGTGCAATTCCTCATATGTAATGTGGCGCGACTGCGCGGGATCGTCGCCTTCCCAGATGATAGCGGTTTGAGACCCGCGCTTTTCCAAATGTCTGTCGAGACAATTGGCCGAAACGTTGAGCGTGCCGTCCTCGAACCATTTGATGGACAGCTTGTCCGGGTTGAATGAGGTGTTTTTCACTTTCGTGAACGGCTTCAGCCATTGGATCTGCTTGGCCTCGTGCGCCCAGAAGGCGTCCGGGTCTTTCAATGACTCCGCGTAATATTTCTCGTATTTGTCGGAGGTAATGAAGGCGCGGGACTTCCATTCCTCCGGCACTGGGAAGACCGTTTCGGACATGGGGCCCTCTTTATTCATGGGCCGGATATTGACTGCTGATACTCCACTCTTCAAGCAGACCAAATTGCGAATATGATGCGGGGCGCGCAGGAGGCTCCGGTGGCTGAAACGAAAAAGCATTATACCCCTTCCATGAGCGACGACGCGGTGAAGGCCAAGACCGGCCGCAGCCTGATGGGTTGGTTCATCATTTTGAACAAGGCAAACGCCAGCGCCATGCCGCATAAGGACATCGCGCGGCTGCTGCACGACAAAGGCGCGCCCGACTGGTGGGCGCAGATGATCGCAGTGGAATTCGAGCGCGCCCGCGGCGGCCGGCAGAAGCATGAGCGTCCCGACGGTTTTTCGGTGAGCGTATCCAAGACAATCGCAGCCCCGCTGGCCAGGCTGTTTGCTGCCGTCTCCGACAGCAAGACGCGCAAGAAGTGGTTCCCTGAGCCCGATCTCACGCCGTCATCCGAGACCAAGAACAAATATTTTCGCGGTTCATTGAAGAATGGTACGCGGCTCGAAGTGGGCTTCTACGCCAAAGGCGCGGGCAAATCGCAGATTACCGTGCAGGTGAACAAGCTGGCAAAGAAATCTGACGTCGAGCGCGAACGCGCACGATGGAAGCAGGAACTGGAGAAATTAGAACAAATCCTTTCATAACTGCCGCTGTCATGGCACGCGAATACCGGCCATCCAGTTGGTTTTTGTACAATCGCGCAAGTGTCACCTGGTTCGCCCGCATTTGCGGGAGATGACATGAGTGCTAGTGTGTACCCATCCCAGGGGCGCTCCGAAGTTGGAGCTGAGATCGGCATTGTGCCGAGTCCCTTTGAACCTGATCCGGTTAAGCCCGGCGTAGGGAGAGGCGCATGAACAAGCCCGTCCAGAATTCCAAACCTGTAACCAACGATGTGGTGACGCGGGGAAATTTGCCCGGCTCGAAAAAAATTTTTGTGACGCGAGACGGAATGTGCGTGCCCTTCCGCGAAGTGGCGCTTGCGGGCGGCGAACCGGCCATGCGGCTGTACGACACGTCGGGGCCGTACACAGACCCCAATGCCGCAATCGACATCACCAAAGGCCTGCCCGCGCTCCGGCGCGAGTGGATTCTCGCGCGCGGCGATGTGGAGGAATACCGGGGGCGCACGCGCAAACCGGAAGACGACGGGCTGAAGCCGAACGAAAAACTCACCGTGCCGCAGTTCGACCGGGCGGGCCGCGCGTCGCTGCGCGCAAAGGCGGGCAAGGGAGTGACGCAGCTCGAATATGCGCGGGCTGGAATTATCACCAAGGAAATGGAATACATCGCTATCCGCGAGAATCTGGGCCGTTCCGTGTTGGCCGACGGCAATTCCTTCGGCGCAAGTATTCCCCAAGAAGTCACGCCGGAATTCGTGCGCGCCGAAGTCGCGCGCGGGCGCGCCATCATTCCGGCCAACGTCAACCACCCCGAGTCCGAGCCGATGATCATCGGCCGCAATTTCCTCACTAAGGTCAACGCCAATATCGGCAATTCCATCGTCACCTCGGGCGCGGCCGAGGAAGTGGAGAAGCTCGTCTGGGCCATCCGCTGGGGCGCCGACACGGTGATGGACCTTTCGACGGGGCGCCACATCCACACCATCCGCGAATGGATCGTGCGCAACGCGCCGGTGCCCATCGGCACGGTGCCCATCTATCAGGCGCTGGAAAAAGTGGGCGGCGTGGCGGAGGAGCTGACCTGGGAGATTTACCGCGACACGCTGATCGAGCAATGCGAGCAGGGCGTCGATTATTTCACCGTGCACGCTGGCGTGCGTCTGGCGCATATTCCGCTCACCGTTGACCGCGTCACCGGCATTGTCAGCCGCGGCGGTTCCATTCTCGCCAAATGGTGCTTGGCGCATCATCAAGAAAATTTCCTCTACACGCATTTCGAAGAGATTTGCGAAATCCTTGCTCAGTATGACGTCTCGTTTTCGCTCGGCGATGGCTTGCGCCCGGGCTCGACGGCCGACGCCAACGACGCGGCGCAATTCGCCGAGCTCGAAACGCTGGGCGAGCTGAACAGAATCGCCCAACACCACAACGTCCAGGTGATGATCGAGGGCCCGGGCCATGTGCCTATGCACAAGATCAAGGAGAACATGGACCGCCAGTTGGCCGCCTGCCACGAGGCGCCGTTCTACACGTTGGGGCCGCTCGCCACCGACATCGCCCCCGGCTACGACCACATCACATCGGCCATCGGCGCCGCCATGATCGGCTGGTTCGGCACGGCGATGCTTTGCTACGTCACGCCGAAGGAGCATCTGGGCCTGCCCGACCGCGACGACGTGAAGGCGGGCGTCATAGCCTATCGCATCGCGGCGCACGCGGCCGATCTCGCCAAGGGCCATCCGGCGGCGCGGCTATGGGACGACGCGATGAGCAAGGCGCGCTTCGAATTCCGCTGGCGTGATCAGTTCGCGCTGGCGCTCGATCCCGAAACGGCGGAAGCCTTCCACGACGAAACCCTACCAGCCGAAGGTGCCAAGGTGGCGCACTTCTGCTCCATGTGCGGGCCCAAATTCTGCTCGATGAAAATCTCGCAGGAAGTCCGCGACGCCGCGCGCGGCATGAACGATAGAACGCACGACGGCCTATCAACCGTCGAAATCCGCGCCGCGATGGAAAAGAAATCGGCCGAATTCCGCGCCCATGGCGGTGAAATTTATCTGCCCAAAGATGCGGCGGAATAGGTCAACCCGACCGATGCTACGCAAGCAGATAGTCACTGCTTTTGGTATGGTTGGCGCTATTGTGGTGTTGCTGCTCGTCTGGTGGCGATTGCCGTTGTTGCCTTTGCCGCTTCCAGACGGCGACGACACCGCGGCGCGGTTGGCCTTCGTCTCGCACTGGCTTTTGCTTCCGGGCCTCGCACTGCTCTCCGGCATCGGTGTTATCGCCAATCGGCGCTTTTTCGTGGCTGACGCCATCGACGGCGCGCCTGAAACAGGCGATCGCTTCATCGATATCACCTTGCGCTACAACAGCAACACAGTCGAGCAAACGGTTCTCGCTGCCATTGCGTGGACTGGCTTGGTCCTTGAGCTTCAGCACGATCAACTGAAGCTCATTCCCGCTATGGCGATAGTATTTATTATCGGCCGCGCGCTGTTCTGGATCGGTTACCTGATCGCGCCAGTCGGCCGCGCGTTTGGCCTGGGCCTCACCTTTTATCCGACCCTCGCCGCGCTAATCTGGCTGTACGGCCGGATGCTATGAGCTACCGATGCATTCACAAAATATATTGCTCAGGTTACAAGTACTTCAGGTCTCCATTCTCATTTTCCACGATTGGATTCCGCTTGGCCGGCTGAACGATGTCGCTACCGTGCGGCGCGTACATGGCTTCAAGAAGATTCTGATCGGCACTCTGATCAATGCGATTCCCTTTTCGTTCGGTCTTGCGGCGAGCCTCTATTACTGGGGCCAACCGCTGCCGCATTGGCTGTGGATGTATCTCATCATCGCCTATGGCATTCTGTTCGCGGGCGAAATCGAAACGTGGTGGCTGACCTATTTCTTCGGTTACAAGGATGCTGCGCGTGCCGCGCCCTATCGCACCATGTTCGGCAGCACGCACGCCTTTCTGCCCGTGCGCCACGGCATCGCACCCAACACGCTGCATGTCATCCTGCACAGTGCACGCTTTTGACGCTGATACTTCTTGCTTTGGTCTAGGTAAGCTCGCTATCCGGGTCGGGGCCGGCGCGGCCGTCGGAATGATCGAGCGCGGCGATCGCCTTCATGTCGGCGGCATCCAGCAGGAAGTCGAAAATGGAAATGTTCTCGCGGATACGCGCGGGCGTGGCCGATTTCGGAATCACGATCAACCCGCTGTCGATATGCCAGCGCAAAATGATCTGGGCGGTCGTCTTGCGGTGTTTCCTGGCGATGGCCGCAAGGGTGGCGTCGCCGAACAGCGCGCCGCGGCCCAAAGGGCTCCATGATTCCGTGGCGATGCCGTGCGCCGCGTGGAACTCGCGCAACGCGTTTTGCTGAAAGCGCGGATGCAACTCGATCTGGTTGACGGCGGGCACGATTCCAGCCTCGTCCATGATCCTCCGCAAATGGTGCATGGTAAAATTCGACACGCCGACCGATTTCGCCTGGCCGCCTTTTTTCAGTTCGATAAGCGCCTTCCATGTTTCGACATAGAGCCGCAGTTCCGGCACCGGCCAATGAATGAGATAAAGGTCCACATAATCGAGCGCGAGACGTTTCAGGCTGGCGTCAAAGGCTTTCAGCGTCTTGGCGTGGCCTTGCTCGCTGTTCCACAATTTGGTGGTGATGAAAAGCTCTTCGCGCGCGACGCCCGATTTGCGAACGCCTTCGCCCACGCCCGCCTCGTTGCCATAAATCGCCGCCGTATCGATGGAGCGGTAGCCCGCCTCAGTCGCCGTCTTCACCAGCCCGGCCGTTTCGGCTTCCCGAATTTGCCACACGCCGAAGCCGAATTGCGGCATGCGCCGGCCGTCGTTCAGGAGAATTTCCGGTATCGCAGTCAATTTAAATACCCATCCGCCAATTTAAAGGAACGTCTTCCTGCCCGTCAATGCGTGATAGATCACCAGCACCACGACCGCGCCGATAATGGCGACGAACATCGACCACAGACTAAAGTGCCAAAACGTCCGTTCGCCCAACAGCGAGAAAATCGTGCCGCCTACCACAGCGCCGACAAGGCCGAGCGCGATATTGACCACGCAGCCTTCGCCTTCCTTGTTGGCGATCCGGCTGGCGATGAAGCCGCAAATCAGCCCGAATATGATCCAGCCTAGTAGCGACATGCGTAGGTCCTCCGCTTCGTACGACAAGATGGGAATTGTTCAGGCCGCGCGCAAGTTTCCCCTTCCTCCTGACGAAATCGTGATGGCGCAGCGCTCGGCGCAACATGAACCGATGTTCAGCCAAAAGTTCGCACAGAAGCGTTTCTTGGCTGGCGCGGGCGCGTTATAATTCCCAATGGGCGGGGCGTCCTTCAGTGGGAGAAAAGTCGTGAAGATTGGCACAATCATATTGGGAACAGTCGCACTGGTAACGATATTCGCCATGCCCGCTTCCGCCAACACCAATTGCTTGCAACCGCGGCACGTCGAGAACTTCAAGGTTCTCGACAGTCAGACGCTGATCATCCGCCAGGGCCCGAACGACGAATACAAGGTGACACTTGCCATGAAATGCCAGGATCTGGATTTCGCCACCACCATCGGCGTGAAGCAGCTTACATCTACGATGTGCCTTACGCCCGGTGACGCGGTAGTGTACCGGCATGGCGGCCTGAACCAGAACTGCATCATCACGAAGGTCGAGCCATACACGGCGCCTAAGCCGGGCGAACCGGCCAGCACGGCGGCGCCTGCGCCAACAGGATCGAACTAGCGCAGTCTGAGAAGGGCTTCTGCGGGGCGCCTCTCGCCCACGCTTTGTCCGCGCGTGTTGCGCACATCCTCGCGCGCGAGCTTGTTTGCCTCGCCGTCCTGCGCGATCACGCCAAGATTGAGCAGCATCTGGGCGATGGCCCCTTCCGCCGCGCGGCCCGCGCCGTCATCGATCTTGAGCGCCATGCCTAGGCCCATATCAGGCAGCATCGCAACATAGACGCCTTCGGCCCCGGTCTTGACCACGACCTTGCCGCCGCCTTCGCGGATCAGCGCCGTGCAGGCGCGCCCCGTGCCCGCGACCAGCTCGGGGTGCGCGATCATTGCCAGCAGGATTCGTTTCGCGGCAGAAGCGCGTCTTTCTGAAAGGCCTTTGGTGTCGGTAAATCGCGCCATCGCGCGCGCGAGCTTTGCCAAAGGCAGCGCGAAATTCGGCGCGGTGCAGCCATCCACGCCCCAGGTGAGTTCGCCGGTCATGCCGGCCAGGTCCTTCAGTGTCTCGGCCACCGCGCGCTGCACCGGATGCTCGACCTTTTCATAGCCTTTGGTCGGCGCGCCCAGATGTTTGGCCACGGTCAGAAAGCCGGTGTGCTTGCCCGAGCAATTATTGTGGATGCGCGTGGGCTTCTGGCCCAAGCGGATCATCTCTTCGGCAACGGGCTCGATTCGCACCGGGTGTACGCCGCAGGCAAGATCGGCTTCCGCACAGCCGATGCGTTTAAGCCACGCGGCCACGCGCTCGGTGTGCATCGGCTCGCCGGAATGCGAGGCGCAGGCGAGCGCGATCTCTTCGTCGCCAAGGCCGAATGCATCGGCCGCGCCAGATTCGATCAGCGGCATGGCTTGAATGGGCTTGAGCGAAGAGCGCGGATAGATGAGGCTTTGCACATCGCCGAGCGAAAGCCTGAGTTTGCCGTCCGCATCGGCAACCGCCACCGCGCCCCGGTGCACGCTTTCCACCAGTGGCCCGCGCGTCACTTCGATCAGGATGGGATTGGGCATGCAGCTCTATCGCGTCTTGTCATTTGGAAATCAACTCGCCCTCATGCTTCGACAAGCTCAGCATGAGGGCCCATAATGAAGCCTCACCCTAAGCTTGTCGAAGGGTGAGGCAGGGGGCACATGCGCGGCTATTTCGCCATCGGCGTGGACGGCATTTCCAAGGCGATGAACCTCGGCAATCTGTTGCGTTCGGCGCACGCTTTCGGCGCCAGCTTCTTTTTCACCATCAACGCGCAGGTGCGGCTCTCGGACGCGGCTTCGGACACATCGGCCGCGGCTGGCCATTTGCCGGTCTATCAGTTCAAGTCGGTGGAGGATTTCCGCCTGCCTCAGGGTTGCCAGCTGGTGGGCGTGGAAATCACCGGCGATGCGATCAACCTGCCGAGCTTCCGCCACCCCTTGCGCGCGGCCTATGTTTTCGGCGCCGAACGCGTGTCGCTGTCCGACGCGGTTCTTGCGCGATGTGCCCATGTGGTGAAAATCCCCACGCGCTTTTCCATCAATGTCGGCATGGCAGGCGCCATCGTGATGTACGACCGGCTGGCGAGCCTCGGCCAATTCCACGAACGCCCCGTCCGCACGGGCGGGCCATCTCATGAAACAGGGGCCGAGGTGCCGCCCACCCACCGCTGGGGCGCGCCCAAGATGCGGCGCAGGCAGGGGACTAAGTAAAAGCATGGTTGATGCTGCCGGAGGCCACTTTCGCGCGCCTCGAGTTTCCTTGATATACAATTCTGGAGATGATGCGTAGGTGGGGATGGAGCGCCACGCTGTCAAGGGGTCAAACTGCTTGAATGCCGGAGCAAGGCCATCAAACCGCCCTTTCAGACAGGAACTATCCACGCCATACTGGGAAAAGAATCGATGGAAACACTGAAGAAGATTTTCGTGCCGCTGAAGTTATCCTCGTGTAGCGAGCGCGCGAAAATTTTTTCGCGAGCCGGGATTTCGGCCGTTGTCCTGTTCGCGCTCGCCATGCCCGCTGGCGCCGAGCCCACGGCCATAGGCACGTTCAAGGATTGGTCGGTTTACTCATCGGGCAGCGGCAAGGACAAAGTCTGTTACGCGCTGGCGCAGCCGAAATCGAGCGAGCCAAAAAAGGTGAAGCGCGATCCGATTTTCTTTTTGATCTCGACCTGGCCTGGGCGCAATGTGCACGACGAGCCGTCGGTGGTGCCGGGCTACACATATCGGGAAGGCGCCAAGGTGGGCATCGAGGTGGGCTCTGACAAGTTCGAGCTGTTCACCAAGAACGAAGGCGACGCGGGCGGCGCGTGGATGGAAAATGCCGATGACGAGAAACGGCTGATCGACGCCATGCAGCGTGGGTCGGGCATGTTCGTCACCGGCACCAGCGCACGCGGGACTCTCACGCGCGATACCTATTCGCTGGGCGGCATCAAGGCGGCGCTCGATAAGGTCGCGGCCACCTGCAAATGATGTGTTGCCCCCTCAGTCCCGACACTTGAAAGCAAGTGGCGGGACAGCTCCCCCAAAGGGGGAGCATGATTTTATGTGTCATCCTCCCTCAATGGGGGAGGTGTCGCCCGCAGGGCGACGGAGGGGGCGGTTTCCAGACACGAGGTATATAAGTATCAAATGACGTCGAATTCCGCACTTATCGGCCTGGGGATGCCCGAGCTTCGCGCCGCGCTGGAAGGCGCAGGCGTGGAGCCCAAAGAAGCGCGCATGCGCGCGAACCAGCTGTGGAACTGGATTTATGTGCGCGGGGTGACCGATTTCGAGCGCATGACGACGCTGTCAAAACCGTTTCGCGCGGAAATGGCTTCGCGGTTCGGCCTCGCGCGCCCCGAAGTGGTGACCGAGCAGATTTCCGAAGACGGCACGCGCAAATGGCTGTTGCGTGCTGGCGCCGGCGTCGAATTCGAAACCGTGTTCATCCCGGAAGAAAACCGCGGCACATTGTGCATTTCCTCCCAGGTCGGTTGCACGCTGAACTGCCGCTTCTGCCACACCGGCACGCAGAAGCTGGTGCGCAATCTCACGGCCGGCGAAATCGTTGGCCAGGTGATGGTGGCGCGCGACGCGCTCTCCGATTGGCCATCCACCGCGCACAACCGCAAGATCACCAACGTCGTGCTGATGGGCATGGGCGAGCCCTTGTACAATTACGACAACGTCAACGCCGCGATGGCGCTGGTGGCCGATGGCGACGGCCTGGCGCTCTCCAAGCGCCGCATTACGCTGTCGACGGCGGGCGTGGCGCCCATGATCCCGAAGGCAGGCGAAGAGATCGGATCGATGCTGGCCATTTCGCTGCATGCCACGCGCGACGAGCTTCGCGACGTGCTGGTGCCGCTCAACAAAAAGTACCCGATCAAGGAATTGATGGAGGCCTGCCGGAATTATCCGGGGTTGTCCAACGCGCGGCGCATCACGTTTGAGTATGTCATGCTGAAGGGCGTGAACGATTCGCTGGCGGATGCGCGCGCGCTGGTGAAGCTGCTGGCCAACATTCCCTCCAAGATCAATCTCATTCCGTTCAACCCGTGGCCCGATGCCCCATACGAATGCTCGGATTGGGAACAGATCGAGAAATTCGCCGAAGTGGTGAACCGCGCGGGCTATGCCAGCCCGGTGCGTGCGCCCAGAGGCCGCGATATCATGGCTGCCTGCGGCCAGTTGAAATCTGCCGGCGTCAAGGAGCGCGCGAGCGTGCGCCACGCGGCATTACGTTCGGCCGAACTCGCGCGCATGCCGCATTGATCAGCCACTGAGGAAACACCCACATGGCAACCGCAATCCCCAACATCGAACAATTCGATTACTGGAACGGCCCGGTGGGCGAGCGCTGGGCGTCCTTGCAGGAAAAGATCGACGAAAACCTCGAGGCCATCACGAAGGAATTGTTCCGCTTCGCCGACGTGAAGGAGGGCGAGCGCGTGCTCGACCTTGGCTGCGGCTGCGGCACCACCAGTTTCATGCTGGAAAAGCTGGTGGGCGAAAAAGGCACGGTCATCGGCATCGACATTTCAAACCCCATGCTGGAATTGGCGCGCGCGCGGGCGGCAAAGGCGCATTCGCGCGTCATGTTTCTCGAAGCCGATGCGAGCGTGCACGATTTCAGCCGCCACAAATTCGATCTCATCTTCTCGCGCTTCGGCGTGATGTTCTTTGACGATCCCGTTGTGGGTTTCACCAATATCCGCCACGCCATGCATCACGGCGCGCGGCTGGCGTTCGTCTGCTGGCGGCCGATGAAGGAAAACGACTGGGCCAATGTGCCCTGGCAGGCAGCGCTGCCGCTGCTGCCACCGCAGGAACCGGCCGACCCGCTGGCGCCGGGGCCATTCGCCTTCGCCGATGCGGCGCGGGTGAAAACCATTCTGGTGCGCAGCGGGCTGAAGGATGTCGCCATCGAAAAGCTCGACACCGTCATGCACATGGGCAGCACGGTAAAGGGGGCCGCCGAGGAAGCCATGAATATCGGCCCGTTGGCGAAAGCGGCGCGCGGACTCGACGAAAAAAAGCGCGGCAAAATCCGCGCCGCCGTGGAGACCGCCTATCAACGTTACGAGGGCAAGGACGGCGTCAGGCCCCCCGCCGCCGCCTGGTTGGTGCGGGCGCAGGTGTGATCCCAATCCGTCATGGCCCGCGAATGCGGGCCACCAGTTGGGTTCTGCATGATCGCGCACGCATCAACTGGGCCACCCGCATTCGCGGGTGGTGACAAATCTGGTTAGACATCCCACTTCGCACGTTGAATCTATTTTCCTCCCCCGTTGTTACGGGGGAGGTGCTGAGCGACCCCAGATTAAATCCGGGGGGAGCGAAGCGGAGGGGGCAACGCTAGTGCCGCCCCGCTCCCGCCCTTCGGGCGGCTCTCCCCCCGTAACAACGGGGGGAGAAACATAGCGGCGCGGCTTCTTCGATAAGGATCAAACGTCCAAATTCGCCACGTTGAGCGCGTTGTCCTGGATGAATTCGCGCCTTGGCTCGACGATATCGCCCATCAGCTTGGCGAACAGATCGTCGGCCGCGTCCGCGTGTTCTACCCTCACCTGCAACAGCGTGCGGGCGTTTTCATCGAGCGTCGTCTCCCACAATTGGTTCGGGTTCATTTCGCCCAGGCCCTTGTAGCGCTGCAGCGTCATGCCCTTGATGGCCCCAGTCAAGGACGGCATCGAGCAGCTGCGTGGGTGAGCGCACCTCGCGCGTTTCGTCCTTGCGGCGTAGAACGCCGTTCTTCAGATAAGCCGCCTGCAATTCGGGCGCCATGCGATCGAGCTTGCGCGCGTCGGCGCTTGAAATCAGCGCGCCGTCGATGGCGACCGCCTCTTGCACCCCGCGCACTTCGCGCCAGAATTTGAGGCCGCCGTCCGGCGTGGCTTCGCCTTTCCAACCGCGCTCGGTTTCGTCCGACAGCATGTCGAGCCGCTTGGCGATATAGTTCGCTGCTTCCGCCGCCTCTGTCTTGTCGCTGAGGATGTCGGGGTTGAGCGCGCCTGCAATGGCCGCCTGTTCCAGCACGAAGCGCGGATAATGGCGCGGGAAACCGTCGAGCGCTGCGCGCACGGCGCGCGCTTTCTCGATCAGCGCCGCAAGATCCGCGCCCGCCCGCTCCTCGCCATTGTGCAGCATGAATACGGCGTCGCGAGCTCCTTCCTCGATGAGCGTAGTCTTCAAGCTCGCGCTCGTCCTTGAGATAGCGCTCCGACTTGCCGCGCGTGGCCTTGTAAAGCGGCGGCTGGGCGATGAAGAGATGCCCGCGCTCGATCAGCTACGGCATCTGTCGATAGAAAAACGTCAGCAGCAGGGTGCGGATATGCGCGCCGTCCACGTCGGCGTCGGTCATGATGATGATCTTGTGATAGCGCAGCTTGTCGGCATTGAATTCCTCGGCGCCGATGCCGGTGCCGAGCGCGGTGATGAGGGTGGCGATTTCGACGCTACCCAGCATCTTGTCGAAACGCGCGCGCTCGACGTTCAGGATCTTTCCGCGCAGCGGCAGCACCGCCTGGTTGGCGCGGTTGCGGCCCTGCTTGGCGCTGCCGCCGGCGCTGTCGCCCTCGACGATGAAGAGCTCGCATTTGGCGGGATCGCGCTCCTGGCAATCGGCGAGCTTGCCGGGGAGCGACATGCCGTCGAGCGCGCCCTTGCGGCGCGTCAGCTCGCGGGCCTTGCGCGCGGCTTCGCGAGCGGCGGCCGCCTCCATCACCTTGCCGACGAGGGCGTGCGCTTCGGCCGGGATGCGTTTCGAACCAGTGGCCGAGCTGATCGAGGATCACGGCACTTCCACGACGGGCCGCACTTCGGATGAGACGAGCTTGTCCTTGGTCTGCGAGCGAGAATTTCGGGTCGGGCACCTTGATGGAAAGCACGCAGGTCAGACCCTCGCGGCAATCATCGCCGGTGAGCGGGACTTTTCTCCTTCGCGCTGCCGCCAAATTATCGGCGTATTTCGTCACCACGCGCGTCAGCGCCGCGCGAAAGCCCGCCAGATGCGTGCCGCCGTCGCGCTGGGGGATGTTGTTGGTGAAGCACAGCATGTTCTCGTGATAGCCGTCGTTCCACGATCAGCGCCGCTTCCACCGCGACGTTGTCCTTCTCGGCCTTCATCACGATGGGAGCGGGGATCAGCCCGTTCTTGGCGCGGTCGAGATAGCGCACGAAGGCTTCCAGCCCGCCCGTCGTATTTCAGCGTGGTTTCCTTCTTCTCAACGCCGCGCTTGTCGGCCAGCACGATGGTCAGGCCGGAATTGAGGAAGGCGAGTTCGCGCAGCCGGTGTTCCAGCGTCGCGTAGTCGAATTCCGGTCTTGGTGAAAGTCTTGGGGCTGGGCAGGAAGGTGACTTCGGTGCCGCGCCTGTCCTTGACGCTGGCCCACCAACTTCAGCGGCGCAACCGGATCGCCGTCGCGGAAGCGCATGTAATATTCCCTGCCGTCGCGCCAGATGCGCAGATCGAGCCATTCGCTGAGCGCGTTGACGACGGACACGCCCACGCCGTGCAGCCCGCCTGAAACCTTGTAGGCGTTCTGCTCGAATTTTCCGCCCGCATGCAGCTGGGTCATGATGACCTCGGCCGCGGAAACGCCTTCTTCCTTGTGGATGTCCAGTCGGAATGCCGCGGCCATTGTCGCGCACGGTGCACGAGCCGTCGGCGTTCAGCTCCACCTCGATGCGGTCGGCGAAGCCGGCCAGGGTTTCGTCGATGGCATTGTCGACGACTTCATAGACCATGTGGTGCAGGCCCGAACCGTCATCGGTGTCGCCGATATACATGCCGGGCCGCTTGCGCACGGCGTCGAGGCCCTTCAGCACCTTGATCGATTCGGCGTCGTAAGCGACGTTGGGTTTGGCCGGGGTCATGGTCATTCCGCCCGTACGAATTGGCCGGCCACGACCGCGAAGCGGCTCGCGCGCGCGCCTAACGGCTCGAACAGGCTCATGTCGGTGCCCGTCATCCAGGCCTGCGCGCGCAAGTCCACGATTTCCTCGAAGAGCGCCGCGCGGCGTCTGACATCCAGATGCGCCGCCACTTCGTCCAGCAGCAGCAGGGGTGCGATGCCCTCATTCGCGCACGCGCGCAGCCAGGCATTGGCCAGCACGATGGAGATCAGCAGCGCTTTCTGTTCGCCGGTGGAGCAATCGCGCGCGTCCGTGCGCTTGCCCGTATGGCGCACCAGCAAATCAGCCAGATGCGGGCCAACGCTGGTGCGGCCGGATTCCGCATCGCGCACGCGCGAGGCGGCAAAAGCCGCCTGCAAGTCGGAGGCGTCCGCACCAACGCCCTCGCCGCCGTTATCGAGAGCCAGATGCGCGCAAGGAAATGCGCCAGCCGATCCGCGTGCGGCCAATTCGCCGTTTAATTTCTCGATGGCCTCGCTGCGGGCGGCTGTTATGCCGGCGCCTTCCTGCGCCATGGTTTCTTCAAGCCCGTCGAGCCAGGCCGGATCGCGGCGGCCTTCGGTCAGCACACGCAGGCGCTCACGCATGGCGCGCTCATAGCGCACCACGGTGCGCGCGTGCCCGCCGTGAAGGCCGAACACCAGCCGGTCGAGGAACCGCCGCCGTCCGCTTGCGCCTTCGAGGAACAGCCGGTCCATGGCGGGCGTCAGCCACAGCATGGGCAAGAGTTCCGCGATGTCGGTTGAACTCGGCCGCGGCACCATTGAGATGAATGAGCCGCCGCTCGCGCGCTTCCGGCGCTGTAGGCACCAGCCCCGTGCCGATTTCCCAATTGCCGTCAGGCCGCGCGACGGTGGCCGCTACCGCCCACAAGGCGTCGCTGAGGGGTTCGGGCGCCTTGCGCTGGATGTTCCGAAAGTTTCGCGCCGCGCAAGCCCCGTCCCGGCGACAAGAGCGAAATGGCTTCCAGCAAATTGGTCTTGCCGGTGCCGTTGGGGCCCGCCAGCACCACGGGGGCGGCTTCCACCGCCAATGCGGCGTCCTCATAGGAACGGAAATTCGTGAGCCTGACCGCCGTCAGCGCAAGCGCAGTAGCGGGCGCTCTTGAAAGCGCTTCACTGCCCCCTTGGGCTTTACGCATTACGCTCACAGCAGACCCCAAGGGTTCAAACCCGCATTGGCATGAGGACATACAGCGTGCGCTTGTCCTCTGTATCTTCGATGAGTGTCGGCGACCCGGCATCGGCCAGCAGGAAGCGCACTTCCTTGCCTTCGATCTGGCTGGTGATGTCGAGCAGGTAGCGGGCGTTGAAGCCCATTTCCAGCGCACCCGCGCTGTAGTTGGCGCCCAGCTCCTCGGTCGCCGTGCCGGATTCGGGGTTCACCACGGAGAGCGTCACCTTGTCCTTGTCGAGGTTGAGCTTCACCGCGCGCGTCTTGTCGGCCGAAATGGTCGAGACGCGGTCCACGGCCGCCGAAAATTCCTTGGCGTCGAGCGCCAGTGCCTTGTCGTTTCCGCTCGGGATCACGCGCTGGTAGTCGGGAAAAGTGCCGTCGATGAGCTTGGAGGTGAGTTCGACGCCGCCGAAAGTGAACTGGATCTTTGTGTCGGAAAGCGCCGATTTCGATTGCGCCTTCGGCGTCGTCGAGCAGGCGGCGAAGTTCGGCTACCGTTTTGCGCGGCACAATCACGCCCGGCATTTTCTCCGCGCCCGACGGGCAGCGGCAGCTCGTAACGCGCGAGCCGGTGGCCGTCGGTCGCCACCGCACGCAAGGTAGGCTTCTTGGCTTTCGGGCGCGGCATGAACATAAATGCCGTTCAGGTAAAAGCGCGTCTCCTCGTTCGAAATGGCGAAGCGCGTCTTGTCGATCAGCGCCGTCAAATCCGCGGTCTCGAGACTGAAGCGATGCGGCAGCGCGCCCGAAGACATCTGCGGGAAATCTTCCTTGGGCAGGCAGGCCAGCTCGAAACGCACACTGCCGGCCGACACCAGAAGGCGTCCCGCCATCGCCCGGCGCCAGTTCGGCCTGCACCTGGGCGCCTTCCGGCATTTTGCGCACGATGTCGTAGAGCATGTGCGCAGGCGCTGTGGCCGCGCCGTTGCGCAGCACATCGGAAGGCATGGTCTCAACGATTTCGATGTCGAGATCGGTGGCGGTGAGCTTGAGCTTGCCCTTGGCGGCTTCGATCAGCACGTTGGATAGAATGGGAATGGTGTTGCGGCGTTCGACCACGCTTTGGACGTGGCTCAGCGCCTTCAGGAATGCGCCGCGTTCGACGTTGATCTTCATGGAAGCTCGCTGATTGAAGGCCCGCCGGACTGGCCGGAGAGGCCCTATAAGAACCGCGTTTACGCCCCCTTTTCAGGGGGCGATTCCGCAGCGCAAAGGATACAAAGAAACGCGCCCGCAAGCGACTCTTCGCCCGCGCCAAATCGGCGCGGAAGCCTAATAAATCACAGGGTTTTAAGGCGCCCTTCCGCCTGCCCGCCGGGGGCAGGCGGCATGGCCCCTAAATCCGTTGCGAATGGCCCAAAACCTTGCGCAGGAAATCCACCTCCTGCTGGAACATGGGGTCGCTCCGGCACAGTTCGGCGATGCGCCGGCAGGCATGCAGTACGGTCGTGTGGTCGCGCCCACCGAAACGCCGGCCAATATCGGGCAGCGAGCGGCTGGTAAGCTCGCGCGCCAGGAACATGGCGACCTGCCGGGGGCGTGCTACCCGGCGGGCTCGTCGCGGGGAATGGAGCTCGCGCAAATCGAGCTTGTAAAACTCGGCCGTCTTGCGCTGGATTTCCTCGACGGTAACGCGCTTCTCGCCCGGCGCCACGCGGCTTGCGATGGCGTCATCGGCCACCTCCATGGTCACGGGGCGATGCGTAAGATCGGCATAGGTCGTGACCTTCTTGAGCACGCCGATCAGCTCGCGCGGGGACACATCAAGCTGGCTCGCCATATGTTCCAGCACGGCCAATGGCGGCGCAGCCCGTGGGCATTGGCGCTCGACCTCGGCGGCGCGGGCTTTCAGGATCGCAAGCCTGGTAGGGGCATCTGGTTTGCCCAATTCGATCACCACGGCTCCGGCAAGGCGCGAGCGCACGTCCTCCGGCAGGCCTTCAAGGGCCGCGGGCGGCCGGTCGGCAGCGATAACCACCTTGCGCTTCAGATCGGCGAACGCGTTCACGGTATGCAGGAATTCGCTCACCGTCGCCGCGCGCCCGCAAATGTGCTGTAAATCGTCGATCAGCAGGATCTCGGCGCCGCGCAGTTCTTCCTTGAAGGCAATTGTCTCCCGCTCTCGCAGAGCACCGATGAAGCGGACCATGAAATCCTCGGCCCTGAGCAGCAGCGCGCGCGCGCCGCGCGTTTTGCGGGCTTCCAGCGCAATGGCGTTCAGCAAATGTGTCTTGCCGAAACCGAACCCGCCATGGAGATAGAGAATGCCAAGATCGTTGTCGCTGCCCTCGGCCAGGCGACGCGCGGTCTTGAAGGCAAATTCATTGGCGGGGCCAGTGACGAAATTCTCAAAACTTTGCTGGCTATCGGGCTCGCGGTCCCAGATGCCACCGCCACCGCCAGTGCTGCCACCCCGGCGCGGCTCGCGCATAACGTGCTCGCTGGTGTCGCTTACGCCATGCGGGGTAGGCACGGTGGCGCGCAATTCGACCACCGAGACCACGATTTCAAGGCTGGCAAAGGTTTTGGTCTGCGCTGCGAAGGCGCGCTCGATGCGGGTGGCGTAATGCTGCGCCGTATAGTCACGCACCAGCCGGCGAGGCGCGGAAAGCCGCACGTGGCCGTCAGCCACATCGAGCAGCGATAAAGGCGCGATCCAGGTGTCGAAAACCCCCTGTCCCAGCTCGATGCGCAAGTGATCGCGCGTATTCGCCCAAATCTCCGGCCAAGATGGTTCCCGCTCCCGTATCGCCAATCCAGTCATAACCGCTCCCCTTATTCCGCCAGCCCGTTCGAGAAGCCGGCACCCCATTTCCCTCACTTGCTTTCTTGGCCTTAAACCGGGCCACGGCCGATCATGCGGGCATCAGCGCATCTCCTTCGCGGGTTATGGTTGGCCAGGTCGTGGGGCAATTCAGGACGTTGATCGAGCGCATGTGCCCCCACTTTCCGAGAAAAAAACCCATGTCAGGCGGAACGCCAGAGCGTCCCGTACCAAGTCTTGGATTACAGTAATGTTATGATTTACTTAGTGAAGACCTGAGTAACCGCCACGCACGTTCCCGAATACTCACCAAACACTTTAAAGCTAGCCCCTGTGCCGCGAGTTCTGTGAACACTCGCACAAGCAGGAAAAACCATATACGCAGCAAATTAACCAGTGCAAGAGGGATTCGCGCCCACATTATGTTTCTGCGTCCGTCTCGTGACGGCCGCAGGAAACGCAGGGAAAAGCAGTAACTTACAGTACACTGACGATGGGGATATCAGGCAATTCAGTGGCTTAGCGAATGCCACGCGACAGACTGACGAAGGTTATGTTACCGGTATTTTGTTGTCAGCCCACGGAACATATTTCAAGCAAAGACGTGAATAGAGCGCACACGGACAAAATAGAGTCAAAGAAAAAGGTAATAGATATTAGCCACTTAGCCCTTTCACGCGCCGCGCCAGCCGCGAGACCTTGCGCGCGCCTGCTCTTTTATGGATGACGCCCTTCGAAGCCCCTCGCATGATTTCAGGCTCCGCCGCCTTGAAGGCCGCAAGCGCGGCTTTTTTGTCGCCGGCGGCGAGCGCTTCCTCGACCTTGCGCACCGCGCCGCGGATGCGGCTGATACGGTTTTTATTGACTTCTGTCCGGCGCGCGATCCGGCGGACGCGCTTTTTGGCGGAACGGATTGTGGGCATGGGCTGAAGGCCTCGAAATTGCTGGATACGACAGGAGGCGGCTAATAACCCGCGCCCGTTAGTGGGTCAATGACGGCCTCAGCGGTCCTTGAAGCTGGGTTTGCGCTTTTCGACGAAGGCTTTCATGCCTTCTTTGTGGTCTTCGGTTGCGAAGAGCGAATGAAACACACGCCGCTCGAAGCGCACGCCTTCGGCCAAAGTCGTTTCATAGGCTCGATTGACCGCTTCCTTGATCATCATCACCGAAGGCAGTGACATGGAGGCGATCTTGTTGGCGGTCTTCATGGTTTCGGCCATCAGCTCCGCCGCCGGAACCACGCGGGAAACGAGGCCCGCCCGTTCGGCCTCGGCCGCATCCATCATGCGCCCCGTCAGGCACATCTCCATGGCCTTCGATTTGCCGGCAAAGCGGGTGAGGCGCTGGGTGCCGCCTGCGCCCGGCATGACGCCAAGGTTGATTTCCGGCTGGCCAAATTTGGCGGTGTCGGCGGCGATGATGAAATCGCACATCATGGCGAATTCGCAGCCCCCGCCCAGGGCATAGCCCGCCACGGCGGCGATCACAGGCTTGCGCATGCGCGTGACCGTTTCCCAATTGGCGGTGATGAAATCCTCCTTGTAGACGTCCATGTAGCCCTTGGATGCCATCTCGGTGATGTCGGCGCCGGCCGCAAAGGCCTTTTCCGAGCCGGTGATAACGATGCAGCGCACCTGGCTGTCGGCCTCGAAGGCGGCGAGAGCGGCGGTCACTTCGTCCATCAGCGCGCGGTTGAGTGCGTTAAGCGCATTTGGCCGGTTGAGGGTGATCACCCCCACCGCGCCTTCGATTTTCACGAGGATGTTCTGATAATTCATGGACCACCTCCAATGCCTGAGCTTACTTCCGTGGCGCAGCTAGCTCGCGCTTTCAATCCCCGGTCTTCTGTAAGCAAGATATGGCCAATAAGAAACCGGCCCCCATCATGCTCACTTTGGTTCTTTCAGATGGAATTGCTGTCCAACGCGATACGCCTCACCCATCAGCTTCGCAAATTCGCCGTCGAGTTGATCGGGCGAGGTCAGCTGAAAATAATGGACATGATTGCGCGGGCTGATGGTTTCAATCTTCCGGAAGCGCGGGTTTTCCAGCCTGCACGCGAGAACCAGATGCCCGCTCAAGCCATCGCGCCGCAACTGCACGGCCGCGAAACTCATCCGCACCTGAAAGGCAATCCTTGTTTTTTCAGGCAGTATCGTGATGCGTCCGCAGCGCCTTGCCACGCGCACGAACGCACGAAAGATCGTAACCGCTTGGGGATTCCGCCCACGCAGATGATCGCTTAACCGGTATCGTCCGCAAAAATGCGATTGGTTCCGGTTCGCAAAGCGCCGTCCACATGCATCGCATTTCCACATTGGTTTGGGCGCAGCCATGGCCGCTTAATCCTCAATTCGTTCCCGGCGCGTGCGCTTGAGGCGGGAATGTTTTCTCTTGCTCTCGATGCGCTTTTCCCGGCTCGCGCGGGTGGGTTTTGTGGACCTGCGTTTCTTGGGCGCGATAGCCGCCTCGCGAATAAGCTGGAGGAGCCGTTCGCGCGCATCGGTGCGATTCCTCGCCTGATCGCGGAAACGGCTCGCTTCCAGCACCAGCACGCCATCCTTGGTCATGCGCCGCCCGGCAAGCGCACCAAGCCTTTGCTTCACCTCCCACGGCAGCGACACCGAGCGGCCCATGTCGAAGCGGAGCTGCACCGCGCTTGCGACCTTATTCACGTTCTGCCCGCCGGGGCCCGAGGCGAGCACGAAGCTTTCCTCAAGCTCCGCCTCGTCAATGGCTATTTCGGCTGTGACGCGAATCTTGACCATGGGCTCATTTTCGCATGCCCCCTTGACATGCAACCAAATGGTTGCATATTAAGGGCATGAGTATGGATGCCGTGTTCCGGGCATTGGCGGACAAAAGCCGCCGCCACTTGTTGGACCGGCTCCGCGAAAAAAACGGGCAGGCATTGGGTGAATTGTGCGCAGGATTGAACATGTCGCGCCAGGCGGTGGCCAAGCATCTGGCCATTCTGGAAGAGGCCAATCTCGTCGCCACGCAGAGGCGCGGCCGGGAGAAGGTGCATTACCTCAATCCCGTGCCCATCAACGACATCGCCGAACGGTGGGTGGCGAAATACGAGCGGGCGCGGCTGGCCGCGCTTTCCGCGCTAAAGCAAAACCTGGAAGGGAAAGACGATGGCTGAAAGCAAATTCGTTTACGTGACCTATATCCGCGCGACCGCGAACAAGGTGTGGCAGGCGTTGACCACACCGGAATTCGCCGCGCAGTACTGGTTTGGCGCGCGGCCGGAATCGGACTGGAAGCCGGGCTCGCGGTGGAAGCTTTCATTCCCCGATGGCAGGGTCGCCGATGCGGGCGAAATCGTCGAAGCCACGCGGCCCAAGCGCCTGGTCATCAAATGGCAGCATCAAATGACGCCCGACATGAAAGCCGAAGGCTATTCGCGCTGCACCATACTGCTCGAGCCCGACGGCGAGACGACCAAGCTCACCATCACACACGTCATGGATAGGCCGGATTCCAAGTTCATCGGCGCTGTGTCGACCGGCTGGCCGATGGTGCTCTCGGGGCTAAAGTCGCTGCTGGAAACGGGCAAGACCGTACCCATTACCAACAAGAAGATGTGATCATTTCTGGCAGGCGGGGCAGTAGAACGTTGAGCGCCCCGCTTGAACGATGCGCTTCACCGTGCCCTTGCAGCGGTGCCGGGAGCATTTCTTCCCTTCGCGGTCGTAGACGGAAAAGTGGTGCTGGAAATCGCCCAGCTCGCCGTCCACCCGCTTGTGATCGCGCAAGGACGAGCCGCCGGCTTTGATGGCATCCTTCAGGACATCTTTGATGGCCTTGACCAAGGGTGCTGCGCGCTTGCCTGCGACAGTCGCGGCCAAACGCTTGGGCGAAACGCAGGCGCGGTACAGCGCCTCGCAGACATAGATATTGCCAAGGCCGGCAATCACACGCTGGTCGAGCAGTGCAGCTTTTATGGGCGTGTGCTTGCTCTTCAACGCGGCGTTCAAATAAGCGGCATCGAATTCATCGGACAAAGGCTCGATACCAAGTCCTTTGAACAACGGATCCTGTTCCAGCCTGTCTGTCTTGATCAGCGTCATCAATCCGAAGCGGCGGTGATCGGTGAAGACGATGAGGGCGGGCGCGTCCGTTTCCATCACCACATGATCGTGCTTGTCCTGGCCGGCCGTCCCCGGTGCTGGCGCGCAAAGATAATTACCGAGCTTGCGCTCTTGGCCTTCGGCGTAAACGCTCATGTTCCCGCTCATGCCGAGATGCACCACCAGCGTTTCACCGCCATCGAGCTCGCCCAAAAGGTACTTCGCCCGCCGCCATAGCCTCGAGACTTTGCGCCCCGTGAGCCGCTTGGCAAAATCCTTGGGGAAGGGCACGCGCAAATCGCCGCGCCGGGTTTCGACGCGGGTGAAGCTATGACCCTCCAGCACGGGCTGAAGGCCCATCCGCACGGTCTCGACTTCAGGCAATTCCGGCATTTGTCATCCCCGGCGAGCCCAGCCACTCGCGAGTGGCTGGGCGAGGGAAGGGGACCCAGGTGGTTGGAGTTTATCAGACCTGTCCACCTGAGTTCCCTTCCCCTCGCGACCTTCGGTCGCTCGGCCGGGAATGACAAGCTTGGCTTAATCACCGCGCATTCTTGTTGTGGTCATATTTGCTTGGGAAAGAGTATCCTGCGCCCATGAGCGCTACCAAAAAGACCGCCTCCTTCGGCTACCGCGAAGTGCCCGAAGACGAAAAAAACGCCCTGGTGCATGGCGTGTTTTCGTCGGTGGCGCGGCGCTATGACCTGATGAACGATCTGATGAGCGCAGGCGTCCACCGGCTGTGGAAGGACGCGGCTGTAGCATGGCTGAACCCGCAAGCAGGCTGGACAGTGGTGGATGCCGCCGGCGGCACGGGCGACATCGCCTTTCGCATTGCCGCGCGCGCGCCCGGCGCCAAGATCATCGTCTGCGATATTAACGCCGAGATGCTGGAGCAGGGGAAACAACGCGCAAGGAAAAACAACCAGGCGCATATCGAATGGATGTGCGCGGACGCGGAAAACCTGCCGCTCGCCGATAATATGGCCGACGCCTACACAATCGCTTTCGGCATCCGCAACGTCACGCATATAGATAAAGTGCTGGCCGAAGCCTTCCGCGTGCTGAAACCGGGCGGGCGGTTTCACTGTCTTGAGTTTTCCAAGCCGGCGCCGGGATTGGACATTCTCTACGACCGCTATTCCTTCGCCGTGTTGCCGCGGCTGGGCCAGCTGGTCGCGCGCGATGGCGAGGCTTACCGCTATCTGGCCGAGAGTATCCGCCGGTTTCCGGCTCAGAAACCTTTTGCGCGCATGATCGAGGCTGCTGGTTTCGCGCAAGTGACGTTTCGCAACTTAAGTGGCGGCATCGCGGCCATGCATTCGGGGTGGAAGGTATGAATCCGATTTTTCCTCCCCCGTTTACGGGGGAGGAAAATTAGAGGCATCGCATGCTCAGAAGTCTAAGCAACATCAACCGCCTGCATCGCGCCGCGCGCATCCTGGCCCAGCACGACGCGCTGATCCCGCATGAATATAAGGCGCGCGTACCTGCCTCGTTGCGCGTAAGCGCATGGGTTTTATTCGGCGGCGCGAAAAAATCTTATACGGGCCTGCCGCCGGGCGAACGCCTCGCCAACGCGTTTCAGCAGATCGGCCCCAGCGCCATCAAGCTCGGCCAATTGTTGGCCACGCGCCCCGATGTGTTGGGGCCCGACATCACTCGCGGGCTGGAAGCGTTGCAGGACCGCCTGCCGCCATTTCCGGAAGACGAGGCGCGCCGCGCCATCGCCGCCGATCTCGGCAAGCCGGTGGAGGCGCTGTTCGAAGAATTGGGCCCGGCTGTCGCCGCCGCCTCGATCGCGCAGGTGCACAAAGCCACAACGACGGGTGAAGCGCCCAGCCAGGTGGCGGTCAAGGTGCTGCGTCCGGGCATCGATGTGGAATTCGCCCGTGATTTCGACGCGTTCCGTTTCGCAGCCCACTCCGCCGAGCGCTTCTCGGCCGAAGCGCGGCGGCTGCGCCTGGTGGCTCTCGTTGAAACGCTGGCGGCGTCGGTGGCGCTCGAACTCGACTTGCGCATGGAGGCCGCGGCTGCGGCCGAGCTCGCCCACAACATGCGCGAGGACAAGGATTTCCGCGTGCCGGCGGTCGATTGGTCGCGCACGGCCGCGCGCACGCTCACCACAGAATGGGTGAAGGGCACGAGCTTGCGCGACGCCGCCACGCTGCAAGCCGCCGGCCACGATCCCAGGCGCATTGCTTACGCCGTGATCCAGACGTTTCTCACCCAGGCGCTGCGCGACGGGTTTTTCCACGCCGACATGCATCCCGGAAATCTGTTCGTGGACGATGAGGGCCGCATCGTCGCCGTCGATTTCGGCATCATGGGGCGGCTCACGCCAGCGCTCCGCCGCTTCATGGCCGAAACGCTGATGGGCTTCATCACCCGCGATTACTCGCGCGTGGCGCAGGTGCATTTCGACATGGGCTTCGTCGCCCCTCACCACAGCGTCGAAACCTTTGCCCAGGCGCTGCGCGCGATCGGCGAGCCGGTGTTCGGCCGAACCATGGGCGAGGTCTCGATGGCCCGCATGCTGGAGCAGCTGTTCGACACCACGCGCCGCTTCGACATGCAGATGCAGCCCGAGCTCATTCTGATGCAGAAGACAATGGTGGTGGTGGAGGGCGTGGCGCGCGCGCTTTATCCCGATATGGACGTGTGGGATGCCGCGCGCCCCGTGGTGGAGCAGTGGATGGTGAGCCATCTTGGCCCCGAAGCGCGGCTGCGCGAGGCGGCCGGGAACATGACCAGCATCGGCAGGCTCGCCCAGCACCTGCCGCAGCTGTTGCGCAACGCCGACGCGGTGGCGGCCATGCTGGCTGAAGGGGGGCTCAGGCTGCACCCCGACACCGCGCGCCAGATCGCCGAGGCGCAAGCCCAACGCATGCGGCAAAGTTATATGGCGTTATGGCTTGCGGTCGGCGCCGTCGGCCTCATCGCCGCAGTGGCGCTGCTGTAATTCACCCGATGCGGATTTGGCCTGCGTCGCAGGTGGCGGGTTCGCCGCCGTCGAGCGCGAATACTTTCACGCGGAAGACGTGATTGGTCATCTCCGGCATTTCCGGCACGCGCACCTGCAGGCTGGCATCGCCGAGATGCTGCTCGGTCGCAAGCACGTTGCGGTAGCCCATGTTCGATTGATCGGGCTTGTCGGCGAGCTGGAGCATCACGCGCAATTCATGGCCTGAGCGCGCCACATTCAGGCAATCGCCCACGATGTCGAAATGATCGCCGGGCTTCACGGCGTGAATGATCGCGCCGCCATCAATTACGCTGTCGAGAACAGCGTCCATCGCGTAAGCCGTGCCGCCGAACAGCAGCGCCATCACGCCCGCGAGCATTGCCAGACAAACGCGCATCAAGACCCTCCTGCCGACCATCGAGAGCTGACCCATCATACAAGCACCCGCATGCGCCCCAACAGGGGCCGTTGCAACAATCCCGAAAGAAAGCCAAAGCGCAGCAAAAGCCCGGTTGCGGCGCAGAAAAGCGCCAGCGCGAAGGCCAGCCACACCCCCAGCCCGCCAAGGTGAAGACCGAAGGTAAATCCGATGGCCGCCGGGAACCCGATCAGCCAATAACAGGCGCCCGCGATCCACATGGGCGCGGTTGCGTCCTTCATGCCGCGCAGCACCAGCGCCGTCGTCACCTGCAACCCGTCAAGTAGCTGAAAGGCCGCCGCCACGCGCAGGAAAATCACCGCATTGCGGATGACTTCGGCGTTAGCCGGCGTGTCGGCGATATAAAGCGCCGCAATCGCGCGTGGGAATAGCGCCAGCACGATGCCGGCCAGCGCCATGAAGCCCGAGCTCATGGCGAGTGCTACCAGCCCCGCGCGCTGCACGCCCTTATAATCGCGCGCGCCCATGGCCAGGCCCACGCGCACGGTCGCGCCAGTGGCGATGCCCAAGGGCACCATGAAGGTGATGGACGGCACGTTGAGCGCAATCGAATGCGCGGCCACAACGGCCGCGCCCAGCGTACCCATGATCAGCGTGCCCGAATTGAAAAACATGCCTTCGGCGATGATGGTGAGGCCGGTGGGAATGCCGAGCCGGAACACTTCGCGCAGTTTCGCCCAATCGGGGCGGAAAAAGCGGCGGAAGATGCGATAGGCGCGCAAGGCGGGGCTAACCAGCACAATGGCCACCATGGCGAAGAAGCTCAAGACATAGGAGCTGGCACTGGCGATGGCAGCACCAGACAGGCCGAGCTCGGGCGCGCCGAAATGGCCGAAGATCAGCGTGTAATCGGCGATCGCGTTGAAGACGATTGTTAGCAGCCCCACGATGAGGGGCGCGCGCGTGTGGCTCAGCGCTGTCGAAAAACTGCGTAGCACGTTGAAGCCTAGCGAAAAGGGAATTCCTAGGCTGAGCACATGCACGAAAGGGCCGGCCGCCACGGCAAGCGCGCGCGGCTCGCCAAGCGCCAGCAGCACATCGGTGCCGAAGCTGAGCGCGATAAGGCAGATTGGCGCGGTCATCGCCGCAGCCCACAACCCCATGCGCGTGGCTGCGCGCACGCCGGCGCGATTGCGCGAGCGGTCGCCCAGAATATGCGCGATCATGGGCGACACCGCGACAGCCTGGCCGAACCCCATGAGCCACACTGCGTAAAACAGCGGCAGGCCGATGGCGGCCGAGGCCAGGGCATCTTTGCTGAAGGCGCCCAGCATCAGGATATCGGTGGTGATGACCGCCATTTGCGCCAGTTGCGTGAGAACGATGGGCCCGGCCAAATGTGCAAGCGCGCGCGCTTCCGCTATCCAGGTGCGGGCGCGATGTTCGTGCGCCACCGCTTCGGCGGGCACTTCGGGCGTCGGCGTCAGTTCAAACGGAATGATCTCGGTCATGACACGGGCTTTTCAGTATGCGCCTCGATTTGTCCTGGCCGCTAAACGCTTGGGATGGTGGAAAAATAAAAAACCCTCCAGAGCGTTTGCCGGCCCGGAGGGTGGATGTTTCGGATCAGCCTTGGCTAATCCGCGGTTTCCCTGCGAGCTTCGGGCATGCAAAGCATGCCCGCGGCGCCAACCGGCACCGGCGATTCGATAGTGAGAATGCTCTTCATCAATCGGCTCGCTTGTGGTTCGCAGGCCCCATGCCCGCAAGGGAAGGCGTGGGTACATGCGCCCCGCGCGGAAGTCAACACAGCGCGTTACACTGAATGCGATGAGCGCAAACATGTGTTTTCCATGACACCCCTCAATATCGCGCATCGCGGTGGCGCCGGGCTGTGGCCCGAGAACACGCTGTTTGCGTTTCAAAATGCGGTGGCGCGCGGCTACGACGCCGCTGAGCTCGACGTGCAGCTCACACGCGATAACCAGCTTGTGGTTTTCCATGATTTTCGCTTTAAACCGGAAATCTGCCGGGGCGCGGATGGCAAGTGGTTGGCGGCGCCGGGGCCGTTCATCAAGGATCTGACTTTAGCCGAGCTTCGCAGCTTCGACATTGGCCGCCCGCAACCAGGCACCGATTACGCGCGCGCGCATCCCTATGTGACGCCGCATGATGGCGAGCGCATCCCGCTGTTGAGCGAAGTAATTGACCTCGCCAAAGCCAGAAAAGATTTTCGCCTGTTTGTCGAGATCAAGACCAATTTCCGCGACCGCGCGCAGTCCGCGGCCCCTGAAGCGGTGGCGGATGCGGCCATCGCCACACTAAAAACCGCAAATTTTCTGGAATGCGCAATTATTTGCGGCTTCGACTGGGTGGCGCTCAGGCATGTATTGAAGGCCGCGCCACACCAGGAATGCTGGTTCACGACCTTGCCGCCAAACGAGCGAAGCGAAGATGTTACATCATTGCTGCGCACGATTAGCGCGTCGGGCGGGAAAGGATGGAGCCCATCGCGTTTCGACGCGAGCGCGGAGAACATCAATCAGACCCATGCGGCTGGTTTGAAAGTGGGCGTGTGGACGGTGAACACGCCGGACGAAATGCGCGCGCTTCGTGCTGCCGGCACGGACGCGATTTTCACCGACCGCCCGGATAGATTGGCCGCGCTTTAAAGCGCGAAGTCGGCGGCGCCGGCCGCGCCTTCGCCGCAATCAAGGCCGGTTGCCCGCGCGCGATGGCAGATTTCCTCGATGGAAATGGCGTCGAGCTTGGCCATCAGACCGTCTTGCAACGATACCATCAGCGGCACCACCACGCGCTTGCCGAGCTCGGAGCCACCATCGAACGGTTCCTCGCTGTCGTCGAGGCTCTGCGCCACGCGCACCACGTCGCCCACACTGATGCGCTTGCGCTCACGCGCAAGGCGATAGCCGCCGCGCGGCCCCCGTACGCCCTTCAATATGCCCGCGCGCACCAATTGCTGCATCACCTGTTCGAGATAACGGTGCGGCACGCCCTGCCGCGCGGTGATTTCCTTGGCCTGCACCGGCTCCGACGCCGACGTGTAGGCGATATCGATCACCGCCTCGAGTGCGAGCAAAGTCTTACGCGAAAGCCGCAGCATGAATTTACCCCCTGTGAAATCTCACGTGCCAAAACCTGTGGAGCCAAAGCCACCGCGTCCGCGTTCGGTGTCGTCGAGCGCGCTTTCGTTCCATTCCACGCGCTCATGGCGCGCGACGATAAGCTGCGCGATTTTCATTCCCCTCGTAATGCGAAAGGGTTCACGGCCGTGGTTCACCAGAATGGCGGTGACCTCGCCGCGATAATCGCTGTCGATGGTGCCGGGCGCATTCAGCACGGTGACGCCGTGGCGGAGCGCGAGCCCCGAACGCGGCCGCACCTGCGCTTCGTATCCTTGGGGAAGCGCGATAGCGATGCCGGCAGGAACTGCGGCATGGCCGCCAGGCGCCAGCACGATTTCGGCGTCGATCGCGGCCAGCAGATCAAGCCCCGCCGAGCCTGCGGTCGCATGCACAGGCAATGGCAGATCGCGCGCATGCGCGAGGCGCTGGATGGCGATTTTCATGCCGCGTGTTTCCCGAGGGCCGCAGCAATGCGCTTCGTCAGGCGGCGCGCGACTTCGGCCTTGGACAATTCGGGCCAGGATTCTGCGCCTTCCGCGCTCAGCAGATGAACGCGGTTGTGTTCGCCGCCCATCACAGTGGTGCCCGCGCCCACGTCATTGGCGACAATCCAGTCGCAGCCCTTGCGTGCGCGCTTGGCCTGAGCGTTGGTGAGCACGTCGTCGGTTTCGGCGGCGAAGCCTATGACCAGTTGCGGGCGTTTGGTCTTGTGATGGGAAAGCGTCGCCAAAATGTCCGGATTTTCGATCAATTTCAGCGCAGGCACGGCGGCCTCGTCCTGTTTCTTCAGTTTGGAATTGGCAGAGGTATCTGGCCGCCAGTCGGCGACGGCCGCCGTACAAACCGCGACATCGACGGGCAGCGAGGCCTCGCACGCCACCATCATCTCGCGCGCGGTTTCAATCTTGACCAACTTCGCACGCGATGGGGCTGCGATTTCGACGGGGCCGGACACCAGCACCGTATCGGCGCCGGCGTCGCTCAGCGCTTCCGCAATGGCATAGCCCTGCTTGCCGGAAGAACGGTTGGCGAGAAAGCGCACGGGGTCGAGCGGCTCATGTGTGGGCCCAGCAGTGACCAGCGCTTTGAACCCGGCCAATGGGCCTTTGACGCCCGCACGGAAAAAAGATTTCGATTGCCCCTACGATTTCATTGGGCTCGGCCATGCGCCCCGGCCCGAATTCGCCGCAGGCCATTTCGCCATCATTGGGTCCCACGAAATGAATTCCATCGCGCTTCAGCGTCGCGATATTGCGTTGGGTCGCCGCGTGTTGCCACATCCGTACGTTCATCGCGGGCGCCATCAGCACAGGCTTGTCGGTGGCGAGCAGCGCGGTGGAAGCAAGATCATTGGCATGGCCCCCCGCTAGCTTCGCCATCAGATCGGCGGTGGCTGGCGCCACTACAACAAGATCTGCGGAGCGCGAGAGTTCGATATGACCCATCTCGGATTCGTCGGTGAGGCTGAAGAGATCCTGATAGACCTTGTCGCCCGACAGGCTGGCCGCCGACAGCGCGGTTACGAACTCGCCGCCCGCTTTGGTCAGGATCGCCCGCACGCCCGCGCCCCGCTCGCGCAGGCGGCGGATCAGCTCAAGGCTCTTGTAGGCGGCTATGCCGCCGCCGATGATAAGAAGAACCCGCTTATCCTGCAGGGAAGCCTCCACCAGACACGCCCGTAGTTCCTATATAGTATTACATAAAGAAAGTGTAGTTTTTCATGGGACGTCTCATTGGCATAGCTAAAGCCAGGGAAAAGCTGGCGCCGCTGGAGGAAATGGCGATGGCCGCGGTAACAGTGGCCAATGGCATCGAAGGCGATGTGCGCGGGCAAAACACCGACCGGCAGATCACCATTCTGTTCCGCGATGGCTGGGAAAAGGCGTGTGCCGAAGCAGGCGCTAAACTGCCCTGGATCGCGCGCCGCGCCAATCTTTATGTCGATGGCATGACCAGCCCGCCAATCGGCACGCGACTCTCTATTGGCGATGTCGTGCTGGAGGTCACTAAGGAAACCAAGCCCTGCCATCTGATGGACAAGGCGCATGAGGGGTTGAAAGCGGCGCTCACGCCCGAATGGCGCGGCGGCGTGTGCTGCAACGTCATCAGCGCAGGCACTATTCGCGTGGGCGACAGGGTGACGGTCCACGCCGTTTGACAGTCATTTTCGCCAGCAAAACCGCCTCTTAACACTCCCGTTACCAGGCACACGTGTAATGGCGCCGGTATTGCGGAGATTTCGCATGAACGCCGAGGAAGCCTGCCGGCTGGCCGCCGAACTCGCCGAGGAATATGGCGAGGCGGCCTTTGGCGTGGCCGGGCGCGCGGCCGCCACCTTCGAGGCCGATGGGCTGTTCGAGCGCGCCGCCATCTGGCGAGCCCTGCACGCCATTCTTGGCGATATCGCCGCGCGCCGCTTCGATCCTCACGCGCAACTCGTCATCCACTGAGCGCTCTTGCGCGCAAGCCAGCCGCACAGCAGAATTGACCCTTCCCCGCTTCAGGAGAAGCAGATGCCGTTAGACCCCACGGTCAAGGCATTGTTCGCACAGGTGCCGCAACTTGCGGATTTCCGCCTGTGGTCCATGACGGTGCCGGAAGCACGCGCAGCGTTTCGCGGCCTTTGCCAGATGGGCAGCCCCGCCGATGTGCCCATCGGCAAGACCGAGGATGTGGAGTTCGCGGGGCCGGCCGGCAATTTGCGCGCGCGTATTTACACGCCGGTGGCGGCAGGCAGCGATGCGCTTCCCGCGATGGTTTTCTTTCATGGCGGCGGCTTCGTTCTGGGCGATCTCGATTGCTACGATCCGCTGTGCCGGATGTTCGCCAATGAAAGCGGGGCGCGCGTCATTTCGGCGGAATACCGGCTGGCGCCAGAGCATATTTTTCCGGCCGCAGTGGAAGATTGCTTCGCCGCGCTGAAATGGGCGGAAGACAATGCTTCCACAATAGGCGTTGACGCCAATCGCATCGCGGTGGCAGGAGATTTCGCGGGCGGCAATTTGGCGGCCGCCGTCGTACTGCTGGCCAAACAGAAGGGCGCGCCCAATCCCGCTTTCCAGCTTTTGATTTATCCGGCGTTGTCGGCTGATCTCGACACGCCATCGACGCAAAATTACGGCCAGGGATATTTTCTCGACCTGCCGACCATCGGCTGGTTCATGCAGCATTATGTGCCGAAGCCCGATCCCGGGGATTTTCGTCTTATCCCTATGTCGGCGAAGGACGTATCCGGCCTGCCGCCAACCTGCATTGTAACTGCCGGGTACGATCCGTTGCACGATGGCGGCAAGGCCTTTGCCGACAAGCTGAAGATGGCGGGCGTAAAAGTGGCGCACGTCGATTATCCGACGATGATCCACGCCTTTTTCAACATGCCGAATTTTCTGCCCATGGCGCGCGAGGCCATCGCGCAGGCCGCGAAAGCAATGAAAGACGCGCTGGGCTAGAAAAAAAGCCCTCATGCTTCGACTGGCTCAGCATGAGGGCCGAATAAGAAACCTCGTCCTGAGCTTGTCGAAGGACGAGGTTGCTTATGTTTTCAGATCTGATCGCGCAATGTCAGCGTCACAGCCTTGCCGTTCTGCAGGCCGAGCTTGATCTTGGCGCCCGCGGCGTCGTCGCGCAGGCGTTTGCGCAAATCTGGCAACGTGGTTTCGCCGGCAAGCTTGCCGTCGATGGAAACAATGACATCGCCGGTCTTGAGGCCGGCTGCATCGGCCGGACCTTTAGCCGTAACATCGACGATTTTGAAGCCGTCCTTGCTGTCATTGATCCACATGCCGGAACGATCGAAGGTGTCGACGTCGGTCAGCGGCACGGCGGCGGGCTTCAGGTACATCACCTTGTTGTTGTAATCGAAGGTGACGATGAAGCGCTTGAGAATTCCGCTGCCGATATTGGCGGCATATTCGTTGCCGGCGAACGCGCCTTTCTTCTGGGTCGCGTACGACACAACAATGCCAGGCACTTTTACATCACCCAGCATCAGCATTTTGCCCCGGGCGACATAGCCGGTGGATGGCCCGCCCACGCCCCAGCCGTCGACGCAGTCGATGCCTTTGGGGTGCTTGACGCGGAAATCGATCTTCTCGGCGAACGGCTTGGTAAGCGTGACGCCGGCGCGGCTGCCCGTGTCGATGTCGAATTTGCCGGGTTCGCCCTCGAACGTGCCCTGGATTTCCGGAATGCTGCCGTTGAAGACGAATTTCACCGGTGTGCCGGCATCCTTGGGATCGAATTTCTTAGGATCAATCAGAGTGATCGTGCCGCCCGCGTAATCGATGCGGGTGACGAAACGCTTGAAGGTTTCAAAGCCGATCATGCCTTTCTCGGTCACGCCTTCGACATCCGACATGGCGTCGAGCGGCAGCACCACGAAAGGCTGGCTCTTGATCGAGGCTTTGCCGATGGCGACCGAATTGACCTTGGTGAAGCCGGCGTTCATCACGCCTTCGCCGGCGCCATGTACGTCTACGGCGCCCTGCGATTTGAGCCCCAATTCCTTGGCCACGGCGGGCGTCACGAGATTGGCGCCGCCCGTGTCGAAGATGAAGAGAAACGGCCCTTTGCCGTTGACCGAGACGTCGGCGTAGATGTGGTTATTGATAACTTTGATCGGCGTCGTGGCTTCCTTGGCGCCGCCGGCAATGGCGAAGTCCGTGACCGTCACATGCGGTGGGGCATAGGCGGATGCCTGCTGCTCAGGCACAAATTCGGCGCGCGTAATCATGATAGTTTGCAGGTATTTCGGTCCTTCACCGTCATCGATAACGGCCTTGAAGGGCAGTTTGACGCCATCGACCGTCCGGTAATCCGAGAAGCTGGTCGTAATCAGCTGCGCGCCGCGCTTTTCGAGCACGCGCATCAGCAAATGGGTTTTGCCATCGAACCAGGCGTCGAACGTCATGCCGCCCTTGGGCACAATGGTGAGCACGTCGAAAGTGGCGCCGCCATCGGTCTTCTGTCCATCGGAGACAATCTTCGCGCCGCCGCGATCCTGGCGCCACCACAGATTGGCTCCGCGATAGGCGTCGTTCACCGCATGCGCGCGTTCGTCGCCGCCTTGTTCAAGCGTGATCGTGCCCGAGGAGTCCTTGTTCCAGGCATCCTTGCCGTCAAAGCCGTCGGCGCCGGAAATGGGCCCCATGTCATAGCTGCCCATGGAACGCCCATCACGCAGATCGGTGAGCGAATTGCCTTTGCCGGTGAGTTGGTCTCCTGACAGGTCATAATTTTCCTTGAGCGTTTCTTTGCTCTCCCAGGCGCTGCCGCCTGAGGCGGCCTTGTTGGCGTCGAGAATGGCATCGGCAGGGCTCGCGAAAGCAGGTGTGGCCAGTAGCGCGCTGAGCGCGATGGCGGCATAGAATGTGCGCATGGTGTCTCCCCGAATGAGTTGCGATGCACATGGCGATGGCGTGCCGGCAAGTCAATAAGCGTGTGCGATTTAACGACAAAGTGAAGCCATTTGCCGCGGCAATTTGCTTTGTTTTCGCCTGTTTTCCGCTGGTTACCGGCGCGCGGGCTGCTGCGCTGCAGCGCGTGGTGTCCCTCTCTCTCTGCACGGACGAATACGTCTTCCGGCTGGTGCCGCGCGAGCACATCGCGGCGCTGTCGTTTCTGGCCGCCGACCGCCACCCGGTGGTTTCGACCATCGCCGATCGCGTGGACGGGATTCCGCTGATTCATCAATCAGCCGAAGAAGTGCTGGCGGCCAGACCCGATCTTGTGGTTCTGGATTCGGGCGTGGACCCACGCGTGCGCATGCTCATCAAGCAAGCGGGCATCGCCACCATCGACGTGCCGTGGACGGATTCGCTTGAAGGCATCCGCAAGGTCACACACACGCTTGCAGCGCAACTTGGCGCGCCCGAGCGCGGCGAGGCGATGCTGCGAGAAATGGATTTGCAATTGGATGCGGCGCGCGCGATGGCGCCCCATCCCCCTGTGCAGACGCTGCTTTACGAGCCGAACGGTTATGCTGTGGCGGGGGGCCTCACCAGCGAGGTCATGGCGGTGGCGGGGCTTGCGAACATTGCATCGTCATATGCCCCCACGCGGCTTGGCACGATCCCTGTGGAAGTTGTCGTGGCAAGTGCGCCCGAATTGCTGATTTTGAACGGCGATCCGTCAGCCAAGGATTCGCGCGCCACGATGGTGCTGCATCATCCGGCGCTTCGTGCCTTGCCCGCGCGCACGCATGTCGAATGGCTGACGCTAACGCCGCTGTTGTGCCCCGGCCCGTGGTCCGCGCTTTCGGCGGCCGATTTCGCGAATGCCGCCCGCGCTTCACGCGTGGAGAAGAATTAGTGCGAGGTATCTTCTGATCGCCGTTCGCACAATGCTTATTGCTGTGAATTCAAGCGCTTGCCTGAGCGTACTTGTGCGAACGTCAAAGCGCGCATAACAATTCCGTAACGCGCTGGTTCCCCGATAAGGGGCCAAGAGGGAACGCGGTTGGAGAGCTTCTCCTAATCCGCGGCTGCCCCCGCAACTGTAAGCGGCGAGCGCGGCTTCATCTTGCCACTGGGAAACCGGGAAGGCGGAGGCCGCGTAAAGACCCGCAAGCCAGGAGACCTGCCAGCACGCGTCGTCCATCCGGCGCCCGGGGTGCGTCGCCGGTGCGGAAGCTTCCGCTGCGGCGACGGCCATGGGGCTTGGACGCGGGTGGACGCCATGCATGCTTTCCATTTGACTTATGCGAACGGCTTTCGCCGTGTCCCGGCCTCTTTGTCTCAACGCTGGCAAGGAGGTTCACATGTTTGCGCGCTTCACAGTTGCGGTTTGCTTACTTGTTTTGACATCTTCATCGGCGGTTTTGGCGGATGAGCCGGATTCCGGCGAAACCGTGGTGGTGACGGCCAGCCGAGTGCCCGAGCCTATCGATCAATCGGGCAGCGCCATCACCATAATCGGCGGGACCACTCTCGATGCCGAGCAAATCCCCACTCTCTTCGATGCGCTGCGCCAGGTGCCGGGCGTGGCGGTTAGCCGCACCGGCGTGTTGGGCGACCTTTCCGAAATCCGTATCCGCGGCGCTGAGACCAACCAGACGCTGGTGCTGATTGACGGCGTGGAGGCGAACGATCCCGCGGAAGAGGACGAATTCAACTTTGCGCACCTCATGTCCGCCGGCATTGAGCGCGTCGAGATCCTGCGTGGACCGCAATCGGCGCTATGGGGTGCGGCGGCCCTTGCTGGCGTTGTGAACATTATCACGGTTGCGCCGCGTGACGGCTTCCATGCCGAGGGCCGCGCGGAAGGGGGCTCGTTCGGCACGCGCGAGATGTCGGGCATCGTCAATGCTGGAACCGAAGATTATGGGGCGGTGGTGGATGCGTCCTATCTGAAAACCGACGGCATCGATATTTCCGGATTAGGTGCTCACAAAGACGGCTACGAAAACACCAGCATGAATGCGCGGGCGTTCTACGACATTGCGCCCAATCTGGTGCTGTCGGCGAATATCCGGCACGTCAACGGCAACAATGATCTCGATTGCGGCTTTCCTTTGCCAGACGACTGCGCGGCGTACACCGAAAAAGTGCAGACTTATGCGCGCGGCCAGGCCAAGGCCACGTTGATGGGCGGGGCGCTGGAATTCATCGTCGGCGCAAATTTCCTGAGTACGTCGGCATACGATTTTTCCAGCCTCACCGGCAATCTTCAGAACATTGCTCAAACCGACAGCATCGAAGGCGGCAAGGTGAGGTTCGACGCGCAGAGCAACATGTTCTGGTCGGGCGACATTCTCGGCTATGAGCTGGACCAGCGGTTGAGCGTACTGGGGCAAACCGCGCGGGAAACTTTCGAACAGCGCGAATTCGATTTTTCCGGCGCCAACCAGAACCAGCATACCACGAGCCAGGCCTTGGCGGCCGAATACGGGCTGAATGTGGGCGATGCGGCGTTTCTGTCCTTGGGTCTGCGCCACGACTGGAACGACCGCTTCGCAGATGCCACCACGTGGCGCTCGACCATTTCCGTGCCCTGGCGAGAGCTCGACGCGCGGCTGCATGCGAGCGCAGGCACGGGCGTGAAAAACCCCGATTTCTTCGAGCTCTTTGGCTTCGAGCCGTCGAGCTTTGTCGGCAATCCGGATTTGAAGCCCGAAAAATCTCTTGGCTATGACTTGGGCGTAGAAAAATATTTCTTCGATCATGCGCTCAAATCGGACGTCACCTATTACAGCGCCGATCTGGAGAATGAGATCTTCACCGACTTCTCGGTTTTTCCCAACACAGCGCGCAATGAGACGGGCAGAAGCCACCGCAACGGTGTAGAAGTGAGCGCGGCAGCAAATCTTGGCTATGGCTTGAAGATCAATGCCGCCTATACCTACGGCAATTCGACGGCGCAGGGCGCCGAGGAGTTGCGCCGCCCGCACAACATCGCCTCGTTCGACGCCGATTACCGTTTCGACAGGGGCCGCGCCTTTCTCAATCTCGGCGTCGATTTGCATGGCAGCCAAAATGACACGGATTTCGTCACTTTCGACACCGTGACGCTGCATTCTTACACGCTGGTGCACCTTGCTGGCTCGTATGCGCTCGGCAATGGTCTCACTTTCACCGCGCGCATCGAAAACGCGCTCGATCAGCATTACGAGGAGGTCTTTGGCTATCGCACCGAAGGATTCGGCGCCTTCGCTGGGCTTAGCTATAAGTTCGGCGGCTGACGCGCGCGCCCGCGCGGTCACCTTCGCGCTGGCCGTGGTGGCGGCAAGCGCGGCGCTGGTGTCGTTTTCGCTGGGGCCATCAGCGTTCTCGCTGCATGACATCCTGGACGGGCTCTTCACCGGCAAGGGCATCGCTGGCACCATCGCGCGCGAAATCCGTTTTCCGCGCGCTGGCCTCGCGCTCGTGGTGGGCGCGGCGCTGGGCGGCAGCGGCGCGGCACTTCAGGGCCTGTTCCGCAATCCGCTGGCCGAGCCGGGCATAACCGGCGTCACCGCGTCGGCGGGCCTGGGCGCGGTGGTGGCGCTTTATTTCGGCATCGCAGGCGAACATCCGCTCGCCTTGCCCGCGTTCGCTATTGCCGGCGCGCTTGCCTCCGCAGCCATTCTTTATCTGCTGTCGCGCAAAGGCATCGGCGTGTTGGCGCTCGTGCTCGCGGGCGTGGCGATCTCGAGTTTGGCGGCGGCGCTCACTGCGCTGGCGCTTTCACTTTCGCGCAATCCCTATGCCATGAGCGAGATCGTGCTCTGGCTGCTGGGCTCGCTCAAGGACCGCACGCTTTACGACCTCGCTTACGCAGCACCTGTGGTGGCGATCGGGCTGGCGGCGCTTTCTTCCACCTCGCGCGCGCTCGATGCGCTGACGCTGGGCGATGAAGCCGCCGCCACCCTGGGCATCGATGTGCCCCGCGCGCGCATGATGGTGGTGCTTGGCACGGCGCTCGCCGCGGGCGCCGCCACGGCGGCCGCCGGCGCCATCAGTTTCGTTGGCCTTGTGGTGCCGCATCTGCTCCGTCCGTTTTATGGCCATGCGCCGGGAAGACTCATCCTACCGTCGGCGCTTGGCGGGGCTGCGCTGGTGACGGTGGCCGACGTCGCGGTGCGCGTCATCACCCCGCCAGGTGAGTTCGAGCTCATGCTGGGCGTGTTCACCGCCATGATCGGCGCGCCGTTCTTCTTCTGGCTGATCTTGCGCTTGAGGACGGAACGATGAGCAGGGCGCTGCAATTCGAAAACGCCACACTCCGCTATGGCGCGCGCATGGCGCTCGATGGCGTGACGGCCGGCATCGCGCCGGGCCAGGTCACCGGCATCGTCGGGCCGAATGGCGCGGGCAAAACGACATTGCTGAAGGTCTCAGCCGGCCTGTTGCCGCTTGCCTCCGGCAAATGTTTTTTGTTCGGGCGCGCGATCGGCGATTGGCCGCGCGAGGCGCGCGCGCGCAAATTGGCTTACCTGCCGCAGGGCGGCGAAGCGGCCTGGCCATTGGCCGCGCGCGAGATTGTGGGCCTCGGCCGCATGCCGCACCGCGCGCCGCTAAGCTGGTTTCCGGCCGCCGATGCGCTGGCGGTAGAGCGCGCGCTCAAACGCGCCGATGCGGCCGAATTCGCTAACCGCCGCGTCGATGCGCTGTCGGCTGGCGAACGCGCGCGCGTGTTGCTGGCGCGTGCGCTTGCAACCGAAGCCGACGTGCTGCTGGCCGACGAACCCGTGGCCCATCTCGATCCCGCGCATCAGCTTCGCCTGATGGCGCTATTGCGCGAAGAAGCCAAACACGGCGTGGCGGTCGTGGTCACGCTGCACGAGCTATCGCTGGCCGCGCGCGCCTGCGATAGAATTCTGCTGCTCGACCGTGGCCGGGCGGCCGCCGAAGGCCCGCCCGAGGAAGCGCTATCGGAGGAGGCGCTTGCCCGCGTCTTCGGCATCGAGGCCGTGCGGGTGACTGGGCCGGACGGCCAGTCGGCGCCTGTTCCCTGGCGGACCCTTTAGCTTGCTTCCTGCTAGGATGGCCGCGGATTACGAAAGCACAAGCCATGTCCAAGGACGATGACGACGAAGATCAACCGCATTACAAGCGCAAGCTTTACCAATTGCAGGTGCAATTGGTGAAACTGCAGCGCGAGCTGATCGCCAATGGCACGCGCGTGCTCGTCATCCTTGAGGGGCGCGACGGCGCCGGCAAGGACGGCGCCATCAAGCGCCTGACCGAGCATATGAGCCCGCGCGAAACGCGTGTGCATGCGCCTGGAAAGCCCTCGGCATATGAGGAAGGCGAGTGGTATTTCGAGCGCTTCGTGCCGCAATTGCCCTCTGCGGGTGAATTCGTTGTGTTCAACCGCTCCTGGTACAACCGCGCGGGCGTAGAGACCGTGATGGGCTTCTGCAGCAAGAAGGACGTCGAGATCTTTTTCGATTCCGTCGTCGATTTCGAGAAGATGCTGGTGCGCGCCGGGCTGAATTTGCGCAAATATTATCTCGACATATCGCGCGCAGAGCAAAAGCAGAGGCTGGCCGACCGGCACAAAGATCCGCTCAAGGCGTGGAAGAGTTCACCTGTCGACGACCAGGCTCTAGAGAAATGGGATGCTTACACCAAAGCACGCGACGTGATGTTCCGCCGCACGCATCACCCGGCGGCGCCGTGGCGCATCATTCGCGCCGACGACAAGAAACCCGCGCGGCTTGCCTTAATCAGCGATCTGCTGGAAAGCTTTTCCTATAAAGGCAAGAAGCAGAAGGCGGTGCGGCCAGACCGCCGCATTGTTTTCCCCTGGTCGCGCGCTGTTGATGAAGACAAGATTCTCGCGCGCTGAATGGCGACCCCGGGAGGATTCGAACCACCGACCTACGGTTTAGGAAACCGCCGCTCTATCCACCTGAGCTACGGGGTCGCACGAAATGAAAATGCCCGAGAAGCGCAGCCCCGCGCAAGCCGTCAACGCTCGGCGGTCTGCGTTCTGTCTATCCAGAGCCAGCGTGTGCGGTTGATGTCGCGCGGGTTGGCGATCCAGCCCTTGACATATGGCTCCACGAGATCGGGCGTGCTGGCGAAGCGCATGGGCAGCCAGGCATAATCCTTGAGCGCGAGGTCTTCGGCCTGGCGGAGCAGGGCGCCGCGCTTTTGGATGTTGGGTTCCTGGTTCGCCTGGTTGAGAAGGGCGTCGACTTTCGGATTGCAATAATGCCCGTAATTGTTGCCCCAATTGTCGTTGGCGCCACAACGCAGCAGATCGAGGAAATTGGTCGCGTCGTTGAAGTCGGCCACCCAATTGACGAAACCCAGATCGAAATCGCCCGTCTGCATTTTCTTGTAGTGCACCTGTACATCCGACTCCACGATGTCCACATCCACATAGATCGCGTGCAACATGGCCTGCAGGGCCGCCGCCGTGCGCTTGTTGTCCGGGTTCGTGGTCGTGGCGTAGGCGAGACGCAGGTGATGATTGGGTCCATAGCCCGCTTCGCGCATCAACTCTTGCGCGCGGCCAAGCCGGTCGGGGTAGGAAAGCGACTTGAAATCCATCGCTGCGCCGAAAGGGTAGTTCGCGATGCCGGGGGGGACGATACCGTAAGCGGCCGGTTCGTCCATCCGAATGATCTTCTGTGTTACCGCCTCGCGATCGAAGGCGAGGTTGATCGCCTCGCGCACGCGAACGTCGCCCATCTGCTTATGCCGGAAATTGAAATTGAGGTAGTAGACCGAAAGATACGGGATCATTTGAAGCGCATCTTTCATGTTCGCCCTGATCCAGTCGATCTCCTGCGACGGCAACTGATTGTAGGTGTCGATTGCGCCAGCGCGCATCCATTTCAGCGCCGCCACACTATCAGTCGCCGGGATATAATTCACGCGATCGATGTGTACGTGTGCCGCGTCGTAGAATTTCGAATTCTTAATCAGCGTGATGTGGTCGTTCGGAACCCATTCCTTGAGCATATAAGGCCCATTGGTGACGTAATTTTTTGGCAACGCCCATTGGCTGCCCTTTGCTTCAACGACGTGGCGCGGCAGCGGATAGGTGGTGCAATGCGTGAGCAGCTCAGGCAAATAGGGCGCCGGATGCTCGAGCTGCACAACGAGCGTCTTGTCGTCCTTCGCGGTTGCGCCGAGCGCCGTTACCGGCATCGTACCGTCGCTGATCGCGTGCGCGTTTTTCACCACCCACAGCTGATAGGCATAAGGCGCGCCCATTTTGGGATCGAGAATGCGCCGCCAGGCGAAAACAAAATCACCGGCCGTCACCGTCTCGCCATCCGACCAGACAGAATTACGCAGATGAAAAGTCCAGGTCTTGCCGTCGGGCGAAATGTCCCAGCTTTCGGCCGCGCCGGGGATTGCGCGGCCTGCCGCATCCTCGGTGGTCAGGCCCACCAGCATATCGCCGACAATGTTAAGTTCTAGGCTTAAGTCTATGTAATGCGGATCGAGACTCTTGGGCTCGCCATTATTGCCGCGATTGAGGACCATTTCGGCCTGGGCTGCGCCGGCAAACGCCACTGCAGCGGCCAACCCCAGGGCAATGATGCCCGCACGGATCATTGGATGTCCTTTCCCGCGACTCATCAGGAATTCTTATCCTATCCCGGCAAGAATGAATTCCAGTTAAAGCGCCATGCCCTCGCGCCAAGCTCTAGGCTGCTCTATATAAATCCGGGCTCTGGACCAGGCTGCATCACAGCAAACAAGGGATGAACAAGCCATGAATACGCGCATGATTTTGGCGGTTACCGGTCTCATTGCTGTGGCAGCCATTCCTGCATCCGCCGCCACACCGCGCGAAATGCTCGATCTGCTTTCGAAATGCGCCGACATTAGCGACGCCACACAGCGCCTCGCCTGTTACGACCAGCTCGCACCTCAATTGCGCGAGACGGTTGCCAGCACCAAGAAGCCTGCTGAGCGCACCGAGGAGGATAAGGTATCGCTCTTCGGTTTTGATTTTGGCGGCATTTTCAGTTCTCCCGGCGGCCCCACGACACCGGAAGAATTCGGCAAGAACCAGATGCCACCGACGGCTGCGGAAGAAGGGCAGGTTCTGGATAGTGTAAGCGCTGGCGTCACAGATTACGCTATGACGCCATTCGGCAAATTTATCGTGTTTCTCGACAACGGTCAGGTGTGGCGCCAGCTCGACAGCGATACGGGCACGGCCCACTTCGAAAACGCGGCGAAAGACAACAAGGTGGTCATCTCGCGCGGGCTATTGGGGAGCTATAATCTCAAAATCAACGACAGCAATCAAACCTATAAGGTCAAGCGCATCAAGTAAGAAGAGACACGGGATCGTGTTCGGCGACATAATGATTGGGCGCTACTTCGATCAGCTTTGGCACATATTGCCTGGCGTTAGGGTCATCCACCATCTTCGACTTGAGAAAGGTCAGGCTCGCGCGGCTGTCGAGAGGCGAGGGTAGATCGCCGGCCAAGCTGATTTTCGGTTTGGCGCGCTCGATCTTGGGATCGGGTATCGGCACGGCCGCTATGAGGGTCCGGGTATAAGGGTGCCGCGGGTCGAGATAAATTGTATGGCGGTCGGCCAGTTCCACGATGCGGCCAAGATAAAGCACCATGACGCGATGCGACACCTGCCGCACAACAGAGAGGTCGTGACTTATGAAGATTAGCGACATTTCGGATTGGCGTTGCAGGCCAATAATAAGATCGATCATCTGCGCCTGAATGGAAACATCGAGCGCGCTCACCGCTTCGTCACAGATGACAAGCTTGGGTTGCACAACGACAGCGCGCGCAAGCCCAGCCCGCTGGTTTTGTCCGCCGGAAAACTCGTGCGGGTAGCGGTTGATCAAGGCAGGATCGAGGTCGACCTTTTCCATCGCCGCCATCACCGTCCGCGTCGCGTCAGCACGGCCCAAATCAGGGCGCAGCGTGCGCAAAGGTTCGGCAATGCTCTCGCCGATGGTCATGCGCGGATCAAGGCTTGCCAGCGGGTCCTGAAAGACAATCTGGAATTCCTTGCGCAAGGCGCGCAGTTCGCTTTGCGTCTTCTTGTCCAGATTTCTGGCCGAACCACAGCACAGTCCCCGCCGTTTCCGGAACTAGCTGCAAAATCGCGCGCGCGAGTGTGGATTTGCCGCAACCAGATTCGCCGACGACGCCCAGAGTTTCGCCCTGCTTGAGCTCGAAGCTCACGCCATCGACCGCGCGCAACTGCTTGTATTGGGGCAGGATTCCTCCGCCCACGCGAACAGGAAATTGCACTTTAAGGTCCTGAACCGAAAGTATGGTGGGGCGGCTTTCGCGGTCAGCGAGAGGCGCCACCATTTGCCTGCGTGCGCTATCCGGTTCGTCAAGGCGCGGCATGGCGTCGAGCAGCATGCGCGTGTAGTCGTTCCTGGGATGGTAGAAGATGTCGTCGGCCAATCCCGTCTCGACGAATTCGCCCTCGCGCATGACGATCACGCGGTCGCACATGGTAGCGATGACGCCCATGTCATGGGTAATGATGACGACAGAGGTTTTCAGTCGTTTGCGCAAACCGCGCATGATTTCCAGAATTTGCGCCTGGACCGTGACATCGAGCGCGGTGGTGGGCTCGTCTGCTATCAGCAAATCCGGCCCGCACACCGTCGCCATGGCAATCATGACACGCTGGCGCATGCCGCCGGATAGTTCATGCGGATATTGCCGCATGCGCTGATCGGCGTCTGGAATGCGCACCAGCTCCAGCATTTCCAGCGCATGTTTTTCAGCCTCTTTCCGGCTGATTTTCTGGTGGGTGCGCAAGGTCTCGATGATCTGCGGGCCAATGCGCAAATGGGGCGTGAGCGAGGTGAGCGGATCCTGGAAGATCATGCTGATCTTGGCGCCACGAACGCGATTTAATTTGCGCTCCGACAGTCCGAGAATTTCTTTTCCGCGGTAACGCACGCTTCCCTCGGCGTGGCCATTGCGCGCAAGCAGCCCAACGGTGGCCAGGAACATCTGGCTCTTGCCAGAACCGGATTCGCCAACGATGCCGAGACATTCGCCTTCGCGTACATCGAAGCTCACGCGTTTCACGGCATGGACCTCGCCCTCATGAACCTGGAACCGGACGTCGAAATCCTTCACCGAGAAGACAGTGTCCGCCACGTTAGCGATCCTTTGGGTCGAGGGCGTCTCTCAGCCCGTCGCCGATGAAGTTGAAGCAGAACAGAGTCACCGCCATGAATGCGGCCGGAAAGATGAGCGCCCAGGGCGCGATCTCGATCACATCCGAGCCTTCGGCGATCAGCACGCCCCACGAGGTGAGCGGTTCCTGGATGCCCAGGCCGAGAAAGGAGAGAAAGCTTTCGGCGAGAATGACGGTGGGAATGCTGAGCGTCATATAGATGATGACGGGACCGATCGCATTGGGGACGATGTGGCGCCGGATAATGTCAAAGGTGCCGACACCCGAGGCGCGCGCGGCTTCGATAAACTCCTTCTGCTTTATCGAGAGCGTTTGTCCCCGGACAATTCGCGCCATGGTCAGCCATTGCACCGCGCCAATGGCGACGAACAGCAAAATGAAATTACGGTTGAACACCACCATCAGGATGATGACGAAGAATATGAAGGGCAACGAATAGAGCACATCAACGAAGCGCATCATTAGCTCGTCGATGCGGCCGCCGAAATACCCCGCCACCGCGCCATAGATCACGCCAATGAACAGGCTGACGATGCTGGCGACAAGGCCAACCGCCAGCGACACGCGGGCGCCGTAGAGCGTGCGCACAAAAAGATCGCGGCCGACGGAATCTGTGCCGAACCAATGCGCGCCCCCGGCGCGGCAGACGGCGTCTTCACCCGGCCACCAATCGGGCGCGCAGGAAACGATGCTGTAATCCTGATCCGTGTAGCCGTAAGGCGAAAGCAGCGGCGCAAAAATCGCCATCAGCGTGACGATGCCAAGCAACACCATGCTGACGACCGCAGCCTTGTTGCGGAACAGACGGCGGCGCGCATCCACCCACAGGCTGCGGCCTTTTAAGCTTTCGGCTTTTCGAACGGCATCGGCGGCGGCAGCGTGGGACATCATTCAAACCTCACGCGCGGGTCGAGTACATGGTAGAGAAGATCGGCGATCAGATTGAGCACGATGATGATGGCTGCATAAAAGATCACCACGCCCATCACTAGGGTGTAATCGCGGTTCAGCGCGCCCTGCACGAAATACCGCCCGATCCCTGGTAGCCCGAAAATTTGCTCCACTACGAGCGAGCCCGTGACGATGTCGGCAATGGCGGGGCCTAGATAGCTCACCAACGGCAAGAGGCCCGCGCGAAGCGCATGGCGCACTACGACAATATGCGGTGGCAGGCCTTTGGCCCGCGCAGTGCGAACGTAATTGGAATGCAGCACTTCGATCATGCTGCCGCGCACCAGCCGCGAAATGATGGCAATTTGCGGCAACGCCAGAACCGTAACCGGCAGGATCATGTTTTCGAGCCTGCCACCCTGCCAGCCTTCGACGGGCAGCGTGATGTTGGCCCCGAAAAAATGCACGCCATAGACGCCAAAGACGAGGGTCAGCAGCGGCGCCGTGACGAAAGTCGGAATCGTGATGCCGGCCATGGCTAACGCCATAACGGTGTAATCGCCCGCTCTGTTCTGGTTCAGCGAAGCGGCGACTCCCAGCATCGTGCCGAGCAGGATGGCCAGGATGATTGCCGATATGCCAAGCCGCATGCTGACCGGCAGGCCAGAGGCAATCAGCTCGCTGACGCTAAAATCCTTGTTCTTGTACGACGGGCCGAAATCGCCATGCAGAAGGCGCGCGAGATAGATGAAATATTGCTCATAGATCGGCTTATCCAGATTGTAGACGGCTTCGATGTTTTTTTCGATTTCAGGCGGCAGATGGCGTTGCGTATCGAAAGGACCGCCTGGCGCCAGATGCATTATGAAAAAGGCAAGCGTGATGATGACGAAAAGCGTTGGGATCGCCCCCAAAATGCGACGGAGTGCATAAAACAGCATCGAATTGCATGCCGGCGCAGATGCCACCCATCAGAGCCGCACTTGTGTGCGACTCACGGGGCGCCGCCCCCAATTGCGGCGCAAAGCTTGTCGAGACAGCATGCGATGTCAATGTTTCGGGGCGTTACGCGAAGCTTACGGCATAAATTGGCGGCAGATGGCCGCCAAACGCTTGCCAGTTGCGCCCGCCGTCGTCGCTCGCCCACAGGTTTCCGGTTGTCGAGCCCATCATCAGGCGCTCGCCAACCGAATCAACGTCGAGCCCATGGCGATAGATAAGGTCATAAGCGTTCTTTTGCGGCAGGCCACCGCGCAACGCACTCCACGTCTTGCCGCCATCATCCGTGCGGGTGACACAGACTTGGCCGTCTTTGGGAATGCGCGTTTCATCGGCAATCGCGGGCACAAGCCATGCGGTGTCAGGCTTTTTTGGGTGTACGGCGACCGCAAAGCCGAAATTGGAAACGGCGGGTTTAAGCTCGCTCCAATGCGCGCCACAATCGGTCGAGCGGAAGACGCCATTGTGATGCTGCATCCATAAGACGTCGGGCGCTACGGGGCAGCGCTGTACGCGGTGAGGATCCTGGATGGCAGAGTCGGATTGCTTTTCCGGCGGCATGTAGCGCGCGATGAGGCCATCGCAACGCACCGTCCAGCTTTTGCCGTCATCGCGCGATTCCCACACACCGCCACAGGAGATGGCTGCGATCAGCCGGTCGGGATCGCGCGGATCGGTCAGCACCGAATGAATGCCGGCGTCGTCATACCCGCCGCCGAACCAGCGCGTGCGTTCTGGCACATCCCATAACGAGCGCACCAGCGTCCAGCTTGCGCCGCGATCGTCGGAACGAAACAGCCCGGCCGGAATGCCGCCGGCCCACAGCCGTCCCGGTTGCGATTTGCTTCCGGCCGCAAGCGTCCAGATTTGCTTCAAAGCGGGCGCGTCCGGCGTATCGGCGGGAAAGGCCGGCGCCGCAATTTCGTTCCAGGTTTTTCCGCCGTCGTCCGAGCGATGAAGTTTCGGCCCGAAATGTCCGTGATTGAGCGCCGCGTACAGCGCGCCGTCGCGTGCATCATGCAGCGCCATCGTCACCAGCGCCCCCATGAAGCTGGTAGTGGCGATTTCCCAATCCTTGCCGTCTCGTCTTAGAACAAAAAATCCCTTGCGGGTCGAAATCAAAGCGCGATCGCTCATGATTAGCCTCCAGACAGCGCTTGCATGACATAAAGCTCGGTGTTTGCACCAATGGGGTGGGCAAGCGCCTTGTCGTGCGCCAGTCTCTCGCCATCGGCGAAGATGCAGACATGTTTGCGCAGATGGCCCCGTTCATCCAGCACATAAGAACGCAATTGCGGATGCGAGAGGAACACCGCAGCAAGCGCGTCGTTCACCGTGGCGCCCTTGGCGGTGATCGGCCCCTGTGGCGCAAGCCGCTTCAAGTGTGAGGTGAAATGCACTTCAGCCATGTTCAGCCGATGGCAAAACAAGCTCCCCCGCAAGCAGCGGCTTGAACGCGCGCGCCTGCACAAGGCTGGCGGCTGCTTCGATGGCGGGCGCAAAAAAGCGGTCGGTCTCGAAGGGCGGCACCGAAGAGCGGATCAACGCAATGGCGCGTTCGATTTTTCCAGAGCTTTTAAGCGGGCGATGAAAGCCGATGCCTTCGGCTGCCGCCAGCAATTCGATAGCCAAAATATTTGCCGTGTTGGCGTTCATGGATGCGAGCCTGCGCGCGGCGAAGGTGGCCATGGAAACGAAATCTTCCTGATTGGCGGATGTGGGGAGCGAATCCACCGATGCCGGATGCGCCAGCGACTTGTTCTCGGAAGCCAAAGCGGCCGCCGTCACATGCGCCACCATGAAGCCGGAATTGATGCCGCTGTCGCGCGCCAGAAACGGCGGCAGTCCGCTCAGATTGGAATCAATCAGCAGCGCGATCTTGCGTTCCGACAGCGCGCCGATCTCCGCAATGGCGATGGCCAGCGCATCGGCGGCGATGGCCACGGGCTCGGCGTGAAAATTGCCGCCCGCAAGAACCGCGCCGTCCTCGGCAAACACCAGCGGATTATCGGTGACGGCATTGGCCTCGATCTCGAAGACGTGCGCCACATAACGGATCATATCGAGGCAGGGCCCCAGCACCTGCGGCTGGCAACGGATGGAATAGGGATCCTGTACCCGGCTGCAATCGAGATGCGATTTCCGGATGGCGCTGCCCGCCATCAGCGTGCGCAGGATTTTCGCGGCCTCCATCTGGCCGGGCTGGCCGCGCGCCGCGTGGATGCGCTCGTCGAACGGCCTGTCGCTGCCCTTAATCGCGTCGGTAGCGAGCCCGCCCGCTATGAAGGCCGCTTCGATGTTAGCCTCCACGCCAAATAATCCCGCTAATGCCAGCGCCGTCGAAACCTGCGTGCCGTTGAGCAACGCCAGCCCCTCCTTGGGATCCAGCTCAAGCGGCGCAATGCCCGCTATGGCAAGCGCCTCCTTGCCCGAATGCCGCTCGCCTTTCACCCACGCGAAACCCTCACCGATCAGCACCGCCGAGACATGCGCCAGCGGCGCAAGATCGCCAGAGGCCCCAACCGAGCCTTGCGAGGGAATTTCCGGCAATACGTTCTTGTTGAGAAGCTCAAGCAAGCGTTCGATCAGCACGAGCCGCACCCCGGAACGGCCGCGCGCGAGGCTCGCCACCTTGAGCGCCAGCACCAACCGCACGATTTTTTCAGGCAGAGGCTCGCCCACGCCCGTCGCGTGAGAGAGCACAAGATTACGCTGGAGCAGGCGCAATTTGTCATCGGCAATGCGCGTTTCGGCGAGCTTGCCGAAGCCGGTGTTAACGCCATAGACCGCTTTGCCCGATGCAAGCGTGCGTTCGATGGCCGCGCGCCCTGCATCCACGGCAGTCCACGCGGCTGCATCGAGCGCGAGCGTATCGCGGCCCTCCATCACTGTGCGCCAGAAAGACAAAGGCGCGTGTCCCGGTTTTAATGTCAGCGATGTCATGAAAGGCGGCCTGTTCCTCTTTGCCTGTGCGGGCGCCACACATTAAGAGTTTGTCCATGCACCGCAAGACCCCGCACCTTGCCGCCGCGGCCCTGGTTTTGGCGTATCTCTTTGCCAGCCCGCCCGCACGCGCCGAGGAAGAGCTCAATATCTATTCCGCGCGGCATTACGATTCCGACACGCTGCTGTTCGACGGCTTCCGCAAGGCGACCGGCATTCCCATCAACGTCATCAATGGCGAGGGGCCGGAGCTGCTGGCGCGTCTCAAGGCCGAAGGCGTCAACAGTCCGGGCGATGTTTTTCTTACCATGGATGCCGGCAATCTTTGGGTGGCCGAGCAGCAGGGCATTTTCCAGTCGGTGCAGTCGAAGATTTTGGAGAGCCGCATTCCCGCCCATCTGCGCGACCCGAAAAACATGTGGTTCGGTTTTTCCACGAGGGCGCGGCTGATTTTCGTAAATCCGCACAGGATCGATCCGAAATTGGTGCAAACTTATGCCCAGCTTGCCGATCCTCGGCTGCACGGCCAAATCTGCATGCGTTCGAGTTCTGCTGTCTATAACCTCTCGCTGCTGGCAGATCTTATTGTCCATTGAGGGCCAGAAAAGGCGGAAAGCTGGGTCAAGGGCGTGGTGGCCAATTTCGCCCATGAGCCCGCGGGCAACGACACATCGCTTTTGAAGGAAGTAGCGAGCGGCGCCTGCGGCGTCACTATCGCCAACCATTATTATTTCGTCCGGCTGCTGACATCGAAGCTTGCCGCCGAACGCGAAGCAGCCAAGGCGCTGACAGCGATTTTTCCCGATCAGCAGGATTTCGGCACCGAGGTGAACATTTCCGGCGCAGGCGTGCTGAAATACGCCCCGCACAAGGCGGCCGCGGTAAGGTTTCTGGAATACCTATCTTCGGATGCGGCGCAAGAAATTTTCACCGACGCCAATTACGAATATCCCGCTGTCGCTTCCGTGCCGCCCGATCCCGCAACCAAGGTACTGGGGCCGTTCAAGGTCGACCCCATCAATGTCTCGGCCTATGGCGAGCACCAGTCCGAGGCGCAGATCATCTTCGACCAGGAAGGCTGGCGTTAGGGGAGGGCCGCAGGCGTGGTTTCGCGCCCATGCGCGGCCGCCGCAATGCCGCGTATCAGCAGGATGCAGGGAATGATGCCCGCCGCCACGATGGCGAGCGAAGGTGCCGCCGCATGGCCAAGCCGTTCGTCGGCCGCGTAATTGTTGGCGGCCACCGCCAGCGTGTCGAAATTGAACGAGCGCAACATTAGCGTCGCCGGCAATTCCTTCATCACATCGACGAAATCGATCAGCGCGGCGGTAAGCGCGCTTGGAAAAACCAGTGGCGCGTGCACGCGCAGGAGCGCATCCCAATTCCCGCGCGCAAGCATTTTTGCGGCGCCACCCACCGAGGGCGTGATGCGTTCCAGCCCCGCGTACACGCTTTGCAGCGCCACGGCGAGGAAACGCACGACATAGGCGAAGACGAGTGCTGTAATGCTTCCGGTAAGCAACAGCCCGGTGGAAGCGCCGAACGTGCTGTGAAACGCGGCATCGATCGCAGTATCGAAGGCGGCAAAGGGAATAAGAACGCCGACCGCGATCACCGCGCCGGGTGCTGCATAGCCAAGGCTGGCGAAGGAGGCCGCCCGCGCGCCAGGGCCGCGCGGGTTTTCGTGCCGTGCGAAACCGAGCACGAGCGCCGCCAGTGTGGCGATGACGCCCGCCGTGCCGGCCAGCACAAGGCTGTTCGCCAGATGATGCGAGAACTCGCGCGCGGGCCCGCCAGCGCTTACCAACATATCGATAAGCACCAGCGCCGGCACGGCAAAGCCGAAGATGGGCGGCAGCGCGCACAACACAATGGCGACGGCCGATTTCGAGGGTGAGAGCTTGAAGCGCGCGGGCCGCCGGTCGCGCCGCCCCGCTTCGTGGTAACGCGCGCGGCCCCGCGCGAAGCGCTCGAGGAAAAGGGCCAGCGCCACGAAACCGATCAGCAACGCCGCCAGTTGCGCCGCAGCCTGCGGGTCGCCGAAGGAAAACCAGGCGCGGTAAATGCCGGTGGTGAAAGTCGGCACACCGAAATACGACACCGTGCCGAAATCGGCGAAGGCTTCCATCAGCGTGAGGCTGGCGCCCGCAGCGAGCGCGGGCCGCGCCAGGGGAAGCGAGACAGTGAAAAACGTACGCCAGTGCCCGCGGCCCAGCGTGCGCGCGGCGTCGAGCGCGGTCGCGGATTCGGAAAGAAACCGCGCGCGCGCCAGCAGATAGACATAAGGATAAAGCACCAGCACCAGCATCAGCACCGCGCCGGGAAGCGAGCGCACATCGGGAAACCAGTATTCGCCCATCTGCCAGCCGAAAGTGGCGCGCAACATGCCTTGCACGGGCCCATACGAATCCAGCAGGTCGGTGTAGGCGTAAGCCGGCACCTAAACGGGCGCCGCCAGCGGCAGCACGAGGGCCGCTTCGAAAAAGCGCCGGCCGGGAAAATCGCACATCGCGCTGAACCACGCCGCCGGCACGCCGATCGCAAGCACGCCTGACACGACGAGTGCGCCGAGCATGAGCGTGTTAAGCGCGTAATCGGGCAGCACGGTCGCCGCCAGATGCCTGAACGTGGCGCCCGTGCCCGAGAACAGGCTTAAGCAAACGGAGGCCAGCGGAATCGCCAGCAGCAGCGCCAAAGCGAGCGCCGCCGCATCGAGCGCAGTGAGGCGCGCGAAGGGGTGCGCGGGGCGGGCGGTTTCGGCCGTCATGCCGCCCTGTTAGCGCGTTTCGACTCGTTCGTCATGGGAAGGGCGGTTTCGTCCGCCTCGGGGCCAGCGTTAAGTGCCCCCCGCGCTTGCTTTTGACGGGGCGTAACCATAGGTTTTTCGCCATTCGCGGGCAGCTGTAGCTCAGTTGGTAGAGCGTCGGATTGTGGATCCGAAGGTCGTTGGTTCGAGACCAACCAGCTGTACCACTCATTCCCGCTCGAACCTGGGTTGAGAGCTTCTCCTCACAAAACGCCAGGAATCCTGTGCCCTTCGGGCACGGGCGATCGGGAACAGTGGCTAGAGACGGTCGAACTGAGCCGAAACCGGGGTTCTTCACATTTAATGATGGGTGTTCGAAATAAACGCAGTCAACGCGCTAATCGAATATGTGAGCGAAGAGAGCAACACAAAGCACAAGATTGGACCATTCAAGCCAAATTAGACCGCTTGTCTTTTTCTCGGTCTAGATTTGGCTTTTCGTTGCTACCGTTTGGGTCGCGGTCGTGTCTGCATTTGGCGATAAGCGGACATTCGCCTACGCCTATGCAACGATATCTATTAGTTATCGTTGATCATCCGGCCAGATGAGATTTTGGGAAGGGGCAGGTACAAAAAATCCTTAAGGTCAATCAAAAATGGGTTGCGGCGCAGAACGTAATCACAAGTTATGCTGCCGCCAGAATCGGCGGTGATTCTCGTGCTTACAATTTATCCCAACGAAAGATCGACTGACCGCGAAGCGGTGTGGATCGACATGCTTAACCCTAGCGAGGGGGAACTCGCAAAGGCGCGCCTGGATTACGAAATTGAAATCCCCTCGCGTCGACAGCTTGAGGAGATCGAATCCTCCAGTCGCCTCCGTGCGGAAGGTGATGCCTTAATCTTAAGCATGCCTATCGCCTCGATATCCGATGCGGGTGTGGCGATGCCGACGCCGGTTGGCTTCGTATTGACCCCAAAGTTGCTTGTTACGGTGCGATACGCGGAGTTGCATGCTATCCGGCCGGCGCTTGAGATCATGAAGAAGGAAGCCGAGCCACATAGTGCTGACATGTTTGCTACGCTACTCGAGGCGATGGTTGATTACTCCGCCGATACGTTGGAACAAATTGCGGTCGAGCTGAATGCGATCTCTCAGCGCGTGTTCAAGCGAGATGGGCGTAGCCGTCAGCATAACATTGCGCGGTCTAACCATATGTTGAAGGAAACTCTGGTGGAAGTAGGAGAGGCCGGCGATCACCTTAGCCACATCAGAGAAAGTATCCTGGGCTTGCAGCGAATCGCGCCCTATGCGCTGGACAAAGGACAGAAATGGCTTGGCGGACAAGTTGAGGCCCGCTTGAGAACCGTGGGTCAAGATTTACAATCACTCGCCGATTTCGAGGTGCATCTCACTGACAAGATGCAGTTTCTGCTCGACGCGGTCCTGGGATTCATAAACACCGAACAGAACGACATTTTCAAAGTTCTCACCATCGTCTCGGTTGTCGGGATTCCGCCAACGCTCATCGCCAGCATGTACGGAATGAATTTTGACACCATCCACGAATATCACTGGCACTACGGTTATGCTTGGGGGTTGTTCCTGATTATTCTGTCCGCCGTGTTGCCGACGGCTTGGTTCAAATGGCGCGGCTGGTGGTGAATACCTAATGTCATAGAGCCGATGCACGTAAAGCCTGGTAAAGAAATTGTCGCACTATCGTCGCTAACCCTGTCCTCGGTGGACTTCACCATCTTTACGCGCAGATCTAGTTGTCGAAACGAACAGGGTCAGCGAGGCAGTAGGCGAAGCCAAGCTCGAAGCGGATGCCAAGGCCGATAAGATCGAAGGCAATCAATCTTTCGTTGTGGATATCTGGAATGGCCGAACGGTTTCAGTGCGCAAATCCTTTTGATGATCTCTATCTAGTTACCTGGCCATAACGTGAGCAATGGCGGCCTGGGCGTCGCGCTCAATCTGCGCGAGGTGAGCTTCGCTGCGGAAGCTTTCGGCGTAAATCTTGTAGACGTCTTCGGTCCCCGAAGGGCGCGCGGCGAACCATCCGTTCTTGGCAATCACCTTGATTCCACCAATCGGCTGATTGTTGCCAGGTGCGCGGGTCAATTTCGCCTCGATCGGTTCTCCGGCTAGCTCTTTAGCCTCAAGGCGTTCGACGGTAAGGGTCTCGAGCAACTTCTTCTGTTCCCGCGAAGCAGGCGCATCGTTCCGCTTGTAGAAGGATTTTCCGAGATTGCGCGTGATCGATTCGTAGAACTTGTTTGGGTCCTTACCGGTACGCGCGGTAATCTCGGCCGCGATCAAGCCAAGGGTTAGGCCATCCTTGTCAGTCGTCCACACAGAGCCGTCCCGCCGCAAAAATGATGCACCGGCGCTCTCCTCGCCGCCGAAACCAAGCGCTCCATCAATTAGACCTGCGCTGAACCATTTGAATCCCACTGGCATCTCGATGAGCTTGCGCCCCAGCTCTGTGGTTACTCGGTCGATCATTCCGCTTGAGACCACCGTCTTTCCTACAGCGCAGTCAGCGCGCCACTTTGGCCGGTTTCGGTACAAATAAGAAATCGCAGCAGCAAGATAATAATTCGGATTCATCAACCCGGTCATCGGGCAAACGATGCCGTGGCGGTCCGCATCAGTATCATTGGCGAAGGCGATATCAAATTTGTTGCGGATCGCAATAAGCCGATTCATTGCATAAGGTGACGAGCAATCCATCCGAATTTTGCCGTCCCAATCGAAGGTCATGAAGCGGAATGTCGGATCAATGGCATCGTTCACCACTGTCGCTGTGATCTTGTAACGCTCGATGATGGGGTACCAATAATGAACCGCTGCGCCCCCTAGCGGATCAATCCCGATACGCACGCCGGACGAACGAATAGCCTCCATATCGATGACATTGGCTAGGTCTTTGACATATGGCGTGATGTAATCCTGGGCGTGGACACAGGCTGTTTTGTATGCGCGTTCGAAAGGAATGCGCCGCACGCCCTCGAGCTTCTTGGAGAGAATTTCGTTCGCGGTCTTCTCGATCCACCCGGTTACATCGACATCCGCTGGGCCGCCATTGGAGGGATTGTATTTGAACCCTCCTTCGTCGGGTGGATTGTGCGACGGGCTAATAACGATCCCATCGGCTAGACCTGTCTTGCGGGCGCGATTGTAAGTCAGGATCGCATGCGAGATCACCGGCGTCGGCGTGTATCCCTGATATTCGTCCACCATGGTTTCCACGCCATTGGCGGCAAGCACTTCGAGCGCACTCGCGAAAGCGGGCTCGGATAGCGCATGCGTGTCTGTACCCAGAAAAAGCGGCCCGTCGATTCCCTTGTGACGCCGGTACATACAGACCGCCTGACTGATGGCCAGGATATGCGCTTCATTGAACGCGGCCGCGAATGCCGAACCACGATGTCCCGACGTTCCGAAGGAAACTCGCTGCGAGGGGATCGAAAGGTCTGGCACCAGAGAGAAATAGGCGGTCACCAATCGTGGAATATTGGCCAGCATTGACGGCGGGACCGGTTGGCCTGCGAGAGGGCTTATGTTTTCGGGCATACCATTCTCGTGCTCATCCTAGAACGACCTTCACCTGGTGAGTGGCGCTATCATCAACCAAGGGGATAAGTGATTTCCTGTTTCCGGTTAGCATCTCGCCATCGAGTTTAGTGGCCAGAACCCCGCGACAGACTCCGAGTGGATTTTCAACCGAAATCGCGTAGTGCGAGGAACGATAACGGAAGGTGATCTCGAAGCCTGGCCATCCACACGGGATGCAAGGATCGAACTCCAGATTCGTACCCTGCACACGAAACCCTAGCATCCATTCGAGCGCTACGCGGTACATCCATCCGGCTGAGCCAGTATACCAAGTCCATCCACCGCGTCCGACATGTGGCGGCATGGAGTAGAGATCAGCGCAGGTCACATAAGGCTCGACCTTGTAACGATGAACTTCCATGCTGTTGTCGGAATGGTTTATTGGGTTCAATATCGATAGTAATTCGTATGCTTTGTCGCCCTCTCCCTGTATCGCAAACGCCATTACGCCCCAGAGCGCGCCATGCGTATATTGTCCACCGTTTTCGCGGATACCTGGCGGATAAGCCGCGATATAGCCCGGGTCATGGGCGGGATTATCGAATGGCGGTGTTAAGAGCAGCGACAATTTTTCATCCCGCCGCACGAGATATTTTTCCACAGCCGCCATTGCGCGTTTCGCGCGTGATAATTCGGCGGCATGGGAGATAACGGCCCAGGATTGCGCGATCGAATCAATCCGGCACTCAATATTGGAGACGGAGCCGAGTGGTGTTCCATCGTCGAAATAGGCACGCCGATACCAGTCCCCATCCCACGCTTCTCGCTCTAGCGATTCCCTTAGCCTGCTCGCATATTGATGCCACCCAACGGCACGGTCCGCATTGTTATGATTTTCCGCTAAACTCGCGAACGAGATCAGCGTCGAATAAAGGAACCATCCTAGCCAAACACTTTCACCCTTTCCGCCTTCACCCACCCGATTCATTCCATCGTTCCAATCGCCACTCCTCATTAACGGAAGACCGTGTGTGCCAGTTGCTAAGCTTGTGTCGAGCGCAAGCGCGCAATGCTCGAATAAACTCTCTCGTTTATTGGAAATTGTTGGTTGAAAGAACGCATCCCGTTGGTCTTCTTGAAGTACAGGTCCTTCTAGATAAGGAACCATCTCCGTTAGAACCGCCACATCGCCTGTGACCTGGACATAATGCGCCACCGCATAGACAAGCCAACATCGATCATCGGAGACGCGAGTGCGAATACCACGTTCGGATTCAGGTGACCACCAATGCTGAACATCGCCTTCAATGAATTGTCGTGCGGCGGCGCGTAGCAGGTGTGCGCGTGCAATATCAGGCCGTGATACACAAAGCGCCATCACGTCCTGTATCTGGTCGCGGAAACCGTACGCGCCGCTCGCCTGATAGAATCCAGTACGCGCCCAGACGCGGCATGCCAACGTTTGATACGGCAGCCAACGGTTCAAAAGAATGTCCAGTGAGCGGTCGGGAGTTTTCACCTGCACCGTTCCAAGAATTTGTTCCCATTGCCGCGTCACCTCTGCTAGCACCGCATCGAGATCAGCCTCGCGATATTTTGAGAGCAAGACTTCCGCTTCCGGCTTTGTAGCTGCCTGACCAAGAAAGAAGACAATCTCAGTGACGCCGGTGGCGCTGAGCCGGATAGGCGTTTGCAGAGCGCCACAGGGATCGAGTGCGGGACCGACTCGATTAGAGAAACTGGTCCCTGAAACGAGGCCTAGCGGCCGATCTAGACCCCCATCGCGACCAATGAATTCCGTTCTGTCGCCCGTCCAAGCCGTTTGTCGGCCGTTCATGTCTGCGAACGCAATTCTTTCACCGAACTGGTCGTTCCAAGGGTTCTGAGCAAACATCGCGCCGGTTTTGGAATTGATTTCGGTGACAACGTAGGGCGCTGTTACAGTGCGATTTCCGCCGAGCACCCATTCCACATAAGCCGTGACCGAAAGGTGCCTTTCGCGTCCTGAATGATTGGTTATTTTCAGTCGCGAAATCTTGATCGGATCATTAACCGGCACGTACTGCAGAAGCTCGAGCGATATCCCATGTGAGGCATGTTCGAAGCGGCTATAGCCTTGTCCGTGTCCGATTGAATAAGCCGTACCCTTCTCGCGTATGGGGAGTGCAGTCGGCCCCCACACGTCGCCATTTTCCTCATCGCGCACATAGATTACCTCACCAGGCATGTCGCCAACGGGATCGTTCGACCATGGTGTAAGCTGGTTCTGTTGGCTATTGAGCGCCCAAGTGAATCCACTCCCGTCGGTTGACACGAGGAATCCAAACGAGGGATTGGCGATAATGTTGCCCCAAGGAACGGGCGTGCGCTCATTGCCTTTAAGTACCGTTAGGTATTCGCTGCCGTTCTTCGCGAAGCCGCCCAGTCCGTTGAAGTATTCCATTTCTGGTCGTGGCAAAGCTACTTCAGGCTCTGCGGGTAGAGATGCGCGTCTGAGCGGTGGCGCGCTCGCAGGCTTGAGGTCGCGTGCGCGATTGATCTGTTCCGCCAATGTGCCGCGGTTACCATGGAGCACGGCCCGAGCGGCAACTTGAAGCAACCCGCGAATTTCAGGAGCGATCAGATCGGCACGCAGCACAAACACCGCTCCTCGCGCGTCGTCGCTAGCGAGCTTTGGCATCGATTGATTCATGCGCACAAGTGCATCGAGCGCGATCTGCAGATCTTGAATATATGATGTGCCTCGCTCGTTTAGGATCACCAAATCGACTGCGAGCTGTTTTAGGCGCCAATATTCATGCGCGCGTAGAAGTTGACGCACGAGATTTAGATGGTCCTCTTCCTCAATCCGGACCAAAACGATAGGCAAATCGCCCGAAATACCTTGTGTCCATAACGTTGACGCTTTTCGCGCGCTGCGCTTGAGCATATCTGCGGGCGGACGCAGCGTGGGGTCGGAATAAAGAACATGATTTGCGAGGCGTTGAAACAGATGTGCTTCATCCGAACTGATACCGAGATGGCGAAGCTGCATTTGCGCTTGAGTCCAAGCCAGCGTTGTTGCCCGTTCGAACGCCATCGAATCGTGGTGCTTGTCGGCCAGATCTAGCACGTCGTCACGCGAGGAAGCGGCCATGGTCCAAAATGCCACACGCGCTGTCGCGCCACGCGGTATGCGTACGTGTCGGCGCAAGCTGAAGATGGGATCAAGGACTGATCCTGCCGTGTTGGACAGCGGCCAGCCATCAGCGATGGCAGTCGGCGAGCGAAGGGTCTGCCCCCGCCCGAGAAAGCGCGCCCGGTCGGTTTCGAATTGCACGTCCCCGGAAGTTTCGCCCTCGACGACGGCGAGATGCGCCGCCCACACCCGCTGGTCACCTTGCGACCGCCGCCTACGCGTCGCGAGGATTGCGCCGAGATCTGGTGCAAACTCCGTCTCCACGAACAGTTTGGAGAAAGCAGGATGCGCCACGTCGTCCGTTTGCCGTGCTAAGGCAATCTCGGCATAGGAAGTCAACTCGATTTCACGCGTGCGGGCTCCATGGTTGGTAATTGAAATTCGGCGAACCTCTGCGTCGTCTTCTGGTGAAACCATGACTTCTAGAATCGTGGTAATGGTGGTGTCGCGCCGGATGATTTCGGCGCGGTCTTCGGAAAAAGTCACTTCGTAGCTATCTGGCTCAATTGCACTCGGTTGATAAGTGGCTGACCAGGTCTCGCCACTGCGCACATCGCGCAAGAAGATATAGGCGCCCCAGCCATCACAGGTGGGATCCTCTCGCCAGCGCGTAACCGCGACGTCGCGCCATCGGCTGTAGCCAGACCCCGCAGCTGTCACCATTGTCGAATAACTTCCATTCGATAGGATGTGTGTACGAGGAACGCGCGAATGGGCAGAGGTGTAGCGACGTTGGATTTCCGGAACGAGGCTCGCGATCTCTGCGGCTTGTGTGGCCTGTTCCGGTGGCGGACGTGCCAGAGCGACATCGCGTGGCATACGTTCCTGAAGCAGAAGCTCGGTCGCCTGCACAATGGGCTCAGTGTGGAAACGCGCGCGCATTGCGCCGCCCTGAAGCGCATTTGCGATGCCCACCAAGGTCATTGCCTGATGGTGAGCCATATAAGCGCGGATTACAGCGAATTGTTCGCCTTCACGCAGGCGCGCGCGTGTATAGTCCAGCGCCTCGTACCAGCCATAAGCGCCACGTGCGCCAATATGCGCCATGCGCTTGTAATTGCGGGCAGCAGCTGAGGGATCAATCATGGAGGCGAGACCGCTAGCATAAGGCGCGATTACGGTGCTCTGACTGAGCCCACGTTTATATCCGAGGTCTGGAACGCCGAAGCTCGAATATTGATAGGACTGCTTAATGTCACGCGCATTGTACTCCGATTCCGACATGCCCCAGGGCACCCCGAGCTCATCGCCGTATCGTTCTTGCCGCCGTACAACCAATCGGTTGGTTTGCTCCAACAGACTTCCAGCCGGCGCGCGCATCACCAGCGATGGCATCAAATATTCGAATATCGATCCCGACCAAGAGATCAACCCCGAACCGCCATCTATTGGCGTCAAAGTGCGTCCGAGCCGGAACCAATGCTTTGCCGGCAAATCGCCCTTAGCGATCGCGATGAAGCTAGCAAGCCGCGCCTCCGACGCCAGCAGGTCGTAATAATTCGAATCGAGGCTGCCGTCGGCACTTCGATAACCAATGGAAAGGAGTTGGCGATCGGGATTGTACAGAAACCCGAATTCCATTGACATCGCCATTGACTTTGCGACATCGGCGAGCACCGTAAGCCGATGCGCCACCAGTTGTGATGCGCTTATTGATTTTTCGAATGCAATCATTAAGGCATCAAGGTTCTCCTTCGACCGTCCTTCTTCTCTTTCGTGCGCGAGAATTTCAATCGCCGCATCACAATGCACAGGCAGCGTTGCCAGTGTCGGCATGGTGTCCAACTGCGAAGCAATCTCGTCACCCAACAAAGCATCATCGGCAATGAGGCTCGACCAAGGCATTATCAGTTCCAAGTCGCGGCGATGAGCGTGCACAGATGTACGTAACGCCTCCACCCAAACAATAAGTTCAGTCTCGGCGCTGGCGGCGTCGCCTCGTTGATTCAACCAAGAGCGCGCCAGTTCAGCGAGCGCATCAGCTCTTTGCGCCAGATCGCTCAGGTGGCAGGCAATAGCAGCCGGGTGCGAAGGCGCAAGCTGAAGTGCTGCGGCAAAGGCATCAATGGCAGATTCGAATTTCGCGTGGGCCACGGTTCGCGCATGCTCTTTTCCGAGCGGTCGCGAAGCCTCGCGCATAAGTGCCAGATTGTCTTGGAGGCCCGCTATACATTGCGGGTTGCCGATCGGAGCCGCGGCAATTTCGCGGCAGGCATTGCTCAGTGCGATCAGATGGCCGGCGAGATTACCGCTATCCACTGATGAGATGTATTTTGGCTCCAGCGGATGAAGATCGCTAGTGTCGTACCAATTGTAGAAATGGCCCCGGAACCGCTCCAGCTTTTCCATTGTGGACAGCGTTGCTTCTAGCCTCTCAACGGTGCCAAGCGTACCGAGCCAACCAAAATCACGGGCTGCCACGACAGACAGTAGATACAGGCCGAGATTAGTGGGAGACGTCCGGTGTGCGATTACCGGCTTCGGATCTTCCTGAAAATTGTCGGGCGGAAGCATGTTGTCTTCTACAGTGACAAATGTTTCGAAGTACCGCCATGTGCGCCGCGCGATTAGTCGTAGTGCGAGAGCATCGTTTAGTGCCATCGACAAATGACCGGCCGCAGGTGCGGGCAGGCTCGCCCAACGCGCGACAATCGGCGATAGCACCCACAACACTGCGAACGGTGCAGCGATTGACCAAGTTCGATGACCGGCGAACATGATGAGCAACGCGACAAAGGCCGCGAAGCCAGCACTCGCCGCGATCTGTGTTCTTAGGCTACGCTGGTCGAATTTGGAATCGTCACTGGTCTGAGCAGCCGTTACCCATTCGAGTAGACGACGGCGATGGATAAACAGGCGGAGAAGCGTTCGCGTAACCGCGTCTACCATCATCCAAGCCTGATGTGCAAGAAATGCAATCAGGAATGCGCTCTGCAACAAACCCAAAGCAAAATCGCCACGCAGCGCGCGCAGGTGATTGCGCAGTGAAATGTCTGCCCGGCGGGGCACGATGTCGGCGATACCCGGAAGTAAGGGCGGTAGCGCAATTGTCAACAGAATGAACGCAGTCCATATTTCTGCGACCTCCATGGGCTGCAACCACGCGATAAGCATAGCCAGAAGCGCTGCAGGCGCGGACAGAGAACGGCGCAGATTGTCGAGCAGTTTCCAGCGCCCCATCAGAGGGATTGTGGTTTTCCGCGAGTCGCCGCTCTCTTTGCGGCCAAAGCCGAAGATCCAGGGTAATAACTGCCAATCACCGCGCACCCAGCGATGCTGGCGTGCAGCAGCTACGCCGTAGCGCGAAGGAAATTCCTCGACCACTTCAATGTCGGAGGCCAAACCTGCCCGCGCGAATATCCCTTCCAACAGATCATGGCTGAGTACCGTGCTGTCGGGAATTTTCCCGAGTTGCGCAGCTTCGAAGGCGTCAACATCATAGATCCCTTTGCCGCAATAGGACCCCTCTTCGAATAGATCTTGGTACACATCGGAGACTGTGAGTGCGTAGGGATCAAGCCCGTTGGGGCCAGAAAATACGCGCTGGAATAAGGATCCTTCGCTGCCGATGGGCAGCGATGGTGTTACCCGCGGCTGCAGGATTGCGTGCCCCTGCACGATCAGACCGGTCTGCGGATCGAAGCGCGGCTGGTTGAGGGGATGCGCCAACTTTCCTACCAGCCGCCTTGCGGCTCCAATCGGCAAACGCGTATCGGCATCTATAGTGACTACATATCGGATGTCGGCAGGCAGTGAAGTTACCTGCCCATGTATTGCCACAAACGTCGTATCGGTGGCGCCACGAAGCAGGCGATTGAGTTCGTGAAGCTTTCCCCGCTTACGTTCCCAGCCAATCCACTTTCCTTCGCCCTCGTTCCAGACGCGTCGGCGATGCAGGAGAAAGAAACGGGCGCCATTCGGCCTCGGCCGATAGAGTTCGTTCAGACGGCCTATGCCCCTAGCGGCTTCGTCGAGAAACAACTCATCGTCGGCGGCATGTTCGGTGTCTGCGTCGGACCAGTCTGTAAGCAACGCAAAAACAAAATTGTCGTCTTGGTTAGAAAGATAATGAACTTCAAGGCGCTCAATTTGTTCTTCGATCACTGATCTACTGGTGAGCAGCGTTGGCACGACGATGAGAGTGCGCAGATCTGCCGGAACACCTTCGCGCAGTTCCAAGCCAGGCAGGCGCATTGCGCCGATCAGTTGAGTGATGGCGCGATTCACAACCGCTGCCGCGACGTCAGATGCTGGAATTAAACCGACAATCGCCAGAATAATTAGAATCCAACCGCCAATTACAGCATGCGCAACGGTAAGCAACGCCAACCCAAGAACGATCATGGTGGCGAGGGCAATCATGCTTACATAACTTGTGACACCAAGATTAGAATTGAAGCGGAACAGCCATGTTCTGAACGACACACGGCAACCGAGTTCCTTCTCAAAGCCTCGCCGGCCCTTCGCGATGAGAAAAAATCCTGGATCGCGCTCGCGGCATGCGGTGCAATCCTTATCGGTTGTTAGCTCGCCCGCTCGCTTTGCGGCCGCGATTGTGCGTCTAGCGACATCGACTTCGTCACGGCCCGAGCCGCGCGCCAATTCCTCGATAGCGCGGCGGTAGAGATCGCGCGTAGGAAAATCCATGGCCCCAAAATCACTGGCTTCGCGCAGCACGGCATCAACCGGGCTGACGCTTTCGAAAAACTCTGCCCAGTTGACCATCGATACAAGGCGCATGCTGGTGATCACATTGCGAACAGTCACATTCATCGCACTCTGGCTCTGGACTTCCTCGCGGACGATCTGGTCAGTGGTTGTTTCTTCTGTGCCTAGCCGCATATTTAGCCAGCGTAGCGCCGGTGTTGTGTTGGGATCACGGTCACGCAGTCGCTGGGCAAGTTGGACGGCGAACGCTGTCGACCATGGCACTTGATTGAGGCTTTGTAAGATCGCCGTTGTCAGTTCGGCTTCGCGGCTTTCGACGCCCAAAATATTATCCGCTAGCGTGTCGGCTAATTGGCTCGCAGAAATGCGCGCCACGATCGCATCGGCCAGACGGCGCAGATTCTCCACCAGCGTGATGCGCAAAGTGATCGCGATTGCCCAAAGTTCACCGATGGTCAGCGGCTGCACACGCTGATACGCCTCGACGAAACGGGTGATCTTCTGGATATCGAAAGCGCTGTCGGTATGAGCGACTAGGGCCCAAGCGATGCCGAACACACGAGGGAAGCCTTGCAATGGTCCCTCTGCCAGCTTCGGAAGATTGCGATAGAATCCGGGTGGAAGGTCGTCCTTGATCTCGCGGATCTGTTCGTCCACGATATGAAAATTGTCTAGCAACCATTCCGCTGCCGGCGTGATCGGCTGATGTGCAGCTGTCGCGCGGACGATGACACGATAGCACTCAGTCAGGACTCTGGTGTTGTCGTAGAGCCGTGGAGCGAGTCGGCGTCCTGTCTTGAGCTTTGGATCGATGCGCTGTGCTACGGCGAGACTTTCGGCATGCTGTTCGAGGCGCTCGATGCTGAAAAGTTCAGCACGAATAGGCGCCTCAGTGGCGGTTGGGGCCTCCGACAAACCCAAAGTGGTTCGCAAGCCTAAAATGTTCGCGCTGCTGTATGCTGACCTTCTCGAACGAATAATCTCCCGGTTCATGTCTTGGCTCCCGCTGCTGCCTCGTCCACAAACCAGAATAATTCGCCGGATGGATGAAGACGCGCCGCCGGAAAATCCCCGTTGCCTGCTCGAAGCCGGCTAAAAATCGACCGCTTCTTATCACCCGTAATCAAGAAGGCTACATGACGGCCGCTCTCGAGCGCCGGATAAGTCAGAGTGATACGTGTTTCCGATTTTGCGTCAGTCGCCGCGGCGACCCACCGATCACGGACATGCAGCACACTCGTGCCAGCAAATAGCGAAGCCGTATGCCCATCCGCGCCCAACCCCAAAAGGATTAGATCGAAAAGCGGTCTCTCTTTGGCGAGCCGGTCCGCGCCATAGAACGACATGAGTTCGCGCTCATAGGTAGCTGCCGCTGTTTCCGGCAACACATTTTCGGTGGAAATTGGATGGATATTTGCCAGAGGAATCGGCACACGCGACAGCATCGCCTCTCGCACCATCCGGTAATTGCTAAGCGGGCTGGTGTGAGACACGAACCGCTCGTCACCCCAAAACCAGTGCGCACGAGACCACGGGAAAGTCTCGCGGAAGGGTGGTCCAGCTAGTAGCTGGTAAAGTCGCCGCGGAGTAGAACCGCCGGAGAGTGCGACCGCAAACAGGCCATTCTTCGTATTCGCCAATTCAACCAGCCAATCCGCAACCCGACGCGCCAACGCTTCCGGACCGGCCAGTATCTCAAGTTTAGCTGCCGCGGAACTCATCATTTTGCAGGGAACTGCAGCAGAACGAACTCTCGCACAGCCTTCGCGAAGCCATTGTTCTCATTGCTGTCGGCGACGGCGTTTGCTTGCGCTTTCACCTTGTCGCTGGCGTTGCCCATGGCGATCGAGAGGCCGCTCTTGCGGAACATTAGGGCGTCGGTTGGCATGTCCCCAATCGTTGCAATTTGCTCGCACGGAATACTTAGGCGTTTAGACAGCATAGCCACAACCGCCCCTTTGTTGGCTTGCCTGTCGGTCACATCGATGTAGTACTCCTGCGAGCACGCAACGCTCGCTTTTTCGCTTAACACGTTTTGCAGGACCTTCTCGCAGGCGGCGAGCAGCCTCGGATTGTCCGAGATTCCAACAATCTTAACCGCGCAGGCGAGATGGGTACACGTGAACGACGTTACGACGGTCGGATCGAACTTTAGAATCCAGGCCTCGCGCGCCACATGCGGCGCATCTCGGTCACGCACCAGCCATTCTTTTTCGGTGTAGATCCAAACGTCCAACCCTTGTTCCAGGATCAAATCCACCGCTTGCTTTGCAGTCGCAGGATCGAGCGTGTAACTCCGGATCACAGTGAGATCGGGATTGACAAAGACACCGCCATTAAGCCCGGCGATCGCGTCTCGCAACGCAAGGGGCTCGAACAGCATACGCATTCCACGCGGTGGTCGGCTGCTGGTGATGGTGAAGGCAACGCCGGCGTCGCGCAGGTCCCGGACCGCTCCCTTCGCGGCCTCGGTCAGCACCTTGTCATTGGTGACCAGCGTGCCGTCAACGTCGGCCACGAGAAGGCGGATGTTGTGTTGCGCGTTCATAACTTGTGATCCGAAGGCGGATCCACGGAGCGCCAAACCCGCCCATCACGCGCGAGAAGTTCGTCGGCCAACTCGGGCCCCTCACTCCCAGAGTCGTAGTCGGCGAATTCCGCTTTTTTGTTCGCCCAAGAGTCGAGCACCGGTTGAACGACGCGCCAAGCCTCCTCCACCATGTCGGCTCGCATGAACAGAGTCTGGTCGCCGACCATGACATCGTGAAGCAACGTTTCGTAGCCTACGTTTAATTCGTGGGGGAACCAGTCGTCATAACGGAAGTCCATTTTCACGGCAGCGAGGTCCACCAGTGGCCCTGGACGCTTAACTTCGAATTGAAGCGAGATTCCCTCGTCCGGCGCAATCCGAAGCACAAGCCAATTGGGGCGCAATGTCTCGACGGGCGTATGCTGAAACGCCGCGTACGGAGCCTGTTTAAAGCGGATGGCGATTTCCGTATTCCGGGCCGACAAATGTTTGCCTGTGCGAAAGTAGAACGGCACGCCGGCCCAGCGCCAATTGTCGATTTCAAACTTCATTGCGACATAGGTCTCGACGTTCGAATCGGCCGCCACGTTTGGTTCGCTTCGATAGGCTTTCACTTTTTTACCAAGCACCGAGCCGGCGTCGTACTGGCCGCGCACCGCATGCTCCGGCTCGACGGCGGGCATCGCAGCAAACACTTCGGCCTTTTTCGATCGAATTGATGCGGCATCGAATCCGACTGGTGGCTCCATGGCTACCATCGAAAGCAACGTGAACGCGTGGTTCGGAACCATATCGCGCAGCGCGCCTGTCGACTCGTAGAACTTGCCGCGCTGCTCCACGCCCACTGTTTCCGCCACGGTGATCTGGACGTGATCGATCCTGTCGCGATTCCATATGGGTTCGAACAGTCCATTGGCAAAACGAAACGCCATAATGCTCTGGACCGTGTCCTTTCCGAGAAAATGGTCGATGCGGAAGATCTGGTCCTCGTGCAGAGTGCGAAGTATGCTGGCGTTCAGTGCACGCGCTGAATTAAAGTCGTAGCCAAATGGTTTTTCGATAACGACGCGGCGCCAAAAGTGTCGTGCCCCGGCATTGCACTGATCGGTGAGCTTCGCATTGCCGAGCTGTTCGACCACCGTACCAAAGAACCGACCAGCGACAGCAAGATGGAAGATTACGTTGCCTTTGGTGCCATGCGTCTTCTCGGCTTCATCGAGAGCCCCGTGAAGCGTTTCGTAAAGCGCTGACGTGGTTATGTCTCCTTGGATGTAGGACATCTTTTCCGAAAGCTGCTTCCATGCGGCCTCGTCGATATGGTCGACATGGAACCCTGCAACGTTACTTCCGACAAAGCTTTTCAGCATCGCGTAGAGATCGTCGCGCCAGTGAGCGGCAGTATTTTTCGCCAAATCGACACCAATCAGCGCAAAGTGCTCCGGCAGTACCTTGGTGCGCGCGAGGTTATAGAGTGCCGGCATCAACAGGCGCCTGGTCATGTCGCCGGCCGCGCCGAAAATCACCATGACGCAGGGATCGGTTGAATTGACCTGTTGCGGCAGCGTCACGGTGTCGGCCTGGGGTGTTTGCATCTGCTGATTGCTTGGCATTGAGCTACTTTGGTTTGGGGTCGGTGGGCTCGCTACCCTCGACATGTCCGCCGAAGCCAAAACGCATGGCTGAGAGCATTTTTTCTCCAAAGGTATGTTCCTGCCGCGAGCGGAAGCGAGCGTAAAGCGCCGAGGAGAGCACGTCTGCCGGCACCGCCTCTTCAATCGCCGCCTCGATGGTCCAGCGGCCTTCGCCTGAATCCTGGACAAAACCAGTGAAATTTTTCAGCTGCGGATCTTTCGCCAGTGCGGCGGCACCGAGGTCTAGCAGCCATGATGAGATCACGCTGCCGCGCCGCCAAGCCTCGGCGATGTCAGGCATGTTCAGTGTGAAGCGCTCGTCCTCGGGTAAATCCTTCGAGTCTTTATTACGTAGGATGTCGAACCCCTCGGCGTAGGCCTGCATCAATCCGTACTCGATGCCGTTGTGAACCATCTTGACGAAGTGACCGGCACCAGAGGGGCCCGCATGAATGTAGCCGCGTTCGACGCGTGGATCACTCGTCTTCCGGCCTGGAGTGCGCGGGATATCGCCTAGCCCGGGTGCAAGCGCCGCAAAGATCGGATCGAGGTGGTCGACGGCCTCCTTCGGTCCGCCGATCATCATGCAGTAACCGCGCTCGATACCCCAGACGCCGCCGGATGTGCCACAATCTATGTAGCGAATACGCTTCTCGACCAATTTCTTGGCGCGGCGGATGTCGTCTTTATAGAAGGTATTACCGCCATCGATGATGATGTCGTCCGGCTCCAGCAGAACGCCGAGACGATCGACGGTCTCTTCGGTGATTGGACCGGCCGGCAACATCACCCAAACAGCACGAGGCTTTTCCTCCAGTGTCTTCACTACGTCAACGAGCGACCCGGCTGCTTTGGCGCCGTCCTTCGTCAGTGCTTCGCGTTGTTTCACGTTAGTATCGAACACCACGCAATGGTGACCGGCCTTCATCAGGCGTCGGGAAATATTGCCGCCCATGCGGCCAAGGCCGATCACTCCAATCTGCATTCGCTTTGCTCCTTATATATTGCCGCTACTCGAGCGCCGCATCCATCGCGCGAGCCAGCTCCACCAGCCCAGCGTCGACTTCTTTAAGGTGGACGCGTAGCGCGCGCCGGCCGCGCTCCACCAGTACTTCGAGATCGCCGCGCGCCTGCGCCGCCTTCACCACACCGAAGCTGTAGGAATGGCCGGGCACATTAATATCAATGGGATCGTCGCAGGTGACTTGCAGGAACACACCCGAATTGGGTCCACCCTTGTAGGCCTGCCCGGTGGAATGCTGGAAGCGGGGACCGAAGCCAAGACAGGTAGCCGCACGTGTCTTGTCGCGAATTCGTGTGCGTATGCCGGTCAGTGCCTGCGTATGCAGTTCATCGCGCCGAATGTAGGCCAGCAGCGCCACGTAATCGCCGTAGGCTTCTCCGGCATGCACGCGGTGAAAATGGCTCTTCAAATAGCCAACCAACGTGTTGTGCTGCCCAAGCGCGGCGGCGTTGCGCGGATCGGCATAGAGGGCCAACCCGTTCTCGCGGAACACCGGCTCCTCTATTGGCAGCTTGTGAGACTTTTCGTATTCATCGGTTAGCACACGCGTTTTAATTTTACTGGCCTCTACGTCCGGTTGATCGAATGGATCAATGTCAATAATTGCACCGGCCACTGCGGTTGCGATCTCCCAGCGGAAGAATTCCTGGCCGATGTGGAAAATATCCTTAACGCTAATCCGCACCACGGGATGACCGGCCTTTTCCACCATGTCCATCACTTGTCGCTGTTTAGGGTCGACATGGCCTTCCAGTTCGAGATAAGCGAAGAATCGGTCCTCGCCATAGTGCTCAGGCGTGGTTTGCGGCTCCGCGGCCAACGGGATTAAGCCGCGGCCCTGTTTTCCCGTGCTTTCCGCAAGAAGCTGCTCGAGCCAAGCGCCAATGCCCGCGATTTTCGGCGAAGCAATGATCGTCACCTTATCCCGGCCAAACCTCTTTGCTGCGACTCCTATGGCAATGCCAAGTTGAACGGCAGGATTCTCCGCCGGAGGAACGTCGGGGCCGCAGCTTCGCTCCATTTGTTGCGCGGTCAGAAGGAGGCGTCTGATGTCGATACCCATGGCTGCCGCCGGGACCAGCCCGAACTTCGACAACACGGAGTAGCGGCCCCCGATCGAGGCCGCGCCATAAAGGATATGGGCGAAATGCAGTTGCCTGGCGCGCAACTCGAGAGGGGAACCGGGATCGGTCACGGCGGTGAAGTGTTCTCCGGCGCAACCTTCGCCTCGTACCGCGCCGACGCGGGCGAGGAAATATTCCATGAAAATCTTGGGCTCCAGCGTGGTGCCGGATTTAGAGGAAACGATGAACAGCGTCGTGGCAAGGTCTACCGCGCGCTCGATCGCCTCGATCTGCGCGGGATCGGTGCTGTCCAGCATGTGAAATTGTGGCCAGCCGGATTGCCGGCCGAAGGTCTCGCCCAGGACTTCCGGCCCTAAGCTCGATCCACCCATACCCAGCAATACGATGTCGGTGAACTCGCGCTTCTTAACCTCCTCTGCAAAACCGTGCAGCCGATCAATTTCGGCCAATTCCTGCTCCACGATGTGCAGCCAACCAAACCACTTATCCTCGTCCGTTGCCGTCCACAGCGACTTGTCGCCAGCCCACAGCCGCCGAATGCGCCCCTCTTTTCGCCAGACCTCCATTTCGGCTTCGAACGCCATTTTCATTTCCGGTGAACCGGGCCTGATTTCTAGGTTGGCTCGCTTCCCCTCTAAGAGAGCGCGGCGCTGACGCGCTAGGGCGCCAAAGAGTTTGTCGAAGGCGTCGGCAAATTGCTGAACGCCCTCCTTGACCAATTCCTGAGTGACCTCGTTTAGCGAGATGCCGTATCTCTCCAGCCCGGCAAGCATCGCGCGAGCACCTTCTAAATCCTGTTCGATGACATCGGGTGTGGCGCGGCCATGGTCGCGGAACGCATCCATCGTCGCGGGCGGGATGGTGTCCACGGTGTCGCGCCCGATAAGCGCTTCGACATACATCGTGTCTTTGTAGGTTGGGTCCTTGACGCTGGTGGAAGCCCATAGCAGGCGCTGCGTCTTCGCTCCAGCTGCGGCCAGGAGCTGCCAGCGAGGCGTGGAGAATAACGCCTGATAGCGGGCGTAGGCGAGTTTGCTGTTGGCGATGCCAGCCTTGCCGCGCAACTGGTCCGCCACATGGTTGTCCGCGAGGTTGCCCAGCCGTTTATCGATGGCCGTATCGATACGGCTGACAAAGATACTGGCGACACTGCCGATCTTTGAGATGTCTGCGCCAGTCCGAACCATGTCCTCAAGTCCCGAGAGATAGGCTTCGACCACTTGCTCGTATACATCCACGGCAAAAAGCAACGTGACGTTGATGTTGAGCCCGCGCCCGATCAGCCGGCGGATCGCGGGAATGCCGGCCGGGGTCGCCGGCACTTTCACCATAAGGTTGGGGCGCTCCACCGCCGCCCACAACCTCAGTGCCTCGGCAACTGTGGCCTCGGTATCGTTGGCGAGATAGGGCGAACATTCCAGGCTGATATAACCATCCCTTCCTTCAGTCGCTTCGTAAACCGGACGCAACACTTCGGCGGCGGCACGGATATCGGCAATCGCCAAATGTTCGTAGATTGCAGAGATGCTGTGGTCGCCATGGCCCTGAAACTTCATTAACGCATCCGCATACTCAGCGCTCTCGCCGATTGCCTTCTCGAAGATCGAAGGGTTAGAGGTGACGCCCTTCAACCCGTCGCGTTCGATCAGCGTGCGTAACTCGCCCTTCTCGATCAGGCTGCGTTTCAGATAATCCAGCCACGGTGCTTGGCCGCACGCTTCGAGCTGCTTCAGCGGGTTCATGCCGCATTCTCCTTGGCCAGCGCGAGCTGCTGCTTCGCCGCCACCAGCACCTTTTCCTGCGTGAAGCCGAATTTCGTCATCAGGTCTTTGATCGGGGCCGATGCACCAAAGCTGTGCATGCCTATCTTGGCACCGGCTATACCCACATAACGATCCCAACCGATCACCGAGCCCGCTTCGACCGAAACGCGGGCCGTGACATCGGGCGGAAGCACGCTTTCGCGATATGCAGCGTCCTGATTTTCGTACAGTTCCCAAGAGGGCATGCTGACGACGCGGGCGGCGATGCCTTCGCGCTTGAGTTGCTCGTAGGCAGCGACGCAAAGCACGATTTCGCTGCCGGTTCCAATCAGGATCACCGCCGGCTTGCCGTGCTCGGCATCGGCCATGACATAGCCGCCTCGCGCGACGCCCGCGGCCGACGCATAGCGTGTGCGATCAAATGTTGGGAGCGGTTGACGGGTCAGCACCAGGCATACGGGCTGATGCTTGAGTCCGATGATGACGCGCCACGCCTCGGTGACCTCGTTGGCGTCAGCAGGCCGCAACGTGATGAGGCCAGGGATGCCACGCAGCGCGATAAGCTGCTCGACGGGTTGGTGCGTCGGTCCGTCCTGCCCAAGGCCGATTGAATCATGCGTAAAGATATAAACGACTGGCAGCTTCATTAATGCACTCAACCGGATCGCAGGCTTCATATAATCGGAAAAAATAAGGAAGCTCGAGCCATAGGCTCGGATGTTGGACAATGCGAGACCGTTCAGGACAGCGCCCATAGCGTGCTCACGTATGCCGAAATGAAAATTGCGACCGCCGTATTTGTTGGCCTCGAAATCGCCGGCGCCCTCGAAGACGAGGTTCGTCTTCGTCGACGGTGCAAGGTCGGCCGAGCCGCCGATAAGTGATGGGTAATGAGACGCGATGGCGTTCAGCACCTTTGCGGAAGAGTTGCGGCTTGCAAGCCCTTTGGAATCAGCAGGGAAGCTTCGGAGGCCGGTATCCCAGCCGGCGGGGAGTTCGCATTTCTGCATTCTCTCGAGCCGGTCGGCGAGGTCCGGATGTGCAATCCGGTATACCTCCATATTTTCCAACCAGATCTTGCGGAGTTGCTCGCCACGTTTTCCGATGCCGGCGCGGAAATACTCTCGCACGCCGTCTGGCACCTGGAACTTCGCATCTTCGGGCCAGCTGTAAAACCGCTTGGCGAGACGGATCTCTTCAACGCCCAGTGGCTCGCCATGGGCGGCGCTGGTGTCGTGCTTATGCGGAGCGCCATAGCCGATGTGGCTATCAACAATAATAAGACTAGGCACGTCTTTGCGTTGTTGGAATGCCTTAATGGCTTCTTCAATGCGCTCCATATCATTGGCATCGCCGACATGGAGCACGTTCCAGCCATAGGCAAGGAAACGTGCAGCCATATCATCGCTGAAAGCGAGATCCGTGTGGCCTTCGATCGTCACGCGATTGCTGTCATATATCCAGCAAAGGTTTCCGAGCATCAGGTGGCCCGCGAGCGAAGCGGCTTCGCTTGAAACTCCTTCCATCATGTCGCCGTCGCTGCACATTGCGTAAACGTTGTAGTCGAATATCGCGAATTCTGGTCGATTGAAGTGCTGTGACAACCAGCGTCCGGCGATCGCCATGCCGACACTCGTCGCGCAACCCTGTCCCAATGGCCCTGTCGTCGTTTCGACGCCCGGCGTGAGATGGTATTCCGGATGGCCGGGACACATACTGTCGAGTTCGCGGAAGCGTTTGATGTCGTCGAGTGTGACCGCTGGCTCGCCGGCACGTCTACCTGCAGTGCTGACAGTTTTCACACCGGCGAGATGCAGCAACGCATATAGAAGCATCGAGGCGTGCCCATTCGACAATACGAATCGGTCGCGATTGGGCCATTCCGGATCTTCCGGATCGAAACGAAGAAATTCCTGCCACAGGGTGTATGCCACGGGCGCCAAGCCCATCGGCGTGCCGGGATGCCCCGAATCCGCCTGCTGCACAGCGTCCATGGACAAAGTGCGGATAGTGTTGATGCAGAGTTCGTCTATCGACCCCGCAGCTGGCGTTGGACTGCTTTTGTCTTCCACGCCAATGTTTATGGACGAGTTTCGAGTGGAAGGGTGTCCTTGTCTTGGCTTTGACGACTCGATAGCTGGTTTCTCCGTACTATTCAGAGCGGTGGTCTCTTCGGCGCGACTTCGACCCTCCATGGTTTCCTCCTTGACAACGATATTGGGGAGGCTGATCTCCACCATAAAACGCTGAGATTGCGGCTCTGTTCCTACAGATCAGCAGCTCCAAAACGTTAACGAGCTCCTACGCTAATTCGCTCATTAAAGTTCGTTTATTGCGGGATTCGCGCTGAACCGCCCCTACCCAGGGCTCCCTTGGAAAACCTCATCAGCATAGCGCACGCTGCATACATCGCTCCGGATAGAGTCATCGGAAGATAGACCCGTAGTTAACAGCCGCCCGGCGGCAAATGAACATTCACCCGTGACGGAAGAGGAGTGGAGACTGGTCTCCTATGCAAAAAAATACGCTCACACCAAGGTGAAAAACTGTTCAAAAATGCTCACAACCAGGTTCGCTGACCATTGTTATTTCAGACAATTCATCCGTGTAATGATCTATTCCGGCAGTCCAAGAAAGGGTAGTCCGGCGTGCCCCCGGTGCGTAGTGTTGTCCGGCCCTGATGTTGGATCGAAATTACCTGTTATGACGCGATAATTCACTGTTCCGCTGCAAAAATTCCCTGTTCAGCGTGAGCAGGGAATTCGACCTCTTAAGGTCTGGAATGACGGATACTTTTCCAGCAGGGATTCGACGAAAACCCATAAAATCGTCGAAATTCCCTGTAAATTCCCTGTTTAACAGGGAATTTGATGACTTAGTCAGCGCGCAGTCTCACAAACTGGTCTCTCGTCGAATGGGCAGGGGCTGAGCATTGTGATGGCCGGACTGCGCACTATACCAGCATTCGCTCGCGCTGGGCGCGAGCTAGGGCCGGGCAAGCCCTTTCCCTGATTCTTGCTGGGGTTGTCTTAAGCCGCTATCAAGGCCGCGCTTTGACAGGCGTCGAACTCGTGAGCGAAGGCAAGACATTCCGCCCAAAAGCGCGCGTGCCGCGCGGCTTCCGCGATCGGGGCCCGCGCGAAATCGCCGCCGAACGGCGGGTGCTTGAGATCATCCGCGGCGTATACGAAAGCTACGGCTTCGAGGCGCTGGAGACGCCCGCCTTCGAATATGCCGATGCGCTGGGCAAGTTTCTGCCCGAGCAGGACCGGCCCAATGAAGGCGTGTTCTCGCTCGAAGACGACGACAAGCAATGGCTGGCGCTGCGCTACGATCTGACGGCGCCGCTCGCGCGTTACGTGGCCGAGAATTATCAGGACCTGCCGAAGCCGTTCCGCCGCTATCAGGTGGGCACGGTGTGGCGCAACGAGAAGCCTGGGCCGGGGCGCTACCGCGAGTTCACGCAGTTCGACGCCGACACGGTTGGCTCGGCCTCGCCCGCGGCCGACGCTGAACTCATCATGATGACGTGCGATGCGCTGGAAGCGCTTGGGCTCAAGGGCAGGTACGTCATGAAACTCAACAGCCGCAAATTGCTGGACGTCGTTTTAGAAGCGGCCGAGATCGATCCTTCTGCGCGCGGCATTGTTTTACGCGCCATCGATAAATTCGATCGCCTTGGCGAGCAGGGCGTTCGTCTGCTTCTTGGCAAGGGGCGCAAAGATGAATCCGGTGATTTCACCAAAGGTGCCGAATTGGACGCAAACCAGATTTCGTTGGTGATGGAATTGCTAACTGGCCCATCGGCTCGATACGAGGCCACTCTGCCCATGGGTGAATTGCGATCGATAAAGGAGTTGGTGGCCGCCAGTGGCTATCGCGAGGACCGCGTTGCTATCGATACCAGCATTATCCGTGGTCTCGATTATTACACCGGCGCGGTGTTCGAGGCGCAACTTACGTTTCCTATCAAAAATGAAGCGGGCGAGATGATGCTGATGGGCTCGGTGGCCGGAGGCGGACGCTATGACGATCTGGTGGCGCGCTTCACGGGGCAGCAGGTGCCGGCGACGGGCATCTCCATCGGCGTTAGCCGCTTGCTGGCGGCGTTGGGCGAGCGCGGGCTGGCGGGGGCCGAACAGGCGCCACTCAGTATCGTTCTTGTGCTCGAGAAGACGGATGCGGCCGCGAGTTTCAGTCTCGCGCGCGAGCTGCGCGAGGCCGGATTTCGCGCCGAAGCCTATGCCGGCGAAAGCGGCATGAAATCGCAGCTCAAATATGCCGACAAGCGCGGGGCGGCCATCGCCGTCATCGAAGGCGGCGATGAGCGCGTGAAAGGCGAGGTGACGCTCAAGGACCTGGCGCTGGGCGCGGAGCTTGCCAAATCGGTGGGCAGCAGAGCCGCCTGGACCAAGGACCGCCCGGCGCAATTCTCGGTCAAGCGCAAGGATCTCGTCGCCGAAGTGCGCAAGCTGCTTGGGCGCTGAACGTCACTCCAGCGGGTGCTTCATCTTCTCGATCATATCGGCGTCTTGCAGATGCTCGGCCTTCCAGTGCATGGCTTGCGAAATGCGCGTGCGGCCTGACGGGTGGTCGTAGAATACCATCTCTTCCCAATATGTCGGCTCGAGCTTGCGATATTCGGAAAGCTTGAGCGCGGCTTGCGCGAAACCATCGGGCTCGCGCGCGGTATTGAGGCCGAATATATCCGCCTGGCCCTCGATGAAACGCGTGGCGGTGTTTGTCACCGGCGTGCCGACGAAGCTGATGATAGCGAAGAGGGCAAAAATGACCGGCAGGCCCGCAGGATCGGCTATCTCATGCACATCCCACTGGTTGCCGAACATGGCGGTCAATTTCTTGTAACCCCAATTGGCGAACCAGAAGGCGATGAAGAAAAGCGTCAGGAACCATGTCATGCCCGTATAGATGTGGCCGAGAACGTAATGGCCCATCTCGTGGCCCAGCACGGCGCGGATTTCCTTGGGCGTGCTGCGGTTCATCAGATTGTCGTTCATCGAAATGCGCGTGGTGCCGAAAAGGCCCGAGACATTCGCCGAAACGCGCTTCGACTGTTTGGACGCGTTGAATTCATAGACATTGGTCACCGGAATCCCGTTGCCGCGCGCCATGGACAGGATCTGCTCCTTGATCGGGCTTTCGGGAAGCGGTTTATAATCATTGATCATCGGCAGGACATAGACGGGCGCATACATGGTGACGAACGCCACGGCAATCACGGAGATTAACGTGCCCCATTTCCACCAATTGTCTTTCGTCCCACGCATCACGGCATAGAGAATGGTGATGACGACGATGAGCACCAGCGTGCTGACGCCGAACAATTTTATCCAGTCGGTGAACCAGCCTGCGAAGCCCTGATTGGAGAGCCCATATTTGTGCTCGCGGGTGAAATCTTGGTACCAGGTTAGCGGGAATGTCAGGATCGCCGTGACGATGAAATATTGGATGGCGTAGACCGGCACCTGTAGAAAGCGCGAACGCGTGATGCGGGTGGCCAGATTGCGCATGCGCGCGGAGAAGCGCCCCCACAGCAGGATGCCGGCGACGACCAGCGCGTAACCGAAATCAACCGCCTGCAGCACATAGCCGCCTTCGAAATATTCGTCCGATTTCTTGCGAGCCTCACCCGAAATGAGCGCGAGATAGGCTTTGGTCGCGGCCTCGGGATCGATCTTGCCGTCCGGACCGGGCTGTGCCGCGTCGGGCACCGGAATGATTTCCGGCTTTGGCGTTCCAATGCCTGTACTTTCCGCCGTGACAGCGGGCGCTGCGTCGGCAGGCGCAGGCGCCGCCATATTTGACGCAGGCGCAGTTGCCGGAGCGGCGGCTGGCGAAGCTGCTGGCGTCGCGGTTGCGTTGGCTTGTGCGAATGCAGGCGCTGCGAGCGCAATAAAAAAGAACGCAGCAAGGAAGATTGTGCGTTTAGCAGACATATCGGAGCCCCCGTACAAGTGGCAGCAGCCTATCAGATTTCGAGCGCATGTGACACTTGGCCCACCGGCGCAATTGGCATGCTAAGTTGCGGAACGGCCCATCCAAATAGGACGTTCGTGCAATAAGAAACATGGGAAAGCAGCCTCGGGCGCTGCAACCAATCATCCTGACAATGCGTTCATAATCGGCGCCCGGAAGATATTGCGTTTTCGCGATTGAAACGGCGTGGCAGAATGCGCGACAATAGCGCTTCGAGAGGGGCGCAATAATTTGGAGGTTACGATGAGACTCATTGCAATTGCGGCGGCTGCCACAATGTTCGCATCGGGCGCGGCCTATGCGGCCGATATGTCGTCGCCCGGCGATTCCAAAGGCACCTGCCTGTGGAACTACAATATCGTCAAGACGGATGTGGCTCCCGACGAACGCTCGATCACCTTCCACATGAAGGACGGTAAAACCTGGGTGAACACGCTTCCCTCGCAATGCCGCGGGCTCAACCTGCACGGATTCAGCTATGTCTCGCGCACCTCCGACGAGGTTTGCGCCGGGCAGGGCATCCGACTGGTGCAATCGGGCACCGTTTGCATGCTGGGGCAGTTCGCGGAAGGCCCGACGCAGAGCCCGGCGCATCAATACTGAACGCCAGGAACATTTGAATTCATCAGGGCCGGGCGCAATCCCGGCCCTTTTTCTGTTTAGTTGAATTATTGCGATAACAGTATCTCAACTGTGTTCTGTCTGTTGAATGCCGCCGGCGAATAAGGCGCGCATAATGGATTGTGAAATATCGCTTTCATGGTGGGCAATATGCCAAATGTCCACTGGGCGAAAACCAACGCCGGACATTGGTACCCTTTCGAGACCTTTGACCTCTTCCATGCGAAGGGCAGCGGTGTCTACGTCATTTGGTATTACGCCCATTCGCCCGCGGTGGTATGCGTCGGCCACGGCAACATCGCAGCGCGCATCACCGATCGCCGGACGGACCGCGCCATCCTGCAATACCGCCAAGTGGGCGTGCTTTACGCCACGTGGGCCGAGGTGGCCGAGGGCCAGCAGCAGGGCGTCGCGCGTTATTTGACCGAGAAGCTGCAACCGGCCTTCGGTGACGCGTTGCTGCTGGTTCCGCCGATTGCCGTTGGCCTGCCGGAATTCACGCGACGCGTCGAATACGCGCTGTAACGGGCGCAAGCCGGCTCATTCGACGCTCATCACCGCCCAGCCTTGCTTTTTCAGCTCCGCCGCTGCCATTGGCGAAATGGAGCCGGTCGAGTCGAAAACACGCGGGTGAACTTCGCGCGCGGCCGTGACGCCCGAGCTAAGCCTAGTCAGGCTCTTCGACACGGTGTCCGTCCAGGAAACCAGGTCGAAGGGGAAGGCCGCAATCAGGCGCCCCGAAGCGTCGTGGTTGAGCGCCGAATCCGAAATCAACACGAACTCTTTGATCGTGCCCAGCCCTGCATTATCCCTGGCCAGCAGTTCGGCGCGGAAGCGGTAAAATTTCGCTACGTCGTAGCTTTCAGCGGAGTTGGCGCGAGTGATGAAAGCGCTGGCGTTGGCCGCGCCAAGTTTCTCCAGCGCGTCGGCGATAGCATATGTATCGGCCGGCGAATAATAGGTGTTGTCCACGAAGGTCTTGGTGGTGGCTTCATCCACGCCCAGGCCTTCGATTTTCTTGGTCACGATCTGGCCGAGTTCGAGCGCGGTCTTGGTGTAGACCGCGTCCGCCACCTGCGACGCCGTCGAAGAGGCGCCGACCGCGATGCCCGCGCCTCCGGGAATGGCCGAGAGCGCCGCTGTGACAGTCAGATCGCCTGCCGCAATCACTTGCGCCACGTCCTCAAGACCTGCCCTGAGCGGGGTGAAATCCGTGTAGGGATCGACCTTCAGCCCTGCTGCCAGATCGCGTTCGGCCTTGGTGACGCCAAGGACGTTGTCGAAAAACGGATCGCGCCCCTTGCCGCGGTTTTTGACGCCGGACACGACGCTGTTGAACATCTTGCCCACGCCCGAGACGAAATTGCCGGTGGTCTCGACGGGATCGAGAATAAGGTCGCGGCCAAAACGGATCGGCGCCATGCCCGCGTGCGCCAGCGCATCGCCAAACGCCTTGGTGCGTGACATCTTCTCGAGCGCCGACAGCGCGCGCAGTTCCTGCGCGCGGTCCCTCATGCGGCGCAGGCCGTTGACCTGGAAATCGCCGTAAGGCGTTTTGACGGAAAAGATCCAGAGGAATCCGTCGCTCTTGACCACGGGCGCCACAGTCCAGTTGTCGCCCTTGACATCGGGGCCGAGCAGCGACGCGACGCTTGCTTGCGGATAAGGTTGAACGGCCGCGCGCGCAGGCGCGGCGGCGAAAGCGGCGGCGGCAAAAGCCAGCGCCACTGCAACAGAAATCACGCGATACATGATGCCCCCGAAAGGTGTGAATGAGCCGAGGCCATGCTAAGGCGCAGGCGCGCGCGGGCCAAGCGGGCGGCCGAAGATTTCCTTTAGCCTGGTGAACCGCAGGAATTTCCAGCGTTTCCGCGCGCCCCGCCGCTCGCGGCCGCCCGCGCGGATTTGGGCGCTTACGGGCCGGTGCAGGTTTCGCCGTCCCAGAACGGCTTGGTGATGGGACAAAGGCATTCTTCGTTGATGAAGATCTGTCCGCCCGAGCAGCCGTTCTTGTCCGGCTTGCTGGGCGCGCTTGGCTGGGCGGCGGCGTGGCTCATGCGCTCTTCTTCCGTAGGCGTGCGCGGCGGCGCGGACGCTTTGGGCGCGGGCGCTGGCGTGTATGCCGGCGGTGCCTCGTTCAGCCGCTCTTCCAGCGCATGCACGCGCCGCTGCAATTCGTCGATGGCGCGATAGGCGTTGTTGAGGCAGGTGCCCGCATCCGTGCCCGCCGGGCAGACCTGACTGTCGGCAAGCGCGGGCGCAGCGCAACCGAGCGCGGCGATGCAGATGACGGCGGCAAAATGGATTTTCATGAAAGCGTTCTCCCAGGCTGCGGCGACAATAGTATGAATGCGGGTGGCAGCGCCAATCGGTGCGCGCTGACTGCGAAAGTTTGGTTAGCATATATGTATGTTCTCGTGACGGCCTCTTCTTCGTTTATCGCGTGGATAAACGACTTATCGAACATCGCCATGAGCATTCAGGCACCTTGATCTTTGCAATAAAAAGGCCCGGAGTTTCCTCCGGGCCTTTCGCATTCATAACCAACTAAGTGACACAGCTTAGAAGTCCATATCGCCCATGCCGCCGCCGCCGGGCATGCCGCCTGGCGCGCCCGCTTCCTTCTTCGGCCGGTCGGCGACCATCGCTTCGGTGGTGATGAGGAGTGCCGCCACCGACGCCGCATCCTGCAACGCGATGCGCACGACTTTGGTCGGGTCCACGATGCCGGCCTCGACTAGGTCGACATATTTCTCTGCCTGCGCGTCGAAGCCATAGGTGTGCGACTTCTGCTCCATCAGCTTGCCCACCACGATCGAGGCTTCCACGCCCGAGTTCTCGACGATCTGGCGCAGCGGCGTCTGAATGGCCTTGCGCACGATGGCGATGCCGGCCGTCTGGTCTTCGTTGTCGCCAGTCAGGTTCTTGAGAATGTTGGAAGCATAGAGGAGCGCCGCCCCGCCGCCGGGAAGAATGCCTTCCTCCACCGCCGCCTTGGTGGCGTTGAGCGCGTCGTCGACGCGGTCCTTTTTCTCCTTCACTTCCACTTCGGTGGCGCCGCCGACGCGGATGACCGCCACGCCGCCCGCCAGCTTCGCTAGGCGTTCCTGCAGCTTCTCTTTGTCGTAGTCCGAGGTGGTTTCCTCGATCTGCGACTTGATCTGCGCCACGCGGGCCTGGATTTCGCTTTTCTTGCCGGCGCCGTCGATGATGGTGGTGTTGTCCTTGTCGATGCGCACCTTCTTCGCCGTGCCCAGCATGTTGACCTTGACGTTTTCGAGCTTGATGCCGAGGTCCTCGCTGATCACCTGGCCGCCGGTGACGACGGCGATGTCTTCCAGCATGGCCTTGCGGCGATCGCCGAAGCCCGGCGCCTTGACGGCAGCCACTTTCAGGCCGCCGCGCAATTTGTTGACCACAAGCGTGGCCAGCGCCTCGCCCTCGACCTCTTCCGCGATGATGAGAAGCGGCCGCCCCGCCTGCACCACCGATTCCAGGATGGGCAGCATGGGCTGGAGCGACGACAGCTTCTTCTCGTGGATGAGGATGTAGGGCTCTTCCAGTTCGGCCATCATCTTGTCGGCGTTGGTGATGAAATAGGGCGAGATATAGCCGCGGTCGAACTGCATGCCTTCCACGACTTCGAGCTCGGTCTCGAGGCTGCGCGCCTCTTCCACCGTGATCACGCCTTCATTGCCGACCTTGGCCATGGCTTCCGCGATCATCTTGCCGACGGAAGCATCGCCATTGGCCGAAATGGTGCCTACTTGGGCGATTTCGGCGTTGTCCTTGACCTTCTTGCTGCGCTTCTTGAGATCGGCGACCACGTGCTCGACCGCCTTCTCGATGCCGCGCTTCAAATCCATCGGGTTCATGCCGGCGGCCACCGATTTGGCGCCTTCGCGTACGATGGCGTGGGCCAATATGGTCGCCGTGGTGGTGCCGTCGCCCGCCATGTCGTTGGTTTTCTGGGCCACTTCGCGCACCATCTGCGCGCCCATGTTTTCGAACTTGTCGGCCAACTCGATTTCCTTGGCCACCGTCACGCCGTCCTTGGTCGAGCGCGGCGCGCCGAAGCTTTTCTCCAGCACCACGTTGCGGCCCTTGGGACCCAAGGTGACCCGCACCGCATCGGCCAGAATGTCGACGCCGCGGAGCATTTTCTCGCGCGCATCTGCGCCGAATTTTACGTCTTTCGCTGCCATGTTATTTTCTCCTGAGGGGGATTGGGTTAGGCGGCCTTCTTCGAGGATTTGGAACGCATCTCGACGATGCCCATGATGTCGGACTCCTTCATGATCAGGAGTTCCTCGCCATCGATCTTCACTTCGGTGCCCGACCACTTGCCGAACAGCACGTGATCGCCGGGTTTCACCTCGGGCAGCACGCGCTTGCCGTTATCGTCGAGCGCGCCGGGGCCGACGGCGATGATCTCGCCTTCCTGCGGCTTCTCCTGCGCGGTTTCGGGAATGATGATGCCGCCGGCGGATTTGCTCTCTTCCTTGACGCGGCGGACGACCACGCGGTCGCCCAGGGGACGGAATTTCATGGGGTTGCTCCTCCGAAGTTCCAGTTTTATCAATAGGTTAGACGCAGTGGCAGCACTCCGCACGCCGGAGTGCCAACCGCTGTGCAGGAGATAGGGGGGCAGGGGGCGAACGTCAAGGGGTAGACCAACGTCTATTATCTCTGAAGGTCATGGAAATGGACACGCAGGAACTGTTCTGGAAAGTAAGTCAGAAATTCCGCTTACTGCTTTGGATGAGAGTGACTTTGAAAAAATAGTGAGATCGTGAATTTAACATAGGGAAGGAAACGGTGATGCGTATCATGGGGGTGGTTTTTGCGCTGGCGCTGACGCTGGTTTCGGGCGGCACGCAGGCCAGGGCCGCCGATCTTTCGACGCTCAGCAATCTATGGGCGTCGGCGTGGAGCGCCAAGAAGCTGGACGCGGTGATGGCGTTCTACGCGCCGGAGCCTGTGTTCCTGCCCACGGTTGGTCCGCGCTGGGAAGGCGCGGCCGAAATCCGCAAGAACTTCGCGGGAGTGCTGGCGACGTATAATCCGCATATCGTTCTGCACAGCAGCAAAAGTGAATCCTCGGGCCGCCTCGCCTATGACAACGGCACCTATGAGGAAACCATCACGCCAGTGAAGGGGGGCGCAGCCATCCCAGCCAAAGGCAGTTATCTTTTCGTCTTCCTGCGCCAGAAGAACGGCGACTGGAAAATCCTCGAACAGACCTGGACAGAACTTGAGCCGGTGAAGCTCTAATCCGCGTTCGCAATCCGGAGAACGACCATGGCCATGACTTTTTATTACGCGCCCGGCTCGTGCTCGATGTCGTCGCACATCGCGCTTGAGGAAGTTGGCGCGCAATACGAGCCGCGCGCGATCAAGCTCGCCCAGCAGGAACAGCGAAGCCCCGAATATCTGGCGCTCAATCCGCGCGGCCGGGTGCCGGTGCTGGTGCTCGATGACGGCCGCGTGCTCACCGAATGCGCGGCCATCCTGCTTTACCTCGCGGGTAAATATCCCAAGGCGAAGCTGTGGCCCGACGATGCCGAAGCGCAGGCGCAATGCATCGAGTGGCTGTCGTGGCTGGCGAGCGGCGTGCACGTGGCCTTCGCCCAGACGCGGCGCCCGCCGCGCTTCGTGGGGCAGAACCCGGACGCGTTTCCCTTCGTCAAAACGGCGGGCATGAATTATCTGCGCTCGGCCTATGTCGATATCGAGCGCCGCCTTTCCAAAAGCGCCTACGCGGTGGGCGATTCGGTTTCGATCGCCGATCTGCACCTTTATGTGTTCTTCGTCTGGGGCCGCGGCGCAGGCTTTCTTGCGCCTGCGGCCACGCCCGCCTTCATGCAGTGGGGCGAGAAAATGGCGGCGCGCCCCTCCGTGCAGCGCATGGTTGAGATAGAGGCGCTAAAGCCCGCCGCCAAGCCCCAAGTCTAGCCCCGCAATACGAGCCTAGATGAAGCGAATCTGGCGATTCCGTTCATCGCCGGTTCAGGCCCGAAACATCAGACTGCGCGTTAGCAGGTGGGGCAGAAGATCAAAGGAGAGAGTTCCATGAAAGCTTTTACCAAGGCTGCAATCGGCGCGCTTGTGCTGGCAGGGGCCGCGATGACGGCAGCAGCGCCCGCCGATGCGCGTGTTGCGGTTGGGATCGGCATTGGCGTGCCTGGACCTTATTACGGCGCGCCCTATTACGGTCCTAGCTGTCCGTACTGGGGTTACAGCCCCTATTGCGACTATGGCTACTATGACGGCCCCGTCTTCATCGACGGCGTCTGGGTCGGCGGCGGGCACTTCCGTCACCGCTTCTTCGGCGGCCATCACCAGTTCTGGTACAACAATGGCTGGCATAATGGCGGATGGGGCCGTGGCGGCCACTGGAGTGGCCGTGGCGGCTTTGGGGGACATGGCCGCGGACACCGCTAAGTCCTGACTGACTGCGGAAACGAAGCGCGCGGGGAAGCCACTGGCTCTCCCCGCGCGTTTCTTTTTGCGCGGAACCAAAATTTCGCGCAAGGCCCGGAACGTTTTGCCTGTTCACCGCGTTTGATTCGCATGTGACTCCCACCATGGAGGGGCAAGCTAACTCCTGGAGGTTAGTCATGAAAACCATCCTGAAAGGGGCGCTTGTTGCATTGACGTTGGCCGCGACGCCGTTGATCGGCGCAGGCGCGGCGGAAGCATCCGATGTCGGCGTCTATGCCGGCAGCAACGGCGTGTCCGGTTACTACGACAGCTATCATCATTGGCACGCCTATCGCCGCTATGGGCGCAGATATGAGCGGCCTTATGTCCGCGCAGCAGTGCGGCACGATTGGTGCTGGTATCACCGCTACAACTGGCGCTGCCGGAACTATCGTTATGGCTGGTAACGGGCGCCTCGCCTGAAGCGAACGGCCCGGTGCGAAACTTCGCGCCGGGCCGTTTCATGTTTGGCCCGCGCCGGATGCAACGATTACCGCAGTTTACGAGTTTTCTCTCTGGGGCAGGCACCTAAGGAGGATACTTCATGAGAATGATCTTCAAAGGCGGGCTTGCAACACTGGCATTAGGCGTCGGTATTGGCGTGAGCGGTTCCGCGCTTGCTGAGACCTACGACAGTCCGGGTTTTGCCTTCGGCTCGCACGAGGCCTATCTGATCCAGCACTGCACGTACAATCCGTGCAATATCGATTACTCGACCATGCCGAACTGGCCCAGCAATCCTTATTACAGGCATCCGCGCGTGCGCGTGTATGAATATCCGGGTTATTCCAATGATCAGTACCCGCCACCGCCGCCGCCCGAGGAACAGTATCCAGACGACGAACGGTAATTTGCGCGTCATGGATGCGTTTGAACCCGGCGTGTGGCCCCACGCACCGGGTTCAATTGTTGCGGGTCACGGCCCGCCCCGGCCATAATCGGCTTGGGATTGCGGATTTTCCTCAATTATTTGAGCGTAATTGCGGGCCTGCACTCGCGGGCACGGCGGACATAAAGTAAGGGAAGGCCGTCATCGGGACTGGCCAGGGAGAGCATCATGCGCGTGGGCGTGCCTAAGGAAATCAAGGTCCACGAATACCGGGTGGGAATGACGCCGGCGGCCGCGCGCGAACTCACTAGCCGCGGCCATCAGGTGTTCGTCGAGACCAAGGCGGGCGAGGCCATCGGCCTGCACGACGACCATTACAAGCGCGTGGGCGCCAGCATCCTGCCCAATGCGGACGAGGTGTTCGCCGCCGCCGACATGGTGGTGAAGGTGAAGGAGCCGCAGCCCATCGAGATCAAGCGGCTGCGCCCCGGCCAGACGCTGTTCACCTATCTGCATCTGGCGCCCGATGCCGAACAGACGCAAGGATTGCTCGCCTCGGGCGCCATTTGCATCGCCTATGAAACGGTGACGGATGCACGCGGGGGCCTGCCCTTGCTGGCGCCTATGAGCGAAGTGGCGGGGCGCATGTCGATCCAGGCGGGCGCGCGCTGCCTGGAGATGGAAGCAGGCGGGCGCGGCATGCTGCTGGGTGGCGTGCCGGGCGTGCCGGCGGCGAAAGTGGTGGTGCTGGGGGGCGGCGTGGTCGGCATGAATGCCGCTCGCATGGCTATGGGGGTGGAAGCGCACGCCACCGTGCTCGATATCTCGCTCCACCGGCTCTACGAGCTCGATCTTTATTTCGGCTCCAAGCTGAACACTGTTTTTTCCACCATCGACGCCATCGAAGAATATGTGCTGGACGCCGATCTCGTCATCGGCGCGGTGCTGCTGCCGGGCGCCGAGGCCCCCAAGCTCATCACCGAGAAAATGGTGCGCGAGATGAAAAAGGGCTCGGTGCTGGTCGACGTCGCCATCGACCAGGGCGGCTGTTCCGAGACCTCGCATCCTACCACCCACGCGCAGCCCACCTATAAGGTGCACGACGTGGTGCATTATTGCGTCGCCAATATGCCGGGCGCGGTGGCGCGCACCTCGACCTTCGCGCTCAACAATGCGACGCTGCCTTTCACCATCGCGCTAGCGGAATTGGGCCCTGAGCAGGCGATGATGCAGAACCCGCATCTGCGCGCTGGCCTCAACGTCTACAAGGGCGCGCTCACCTATAAGGCGGTGGCGGAGGCGCAGCAGCTTCCCTTCAAGAAGGCGGAAGAGGTGCTTAGACTCGCCTCCTGATGGCGCCGGCACTCATCACAGGACTTTCTGAAATCGCGCCCGATTATGACGCGCTCATCTGCGATGTGTGGGGCGTGCTGCATGACGGCAGGCAGGCGCGTTCTGCCGCCTGGGAAGCCTGCATCCGCTTTCACGAAACGGACAAGCCGGTTGTGCTGTTTTCCAACGCGCCGCGGCTGGCGGGCGAGGTGCAGAAGCAGCTCGACAAAATGGGCGTGCCGCGCGTGGCCTATGATGCCATCGTCACCTCGGGCGCGGTCACGCGCGAGGCGCTGGAACGGCGCACCGAAAGACATGCGCTCAGGCTTTTGCACATCGGGCCCGCGCGCGACCGTAGCGTCTATGAAGGCCTCAATGTCAGCATCGTGGGCGCGGCCGAGGCGGAGTTGGTGCTTTGCACCGGCTTCTACGACGATGAAAAGGAAACGCCGGAAGATTACCGCAAGCTCTTGGGCGAGCTTGCCGCACGCAAGTTGACACTGCTCTGCGTCAATCCCGACATCGTGGTGCAGCGTGGCGACAGGTTGATCTATTGCGCGGGCGCGATTGCGCGCCTCTACGAACAGCTGGGCGGCCATACGCTTTATTATGGCAAGCCGCATCTGCCGATTTATCTAGCCGTGCTGGCGAAAGCGCGCGAGTTTGGCCAGGCTACGCACCCGCTGGTTGTTGGCGATGGGCTCGAAACCGACATCAAGGGCGCCAATGCGGCTGGCCTCGATGCGCTGTTCATCATGGACGGCATCTTCGCCGCGGAAATCCCAGACAAGAGCGACATCGGGGCAATCGCCAAATTGCTTAACGCGAAAGGCGTGAGCGCGCGCGCGGTTATGCCGGTACTTAAGTGGTAAGCCTGCTTGCCGCGCCCGCCTGCGACCGATAAGACACGTCATTCACACATCAGGGGCACCATGGACGCCGCGGCCTTATCGATTAACCAGCTCGAGCCTGGAATGAGCGCGAGCTATTCCAAGACCATCACCGAGGCCGATGTCGAGGCCTATGGCATGCTTTCGGGCGACATGAATCCGGTTCACTTCGACGAGGCCTACGCCGAGGCCACCATATTCCGGGGCCGCATCGCGCATGGCATGTTGAGCGCCAGCCTGATTTCCACCGTGCTCGGCATGCAATTGCCGGGACCGGGCTGCATCGTGCTCAATGTAGTTTTGCGCTTTCGCGCGCCGGTGCGCATCGGCAACACCGTTACCGCCACCTGTGCCGTGCGCGAAGTGGACGTGGTGAAGCGCCGCGTCACCATGGATTGCGTGTGCAAAGTGCACGACACAGTTGTTATCGAGGGCGAAGCGCTGGTGATGCCGGCCAAGCGCGCCTGACGCGAGCGCAATGCGAATACTGCGCCATTACCGCAATCTTTCTCCGGGCGCGCGTGGTCTCGTGGTGGCGCTCGGAAATTTCGACGGCGTGCATCTGGGCCACCGGGCGCTGATCGCGGAAGCCGTGCGCATTGCCAAGCAGGCCGGCAAGCAGCTGGCCGTGGTGGTGTTCGAGCCGCAGCCGCAGGAATTTTTCCGCCCCGACGCCGCGCCATTCCGTCTCACACCTTTCCGCGCCAAGGCGCATTTGCTGTCGCAACTGGGCGTGGATCTTCTCGTCGTGCTGCATTTCGACCGGGCGCTGGCGCAAATGAGCGCGCAGGATTTCGTGCTGGACATTCTCAAGGGCGAACTGGCCGCCGCCCATGTCGTGGTGGGCGACGATTTCCGTTTCGGGCGGGGCCGCGGCGGCGACGCCTCCGTGCTGTCTTATATGGGCGAGATGGAGGGCTTCGGCGTCACCGTGTTCGCGCTGGAGGCGGGCGGCGGCGCCGACAAGATTTCATCCACGCGTATCCGCGAGGCATTGCGCGCAGGCCGCCCGGATGAGGCGGCCAAGCTGCTCGGCCACTGGTGGACGGTCGAGGGCCATGTGGCGGCCGGCGACGGGCGGGGGCGCGGGCTCGACTTTCCCACCGCAAATTTGAAACTCGAACATATGCTGGAGCCCAAATTCGGCATCTATGCCGTGCGCGCGGTGGTGGATGAGAAGCAAACCTGTGACGGTGTTGCCAGCTTCGGCATCCGCCCGATGTTCGAGGTGAAGAAACCGCTTCTGGAGGTACACCTGTTCGATTTTCAAGGCGATCTATACGGCAAGCATCTGGCGGTTTCGTTCGTGGCTTATCTGCGCCCCGAACAGAAATTCGCGAGCCTCGATGCGCTGAAGGCACAGATGGCGAAAGACGCCGACGCGGCCAAGCGCCTGCTTGCCAAGGCGGGCGCCGCGCCACCCGCGCTGGACCGTTAATCGGGCCCCTGTTACATCCCTTTTATGTCCGAAGATTCCCAGCCCAAACGCGATTACCGCGCCACGCTCTTCCTGCCCGCCACTGACTTTCCGATGAAGGCGGGGCTGGCCGAGGCCGAGCCCAAATGGCTCGCGCGCTGGGAGGCGATGAAGATTTACGCGCAGAACCGCGAGGCCGCGAAGGGCCGCACGCAATTCATTCTCCATGACGGGCCGATTTATGCGAACGGCGACATCCATTCCGGCACGGCGCTGAACCACATCCTGAAGGATTTCGTAGTGCGCAGCCAGCAGATGCTGGGGCGCGACGCGCCGTACATTCCCGGCTGGGATTGCCACGGCCTGCCCATCGAATGGAAGGTCGAGGAGCAATACCGCGCCAAGGGCCTGTCGAAGGACAGCGTGCCCAAGGATCAGCTGCGCCGAGACTGCCGCGAATTCGCCGAGCATTGGCTAGAAATTCAGCGCGAGCAGATCAAGCGGCTGGGCTGCACCGGCGACTGGGCACGGCCCTACACCACGATGGATTACAAGGCCGAGGCGGCCATCGTCGGCGAGCTGCACAAATTCCTGATGAACGGGCTCTTATATCGCGGCTTCCGCCCCGTCATGTGGTCGCCCGTCGAAAAAACCGCGCTGGCCGAGGCGGAAGTCGAATACCAGGAAAAATCTTCGCCTGCGATTTATGTGAAGTTTCCCGTTATTCGCATGCCCGTCGAAGAAAAAGACAAGCTTTTCGATAAGATAAAAGCATCGGATTTGGTGCTCAATTCGTCGGTCGTGATTTGGACGACGACGCCGTGGACTATACCCGGTAACCGCGCTATCGCATTTCATCCTGATCCAAATAAGTTGAATTACGTTATTTGCCGCGTTGAGAGTGTGAGTGAAGGAAGTTTAGCAAGAGTCGGTGAACTTCTAATAATTTCTCAAGCTCGGATGAATGCCGTCGCACAGCATTCGAAAATGACTCTGAAATACGTAACGCACATTGATCCAACGGGATTGATTTGCGCGCATCCATTCAGAGGTCGCAGTCAAAACAAGTATTATGATTTCAATGTGCCGCTGATGGCTGGCGATCATGTCACGGCGGAAGAAGGTACCGGCTTTGTACATACCGCGCCCGGCCACGGTGAGGATGATTTCCGTCTGTGGCTGAACAATCTGGAAATCTACAGAAAGGCCAATCCTGACTATGCTTTCAAAGTAATTCCGAACACGATTGATGAGGACGGCAGTTTTTATCCCGACGTGGCCCTCTTCGCGGGCAAGCGCATTCTCACGCCTGACGGAAAAGACGGCGACGCTAATGGCGCGGTCATCAAGGAACTGATCGCGACCGGCGCGCTGCTGGCAAAAGCCACGCTACGCCACCAATATCCGCATTCGTGGCGCTCGAAGGCGCCGGTGATTTTCCGCGCCACGCCGCAATGGTTCGCCTCGATGGATAGCGTGTTCGAAGGTTCTGAGGGCAAGAGCCTGCGCCAGCTCGCCATGAACGCGATCCACAAAGCGCGCTGGTATCCGCGTGGCGGAGAAAACCGCATTGGCGCGATGGTGAAGGAACGCCCCGACTGGGTGCTGTCGCGCCAGCGCGCCTGGGGCGTGCCGCTGGCGGTGTTCGCCAGCAGGAAAACCGGTGAGCCGCTGCGCAATGATAAGGTCAACGCGCGCATTCGCGACGCCTTCGAAAAGGAAGGCGCGGATGCCTGGTTCAAGCCGGGTTCGGCTGCGCGCTTCTTGGCCGGCAATACCGATCCGAACGATTACGAACAGGTGCAGGACATTCTGGATGTGTGGTTCGATTCTGGTTCCACGCATGTGTTCACGGTGGAAGAGCCTATCAATCCCGCCTGGCCCAGGGCCGATCAGGCCGATCTTTATCTCGAAGGCTCGGACCAGCATCGCGGCTGGTTCCAGTCGTCGCTGCTGGAAGCATGCGGCACGCGCGGGCGCGCGCCTTACAAGGCGGTGCTGACGCATGGCTTTGTGCTGGACGAGCAGGGCCGCAAAATGTCGAAGTCGCTGGGCAACGTCGTGGCGCCGCAGACAGTGGCCGACAAAAACGGCGCCGAGATTTTGCGCATTTGGGCTGCGAGCTCGGATTTCATAGAGGATTTGCGCATCGGGCAGGAGATTATCCAGGCCAATGTCGATGCCTATCGCCGTTTGCGCAACACCATCCGCTTCCTGCTCGCCAATCTGGCCGGCTTCGACGAAAGCGAGCGCATTGCGCCTGCGGAAATACCGGAGCTCGAACGTTTTATACTGGCGCGGCTGGCAGGGCTCGATGGCGAGGTGCGGGCGGGCTACGGCGAATTCGATTTCACCCGCGTCTATACGACTTTGTTCAATTTCGCCACCAACGATCTGTCGGCGTTTTATTTCGACATACGCAAAGACGCGCTGTATTGCGATACGAAATCTTCCACACGCCGGCGCGCCGCGCGCACCGTGCTGGACGAACTGTTCCGTAGGCTGACGATATGGCTCGCCCCCATCCTCTGCTTCACCATGGAAGAGGCGTGGGTGACGCGCTTCGGCGACAAAGAGAGCGTGCATCTGCAAACCGCGCCTGCAAGCCCAAACAGCTGGGCGGACGACAAGCTGCTGCAGAAATGGGAGCGCATCCGCGCGCTCAGGCGCGTGGTCACCGGCGCGCTCGAACTCGCGCGGCGAGACAAGATCATCGGCGCCAGCCTCGAAGCCGCGCCTATTCTTTATGTCGAAAGCGACGAAAACGTGGCGTTGTTCGCGCATGCGCCGCTGGCCGAACTTGCCATCACGTCGGACGCGCAGGTGAGGAAGAGTGCGGCGCCCTCTGTCGCGTTCCGTTTGCCCGATGTCGCTGGCGCCGCTGTCGTCTTCGCCGAAGCAAGGGGCCACAAATGCGCGCGCTGCTGGATGGTGCTGCCCGAAGTAGGCGAGAACAAATCCCACCCCGATCTTTGCCGCCGTTGCATCGCGGCGATCTCAACATGAAGCCGCTGCGCGCAGGACTGGCCGCGGTGTTGGCCGCGCTCATCGCCGATCAGGGGGTGAAGGTTTTTCTGCTGCAAGGCTTCGGTTTTGCAGCCATGGGGCCAGGCGATCGCGTGGCGGTGCTGCCCTTTTTCGACCTCGTCATGGTGTGGAACCGGGGCATCTCCTACGGCCTGTTCCAGGCCCAGGGCGTCTCGGGAACTTTGCTTTTAACCTTTTTTTCGCTTGCCGCCATCGTGGCGCTTTCCTGGTGGCTCACTCGCACAGAGCGCGTATTTCCTGCCATTGGGCTGGGATTGGTGATAGGTGGAGCGCTTGGCAATGTGATCGACAGAATCCTGTATGGCGCGGTGGCGGATTTTTTCCACTTTCATGCTTTCGGCCGCGACTGGTATGTGTTCAATGTCGCCGACGCGGTCATAGTCGCGGGCGTCGCCGTCCTTTTGGTGGATGCCTTCACCCGCCCGGGCCGGACGCCCGAAGTTCAGGAGTAAAGCCCCATGACGATTTCGAGATTGGTGGTTGTCGTATGCGTGGCTGGCGCGCTCGCCGGCTGTCAGGATGTCAAGACCGCGTTCGGCGGCGGCAAGCTCACCCCGGATGAATTCGCCGTGATGCCGAAGGCGCCGCTGGTCATGCCGCCGGATTACAATCTGCGCCCGCCGATGCCTGGCAGCCGCGCGGCCAATATGCCCGATCCGTCCGAACAGGCGCGCGCGAATCTTTACCCGAACAATCCCGAAGCGGTAGCGCAGACCTTGGGCACGGGCTTCAGCGACGGCGAAAAATTGCTGCTCGCTTATGCGCATGCGGCGAATGCCGATCCTTCGATCCGCCAGCGCATCGCCGCCGAAGAAGGCCAAGACGAAGAGGGCGGCGGTTTTGCCGACAAGGTCCTGTTCTGGCAAGCGCCTGTGGCCGCGCCAGCAGCCACACCGGTGGACGCGCAGGCGGAAGCCGAACGCTTGCGCAAGGCGCAAGCCGCAGGCAACGCGCCCGCCCCGAACGCTGGAAACACGACACAAGGCGCCACTCCGCAATAGGAAAATCATCTCGCGATGTTGCGTTTTCATGCGCTGGCGGCGGCGCTCATCCTGACCGCAGCCGCTTGGGCCGCGCCCGCCAGCGCCGATATCCAGGTTTCGCAGTTCACGCTGAAAAACGGCCTTCAGATAGTGGTCATTCCCGATCACCGCGCGCCTGTGGTGACGCAGATGCTGTGTTATCGCGTGGGCGGCACGGACGATCCCATGGGCCTTTCCGGGCTCGCCCACTTTTTCGAGCATCTGATGTTCAAGGGCACCAAGAAAGTGCCGGAAGGCGAGCTTTCGAAAACCGTCGCGCGCAATGGCGGCCAGGACAACGCCTTCACCACGCATGATTACACCGCGTTCTACGAACAAATAGCCAAGGACCGGCTGCCCATCGTGATGACGCTGGAAGCCGACCGCATGGCGAACCTCGATCTCTCGGAGAAGAACGTCGACACCGAGCGCGAAGTGGTGCTGGAAGAGCGCCATATGCGCATCGACAGCAACCCCACCGCGCAATTGCAGGAGCAGATGGCGGCGGCGCTTTACCTGTCCAATCCTTATGGCCGCCCGGTGATCGGCTGGACCGAGGAAATCCGGCGCATCGGCCGCGCCCAGGCGATCGACTATTACACGCATCATTACGCGCCCAACAACGCGACCCTGATCGTGGCGGGCGACGTGCAGCCAGACGAAGTGCGGGCACTGGCGCAGGCGAAATACGGCGCGGTGAAGCCACGCGCGCTGCGCCCGCGCGCCGATCCGGCCGAGCCGCCGCGCCTGGCCGAAACGCGGCTCTCCATGACCAGCAAGGACGCCAAGCTGCCGCTGTTCATGCGCATGTATCGCGTGCCGGGCTACACCAACGCGAAGCCGGGCGGCGCCGAGGCGCTGGAGGTCTTGGCCGAGATCATGGGCGGCGGGCCCACCAGCCGGCTTTATCAAAGCCTGGTGGTGGACAAGAAAATCGCCGCCGCCGCAGGCGCCTGGTATGACGGCTATGCGCGCGGCGCGGGCCAGTTCGGCGTTTACGCGGTACCGCGCCCAGGCGTTTCGCTGGACACGGTCGAGAAAGCGGCCGACGACGTGATCCGCGAGATGAACGCATCGCCGCCGGAGGCCGGCGAATTCGCCCGCACCGAGACCAAGCTCATAGCTTCCGCCATCTACCAGCGCGACAGCCAGGCCTCGCTTGCCAACACCTATGGCGTGGCGCTGTCCATTGGGCTTACCGCACAAGACGTCGAGGATTGGCCCAACCGCATCCGCGCCGTGTCGGCCGACGATGTGCGCAAGGCGGCCGCCGATAATCTGCGCCGGCAAGAATCGGTGACTGGCTGGCTGATGCCGGAGGCGGGCAAATGAACGCGCGGCAATACGGATTCTCTCTCGCCTTTGTTTTCGCGGTACTCTTTGCTCTGCCCGCGCACGCCGTCGCCGTCAAAACAGTGCAGGCGCCGTCCGGCATGGATGTGTGGCTGTCGGAGGAACATTCGCTTCCCGTGGTGGCGATCTCGGTGTCGCTGCCGGCAGGTTCGGCCTTCGATCCCGCGGGCAAAGAGGGGCTGGCTTCGATGACTGCTTCGCTGCTCGACGAGGGCGCGGGCGATCTGGATGGGCGGGCCTTCAAGGAGGCTTTGGAATCGCGCGCCATCCGTTTCAGCGCGTCCGCCGGCCGCGATTATCTGACGATCTCGGTGCAGACGCTGAGCGAGAATGTGGATGAGGCATTCCGACTGCTTGGTCTCGCGCTTTCGCATCCGCGCTTTGAAGCCGACGCCGTCGAGCGCATGCGGGTGGAGCTTTTAGCCGGCCTCAAGCAGGAAGAGGAAGAGCCCGCCAACATCGCGGCCAAAGCCTGGTTCAAGGCCTATTTCGGAACGCACCCTTACGCGCACTCCGAAGACGGCACGGCGGATGGCATCCAGGCCATAGCCATTCCCGACATCAAATCCTTTGCCACCACCCATCTGGTGCGTGGCGGCGCCAAGGTGGCGGTGGCGGGCGATATCAGCGAGGATGCGCTCACCAAACAGATCGCGGCCACCTTCGGCCCGCTCGCGCCCGATGCGCCGTTGCCCACGCCGGAACCACAAAAGGTGGGCGCGCCCGGCACCAGCGTTCTGCCCATGGATGTTCCCCAACCGGCCGCCGTATTCGGCCTGCCGGGGCCGTTGCGCCCCGATCCCATGTTCATGCCAGCTTATGTGGCGAATTACATTTTCGGCGGTGGCGGGTTCTCGTCACGGCTGATGGACCAGGTGCGCGATAAGCGCGGGCTTACCTACGACATTTCCACCGACCTCGGCGATTATCGCGCGGCCGGAATTCTGGTCGGCGAAGTGGCGAGCGACAAAACCAAGATCGACGATGCGCTCGAGGTGACAAAAAAAGTGATGGCGGATTTCGCCGCGAAGGGCGCAACCGCGAACGAACTGGCGGACGCCAAGACCTATCTCACCGGCTCGTTCCCGCTACATTTCGATTCCACGGTGAAAATCGCGAACACGTTGAACAGTTTTCAGCGCGCTGGCCTGGACGCCGATTACGTGGCCAAGCGCAACGCGCTTATCGACGCGGTGACGCTCGAGCAGGTGAACAAGGCGGCGAAGAAATATTTCAAACCAACGCAGCTCACTATCGTGGTTGCGGGCACGCCGGTGAAGGCGCCGCCGGGCGCCACGCTGTCGAAGCCGCTGCAGCCCTCGCAACCGGAAATCGACAAGCCGCCCACGCCCTGAGCAAGTTCCAAACTCGCGGAACGCGCCCCTTCGCGCCTAAGCTGAAGCTGTTCTCAGGATCTGATTCGCATGGCATCGCTGAGTTTGCCGTACACAATTTCATTGGATCTGGCGCTGAAGGGCGCTGGCGCGCCGCAAGCGGACGCCTATGACGCGGCGCTCGGCGCCGCCAAACGCGCGCTGGACGATTTGCGCCAGGCCAGTCCCGAATTGCTCAGCATCGTCGAGCGCGAGGGCGATCTTGCGCGCGCCGCCGAAGCAGCGGAGGCCTTCAAGCGGCACGCGACGGATATTTTCGTGCTGGGCACGGGCGGCTCCAGCCTTGGCGGCCGGGCTTTGGCCGGGCTGGTGCCGTTCGGGCTAATGGCGGTGCCGCGCGTGTTTGCTTTCGATAATCTCGACGCGAAAACTTTCGCGGATGCGCTCGCGGTATGTGATCCCCACACGACACATTTCCTTGTCATCTCGAAATCGGGTTCCACGCCCGAGACGCTGATGCAGGCGTTAGCCGCCGCCGACATGTTCAAGCACCACGGCGGCGAGCGGCATATCAAGGAGCGTTTCCTCGTGGTGACCGGGCCGGGAGAGAGCGCGCTCCGCCGTTTTGCGCAGGCCATAGGCTGTCCTGTGCTCGATCATCCCGCCGGCATCGGCGGGCGCTATGCGGTGCTGAGCGTCGTTGGGCTGTTGCCGGCGCTCTTGATGGGCCTCGATGCGAAAGCGGTGCGCGCGGGCGCGCGCGCGGCGCTTGCCGATGCGGATGGCGCCGCATTCGGCGCGGCATTGCATTTCGCGCTGTCTCAGGCGGGCAAGCTGCGCGAGACCGTGCTGTGGTCTTATGCCGACCGGCTCGAAATTTTCGGCGCGTGGTGGCGTCAGCTCTGGGCGGAAAGCCTGGGGAAGGACGGCAAGGGCTCGATGCCGGTGGCGGCACTTGGCCCTGTCGATCAGCACAGCCAGTTGCAGTTTTATCTCGACGGACCGGGGAACGCGCTGTTCACGATTATTTCCACAAATACGGCTGGGCAGGGCCCGGCCGCGCCAAAAGCCGAAGCCGAGTCGCTTGGGCTTTCTTATCTGGCTGACAAGCACATGGGCGATCTGGTGGCGGCGCAAGCGCGCGCCACAGCCGAGACACTGGCCCAGCGCGGGCGGCCCGTGCGGCGCATTCACATCCCACAGATAAATGAGTTTTCACTGGGGGCGCTGTTCATGCATTTCATGCTGGAAACCATCATCATGGGGCGGCTGATGCGAGTCGACCCGTTCGACCAGCCCGCGGTCGAGGAGGGCAAGAAGCTCGCGCGCGCCTATCTGGAGGGCAAAAGATGACTGCCGTTCAGGCGAAAATCTTGGAAGCGCCGCTCGCGCGCATTCGCCGCCTGCCCGAAGGTACGGTCAACCGCATCGCCGCCGGCGAAGTGATCGAGCGCCCGGCCAGCGCGGTGAAGGAGCTGGTCGAGAACGCGCTCGATGCCGGCGCAGGCCGCATCGCCGTGACCATCGGCGAGGGCGGCGCTTCGCTCATTCTGGTCGAGGATAATGGCGAGGGCATGGACGCGGGCGAGTTGCGCCTGGCGGTGGAGCGCCACGCCACCTCGAAACTGCCGCTGGCTGCCGACGGCGCGGACGATCTCACGCATATCGAAACGCTGGGTTTCCGAGGTGAAGCACTTCCTTCAATGGGAGCGGTGGCGCGGCTTGCGCTGACAAGCAGAACGCGGACAAGCGAGGCCAATGTTATCCGCGTCGAAGCGGGCCGCGGGGATGTCCCGTCGCCAGTGGGTTTTCTCGCCGCCGGCCAAAGCGGCACGCGCGCAGAAGTGCGCGATCTCTTTTTCGCCACGCCCGCGCGGCTGAAATTCCTGAAATCGGCGCGCTCGGAAAGCCTGGCCGTGCTCGACGTGGTCAAGCGGCTTGCCATGACGCGGCCCGATGTCGCCTTCACGCTGATTGATGATGGCCGCGAAGTGCTGCGGCTTTCGGCGGAAGATTATCTGTTCCATGGCCGCTTGCGCCGTCTCTCGCGCCTGATGGGCCGCGACTTCGGCGACAACTCCGCCCCCGTGGAAGCCACGCGCGAGGGCGTGCGCGTTTCCGGTTTTGCCGGCCTTCCCACCTACAATCGCACCAACGCGCAGATGCAGTTCCTGTTCGTGAATGGCAGGCCGGTGCGCGACCGGCTGCTGGTGGGCGCGGTGCGCGGGGCATACGCCGAATTCATGCCGCATGACCGCTTTGCCGCGCTGGCGCTGTTCGTCGAATGCGATGCCGCCTTCATCGACGTGAACGTGCACCCGGCCAAAACCGAAGTGCGCTTTCGTGATCCTGGCCTCGTGCGCGCGGTTATCATCACCGCGCTCAAGACCGCACTGCACGCAGCCGGCCAGCGTGCGGCGACCACCGTGTCGAACGCCGCTATCGCGGCCTTCCGCAGGCCCGAGCCGCATCATCATGCCGGCCACGGGCTTGCCGATGAAGCGCGCAAATTCCAGGTGCCGCTGTTTCACGATGCGCCAGCATCCCAGCCGCGCGCGGAAGCGCCTGAGCCCCAGCCGGATGAGGCGGGCGATCATCCGCTGGGCGTGGCGCGGGCGCAATTGCACGAGACCTATATCGTGGCGCAGACGCCGGACGGGATTGTTTTCGTCGACCAGCACGCGGCGCATGAGCGCATCGTGCTCGAGCGCATGAAGCGCGCGCTGGAAGCAGGCCAGGTGAAGCGCCAGCCGCTGCTCATTCCCGAAGTGGTGGAAATGGACGAGGCGGCAGCCGCGCGTCTTCTCGCTCATGCGGAGGAACTGGCGAAGCTGGGATTGATTGTCGAAGGCTTTGGCCCCGCGACCGTTCTGGTGCGCGAAACGCCTGCGCTGCTGGGCGAGATGGATGCGAAGGCGCTAATCCAAGATCTGGCCGATGAACTGGCCGAAAGCGACGCGGCGCTGTCGCTGAAGGAGCGGCTGGATCATGTCGCGGCGACCATCGCCTGCCACATGAGCGTGCGCGCGGGCAGGCGGCTCAACGCCGACGAGATGAACGCGCTGCTGCGCGAAATGGAAACCACGCCCCACACCGGCCAGTGCAACCACGGCCGGCCCTCTCACGTGGAGTTAAAGCTTTCTGACATCGAACGGCTATTTGGCCGGCGCTGAGCATAAAGGTAAGCTTCCTCGCCCTGAGGGAGACAGCCATGCCTCGCATCGCCGTTATTCAGCAGCTGCCCGTGCTTCTAGACAAGAATCGCACCATAGAGCGCGCGGTTGGATATGTGCGCGAAGCCGCCAGCAAGGGCGCCAAGATCATAGTGTTTCCGGAAGCCTTCTTGCCGGGATATCCTGTCTGGGTCTGGCGGTTGCGCCCTGGCAACGACGCGAAACTGACGGAAGAGATTTTCGCGCAGCTATTTGCCAATGCGATGCGGCTTGATCGCGATGATCTTGCGCCGTTGAGGCAGGCTGCGGCCCAGCACAAGGTGACGATTGTCGGCGGCATGGACGAGCGCGAGGCCGATTTTGGGCGCAGCACTCTTTACAATACGGTCGTTGTCATTGGGCCTGACGGGGCAATCCTAAATCGCCACCGCAAGCTGATGCCGACCAACCCTGAGCGCATGGTGTGGGGCATGGGCGACGCTACCGGATTGCGGGCCGTCGAGACGCCTGAGGCGCGCCTTGCCACGCTGATCTGCTGGGAAAATTACATGCCGCTCGCGCGTTACGCGGTTTATGCGCAGGGCGCCGAGATTTATATCGCGCCCACCTATGACGAGGGTGAACTCTGGATCGCCACCATGCAGCACATCGCGCGCGAAAGCGGCTGCTGGGTGGCGGGCAGCGGTTTTGCGCTGCGCGCGGCCGATGTGCCGGATTCCTTTCCGGGGAAGGCCCAGTTATATCCGAATACCGATGAGTGGGTGAACCCGGGCGATTCGGTGATCGTGGCGCCGGGCGGAAAAATCGTTGCGGGTCCCATGCATGAGGAATACGGAATTCTTTATGCTGATGCCGATCTCGCGCGCGTCGCGGCTGCGCGGCAGACGCTCGACGTCACCGGTCATTACGCGCGGCCCGACATTTTCCAGCTTCATGTCAATCGGCAGCCTATGAAACCGGTATCGTTGGACAACTAGCGCGCAAGATCGTCACTCGCGTATCGCCGTAGATGCGGTCGTCGAGCGCGGTATAGCCTTCTGCGGTATTGAGAGACTCATCCTCCGCCGTTTCTGCCACGATGATGGCATTGGGTGAGAGCCAGCCGCCATCGCGCAGACTGATGAGAGCAGGCGCAATGAGATTCTTGCGATAGGGCGGATCGAGGAAGGCGAGATCGAAACTCTCGCTCATGCTGTTCTGGCCAAGATCGGTCGCGTCGCGCCGCCAGATTTTGGTGACGCCGGTTAAGCCAAAAGCTTCCACATTCTGGCGGATCAGCGCGCGGGCTTCGGCTGCATCGTCGATGAACAGGCAATAACGCGCGCCCCGCGACAGCGCCTCCAGCCCCATGGCGCCGGTGCCCGCGAACAAATCGATCGCGCGCGCGCCTTCGAGCCGGAAGCCCACACCGAAGTCCTTGTGCGCCAGAATGTTGAACACGGCCTGGCGCACCTTGTCAGAGGTTGGCCGCACGCGGCTGTCAGCAGGCGCCGCCAGCGCGCGGCCGCCAAAGCGGCCCGCCGTCACGCGCATGTGTGTGGCCTTCCATTCATTGCGGCAATCTAATCCGCATTGTCATCCCCGGCGAGCCGCGCATGCGGCCGCATCGCTCGGCCGGGAATGACAGTTTGTGTTATAGGACAGGCCATGATGACCGGATTTCGCGGTTTGGCTGTGCTTGGCATGGCGCTGGCTCTTGCCTCCGCAGCGCCCGCCCGAGCCGCCATCGACACCGCGCCGAAAGTAAACGCAAGCCTGATTGCCGAAAGCCCGAGCGTGTCGCCGGGCGGCCAAGTGAGCGTGGCGCTGCGCGAGATCATCCGCGCGGGCTGGCATACCTATTGGCGCAACCCCGGCGATTCAGGCGAGCCCACCACGATCACCTGGCATTTGCCCCAGGGCTGGCAGGCCGGACCGATTGCGTGGCCCACGCCGAAGCAGCTGCCCGTCGGGCCGTTGATGGACTTCGGCTACGAAAACGAGGTGGCGCTGCTTTCGACGCTTACGGCCGCGCCGGACGCGAAACCGGGCGGCACCGTGCAGATCACCGCCGATGTTATGTGGCTGGTCTGCGCCGAAGTCTGCATCCCGGAACAGGCTACGCTTGCGCTCGATCTGAAAGTGGATGCAGCGCCGCCCGCGCCCGATCCAAATACTGCCGCGTTTTTTGCGGCCGCGCGCGCACGATGGCCGAATGCTTCGCCCTGGCCCGCGACGTTCAGCGCGGGTGACACGGATTTCACGCTTGCCTTGCAATCGCCCGCTCTTGCCACGGCGCATCCGCGCGATGCGTTCTTTTACCCGGCAGAGGACGGCTATGTTGAGAACGCGGCGAAACAGGAATTGCGCTTCACCAATGCGGGCATCGAGATTGCCGGCAAGCTCGGCTGGAAATTAAAGGACCCAGCGAAACGTGCGAGCGCCGGGTCGCTTGCAGGCGTGCTGGTGCTGACCGATGCCGACGGCAAAACGCAAGCGCTCGCGCTCACTGCCACGCCAAGCGTGATTGCTCCTGCTCAAGCGGGCATCGGAATTGCGGAAGCGCTGCTGTTCGCGTTTCTTGGCGGGCTCATTCTCAACCTCATGCCCTGCGTGCTGCCGGTGCTGTCGATCAAGGCGTTGCAGCTTGCGCGTAAGGGCGGCAGCGCGCACACCGCGCACATGGAAACGCTGGCTTACGGCGTGGGCGTGGTGCTGAGCTTTGCCGCGCTTGGCGGGCTCTTGATTGCGCTCCGCGCGGGCGGCGAGGCGGTTGGCTGGGGCTTCCAGTTGCAGGAGCCCATCGTGGTGGCGGCGTTCGCGCTGCTGATTTTTGCCGTGGGACTCAATCTTTCCGGCCTGTTCGAAGTGGGTGCGGGCATTGCCGGCATCGGCGAGCACCTCACGCGCCATGGCGGAATGCTAGGCAGCTTCTTCACCGGCGTGCTGGCGGTGATGGTGGCCGCGCCTTGCACCGCGCCCTTTATGGGCGCGGCGATGGGCTTCGCGCTGACGCAACCAGTGGCCATCGCGCTTGGTGTGTTCGTGGCGCTGGCGCTTGGCTTTGCCGCGCCGTTTGTTGCGCTTGGCTATTCGCCGGCCTTGTTGCGCCTGTTGCCCAAGCCCGGCGCGTGGATGGAAACGCTGCGCCAGTTCTTGGCATTTCCTATGTATGCGACCGCGTTGTGGCTGGCCTGGGTGCTCAGCATCGAGGCGGGGCCCGATGGAATTTTGCTGTTACTGCCGGCTGCGCTGGCGCTCGCTTTCGCGCTATGGGCGTTTGGCGCGGCGCAGCGGGCGCGGGCGCGCGGCCGCATTATCGGCTTCGCCGCCTGCGTGCTTGGCATTGCGGCCATGGTTTACCTGCTACCGATGGTGGACACCGGCAAGCACGCCGTCGCGCAAGAGATTGGCGGGCTGCCATCGCAACCTTACAGCGCGGCCACGCTTGGCAATCTGCGCGCCGCGGGCCGCCCGGTGTTCGTCAACGCGACGGCGGCCTGGTGCATCACGTGTCTGGTGAACGAGCGCGTGGCGCTGTCACAGCCGGAAGTCCGGGATATTTTTGCGAAGAAGAACGTTGCCTATCTGGTTGCCGACTGGACCAATCGTGACAGCGAAGTGACAGCGCTTTTAACCGCACACGGGCGCGATGGCGTGCCGCTTTATCTTTATTATCTGCCGCATAAGGAAGCAGTTGTTCTGCCTCAGATTCTTACGGAAAATGCCATCCGCTCGGCGATCGAGAACAAGCAGTAGCAGCAGGAGAGTAGACATGCGTAACGCGATAATGCTTGCGATGGGGCTGGCTTTGGCGACGGCGTTGCCCGCGTCTGCCGCAACCCCCGGCATGCCCGCGCCGCAATTTACGGCCATGGATTCGAACGGCGTCACCCACAGGCTCAGCGATTATGCGGGCAAGATCGTTATCCTCGAATGGACGAATAACGAGTGCCCCTATGTCGGCAAGCAATACGGCACCGGCAACATGCAGAAGTTGCAGGCCGATGCGACCGCCCAGGGCGTCGTGTGGCTTTCCGTGATTTCCTCGGCGCCCGGCGAGCAGGGCTATGTCACCGGGCCAGAGGAAAACGCGATTATCGATAAGCGCGGCGCGCACCCGACGGCGACGCTGCTCGATCCGCAAGGCAAGATCGGCATGGAATACGGCGCCAAGACCACGCCCCACATGTACATCATCGATGCGAAGCAAGTGCTGGTTTACGAGGGGGCCATCGATGACAAACCGACGGCCAACTGGAATTCAGTGCCGATTGCCAAAAATTACGTGCGCCAGGCGCTGGCCGAAATGAAGGCGGGCAAGCCAGTGAGCGTGCCCGAAACCACATCCTATGGCTGCTCGGTGAAATACGGGAGTTAACTCACGCCGCGTGGCTGCCGCCGACGTAAGCATGCGTGCCGCGATGCAACAGGCGGTCGGTGGGTAGAATGTCGCCGGGCTTGTATGTGGGGCCTGATTTCAGTTTGGCGTAAAGCGAGCCGAAATCCTGATAGGTGTCCTTGAACAATTGATCGAAGGATTCGATGACGAAATAGCTCTCCTGGAAATCATCGATGCGGTAATCGGTGCGCATGACGCGTTCGAGCTGAAAGGCGATGCGGTTGGGCGAGGGATTTTCCAGCGCGTAAACCGATTCCGCGCTGGATGAAACAATGCCCGAGCCGTAAATCCGCATGCCGCCCGGATTGTTGATGAGTCCGAACTCGACCGTGTACCAGTAAAGCCGCGCCAACTGCTTCAGCATGCCGAATTCGCTGAGCGCGCGCTGACCGCCCTTGCCATAGGCCTGCATGTAATCGCCGAACACGGGGTGCGCCAGCATCGGCACATGGCCGAAGACATCGTGGAAAATGTCGGGCTCTTCGATGTAATCGAGTTGGTCCTGACGGCGGATAAAGCGCCCGGCGGGGAAGCGCTTGTTGGCGAGATGCTCGAAAAAAATATCGTCGGGGACGAGGCTGGGCACGGCCACCACGCGCCAGCCGGTAAGTTTTTCCAGCGCGTCGCTCATGCGTTCGAGATTGGGAATCTGCTCTTCGCCGATTCGAAGCGCCTTCAGCCCCCTCATGAATTCATCGCAGGCGCGGCCGGGAAGGATCTTTTCCATGCGGCGGTAAAGCGTGCGCCAGATGCCGTGTTCAGCGGCGCTATAATCTTCCCAGCGCTGGCGGATGGTGAAGTCGGTGCGAATGTCGGGATTGGTCTTGCGCAGGGCTTCAAGTGTTGGCGCTGTCATCGCACGTTCTCCTTGGCCCGGCATTTTGGATTGAGTCTAGGTTACCGCGACTGCGAAGGCCTGGGTAGGCCGCGCCTCACGATATTGCGGCGCGTCATGCGTTTACGGTGTTGCCTTGCGCTCGGGCCATGCAAAAGGATACCTCATTGCCCGCCTACGGGGGTATTGTTCCTTACCCCCGCGCCATCACGCAACCCATCACCCAGAGGCCTTACATGAGCGTGTTCGAATCGGTTGATTTCGATCATCACGAGACGGTTGCGTTTTTCGACGATAAAAAATCCGGGCTTAAATCCATCATCGCCATCCATTCCACCACGTTGGGGCCGGGCTGCGGTGGCTGCCGGATGTATCCGTATAAGGACGGGCAGGCGGCGCTGACCGACGTGCTGAGACTCTCGCGTGGCATGAGCTACAAGAACGCGATGGCCGACATTCCCTTCGGCGGCGGCAAGGCGGTAGTGCTGGGCGATCCCGCGCACGACAAGACTGAAGCAAAGCTTCTGGCATTCGGCCGCACGGTGGAAAATCTGGGTGGGCGCTACATCACGGCGATGGATGTCGGCGTGAAGCAGGCAGATATGCCGGTGATCGCACGGGCGACTAAATTTGTCGCTGGCTATGACCAGCCGGGCAAAACGGGCGGCGATTCCGGGCCGATGACGGCGCTGGGTGTTTTCCTGGGCGTGAAGGAAGCCGTGAAGCACCGGCTGAAGACAGACACGGTGAAAGGTCTGAAAATCGCCATTCAGGGATTGGGCAAGGTCGGCATGAAGCTGGCGGCGCAGCTGCACGCGGAAGGCGCCACTCTTGTGGTCTCCGATGTTCATCCTGCGCATGTCCAGCAGGCGGTGGATGCCTATGGCGCGAAAGCTGTCTCGCCTGAGGCCATCGTCACATCCGAATGCGATGTGTTCTCGCCCAATGCGCTGGGCGCCATTCTCGACGACAAGACGGTTCCGGCATTGAAGGCGAAGGTGGTTGCGGGGGCTGCCAACAATCAGCTGGCGCGAGACCATCACGGGGCGATGCTGCGCGAGAAGGGCGTGCTTTACGCGCCCGATTACGTCATCAATGGCGGCGGCGTGATCTGCGTGGCGGGCCAGATTCTGAGCTGGAGCGACGCCGAGATCGAGAAGCGGGTGCGCGCCATCGCGCCCACGCTTGCGCATATTTTCGCGCGCAGCGAGGCGGAAGGCGCTCCCACCAATGCGATCGCCGACCGTATGGCGGTAGAACGCATGGCGCAGGGCGCTAGGCCCGCGGCCGCGAAACTGACGGCCGTGCGGTAAGCCGGATCAGCCGCCCGTGGTTGGCGGAATGATGTGCGGCCAAAGGCCGACCACGCCGATGAAAATAAGGTAGATGGCGACCAGATAATTCAGCGCCCGCGGCACGAACAGAATCAGCACGCCGAAGATCAGCGCGACCAGCGGCACGATGACGCTCATATCGAGATGGCTCATATCCATGACTGTCTCCCTCACTAACTTGCGTTACGACGCCGGGCGAAAGCCCGCGCCCCAAGAATAACCTATTAACGCCGGCATAGTGAGGCTGGTGCCGCAGGACAGAATTGAACTGTCGACCTACCCCTTACCAAGGGGTTGCGCTACCACTACGCTACTGCGGCATCCGGTAGTGCCTGAAGGCGGGTGCTATAGCCCAAGGGTAGCAGGAGCGGAAGGCGGCCCGTTTATCAAGATGGCGAGCAAGACGGGAAAAACCACGCGCGAGGAGCGCCTGGCGGCGGCGCTCAGGGAGAACCTCAAGCGGCGAAAGGCGCGCGCGCGGGCCCGTATGGCTCCGAAGCCCGAGGTGCCCGAGGGAGAGGGCGCAGAGATGCCCGCCTCCGGCCACGTCCGCGCCACGAAGCGGGGTTAGTTACTAGCCCCATTGCGGCTGTTCGGCCGCGCGCGCAGGGGATAAAAAGACCATCATGGATCGCATTCGCATCACGGGCGGACGCCGCCTTCAGGGCGAGATTCCCATCAGCGGCGCCAAGAACGCCACGCTGCCCCTCATGGTGGCGGCGCTGCTGACGGATGCGCCGCTGCAACTCACCAATGTGCCCAATCTGGCCGACGTCGTGTTCATGGCCGAGCTGCTCAAAGGTCTTGGCGTAAAGGTGCAATGGAAGCCCGGCAACGGCCTTGGCCAAGGTGGAATATACACACTGAATGCGGGCGGCAAGATAGACACCACCGCGCCTTACGACATCGTGCGCAAGATGCGCGCGAGCTTTCTCGTCATCGGCCCGCTGCTGGCGCGTCTGCACGAAGCGAAAGTGTCGCTGCCCGGCGGCTGCGCCATCGGCGCGCGCCCGGTGGATTTGCATCTCAAGGGCCTGGAAGCGATGGGCGCCGAGATCCAGCTCGCCGACGGTTATGTGCTGGCGCGCGCGCCGCAGGGTTTAAAAGGCGCAAACTTTCAGTTTCCGACCGTGTCGGTGGGCGCCACCGAAAATTTGCTTATGGCGGCGGCGCTTGCTGACGGCGAAACCGTGTTGGAAAACGCCGCGCGCGAGCCCGAGGTCGAGGATCTCGGGCACTGCCTTGTCGCTATGGGCGCGCATATTTATGGGCTCGGCACTTCGCAGATCATCATCGAAGGCGTGAAAAAACTTGGCGCTGCCAAGCATGCCGTCGTCGCCGACCGCATCGAGACCGGCACCTATGCCATTGCCACCGCGATCGCTGGCGGCGAAGTGGAACTGGTGGGCGCTGAGCGCGATCATATCGGCGTGCTGGTTCCGCTTTTGGAGCGCTCGGGCGCGCAAGTGACGGCGACCAATCGCGGCCTGATGGTGGCGCGGAACGGCGTGCGGCCGCTCGCCACCGATGTGATCACAGAACCCTTTCCCGGCTTTCCCACCGATTTGCAGGCACAATACATGGCGCTGATGACGACGGCCGAAGGCCAATCGCAGATCCGCGAGACCATTTTTGAAAACCGCTTCATGCATGTGCCTGAGCTCGCGCGCATGGGCGCCGACATCAAGGTCGAAGGCGACATGGCGGTGGTGAACGGCGTCGAGGCCTTGCAAGGCGCCCCCGTGATGGCGACCGATTTGCGCGCTTCCGTCAGCCTGGTGCTGGCAGGGCTGGCCGCGCGCGGCGAGACGGTGGTGAGCCGCGTTTATCATCTCGACCGCGGCTTCGAGCGCATCGAGGAAAAGCTTTCCGCCTGCGGCGCGGATATCGAGCGGTTGAAGCAATGACGAAGACGGCGCCGGCGCTGCTGGCCGAGGACGACGAGGATTTGCAAATCATTTCCGCGCAATTGCAGGACGCGGTGGCGCGGCTGGGCGATCTGGTTTATTTGCCGCGCGCGCGCAGGTTTGCCGGCCTCTTCAACCGCTTTCGCTGGGAAGACTGCAAGGACGCCAAGGACCGCGGCTTACGCGTGCGCGCTGGCCTGCATTTCAACGGCGTGCTTGGCGTGAAATCCCACAAGCTCAGACGCGACAATGCGGACGCGGTGGTGGAACTGCTGGCGATCCGGTTCGTGCCGGGCAGGGACGGCGCAGGCACAATCGAGCTCCTGTTCGCAGGCGGCGGCGCGATCAGGCTTGAGGTCGAGTGCATCGACGCCACTTTGCGCGATATGAGCGGGTCCTGGCCCGCGCGCGCGCGCCCCCAGCACGACCACGAAGCGGGGCGCTGAGATGGCGCGGCAGCTGCAAGCGCCGGCACACACGGATTTCCGCATCGCCCAAATCATGCTCGATGAAGGCTCGCTCGCCAAACGTTCGCGCGAAATCGAGCACGAGCGCGAGGTCGCCTTGCACGATCTCTTGGAGAAAAATTATTTTCAGCCCAAGGGCTCGCCCGGCGGGCCCTATCACATTGTGATCTCCATCGCCGAGAACCGGCTCGTGTTCGACATCAGACTCGCCGATGGCACGGAGCACGGCCGCATCCTGCTTTCGCTCACGCCGTTCCGCCGCGCGGTGAAGGATTATTTTCTGGTTTGCGAATCCTATTTCGCGGCCGTGCGCGCGGCGCGCGGGGCCCAGATCGAGGCCATCGATATGGGGCGGCGCGGCCTTCACAATGACGGCGCACGCCTTCTGGCCGAGCGCCTCAAGGGCAAGATCGAGATGGATTTCGACACCGCGCGGCGCTTGTTCACGCTCATCTGCGTGCTGCATCTGAAAAGATAAAGCGCACCCCCGCTTGATTTTCCGCTATTCCAGTGCATTCTCCCGCTAGGAATAGCGGCCAGAAACAAGGAGTTGCATGGCCAAGGAAGAGCTTCTCGAATTTCCGGGCACCGTCTCGGAACTGCTGCCCAACGCGACTTTCCGCGTGAAACTCGAGAACGGGCACGAAATCATCGCCCACACCGCCGGTAAAATGCGCAAGAACCGCATTCGCGTGCTGGTGGGCGACAAGGTGCTGGTGGAGATGACGCCCTATGACCTCAGCAAAGGGCGCATTACCTATCGCTTCAAATAAAATCATCGAGGCGCACCCGCGCCTTGTACTGGCGAGCGCGAGCCCCAGGCGGCTCGAGCTGCTGGTGCAGGCCGGCATCAGACCGGACAAGATCATGGCGGCGCAGGTGAACGAAACACCGCGCGCCAAGGAAGCGCCGCGCGTCTATGCGCTGCGCATCGCGCTGGCGAAAGCCGAAGCGGTAGCGGGCCTTGAGCCGGATGCGCTGGTGCTGGCGGCCGACACTGTGGTGGCTTGCGGGCGGCGCATTTTGCCGCGCGCGGAAAACGCGAGCGATGTGCGCGCCTGCCTCGAGCTGCTTTCGGGGCGGCGGCATATGGTTTTCACAGCACTGGCTGCACGCGCTGGCGGCGGCAAACCGCGCACACGCATTGTGATGACGCGCGTTGCTTTCAAAAAATTGAGCGCTGACGAAATCGACGCCTATGCGGCATCGGGCGAAGGCATCGGCAAGGCTGGCGGCTACGCCATTCAGGGGCGCGCGGGCGCCTTTGTGCGTTTTCTCAACGGTTCCTACACCAATGTTGTGGGCCTGCCGCTTTACGAGACGCTTGCGCTGCTTAAATCGTGCGGGCGCGCGTGTTAGGATTGCGTTCTATGCCGGAACCCTCGTCCAGAAAAAATCACAAGGCGCGTAAATGCCCCGTCTGCGGGCGCGGCACGGTGGGGGAGTTCAAGCCATTCTGCTCCAAGCGCTGCGCAGACGCAGACCTAGCGCGTTGGCTCAAGGGCGCTTATGCGATTCCGGGCGAGCCGGTAAGCGAAACGGATCTCGACGCGCAGCCCGATGCCGTAGAGAAAGCCGGGGATGCCAGCCGCAATAAACCCAAAAATTGAGGCGCTGGACAGGGTTGCGTGCGTCTCTTACAAAACGAGCTCCGGCCCAAGCGTTTACGCCCAGGTAGCTCAGTCGGTAGAGCAGCGGACTGAAAATCCGCGTGTCGGTGGTTCGATTCCGCCCCTGGGCACCATTAATTTTCTAACACTATCAATTCTCTAGGTGTAACACCTCAAATCGTCGTGCGTCGCAAAATCCATCTCGGGTTATAACTGGGGTAATATCTGCGTCAAACGAAAGGAATTGGTGGCAGGACCATAAAATCGAGCCCTTAAGCGTGGCCGCAAGCCTTTGGCAGGGCCAGCGATGATTTGACGGTTCTATTGGCGCGGAAAGTGAACAGACACGTACGCGGACATTTATCCAGGTTTGAGGAGGTCCGCTTCTGATCCAAAGCGGACATCCACCCGCCGTCGCATTATGTGAACAATTTGCTGTATTTTGTTTACGCTACATTGCTCGCGTTATAGTTCAGAGATGGCTCGGGCACGCCCGCATTGAGACGACGGCAATTTACGCGAGCGCAATGGGAGACGAGGAGCGAAATCTTGCGCGGCGTGCATGGAGCTCCCTGGAACTTTCACTTCCGGATCGTCCAAATTTGGCACCGACGGACGACTGATGCTTGCAACACGCCAATCGCGGACTTTTGCGGGACCTGAATCAGGCGGCCGACGGCGAGATTGACGACTTCACTACCGTCCCACGCTCGCGCCCAGGGTGACGAGAAGCTCGTCCAGTTGCTCGAACGTCTCGCCAAACCCACCTGTACTTCCGGAGGCGATGGCATTGTCGAGAGCTTCCTTCGTGGGATAGAGATCGTGCATAACGACAAGGGTCTCGGCACCTCGTTTCTCGAAGGTCACAGTGGTGACGGACCCACCTTGGCCACCTTCATCATTCGTCCAGACGAGGCGGGAGTGCGGCGTCACTTCGATGTACCTACCGAAGAACTCCATAGGCTGCTCTGAGGCAGGGTGGCCAAACACGAAACGGTAGGTGCCTCCCGCACGAGCATCGGCCTCGCAGGAAATGAAGGACACACCAAACGACTTCGGTGCCCACCACCGCTTGAGCAGTTCGGGCTTGGTCCACGCCTCGAACACGATGCATGCCGGGCCGTTGAAGGTTCGCGTAACGACTAGCTCACGCTCGGACTTCCGTTCCACTGTCGTGCGGTTCTTCATGGTGCTAGGCTCACTCTCTCTTCTTGCGTCCATCGATCTTCTCCTTCCGTTTCAGTTCTTCGACAACCTTGTCGAGCTCGTCGAAGCGTGCGCCCCAGAGCTGGTGGTACCTCTCGATCCATGCCGCCTCTTCCTCCAGTCGGCGCTGACCGAGCTTGCAGGTCCGCACGCGCCCGACCTTCTCCGTAGTGACGAGCCCGGCTTGCTCCAAGACGCCGACATGCTTCTTCATGCCTGTGAGGGTCATGTGGAACTTCTCGGCAAGGTCCGTGATCGAAGCGTCTGTACGCCCGAGCTGCTCCAGAACGCCGCGTCGGGTGGCGTCCGAGAGCGCGGCGAACGAGGCATTGAAGCGGACCCGGCTATACTGAACCATACGGTTCAGTATGTAACACACGGATTGCCGGCATGCAAGGGGTGGCCGAGCGCGCGCTGGGTTGCCGGCCACCTTCACTCCCAAATGGACCTCATTTCGATGCAGATCCGAAGGCTCGGCGATCCCCGGGCCCTTAGCTTTTTCTTGGAGGTCGGTTTCGGGCCAGATGCAAAGATGCCCGGACTGCTCGTCGTTGGCAATTTCTGCTGTTAATCGCCCTCTACGCGCCCTCTGAACAGAATACAGCATTCTGTTCACCAGGCATTTCCCAGAAGCCTCCATCTTTGGGGTGGAATTTCCGCGCGCATCGCGTCTGCTTTTGGCGAAAAGCAGACATCCACCCGACTGACTGCTTTCGATTAAGAACGCACATTCCGTCGTTTGTCAGGTCAAAAAAATTGCTGCTGCCTTTATTCTCACAGTAGGATGCCATGAGCGAAGTTTACAGAATCGACAAGGATAACTAACATTCCTGTCGGCTTGGGGTTCTGGGGGGATACCGTCGATAAAGATGCGTGGCACGGCGCTAGAGCAGCCCAATCCGATCGTAGCAGAGGAGCATGAGCTTCGCCGCGCACTTGGGCCGGTTAACCTCATCCTGATCGGTATTGGTTCGATCATCGGGTCAGGCATTTTCGTTTACACAGGAACGGCAGCGGCGGAACACGCGGGACCTGCGGTGATGCTCTCTTTCGTCATCGCCGGATTTGGCTGCCTCTTTGCCGGGCTTTGCTACGCCGAGTTCGCCTCGATGATTCCGCAATCTGGCAGCGCCTATACCTATGCCTACGCCACCATGGGTCGCTTCATGGCGTGGTTTATAGGTTGGAACATGGTACTGGAATATCTGGTGTCCGCCGCGGGCGTTGGCGCTGGCTGGTCCGGCTATCTCGTAAGTCTCCTCAATGACTTCCATATCCATTTGCCCACGGCTTTCACAAGCGCGCCGCTTGCTGGCAATGGATTCAACAATATTCACCTGACGGGAGCGCTCTTCAATCTTCCCGCGGTCGCTCTTATCGCCCTGCTGACGACGTTTTTAGTAGTGGGCGTAAAGGAATCGGCACGTTTCAACGGGCTTATGGTTGCGATAAAGGTGTGCATCGTCGTTGCCGTGATCGTCTTCGGCTTGTCCTATGTTCACGCGAGAAATCTCGAGCCGTTCATCCCGCCCAACCAGGGCCAGTTTGGAAAATTCGGCATCACTGGCATTCTGGCCGCTTCTAGTATTGCCTTCTTTGCTTATATCGGCTTCGAAGCAGTGTCGGTGGCCGCCCAGGAAGCCCGCAACCCACGCCGCGATCTGCCTATCGGAATACTGGGTTCGCTCGGCATCTGCACCGCCCTATACATGCTGATGGCTCTGGTGCTGACCGGTATCACCGACTGGCGCACGCTCGATGTCACCAGCCCCGTTTCATTTGCAGTCTCCAAGATCGAAGGTCTTAAATGGCTGGTTATCCCCATCGATATCGGTGCCGTTGTGGGACTGGCTTCGGTGGTTTTCATCTCGCTGTACGGCCAGTCGCGAGTCTTCTACTCAATGGCAAGAGACGGCTTTTTGCCTCCCGCATTTTCCAGCGTGCATCGCACATTTAAGACACCGCATAGGGGCACCATCATCATCGGCATATTCGCGGCGGCTCTTGCGGCGGTATTTCCTTTCGATGTACTTGCCGACCTCGTTTCGATAGGAACGCTCGCCGCTTTCATTGCCGTGTGCGTTGGGATCATTGTTCTACGAATCCAGGCACCCAAGGCGCGCAGACAATTCCGCACGCCCTACGTTTGGTTTTCAGCTCCTGCCGGCATTATTATTTGCGGCGTCATGATGCTCAGCCTGGGTTGGGCCACCTGGGCCCGGCTGATAATCTGGACGGCGATCGGGCTTGCTATCTTCTTCACCTACGGCATCAAGCACGCGGCACCATCCAAGTGGAAGGTCAAAAATGAAAGCTGATGGCTACTGTGACCTTACGCTACCCAATCCGATATCCCACTATCGAGTTTGCAGAGCGGGGAAATCGCGGTGAGTTCCGCAGGTGAGGAATATCCGCTTCTGGCGATAAGCGGATATTCCAGTACCGCAATCTCTCGGTGTCCGCCTCTGAGGTGCGACTACAAATGAGCTAAGATCCATATATAGTTCTTGAGGGTTGGGTGTCGCCTTTGAAAAGCTCCAGACGTTGAACGACATGATCAGAAATTTCAGAGACCATTCGGCAAATGAGCGGACATTCCTGGCTTGGGTACGTACCGCTATCGCGGTAATGGCTTTCGGATTTCTCGTCGAAAAGTTTGACCTCTTTCTGGAATTTGCCGCTTCGTCGATGACTGGCCGTACGCTGTCATTGCCAGGTCATGAATTTGGCGACATAGCTGGACTGGCGCTCATTGTTCTCGGCACAGCGATGATTGCTGTGGCGGCCGCTCGCTTTCTTATTATAGCAAAGAACATCGATCGCGAGGAGCCGTATCCGGGCACGGGCACACGGATCGACGTAGCGCTTGCCTTTCTTCTGGTCCTTCTGGGATGCGCTCTATTTCTTTATTTGTCGCACGCCATTTTCACACGGGTGTGAGCCCGGCAGGCGTCGGCTCTCTCACTGATAACGTCGGCATCGTGCACCGGTGCTACGGATCAATTCGGTCGTTCCGACCTTCGCTTAATATCCGGCTTAGCTATAAGCGAAACGCGCGGGGGGCCCATGGCTTACCGCGCGCTTCGTATCTGCACTCTATAGCGATTTCTTGTCAGGTTTTCGATTGGACAACGGGAAGAGCCTTAACTTCATTCTTGCTCAGACTCGTAACCAGAATATTTCGTCCCTTCAGATAGGTCATGTCTTTTGCACCAATGGGGACGACGCGCTCTCCGAATCCGAGAAACCCGCCAGTAGTTATATCGACGGTTTTAGGCAGATCATTGCTACCTGTTTTCACTGACTTCACCTCGCCAAGCACCCACCCATCTCTCGTCTCGACAGACGCACTCGATAAAGTTTGATCAGGGTTGTTAATTTCTTTGAGCGGAATTCCAGACGCGAGCTCACGGTCAGTAAATGCCGCACGTTTCGTATACATTGCACGCATGATCTCATTTCCTACACGCGAAGCCATGCGATTTATCTTGCTGCGATCTATGCCAGGAGTCTTTGCGGTCGTCCGGTCGATACCTTTACTTTCGGCATATTTGGCCCGCGAGGTCGCCGCCGATGCAATGTGACGGATATGACGTCCACGATATCCTTCTGCTTGCCAAAGAGAATCTCTATTTAGTCTTTGCGTTTCACGAACTTCGCGTGTGTTCCTCACTGAGGATGGGGAATTAACATTTTGCGAATCAGCACTACTAGGACCCGCAAGTGAAACTGCGAGCGCAAGCGCGGCGCCGCTTACTAAAATCACCTGTTTACGTCTCATAGCCATTCTCCTTCTAGCCAAGGTCAAGATAATGGCTTGCAAGCCTATATGCTTCGATGGGAAATTAAACGCGCAAACAGCGGGATGGTTCCTCGCTACCAAGGGGCCTCTTACCAACTCCTAATGCTGAAAACTTCTGCCCCGGGTGAGTAGCGGACATGTCAACTTTTATTGTTGCCCGCGGCCGGTACTTTGAGCCAGCGATGTGAGATTTTTGGCGCAACGGGCGCATACCAAGATCCCCCATGAGAGAGCGCCCGTTATCAGGGAACATTAGGGCATTTAATGGGTTTTGTTTGTGGGGGTAGGGGATAGGGGACAAGGAAGAGGAGTATGTTCATGCGCGGCAACATGATGCTTGTGTCAATCGCAATCGCCTCTCTCACGATATTATCTGGCTGCAGTAAGCCTTCCAATCAGTCCGGCAATGTCAGCGCCGAAGCTGGGCAATTCTCCCCCTCCACTAGCGCTACGACCAACGTGGATGCCCGGTCAGACCAAACTTCACCGCGCGCGTCGGTGGGGAAGAGCAATGAAGATCGTGACGCCGCCCCTGGGATTGCAGCGCGCGTACGAGCAGAATACATCACCAAAAAGAATGCAGCCCTGGTAGGGGCTGTGCCGGGAGTAAGCGATATTGGCTTCGCTACGAATGCCGCAATGGGCGACATCTATGCCATCGCCACCAGTAGAATGGCAATTGAACGTTCCCAATCAGAACGCGTGAAACAATTTGCGCGAGAAACGATCGAATTGAAAAGTGCGGAACTTTCCAAACTCAAAGGTGCTTTGCCGCCGAATATTTCCATGAGTTTGCCGACAGATCTTGATATTCAACACGCTAAAATGATGGATGACCTTAAACACGCGGCCGATCAAGATTTCGACAATTTATATCTCGCGCAACAATGGGAGATGCAACAGAAAGCGGAAGGCAGATATAAGAATTATGTCCAATATGGTGATGAGACGATGCTGAAGAGGTTCGCGCAAGACTCCTTGCCCACGATCAAATTGCAGCTTGAACAAATGGCTAATCTCACCTCGCACAAGCAACTGGTGTCCTACATTCTAAAGCGGACACGAACGCACGATTAGCGATCGAGATGCTTTGATGTGGATTTGGCGTCCGCGAGTGTATGGGAGGCGCATAACGAGTCACCGACCGCCGATGTACTTCGAAAACCCAAGGCCGTACGACTCATAATCACTGCATCGCTCCCTGGATGGGCAGCAAACTCGTCTCACACCCACAAGGGTATGACACCGCTTGGCGAATATTAAGAGATACGCGTTGGCGCAATTCGACCAGATTACGCTTTAAAGTCGCAATTACTGCCCTAGGTCACCTTCCACTGAAGTGCTAAGATGACAAATCGCCAGCATCTACAGAGGGCATCGGCGACAGAGAGACAAAGACGCCGCGCGGCGTTGGCGGACTCCCGCTCTGTCGAGCTTGGGGGAGATGCAATGCCGGAGTACCGCTGCTATCTGATGAACGTTGGCCATATTATCACTGTTAAGGAAATCAAGGCGGATAATGATATCCAGGCAATTGGGTTGGGAAAAATTGCATTTGAGCTCCAAAGAGCCCACAGCACGGGGTTTGAGGTATGGGAGCGAGATCGAATAGTTCATCGCTTCATCGACCAAGTGTGAATACCAGGACTTGACCACTCAGGCGCGAGCTGCTCGTTCCGTTCAATCCTGGCGACAGGCCCGAAGCATTACCCTCGTCAAAATCCACTCAGGGTGAGTACGCAAGATCTCCAAGGATTAATGCAAGCCTCCGCTATGGGTTTTAATATTGGTTTTCAAAAGACCAAGTCCCAAGACCAGAAAAATCAAGAACAATGCAGTGAAACAGAAGAACAGGATCTGCGCGATACCGATCGAGGCACTCGCACTCCCCGAAAACCCTAGTGCACCTGCCGAAAGGCCGATGATCAGGAATACCACTGCCCATCTGAGCATGACGACACTCCATCCTTTTCTCGCTCTTTGGTGAAAACGCGTATGGGTAGATTATGTTCCGCGCACGGATCGCGCTCGACATTGATGCAACTAGTGGGCGTTAGCTCTCACTCGAATGCGCAGGTTGGAAATTGGAGAGAGGTTAATTTGCAGCCGGGCATGACCGAGCGGAGGGAACAGGAAAAGCATCAAGACGTTTTATTTCATAACTTGGCCGCGCGAGAGCGGTAACAGGAAAACTATGGATCTTGAGCACGCCACTATCGTTACTTTCATCCTCGATAAGGGTCTTGATGTCGTTGCCGCTGTCGCGATTCTCATCGCGGGCTGGATAGCATCAGATTGGGCAGCGCGCGGTGTTAATCGCCTTCTCGACCGCCCACGCATTGACGAGACATTACGGCCGTTACTCGTTTCATTCGTCAGATATCTGATTTTGATCCTCACGCTTCTGGCTGTGCTCGACCGCTTCGGTGTCCAGACGGCCAGCCTCATCGCCATGCTGGGGGCAGCGGGGCTAGCAATTGGTCTAGCGCTGCAGGGTGTGCTTTCGAACGTGGCCGCAAGTGTGATGTTGCTACTGTCGCGGCCATATCGTGTTGGCGAGGTCGTAACAATCGGTGGCCAGACAGGAGAGGTGCGCGAGATCAACCTGTTTCACACTATGCTGCTTACCGGTGGCATGAACTACGTTGTCATTCCCAATGCGATGGTGTTTGGCGGGGTCATTATAAATATCAGCCGCGAGCCAACGCGCCGAATTGAGTTTACAGTATTTATCGACTATGCGGCGGATGTCGAAAAGGCGGTTCAAGTGGCGCGTGAAGTAATTGAGGCTGACTCGCGCGTGCTACGATCCCCGCCGCCTGTGGCCGCTGTGGGTGCCATCGGCGAATCTACGATCAGCATTATTATTCGTGCATCCGTGCGTAACGCGGATTTCGACCAGACGCTCTTCGACCTTCAAAAGGCCGTCAAGCAGGCCTTCGACCGTGCGAAGATACCTGGCAAGCAGCTGAGAGCGGCTTAGTTTCGAACATTTGAAGGCAACGTCACCTGCCCAAATTGATGTCACCTGTTGCTTTAAAGGCAAGCGCTATATTGTTTTGGCCCCTTGCGATTTATCTCGGGCGCTAAATCAGCAGCGGAAGCTTGTGTGAGTTTAGAAATGAACTTATCGCCCCACGTTGTTATGTTATTTTCCAAGAGCGTCTTTATGAGCATTGCGTGACGCGCAAGCCGTTCTTCGAGTCGCATTTCAAAGGCGCGCGCAATAGCGCCACCGACGCCCTCGGGGTCGTAAGGATTAACCAGGAGCGCCGCTTCCATTTCCGCAGCAGAACCTGCAAAGCGCGAGAGAATTAGTGTGCCGGGATTTTCACTGTCCTGTGCGGCCACATATTCCTTCGCCACCAGATTCATTCCGTCCCGCAGCGGTGTCACCAAGCCCACGCGTGCGGTTCGGTACAGTCCTGCAAGGGCCGTGCGGCTATAGGCTCGATTCACATAGCGTATAGGGGTCCAGGACACATCACCGTAGTTACCGTTGATGCGACCTGCGGCCGCGTCGACGAGCCGATTCATCTCTGCGTACTCTGGAACATTGGATCGACTTTTCGGAGTAATCTGCAAGTAGCTGACCTTACTTCTCCATTCTGGAGCGGCGACCAAGAATCGCTCGAATGCCTCCATGCGTAGCGTAATGCCTTTGGAATAATCGAGACGATCCACACCAATCATTATCTGTGCACCTCGTACACTGTCGATCACACGTCTGACGAAGGGTGATTGGGCGGCGCGTCGAGCGGTTGCTGCGAATTCAGCCGTCTCGATCCCAACTGGAAAAGCACCAATTCGCACCATGCGCTCCCGTGTGCGGAAACTGCGCCCTTCGTCACCTACCAGTTTGACTTCTTGCGCCAAATAGCGCGCGAAATTATCGGCATCACCATCAGTCTGAAATCCCACCAAATCGTAATGGCAAAGTGCAGGGATGAGCTGCTCGTGGTTTGGGAGTGCTGTTAGAATTTCAGGGGGCGGTAAGGGTATATGAAGGAAAAACCCAATTTTGTTCTGGTGTCCGCGTACCCGGATTTCCTGTGCCAGCGGCATCAAATGGTAATCATGAACCCAGATAATATCGTCCGGGCGTAATATTTTCTGCAGCTCACCTGCAAAGTAACTGTTCACGCGAAGGTAGCCGCTAAGGTCACGTCGTGAAAACTCAGCCAAATCGAGTCTGTAATGTAAAATTGGCCACAACACCCGATTGGCAAATCCGCCATAATATTCGTTGAAATCCTCTTCTGAGAGATCGGTGACGATGTAGGAAATACCACCGCGCGTCAGCGTGGCAGTCTCGAGGTGTGACAGTTTACCGACGCGGCCACTCCAGCCGAACCAAACTCCGGGATGGCGCTTCAAGGTTGCGCGCACTGCGACTTCGAGTCCGCCGACACGACCTCCTTCGTCGCTAGGAACCGACACCCGGTTTGAAACCACAATTAACCGCGCCAATATTTATCCTCCCAGCTGCGCGAGAGGCGCATGCCACTCAAGATGAGACCCGCCATCGAGTAGGTTTGCGGGAAATTCCCCCACAGGGCACCGGTTTGCGGATGCACGTCTTCGGAGAGTAGCCCGTAGCAATTGCGGTGCTTAAGAACATCGAGGAAAAAATCGCGAGCATCCTGGCGGCGCCCAAGCAGCCAGTAAGCATCGATAAGCCAAAAGCTGCATACTAGGAACGCCGATTCTGGCACGCCGAAATCATCCTCTACGGCATATCTCATAACAAGCTTTCCACGTAATAGTTCCCGCTCAATAGCGGATACGGTACTGACGAAGCGTGGATCGTTGGGTTCGAGCACTCCCAGATCAGCCAGGAGCAAGGCGCTCGCATCAAGATCGTCGGAATCGAAGGCCGCAGTAAATGCCTTGCGCTTCTGGTTCCACGCGCGCGCCAATAAAGTTTCCTGAATGCTATCAGCCGCAGCGCTCCAGTATGCGGAGCGATCTGACAACCCCAAGTGGGAAGCGATTGCTCCCAACCGGTTACAGCCTGCCCACGACATGGCCACAGAGTGAGTGTGCACGCGTCTGCGCCCTCGATATTCCCAGATCCCTGCATCGTCTTCGTAGGCTAACTTGGCCGCGCGAGCACCAAGCAATTCCAATAGTCGGAATAGCGGTTCATCTCCCTGCGTCGGCAAGCGGCGATCAAAGAACATTGGCATTGCGGCAAGTATGATGCTGCCATAACTGTCATGTTGCCGTTGGCCGACTGCTGCATTGCCGATGCGCACCGGTCCTTGACCACAATAGCCAGCGAGGTGCGTAGCGAAGCTTTCCTCAATTGGGTCTGTGGGCACGACGCCATAGACCGGGCGTGACTCACCTTTCATTTCTGCAGCGATGCCCAAAATAAACGATACGAAATCCTCCATTGTTTTGGTGGCGCCAATGCGGTTCAGGGCTTTGACAACGAAATATGCGTCGCGAAGCCAGCAATAACGATAATCCCAAGTACGCTCTGAGCCTGGAGATTCCGGAACGGAAGTCGTCAACGCCGCAACAATCGCACCAGTTTCCTCAAAATTGCTTAGCTTTAGCGTGATAGCTGCGCGGATTATGGCGTCTTGCCAGTCATATGCGATGGAAAGGCGGCGCACCCACTCTACCCAATAATCGCGTGTGTGCTCACGAAACTCACGACATGTGAGATCGAGATTGCCAGGAAAGGATTCGTCTGTGCCGAACGCGAGATGCACTGGGCGCGTCAGAACGAACGGCGCCTCACGGTCGATATACGACAATGGTGCATCGGTAGTAAGACGTATCACTCCATTCTTGCCCCAATAAGATATATGGTTTGAGCCGAGAGTACGATGAGTTATTGGCTCGCCGTAATTGTGTGTTGGCCGGTAACGGATGGTAATACGAGGTAAGCCGGCGACCGGTTCGATGATACGAATCAACATTGGCGGGCGGGTAATGCGACCGAAATTTCTAAAACGGGGGGCGAAATCCGTAACGCGTACTGCAGCACCCTGTGCGCTCTTCAGTACAGTCTCGACGATGGCGGTATTTCGAATATAACTGGACTCATGTTCGGTTACATTTTCCAGGACAACATCAGAAAATCCTTCTTCTCTGTCTCCTGAAAGTAGCCTTGAGAAAATTGGATCGCCATCGAATCGAGGGAAACACCACCAAACGAGCTTTCCCATCGGGTTAAGAAGCGCCGCGGTATTGCAATTGCCGATAACCGCAAGATCGAGATCGCATTTCGTCATCACGAAGACGCCCCATTCTCCTCACTTAACTGGCCTAACCAGAGACGCACATCACGCGGCCTCTCGAAAAAGCCAATAGCGCCTTTAGCGAGATGGCCAACGGAAAAACCTATGCCGCTAAATTCCGGAAGGACTGCGAATACATCGTTATCTGTTTCGTCGTCACCGATAAAAATCGGTCGACGCCCGTAGAACGGGGCGTATGACATCAGTTCGCGTAGCGCATTTCCCTTGTTGAAATGAGCTGATTTGATCTCAAAGACCGTCCTGCCGTGTAAAATTTCGGTTCCTGTGGGCGCACATTCGGCACAGATTATTGCAATTTCTTTTTGCAACATGCGTTCGAGGTTCGGGGCGAGGCGAAAATGGAGTGCAATAGCATAACCCTTATCTTCCATAAGAAGGCTTGGTGTTACTTTGAGAATATTTGCTAGCCGCGCGCGCAAATGATTATTTAGGGGTGCGGCGCGTCGCTCTTTTCTGCCGTCACGACAGTAAACGCGCAACTCTGCGCCGTGGCCGCCTATAGCGAACAACTCCAACGGAGCAAACAAACGATCAAGTTGGGCAAGGGTGCGTCCGCTTACAAAAGCTACGGCCCCGTTGGTTCGTGCACGCAGTCGGAGTAGCGTTCTATTTAGAGACGGCGGAATTTGGACGCTTTCAGGAGTCGGAGCAATATCGAGAAGTGTCCCGTCGACGTCGAGTAAAACAGCAATATTTTTCAAGTCTAATCCCACGGACGAGGCATAAATATCCTGAAAATAAAACGGTTGCGAGTGTACATTGCCGAGGTCACTATTTCTGTTCGTCTTTCGCACTTTGCTCTTCCTTAACGCCGCATCATTTCTGCGTCAGTACGCAGGCCAGCGTTGCCACTAGCCTGCGTCACAGAAGCGAATATCCGCTAATCGGAAAACGTGTGCGGTAATTCTCTCACTTTCGCCCTGGATAGATCGGTTCTAAGGACGTTTTCGTTGGGATCGAAGTACGCGTCACTCCCGTCAAGCGTTACTGTGCGGTGGAAGTCTGTCAGGTACCCGTCGAGATCGACTTCAAGTGCCACGGGTCGGCCATAATCATCGAAGACGACCCGTTCTACACGGCCCAGGGGATCACCGAGACGATTCTCCAACACGCGACCTGTTAATATTGCTCGAGGGTGCGCAACTGCATCGAGCGATACAAAATCTTCATTGTCGCTCGAAGAAACGGGCATCGATACGTCCCGATCGGATTGCGCATAGCGCATATTGGGGGTATCGAGCTGCTGCGCGTTGAGGTAACGCGTTGTAATTCTCTCGTCCGCGTCTGAAGCTCTGACCGGAAGCGAGGTGGAAAAAAACGCCGCACTTAACACGGCGATTGTTAATGCAGTACGGGTAGATGGGGACCTAAGCACCATCTTACTTCTCCTTCACTAGTCTAGCGCCCTACCGAGGATGCTATTGGTGCAGCTCAGCCGCTCAATATTGGAACGTGAATGACGGAGTTTAGTTCCATGCCGTCCTTTAAAATGCAGTAGTGAATCAATCGCCTCACATAAGTATGAAGAGAGTTATCGATGTGGAGTCGAGTTCCCAACCATATGGAGTTAAGTGGCGATCCGTTACGTTGGGCAATGGGCATAAATTCAATGGCTCAAATGAATGGGATCACGTTGATCAGGGAAAAAATATATTCATCGGGCAACGCGGAAAATTTGACATCATTATCAGTACTTACGGCGAGCGCGGTTAGCGCGCGAAAAATCTTCCATTTTGCTGGCGAGCAGAGGTCGTTAGAATCCCTCTGATGCCTCATCATGTCGCTGTTGCATGAAATGATCTTCCGTCGCAAGCAGGCGTGCGACTGGGCGCAATGCAGGCACGTGCTGTGCAATGGTGTGAAAGAGTATCAGCACGGGAACAGCAGTGATTGCCGCCGCCACGCCCCACATCCAGACTAAGGTTGCCACCATTACAAATATGGCTACTGGGCTCACTATTATGCGCCGTGACAGAAGCCATGGCTGCAGCAGATTGGCTTCGACTGTGTTAAGGGCTAGCAGAATCAGGGGTGGCAAAAGCGCGCCCATGATCGTGTCCGAGGTTGCAAAACCAACGACAGCGGCCGCCAAGATAACAATTGTCGGGCCCACGATGGGAATGAAATTAAGCGTGCCAAAAATCAGCCCCCAAACAACCGCGTCGTCTATTCCGGCTAACATGAAACAGAGCGCAGTCACTGCGGCAAGGCCAAAATTGATCATAGCAAGGGTGAAGAGATAACCCGAAACCTTATGACGTACATCGCGGCAGATCCGCGCCATGCGCACACGATTAATGAAATTCCTCGGTAGTAGGATCAGCTGATTCGTATAGCGCCTACGATGTGCCAGGAGAAAAAGTGTCAAGATGGTGACATAAAGACTTTTGCCGAACAGGTTTGGCACATTGTAAATTACAGAGGTCATCAAGCCATCGGCTACCGGAAGGTTCGGCACAGGGGTTGTCGCCTGCGTGGGCGTAACGCGGGCGATCTGCTCGGAGGCGATCTCCATTGCTGCCAGCTGTCGCTTAAGCGGGCGCAATTTCTGCTCGACTGAATGCACGACAGCGGGCGCGCGGTTAACCCAATCCCTGACACTCGAACCAAAGGCCATTGTTCCCGCTGCAAGCAGTAGCACGGTCAAGGCAACTGTTAGGAGTGCAGATACGGCTGAGGGAATGCCCTGTCGTTCAATAGCATACGTTATGGGTGCAAGCACCAAAGCCAAAACCACCGCAATCGCAGTCGGTGCGAGCAAATCGCCGGCTACAGCACTTCCTGCAATGGCGGAGATAGTTATGAGCCCGATAACACACGCACGGATGACGCTAATATCTCGCGCGATTTCCGTCTCCGAATTATGCTCTTCCCCAACTCTAAGGAGATCATCGGAATTTAGAAAATCGGCACGAGCCATTTTTATTTCCCCCCATCTGCCACTTCGAACTGAGCGGGCACCCAATCCGCGTACTTCGGCGGGGCAAGCTGAGATGCACGGACTGGCTGTCCGCTCTGCTAATCTAATGCGCCAGCTGCTTTGCGGTTCCAAAGGAACGTGGGCTAAAGCGCGGGTGTCTTGTCGCGTATAGCAGCGGACACCCCGGCGATCACCAGCAGAGCTATGAAGGCGAGGAGCCAGAGTTTAAATATCGTCGCGGCAACTCCCGTAAAGGCAAAGAAACCAAGGTAGGCCGCAAAGATAGCAAGTATAAAGAATGTTACTACCCAGCCGAGCATTTGGTTTTCTCGTCCGCGAAGTTCGCGGAAACCGCTCTGCGGACGCAAGGGATCCGTAGATAGCTGGTTTTTATTTCTTAGCATTGAAAGCGCTCGCCGCTCCAAATAATCCAGCCAAGAGGACAGCAGACAGAGGATTATCCCTCGCGAAGCTAGCCAGAGCCGCTAGCGTGTTGTCCTCAATCTTCGCACGCGGCCTGACGCCAGCGAATAGCGCCACAATCACGATCCAGATGGCAGGGATAGTGAGAAGTAGGGACGAGGTAACTACCGCCGCGGCCAAAGGCGAAAGCACCTGTAGCCACGCGAGATAAAACGCGTAGGCGCCAAATCCTAAACCGATCACGACCAGCGCTGTCATTCCCATTAGTACCAGCGCTCGCACCGCAGTCTGAGGGCCCATCATCGTTGCGCCTTAACGTCGAAGAAATAGTGCACCCAGTAGAGCGCCGGCGCTCATCGATAGGGCGCAGGCCGCGAGCGGCTGCTTGCGCACCGCGGCACGAACCGAAGCGGCGCCGTCATCCGTCCACTCTTGTGCGTTTTCGATCGCATCGCTTGCCGCCGTGCTTGCCGAATGCACCGCCTCTGCCACGCCGTGGCCGGCAACATCCTTTACATCGCGGAAGAGGCCTCGCATGTCTTTTTGCAGCGCATCGAGGTCAGCTTTTAGCGCCTCAAGCCGCGCCTCAAGATTTCCGTTCATCGTTTTTTGGGTATCCACCATCTCCTTATTATCCTCCACCTCGGTTACCACCGTGATGTCCACAAAACGTTCCTATTTGCGCCGGGTTCCCTGAACGTCAGGCTGTTTATGATTGGAGGAGTGGAAAAACAAAACTTGCCCTACCATAGCTTGGACCGTTTCGGGCAGAAATGGTTTGGTAACTAGGTATGTTGGTTCCGGACGCTCGCCAGTGAGGAGACGTTCGGGATACGCCGTGACGAAAATCACTGGTACCTCGACGCTCTTCAGGATTTCTGCCACAGCATCGGTCCCAGAACCACCTGCCCCCAGATTGATGTCAGCCAAAATCAATCCTGGCTTGTGTTTGCGCGCCAGAATTACCGCCTCTTCGCTTGTGGCAGCCATGCCCACTACTTCGTGACCAAGATCGCTCACCAGCTTCTTGAGATCAAGTGCGATTACCGATTCGTCTTCGATAATGAGCACGCGTGAAGCGAGTTGTTGTTCGATTGCATTCAGCGCCGAAATACTAGCGCGCTCGACCTCTTCTGGCGTCTCGCCGAGAATAATCGCAGCTTCATTGAACTCAAAACATTCTACCGCGGTAAGAAGCAATGCCGCACGGCTTGGTGCCGCAAGCGCGCGCAGACGTTCCTCGGGATTGGCATTGAGCTCAATGGGGGCTTCTTCATCTAAGGTTTCGGCCGAGCTTGACCAAATTGCATGGAACACCCTGTAGAGCGCCACACGTGGATCGATATCGTTTGTCAGCTCCTGCTGCCCGGCGAGCAGCGCTCTTAATGCGGCCCGCACAAAAGCGTCGCCGCTGGCCTGCGAGCCCGTCAATGCCCTGGCGTAGCGGCGCAAATAGGGCAGATGCGGAGCCAGAGATTCAGTCGCTTTCATGGATCTTCCCCCTGATCTCCACACCCTTACGTTCGTTGCGGTGAAAAGTTCCCACCAGGGAACCACATTGGAATCATACGGAAATTCGCAATAATGCATATAGATTGTGGTAATGGAGCATGCTTATGTCATCGTGTTAAGGAGACGTACGTTCGAGCTCCTAAGGGATCTCCGCATCCGCTTTGAGTTAAAGAACTAAGCTCGCTCAGCCACCGCCGCATCCAGTTTCCCGGACTTCTGTGGATAGAGTACGCGCAGCGGAATAGGGCGGTGAGTTATGCGCGCGAGGTTCGCAGTAGCAGGTCTATATGGCTCTTGAGGTCGTTCGGGGCATAGGGCTTTCGCAGTAACTCAAATTCCTTAGCCGCGGCACTGCTGACTGCGTCACTAAAGCCCGATGTGAGCAAGATGGGCAGATCGGGATGCGACTTTCGTAGAGCGCGCGCCAGCTCGACTCCATTCATGCCAGGCATCACCACATCCGAAAACACCACATCTATGGATGGAGTTTTTTCAATTATTGCGAGTGCTGCCGACGCGTCGGCAGCATGGTGAACTTGATAACCCATACTTCGCAAGGTTTCGCGAGTCGTGCGCGCGACTCCGGGATCGTCCTCAATCAGCAAAATCGTCGCGTTGCTGCCAGTTTCTCTGCCTTCTGGTTTAACTGCGTCAATTGCCGTGCCCACTGCCGATGCTGCGGGTAGCAGGATTGTAAGGGTGGTACCCTCTCCCACGCGGCTTTCAATGCGCACATCTCCGCCGGATTGGCGTGCGAAGCCATAAACCTGACTCAGCCCAAGGCCGCTGCCTTTGCCAGCTTCTTTGGTGGTAAAGAATGGTTCGAAGATCTTGGCCTGCACCTCTGGCGTCATCCCCGTCCCTGTGTCTGTGAGAGAAATAGCGATAAAATCTGTGGTAGCGCCGCCCACGCCATTCATTACCAAATTGTGGACGCGAAGGGTGAGGCGGCCACCGGCAGGCATCGCATCCTGTGCATTCACCGCCACATTAAGCAGAGCTAGGTCAAGCTCTCCAGTATCGACCAGGATAGGGTGGAGATCCGCATCCACATGTGTCGCTACCTTGATGTCGGCGCGAAGCGAATGGGCGAGTAGCTCGACTGTCAGTGGCAACCGTTGGCGCAAATCAATCAATTCCGGACGAAGCGACTGACGCCGCGAAAACGACAACAATTGTCGTGTCAGATTTGCTCCACGGTCCGCCGCATAGCGGATATTGCGGGCATTACGCAGCAGCTGACCATTATCTCCGGCGATGCGTTCGATGATGGAGGCACTACCCATAATGGCAGTTAACAGATTGTTGAAGTCGTGCGCGACTCCGCCTGTCAGCTGACCGATCGCTTCCATTTTCTGCGCCTGGAATAATTGTTCGCGCGTTTCCTCGAGCTTTCTTTTTGCTTCATGAGCGGCCGTGATGTCGCGGGCAATTTTGGCGAAGCCGATAAGCTTGTCATCGTCGTTCCGAATGGCCGTAATCAGGGCATTTGCCCAATAGCAGCTGCCGTCCTTGCGTACGCGCAGGCCCTCTGTTTCGTATTGGCCTTCACTAGCGGCGATTTCGAGCGCGCGCGCTGGAATGTTGGCCCGCTTTTCTTCGTCCGTATAGAACTCACTGATGTGTTTTCCAATGATCTCGTGGGTTTCATATTGCTGGATGCGCTCGGCGCCCGGATTCCAACTGACCACATGGCCATTGGGATCGAGCATGAATATGGCGTGATCACGTACGCCCTCGATCAGTAGACGATAATTACGCTCGCTTCGCTGCAGCGCAATCTCTGCTTCCTTGGATTCGGTTATGTCCTGGCAGATTCCCAGCATTTGAGTAATCTTGCTCTCTTCATCTTTGACCACCTCACTTCCCGATCGAAGGAATCTCACACTACCATCAGAACGAATTATTCTGTGCTCGATGAGAAAACCGCGGCCTTCGCGTAGCGACATTGTCGCCGCTTCACGAAGGTCATTGTTATCATCGGGATGTACGAGATTAAGGAAATCCTGAACAGTACCTCGGAAGTTGGTGTCTGTGATTCCGAAGATCTTGCGCAGGTGATCTGACCAGGCAAACCTCCCATCCGCTACATTCCAAACCCAGCTTCCCAGATTGGCCAGGCGTTGCGCTTCCAGTAGTTGAAGGCGCTGTTGCTCTCGCTCAAATTCGGCGCATTTACGTTGCTCGATCTCGGCAATGAGCGCCTGCGTGCGCACTTGAACGCGGTGATCCAGTTCTTCCTGCGAACGCCGAAGTTCTTCCTCGGTGCGCTTGCGCACGGCGACGTCGGCGCTTAAGGCGAGACTGGGTACGGAGATGCTGATCATGAAAACGAGCAGCAGAAAGAACGAATCATTTAGTACGGTGCCGACAAAGGGTCCACCGCGCGCGTAAGTACCCCAAACCGCAAAGGCGGCAAGTATGATAACTACGGTCGCGGTATCTCGTTGCCCGCGCCGAAGTGCCGCCCAGATTAGGGGCAGTATGATGAGAAAGGCTGCGGCACGGCCGCTTTCTGTCCACGGGGTAACGGGAACAAAAGCAATTAGTCCGATAACCGCCGCCAAGACAAATATTGCGACCGCTTCGATGATGTCGTCGCGATCCCAAGTGCGCGGGTAGTGCAGCGTCCACAGGACCATGACTGGCGTGATGACAACGGCGCCGGCGAGGTCGCCAAGCCACCAAGTCCTCCATATTGTGAAAAAATTGGTCCATGCGGCAAAGCCTGCCATCGCTAAGCTGCCCACGCCGATCGTGGCGCTTACTAGAGTGCCGATCACACTCGCCGATGCGAACTTTGCCACGCCCACGGAGCTGTCAAAAGTATTGCGTCCAGACGACCATGTTGTAATCAAGAGCGCTGCAACCAGAGCTTCCAAAGTATTGCCAGAGGCAATAGCCATTGACGTGTAGAATGTGCCGGCAGTGGTAAAGTTGGCGAACAACGCGCCTACAAAAATTGCAGGTGAAACCCGATAACCGCGTATCAATACTATTGCCAAAGCGAATCCAGTGGGGGGCCAAATGGGAGTGGCGCTCGGGTTCACCTGAGCAAGGCTGAGTCCAAATTTGGCTAGAACATAATAAACACATGCTATCCCGATACTCTCCGCGGCGAACAGAGCAACTTGGCCAATATTTGGCGCCGCGCCGAATATGACACCGCGTGAGAGCTCACGCTTCAAAGACATGTTCTCTAGCCGAATGTTACCACGCGGCAAGCATAGCGATTTCGCGAGCGCTGCTCCAGCCGCCTACTATTTCTCGATTGCCGCTATAAGCTGGTCCCAGGCAAAGGGCTTGGCCAGAAAGACGATGCGGTCCTTGACGGCAGTAAGCTTTTCCGTTTTGGCGCCACTCACTACGATAACTTTAAGCCTCGGCCAGTTCCTCAATGCCTCAAGCACCAGCTCCTCGCCTAACATGCCACCCAGCCTGAGGTCTGTGACAAGAACGTTGATGTCAGGCTCAGCCTCGAGCTCACCCAACGCAGCCTCGGCATTCTGCACTTGCCGAACTTCGTGACCAGACAATTCAATCATCTCCGCCGCTGCCATGCGCACAAGAGGATCGTCTTCAACCAGCAACACAACTAGGCTACGAGTGGTGGCGTTCATGCGTTACGTCCGCGTCTGTTGCGCGTAAAATTGACGTTTTTCGTAATAGGAGGACCTCAGCATCTCAGCACTCCAAATCCGATTAGACGAGACTTCCAGCCAAAATGAGTCGCTCCTTATCGTGAACAGTTAAAATCCCACAATTCACCACCAATGCGAGTCCCACACTTCCGAAAGCTTTACCTACATATTCTCAGATACACAAAACTCACATATTGCGAGCGTATGGGCCACTTCGAACTGCTCAATATATGTTTCTTGATTACGCAAAGAAATTCCCTGTTGTGGCGCCTGGCGGAAAGTCTGCCCTGACCCCAAGCGGACATTACCCGTTGCGACCAAGTGAGGGCACGTAGGCGACTCGGCCAACTTGTGGACTTCGCCAAGGTTTGACACCGAATCATGCGTCTCGTGGGGAATCGGCTTTCTGTATAGGAAGGACAGGAACAATCTGTGAAGTCCTGCGTTGTAGATCCAGACAATCATTGGGGGCCTTCATGATCTATACGAACGTCATTTGCTCGACTGACCTGCCGTATTTTTTGTACCAACGGCATAGAGAGACTATTGCATCGGAGCGGCCTGATCTAGCGGCGACGGGTTCGGCTTGAACACCAGTGGCGCGGGCGGGCGATATCCAAGCGACGAGTGCGGTCTAACGGTGTTGTAGTGCTTTCGCCATTGCTTGATGATGACTTGAGCTTCCTTGAGGCTGTAGAAGATTTCACCGTTCAGCAGCTCGTCGCGCAGCTTTCCGTTGAAGGATTCGTTGTAACCGTTCTCCCAAGGGCTTCCCGGCTCGATGTAGAGCGCCTTCACCCCAACACTTACGAGCCAGTTACGCACGACCTTGGCAGTCATTTCAGGACCGTTGTCTGAACGGATGTGCTCAGGCACTCCGCGCACGATCATGGCGTCAGCCAGCGCCTCAATCACGCCAAAACTGTTGATCCGGCGGGCGACCTTGAGGGCCAAACACTCGCGCGTGAACTCGTCGATCAGTGTCAGTAGCCGCAGCTTGCGGCCGTCGTGCGTCTGGGCCTCGACGAAGTCGTAACTCCACACGTGATTGCGGCCTTCCGGCCTCAGCCGGACGCACGAGCCATCGTTGAACCAAAGACGGCCCCTCGGCTTCTGTTTCCTGGGTACTTTCAGCCCCTCGCGGCGCCAGATGCGGCTCACCCGGTCACAGCCCACGTCCCACCCTGCATCCTTCAGCAGGAATGCGATCCGCCGGTAGCCATAACGGCCATACTGTGACGCCAAGGCAATAATGGCCTGCGTAAGCGCGTCTTCGTCAGCTCGCACAATGGCTGTGTAACGCTGCGTGCCACGAGGCTGACCGACGATCCGGCAGGCCTGGCGTTCCGAGAGAGCGTATTTCTCGCGGACCCCCGCTACAGCGGACCTGCGCCGTTCGGGGCTTACAAGTTTCCCGAGGAGATGTCCTTGAGAATCTGCTTCTCGAGCGAGAGGTCCGCCACTAGGCGCTTTAGCCGGACATTCTCCTTCTCCAGCTCCTTCATCCTCTTGGCCTGATCCAAGTCGAGCCCGCCGTACTCTTTGCGCCAGCGGTAATAACTTTGTTGCGATATCCCCGCTTCCCGGCACGCAACCGGCGCCGCCTTTCCCTGCGCCATCCCCACTTCAATCTGGCGAAGCAGCGTCACAATCTGCTCCGCGTTAAACCTCTTCTTCGGCATAACCTGGTTCCTTTCCAAGACAGTTTCTATCAAACCGTCTGGTACAAAAACTGCCAGTCAGGTCAATTTCATCTTCACGAGTGTGCGACGATAATCGGATAATAAGGAGAAAATTCTATGTCCGCTGAGACAATTCTCGTTTGGATCTTAGTCGGCATGGTCACGGGATGGCTGGCTGGTAAGGTAGTCGAAGGTGGCGGTTTTGGCCTAATAGGCGACATCGTTGTTGGTATTATTGGCGCGTTTATTGGCAGTTGGGTTCTTCGCCATTTGGGAATATCAATCGGCAGCGGAATTGTAGGTCTGGCAGCTAGTGCCATGATAGGCGCCATCTCTTTGCTACTAATCTTGAGGCTAGTAAGGCGTATATGAGCGCCGATCGCTCTTCCTTGCTGCGCACACAATCAAAATCTTTCGTGGCGTACCGAAGCCCCGCGCGAGAGAGGCCAAGTTAAGTGCATCACCATCTGGTAGCTAGCTGGCGAATCGTTTGGGAGATTGTTGCGAAATGGCGACGATAATAGCGGCCGAATTGCGCGGGCTTGATGAAACAAGCAATAGCGACATTAATGGATGATATTGAACGTCAGCAGGGCTGCACGAGTTAGGGATACGATTTAGTACAGCGAGATGACGGATTTATTGTACCGGCGGACCAAAAAACTACGTTATCGATCCCCTGAGCTGGCAGCGATATGCGGACATTTGTCCAGCGTCCGTTTCTGATCCAACAGGGACAAAGATAACGCCTTCCATTTTGTCGGATCACTCTGTCGATGCCCTTTCAAACTAGTTACTCACAAACCGCAAAGAAGCGGGTCTGGTTACTTCCGCGCGACCAGGTAGCAGGCCGCCCCCAGCAAAATACGGCAGGCCAAGTCAATAGTTCCAACGCCATAGGCGGTGGTTTATTTGGAACAACGGAGGGATTTTGGCGTTCGTTATGGGGGCGGCAGGAGAACTTTAGGAAGGAATTCTTGGCGATGAAAACGATAGCCAAACTTGGAATTGGGGCGGCGCTTTTTGCAGGCCTTGCTTTGGCCCCGGCCGCGAGTGTGTTAGCTGCCGACGAAGAGCACCCGCATATAGACCAACCTCACGGCCCTCCAGCCGGTTTTCATGGGCGCATGCCTGAGCGCGGGTATCGCGGCGTGCCGCCCAATTTCCATGGCGCAACCCGTCCCGAACGTGGTGCGCCGATGAAAGGTAGGGCAGGTACGCCCTCGGCAGAACATCAAGGAAGCTTCCATGGTCATGCCTTTGCCGAAATGACGTCGCAAGAACATGAGAGCTGGATGCATGGCCGTTGGCGCCATACCGAGCATAATGGCCATTACGGCTGGTGGTGGTTCACCGATGGTCTCTGGTTCTTCTATCCTGAGCCCATCTATCCCTACCCGACTTACATTGGGCTGGAAGAGTATTACGAGGAAGCCGGGGATTATTACTGGTATTGGTGCGACGACCCAGAGGGCTATTACCCCTATGTCCAGGAATGCAATGACGAGTGGCAAGCGGTGCCACCCCAGCCCTACTGAATTGGTACGACAGATGATAGATGAAATCGCCGGCGGAGCGAGAAGCTCCGCCGGCGGCCGGGCGCGCTAGATTGCATTAAGGAAGGCTGGCTGCGTGGTGTCTTGGAAGGATAAAGACAGCAAAACGGGGCTGTCCTCGCGCACTTCCTTTACGTAGTCACTTTGAGTACGTAGTCACTTTGAGGTTCCAACTATGTCGCTCGTTTGGAATCTTGTAACGCTTTGTGGAACCGTCGGCCTCAGCCCCACGTTCACCCATAGAACCAAGCGGAGCCAGGCTCATGACAATCCCTTTCAAAGCGCCCAAAGCAAAACACGCCGAGCCTTTTGTCCTGCCGCCGTTGGCATATGAAGAAAACGCGCTGGAGCCAGTGATTTCGGCGCGCACTATTTCTTTCCATTACGGCAAACATCACAAGGCCTATGTCGATAAGCTGAACGAACTTGTCCGCGATACGGAATACGGCGAAATGGAGCTCGAGGAAGTTATCCGCGACACCCTCAGAGGGAAGGACAAAGAAAGCGCGCAAATATTCAACAACGCGGCGCAAGTTTGGAACCACACCTTCTATTGGTCATCGCTTACTCATAAACCCTGCAGACCAAAGGGTGATCTGGCTCAGTCCATCAATCGTGATTTCGGCGATTACGAAAGATTTAAGGCCGCATTCGCCGAGGCCGCGATTTCACAGTTCGGTAGCGGCTGGGCCTGGCTAGTGTTGGATAATGGAAAGCTGAAAATCGAAAAAACGCCCGACGCCGACACACCCATGGCCGAAAAGAAAACCTGTCTTCTCAACGTCGATGTATGGGAACATGCCTATTACCTCGATTACCAAAATCGCCGCGCGGATTACGTCAAAGCGGTCATCGATAATCTACTCAACTGGGACTTCGCGGTAGGAAATTTCGTAGGAAATTGAACTGTACTCTGACGAATTTATTGGCCCGATCAAAGGAACAGGTATTGTCTGGCGGATCTTTCGCATTTACCGATGAATTGAGGTCGAGGAGGTGTGACACGCGGCAACTATTTCCGTAGAATTACAATTGCAAACTTTCGATGTGAAAAATTGAGTTTCTTATTGAAACTAGATTTATTGAAGCTAATACTCACTGGCACATGGCGATACGCGAGTAATGGCCGCGTAGCCAAGTTCAATCAAGAAACTGATGAATGGGGAACGGGGGAAGCGGCGGTGCCGCTGCCGATGGCAGCACTCATCGTGCGTGATTGTTGTTGTAACCAAGGAGAAAAGACAATGGTAGAGAAAAGCTCACCCGTCGAAATCGAGAACAGACACGCTCTTCCTGAGTTCAATTGGGAAGATCTCACCGAGCCGGGCGCCTATGTCGACAAGAACACGGGCGACCTTTACCGGATCCCAAAGGAGGGGCTGGTGAAAGGTGCCTCACCGATCATAATGAAAGAGAGCCAAGGTTCGACCAGGTTATGCTTGATTAGCAAAAACCCGTTCGTCACGGCGCTAGAAGCGCGACGGAGTTGTGCGCAGCATAATATCACTCCTAACTTCTGATTAGTCCCACTGGGAACTGCCCGGTATCGCCTCGATGGTGATGCCGGGCACCGTGCGTTTGCAGCGGTTCTTCGTTTCCCGCACGATAAGGGGACGATCTGTCAAAAGCACATTGACTAACGAACATGCGAGGCCCTTAAGGCCTTTACCCGGGATACAAGGGATTGGGTAGAAGTCAGACGAATCGAAATGAAGTAGCTGCCAGTGAGTAACAACCAAATGCGGCGCCGGTTCAAACTCGTTTCCTTTCAGCTAGTCTGTTGGGTTGTCGCTTCGATGCTCGCCGCGGTACACCCAGCGAGAGCTGGTTATGGACCATCGGCAGCTGTTGAGATGGTCATCATGGTCAACGGATCAGTGATGCTTGAGGGTGAGCGCTTCACAAATATTCATGAACTAGAGCTGAAACTACTTGAAGTTTCCCATCGCCAACCCGAGCCAGACCTAATCGTGCGATGGGAAAGGGGAAACGACGCCAGAAATGGCTTTCGGCGACTGGCAGTCGCAATCTTGTTGATTCGAGATATGGGATTGAAGAGAGATCTTCCAGCAATCGAGGCGATCACGAATCCAGGTTTAGGGCATTAGCGAACTCGGTATGACTTAGGCTTGAGAGTGACCCGCCTGGGCTTTCTTGAACCAAGCGATGTGAGAGAGAACAATGAATCTCCGCTTTTGGCGATAAGCGCACATTCGCCCTTCCCAAGCCATTCTCTAACCGCCTGATTCAGGAAAGACGGGGATCGTGAGTCCAATTCAGGACCTGTCATTACTGCTGCAAGGTACCAAAATTCTGGCTAGGTTCATGGATGAGCGACCAATGGTGGGGATTACATGAGCCTCTCAGACCTTGCAGCCATCGGCAGTCTCCTAAGTGGTATCGCGGTGCTAGTTTCTTTGATCTATCTCAGCGTACAAACCCGACAAAACTCAAAGCACACGAAAGGCCTGATACTGCAGGGTCGGGTGGCGCGAATTGTCAATCAACATCTCTCCATGGCCAGTTCAGATTTGGCGGCCGCATGGATTGCTGGAAACGGTGGCACTGCGACGCCAGAGGAAATAGGGCGTAGACAGTTTTATTTGCAATGCTTGGCATACGATCTCAGCTGGGAAGATACTGTGACTCAGTACGAGTCAGGGTTATTGGACAAAGAGCGGTTTGACGACTTTCGTGCTCACGTAGCCGTTTTTCTCAGAGACCCAGGACTCCGAAGTTACTTTTCAAAGCGACCAATTCCAAAAGACGGCCCCACAAGGTTTCACAAATTTATCAACGAGCTTCTTTCGGAAAGCGTAACTGCTCCAGTCATGAACTGAACCACTATGACCTGACCGATTCTGGTAATATCGATCAAAGTGGGTGCCGCAACTGAAATGTCCGCTTATGACCCAAAGCGGACATGGGGGGAGCGGTGAAAAAACCTGGACCGGTAGACGGCGTGTAATTGGGTCTTTTCTTCTATATTGACCTCCTAATTGCGAATTGCACGTAATGTGCCAGACTGACTATCGGGCTCCTCCGAAAAAGGGTATCATCTACAGTGTTCAGTGATCAGATCGGGAATGTTCGTCATTACTCGGTAATTCATTGGTTTGGCCGCTCAGCCGCATCAGATCAGGAGAGATTCCAGTGCGCACTCGTACGCCATTATGCTTCAGCCTTTGTGTGGCCACTCTAGCGACCTTGGCTTCGTTGCCCGCCGCTGCGGAGGATTGCACATTGAAAATGGTGACCTCGGTGGACACCGTGCGTGGGCCTTCCGGGGTAATGCTCGTGCCGGTCACATTCTCCGGCAGCAAGAAACTGCTGTTGCTTGACACGGCGGGCTTCTTCAGTGAACTGACGCCAAACACTGTCTCCGAGTTGGGGTTGAGTACACGCCATGTCGGCACGTTTCAATATGATCAGTCTGGAAACGCAGTCGACCAAGTGGTCGACCCACATGATGTATCTCTTGGTCAAATGCAGACTAGCTCGTTAGAGTTCATGGTTGCGAAGAGCGCAATCGGGGGCGCGAATAGCAACATATCCGGCGTTCTTGGTCCGAATATTCTCAGGGCGTATGACCTCGATCTCGATTTTCCCAACAACAAGTTTCAGTTGATGTCACAGGATCATTGCCCGGGGCATGTAGTATACTGGCCGCACGCCGCGATTGCCGCAATTCCGGTACAAGTCACGGAAGACAATCACGTCATTTTCCCAGTGGAACTGGACGGACGTCATCTCAAGGCCATACTTGATACCGATAGTGCGCAAACGTCACTTACGGTCAATGCGGCTCAGAGCATTTTGGGCGTGAACGGCAACAGCCCTCGTCGGTACAACACACTCTCCATCGAAGGTATTACCGTAAAAAATCCAGAAGTAAGTCTCTTGTCGGATGAAACGCGAAACCACATGCTGACGAATGCCTATTCGGGTGCCAGACCGGAGGATCTGCCGGACCTTCTGGTCGGCATGTCGATATTGCAGCATCTACACATCTATGTCGCTTACAGGGAGAAAATGCTCTACGTCACCGCCGGCGGAGCGGCGCCGCAAGCTGGGGGCACATAAGGCCGTTGCCGTTATTACAAGATCTGACCACGATCTTGCGGTAGAGATTAGTCCGGAGAATATTCCAGCTGGTAACCTCTGAGTTTTATGGCAACAATATATAAAAATCGAGTTTAACTACCCGGCATATGCTGATCGAGACCTTTCAATTGTAAGTCCTTGAGCGCGGCTTGATCCTGCTTTTGGATTTCGTCCCACTCCCTTTGCGTGCGGCAAGTCCGGCCCGCACCCAAACGCGTTCCTGTTGGCGCTGGAGTTGATTTACAGACAATGCGATTCAGATCATTCTGAACATCGCTAGCGGGCGCAGGTGCTGGCTCTGCCAGAGCGGCACCCATGATCAACATGCTCACTGCCCCGCTCATCGCAATTGCGAAAATGCGCATAAATCCTCCTGCACCTTGATCTGACCAGCATTGTCGACCTTTTTGCAGGAGTTGCAAGATACGAACCAAAATTTCTCTTTGGATTTGTGCCCAATCGGAATGCCGAATTTTCAGGCGAGCCCTAACAACTTAACCCACGTTTCGGAGTTAACGGAAGCCAAGTGCTTCCAAGTCACTTCTTTGCCTCATCCTTGGGCGTTTTCTTGCCACCCTATCACCAATCTCCCAAAGGCGGGTAATGGTGCCGTAGGATCATCATTCTTTTACGATGCTAAGTGCCGTTGAGCAGACAGTTCGTGGAATTGCAGTCCGCGTCTCGAGTAACTCAGCCTTTTGATTATCTGCGCTAAGATTGTAGACAAAGATTGGATCGCTATAAGCAATCCCACCCCGCTCAATCGCTACGATCCATCGGCTACCAGTATTCCAAATAAAGATTAGCCGGCGGCTGTGCCCGGTTACCATAACGTCAGTAGCATCAAATTTTTCTCCCGGTTCTACAACTTCACCAACATTTTGTTGCAACGCATGCTTTATGGCAGAGGGCGCTTTGCTCAGAAGCGATACAGATGCTGCCCCGCTCGGTAATTGACAAGGTGGGACTTCATCGGCCTTAGCGGGTCCGGCCATTATTAAACCCGCCAAGAGGCAAGCGATAAGACCAAAGTAGATTGATTTCAACGCCGGTCCCAAATTAATTCTCAATATACCTGCGCCATCCATCACCATCACACTATCACCAATCTCCAATAGCGAGTACACCGCAGCCCCTCAATCACAAGGCGTCTTCGAAACGGGTCTGGATGGAGTCCTAATTTCGCGGTAACCTCTATCTCGCTCATACACAATAATCATCACAAAAAACGTGGTCACTTCAATGATGCGCAAGTCGGCAGTGTCGTGGTACTTAGCAATATTGCTCTCAATGCCAACGAGCGTAAATGCCGATGTTCTCGACGATGCGGTAAAAGCGTCGAAGGTAATCGAATTTTTGGCAATTTGTTCGCAGGACCACGCACCCTGTTACAATGTGATGGCGATGGATTTGGTCTCCTACGCCGGTCAAGCTAATTACTCTGAAGTTTGTATCCCGTCTCCTACCCCCGACAGCGTCTATGAGTTAGCTTTCAATTGGCTTCAGACCCATCCAAAAACCCATAACATGTACACAAGCAACGGCATCATTTTGGCATTTCACACACTTTACCCTTGCAAGAAATAGCTTTGTAGTTGGCGTGATGATGTTCCGATGTTCCAGTAGTCTCTCTATCCCGACGGTACAAAAACTACGTTAGGTCAGAGCTGCCATGTGGGTAAGCCTTTTTCCATTACAACCGGAAACACCAACTCAGCTGTTTCTCGATCCCACTCGTAGAAGATTTCGTCAGGTCATACGTTCCCCGATCGGACGAATTTAGCAAATGGATGGAATGTCGTACCCCGCTTGCAACAGGTTTTTACTAGCACCCTCTTGTGCTATTCTTTCCCCCGGGGAGAGATCGTTATAGGTTGACCTTGATAGCGGCTGAGGAGCTCAGGAAGAGAGCAAGTAGTGGCGATGTGTCGGCGATGACCGCACTCGGCGTACGCTTACTTGGTGGTCGCGATGCACCTCTATTACCTTTCGATGGAGCACAGTTTGTCGTTGACGCTGCCGACAAGGGAGATGCGGAGGCCACAGAGATTGTTGCCATCTTAGCGGGAGCGGGCGCTTGTACTCCCCAGAGCTGGCCAACCGCGCTCGACTATCTACAACTCGCGGCTGAAAGGGGTGCACGTCGCGCCATGGCTCAGCTCATCCTGCTTACAGCTGACGCAACACTCGCTGAAATCGCCAAGAATGGAAACGCGCCCGCTGATATTTGGCGGCGTCTACGAGAGACTATAGATATCTCTTACTGGACTGCCGCACCACCTGCTCGCGTCATGTCTGTGAAGCCATATCTGGCACGATTCGACAGATTTATTCCAGAGTCTATTTGCGAATGGATTATTGAAAGAGCTAAACCAAATTTGAGGCCTGCAAGGGTTTATGGTGATGATACGGAGGCGGCTCGAATCGTTTCCGCCAGAACCAATTCGACTGCCGAATTTGAAATCGTCGACACGGACATCGTGCTGCTGCTGTTACGTGCAAGGATTGCAGCTGCCGTTGGAGTGGCGCCACAGGCCATGGAACATGCAAATGTGTTGCACTACAAAATAGGTGAGGAATTCCGCCGTCATTACGATTTTCTTGATCCCGCCCAGCCCGGGATGGCTGCGGATCTTGCCGCGCGAGGCCAGCGCTTCATGACTGTTCTTGTCTATCTCAACGACACTTACGAAGGTGGCGAGACTGAATTCCCTATTATTGGTCTTCGTCACAAGGGACATAGGGGGAGTGCGCTCCATTTTCGCAATCTCACTCATGAAGGTGTACCGGACCGTAAGACTCTTCATGCAGGTCTTGCGCCCACGAATGGCGAAAAGTGGCTGTTCTCACAATGGATTCGTGATCGAGACTTTCGAAATGCCGCTTAATCAGCGACACTCACTTAACCTGTACCTAAAAAGAAATCGCAATACAGTCCGGCGATGTAGCAGTTCGATCGCAAGTGATCATCTCCTCCAGTTTGATGTTGAGACCACAAACTCAACCGATAAGATAAAATGGATTTGAACCCGGCGCCAAGTAAGTTAGACAATCCAGCGCACTCAGTGACGGATGATGAACTAATTCGGGATGCGCGTTGGTTCCCAGTTAGTTTTCTTGCGACAGAGGATAGCATTTGTTTCTATCCGACAGATTACGATGTCCTCAGTTCGCAAGTATTTCTAGACGGTAGATGGGAAAAAACATTCATCAGTTATCGAAAAGCGAGTACCAAAATAATACAGAATCTAATTTCACCGAAGCCATGCCGGTTAAATTTTATCTGGCATACCGGATTTTGCTGTTCTACCTTGGTTGCAAAAGCATTAGACCACAGACAGAAGAATCTTTCACTTTGTGAACCGCAGATCATGGTCGAAATCGCCAATGCCATTCGCGCGGTAACCTCCGCAAATGATGCGATGCTGCGCCACGTTCCAAATCTTATTTTTCATCTTTTTGGCCGCGCCTTTGCGCCGAATGCTCTTGTGACGCTTAAGCCAGCTCCGGCGGCCAATCGTCTCCTTCGCCAAGCGGCGCGGAGCACGACTGGTCCAATGTTGTTTCTCTATTCGGATTGTCGGAGCTTCGTGACGTCCATTGCCAAATTGGGTGAAGAAGGGAGAAAATATGTACGTAGTCTGTTTCTCGTAATCTCCGAAGACGGTTACATACAAAATAAACTACCCGTGGATAGGCTTATTTCGCTTTCTGACCTCGAACTTGCTGCACTCGTCTGGCACATGCAGATTGGTGAATGCTTACGAAATTGGCCTCTATTAGCACAGGGACGAGCGTACTCACTTGATTGCGATGCGTTTCTCGCTTCGCCTTACGAGGTTCTAAAAAAAATCGACAATATATTTTCTCTTAATCTTGGCGCCGATCATTTGAAACAAGTTGTTGAGGGACCATTGTTCAAAAATAACGTGAAAATAGGGCGAAGCTCCTTCAGCGCGGCAAGCCGTCGCGAACAACATGCGGAAGTACGAAGGCAGTTGGGAAGTGATCTGGATAGAATTGTAGAGCAGAGCTATGCAGTCTGCTTCAATACACCGCGCGGCGCGCCACTACCTAACCCATTGTCGGTGATCGACAAGGTCTACTTTCCGTAAACTAAAACTGTAATGGGCCGCATCGTTGCAAATGCGGCACAATTTAAGAAAGGCAAAAATTAGCAACGCTTTAGTGGCCATTTAAGTATTAAAATAAGTGTATACTTGAGAAGATTAAGCCTTTTCTTTTGGAGCAGTACCGCCACATTTAATTTTGATATTGTCCGAAGCACCTGTGACGTATCTACAACCCCGCCTGCTTCACATGCGTGCGGAACTGCGCCAGCTGGATTTGTTTTACAGAAGACCAGGCATCGAGCTGCTTGCCAAGCCGCGCATGCATGTCGGCGTAAATGGTGACCTCTTGCGTGGTAGGCGTGGTGTCCGCGTCCTCGAGGCCCGCCGCGAAGGCATAGATTTGCTCGTTCAACATGCCGGGAAAATTGAGATTGGCTTCCGATCCCTTGATGTTGACCTGCGTGAGCAGCTCCTCGATGGGCACGAGCTTGGCCACGACCGCGTCGCCTTCAGCAAGAAGCGCGGCGCTTGCGCTGTTGCCGCCCTGCTTTTTGTGCAGTGCCGCCACCTGCGCCTTCACCTCGCGGATGTCGTTGACCGCGCGATGCAGCGCATCGATGTCGTGATAGGCTTCCATCGCCAGCGCAAATTTTTGCTGCAGGCCGGCTTCGGAGCCTTTAACTCGCGGGTCGATCAGGATTTCGAGCGGCGCTGTCTGGCTCTTCCCGGCCACGGTCAGCTTGATCGTATAGTGACCCGGCAGAACGATCGGCCCCTGCGGTGCCAGCCCTTCGTAGAATGCGCCCGGTATCTGCACAGGATCGTCGTAACGCAGGTTCCAGACGAAACGGTTCATGCCCGCATTGGCTGGCAGCGTATTGATCGGGTAGATCGTGTCGGGCCATTCGGGCGGCTGTTCGCCCGCGCCCGATTTCAGGCTGGAAATATGGCGGACTTCCTTGCCGTTGGCGTCCACGATATCCATCGCCACTTCGCCTTGCGGCTTGGCCGGCAAGTAATAGTCGATGAGAGCGCCTGCGGGCGGGTTTTCACCGACCGGCGGGCGCGTGTCGGCCTGTTCGGGGTAATACAGGCGATAGCCTGTCTCGGGCCGGTAGAGCAGAACATCCGCCATCAGCGTAGAGGCATTGACCTGTCTCAGTGGCGTGATGTCATCAAGAATCCAGAACGACCTGCCATGCGTCGCCACCACCAAATCGTCGTTTTTGATAATCAGGTCGTGGATGGGCGAGCGCGGCAGGTTAAGCTGAAGCGGCTGCCAGTGCGCGCCGTCGTCGAAGGAGACAAACATGCCCGTCTCGGTGCCGGCGAAAAGCAAGCCGCGCTTGATCGGGTCTTCCCGCACAGCGTGGACGAAAGAACCTTCCGGCAGGCCCGCAACGATAAGCGTCCAGGATTTGCCGCCATCGGCGGTTTTGTAGATGTAGGGACGGATATCGTCGAGGCGATGCCGGTCGACAGCCACATAAGCGGTTTCGGCGTCGAAATGCGAGGGCTCGATGATGCTGACCGTGCTCCATTCCGGCATGGCGCGCGGCGTCACGTTGGCCCAGTGGCCGCCGCCATCTTCGCTTAACTGGATCAGTCCGTCATCGGTGCCCACCCACAATTGTCCGCGCTTAAGTGTCGACTCTGCCAGCGCGAATATCGTGTCGTAATATTCGACGCTGGTAATGTCCTTGGTGATCGGACCGCCTGACGCAATCTGCTTGGACTTGTCGTTACGGGTCAGGTCACCGCTGATCGCCGTCCAGCTATGGCCATGATCCGTCGATTTGAAAACGCGCTCCATGCCCGTGTAAAGCGTATCGGGATCGTGCGGCGAAAGCATGAGCGGCGACGTCCAGTTATAGCGATGCTCAAGGTCGGACGCCGGATGCCCGGAATTATCGACCGGAAAGACCGAGATGTTCTGCGCCTGCATGGTGCGCTTGTCGAAGCGGCTGATGTAGTTCTCGGCATTGGCATAGACGATGTTCGCATCGCGCGGGTCCGGCACCACGAAGCCGCTTTCGCCGCCGCCGACGTCATACCAATCGCGTTCGTTGATTGCGCCTTCATCGTCGCGGCTGGCGATAGCGATGGTCGAATTGTCCTGCTGCGCACCGTAGACGTAATAGGGGAAGCGGTTGTCGGCGGCCACGTGATAGAACTGCGCCGTTGGCTGGTTGTTGAGCGTGGTCCAGCTTTTGCCGCCGTCGAGCGACACGCTAGCGCCGCCATCATTGCCGTTGATTAGGCGGTTGGGGTTGTTGGGGTCGATCCATAGTGCATGGTGGTCGCCGTGGCGCGCAGGCAAAAGATCGAAGGTGCGCCCGCCATTGGTCGAGCGGAAGAGCCCCGTGTTCAGCGCGTAAATGGTGTCCACGTTTTTCGGGTCGGCATAGATTTTAGAGAAATACCAGGCGCGCTGGGAAAGCCGCCCGTCGTCATTGATGCGGCGCCAGTGGCTGCCGCCATCGTCGGAACGATAGAGCCCGCCGTCTTTCGCTTCGATCATGGCATAGACGCGCTTCGAATCCGCGCCGGAAACCGTGAGGCCGATGCGGCCAAGAGTTCCGGCGGGCAATCCGTTTCCTGTCACCTGCGTCCAGGTCACGCCGCCGTCGGTGGAGCGATAGAGGCCGCTGCCCGGTCCACCGCTCGAGAAATTCCACGGCTGGCGCAATGCCTGCCACAGTGCGGCAAAGACAATCTTGGAATTATGTGGATCGAACACGACATCGATGGCGCCGGTGTGGTCATCCTTGCCAAGCACCCTGGTCCAGCTCTTGCCTCCGTTGGTCGTGCGGTAGACGCCGCGTTCGGCGTTGGGGCCAAAGGCGTGGCCCAGGGCCGCCACCAGGACGATATCCGGGTTCTCGGGATTTATTATCAGCGCGCCGATCTGGCGCGTATCTTTCAGGCCCAGGCTCTGCCAAGACTTGCCGCCGTCGACGGATTTATAGACGCCCGTGCCATAGGTGATGTTGCCGCGGATCGCCGCTTCGCCGGTTCCGACGTAAATGATGTTGTGATTGGAAGGGGCTACCGCGATGGCGCCAATGGAATCGAAGTTTTCGTGATCGGTGAGCGGCATCCACGTCGCGCCGCTGTCGGTCGACTTCCACACGCCGCCCGCGACGCCGCCGAAATAATAAATATAGGGCTCGCCAGGCACGCCGGTTACGGCGAGCACGCGGCCGCCGCGATAGGGACCGATGTCCCTCCAGTGCAATGCGGAGAACAGGGAGTCATTAACGGCCGGCAGGTTGCCGCTTGCTGGTTCCGTTTTTTGCGCGTTCGTTGCTGCAGGCAACAAAAAAAGTGTTGTGGCCAAAAAATCGCAAACGATCGCGCGCCAACAACGTACTGCATGGGCTGGTCCCCCTGTTACCCAATTTTGCCCGAGGCGGGGCCGATCCATCCGCTGTGGACGGAAGGCCTATTTCACCCTCAAGCCCGCCCCAGCATGGCATGACGGCGATGTGACTTCAAAGCGACGGATTGTGCGCCATGTTTTAATTCCCAATATACTCAATATGTTGAAGGGGGTATCCGCGCTCATTACGGCGGCGGAAACTTGTCCGGCAGTACATTTATAGTGACAGTCGCAACAGAGCGGGCTGGTTGCATGCGAATGGGGATTGATCGCCTAGGACTAAAGATTGTTCTGGCAATCCTGATCTGCGCTTTAGTGCAGACCGCGGCCTATGCCGGGGACAGTTCTTCGTCCGCGGGCGAAACCGTCACTGTCACTGCGCGCCCGCTGGACCCCGTCGGCAACGATGCCTTTTCCTCGGTAGAGCTCGATCAGCCGGCATTGCTGCAATCGCCTGAGCTCGACAGATCGCTCGAACAGGTTCCCGGCCTGTCGCTATTCCGACGCAATTCAAGCCTTTCCGCCAATCCGACGACACAAGGCGTTTCGCTGCGCGAAATCGCGCCATCTGGGGCCAGCCGCGCGCTGGTGACGCTGGATGGCGTGCCGCAAAACGATCCTTTCGGCGGCTGGGTGATCTGGAGCGCGCTGCCTGCGGAAGACATCGCGCAGGCGCAGATCGTGCGCGGCGCGGGCACTGGGCCCTACGGCTCGGGCGCGTTGACGGGCGTGATCGCGCTCAACGAGCAGGAAGGCGATGGCTTGGCCGCGGCCGATCTTTCGGCAGGCGAACTCGGCACGCGGCGCGCAGCGGCGGCGGGTGGCGTGGAATGGGACAAATTTGCGCTGTTCGCCAGCGCCTCGGACGAAACTTCGGATGGCTGGATTCCCGTACGCCCGCCCGCGCGCGGCGCCGCCGACGATGCGCTTACACTCGATACGGATAACGCCTCGCTTGGTTTCGACGTCAGTCCCGACGCCGACACGACCATTGCCACGCGCATCGGCGTTTACCGGGAAGAACGCAATTCAGGCTTGGTGAACACCACATCGGCTGCGAGCGGCCAGGACGGCAGCGTCACCATCGTGCACCGTATGAGCGGCGATCTCGAATGGCGCATGCAAGGCTGGGTGCGGGCGAGCGGTTTTTCCAATATTTCGGCTTCGGTGGCGCCGGACAGGTCGTTCACCACGGTCACCGATAATGAATATTCGACGCCTGCGCTCGGCTGGGGCTGGAATGGCGCGCTGCGCGGCGCGACGCCCTGGATGATATGGGAAGTGGGCGCCGATATGCGTTCGGCCTCAGGCGACTCGCGTGAGCATTTTTCCTATGTCGCGGGCTCGCCGACGAAGAACCGCGTGGCCGGCGGACGCTCGCTGATCGGCGGCGTATATGCGGAAGGGGCGCATCGCGCAGGAGGCTGGCTGTTCACGGCCGGCATCCGCGCCGACGATTGGGAGACCGATGACGGCCACCTGATCGAACGGCTGATTGCGACGGATGCCATCACGCTCGATCAGCATCCTCCCGCCCGCCACGGCATCGTGCCTACTGCGCGCATGGGCGCACGCAGGGATTTCAGCGACGGCCTCTATCTGCGCTCGGCCGCCTATGCGGGATTTCGCGTGCCCACGCTAAACGAGCTGTACCGTCCGTTCCGGCTTGGCAACAACGTGACGGAAGCAAACGCAGCATTGACGCCTGAAAAGCTTTATGGCTTCGAATCGGGCGTTGGGGGCGCGCAGGGGCCTGTGACGTGGGACGCGACGCTATTCTGGAACCAGCTTCACAGCGCCATCACCAATGTCACCATCGGCGTTGGCCCGGGCACATTTCCGAGCGTGGGCTTCATTCCGGCGGGCGGACTCCTGATCCAGCGGCAGAACGCGGGCGACATCAACGCCACTGGCGTTGAGGGAGAAGCGCACTGGCGCATGGACGACGATCTCTCGGCGTGGCTGGCCAGCGAAGCGGTTGACGCGCGCGTCGACGGTGGCACGCAGGCGCCTCAGCTAACCGGCAAGCGCCCGGCGCAGGCAGCCCCGTGGACCCTGACCGCGGGGTTGGAATTGAGCCCGTTCGAGCGCCTGTCCGCGTCGGTAGATTTGCGCTACGAGGGCCCGCGTTTTGCCGACGACCGCAACACGTTGAGGCTGGCTTCGGCAGCAACAATTGACGCGCGCATCGCCTGGCGCGCGACCAATTCCATTGCGCTCTACGCGGCCGGCGACAATCTGTTCAACGCCGCGGTGCCCAGCACCGAAAGCGCCGACTATGTGATCAATTACGGCGCGCCCCGCATACTGCGCATTGGGCTATCGGTCATTCCGCGGTGACCACGGTTACCTGTCGGCGAACCAGATCCGCGGATTGTTTTTCGCGTGCATGATTGTGTCGGCCTTAAACACACCACGCTCGCCATAGGTTCCGCGGGCGATCAGGGCATGGCCCACTGAAGGTTCAGCATAGCGAAACTTCGAGGCGGCCTCGGTCGCATCGATCACCACGACCTCGCCGGTGCGTTTCGCGATGACAATCGTGTTGCCAGAAACGCTGCGCACAGTGCCGTAGATTTCATGGCTGCCGGGGGCAAGCTTGGGCCGCATATCGACATAGGCCACCGGGGGCAAGGCGACAGGGGCCGCCGCGCCCAGGCCGAAAATCGCCAGCGTCTGATCGCTTGCGACATAAACCTTGCCGTTGGCCGCGGTGGGCACTGTGTTGGAATTGCCGCCCGTATTCGGCCAGCTGCCGGCATCAGCCGAGAACAGCGTGCCGCCATTGTCGGCGTTGAAGGCATAGAGCTTGATGTGCGCAGGGCTGCTGTCTGTGGGGCGGCCGACGGCCCAGATCACGGCCGTGCCGCTCGTCGTTCCGTTGGACGAGATGCTGGTGAAGAAACCGGGATCCTGTCCGTCGTCGACGTCTGCGGACGAATTCTGAAGCGTTAATCTCGCTGTGGGCGAAGTTGTCACCTGCCAGATGCCGATATTGACGCCGCCGCTGGCGACAACGCGACCGACGGCGTCATGTCCCACGAAATAGGAAGGGCCGCACCAGCAGCCGCCAATGCCATAGGACGCGATGCTGGTTTTCAAGCTAGCCGTGTTCAGCAAATACAGATTGCCGTCTTTTCCCGCAGCAACCGCAAGGCCGCCCGTTCTCCGGTTCACCAAATCAGCGCCATATCCGAGTCCGCGCCCACCTTTCGTTTTTGTAGCCCCAGGGATCAGCATAACGCCGCCCGAGCCGAAATCGGCGTCTTCCTGGTCGAGTGTGGAATGATTTGAGGGCGTGAAAACGCCATTTACTGAGGTCAGTGCAGAGTTAAGGGAGCCCACGCTTTCCGCAATATTGGTGACGGAATTGTAGGCCGTGCCGCTGTAATCGGTGTTGCCGGTGACAAAGTAAATATTGCCCGATGAATCAGCGGCAGGCCCGTAACCCGACATCCAGATCGAGGTCAGGAAGAAAGTATCGAGGTCCGTAGCCAGCTTGTTGGTGAGTTCGTTGGCCGCCAGCGGCGCAAGCGTGCCTGTCTTCCAGCCCAGCACCCAGCCGCGCGACTGATCGGCGGCGATGTCGCAGAAACTGGCGAAGGCGGCATAGACATTGCCGCTTGCAAGCAGTAGCGCGGCACGCTGGCGACTAACTGCCGGGTTGAATTGATAGGTCGTTTTATTTGTGAGCTTAGCCGATGCCGTGATGACCACGGGCGTGACTTTGTCAGTCAGCGTCGACAGGTCGAGGGTATGAATGCGGAAGATCGGGTTGCTGCTCTCATAGGTATAGGTGACCACATAGAGGGTTTGGCTGGTTAGATCGATCACGGGCGTGGAATTTATTCCGACATTCGGGCCATTATTGCCGCATTGCCCGGGCAGCGCCGTGTACGGCACCGGCGAACCAAAATTGACATGCAGCAGCACTGCGCCGGTGTTGGCATCGAGCGCGTAAATCGAATTGCTTTCGGTCGCAACATAGACAACGTCGTGGATGCCGCCGGCAATGGATAGCCCGGTTACAATCAGGGGCTGCGCGTCGACCTGGTCGTCGAGCGATGTAGCGCTCAGCATCCCGAAGGTGCCGCCTGAGACATTGGCCTGTGTCAGGGTGGTTTCGGCCTGGTTCCAGCCGCTGCGCATATTGTCGTTGTGATAGGTGGTGACGTTGACGCCCGCACGCACCGCGTTGGCACCTATCCCGCAAAGCAGCATAGCCAAAGACAGAACCCAAAGCCCCGAAACGCGCGATTTCGTCATCTGCTACCTCCCACGCAAATCACCGGCGAGAGCCAAAAATACGTCTTGTTTGTGCTTCCGGCAATGCGCCCGGACCCGCGATGATGAAGGAAGCTTTATCAAACTTGTGCGCTTTGTATTTCTTTGTATTTAATAGCGGCGGGGAAGGATTGGATTGCTGTCGCCGGGGGCGAGCATGTTGCGGGCATTGCGTATTTTGAGGGCCGTGGCTATGGGCGCGGCACTTATTATTGCGCCGATTTTGGCTGCGCCGCTTTTTTCTTCGCCTGTCGCCGCGGAAGGTGAAGCTCACCCGCATCACCACCCCATGCTGACGGATCCCGGCCAGGATGCGGCGCTGGCGATCGACGGCCTGACGGGCGTTATGCTCTTCGCCCGCAATGAAACGGCCAAACGTCACCCAGCGTCACTCACGAAAATGATGACGCTTTATCTGTTGTTTGAACGCCTGCGCCTTGGTCAGGTTACGTTTGCCACGGAGCTGCCCATTTCCGCGAATGCGGCGGCGCAGGCGAAAATCAGGCTTCATCTTCGGACGGGCAGCACGATAAATGTCGATACGGCGATCAAGGCGCTGGCCGTTTGTTCGGCGAATGACGTGGCGGTTGCTGTGGCCGAGGGCGTCAAGGGAACTGAGCCCGATTTTGTCGAAATGATGAACGCCAAGGCACGTGAGTTCGGCATGAGCGGGACCCTATTCCGCAACGCATCGGGCCTCCCTGACGATCAGCAGTTCACCACGGCAAACGATATGGCAATTCTTGCCCGCCACCTGGTTTATGATTTTCCGGAATACTTCCCCTATTTCAGCATGCCATCCTTCAGCGATGGCCGGCACGATTGCACCACGCATGATGAGCTACTGGGAAATTACCAGGGCGCCGACGGCATCAAGACCGGATATACCGATACGTCTGGCTACAACATCGTCTCCACGGCCGTGCGCGACGGGACGCGGGTCATTGCCGTGGTCATGGGGGGCCTGACCGCCCATAAACGCGACCGCGCAATGGTTTCTCTGCTCGATACGGCGTTCGATAAAATCCAGCAACGTTCCGCATCGCCAACGCGCGTAAGCGTAAAATAACAGAATTGCAGCGCGCCTGCGGCCGGTAAGGGTTTGTTTGGAATTGTCCGTAGGCCTTCCGGTAACCGATATGAAAGGGGCGATGGGTAAGATCAAGCCGTGACCTTGCAGCCAAGTTGAGGACATGAACATCCACCGCCTTTTCACGATTGCCGCGTCGTGCGCAATTCTCGTCGTCGCTTTCGAGGCGCAGAGCGCTGCAAATGACGCCAATTCCTCTCAGATCGAACAGCCCAAGGGCACCTGGCAGACGCCGGGGCCGATCCAGCAGCCAACGGGGCCGTGGCAGCAGCCGGGCGATATTCAGGTGCCCAAGGGCATTCAGGCCGTGAAAACGGAAGACCAGCCTTGCGTCCATCGCATTTCGGTGGTGGCAGACGCACTGTTCGATTTCAACAAAGCGGACTTGCGGGCCGACGCAGCCGAAACGCTCAACGCGGCAGGCCCGGAAATCGCCAAGGCCGGCAAGCACAAGATAACTGTCGAAGGTCATACCGATTCGATCGGCAGCGAAGCCTATAACGACAAGCTGTCGGAAGCACGCGCCAAGACCGTGCGCGACTGGCTGGCCGCGCATAATTTCATTCCCACGGACAGCGAGATCAAAGGTTACGGCAAGAGGCGCCCCGTGGCGCCCAACACCACGACGGACGGCAAGGATAATCCGTTGGGGCGCCAGAAAAACCGGCGCGTCGAGATCGCGGTCAACACTTGCGATTAACGGAAGGCTGGTTCCGCCTCTTATTCAGCCTTAACCGAACCAGGCGGGCTCCGCGCCCGCGCGCCACTTGATATTGCAGCCGATGGAGGGCGCCTGATTGGCTGGCGGGGCTTCGCCCTTCAGCAGCCGGTCCACGGCGCCGCGCAAATCGGCGCCAGTAACGGGCTTGCCATTGTTAGGGCGGCTTGCATCGAACTGTCCGTGATAAAAAAGCTTCCGATTGCGATCGAACAAGAAGAAATCGGGCGTGCAGGCGGCGCGATAGGCTTTTGCTACACCTTGCGATTTATCTTGCACATAGGGAAAGATATAGCCCTGCATTTTCACTTCCTTGGCCATGTTGGGAAGGGAGTCTTCGGGGTATGCTGTTTCGTCATTGGAGTTGATGGCGACGATGGCAAGGCCCTTGGGCGCGTAATCGCGCGCAAATTGGGCGAATTCACGCTTCAGGTGCTTCACGAAAGGGCAATGATTGCAGATGAAGGCGACGAGAAGGGTGGGGCTCTCGGCAAAATCCTCTAGCCGGTGAATTTCCCCGCTCGTATCGGGAAGCGCAAAGCCAGGCGCTTGTGTTCCCAGCTTGATCTCATTCGACTGTGTTACTGCCATGAGGGCTCTCCTTGTCGGCCGATGAACGAATTCAAGCGGATTGGCGAGAGAATTTCAACATGGAGAGTGCGGCTATCGAACAGCGAAACGATTTGGTGTAATTTGAAATGTCGCTGGAGACTATCTATGCGGTTTATTGCTGTGATACTGGCTGTGGCCTTTGCGATTTATGTTCTGCCCGCGCAAGCCCAGGTCCCTCCGCCGGAAGTCAGCATCAGAGACATCAATGATCTGCCGATGCCGCTGCCCTATCCTTACGATAAGAGCGCGGACGCACGCACGGCCATCAATTCAGCCCTTGCCCGCGCCAAACACAGCGGCAAACGCGTGCTGATCGATCTGGGTGCCAATTGGTGCGCCGATTGCCGCATACTCTCGGCTATCATGCATTTGCCCGAAGTGGAGGATTTCATCCAGCAACACTACGAATATGTGGCAGTGGATGTTGGCCATTATGACCGCAACATGGATATTCCTCGCCATTACAATATTGACGATCTGGTGCTGCCCACTGTTGTCATCGCGGAATCCAATGGCCGCGTTGTAAATGTTAGCGATGCGTCGGAGCTGGCGGACACGCGCCACATGACGCCGCAAGGCATTGCCAATTGGCTGGCGCGCTGGGCGGAACCGGAACTCTAATTGCCGCGTCATAGAAAATTACCCAAGATAATCAATGTGTTATCACACGACTGAGAATTGACATTCGTTAGGCACTTTCTGCGTATAAATAATCAAAAGGTCCGCGCCCGTTGCGCCATCCAACGTCCATCCAGAGGAACGCCCATGTTCGCAGTGCTCAATTGGTTTTGGTTCATCCTGAAGGGAACACTGAACGCAATGGCCAAGGTGGCCATGTTCTGCGTGGTGGTGCTCGTTGCGCTGTTTATCACCGGTCTTGCCATTGGAGACGGCCTGCCGCGTCACATGGTCCTCGAACTCGATTTGCGTGGGCCCCTCGAGGACAAATCGGTTCAAGGACCGTTCAATTTTGGTATCGAGCGCCTTTCCGTCATGGATATTGTGCTGGGGCTGGACGCCGCTGCGCGCGACCCGCGCGTGGCTGGCGTGTTCATGCGTGTGGGCGACGGTGGGCTCTCCATTCCAAAAGCTGAAGAACTTGGCGACGCGCTGAAACGCTTTCGTGCCTCGGGCAAATTCGTCATCGCGCATTCGCAGGGCTTCGATTCCAGCGATTTGGGCGATTACGAGACGGCGGCCGCAGCGGATGAAATCTGGATGCAGCCGGCAAGCTCGTTTTTCCCGGCCGGCACCGCGACCTCGACGCTGTTCCTGAAAGGCTTCTTCGACAAAATCGACGCCGTGCCGCAATTCGTGCAGCGTTATGAATACAAGAACGCCGCGAACACCTTCACCGAAAAAGATTATACGACAGCGCACCGCGAAGCGACGACGCGACTGCTGCAATCCTGGTACGATAGTGCCATTGCCGACATGGCGGCAGACCGCAAAATGGACCGCGGCACGCTGACGGCCTTCCTGGACGCCGACCCTTCGCTTGTGACTGACGCCAAGGTCAAAGGCCTGATCAACACAATCGGCTATGACGACGACGCCCGCAAGGCTGTGCTGACGCGCGCGGGCAACGACGCCAAAATCGTGTCTTTCAGCAAATTCGCCAAGGTGAAACGCCAGGTGCAGGCTATGTTGCCGGGGCCAAAAATCGCCTTCATCCATGCAGCAGGCGATATCGTGGAAGGGAAGGAAGATGGGTCCGCCTTCAGCAACGACCTCATCGTGGCAGGCGACGATTTTGCCCAAGCCATCCGCGACGCAGTCAAGGATCCGAATATTAAGGCCATTCTATTGCGCGTGAGTTCGCCTGGCGGCTCGTCCGTGGCCTCCGACCAAATTCTCGATGCGCTGAAAAAAGCGCAGGCGAGCGGCAAGCCGGTCGTCGTCAGCATGGGTTCGGTGGCTGCATCAGGCGGCTATTACATCTCGCTGGCCGCCAACCGCATCGTAGCGGAGCCCGGCACACTCACCGGTTCGATCGGCGTCTTTTCTGGCAAGATCGCGATTGGCAAATCGCTTGAGCTATTGGGGCTGGAGGCGCGCGATATCGGCGTTGGGCAAAATGCCCTTATCGCTTCTGGCATCGAACCCTGGAACGATGCACAGCTCGGCAAGATCAATCAGCAGGTCGACATGGTGTATGACGACTTCACCAAAAAGGTGGCAGCCGGCCGTAGGCTGCCCTTGGCGACCGTGCTGCAGATCGCGCGCGGGCGCGTGTGGACCGGCGCAGACGCGAAGGAGCGCGGGCTAGTGGATGATCTCGGTGGTTTCTGGGTGGCGGTGGACACGGTGAAAAAGCTGGCCGGAATCTCGCCCAGCTCCAATGTCGTGTTCGTGCCTTATCCCAAGCCGAAGGGCTGGCTCGAAGCCTTCGCTGAGGCATTTGGGCAATCGGGGGAAAGCGTCAAGGCGCTGCAGGGCCTATCAACGCTCATGCAGGCGCCGGCTGTCAGGGCGCTGATCACAGCTGTGCAGGAGGCACCAACCGGACATGTCGAGCTAAAGGCGGTGGGATTGCCCGGAGAGAGCTCGCGCTGATTTCCACTCAGGCCAACTCTCTACCAAGTAGGGCTGACCGGAACTGTGATGCTGTGCGGTGCCGGAATATGGCGGTACTCTAAGTTCCCCATTCCGGTTGTTTTTTGCCGTAGTTGTCTGCAGCCTCGAGTGTAGTGGCTACGAGGTGTTGTTCCTCTTCGGACAATTCCGGGCGCCAGATGTCAAAAATGAGTATTACCCGGATTTCGTCGCTGGCGTTGTATGCTTCGTGCTGTACTGTGTCATCGAACACCCAGGCCTTCCCTTCGACCCATTCGCGCACATCGTTTCCAACCCGGAAGGTGCATTTCCCGGGAACGATCAGGGGCAAGTGACAAATCAGACGCACATTAATGGCGCCATTATGTGGCGGAATTCGCGTATGCGGGTGCAATAATGAAAATAGTACTGACGGCGTTCGGTTCTTGATACGAGCGAATGGCACAGCATTGAGTGCGGCAATAGTTTTTGGACAGCGAGCAGCATTTTCTGCAATCACTTCACCACTTTTCCAGAGATAAAACGCTCCCCAGTTGGGATTGTCGATCATGCCGTGTGTGTCATCAGCCCATCGATCCGGGTTGCTTTCGATATAGGGTGAAAAAGCATTGCCACTTGCAAGAACGGCTTTTAGCTCTTTGCGGATTTCTCCGGTTGCTGCTTCAACCGTATCTAGCCATCCAAAATTGCTCCGATTATAGAATTGGATTTGCGGCAGTTCAGGGAAGTAATACTGACTTGGCTCTTGCAGGAATACCTGCTTTTTTCCAAGCATGAGATCAAGCGATTGTGAGAACCGCTCGCTTGACGCACCTCTCTTGAACCCTTGAGCAATGAGACGGTCATTAAGGAACGCCTCGTAATTTGCAGCAAACCTCTGACGCGTGGTCCGGGCGCGCTGCAACTCATTTGCGATCTCCGGCGTCGCTAGATCAGCGGGTTGAGCTACCCGTAACGCAGCTCTATAAAATGAATCCGCGGAGCGTGTGTCTCCAGCATTTGTGAAGTGATCGCCCTTCATGATGAGTGCGCGCAAATTGCGTGGGTCGAGCGCAAGCACATTATTGATCGCGGCAAGCTTCGCCTCATCGTCTTGTAAATTGCGGCATGCTAGAGCGAGGCCGAGCCAGACCCCCACTTCCGTTCGACCGAGCGCAACAGCTTGCTCAAACAGCTCGCGCGCTTTACGGGCATTGCCGCTTTGCAATGCTTCGGCGCCCGCACGGGCGAGCGTGTTTGCATCGATTACGGAAGAATTCATGGCTTAATCTGTCCCTACAAAACATCATACCACGAAAAAGTTCATTGATCGCGCAGCATCCTTCTCACCATGAGCCATGCGAGCCTTGGCTCACACATAGTTGAAAGCCTTAACCCATGACTCAAGCAGGGGCAGGGCGGGTGAAAGTTCAGTGACGTAGTTGCGCCATTGTCCGATACCTTCGGAATAAAGGCTACGCCGAACTTGCTCCGCGCTGACCGAGCGGATGGAGCGGGTGCGTGCAACATTGCTGAAATTTCGCATTTCCTCGACCCATTCAATTCCGAGGTATTGACAAACGGCTTTTACGTGAGTGTCGAAATCCGTAATCATATCTTCGTAGCGGGTTTCACGCAGATCAAGCGGCAGTTTCGCGCGATAAAGCGCGGCTAGCCGCATGACAGAATCATAGAATTGCGCGGCGCTCTGCAAAGTAAGTAGTTCAAACGTTGCGGCATTTATTCCGAAATGACGCCGGAAACAGCTGAGCACGACATCTCGCGGATCACGCACGGCAAAAAGCACTTTAGCCTTGGGAAACAACTTGGCCACCAGCGGAAGTTTAAGCGTATTGAGCGGATGCTTGTTGACAAAAACCTTGCCCTCGACGTTAACGCCATAATTACGGACCTGTTGCCAATACATGTCACGGTAAGGGGTAAGCTCGCTTCCCTTGAGTTCCGCTAGGTGGTTCATACCATCTTCGTTGCTCAGGAATAAATCGGATGCATCGCCGAATGCGTCATACTCTTCGAGTGTGACCACACTGGGATGCGATGCCAGCACTTGTTCGAGAAGCGTTGTCCCTGAGCGCATGAAACCAACTAGGAAGACGTGCTGGATGGCATTGCCCGTCGACGGGGCTTCTTCAGCAGGTTTCCAACTGTATGCTGGCGTGGCTTCGAAATAGGCGATCATGCTTCGCACCTCTGCCGTGCTCCTATGGCCAGCAAAACGGGATGCGTAAAGCCGGAGCAATTCCTCGTTTTCTGCGACATAGGAAGCGAAGGCTTTTGCAAACATCTTTTGCCCGTCCAGCGCGTCGCCGAGAAGGCCGTGCGCGAAGGCTCGAACATTTCCCTGCACTTGCTGATTGGCAAGTAACAGAGTGAGCCGTTGTTCAGCCTGCGTGAAAGCATGCTCTGCAAGATCAACCATGGCCAACGCGACCTCGGCAATTGGCTGAACGGGAGAGACCGCCAAGCACCGCGCGGCATAGGCGCGTGCTTGCGCCGTGTCCGAGCGTCTGGCCGCGGTCAACGCCAAGTTGCAAAGGACTTCAGGGGAATCCGGCCTGAGAGAGAGCGCGCGTTCGAAGGCCGCCATCGCCGCTTCGAAGCGTTCAAGTCCATCCAAAACCAGCCCGCGATAGTACTGGGCATCGAAATAATTTGGATTGGCGGCAACAGCCTTGTCGAGTTCGACAAGAGCCTCCGCATACGCATTGCGCCGATTCAGGATGGAGCCGACACGGGTGAGCGCCTGCGCATAATCAGGCTTAAGGGTAACAGCATAACGATACACAGTCAGCGCCTCGTCTTCGCGCCCCATTTCCTCGAGCGTAACGCCGAGATTGTAGTGCGCTTCAGGATAAGCGGCTTTGAGAGAGAACGCATACCGGTAGGCGCTTTCCGCCTCGGCCAAGTTGTTCCTTGCGCGAAGCAGATTGCCCAAATTGTTGTGAAATACAGGTTCGCGTGGCATCTGTGAGATGGCGCGGCGCAAAAGGTTTTCGGCATGCCCAGGTTCACCACGTGCTTTTAGCATCAAGGCCAAGCTGTTGAGCAGCCACGGATGATCCGGATAAAGACGCAGGAGTGAGCGATAGATTTGTTCTGCCTCGGCAGTGCGGCCGACGCGTTCCAATTCTTCCGCGCGGGCGAACGCTGCCGCCGGGTCTATACTGACGGGAGCATCGACGCGTGAGATGTCGTCAGGCATGACATCCTTCTCCACTATGCAACTACTCCTCAACTAGCAATCACGGACCCGCCAGTGCACTCATACCCGAACGCCTCGACCCATGGTTGCAGAAGCGGCAGAATAGGCGACAATTCATTCTCATAACGTTGCCATTGACCGACACCCTCACGGTAAAGACCTCGGCGAACTTGAGTAGAACTGAGAGAGCGAATCGAGCGGGAGCGTGGATGATCTTTGAAGTTGCGCATCTCTTCGCTCCATTCGAGACCAATGAAGCGGCACACCGCAGAAATCTCTCGGTCAAAATCTACAATCATCGTTTCGTAATGGTGTCGATAAATCGCGAGTGGCAGCTTTTCGAAGCACAATTGTCCAATTGTCATAACCGCATCGTAGAACCGTGCTGCTCCTTCTAGCGATAGCAATTCAAATGTCGTTCGATTTATTCCGAAGTGGCGGCGATAGCAGCTTAAAACGACATCGCGAGGGTCACGTATCGCAAAGAGTATTTTTGCATTGGGGAACAATTTTGCAATCAATGGAAGATTAATTGTATTGAGGGGTTGTTTATCTACAAACACTTTCCCACTAACGTCTAGCCCTTGATCTCGAACTCGTTGCCAATAGGCGTTGCGATAATGAACAAGATCATTGTTGTCGAGAACGGCTAGACGATTAAAGCCTGCTTTATTAGTCAAAAATATCTGGGCTGTGTCACCGAGAAGTTCACGCTCCTCAAGCGTAACGACGGAAGGATGGGTCGCGAGCACTTGTTCCAGCAAAGTGGTGCCCGACCGCATAAAGCCCAACAGGAAGACATGCCGTGAGATCTGGTTATCGCCCGCATAAACATGAGAAGGTGAACACCAGGAAGTCGCGGATGTGGATTTAAACCAAGAAATTATACGGTGAGGTATTTCCACGATGTTCTTGCCCTCAAATAATCTCGCATTCGTAAGCCGTAATGTCTGGTTTTTCTCTCGATAGGCTTCAAATGCTTCCGTATATCTGTTCTGGCCATCAAGGGCGTCCCCGAGTAGTCCAAAAGCGAGCGCCTTCATATTGTCATCTAATTGCGACGAAGCCAGCAATGGACGCAGGCGCAATTCCGCTGCAGTAAAGGCGTGTTCCTCAAGATCAAGCAAAGCTAGCGCAATTATGGCTGTGCACTGGTTCGGATCGCGTTCAATACATTGTGCGGCATAAAAACGGGCATTATCAGTGTCCAGATTTCGAGCAGCGATCAGAGCCAAATGCCCAATGACACCCGAAGAGTCTGGTCTAAGCGAGGCGGCATACTTAAGAGCCGCTTTTGCGTCCTCGTAACGTTCTAGCATGCTGAGTACTAAACCTCGAAGATAGTGAGCATCAAAATAATTCGGCTGCGCCGCCAACGCTCTGTCCAATTCAAGAAGGGCCTCATCGAAAGCATTGTGTTTGTGAAGAATGGCCGCAATCCTAGTCCGCGCTTCTGCATCGGATGGCATTAGACTAACGGCTTGTCGGAGCGCTTTCATCGCTTCTTCGGTACGGCCTTGCTCCTCTAGTACGAGACCAAGATTGTACCAAGCTTCTTGATAAGCATGCTGGAGCTGAATCGCACGACGGTAACAGGCCTCTGCTTCAGCGAAGCCGTTTTTCGCCCGTAATATATTACCGAGATTATTATGAAAGGATGGGTCGCACGGCGCAATTGCAATCGCGCGTCGTAACAAATGATCGGCCTCGTCCATCTCACCTTTCTTGGCCGCGATAAATGCAAGTTTGTGCAGCAATATGGGCTGGTCGGGGAATGCAGAGACGAGTACGCGATAGAGTTGTTCGGCTTCTGCCAATCGGCCAGCATGACCCAACGCTTCCGCTCGAGCAAATTCTACGGCGAGATCGCGACTGACCGATAGGCCAGTTTTGGTTTCAAAGGTTGGACCGTTCGTTTTCATCAGGCACCTGGTCCCTATACAGGGGACGGCTAGATAATTCGATTAGATCAAAATAGCACCAAATGTAGTCGCGCTTAATGCTTGAGTTGCCAGTCCGTCACTCGCCTGCAATACTTGAATAGCAATTAAGAAGTATTGAAAACCGCATGACAGCACCTAATAGCAGCGTTCAACTTGAAGGCCTGATCCAAATGGCACGACAAGCCTCAGCAGCCGGTCGTTTAGACGAGGCTGCGAGCACTTGGGAAAGAGTTCTGGCAGCGTCAGATCAGTATGGGGAGGCATTGTTCCATCTCGGTCAATATGCGCTACACAAAAAAGACCTCACAAAAGCGCGAGAGCTACTGGAACGTGCTCTAATAGCCGAACCGAAGGAACCCGCGATAGCACTCAACCTATCATTCGTCTTCCGTGCTCTTGGTGATTTAAGAGGTGAACTCGACGCTCTAACGACTGCTCTAACAATAGATCCATATTTTTATCCAGCTTTGCTGTCCAAAGCGATGCTGCTGGAGCGGAGTGGCCAACGCAGGTCAGCTGCTAAGATTTATCAAGAGGTACTGAATGCTGCTCCGCCTTTAGATAAGGTTCCCTCGGTCATGAGCGGTCCACTCGGACATGCGCGCGAGGTGGTACAAGAAAACGCAGTTGAGATGGCGACATTTATCGCAAATTATTTGGGCCCAATTGAAGAAGAATACGCGGGCGAGAAATTGGACCGCTTTTCGGAGTGTAAGGACATCAAGCTTGGAACAAAGAGAGTTTACACTCAGCAGCCTAGTATGCTGCTGTTTCCACGCTTACCGGCAATTCAGTTCTATGAGAATTCCCAATTTCCTTGGTTAAAGGATCTCGAAGCAGCGACCGAAATGATTCGCGATGAATTACTTGTCGTGATGCAAGAAGACGCGAAAGACTTTCACCCTTATGTGGATCATCCGGAAGGCACACCGGTCGCCCAATGGGCAGAGCTGAACCATTCGCCGCGTTGGAGTGCGTTTCATCTTTGGCGGGATGGCAAGCGGTTTGATCAAGAATGTATGCGATGCCCAGGCACTGCGGAGTTTCTTAGTAAGATACCTATGTTAGATCTTGCGGGTTTTGGTCCCACGGTCCTTTTTTCCTGCTTGTCCCCGCGTACACGGATTCCAGCGCATTCGAGCGTCACCAACGTCCGCCTCGTGGTACATCTGCCTCTCATCGTACCAGGCAAGTGCTATTTCCGCGTCGGCAACGAGATTCGCGAATGGGTTTACGGTAAGCCTTGGGTCTTTGATGATACTATTGAGCACGAGGCTTGGAATGACAGTGATAAGTTGCGCGCTATTTTAATGATAGATATCTGGAATCCATATCTCAGCGAAGTTGAACGTAAACTTGTGACAGCATTGCTCAACGGAGTGCGAGATTATTATAAAGGAGATGCCTAACAAATCGCCGGCTAAGATGGCGGATATTGAAATCTCTCCACCCAGGGCTGAAGCATAGGAAGAATTGGTGCAATTTGATCCCTATAGTCCCTCCATTGCCCGACACTATCTCTATAGAGCGCGCGTTTCACTTGTGCCGCACTCGGTGAACGAATAGGAATTATCGGCACAGTTTCATTAAATTTTCGCATCGAGTCGTTCCATTCCACACCAATAAAGCCGCAGTCGGCGCGTACGCTTCGCTCGAAATTATCGATCATGTCCTCGTATCGGTGCTCATGCACCTGTAGCCTAAGCTTCTGTCGACAAAGCTCAGCAAGGCGCATTACGGCACAATAGAAACGTGCCGCACCTTCGAGTGTAAGGAATTCGAAGGTGGGGGCGTTGATCTCGAAGTGGCGTCTAAAGCAGCTAAGCACGACATCTCGCGGGTCCCTGAGAGCAAATAGTATTTTCGCTGCGGGGAAGAGCTTGGCAATGAGGGGGAGTTTTAGCGTGTGGAGAGGCTGCTTATCTATAAAAATCCTATCTTTGACGATCAGACCACGTTCCGCAATGCGCTTCCAATAAGCGTTGCGCGCGCGTGCAAGTGCTTCGCCGTTAAGGTAGGCGAGGCGGTTCAATCGTTCTTCCGAAGTCAGATAGGCTTCGGAGCTTCCGGATAAAAGCTCTTGTTCTTCAAGCGCAATTGTCTCTGTGCTGCTGGCAAGCACCTGCTCTAGGAGCGTGGTGCCTGATCGCATGAACCCCAGCAGAAAGATGTGTTGTGCAGTCCCACCCATGGCATCTCTTCCATCGTCAGGTGGACGCCATTGTTCTGCAGGTGCTGATTCAAAATACGTTCCGATTCGGTCAGCCAAATCGACTGCTCGATCGGATGTTGCGAACTGCGGCATATACCACTGTCTTAACTCGGCGTTTTCTGCTGTGTAAGCTGCGAACGCCTCTGGAAAACGCCCCTGTCCCTCTAAGGAATCCCCCAAGAGACCAAGAACGACGGCTCTGGCCCGACCGACTAATTTGCTTTTATCTAAGACCGGTCGAAGTCGCGCCTCAGCCGCCGCGAACGAACGTGCAGCTATATCAAGAGAGGCCAGGGCCGCAAGCGCAGTGGGTTGATAGGGGTCGATCTTAAGGGCTCGTTCAGCGTAATCACGCGCAATTTGGGCCTCTCCTTTTTTGGCCGCAGTGGAGGCGAGACAGGCGAGCGCACCCGAGTGGCCGGCCTCTAGATCGATTGCCCGCTCATAAGCGGTCTGTGCAGCATCCTCCTCACCCAACATGCTGAGCACCCAACCCCTGCAGTAATGCGTTTGCGCCACCCTTGGGTCGATAGCGATCGCTTTGTCAAAGGCAGCAAGAGCTTCTTTCATACGCTTGAGATTTAATAAGCAAAGGCCAATCGCACTTTGCAGCGTCGAGTCATCAGGTTGCAGCGCTAGCGAACGATTATATTCGAGAAGCGCATCCTCATAGCGACCTCGTTCCTGAAACCATAGGGCGCGAGCATTGAATACAATTGGGTGCTGAATTCCTCGCGATAGCGCTTGATCTGCAAGTCTTGAGGCAAGGGGTAAATTTGAAGACTGTATCGCCGCACTTATGGCTTTCAAGGCTTCTTGATATGGCGCGATTATATTAATCGTCGAACTGGAAGCCATACTAGGAGCCGTTCCCTTACGGCGATCGATTTATCCCTTGGCAGATGCTTCAACACAAGGTTTCGATGACACGCAACTCAGCTCATAGCAGTTTATTGAAATGCTTTTAGATATTTTATGCATTATCTCCCCTTATAAAAAGACGGCGGCCTTTTGGGCCGCCGTCTAAGATAGGCTTTGACGAAGCTTTACATCTTGACCGTAGCGCCGACAAACACGTAGCGGCCAAGCGCGTCATATACTCCCGGGAAGGTATTGCCATTGCCAGGCGCCGTACCAGCGAACGCCGTGATCGGCGGCTCTTTGTCAAACACGTTGTTCACGCCCGCGCGCAACTCTGTGCTCTCCCAAACATGCCAGTTAACGGCCAAATCAAGATAGCTCACAGCTCCGAATGGCTCGATGGAAGCACTCGAATACCCCTTCACAGAGCTGAAGTAACGCCACTGTGCCGAGAGATCGACATCCCACGGTGACGCCCAAGTCACGCGGAATTTATGACGCCACTCAGGATTGGGTGTCCCGCAGAAATTCCCATAAAAACCAGCGCATTCTACGGCTGGAAGGCCAGGAAGCGGTACCGTGACCAGGTTATTTAGCAATGTGCCCGCGAACGCGAACGCAAGTGAGCCATTGTTACCCATGCCCCAATCCGAAAGATCGGTCGTGTAGTTAGCCTCGAAGTCCCAGCCTTTGGTTTGCAGGGATCCAGTATTCAAGTTGAGGTTTACGACATGGCCACTACCATAAATTTGGCCAAAGGAATTGCGGGCAATCAGGTCACAGAAGGACTGAATATTTTCGACGTAGCACTGGTTGAGGATGGTTTGCGTCCCCACCGTACCAATGGCTCCCGAAACCCTGATGTCGAAGTAGTCGATCGTGGCCGAGAAGCCCGGCATAAAGGTGGGTGTCAACACGACACCGGCTGTCCGTGTATCTGATATTTCCGGCTTCAGATTGACGTTACCGCCCGTCAGCTGGTTGCACTGCGATGCGGGGCAGCTAAGTATTCCCACATTTCCCGCATTGCCATGAGTGCTAGCTCCACCCGTCGCTGTGAAGCATTTGGCCGGCACGATTGCGCCGCCCACGCCTGCGCAGGGATCGTTAAACGTTCCGTCGGTTAGGACGACATTGTCAGGCGCAAAAAGTTCGAGGACGTTAGGTGCTCGAACGGCACGCTGATAGCTGGCACGAAGGCGGAAATCGTCAATCGGCTGCCATTCTGCGCCATACTCATAAGTGTTGGTGGCGCCCGTGCTGCTATACTGCGAATAGCGATAGGCACCATTCAGCTGCAAGAGTTTAGCAAAAGGTGCATCTTCGACGATCGGTATACGGACTTCGCTGAAACCTTCCTTCACACTGTAATGAAGCGAAGGGTTGAGGTGCCGTTTTGCCGCCGGAACCCGAAAGATCACCAGATTCAGCCGTTCCATCAGGAATTAGTTCAAGCCCTTCGTCACGGTATTCGGCGCCGAAAGCAACTGACACGGGGTTCTTCGCCCAAGGCGACTGGAATCCGATAGATCCAAGGTCCCCAGTCAATTGGCCACTCATTACGTGCTCGTCTGTGAAGCCCTGGATGATCGAAGTCTCATAGAGATATTTTTCCATCGCCGGTGTGACACCGCCAATGCCATGGAAGATATCGAGCGGAACGCAATCCCCGCCCGAAACGCAAGTGGGCACGCCGTTTACATCAACGACGTCAAGGGCATTTTGAATACCTGCCCGAGACCAAAATCCTTCGACCGCCGAGGTAAAGTTCGAGCGGCCATACATTCCATAGATGTCGTACGACCAGCCGTCACCAAGATCGCCCTTTACACCCTCCACGATGCGGTAGCTCGTGTGGTGAAGGTCAGTCGCGCGAAGACCACCTTCGACGTTTCGACGACCAATTTCTAAGGTCGCAAATCCCGGGAATATATTATTAGTGCCCTTACCATCGGCGCCGCACAGCGCGGTACGCTGCTGAGCAGTCATCAGCGGGTTATCGCAATTGATCTGCTGGGCAAAACCGCTAACGGTACCGGAGCCTAGGAACAAGCCGCTTGGCGCAATCGAACCAACAGAGTCATCATCCATGAACATGAAATTCGAATAGACATCAAAGTATTTGTTCACCTCGTAATGCGCAAAAAAGCCGCCCGTCCAGCGTGTGTCTGGCCGCTGCAAAGTATTTAATGCGCCGTAATTGAACTTCTGACTGTTGGCGCCAACATACGGAACGAAGTTGCCCTTATTGGGTCCCGTAGGTGTTTCGAAGTAGTCATTACCCGTGTCGAGCGAGAAAAAGCGGCTGTAGTTGCTGGAACCCGCACAGCCAAATCCACCAATCCCGCCTGCGCCATAGGTACACGCCGAATAGTCGCGCTGGCTTTCGAACACGGCCTGATCATGTTTGTAGGTGACATAGCCCGTGACATTGCCTTTGCCGTTGTCGGTGTTGGCACCAAAGATCACAGAGCCATCAACAGATTGGCCATCCCAGGTGTCTTGAGGAGCTTGCGCGAAATCCTAGATGAGCCAAACGGGCCATCGCATCGGAATTGTTGTTGTCTGCATTAAACTCCGACCACTGACCATCAACCTCCACGCCTTCGAAATCTTTGCGCATGATGAAGTTGACAACGCCCGCGAGAGCATCAGAGCCGTACACCGCCGAGGCGCCGCCTGTCTCAACTTCAACGCGCTCTACCATTATTGCCGGAATTTGGTTCAAATCCGGAAGGGGGACAACCGGATCGCCAGGCATCAGGCGTACGCCATCAATGAGAACCAGTGTTCGCTGAGATCCCAAACCACGCAGATCGACGGTTGCCGTACCCGTGGCGCCATTCGTGACCGTGTTGGTTTGGTCAGCAAATACCTGGGGCAGATTGTTGAGGAGGGATTCCACATTCGTGGTGCCCTCGAACTTAGCCTCCTGCTGAGTGACCGTACTGACCGGTGAAACCGACACCAGTCCGGTTTGCGGAATGCGCGAACCTGTCACGATGACAGTTTCCGTGCCGCCCTGTGCTTCTTGTGCGCTTGCGGGTCCGACGAATGCAAACACCGTAGCGGTCGCTGCGCCGGTGAGCAGGGCTGCGCGCAGATTGCGCGTCCGAAGATTGGCTTTGAACACTGTAAACCCCCTTGGTTTGGTCGCGGTCACGACGTCCAGCCATATGACACGCAGATGCGTGCCTAATGACTGGTGGCCTACCAGAAGGGGAGAGAGACTGGCCGCCCCCCCGGATCGACCAATTTGCACCAAGCTAAGGGAACCGTTCGGTGCAGGTCAAAGCGGATTTCACAGAACCTTGACGTTAGGCGTTATGCTGTGTCTTTCCTGCATCCAATTTCGTGACGCTTCGTCATCAATTGGCTTTTACTAACCATTTTGGCCAAGTTATCCAGAGCCAAGGCATGCCGCCGCGCAATTTGTGGGATGGGTTCGTTCCACTGGGCAGGTAATGCAATTATGCAGGGTGGCTTGACCACTTGCGCAACCAACATAGGTAAATTTTGATAATCTCCTGTATTATCAATGAGATGCAGCGGATATGGGACGTTGCGCTCAGTCGAATCGGATGGGAATCGAGTGGGATAGGCAATAACCGGAAGAAAATCGCACACCATGACCACCGCGCTTATCACCCATCCGGCCTGTCTCTGGCACGCGCCGCCACCAGGCCATCCAGAGCGCCCCGAGCGCTTGCGCGCGATTCTCGATGCGCTCGAAAGCAAGGAGTTTAGCGGGCTCCAGCGCGAAAGCGCGCCTGCCGCCACGCGCGAACAAATCGTCCGTGTACATCCTGAATCTTACGTTCGGGCTCTGTTCAATTCCGTGCCGGCCGAGGGCTATGCGGCCATTGATGCCGACACGGTTTTGTCGCCCGGCTCGGGGGAGGCAGCGTTGCGCGCGGCGGGATCGACCGTATACGGAGTAGATCTGGTGATTTCGGGGGCGGCCAAGAATGTTTTCTGCGCCGTTCGCTCGCCCGGACATCACGCGGAACCCAATAAAGCTATGGGATTCTGTCTGTTCAACAATGTCGCCATTGGCGCCGCTCAGGCACAATACGTACACGGATTAAAACGCGTGGCGGTGATGGATTTCGACGTCCATCATGGTAACGGCATACAGGCCGCTTTCGAGGGGAACGCGAATTTGTTTTACGCCTCCACGCATCAGATGCCGCTTTATCCGGGAACGGGCGCCGCCAGCGAGCGCGGGATAGCCAACAACATCCTCAATTGCCCGCTTCCGCCCGGTGCTGGCTCGCGCTATTTCCAAGCAATTATCAGCGATTCCGTGCTGCCGGCGCTGGAAAAATTCCGCCCGGAATTGATTCTCATCTCGGCCGGGTTCGATGCCCACCGTGCCGATCCGCTGGCTAACATTGAGCTTGAAGACGAGGATTTTGGCTGGGTGACGCGCGAACTCTGTGCACTGGCAGGGCGCCTTTGCGGAGGCCGCGTTGTTTCGGCGCTGGAGGGGGGCTATGACCTCGACGCGCTGGCTTCGTCCTCGCGCGCCCATGTGCGGGCTTTGATGGAAGCCTAGGAAATTCAAGGGAATCGCCATGGCTGGAAAAGCCAAATCCGACCTGCCCGCGATCGAAAATCTGAGCTTCGAGGCGGCCTTGCGCGAGCTCGAAAGCATCGTCGGCCGCCTGGAACAGGGCGAGGTGGATCTCGAGGATTCCATTGCCCTATACGAGCGCGGCACAGCGCTGAAAGCGCATTGCGAAAAGAAGCTGAAAAGCGCCGAATCGCGGCTGGAAAAGATCGTGCTGGGGCCAGACGGGGTCAAGGGCACGGAGCCCGCGGACCTCGGTTGAGACTTTCCATGACGCCCGTGATTGCGCCCATCGAGCCCGCTTTGGCCGAGGCCGCCGCCTTCACCGAAAAAACGCTGGACGCTCTGCTGCCCCAGCCAGCGGGACCGGAGGCGCGGCTGATGGAAGCTATGCGTTATGCAACTTTGGGTGGCGGTAAGCGGTTACGCGCCTTTCTGGTTTTACAGAGCGGGAGGCTGTTCGGGGTGGACCGGAGGCCGCTTGGCCGAGTGGCGGCTGCCGTCGAATGCCTGCATGCCTACTCACTCATCCATGATGACCTGCCTGCCATGGACAATGACGATACCCGCCGCGGTAAGCCCTCTCTGCACAAGGCCTTTGACGAGGCCACCGCTATTCTTGCGGGCGACGCATTATTGACCTTGGCCTTCGGCCTGATCGCTTCGCCGGAAGCCCATGGCGATCCCTTCGTGCGCTGCGAGCTGATCACCAGGCTGGCCCAGGCCGCCGGCCATGCCGGCATGGTGGGCGGGCAGACCATGGACCTGGCCTTCGAGGGCGAAACACCGCCGCTTCCTGAAATCACCCGGCTGCAACGTATGAAGACAGCGGCGCTCATTACCTTCTGCTGCGAGACGGGCGCGATCATGGGTAAAGCATCGGCGGGCGCGCGCGCCTCGCTGGTGGCCTTCGGGCTGGATCTGGGTCTTGCCTTCCAGATCGCCGACGATCTTCTGGACCTCGAAGGCAATTCGGCTGAAATGGGTAAACCTGCCGGCAAGGATAAAATGCGTGCCAAGGCGACCGTTGTTTCCGTGATGGGCGTGGAACGCGCCCGCGACCAGGCGGAGGCGCTGGCCAGCCAGGCGCCGCGTCACCTTGATTTGTTCGATGAGAAGGCCGACCTTTTGCGCGCGGCGGCGCGTTTTGCCGTCACACGCAGGGCATAGTTTCGCCCGATTATAGCGGACAATCGCGTGAGCGTTCCGGCCAACATTTCCTTGCTCGACCAGATCAACGATCCAGCCGCCCTTCGCCCGCTTTCGCGCGGGCAGCTAAAGCAGTTGGCGGATGAGCTGCGCAAGGAGCTGATCGAAGTCGTCTCGGTGACAGGCGGGCATCTGGGCGCTGGGCTTGGCGTGGTGGAGCTCACGGTTGCGCTGCACCACGTGTTCGATACGCCGCGCGATAAGCTTATTTGGGACGTCGGCCATCAGGCCTATCCCCATAAGATATTGACAGGCAGGCGCGCGCGCATGCGCACGTTGCGCCAGGGTGGTGGGCTGTCCGGCTTCACCAAGCGCGCAGAAAGCGAATACGACCCCTTCGGTGCGGCCCATGCAGCGACCTCCATTTCGGCAGGACTCGGTTTTGCTGTCGCGCGCGACCTCAAGGGCGAAAAGAACCATGTCGTCTGCGTGATCGGCGACGGCGCCATGAGCGCGGGCATGGCCTATGAAGCGATGAACAATGCGGGCGCGCGGCATGAGCGCCTGATTGTCATCCTCAACGACAACGACATGTCCATTGCGCCGCCGGTGGGGGCGATGAGCGCCTATCTGGCCCGCCTGGTGTCGAGCCGCACCTATCGGGGGTTTCGCGCGTGGGTGAAGCGCGTGGCTGAGCATTTGCCGGGCTTCATGTTCCGCGCCGCCAAGCGCGTAGAAGAATATGGGCGCGGCTTCTGGATGGGCGGCACGCTGTTCGAGGAATTGGGCTTTTATTATGTGGGGCCCATCGACGGCCACAATCTCGATCACCTGATCCCGGTCTTGGAAAACGTGCGCGATGCGGGGAAGGGGCCCATGCTGGTGCACGTAGTGACCAAGAAGGGCAAGGGCTACGCGCCAGCCGAGGCTTCCGCCGACAAATATCACGGCGTGTCCAAGTTCAACGTGCTGACCGGCGAGCAAAAGAAATCGGCAGCGCCGCCTAGCTACACCAAAGTATGCGCTGAGGCGTTGATCGCCGAGGCCGAACGCGACAACCGCATTGTCGCCATTACGGCGGCGATGCCGGCGGGCACGGGATTGGATTTGTTTGCGAAGAAGTTTCCCAACCGCTGCTTCGATGTCGGCATCGCGGAACAGCATGCGGTGACTTTCGCGGCAGGGCTGGCTGCGGAAGGGTTCAAGCCCTTCGCGGCGATTTATTCAACCTTCCTGCAGCGTGCTTACGACCAGGTGGTGCATGACGTGGCGATCCAACGGCTCCCCGTTCGATTCGCCATCGACCGCGCTGGCCTGGTGGGCGCCGATGGGCCGACGCATGCGGGTGCCTTTGATGTGACCTATCTTTCGACTTTGCCCGGGTTTGTCGTCATGGCGGCGGCCGACGAGCTGGAACTTGTGCACATGGTGGCGACGGCGGCGCGCATTGATGATCGCCCCAGCGCTTTCCGATACCCACGCGGCGAAGGGCAGGGGCTGAAACTACCCAGGCTCGGCACGCCGCTGGAAATCGGTAAAGGCCGCATCATCCGCGAAGGCAATTCGGTTGCCATTTTGAATTTCGGCGCGCGGCTGGGGGAATGCCTGAAGGCGGCCGCTCGTTTGTCCGCTTACGGATTATCCGCCACCGTCGCCGATGCGCGCTTTGCCAAGCCCTTGGATACGGAATTGGTCAAGCGTCTGGCGCAATACCACGAAGTTCTGCTCACCATCGAGGAAGGGGCCATCGGCGGCTTCGGCGATCATGTGCTGCATTATCTCGCGTGGGAAGGCTTGCTCGACCGCGGGCTGAAATTGCGCCCGATGGTTCTGCCCGATTGTTTCCTCGATCAGGACACGCCGGAAAAAATGTACGAAGCGGCCGGCCTCGACGCCAAAGCCATTGTTGCGGCGGCGCTTGGCGCCTTGGGCCGCGATAAGGACGCGGCCGCCGAGATGATCGCCTGAACGAAGATTCCACAAAAGGCGAGCGTGCCGAAATCGTGCGTCTCGCGCATGGTGGCGATGGCGTAACGGCCGATGGCCTCTTCGTGCCTTACACCGTGCCGGGCGATGTGGTGCGCATTGCCAGGCAAGGCGAGCGCGGCCGCGTGCTGGAGATCCTGGTGGCTGGCCCCGCGCGCGTAACGCCGCCATGTAGGCATTTCGGTGTTTGCGGCGGCTGCGCACTTCAGCACGTAACGCACGGTTTCTATCTCGCCTGGAAGCGCGGGCAGGTGGTGACCACGCTTGCCCAGCGAGATTTTGACAACGCACCGGTCGGAGAAATTGTTGCCGTGCCGCCGGCCACGCGCAGGCGCGCCAATTTCAAGGCGAAGGCGGGCAGGGATGGCGTGCAGCTCGGCTTCTATAAAGAAGGCAGCCGAAGACTCTGTGGACATTCACGAATGTCATATTCTTTTACCTGCATTGCAAAATCTGCTCGTTCCCTTGCGCGCAGGACTTGGCCCCTTACTGCGCCCAGACGAATCCGTGGAACTGCTCGCCACGGCCACGGATACTGGCATCGATCTGTCGCTGAAATTGAAGCGCGCGCGGTCGCCAGACTTTCTTATGGCGCTTGCCGGCCTTACGAATTCTCTGAAACTCGCGCGCCTGGCGTGGAACGGCGAAGTGGCGGCCATGCGCGAGCAACCCATGTTGCGCGTGGGGAAATTCGAGGTGGCATTACCCATCGAACCCTTCCTGCAGCCCAGCGCCGAAGGCGAGCGCATTCTCCAGCATTTCGTAGTGGAGGCCGTGGGCCAGGCCAAGCGCGTGGCCGATCTGTTCGCAGGGATAGGCACATTTGCTCTGGCGTTAGCGCCGGATCATCGCGTTCATGCGTTTGATATTGGCGGACCAATGATCGAAGCCTTAGGCGCAGCCGCCCGCGCGGGTGGGGAGGGGGCAACTGTCACCAACGAAACCCGCGATCTATTCAGAAGGCCATTGCTCGAACATGAGTTGAAAAGCTTCGATGCCGTGGTACTCGATCCGCCACGCCCCGGCGCCAAGGCGCAGGCCGAAGCGTTGGCCAAATCGGTTGTGCGGCGCATTGTTTATGTTTCTTGCAATGTGGCGAGCTTCGCTCGTGACGCGCGCATCCTATGTAATGGCGGCTACCGTCTCGTCCGCGTCACACCCATCGATCAGTTCTTCTGGTCTCCGCATGTTGAACTAGCGGCGGTATTTGAGCGTTAAAACTTCCCCACTTGCCCCCGATGGCGGAGTGCGTGGTCGGCAAGGGTGCAGGCGACCATGGCTTCGCCTACGGGTATAGCGCGGATGCCGACGCATGGGTCGTGGCGGCCAGTGGTGACGATGGTGGTGTCCTGGCCCGCAATGTCGATGGTCTTGCGTTCTGATGGCACTGACGAGGTGGGCTTGACCGCGAAGCGCGCGACGATGGGTTGCCCGCTGGAAATCCCGCCCAAGATTCCCCCCGCCTGATTGGAAAAGAATTTTGGCTTGCCGCCGGAACCGGCACGCATCTCGTCCACGTCTTTTTCGCCCGATAATTCAGCCGCTGCCATGCCGGCGCCGATCTCGACGCCTTTGACCGCATTGATGCTCATCAGCGCGGAAGCCAGATCCGCATCCAGCTTGCCATAAACTGGCGCGCCTAGCCCCGCCGGGATTCCTTCCGCAACAAGTTCGACGATGGCGCCGCAGGAGGAGCGGTTCTTGCGCAGGCCCTCAAGATATTCGCTCCACTGGTCAACCACGCCGGCATCGGGCGAGAAGAATGGATTACGTGAGACTTCGTCCCAGTTCCAGCGCGCACGGTCGATTTTGTGCTTGCCCATCTGCACCAGCGCGCCGCGCACGCGCGCGGCCCCGAACATCTGGTGCAATATTTTCCGCGCAATCGCGCCCGCCGCCACGCGGCTAGCGGTTTCGCGCGCCGATTGCCGCCCACCGCCGTGATAATCGCGCACGCCGTATTTGGCCCAATAGGTGTAATCGGCGTGGCCGGGGCGGAACTTGTCGCGGAAGCCTTCGTAATCCTGCGGCCGCGCATCCATGTTCTCGATCAAAAGCGCAATCGGCGTGCCGGTGGTGAGTTGCCTGTCCATGCGGTCATCTTGGAACACGCCGGAAAGAATCCGCACGCGGTCGTCCTCTTTCCGCTGGCTGACGAATTTGGATTGGCCGGGGCGGCGGCGATCGAGATCGGCCTGGATATCGGCCTCCACCAGCGCGATGCCTGGCGGACAGCCATCGACCACACAGCCGATGGCCGGCCCATGGCTTTCGCCAAAGGTGGTGACGCGGAAGAGATGCCCGAAGGTGTTATGGGACATGAGGCTTTTGTGCGACCGAGATATCGGGCGCGTCTTCAGCCTTCATGCCGACGATGTGATAGCCGGCATCCACATGCATCACCTCGCCGGTGACGCCGCGGCCGAGATCGGACAGTAGGAACAGCGCGCAATCGCCCACTTCACCCGTCGTTACCGTGCGCCTGAGCGGCGAATTGTATTCGTTCCACTTGAGGATGTAGCGGAAATCGCCGACGCCGGACGCCGCCAGCGTCTTGATCGGCCCGGCCGACAGCGCGTTGACGCGGATTTGCTTCTTGCCCAAATCTTCTGCCATGTAGCGGACGCTGGCTTCGAGCGCCGCTTTGGCCACGCCCATCACGTTATAATGCGGCATCACGCGTTCGGCGCCGAGATAGGTGAGCGTGAGCAGCGAGCCCCCTTGCGGCATCATTTTTTCCGCGCGCTGCGCCACGGCCGTGAACGAGTAGCAGGAAATGTTCATCGTCTGGGCGAAATTGTCCGCGGTGGTGTCCACGTATCGCCCGCGCAATTGATCTTTGTCGGAAAAGGCAATGGCATGGACGACGAAATCCAGCCAGTCCCATTTCGCGCGCAGCCCCGCAAACACCGTGTTCACCGACGCCGCATTCGACACATCGCAATCATAAAGGCCAGCCGGCTTCAGCGGCTCGACAAGGGGCACAACGCGTTTCTTGAACACGTCGCCCTGATAGGTGAAGGCAAGCTCCGCGCCTGCCGCGTGCAGCGATTGCGCGATGCCCCAGGCAATGGATTTGTCGTTGGCGACGCCCATGATGAGCCCGCGCTTGCCCGCCATGAGTTCCTGCCGCGGCCATGCTCTTCTCCATGCGTTGACCGGCCATCCTATAGCGATGGGCGGGCGGCGACTCCAGTAGGCCTCTATTGGTGTTTGGCCTGGGCCAGCCGCTTTTCCGCGGCTTCTACAATGGCCTTGAATTGCGGGTGATCCCGGATGGCGTCGAGATCGTTGTCGTTCATGAACCAGACCAGATTCTGCGGGTGGGCCGTCTGCATCACGGGCTCCAGCAAGTCTAGGGCCATATCGAACTCGCGCAGGTGCACCATGCAGCAGGCCAAATTATAGCGCAGGTTTTGATTGTCCGGATCGAGCAACAACGAGCGCTCCGCCCATTCTTTGGCGCGCGCATTTTCGCCCAAGGCCGTAAGCGCGGTCACGCCGAAGCTCATGGCATTGCCGTGGTCCGGCTCGGCGGCGATGATTTTCAAGACGCGAGCCAGTGTGCGCTTTGCCACATCCTTTGCGCCTTCAACGTCCCCCATTGCCTGGTAGCACTGAACGGCCATGCCCAAGGCCCAGAAGTCGCTCTCGGCCACAGCGCCCGCCTTTTCCAGGCAGCGAATGGCGTCGGCATATTTTCGCCTGGCGATGAAGTAGCGCGCCGCCGCCGAATTCACTTCATAGGATTCAGGGTCGAGACGCAGCGCCGCCTGATGTTCGGCTTCCGCTTCGTCGAAGCGTCCAACGTCGGCCAGAATTCGCCCGCGTGCGGCATGCGCTTCGGCCAGATCTGGCTCGAGCGAAAGTGCCTTTTGCGCGGCTTCCCACCCAGCATCGCCCGAAACCAGACCCAGAATGATCAGGTTCGCCTGGCTGATGGCCAGCAACGCCCAGGCGCGCGCATAATTTGGATCGATGTCCACCGCGCGCTCGCACAGCCGGATGATGATTTCACGGTGACGCGAATTGGCCATCAGGCTGTATTGCCGCGCCATCAAATAAAGTTTGTAAGCCTCGGGGTTTGTGGTGGAGCGGGTTTCAAGGGCCTTCTTTTCCGACGGCAGCAGTTTCAGTTTCAGCGCGGCCACGATGGCTTCGGCAATTTCTTCCTGGACTGCGAAAATATCTTTTAGATCGCGGTCGAATCGTTCGGCCCAGAGGTGGCTGTCACTAGCCCCGTCGATCAACTGCGCGGTGATGCGCACGCGGTCGCCCGATTTGCGCACGCTGCCTTCCAGGATGTGGTTGACCTTCAACTGGCGCGCCACATTGGCGAGGTCTACATGCTTGCCCTTGAAGGTGAAGGCTGTGTTGCGTGAAACCACCGAAAGCGCCGACACCTTGCTGAGATCGGTGATGATGTCCTCAGTCACGCCGTCGCTGAAATATTCCTGTTCGGGATCGCCGCTCATATTGGCGAAGGGCAGCACGCAGATCGAAATGCGCGATTCGTGCTGTTCCCGTTTGCTCGCGGTGGCGCCCGCCGGCGGGCGCACGGCGAAAACATGAATCGGCCGCTCGATATTCTTGACGTTGTGCTCGCCAAGGTCCTCGAACTCGGCGGCGATCTTGCCGGCCACGTGATCGCGCACGGCGCGCGACACCGCGATACCGCCAGGCTCGGCCAGTGTCTGTAGGCGGGCCGCCACGTTCACGCCATCGCCGTAGATGTCATCACCTTCGACAATCACATCGCCCAAATTGACGCCGATGCGGTAACGGATGCGCTTGGTGTCGGGCAGGTTGGGCTCGGCCTTCGTCATCGCCGTCTGGATGTCGAGAGCGCATTCGATGGCGGCGACGATGCTGGGGAACTCGACCAGGGCGCCGTCACCCATCAGCTTGACAATGCGCCCCCCGCTCGACGCGACTTTGGGGTCGAAAACGGCGCTGCGATTTTTCTTAAGGCGCTCGAGCGTGCCGCTTTCGTCGGCCTCCATCAGGCCGCTATAGCCGACCACGTCGGCGGACATGATGGCGGTCAATTTGCGGAGCAAGCGAGGACTCCGGTTCGCATATTTTGGCAGTTTACTTCCGGGGGTCTAGCGGACACAAACCGCTTCTTGCTCAAGGCAATCTTCACGCGGCCACAGGTTTCGCATAGGACGGCGCAAGCAGCCGTCCGAAGAAAAAGCGCGCCACCAGCAGCAGAACGACGGAACCGGCCATCAAGCCCGCATGCAGCAGCCAGAAGTCCGTGTCCGGCATCGTGCCGAGCAAGCCGCCCAAATAGCCCACCAGCGTGTTTCCCATGAACAGGTGCACGTAATAGACGGCGATCATGATGCCGCCCAAGCCCTTCGGCGCGGCGCGCGAATAGAGCGCGAGCCCCACAGGCAGCACCATGGCGAAGCCGATGTCGTTCAGGATGTGGAACCCGAGCGCCCAGTAGAGCGGCACGGGGTGATGCGTGGAAGTGGCCACCGCGGCGCACCCCGCCAGCACCAGAGGCCCCAGCGTGCTGATCGCGACCCCGATGATGATCTTGGTGATCTCGTCGGGTTCCTTCCAGCGCTTCGCATACCAGCGCCAGAAGGCGATAACACCGATTAACGTGACCGTGCTGACGAAGGCATCCAGCGATACGATCCAGGTGATCGGCATATTGAAGCCGTAGAACATCGTCTGGAAATTCTTCTCGCCCCAGACGAGATAGGCGTCGAAGATTTCCTGATTGCCGATGATCGAGACGGCCAGCACAGGCAGCATCGCCACGAGCAGGATCACCACCTGCCAGTCGCGGGCCGTGAGCGGCGGAGGCTTTTCCTTGGCGCCGACCTTGCGGATGGGTTCGGGTGGAAAAGTGCGTCGGCCGAAGAGATAGATAGCGAGCCCCAGCACCATGCCGACGCCCGCAGCCAAAAAGCCCAGATGCCAATCCACCTTCTGGCCCAGCGTGCCGCAGACGAAGGGCGAAATGATCACGGCCATCTGGATACCGAGGAAATATATCTGGAAGCCATCGGCGCGGCGCGGATCGTCGAGCGAATAGAGATCGCCCACCTGGCTTGCGATGTTGCCCTTGAAGCAGCCCACGCCCGCCAGCAGCAGCGCGAGCGCCAGCAGGAAGGTCTGGTTCAGCACCAGCAGGAACGTGCCTATCACCATCAGGATTGCACCAGCCGTCACCGTTCGTGTGCGGCCGATCACCCGGTCGGCGAGGAAGCCGCCTGCCAGCGGCGTGACATAGACGAGGCCCGCATAAAGCTGCGCGGTGTTGGAGGCGAGCGCCATCTGCGATTGCGTGCCGTAGACCCAGCCGATCAGCCGGCGGAACGCATCAAAGCCCCAGACCTGCTCGATATGGCCGGGCAGAAGAAGGTAGTGCGTGAGATAGAGCACCAGCAGCGTCTGCATGCCGTAATAGGAGAACCGCTCCCAGAACTCGGAGGCTGAAAGCCAGCCCAGCCCAGCCGGATGGCCCAGAAACACGGTGTCGGATTTGGATTTCTTTTCGAATTGCTCCAGGGCCGGGCCTGCGTTTTCGCTGGTCAAGGGAGATTCCGGTTGGGACTCGCAGGCACTGTCGCCAAGCCGCTTGCCGATAGCAAGATGAGGCCAGGCACGAAGGGGGAACCTTCTGCCACCGGGAAGTTGGTCAGCCCCCTAACGCAGCGGCAACTTCGTGATCCGCAACCGGTTCTTTCTCAATGCAGTTTCGAGCGGGGGTCGTAGGCGGCCTGCCAGCGCTTGGCGAAAGAACTCAATTCCGCGTCGGCCTTTTCGGGCAGTGTCACCAGCAGCCTTATATAAAGGTCGCCCACATTGCTCGGGGCCTGGATGCCCTTGGCCTTGAGACGCAGCACCGTGCCGGTGTTGGAGTTGGGAGGCACCGTGACCGAGACAGGGCCGGTCAATGTCGGCACTTCCACCTTGGCGCCTAGCACCGCTTCCTTGAGCGTGATCGGCAAATCCATTCGGATGTCGTCGCCATCGCGGGTGAGATAGGGATGCGGCGCCACGCTGACGGTAATGAGCAGATCGCCGAACGCGCCGCCGCGCTCGCCGGGCGCGCCTTGACCGCGAAGGCGGATTTGCTGTCCCTCTTTCAGGCCGGGCGGGATTTTCACTTCCAGCTCGCGGCCATCACCCAGCATCACGCGGCGCGTGCCGCCGAGTGCCGCTTCCTGAAACGACACCGTGGTGGTGAGCTGCAAATCTTGGCCGCGTCTGGGTTGCGTCCGCGCGCGGCCGCGCGTTGGGCCTGCGCCGCCGCCAAAGATGCCGCCCAGAATGTCGTCGAGGTTGACGCCTTCTTCCTCGCCGAAATTAAAATGGAATTCGCGCGGCCCGCCTTGGCCGGGGCGAAAGCCGCCTTGGCGAAATCCGCCCGCGCCCGGATTGAAGCCCGCGCCGAAACCTTTGGGCTGGCCGCTCTCGTCGATTTCGCCGCGGTCGTATTGCGCGCGTTTTTCCTTGTCGCCAAGCAGATCGTAGGCGTTGTTGATTTCCTGAAAGCGTTTCACCGCCGCCGGGTCGTTGGCGTGCTTGTCGGGATGGTGCTTCTTGGCAAGCTGGCGGAATGCCTTCTTGATTTCCGCTTCGCTTGCCTTCCGGGGCACACCGAGGACGTCATAGGGATCGCGCATCGCCACCACTATATAGGAACGATATGCCCTGCCGGTTAAGGCATGGCCCTGGAAGGCGGACCCTCAAACGTCTTGTGCATGGTGCCCTCGGCGAGCGGCCCGGGTGGCTGTGTGTCATTGCGCGCTGCCGGTGCAAGTGCCGGGCGCAATGTAGGTTGTTTTCCAAGCTTGGCGGATTTCTTCGCCAACCTGACCGGCGCGGGATCGATTCTCTCGGCCGACACCGCGTCTTTGGCTGGCGTGGGCAGCGCTACCTCGGTCACCCCGTTGAGCGCGGCAAGCCGCGCCTCAGCCGCGCTATGGCCGCGCTCGGCGGCCTCGGTATAAAGGCGTTTGGCCAGTTCAAGGTTTTGCGTGACATATTCGCCTTTCTCGTAAAGCTCGCCCAAACGGAATTGCGCTTCGGCGTGCCCGGCATCAGACGCGTAAGTCAGCCACATGATTGCTTCTTCCGGTTCGGGGTCGCCCGCCTCGCCGTCGAGCAGCATGATGCCGAGATCGGCTTGCGCGGTGCCGAGCCCCGCTTCGGCGGCACGCTCATACCATTTGACCGCCTTTTGCGGATTGCGCAGCACGCCCTGGCCGCGGCGATACATCAGCGCCACGTTGCGCATGGCGGCGAGATCGTCATTGTCGGCAAGGTCTGAGAAAATCTTGAAGGCATCCTCGTATTGGCCCGCATCATAGGCGGCGACGCCCCTGTCGAAAGTGGCCTGATCGCCCGGCACGGCATAGGCCGCCGACGCGGCCAGCAGGAACGCGGCGCTAAGAAGCGTTCTCATTCTCATCATGGGTGCAGGCTAGCAAATCCTTTGCCGCGCGCGAAGGCGCTGGCACCGTCATACTTTCGGCGCGGGTGCGAAGGTGCTATCCGAGCGAACGCGAAAGGAACAGGCGTGAACGAAAAGGAAATCGAGACCGCGAAAGACCCCATAGCGCTCTTCGAGGCGTGGTTCGCGGAAGCGCGCGCTGAGGAACCGAACGATCCGGACGCGATGGCGGTGGCCACCGTGGATGCATTGGGTATGCCCAATGTGCGCATGGTGCTGCTCAAGCACATCGATCACGGCGGTTTCGTGTTTTACACCAATCTCGAAAGCGCCAAAGGCCAGGAACTGAAGGCAAATGCGCGCGCCGGACTCTGTTTTCACTGGAAGTCGCTGGGCCGCCAGGTGCGGGCGCGGGGGCAGGTGGCTCCCGTAACCGCCGCAGAAGCCGACGCCTATTTCGCCAGTCGGCCCAAGGACAGCCAGATCGGCGCATGGGCTTCGGCGCAATCGCGGCCGCTCGAAGGACGTTATGCGCTGGAAAAGGAAGTGGCGCGCGTAGCCGCGAAATACGCGCTGACGAAAGTTCCGCGTCCGCCTTATTGGTCTGGCTTTCGCGTGCAGCCTTTGGAAATCGAATTCTGGCGCAACCGGCCGTTCCGCTTGCATGACCGGTTGCTTTATCGCCGCGACAATCCGAAAGCGCCCTGGCGGACGGAGAAACTTTACCCATGAGCGCGGCCGGGAAAATTCGCCCTGACGCAACGCACGCTTCGGTGTCGCCGCACACGCCGCAACTGCCGAAATCGTCGGGCGCGCGCATGATGAATGCTGCCGCGGTCGCTTCGCTGGCGATTGCCACCCTGCTTTTGGTGCTGAAAATCGCCGCCTATTGGCTGACGGGTTCTATTGCCATTCTGGCGGCGCTCGCCGATTCAGCCACCGATGTTTTCACTTCTGCCGTCAATCTCGTCGCCGTGCGCCATGCGCTGACACCGGCCGATGCCGAGCACCGCTTCGGTCACGCCAAGGCAGAGCCGTTGGCGGGACTGTTGCAGGCGGCGTTCATTGCGGGCTCGGCCACGTTTCTGGTTTTTGAATCGATCGATCATCTGATTTCGCCGCATCCCCTTGAGAATGAATCAATCGGCCTTGGCGTGATGGCATTCTCGGTCCTCGCCACCTTCGTACTGGTCAGGTTCCAACGGCTGGTGGTGCGCCGCACGCGCTCGGTGGCGATTGCCGCTGACAGCATGCATTACTGGGGCGATCTGCTGACCAATCTCGGCGTCATCGCGGGCATCCTGATGTCTACGCGGCTGGGCTGGTATATCGCCGATCCACTCATCGGGCTCGCGGTCGCCTGCGTGCTGGCGGCGAGCGCCTGGCATGTTTTCCGCCAATCCTTCGATCAGCTCATGGACCGCGAATTGCCAGACGAAGCGCGCGCACGCATCAAGACAATTGCGCTGCGCAATGCGGAAGTGCGCGGCATCCACGATTTGCGTACGCGTGCGGCCGGCACGCTGACCTTCATCCAGTTTCATCTGGAAATGGACCCCGGCATCGCGCTGTCGCGCGCCCATGAGGTGAGCGACGAAGTCGAACAATCGCTGATGAATGCTTTTCCCGGCGCCGAGATCATTATCCACCAGGATCCGACCGGCGCGGAGACGCCGCCGCCGCTGGCACGCTCATAGCAGCGCGGTTCAGCGCCGCTTCGGTTTCGGCAGGCCCAACTGCTCGCGCCATACCTTGCCGGGGATTTCTTCGGCGGCGCCTTCCGGCAGATGGCCGAGATGGAAGGGGCCGAAACTCACGCGGATAAGGCGCGCGACTTTCAGGCCCAGATGTTCCATAAGCCGTTTTACCTCGCGGTTCTTGCCTTCCTTGAGCGACAGCGTGACCCAAGCGTAAGGCCCCTTGGCGCGTTCGAGCTCGGCGGTGACAGGCCCGTAATGCACGCCATCGACCGTGATGCCTTTGGCGAGCTTGCTAAAATCCTCCTGCGTCACCTTGCCGAACAGCCGCGCGCGATAGCGCCGCACCCAGCCCTGCGATGGCAATTCGAGTTTGCGCGCGAGCTCGCCGTCATTGGTGAGCAGCAGCAGGCCTTCCGAATTGATGTCGAGGCGGCCAACCGAAAGCACGCGCGGCAGGCCCTTGGGCAGATTGGCGAACACGGTTGCGCGGCCCTCCGGATCGCGGTGCGAGGTCACGAGGCCGGCCGGTTTGTGATAGCGCCACAGCCGCGTGGGCTCGGCCGCGGGCACAGGCTTGCCGTCGATGGCGATGAGCGCGTCCTCGCCCACGCGCAACGCGGGCGTGGTGATTTTCTCGCCATTAACCGCCACGCGGCCCTCGGCGATCAGTTTTTCGGCGTCGCGCCGCGAGCAGATTCCCGCGCGCGCGATCACCTTGGCGATGCGTTCGCCGGGTGCGGCGTCATTTGCGGCATCATTGTCGGCCAATGCCATTTCCTCTATTCGTCAGCGTCCGCTCTAGCATAAGGCTCAAGGATGGGCGACGAGCAATTCATGGCAATGGCGCTTGCCGAAGCCGAGCTTGCGGCAGCACGCGGTGAAGTGCCCATCGGCGCGATGCTGATTTCGGCTGACGGTGCCCTGCTGGCCAAAGACGGCAATCGCATCATCGAGTGGCACGATCCTACCGCGCATGCGGAAATGTTGGTGCTGCGCGCTGGCGCCATGGCGTTGAACAACGAACGCCTTATTGGCACGACGCTGTATGTGACGCTGGAGCCTTGCGCGATGTGCGCGGGCGCAATCAGCTTCGCGCGCATTGGCCGGCTGGTATATGCCGCCGCTGATCCTAAGGGCGGCGCTATCGAGTATGGCCCGCACTTTTTCACCCAGCCGACCTGCCACCACCGCCCGGAAATTTCGCGTCTGGAAAATGCGAAAGCCGGAACGTTGCTGACGGAATTCTTCCGCGCAAGGCGCTGATCAGAACCAAGCGGGTGCAAGCGTGGGGAAAACGAGAAGAAAAACTTCGCGCGTGACGATGACGCCCAGGCCCGCGCCGATCAGAACATCGCTCAGGAAATGCGAGGTGAGTGCCGCACGCGTGAAGGCGAGATAGGCGGCAATCAGAAACCACAGCGGCGCGAGCATGGGCCATGCCGCCGACAGCACGACGGCGACGCAAAAAATCGTCTGTGCGTGACCGGAGGGGAAAGAATCATGCTGTGTGTCGAACAGCACCAACTCGAAGCCATAGAAGCCATGCTCGAAATCGTCGCGAGGGCGGCGCCGGCCGATGAAAAGTTTCGAGGTGTGAAGAATGGCGCTGGCCGCAAACAGGCTCAGCAGCAACGCTGCCGAGAAACCGGAAATGCGGTGCAGCAGCAGCGATTCATAGCCCAGCGCCATGGCCGCCTGCGTGCTGCCATAGAGAACTACGGCGATAATCAGCCAGTGCAGCGCCTTGGCGTAATCGGTGGTGAGGCGCACGCGCCGCCGCCAGAGCTGCACCAGCCGCGCTCGAAAAAAATGCGCGAGCGGCCTGTCGATGGCGAAGCACAACAGGCCCGCCACGAACAGGCCAACGGCAATCCATAACAGCATGCAGCGAATCTATTCCTGCTTGTAGACGGCGCCGGCTTTCATAACGAAGCGCACATGCCTGAGCTCGGAAATATTGTCGAGCGGGCTTGCCGCCGTTGCCACGAGGTCGGCGTATTTGCCGGGTTCGACAGTTCCCAGATCCTTGGTCACGCCCACAAGATCGGCGGCCGAAACGGTGGCGGCCTTGATCGCCTCCATCGGGCTCATGCCCGCCTGCACCATCAGTTCGAACTCGCGCGCGTTCTGGCCGTGCGGCGAGACGCCGGTGTCGGTGCCGAAGGCGATCTTGAGCCCCGCGTTGTGCGCCTTTCTCAGCGTCGCCAGCATAAGTGGACCGACAAGAAACGCCTTGGCGGCGACATTGGGTGGATAAAACCCAGGTATCTTAGCGTTTTCGGCCACCGTCATTCCTGCCATCACGGTAGGGACGTACCAGGTGTGGTGCTCTTTGAACAGGCGGATCGATTCATCGTCCATGAAGGTGCCGTGCTCGATGGAATCGGCGCCCGCGCGCAGCGCCGCGTTGATGCCGTCGGTGCCGTGTGCATGTACCGCCACCTTGCGGCCCAGCATATGCGCGGTCTGTACTATGGCCTGGATTTCGTCATCGAAGAATTGCTGGCCTATGCCAGCTCCCACATCGGACAGCACGCCGCCGGTGGTGGCCAATTTGATCACATTGGCGCCGCGGGCCACCTGCAGCCGCGTCACCTTGCGGCATTCGATGGGGCCGTCGCAGCGGCCCTTCGACATGAACAGGTCGTCGATGTCTTCGCGATAGCCATAAATTTGGCCGTGGCCGCCAGTGGGCGCGATGAGCGCGCCGGCAGCATACACGCGCGGGCCCGCCACCCAGCCTTTTGCAATAGCGTCGCGCAGCGCGAAGATAGCGTCGCCCGAACCGTTGGCTTCGCCCAGATCGCGCACGGTGGTGAAGCCTGCGCGCAGATCGAGGCCTGCATGATAAGCGCCGCGCAGCGCAATGGCCTGCGGCGACAGCGTCACCAGGTCGACCTTCTGCGTCGCGTTGAAATCGAGCAGCAGATGGACGTGGCAATCGAAGAGGCCCGGCAGCACGAAACGGTTCTTGAGATCGATGACCTGATCGCCAGCTTTGGGCGCTGTGAAGCCGGCCTGCACGGCCTTGATGCGATCGCCCGCGATGACGACGGTCTGGTTGTGCAGCAGCGCTTGGCCAGGTTTGGCCAGCAGCGTGCCGGCATAGACCAGCGTGTCGGCATGTGCTGCCGTTGCGATGGCGGTGGCTGCAAACGCCGCCGCAAATAATAATCGCTTCATGGAAGCCCTCCCGATGCTCACATCACTATACCAGTTTCAGCGCTTAAGCGCGCGCCAGCCGATGTCGCCGCGGCAGAATCCGTCCGGCCAGTTAATGCGCTTTACTGCCACATAGGCACGGTCACGCGCCTCGCGCACATCTTTACCAAGCGCGCTGACATCAAGCACGCGGCCCCCCGTAGCGAGCAGACGGCCATCGCGCCGTTCGGTGCCTGCATGAAAAATCTGCACGCCCGGAACTTTCGCCGCGTCTTCCAGCCCGTGAATTTCCGTTCCCTTGTCATATTTTCCGGGGTAACCCTTGGCCGCCATCACCACGGTGAGCGCGGTTTCATCGCGCCAGCGCAAATCGACGCTTCCAAGCACGCCATCGCGCGCGGCAATGAGGGCTGGAAGCAGATCAGATTTCAGGCGCAGCATAAGCACCTGGCATTCGGGATCGCCAAAGCGGCAATTGTATTCGATGAGCTTCGGGCCCTCGCGCGTGATCATCAGCCCGGCATAGAGCACGCCCTGATAGGGTGTGCCCGCCTCGCGCATGGCGTCGATGGTCGGCTGCACGATGCGTTGCATCACTTCGCGTTCGATTTTCGCTGTGAGAACCGGCGCAGGCGAATAAGCGCCCATGCCGCCCGTGTTGGGGCCTTCGTCATTGTCGAAGGCGCGCTTGTGATCCTGCGCACCAGCCAGCGGCAGTACATGCGTGCCATCGGTGAGCACGAAGAAACTTGCCTCCTCGCCTTCAAGAAATTCCTCGACAACGATCCTGTGTCCGGCTTCGCCAAACTCGCCAGCGAACATGGCATGGATCGCCTGGCCCGAGGTCGCGGGCGTATGCGAAATGACCACGCCCTTTCCCTGCGCTAGACCGTCCGCTTTGATTACGATGGGATGCCGTTCGCCGGTAGTGTGAGCAGTTGCGGCTTGAGCATTGTCAAACTGCCGGGAACGTGCGGTCGGAATATTGTGCCTAGCGCAAAGATCTTTGACGAAACCCTTGGAGGCTTCAAGTTTCGCGCCGGCCGCACTCGGCCCCAGCGCCTTGATTCCGGCTGCTTCGAATTTGTCGGCCAAGCCTGCTGTGAGTGGCCCTTCCGGCCCGGTGACGGCGAAATCGATTCGCTTCTCTTTGGCGAAGGCGACAAGGCGATCGAGTTCCATCATGCCGATGGGCACGCATTCGGCAATCTCGGCGATGCCCGCATTGCCTGGCGCGCAATAGAGCCTAGAGGTGAGTGGGCTTGCGGCCAGCGCCCAGGCCAGCGCGTGCTCGCGCCCGCCGTCGCCGACTAGAAGGATATTCACGGCTCTCGTTTCCGATGGCGCATTACGAATTGGTTTGTATCATCGCCCCACCATGGACGAAACCGCCCCAAAACCCGCAATCGGCAACCTGCCGGAATTCAGCGTCAGCGAGCTGTCGGCCGCGCTTAAGCGCATGGTCGAGGGCGCGTTTTCCTTCGTGCGGGTGCGGGGCGAAGTCAGCCGCGTCACACGCCACCCCAACGGCCATTGTTATTTCGATCTTAAGGACGAACGCGCGGTGCTGGCGGGCGTGGTGTGGAAGGGAAGTTACACTGGGCTGAAGGTAAAGCCGGAGCAGGGTCTGGAGGTCGTCTGCACAGGGCGGCTGACCACGTTTGCCGGCCAGTCCAAATACCAGATCGTGGTCGAGCAGATGGAGCTGGCGGGCCTCGGCGCGCTGATGGCGATGCTGGAGGAGCGCAAGAGAAAACTCGCCGCCGAAGGGCTGTTCGACGAAGCGCGCAAAAAACCCATTCCCTATTTGCCGGAAGTGATCGGCGTCATCACTTCGCCCACGGGCGCAGTGATCCGCGACATCATGCACCGGCTCTCCGACCGTTTCCCGCGCCGCGTGCTGCTGTGGCCGGTGACGGTGCAAGGCGAGCGCGCGGCCGGGGAAGTGGCGGCTGCCATTCGCGGCTTCAATGCGCTCAGGGCTGGCGGAAAGATTCCCCGCCCCGATATCATCATCGTCGCGCGCGGCGGCGGCTCGATCGAAGATTTGATGGCGTTCAACGAGGAAATCGTGGTGCGCGCTGTAGCGGCCAGCGTCATTCCTCTGATTTCCGCCGTCGGCCATGAAACCGACACCACGCTGATCGATTTCGTTTCCGATAGACGCGCGCCAACGCCTTCGGCCGCCGCCGAAATGGCGGTTCCGGTGCGGGCCGAGTTGCTCGACAGCACGCTCAATCTCGACCGCCGTTTGCGCCGCGCCAGTCATCGCTTGCAGGAACAGCGCAAACAAACTTTGCAGGCGCTCGCACGCGCCTTGCCGCGGCCCGATTCATTATTCGCGCTGCCGCGCCAGCAGTATGATTCCGTCGCCGAACGCCTGCCGCGCGCCCTGCACCGCAATCTTCAACGCCATGCCTTGCATTTTCGCGAGACTGCCGCGCTTTTGCGCCCACGCGTTATCCGTGCCGAAATCTCGCACAAGCGCGAACGCACGCGCGACCTCAGTAACCGGCTTGGCCGCGCCTATACCAAGCGCGTGCGGGATGCAGGGCGCGCGCTCGGCGAGACCGCCCGCGTGCTGGACACATTGAGCTATCGCGCCGTGCTGGCGCGCGGCTTCACGCTGGTGCGGGGGGCAGATGGGCGGCTGCGCCGCCGTGCGAGCGCCGTAAACTCGGGCGAGAAACTAATTATTACTTTTGCCGACGGTGAACACGCGGCCACCGCCTCGGGCGCGCCGGAAGCGAAGCCTGCGGCCAATCGTCCGCACCCGGTCAAAGGGGGCAGGGGGCAAGGCGACCTCTTCTAGCGAGAGTAGCATCTGGCGGTTGCGGCGTAGTATGGTGCCTTGGCTAGCCCCTGGAGATTTTTGTCATGCGCTTATGGATTGTAACGGCGGCGTTCGCCGCGCTTGTTATCGCGCCCGTTTTCGCGGCCGATGATACGTCAACCACCACTTCGCCGGCCGCCCAGGCAATCGGGCCCTCAGGCCCCGATGCCGCGGCGCAGACGACGAGCCCCGCGCCAGCAAAAGCGCCTGCTGCGGCAGAGACCACGCCCGAAGCGACCGCCGCGAGCGGTACCGACAAATGCGATACTGCATTGTCCTATTGCCTTGCAGGCGTTGGAACTAACAACACGACGGTGTTCGAGGAAGCGGGCGACACGAAAACCGGCCTCTCCTCGCGCACCGGAATGCTCTGCAACGCGAACTCCGATTCCAGTAACCCTGGCGTGTTTGTCACCAAGGGCAAGACCGGCGCGTGGAGCGACAGCCCATTGCAGATCGCCCCGGGACAGTGCGTTTCCATCACGGCCTCCGGCCTTGAGCTGCGCATGATGAATCCAACCGCACCCTGGAATGCGATTTGGGTCACGGTCTCAACAGCTGCGCCGCCTGCGAAGAAAGTCGCGGCAGTGCATCACCGCCCCAAGAAACAGAAAACGGCGGCGCAACAACCAGCTCAGCAGCCACAACAGCAGCAGCAACCGGATCTGACCTTCCAACCCGTCATTCCATAGGCTCCGATGAACCGGCACGAGCGCGAGTTTCCGGCAGAGGATGAGGCAACCGTCGAATATCAGGACGGCGAATTCCGCGTGGTGAAGCCGGGCGCCTATGTGCTGTGCGCGGTGACGGGCGTGAAGATTCCTTTGGAGGCATTGCGCTACTGGAGCGTTGACTTGCAGGAGGCCTATGCCAGCCCTGCGGTTGCCGTGAGGCGCCTGCAGGAAAAGGGGCTGACGCCAAAATGAGTGCGGTGGCGCGGCGTGGCGTCGTCATTGGCGGCGCCGCGCTGGTAGCAAGTATGCCCTTCGCCTTTGGCGCGCGTTTGGCGCGGGCTGACGCGCCGCGCACATTGTTGAGCGGTTCGCTGAAGCAGGGCGGCCTGGTCGTAGGCAAAACCGAAGCAAACGCCAAAGTGAGCGTGGATGGAAATTCCGTCCGCGTGTCGCCGGAAGGCTTATTCGCGTTCGGGCTCGCTTTCGATCAGAAAACTCCGTCGCATATTTCCGTTTTGTTTTCCGATGGCTCGATAGAAAGCCATGATGTCGCACCTGTCGTTCGTCAATACGAAGTGCAGATCGTCAACGGGCTGCCACCGGAATCGGTGAAACCGACGCCGGAAGAAGAGGCGCGCATCCATCGTGAGCATGAGATTGTCGCCGAAGCGCGCAAGCGGGATTCCGACGCCACCTGGTTCGGCGAGCCTTTCGACTGGCCGGCACACGGCATCATTAGCGGACTGTTCGGTAGCCAGCGCATCCTGAATGGCACGCCATCGGCGCCGCATTTCGGCGTCGACATCGCGGCAGGCGAGGGCGCTTCCATTCATGCGCCAGCCAACGGCACGGTGCTGGTGGCCGATGGGTTTTTTCTCGAAGGCAATTTCACCATGCTCGATCACGGCCATGGCGTGTTCACGAGCTACATGCATCAAAGCAAATTGGTGGTGAAGCCAGGCGACAGCGTGGAACGCGGCCAGGAAATCGGCCGGGTCGGCCACACGGGGCGCGCCACGGGACCGCATCTGCATTGGGGCATGAACTGGTTTCAGGTGAGGCTCGACCCTTCGCTTTCGGCCCGCTCGCCCGCGCCCACCAAGGCATGAGCGCGCTTGCGCAGTTTCGCGCCGGGCTCCGGCCAGCGCCGGTGAATCCAAAGCCATAGTTCGGGACGCGCGCGCACGCGCGCTTCGACCCAGGCGTTGATGGCGGCGGTCAGCTCCAGTAGATCGCGGTCGTCGTTGCCGGTGCGCGTCGCTTCGATCGCAGGGAAGACATGCATGCGAAAGTGCGATCCGCCGATACGTTCGTTCCACACAGGCACGATTACAGCGCCGAGCTTGAGCGCAAGAGCGGCGGGCGCTGGCGTCGTCATCGCATCGCGGCCGAAGAAGGGCGCAGGGATGCCCTCATTGGTGCGCTGATCGACCAGCATCAGGATGGCCTCGCCCTTGCGCAGCAGCGAGAAAATGCGCCGCGTGCCCTGCGCGCCCTTGGCGATTTGTTCCGGAATGCCGTAACGCGCGCGCTGCCGGTCAAGCCAGCGGCTGACGTAAGGGTTGTTTGTCGGCCGCACGACCATGCCGCCGGTGACGCCGTATTCACGCGCTGCGAACGGCATGGTTTCCCAATTGGCGAAATGGGCCGAGATGATGAGCATGCCTTTGCCGCGCGCTTTCGCAGCTTCATAATTTTCGATGCCCGCGATCTCGATGCGCGGAGCCGTGCCTTTCGAGGTAAGCCTGCCCAGATGCGCATATTCAGCCAGCACGCGCCCCAGATTGTCCCACATGCCCGTCAGGATGCGCTTGATATCAGCCTCGCTTTTCTCCGGGTATGCCGCGCGCAAATTCGCATAGGCGCGTTTGGAGGCGCTCGTTGGCGCCACCAGCGTGCGGCCGATCCAGCCGCCGATGGCCGAAGCGCTATCGAGACCGAACAACCGGAAGAAACCGATGATGATGAAGAAGCCGGCGGTCTCGAACCAATAACGGATGCGCTCCAGCAACGAGAGCGCCGGCGTAGACGGGGAAGGTACTGTCTCGCTCACGTCGCGAGCTTTAGCAACAGCGCGGAACAGGCCGCGGCATCTTCGAACACGATGCGAATAGGCACGGGCAGCACGCCTTCGCGTGCCTCTTCATCGAGGCGGAGGAAATCTTTTTCCGTGGTGACGGGAAGCGCGCCCAGCGCATCGGCGCGCGTTTTGAGGCGTTCTATGTCAGTGCGTGAGAAATTGTGATGATCGGGAAAAGCCTTGGCTCCCACCAACATTGCGCCCATTTCGGTGAGCGTGCGGAAGAATTTGTCCGGTTTGCCGATGCCGCAAAAAGCGAACACCTTGCGGCCTTCGAGGTTGAGGGGCCCGGCGATCTCGGTGCGCGCGTGCAGCCTTTCGCCACGGAACGGCGTCAGATCATGTTGGGCATTGTCGATCAGCACGGCGGCATGCGCCCGGGCGAAGCCATGCTCCGGGCGCTCGCGCAATGGTCCCGCCGGAATCAGCCGCCTATTGCCGAAGCCGCCAGCATCGATCACCAGCAGCGACAAATCCTTGGCCACGGAAAAATTCTGGAAGCCATCGTCCATCACGATGACATCGGCAAGTTCATCAGCCATGGCCGCGCCAGCCGCCCGGTCGCGCGCGACGATGGTGGGCGCAACAGTGGCCAGCAGCAACGCCTCGTCACCGACATCGCTCGCGTAATGTTTGCCGGCCTCCACACGCATGGGGCCGCTTATGCTGCCGCCGTAGCCGCGCGTTAGAAATGCGACGCGGCGGCCTTTTTCTTTCAGCGCCACCGCCAACGCGATGGCAACCGGCGTCTTGCCTGTGCCTCCCGCCGTAAGATTGCCAACGCAGATGACACGCGCGCGCGGGCGGAAGGGCCGCGCGCCATTACGCCTCAGGCGCACGCTCAGGCCATAAAGCGCGCCCAGCGGTGACAGGATCAGGCCCAGTGCCTTGCCGAGGCCATATTCTTTTGTCCAGAATTCAGGCGCGCGCATGGGGTGCCAGCAATAGTTCTACCGCATCCTGCGTGCGATCGAGCGCGCCGCCCAACGATGCGGCCGTGGCCTTGGCGGCGGCGCCAAGGCGCTGGGCACGAGACGGATCCTGCAACAGCCGCAACGCCAAGCCTGCCAATTCGTCTGCCGTATGCACGCAACCTTCGCCCTGGGCGGCCAGAATGGCGCGAAAGCTTTCGCCGAAATTTTCCGTGTGCGGGCCGGTGACGATGGCGATGCCGAACTGGGCAGGCTCGTGCGGGTTTTGCCCGCCATGGGCGATCAAGCTGCCACCCAGAAACACGAAAGGCGCCGCACGATAGAACAGCCCAAGCTCGCCCAGCGTGTCAGCAATATAGACAGCGGTCGCGCGCGTTGGCATGACGCCGGTGCTGCGGCGTTCGGCTGAGAAGCCGCGGCTGCGCGCGAGCGCCTCGACCGCCATGCCCCGTTCCGGATGACGTGGCACGATGATGGTGAGCAGTTCGGCGCGCTGGCCGCGGATGATAGCGGCGGCATCGAGCACCTGTTCTTCTTCACGCGGGTGCGTGCTTGCGGCAAGAATTAAGGGCCGCGTGCCAACAGCTACTTTGAATTTCGCGAGCGCGGGTTCATCAACAGGCAATACGGCCGCGTCAGCTTTCAAACTGCCCGCCACTCGCACATCTCGCGCTCCAAGTTTTTTCAACCTGTCGGCTGTGGTCTGATCCTGCGCGAGAGCAAGATTGAACGCCGAAAGCAGTGTCGCAGCCGTGTTGCGCGCGCGGTTCCAGCCGCGAAATGAGCGTTCCGACAGCCGCGCATTGATGAGCGCCATGGGGATGCCGCGTGCGTGCGTTTCCATCACCAGATTGGGCCACAATTCGGATTCGACGAACAGCGCCACATCGGGGCGCCAATGGTCAAGAAAGCGCGTCACCGCGTCTGGTGCGTCCAGCGGCACATATTGATGAAAGGCGCGGGGGCCTGGCAGGCGCTCGGCCATCAGTTTGGCGGACGTCACCGTGCCGCTGGTCAGCAGCACATGGCGCCCCGGCTTCGTCAAAAGCCGCGATACCAGCGGCAACACTGCGATGCATTCGCCCACACTTGCGCCGTGAACCCAGATGAGTGTGCCTTCGGGCCGCGCGCGCTCGGCATGGCCCAAGCGTTCGTTCCTGCGCGCGAGGTCTTCCTTGCCGCGCGCGGCGCGGGCGCCCAGCACCGGGGCGGCCGCGAAGCCGAACGCGGACCAGGCGGCGCGATAAAGGGCGAGCCCGAACGTGCGGCTGGTCATCGTCTTATCCAAGCGTTGCTGCGGGCAGTTCGTCGTCGTGGAACTCGCGGCTGTAAAGCCGCGCATAAAGCCCGCCGCGCGCCATCAGCTCGGGATGTGTGCCCTGTTCGGCGACGCGGCCATGATCCAGCACATAAATGCGATCGGCGTCGAGCACTGTGGTGAGCCGGTGCGCGATGACGATAGTGGTTCGCCCTTTCATCAGACGCTTCAGCGCTTCCTGCACCTGACGTTCGGATTCGGTGTCGAGCGAAGAGGTCGCTTCGTCGAGCAATAGGATCGGCGCATTGCGCAGCATGGCGCGAGCAATGGCCAGACGCTGGCGCTGACCGCCCGAAAGACGCAGGCCGCCTTCGCCCACGCGCGTGTCGTAGCCTTCTGGCATTTCCATTATGAAATCATGCGCGGCCGCGGCCTTGGCGGCGGCCACGATATCATCGTCGCTCGCACCCGCGCGGCCGTAGCCGATATTTGCGCGTACCGATTCATCGAACAGGAATCCTTCCTGCGTCACCAGTGCGATGGTTTGGCGCAACGAGGCGAGCGTGACGTTGCGAATATCCTGGCCATCAATTTCTATTGCACCATTATCGGCTTCGTAAAAACGCAGCAGCAGGTGGAAGATCGTGCTTTTGCCAGCGCCCGACGGCCCGACAAGCGCGATTTTCTTGCCCGCGTTCACGTCCAGCGTGACGTTTTCAAGCGCAGGCGCGCCCGCGTGATAAGCGAAGCCGATATTCCTGAAGCGCACATTGCCGCCCAGAGGCGGGGGCGCGATGCGCAAATCCCTGGCGCCGGCACGATCGACGATTTGCGGCTTCGAGTCGATGAGATCGAGCACGCGCTTTGCCGCGCCCAGGCCTTCCGTGGTTACGCTCCACAGTTGCGACAGATTCCGCACCGGCTGCTGCGCCAGCAGCATGGCGGCCAGGAACGAAGCGAACTGGTTGAGCTCAAGCCGGCCGTGTAGGCCTTCATAGCCGGCATAGGCGACAACGGCTGCGATGGCGAGCCCACCCAGGAAATCGGCGAGCGGCACCGACAGCGCGCGCGCCCGCACCGCCTTGATGAGAAATTTGAGACGCCTAGCGATGCGTTCTTCCGCGCGCGCCGTCGCATTTGTCTCGAGCGCGTAGGCCTTGACGATGCGCCGCCCATCCAACGTTTCGGCCAGCACGGTGGAAAGTTCGCCGGTTTCGTTCATGCTGCGCGTGGTTGCTTTGCGCATTTTCTTGCCAAGCTGGCGCGCGGCGTAACCGATTACGGGGAGCACCACCACAGACACCAAAGCCAGCCGCCAGTTCTGGTAGATCATCACGCCTGAAAGAAAAATCAGCGAAAGAAATTCCTTGCCAAGACCAGCGATGCCTTTGGTTACCGCTTCGCGCAGAAGCGTCGCATCATAAAGAAAGTTGGATACGAATTGGCCGGAGTGCACGGCGTTCAGCCGCTCGAGATCAAGCCCGATTAGGCTCTTGAACATGTCGCGCTGCACATCAGCGACGATGTTCTGGCCCACGGTGTTGTTGAACTTTGTTTCGCCGTAGTTGAAGGCGCCGCGCAAAAACACTACGCCCACCACGGCCGAGGGGATCAGCGGCACCATGTCGGCACGCTTTTCGAGAAAGATAAGCTTGATAGCGGGGTCGAGCAGCCACGCCAAAAGCGCTGTCATCGCCGCGCCGCCGACCATGCAAACTACCGCGGCGACAACTGTCGGAAAATGCGGACCGATGTAATCGTGCAGAAGCCGCCAGATCAGCGCGAAATCGCCGTCGGCATTGCGGAATGGCCAGCTTGCGCTGGCTGGCGGCGGGGCGTCCGTCATGACTCTGCATTTAGCATGCGCGGGGGCATGGCGGCGAGGGCGGTACGGCGCGTAATCGTTAATCAGGCCCCGTGCCGAGCGATTACGTCGTCGGGTTCAAGCAGCCGGTGGATGTGCACCACGAAATAGCGGACATGCGCGTTATCCACGCTGGTCTGGGCGGCCGCGCGCCAGGCGGCATGGGCTTCGCGGTAGTTCGGAAAGATGCCGACGATGTCGAGCTTGGACAGATCCTTGAATTCGATTCTGTCCAGCGCGGTCAGCTCGCCGCCAAAGACAAGATGAAGAAACTGTTTGGGCTGGTATTCCATTGTTGTCTCTTTCAGGCGCCGGCGACGGTCATGCCATCGACGCGAATGGTGGGCGCATCATAACCGTAACGGAAAACCAGATCGTTCGCAGGCGTGAGGTTGCGATACATGTCTTTCAGATTGCCTGCGATGGTGACTTCGCTGACGGGATAGGAAAGCGCGCCATTCTCGATCCACAAGCCGGCGGCGCCGCGGCTGTAATCACCGGTGACGCCGTTCACGCCCATGCCGATCAGATCGGTGACATAAAAACCACCGCGTACGTCTTTCATAAGCGCTTCTGGCGTTTGCGTTCCTGGCTGCATGTAAAGATTCGTCGCCGCCGGGTGCGGCGGGCCGCCAGTTCCGCGCGCGGCATGCCCGGTGGTGACGAGATTGAGCTGGCACGCGCTCGCGCTATCGAGCAGCCAGGTGGTAAGGCGGCCCTTGTCGATCAGCATATGGCGCGCATTGGCGACGCCTTCGCCATCGAACGGCTTGGAGCGCCGCCCGCGTTTGCGGTGCGGGTCGTCAATGATGGTGACACCCGTTGCAAAGATCTGTTCATTCATTCTGTCTTTCAAAAAACTCACGCCACGGGCGATTGACGAGCCGGAAATCGCGCTCGCGAAATGGCCGAGCAGGCTCGCCGCCACGCGAGGGTCGTAGAAAACCGGGGCGGCCTGCGTTTTCACTTTGCGCGGGTTCAGGCGTTTCACCGCGCGCTCGCCCGCGCGCTTGCCTACCGCTTCCGGGGATTCGAGATCGGCGCCGTGCCGCGCGCTGGCATAGTCATTGTCGGCTTCCATCGCCGTGCCCTCGCCCGCGATCACCGAGACCGAGACGCCGTGGCTGGTTCCTGTGTAACCGCACAAAAAGCCTTCGCTGGTGGCAAGCGTGACCATGGTGCGGCTGAACGAAGCGACGCCGCCTTCGGAATTGGTGACGCCCGCGACGGCTAAAGCCGCGCCTTCTGCGTTGCGCGAGCGTTCGACCAAACTCTCGGTGGCGGGCTCCTCCATGTCCTCGATATCAAGAACGGGAAAATCTCTGGCCAAGCGATCGGCGGGAGCGAGGCCCGCAAATTTATCGTCCGGGGCAAGCCGCGCCATGGCGATGGCGCGTTCGGGCAGCGCCTCGAGTGCTGCGCGCGAAAAATCGGTCGAGGACACGATCGCCACTTTGTGCCCAACGAATACGCGCAGGCCCAAGTCCGATGATTCCGCGCGGTCCACGTCTTCCAGCTTGCCGAGGCGAAAAGAGACGCCGGCGGAGACATTCTTGAATTCGACTGCGTCCGCGGCGTCGGCGCCTGCGCGGATTGCGGCCTTGACCAGCCGTTCAAGGCGCTCGGCGGCGGTGGGATCCGGGAATTTCATCGTCGTGGTTTTGGCGCGAGTGAAAGCGCGCCACTCATAAACATCCGCGAGAGAAAGATATAGGGCTGGCTTGCGCGTTTTTCAGGTGGGCATGGACAGTGCAGCTAAGTTACTCGCTATTATCTTCCACCCGAGCCTCCACCCTGCGCGGGAGACGGCGCAGGTTCGCCAGCAGTGATGTAAAGCATCTCTTCCTTATAGGCGACATAAACATGCAAATGTTGCAACACCGACATGCCGAGCAGCAGATCGGGTAGCCCCTGCGGTTCGCTGCTGGTGTCAATCCGGCTTCCAGTATATGGGCTGTGCACCATGTAATTGCGCACCATGTCAGGTATCAAAACAATCGTTGGATTGCTGACTGTAATACCATCCATGCTGAGCGTCTTGAAACGGTGGCGATAGATTTTTGCATCAGGATTATTCTTCAGTTGCCCTATCTGCTCTAAATCAGGCGCGCTCGTGCCGACGCCAATAATTTGAGCTTCGCGAAGGCTGAGAGTGGTTTGCGAAGCGCCTGTATCGAGCATCGCCAGCAGGTGATGGCCATCGAGCTCCATGGGGAAGACGATGTGGTTACTCTCTGTCACTTTCATAGGGATAGCCGCCACCGCGCCATGGGGCCAATAAATCACCTGACCAGGGCAATGGTCCTGTGACATCAACTTGAATTTGCCGTTAGGGAAATCGAGATCCAGATCATAGGCGCTAAGAATATTTGGCGCGAGCGTGCCTGCGATCTTGGTGTTCTTGCCGCCAATTTCTCGCGCCGCCACCATGAACTGCATGGAAGTTGGCGGAATTGTCCCAAGCGTTACATCGCTCACGTCGGCGGCGCGATCCACGCCATTGCCTTCAATGTCATATTGCATGATGCCGACGCGGCGCGTATTCAGTCCCAGCTCCGTGACAGTTTGCGGCGTGATCTCGCTGAAGAATCCGCCCGTATCAAGCAGTAGCAGTTTATGTGCTCCCGCCATGGTTACGGGGAGCAGCATTGCGTCGTTGATGCCGCGCACGGTATCCACAGACGTGGCTATTTTCAGCGTGCAATCCGCAGCTGCCGCGGGTGATGCCGTAATCGCCAACATTGCCGCGGCGAAAAGTGCAGAGCGAAATCCCAGGTGAACGCGCATTCCAGCCTCCCTTTTACTGTTCCTCGATTTTCCACTGGGGCTTCTTGAGGTGCCACGCGCCGTAAGTGAAATAGATGAGGAAACCGATGGCGGTCCAAATGCCGAGCCGCCACCAGGTGCCCATGGGCAGAGCATACATCATTGCCCCGCAGGTCAGCACGCCCAAGGGCGCCACGATCCAGGCGTAAGGCGTGCGGAAATGGCGCTTGGCCGTCGGGCGTTGCACGCGCAAAACCAGAATGCCGAGGCAGACCACGGCAAAAGCCATCAGCGTGCCGATGGAAACCAGCTCGCCCAGCACGTCCAGCGGAAAAAGCGCCGCCAGCACCGCGGCAAACGCTCCGGTCACGATAGTACCTCGATAAGGCGTACGGAATTTCGTGTGCACTTGGCAGAAAAGTTGCGGAATGAAGCCGTCGCGCGCCATCGAATAGAAAATACGCGATTGCCCGTAGAGCGAAACGAAAATAACCGAAGCAAGGCCGACGGACGCGCCAATATTCACGAATGGCCCAAGCCAGGCGAGATCAGGAATAGAACCCACCGCAGTCGAAACCGGGTGCGCGGTCAGCTCCGAACTCAGCGTCTGGTAAGGCACGATGCCGGTCAGCACCAGCGCCATCAGGATATATAGAATGGTGCAGATGACAAGCGAACCCAAAATGCCGATAGGCATGTCGCGTTGCGGGTTTTTTGCTTCCTGCGCCGCCACGGACACCGCATCGAAGCCGATATAGGCAAAGAAGATCAGACTCGATGCGGCAAGTATGCCGGTCCAGCCGAACTTGCCATATTCGCCGGTGTTCGGCGGAATGAAGGGAGTCAAGTTCGCAGGCTTAATGTGGGAAAGGCCAAAGCCGATCACCATGAGTACCACGGCTAATTTCACCAGCACCATGAGGCCGTTGAAAGTTGCCGATTCTTTCGCGCCTATAACGAGAAATGCAGTGAGGATGAGGACGATGCCGGCCGCCGGCAAATTAATCAGCGCGCCGGTTAGGGTGATGTTATGCGTGCCCGAGACATCAAATGGCGCATTGGTGAGGAAAGTTGGAAAATTGACGCCAAGATTGTGCATGAGATCGGTGAAGTAGCCCGACCAGCCCACGGCGACGGTGGATGCAGCGACCAGATATTCCAGCACCAGATTCCAGCCGATGAACCAGGCGATAAAGCCGCCCATGGTGGCGTAGGCATAAGTATAGGCGCTGCCGGCCACAGGGATCATTGAAGCGAATTCGGCGTAGCAAAGGCCCGCGAACAGGCATCCCGTGCCGGCGATGACGAAGGAGATAACGACGGCGGGTCCGGCGTGCTCGGCGGCAGCGTGGCCGGTGATGACGAAAATACCTGCGCCGACTATGGCGCCGATGCCAAGCATGATGAGATGGATGGGTCCCAGCACGCGGCGCAATTCCAGTTCTTTTTCTGCGCCATCAGCGGGCTGCATAACAATCGGTGCGACATCGCTCATAAGCCCTGTTCCCCCTCAGGATTGCCCCGGCCCGATGGGGCAAGGCGTGTTGCGCGCAATCTCGCACGGGTGGCCCATGCGCGCCAGCGGGCGGGGCGGTCACCGCCCATAACTACCTGATTGGTTTGGTTATTTATCCGACCACACGGCCAGCTCATTGCCGTTGGGGTCGCGGAAATGGAAGCGCTTGCCGCCGGGAAATTCGTGTTGTTCGAGAACTTCGCCACCAGCCGCCTGGACCTTGCGCGCCATGGCGTGAAGGTCGGCCGCATAAAGCACCACAAGCGGCCCGCCGCGCGAAGCCACCTTACGCTCGGCGTGGAAGCCGCCTTTCTCTCGCTCACCGCTGCCATCGGTGAAGCCAGCATAATCCGGCCCGTAATCGGTAAAGCGCCAGCCGAAAGCCTGGGCATAGAAGCGCTTGGTGGCCGCGATATCGGGGCCTGGAAGCTCGATATAATCAATTGAACCGTCGTTTGGCATAGTTTTCGTTCCCCTTTTGTTCCAGTGCATCATAAGGCCCATTTGCTGTCAAGCGGATGCCACGCCGCCAGCCTATACTCACGGCCAGAGGTGGGGAGTTGGTTATGCGTCGTCTTCCGCTAGTGCGCCTGTTGCTGGGCGTCATTCTCATTAATCTCGTGCTTACCGGCCTGTTCGTGCTCGCGGTGGCGGGCGATGCGCCTTGGCTGGCAAGTTTGTTGCCTGGCGAAGTGGGCTTCAGCGCGCATGCCTGGGGCAATTATGTGTTCCTCGCTCTAGCTGTGATGATCAACGCCGTGTTCATACTTAGCGCAGGCTTTGCCGTCCTGCTGCCGACCATTGGCGAACCCGATTCCGCGCTGGCGATAGAACATATAGGCGTTGCGCGCTGGATATTCCGCATCGGCGCGCTTTTGTTCATTCTCGCGTTTCCCGTGGTGTGCTTCACGGTGGCGCGCGCCGATCCGCAGGGCGCCATGTTCGTCGATGGCAGCGCGCCTGTCTCGAATGCCGATGCGCGCTTCAATGATGTCGCACTGTTCACCACCGATCAGGTGATTTCCGCCATAACCTTCAACGCGCCCGAGATTTTCGCGCGCAGGCTTGGCACGCTTGAACTCAACCGCGATCAACCCTGGATGCCGACCGTGGTTCTGGTCTTTCGCATTATAGTTACGCTCACATTCCTCACCGCGCTGGTAGCGGCCGCGCGGCAATCGGCGTTGGCGCCCCCGCCTATTGAAAAAACGCCTGAGCCTATGGCCAAGGCGCGAGAGGAATCCAAGGCGCCGGCCAGCTAGAACTTGATGATCGTGCCCAGCAGAAAGGCCGCGGCGATCAGCGCGCCGGCATCCCGGTTGCTCTTGAAGATTTTCAGGCACGTCAACGGCCGGCCGGTATCGAGTGAGTAGGCCTGCCAAAGCAGGTGTAGTCCGGCCACGAACAGAAACAGCGCAAAGCTTACGCCCAAGCCCGCCATGAGCCCTGCAGCCAGAAACAGCACGAAGGCAAAGCCATAAAAAATATAAATCCAGTATTTCGTCATGGCGCCGAGCTTGAGCGCCGACGATTTCACGCCGATGAGAACGTCGTCTTCTTTGTCTTGGTGGGCGTAGATAGTGTCGTAGCCGAGTGTCCAGAAAAAGCAGCCCGCATAAAGCAGGAAGACAGGCAAGGTGAGGCGCCCCGTCTCGGCGGCAAAGCCCAACGGCGCGCCCCAATTGAAAGTGAGGCCAAGCCACGCCTGCGGCCACCAGGTGACGCGTTTCATGAACGGATAGGCGGCGATGAAACCGAGCGAGATGATGCCCAGCTCGATCGACAGCCGGTTGAATTGCAGCAGGATGACGAAACCGATCAGCCCAAGCGCGATGGTGAACACCCAGGCGGCCATGACACTCACCGCACCGCTGGGAATGGGGCGGCCGCGCGTGCGCGCAACCTTGGCGTCGTATTTGCGGTCGACGATGTCGTTGAAGGTGCAGCCCGCCCCGCGCATCACGATTGAGCCGAGTGCGCATAGCACGATGAGGCGCGGGCTGGGGTAGGCGAATTTTTGCGCCGTCGCGCCCGCGCAAAGCCCGAACACGCAGGGCCAGAACAGCAGCCAGATGCCTATGGGCCTGTCGAGCCGCATCAGACGCAAATAAGGCTGAACGGTAGTAGGCGCGTACTCAACCCAGCTGGTAGGAACGGCGTCCCGCGGGCGAGGCCGGGCGCGCCGCGCGCGCGACTTACTAGCCTTAGGGGCTTGCGGTTTTGCGCTCATGCGTGCTGGAACGGCCCCCGTTAAGCGGCCCAAGAGCGCGCCCATGAGCCAAGACAAACACTATGACCTGAAAGCGCCGGGCGGCAAGCTTCGTCTGTTTACGGAGCAGGCGTTGGGGCCGGCCTCCGCCATCGAACCCACGCCCGCTCAGTCGCATTACCTCTTGCACGTCATGCGTGCGCGCGCGGGCGATGCGGTGCGGCTGTTCAATGGCCGTGACGGCGAATGGCGGGCGAAGTTGGAGCAGGTATCGCGCCGCGACTGTATGCTGCGCTGCGAAACGAGGCTTGCTGCGCAAACGGAAGTTCCCGATTTGTGGATCGCTTTTGCACCGATCAAGAAAACGCCCGCCTATTACGTAGCGCAGAAGGCAACTGAGCTCGGCGTGCGCGTTCTGCAACCGGTGATGACGCATCGCACGATCGTCGGCCGCGTAAATCTGGAACGCTTGCGCGCCAACGCAATCGAGGCGGCCGAGCAATCAGGCCGGCTTTCCGTTCCCGAAGTGCGCGCGGGCGTCGAGCTTGCCGCACTGCTGAAACATTGGCCAAAGGAACGGCAATTGCTGTTTTGCGACGAAGGTGGCGATGCGCCGCCGATTGCGAGCGCGCTGGAAAAAGCAAAGCGTGGAAGCTGGGGCGTGCTTACCGGACCCGAGGGCGGCTTCGACGACGAAGAGCGCGCGTCCATACGCGCGCATGCCTTTGTTGTGCCGGTGAGCCTGGGCCCGCGCATTATGCGCGCTGACACCGCGGCGCTGGCGGCGCTTGCTATCTGGCAGTCCTTCTGCGGCGACTGGCGATGACTTGTAAGCGGGCAGGGGCGACACTAGGTTCTGCGCGCGAAAAGGATAAGCCATGTCCATCCCGCAGGCGGCCGGCGGCCCCATTCATTCGCGCGACGATCTGGTCGCCATATCGCCCATGGCGCGAAGCCGCGCGAGCAATGGCGCATCGGCACCGAGCACGAGAAATTCGTTTTTCGCCTGACCGATCATAAGCCGCTGGCCTATGAGGGCCGCCCCGGCATTCGCGTGCTGCTGGAAGGCATGAAGCGCTTTGGCTGGGAGCCGGCGCTCGAGAAGCGGCAATATCATAGGCCTGCAGCAGGGCAATGCCACATTGAGCCTGGAGCCCGGCGGGCAATTCGAGCTGTCCGGCGCGCCGCTGAAATCCGTGCACGAGACCTGCGCCGAGGTGAACACGCATCGCGATCAGGTGCGCGAAGTGTGCGCAGAGATCGGCGCCGGCTGCCTCGGCATCGGCTTCGCGCCGACCTGGAGCTTCGCCGACACCTCGATGATGCCCAAGGGCCGCTACGAGATCATGCGCAATTATATGCCGAAGGTCGGCGGGTTAGGCCTTGAGATGATGTTCCGCACCTGCACCATTCAGGTCAATCTCGATTTCGCTTCCGAAACCGACATGGTGAAAAAATTTCGCGTTGGACTTGCGTTGCAGCCGGTAGCGACGGCGCTGTTCGCCAATTCGCCGTTTCGTGAAAACAAGCCCAACGGGTTTCTTTCCTACCGCAGCCATGTGTGGACCGATGTCGATCAAGGCGCGTTCAGGCATGGTGCCTTTTGTGTTCGACGATGGGTTTGGCTACGAGCGCTACGTCGATTATGCGCTTAAGGTGCCGATGTATTTTGTCTATCGCGACGGGCGGTACATCGATGTCGCAGGCAAATGTTTTCAGCGATTTTCTCGACCACAAAATTCCCGAAGTGAAGAATGCGACGCCCACACTGTCAGATTGGGCCGATCATCTGACGACGTTGTTTCCCGAAGTGCGGCTGAAACAGTTTCTGGAAATGCGCGGCGCCGATGGCGGCTCATGGCGGCGCATTTGCGCGCTGCCCGCTTTGTGGGCGGGTATTCTTTATGACATATCCGCGCTCGATGCCGCCTGGGATCTGGTCAAGGACTGGACGGCGGAGGAACGCGAGGCGATGCGCCAGGCGATGCCCAAGCTCGGCTTTAAGACGCCGTTCCGCAACACCAATGTGGGGGCGCTCGCGCGCCGCATGATGGAAATTGCCACAACTGGCCTGCACGGGCGCGCGGCGATGGATTCCAGTGGAAGCACCGAGGAAGGCTTCATCCAGCCGTTGTGGGAAATTGTCGATCGCGGCCAAACCCGCGCCGAGGAATTGCTGCACCGCTACAGCACCGAATGGAAGGGCGACCTCGCCCCGCTGTTCAAGGAATATAATTTTCTCTGATGTTCACAGGGCTGGGCGCCCATCGCGTTATTTGACTTTCGGCTTGCGCAGCGCAGGCGTGTCCGCCACGCGCTCGGCCAACTGGCCAAGCACATCGCGCATGGCGCGTTCGGCGGCGAGCTGAAGCGCGAGCGCGCCTCCCTCGCAATACATTCCGCCTTCGTTGCTGGCCGAGCCGTGCCCCGTGGCCCGCGTCGAAACCAGAGCGCCGCCTGGCCCGTCGACGGTTACGCTCGCGTCGATCTCCACGTCGGATTGCGCCGTGTTGCTCAAAAATCCGGACAGAAACAGCAATCTGGCGCGAAGCTCTTCGGCTTTGACGCGGATAATTCCCCTGAAACCGTTCTGGGCAAGCTCGGATGCCGGTATTGGCCGCGGTAGCGCCCGGACATCGTCGATCATGTTCTGGAACGTGGCGTAAGAGGATTGCGCGAAAGCGGAAGAAACAGTGAGCGGATAGTGATTAGCCGAACAGGCGAAGCCAGTCGCGCCCACGTCCTGCCCTATGTCATTGACGAAGACAGTCAGCGCCCATTTGCCGGGAATTTTGTTCGTGTAATTGGAATAGATATTCAGTTGCGGCGAACTCATCGTGCTGACGTCGTAAGAGCACGCTGTTAAAGCGCAGGCGCCTGCAAGCGCCAACGCGAACGCAACCGCACACCAACGCATAGTCATTTCCCCACCGGACTATGGCTTACACTACGAATTCTATCTTATCTCCACAACCATCGGCGTGTTATGGTTAGCAGAAGAAGCGAAAAGCGCATGCCGGAATAAACCGGGCAAGGACGAAAGAAGAATGGTTACGCCTTCCGGCGACGCGCGAAGAGAAAAATGAGGGCGCCGGCGACAGAAGTAGCCGCACCGATATACGTCCATGTCATATCGTTGATCATGAAGCTCGATGCCGGGTAGAGAAAATAGCCGGTGCCTTGGCCGATCCAAACGATCCCGGCAATCATCATCAAGACGCCAACAATGCTGAGCGCGAGTTTCATGGCTTAGGCCGCAGTGCCGCCAACAGTTAGGCCGTCGATGCGCAGCGTGGGCTGACCGACGCCCACCGGCACGCTTTGACCGTTCTTGCCGCAAACACCGATGCCGTTGTCGAGCTTCATGTCGTTGCCGATCATGCCAACGCGCGTCATTGCATCCGGGCCGTTGCCGATCAGTGTGGCGCCTTTGATGGCGGCGCCAAGCTTCCCTTTCTCGATGCGGTAAGCCTCGGTGCAGGAGAACACGAACTTGCCGGAGGTGATGTCCACCTGGCCACCGCCGAAATGCACGGCGTAAATTCCGTTCTTCACCGAGCTAAGAATTTCTTCCGGCGTGTGTTGGCCCCCCAGCATGTAGGTGTTGGTCATGCGCGGCATGATGGTGGCGGCGAAACTTTCGCGCCTCCCATTGCCGGTGGGCTTCATGCCCATGAGGCGCGCGTTCATGCGGTCCTGCATGTAGCCGACCAGAATGCCGTCTTCGATCAGCACAGTGCGCGAAGTGGGCGTGCCTTCGTCGTCAATGGAGAGCGAGCCGCGGCGTTCCGCAATCGTGCCGTCGTCAACGACAGTGACGCCGGGCGACGCCACGCGTTGTCCCATCAGACCGGAAAAGGCGCTCGTCTTCTTGCGGTTGAAATCGCCTTCAAGGCCGTGGCCCACAGCTTCATGCAAAAGAATCCCCGGCCAGCCAGGGCCTAGCACCACCGTCATCTCGCCCGCTGGCGCCGGCACCGATTGCAAATTCACCAGCGCCTGGCGCAGCGCTTCGTCCGCGCCTGCCTTCCAATAGTTAGGATCGATGTAATGCGTGTAGTCCTGCCGCCCGCCGCCGCCGAAATAACCTGATTCCTGCCGCCCGTTTTCTTCCACCACTATGGAAATGGAGAGCCGCACGAGGGGCCGAGCGTCGCGGAAGGTTTCGCCGCCCGCGCGGATGATTTCCACCGCCTGCCATTCGCCCGCGAGGCTGCACGACACTTGCCGCACGCGGCTGTCACGGCTACGCGCATAGTCATCCACCGCCGCCATCAATTTCACCTTGGCATCGAAGGGCGCGGAATCGAGCGGGCTCCTGTCGGTGTAAAGATGAAGGTTGGTGCGCGCAGGCGCGCCCGCAAGCGTGCCCGTGGCGCCTGCTTTCACTGCCTGCACCGCTGCGCCGGCACGCTTGATGGCGTCTTCCGATAATTCGGTCGCGTGCGCATAGCCTTTGGACTCGCCCGCCACCGCACGCAGGCCGAAGCCCTGCGTGGTGTCGTAGGAAGCCGCCTTTAGGCGGCCGTCGTCAAAGGAGAAACTCTCGCTTTGGCGGTATTCGAGAAAGAGCTCGCCATCGTCGGCCCCGCGCAAAGCGTCGTCCACCAGCCGCTGCACGCGGGGCCTGTCGAGGCCGGTATCTTTGAAGAACAGGTTGTCGTGGGACGCCATGTGGAACTCCTGAACTCACGGACGACTTTCTATTACATAGTGCCTAGTCGCGTTACCCGCAGCAGAAAGCGCGCAAGATAGCAGGGATTCTGGGCTAATGTGGCATAGGGTCGCAATGACTTGGGAAGCCTCGCGCGCCTAAACCAGATGCCGCCTCATAAGCTTAGCGAATCGTGGGGCATGGGCGGGGGCTAAGTTCGGCTTTTCGCGTCCGTTCAGGCGAGGCAAGGCTGATGAATCAACGCATTCTTGGCTTCATCTTTGGCGTCTGCGCGCTCGTGCTGTTTGCCGGCGCGGCTTACGCCGCGAACGGGCCGCAACCCTGGGAACTGGGCTTGCAGGCGCCGGCCTCCGACCGCATGGCCGACATCGTCTCGCTCCACAACATGGTGCTCTGGATCATCACTGCGATCTGCGCCTTCGTGCTGTTCCTGCTCATCTGGATCATGATTCGCTTCAACGCACGCGCCAATCCCACGCCGTCAAAGAACACGCACAACACGATGCTGGAAATCATCTGGACGGTAGTGCCGGTCGGCATCCTCATCCTGATAGCGATCCCGTCGTTCCGGCTCTTGTATTACGAGGATACAATTCCGCCCGCCGATCTCACCATCAAGGCCATCGGCAAGCAGTGGTATTGGACTTACGAATATCCCGACAACGGCAACTTCACTTTCGACGCGCTTGTGCTATCCGATGCCGATGACGCGAAGAGGGGCGAGCCGCGCCTGTTGGGCGCAGATAATCATGTCGTGGTGCCGGTCGGCAAAGTCATCCGCGTGCTCACCACGGGCGCCGATGTGATCCATAGCTGGGCGGTGCCCGCTTTCGGTGTGAAGATGGATGCGGTTCCGGGGCGCATCAACGAGACCTGGTTCAAGGCCGATAGGTTAGGCGTGTATTACGGTCAATGCGATCAGCTCTGTGGGGCGCGCCACGCCTACATGCCGATCGAAGTTGAAGTCGTAACACAAGAAAAATTCAATCAATGGGTCGAGGCAGCCAAAAAGAAATTCGCTAGCGTGGACGCGCCCGACGATGCGCGCGTCGCCGCGGCCGCGCACTGAGGTGAGCTGAGATGGCCAATATCTTACACGCAGCAGACCATCCGACAGGCTGGCGGCGCTTCGTCTATTCGACGAACCATAAAGACATCGGCACGATGTACCTTGTGTTCGCAATCATCGGTGGCCTCACCGGTGGATTCCTTTCCGAGATGATGCGGGCTGAATTACTGCAGCCCGGTCTGCAGATTTTCAAAGATCCGCATGTTTATAATGTGTTCGTGACAGGCCACGGCCTGATCATGATTTTCTTCGTGGTGATGCCGGCAATGATCGGCGGCTTCGGCAATTGGTTCGTGCCCCTCATGATCGGCGCGCCCGACATGGCGTTTCCGCGCATGAACAACATTTCGTTCTGGCTGCTGCCGGTGTCGTTCACCTTCCTTATTCTTTCGATGTTCGTGGAAGGAGATTCCGGAGGCCAGGGCGTGGGTGGCGGCTGGACGCTATATGCGCCGCTGTCGACCTATGGCTCGCCTGGGCCGGCGATGGATTTCGCCATCTTCTCGCTGCATCTGGCGGGCGCGTCGTCCATTCTCGGCGCCATCAATTTCATCACCACCATTCTCAACATGCGCGCGCCCGGCATGACACTGCACAAGATGCCGCTCTTCGTGTGGTCGATCCTGGTGACTGCGTTCCTGCTGCTGCTGGCGCTTCCGGTGCTGGCCGGCGCCATCACCATGTTGCTCACGGACCGCCATTTCGGGACCACATTTTTCAATCCGGCCGGCGGTGGTGACCCCCTCCTGTTCCAGCATCTGTTCTGGTTCTTCGGTCACCCAGAAGTTTACATTCTGATCCTGCCGGGCTTCGGCATGATCAGCCAGGTGGTCTCTACTTTCGCGAAGAAGCCGATCTTCGGCTATCTCGGTATGGCCTATGCCATGGTCTCAATCGGCTTCATCGGTTTCGTAGTATGGGCGCACCACATGTTCACGGTGGGGCTTTCCGTCGACACCAAGGCCTATTTCGTCTTTGCCACCATGGTCATCGCGGTGCCGACCGGCATCAAGATTTTCTCCTGGATCGCTACCATGTGGGGCGGCTCTTTAGATTTTAAGACGCCAATGCTTTGGGCGATGGGCTTTATGTTCCTATTTACAATCGGTGGCGTAACGGGCGTTGTATTGGCCAATGCTAGCTTGGATGTGGCGCTGCATGATACATATTATGTGATCGCGCACTTTCATTATGTGCTGTCACTTGGCGCCATCTTCGCTATTTTCGCGGGTTGGTATTACTGGTTCCCAAAGATGACGGGCTACACCTATTCCGAAAATCTTGGTCAGCTTCATTTCTGGCTGATGTTCATCGGCGTGAACTTTACGTTCTTCCCGCAACATTTCTTGGGCCTTGCTGGAATGCCTCGGCGTATCGCCGACTATCCAGATGCTTTTGCCGGTTGGAATTTGGTATCGTCGATTGGATCCTTCGTTTCCGCCGCGGGCGTATTCGTGTTTCTTATCTGTATGGCCGAGGCATTTTTGACGAAGCGCCGCGCCGGCAACAATCCGTGGGGCGTAGGCGCCACCACGCTGGAATGGACGCTGTCGTCGCCGCCGCCCTTCCACACCTATAACGAGCTGCCTCGGATCAAGTAGATGGCGCTGGTCGAATTATCCGATTCGGTTCCGCGCGAGTCCAGCGTCGGCGATTATTTTGCGCTGTTGAAGCCGCGCGTGATGTCGCTGGTCGTCTTCACGGCGTTTGCCGGACTTGTTCTTGCGCCCGGTGCGCTCCATCCGCTAACTGCGCTGACGGCGATGCTGTGCATCGCGATTGGTGCGGGCGCTTCCGGCGCGCTCAATATGGCTTATGATGCCGATATCGACGCGCGCATGTCGCGCACCGCCTCTCGCCCCATTCCTCGGGGGGCGATCGCGCAGGGCGATGCCTATGCTTTCGGATGGGCTTTGGCTTTGGCCGCCGTCACCATCATGGCGCTGTTCGTGAATTACGCGGCAGCCGCGCTGCTGGCGTTCACGATTCTCTTTTATGTCGTCATATACACGCTGTGGCTGAAGCGGAGCACGCCGCAGAACATCGTCGTCGGCGGGCTTTCAGGCGCGCTGCCGCCCGCTATCGGCTGGGCCGCCGTAACGGGATCGCTGTCGCTCACGCCGCTGGCCCTCGTCGCCATCATCTTCCTTTGGACGCCGCCGCATTTCTGGGCGCTGGCTCTGACCCGCGATCATGATTACGCCCGCGCGGGCGTGCCCATGCTACCCGTCGTCGCGGGCAAGCACGAAACGCGCAAGCAGATCCTGCTTTATTCCATCGTGCTGGTGTTGAGCGGGTTTCTCCCGGTCGCACTCGGATTTGCCGGCGCGCTTTACCTGGGCGTGTGCGCGGTGTTCGGCGCGTGGTTCCTGAATTCGGCCATAGCCGTCCTCCGCGAGCGCGATAAGGCGCGCGAGCCTGCTGCGCGCCAGCTGTTCGCAGTTTCGATTTTTTATCTCTTCGCCATTTTTGCGGCTCTCATTGCCGAGCACTTCGTGCATGCGGCGCCGCTGGTGTGAGGAATGCAGGATGGCCAAGACAACAATGCGGATCGGCAGAGGCGCAGGCGCAATCTTGCGCTGGCGCTGGGTCTCGGCCTGCTGGTGGTGCTGTTCTTCGTGATGACTATCGTGCGGATGGGCGGCCACGTTTTCGATTAGGGGTGCGATGAAGCTGTCGCGTAACGATATGGTGGTGCTGTCCTGCGCGGCGTTCGTCGCCGCCATGGTGGGCATGAGCTATGCCGCGGTGCCGCTCTATTACGCATTTTGCCGCGCCACCGGCTATGGCGGCACGCCGCAGCGGGCATACAGCGCGCCTGATACAACGGAAAACCGCATCATCAACGTGCGTTTCGACACCAACGTCGACCCCGCTTTGCCCTGGCGCTTTCAACCCGAGCAGCGCGAAGTGCAGGTGAAAGTTGGCGAGCAAAAGCTGGTTTATTTCCGCGCCACCAACATGGCCTCGACCGCCATCACCGGCCATGCCGCCTTCAACGTGCAGCCCGACAACGCTGCTGTTTATTTCGACAAGCTGCAATGCTTTTGCTTCACCGAGCAGAAACTGAACGCCAGCCAATCCATCGAGATGCCGGTGGTGTTTTTCGTCGATCCGAAAATCCTCAAGGATCACGAGGACGACGGCATCAACACCATCACCCTGTCATATACCTTCTACCCTGCCATCGACGCGGGCGCGGATGCAGGCGGTTAAACCTCCGGAGACACATATGGCGCATGCCGAAGTAAAACACGATTACCATCTGGTCGATCCGAGCCCATGGCCGATAGTGGGCTCCGTCGGCGCCATGCTGATGTTGGGCGGCGCCGTATTTTGGATGAATTCCAGCTATCAGGGCTTCTTCGGTCTGCCGGTAGCTGGCCAGCCATGGATTTTCGTAATAGGTGCGGCGCTTATCGCCTACACCATGGTCGGCTGGTGGCGCGACGTCATCCGCGAATCCGTTGTGTTGGGCGATCACAAGCCGGTGGTGAAAATCGGCCTGCGCTTCGGCATGGCGCTGTTCATCGCTTCGGAAGTGATGTTCTTCGTCGCCTGGTTCTGGGCCTATTTCAATTCGATGCTGTTCCCGCACGACGTCTCAATCGGCAAATGGCCGCCCGAGGGCATCGTCCCGTTCGATCCCTGGCATCTGCCGCTGGTGAACACACTGATCCTGCTCACGTCTGGCACCACGGTGACCTGGGCGCATCACGCCATTCAGGTGAAAGACCGCAGCGGCGCGATCCAGGGCCTGTTTCTAACCGTGCTGCTGGGCCTCAGCTTCACCAGCGTACAGGCCTATGAATACAGCCACGCCGCCTTCACCTTCGGCATGAACGGCGCGCATCTGGCGCCCTTGACCGACATCGCGCACAAATCGCTGACGGCGGGCGTGGGCTTTCTGGGCGCGATTTACGGCTCGACCTTCTTCATGGCGACGGGCTTTCATGGCGCGCATGTCATCATCGGCACGACGTTTTTGATCGTCTGTCTAGGCCGCGCCATTGCCGGCCAATTCGCGCCCGAACGCCATTTCGGCTTCGAGGCGGCCGCCTGGTACTGGCATTTCGTCGACGTGGTGTGGCTGTTCCTGTTCGCCTGCATTTATGTCTGGGGTTCGGCGGGCGCCGTGGTCGCGGGCGCGGAGTGAACGCGGCCGAGCCCGGCTTTTTTTACGCCGCGTTGCATGCACGTTGCCCGCGCTGCGGACAGGGAAAGCTGTTCGACGGCTATCTGAAGCCCGCCGCGAGATGCAGCGCCTGCGGCCTCGATTATTCCAGCTTCGATTCCGGTGACGGGCCGATGGTGTTTGTCATCTTTGTCGTCGGCGCCATCGTCGCAGGTGGCGCGCTGATCCTGGAAGTCACAGTGCGGCCGCCCTATTGGGTGCACGCGGTGATCTGGGGGCCGGCCATCCTGATTTTGTCACTCGGCCTGTTGCGCCCGTTCAAAGCGGCGTTGCTTGTGCTTCAATACCGGCACAAGGCCCAAGAAGGCCGCGGCGTGGATTGAGATTTGTGATGGGCGTGACATTCGCTGGCGTTCGCAAGATTGCATTGTCGCTGCCGGACGTGAGCGAAGGCACGTCTTTCGGCACGCCCGGATTCAAGATCGGCAAGAAATTTTTGTCGCGGCTTAAGGAAAATGGCCAAGACCTCGTGGTGCGGATCGGCATGGACGAGCGTGAGTTGCTGATGGAAATGCGGCCCGATACGTTTTACATAACCGACCATTACCGGGATTATCCCGCCATGCTGGTGCGGTTGAAGAACGTCGATGCGGCTACGCTGCGTCGTTTGCTTGTGCAATCCTGGCGCGAGCGCGCGCCCGCGCGTCTAGTCAAAGAATTTGACGAGAGACAAGCCAAGCCGTCCAAGAAAAAGAAATGATCCGTTTTCGACCGTTGCTGGTTCCCACGCTGTGGTTCGTGCCCGCACTGGCGCTGCTCATTGGCTTGGGCGTGTGGCAAGTGCAAAGGCTGCACTGGAAACTCGATCTGATCGCGCGCGTGGAAAGCCGCATCAGCGACCCCGCCGTTCCACTCGACGACGCGCTCGCTCACGGTCTCGCCAACGCGGAATGGCGGCGTGTCAGCGTGAATGGCACGTTTCAGAACGACAAAGAACTATATCTGTTTGCGCCCAGCAACGCGGGCCAGCCCGGCTATCATGTGGTGACGCCGCTGGTGCTCGAAGGCGGCAGCGCGGTGCTGATCGACCGCGGCTTCGTGCCGGAGGATCTGAAAAACCCCCAAGCGCGCCCCAAAGGGCAACTTGAAGGCGACATCACGGTAACAGGCGTGCTGCGCCTGTCAGAGGCACCCGGCCTCTTCACGCCAGCGCCGGATCAGGCCAAGCGCATCTTGTATGTGAAGGATATTCCCGGCATGGCCCAAGCGGCAGGCGTCAGGCTGCGAGCGCCGATCCTTATCGAGGCCGACGACACGCCCAACCCCGGCGAATATCCGAAAGGCGGCCAGACGCGCGTGGATTTCCCCAACAACCACCTGCAATACGCCATCACCTGGTTCGGCCTCGCGCTGGCGCTGATTGTCATCTACCTGCTTTATCATCGGAAACAGGGACGATTGAGTTTCGGCGGGAAGTGATGCGCTACATCAGCACGCGGGGGGACGCGGCAGCGATTGGTTTTGACGATCTTCTGCTCGCAGGCCTCGCGCCCAACGGCGGGCTTTATATGCCGGAAGCGTGGCCGCAAGTTCCGGCCGGCGAGATCGCGCGTTTCGCGGGCAAGCCCTACACCGATGCCGCATTCGCAATCCTGAAGCGGTTCGCTGGCGAAGCTTTTACCGATGACGAACTAAAAACAGATATCGGCGCGGCATATGCGACGTTCGATACGCCGGAAATAACGCCACTAAAAGAAATCGGCCCCAATCTTTTTCTGCTGGAGCTGTTTCACGGCCCCACGCTCGCGTTCAAGGATATTGCGCTGCAATTGCTGGGCTGCCTGTTCGCGCGCGCGCTGAAGCAACGGGGCGGGCGCGCGGCCATCATTGTCGCCACGTCGGGCGACACGGGCTCTGCCGCCATTGCCGCATTCCGCGGCCAGCCCAACATCGATGTCGTTGTCTTGCACCCAAAGGGGCGCATTTCCGAAATCCAGCGCCGCCAGATGACGACGGTGCTGGACGAAAACGTCCATAATTTCGCGCTCGAAGGCGCGTTTGACGACGCGCAGAATCTGGTGAAAGCGCTATTTGCGGACAAGACTTTTGCGCAGGCGCATCATCTGGCCGCCGTAAATTCGATCAACTTCGCGCGCATTGCGGCGCAATGCGTTTATTATTTCACCGCGACAGCCGCGCTTGGCCGCGCTGTCACCTTCGTCGTGCCAACCGGTAATTTCGGCGACGTCTTTGCCGGAGACGCTGCCTCACGCATGGGCCTGCCTGTCGCAAAGCTGGTTGCCGCCACCAACGCCAACGACATCCTTGCGCGCGCACTCGCAACCGGGCGTTACGAAGCAGGGCAGGCGCAACCAACCTTGAGCCCCGCAATGGACATCCAGGTCGCCAGCAATTTCGAACGGGCGTTGTTCGAGGCGTCGGACCGCAATACGGACTGGCTGAATGACGCGATGGGAAAAATCGCTGCCTTGGGGCTGCTCGAAATTCCGCCTGAAGTTCTCGCCAAATTGAGTCATCGTTACATAGCGGCAAGCGCCAGCGACGAGGAAACCCTTGCCGCCATGGCCCGCGTCCACCGCGAGGCAGGCATCCTCATCGACCCGCACACAGCGGTTGCCGTGGCCGTCGTGGGAAAGGCGGTGAAGAACCCGGATGGTCCCGTTGTCGTGCTGTCCACGGCGCATCCGGCCAAATTCCCCGAAGCCGTTGCCAAGGCAACCGGGCTTGCGCCCACAATGCCGCCCGCGCTCGCGGGCCTTTCCGCGCTAGGAGAGCGTTACGATATAGTGCCTAACGACCTGCGCGCCGTGAAAAACCTGATCAGCGAACGGATAGCCCCCGCATGAGCATTGAAATCACCAAATTGCCGAATGGCCTCACCGTCGTAACCGACGCCATGCCACAGCTGGAAAGTGCGGCCGTGGGCGTTTGGGTCAATTGCGGCGCGCGCTTTGAGACCGAGAACGTGATGGGCGTGTCTCACATGCTTGAGCATATGGCGTTCAAGGGCACCGAGCGGCGCACGGCCAAGCAGATCGCGGAAGAAATCGAGGCCGTAGGCGGGGACCTCAACGCCTACACAGGGCGAGAAGTCACCGCCTATCACGCGCGCGTGCTGAAGGCCGACGTGCCTCTCGCCATCGACATCGTAGCCGACATCCTGCTCAACCCGACCTTCGACGAAACCGAGCTCGCGCGCGAGCAGGGCGTGGTGATCCAGGAAATCGGCCAGACGCGCGACACGCCCGACGATCTGATTTTCGATTATTTGCAGGAGGTTTGTTATCCCGGCCAGCCGATGGGCTGGCCGATTCTCGGCACCGAGAAAACGGTTTCGGCTTTAAACCGCGCCAACCTAAAAAACTTTATGTCATCCAATTATCACGCCAATGGAATGATTTTGGCCGCTGCCGGTGCGGTCGATCATGCAAATGTCGTCCAATTGGTGCAAGGCCAGTTTGCCAAATTCAAGCGGGGTGCGGCGCCCGCGGCAAAGCCCGCGCGCTTCTCGGGCGGCGACAAGCGCGAGGCGGGCGATCTGGAGCAGGCGCATCTTGCATTCGGTTTTCCTGGCGTGGCCAGCGGCGATCCTGAGATCTTTGTCGAGCAGGTCTTCACCACCGCGCTGGGCGGGGGCATGTCGTCGCGCCTGTTCCAGGAAGCGCGCGAGAAGCGCGGGTTGTGCTACGCCATCTATGCTTTCGCGCAACCCCATCGCGACAGCGGCATGATCGGCGTTTATTCCGGCACCAGCGAAAAGGACGCTGGCGAAATCGCGCCCATCGTTGCGGGCGAAATGGCGGCGATGGCGACAGGCGCGACCGAGGAAGAAACCGCGCGCGCCTGTGCGCAGCTCAAAGCTTCGCTGCTGATGGGGTTGGAAAGCCCGCAGACGCGCTGCGAACTGATGACGAACCATCTTTACATTTATGGCCGCATTCTCACCGTGTCCGAACTGGTCGCGCGCATCGACGCGGTGGATGCGGGCGCCGTGCGCCGCTTCGCTGCCAGGCTTTGCGCGCAAGGCCAGCCTGCCATCGCGGCATTGGGCCCGGTGAAAAAACTGGAATCGCACGACAGCTTTTCCGCCCGCTTCGGGCGCGGCAAAGCGGCCTAAGCTCATGGCCATGTTCATGCGCGGCATGATTTTTCCCGGTGGCCGCGAGCCGGTGCTGCGCGGCGCTGGCGTTTATCTGCGCTATCCGCAGATGAGCGATTACCCGGCATGGGCGAGCTTGCGCAAGGAGAGCCGCGAATTTCTCGAGCCATGGGAACCATCATGGGCGGAGGACGAACTCAGCCGCATGGCGTTCCGCCGCCGCATCCGCCGTTATCAACACGAAATCCGTTCCGACACCGCCTATCCGTTTTTTCTCTTTCGTTCGGAAGACAAGCTGCTAATGGGTGGCTGCACGCTTTCTCACGTGCGCCGCGGCGTCACGCAATCGGCCAATCTGGGCTACTGGATCGGCGCCCGCTTTGCCCGCCATGGCCATATGTCGGCGGCCGTGAAGGCGATTCTGCCTTTCGTGTTCGACACGCTGGGCCTGCACCGGCTTGAGGCCGCGTGCATTCCAGAGAACGAACCCTCGCGCAGCTTGCTGTTGAAGGCGGGTTTCAAGGAAGAGGGCCTGGCGCGGCGCTATCTCCAGATTAACGGTGTCTGGCGGGACCATATTCTCTTCGCTTTGCTGGAGGACGACCCAAGGCTAGGGTAGGCCCACCCGCGATCAGGAGTCTCTCGCCCCAGTGACCGTGCGCGCGATTTTCGCCGCTTTGTTGGCTTTGTCATTCGGTGCGGACCTCGCCGCAGCCGACGCCGCGCCCATTTTCGGCGGCGGCGAGCCTGAGCAGACGGTGGTGAATTTCGGCGCGGCCGACGCCATGCTCGATCTCAGGCCGACACTTTCGCCCGGCCAGGCGAACAACGCCGCCGATCCGGAAGGCGGCTGGTTCACGGTGCCGGTCAAGAACGAAAGCGTCACGCCTGCCTCCCGCGTGCTGGTGGCGAGCGATTCCCCCAGTTCGGGCCTTGCGGCAATGCCGCTGAGGATACGCCCCAGCCTGCGCGAGGTCGCGGCTTCCGATTCCAGCGTCGTCGTCGAGCGGGTGACGGCCTATGGCAAGCGCGCCTTTCGCATAATTTTGCCGGCCGCACATTCGGCGACGCTGGCGCTGCATTTCGAAGGCGCTTCGCAACCGCCTTCGCTCTACGCCTGGACCGAACCCGCGCTCATTGCCCACAACCGGCGCGCGGCCATTCTTTCAGGCGTGGTGGCTGGGCTATTAGGCGCCGCCACTGCAATTGCTGCTGGCGCCGCCATGCTCACTGGGCGGCGCTTTACCATTTGGGGCGCCGTGTTTCTTGCGGCGTTGCTGTTCGCCAACCTCACGGCCTCGGGCGTGTTCGACAGCAGCTGGCTCAGCGATCCGGGCGGGCCCTACGGTCTTTTTGCTTTCGCGCTGTCGCTGGCGTTGGCCGCGGGCTGCAGGCTGGTGGATTTCGTTTCGCCGTTCGAGGCGGCGCTGCCCGGCATCGGCGTTTGGCGCGACCGGGTCGTGGTCGTATTTGTGCTGCTGGGCGTGGCCGCTTTCGCGGGCGTGCCGGGAACGGGCCTGGCGCTTCGCATCTTCGCCGTGCTGGGTGCTGCGTCGGCGGCAGGCTATCTCGCGCACAATGGGCGGCTGGGCGTGGCGGGCGCGCGCAAGCTGGCGCCGGCCGCAACCATTTTCGCGCTGGTGACAGCGGCGGGCGCCTTCCAGGCGCTTGGGCTATTCGAAGCCAATCTGGTGGCGCCTGCCGCCATTGGCGGATTTGCTGCCGCCGGTGCGCTTCTTTTGGCTCTCGCCTGTGTCGCGGAAAATATTGAGCACGTAGCTTTCCCACGTGCAGCCGCGCAGGCACTGGGCGGCTCCAAGGGGTTCAAGCTGGAAACCGCAAGCGCGCGCGCCCGCGAGAATTCTGCTGTGGCGGCCGCGCATCAGGCTGTGTTCGATCTTGACCTCAAGACCGGCGCGCTTGTGGTCTCGCCCGAAACAGCGGCGATTTTCGGCCTGCCCAAGGACGTTGGCGAGCTTTCTTCCGAACTATGGCTCCAGCGCATTCACCCCGAAGACCGCGCCGTTTACAAGCAGGCGATAACAGCATACCGGCTGGATCCGGGGCTGGCTTTCCGGCTCGAATTCCGCGCCCGCGGCAACAGCGGCAAAATTAACTGGTTCGAGTTGCGCGCAACGATGACGGGCAAGGGCGCCAAGGCCGAGCGCTGCTTCGGCCTTATTGCCGATGTGACCTCGCGCAAGACCTCTGAGGCTGAGCTCGCACGCGCGGCACTCAGCGACCCGCTCACGGGGCTTGGCAATCGCATCGCGCTATTGGGCCGGTTGGAGGAAGTGGATGGCGCGCTCGACCGCACCGCGGTCGTCGTTTTCGACATCGATCGCTTCAAATCGGTCAACTCGAGCGTGGGCTCCGACGGCGCAGACAGCCTGCTGCGCTCTGTCGCCGAGCGCATGACGCAGCGTTTTTCCGGCAACGCCTCGCTCTTCCGTGTGGGCGGCGACATGTTCGCCATGATCGCCGGCAATGCGAAGCTGTCCGACCTGGGCGCCTCGGTAATCGAGATGATGAAACCGGCCTTCACCGCGACGGGGCGGGAGATTTTCCTGCCCGCGAGCGTAGGCGTGGCCGGTGGCACGGAAGCGGGCGATCCGCTCGATCTCTTAAGCCAGGCCGAGCTTGCGATGATCCAGGCCAAGCGCGACGGCGGCGGGCGCGTCTGCATCTATTCGCGTGTGCTGCACGAAACGCCTGCGCCGAAAGCGGTGACGGGCGATCCGGTGACGCTGGAAACCGACCTGCGAACCGCCATCAAGAAAGGCCAAATCGAGGTCCACTATCAGCCGATCATGCGCATGAGCAACAATGGAGTGGCCGGCTTCGAGGCGCTGGTGCGCTGGCGTCATCCCCAGCGCGGGCTGATCGCGCCCGACGAATTCGTGGCGCACTCGGAAGAAACCGGGCTGATCCTGCCGTTGGGAAAGCTGGTGCTGAAGCGCGCGGCCAAGGATTTGGTGCGCTGGCAGCAATTCTTCCCGTTGAAGCCGCCGCTGTTCGTCAGCGTGAATGTGTCGTGGCGGCAATTGAACGACGACGCCTTTGCCAAGGAACTGGAATCCGTTCTGGCCAACGCCGGGCTGCCCAAGCGCACGCTCAAGCTCGAGATCACCGAAAACGCGGTGATGGCCGATGCCGACGCGGCCGAAGCCGCGTTGAAACGCCTGCGAAGGCTGGGAGCTGGGCTCGCCATCGACGATTTCGGCACCGGGCATTCGTCGCTCAGCCACCTGCGGCGCTTTCCCTTCGATGTGATCAAGATCGACCGCAGTTTCTTGAGCGAAACGAAGAAGAACGGCGGCGAGGCGATTCTTTCTTCTATCGTGGCTCTGGCCCATGAACTCGGCATGGAAGTGGTGGCCGAAGGGGTGGAGAACGAGAACGATGCCGAGCGCCTGCGCACGCTCGGCTGCGAATATGCGCAGGGCTTTCTATTTGGCGCGCCGCTGCCACCCAGCGAAGTGAACACCTTTATCGCCATGACGTACAAGAAATAGGCCTTACGCGCGGCCCGCGTCGGCGACCAGACCCGATGGGCCCACGCCAAGTTTCGCCAGCGCCGCGCGCCATTTCGCTTCAGGGTCGCCCTCGAAAACGATTTTCGGATCGGCCTCGCAATGCAGCCAGCCATTGCCATGGAATTCGGTCTCGATCTGGCCCGGCGCCCAGCCGGCGTAGCCAAGCGCGAACATCGCCTTTTTCGGGCCCTTGCCTTCGGCCATGGCGCGCAAAATATCGAGCGTGGCAGTGAGCGAAATATCTTCCGACACGGGCAAAGTGGCGTCGGCGCTTTCGTAATCGTCGCTGTGCAGCACGAAACCGCGCCCCGTTTCCACCGGCCCGCCATAGAGAATGGGGAAATCGGCGGCGCGCCCGCTGGTGGGGATTTCCAGCTGCTTCATCAGCTCGGTGAAAGACAGGCCGGGGATCGGCTTGTTGATGACGATGCCCATCGCCCCCTTGGATGAATGCGCGCAGACATAAATCACGCTTTGGGCGAAGCGCGGATCGGTCATGCCCGGCATGGCTATGAGCAGCTTGCCTTCCAGGAAGCTCTCGCCTTCGTCCCGCTTTGGTTCTTTCTTCGACGCCATTTTGTTAGGTTACGCCCCCTGTGAGCCCGTGCAAGAGCGCAGTCGATTCTCCTTTCCTTTTGCGAGTGGCTTGGGCTAAGCGTGGACGCGCGAAAAATAAACCATTACGAGGGCGTGATGACGATCAAGGTTGGTGACCGCATTCCTTCCGTTGCATTGATGCATCTTAAGGATGGTGCGGCGCACCCGATTCAAAGCGACGAAATATTCAAAGGCAAGAGAATCGCGCTTTTCGCCGTGCCGGGCGCATTCACCTCGACCTGTTCGGTGAAACACTTGCCGAGCTTCATCAACAACGCGGACGCGCTGCGCGCCAAGGGCATCGGCGAAATCGTCTGCATTGCCGTGAACGATCCCTATGTCATGCGCGCCTGGGGCGAGCATCACCACGTCGATGGCAAGGTGACGATGATTTCCGACAGCAATGGCGATTTCACCCGCGCGCTTGGGCTTGAGGCCGATATGAGCAAGTTTGGCTTGGGCAAGCGTTCGCGGCGCTATTCGATGATTGTCGAGAATGGCGTGGTGAAAGTGTTCAACCTGGAAGAGCCGGGCGCGTTCGGCCTTTCGAGCGGCGATCACCTGCTGAAACAGCTTTAAGTTAACGCGAAGGGATCGCCGCGCGGGCGAGCGCATCCACGCGTTCATTCTCGGCGTGTCCGGAATGACCGCGCACCCAGCGCCATTCAATGTTGTGCCGCGCAGCTTGCGCCTCTAGCTCACGCCATAGTTCGGCGTTCTTCACCGGCTTTTTGTCGGAGGTTTTCCAGCCATTGGCTTTCCAGCGCTGGAGCCATTGCGTGATGCCGTCCATTACATAGCGAGAATCGGTGCGAAGAATGATTTTGCTCTTCACCTTCACTGCCTCCAGCGCGCGGATGGCGGCCATCAACTCCATGCGGTTGTTGGTGGTGGCGCGCTCGCCGCCGGAGATTTCCTTTTCGGTTTCGCCCACGCGTAGAATCGCCGCCCAGCCGCCCGGCCCCGGATTGCCCAGGCAAGCGCCGTCGGTAAAAATTTCGACGCGGGGTTCACTCATAAACCGTAACTTTCCAGGCCGTGCGCATTACGGTGGAAGCGCAAATGTTGGGCGAAAGCGCGCGGGTCTTTCGGCCGCACCAGCGCATGGGAATCATGATGCAGCCAATCATAAAGCCGCGTCAGCATAAAACGCAGTGCCGCCCCGCGCGCGAGCAGGGGCAGGGCCGCACGCTCGACTGCCTCAAGCGGGCGCAATTCCTGATAGCCAGCCAGCAGCGCGCGCGATTTCGCTATGTCGAACACGCCGCCATCGTCGAAGCACCAGGCGTTCAGCATGACGGCCAGGTCATAGGTCAGCGCATCATTGCAGGCGAAATAAAAATCGATCAGGCCCGAGAGACGGTTTTCCACGAACAGCACATTGTCGGGAAACAAATCGGCATAAATCACGCCCTCGGGCAGGTCTTGCGGCCATTCCCGGCCTACGAAATCGATCTCGGACGCAATCAGGGCGCTCATGCCGTTCATCACTGTGTCGGCATCGGGCGCGCAATCGCGCGCGAGCCTGCGCCAGCCATCCGGGCCAAGCGCGTTCTTGCGCGTGAGCGGAAAATCTTTCCCCGCGCGATGCAGCTGCGCCAGTGCCCGGCCCGCAAGGCGGCAATGCGCAGGCGTGGGATGGGCAAAGGACACGCCATCAAGAAAAGTCAGGATGGCGGCCGGGCGGTGCTTGAGCACGCGATAGATTTCGCCTTCGCGCCCGCGCAACGGCGTGGAGCAGGAAAGCGCGCGTTTCGCCAGATGCTCCATCAGCCCAAGAAAGAAGGGCAGGTCGTCCTCCCGTACGCGTTTTTCGTAAAGCGTGAGGATGAAGGCGCCCTTTTCCGTTCGCAGGAAATAATTCGAGTTCTCGACGCCCTCGGCGATGCCCTTGAACACCAGGGTCTGGCCGATGTCGTAAGCCGCGAGATATTTTTCCAGATCTTCGGCGGAAACTTCTGTGTAAACTGCCATCGGTCAGCCCGCCAGCGCGCGCGGCAACTTGAATTCCACGTCCTCGCGCGTCACAGTCACTTCTTCCAGTTCGAGCGCGTAGCGTTCGCGGAAGGCCGCGATCACTTCGTCCACCAGCACTTCCGGGGCCGATGCGCCTGCCGAAAGCGCGGCCGTGGTGACGCCGGCAAGCGCCTTCCAATCGATGTCTTCCGCGCGCTGGATCAGCATGGCGTGCTTGGCGCCGGCGCGGCGCGCCACTTCGACTAGCCGTTGCGAGTTCGACGAATTTGGTGCGCCGATGACAAGCACGATCTGGGCGCGCGGCGCCACGCGCTTCATCGCCTCCTGACGGTTGGTGGTGGCGTAACAGATGTCTTCTTTGCGGGGCGCCACGATGGCCGGGAAACGGCGCTTGAGCATGGCGATGATCTCAGCCGTGTCGTCCACCGACAGGGTAGTCTGGGTTATATAGGCCAGCCGCGAGTGCAGCTTGGGCGCGAAATTCTCCGCATCCGTCACCGTCTCGATCAGCGTCACTGCGCCATCCGGCAATTGCCCCATGGTGCCGATCACCTCCGGGTGGCCGGCATGGCCAATCAGCAGGATGGCGTGCCCCGTGCGGTGCAGCCGCTCGGCCTCGACATGGACCTTGGAAACCAGCGGGCAGGTGGCGTCGAGATAGGCAAGTTCGCGCCGCTCGGCCTCGGCGGGGACCGACTTCGGCACCCCATGGGCGGAAAAAATGACGCGGGCGCCTTCCGGCGCTTCCGCCAGCTCATCGATGAACACCGCGCCCTGCCTCGTCAGGCTATCGACCACGTAGCGGTTGTGGACGATCTCATGGCGCACATAGATCGGCGGCCCGTACTTCTCCAGCGCCAATTCGACGATGCGGATGGCCCGGTCCACGCCCGCGCAGAAGCCGCGGGGCGCGGCTAACAGCAAAGTCATTTTCGTTTTCACGGTTGCGTCGCTCATGGCTGCTCGCGGCTTTCTTTCCGCACCTCGCTTGGTTACAGTCCCCGCGGCTCGCGTGTAAGAGCGCAAAATGTCTAACCGAGGGCGCAACCTTGAGCAAATCGGCCACATTCTGGCTCGTTGCCATCGCGGCATTTCTATTGTGGGGCTGTTCGACGGATCCGAACAAGGACACCGAGAAGACCGGCGGCTGCCCGAATGGCGCGGTGCTGGCGGAAGCCTCGACAGTGACCAAGCTTCGGCCGGGTGGCGGCAAGGATCCGACCGATGTCGTCCTCACGGCCGAAATGGCGGCCCCAATACTCAGTTGCGATTACGATAAGGACGCGGGCACGGTGCAGGTGAGCCTGAATTTTCCCATGACGGTGAAGCGCGGGCCCGCCGCCACGGGCGCGCCGCAGTCGCTCTCGTATTTCGTGGCAGTGGTAGATTCCGACAACAATGTGGTGACGAAACGCGACTTTAGCCACGAGTTGACGCTCGACCAGAGCATAGGCAGTCTCAACGAAACCCCTGAAGAGACGACGTTCACCGTGGCCAAGGGCAAGAAGCCCATCGCGTATGAAGTGCTGGTCGGCTTTCAGCTCACCCATGACGAGCTCGCCTACAATCGCGCGCAACGCAGCTATTTGCCATGACATCGCTGCTCGCCGAGCTTAACGCGATCGCGGGCGCCGCGTTCGCGGCGGAAGGATTGCCAGCAGAGTTCGGCCAGGTGCAGGCCTCCGACAGGCCCGATCTGGCGCAGTTTCAGTGCAACGGCGCGCTGGCGGCGGCGAAAGCGGCGAAGGCTTACCCACGTTCAATTGCCGAAAAAATTGCCGCGCGGTTGAAAACTTCGCCGCTGTTTGCGGATGTGGCCATCGCGGGGCCGGGCTTTATCAATCTCAAGCTCAAGGACGAGGCGCTGCAAGCGCGCCTCCAGACGCTGGCGGCGAAACCAAAAAGCGGATTGCCAGAAACCGGCAAGGGCAAGAAGCTTGTCATCGATTTCGGCGGGCCGAATATCGCCAAGCCCATGCATGTGGGCCATCTGCGTTCGGCTGTGTTCGGCGACTGTTTGCAACGGCTGTTCCGCGCCAATGGCTGGAACGTGACCAGCGACATCCATATGGGCGACTGGGGCCTGCCCATGGGGCAGCTGATTTCCGAGATCGGCATTCGTGGAATCGCGCCCATTTATTTCGACGCGAATTTCAAAGGTCCGTACCCGGATAAATCTCCGGCGACGATGGAAGAACTGGAACAGCTTTATCCTGCGGCTTCGGCCGCTTGCAAAGCCGATCCCAAGCGGCTTGAGGCCGCGCGCCAGGCGACCGCCGAGTTGCAGGCCGGCCGGCCCGGCTATCGCGCGCTGTGGCAGCATTTCGTGAACGTGTCGGAAGAAGGTTTGAGCCGTGAATATGACAGCCTCGGCATTCATTTCGACTGGTGGAAGGGCGAAGCGCATGTCGATCCGTTGATCGAGCCCATGATCGATAAGCTGAAGAAAGACGGCATCGCGGTGATGGATGAGGGCGCGTTGATTGTGCGCGTTGAGGAACCAGGCGACAAAAAGAACTGCCGCCGCTCATCCTGCTCAAATCGGACGGCGCGGTGCTCTACGGCACCACCGATCTTGCCACCATTATCGACCGCGCGTGCGAGGCGGACCCCGATCTTATTCTCTATGTCGTCGATCAGCGCCAGCACGGCCATTTCGAGCAGGTGTTCCGCGCTGCGCGGAAAGCGCGCCTGAACGGACACGCTGAGCTTGAGCACATCGGCTTCGGCACAATGAACGGGCCGGACGGCAAGCCGTTCAAGACCCGCGCGGGCGGGGTGATGAAATTGTTCGACCTCATCGCCATGGCGACGGAAGAGGCGACCAAGAAACTTGCCGATGCGGGGCTGACCGCCGATTACCCGGAAGATGAACGCAAGGCGATAGCCAAGGCGGTCGGGCTAGCCGCGCTCAAATTCGCCGATCTCTCGAACCATCGCCTGTCGAATTACATTTTCGATCTCGATCGCTTCACTCGCTTCGAGGGCAAGACTGGGCCTTATCTGCAATATGCGGCGGTGCGCATCAAATCGATATTGCGCAAAGCCGCGGACGAAAAATTCAAAAGCGCAGGGCCGGTGATCCGCTCGAACGAGGAACGCGATCTTGCCTTGCAGTTGCTGTCTCTGCCCGAAACGCTGGCTGCAGCCGAAGCCAAGCGCGCGCCCAACATCCTTTGCGATTATGTCTTTGGCCTCACGCAATCGTTCAGCCGCTTTTACACCGAGCATCATATCCTGAGCGAAACGGATGGCGCTTTACGCGCCGCGCGGCTGGGACTTTGCGTCGTGTCGATGGATATTCTGGGTATAGTGCTGGACCTTCTCGGCATCGAAATACCGCAAAGGATGTAATCTAATTGGCGAGCGCCCCGGCCGCTTCGGCTTCTACCAATCCCTCTCTCAGCCACTTGGGGAAGCGTATCGCTCCCCAGATGTAATTTCCGGTGAAAAGCCACCCCCAGCCGATAGCGAAGTTTGCCCAGAAGCCCGGATAGATGTCTTTTCCCATCGCTACGCTAACGAGCAAAAGACCGCTGACCATCACGGCAATCACCATCATCATCTTTATGCTGCTCAAGCGATAATGCACGGCAAGTTCACCGTCTGCCGCTGCAAGGGTAAGCTGGCCCTCGAACGGAACCACTGAATGCCAGTTGGATCCAGGCTGGAACACATAGGAAGTAAATTGTACTGAGGAGTTGGTGGCGTCGACCGACTTGGCGCCCACGTCCCGAAGCATTTGTTCGATTCGGGTCACCGCCTGCTTTTCCGGGTCGCGCGCGGATGGAACGTCGGTAAGACGCACAGTTCCCATGAGACCCAACGGGAAGAACGGTACGATGAACATGGCTATCTCCACATTCGTGTGGGCCGATGCCCCGTAAATCATAGCTGAATTGACTCTGCACCCTTGCCCACTAAGATGTTCCTAACGTCCGGCCCCGCCGTGAGGCTTTGGCTGGACGGTTCGTCATGTGATCCCCCGCGGGAGAGACCCGCCTATGCCCTAACGGGCTACGGCGCGGCGCCGAAGGAGCAACCGCCCAGGAAACTCTCAGGCAAAAGGACCGCGGGGAGGATGACAGTCTGGAAAGTGGGCGGCGTATGATGCGCGCCACCTCACCGAAGGGGTAATCCCGCGCCGTCTCAAATGGATGAGCCGGGGGAAATCTCTCAGGTCCGAATGACAGAGGGGCGCGTTCCGGCGAAATCCGGATACGCGATGCAACCTTTGCTGGGCTTGAGATGAACGATAGCTCCCTCACGCTACGCCGCACGCCGCTCCATGCTTTGCATGTCGAGCTCGGCGCCAAGATGGTCCCGTTCGCGGGCTACGACATGCCGGTGCAATATCCATCCGGCGTGCTGAAGGAGCATCTGCATACGCGTGCGGCGGCCGGCCTGTTCGACGTCTCGCACATGGGACAGGGTCTGCTCACGGGCCCCTCGCACGAAGCAACTGCGAAGCTGCTGGAGGCGCTGACGCCGGGCGATTTCCTGTCGCTGGGCGTTGGGCGGCAGCGTTACACCATGCTGCTGAACAAGGACGGCGGCATCATTGACGACCTGATGGTGGCGCGCATGACGGGCCGCCACGAGGCGGAATTCGCGTTCAGCGTCGTCTTCAATGCCACGCGCAAGGAAATAGACAGCGAGCACGTGAGGGCGCATCTCCCGCCCGGCGTGCAATTGTACATGGCGGACAATCGCGCGCTTCTCGCGCTGCAGGGGCCAAAAGCGGAAGCGGTGATGGCGCGGCATTGCCCGGACGTTGTGAAACTCGCCTTCATGGGCGTCGCCAAGGCCGAGTTCGACCTCATCGAGGTCGGCGTCACGCGTTCCGGCTACACCGGCGAAGATGGCTTCGAGCTTTCGGTGCGCGAGTCCGAAGCCGAAAAGCTTGCGCGCGCGCTGTTGAAAGAGCCAGAAGTCCTGCCGATCGGTTTGGGCGCGCGGGATTCGCTCAGGCTTGAAGCCGGGCTTTGCCTTTATGGCCACGATATCGACGAGACCACTTCACCCGTAGAAGCCGATCTGGCATGGGCGGTGGCCAAGCGCCGCCGGGAGGAAAAAAACTTTCCGGGCGCTGCACGCATTATGGCCGAGCTGAGCAATGGCCCCAAACGCAAGCGTGTGGGACTGCGTCCCGTGGATAAGGCGCCAGCGCGCGAAGGGGCGGAAATCACCGCAGATGGAAATGCCGTGGGCGCGATCACCAGCGGCGGCTTCGGGCCCAGCATCAACGCGCCCATCGCTATGGGTTATGTGGAAACCAGATATGCGAATGACGGCACGGAAGTCGCGCTGATGGTGCGGGGGCTCCCGCGGCCCGCGCGCGTAACGCCCATGCCATTCGTAGTGCACCATTACAAACGCACAGTGGGGAAGAGATGAGCGAAAAGCGATACACCGACCAGCACGAATGGATAGCCGCCGAGGGGGCCACAGCCACCATTGGCATCACCAAATATGCCGCCGAACAATTGGGCGACGTGGTCTATGTCGAACTGCCGCAGAAGGGCAGAAAACTGGCGGCGGGCGGCGAAGCGGCCGTGGTCGAAAGCGTCAAGGCCGCAAGCGAGATCTATGCCCCCGTGAGCGGAGAGGTGACCGAGGTCAACGCCACGCTGGCGGCAGAGCCCGCTAAGGTCAATGCCGACCCCGAAGGCGCCGGCTGGTTCTTCAAGCTCAAGCTCGCCAACCCATCCGAGCTTTCCAGGCTCATGACAAAAGCTCAGTACACGGATTTTGTGAAAGGACTGTAATGCGCTATCTGCCGTTAACGCCCGTTGACCGCCGCGCCATGCTGGCGAAAATCGGCGCGGGCACCATCGACGAGCTGTTCCGCGACGTGCCGGAAGCGGCGCGTAACGCGAAGTTTCCGCTGCCGCACCATGCAGGGCGAGCTGGAAGTCGAGCGCATGCTCAACAGCCTGGCGGCGCAAAACGTTTCTGCCGGGTCGGAGCCCTTTTTCTGCGGCGCGGGCGCTTACCGCCATCATGTTCCGGCGAGCGTCGATCACCTGATCCAGCGTTCGGAATTTCTCACCTCCTACACGCCCTATCAGCCGGAAATTGCGCAGGGCACGCTGCAATATGCTGTTCGAATTCCAGACGCAGGTGGCGCTGCTTACGGGCATGGAGGTGGCAAACGCCTCGATGTATGACGGCTCGACGGCCACTGCCGAAGCCGTGCTGATGGCGCAGCGCATCACGCGCCGGGATCGCGTGGTGATGTCAGGCGCGCTGCATCCGCATTATGCCGAAACCGTGCGAACGCTGGCCGAGCTTCATCGGCGAGATCGCCATGCCGCCGGTCACGCCTGGCCGCGCCGAGGATTTGGCGGCGCTGATCGATGGCGATACCGCTTGCGTCGTGGTGCAGAACCCGGATGTGTTCGGGCAGTTGCGCGATTTACGCCCCATCGCCGAAGCCGCTCATGCCAAGGGCGCGCTGCTGATAGCAGTGGTGACGGAAGCGGTGTCGCTGGGCCTCATCGAGCCACCGGGCGCAATGGGCGCGGATATCGTGGCGGCCGAAGGCCAGTCCATCGGCAACGGCCTCAATTTCGGCGGGCCTTATGTAGGTCTTTTCGCCACGCGCGAGAAATTCATCCGCCAGATGCCGGGGCGGCTGTCCGGCGAAACGGTGGACGCCGAAGGCCGCCGCGGTTATCGTGCTTACGCTCTCCACGCGTGAGCAGCACATCCGCCGCGAGAAGGCGACCAGCAACATCTGTACCAATTCGGGCCTCTGCGCGCTGGCTTTCACGATTCACATATCGCTCTTGTGTGAGGAGGGCTTGAAACGCCTGGCCCGTCTCAATCACGCGCGCTCAGTGCAATTGGCAGACCGGCTGACGAAGATAAAAGGTATGCAATTGGTGACGCCAAATTTCTTCAACGAGTTCACGCTCAAACTGCCCAAGCCCGCCATCGAAGTTGCTGATAGCTTGGCGAACAAAGGCATCATCGCAGGCGTTAGAGCCTCGAGGCTTTACCCTCACGAGCAGCAGTTAAGCGATCTGCTGATTGTCGCCGCGACCGAAACCAACACCGATGAAGACATCGCCGCTTATGAAACGGCGCTGGCGGAGGTGCTGTGATGCTGAGCAAACAGGGCCGCTCCACCGCACCAGGTGAACGCGCAATGGAAACGATTTCGACCATCTCCGGCCATCGGGGCTTGGATCACGAAGAGCCGCTGATTTTCGAAATCGGCCGCGACGGCATGATGGGCGTGGATCTCCCCAAAACCGATCTGAAGAATGATCGCCTGGGCGGGCTTGCGCCGTAAACAGGCAGTTGGCTTGCCGGGCCTGTCCGAGCCCGAAGTCGTACGCCATTACGTGCGTCTGTCGCAGCGCAACGCTTCGATCGACGCGATGTTCTATCCGCTGGGCTCGTGCACCATGAAGCACAATCCGCGCCTCAACGAGAAGATGGCGCGGCTGCCCGGCTTTGCTGATCTCCATCCCATGCAGCCGCACAAAATGGTGCAGGGCGCGTTGGCCTTGATCGCCGAACTTGCGCGCTGGTTGAGACCCTCACCGGCATGCCGGCCGTCGCAATGTCGCCCAAGGCGGGCGCGCATGGCGAGCTCTGCGGGCTCCTTGCCGATTCGCGCGGCGGTCGAACGCCAGCGGCGAAAAGCGCACACGCATTTTGGTGCCGGAATCCGCGCATGGCACCAATCCCGCGACGGCCGCATTTGCCGGCTTTACCGTGGACGAGGTGACAGCCAACGGCCATGGCGATGGCCGCGTGCATCTGAACGAGCTGAAAAGGAAGCTCGGCCCCGATGTGGCCGGCATCATGCTGACCAATCCCAACACCTGCGGGCTGTTCGAGCGCGACATCGTGGAGATCGCGCGCGCCGTGCACGCGGCTGGCGCTTATTTCTATTGCGACGGCGCCAATTTCAACGCCATCGTAGGGCGGGTGCGGCCGGGCGACCTCGGCATCGACGCCATGCACATCAATTTGCACAAGACGTTTTCCACGCCACATGGCGGCGGCGGGCCGGGTGCTGGACCCGTTGTGTTTTCCGACCGCCTGGCCAAATTCGCGCCGCTGCCGCTCCTGGTGAAGGGCGAACATGGCTTCCATTTGATCGAGGACATGGAAGAAGCGCACGCTGCCGGCTATCAGCCCTTCGGCCGCATGTGCGCGTTCCATGGCCAGATGGGCATGTTCGTGCGCGCGCTTGCTTACATGCTGAGCCATGGCGGCGATGGCCTACGGCAGGTGGCCGAAGATTCAGTGCTGTCGGCGAATTACATTCTGGCCTCGCTCAAGGACGTGATGAGCGCGCCTTATCCCGGCCCCTGCATGCATGAAGCGCTGTTCGACGATGAGTTTCTCAAGGACACAGGCGTCACCACGCTCGACATCGCCAAGGCACTGATCGACGAAGGCTTCCATCCGATGACGGTTTATTTCCCGCTGGTGGTGCACGGCGCCATGCTGATCGAGCCCACGGAAACGGAATCGAAGGCAACGCTGGATCAGTTCATCGCCACCATGCGCGCATTGGCCGCCGATGCGAAAGCGGGCAGGCGCGAACGCTTCGCCGGCGCGCCGAAACTGGCGCCCCGCCGCCGCCTCGATGAAGCGGGCGCCGCGCGCAACCCCGTGCTGCGCTGGCGCGCCAAGCCGCCGGCTCAGGCGGCGGAATGATGAATTGCTGCAGTTCGAGCGAGCGATGCTAAATTAAATAGGCAGCCCGGGTTTTAAGACATAACAACTTCCGGGCAGCTCGATGCCGCCCGGAGCCTTCTTCGGAATCGTCGAACTTCTCGCGCGCCTAATTCCACATGCCCGCGCCAGAAAACGTTCCGCTCTTGTGGTCCGCACTGTCGACACCGTGCCAAACCGCAGTGCCCGCCTTGTTGGCGACTGAACCGCCGGTTCCCGTCAGCCGGCCCCAGCAGTCAGCGCTATTCGATTTCGCATCGAGCACCTGACAGACATACGAAACAGTGAATTGATCAGAACCTTCATCGACGGTGCAAATGCCGTCGGACTGGAACATGCTGCCCGCCGGCGCCGACCATTCAGCGCAACTGAACTTGCCCGACGACTTTTTGCCGGAGGCGTAAACAATCTTGTCTTGCCCGGTGGAAAACGATGCCCAAACATCGTGTCCGCCAGCAACCGTTCCGCCGACGCGATTTGTTGTCTGCGAAGACCCCGAGACGGTGAAGGATTCCGCTTGCGCCGACACAACCGACACGAACAGAGCTGCGATCGATATTGCCAAGAGTTTCATGATGTCCTCCCGTATAGCCGCGAAAATTGAGACAATTTGACTATAGTTTCCACAGTCAACATTTCAATCCATTTGTATGCTGACGAGTTGCCATCGTTGCTAATACCCACGAACGCCGGGAAATCGTTCGTTATGCTGTTTGCGTTTTGCAGCTTAGGGTTGACTGAAGCGCCAGAACATTTCTGCTGACTTAGGCGGCGATCTCTTGCACCGGCGCAGCCAGGCCGCAACCAATCCCGCATAGCGCTTGTTCGGAACTCATATTAAATGATCACTAACCGGATTGCGCCATCCTTGCCACCTGTGCCCAGGACAATCCGATGGTGAAACAGCGGACTTTTGGCCGCCGCGCCTCTCCTCAGCCGCCACGCGTGCGGCCGCCAACTGAAGCCGTTCAGCCACGTGTCAAAGCGTGGTCTGGCGAAACTCCTGCAGAGCAATCGCAGCCGCGGCAGGAAAGCACGGAATACAAATCCGTCGAAGACGAACTGAAAGAATGGAAACGCGCGCGTGGGCGGAACCTCAATCTGCCCTGGCGCCAGATCTGGCTCACGGCGTCGTTGTGTTTCGGTCTCGCCTCATTCGTGCTTCCCGATACAGTGAACGATCAAGTGGATTGGCTGCTTTATGGGCTGATGGCCGCAAGCGCGTATGCGGGCTTCACGCGCCGTCGCAAGGAAAAACGTACCAACACGGAACACGCTGTCGGCATCGTGAGGGATTTGACGGGCCTGTAGAGGCGCGCCGAATAAAAAAAGACCCGCCGACTTAGGCGGGCCAAGTGGGGTGAGCTTCGAGGGAAAATCACCTGCAGGATTTCGCGGTGAGGCCCGCCGGCACTTTGGTGTCGTGATCGGCGCAGGCCTGATCGAGCTGGGCCTGGGTGAGGCCCTTGGCGCGGCCAAAATCCGCGCCTTTGATGCTGGTGATGTCGAGGTTGGCGCCGGTCAAATCGGCGCCCGTCAGATTCGAGTGCGCGAGATTGGCGCCGGTCAAATCCGCGCCCCGGAAATTCACATTCGTGAAGTTGGCCTGGCTCATGCACATATAAAGCGCCTTCACGCCATCGAAATCGGCGTCCGTCAAATCGCCACCCTTCACGCATTGGTTGGACAGATCGGCCCCGTGCAGGTCGCAGCTCCGGCAATTGTGGTCGCCCGCCCTGATGCGTTCGACTGGGCCAAGGCTCGCCACGTGCGCGGCGGGGGCCGCCATTGTGCCGGAATGAAACGCCGCAACGCCGATGGTGGCGGCAATCGCCAGGCCGAAGAGAGTTGGAATCACGATTATGCGCATCACCGGTGCCGCAATGGAACACTCAGCAATTGACGATGCAAAAGCAGTGCCGGACGGGCCTAGATTGCGAGCGCTGTATCGTAGCCGAAAAATTCGAAATCGATTTTGAAGGTGTCGCGCACCATCCGGGTGACTTCGGCGTCGTAATAGGAGGACAGTTTCTCGCCCGCCTTGATCTGCCCCTTGCGCACGTTCTCGATTTTCGCCTGATCGAAAAAACGGTCAAGAATTCTGTGAAACTGCGTTTCGTAGTCCTCGAACTTCACGAACTCATCGTATTTGATCCGGTCGCAATAAATATTGTGGTATTGCACGCGCCAGTGCGGGTTCATATCGGCGGGCTTCTGCCGGTTGACATGGCGCACGAATTCGGCGAAGCCGATATGTGGGTCCACCCTCAGCTCGCGAGCGAAATTTTTGGTTTTTTTGGTCTGCTTCTGAAACTTGTTGAGATAGGACGACAGCAGCCGCGAATAGGGGTTGCGCACGATGGCGAACTTGAACGGCACGCGTGCGTTCAGATCCTCGACGCGCGCGAGGCCAAGATCGGATGGTTGCAGCAGCGGCGCCAGCCAGCGGTTGGTGTCGGCGAAATTGGCGGGCAGGGGCTTGGGCGAAACCAGCGCCTGCAAGGTGCGGCGCGCGGTGTTGCTGCCGCATTTTTCGTTCTTGGTGTAAAGAAAGCGCAGCGCCGGATCGATGAAAACCGCGCTGTTGAATCGCTCGCGCGCAGCGAATGTACCGCCGAAGTTGAACGTGTCGAAGGCGCAGAAGCGATAATGATTGAGGCAGCGGCCAATCGTATTCATGGAAGCCATAGATAGCCGCGAAACGCTCGCCTTGGCTACCCTAATGGCCGTCCCGGTTCACGCCCATGTCATGCGTTCGGAAAGTTCGGCCAGTTCGCGCGAAATCGCTTCCCAGCGGCTTTTCGCCTCCTGCACGCGATTAAGGTCTTCCATCGTGGGAGTTGCCTCCTGATGCCCGCGCAAAACCGCCGCCTGTTTGGCGATAACTGTCTGCGACAATTGCAGATAATAATGCCAGGCATCCTGGCGGGCGGTTTCCTTTTCCGCCCACTGGTCGTGCAACTGGTCCCATTCGCTAACCTTGAGCGCCGGTTTACTCATCATCCCCTCAACTCCCCTTAACTGCAGCCGCTGGTCGAGCCGCAGGAATCGCACTTCATGCAAGTGCCGTTCCGCACCAAAGTGAAATTGCCGCAGGTGCCGCAGGCGTCGCCCTCGTAACCTTTAAGGCGGGCTTCGGCAGCACGTTTTGCATAAGTCTCTCGCGTCGCGTTTACGCTGCTCGACGCCCTAACCGTGGTTTCGGTGAGACGACTGCTAAGCGTCGCCACCACGTCGCCCACAGGATTAATGGTTTCGGCTGCTTCCATTACCTGCTCGGCTACCGCGGCAAAGGTGGCTTCAAGCGACGGCACGGTTTCCTGCGCGTGCGCGTGTTCTTCATGCGGGTCCACGTGCAGCTTGTGCGCCGCGCCGCCCCTCACCACCACAAAGGGATTGCCGCGCACGAAGCCGTTGGAGGCCACGCGAGAAATCACTTCCGCCATTTCCTTGTCGGCGCCGCTGCCGGGCTCGCTGGCGGCACCTTCGGCCCCATTGGCGCCGCCATTGCCCAGATCCTCGTCATGGGCAGGCTGCACATGGGCGAGGTCATAACGGCCGAGATAGGAAACTGCGAGCTCGCGGAAGATGTAGTCGAGCACCGAGGTCGCGTTCTTGATCGAAATCATTGCCGGTGACGAGGCCCGCGGGTTCGAAGCGTGTGAAGGTGAACGCATCGACGAATTCTTCCAGCGGCACGCCATATTGCAGCCCGATGGAAATGGCGATGGCGAAATTGTTCATCAGCGAACGGAAGGCCGCGCCTTCCTTGTGCATGTCGATGAAGATTTCGCCCAGCCGCCCGTCTTCATATTCGCCGGTGTGCAGATAGACCTTGTGGCCGCCCACGGCCGCTTTCTGGGTGTAGCTCTTCCGGCGCTGGGGCAGGCGCTCGCGCTCGCGGCTCCGCACTACGCGCTCTATGATCTTCTCGATCACCCGTTCAGTGACGATGGTGGTGCGCGCGGCCTGCGGCTGTGCGATCAGTTCTTCGACCTCGTTCTCTTCGTCGTCGATCGCCAGGATTTGCGACGACAGCGGCTGCGATAGTTTCGACCCGTCCCGATAGAGCGCGTTGGCCTTGAGGCCGAGCTTCCACGACAGCATGTAAGATTCGCCGCAATCCTTGACGCTCGCGTTGTTCGGCATGTTGATGGTTTTCGATATGGCGCCCGAAATGAAGGGCTGCACGGCGGCCATCATGCGGATATGGCATTCGACTGACAGCGCGCGAGTGCCAATGCGCCCGCATGGATTGGCGCAATCGAAAACGGGCAAATGTTCGGCCTTCAGATGCGGCGCCCCTTCCAGCGTCATGGCGCCGCAAACCCAGAGGTTCGCTGCGTCGATATCGGCCTTTGAAAAGCCCAGCGCTTTCAGCATGTCGAAATCGGGCGCGTTCATGGCTTCAATATCGAGGCCAAGATTCCCGACGCAGAATTTTTCGCCCAGCGTCCATTTGTTGAACACGAAGCGGATGTCGAAAGCGGCTTCGAGCGCGTGCTCGATGGCGTCGATTTCGGCGTCGCCGAAGCCGGCCTTGCGCAGGGAGCCGTGGCCGAGCGCAGGCGCGCCGGCCAAAGTGCCGTGGCCAACGGCATAGGCGATGATGTCCTCGATTTGATCTTGCGCGTAGCCGAGGCTGCGCAACGCCTCCGGCACGCAGCGGTTGATGATCTTGAAATAGCCGCCGCCCGCGAGCTTCTTGAATTTCACCAGTGCGAAATCGGGCTCGACGCCGGTGGTGTCGCAATCCATGACGAGGCCGATGGTGCCCGTGGGGGCGATTACGGTCGCCTGCGCATTGCGGTAGCCATAAGCGGTGCCGAGCGAGAGCGCTTCGTCCCATGCGGCCTGGGCCGCCTCGGTCAGTTCCTTGTCGCCAACAGCCTCGAAGTCAAGTGCCACGGGCAAGGTGGCCAGCGTGTCATAACTTTGGCTTTCGCCATAAGCAGCTCTGCGGTGATTGCGGATCACCCGCAGCATGGCGTCGCGGTTTTCCTCGAAGCGCGGAAAGGGGCCAAGGGCTGCCGCCATCTTGGCTGACGTGGCATAGGACACGCCCGTCATCAGCGCAGAAATAGCGCCCGCGATGGCGCGGGCCTTGCGGCTGTCATAGGCAATGCCGGCCGACATCAGGAGCCCGCCGATATTTGCGAAGCCGAGCCCCAGCGTGCGGTAATCGTAAGAGAGCTGCGCGATTTCCTTCGAGGGGAACTGCGCCATCAGCACCGAGATTTCCAGCACGATGGTCCAGAGCCGCGTGGCGTGCTCGAACGCACCCACATCGAACACTTTCACGCCGTTGGGTCCGTCCTTGCGGAACGCCATCAGATTGAGTGAGGCCAGATTGCACGCGGTGTCGTCGAGGAACATGTATTCCGAGCACGGGTTCGAGGCGCGAATAGGCCCGCCCGAGGGGCAGGTGTGCCAATCGTTGACCGTCGTGTGGAACTGGATGCCGGGATCGGCACAGGCCCAGGCGGCGTAGGAAATCTTGTCCCACAGATCGCGCGCCTTCATGTCCTTGGCGATTCTGCCGTCCTTGCGGCGTGTGAGTTGCCACGGCCCGTCTTCCTCCACCGCGCGCAGGAATTCGTCGTTCACGCGCACCGAATTGTTCGAGTTCTGGCCGGAGACCGTCATATAGGCTTCCGAATCCCAGTCGGTGTCGTAAACGCGGAAATCGATTTCGGTCTTGCCCTGGCGCGCCAGCGCGATCACCCGCTCGATATAATTGTCGGGGATCATGGCTTTGCGGGCCGCGCGGATTTCACGCTTCAAGGCCGGGTTGCGCGTGGGATCGAAACAATCGTCGCCCGAGCCCTCGCAATTGATGCAGGCCTTGATGATGGCGTTCAGGTGCTGACGCGCGAGCTTGGAGCCCGCCACCAAGGCGGCCACCTTCTGCTCCTCGATCACCTTCCAGTCGATGAAGTGTTCGATGTCGGGGTGATCGACGTCAACGATAACCATTTTGGCCGCCCTGCGCGTAGTGCCGCCAGACTTGATGGCGCCCGCCGCCCTATCGCCGATTTTCAGGAAGCTCATCAGGCCGGATGATTTGCCGCCGCCCGACAGCGATTTATTTTCGCCGCGAAGGCTCGAAAAATTCGTGCCGGTGCCCGAGCCGTATTTGAAAAGGCGCGCTTCCCGCGTCCACAAATCCATGATCCCGCCGTCGTTGACGAGATCGTCCTTGATGCCCTGGATGAAACAGGCATGCGGCTGCGGGTGCTCGTAAGCCGAATCCGATTTCACCAGCTCGCCGGTTTTGTGATCGACGTAATAATGGCCTTGGCTCGGTCCATCGATGCCGTAAGCCCAATGCAATCCGGTGTTGAACCATTGCGGACTGTTGGGTGCCGCCTTTTGCGCCGCCAGCATGTGGCACATCTCGTCGTAGAAGGCGCGGGCGTCGTGCTCTGAGTCGAAATAGCCGCCCTTCCAGCCCCAATAGGCCCAAGTGCCGGCCAGCCTGTGGAAGACCTGCTTGGCGCTCGTCTCGCCGACGAAACGCTCGGATTCGGAAAGTTCGGCCAGCGCCGCCTCATCGGGCACCTGCCGCCACAGGAACGAGGGGACGGTATTCTCTTCCACCGGTTTGAGTCGGGCGGCGACGCCTGCGCGGCGGAAATATTTCTGGGCCAGCACGTCGGCCGCAACCTGGCTCCAAGCCTCGGGCACTTCGATGCCAACTTGGCGGAAGACGGTCGAGCCGTCGGGGTTCCTGATCTCGCTGGTGACGCTCCGGATCGGGGTGCCCTCATAGGGCGACTTATTTTCGATGGTGAAAAAACGCCGGATACGCATGACTAAGCCCCCTTAAGCCCGTGATTGAACCCCGCCCCCGGCCCGCGCGCGGCCCGGATTTCAGGGGACAAACCGCCTTCCAGGGGAATCGGATATGCTCCAACCCTCCTGGCGGAGCACTAGCTTGGCCGCCAGATCTTGGGCCGCGAGACGCGGCGAGAGACTAAGTATAGGACATGGCTGTGACAGCCATGCAAGCATTAAGTGGTAAACGAGAGCTTACCCACTACATCTTGCGTGAGCGGGCATGAGAGAAACCCCGCGAGTCTAAGCGGGGGAAAGGTAAAGGGGCCAAAAAAATTTTCGCGAGGCCTGGCCCGCCATCGGCTTGTGGATTGCTGACGCCAAAAAAGTTCACGCGCCGGACTATGGCAAGGCGTTCATTGGCGCTCCCGCCAGCGGCAACTTATAGTCCCGGCCGAATCCGCCCAAAGGCGCCAAATGTTTCGCTTGCTTTTTGTCTGGTGGCACGACGCAACACCCGGCACGTGGCTGACGACTTGGTGGTCGGGCAAGCGCGTGGGCACGGACCAGTTCGGCAACCGCTATTACCAGAACCGCGCGGGCACGCGGCGCTGGGTGGTCTATGCCGGCACCGTCGAAGCCAGCCGCGTGCCGCCCGAATGGCATGGCTGGCTACACCATACGTTCAAGAACCCGCCGACCATCGAGCCGCCCAAGGTGAAGCCATGGGAGAAAGAGCATTTGCCGAATCTCTCCGGTACGCCGCAGGCCTACCGGCCGGACGGCAGCCTGTGGGAAAGCGGCCGGCGGCCGCCCGCGACGGGGGATTACGAGGCCTGGAAACCGGGTTAAGAGGGAGCAATGCAGGGCAATCATACATTCGAAACTCTTGTCGGCGCAGTCGTCATCACCATTGCGGTGGTGTTCGTCTATTACGCCTATTCGCGTAGCAGCGCCGCCGAAGTTGGCGGTTATGAAGTGCTGGCGCGCTTCAACCGCGTGGACGGCATCTCGGTCGGTTCCGACGTGACGCTATCGGGCATCAAGGTCGGTGAGGTTTCGCGGCTCGATCTCGATCCCAAGACCTATGACGCTATTGCCCATCTTTCGATCGCGCAGAACGTGAAGCTGCCCGACGATTCGGCGATCAAGATCACGTCCTCCGGCCTGCTCGGCAATTCCTACCTGGCCATCGAACCGGGCGGCAGCGACAAGAATATTCCTGCGGGCGGTCAGATCGTGAATACGCAAGGCTCCATCGATCTCATCGGGTTGCTCGGAAAATTCATGTTCAGTTCGAGCTCAAGCAGCCCCAGCCCCGCGCCCGCCAGCACTGCGCCACAGCCCGCGCCGCAAAGCCATCCCTGATGAAGCGGCGCGCGTTTGTTCCGGCCCTGTTGGCCGCGAGTCTTGCCATCGCCGCGAACGCGCAGACCACGCAACCCCCGCCCTTGCGCAAGCTCTCGGTCGAGGATGCCATGCCAGATGCCCATGGCGTGAAAAGGCTGGCGGTGCTGCGCGCGCTCGACAAGATCACGGGCCGCGCCACAGACATCGAGGCGCCCGCCGGCGTGCCCGTGCGATTCGGCACGCTCTCCATCATGGTACGCTATTGCTATACGCGCCCGCCCGAGGAGCCGCCCGAAACCACAGCCTTCCTGCAAATCGACGAAGTGCGCCCGGGGCACGAGGCGGAACGCCTGTTTTCGGGCTGGATGTTCGCTTCCACGCCTGCGCTAAACGCGCTGGAGCACCCGGTCTATGACGTCTGGGTGATCACCTGCAGGACGAATGCGCCAGCGCCCGAAACACCGGCACCAGCGTCCGGCAAGGTCACGCTCAAACCGCCGCCGGGCGTTGTACCCGCGCCTGCGCCCGCCGCCGTGTCGCCATCGGCGCCCGAAAACGCGCCGGCGCCAGAGCCGGAACCCAACCCGTAAAAATTTCCTTCGCTCTTGAGCGCCTTAACCAGCAGGCGCTCGAAACGCTCGCGCCCGACAATGGAGGCGCCGAATTGTGTCAGATGCTCATTGGGGAATTGCGCATCGAGCAATGTGTAGCCACCCGCTTTCAGCCTTGCCGCGAGATGGACGAGGGCAACCTTGCTCGCATCGCGTTTGCTGCTGAACATGCTTTCACCGAAGAAGGCTGAGCCCAGGCTGAGGCCGTAAAGCCCGCCCGCGAGCTTGCCGTTCTCCCACGCCTCGACGCTGTGCGCGCGTTTCTGAAAATGCAGTTTCTCGAAAACACCGATGATCTCATCATTGATCCAGGTTTCGTGCCTGTCTGCACGCGCGGCCGCACAGGCGCGGATGACGGCAGAGAATGCCGTGTCCACGCGCACCTCAAAACGGTCGCTGCGCACGGTACGCGCGAGGCGGTGGGGAACATGGAAGTTTTCGAGCGGCAGAATGGCGCGCTCCTGCGGCCGCACCCACAGGGTTTCGCGCGCGGCCCGCGCCTCCGCCATCGGGAAGATGCCGAGACGATAGGCCAGCAGCAATTCGTCGGGATCGATTGTCACCAACACCTCGTCATGGCCGTCCTTGAGGCGGCCATCCATTGGCTGCGCGGTCAGCGCGGCACAAGACTCTTTGTTTGATGGATGGCCGGGTCAAGCCCGGTCACGACGATCGGTTAGGTTGTTTTCCGCTGCGCCAGATGTTTTTCCAGCCAATGGATGTTGTAATTGCCGTCCAGGATGTCGGGCTCGCGGATCAGTTCCTGGAAAAGGGGAATGGTGGTTTCGATGCCGCCGACCACCAGCTCATCCAACGCGCGCCTGAGCCGCATCAGGCATTCGTTGCGGCTCCGCCCGTGCACGATCAGCTTGCCGACCAAGCTGTCGTAATAGGGCGGGATGCGATAGCCGGAATAGGCCGCCGAATCCATGCGTACGCCAAGCCCGCCCGGCACGTGAAACTCGGTGATCCGGCCCGGCGACGGCGTGAAAGTGAACGGGTTCTCGGCGTTGATGCGGCATTCGATGGCGTGGCCCGCGAACACCACATCGCCCTGATCGAATTCGAGGGCAGCGCCCGCCGCAATCCGGATCTGCTCTCGCACCAGATCGAGTCCGGTGATGAGTTCGGTTACGGGGTGCTCCACCTGAAGCCGCGTGTTCATTTCGATGAAATAGAACGCGCCGTTCTCGTAGAGAAATTCGACGGTGCCCACGCCGAGATAGCCCAATTGCATCAACCCTTGCGTCACCACGCGGCCGATGCGGTCGCGCATTTCGGTGTTAATGGCGGGCGACGGCGCTTCCTCCCACACTTTCTGGTGGCGGCGCTGGAGCGAGCAATCGCGCTCGCCCAGATGCAGCACCTTGCCCTGGGAATCCGCGATTACCTGGATTTCGATGTGCCGCGGGCGCTCGAGATATTTCTCGATATAGACGGCGGCATCGCCGAAAGCGGCGTGGGCTTCGGCGCGTGCGGCGGACAGCGCGGCTGATAATTCGCCGACCGAACGCGCGATCTTCATGCCGCGCCCGCCGCCACCGGCCGCCGCCTTGACGATTACCGGAAAGCCGATTTCCTCGGCCAGGCGCACGGCTTCGGCGTCGGACTCGATGGCGCCCGCCGAGCCCGGCACCACAGGCATGCCGAGCGATTGCACCGCCTGCTTGGCCGCGATCTTGTCGCCCATCAGGCGAATATGATCGGGCGTGGGGCCGATGAAGGTGAGGCCATGCGCCTTAACGATTTCGGCAAAGCGCGCGTTCTCGGAAAGAAACCCATAACCCGGATGCACCGCATCGGCGCCGGTAATTTCGCAGGCGGAAATGATGGCGGGGATGTTAAGGTAGGACTGCGCGGCCGGCGGCGGGCCCACGCAGACGCTTTCGTCGGCCAGCCGCACATGCATCGCCTCTTCGTCGGCGGTGGAATGGATCGCCACGGTGGCGATGCCCATTTCCTTGCAGGCGCGGTTGATGCGAAGCGCAATCTCGCCACGGTTTGCGATAAGTACTTTTTCGAACATGGGGCCTGCGTCAGTCGATGACGAGCAGCGGCTCGCCGAATTCGACGGGCTGCGCGTCATGGACGAAAATCTCGATCACCTTGCCCCGGCGCGGGCTGGCGATCGGGTTCATAGTCTTCATCGCCTCCACGATGAGGATGGTCTGGCCCTCCTTCACCTCGTCGCCCACCTTGACGAAGGGGAGCGCGCCGGGCTGCGGACTGACAAAGACCGTGCCCACCATCGGCGAATTGACCGTGCCGGGGTGAGGCGCTTCCGGCATCACGGGCACGGATTTCGCGGGCTGGCCGGGATCAGGCGCGAAATGCACGGCAGAACCCCCACGCGCCACGCGCACGCGCATGCCGTCCTGCTCAACCTCGATTTCGTTGAGGCCGGTTTCTTCCAGCAGCGCAGCCAGCTCGCGGATCAGTGTGACGCTCGCGCCCGCGTCGATGCTTTTTCTGGGCGTCTTGTTGTTCATTTTGGCAGATCCTTGCCGGCGCTAGCCAGCGCATCGATGGCAAGCAGATAGCCATGCGCGCCGAAGCCGCAGATCACGCCCACGGCGGCCTCACTGATATAGGTGCGGCGGCGAAAATGCTCGCGTCGGAAAATGTTGGAAAGATGCACTTCGATCACCGGCTTGCCGAATGAGCGGCAGGCGTCCATCAACGCAATCGAGGTGTGGGCATAGGCGCCGGCGTTGAGGATCAGCCCAGACGCATTGTCGCGCGCCTCCTGCACCCAGTTGACCAGGATGCCCTCTTGGTTGGACTGGCGGAACACAGTCTCTAGCCCGTGGCTCTTGGCCCGCGCGGCGCAGGCGGCCTCGATATCGGCCAGGCTGTGGCGGCCGTAAAGTTCCGGCTCCCGGCTTCCAAGAAGATTGAGATTGGGGCCGTTCAGGACATATATCGGTTGGGCCATAAGCCTCTAAGACACCCTATAGTTAAGGGGGCTTTATACTGGGCTTGGGCCCAAACGGAAACGTGTAATTACAGGAAAGCTTTATGCGGCTGAGACTGAACGGAGAGGAGCGGGAGTTCGAGGGCGCGGGCCTGACAGTGGCCGGGCTCCTGACCCGGCTCAACCTCAACTCCGCCAAGATCGCGGTCGAGCGCAATCTCGAAATCGTGCCGCGCTCGGCCTATGGGGCTGTGAAACTGGCCGAAGGCGACCGGCTAGAAATCGTCCATTTCATCGGCGGCGGCAATGATGTGGGCAGGACCGGTACGGGCGACAAGCCGTTCGTGATTGCGGGGAAAGAATATCGTTCGCGCCTCATCATCGGCACCGGCAAATACAAGGACTACGCACAGAATGCGGCAGCACTCGAAGCAAGTGGCGCCGAGATCGTCACTGTGGCGCTCAGACGCGTGAATGTTATGGAGGCGGGTGCGCCAAGACTCGTCGATTTCATCGATCCGAAAAAATACACCTATCTTCCCAACACGGCCGGCTGCTTCACTGCCGAAGAAGCGCTGCGCACGCTCAGACTCGCGCGCGAGGCGGGCGGCTGGAGTTTGGTCAAGCTCGAAGTGCTGGGTGACAAGAAGACGCTTTATCCCGACATGGTGGAAACGCTGCGCGCGACAGAAGTTCTGATCCGTGAAGGATTTCAGGTGATGGTCTATTGCAGCGACGATCCGTTGCTGGCGAAGCGACTGGAAGAGATGGGCGCGGCTGCGATCATGCCGCTGGCCGCGCCCATCGGCTCGGGACTCGGCATCCAGAACCCAGTAAATATCCGCCTTATCGTGGAAGCTGCGAAAGTGCCGGTGATCGTAGACGCGGGCGTGGGAACGGCGTCGGACGCGACGGTGGCCATGGAATTGGGTTGCGATGGCGTGCTGATGAACACGGCCATCGCCGAAGCCAAAGACCCGGTGATGATGGCGCGCGCGATGCGTTTGGGCGTGGAGGCGGGCAGGCTCGCTTATCTGGCAGGCCGCATGGCCAAAAAGCGCTATGCCGACCCCTCAAGTCCGCTGGCTGGGTTGATATAGAATTGTCGTTTCCGGTGAGCCGAACAAAGTGAGGCGAGGGAAGGGGATCCAGGTGTTTAATCCCGCATCAACCCTTCCCATCTAGATTTTCTTCCCATCGCAATGCTCACGCATTGCTCGGCCGGGAATGACAAAGTAGGAATGCGCCATGCTCGAACTTCGGCCCAACTGCGAATGCTGCGGCCGCGATCTGCCGCCGGAAAGCCCCGACGCGCGCATTTGCAGTTTCGAGTGCACGTTCTGCAAAGATTGCGTCGAGACCATGCTCAATGATCGCTGCCCCAATTGCGGCGGCGAATTCGTGCGCAGGCCCATCCGTCCGCCGGAATTGCTGGAAACAAATCCCGCCTCGCGCAAATGGACGGCAAAGCTCGGCGGTTGCGCGGCGTGGTTCCGCCGCGCCCCCAGCTCATCGTGACGCTTTAGCCGGTATTACCGCCGCCGTGCTTTTCTCTTCTTCGCCGCTTTTTTCTTTCCGCGTTTGACCGCTGCTTTGCGTTTGGGTGCGGCCTTCTTCGCCTTACGGCCATGGCCATTCGCCCACATGTCGATCAGCGCTTCACCCGACACGGGATCGGTGACGCCATTGCCCATGTCTTCTAGGAAATCGCGGATGCGATCGAGGTTCCCGATCATGTTGGGCCTGGCCGCGACGATGCTGGCGAAATTGTCCCATTCACCCACGATGCAATAAGCGCCTTCGCCCGTCTTGATCAGGGCAAAACGGCGGGCGCCCGGAAACGCGTCGGTCATCGCACGGTGCGCGTTGACGAAGTCCTCATCGTATCCCTGCTTTACCCGGAACCGCACGACATTGAATGCTGTCATTGTCATTCTCCCTTGAGCGACCGCGCGCCTCCCGCCCGCAAGCGCGGCCAAAAACCCCTGTCAGCTTTTCGCCTCTTTTATAAGCTTTTCCATTTCGTCGGTAGTGATTTCGCCAGGCACGAATTTGCCGCCGATGATAAATGTCGGCGTGCCATCCACGTGCAGCTTGTTCGCCAACGCGTTCGAAGCGTTCACCGATGCCACCACGGCAGGGTCATCCATGTCTTTCTTGAGTTGGTCGGTATCAAGCCCGTTTTTCCTGGCGATGTCGAGAATGCGATCCAGCGGCAAATCGCCATTGGCTTCCATCAGCGCGAAATGAAACGGCACGTATTTGTCCTTTTGCCGCCGCGCCGCCACGGCCACGCGTGCCGCCACCAGCGAATCCGGGGTCAGAATCGGGTGTTCGATGAACACCACCCGCGCCTTGTTATCGGCCACCACCTTGTGCATGGCGGGCAACGAATTCTTGCAATGGACGCAGCGGTAATCGAAGAACTCGACCACCGTCGCCTTGGCGTCGGCGGGTCCCGTCACATAGGAAACCTTGGGGTCGAGCAGCTCGGCGCCGCCCATTTTGGCTAGCGCGCCCTGCTGCGCCTTCTGGGCGTCAGCCTGCTGTTTGGCGTCAAGCGCGGCACTCATTTCAACTAGGATTTCGGGATGCGCGATGAGGTAATCGTGCACGATTTTCTCGATCGCGGCCTTGTTGAGCGCGGGCGCGCTTGTGTCCGCGGCAAATGAGGCGCCTGCTATCAGCACCGCGCCGGCCGCGGCCCATATCGTCACGGCCTTGATCATGTTTTTCATATCAGAATCCTAATCCTTGTTTGTGACCTGCGCTTGGGAGGTCGCCAGAATATCATTGGCGCGCTGCCATTCGACACTGCCCTGCGACAGGCCCTTCTGCGCCCGGAAGGCGAATTGCATAGCCGGCCGGAAGTTACCGACGGCATAATAGCGTTCCGCGGTTGCAAGGTCAGCTTTTCCCGGCTGGTTGAGGCGGGCATAGGCCTCGGCCGCCTCATACCAGCCGAAATCATTGTCCGGCTCCTGGCGGAGAGCAACTTCCAGCTGCTTCGCCGCAGGCGCCGCCAGCGCAGGATCTTCGGTGGCGAGCATGGCCTGGGCCAGCGCAATGCGCAAAAGCGGCGCATTAGGCAAAAGCGCAACCGCCTTGCGGTAGGGCTCAACGCCTTCGGCGGGGCGCGCCATATCGACCATGATCTGGCCCAGCACTTCCTGGAAATAGGGATTGTTGGGCTCTTCCGCGATCAGGCTGTTGATCTCCTTGAGCGCCGACTGCATGTCGGGCTGGCGGAAATAGGCCATGGCGCGGGCATAGCGCGCGGGCTTGCTGGTGTCCTCCGACGGATATTCGTTGAAAACGGTTTCGGGGGCCTGGATATAACCGCGCAGCTTGGCGCGCACCATGTCGTATTCGGCCTGCTTCGCGGCGGGGTCCTGCACGTCGCGATAGGGGGAGGCGTCGACCAGCCTTTGCAGCATGTCGATGCGGTCCTGCGACACCGGGTGATTGTAGGCAAAGCGATCAATGTGCTCTGCCGTCATCATTTCCTGGTTTTCGAAGCGCTTGAAAACATTGAGCATGCCCCGGCCCGATTGGTGGGTCGCGGTGAGAAAGCGGATACCGGCCTGATCGGCGTTCGATTCAATCGAACGCGAATAGCGCAGGTATTCTCGTTGGGCGACTTGCTGGCTGCCCATCAGGATCGCCTGGCCGGCATTGCCCGCGCCTGCCGCCATCGCGGCGATGCCCGCCACCATGCCAATCAGCATGGGCACCATGGCGGCTCTCATGCCTTGCGCGGCGCGCACCAGATCGCCATGCGCCATGTGGCCGGTTTCGTGCGCCAGCACGCCGGTGACTTCGTTCGGCGTGTCGAGCTGCAGAATGAGGCCGGTGTTGATGAAGACGTTCTGGCCTTCGGCGACGAAAGCATTGATGGTGGGATCGTTGATAATATAGAGATGCACGGCCTGTTTATTGAGGCCGGCGACATCGAGAATCGGATCGAGATACGAACGCAGCATGCGCTCGGTTTCGGTGTCGCGGATGAAGCTGATCTGTTCCTGGGCACTGGTCGATTGCAGCGGCGATAAGGCCGCAATCGCAAGGGCTAGGGCCATGGATGTCAGATGACGGGCATTACCGCGCCGGAAAGGGTTGAAAATCTTCAACGCTTGGACTCTCCTCTAACCTACAGCCCCGCGGTGCCATAACGGTAGGGGGGCCAAATGCACGCGTCAACGTTGGCGAATCCGCTAATGTCTTTCCCGTAATAACCAAGCAACGCATGGGATCGGGCCGTTCATGAGAACCAAGCTATTAACAATTCTGTTGCCAGCCTTTTTAGTTGGGGCCTGTTCGCTCGATCCGTTTGATGACAGTGGCGACAGCGCACCCAGCGCGCCAAGCGTGAGCAGCATGCCAACGGCTTTCGCCGGCCTCGTGGTGGGCGATGAACCGCTTGCCGTTCAGGCGGGCGCCGACACGCTGAGCGCAGGTGGCACGGCGGCCGATGCCGCGGCGACAACCTATTTTGCGCTGGCCGTCACTTACCCGGTGGCGGCGGGGCTTGGTGGCGGCGGCATTTGCCTCGTGCGCGATTCGCGCACCGCGCGCGTCGAAGGCATTGATTTTCTTCCGCGCAATGTTCGAAGCGGCGGACCATTCGCCGTACCCGGCAATGTGCGGGGCATGGCACTGCTTCAATCGCTCTATGGGCGCGCGCCCTGGCAAAGCGTGGTGGCGCCCGGCGAAAGGCTGGCGGCGCTGGGCTTTCCCATGTCGCGCGCGCTGGCCGATCGCGTGGCTGGCTCTGCCAACATCGTGCGGCTGGATGCGGAACTCGCCAAAATGTTCATGGATGAATCCGGCAACATGCATCGCGAAGGCGACATGCTGCACAATCCCGATCTTGCATCCTCGCTCGCCGCCATTCGCATCGGCGGCCCGGCGGCGCTTTATAACGGCAAGCTCACGGATGCGCTGATGGCCTATGCCGCCCAGCAGAACGGCCCCATTGCCGCCGACGAGCTTGCCAATTACGCGCCCGCGCGCGCGCCCGGACGCATGAGCACATTCGGCGGCGAGACGGTGTACTTGCCGCACGAACGCACTGGCGCGGGCAAGCTTGCCGCTACCGTGCTGGCAAGCCTTGGCCCGAATGCGGCGGCGTCGTCGCCGGCCGATGTCGCGGCAGCCATGACGCGGGCGCTCAACGGCTATGGTGTTGTCGCGCTGCCTAACGATCTCGGCGCGACGGGCTTCGCTGCCATTGACCGCGATGGCCAGGCCGTTGCCTGTGCGGTCACCATGTCGGGGCCGTTCGGCAGCGGTCGAACGGCGGAAGCGAGCGGCATCACGCTCGCAAGCGCGCCTGGCGCCAGCAGTGCGGGATTGTCGGTTGCGTTTCTGACGCCTGTGATCGCCACCGAAAATGACGGCGGCGCGCTTTCACTTGCGGGCGCAGGCGCGGGCGGCCCCGATGCCACAGCCTCCATCCTAGCCGATGTGCTTGCGCGCGCGCGCAACGAAACCGCTTTGCCGCGCGCAAGCGCTGGTTCCCAGCTTTCGATCAATGTGATCGCGTGCAGCGCGGACGCTTGCAACGCCATCCCGAGCCCCGGCAGCCACGGCATGGGCGCGGCGGCGGGCGGTTCATGACAGCACGCCGCTGAAGAATGACTCTCTTTCAGCTCACCGCAATTTTGATGACGTTTGTCGCCACTGCAGGATGGATAAACGCCAGAACCGTGCGGATGCCGCACGGCGTCGCCATGCTGATCGTGGGCATCTTGGGCGCCTTGGCGCTTTACGCGTTGCAATCGCTGTTTCCCGGCCTGAGCGTGGTTCAACAGATCAAGAACATGGTCGGACAAATTGATTTCGCCTCGACCGTGCTCGGTTACATGCTGGCTTTCCTTTTGTTCGCGGGCGCCATGCAGGTCGATCTGGGCGAGATGCGCCGGCGCTGGCTCCCTATCAGCGCGCTGGCGACGCTGGGCGTGGCGGCCTCGGTCATCATCGTTGGCTTCGGCACCTGGCTTGTAGCGCGGGCGCTAGGCATTCCCCTGACGTTGCCCTGGGCGCTTGTTTTCGGCGCGCTGATCAGTCCCACCGATCCTGTGGCCGTGCTCGCCACGGTCAGGCACGGACAATTGTCGAAATCGTTGACGGTCATCCTGCAAGGCGAAGCGCTCTTCAATGACGGCGTCGGGATTGTCGCCTTCACGGCGTTGCTCGCGCTTGCCACCGGCGTAGGCGATGCCGATCCCGGCCACGCCGTGACAGCGGTTCTGGTTCAGGCCGTGGGTGGGCTCGCCTTCGGCATGGTGGTGGGTGCGCTTATCATCGAAGCAATGCGCTCCATCGACGAATTCGCTGTTGAGGTCGCCATGACCATCGCGCTCGCCATGGGCGCCTATGCCGGCGCGCAGGCGCTTCATCTCAGCGGCGCCATCGCGGTGGTGGGCGCCGGCATGCTGTTCGGCGGCAAGCGTGGGCTGGAAGCGATGGCGGGCGATACCGAAGCCTATCTGCGCGCCTTCTGGAGGCTGGTCGACGAAATTCTCAACGCGCTGTTGTTTTTGTTGCTTGGCGTCGAAATGCTAATCGTGCCGTTCTATTTCAATCAGGTCGGCCTGCTGGTGGCCGCCGTTCCACTTGTGTTGCTGGCGCGCTTCGTCGTGGTGCTGCCATGGGGCGCCTATTATCACATCCGTCACGCCGACAAGGGCGCTGTCGCCATTCTAGGCTGGGGCGGATTGCATGGCGCGCTCTCGCTGGCGCTGGCGCTAGCTCTGCCACAGGGGCCACAGCGCGCTCTGATATTGGCCGTGACTTACGCGGTGGTGGCGTTCTCGATAGCCGTGCAGGGGCTGACCTTCGTGCCGCTGACCAAGCGCATCCATAACCGCAAGTAATAATTTCGCTTATCGCTTCAGAGCTTGAAGTTGCGCTGCCACCAGCCCTTGCGGGATTCGGCGGACGTTGCTGCTGCGGGCGCAGGCTCAGGCGCTCGCTCGGGCTTTGGCTCCGGCTTATGATCGCGCGGGGCCGCGTGTTCATGGCGCGGTTCGTGCGCTTCGCCGGCGAGCGACCATTGCGGCGCGGATGGCGCGTTCGGCGCCACAGGTTCGGCTTTATGGTCTTCACCACGGGCCGTGTGCACGCCCTGTTGATTCTGCTGTCCGCCTCCCTGCTGGCCGTAATTCTGCTGGCCCGGTTGTCCCTGAAAGCCTTCGCCGTGACGGCCGCGCCCGCGCCGACCGCGCCTGCGGCGTCTTCTGCGCCCGCCACCTTCGCCGGGCGGAAATTGCTGGCCTTGCTGTGGCTGGCCTTGCTGCTGTTGCATCGGGGCTGCCGCCTGTTGCGGCATTTGCTGTCCTTCGCGCGCTGGTTCGGCCTGGGGAATATGCTGCGTTGTCTGCTGGGCGCCCATCAAGACGCCCGGCACATGCGGCCGGTCGCCGTGATTGCGGCCGCGCCCGCCGCGGTGGCGTCTGCGCCGCTTGCGGCCTCCCACTCCTTGGGCGCCTTCGCCCGGCGGAAAATGCTGGCCCTGTTGTTGCTGGTGCTGATGCGGATGCGAGTGCTGGTGTTGTGGCTCGCGCTCGGGCTGCTCGTCTTCCTCCAGAACCTCTTCCTCTTCTTCCGCCAATTCCTCTTCGATAATTTCTTCTTCTTCGACAACGGCCTCCTCAGGCTCGGATTCTTCCGTGCTTGTGAATCCGGCTTCGACGGAAACGGCTGTGCTTTTTGGGCGCGGCGGGCCGATGCGCGGGCCCGTACGGTCGATCTCGAAGGTGCCGCCGATCATGTGGGGCTGCGGATCGAAAGCGATCGACAGGTCGTAGGCTTCCTCGATGCGCGCGATCTCGCGCCGCTTCTGGTTGAGCGCATAAATCACCACTTCCGATGGCGCCTTGACCGACAGGTTCGACGATTGCTGGTGCTGGCCTTCCTCGTCGAGCGCGCGCAGCAAACGCAATGCCGCGGATTCTGTCGAGCGCACCAGCCCCGTGCCGCCGCAATGAGGGCAGGTGACGGTGGAACTGGCCACCACGCCCACCCGCAAGCGCTGGCGCGACATCTCCATTAGGCCGAACTGGCTGATCTTGCCGATCTGGATGCGCGCGCGGTCGCCGCGCACGGCATCGCGCAGGCGCTTTTCGACGTCGCGGTCGTTTTTGCCTTCCTCCATGTCGATGAAGTCGATGACGATGAGGCCGGCCAGATCGCGCAGGCGCAACTGGCGGCCGATTTCATCGGCGGCTTCTAGATTGGTCTTGTGCGCGGTTTCCTCGATCGAATGCTCGCGCGTGGCTTTGCCCGAATTCACGTCGATGGAGACGAGCGCTTCCGTCTGGTTGATGACGATGTAGCCGCCCGATTTTAGCGTGACCATGGGGCAGAACATGGCGTCGAGCTGAGTTTCCACGTGGAAGCGCTGGAACAGCGGCAACGGTTCTTTATATGGCTTCACGTTCTTGGCGTGAGACGGCATGATCATGCGCATGAAGTCCTTGGCGTCGCGGTAGCCTCCATCGCCTTCGACCAGCACTTCCTCGATGTCCTTGTTGTAGAGATCGCGGATGGCGCGTTTGATGATGTTGCCTTCTTCATAGACAAGCGCGGGCGCATTCGATTTCAGCGTGAGCTCGCGCACGGTGTCCCACAGCCGCAGCAGATATTCGTAATCGCGCTTGATTTCGACCTTGGTGCGGTTGGCGCCGGCGGTGCGGATGATGAGCCCCATGCCTTCAGGCAGCTCCAGCGACTGCGCGGCAGATTTCAGACGGCTGCGGTCGGTGGCGTTGGTGATCTTGCGCGAAATGCCGCCGCCCCTCGGCGTGTTCGGCATCAGCACGCAGTAACGCCCGGCAAGCGACAAATATGTGGTGAGGGCCGCACCCTTGGTGCCGCGTTCTTCCTTCACCACCTGTACCAGCATGATCTGGCGCCGCTTGATGACTTCCTGGATCTTGTAGTGGCGGCGGCGGGGACGGGGCCCGCGTTCGCGTTCGCGCGTGGGCTCCGGCGCTGGCGCCGGTTCCTCGATCAGCGGTCGCGGCTCGCCCACCACTTCGATGTTGATGGGTTCATCGCCGTTGAAAATCGGCTGCGTATTGCTTTCGGTCTCTGCCTGCTGATCTTCCGGTGGCGCTTCCGGCATGCCTTCATCGGAAGCGGTTTCGCTTTCGGCCACTTCTTCCTGCTGCTCCGACACAGTCTCTGTGGAAGCCGCACGATCTTGCGAGACTTCGCCTTCGGCGACCGGCATGGGCTGTTGCGCCGGCACGGTTGCGATCTCGACGTGCTCGAAGCCCTCGTCCTCGTCATATATGCGCCGGGCTTCGGCTTTTTGCGCTTCGATCAGCGCCTGGCGGTCGGCGACGGGGATTTGATAATAATCGGGGTGGATTTCGGGGAAGGCGAGAAAGCCCTGCCGGTTGCCGCCATATTCGACGAAAGCCGCCTGCAGCGACGGCTCTACGCGGGTGACCTTGGCGAGATAAATATTGCCCTTGAGCGGCCGCTTGGCGGCCGACTCGAAATCAAATTCCTCGACTTTGTTTCCGTCGAGAACCACCACCCGGGTTTCCTCCGGGTGGCTTGCATCTATCAGCATACGTTTGGACATGAAATTCTCCGGGCGCACGTGTCCGGCTGTGCACGCGAGCCTTCATGCCGCCGGATGCGGCGTGGGCTCTCTCATGCAGGGAACGGCGCGTTGTTAGTGTGGGTGCGAAAGCCAGCATCGCAGACGATCGCGCGGTCCGCGGGCGTCCCGCGGGGCAATACAAGTCGCGAACAGCGTTAATGCTAGCCATATCTTTCAATCTGCATCGGGGCCTTGGGCCCGCGATCCGGTCCCCCCGGCCTCTGCGCGAATTGTGCGCGAACCACGAGGAGACCTCTCCTTGTATTGTCGCTTGGCCAATTGGGCAAGCGATTTTCCCAAAAGAGCCGTACTTCTCTAGGTTTGATATGCTAACGAAGTATAAACGGGTAAACGCCAAGGTACGGCCGCCTTGAGGGACGTGTGGTGATCAGGGGTTCGGCGGTGAGTTTGGTTACGGCCTTCGCTTTGGCGACGGCATTGGCCCCGCCCGCCTATTCCCAGCCAGGATCTGGTGCTCACGCGGCCGCTTTGCAAGAGCCTTCGGCAAATTCATTGCCGCCGCCCTCAGAAGCCTTGCCTGCCACCGCTCCCGCGCCGTCCGATCAAATCGGCAGCATCATCGCCAAGCAGCTGAGCCCGCCCGTGGTCATAGGCGCGCGGCTGGGTGAGCACCCCGACAAAACCCGTTTCGTGGTCGAGCTCAGCGATCCGGTGCAGGTGCGCGTGTTCACGCTAGTAAGTCCCGACCGCGTCGTCATCGACATGCCGGAACTGCTCTGGCGCATCAATCAGAACGACCGCCCCACCGGTAAAGGCGCGGTGAAGTCCTATCGCTATGGCCTTTTTCGCAAGGGCAATTCGCGTTTTGTCATCGATCTCAACCGCCCTGTGCGCGTGGACGAGCCGCGCATCTACCCACCTGCAGATGGCTTCGGCTTCCGCCTCGTGCTCGACCTCTATCCCACCACGCCTGAAGAGTTCGCGGCCCATGCCGGCTGGCCCTCCATCGACAGGACCGCTGCCGCCGAGGCGCCGCCGCCAACGCCTGCGCCCTCGCTGAAAATCAACAAGCACGTCGTCGTGGTGGATGCGGGCCATGGCGGCGTCGATCCCGGCACGCATGGGGCGAGCGGGTTGGAGGAAAAAACCATCGTGCTGGCCGTCGCCAAGGATTTGCGCGCCGATCTCGAAGCCACCGGGCGCTACACCGTGCAGCTTACGCGCGACAGCGACGTCTATATCCCCTTGCGCGAGCGGGTGCAGATCGCGCGTGCGGCGCATGGTGAGCTATTCATCTCGCTCCACGTCGACTCCAACGATCTCCGCGACATCCGTGGCGCTTCGATTTACACGCTGTCGGAAGACGCTTCCGACCGCGAGGCGGCCAAGCTCGCCGAAAAAGAAAACATGTCCGACGTGATCGCGGGCGTGGACCTTACAGGCGAGAACAGCCCCGTAGCCTCCATCCTTATCGATCTGGCCCAGCGCGACACCATGAACCGCTCGGCCCGCTTCGCCGAAATGGCCCTGAACGATCTCGGCCATGGCACGCTGTTGCAGCCGGCGTCGCCTCACCGTTCGGCCGGGTTCGCCGTGCTCAAGGCGCCCGACGTGCCGGCCGTACTGGTCGAACTTGGCTATCTTTCCAACAGGGAAGACGAAGCCGAAATGGCGACCGACGCCTGGCGCAAGCGCGTGGCCAGCGCCCTTGCTGACGCTATCAACAAGCATTTCGCCTCGGAAACGCAGCAAGTTCCTGCCCAGGCGGCAATACCGTGACGCGGGCGGCGTCGCCCGTGACGTGGGCGCAATAAGGCGGCATAATTATAACGTTACTTAGAAGAGGGGCCGGATTCCGGTCCAGTCCGATGACGCGCATTGTGAAATACCTGCTGGGCGGCGTTGCCGCGGCTGTGTTCGCGGCGTGCGCGGCTGTCAGCATCTATATCTTCGTCGTCACGCAGGATTTGCCCTCCTATGACGCGCTCAGGAATTACGAGCCGCCCATCACCACGCGTGTCTATGCCGGCGACGGCACGCTGATCGGCGAATTTGCCCGCGAGCGCAGGCTGTTCGTGCCCATCCAGTCGGTTCCCAATCTGGTGATCGGCGCGTTCCTTTCCGCCGAGGACAAGAATTTCTACCGCCATTCGGGCATCGACATGTTCGGCATCATGCGCGCCGCGATAAAAAATATCGGCAATTACATGGAGGATCGCCGGCTCGAAGGCGCCTCCACCATCACCCAGCAGGTTGCCAAGAACTTCCTGCTCTCGAGCGAGGTGAAGGTGTCGCGCAAGGTGCGCGAGGCGGTGCTCGCCATGAGGATCGACAGCGCCTTCACCAAGGACCAGATCCTCGAACTGTATATGAACCAGATTTTCCTCGGCGAGAATTCCTATGGCGTTGCCGCGGCCGCGCTCAACTATTTCGGCAAATCGCTGGATGAGCTTGACGTCGCCGAAGCGGCCTATCTCGCGGCCCTTCCCAAGGGCCCGCAGAATTACCATCCCGTCTACCACAAGCAGGCGGCTATCGCCCGGCGCAACTGGGTCATCGAGCAGATGGCGGGTAACGGCTATATCACCGACGCCGAGGCTAAGGCCGCGTTGAAAGAAGACCTGGTCACGCGTCCGCGCGCGCAAGGGGCGGTGGCACCCGACGTGGATTATTTCGTCGAGGAGGTGCGCCGCCAGCTTTACGACAAATATGGCGAGAAAGCGCTGTATGACGGCGGCCTTCAGGTGCGCTCCACGCTGGATACGCATTTGCAGGATTATGGCGTGCGTGCGTTACGCGCCGGTCTCATTTCCTATGACCGCCGCCACGGCTGGCGCGGCGCGCCCGGCCATATCGATCTCGACACCGATTGGCAGGCCACCTTCAAGAATTACACCGACGATTCAGGCGTCGATACCTGGCGCGCCGCGATGGTGACGGCGATCACGCCACTGAATGAAGCCGACATCGTTTTGCAGAACGGCGCCAAGGGGCACATTCCGTTTTCAGAGCTCACCTGGGCACGCAAGGCGCTCAAGGCCGGGGCGGTCGGAGCCGCGGTGAAGAAGGCAAGTGAGGTCATCTCCCCCGGCGATGTGGTTTATGTCGAGCGGCTGGCCGACAAAGGCGCCGGCGTCTACGGCTTGCGCCAGGTGCCGCAGGTGAACGGCGCGCTGATCGTGCTCAATCCACACACCGGGCAGGTTTTGGCGCTCTCTGGCGGCTTCAGTTACGATTCAAGCCAGTTCGACCGCGCCATGCAGGCCCAACGCCAGCCGGGATCATCCTTTAAGCCGTTCGTTTATGCGGCCGCGCTCGATCACGGCTACACGCCGTCGAGCCACGTGCTGGACGCGCCCTTCGTGATGGAGCAGGGGCCAGGCCTGCCGCTGTGGTCGCCGGAAAACTTCAGCCACAAATTTTACGGCCTGGTGACGCTTCGTTATGCGCTGCAGGAATCGCTCGACGCTGTTACCGTTCGCGTAGCTCAGGACATCGGCATGAGCACAGTTGCCGATTATGCCGTGCGCATGGGCGTTTACGATCATCTGCCACTTTTCCTTGCCAATGCCATCGGCGCGGGCGACACCACGCTCTACCGTTTGGCTGCGGGCTACGCCACCTTCGACAATGGCGGGCACAAGATCACGCCGACGATAATCGACCGCATCCAGGACCGCCACGGCAAAACCATTTACCGCCACGACACGCGGCCCTGCGAAGGCTGCAACGAGCCGGACTGGCACGGCCAGGAAGAGCCGCTGCTGCCCGACGACCGGCTGCAAGTGTTGAGCCCGCAAACCTCCTATCAGATCGTCTCGCTGATGGAAGGCGTAGTGCAGCACGGCACTGGCATCGTGGTGAGTTCCGTCGGCAAGCCGCTGGCCGGCAAGACGGGCACCACCAACGACGCCAAGGACACCTGGTTCGTCGGCTTCTCGCCCGATCTCTTGTGCGGCGTCTATATTGGCTACGACACGCCGACCTCGATGGGCGCCAAGGAGCAGGCGGCCTTCATCGCAGCACCCGTGTTCCGCGATTTCATGAAAGACGCGTTAGCCAACACGCCCGCCATTCCTTTTCGCGTGCCGCCAGGCATCGAGCTGGTGTCGGTGGATTTGCACAGCGGCATGCCGGCCACGCCCGGCGCGCCCGGCACGATTTTGGAGGCCTTCAAGCCCGGCACCGAACCCACCGGCAACGAGCAGGCGCTGGGCCCCGACGGCCAGCCGCTCAACGCCAATACCGCCAGCACGAACTCCACGCTTACCCAGGGGACGGGTGGGTTGTATTAAACAGATCTACCGTGCTTTGAGGTGAGTTATTGCAGCATCTCGCTCAGCCGCAGAAACGTCACCTCATAGGTAGGCTGGCAGTGGTCGGACTATCCGTATCAATTGCGAGAGAGAGCATTGTGTAATTCGTGGACGCTAGCGTTTCAAAAATATCTGGAAAAGTCATAGATCGTAGCTATGGTCAAAGCGAGAATTCCGCATGCCAAGTGATGAAGCGGCATCCGAAATGGGCTGTTTACATACTTGCAATAACAGGGTGGCCAAAAATTGAATTTGGTACGCTGACTGTCGATAACTGCGATCCTCTTCCAAGCGTTGCCCTCTCGAAAATAATTCCTCTTGGCGTAGAACCGGATCCGAAGGAATTTTTTTCCACCGATCCCGCTTACGAGTCGCTTATACGTAGTCGTGGTAAAAGAAAGTATTATGGAGGGAAAGCGACCTCACACAGTGCTGAACACATTGTTATCGTAAGCCAACAAAACTATCCCGCATGCGACCATCGTCTTGAAATATATGCTTATGAAAAACTACGTGAGGCCTTAAATCTGGCAACCGTGGATCCAATAGTTGTGGAGTTTTATAACGCATCTGATTGGTGCCGAGCCTTCCTATAACGCTAATATAGAAAAAGACATGAAACAAATTATCCCCTTGTTACACGGGGAAAGGGATAGCCGGATAGTGAAATTCAAATACCCCCGTTTTGGCAGAATGGCTTTAGCCCTTTTCCGCGCGCGAGATAAACCGCGCGACCACCGCGCAATCTATCCACGCTTTGACGTTCGCGTGCTGCGCTCCTATATCAGCGTCGCACATCTGGATTCGGTTTAAAGCCATGCGCAGCGAGACGGAAAAGACCATCGGCGAGATCAGGCAGTCGCTTGACCTGCTGAGGAGGCATCTTTGACTGGGATAACGCCAAGCGCCGCCTCGACGAACTGAACGCCAAGGCCGAAGACCCCAAGCTCTGGGACAAGCCTGCGGACGCGCAGAAATTGATGCGCGAGCGCACGCGGCTGGATATCGCGCTTTCGCAATACACCAAACTGGAATGCGAACTCAACGACGCGGTCGGCCTGATCGAGATGGCCGAGGCCGAGAACGACAAAACGATGGTGAGCGAAGGCGAGGCGGCACTGGGCGGCCTGCGGGCGCGTGCGCGCGCCGTCGAGCTCGAATCCATGCTGTCGGGTGAGGCCGATGCGAACGACGCCTATCTGGAAATCCACGCGGGCGCGGGCGGCACAGAAAGTCAGGACTGGGCCAGCATGCTGCTCCGCATGTACACGCGCTGGGCCGAGCGCAAGGGTTACAAGGTCGAGTACATCGAGGAGAGCGAAGGCGAGGAGGCCGGCATCAAGTCGGCCACCATTGCTGTCAAAGGGCCGAACGCCTATGGCTGGCTGAAGACGGAGACAGGGGTACATCGCCTGGTGCGCATTTCGCCCTTCAATTCAAACGCACGCCGCCACACCAGTTTCGCTTCCGTCGGCGTGTTTCCAGTGATTGACGACAAGATCGAGATCGACGTGCCCGAAAAAGACGTACGCATCGACGTCTATCGCGCGTGCGGTGCCGGCGGCCAGCACGTCAACAAGACCGAGAGCGCCGTGCGCATCACCCATCTCCCCACCAATATCGTGGTGCAGTGTCAGAGCCAGCGCTCGCAACACCAGAACCGCGCCAAAGCATGGGACATGTTGCGCGCGCGGCTTTACGAGCGCGAGCTGGAAAAGCGCGAGGCGGTGGCGCAGGCCGCGAACGACGCCAAGACCGACATCGGCTGGGGCCACCAGATCCGTTCTTATGTTTTGCAGCCGTATCAGCTGGTCAAGGATCTGCGCACCGGCGTCGAGCATCGCCAGCCGCAGGACGTGCTGGACGGCGATCTCGACCAATTCATGGCGGCATCGCTCGCCCAACGCATCGGCGGAGGCGAAACCGCCGAGGTCAAAGACCTGGAATAGGCAAAAGGCCCGCGTTTGCACGCGGGCCCCTGGCCATTCCCTGGAAGTGCGATCAGCTCTTAAGCGGCGTGAAGCTCGCAGCCGGAGTAACGGCAGCAGGCGCCACGCGCGGCGCCTCGGGGCCATTGGCCGGACGTGGCGCGGCCGCAGGTGCGGGCCGGCGTTCAAACACATCGCTCTGCGTTTTGCGTTGCGGCGTTGCGTCGGCGCCTTCCGCCAGCGGATTGTCCGAATGGCGGCAATTGCCTTCGAAGAACGCGCCCGACTCCATCGAGATCGCTTCGTGCAGGATGTTGCCTTCGACGCGGCAGGTGGAGCACAGCTGCACTTTGCGCGCTCGAATGCTGCCCTGTATGTGGCCGCGTACCGTCGCATCCTCGGCATAGACGTCGCCTTCGATGGACGCCTTCTCGCCGATAACGAGCGCGCCCGCGCGGATGTCGCCTTCGACGCGGCCGTCGATCTGGATGTCGCCGGCCGAGACCAGCATGCCCTTCACCACCAGATCGGCGCTGATGATGGACGGCACGGTCGAACGCGCCGAGCGTTTCACCGGCGACGGCTGTGGAGCCGCAGCATTTGTTTCGGGTTCTTTACTCCTTGAGAACATAGCGCCCTGCCTCGATAAACTTTGCCGGATCCCTCGCCGCTTCGCCGTACCACACTTCGTAGTGGACGTGCGGCCCCGTGCTACGCCCACTCGATCCGAGTTTGCCAATGGGCGTGCCTTTATCAACTTTCGTGCCGGGCGTAACCAGAACCGCGCTCATGTGACCGTAGCGCGTCCGGATCCCCATTCCGTGGTCGATCTCCACGCAATTGCCGTAAGGCCCACGCGGACCGGCATAAACCACGATGCCCGGCGCTGTCGCGTGGATAATCGAGCCCCACGGCCCCGTAAAGTCCAGTCCAGCATGAAAAGCTAACCTTTTCGTGAAGGGATCAATGCGCGGGCCAAAACCGCTGGAAAGGCCGAACTCGGGGCCCTGCACTGGCACCGTCAGCGGCACCGAGCGCATCGCTTTCACCATATCCGCCAGTTGATCGAGCTCGGCGGTGATGCGCACCACGGAGTCGCTGAAATTCACGTCCTGCACACCGCTCAGCATGGAAGACGAGAGCGGGATCAGCGGGCCGCCCATGGCTTCGCCGTTGCCTGCGCGGGCGGCCAGCGCATTGGCGTCGATGCCGGCCACGTGAAGTGCACCCTCTAAATGCGAGATTTCACCAGCGACGTTGTGTTCGGTGTCCGCGGTCAGCGCAGTCTCGACGCCCTCAAGCCGATCAAGGCGCGCCTGCTCGCCAGAAATCTGGCGCAGCATGGGATGGCTCAACACGGCAGCGCTTGGCGCCTGATTGCGCGTGAAGACAGAGGCGAGTTTCTCGACCGCGCCTTCCAGGAAACTCGAATGTGTGGGGCGCAAGGCCGGTGCGGGCTTCGCAGGCGCGGGAGCTGCTGCTGCCTTTGCGCCCGGATTTGGATTCGTTGTAGCAGCGGACTCAGGCGGCGGACCTATGCTCGCGTCGCCTTCGCCACCAGCATCAATAGAATCTCCGGCCGGTATGTTCGCCGCGGCAGGCGCAGCCGTGGGTGTAGCGGCAACAGCATTCGGTGCGGTGGCAGGAAAAAATGCGCCATTGTTCGCGACCGCCTGCAACGTATCCTTGCGCTGAATGAGTTGCGTAAGCGTGCGGTGCTTGGCTTCGAGATCATCGACACGGCTCTTGAAGCGGTCGGCGGCGTTAACCAGCGCGTTGTTAAGCTGGTCGTAAGCCACTTGCAGGTCTGAGACACGCGTCTCATAGGACGCCTGCATCTGTTGATAACGTTTGTCCTTGACGGCGATGATGTGGTCCTTGAACACCACATTGACCGAAGTGAATGCAACCCAGCCCAAAAAGGTGAGGGTGATGCCGGCAAGGATGGCTTGCATGAGCGGGCCGAAGGTGAAGAACTGCACCCGGCCGTCGCTGCGGATGTAAATCTGGCGCTCCGGGAAGGTAGCGCAGACAAATCTCCAGGCTTGCTCCCGGAGCGAATCCGCCATGTTGCTTAACCCCTTGCCACCCTTATTGGGTGTGCGGCCCAACTGCTGCCATTTGACCCATTTCAGGGCACTGGATCAAGCTCTTAGCGGCAATATTTGCGATTGAAGTTAAATGAACGGGAAGGCGAATGAGGCAATTTTCTTTCCCGCCTAAAGGGCTTCCACTGAGGCGAGGACATCGGCCACATGACTGGGAACCTTGACCTTTCGCCAGATTTTTCGGATGACGCCCTTGCCGTCTATGAGGAAAGTCGCGCGTTCCATTCCCATGTAATGGCGGCCATACATGCTTTTCTTGACCCAGACCCCATAGGCCTGGGCCGTGCTCGTTTCCTCGTCCGAGGCCAGAGTTATGCCGAGTTTGTGCTTGGCCTTAAATTTGTCATGCGAGGCAACATTGTCCTTCGACACGCCGATCACGAAAGCGTCCGCCGCCTTGAACGCCTTGACGGCCTTGGTGAAATCGATGGCCTCACGCGTGCAGCCCGAAGTGTCGTCCTTGGGATAAAAATAAAGGACCATGGTTTTACCCTTGAGCGCGGACAAAGAGACGGTTTCGCCGCCGTCACTAGGCAGGTTGAAAAGGGGCGCGCGGTCGCCCGGCTTGAGGACTTTGACCATGATACGTTTTCGTGCTCGCGCGTATGCCCGCGCAGCACTCTAACCCTTCAGAGTAGGCCTTAAGCGTGAAGCATTTCTATAGCAAGGCATTGGGACACGCCAAGCATCATGCGCTCCGCATGTGGATCCGGCTGCGCCGCTGGCGCCTGTCGCGGCGGCATATGGGGCTTGCCGCCCTCATGGCCGGTGGAACCACCGCTGCAATTTTGTTCCTCGTGGCCGGGCTCACGCTGCGGCTGCTGATCGGCCCCATTTCGCTTGGGCCTTTTGCCGGCGCCATCGAGGACACGCTGAACGCCTCGATCAACGGGTTAGTTGTCCATTTCGACCGGGCAAATCTCGAATGGTCGCAAAGCGAGGGCAGGGTCAACCTCACCATTTTGGGCGCAAAGGTTTTTGATCTCAATGGCCGCATCGTCGCCCAGGCGCCAAAGGCCGAACTCGATTTCGACGCGGGCGCATTGCTGACTGGCCACGCCGAACTCAAACGCTTTGCGCTGATCGGCGTTCAGCTTACAGCGGTGCGCACCAGGGAAGGCGCCATCAGGCTTGGCTTCCGTTCGCGCGAGGGCGAAAGCGATCTGCTGAAAACCATTGCCGATGCGCTACGCTATAACGGCAAAACATTCGCCGCCTGGGGTAGGGGGCAGAGCAAGCTCGACCGTTTCGCCATTCTGAATGCCCGCATCGCCTTCCATGACGAGCCGACAGATTTGTTCCTGGTTTCGCCAAGCGCCAGCCTAACAGTGAAGAACAACGGCAATCTGCTCGACGCCTCGCTCGATGCAGCGATCGAGATTTCCGGCGTGCGCGCGAATCTCATTGCTGACGCCGAACTCAACGACGACGGCATGCCGCGCCATGGGGCGGTTGAAATTCACGGCCTCAGCCTTACTGCGCTGGCGGCGAACAGCCTGGCCTTTGCTGGTCTGGCTCCGTTCGGGCTGACGCTTGATCTCACCGGCAATGTCGATTTACAGCCGGACGGCACCATTCGCACGCTCGATTTCGGCGTGAGCGGCAAGGGCGTGGCGGGAAGGCCAAAAATCGACCCGGTGGTTATCGGCATCGACAATTTCCGCATGCTGGGCCGCTTCGATGGGGCAACCAAACGCCTGGTGCTGGATGAATTAACGATCGATGGTGACGAACTGAAGGCCAAAGCCAACGGTCATCTCGATGTGGGGTGGGATGCAGGAACGCTTACTGCGCTAACCGGTGAACTCGATGTCGAGAATGTCGCCTTCAACATTCCCGACCGATTCTCGGCGCCGGTAATGTTCGAGCGCATGGCGCTGCGCGGCGCCTATGACCGCGCGGCCGGCAAGATCACGGTTGATAACGCCGTGATGAGCGCGGGGCCCTTACAAGCCAATATCAAGGGCGCGATCACGCTTGCCGGCGAACAATCGCCGGCTCTGGATTTCGACGGAACGATCAACGCCATCGCGGTGCGCGATTTTCTGCATTTTTGGCCCGTGGGCCTGGCGGAAGGCGCGCGGAGCTGGGTCGACGCCAATATCAGCCAGGGCCACCTCGGCCAGGCCACGATCGACCTGGACATTCCCGCAGGCGCACTTGATCAGGATGCGTTGCCTGAAAATTCCATGTCTGTGGCTTTCCCGTTTTCAGGCGTCACCGCGCAATACATTAAAGGCTTGACCAAGCTCACCAGCGCGCAAGGACAGGGGCATCTGTCCGGCGACGCGTTCCGCGCTGATATCACACAGGCGGCTGTTGGTCCGCTGGCGGTAAGCAAGGGCGTTGCCGTCATTCCCAATCTGCACCTACCAGTCACGCAGGGCACGATCTCAGCGCAAGTCACGGGCAAGGTGCCCGACGTGCTTTCGCTCATCGACGAGCGGCCGCTCGGTTACCCCACCCGCTTCCACATCGATCCCAAGGCGACATCGGGCGATGCCGTGCTCGCGCTCAATTTCACTATTCCGATGTTGAAAGACCTTAAGGTCGAGCAGCTGGGCATCGCTGTTCAGGCCAAGACCTCTAATCTTTCGCTTCCCATCGGCGAAAAACGCCGCATCGACAATGCGGCGCTTGCTTTCACGATTGATGGAAAATCGCTGACGGCGCAGGGACCCGTGCAAATGAGCGGGGTGCCGCTTCAATTCAAATGGGTGGAAGACTTCAATCCCAGCCCGATAACCACCCGCGTTGACGTGCAGGGCACGCTCGATGACGCCGCGCGCGCCAAGCTTGGCCTGCCGGATGCGGGCTTTATCTTCGGCCCATCGCAGATTTCGCTCACGCTAGCCGGTCACCGCGCGCAATTCTCCAGCGGCACGCTGCGTGCTGACCTGCACGACGCGGTAATCGATGTGCCGCCGGCCAATATCCAGAAACCGGCGGGTCAGCCTGCAACCATTTCCGCTAATATTCATTTCGGCGCCAACACAATTTCCATCAAGGATCTTACCGTTGCCGGCAACGGGCTCGATGTTCACGGCAATCTCGATCTCGATGAGGAGAACAATGTGATTGCGGCGAATTTTCCTGCGGTGCATGTGGGCACGGCGGACGACTTTTCGTTCGCGGCGAAAACTGGCGCCGATGGCGCGCTCGCCCTGCATATCGTGGGGTGCAGCCTTGACGCAAGCCACATCTTTGCGAGCCATGCCAAAGCGGCGAAACCCCAGGCGCAGGCGCCTGAAGAAACCCACATGAAGCAGTTAGTCTCCGTGGACGCCAAACTCGACCGCGTTCTGCTCAAGGAAGGTGTTACTTTTTCCGGCTTCAGCATGTCCGTGGCGCTTGGCGCGAATGAACACCTTCAGAGCTTCACACTGGACACAGTAGAGCCCGGTAACGAGGCGGTCACCGGCCGGCTTGCTGTGCAGCCGGATGGGGTACGCGAAATCAGCTTCGAGGCTGGGGATGCCGGCGCGCTCATTCGCGGCCTCACAGGTTTCACCGGCGTGCGCAAGGGGACGCTGTTTGCGCGCGCCACTTTTCCCCAGCAGCAGGCCGCTAATTCCGATGCCGCCGTTGACTACAAAGGCACGATTGTGGTGCGGGATTTTATCCTTGCCGATCAGCCTTTCGCGGCGCACACGCATACCAGCGCATCGTCCGCACAGGCGCAGTCTAGCGGAATTCTGTTCGACAAACTCGAGGCGCCGTTCAGCGCACACGGCAAGATCGTGACCATCAGCGATGGCCGCGGCTCAGGCTCTTCAACCGGCATGTCCTTCGAAGGCACCATCGACCGCCGCCTGAACACGGTGAACATTTCCGGCACGCTGGTGCCCATGTTTGGCATCAATTCCGTGTTAGGTGACGTGCCTCTTTTGGGCAATGTGCTGGCGTCGCGGAAAGGCGAAGGCGTCATCGGCATCACCTATGCCGTGCGTGGCGACATCGATCAGCCGGCCTTCATGACCAACCCGCTTTCCGTGCTGACGCCTGGCATTCTCCGCCGCATTTTCGAATATGGCGCGGGCACGCCTTCCTCACTTTCGCCGAGATCGATCGCGAGTGCCGAGCCGCCGACAGCCAACACAGTGCCCATCCCGGCAGCCGTGGAAATAACACCGCTGGTGCCCGTGCCTAAGCCCAAGCCCGATACAGTGCATTAGGCCTGGTTACACCGGCCGGACGAGAATGTGTTTTTTGCGGCCGATGGAAAGTTTAATCACGCCTTCCGGCGTGAGACTCTTCAAATTCACTGCTGCTTTCACATCCGTCACAGCAGCGTCATTGAGGCGCAAGCCGCCACCTTCTATATGACGCCGCGCCTCGCTCGCGGATGAGGTGAGGCCCGTAAGCTGTGCCAGCGTCGTGATTGGCATTCCGGCGAGTTTCGCCTTTTCGACCTCGAATGTAGGCAACCCTTCCGCGAAGCCGCCTTCCTCGAAAGTCTGTCGCGCCGTTACGGCGGCCTTGTCGGCAGCTGCGCGTCCGTGCGCCAGCGCAGTCGCCTCAGTCGCCAAAATCTTTTTCGCCTCGTTGCGTTCTTCGCCCTTTAATTTTTCCAGGCGCTTGATTTCTTCCTCCGGCAAATCAGTGAACAGTCGCAAAAAACGCACCATATCGGCGTCCTCGGTGTTGCGCCAATATTGCCAATAGTCGTAGGGCGAAAGCTGTTCGGCGTTGAGCCACACCGCGCCCAGCGCCGTCTTGCCCATCTTGGCGCCCGACGAGGTTGTGATAAGCGGCGTGGTTACGCCGTAAAGGTCGGCCGTCGCCACGCGGCGCGCGAGTTCGATGCCCATGACGATGTTGCCCCACTGGTCAGAGCCGCCGCATTGCAGCCGGCAGCCATAACGCCGGTAGAGCTCGAGAAAATCGTAAGCCTGCAAAATCATGTAATTGAATTCGAGGAAAGTAAGCGGCTGCTCGCGCTCGAGCCTGAGCTTCACGCTATCCATAGTCAGCATGCGGTTGACCGAGAAATGCCGGCCGATATCGCGCAGCAGTGGAATGTAAGACAGCCCATCCAGCCATTCTGCATTGTCCACCATGATGGCGTCGCTGGAACCATCGCCGAATTTCAGGAAACGCTCGAATGACTTCAGGATGCTTTTCTTGTTCGCTTCAATCTGTTCGTGGCTAAGCAACGCGCGGGTTTCGTCTTTGCCGCTGGGATCGCCCACCTGCGTGGTGCCGCCACCCATGACGACGATGGGCTTGCCGCCCGCTTGCTGCAGGCGGCGTAGCGTCATGATCTGCACCAGATTGCCGACATGAAGGGAGGGTCCCGTGCAGTCGAAGCCGATATAACCCGCGACCGTTTCTTTCTGCATCAGCGCGTCGAGGCCCAGCGCATCGGTGCACTGGTTGAGCTGCCCGCGCGCGGCCAGCAGGCTTAGGAAATCGGAACGGTATGTTGGTGATGCTGGCATGACTAACGCCCCGGATCGGGGTTATCCATCCGACGCTGGACGTATGCTTCGACCGCATCCACCACCTCGCCTTCGTGGCTGTCGAAGAAATGGTTGGCGCCGTCGATCTTCTGATAGGTGATCTTGATGCCCTTCTGCGCGCTCAGTCGGTCCACCAGTTTCTGCACATCGGCTTCAGGCACGACCTGATCCCTTGTGCCGTGCAGGAACAGGCCTGAGGCCGGGCAGGGCGCAAGGAAATTGAAATCGTACATGTTGGCCGGAGGCGCGATCGAAATAAATCCGGTTATCTCGGGCCGGCGCATCAAGAGCTGCATGCCGATCCAGGCGCCGAACGAAATCCCCGCCACCCAGCAATGCGACGGGTTGGGATAAAGCGTGCTCATCCAGTCGAGCACGGCGGCGGCATCCGAGAGTTCGCCCGCGCCATTGTCGAAAGTGCCCTGGCTGCGCCCCACGCCACGGAAATTGAATCGCACAGTGGTGCAGCCGAGTTTCTGGAAGCGGTGATACAGCTCGTACACCATCGGGTTGTTCATCGAGCCGCCAAATTGCGGATGGGCGTGCAGCACCAGCGCCATGGGCGCGCCGCCCGTTTTCTGCCGCTGGTAGCGCGCTTCGATGCGCCCGGCGGGGCCCGGCAGAATGATGTCAGGCATGGATTCGGCTCCCCGGCTGGGTAGGGGCTAATGAAAGGCCGCCAAACCCGCAGAATTGCTCTGAATTAGCTGGCCGTGGGCCAAAGATAATAGTCAGTGATTTCAAGTGGTTACAATCAGGTGAGGGACGAGGATAGCAAATTCTTGACCAAGCTAGTCAGGAATTATATATACCCTTTGCCGCCGAAAGCCTTGGGAACGCCTGCGCTTCTTACACCATCGGCGGCCAACATTGGCAAGGAATTGAGCATGAAACTGAGCACGCGAGGACGTTATGCCGTGATGGCGATGGCCGATCTCGCCGGCCATATGGAAGCGGGGCAGCCGGTGCCGCTGGCGGAGATCTCGCTCCGGCAGAGCATTTCGCTCTCTTATCTGGAGCAATTGTTCGCCAAATTACGGCGCGGCGGGCTGGTGGCCAGCGCGCGCGGACCCGGCGGCGGGTACCGCCTTGCGCGGTCTGCAGGCGACACGCGCATTGCCGACATCATCGTGGCGGTGGACGAGCCCATCAAGGCCACGCGCTGCGAGAGCGGCAATTCCATGGGTTGCCTCGGCAAGAACGGCCGCTGCCTCACGCATGATCTGTGGGAGGAGCTCGGCCGCCAGATCGAAGTGTTTCTGGAATCGGTGACGCTGGCCGATGTTATCGAGCATCGAGTGCTGGGCCGCGCGCAGCCGTGCCAGGCGGCGAATTCAGCCCAAATGGTGGTGTGACGGATACGGCAATGGTCTATCTCGATTACAACGCGACCGCGCCGCTCAGGCCAGAAGCGAAAGCCGCCATGCTTTCCGCGCTCGACTGGTGCGGCAATGCGTCTTCCATTCATGCGGCGGGGCGCGGCGCGCGTAAGCTCATCGAGGAGGTGCGCGCGAAAGTGGCGGCGCTGGCGGACGCTTCGCCGCGTTCGGTGATTTTCACCAGCGGCGGCACGGAGGCGAATGCGAGTGTGCTCAAGGGCGCCTCTGGCGTCGCGCGCATTTTAATTTCCGCTGTCGAGCACGACAGCGTGCGCGCCAATGCGCGCGCCATTGCGGAGTCGATGCCCGGTATCGTACTCAGCGAAATTCCCGTTTCTGCGGATGGCGTGATCGATCTCGATGTTTTGCGCGCACTGCTGGCAAGCGGCAAGGGCCGCGCGCTTGTATCTGTGATGGCCGCCAACAACGAAACGGGCGTGGTGCAGCCCATCGAGGCAACCGCCAAGCTGGCAAAAGAGCATGACGCATTGCTGCATGTCGATGCCGTGCAGGCAGCGGGCCGCATGGCGCTCGATTTCGACGCCGATTACCTCACACTTTCCGCGCACAAGCTTGGCGGCCCGCAGGGCGCAGGCGCTTTGGTCGTGAAAGACGGCGTGCCCTTCGCGTCGCTCATCGCTGGCGGCGGACAGGAGCTTAACCGCCGCGCTGGCACGGAAAACGTTGCGGCAATCGCTGGCTTTGGCGCGTCAGCCGAAGCAGCAATGGATTTTTCTGCAGAAAACGCGCGCCTTGCCGGACTGCGTAATAGCTTTGAAGCGAAGCTGCGGGCGCTCGCGCTCGACGCAGCGATCTTCGGGGTGAATGCGCCGCGGCTTGCTAATACGTCCAATTTCGCCATTCCCGGTCTCGCCGCCGAAACGGCCATCATTGCGCTCGATCTTGATGGCGTTGCCATCAGTTCGGGCGCTGCCTGCTCATCCGGCAAGGTCAGCCGCAGCCACGTGCTGAAGGCGATGGCCGTTCCGGACGAACCGTCTGCATGCAGCTTGCGCGTGAGTTTTGGCTGGGCCAGCACCGAACAGGATGTGGATGCTGCGATCGCTTCGCTGAGAACTCTTTTGGACCGCAAGGACGCGCGCGCCCGTGCGGCTGCGTGACGCGCATGGCTATCGTTCCCGAAACCATAGCGCGCGTCGCCGGTCTCGAAGCCGGAAAATACAAATACGGCTTCGTCACCGACATCGAGATGGAGCGCGCGGCCAAGGGCCTCAGCGAAGACGTGGTGCGCTTTATTTCCGCCAAGAAAGGCGAACCTCAGTGGATGCTCGACTGGCGCTTGGCCGCCTACAGGCGTTGGACGGAAATGACCGAGCCCACCTGGGCGCGCGTGCGTTATCCGAAGATCGATTATCAGAATGCCTATTATTATGCCGCGCCCAAGTCTGGCGGCGACCGGCCGCAAAGCCTTAAGGACGTCGATCCTAAACTCCTGGAAACCTATGCCAAGCTCGGCATTCCGCTGTCTGAGCAGAAAATGCTGGCGGGTGTGGCGGTGGACGCGGTGTTTGATTCCGTTTCCGTCGCCACCACCTTCAAGCAGAAACTGACCGAAGCCGGCGTGATTTTCTGCCCGATTTCGGAGGCCATCCGCGAGCATCGCGGCCTCGTGCGCAAATATCTCGGCACGGTGGTGCCGGTCAGCGACAATTTCTTCGCTACGCTGAATTCGGCGGTGTTCTCCGATGGTACCTTCGTTTACGTGCCAAAGGGCGTGCGCTGCCCGATGGAGCTTTCAACTTACTTTCGCATCAATGCGAGCGAGACCGGCCAGTTCGAACGCACGCTGATCATTGCCGACGAGGGCGCTTATGTGAGCTATCTCGAAGGCTGCACCGCGCCGAAGCGCGACGAGAACCAGCTGCACGCGGCGGTGGTGGAATTGGTGGCGCTAGAAGGCGCCGAGATCAAATACTCGACCGTGCAGAACTGGTATCCGGGCGACGAAGAAGGCAAAGGCGGCATCTACAATTTCGTCACCAAGCGCGGTGATTGCCGCGGGGCGCGCTCCAAGATTTCGTGGACGCAGGTGGAAACCGGCTCCGCCATCACCTGGAAATATCCCAGCTGCATTTTGCGCGGCGATGATTCCGTGGGCGAGTTCTATTCCATCGCCATCACCAATAATTTCCAGCAGGCCGACACCGGCACAAAGATGCTGCATCTGGGCCGCAATACGCGCTCGCGCATCGTGTCGAAGGGCATTGCCGCAGGCCGCGCGCAAAATACCTATCGTGGGCTTGTCAGCGTGCACCCCAAAGCCGCGAATGCGCGCAACCACACGCAATGCGATTCATTGCTGATCGGCCCAAAATGCGGCGCGCACACCGTGCCCTACATCGAATGCCGCAACAAAACTGCTGCGCTCGAGCACGAAGCCACGACCTCGAAAATCAGCCGACGAGCAGCTCTTCTACTGCCTGCAACGCGGCATCGGCGAGGAGGAGGCGGTGGCGCTCATCGTCAACGGCTTCTGCCGCGAAGTGTTGCAGCAGCTACCAATGGAATTCGCCGTCGAAGCGCAAAAGCTGGTCGGCATCAGCCTGGAAGGCAGCGTCGGATGAACATGCTCGATATTCAAGACCTGCACGTTGCCGTGGGTGGCAAGGAAATCCTGAAAGGTGTCGGCCTGTCCGTGCCCGCGGGCCAAGTGCATGCGGTGATGGGACCGAACGGCTCGGGCAAGTCCACGCTTAGCTACACGCTGGCTGGTCGTGAAGGCTACGACATCACGCAGGGCCGCATTCTTTATCAGGGCGAGGATCTGACTTCGCTTTCGCCGGAAAAGCGCGCGGGCCGCGGCATGTTTCTCGCCATGCAATATCCGGTCGAAATTCCGGGCGTGACCACGCTCAATTTCCTTAAGACCGCGCTGAACGCCCAGCGCCGTGCGCGGGGTGAGTCCGAGCTCGACGCTATGAAGGTGATGAAGTTGGTGCGTGAGAAAGCGGTCACGCTGAAAATTCCAGAAGAGATGCTGAAGCGTGCGCTTAATGTCGGCTTCTCTGGCGGCGAGAAGAAGCGGCTGGAAATCCTCCAGATGGCAGTGTTCGAGCCCAAGCTCGCAATTCTCGATGAAACCGATTCCGGCCTTGATATCGATGCGCTGAAATTGGTCGCCGACGGCGTCAACGCGCTGCGCGGGGCCCACCGCGCCATGCTGGTGATTACCCATTACCAGCGCCTGCTCGCGCACATCGTGCCCGACCGCGTGCATGTGATGGTGGAGGGGCGCATCGTCAAATCGGGCGGGCCGGAACTCGCGCTCGCCCTCGAAGAGCGCGGCTATGAACACGTAGAGGCTGCGGAATGAATACCGCATTGGCCACCCGCCGCTCTGAAGCGCTTCGCGCTTACGAGGCCGTGGGTCTTCCCGGCCGCCGCGTCGAAGACTGGAAATACACCGATCTGCGCTCGGTGCTGGGCGACAAGCCCATCGAGCGGTCGGATATGCGTTGGGAGTTGAAGGGTTTTCCGGACGGCGCCGAATTGTTCGATTTGAAAATGGCTGATGAGGGCGCGCCAGATTGGGTGTTGCAGCATCTGGGCACGTTCGCCAAGAACCGCAACGCCATGGATGCAGCTTCATTCGCATTTGCGCGTTGCGGCTTTGCATTGCGCATCCCGCGGCATGCCAAGTCGACGGCGCCAATCCATTTGCGTTGGTCGGGTAGCGGTAATTCGCGTGCTCTGATTGTGCTTGAAGAAGGTGTTTCGGCAATATTGTGCGAAAGCGTTCATGCTTCTGGAATGCAGAATATCGGCGTGGAATTCGTGATCGGACAAAATGTGCGGTTCACGCATGTACGGCTCGGCGAAGAGGATAAAACAGGTGTGTTAGTCGAAGAGGTCGCTGCGGCGCTAGCGCGCGGTGCGTCTTATCGCGGGCACTACGCCAATTTCGGCGCGAAGCTCTCGCGCCTCGAATTGAATATTGCTTTGGAAGGTGAGGGCGCGAATGCGGAGCTCTTTGGCGTCAGCATTCTGGACGGCGAACGCCACGCCGATGTCACAACGCATATCGATCATGTCGCAGGCCACACGCTTAGTCGCCAATTGTTCAAGCTTATCGCGGGCGGCGGCGCGCGCGCTATCTATCAGGGCCGCATCGCCGTGCATTCGGGCGCGGACGGCACCGACAGCAACCAGACAGCCAAGGGCCTACTGCTGAGCAGCCACGCAGAAATCGACCTCAAGCCAGAGCTAGAAATTCTCGCCGACGACGTGAAATGCGCGCATGGCGCGGCCGTGGGCGATCTCGACGCGGAATCGCTGTTCTATCTGCGTGCGCGCGGAATTCCGGAAGCCAAGGCGCGTGCGCTGTTGATGCGTGCGTTCGTGGAAGACGCCGTGTCAGAAATTGAAGATGAGACCATTCGCGCAAGTGTGTGGCAGACCGTCGAATCCGCTTTGGCCGGAGCTTAGAAAACGCCATGACCGCACACGCCAAACTCGCCAAGACGGCGGCCTTTGATGTTGCGGCCGTGCGGCGCGACTTTCCTATTCTCGCGCGCAGGGTTTATGGAAAGCCGCTGGTTTATCTCGACAATGCGGCATCGGCGCAAAAGCCCCGGGCAGTGCTGGACGCGATGAATGAGTTCGCGACCAGCGAATACGCCAATGTCCATCGCGGCGTGCATTTTCTGTCGGCCGCGGCGACCGCGTGCCATGAAGCCGCGCGGCAGCGCATAGCCCAATTCCTGAATGCCGACACGGACGAGATTATTTTCACCAAAGGCGGCACGGAAGCGATCAATCTGGTTTCCTATTCTTATCTCGCTCCAAGAGTTCAGTCCGGCGACGAGATCGTGCTTTCGGTCATGGAGCATCATTCCAATATCGTGCCCTGGCATTTTTTGCGTGAGCGCGCAGGCGCTGTGCTGAAATGGGTGGATGTGTCGGATGCGGGCGAGCTTGATCCGAGCCGATGTCGCGCGCGCCATTACACCGAAAACGAAGTTTGTCGCCATCACGCACATGTCGAACGTGTTAGGAACCCAGACCGATCTGAAAGAGATCGTTCGGCTTGCGCATGCGAAAGGCGTGCCGGTGCTGGCCGATGGCTGCCAGGGCGGCGGTGCACGAGTACGGTGGATTTGCGCGATCTGGACGTCGATTTCTATGCTTTTACCGTCCACAAGCTCTACGGCCCGACCGGCATCGGCGTGCTTTATGCCAAGCGCGCGCATCTCAAAGCGATGCGCCCTTTCAACGGCGGCGGCGAAATGATCCGCGAAGTGACGAAGGAGAATGTCACCTATGCCGATCCGCCCGCGCGCTTCGAGGCCGGCACGCCGCCCATCGTCGCAGGCGGTGGGCCTGGCTGCCGCGCTCGATTATGTGGATGGCGTGGGCCGCGAGACGATTGCGCAGCACGAAGCCGGCCTCACCCAATATGCGACACGCAGGCTCAAGCGAATTCAACTGGGTTCGCATCATCGGCGAAGCTAAGACCAAGGGGCCCATCGTTTCTTTCGAGACGCAAGGCATTCACGCGCATGACCTCGTCCACCGTACTCGATCGCGAGGGCGTGGCGGTGCGCGGCGGGCATCATTGCGCGCAGCCATTGATGGCGCGCTTTGGCATTTCCTCCACTACGCGCGCATCATTTGCGCTCTACAACACGCGAGAAGAAGTGGACGCACTGATGGCGGCGCTCCATGTGGCACGAAAGGTGTTCGGCTGATGGATGCGGGTACGCGCGAGCTTTATCAGGAGATCATCCTGGACCACAGCCGCCATCCGCGGCACTTCGGCGCATTAGCGCACGCCAACCGCACGGCTGAAGGTTTCAATCCCCTGTGCGGCGACCGTGTGAAAATCTATCTGGCGGTGGATGGCAACAACCGCATTGCCGACATCGCCTTCGAAGGCAAAGGGTGCGCCATTTCCGTGGCATCGGCGTCGCTGATGAGCGAAATGCTGAAGGGCCGCAGCGTCCCGGAAGTAGAAAAACTTATGGCCGGGTTTCTACATCTGGTGAAAGGCGAGGCTTCCAAGGAATTGAGCACCGACGACCGCGAGCGGCTGGAAGTCATGGCGGGGGTGTCGGCGTTTCCCATGCGCATCAAATGCGCGACGCTGGCCTGGCACGCGATGAAAGCGGCGCTCGACGGCAAAGAAATGGCCAAAACCGAATGAACGACGACGCCAACATCGCCATAAAACAGGATGCCGCTGCGGAGAGCTCGGCCATTCCGCCTGAGGAACTGAAAGCCATCGGCGATCAGATCATCGCCGCATTAAAAACTGTCTATGATCCGGAAATCCCGGTCGACATTTACGAACTCGGCCTTATCTATAAGGTGGACGTGGCAGACAACCGCGACGTCACTGTGGATATGACGCTGACCGCCCCCGGCTGCCCGGTGGCGGGTGAAATGCCTGGCATGGCGAAAGCGGCGCTGGAAACGGTGCCTGGCCTGGGCGAAATCAAGGTCAACATGACATTCGATCCGCCCTGGACGCCGGATCGTATGTCGGAGGAAGCGAAACTCGAATTGAACATGTTTTAGGATAGAATGATGTTATGAGTGCATTACAGAAACGCGAACGGCCCAAGGTGATGCGGCTGACCGACGCCGCGGCAAGCCGCATTCGCGACATCATGGCGCAATCGAACGGCCAATATATCGGCGTGCGCGTGGGCGTCACCAATGGCGGCTGCGCCGGCCAGGCCTACACAATGGATTACGCGGATAAGCAGTTGCCCCTCGACGAAGCGATCGAGGACAAAGGTGTGCGAATTTTCGTCGATCCCAAGGCGGTAATGTTCCTCATCGGCACGGAAATGGATTACGTGCGCGAGAAATTGGCCGCGCGGTTTATTTTCCACAACCCGAACCAGACCGAAGCCTGTGGCTGCGGCGAGTCCGTCACGCTCAAGCCCGCCCGCAGCGAAGTCGAGTAATTGGCTGCGCTTACGCCAGAATATCAATCTTATCTGATCGATATTTTCGCGTCGTTCGGCCGCATCGGCGTGCGGCGCATGTTCGGCATCCACGGATTGTATGCGGGCGAGGTGATGTTCGGGCTGGCGGCGGACGAAGTGATTTACCTCAAAACCGCCGAACGCGACCGCAAGGCCTACGAAGACGAAGGTTCAAAACCGTTCGGCTTCCGCATGAAGTCACGCGGGCCAGAGCTGATCTTAACCTCGTATTTTTCCCTGCCTGAGCGGCTTTACGATGAGCCAGAGGAATTGGCGCTCTGGGCGCGGCGCGCTTATGAGGCGGCTGCTTCCTCACCGCATTCGGAAAAGAAACGGCGCAAGCGAATGAAGGAACGCGGCGCGCGCCAGCCCGCACGGCGGCGCAGCCGTTCTTAAATATCAGGCGTCGACGTCGGACTTTTTGCCCGCGGGCTTATCGGCTTTGGGGAACGTAACGGGCCGGAGCAGGAACGCAGGCAACTCATGTGCGTCGGGCTTCTTGGGCGCGCCGTTATTCGATTGGTCCGGCGCATTGTGCTTCTGCTGATGCTGGTGGTGTTGGTTGTGCGGTTGCTGTGGCGCTTGTGCCGCCTGTGGCGCGTGCGCGGGCTTCGGCGCTTCGTAGCGGGGCTGCGAATGACCTTTGTGATGTGCTTGCCCGTGGCCATGTCCATGTCCGCGTCCACCGCGCCCGCGCCGTCCGTCACGCTTGTGTTCATGACGATCATGCGAACGGTGCTCGCCTTCGCGTTCGGGCGGCAGCTCGATAGTCTGGCGCGTTATCGTCTGTCCAATGAGTTTCTCGATTGCCGCGACGTTCTCTTCGTCATGGCGGTCCACCAGCATGATGGCGTGGCCTTTAAGGCCCGCTCGTCCGGTGCGGCCGATGCGGTGTACATAATCGTCGGGCTGGAACGGCACGTCGAAATTGAAGATGTGGCTGACGGCCGGAATGTCGAGCCCGCGCGCGGCCACATCGGATGCCACCAGAAACAGAATCTCGCCATTGCGGAAACCGTCGAGTGTTCGCGTGCGCACCGATTGATCGAGGTCGCCGTGCAGTGGCGCCGCCGAAAAGCCGTGCTTCTTCAGTGATTTCGCCACCACGTCCACGTCGCGCTTGCGGTTGCAGAAGACGATGGCGTTTTTCACATTGCTCTCACGCGCCAAGCGCCGCAGCGCCTCGCGCTTCGACCAGTCGCTGCCCGAAATGGAAATGGCAATCTGCGTGATGCCTTCCGCGGTCGTCGCGGGGCGAGACACTTCCACGCGCACGGGGTTGTGCAGAAACTGGTTGGTGAGGCGTTGGATTTCGGGCGGCATGGTCGCGGAATAGAACAAGGTCTGCCGCGTAAATGGGATCAGTTTGCAGATGCGCTCGACGTCGGGGATGAAGCCCATGTCGAGCATGCGGTCGGCTTCGTCGATGACGAGAATCTGCACCTGGTTCAGCATCAGCTTGCCGCGCTCGAAATGGTCGAGCAGGCGGCCGGGCGTAGCGATCAGTACGTCAACTCCGCGGTCTAACTTTTTGTCCTGATCGTCATAGGACACGCCGCCGATCAGCAGCGCCATCGAAAGCTTGTGGTATTTGCCGTAACGCTCGAAACTTTCGGCCACTTGCGCCGCCAGCTCGCGCGTGGGCTCCAGGATCAGCGTACGCGGCATGCGCGCCTTGGCGCGGCCGCGGCTCAGCAGCTCGATCATCGGCAAAGTGAAAGACGCGGTCTTGCCCGTGCCCGTCTGCGCGATGCCGATGATGTCGCGGCCCTTCAGCACGTGGGGAATGCCCTGCGCCTGGATGGGCGTGGGTTTGGTGTAGCCGGAATCGGCGACGGCTTTCAGTACGTCGGGGCCAAGGCCCAGATCCTCGAAACGCGTATCGCTTGCGGTATTTGTAATGGAAGCAGTTTGGGCTTCGGTACTGCCGGCTTGCGCGCCGGCGCTCGTGACTTGGTTCATGCGCTCCTAACAGGGGCGCATTTGCACCGCGCCCAGCGGCCTGCCCGAATTGGCGGCCGACACATCTTGCACTGCAACATAGGGAGGAAAGCCTAATAGTCAATGGGCGGGGGCGGTTTTTCTCTGATCGGCAGGCAAAAAGGCCGCGAAAGCGAGTGCCGCGAGCGCGAGACCCGCAAGCACCACCAGCACATAGGCGAAATGGAAGATAAGGGGATCGTAGAATTCGGCCACCAGCCACACGCCGGCTGGCGTGCCAATGGTGGCAAGCCCATAACGAATGCCGAAGACGAGCCCGCGCTTGGCCGCCGGCGCATATCGCGCGAGCAGCAGCGTTTCGATGGGCGCGATCCATTCGAACAGGAAAGTGACGGCGATGGCCGCCATGACCAGCGGCCTTCCCTCGCTGTAGATGACCAGCGGGAATATGAGCGCGAGAAACGCGAAGCCGGCGAGATAAGCGCGCTTGGCGTGGCCGCGGTCGGCGAAATGCCCGCCGATGAATTGCGCGCCCGCGCCCAGAAGTGAAATCACGCCCGTTACCAATCCGATGGCGAAGAAGCCGTAACGGCCAGCATCGGTGCTGATCTGAATCATCTTGGGCAGCGCCGTGCCGAACGCGGAATAAAGCGCAAGCGTAATCGTCATGGTGACAGCCAGCACGGCAAAGGCGCGCATCTTGTCGGCATGAGACGTGAGTGCATGTTCCACCGCATCGTCCGCGCGATCGGTGATAAGGCCTGTCTGATGAAACGCAAGCAGCGCCAGGCCAAGCACGATTGTCAGCGCGCCCGGCACGATGAACCCGATGCGCCATCCGGCGAGCGTGGCGAGCCCGCCTGCGATCACCGGGCTCAGTGCGACACCGATGCTGCCCGCAATACCCGTGGAGGCCACCGCGCGCCCGCGCACCACAGCATGGCGCACCACCCAGGGAAATCCGACCGGGTGATAGATCGAGCCCGAAAGGCCGAGCAGCGCCAGCGCAATTTCCAATTGCAACGGCGTTTGCGCGAACCCGGCCAGTACGCTGGAAACGCCCAACCCAAGAAAACAGGCGACCAGCATGCGTGTCTGGCCGAAGCGGTCGCCGAGCCAGCCCGACAGTGGCGCGCCAAGCCCCAACAGCATCGCGCCCGGCGCCCACAAGGCGATGAGATTGTTGTAGGGCAGGTGCCAATCCTGCGCGACCACCAGAACCAGCGTCAGATAGAGCGCGATCAGCACATGGTTCATGCCATGCGCAGCACTGGCAAAAAACAGAACAGGGAATGGTGCTGAGCGACGCATGGGCCAAACTTTCACGCGCCTTGACGCTGGGGTCAATTGTACATATTATTGTACAATGGCCATTGTGACATACAGCTATGCGCGTCAGAATCTCGCCAAGCTCATGGACGAGGTTGAGGACGATAACGCGCCCGTCATCATTTCTCGGCAACGCAAGCGCGGCGCGGCGGTCCTGGTATCGGAGAGCGAGTGGAATTCAATTCAGGAAACGCTCTATCTGTTGAGCAGCCCGGAAAATGCGCGGCGGCTGCGTAAGGGAATCGCCGAACTCAATGCGGGGAAGTGGATCGAATACGATCCGACGAAATCCGAGACAACAAAGAAAGCCAGCGCCAAGAGACGCGGCGCATCGAGAAAGCAGCCCAAGCGCAATAGGCGCAGATGAAGGTCGTTTGGACAGCCGGCGCAATTGACGAGTATCGAGCGTTCCGCCAATCCAGCCCCCTTCTGGCCAACAAGATCGATACGCTTATAGAGGACATTAAGCGGCAACCGTTCACCGGCCTCGGCAAGCCGGAGCCGCTACGCGGCGAGTTCGCGGGCTATTGGTCCCGCCGCATCGCCAAGGGACACCGGCTCATTTATCGCATCACTGGAAAGCGTGGCCCCGACCAACGCCTCGAAATCGTTCAGTGCCACTTTCACTATCGAAAATGACCAGGTGAATTGCCGCGCGCGGCACTGGCGAAAAAAGAACGGGAAAGGGGGCGGAACGGCGTATTAAGTCCTCAACATCAATGCCATACAACCTAAAGAAAAAACGTAAAATGAGCTAGCGGCGACTCAGCGACAATAGGCTGGCTGAAGAAGTTGGGAATAGAGAAATGGCAATGCTCGAAGTCTTGAGATGTTACTTGATGGCTGGAGAGACGAGCTCAACCGCAGCAACAACTATTCTCATACGATTGAACATAAAGGCGAAAGAGGAGCTCATAACGAATCCGCATTGAGGCGAATCCTGCGCGCAGTTCTTCCGAAAAAAGTGGGTGTGGGTAGTGGATTTATTGAATTTTCAAATTCTCAGCAAAGCACACAGCAGGACATCATCCTTTTTGATGCAGTCAACTACGCTCCTCTCTATGCCAACGATGACTGCCAAATCTATCCAGTTGAGATGGTATTGGCGACAATTGAAGTGAAGAGCAAATTGACGTCTGACGACTTGGAGAAGATTCTAAAAAATTGTGCAAATCTTCGAGCGTCATCAAGTGAGCGACGACATCTGAAACAATCGAAGGCTGGTCAAGCAATGACTTTGGAAGCTGTACAATTGTCTGATGTTACGCCACCTCGATTTTTCGTGTTTTGCTATGACGCCTATACAAAAGATTCCGAAACGTTGTGCAACAGATTAATCGAGGCTTCAAAGCATAAACCCAAGTCCCATTTGCATGGTCTCTGTATTTTAAATCACGACTGGCATTTGTGGCGCAGAGCATTCGACGGAAACACTCACGATTACAAAATTATGAAAACTGGTGGCTGGGCACACTTTCTCCTAAATATTTATCCAATCCTGATTTTCCCACCTTCCGAGCTTATACTTGATCCTTCAGCTTATTTGGAGCGCTCATAAAACTTAAACATCCACGTCCTTTGCGAACTGCGCGTTTTCCTGGATGAACTGAAAGCGCAGTTCCGGCTTCTTGCCCATCAGACGTTCGACCAGGGTGTCGGTTTTCCTGTCGCCGTCGGAAATATCCACGCGGATAAGCGTGCGGTTGCCCGCGCGCATGGTGGTTTCCTTGAGCTGCGCCGGCATCATTTCGCCCAGGCCCTTGAAGCGCGAAACCTCGACCTTGGCATTGCCGCGAAACTCGCTCTTGATCAGCTGATCCTTGTGCTTGTCGTCGCGCGCATAAATCGATTTGCCGCCCGCGCTCAGCCGGTACAGCGGCGGCATCGCCAAAAACAAGTGCTTGCCGGAAATTAGCTTCGGCATTTCGCGGTAGAAAAACGTGAGCAGCAGCGAGGCGATATGCGCGCCGTCCACGTCGGCGTCGGTCATCACGATGACGCGCTCATAACGCAACGCGTCCTCGCGGTATTTCGCGCCCGTGCCGCAGCCCAGCGCCTGCACCAGATCGGCCAGTTCCTGATTTTGCTGCAGCTTGCCTGCGGCAGCGCTCGCCACGTTCAGAATTTTTCCACGCAACGGCAGAATAGCCTGTGTGTTGCGATCACGCGCCTGCTTCGCCGACCCACCCGCAGAATCTCCTTCCACCAGGAAAATTTCCGTGCCGCCCGGCGCGTCCCTTGTGCAGTCCGCAAGCTTTCCAGGTAAACGCAATTTGCGCGTTGCGGCCTTGCGCGTGACCTCTTTTTCCTGTTTGCGCTTAAGGCGGTCTTCGGCCAGATCGATGCACCAGCCAAGCAATGCGTCGGCCTCGGCCGGGCTTTCGGCCAGCCAGTGGTCGAAATGATCGCGTACGGCGTTTTCCACCAGCCGCTGCGCATCGGGGCTCGACAGCTTCTCCTTCGTCTGGCCCTGGAATTCCGGCTCGCGGATGAAAATCGAAAGCACGGCGCAGGCGCCTTCCATTACGTCATCGGGCGTGATCAGCGCGGTCTTGCGGTTGTTCGCCCGCTCGCCATGCGCGCGAAGCCCGCGCGTCAGTGCATTGCGCAGGCCCTGCTCATGCGTGCCGCCTTGCGTGGTAGGAATGGTGTTGCAATAGGAATTGAGAAAATTATCGGCCTCCGGCGCCCAGGCGACCGCCCACTCCACTGTTCCGTTGTCGTTGCGCCCGGCGAAGGGCCGCGCCGTGATCGTTTTCACGCCGTTCAGCGTCGTGATCAGATATTCGAGCAACCCACCCGGAAATTTCAGCGTCTCTTCGGCCGGCGTCTGATCCTTGATGAGAGATTTGTCGCAGCGCCAGCGGATTTCCACGCCGCGGAACAGGTAAGCCTTCGAGCGTGCCATGCGGTAGAGCCGCGCGGGCGAGAAATGCGTGTTCGCGCCAAAGATTTTTTCATCGGGCTTGAAGCTGACAATGGTGCCTCGCCGGTTCACCGCGCCGGCATTTTTTAACTTCGTCACCGCTTTGCCGCGCTCGAAGCGCATTTCATGGGCGCGCTTGTCGCGGGCGACGTTCACCACCATCCATTCGGAGAGCGCGTTCACCACGCTTGCGCCTACGCCGTGCAGGCCTCCGCTCGTGTCATAGACCTTGCCGCCAAATTTCCCGCCGGCATGCAGCGTAGTCATGATCACTTCCAGCGCGGACTTGTTCTTGAATTTCTGGTGAAGGTCGATGGGGACGCCGCGGCCGTTGTCCTCTACAGTCAGGACATCATCTTTCCCAAGCTCGATCTCGATGCGGGTGGCGTGACCTGCCACGGCTTCGTCCATGGCGTTGTCGACGATCTCGGCGGCCAAATGATGCAGCGCCGTCTCGTCGGTGCCGCCGATATACATGCCGGGGCGGCGGCGCACCGGTTCCAGCCCCTCCAGCACCTCGATGTCCTTGGCGGTGTAGCGCTTGGAGGCGCCACCACCGCCGCCCCCGCGCGTTTCCTCGGCAGCGCCTTCGAAAAGATCGCGAATCTTCGCCATGTCCAACTCATGCCCCAAGGCGGGGCGGAAAGGAACGGCTGACAAAAGCGCGAGACAGCGCCTTAAGAGTATTACGGGCCGCTCAGAACCCCAAGTTGCAACAGCCTGGAATCCTTAACGAAATTACCTCGCCTTCGGTCAATCTCAGCAAATTTTAACTTTGGCGCTTTAGGTTCGCCAATCAGGTTTCGGTGGCAAGCCTCGGTTTGCTGCCGGGCCCGCGGCTTGAGGGGCTCCATGCCAATTTCGGCGTCCACATACGAAAAGTGGCTGCGGCATCATGTTGATGCCGATCCGCGTATTTTGAAAGTGCAGGTTGAGCGCGCCGCCGAAGCTATCCGCAGCGCGGTTTACGACGCACCCGTCTGGGCCACGGCCGCGGCGCTGTTGTGCAGCGACGCGGTGCGCGCGTTCGGCGATGTGCCGATGGCGCGCTCTTTCGCCTTTGTGGCGATTGTCACATTGTCGTCGGTCGCCCGCTTTCTTATCCTTCAACGGTTTTATGCCTGGCAGCGCGTGGCAAGCACGCTGCAGAGCGCCTTTCGCTGGTCGCGTTTTTTCATCTGGTTGCAGATCTGCGTGAGCGCGGCGTGGGGCCTGAATGCCTGGCTGCTGTGGGACCACGGCAATGCGGTCAATCACGTCTTTCTCTGTCTGATGACCCTGGCCGTGATCACGCGTTTTCTGGTCACGCGCGCCGGGCAATACGAAATGTTTGTGGTGAGCCTCACCCCCATCACGCTTATGCTGTTTGCCCGTTACGCCACCGATCTTTCCCCGGAAGGCATGGTGCTGGGCATTCTGACGCTCGCTTACACGGCGCGCCTGGTTTACGACAGCCGCAAATTGAGCGAGCGTGCGTTTGGCGATGCGCATCTGCGCTTCGCCAATGAAGACATGGCGCGCGACCTGGAGGAAGCACGTGACGAGGCGCTGAAGAAGCGCTTCGAGGCGGAAACCGCCAACGCCTCCAAGACCGCGTTCCTCGCCAATATGAGCCATGAGTTGCGCACGCCACTGAACGCCATTCTCGGCTTCTCGGAAATCATCGAGCAGGAATGCCTGGGCGCTGTCGGCAACCCGCGTTACAAGGAATATGCGGGCGATATTCATTCTTCAGGCTTACACCTGTTGAGCCTGATCAACGATCTTCTCGACGTGGCGAAAATCGAGGCGGGCCGCATGGAGATCGAGCCGCACATGATCGAATCGCGCAACGCGCTCGAAGATGCGCTCAAACTGGTCGCCAGCAAGGCGCGCGAGCGCCATCAGACGCTCACCATCGATGTCGACAAGGACGCGGCCGTGCTCTATGCCGACGAGCGCGCGCTCAAGCAGATCGCCATCAATCTGGTGTCGAACTCGGTCAAGTTCACCGCCGATGGCGGGCGCATCACGGTGCGTGCAGGGCGCATGGCCAATGGCGACACAGAACTTGTGGTCGAAGACAACGGTGCGGGCATCCCAAAAGAAAAGATGAAACACATCTTCATGGCCTTCTCGCAGATCGACAACCGCTACGACCGCCAGTCGGGCGGCACGGGACTGGGCCTGGCGCTGGTGCGCGGCCTGGCCGAGCTGCATGGCGGGCGCGCCTGGGTCGAATCCGAAGAAGGCAAAGGCACGCGCGTCCACGTCGTGCTGCCCGCCCCGCAGAATGTGCCCGCACAAGCGGTGGCCTGACACGGAAATCGGAAATCGGAAATCAGAATACTGAAATCGGAAAGAGAAAGGGCGTGGGTGTTGGCCCCCGCCCTTCCGACTTCTGATTTCTGCGTCGTCAGACGCTGTAATACATCTTGAACTCGATCGGATGCGGTGTGTGCTCGAAGGCATAGACTTCACCCATCTTGAGCTCGATGTAGCTGTCAATGAAGTCGTCGCTGAACACGCCGCCCTTCTTGAGAAACGCGCGGTCGGCGTCCAGATGGCTGAGCGCATCGCGCAAGCTCCCGCACACCTGCGGCACGTCTTTCAGTTCCTCCGGCGGCAGTGCGTAGAGATCCTTGTCCATCGGATCGCCGGGATGAATCTTGTTCTCGATACCGTCGATGCCGGCCATGAGCATCGCCGCATAAGCGAGATAGGGGTTAGAGCCCGGATCGGGGAAGCGGACTTCGACACGCTTGCCCTTTGCGCCAGGCGCGAACGGAATACGGATCGACGCCGAACGGTTGCGCGACGAATAAGCGAGCAGCACCGGTGCCTCGAAGCCTGGGATCAGGCGCTTGTACGAATTGGTCAGCGAATTGGTGAAGGCGTTGATCGCTTTGGCATGCTTGATGATGCCGCCGATGTAATAGAGGCAGGTGTTGGAAAGATCGGCATAGCCATTACCGGCAAACAGCGGCTTGCCGGCCTTCCACAGCGACTGGTGCACATGCATGCCCGAACCGTTGTCGCCCGAAATGGGCTTCGGCATGAAGGTCGCGGTCTTGCCATAGGCCGCCGCCACCTGGTGAATGACATATTTGTAGATCTGCATCGCATCGGCTGTCTTGGTCAGCGTCTTGAACTTGAAGCCGAGCTCGTGCTGCGCAGGCGCCACTTCGTGATGGTGCTTTTCCGGCTCGATGCCCATGTCGCCCATCACGGAGAGCATTTCCGAACGGATGTCCTGGCTCGCATCCACCGGCGGCACGGGGAAATAGCCGCCCTTGATCGGCGGGCGGTGACCGGGATTGCCGTTGTCGTATTCCTTGCCGGAGTCCTCGGGGCTTTCCTGGCTGTCGATGCGATAGAAGCCGCCATTCATTCCGGTTTCATAGCGCACGTTGTCGAAGATAAAGAACTCGGCTTCCGGCCCGAAGTACGCCGTGTCCCCGACGCCGGACGAAACCAGAAATTTTTCCGCCGCCTTGGCGATGGAGCGCGGGCAGCGGTTATAAGGCTGGCCGGTCATCGGCTCGATCACATCGCAGGTGATCGAAAGCGTCGTCTGGGCGAAGAACGGATCGATCAGCGCGGTTGCGGGATCGGGCATCAGCGTCATGTCTGAATCGTTGATCGCCTTCCAGCCGGCGATGCTCGACCCATCGAACATCATGCCGCTGGAAAAGAAATCGTCGTCCACCAGCGACAGATCGAAGGTGACGTGCTGCCACTTGCCGCGCGGGTCGGTGAAGCGCAGGTCAACGAACTTGACCTCCTTGTCCTTGATGAGTTTCAGAACCGCTTTCCCGTCCATGCCCGGCCTCATTTCGTTGTTTGTTGCGTCGCTTGCTTTCCCTTTTCCTTCCAGCATAGCAGTCCCCTTGGTTTAGGTTGATCCCAAATCAAATGGCGTCCGCTCCGGTTTCGCCGGTGCGGATGCGGATGGCCTCGTCCACGTTAAGCACGAAAATCTTGCCATCGCCGATGCGGCCCGTGCGCGCGGCCTTCTGGATCGCTTCGACGGCCGCCTCCACCTGGCTGGCGGGCAGGACAACCTCAAGCTTCACTTTGGGCAGGAAGTCCACGACATATTCGGCACCGCGATAAAGCTCTGTGTGGCCCTTCTGGCGGCCGAAGCCCTTGGCCTCGGTCACGGTGATGCCCTGGATGCCAATTTCGTGAAGGGCTTCCTTCACTTCGTCCAGCTTGAACGGCTTGATGATGGCTTCAATTTTTTTCATGCGCGCGTTCCCGCCCACGCATTACGGGCTTAAGTGGATGTGTGCCATTGCTTGGCTGCATCATTCACAGGCATTTTGGAATATGTGCCGTAAACATGCGCAATTCGCAGGCAGATTGCGCAGCGATTAGGCAGGGATTATTGGACGGGCATGAGCGTACGCAGCGTCAATCCCGTTTTTGGGGCCCAGGGCACGACCATTTTCACCGTCATGTCGGCGCTGGCAAATCAGCATAACGCCATCAATCTGGGCCAAGGCTTCCCCGACGAGGACGGGCCAAAGGCGATTCGCGAGGCCGCCGCTAAAGCGTTCATCGACGGCCCCAACCAATATCCGCAAATGCGCGGCATTCCGCCGCTGCGAAAGGCGATTGCCGCGCATGCCAAGCGCTTCCACAAGCTCGATTTCGACCCCGAAAGCGAAATCGTGGTGACGTCGGGCGCGACCGAGGCCTTGGCCTGCTGCATGTTGGGGCTGGCGGGGCCAGGCGACGAAGCGATCATCATCGAGCCCGCTTACGATTGTTATCGCCCCATTCTGGAAGCGGCCGGCGCGAGCGTTAAAGCAGTGCGCTTGCAACCGCCTGACTGGTTGCTGGATGAGCGCGCATTGGCCGCGGCATTTTCACCGAAGACAAAACTTGTTGTTGTCAACACGCCGCTTAACCCCATCGGCCGCGTCTTCACGCGCAAGGAGCTGGAGCTGCTTGCCGGCCTTGCCAAGCATCATGACGCTTTCGTCGTCTGCGATGAGGTGTATGAGCATCTGGTGTTCGATGGCCGTGAGCATGTTTCCGTTCTCTCGCTGCCCGATATGCGTGAGCGCGCGGTGCGCGTGGGTTCGGCGGGGAAAATTTTCTCGCTGACGGGATGGAAAGTGGGCTGGATCGAAGGCCCGGCCAACCTCATCCGCGCGGTGGCAAACGCTCACCAGTTTCTCACCTTCACCACGCCGCCGGGATTGCAGATTGGCGTTGCCTATGGCCTCGAACACGAAATGGAGTTCACGCTCAATCTCACGCGCGAGCTGCAGGAAAAGCGCGACGTGCTGGCGGCTGGGCTCGCGCGTGCGGGTTTTGAAGTGCTGCCCTGCGAAGGCACCTATTTCCTGACCGCTGGCATCCGCAATCTCACCAACGAGCCCGACCGCGTGTTTTCCGAGCGCCTAACGCGCGAGGCCGGCATCACGCCGGTGCCCTTGAGCGCCTTCTTTGGCCCGGATGGCCCCGCGCATCTCGTGCGCTTCGCCTTCTGCAAGAAACGTCCGGTGATTGGTGAGGTTGTGAAGCGGCTGGAGAAGCATTTCGGCAAGAGATGAAAGAAGTGCCCTCATGTTGAGCTTGTCGAAACATGAGTGCCTCATCCTTCGACAAGCTCAGGATGAGGTCGATGTCCGGCTCTGAAATCCTTTCTGTCTCCCAAATGGGCGAGGCGGATCGCCTGGCGGTGGCGGCGGGCGTTCCGTCGCTCACGCTGATGGAGAATGCGGGCCGCGCGGTGGCAGATGCCATAGCCACGCGCTTCAAGCCCTGCGCCGTGGCCGTGCTGTGCGGGCCCGGCAACAATGGCGGCGATGGGTTTGTCGCTGCGCGCCACCTGAAGACACGCGGCTTCGATGCGCGCATGGCGTTGTTGGGCGCGCGTGAGAGCCTAAAGGGCGACGCCGCCGAAATGGCGAAGAGATGGGATGGAGAAATCTTCTCCCTTACGGAGAATTTCGTTCGCCAGAATCTTTCCTCTCCCGTTGTTACGGGGGAGGTCGATCCGGCGAAGCGAAGCGAAGCCGGATCGGGTGGGGGGAAACTCATCGTCGTTGCGCTGTTCGGCGCTGGGCTTTCGCGGCCTTTGGAAGGCGTGGCGGCGAAAGCCGTGCGGGCAGCTAATGCCAGCGGCGCGCCCATCATCGCCGTGGACGTGCCGAGCGGGCTCTCCGGCGATCTCGGCCGCCCGCTGGATGGCGTTTGCGCCCGCGCGGCGCTGACGGTGACGTTTTTCCGCAAGAAGCCGGGGCATCTGTTGATGCCGGGTCGGCTATTATGCGGCGAGATTCTGGTTACGGGCATTGGCACGCCGGAGGCCGTTCTGGAAACCATCCGTCCACAGACGTTCGAGAATGGCCCCGAATTGTGGGCGAGTGTGTTTCCCTGGCCCGCGCCGCAAGGCCACAAATACGACCGCGGCCATTGTGTCGTGGTCAGCGGGCCCGCCCATTCCACGGGCGCGGCGCGGCTGGCCGCGCGCGGAAGCCTGCGCGTGGGCGCAGGCCTTGTGAGCATCGCCAGCCCACCCGATGCGGTGATTGTCAATGCCGTCGAGCTTACCGCGATCATGGTCAAGCCGTTTAATGGCGCTGGCGGACTTGCCGAACTGCTTGCCGACAAGCGCTTCAACGCCGTCGCCATCGGACCCGGCTGCGGCGTGGGCAAAGGCACGAAAGAACTGGTGAAAGCGGTGCTCGCCAGTGGCGCCAGCGCCGTGCTCGATGCAGATGCGCTCACTTCCTTCGCGTCCAATCCGAACGAATTGTTCTCGCTACTTCACAAGAACTGCGTTTTGACGCCGCATGAAGGCGAATTCGAGAGAATTTTTCCAAGTCTGCTGAATAAATCCGCCACACGCCTTGACGCCTCGCGCGAAGCGGCGGCGACCGCAAAATGCGTTGTGCTGCTGAAAGGGCCCGACACGATCATCGCAGCGCCAGATGGCCGCGCCGCCATCAACGCCAATGCGCCGCCCACGCTCGCCACCGCGGGCGCGGGCGATGTGCTCACGGGATTCGTCGCCGGGCTACTGGCCCAGCACATGCCGCCCTTCGACGCTGCCTGTGCGGCCGCGTGGCTGCACGGCGAAGCGGCCCGGCAATTCGGGCCAGGATTGATCGCCGAAGACCTACCGGAGGCGCTGCCCAAAGTTTTACGCGCGCTGCAGGCGTATAAAAAATGAGCGAAGTGATCATCAGGCGGGCAGAGCAGGGCGATCTCCCCGCTTTGCTCGCGATCTACAATTATTATATCGCCAACACGCCCATCACCTTCGATCTTGAGCCGCGCACGCTGGCGCAGCGGAGCCAATGGTTCGATCAGTTCAAACCGTCCGGCCTGCATCAGTGTTTCGTCGCCGTGAAAGGGTGCAGCGCAATCGGCTGGGCGTGTAGCGACCGCTTCAAGGCCAAGGCCGCTTACGACACTTCAGTCAGCAGCAGCATCTACATCGCGCACACGGAAAAGGGGCAGGGGTTCGGCCGCCGCCTTTATGAAACGCTATTCGCGGCGTTGGCGGGCGGGCCGCATCGCGTCTATGCCGGCATCACGCAGCCGAACGATGCGTCGAACGCCATCCACCGCGCGTTCGGTTTCGAGCTTATCGGCACGCAGCATGAAGTCGGCCGCAAATTCGGCCGCTATTGGGACGTGGCGCTTTACGAGAAGGCGCTGCCGTAGCGGCCTCATGCTTCGACTGGCTCAGCATGAGGTCTTTTATTGTGGCCTCATCCTGAGCTTGTCGAGGGGTGAGGCCAAATTATTACTGCTTTGCCGGCGCCAGCCCGCGGTGTTCCAGCATTGGGCCGATGTCCGGGTCCTTGCCGTAGAAGGCGCGGAACATCGGGCCGTAATCTTCCGTGTGGCCCTTCGACAAAATCATGTCGCGGAAGCGCTGACCATTCTCGCGCGTCATGCCGCCATTCTGCGTGAACCAGGCGAAGGCGTCGTCATCCAGCATCACAGTCCACTGATAGGCGTAGTAGCCGGCCGCATAACCGCCTTCCCAGATATGCGCGAAATAGCTCGAGCGATAACGCGTCGGAACGTTCGGGAAATCCGTATGCGTGTTCTTCAACGCCTGGATCTCGAACGCGTCCACGTCCTGCTTGGGCGCATCGGCCGTTAGCTCATGCCACTGCATGTCGAGTTCTGATGCCGCCAGCAGCTCGCCCAGCGCATAGCCCTGGTTGAAGGTTGCCGATTTCTTGACCTTGTCCATCAGTGCTTGCGGGATTGGTTCGCCCGTTTTGTAGTTCACCGCATAATGCTTCAGCACATCGGGATAACTTGCCCAGTGCTCATTGAACTGCGAGGGGAATTCCACCCAGTCGCGCGCCGTGTTGGTGCCCGAAAGCGCGGGATATTTCGTGTTCGCGAACAAGCCGTGAAGCCCATGGCCGAATTCGTGGAACATGGTGGTGACGTCGTCGAACGTCAGCAGCGCGGGCTGGCCGGGCGCGGGCTTGGTGAAATTCGCCACGTTGTAAACCACCGGCTTGTCGCCCAGCAGCGTCGATTCCTGGACGAAATTGTCCATCCAGGCGCCGCCTGATTTGTTGTCGCGCTTGAAATAATCGAAATAAATCATGCCAAGTTGCGAGCCGTCCTTGTCGAAGACGTCGAATACACGCACGTCCGGTTGCCAAACCGGAATGTCGTGCCGCTCCTTGAAGGTGATGCCGTAGAGCTGGTTGGCGGCATAGAACACGCCGTCCTGCAAAACCTTGTTGAGCTCGAAATAGGGCTTGAGCTGATTCTGATCGAGGTCGTACTGCGCTTTACGCACTTTTTCGGCGTAAAGATTCCAGTCCCACGGTTGCAGGTCGAAATGCTTGCTCGATTTGTCGATCATGGCCTGGATAGCCTTGGCCTCGTCGGCGGCCTTGTTCACAGTCGCCGGCGTCAGCTGGCCGATGAATTTCTCCACCGCATCAGGCGTCTTCGCCATCTGGTCGAAAAGCACGTAAGCCGCGTAGTTCGGATAACCCAGCAGCTTGGCCTTTTGGGCGCGAAGCTGGGCAAGCTCGACGATTGTTGCACGCGTGTCGTTGGGGTCGCCCTTTTCCGTGCGCGTCCAGGAATTGTTAAACAGCTTCTCGCGGGTGTCGCGGTCGGTGAGGTTGGTGAGCGCGGGCTGTTGCGTCGTGTTTTGCAGCGGGATGAGATACTTGCCCTTCAGACCGCGTTCTTCCGCGGCATGGGCGGCGGTTGCGATATCGCCGTCGCTCATCCCGGCGAGCGCCGATTTGTCATCCACTACCAGCGCGCCTGTCTTGCTGGCTGCAACCAGTTTTTGCTGGAACGCGGTTTCCAGCGAGGCAGTCTGTTTGTTGATCTCGCGCAGTTTCGTCTTGTCGGCGTCCGCCAAATTGGCGCCGGCATGTACGAACTGCTGGTAGTAAACGTTCATAAGCTGCAACAATTCCGGGTCGAGATTGAGATGATCGCGCTGGTCATAAATTTTCTTCACGCGCGCGAAGAGCTTGGGGTTGAGAAAAATGGCGTCCTGATGCGCAGCGAGTTTTGGGGCCTCATCGGACTGGATTTTGTCCAGCGCGGGATTGGTGTTCGCCTGAGATACGGCCTGGAAAGCCTCCTGCACGCGGGTGAGCATGCGGCCGGACTTCTCCATCGCAATGACCGTGTTTTCGAATGTGGGCTTGGCGTGGGCGTTGGCAATCGAGTTTATCTCTGCGAGCTGCTGTTTCATGCCTTCCTCGAAGGCCGGCTCGTAGTCGCTGTCTTTGATGCGGTCGAAGGGCGGCGCATGCAGCGGCAAATTGCTGGGCTCGGCGAACGGATTCGCCGCAGGCGTATTTGCGGCGGCGGCTAGCGTGGAGGATGCGGTGTAAACGCCAAGCGCCATGATAACGGCCGTGCCAAGGTAAAGCGTGCGTATATACGGCATGAGTCCCCTCAATAGTGGTTGGTTTCAGAAGTGACGGAAGAAAGCCCGCGTCCGGAAGAAATACACTACCAGACCGCCCGGTTTGAAAACACACATGCGCGAGCGAGTTGATGGCGATGATTTTTACCATTTGCCCGGAAATTAGGGCCTTGGGCAACCCCACTATCCTAGCCCTAGCCCCAGTCCAAAACGCTGTGTTATAGGGGCGCTCCCCCGGTCATGGAGTGTGGAGGGAAGCCCGGGCTCGCGGGCGTGGCGGAACTGGTAGACGCGCTGGATTTAGGTTCCAGTGATGAAAGTCGTGGGGGTTCAAATCCCTCCGCCCGCACCAGCCTTCGCGCGCGAAGCGGTGCGAAGGCTGCCGCGCCGAAGCCAAAAAGGCGAAGGCGGGCTTACTTCCGCGAGCTAGGGCTCGACAAGCCGGTTGAGTCAGTTTTGGATTATAAGGACTGTCAATGCAAATTACCGAAGTACTGACCGATGGGTTGCACCGCGAGTTCCGGGTTCTGGTCGACGCCAAGGACCTGGACGCGAAGCTGACGGGCAAGCTCACCGAAATGCAGCCGCGCATCAGCCTCAAGGGTTTCCGGCCCGGCAAGGCGCCGGTGTCCTATCTCAAGAAGGCGCACGGCAAGTCGCTGATGAGCGAAATCATCCAAGACGCCGTCAATGAATTGAGCGAGCAGGTCATCAAGGAAAACGAGCTTCACCTCGCAGTGACGCCGCGCATCGATTTCACCCACGAACTCGATAACGTGCTTGCCGGCAAGGCCGATCTTGAATTCACCGTGAAGGTGGATTTGATGCCGGATTTCGAGCTGGCAAATCTCGGCGAAATCAAGGTCGAGCGGTTGGTGGCCGAGATAACGGACGCGGACGTCGAGCGCGCGCTCGAAAAGCTGGCCGAGTCCCAGCGCAATTACACGCCCAAGCCCGAAGGCGCAGCAGCCGAAAAGGGCGACGCTGTGACCATCGATTTCGTTGGCACGATTGATGGAACGCCTTTCGAGGGCGGCAAGGGTGAAAATTACGCTCTCGTGCTTGGTAGCGGCAATTTCGTGCCAGGCTTCGAGGATCAACTGGTGGGCGCCAAGGCGGGCGAGCATCGCAGCCTGAAACTGACCTTCCCGGAGGAATATGGCGGCCCGGATGTCGCGGGCAAGACGGCGGAATTCGCGGTGAGCGTGAAAGCGGTTAAGGCGCCCGAGAACATCATCGTCGACAACGACTTCGCGCAGCGGCTGGGCCTCGATTCGCTGGCCACGCTGAAGGAACGTGTGCGCGAGCAGGTGAAAAGCGATTTCGCCCGCGCCAGCCGTACGCATCTGAAGCGCCGCCTGCTGGACGCGCTGGATGCCGCGCATGATTTCGAACTGCCCCCCGCCATGCTGAAGATGGAATTCGAAGCAATCTGGAAGCAGGTGGAAACCGAACTCGCGCGCGAAAAGCGCACCTTCGCCGACGAAGGCAAGACTGAAGCCGAGATGAAAGCAGACTATGGCGATATCGCCGCGCGCCGCGTGCGGCTTGGCCTGGTGCTGTCCAAGATTGGCGATCAGAACGGGCTCAATGTCAGCGACGAGGAACTCACCCGCGCCATCACCGCGCGCGCGCGTTACTTCCCCGGCCAGGAGCAGAAGATTTTCGATTACTACATGCGCAACCCGAACGCGCTGGCCGAAATCCGTGCGCCGCTGTTCGAGGACAAGGTGATCGATTTCGTTTCCGAGCTGGCAGAAGTGACCGAACGCAAGGTGGACCGCGAGACGCTGTTCATGGACCCCGACGACGCGGCCGAAAAGCTGGCGGGCGAAAACAAAAAGGGCAAGGCCGAAAAGCCCAAAGCCAAGGCGGACGAAAAGGCCAAATCCAGGAAAAAGTAAGGAATGATTGACAGTGACGAGTGTAATACCCACGTTGCACTGGTGAATCGGCCGGAAGGAACACTGTGAAAGACCCGCGCGACGTCACCATGAACACGCTTGTTCCCATGGTGGTCGAACAGACCGCCCGCGGCGAGCGCGCCTTCGACATCTATTCGCGCCTGCTCAAGGAACGAATCATTTTCGTCACCGGCCCTATCGAAGACACGGTCGCAAGTCTCATCACCGCCCAGTTGCTGTTTCTGGAGGCCGAGAATCCCAAAAAAGAAGTGGCTATGTACATCAATTCGCCGGGCGGCTGGGTGACCTCGGGCTTGGCCATCTATGACACCATGCAATACATCCGCCCGCCGGTGCAGACGCTGTGCGTGGGGCAGGGGGCGTCAGTCGCGTCGCTGCTGTTGTGCGCGGGCGCCAAGGGTCAGCGCTTCAGCCTGCCGAACAGCCGTATCCTGGTGCATCAGCCGAGCGCATCCTATCAGGGCCAGGCGGCCGACATCGCCCGCCACGCGCAGGAGATCGTCAAGCTCAAAAAGCGGCTCAACGATATTTACGCCAAACACACCGGCCAGAAGGTCGAGACCATCGAGAAAGCGCTCGACCGGGACACCTATATGACGGCCGAGGAGGCAAAAGCCTTTGGCTTGATCGACGAGGTCTATTCCAGCCGTCCCGGGCTGGACGAGGGGCCCGAACGGCTCAGGCTCAAGGCGTAAGGCCGGAATTGCCCAAATCGATGGAACCCCTTGGCCTTAAACAATTCTTGATCCTGACCCCCCTATCGTGTCGAATACGGATTCGGGGGTTGCTGTTTCGCCAAACCCGGTTTGGCGCGGATACTGCAAGGCGTTCCTCGTGTGTCTGAGGATGGGACCTAGGGTCCTCAACGAGTTCCAGGAGTGCCCATGAGCAAGTCGGGCGGCGGCGACTCAAAGAACACCCTTTATTGCTCGTTCTGCGGCAAGAGCCAGCACGAGGTGAGGAAGCTCATCGCGGGCCCGACAGTTTTCATCTGCGACGAATGCGTCGAACTCTGCATGGAGATCATCCGCGAGGAGAACAAGACCTCGTTCATGAAGTCGCGAGAGGGCGTGCCAAGCCCCGGCGAAATCTTCAAGGTGCTTGACGATTACGTGGTAGGCCAGCAACACGCCAAGAAGGTCATGGCGGTGGCGGTCCACAATCACTACAAGCGCATCAACAACGCCGGCAAATCGGGCGACGTCGAGCTGGCAAAATCCAACATCTTGCTGGTTGGCCCCACGGGTTGCGGCAAGACGCTGCTGGCGCAAACGCTGGCGCGCATCCTGGATGTGCCGTTCACGATGGCCGACGCCACCACGCTCACCGAAGCGGGCTATGTCGGCGAGGACGTGGAAAACATCATCCTCAAGCTGCTGCAAAACGCCGACTACAATGTCGAGCGCGCCCAGCGCGGCATCGTCTATATCGACGAAGTCGACAAGATTTCCCGCAAGTCCGACAACCCATCGATCACGCGCGATGTGTCGGGCGAGGGCGTGCAGCAGGCGCTCCTGAAGATCATGGAAGGGACGATTGCTTCCGTGCCACCCCAGGGCGGCCGCAAGCATCCCCAGCAGGAATTCCTCCAGGTCGACACCACCAACATCCTTTTCATATGCGGCGGCGCCTTCGCGGGGCTCGAGAAAATCATCTCCGCGCGCACGCAGGGTAGCTCAATGGGCTTCGGTGCCAATGTGCGCGCGGCCGACGACCGCACCACCGGCGAAATCCTGCGCGACGTGGAGCCCGAGGACCTGCTCAAATTCGGCCTAATCCCGGAATTTATCGGGCGGCTGCCCATCATCGCCACGCTGGAAGACCTCGACAACGCTTCGCTGATTGAGATCTTGACCCGCCCCAAAAACGCGCTGGCCAAGCAATACCAGCGGATGTTCGAAATGGAGGGCGTAAAGCTCCGCTTCCATGACGACGCTCTCAATGCGATTGCGCGGCGTGCGATTTCCCGTAAAACCGGCGCCCGCGGCCTGCGCTCGATTCTGGAAGGCATCCTGCTCGAAACCATGTTCGAGTTGCCTAGCCTCAATGGCGTTCAGGAAGTGGTGATCACGCCCGATGTTGTCGATGGCCGCGCACGTCCGCTGTACACCTACAGCGACAAGGCTCAGGCGCGCGAATCCACTGCGTCCTGATTACCTATAGTTTCGCATAAGCGCGGACAGGGAATGTGCCGAAGGCTTTGACCTTTACTGGCACGGCGGAGAACGTGAAGTCCTCCTCGGGCAGGGCGTCCAGGCCACAAAGGTGCTCGCAAACCAGAATCTCGGCGCCCAACAAGATGGTGTGAACGGGCCGCCGCAGGTCGTCGGTCGAGTCGATGTTGAGTGAATCGATACCTACGAGCACCGCGCCGCTATCGCGCAAATACTGCGCGGCGTCAGCGGTAAGAAACGGATGACCCATAAAGTACTGCTTGGTGGCCCAATGCCAACTCCAGCCTGTCCGCACCAGCACCGCTTTTCCGGCGCAGTCGAGGCCTCGAAATACCTCAGCGCTTATTTCCCTGGTTCCGGCTTTGGGCGTGACGACGACAGCGGGGAGCTCCGCCAGCGAACTCAACGGTAGATGCGCCAGATCCTTACCGGACTCAAACCGGTGAAATGGCGAATCCACATAGGTGCCCGTGTTGGCGACCATATCGATGCGTCCGATTTGGAACTCGGTGCCGTGCGCATAGTGCCTGCGCGAAGCATCGCGCGAAAGGAAGTAGCATATCGCAGGCGCTGGCAGGCCGGGATATGTAACGAGGCCGTCCTCCACCACATGACTGAGATCGACAAAGGTCCTGTCTTCTTTGGCCACTGACCGCTCCATGACGAATTTGGAAAAAGGTGAATTCGCTTAATGCGATGCCAAATGTTGTCATGGCACACGAGTGACGCAAATCGTGCGGTTCGGGGCACAGCCCCGGCTTTTCCCCCTTGCCATCTTGAAAGCGCCCTATTGGGGCCCCACCTTACTCCCGTACTAAATAGCGGCCCGGCCAGGCACAAAGCGTCAATTTTCCCGTGCTAAAGTCGGAATCAGGAGCAAAGGCAAGGCAATGGCGGACAAGGACAGCATCGGCAAACCGGAAAACATGCCCGAGGGCCCCAAGGATTTTGGCGGGCCGCTGGCCCCGGTGCTGCCGCTGCGGGACATCGTGGTGTTTCCCCACATGATCGTGCCGCTCTTCGTGGGGCGCGAGAAATCCGTGCGCGCGCTGGAAGAGGTGATGAACGAGGAAAAGCAGATCCTGCTGCTGACCCAGAAAAACGCGGGCGAGGACGACCCTGCGGCCGATGGGCTTTACCGCATCGGCACGCTGGCGACCGTGCTGCAGCTTCTGAAGTTGCCCGATCAGACCGTGCGCGTGCTGGTGGAAGGTAAATCGCGGGCCCGCGTCAAGGCGTTCGCGCCCCGCACCGATTTCTTCCAGGCGGTGATCGAGAAAATCGAGGACGAGCCTGGCGACGCGAGCGAGACGGAAGCGCTGATGCGCACGGCCAAAACTAATTTCGAGCAATACATCAAGCTCAACAAGAAAATCCCGTCCGAAACGCTGGCCTCGGTCGCCCAGATCGACGATGCGGCCAAGCTTGCCGACACCATCGCCTCACATCTCACGGTGAAGATTTCCGACCGCCAGCAATTGCTGGAAACGCTGAGCTCGACCGAGCGGCTGGAGCGTGTGCTCGCTCTCATCGAGGCCGAAGTCAGCGTGCTTCAGGTCGAGCGTAAGATCCGCTCCCGCGTCAAGCGCCAGATGGAGAAGACGCAGCGCGAATATTATCTGAACGAGCAGCTCAAGGCGATCCAGAAGGAGCTTGGCGAAGGCGAAGAGGGCCGCGACGAGCTCAACGAGCTGGAAGAGCGCATCAAGAAAACCAAGCTGTCGAAGGAAGCGCGCGAGAAGGCGATGGGCGAGCTGAAAAAGCTTCGCCAGATGTCGCCTATGTCGGCGGAAGCCACCGTCGTGCGCAATTACCTCGACTGGCTCTTGTCGCTGCCCTGGGGCAAGAAGTCGAAAATCAAGAAAGACATCGCCCACTCCGAGCAGGTGCTGAACGACGACCACTATGGGCTTGAGAAGGTCAAGGAGCGCATTCTCGAATATCTCGCCGTGCAGCAGCGCGCGGGCAAAATGAAAGGCCCGATCCTCTGCCTTGTCGGCGCGCCAGGCGTCGGCAAGACAAGCCTCGGCAAATCGATTGCGCGCGCCACGGGCCGCGAATTCGTCCGCATGTCGCTTGGTGGCGTGCGCGACGAAGCGGAAATCCGCGGGCACCGCCGCACTTACATCGGCTCGATGCCGGGCAAGATCATCCAGTCGATGAAAAAGGCGAAAAGCGCCAACCCGCTTTTCCTGCTGGACGAGGTGGACAAGCTCGGCGCCGATTGGCGTGGCGACCCGTCTGCGGCGCTTCTCGAGGTATTAGACCCCGAACAAAATCATGCCTTCAACGATCACTATCTCGAAGTGGATTTCGATCTCTCGGACGTGATGTTCATCACCACGGCCAACACGCTGCGCATGCCGCAGCCCCTCATGGACCGCATGGAGATCATCCGCATCCCCGGCTACACCGAGGACGAGAAGGTCGAAATCGCCAAGCGCCACCTCATCCCGAAGCAGTTGAGCTCGCACGGGCTGAAAGAAGGCGAGTGGAAGATCACCGACGAGGCTCTGCGCGATCTCATCCGCTACTACACGCGCGAAGCCGGCGTGCGCAATCTCGAGCGCGAAATCGCCAATCTCTCGCGCAAGGCGGTTAAGGAAATCGTCTCCGGCAAGCTCACGGTGATGGAACTGACGCCGTCCAACCTCGGCGATTACGCGGGCGTGCGTAAGTTCCGCTACGGCGAGATGGAAACCGAGGATCAGGTGGGCCTCGTCACCGGCCTGGCCTGGACGGAAGTGGGCGGCGAAACGCTCACCATCGAATCGGTCATGTTGCCGGGCAAAGGCCGCATGCAGGCCACCGGCAAGCTTGGCGACGTGATGAAGGAATCGGTGGACGCCGCGCGCTCCTATGTGCGGAGCCGGGCCACCGCCTTCGGCATCAAGCCCACCATGTTCGACAAGAAAGATATCCACGTCCACGTGCCCGAAGGGGCCACCCCCAAGGACGGCCCCTCGGCGGGCGTGGCGATGGCTGTCTCCATTATTTCCGTGCTGACCGGCATTCCCGTCCGGCGTGACGTCGCCATGACCGGCGAGGTGACGCTTCGTGGCCGGGTGCTGCCCATCGGCGGCCTCAAGGAGAAGCTCCTGGCAGCGCTCAGGGCGGGCCTTAAATTGGTAATCATCCCGGCCGAAAATGAGAAGGATCTCGTGGAGATACCCGACAATGTTAAGCAGGGACTCGAGATAAGGCCGGTGGCCACGGTGGAAGAGGTGCTGAAGATCGCGCTCACCCGCGAGCCCACGCCTATCGTCTGGGAAGAGCCCGACGAGGCCGCCACCCCGGTGCCGCCCCTACCCGATGAGGGCGCTGGAGACGACGCCGTCATCACCCACTGATCCCCCAACATGGCGAATCGCTTACGCGCCCCCGCCCCCCGGCGGGGCCCTTTTATGCCCGGGAAGCTTTGACGGGGGCCGAAAATTGACCCTACAGTCCGCACATTCCGGGGGATTCGACCCCCGAGAGGAGAACGCCCGTGAACAAAAACGATCTGATTAATCATTTGGCCGAGCGGACGGGGTTGTCCAAAACCGACGCGCAGAAGGCCGTCGACGGCGTATTCGACACCATCACCGATGCGCTGAAATCCGGCGATGAAGTCCGGATTACCGGCTTTGGCGTATTTGCCGTTTCGCAACGGGCCGGCGGCAAGGGGCGCAATCCTCAGACTGGCGCCGTTATCGACATCAAACCGTCAAAGGCCCCGCGTTTCCGGGCTGGCAAGCCGCTGAAAGACGCGTTGAACTGATTTTGCCTTTTTGCACTAATCTCAGGCCCGCGGGCGGTTAGCTCAGCGGTAGAGCGCTTCGTTTACACCGAAGGGGTCGGCGGTTCGAAACCGTCACCGCCCACCAGCCTCCGCTGCGCAGCAGCGGAGGCTGCCACGCCGAAGCGCGCGAGCGTGTAGGCGGGCTGTGCACGGGTTCGCGCAGCTACGGCTCGGCAAGCCAGCCATCGCGAACAGAGCGCGCAGGAAGGCGGCCAGCCGATATGTGTTGCGACAAAGTTTTTGGGCTAGCGGGCAACCCGGCAACGCAGAGGCACGGTATAATTGGGTTGTCTGGAACACGGGGCACGCACGGTGCGCATTACCATGAAGCACAATGGGTTTTTTATTGCTGCGGCAACGGCGACGTTGGTGCTCACGAGTTGCGGCGGGCATAGCGGCTGGTTCGGCGGCGGCGATAGTGATTTCCAGAGCAGGGATGGCGCGCGCGGCATGCATGAAGATCCCACCGGCACCGCCTCCGGCATCAAGCAATTGCTCCGCTACGACGCCAACAAGGACGGCACGCTCACGCGCGCCGAGATGGAGGCGGGGCTTAGGGCCGATTTCGAGACGCTCGACAAAGACCACAGCGGCACGCTTACGGCCAGCGAAGCGAGCATCGAAAACCAGCGGCGCTATAAGGAAGACCGCCCGCAATATTCGCCGCTGATCGACTGGAACCAGGATGGTGTCATCGATTTCAACGAATTCGCCAACACTGCGCGCTCGCTGTTTGACGAGCTTGACCGCAACCATGACGGTGAACTTTCGCCGGACGAGCTCAAATCGCCGCGCGGCCCAGCGCTGGAAGAGCAGAAGAAGCCCTCCCAGGGGCGGCGCGGCGGCCGCGACGGATATTAGGTTTTTGCTTTGCTTGACAGCATGGGGGTGGCCGCTTAGACCGGCCCTCTTTTGTGGGCGGCCTGCTATATTGGCCGCTGCCCTCGCGGGGGCGTAGCTCAGTTGGTTAGAGCGTCGGCCTGTCACGCCGAAGGTCGCGGGTTCGAGCCCCGTCGCTCCCGCCATTCGTCAGGGGTGGAAACTGGCTCCCTCCATTGCTCCCAGTGACCGGCCGGCCAAGACCCCGTCACGCCCATCGCTCGCGGCACTGGAACGCCTGGTCGCGCAAAACGACATCCCGCAGGCGCTGGCGAGCGTGCATGTCATATTGGGCGCGATCGACAGCCGTATCGGCTCGCTTGAAGGCGTGGATACGGATCCGCTGGCCAGGGCGCCGCGCGAAAGCAGGCTAAGACGCTTTTGTACGCGCTTCGCCGCTTCCTTCGGCCAATTGCTCTGCCGCCCGGACCTCACGCTCACGCCGTTCGATTTCGAGCTGCTGGCGTTGTATCACCCCTGGCTTGAAATCATTTTCGGGCTGAGCGGTTTTTCTTCCGCCGATCATCTTCTGCCGGTCATTTCCGGCGCAGGCGAAAACAAACAATGGAAAGTTACGCCCGCCAACCTGCCCCGTCTGCTGACAGCCTATTCGCCGGGTTCGCAATTTCAGTTCGATTTCGAGCAATGCTGGCGCGCGAGGCCCGCCGCCGCCGCGACCGCCTATTTGCAATACCTGGCGTCGCGCTGCGTGTTTTCGGACAAAGCTTTTGACACGCGCGAGTATTTGCTCGAATGGATCCCCGTCCATTTGGAAGAGATCAAGCTCGGCCAGTTTACGCTAAGCGCGATCTCGCCCGTTTACATGCATTGCAGTTATGCAATGTCGCAGCGCAAACACGAGATCAAGAGCGCGATGATGCGGCAAATGCGGCGCGCCTGCCTCGAAGCCGGTCGCCGCGAAATGGAGACGCCCCCTGCCGCGGCCCCTGGGAAAAAACCTACAATCGTCGTGGTCGCAGAATATTTCAACCGCGCGCATTCCGTCTTTCGCACCCATTCGGAAGCCGTGCGCGCGCTGCGCGAACGTTTTCACGTGGTTGGCGTGGTTCATCTGAACCCGGACCATAAAGCGGTCGAGGACTATTTCGACGAAATAATTTCGGTCAAGGACGATAGCTTTTTCGACATAGTGCGCTCTGCAGCGGCGGATATTCTCGCCCGTTCTCCGGCGATCGTCCTTTATCTCAGCGTGGGTATGCTATCGAAGGTGGTGGCGCTGGCGTCATTGCGGTTGGCGCCGGTGCAGGTTGCGTCTTATGGCCACGCCGCCACCACCATGAGCCCGGTCATCGACTACATGATCTTGCCGGAAGATATTGTGGGTGCGCCCGAAACCTATTCGGAAAAAATCATCGCGCTGCCCCGCGAAGCGATGCCGTTCGTTCCGCCCGTGATGCCGGAACCGCCGCCGAAACGGACAGCCACGGCCGTCTGCAGCCCGGTAAGGGTTGCGATACCGGCTTCTCTCATGAAATTGAACCCCCCGCTGTTCGCCACGCTGGCGCTTATCGCCAAGGAAGCCAAAACCGAGATCGACTTTCGTTTTCTCTCGCTTTCGGCAATCGGGCTTTCCCATCTGGCGCTCAAGGACGCAGTCCGGCGCTATTTTCCCAAAGCAGTGGTCTACGAGCAGGCGTCGCGCAAAGACTATTACGAGCGCCTGGCGCAATGCGAAGTCTTCCTTTCGCCGTTCCCCTTCGGCAATACGAACGGCATTGTTGACGCGCTGATCCTGGGCATACCGGGTGTTTGCCTCGATGGCCCGCAAATCCATGCGCACATCGACGCGAGCCTGCTGGCGCGCGCGGGCCTGCCTGGCGAACTCGTCACCCACACGGTTGACGAGTATGTCGCGGCCGCGGTGACGCTGGTCGATGACGCCGGCTGGCGCGCCCACTGCCAGGCGCTTGCAGAGGCTTGCGATATGCAGGCCGCATTTTCCGGGGCAATCCAGGCCTGTTTACAGCCGCATTGTAGGGCCTGATCGTGCCCGCTTCGGCAAGCGCGCACGCTCCTGAAACCCCGAATCGGTAAAGCTTCAAACGGCCGCATCGCAGCCGATGTTGCCGCAGGACACCACCTGTCATTTCCTGCTAAAATAGCGGCCTTTCGCGCGTTGCAACGCAAGGCACGCTTACTATACTGCGCCCGCGAAATCGGCCGGATTCCAGGATTCGCGCGTGCCCCGTTCGTCAGTGGGCACGTTCCTGAACATGGGCGAGGGTGGTGGCGATGGAAGCGATGCTGCTCGAATATCTGCCCATCCTGATCTTCATCGGTATTGCGGGGGCAATCGGCTTGGCGCTGTTGGTGATCCCCTTTGTCATCGCGCCGTCTAAGCCTGACCCTGAGAAAAACTCTCGCCTATGAATGCGGCTTTCCCGCCTTCGACGATGCGCGGATGAAATTCGATGTGCGTTTTTATCTGGTCTCCATCCTGTTCATCATCTTCGATTTGGAAGTGGCGTTCCTGTTCCCCTGGGCGGTCGTCGCTGAAGGCAACGGGCGCGTTCGCCTTCTGGTCGATGATCGTGTTTCTGGGCGTGCTGACGGTCGGCTTCATCTATGAATGGCAGAAGGGGGCGCTCGAATGGGAGTGATCGCACCCAACGCCGGCGGCGGCGTCGCGCCGCGTCGAACGACCCCTACTTCAAGGTCATGGGCGAAGAGATGGCAAGGACAAGGGCTTTCTTGTCGCCCGTGCGGACGAGCTCATCAACTGGGCGCGCACGGGCTCGCTGATGTGGATGACGTTCGGGCTGGCCTGCTGCGCGGTCGAGATGATGCAGGCCGCGATGCCGCGTTACGACCTCGAACGCTTCGGCTTCGCCCCGCGCGCGTCGCCGCGCCAATCCGACGTGATGATCGTGGCCGGCACGCTGACCAACAAAATGGCGCCGGCGCTGCGCAAGGTTTACGACCAGATGCCGGAGCCGCGTTATGTGATCTCGATGGGGTCCTGCGCCAATGGCGGCGGCTATTACCATTATTCCTATGCGGTGGTGCGCGGCTGCGATCGCATCGTGCCGGTGGACATTTATGTGCCGGGATGCCCGCCGACAGCCGAGGCGCTGGTTTACGGCATCATGCTGCTGCAGCGGAAAATCCGCCGCACCGGCAATATCGAACGGTGAGCGGCGATGGCGCTGACGCCAGGACAGCTTGGAGAACACATCGCAGGCGCGCTTGGACCCGCGACAAAGTTCAATATTGCCTTTAACGAACTTACGCTTGCCACTGACAGCACCGAATCTCATTCGCGTGCTGACCTTCCTTCGCGACGACGACGCTTCCCGCTTCGCCATCCTGATCGACATCGCGGCCGTGGATTGTCCCACGCGCGCAAAGCGCTTCGATGTGGTCTATCATTTGCTGTCAATCTGACCTGAACCAGCGCATCCGCGTGAGGATTGAGACAGGCGAGGACGAGCCCGTGCCGTCCTGCGTGGGTGTGTGGCCTGCCGCCAACTGGTTCGAGCGCGAAACTTTCGACATGTACGGCATTGCCTTTACCGATCATCCCGACATGCGCCGCATTCTTACCGATTACGGCTTTTCCGGCTATCCGCTGCGCAAGGATTTCCCGCTCACCGGCTTTGTCGAGCTCCGCTACGACGACGAGCAAAAGCGCGTGGTCTATCAGCCCGTGCAATTGGTTCAGGAATTCCGCGACTTCGATTTCATGAGCCCGTGGGAGGGCGCCAAATACATCATTCCCGGCGACGAGAAGGCGTCGAAGAAATGACCGAGCCCGCCGCGGAAAGAAACTTCAGTATCAATTTCGGGCCGCAACATCCGGCGGCGCACGGCGTGCTGCGCCTGGTGCTGGAGCTCGACGGCGAAGTGGTGAGGCGCGTCGATCCGCACATTGGCCTCCTTCATCGCGGCACCGAAAAGCTGATCGAGCACAAGACCTATATGCAGGCGCTGGGCTATTTCGACCGCCTCGATTATGTCGCGCCTATGAACCAGGAACACGCCTTCTGTCTTGCGCAGGAAAAACTCCTCGGTCTGGAAGTGCCGAAACGCGGGCAATATATCCGCGTGCTGTTCTGCGAAATCGGCCGGTTGTTGAACCACCTGCTGCAAGTCACTACACAAGCGATGGATGTGGGCGCGCTGACGCCGCCTCTCTGGGGCTTCGAGGAACGCGAAAAGCTGATGGTGTTTTACGAACGCGTCTCGGGGGCGCGCATGCACGCCAATTATTTCCGTGCGGGGGGCGTGCATCAGGACATGCCGGCGGGCCTTGCCGACGACATTCTGGAATTTTGCGAAACATTCCCGAAAGTCATTGACGATATCGACGAGCTGCTCACTGAAAACCGCATCTTTAAGCAGCGCAATGTCGATATCGGCGTGGTGACGCAGGAACAGGCGCTGGCCTGGGGCTTTTCCGGCGTGATGCTGCGCTCGGCCGGTTTCAAATGGGATTTGCGCCGCGCGCAGCCCTATGAATGCTACAACGAATTGGATTTCCAGATTCCGGTGGGCCACAACGGCGACAATTACGACCGTTATCTGATGCGCATGGAAGAAATGCGACAGGCCACCAAAATCATGAAACAGTGCCTGGAGAAGATGCCATCGGGGCCCGTATCGGCGCATGACGGCAAGGTGGTGCCGCCTAAGCGCGCCGAAATGAAGCGCTCGATGGAAGCGCTCATCCATCACTTCAAGCTTTACACCGAGGGCTATCACGTGCCGGCCGGCGAGGTTTATGCCGCGGTCGAAGCGCCCAAGGGCGAGTTCGGCGTCTATCTCGTCTCCGACGGCTCGAACCGCGCCTATCGCTGCAAAATCCGCGCGCCGTCTTATTCGCATTTGCAGGCGATGGACTGGATCGCCCGCGGCCACATGGTGGCCGATGTTTCGGCTGTGCTCGGTTCACTAGACATCGTCTTCGGGGAGATCGACCGGTGAGCTTGCGCCGCCTTGCCGAAAAGCAACCCGCATCTTTCGCCTTCACGAAGGAAAATCAGGCGTGGGCGGAAAACGAGATCAAAAAATATCCGCAAGGCCGCCAGGCCAGCGCGGTGATCTCGCTCCTTTGGCGCGGGCAGGAGCAGGAAGGCTGGGTGACCAAGCCGATGATCGAGCATGTCGCCACCATGCTCGGCATGCCGTTCATCCGCGTGTTGGAAGTGTCCACGTTCTACACCATGTTTCACCTCCATCCGGTCGGCAAACACGTGGTCTGGGTGTGCACCACGACGCCATGCTGGCTCGCGGGCTCGGATGCGGTAGTGGCCGCGTGCAAGAAGCACATTACGCCCACGCCCGACACGATTTCGGCCGACGGAAAATTTTCGTGGCTGGAAGCCGAATGCCTTGGCGCCTGCGTGAACGCGCCGATGGTGCAGATCGGTAAGGATTTCTATGAAGACCTCGACGGCCCCAAGACGGAAAAAATCATCGAGGCGCTCCGCCGCGGCGAGCAGCCCAAGCCCGGCCCGCAAAACAGCCGCCATGCATCCGAGCCCATCAGCGGCTTCACCACATTGAAAAAGGCGGGCGATGCTGGCCGATAAAGACCGCATCTTCACCAACCTTTACGGCCTCCATGATTGGGGCCTCAACGGCGCGCGCGCGCGTGGGGCCTGGGACGGCACCAAAGCCATCATCGACAAAGGCCCGGAATGGATCGTCGACCAGATGAAAAAGTCGGGCTTGCGCGGGCGCGGCGGGGCGGGCTTCCCGACCGGCCTCAAATGGTCGTTCATGCCCAAGGAAGTGAAAGAGCGGCCGCATTATCTCGTGGTCAATGCCGATGAATCCGAGCCCGGCACCTGCAAGGACCGCGACATCATGCGCCACGATCCACATCTTTTGGTCGAAGGTAGCCTGATCGCCTCCTTCGCCATGCGCGCGCATGTCTGCTTCATCTATATCCGGGGCGAATTCATCCGCGAGCGCGAAAACCTCCAGGCCGCCGTCGATCAGGCCTATGAGGCGAAGCTGATCGGCAAGAACAATGTGCATGGTTGGGATTTCGACATCGTCGTGCATCACGGCGCGGGCGCCTATATCTGCGGCGAGGAAACGGGACTCCTGGAAAGCCTTGAAGGAAAAAAAGGCCTGCCGCGCCTGAAGCCGCCATTCCCCGCCAATGTCGGCGTCTATGGCTGCCCCACCACCGTCAACAATGTGGAATCGATCGCGGTTGCGCCCGCCATTCTGAAGCGCGGGCCCGAATGGTTTGCCGCCCTCGGCAGGCCCAACAACACCGGCACAAAGGTGTTCTGCATTTCGGGCCACGTGAACCAGCCTTGCAATGTCGAGGACGAAATGGGCATTCCCATGCGCGAGCTGATCGAGCGCCACGCGGGCGGCGTGCGCGGCGGCTGGGACAATCTCTTGGCGGTCATTCCCGGCGGCGCATCCGTGCCGCTGCTCCCGAAGGGCATCTGCGACACCGTGCTGATGGATTTCGATTCGCTCAAAAACGTGCAGTCTGGTCTCGGCACGGCGGCCGTCATCGTCATGGACAAATCGACCGACGTGGTGCGCGCCATCGCGCGGCTGGCGCAGTTCTACAAGCACGAGAGCTGCGGCCAGTGCACGCCTTGCCGCGAAGGCACCGGCTGGATGATGCGGGTGATGTACCGCCTCGTCGAAGGCAATGCGGAGTCGCCCGAGATCGATCAACTCATCGAAGTGACCAAGGAAGTCGAAGGCCACACCATCTGCGCACTCGGCGACGCGGCCGCCTGGCCCATTCAGGGGCTGGTGCGCCACTTCCGGCCCGAGTTGGAACGCCGCATCGCCGCGCGCAAGGCCGGGCGGCCAGTGATGATGGCAGCGGAGTAGGCCATGCCCAAGCTGATCATTAGCCCCATTTCATCTCCCCCTGTTGTGACGGGGGGAGTGCCCGCGCAGCGGGCGAGGGGGGCAACACCGTTCCCCCCTCCGTTTCGCTCGCAAGTGCTCGCTCAGCACCTCCCCCGTAACAACGGGGGAGGAAATCTTAATCTTCACGGTGCCGGCGATGCCTAAGCTCATCATCGATGGCAAGGAGATGGAGTTCGACGCCAGCACCACCCTCCTTCAGGCGTGCGAGCAGGCGGGCGCCGAAATCCCGCGTTTTTGTTATCACGAGCGGCTTTCGGTCGCCGGCAATTGCCGCATGTGTTTGGTTGAATGGGTGGGCTCGCCCAAGCCGCAGGCCTCTTGCGCGTTGCAGGTGAAGGACATTCCTCCCAACAAAGACGGCACGCCCGCCCGCATCAACACCAACACGCCGCTAGTGCAAAAAGCGCGTGAGGGCGTGATGGAATTTTTGCTCATCAATCATCCGCTCGACTGCCCGATTTGCGATCAGGGCGGCGAATGCGATCTGCAGGACCAGGCGCTGTTCTATGGCCGCGCGGCGTACAACCGCTTCTGGGAAAACAAGCGCGCGGTCGAAGACAAATATATGGGGCCGCTGGTCAAGACCATCATGACCCGCTGCATCCAGTGCACGCGCTGTATCCGCTTCGCCACCGAAGTGGCGGGCGTGCCCGATCTCGGCGCCACCGGCCGCGGCGAGGACATGGAAATCACCACCTATCTCGACAAGGCGCTGGGCTCGGAATTGTCGGCGTGCGTGATCGATCTCTGCCCCGTGGGAGCGCTGACCTCGAAGCCCTATGCGTTCGTGGCGCGTCCGTGGGAGCTCAAGAAAACCGAATCCATCGACGTGATGGACGCGCTGGGCTCCAACATCCGCGTCGACACGCGGGGCCGCGAAGTGATGCGCGTCCTGCCGCGCACGAATGAGAGCATCAACGAGGAATGGATTTCCGACAAGACGCGCTATGCCTGCGACGGGCTCAAGCACCAGCGCCTGGATACGCCTTATATAAGGAAGAACGGCAAGCTTGAGCCTGCAAGTTGGCCCGAAGCGTTTTCGGTGATCGCCGCAAAGTTAAAGAACACGAAACCGGAAAAGATTGCAGCCATTGTTGGCGACCTCGCGGCGGCCGAGGAAATCAAGGCGCTGAAAGATTTGATGCGCGCGCTCGGCGTGAAGAATCTCGATTGCCGCCAGGACGGCGCGAAATTGGGCGGGGGCCCACGTGAGGGGTACCTCTTCAACACCACCATCGCCGGCATCGAAGCCGCCGACGCGCTGCTACTCATCGACGCCAATCCGCGCTGGGCGGCGCCCGTGCTGAACGCGCGCATCCGCAAAACCTGGCTTGCAGACCATCTCAAGGTCGCCAATGTCGGCGCAGCTTATGACCTCACCTATCCAGTGCTGCAGCTTGGGGCAAACGCAAGCGTGCTTGAGAGCCTGGCCAATGGCACGCACGATTTTGCCAAGGTGCTGAAGGAAGCGAAACGCCCGATGCTGATCATCGGGCAGGAGGCGCTCACACGCCGCGATGGCGCGGCCATATTGAAACTGGCGGCGAAGATCGCCTCGGCAACGGGCATGATCGGGCCGAAGGGCGCGCCCGCCGAGGGCGGCTGGAACGGATTCAATGTGCTGCATACGGCGGCAGCACGCGTGGGCGCGCTCGATCTGGGTTTTCTTCCTTCGCAAGGCGGCCGCGACTTGGCCAGAATTCTTGGCGGTGCGTCCAAAGGCGAGATCGAGGTGGTTTATCTGCTGGGCGCCGATGAATTCGATACCTCGAAATTGGGCAAGGCGTTCGTGGTCTATCAGGGCACGCATGGCGACGCGGGCGCACATCGCGCCGATGTCGTGCTGCCGGGCGCGGTCTACACCGAAAAATCGGGGCTCTACGTCAACACTGAAGGCCGCGTGCAGCTTGCCAATCGCGCGAGCTTCCCGCCCGGCGAGGCGAAGGAAGATTGGGCTATCCTGCGCGCGCTTTCGGAAGTGGCGGGACAAAAACTTCCTTATGACAGCATCGATGAACTGCGCGCGGCCATCGTCAAGGATGCGCCGCATTTCGCCACACGCGATGTGGCGCCTTCGCAGCCCGGCGCCGATCCCACCATCTGGAACGCCATCGGCGAGGCGGGCGCGATCGATGCCTCGCTGTCCATGAACTCGCCAATCGGCGATTTCTATCTCACCAACCCGATCGCGCGAGCAAGCGTTACCATGGCAGAATGCAGCCGCATCTTCTTGAGCGGCGCGAAACTGGCGGCGGAGTAGGCGATGGGCCCCCTCCGCCTCGCATTCGCTCGGCACCTCCCCCGACAGGGGAGGATGAGTTTTATTCATGCTCCCCCTCTGAGGGAGCTGTCGGCGAAGCCGACTGATGGGGCCAGATGATCTTCATCCAAGCCTTCCAAAGTCTCGGTCTGCCCTATGAATGGGCATGGCTCGCAAGCCAGGTCATAACCATTCTCATCCTCATCGTCAGCCTGCTGCTCTGGCTCGCCTACATCCTGCTGGCCGACCGCAAGATTTGGGCGGCGGTGCAAATCCGCCGCGGGCCTAACGTGGTGGGCGCCTTCGGGTTGCTGCAAAGCTTCGCCGACTTTTTCAAATTCGCCTTCAAGGAAGCCATCATCCCCGCGGGCGCCAACAAGGGCGTGTTTCTGCTGGCGCCGCTTCTCACGTTCACCCTCGCCATGGCCGCGTGGGCGGTGGTGCCGCTGGCCAATGGCTGGGTGGTGTCCGACATCAATGTCGGCATTCTTTATCTCTTCGCCATTTCGTCGCTCGGCGTCTACGGCATCATCATGGGTGGCTGGGCGTCCAATTCGAAATACGCGTTTCTGGGCAGCCTGCGCTCGGCCGCCCAAATGGTGTCCTACGAAGTCTCCATCGGCTTCGTCCTCATCACCGTGCTGCTGTATGCGGGCTCGCTCAACCTCTCCGACATCGTGCGCGCGCAACAACACGGCTGGTTCGTGTTCTCGATCCTATTTCCGATGTTCATTCTGTTTTTCGTTTCGGCGCTGGCCGAAGTCAATCGCCCGCCCTTCGATCTGCCGGAAGCGGAATCGGAATTGGTCGCGGGCTACATGGTGGAATATTCCTCGACCCCTTATCTGCTGTTCATGATCGGGGAATATCTCAATACCGTTCTCATGTGCGCGATGGCCTCGATCCTGTTCTTCGGCGGCTGGCTGCCGCCACTGGATATCTGGCCGCTCAACGCCGTGCCCGGTGTCATCTGGCTGGTGATCAAGATCTGGGTGTTTTTTTTCTTGTTCGCCATGGTCAAGGCCATCGTGCCGCGCTACCGCTACGACCAGCTGATGCGGCTGGGCTGGAAAGTCTTTCTGCCCATCTCGCTGTTCTGGGTTGCCGCAACCGCTGGCTACCTTCTTTATATGAACAAGCTGCCGGGGTGATGTGATGGCTTGGCTCGATCGTTCCGCCCGCGCGATTTTCCTCTGGGACTTTGTCTCAGGGTTCTTCCTCGGCATGCGTTATTTCTTCAAGCCGAAGCCGACGCTGAACTATCCCTTCGAGAAAGGCGCGTTATCCCCGCGCTTCCGGGGCGAGCATGTGCTCAGGCGTTATCCCAATGGCGAGGAACGCTGCATCGCCTGCAAGCTGTGCGAGGCGGTGTGCCCCGCGCAGGCCATCACCATCGAGGCCGAGCCTCGCGCCGACGGCAGCAGGCGCACCACGCGGTACGACATCGACATGGTGAAATGCATCTATTGCGGCCTGTGCCAGGAGGCGTGTCCGGTGGACGCCATCGTCGAAGGTCCGAACTTCGAATTTTCTGTCGAGACGCGCGAAGAACTTTACTACGACAAGGCCAAGCTTCTGGCGAACGGCGACCGCTGGGAACGCGAAATCGCCAAAGCCCTGGAACTGGACGCGCCCTACCGATGAGCCTCGCGGATATCCAGGCGCGCGCCCAATCCAAAGCCGGCATGGCCGGCTCGAAGCAGCACGCCAAATATATTCGCGAGGCCGAACAGGCGCGCAAGATCGCGGACTATAAGGCGGCTGGGTATGTGTGGCCGCCGTCGGAATGGCTTGGCCATAACAACAGCCCGCAATGGGACGTGGCAGCGCTTTTCATCGAATATTGCTGGCGCCGCGCGCATGAGGGGGCCTGGAAGCCGCCCTCGCACGAAATTGCCATACGCCGCGCGCGCAGGGCCGAGGCGCTTGGCCTCACCTACCGGCAATACACGCTGGAAATCCTCGAACGCGGCCGCTTCCCCGACGAAGCACTGGCCGCGCAACTGAAACTGAATTAGTGGCGGGGCGCGCACGGTGATTGCAGCGATTGCCTTCTATCTCTTCGCAGGCGTCATGATCGGCGCGGCACTTTTGGTTATCTCCGCGCGCAATCCCGTGCATTCAGTGTTGTTTCTCATTCTCGCCTTCTTCAACGCGGCGGCGCTGTTCGTGCTGTTGGGGGCCGAATTCCTGGCCATGATTTTGGTCGTGGTTTATGTGGGCGCAGTGGCCGTGTTGTTTCTCTTCGTGGTGATGATGCTCGACATCGACTTTGCCGAGCTGCGCCAGGGTTTCCAGCGCTATCTGCCCTTTGGCGCGCTGCTTGGCCTAGTGTTCCTGTTCGAGCTCGCCATTGTGCTTGGCGGCTGGGCGCTCGCGGGCGGCATACCGCTTGCCCATCCGGTGCCGGCCCATCTGGCGAATACGGCGGCGCTCGGGCGCATCCTCTATACGGATTACATTTTCTATTTCCAGACTGCGGGGCTCATCCTGCTGGTCGCCATGGTGGGCGCCATCGTGCTGACATTGCGCCATCGCGAAAACGTCAAGCGGCAATCCATCTGGCGCCAGGTGATGCGCGAGCCCAAGGAAGCCGTAACGTTGCACGATGTCAAACCGGGCGAGGGGGTGGGCACATGACCATCGGCCTTGGCCATTATCTCATCGCTGGCGCCATCCTCTTCACCATCGGCGTGTTCGGCATCTTCATCAACCGCAAGAACGTCATCGTCATCCTGATGGCGATCGAGCTCATCCTGCTGGCCGTCAACATCAATCTGGTGGCGTTTTCGTCGTTCTTGGGCGATCTCACGGGACAGGTTTTCGCGCTATTCGTTCTCACCGTCGCGGCCGCTGAGGCCGCCATCGGGCTTGCCATCCTAGTCGTCTATTTCCGCAATCGCGGCACCATCGCGGTTGAGGACATCGACATGCTGAAGGGCTGAGCGGCATGTACATAGCCATCGTGCTCCTGCCGCTGCTGGGTTCGGCCATTGCCGGGCTCTTGGGCCCTGTCATTGGCGCGCGCGCATCCGAAATCGTCACCACCTTGCTGCTGTTCGTTTCGGCGGGATTGTCCTGCGTCGCGTTCTATGACGTGGCGCTCGTCGGCCATATCGAGATCAAGACGCTGGCTGAGTGGATTTATTCCGACGGCTTCCATGTCGATTGGGCGATCCGCGTCGATACGCTTACCGCCGTGATGCTGATCGTGGTCACGGGCGTGTCCTCGCTCGTGCATCTCTATTCCATCGGCTACATGCACGATGATCCCGGCCGCCCACGATTTTTCTCGTATCTCTCGCTCTTTACCTTCGCCATGCTGATGCTGGCGACGGCCAACAATTTCCTGCAAACCTATTTCGGATGGGAAGGCGTGGGGCTAGCCTCCTATCTGCTGATCGGCTTCTGGTACAAGAAGCCGGAAGCCAACGCCGCCGCCATCAAGGCGTTCATCGTCAACCGCGTCGGCGATTTCGGTTTTGCGCTCGGCATCTTCGGCATCTTCTGGGTGTTCGGCACGCTCGATTACGGCCAGGTGTTCGCGGCCACGCCCGCCATGGCCGGAAAAACTTTCCTCTTCGCCGGCTATCGCGTCGATATTCTGACCACGCTCTGCCTGCTGCTGTTCCTTGGCGCGATGGGCAAATCTGCGCAATTGTTCCTGCACACCTGGCTGCCCGACGCGATGGAAGGCCCAACGCCCGTTTCCGCCCTCATTCACGCCGCCACCATGGTGACGGCCGGCGTGTTTCTGGTCTGTCGCTGTTCGCCCATGTTCGAATATGCGCCGGTGGCGCTCAACGCTGTCACTTTCATCGGCGCCTCGACGGCATTCTTCGCGGCCTCCGTCGGCATGTTCCAGAACGACATCAAGCGCGTGATCGCCTATTCCACCTGCTCGCAGCTTGGCTACATGTTCTTTGCCGCCGGCGTGTCGGCCTATGGCGGCGCGATGTTCCACCTTTTCACCCACGCGTCCTTCAAGGCGCTGCTGTTCCTGGGCGCGGGCTCGGTCATCCATGCGGTGGGCGGCGAGCAGGATATGCGCAAGATGGGCGGGCTCGCCAAATATCTTCCGCTCACTTGGCTGATGATGCTGATCGGCACCGTTTCGCTCACCGGGCTTGGCTTGCCGTTCACCGGCATCGGCGCGGCAGGTTTTTATTCCAAGGATTTTATTATCAACGCCGCCTACCAGGCCCACAGCAATATCGGCGATTACGCGTTTGCGCTGGGCGTGTTTTCCGCCTTCATGACCTCGTTCTATTCCTGGCGGCTGATGTTCATGACCTTCCACGGCGATTTCCGCGGGGACAAGCACGCGCTCGGCCACATGCATGAAAGCCCGGCCGTGATGATGGCGCCGCTCATGGTGCTGGCTATCGGCGCGGTGTTCATGGGCGTGGCCTTCTACGACATGTTCGTGGGCTCGACCAATATCGCGTTCTGGAAGGATTCGATAACGGTGCTGGCCGGCCACACGGCGTTTCACGATGCGCATCTGGCGCCCGCCTGGGTCGAGCTCGCGCCCTTCGCCGCCACCATCGTGGGGCTTGGCGTCGCCTATTACTATTACATCCAGCATCCCGAATTGCCGCGCCAGTTGGCCGCGCGCCGGGGCATGCTTTATCTCTTCCTCTACAACAAATGGTATTTCGACGAGCTGTACGATTTTCTTTTCGTGCAGCCTGCGCTGAAGCTCGGCCGCATCCTGTGGAAGGATGGCGACGGCAAGATCATCGATGGGCTGGGCCCCGACGGCATTGCCGCACGCATCATGGACGCAACGAAAGGCGCCATCGCGCTGCAATCTGGCTATGTCTATCACTATGCCTTCGCCATGCTGGTTGGCGTGGCGGCGCTGGTGACGTGGTTCCTGTTCGCGGGCGGGCCGCACTGATGGGCTGGCCCATTCTTTCCACCATTACCTTTCTGCCGCTGATCGGCGTGGCGCTTATCCTCTCGCTGCGCGGCGATGGCGGTTCCATCAAGGGCATCACGCGCCTCATCGCGCTCGTCACGACCATCGTTGTTTTCGCGCTCACGCTTTACCTGTGGTTGGCGTTCGATGCGGGCAATTCCGGTTTCCAGTTCCTGGAAAACCACGCCTGGCTCGGCGGCGGCATCACCTACAAGATGGGCGTGGACGGCATCTCGATGCTGTTCATGGTGCTGACCGCCCTCCTGATGGTGTTTTCAATCCTAGCCAGCTGGAACATCGAAACGCGCGTGCGCGAATACATGATTGCGTTCCTTGTGCTGGAAACGCTGATGCTGGGCGTGTTCTGCTCGCTCGATCTAGTGCTGTTCTATCTCTTCTTCGAAGGCGGCCTCATTCCGATGTTCCTCATCATCGGCGTCTGGGGCGGGCCACGGCGCATCTACGCCACCTTCAAGTTCGTGCTCTATACGTTGCTGGGCTCGGTGCTGATGCTGATCGCCATCTTGGCCATGTATTACCAGGCCGGCACCACTGACATCGTCACGCTTTACAATCACGCGCATTTCCCGGCCCACATGCAGACCTGGCTGTGGCTCGCCTTCTTCGCCTCATTCGCCGTCAAGCTGCCGATGTGGCCGGTGCACACGTGGTTGCCGGACGCGCATGTCGAGGCGCCGACGGCGGGCTCGGTGATCCTCGCCGGCATTCTCTTGAAGATGGGCGGTTACGGCTTTTTGCGTTTCTCGGTGCCGATGTTTCCCAACGCGAGCGAGCTGTTCGCACCCTTCATCTTCACGCTGTCGCTCATCGCCATCGTCTACACCTCGCTGGTGGCGCTGGTGCAGGAGGACATGAAAAAGCTAGTCGCTTATTCGTCTGTGGCGCATATGGGCTATGTCACGCTCGGCATTTTCACCTTCACCCATGTCGGCAGCGAAGGCGCGATCTTCCAGATGCTCTCCCACGGCATTATTTCGGGCGCGCTGTTCCTCAGCGTCGGCGTGATTTACGACCGCATGCACACGCGGATGATCGCCGATTATGGCGGGCTGGTGAACCGCATGCCGGTTTACGCCGCGTGCCTGATGGTGTTCACGCTCGCCAATGTGGGCTTGCCGGGCACCGGCGGATTCGTGGGCGAGCTGTTGCCGCTGCTGGGCGCCTTCAAGGTCAACACCTGGCTTGCCATCATCGGCTCCACCGGCGCCATTTTGTCGGCGGCATATGCGCTGTGGCTCTATCGCCGCGTTATTTTCGGCGCGCTGGTGAAGCCAAGCCTGCAAACCATCGCAGATCTAAGCCCGCGCGAGATTTTCCTGCTGGTGCCTCTTGTCGTCTTCACGATTTTCATGGGCGTTTATCCCAAGCCCATATTCGAAGTGACATCCGCTTCGGTTGCGCGCTTGATCCAGCTCCATGACGCGGCCCTGCATGCGGGTGCGGCGCCATGAATTCGCTCATGAACGACCTCGCCGTGGTGCAGCCCGAGCTGGTGATGGCGATAGGCGGCATGGCGCTGCTGATATTGGGCGTGATGACTAGCGATCGCGCGCAGCGGCTGGTTTCGGCGCTCGCGATAATGCTCATGGCGGTTGCAGGCTATCTCCTCGTTGTCCACGAAGGCACGCATGCGGCCGCCTTCCACGGCGTCTTCGCCGCCGACGATTTCGCCCGTTTCGTCAAGCTGCTCATTCTGGGCGGCGCCGCACTCGTTCTCATCATGGCGCAGGGATTTAACGAGCGCGAGAAGATCGCGCATTTCGAATTCCCCGTGCTGATCGTTTTCGCCGTGCTCGGCATGATGATCATGGTCTCGGCCGGCGATTTCATCGCGCTCTACATGGGCACCGAGCTGCAAAGCCTGGCGCTTTACGTGCTGGCGTCGTTTCATCGTGACAATCTGCGCTCCACCGAAGCGGGGCTGAAATATTTCGTTCTGGGCGCGCTCTCTTCCGGCATGCTGCTTTACGGCATTTCGCTGATTTACGGTTTCACCGGCACTACCTCGTTCGCGGGCGTGGCCCACGCATTGCACGCCGGCGGTGTTTCCGTGGGCTTGGTCTTCGGCCTCGTATTTCTCACCGCCGGTCTCGCCTTCAAGGTGTCCGCCGTTCCGTTCCACATGTGGACGCCCGACGTGTACGAAGGCGCGCCCACGCCGATCACGGCATTTTTTGCGTCGGCCCCCAAGATTGCCGCCATGGCGCTGTTCCTGCGCGCGCTGCTGCTGCCTTTCCCCGACGCGCTGGAGCAATGGCGGCAGATCATCGTCTTCATCGCCATTCTCTCGATGGTGCTGGGCGCGGTGGCGGCTATCGGCCAGAACAATTTCAAGCGCCTGATGGCATACAGCTCCATCGGTCACATGGGCTATATGCTGATCGGCCTCGCCGCCGGCACGCAGGCTGGCGTGCAGGGCGTGCTGATTTATCTTGCGATCTATCTTGTCACCACCATCGGCGTGTTCGTGTGCATCCTCGCCATGCGGCGCGGGTCAACCATGGTGGAAACCATCCCCGATCTCGCGGGTCTCGCCGAAACGCAACCGGCCTTTGCGTTCGCGCTCGCCATGCTGATGTTCTCACTGGCCGGAATTCCGCCCTTGGCCGGGTTCTTCTCCAAGTTTTACGTTTTCCTCGCCGCGGTGAAAGCGGGACTCTACTCACTGGCCGTGATCGGCGTAGTGGCCAGCGTGATTGGCGCTTATTATTATCTGCGTATCATCAAGATCATGTATTTCGACAAGCCAACGCCCGCCTTCGAGCGCAACATGGGGCTAAGCCTTGGCACTATTCTCACCGGGGCCACGCTGTTCACGCTGTTCTTCCTGTTTGGCGCGGCGCCGCTGGTGGACGCCGCGGGCACGGCAGCAGCCTCGCTTATCCCGTGAACATCCGCCGTTACGAGATTCTCGATTCCACCAACGAAGAAGCGCGCCGCCTGGCGGAAGCGGGAGAACGCGGGCCCATTTGGATATTCGCGCGTGAACAAACGGCGGGCCGGGGCCGGCGCGGGCGCGCATGGGTTTCCGCGCGCGGCAATCTGTTTGCGACGCTGCTATTGGACCCTGTCAGGCCCGCCGATGTTTGCGCGCAATTGAGCTTTGCCGCAGCACTTGCGACAGGCGATGTGGTTGCCGGTTATGCGCCCGCCGCGCGCGTGAGCCTCAAATGGCCGAACGACGTGCTGCTCGACGGCAATAAGGCGGCGGGAATTCTTCTGGAATCTTCCGGCGGCCGTGCGCTCGACTGGCTGGCAGTGGGCATCGGCATTAACCTCGCCAATCATCCCGAAGGCACCGACATGCCAGCAACCTCGTTGTTGAAAATTACGGGATGCACGCCAGATGCCGATGAAGCGATCGCGCGCCTCGCAGCGGCCTGGGACGCGTGGTATGGAGCGTGGATGAAAAACGGTTTCGCGGCCCTGAAAGATGCCTGGCTCGCCCGCGCTAGCGGTTTGGGCGAACGCGTGCACGCGCGGCTGGCCGCCCGCGAGGTGCAAGGCGTGTTCGATGGCCTGGCCGATGACGGCGCGCTCATCCTGCGCGAAGCTAACGGCAAGCAAACCCGCATAGCGGCCGGCGAGGTATTTTTTCCAAACTGACCATGCTGCTCGCCATCGACGCCGGCAACACCAACATCGTCTTCGCGGTTTGCGAGGGCGGCGAGGTGCGCGCGCAATGGCGCGCCGCCACCAAGCCTGCGCGCACGGCCGACGAATATGCCGTATGGCTGGCCGAACTGCTGGCGCTGCAAAAACTTTCCTTCAAGGATCTCACCGAAGCCGTCCTTGCCACCGTGGTCCCGGCGGCGCTGTTCGATCTGCGCTCGATGTGCCGCAAATATCTCAATTGCGATCCCCTGGTGGTGGGTGAACCGAATGTCGAATTGGGCGTCGCGGTGAAAGTCGACCGGCCCGACTCCGTGGGCGCCGACCGGCTGGTCAATGCGGTGGCGGCGCATGAGCGTTATAAGGGCGCGCTCATCGTGGTCGATTTCGGCACCGCCACCACCTTCGATATCGTGAGCGAGAAGGGCGACTATGAAGGCGGCGTCATCGCGCCGGGCGTGAATTTGTCGGCGGAAGCGCTGCATCAGGCCGCCGCCATGCTGCCGCGCGTGGCGATCGCGCGCACGGAAAAGGTGATCGGCAAGGACACGGTTCCGGCCATGCAGTCCGGCATCTATTGGGGTTATGTCAGCCTGATCGAAGGCCTCGTCGCGCGCATCAAGAAAGAATACGGCAAGCCCATGAATGTGATCGCCACCGGTGGGCTGGCCGGCCTGTTCCACAAGCAGATCCCCGTCATCGATAATGTCGACCCCGATCTCACCATCCGCGGCCTCATTCTCGTGCACGCGCGCAATCGCAAAGCATGACCAAAGCGGGCCGTGACGACGAGCTGGTTTTCCTCCCCCTGGGCGGGGCGGGTGAAATCGGCATGAACCTCAATTGTTATGGCTACGGCCCACCCGATGCGCGCAAATGGATGATCGTGGATTGCGGTATCTTTTTCGGCCGCGAGACAGACACGCCGGGCGTCGACATCATCATGCCCGACATCCGTTTCCTGATCGAACAGCGCGACGATGTGCTTGGCATCGTGCTGACGCATGCGCATGAGGATCATCTGGGCGCTATCGCCTGGCTATGGCCGCATCTGAAATGCCCGGTCTATGCCACGCCGTTCACCGCGCGGATCCTTGCCAACAAACTGGAAGAGCGTGGGCTGGAAACGCAGCTCAAGGTGAATAACGTGGCACTTGGTGGCGCCTTCACGCTGGGGCCGTTCGGCGTGCAGCTCGTCACTATCACGCATTCGATTCCGGAGCCCAATGTCGTCATCATCCGTACGCCGCTGGGCCCAGTGGTCCATACTGGCGACTGGAAGCTCGATCCCGATCCGCTGATCGGCGAGACGACCAACGATGCCGAATTGCGGAAGCTTGGCGGCGAGGGCGTACTGGCGCTCGTCTGCGATTCCACCAACGCGCTGGTGTCGGGCGAAACGGGCTCTGAAGCCGATGTCCGCAAATCGCTGCACGATCTCGTGGGCACGCTGAAGGGCCGCGTGGCGGTGACGGCCTTCGCTTCCAATCTGGCGCGGCTTGAATCGATCGCCAAGGCCGGCCGCGCGCATGGTCGCGAGATCGTCGTGGTCGGACGCGCCATGCGTCAGATGATTCAGGCCGCGCGCGACACGGGCTATCTGAAAGGTTTTCCCGCGACGCTGGATGAGGAAGAATCCGTGCGCCTGCCGCCTGAAAGGCTGCTTTATCTCGTGGCGGGCAGCCAGGGCGAGCCGCGCGGCGCGCTCTCGCGCATCGCGGCCGGCGAGCATCCGATCGTCGCTTTCGGCCCTGGCGACGCGGTGATTTTTTCGTCGCGCATCATTCCCGGCAACGAGCTGCCCATATTTGCCCTGCACAACAAGCTTGCGGCGCTGGGCGTCGAAGTGCTGACCGAGCAGGATCACTTCGTGCACGTCTCCGGCCATCCTGCGAAAGAAGATTTGGCCGCCATGTATGGCTGGGTGAAACCCAAGATCGCCATTCCCATTCACGGCGAGCTCCGCCACATGAGCGAGCACGCGCGTTTTGCGCGCTCGCTCGGCGTGGCCGAAGCCGTCATCGCCACCAACGGCCATATGGTGCGGCTGGCGCCCGGCAAGGCCAGTATCATCGACGAAGCGCCGTCGGGCCGCCTGCATCTCGATGGGCAGATACTGGTTTCGGAGGGCGATGGTTTCGCCAATGCGCGCCGCGCGCTTGGCTTCGCGGGCTTCATCGGTATCACGCTGGTGCTGGACAATAAGGGCCGCGCGGCGGCCGACCCTGTGCTGCACATGGAAGGCCTGCCGGAATCAGTGCGCGAGGCGGTTGCCGAAGCCGTGGGCCGAATGCTCAGTGGCCGCCGTGGCAAAAGCAACGTCGAAGAAGTGAAAGAAGGGGTCCGCCGTGTTGCGCGCCGCGCAGCCAACGAGATCTGGGGCAAGAAGCCCGTGGTGCGGGTCGAAACCGTGGAAGTATAGTAAGGTCTGACAAGGAGAACGGTGCCATGATCGGGCGGCTCAATCATGTCGCGATTGCCACTAAAGATGTGAAGGCGGCTGCCAAAATCTACCGCGACACGCTGGGCGCGAAAGTGTCTGCGCCGGTGGCCTTGCCCGAACACGGCGTCACCACCGTGTTCGTCGAGCTTCCCAACACCAAAATCGAGCTTCTGGAACCGTTAGGCGCCAATTCGCCCATCGCGAAATTCCTGGAAAAAAATCCCAATGGCGGGATGCATCATCTCTGCTACGAGGTGGACGACATCAAGGAGGCCGCGAAACGCATGAAGGAAAAGGGCGCAACTGTGCTTGGCTCTGGCGAACCCAAAATCGGCGCGCACGGCAAGAAGGTGCTGTTTCTGCATCCCAAAGATTTCGTGGGCACGCTGATCGAGTTGGAACAGGCCTGATGGGCTGGCTGCTCGGCATCGGGGTTTATTTCGTCGTCTGGTGGGTGACGCTGTTCGCGGTGTTGCCCTTCAGCGTGAAGACGCAGGAAGAAACCGGCGACATCGTGCCGGGCTCCGAATCCGGCGCGCCGGTGCGCCCGCTGCTGTTCAAAAAGATGCTAGCGAATACCGCGCTTGCGGCCGTGGTGTGGCTGATCCTCGATTTTTTCTACATCCGCTATTTCCACTAGGGCCCGGTAACCAATCCTTGGCTTGACTCGCCGGGCCCAAGCCCGGACGCTTGGGCCAAAGCGGGTCGTGAGGGGTTCATGCGCGTAGCCGCCATCGCGGCGTTGCTGGTGTTGTGCGCGGGCGCGGCGCACGCAGGCACGTGGCGCATCACCAAGGATCACTGGAGCGAGGCCGACGAGAAGGGCTTCGGCCAGTTCGTGGCGGCCATCGGCGAAACCGAGTGCAATTCCTCCGAATCCTGCTTGCGCAACAAGGCCAATCCCTATCGCTTAAGCGACCCGCGTGGCTTCGACATCGACACCGATTGCGCCAAATGGCCCTATATGCTGCGCGCTTATTACGCGTGGAAGAACGGGCTTCCCTTCAGCTTCGTCGACGGCGTCAGCGGTTCGGGCGATCTGCGTTTTAGCAAGACCAACAATCATGCAACCGCGCGCCACGACCTCACCGACCGGGGCTCCGGCATCAACGGGCCGGAAGCCATAAAACAGGTGATGGGCACTGTGTTCTCTGGCACCTATCGCACCGACGCCGCCGAAAACGGCCATGTGCTTTCCGATTTCTATTCGCCGAAAATCCAGCCCGGCGCCATCCGCCCCGGCACCGCTATCTATGACGTCAATGGCCATGTCGGCGTGGTTTACAAGGTCGATAGCGACGGGCGCATTTATTACATGGATGCGCATCCCGATTTTTCCATCACCCACAGCGTCTATGGCGCGCAATTCGGCCACCCCCCGGCGCGGCTTGGCGGCGGATTCAAGAACTGGCGCCCATTCCGCCTGGTGGGCGCGCACCGCGACGGCGAGGGCAATCTGATCGGCGGCCACACGGTGCACGCCGCTAACGACCAGATCGCCGATTACTCGCTCGAGCAATATTACGGCACCGAGCCCAACCCGAAGCACGACGAGACACGCGCGCAATATGCCTACAACGGCATTGCGTTGGGGCCGTTCGAATATGTGCGCGTGGCGATGTCGGGCGGCAAGACCTCGTACAACCCGATTTACGAGCTCAAGGAGACGATGAAGACGCTGTGCAACGATCTGAACGACCGCGCGCAATATGTGACCCAGGCCATCGTAGACAACATCCAGAAGAAAGTGCACCCTTCGCGCCTGCCAGACAATATCTACGCCTCGGGCGATCTAGAATGGGAAACCTATTCTACGCCATCGCGCGATGCGCGCATCAAGGCGGCATTCGTGCAGTTCTATATCGATCTAGGCCACATGATAGAAATGTGGCTCAGACGCGACGAGCGCATTGTCTATGACGGGCTCACGCTCAAGGACGATCTGGAAGCAACCTACGCCAACGTGGCGCAGGCCTGCACTGTGACCTATCTCAACACCCAGCAGAAGCCGGTGACTCTCAATTTCGACGACATGATGCACCGGCTTTTCGCGCTTTCATTCGATCCCTATCAGTGCGTGGAATTGCGCTGGGGCGCCAGCGGTGACGAGCTCGACTCCTGCGACGATTCACCCGCGAAGCGGCGCTGGTATGAGGCCGAGCGGCGCCTCCGCAACCAGCCCGACCGCACCTATGACGTGGCCATGGGCTTCAGCGTGGACGAGCTGAAACGCGGCGTCGCCCATAGTGGCATCGACCACCCCCCGCTGGTCGACATCAAGGCGCTGATCGACAATATGGGCGAGCGCACAGCCTTCGAGCCGATGACGCCTGTGGGGCGCTAACTTCAACTTATTCGGGGTCCGAACGCGGCTTAGCGCGCGTCGGAGCCGAACCTCCAGCGCAGCTCGAAGCCCCACATGCGCGGCGGGCCGTAGATCGACGCCGTCGTGCCGATGAGGTGCTCAAGCGCGTTGGCGCCAACCTTGTAATCCTGGTTGGTGACGTTGTTCATGAAGAAGGAGGCATCGAACGGCGAGTCGAAAATATTGTTCCAATCCAACCGCAGATTGAGCAGGTCGTAGCCGTTCTGGAACGCGTCCGGCTCAAGGTCGCTCAGATCGGTGAACCATACCTTGCTCTGATAATACCAGCTGGCGCTGATGACGGGTACGCCATAGCTGACATCGACCGGGAGATGAAAGCGCGCCGTGAGGCCCAGCTTGTGCTGCGGCGTGTTGGCGAAGGGATTGCCCGAATGGTCTATCGAGTTCAGCGTGGTCTGGTTGCCCGCCAGATCGATGAAGATCATTTCCGGTAGCACAAATTTGGTGTAGTTGGCTTCGGTGTAGGAATAGAAAATCGAGAACTGGAAATTGTCATCTGGAATGAAGGTGGATTCGAATTCTAGTCCCTTGATAGTCGCCGTCGCGGCGTTGAAGGTCAGCGCTATCGGCTCGATCAGAATGTTTGGCGGATTTGCTGGTGGTGGGATTTGCTGTTCCAGAATGACCAGATCGTTTTTCTGCACGTCATCGTACCAACCATAGTAAATGTCGAAATTTGTGCGACCGGGTACGCCCAAGATCGTCCAGTTGTTTTTGGTGCCGACTTCGACATCGGTCAGGAATTCGGGTTTGAACTCACCAAAGCTGGTGGCGGCGCCCTCGCCACTGTTGAAGCCGCCGCTCTTATAGCCGCGCCGGTAAGTGGCATAAAGCATCGTGTCTGGGGTGAACTGATATTGCGCGCCCAAGGTCCAAGTCGGCGCATGGAAGTCGGCCTGCTGCGTCGGCAGCTTGAAGACCGACGGCAGCGGGAAAGAACAAATGTCCGGTAGGGTAGTGTCTATGCACACGGACGAAGCGGCGACCCTGTGATCCCAGGTGTAGCGGCCGCCGGCAGTCAGGCTCAGCCCTTCCGCGCGACCTGAGAAATTATAGGTCGCCTGGCCGAACGCCGCGTCTGAAGTTCCTGTGTTGGTGAGCTCGTCGATTTCCGTGCTCCCAAAACCAAGGAAGGGGCTAAACGGTGGCTGCGCGCCGCCCAATGTGTTGCGGACAATCTCGGTGCTGCCGACCGGACTATCGGTTTCATGATAGTAGCCGAGGATCCAGTTCAGATTATCTGTTTCGCCCTGCAACTGGACTTCGTCGGTCAGTTGGGAGGAATGGCTCTGCGGCGCCAGCGGGCTTGAAACGTCCAGCAACGGCAGGAACGAGCCATCATAATCGAAGCCATCCGCCACCTTATCGTCGAGATAGCCGAAGATGTTGCGAATGCGCAGATGGTCGTTGAAGTCATAGGTGGCGATGTCGGTCACCCCCCAGGTATCGCGGTCATAGAAAAGCGGAATGGAAGAGCTGGTATTGCGAATCCCGAGCGATTTCTGCAGTGCAAGGGCCTGCTGCATCTCCTGCTCGAATCCTGCGAGCGCCTCACAGGTGGGTGCCGTCGGATTCAAAATGCAGAAGCCTGGCCCAAGAAACTCGTTCGCCAGATTATTGATCGTTCCGGTATTGACCGCTGTCAGCTCGGCGCCCGCGCCGTTGTTGTGGTCGCGCAGATAGTCGAAAACCAAGTAATTCTCGAACCCAGCGAAGGGCCGCATGATCGCACTAGCGCGGAACGCCCCATAATTCAGATTGTCCACGGTCTCATTACGGACGAAATTGCCCTGCTCATCGAACACCGAATCCTTGGTGAAGCCGTCGCGGGTCGCCGTATCACCGGCCAAGCGCAAGTCGAATTTGTCGTCGTCGATGGGCACGTTAACCGCACCGGAAAGCTCATACATTGAATAATTGCCGGCCTGCGCGTCGAGATAACCGCCGAATTCGTCCGTCGGCCGCTTGGGCTCGAACAGGATCGCGCCGCCCGTGGTGCTGCGTCCGAACAGCGTGCCCTGCGGGCCCTTCAGCACCTGGATGTTGTCCATATCGTAGTAATTGCCGACGCCGCCAGCGCCGAACGGCACTTCGGCGAAATAGGTCTGCACGCCGGGATCGGCGCCGCCGAACGGCGCTCCCTGGCCGCGGATGGTGAAGACATCCGCGTCGCGCTCGCCGAGATTTCCGGTGACCGTTAGGGACGGCACGCTATTCTGCACATCGAGCGCCGAAGTGATGTCGCGCTCGCGAAGTTCGTCGCCGGAGAGCGGCGTTACGGCGACCGGCACTTTTTCCATGCTCTCAGGGCGCCTGCGGGCCGTGACAGTGACTTCCTCGACGCCGATCTGGGCGATGCTTGCGGCCTGCGTCGCGTTGCTGGTTTGATCGGCCCGCGCAGACGTTTGCGCCGCGAAGGCTATGATGCCTGCGGCCGCCGCCAGCGCGGCAACATGGATATGGCTCATACGTGACATGCTTCCCCCTTACCGGCTCATGCCTGGCCGGCGAATATACGTGCTAGTCAAGGCCGTCCTTGGCCCGGCTGCAAGTGCTTGGCAGACGCAATGGCTCAAAAATCCTTAGTTCAACACTGGCAAATCAGCCCTTTTTTCCGGGGCCGGGCGTCCCGTAAACCATTTTGCTTTCGTGTCCCTGCTTCCTTAGAACGGTAACAGGTGATTTTTCCGCCACCTCTAGGGCACAGGAACCCATGCGCCTCAGCCGTTTTTTCCTGCCTTTGCTCAAGGAAACGCCGGCCGAGGCGCAGATTGTCTCTCACCGGCTGATGCTCAGGGCAGGCATGATTCGCCAGGAAGCGGCCGGCATATACGCCTGGCTGCCTTTGGGCTTCCGGGTATTAAAAAAAATTGAGCAAATCGTGCGCGAGGAAATGAACCGCGCCGGCGCCATAGAGATTCTGATGCCGACACTGCAGCCCGCCGACCTGTGGCGCGAAACGGGGCGTTACGACGCCTATGGGCCGGAGATGCTACGCATCGAGGACCGCCACGAGCGTGAGCTGGTCTACGGCCCCACCAACGAGGACATGGTGACTGAAATTTTTCGCGCTTATGTGCGCTCATACAAGGCGCTGCCGCTCAACCTCTATCACATCCAGTGGAAATTCCGCGACGAGGTCCGCCCGCGTTTCGGCGTCATGCGCGGCCGTGAGTTTTTGATGAAGGACGCCTATTCCTTCGATCTCAACTTCGAAGAGGGGCGCAAATCATACAACTGCATGTATGTCGCTTATCTGCGCACCTTCTCGCGCATGGGATTGAAAACCATTCCGATGCGCGCTGAAACTGGGCCCATAGGCGGCGATCTTAGCCACGAATTCATTGTGCTGGCGGACACTGGCGAGAGCGAAGTTTTTTGCCATAAGGACCTGCTCGACATGCCGGTGCCGGACGAGGGTGTCGATTTCTACGGCGATCTCGAGCCTATCGTGCAGGCTCGCACCAAGCTTTATGCCGCGACATCGGACGTGCACGATCAGAAGCGCTTTGAAAAGGAAGTGCCAGCCGACAAGCGCGTCACCGCGCGCGGCATCGAAGTGGGGCAGATTTTCTATTTCGGCACCAAATATTCCCTGCCGATGAAGGCCGTGGTGGCGGGGCCGGACGGCAAGGAAGTGCCGGTCGAAAGCGGTTCTTATGGCGTCGGCGTCTCGAGGCTCACGGGCGCCATCATCGAGGCCAGCCACGACGATGCCGGCATCATCTGGCCGGAAGCGGTGGCGCCATTCGACATCTCGCTGATCAATCTGAAGCCGGGCGACGCGAAAGTGGATGCGGCGTGCGAAGACCTGTATGCGAAACTGAAAAAGGCGAGCCGCGACGTGCTCTATGACGACTCCGATGAGCGCCCCGGCGCCAAATTCGCCTGCCACGATTTGATCGGTATTCCCTACCAGATCGTAGTCGGCCCGCGCGGCCTCGAAAAAGGCACGGTCGAAGTGAAAACGCGTGCCACCGGCGCCAAGGAAGAAATGAGCACTGAGGCAGTGCTGAAAAGGTTCGCACGCAAATGATGGTTCGCGTCGCCCCCTCAGCCCAGCCACCTACGTTCGTAAGTGGCTGGGCAGCTCCCCCAGAGGGGGAGCATGGAACCAAAACTCATCCTCCCCCGCTGGGGGAGGTGCCGAGCGAATGCGAGGCAGAGGGGGCAAGCTAGAGCATGACCGCGGCCACGCGCCCCTTCGCGCCGTTCGAATGGAAGATCGCCTGGCGATATCTGCGCGCGCGCAGGCACGAAAGCTTCATCGCCGTCATCTCGCTGTTCTCGCTGATCGGCATCGCGCTGGGCGTGGCCACTCTCATCATCGTCATGTCGGTGATGAACGGCTTCCGCATCGAGCTGCTGGGGCGCATTCTCGGCCTCAACGGCCATATGATCGTGCAGAGCATCACCGGCAGCCTGCCCAATTTCGATGCCACCGCCTCCAAGATCCGATCCATCCCCGGCGTGATCAGTGCTACGCCCATCATCGAAGGCCAGGTGATGGCAACGTCCAGCGATACGAGCCTGGGCGCGCTGGTGCGCGGGCTTCGCCCCGGCGATTTGCAAAAGCTCACCGCTGTTTCTTCCACGCTGTCGCCCGGGGCGCTGGATATTTTCAAATCCGCGCCCTCGGTCATCATCGGCGCGCGGCTGGCCGAACGGCTGGGCGTGGCGCCGGGCCAGAATGTGACGCTGATCGCGCCGCGCGGCGCCTACACGCCCTTCGGCACCACGCCGCGGGTGAAATCCTACCAGGTTGCCGGCACCTTCCGCATCGGCATGAGCGAATACGACCAGACCTTCATTTTCATGCCGCTCGACGAAGCGCAGCTCTTCTTCAACATGGGCGACAACGCGGGCGGCATCGAGATTATGGTCGCCAACCCGGACGCCGTCGGCCAATGGCGCGCGCCCGTGCAGCAGGCGGCCGGCGATTTTGCCCGCATCACCGACTGGCAACAGATGAATTCCTCTCTCTTCGGCGCGTTGCAGGTGGAACGGAACGTCATGTTCCTCATCCTCACCCTCATCATCCTGGTGGCGGCGATGAACATCATCTCGAGCCTCATCATGCTGGTGAAGGACAAAGGCCACGACATCGCCATCCTGCGCACCATGGGGGCCACGCCCGGCGCGGTGATGCGCGTGTTCTTCATCGCTGGCGCTTCCATCGGCGTCACCGGCACGCTCAGCGGCCTGCTGCTCGGCGTGGTGTTCTGCCTCAACATCGAATCCATCCGGCAGTTCCTGTCGATGCTCACCGGCACCGAATTGTTCAGCCCGGAAATCTATTTCCTTTCGCGCATGCCGGCCGAGATCGACAGCGGCGAGGTCATCGCCGTGGTGCTGATGGCGCTGGTTCTTTCGTTCCTGGCGACGCTTTACCCATCATGGCGCGCGGCCAGGCTCGATCCGGTCGAGGCGCTCCGTTATGAGTGAGTTCCAATGAGTGACGCCATTCCCGAGGCCGCGCCTCACCCTGCTGTGGCGCCGCAGCAGGCGATATTGCGCCTCCAGGGCGTCACCCGCATCTACAAGCAGGGTGCGAACGATCTGTTGGTGTTCCAGAACGTATCGCTCTCGCTTCGCCCCGGCGAAATCGTGGCCCTTGTCGGCCCGTCCGGTTCGGGCAAGTCATCGCTCTTGCACATCGCGGGGCTCTTGGAAGCGCCGTCGGCCGGTGAGGTCATCATCGCGGGCGTGCCCGCCACCCAATTGGGCGAGCGCCAACGCACGCGGCTCCGGCGCGACACGCTCGGCTTCGTCTATCAGTTCCATCATTTGCTGCCGGAATTCACAGCACTCGAAAACGTGGCCATGCCGCAGATGATCGCGGGTCGAAGTGCTGCGGACTCCGAAAAAGAAGCGGCCCGCCTGTTGTCGCTGGTGGGGCTGGAGGCGCGGCTCGGGCACCGCCCGGGGAAATTATCCGGCGGCGAGCAGCAGCGCGTGGCGATTGCCCGCGCACTAGCCAATCATCCGCGCGTGCTGCTGGCCGACGAGCCCAGCGGCAATCTCGATCCCAAGACGGCGGCCCAAGTGTTTCAGGTGCTGCTCGACATGGTGCGCGCGGCGAATTTGGCGGCCCTCATCGCCACCCACAACATCGAACTCGCCACCAAGATGGACCGCACGCTTCTTCTGCACGAAGGCCGTCTCATCGACGGCGGCAGGATACAGGGGCGGAAGGCGTAATTTTGTTAGTCATCTCCGGCGAGCCGAGCAACGCGAGGCGAGAGAAGGGGAGCCAGGTGGTTGGTCTTACGCTTGCTCTACCGACCTGGATTCCCTTCCCTTCGCGGCGCTACTCGCCGCTCGGTCGGGAATGACAGATTTTGTTATCCTCGCTTCAGCATGGCGAGCCGCTCCCAACTGATTTTTTAAGTCGACCCTTGATCTTGGTTCGTTCTTATGAGAACATAAAACGAACAAAGAGCTGTGGGGAGACCATATATGCGGATTTGGGTTCATGAAGCCGTGGCGGGGGCTAGCCTGCTGGTTTTCGTGGCTTCGGCCATCGTTTTGAGCGTGGCTGGGCAAGCGCTTTTGGCGGCCTAAGCCTCACCCTTCGACAAGCTCAGGGTGAGGCATGTGGTTTGCCCTCATGCTGAGCCCGTCGAAGCATGAGGGCAGAAGCCACCTGCGGAAGGCGGCACGCCGCCTGTGCGCATTTACGCGTGGGGGTGTGATACTCGCCTTGCGAATCCCGGCTAACGGCAACAGATAAAGCTCATGAGTGGTCACGCCAATTTCGTGCATTTGCGCGTGCGCAGCATCTATTCGCTGCTGGAAGGCGCCGTGCGCCCAAAAGAGTTGGCGGCGCTCTGCCGCCATGCGCGGATGCCGGCCGTCGCCGTCACCGACAGCAACAATCTTTTCGGCGCCTATGAGATCGCCGACACGTTGGCGGCCTCGGGCATTCAGCTCATCACCGGAGTGACATTGCCTGTCGATCTCGATCCCGCGCCCGCGCAAAACCAGATCGCCACGCGGCGCGATTATCCGAGCATAGCTCTCCTGGTGAAGAACGAAGAAGGCTACATCAATCTATCGAAGCTCATATCGGGGGCCTATCTCGATGTCGGGCCGGGCGAGCTGCCGCATGTGCGGACGGAAAAGCTTGGGACACTTTCCGGCGGGCTGATAACGCTCACAGGCGGCCCGGCCGGTCCCATCAATCGCCTGATCGCCGATGGCCAGCGCGAGGCGGCGTCGGCCGCGCTCGATCAGCTTCACGCCATGTTCGGCGACAGGCTTTATGTCGAATTGCAGCGCCACGGCCTCGCCCAAGAAACGCGCCAGCGAAGATACGCTGATCGAACTGGCCTACGCGAAAAACCTGCCGCTCGTCGCCACCAATGACGTGCATTTCGGCCCCGCCGATATGTTCGAAGCGCACGACGCGCTGCTCTGCATCGCCGACGGCACTTTCATCGGCGTCAGAAGACCGCCGCCGCCTGACGCCGCGAGCACCGCTTCAAAAGCGCCGAGGAAATGGCGGCGCAGTTCGCCGACCTGCCCGAGGCCATCGAAAACACGGTCGAAATCGCGCGCCGCTGCGCCTGGCGCCCCAAAAAGCGCGCGCCCATCCTGCCGCAATTCGTGCCGGCATCGGGCTTGGCCCCCGACGACGAATTACGCGCTCAGGCAGAAAGCGGCCTGAAAGCGCGCCTTGCCAAACATGGCTTGCACGCCGACGAAAGAACCTATCACGACCGGCTGCAATACGAGCTCGATATCATCATCCGCATGGGCTTTCGCCGGTTACTTCCTGATCGTCTCGGACTTCATGAAATGGACTCGGGATCACGGCATTCCCGTGGGCGTGCGCGGTTCGGGCGCCACCTCGCTCGTCGCCTGGGCGCTCGACATCACCAATCTCGACCCCATCCGCTTCGGCCTGGTGTTCGAGCGTTTTCTCAATCCCGAGCGCGTCTCGATGCCCGATTTCGACATCGATTTCTGCCAGGAGCGGCGCGACGAAGTGGTGCGCTACGTGCAGCAAAAATACGGCGCATGACCGCGTCGGCCACATCATCGCGCTGGGTTCGCTGCAGGCCGCGCGCCGCGGTGCGCGATGTCGGCCGCGTGCTGCAGATGCCGCTGGGCCTCGTCGACCGCATCGCCAAGATGATCCCCAATCCGCCCGGCAAGACCGTGTCATTTGCACGAGGCGGTGGCGGCCGAGCCGCGCCTGCAGCAGATCGCCGAACAGGAACCGAACGCGCGAAAGACCTGTTCGCCATCGTGGAAAAGATCGAGGGCTTTTACCGCCACGCCTCCACCCATCCGGCCGGCGTGGTGATCGGCGACCGGCCGCTGGACGAGATTGTGCCGCTCTACCGCGATCCGCGCTCGGAAATGCCGGTGACGCAATTCGATTATGAGGACGCCGAAAAAGCCGGGCCTGGTGAAGTTCGACTTTCTGGGCCTGAAAACCCTCACCGTCATCGCCAAGGCGGAAGAGTTGCTTGAAAGCGCGCGGCATTCATGCTCGACACGCAGAACCATCGATTTCGACGATCGCCCCACATTCGAGATGCTGGCGCGCGGCGAAAGCGTGGGCGTGTTCCAGATCGAGGGCGCAGGGCATGCGCGATCTGCTGCGCAAGATGAAGCCCGACCACATCAACGATCTGGTCGCGCTGGTGGCGCTTTACCGTCCCGGTCCGATGGAGTTCGATCCCGAAATACATCGCCTGCAAGAACGGCAAGGAGGCGCCGGAATATCTCCACCCGCTCCTGGAGCCGATCCTGCGCGAAACCTTCGGCGTGATGACCTATCAGGAAGATGTCATGCGCATCGCCCGCGAACTGGCCGGCTATACCATGGGCGAGGCCGATCTTCTGCGCCGCGCCATGGGCAAGAAGATCGCCTCCGAAATGGCCAAGCACCGCCAGAACTTCATCAAGGGCGCGATGGCCAAGGGCGTGGCCGAGCATACCGCCGAAACCATTTTCGAGCAGGCGGCGAAATTCGCGGGCTATGGCTTCAACAAGGGCCATGCCGCGGCCTATGCGCAGGTCGCCTATCAGACTGCGTATCTCAAGGCGAATTATCCGGTCGAATTCCTGGCCGCTTCCATGACGCTCGATATCGGCAACACCGACCGGCTGAATATTTTCCGCCAGGAGGCCGCGCGCCTCGGCATCGCAAGTGACAGCCGCCCGACATCAACCGCAGCGAGGCCGATTTTTCGCTGCGAGGTGAACGAGGGCAATGGCGTCATCTATTACGCGCTCGCCGCGGTAAAGGGTGTCGGCCGCCAGGCGATGGATCATGTGGTTGCGGTGCGCGACGCGGGCGGGCCGTTCAAATCGATCGCCGATTTCGCGCGCCGCATCGACCCTCGCCTCGTCAACAAGCGCGCCTTCGAAAGCCTCGTCGCGCGCGGGCGCGTTCGATGCGTTGCACGCGAACCGCCGCCAGCTCGTGGAATTCCGCCGACATCGTGCTGGGCGACGCCGTGCGCAGCGCGCGCGACCGCGAAAGCGGGCCAGGCAAGCCTGTTTCGGCGCCGCAGAAACTGTGAAAGCAACGTTGCCGCTGGCCGCCGTTGACGATTGGCCGGTGCACGAAAAGCTCACGGAAGAATTCGCGGCTATCGGCTTTTATTTGTCCGGCCATCCGCTCGATGTCTATGCGCAACCTTTGAAACGCTTGGGCGTGACCTCTTATGCCGACCTGCTGGCGGATACGCGGCGGCGCGCGGTCCGGGCCACGGTTGTGGGCACCGTGATCCGCAAGCAGGAACGACGCGGCAAATCGGGCGAGCCTTTCGCCTTCATCGGCCTCTCCGATCCGACCGGCATGTTCGAAGTGATGGTGTTTTCCGAGGCGCTGTCGTCCGCGCGCGGGTTTTTAGAGGCCGGCAAATCGGTGCTGATGAAAGTCTTGGGCGACTGGACCGACGAAGAACTCAAACTGCGCGCGATTTCGATCGAGGATCTCGATGTCGCGGCGACGCAGGCGGGAGAGGGGTTGAAAGTTTATCTCTCGGATCCCGCGCCCATTCCGGCTATCGCCGCGCAAATGAAAAAGCCCGGCAAAGGCCTCATCACGCTCGTGGTGCCAGGCGAAGGCACGGGCCAGGAAGTCGAAATCGCATTGCCCAAGCGGCAGGAAGTTACGCCCGCGCTTAAGAACGCGCTTCAATCCTTGCCCGGCGTAACCGTAGTTGAATCCGTTTGATGCGCTTACAAATTCGCCACGGCGCGGCCAAACCGCGTGAGGCCTTCCTGCAAACGCGCAACGTTCTGCGCGAAGCAGATGCGAATGTAGGAATCGTTCGCTGCCTCGCTGTCGGGGCCGAAGGCGGAACCCGGCGCCACGCCGACGCCTGCATTGCTCACCAGCTTGCTGGCGAAGCCGAAACTATCTTTCAATCCATCCACTACAATAAAACCGTAAAACGCGCCCTCCGGCACCATCCAGCGCAGCCGGTTGTGGCCGCCATCGGCCACGAAGCGGGTGACGACATCGCGCCCCTCACGGCAGCGCTCCAGCATCGTCTGGCGAAAGGCGTCGCCTTCGGGGCTAAGCGCCGCCAGCGCGCCATATTGGGCGAACACGGTCGCACCTGTATTGCCCGAGGCTGCCAGCACCTGCATCTGCGGGCCAAGCCAGCTGGGGTGCACCAGCCAGCCGATGCGCCATCCCGTCATCGCCCAGGGCTTGGAAAAACTGTTCACCACGAAAACATTGTCGTCGGGCTCGGCGATTTCGAGGAACGAGGGCGCGTGCTTCGCGCCGTCGTAAACCAGCGTGCCGTAAACCTCGTCGCTGATGATGGCGAGCCCGCGCTCGCGCGCGAGTGTGAGCAGTGCGTGCTGTTCCTCGCGGCACATCACCCAGCCGGTCGGATTTCCAGGCGAGCAGACGAAAATCGCTTTGGTCCTTGGCCCGATGGCGTCCTTCACCTTGTTCAGGTCGAGATGCCAGCGCGGCGGCGAGGAAAGCCAATCCTCGTCCATGCGCACGAAGCGGCACACGGCGCCCGCCACGTCTGCCGCCTGAAAAATATTCGGCCATACGGGGGAAATGACGATCAGCTCGTCGCCGGTTTCGATGACGGTTTGTACGGCCTGCGCCACCGCCAGCATGGCGGCGCCCGGAATGGTGATGCGTTCGATATCCACGTCTGCGCCCACCGTGCGGCGATGGAAATCGGCGATCGCTTTGCGCAACGGCATGATGCCCCAGGGCGCTGCATAAAACGTCTTGCCATCGTCCAGCGCCCTCTTCGCCCCTTCGCAGATGAATTTGGGCGTGATGAGATCGGATTCGCCGAACCACAGCGGGATGACGTTGGGGTCACCCAGCGCCTGCATGGAAACGCCGCCGATGCCGTTCATCTTGATGCCGGCGATCGACTTTCGGATGGGGCTTTTCAGCGCACGCGGTTTCATAACCTGTTTCCATCCCAGCGCCTTGCGCCGGTCAAGCGAAATTCCTATAAGCCGCCCATCCCGCACGCGGGGTGGAGCGCCTGGCCGGCTGGCCCGGCGGTCCGTCCGGTGTCTGCCTGCAAGGGCGGATTTCCTCCCGCGTTAGGCTGAACCGGAAAACAGGAGCGTTTTCATGGCATTGCCAGATTTTAGCATGCGCCAATTGCTGGAGGCAGGCGCCCATTTCGGCCACCGCACCCAGCGCTGGAACCCGAAGATGAGCCGCTACATCTATCGGCATCCGCAACGACATCCACATCCTCGATCTGACCCAGACCGTGCCGCTGCTTGCATCAGGCGCTCGTTGCGCTGCGCGATGTGGCGGCCGGCGGCGGGCGCATGCTGTTCGTGGGCACCAAGCGCCAGGCGTCCGAGCCGATTGCCGCAGCCGCCAAGCGCTGCGCCCAATATTATGTGAACCACCGCTGGCTCGGCGGCACGCTGACCAATTGGCAGACGATCTCGAATTCGATCAAGCGGCTTGCGCAACATCGAAGAGACGCTGAACTCGGCGCAAGGCTCGGGCCTCACCAAGAAGGAATTGCTCGGCCTATTGCGCGAGCGCGATAAGCTCGAGCGTTCGCTGGGCGGCATCAAGGAAATGGGCGGCTTGCCCAACATCTTGTTCGTGATCGACACCAACAAGGAAGCCATCGCGATGGCCGAAGCGCGCAAGCTCGGCATTCCGGTGGCGGCCATTCTCGATTCCAATTCGGATCCCGACGGCATCGCCTATCCGATACCCGGCAATGACGACGCGGCCCGCGCGATCGCGCTCTATTGCGATCTGGCCGCGCGCGCGGTCATCGACGGATTGTCGGAAGGCCAGGCGGCGGCGGGCGTCGATCTCGGCGCAGCCGAGCACGTGATCGAGGATTTGACATCCGCCGGCCGGTGCGGCCGCGGAAGCCAATCCCGCGTCTTAAGTTTTTCGAGGATCGGAGATATCATGGCGAATATCACCGCCGAGATGGTGAAGGACCTGCGCGACAAAACCGGCGCGGGCATGATGGATTGCAAGGCGGCGCTGACCGAGACGAAAGGCGATATGGAAGCGGCCATCGACTGGCTGCGCAAGAAGGGCATTTCCAAGGCTGCCAAGAAGGCCGGGCGCGTCGCCGCCGAAGGCCTGATCGGCGTCAAGACCGTCAGGGCAAGCGCGGCGCGCTGGTGGAGGTCAACTGCCGAAACCGATTTCGTCGCGCGCAACGAAGACTTCAAGGATTTCGTCCGCACGGCGAACGGCAATGTCTTCGTGGTCGGCAGCCAGCGTGGAAAAACTGCTTGCCGCGCCGCACGCAAAGGGCGCAGCCACCGTCCGGCGAAGTGCTGACCGAATCTGGTCGCCAAGATCGGCGAGAACATGCAGCGTGCGCCGCGCCGCCGCACTTTCGGTGTCCCGGGCGTGGTCGCGAGCCTATGTGCACAACGCGGTCGTCGCCCGATCTCGGCAAGATCGGCGTGCTGGTGGCGCTGAAATCGACTGCCGACCGAGGACAAGCTGCTGCCCTTGGGCAAGCAGCTCGCCATGCATGTGGCGGCAGCCTCGCCGCTTGCGGTCGCAGCTGACGCGCTCGATCCCAAGAGTGGTCGCCCGCGAGCGCGCCATCTCAGCCGAACAGGCGCGCGCCAGTCCGGCAAGCCGGAAAACGTCATCGAGAAGATGATCGAAGGCCGCATGCGCAAATTCTACGAAGAGACGGTGCTGCTGTCGCAGATCTTCGTCATCGACGGCGAGACGCCCAGTCGCCAAGGTGATCGAAAAGGCGTCCAAGGATCTGGGCGCGCCCGTCCGCATCGCGGGCTTCGTGCGCTTCCAGGTGGGCGAGGGCATCGAAAAGGAGGAAACCGACTTCGCCGCCGAAGTAAAGGCCGCCGCCGGGCATTGATTGCAGCTGCCTCATCCTTCGACAAGCTCAGGGTGAGGCGTCTATCCTGATGCCCTCATGCTGAGCTTGTCGAAGCATGAGGGCAACGCTAAGGAAGCTCGCATGAGCGCAGCCCCCCACTATCGCCGTGTCCTCCTGAAGGTCTCGGGCGAGGCGTTGATGGGGGACGCGAATTACGGCATCGACATCGGCTCGCTCGAGCGCATCGCCAGCGAAGTGCAAGCACAGCCGCCGCGCTCGGCACGCAAATCTGCATGGTCATCGGCGGCGGCAATATCTTTCGCGGTCTGTCGGGCGCCGCCGAGGGCATCGACCGCGCCACCGCCGATTACATGGGCATGCTGGCGACCGTGATGAACGCGCTGGCCATGCAGGCGGCGCTGGAGCGCATGGACCTGCCCACGCCGCGTGCAGTCGGCCATTCCTATGAGCAACGTCTGCGAGCCCTATATCCGCCGGCGCGCCATCCGCCACATGGAGAAGGGCCGGGTGGTGATTTTCGCGGCCGGCACCGGCAATCCGTTCTTCACCACCGACACGGCGGCCGCCTTGCGTGCGGCCGAAATGAATTGCGACGCCATGCTGAAGGCGACGCAGGTGGACGGCGTCTACAGCGCCGACCCGAAAAAGGTGCCGGATGCCAAGCGCTACGACAGGCTCAGCTACCATGAAGTGTTATCGCGCGATCTCAAGGTGATGGACGCCTCGGCTGTCAGCCTGTCGCGCGAGAACGGCATCCCCATCATCGTCTTTTCCATCCACGAAAAGGGCGCGCCTGGCCGCTGTTCTCCAGGGCAAGGGCCGCTGCGACCATCATCGAGCGATAAGCCATAATGGCGGGGTAAGCCTCGCTTTGAGGGAGAATGACCATGGCTGCGGCACAGCCCTATAACAAGGAAGACATGAACCGGCGCATGAAGGGCGCCGTGGACACGCTAAAACAGCGAATTCGCTGGCCTGCGCACGGGCCGCGCGAGCCCCGCGCTGCTCGATCCGGTAAGCGTGGAGGCCTATGGCAAGCCCATGCCCATCAACCAGGTGGGTACGATCTCGCACGCCCGAGCCGCGCATGCTGACCGTGCAGGTGTGGGACAAGGGCCTGGTGAAGGCGGTGGACAAGGCCATCCGCGACGCAGGCCTGGGGCTCAATCCGCAAATGGATGGCCAGTTGCTGCGCATTCCCATACCGGAGCTGAACGAGGAACGCCGCAAGGAGCTGACCAAGCTCGCCGCGAAATATGCCGAAGCCGCGCGTGTCGCAGTGCGCAATGTGCGCCGCGACGGCATGGACCATTCTGAAGAAGCTCGAGAAGGACCACAAGATGGGCCAGGACGAGCATCACAAGCATTGGCGACGAACTGCAAAAGCTGACCGATGAGCACGTGAAGGAAATCGATGCCCTGCTGCACGCCAAGGACCAGGAAATCATGCAGGTGTGATAAGCGTGCGGGGGCCGCGAAGGAGTAAATTGTGACCAAGCAAGGCACTGAAAAACTGCCCACGCCTTTGCCCAGGCACGTCGCCATCATCATGGACGGCAATGGGCGCTGGGCGCACGCGCGCCGTTTGCCTCGCCAGGCGGGCCATGCCGCCGGCATCGCAGCCGTGCGCAGCGTGGTGGAGGCCGCCAATTTCATCGGCCTCGGCCATCTCACGCTATACGCCTTCTCTACCGAGAACTGGCGCCGGCCTGCGGGTGAAGTCAGCCACCTGATGGGCCTGTTCCGCCATTATTTTCGCGAAGATATCGCGCGGCTCAAGGCCGATAATGTTCGTGTACGGATTGCCGGCGCACGCGAGGGGCTGGAGGGCGATATCGCGGCTATGATCGAAGAGGCGGAAGCGCTTACGCAAACCAACACCGGCCTCAATCTTACCTTCGCATTCAATTATGGCGGGCGCGAGGAATTGGTGGCGGCCGCGCGCGATATCGCCCGCGAAGTGGCAAGCAAGAAACTTGATTGGGAAAAGATAACGCCGGAAATATTCGCCAGCCACCTGCAGACTGCGGGCTTGCCAGACCCCGACCTCGTCATCCGCACCAGCGGCGAGCGGCGCATCAGCAATTTCCTGCTCTGGCAGGCGGCCTATGCCGAATTCATTTTCACCTACACGCTGTGGCCCGATTTCGGGCGGCGCGATCTGGTTGCCGCGCTTGAGGAATTCGCGAGTCGCGAGCGGCGCTTCGGCGGTCTCGGCGGCGAGGATGACAGCGATCCACTCGCGCCCGCTATGGCAAGCAAATCGTGAGCATGCGCGAGACGCCTGTGGTCGAAACGGCGGCGCCAGTTTCTTCGCGCTTTGAGTGGATTGCGCGGGCCATTTCCGGCGTGGTGATGGCATTGGCGGCCATTGCAGGCGTCGCAGGCGGCGGGTTGTTTTTCCCGCTCATCATCGCCATCGCGGCCATCGCCGGCTTGCGCGAATGGCATCGTCTCATCAATGGTGGCGCGCCCCGCCACGGCATCACGCCGGAAATGATCGCCACATCGACGGCCGTCATTGCCGGCGTGCTGTATATTTATTTCGAGCACTCGTCGGCCCTGCCGATGCTGATCCTGGTTCTTGGCGGCGGGCTCGCGGGCCTTTTTGCGGCGCTACGCAATTCGCCGGTGCTGCTGCATGCGGTAGGGGCGCTTTATATCGGAGGGCCTGCGCTGGCGCTGGTGGCGCTCAGGCAGGATCACGCGCATGGCGGCTGGATCGTGCTCGGCCTTTTCATTGCCGTATGGGCGGCCGATATCGGCGCTCTCTATATTGGGCGACTGATCGGCGGGCCGAAGCTCGCGCCCGCGCTCTCGCCCAACAAGACCTGGGCCGGCTTCTGGGGTGGGGTGATTGCGGCCGCTTTGGGCGAGGCCATCTATGTCGCAGTGCTTGGCGGCCCTATCGTTAACGCGTTGATATTCGGAGGCATTTTGGCGCTAGCCGGCCATGCGGGCGATCTTTTCGAGTCTTGGGTCAAGCGTCGCTTCCGGGCTAAGAACAGCGGCACCATGATCCCCGGCCACGGCGGCATGCTCGATCGCGTCGACAGTCTGTTGTTTGCTGCGCCCGTGGCGGCAGGCCTCGCGTTCCTCGCCCATTTTGATCCGGTCGCGGGGGTGACGTTGTGACGGAAAACTTCTCGCCCGATCTTGCCGCAGCGCTTGAGCGCAACGTCACCATTCTCGGCAGCACCGGATCGGTGGGCGCCAGCACGCTCGATGTCATCGCGCATGCTCGCGCGCGTTACGGCGCGGGCGCGTTCCCGCTGGAAGCAATCACCGCGCAGCGCAATGTGGCAAAACTCGCCGAGCAGGCGCGGGCATTTCACGCACGCGTGGCCGTTATTGCCGATGCTGATCTAGTCACAGCACTTAAGGACGCGCTGACCGGCACCGGCGTCGAGGCGATGGCGGGGCCGGAAGCGGTCACGGAAGTGGCCTCGCGCCCGGCCGATATCGTGATGGCGGCGATTGTGGGCGCGGCGGGCTTGGCGCCGACGCTTGCGGCCGTCGGGCAGGGCGGCATCGTGGCGCTCGCCAACAAGGAATGCGTGGTTGCGGCCGGCGAAGTATTGCGCCGTGCGATAGCGCGCTCGCGCGCTTCGCTCATCCCGGTGGATTCCGAGCACAATGCCGCGTTTCAGTTGCTGGAATTCGGTCAGCTCGAGGCAATCGAAAAGGTGACGCTCACAGCCTCGGGCGGCCCGTTTCATACCTGGGCGCTTGAGCGCATGGCGAAAGCCACACCAGAAGAAGCTGTGCATCACCCGAACTGGCGCATGGGCCAGAAGATCTCGGTGGACAGCGCAACGCTGATGAACAAAGGCCTGGAACTGATCGAAGCGCATGTCCTCTTCCACCTCGCGCCTGACAGGCTCGACGTGCTGGTGCACCCCCAATCCATTGTCCACTGCCTCGTCGCTTACACCGACGGCTCGGTGCTGGCGCACATGGCGGCGCCCGATATGCGCACGCCCATCGCCCATGCACTGGCCTGGCCAGAACGCATGGAGAGCCCTGCGCGCAAGCTCGATCTGGTTGCCGCTTCAGGCCTCACTTTCGAGCGTCCGGATGCCGCGCGTTTTCCCTGTTTAACGCTGGCAAAAGCTTGCTTGCAGGCCGGCGGCGCCGCGCCTACCATTTTGAATGCGGCCAACGAAATTGCAGTCGAGCATTTTCTAAACCGGCGCATCGGCTTTCTCGGCATTGCCACGACAGTCGAACGCACGCTCGATGCGCTTGCCCGCGAGATGAATGGGTCAGCGCCCAGCACCCTTGCAGAGGTGCAGGCGCTCGATGGCGCCGCGAGGGCATTTGCCCGTGACGCCTGTGCCGCGGCCGCGGCCTAGTTGGGTGAAAGTGGTGCGCGCATGTACGATGTCATAAGGGGATTTTTCTCGTGGGTGGGATTGGGGCTTCCTTCCTTCCTGCTGGTCATCACCGTTGTCGTGTTCTTTCACGAGCTCGGCCACTTTCTGGTCGGACGCTTTTTTGGCGTGAAAGTGGAAATGTTCTCCATCGGCTTCGGCAAGGAAATCTTCGGCTGGACCGACCGTCACGGCACGCGCTGGAAGATTTCATGGCTGCCTTTCGGCGGTTATGTGCGTTTCGCCGGGGACTTGGATGCGTCGAGCCGACCCGATGAAACAGTGAAGAAGAAAGCGCTAACCGCCAAAGAACGCAAAGCGATGTTGCAGTTCAAGCCGCTGCCGCAGCGCGCGGCCGTGGTGGCCGCGGGACCCATCGCGAATTTCCTGCTCGCCATCTTGATTTTCGCGGGCCTCTATATGTTCACCGGCAAACCCGCCGAGCCGCCCATCATCGCCGAAGTGGCGCAAGGTTCGGCGGCGTCGGCCGCTGGCCTGAAAGCGGGCGACATCATCCGCGCCGTCAATGGCACACCGGTGACAACATTCATCGGGTTGCAGCGCGCTATTGTCACCAGCCCCGAGCGCGCGCTCGTCCTTGCGGTGCAACGCAATGGCGCGAATCTGAATGTGAACGCCACGCCGCACCACGAAGAGATTAAAGATAGTTCAGGTCAAACTCACGTCATTGGCCGGTTAGGAATCACCAACACCTTTGTTTCCGTGGGGCCGGTGGAGGCTTTAGGTTTGGCTACCTCCGAGACCTGGTACATTATCGACCAAACAATGCGCTATGTTGGTGGCCTGCTGATGGGGCAGGAAAGTACGCGCGATTTGAGCGGGCCCCTGGGCATAGCCAAGGTCTCCGGCGATATGGCGCAGGCGGGGGTACTCGCACTGGTAAATTTAATTGCGTTACTGTCGGTTAGTATCGGACTTATCAATCTTTTTCCTATTCCGGTGCTCGACGGCGGCCACCTTCTGTACTATGGATTTGAGGCGGTTTTGGGTAAGCCGCTAGGAGCACGCGCTCAGGAGGTGGGGTTCCGGCTGGGGCTGGCCTTGGTGCTAAGCCTTATGCTGCTCGCGACCTTTAATGATCTTATCCGGCTTAAGCTTTTTTGATGGTAATCCACGCGCCACGGCCCGCAAGGCCCACAGCGAAAAATGAAGGCGAGTCGATGACCTTTGGTGGGCAAGTTTCTGCCGGCAGGTGCCGGGCCATCGCTTTTGCCGTGGCCTTTTTTTTGGTGCCATTGGCCGCGGGCCACGCGGAAGGCGCGGCTACGCCCGCCGTAACGCAACCCGCTGCTACTCAACCTGCCGCCCCATCCGCGCCTGTCGCATCCGGCATCGTTCGTAACATCGCCGTCGAGGGCACCCAGCGCATCGAAGCAGCGACGGTCGTTTCCTATTTACTGCTTCACGAAGGCGATGTGTATGACGACGCAGCCGCCGACCGCTCACTGAAAGCACTGTTTGCCACCGGCCTGTTCGCCGACGTGAAAATGAATTGGGACGGTTCGAAGCTGACTGTGCATGTGGTCGAAAACCCTATCATCAACCAGGTCGTCTTCGAAGGGAATTCGAAGTTATCGGAAAAGGATCTCACCAAAGAAGTGCAGACCAAACCGCGCATGGTGTTCACGCGCGCGAGGGTGCAGGCCGATGTCGGGCGCCTAGTCGAGCTTTACCGCCGCGATGGCCATTTCGCCGCGACCGTCGAGCCCAAAATCATCCAGCGCCCGCAGAACCGGGTAGATCTGATTTTCGAAATTAATGAAGGCCACGCCACCGGCATTTCGCGCATCAATTTCATTGGCAATAAGGTCTTCGACGACGACACGCTGAAAGACCAGATCGTCACCTCCGAGAGCGCCTGGTGGAAAGTTCTTTCCTCTAACGACAATTACGATCCCGACCGGCTTACCTTCGACCGCGAACAGCTTCGCCGCTTCTACCTGAAGCATGGTTATGCAGATTTCCGGGTCATTTCGGCGGTGGCCGAGCTCACCCCCGACCGCAGCTCGTTTTTCGTCACCTTCACGGTGGAAGAAGGCGAGCAATACAAATTCGGCAAGATCAACATCAATTCGCAGATCAAGGATCTGCATCCTGCCGACTTGATGCCGCTGGCTAAAACCGTACAGGGCGACGTTTACAATGCAGAGCTGCTCGACAAAACCATTGAAGCGTTGACCTTCGCCGCCGGCACCAAGGGCTTCGTGTTTGTCGACATTCATCCGCGCGTGGACCGCAACAAGGCCACCCACACACTGAACATCACCTACCGCATCGATCCGGGAAAGCGCGTTTATGTCGAGAAAATCAATATTCTGGGCAACACGCGCACGCTCGATAAGGTGATTCGCCGTGAATTCCGCTTGGCGGAAGGAGACGCGTTCAACCGTGTGCTGGTCGACCGCTCGCGCACGCGCATCCGCGCGCTTGGCTTCTTCAAGGATGTGGACATCAAGGAAGAACCGGGTTCGGCGCCGGACCGCACCGTGTTGAATGTGACCGTCAAGGAACAGGCTACCGGCGAATTGTCGGTCGGCGGCGGCTATTCCACGCAGGAACAGTTCCTGGCCCAAGTCAGCTATACGGAGCGCAATTTGTTCGGCCAAGGCCAATTCATGCGCGCTAGCGTTTCCTACAGTCAAATTCAGCAACAATATGATCTTGCCTTTACCGAGCCGTACTTCCTCGACCGGCCTTTGGCTGCCGGGTTCAATCTTTACCGTGTGCAAACGGATTTCACGCAGGCCGACTACCAGTCGACGTCATCAGCGGCAAGCATCCTTTTGGGCTTTCCGGTCTCGGAATATGGCCGCATTACGCCTCGTTATACCTATAAAATCGATAGTCTTACCGCCGATACCAACGCGCCCCTCGCCATTCAATTGGCTGCGGAGAATAATGTCACGACTTCGCTGCTTGGTTATTCCTACATCTATGATACCCGTGATGATCCCATCAAGCCCGCGAAGGGAATAGTCTTTTCGCTCAGTCAGGATATTGCGGGTTTTGGCGGTGATCTAAAATATCTGCGGAACGAAGGCAGCCTCATATTTTATCACAGCCTGTTCGACGACGACTGGATCGGCTCTTTCTCACTTAGTGGCGGCTATATCAACGGTTATGATGGCCAGGACATTCGAGTGAATGACCGCTTTTTCAAAGGTGCGAGTTCCTTCCGCGGGTTTGCGATCGCGGGCGTTGGCCCCCGTGAAACCTCTCCCTGCGCGACGACCACCGATCCGGCTACGGGTCAGCTCGAATGTATTCCCGGCACCAAGAAGCAAACCGCCGCCTTGGGCGGCGATGCCTATGCCATCGGTACGGTGGAAGTGCGCATTCCGGATTTCCTGCCAGAGGATTATGGCATAGGATTTTCCCTGTTTTCGGATTTTGGTACGGTCGGCATAATCTCAGGCGCGCACCCCGCGTGTACGTCCACGAGTTTAACTTGCATCCACGATGATCTGGCATTCCGTGCATCGGCGGGAGTTACGTTGCGCTGGAAGTCGCCTTTCGGTCCGGTGCAAATCGATATAGGCTACCCTGTGGTGAAGCAGCCTTATGACAAGATCCAGGCGCTTAATTTCAACGCCGGGACCACATTCTAAATAACAAGACCCTCAGAAAAACAGGATTCCAAATTCCATGACACCTTCAACCAAGCGCCTCCTGCTTGCTGCCTGCGCGGTCGTTGCCCTGCTGATCATTGGCGGCGTCGTGTATGTGGTGGTCAGCAAAATGGGCTCATCTTCAACCGAAACGGCGGCCTCGCCCGCTGCCACGCCGGGCTTGCCAGCGGCATCGGCAAGCACGACATCAACGCCAACGCCAAAAATTCTGGTCATTGATCGCTCTGCGATTTTGCGCCAATCGGTTGCCGGGAAGGACATGATCATGCAGATCGATGCCTTGTCGAAGTCCGCCGAAACGGAATTCAAGGGCGAAGAAGACAAGTTGCGCAGCGATGCGCAGGCCTTGCAGCAGCAAATGGCGGTTTTGGCGCCAGAAGTGCGCTCCCAAAAGACAAAGGAATTCGACGCCCGTCAGCAGGCGCTGCAAAAGAAAGTACAAGACAGGCAGAATCAGATTCAGGCGGGCGTCTACAAGGCGCGCAAGCAGATCGAGGATGCGCTGGGACCCATTCTGGAAGCACTGATGACCGAACGCGGCGCCAATCTCTTGTTTGACCGCAACGCGATCGTGCTGGGTACGGTCGATGTGGACGTCACCGGCGTGGCGATCCAGCGGCTCGATCAGAAGCTCTCCAAGGTCAAGGTCGAACTGACCGATCCAGCTACCATTGGCATGCCGGTGCAGCAACCGGGCGCCCAGAAGCCACCGCAGCAATAAATTGTGGGCGCGAAGCGGGTTACACCTGGCCCAGGGAAAAGGATGATCCGGTCATGGCGGATCCGCGGTTTTACGACAATCGCGGGCCCATTGCGCTAGGCGAGCTCTGCGCCAAAGTGGGCGTTACGCCGCCCGGCGGCGCAGCCGTAAAGGCGCTGGTGCACGACGTGGTGGGTCTCGCACAAGCTGGCCCACAGCATCTTTCCTTTTTCGATCATGCGCGGGCGCGGAACGATTTCGCCGCCACCAAGGCCGGATGGTGCCTGGTGAATAAAAAGGCGGGGTCTGTAAATCCGCCCGTCAATACGGTCCTGCTGAATTGTGCGGCGGTGCTGCATACCTATGCTTCGGCCGCGGAATTGTTTTATCCCGAGCACGGCCTCGATATATGCGCCCAGGACAAGTCCGTTCATCCCACGGCAAAGCTTGGCGAAGGCGTTGTGCTGGCGCCGGGCGCTGTCGTTGGCCCCAACGCCGAAATCGGCACGCGCTCACGCATCGGCGCCAACACGGTCATTGGCCGCGGCGTCACTATCGGGCGCGACTGCGAAATCGGCGCAAATGTTTCGATCGGTTTCGCGCATCTCGGGGATGAAGTAGTGATCTTTCCAGGCGCATGCATTGGCACGCCGGGTTTCGGCTTTGCTTCGGGCGCGCGCAGCCACGTCAACGTGCCTCAGCTCGGGCGCACCATCCTTCAGGACCGAGTTCGAGATCGGCGCCAACACCACCATTGATCGCGGCGTGTTGGGCGACACAGTGATCGGCGAGGGCACCAAAATTGATAATCTCGTGCAGATAGGGCACAACTGCGTCATTGGCAGACATTGCATCATCGCCGGCCAGTCGGGCATTTCGGGAAGCGTGACGCTAGGAGATTTCGCAATTCTGGGCGGAAATGTGGGCATCGCCGATCACATCACTATTGGCGACCGCGCCCGCTTCGCCGCGCGCTCCGGAGTCATTTACGATCTTCCGGGCGGTGTAGATTATGGCGGCCTACCGGCGAGGCCCGTGAAGGAATGGATGCGGGAAATGGCCAAACTGGTGAAAGACCGGAAGCAGGAATAACAATGAACGAGATGGGCAAGCCCGGCGCGTCACTCGACATCGAAGCGATCAAGCGGCTGCTACCGCATCGTGCGCCGTTCCTGTTCATCGACAGGCTGAGTGACATTCGCATAGGCGAGGGTGCCGTAGGCTGGAAGGCAGTGGCGATGAACGAGCCGCATTTCCAGGGCCATTTTCCCAATTACGCAGTGATGCCGGGCGTGCTCATCATCGAGGCGATGGCGCAGGCCGCGGGCGCGCTCGTCATGCACGAGCTCGGCGAACAGGTCAGGGGCAGGCTGGTTTATTTCATGACCATCGACAGGGCGCGGTTCCGCCGCCCTGTGCGGCCAGGCGACATGCTGCGGATTCCGGTTACTGTTCTACGCCAGCACCGCCCCGTTTGGCGCTTCGAGGGCAAGGCCTATGTCGACGGCAATTTATGCGCCGAAGCCGAATTCAGCGCCATGATCGTGGAAGGCGTGCCGGGTGGCGCCGAGCAGAAATCTGAGCAATAGTGCCGATGACGAAAATTCATCCCACCGCCATCGTCGAAGATGGCGCCCGGCTGGGCGCCGATGTCGAGATCGGGCCTTTTTGCGTGGTGGGCCGCCAGACGCGGCTGGGCGATGGCGTGCGGCTGATGTCGCATGTGGTGATCGAAGCCGACACGGAAATTGACGCGCGCACGCTGGTGCATCCGCATGCGGTGCTTGGCGGGCCAGCGCAATACCGGGGCGATAGCGGCAAGGGCGCGCGGCTCGTCATCGGCGCTGACAACGTCATACGCGAGCATGTCACCATCAATGCGGGCACCACCAAGGGTACCGGCCTGACGCGCGTCGGTGACAAGGGTTACTTCATGGCTTACAGCCACGTTGCCCATGACTGCGATGTCGGTAACGGAGTCACATTCGCCAATCTGGTGGCGCTGGCAGGCCATGTCAGCGTGGGCGATGGCGTCAATATCGGCGGCGTCGCCGTGGTGCATCAGTTCAGCCGTATCGGCCGCGACGCTTTCATCGGCGGCATGACCGGCATCCCCGGCGATCTGATCCCCTATGGCATGGCCACGGGCAGCCGCGCGCATCTCTCCGGCCTCAATCTCATCGGGCTCAAGCGCAAGGGCGTACCGCGCACGCGCATTCATGCGTTGCGCGCCGCCTACAGGTTCATTTTTTCCGGCGAAGGCCATCTGCCCGAACGCGCGCGTGCGGCGGCCGAACGCTGGGGCGATTGCGCGGAAGTCATGGAGGTCGTGGATTTCATCTTTGCGGCCTCCAAGCGACGCATCATGACGCCGGCGGGTGAAGCGCCCGATGCGGATGACGACTGAAAGCATGGCGGGCGCGGGCACACTCGGCATTATCTCGGGCGGTGGCGAGCTGCCGGGGGCAATCGCCGAAAGCGCCCGCGCGCAGGGCCGTGAAATATTTCTGCTCGCGCTCGAAGGCAGCGCCGCCGAAAACGACGTCGCGGCGTTTCCCCATGGCTGGGCCTCGGTGGGCGAGCTCGGCAAGGCGTTCAAGCTGCTCAAGCAGGGGGGCTGCGCCGATGTCACCTTCGCGGGCCGCGTGGCGCGGCCCAATTTCGGCGCGCTCAAGCTTGATGCGGCGGGCGCGCTGGCGCTGCCCAAGGTTGTCGCCGCGGCACTGAAAGGTGATGACGCGCTGCTGCGCACCATGATCGGCATTTGCGAGAAAGAAGGTTTCCGCGTTATCGGCACGGCTGAAGCAGCACCCGATTTGCTGATGAAGGCGGGCGCGCTCGGTCGGCTCACGCCCAACGCAGGCCAGAAGGACGACATCGCGCTCGGCGTGAAAGTCGTGCGCGCGCTCGGCGCACTCGATGTCGGTCAGGCGACAGCCGTGTGCGAGGGTCTGGTGCTGGTGGTGGAAGCGGCCGAAGGCACCGACGCCATGATCGCCCGCATCGCCGGTCTGCCCGAAAATGTGCGCGGCACGGCGGCGAAGCGGCGCGGCGTGCTGGTGAAAGCGCCGAAGCCGGGGCAGGAGCGCCGCCTCGATCTGCCCGTGATCGGCGTGCACACCATCCAGCGTGCGGGCGAGGTCGGCCTTGCCGGCGTGGCGGTGGAAGCCGGCAGCGCGCTGGTGATGAAGCGCGCAAAGGTGGCCGAAGCGGCCGACCGGCTGGGGCTGTTTGTCGTGGGTTTCGAAGCCGGAGCCTATCCCCCATGAATGTAGCCAACGGCGTCGGCGTGCGCGGCGGCGCGCCTGCGCGTCCGCTCACCATCATGCTGGTGGCGGGCGAGCCGTCCGGCGATCAGTTGGGCGCGCAGCTGATGGCGGCGCTGAAAAAAATCGCGCCCGCGAATTTGCGCATCGTCGGCGTGGGCGGGCTCGCGATGACGGCGCAGGGCCTCGCCAGCCTGTTCCCACTCGACGCCACGGCGGTGATGGGACTGCGCGAAGTGGTGCCGCGCATTCCGGCAATCCTAGCCCGCGTGAGGCAGGCGGTGGCGTTCGCGCTGGAGACAAAGCCCGACCTGGTGGTGCTGATCGACAGCCCCGATTTCACCCATCGCATCGCGCAAGGCCTCAAGCGCAGCGATCCCTACATCCGTACGGTGAATTATGTGGCACCGCAGGTGTGGGCCTCGCGCTCTTACCGGGCGAAGAAGATGGCGCGCTATATGGATGCGGTGCTGACGCTGTTTCCGTTCGAAACCAAATTCTTCGAACAGCATGGCCTGAAGGCGATCTTCGTCGGCAATCCGGTGATCGAGCGCAAAAGCCTTATGGTGGGGGGTGATGAATTCCGCCTCCGTCACAATATCCCCGCCAATGCCAGGCTTTTGGCCGTGTTGCCAGGCAGTAGGCGTAACGAAATCCGTTTCATGCTGCCGCCGTTCAAGGAAGCCGTGCGGTGCCTCGCCGCCGAAATTCCCGGCCTCGTCACCGTCATTCCCACCGTCCCGCATGTGGCCGCGCAGGTGAGGCAGCAGGCCGCTAATTGGCCGGCGCCCGTGCATGTGGTGGAAAGCGACGATGAGAAATTTGCCGCCTTCGACGCGGCCGATGCGGCGCTCGCGGCTTCGGGCACGGTGACCGCCGAGCTCGCGCTCGCGCGCACGCCGATGGTGGTCGGCTACAAGATGGGCTGGCTCACTTATGCGCTGATGCGGCCGCTGATCGACGCGCCTTACGCCACGCTGGTGAACGTGATCCTGGGGCGCGAGGCGGTGCCCGAACATATCCAGGGCGATTGTACGCCGGAAGCGCTGGCTGCGAGCCTACGGCCATTGCTGCAAGATGAGCCCGCGCGCGCGGCCCAGGTGAAAGCGCTCGATGAAGCCGCGCACGCGCTGGGCGAGGGCGAAGAAAGCCCGAGCCTGCGCGCTGCCCGCGCCATGCTGGATCTCGCGGGGAAAAAGCCCTAGCGCTTGCTCAGCGGCCGGTAATCGCGCTGCGTCGCGCCGGTATAAAGCTGCCGCGGGCGGCCGATTTTCTGTTCGGGGTCGGCGATCATCTCTTTCCATTGCGCCACCCAGCCCACCGTGCGCGCCACCGCGAACAGCGCAGTGAACATGTCGGTGGGAAAACCAAGCGCGTTCAGCGTGATGCCGGAATAGAAATCGATGTTGGGATAGAGCTTGTGCGAGACGAAATACTCGTCCTGCAGCGCGATGCGTTCGAGCTCAAGGGCGACTTTCAACAGCGGGCTGTCGCGCATGCCGGTTTCATCGAGCACGGCGTAGCACTGCTCGCGCATCACTTTCGCGCGCGGGTCGTAGTTCTTGTAGACGCGGTGGCCGAAGCCCATCAGGCGGAAGGTGTCGTTCTTGTCCTTGGCGCGGTGGATGTATTCGGGCACGCGATCAACCGTGCCGATCTGCTGCAGCATCTTGAGCGCCGCCTCGTTGGCGCCGCCATGCGCCGGGCCCCACAAACAGGCGATGCCGGCCGCGATGCAGGCAAACGGGTTGGCGCCGGACGAACCGGCCAACCGCACCGTCGAGGTGGAGGCATTCTGCTCGTGGTCGGCATGCAGAATGAAAATGATGTCGAGCGCCTTGGCCAGCACGGGATTGACTTTGTATTCCTCGGCAGGCACTGCGAAACACATGCGCAGGAAATTTTCGGTGTAGCCCATATGGTTCAGCGGATACACGAAAGGCTGGCCGACGGAATATTTGAAGGCCATCGAAGCAATGGTGGGCGTTTTGGCGATCAGGCGGTGCGAGGCGATCTCGCGCTGGCGCGGATCGGTGATGTCGGTCGAGTCATGATAGAAGGCCGAAAGCGCGCCCACCACGCCTACCATGATCGCCATGGGATGCGCGTCGCGCCTGAAGCCGCTGAACAGCGAATTGAGCTGATCGTGCACCATCGTATGGTGCGTGATGGCGTGATCGAACTCCTTCATCTGGGCGCTCGTTGGCAACTCGCCGTAGAGCAGCAGGTAACAGACCTCTAGAAAATTCGAATTCTTGGCGAGCTGGTCGATGGGGTAACCGCGGTAAAGCAGAATACCCGCCTCGCCGTCGATATAGGTGATGTCGGATTCGCAATTGGCGGTCGAGGTGAAGCCGGGGTCATAGGTGAACATGCCGGCCTCGGTATAAAGCTTGCGCACGTCGACCACTTCCGGCCCCACGCTGCCGCTATAGACGGGCAGGTCGAAGGAATTGTTGTTGTAAATGAACTTGGCGGTGCCGGCCGCCCTGGCTTTCTCGTTCATCGGCAAACTCCGTGGCTCGTGAGTGGGCCCGAAAGACATATCCTACGTTTATAAAGGTAGCGCAATGATGACCGTCACGCCTTAAAACCCTTTAATTTGCGTGCGCCCGGATGCGTGCGAGCGCCTCGTCGCGCCCCAGCACCGCCAGCATATCGAACACGGGCGGCGATGTGGTTCGCCCGGTTAGCGCCGCCCGCAAGGGTTGCGCGATCGGGCCGAGCTTGACGCCCTCCTTCTCGGCGAACGCGCGGATGCGTTCTTCGAGCTGGGCCGCTTGCCAGCCATCCTGGTCCAGCGCTTTGGCAAGGCGGGCCAGGCGCGCGCGTGCCTCGGGCGTGAGAAGGGCGCTGGCCGCGGCGTCGGGTGCGCGCGGGCCGTCGGCGAACAGGAACTCGGCGTTCTCGACAAGTTCAACCAGCGTTTTGGCGCGGGGTTTCAGCACCGGCATGGCGGCCTTTAGCCGCGCACGCGCTTGCGCCGATAATTTCCTGTCCGGCGCTGCGCGCTCGGCGAAAGCCGCGGCTTCGGCTGCAAGGGCTGCGTAGTCCATCTCGCGCAGGTAATGGCCGTTGATGTTGTCGAGCTTCTTCATGTCGAAGCGCGCCGGGCTTCGGCCTATGCTTTCGAGATTGAACCATTCGATCGCCTTGGCCGTAGGGATGATCTCGTCGTCGCCATGGCTCCAGCCCAGCCGCAGCAGATAATTGCGCATGGCATCGGGCAGGTAGCCCATGTCGCGATAGGTTTCGACGGCGAGCGCGCCGTGGCGCTTGGAAAGTTTCGCGCCATCTTCGCCATGGATCAGCGGCACATGCGCGTAAATGGGCACCGGCCAGCCCATGGCTTCGATGATCAGCAACTGCCGCGCGGCATTGTTAAGGTGATCGGCGCCCCGCACCACATGGGTGACGCCCATGTCGATATCGTCCACCACCACGGCCAGCATATAAGTCGGCGTGCCGTCGCTTCGGAGCAGCACCATGTCGTCGAGCTGCGCGTTTTCGAATTTCACATCGCCTTGCACCACGTCATGCACGATGGTCTCGCCCGTTTGCGGCGCTTTGATGCGCACCACGAAGGGCATGTCCTTTGGCGCGTCGGATTCAGGCCGGTCGCGCCAGCGGCCGTCGTAGCGCACGGGCTGGCCGGCCGCGCGCTGACGCGTGCGCATCTCTTCCAATTCCTGGGCCGTCGCATAGCAGCGATAGGCTTTGCCCTGCGCCAGCAATTGCTCGGCCACTTCGCGGTGACGGCCAAGCCGCGCGAACTGATAGACCGCCTCGCCATCCCAATCGAGGCCGAGCCAGGCAAGCCCGTTCAGAATGGCGGCAATCGCTTCCGGCGTGGAACGCTGGCGGTCGGTGTCCTCGATGCGCAGCAAAAATTTTCCGCCGGTGTGGCGCGCATACAGCCAATTGAACAGCGCCGTCCGCGCGCCGCCGATATGCAGATATCCGGTGGGCGAAGGCGCAAAGCGCAGGACGGGCTTCACGTTTTCCGGCATGATGGCAGGGCCCGTGCGTTCGACGTGCCACGCGTTCTAACAAACCATCTCTCTTGCGGATAGGGCTCGACATCTTCTCGCGCCTCCGGCTGGCCGGCGCTTCGGCGGATGCGGTTGCGCGCGGCTTCGAATGGGCGCAGCTCCACGCGCGCGCCCGCGCGAACGCGCCCGCGCGCGACTTGCTCGAACAGGCGCGGGGCCTGCTCGCCGCCGAACAGGACCGCTGGCTCCCCTGGATCGCCGTGGGCTTCGGCGCTGGCATGGCGATTTATTTCTCGCTGGCGTCAGAGCCGCCGCTGTGGCTCGCGGGCGCGATTGCGCTTGCGGGGTTCGCCAGCGCGTTTGTGTCACGAAACTTAAACGGCGTTTTCCTGCGCTTTCTCTGCATGCTGATCGCGGCAGGCGGGCTTGGCTTTGCGTTGGCGAAATTGCGCGCCGACGCCATCGCGGCGCCCGTCATCGAACGCGATAGCGGGCCGCTTATCGTCGAGGGACGGATCGAAACCATTTCGCCCGAAGCCAACAAGCGCGCCCGCATCGTCATCGCGCCCACGGCCATCGGCAAAAGCGCGGTCGACCTGCCCACGCGCCTGCGCCTTACCATTCGCAGCGACAAGGCTTTGGCGGCAGTGGCGCCCGGCGAATGGGTCTCGGCGCTGGCGATGTTGCGCCCGCCGCCCGAGCCCGCATTGCCGCACGGTTTCGATTTCGCGCGCTGGGCATATTTCAACGGCATCGGCGGCGTGGGCTACGCCATGGGTGCGCCCAAGAAGATGGCGCCGCCGCGCCCCGAAACGCTGCGCGAAAACTTCATGGCCGGGATCGAAACCCTGCGCCTTGCCATGGCCACGCGCGTGCGCGCGGCATTCCCCGCCCCGATGGCGGCATCGCGGCGGCGCTCGTCACTGGCCAGCGCGGCGCCATCGTGGACAAGGATTCCGGCGCTTATCACGCATCGGGCCTCGCGCACATTTTGGCCACCGCCGGCCTGCATATGGCGCTTGTCGGGCTCGGCCTGTTCTGGGCGGTGCGCGCGCTGCTCGCGCTCAGCCCGCGTTTGGCGCTGCATTATCCGATCAAGAAGTGGGCAGCGGAGGCGGCGTTCGTGGCGGCCACGTTCTATCTTTTTATCAGCGGCGCTAGCGTGCCCACCACGCGCGCCTGGATCATGCTGTCGGCGATGCTGCTGGCCGTGCTGGCCGACCGCCCCGCGCTCAGCATGCGCGCGGTTGGCATGGCCGCCATTATCATTCTCATCGTCGAGCCGGAAAGCGTGGTCGAGGCGAGTTTCCAGATGTCGTTCTCGGCCATCGTCAGCCTGATCGCGCTGGCAGAATGGGAAGCCGGCCGCCCGCGCCGCGACGCGCCCGCCCCGCAGGGCAGGCTGTTCAAAATCTGGCGCGGGCTTCGCGTTTATATGGCGGGGCTGCTGCATTCCAGTTTCGTCGCCGGCATCGCCAATACGCCCTTCGCGGTTTTCTATTTCGACCGCGCCGCCGATTATTTGCTGCTCGGAAATGTGCTGGCCTTGCCGATTGTGGGCTTTCTCGTCATGCCGGCGGCGGCGCTGGCTGTGATCCTGATTCCGTTCGGGCTCGATTACTGGCCGCTGCAGGCGATGGGCTGCGGCATTCATCTGGTGAGCGGTGTCGCGCATTGGGTTTCGAGCCTGCCCGGCGCGGTGATGCCCGTGCCGGCCTGGCCGGTGTCGGCGCTCGTGCTCATCATTTTCGGCGGGCTGTGGACCGGGCTGTGGCGGCAGCGCTGGCGCTGGCTGGGGCTTGCCCCAATTGCGGCTGGCGTGGCGGTGGGCGCGTTCGCCACGCAGCCCTATCTGCTCATCGCGCGCGATGGCGCGATGGCGGCGCTTCGCCAGGGCGACGGTACGCTGACACTGCTCGCGAAAAAACCGGACGAATACACCGCTACCCAATGGCTGCTGCGCGAAGGCGACCGCCGGGACTGGCAAGCGGCGATGGCGGGCGCAAACTGCGACGAGCTCGGTTGCGTGGCGCATGGGCCGGACGGAAAATCGTGGCGCTCGGTTTTCGGCCGGGCGCGCTGATCGACGATTGCGCGCGCGCGGACGTGCTGGTGAGTGCCGTTCCGGTGCGGCGACAATGCGCGCACCCGCAGTTGACGGTTGACCGATTGCAGCTCGCGCGCACGGGCGCCACTGCGGTGTGGTTTAACGGGAACGGAATGAAAATCGAAACGGTGGTGGCGACGCGAGGGGAACGCCCCTGGGTGGCTCAGTACCGGCGGACGAGGCCCACCAGCTTGCCCTGAATCTTCACCCGGTCGGCGCCATAAAGTCGTGTTTCGTAAGCGGGGTTGGCTGCTTCCAGAGCGATGGAATCGCCGCGGCGGCGCAGGCGCTTCAGGGTTGCTTCCGTATCGTCAACGAGTGCCACCACTACTTCGCCCGTTTGCGCCGTGTCGCAACGCTGGATGATGACGGTGTCGCCGTCGAGGATGCCGGCATTAATCATAGAATCACCGGTGACTTCGAGCGCGTAATGCTCGCCGCTCGCTATCAGCCCAGGCGGCACCGGCACTTCGCCGACGCGATTCTGGATGGCCTCAATTGGTGTGCCGGCCGCGATGCGGCCCAACAGCGGTAAGGTTGCGGCCTCGTCGCTCTGGCTCGTGCGGCGCAAATAAGCCGATGGCGCGCGCGTATCGGCGGGAATGCGCGCGCTGCCGCGCGGGGTTCGTGTGTTGCCGGATTCGCCGTAAGCCAGGCGCTGCGCCTGGCCCCGCGTGGCGGCGGGGCGTACGCCTTCGGCCATGTTTTCGGGGAGACGGATGATTTCCAAAGCGCGCGCGCGCTTTTCCAGCCTGCGTATATAGCCGCGCTCTTCCAGCGCGGTGATGAGGCGATGAATGCCCGACTTGGAACGCAGATCGAGCGCGTCCTTCATCTCGTCGAACGACGGCGGCACGCCCGCTTCGCGCACGCGCTCGTGGATGAACATCAGCAGCTCATATTGCTTCTTGGTCAGCATGGCGTCCCCAGGACGAAAGGCGCGGCGAACAAAGCCGCAACGATTGCGAATCGTTCTACTTTAGTTCGCCAACCCCGTCAACGCGGTGAAACCCGCAAATCAGCAGTCATCTAGGACGATTACACCCACATGATCGCCCGCTTGGGCGGCTGGCGCATGGGGGCTGCGCACGATAAGGCCTTGGGCCTCGGCCAGCGCCTTCTGTATGGAGGAATCCTGGATGGGGAAGGGCTCCACGAAAGCTTCCCCATCGCGCCAGAGGATGCGCGCGCGGATGTAATCCTGCCTTCCGTCGTTGGCTTTGAGCGGCGATTTGAGCTTCGCTTTAAGCATGGCCGGCTGGTAGGTCGGCTCGCCCAGCATCTTCGCCATGGCAGGGCGCAGGAAGAGCGCGGCACAGACAATCGCCGACACGGGATTGCCTGGCAGGCCCAGGAGCGGCGTCCGGTTCAGCCGTCCGAAGATCAGCGGCTTGCCGGGGCGCATGGCGACCTTCCAGAAGTCGAGCGCGAAACCATGCGGTTGAAGCGCGCTTTGCACCAGATCGTGGTCGCCGACCGACGCGCCGCCCAGCGTGACGATGAGATCGCAGTCCTTGGCAGCACGCGGCAACGCGGCGAAGGCTTCTGGTTTGTCCGGCAGGATGCCGAGATCGACCGCCACGCCGCACCATTTTTCGATGAGCGCGGCAATACCGTAATTGGACGAGGCGACAATGCCGCCGGGGCGGTGTTTCTCGCCTGGCCGCGCCAGCTCGTCTCCCGTGGCGGCAACGGCGATGCGGGGTTTGCGCGTCACCGAGACTTTCGCCAGATCGCCCGCCGCCAGCAACGCGACATCGCGCGCGGTGAGATAACGCCCACGCGGGAGCAACGTATCGCCCTCGCGGAAATCCAGCCCCACGCGCCTGATGTGCTTGCCTTTGATGCCAGAGGCTTTGATGGTGACGTGGTTGCCCTCTGCTTCCGTGTCTTCCTGTATGACTATGGCGTCGGCGCCTGCTGGCACGGCGGCGCCGGTGTAAATGCGCACGGCTTCGCCTGGCCCCACTTTGCCCGCGAACGGATGCCCGGCGGGCGCGACGCCGATAATGTTCAATTGCACAGGAACAGAAGTTACATCGCCCGCGCGCACGGCATAACCATCCATGGAGGACACATCGAATGGCGGTTGCGTCAGGCGCGCCAACGCATCTTCCGCCAGCACGCGGCCGCAGGCTTGGGAGATGTCCACGCGCTCGGATGGCAGCTGAGCGAACGCGGATAAAATACGCGTCTGTGCTTCTTCGACAGAGAGCATCACAAAAACTCTTCACCTCCCCCACTGTGGGGAGGTCGATCCGGCGAAGCGCCGCGAAGCCGGATCGGGTGGGGGGCTAAGCTGTTTCCCCCATCCGGCTCGCTTCGCTCGCTGACCTTCCCGCGCAGGGGGAGGTGAAAGCGAAAAGTAATTCTGCCGGAAATCACTTCTTCCGCACCTTGGCGCGGGGCTCGGCCGGTGCCTGATAAGAGCCGCTCTTACCGCCCGATTTTGCTAGCAGGCGGACGGATTCGATTGTCGCCGAACGGTCCACCGCCTTGATCATGTCATAGATGGTCAGCGCCGCCACGCACACGGCCGTCAGCGCTTCCATCTCGACGCCAGTGGCGGCAGTGGTCTTAGCGATGGCGACCAGGCGCAAGCTGTGGCGCTCCGCCAGCGGCTCGATCTCGACAGCGATGTGCGACAGCGCGATTGTATGGCAGAGCGGAATAAGCTCGGCGGTGCGTTTCGCGGCCGCGATGCCGGCAATGCGCGCAGCCGCCAGTACGTCGCCCTTGGCCGCTGTCCCCGAAATGACAAGCCCATAGGCCTGCTCCGAAAGCACGATGGTGGCCTCGGCGCTGGCGGCGCGCTCGGTCGCGGACTTGCGTGTGACATCCACCATCGCCGCACGTCCGCGTTCGTCGAGATGCGACAACCGTCTCGTCATGCCGCGCCCTCCAGCAACGCGCGCGTGGCCCGCTCCACGTCGCCCGCGCGCATCAGGCTCTCGCCGATAAGATAGGTGGTGATGCCGGCCTTAGCCAATCTGCGCAGATCGTCTGGCGCACCGAGCCCGCTTTCGGCCACTATGAGACAGGCCGCAGGAACCAGCGGTGCAAGCCCGATGGCGATGCCGATGTCTGTTTCAAAGGTTTTCAGATCGCGGTTGTTGATGCCGATGAGCTGCGGCTTGAACGCAAGCGCGCGTCCAAGCTCCGCTTCGTCGTGAACCTCGATAAGCGCATCCATGCCGAACTCGCGCGCGGATGCAAACAGCATGCCTGCTGTCTTGTCGTCCACCATCGCCATGATGATAAGGATGCAATCGGCGCCGAGCGCGCGCGATTGCGCAATCTGATAAGGATCGAGCATGAAATCCTTGCGTAGCACGGGCAAGCCAGTGGCCGCGCGCGCTTGTGCCAGATGTTCGGACGCGCCCTGGAACGACGGCGCATCGGTCAACACCGAAAGACACACAGCGCCGCCCGCCTCATAGGCGCGCGCGAGTTTCGCCGGATCGAAGTCGGCGCGGATGAACCCCTTAGACGGACTGGCTTTTTTGATTTCGGCTATCAGGCCGGGCTTGCCATTGGCTTTTGCCGATGCCAGGGCCGAGCGAAAGCCGCGCGGGGGCGAAGCGTGCTTTGCTTCTGCCATCAGCGCAGGCAAGGGCCTTTTATTTTTTGCTGCGGTAATTTCATCGCGCTTATACGCTGCGATGCGTTCCAACACGTTCACGCCGAGACCTCGTGGCTGGCGGCGATCAGCGTCTCAAGTGCTGCCTGTGCCGCGCCTTCGTCGATGGATGCGGCGGCTAAATGCATCCCGCCGCGTAAATCCTTCGCCTTGTCGGCCACGATGAGGGCGGCGGCCGCGTTCAGCAGCACGATGTCGCGGAAGGGGTCGCGCGCGCCTCTCAACAGCGCGCGAATGGCTTCGGCATTTTTCTCGGGCGTGCCGCCCTTGATCGCCTTCACCGGCGCGCGCGCGATCCCCGCATCTTCAGGCGTGATCTCGAAGCTGCGCACTTCGCCGTGTTCCAACGCCGACACCTTGGTGACGCCACCCAGCGCCACCTCATCGAGGCCCTGGCCGTGCACGATCCACGCCTTCTCGGCGCCCAGCGCTTTCAGCGCATGCGCGAACGGCTCGAGCCAGCTCTCGTCATACACGCCGATCAATTGGCGCCTGACACCGGCCGGATTGGCCAGCGGCCCAAGCAGATTGAACATTGTGCGGAAACCCAGTTCCTGGCGTAGTTCGGTCACGCGCTTCATCGCCGGGTGATGCGCCTGCGCGAACATGAAGCAGATATTGGCCGCGCGCAGGCAGGCCTCCGCGCCGCCGGGCGCAAGCTGCATGCGCACGCCCAACGCCTCCAGCACGTCGGCGGAACCCGTGCGCGAGGACATCGCGCGGTTGCCGTGCTTGGCAACTGCTACGCCGCAGCCCGCCACCACTAGCGCCACCGCCGTCGAAACATTCAGCGTGCCCTGGCCATCGCCGCCCGTGCCGCAAACATCCATCGCGCCAGCCGGCGCCTCAACCGCGACCGCCGCCTGCCGCATCACGCGCGCGGCGCCGGTAAGCTCGTCCACGGTGGGCTGGCGCATGGCGAGCGCGGTCAAGAACGCAGCCATACGCGCCCGCGAAACTTCGCCCGTCATCATGGCGCCGAAGGCGCTAGCGGATTCATCGGCGTTCAAGGTGTGGCCGGTAGCCAGGCGTTTGAGCAACGCGCCGAACTCGTCGGGGCTTATCATGCGAGGGCCGGTTGTTTGCCGTAGGCGAGATCGAGAAAGTTCTTCAGGAGCTGGCGGCCGTGCTCGGAAGCAATGCTTTCGGGATGGAATTGCACGCCAGCCACCGGATGCGTTCTGTGCGCGAGACCCATGATGACGCCGTCATCCGTTTCGGCGGTGATGTCGAGCGTGGAGGGCAGTGAGGCGCGCTCCACCGTCAGCGAATGATAGCGTGTGGCGGAAAAATTGTTCGGCAGGCCGCGGAACACACTTTTGCCAGTGTGATGGATGCGGCTGAGCTTGCCATGCATCGGCTGTGGCGCGCGCACAATTGTGCTGCCATAAGCCTGTCCGATCGCCTGATGCCCTAGGCACACACCCAGAATGGGCACTCGGCCACTCGCCGCCCTGATAAGTTCAAGACAAATGCCTGCCTTGTCGGGATCGCAGGGCCCAGGCGACAGCACTATTGAAGTGGGCTTCATGGAAAGCGCCTGCGCCGCAGACATGTCGTCGTTGCGGCAGACAATTATTTCCTCGCCCAGTTCCCCCAGATAGTGGAACAGGTTGTAGGTGAAGCTGTCGTAATTATCGATCAGGAGCAGCATGGGGCGCAGACAATATATATGCTTGCGCGGGCTGCCTATAGGCGCGCCAAAGGACCCGGGATGAAGAAAACCTATCTGAAGCGCAGCTGGGTCAGCCCGAAACTCAGGTCCGGCAAGTCCCGCATCCACGGCGAGGGCGTGTTCGCCGCCGGCAAGATTGCAGCGGGCGAAAAGCTGATGGAATTCGGAGGCGAGATGGTGAATATGCAGAAGGCACTTTCGCCCAAATACCGCGAGCGTTCGGTGTGGCTGGTGGGCGAGGGGGCTTATCTTGCTTTGCCCACGAGCGACACGCGCGAAAGCCTCGATGAGCAACTCAACCATTCCTGCGATGCGAACATCTGGCTCACCAATGAAGTGACGGTCACGGCCATGCGCGACATCGCGGCCGGCGAGGAGCTCACGCTCGACCACGCCACCTGGAATTTCGACGAGGCCGCCTATGCCGACGAAAACCAGCGATGCACTTGCGGCAAGAAAAATTGCCGGGGCGTTCTCACCGAAAACGATTGGAAACGTGCGGACGTGCAACAACGCTATCGCGGACATTTTCATCCCGCGGTGCAAAAGCTTATCGACGCGCGCTAACTTTTCTTCGCATCAGCCTCGCGCATGGCCTCGTCGGCGGCGGCGAACAGCGCCTTGGCCTTATTGACGGTCTCCTGGAATTCGACTTCCGCATCGCTGTCGGCCACCACGCCGCCGCCCGCCTGCACAAACATCACGCCGTCCTTCACCACCGCCGTGCGCAGCACGATGCAGGTGTCCATCGCGCCGTTGGCGGCGAAATAGCCTACCGCGCCGGCGTACACCCCGCGCTTTTCCTTTTCCAATTCATCGATGATTTCCATGGCGCGCAATTTGGGCGCACCCGACAACGTGCCGGCCGGAAAGCCCGCGATGAGGGCATCCACCGCGTCGAGGTTTTTGCGCAGGCGCCCCTCGACATTGGAAACGATGTGCATGACGTGGGAATAACGCTCGATGAAGAACTGGTCCGTGACGCGCACGCTGCCCGTTTCCGCCACGCGCCCCACATCGTTGCGCCCGAGATCCAGCAGCATCAGATGCTCCGCGCACTCCTTGGGATCGGCCAGCAATTCCTCGCCTTGTATTTTGTCTTCCGCCTCGGTCTTGCCGCGCGGCCGTGTGCCGGCGATGGGGCGGATGGTCACCTGGCCCTCGCGCAGGCGCACCAGGATTTCGGGGCTGGAACCGACGATGGCAAAGCCCGGAAAATTGAGAAAATAAAGAAAGGGAGAGGGGTTGAGCCTTCGCAGCGCGCGATAGAGCGCGAAGGGGGGCAGCGGAAACGCGCGCCGGAAACGCTGGCTCGGCACCACCTGAAAAATGTCCCCCGCGCGGATGTATTCCCTGGCCTTCTCGACCTTAGCGAGATAGTCCGCATGCGTCGTATTTGATCGCACGGTTTGCGTGCCCGGCGTTGTGTGCTTCGCGGGCGGGGAGTGTTGTTCGGCGCGCTTCAAATTGGCCAGCGTCTCGCCTAACCGCGCAATTCCACACTCGTAAACCTCGCGCGCGTCAAGCGCAGCATCGGGCCAAGCCGGCGTCACCACGATAATCTCGTCGCGCAGCGCATCGAAGATGGCGACGATCGTGGGTCGCAGCAGAACCGCGTCGGGAAGGCCCAGCACATCGCGCGGTTGCGCGGGCAGGCGCTCCATCAGCCGCACCATGTCGTAGCCGAGATAACCGAACAGCCCGGCCGCCATCGGCGGCAATTCGGCGGGCAGCTCGATGCGCACGGAACGGATCAGCCTTTTCAGGGAATCGAGCGGCTTCAATCCGCCGTCGTCGGGGCCGAACGCATCGGGCTCTGCCAGCGCGTTCGCGTTCACCTCGGCCTTGCCGTCGCGGCAGCGCCAGATCATATCGGGCTTCAGGCCGATAACGGAGTAGCGCCCGCGCGCCTGCCCGCTTTCCACGCTTTCTAAGAGAAACGCGTTGTCGCGCCCGCGCGCGAGCTTCAAAAAAGCGGAAACCGGCAATTCAAGGTCGGCGATCAGCCGCGCAAACAGAACCTGCGGGCGCCCCTCGCCGTAAGTCTTGGTGAAAGCGGGAAAGCCGGGGGCGATGTCCATGGCGCGTCACTCATTGCTGGCGCCGCCGAAGAAGCGGTTGAGCGAGTCCTGGTTGATGGTTGCGCCTTCTGTCGCGCGCGCTGAAGCCGACATGGACTCGACCAGGTCGTTGGCCACTTGCTGCGAGAGCTGTCTGCGGTTGTCTTCGAAGTCGCCCGCGGCCATTGCCGGATCGGGGTTTTGCACCTTGGTCGCGCGCGCGATGACGAAGCCCGCGCCCTTGCCGAGCTGGCCGGCAACCACCTTGCCCGGCGGCGTGTTGAATAATTCGGCCAGAAGGGCCCGCGAGAAAACATCGCTGGTGGTGTCGCGCTTCAAGGGCTGGCTGACGAGGGGCTCATGGCCAAGGGTTTTGGCGATGCCCGCGAGGTTGCCGTCGTTCTGCGCTTGCGCCGCAAGCGTCTTGACACGGTCGGCAAGCAGCGTCGCGCGCTTGGATTCCGTCCAGTCCTTCACCACCTGGTCGCGCACCTGATCGAGCGGCTTGAGCGCGGGCGGCGTCACGCTGACCACCTTGATGGCATAAGAATGTTGCTCGTCGCTCTGGAAGATATCGCCTTCATCGCCCGGTTGCGCGGCGAAGGCCTGCCGCAGGAACACGGCAGGCGCTGGCACATTGGCCTTGCTTCCATTGGGCGCCATCCCCTTGTCGTCGACGGCCGCTACATGAATGGCGGTCAAGCCCACTTTGTTGGCCGCGTCGTCGAGCGTTGCGCCGCCGCCGCGCGCATCCTCGAACTTGTTGGCCGCGTCGATGGACTGGCTCAGCGCCCTGTCCTTCGTCACCTGCTGACGCAGCGTGTCTTTAAGCTCGTCGAAGGTCTTGTTCACGCCGGGTGTCACCTTCGTCACCTTGATGATGACCCAGCCAAACGGGCCTTGGATGGCCGGCGTGACACTTCCTTCCGCCACGGCGAAGGCCGCGTTGGCGCGGGTGGCGTCGAGCCCGCTCTTGGCGAAAGAGCCCAGCTTCACGTCGCTTTCCTTGAGCCCCATGCCTTGCGCAACCGCGAGGAAGTCCGTGCCCGCGGCGATTTTCTGCTGGGCCGCAAGTGCGGCCTCTTTCGAGGGGAAATTGATCTGCTCGATGTCGCGCTGCTCGGCTTTGATGAAATCGTCCTTGTGTTCGTCATATTCCTTTTTGATGTCGGCGTCGGTGACCTTGATGCTGTCAGAGAACTGCTCCGGCCCGATCTCGACAAAATCGAGCTCGCGATATTCCGGCGTGCTGTAGCGGGCGGCATTCGTCTTGTGAAAGGCGTCAAGCTCGGCGTCCGTGGGCTGCGGCATGGCGCCCGCCATGTCGGGCGTCAGCACCAGATATTCGGCCACGCGCGTCTGGTTGAGATAATCGAACAGCACACCGGTCATGCCGGCAGGAACTTCCAGCCAGTCCACCGCGGAATCCATCAACTGCGCGCGCGCGATATCGAGGCGGTAGCCATCCTCGAACATGGCTTCGCTGAGATTGTTTTGCTGCAGCGCCTCGTCGAGCAGCTGGTGGTCGAAGGCGCCATTCTCGCCCTGGAACTGCTTCTGACCGCGAATTTCTTTCGCCACCGTTTCATTGCTGGCGGTAAGGCCCAGTTTCGCCGCTTCGTCGTCCAGCGCCTGGCGCGAGATCATGCGCTCAAGCACGCCTTGCGTTAGCCCTAGCGAGCGCGCCTGCTCCATGGTGAGATCGGTGTGCAGGTTCTGGCTCTCTCGGCGCAATTCGGCCTTGAGCTCGCGGTCGTAATCGGCAGCTGCAATCTTGTGGTCGCCTACGCTTGCGACCGACGTGTCGCTACTGCCGCCGCGAAAAATGTCATTGATGCCCCACAGGCCGAAGGCGCCGGCCAGCGTCAGCATCAGGCCCTTGGCGAGCCAGGATTTGGAAGCTTTGCGGAAGGACGAGAGCATGGGTTTCCGGGCTGTTGGCTTCGAAAGGCCGCGGATGATAGGGAGGGGGCGTTATGGGAGCAAGTTTTCTGGAGCTTGAGCGAGGGCCCGCGTGCGCCAGCTGATCGCCGGAAACTGGAAGATGAATGGCCTCCATGCGGGCCTTGGCGAGATCCGCGCCGTTTCGCGTGCGCTGGATGGCGAGCCGGCCGCCGCCGATGTGCTCATCTGCCCGCCCGCGACGCTCATCGCCGACGCCGTGCGCGCGGCCGAGGGCGGGCGGGTCGCCATCGGCGCCCAGGATTGCAATGCGGAAGCCTTTGGCGCTTTCACCGGCGACATTTCGGCCGAGATGCTGCGCGATGCGGGCGCCACTTACGTCATCGCCGGCCATTCCGAACGCCGTCGATATCATCAAGAGAACGATCGCATAGTCGCGGCCAAGGTGGCGGCCGCGCATCGCGCCGGCCTAAAGGCCATCGTCTGCGTCGGCGAGACGGAGAGCGAGCGCGATGGCGGCAAAGCGATTGCGATAGTCACTTATCAGCTTGGCGCCGGCATTCCGCCAGGTTTCCCGGCGGCCGAACTGGTGATCGCTTACGAGCCGGTATGGGCGATCGGCACGGGCCGCACGCCGAGTTCGGCGCAGATCGCCGAAATGCATGCGGCCGTGCGCGCGGCGCTGTCGCAGCGTTACGCGACAGAGGAGCGCGCGGCCATCCGCATTCTTTATGGCGGCTCGGTGAAACCCGGCAACGCCGCCGAAATTCTGGCCGTGCAGGATGTCGATGGCGCGCTGGTGGGTGGCGCCAGCCTCAAGGCGTCCGATTTTCTCGCCATCATCCGCGCTTGCCCGAAGCGCTGAGGCTCGCCCATGTTCGCCAATCTTGCCTTGGGGTCATTGCTGATTGCGGCGACCGTCCTGATACAGACATTCGGGCTGATCGTGTTGTCGCGCTCGATGCCGCGCCTTATCGGCTTGCTTCATCTGCACCGGCATGGCGTCGGCAAGACCATCGCCATGATCGCGACCGTGGTCGGCCTCTTCCTGGTGCATACCCTGGAGGTCTGGATCTGGTCGCTGACGTTCGTCGGCATCGGCGCGATCGGCAATTTCGAGGACGCGCTTTATCTGTCGACGGCGACGTTTTCGACCGTGGGCGCGGGCGATGTGGGGCTCGATCCGGCCTGGCGCCTGCTTGCCTCGCTCGAAGGGATCAACGGCTTCCTCCTGATCGGCTGGTCCATTGCTTTTCTGGTCGCAGCCTCCACGCGCTACGGGCCTTTCCGCACCGAACATTTTTGAAACGCCGCACGCAAAAAAGCTTGACGCCATCCGCGCCGCGCGGCTGTCTGGCAGAATATCTGGGCACGGTTTCACGCTAAAGCAGCAGGAGCACGATCATGCAAATCCATCCCTATCTGGCGTTCAACGGCAATTGCACAGAGGCGTTCGGCTTTTATGAGAAAGCCCTGGGCGGCTAGGTCACAATGAAAATGGCCTACGGCGAATCGCCGATGGCGGATAAAACCCCGCCCGACCAACGGGGCCGCATCATGCACATGCGGCTGGAAGCGGCGGGCGCCGTGCTGATGGGCGCCGATGCGCCGACCATGTATGCGCAAAAGCCGGCGGGCTTCTGCATTTCGCTCGACGTGCCCACGCCCGCGGATGCCGAGCGCATATTCAAGGCGCTGTCCGAATGCGGCAAGGTGAACATGCCGATGGCGGAAACCTTCTGGGCGAAGCGTTTCGGCATGACGATCGACAAATTCGGCCAGCCCTGGATGGTCAATTGCATGCAGCCCATGTCATGAGCGCGTTTTCCAGACGCGACCCTCTAAGGAACTCACGCTGAACGGACTATTTCTTCTTCGGGTGCCGGGCGAAGAAGCGTCAGATCACATCGGTCGCGTCCAGGGCGGGCGAGGGGGCATCGAGAAAGCGCGCCATGCGCTCGCCGCCGGGCCAGGAATGACCGCCGCCTTCGACCATATAGAGCGCGACTTCCGTGCCCGTACGGCAGCCCGTGTAATCGGTTAGCCGCACATCCTTCATCGGCTGCGATTGAACCGGCTGCTCGCGGCAATTATCTGCGCCCGCCAATAACGAAATCGAATCCTGCAAGGGCGGATAATCGGTCTTGGTGAAGGCCTTATCGCCGACGCCGCCCTTGACCGGCATGTTGCTGTCGTCGCTGCCTTGAATGTCGATCACGGCGACAGGCTCGCGCGGCTTGCAGGGCGGAAACACCACGCCCGCGACGGGGCCCACGGCCGCGAAAATGTCGCTCGCATCGCAGGCGAGGCGATAGGACATTATCGCGCCATTGGAAATGCCGGTGGCGTAAACGCGCGCCCTGTCGATCGGGAAATCCTTTTCGATCCCGGCCACCATTGCGCGAGTGAAATCGACATCGTCGATGCGATTCTCCATCGCATAGGCGCAGCAGCCGCCCGCGTTCCAGGTGAGGAAGCCGGCCTTCCCGAACAGCGATATCAGCGGCCGTTTGCGGTCGGTGCCGTCGGGATAGGCGACGATGAAGCCCAGCTTGTCGGCTTCGGCGCTGAAATGCGTCTGTTTGGCCGCGCCCTTTCCGCTGCCGGCGCCGCCATGCAGCACCACAACCAGCGCCATCTGCCCTCGTGCCCCGCCCGGCGGCAGATGCACGGAATAGCTGCGTTCGCGCCCGCCCCATTCGAGCGTGCGCCCGGTGTCGGCGGCATTGACCAACCGGGGCGCCAGCGCCACCCCAAGGAGAATAGCAGCCGCCGCAATATCGCGAATTCTCATGGTTCCTCCACCGGAAAGAATTTGGTTACGATTTTCAGCAATTTCCCCGCGCCAACCGTACCCGCTCTTAAAGCCCCGCATGTTATGTGCGTATGCTGATGAATTGGGGCTGAACAGGCCATGACGAGAAAACTCTCGTTCGAACACGCCGATGCGCTGATCTACGATCCCGTGGCGGCCAACGGCGAAACCACGCGCGCGGGCCTTTTCGCGCTGGGCTTCCGCAAGCTCGATGTCGTGGTCACGCTGGAACAGATGGCCGAGCATTTGCGCCTGCACACGCCCGACCTGATTGTGTGCGAAGTGGCCGGCGCGGAAAGCGAGCTGTGCAAGCTCGTGCAATCGCTGCGCCAGGGGCTCACCGGCACCAATCCGTTTGCGGCTGTTCTCGCCACCACCTGGCGGCGTGAAGGTGGGCTGGTGAACATGGTGATCAATTCCGGCGCCGACGATCTGCTGGCGCGGCCCTATTCGCTCGATTTGCTGACCGAGCGGCTGTGGCTGGTGGTCGAGCAGCGCAGGGGTTTCGTCGTCACCTGCGATTACATCGGCCCCGACCGCAGGCGCGATCCGCGCTCCGAAAGAAAGAGCGAGCTTCTCGAAGTGCCGAATCCGCTGCGCCTCAAGGCGGCCGGCGGCGTCAATCGCGAAGAGGCAGAACGCGTCATCGCCGAAGTGGTCGCCCACGGCAAAGCCGAGATCAACGCCGAAAAACTGCGCCGCGACGCCTTCCAGCTTTGCCTGCAATGGCGGCTGATCGAACAGCGCCGCCCCAATACGCGCGACCTGTCCGACATGCTAGACCGCATGGGCGCGCTGGCCACCGAGGTCAAACACCGCTCGGCCCAAACCGAATACGAAACCGTCGCCAAATGGTGCGAGTCGGTGATCGAATGCACCGAAGCCATCGGCTCCATGCTGCAATTCTCCACCGACGCGGATCCCAGCCGGGGGCCGACGCTGATGCCGATGATGCATTTGCTGGGCCACGCCACGCTGACGCTTGGCGAAATCTACGCGCCAGGCGAGGCCAAGCCCGCGCTGGTTGACGAGCTCGACGCAATCGCGGCCCGTATCGATGTCCGCCGCGCCGCCCTGGCGGTGAACTGACGCCATTAATTAGCCGAAAGGCTCTTCCCTGGGCTTCCCGTTTCGTCTATTGACCCGGCAATGCTGTCGGTCCTTCTCGTCCTGCAATTGATCGTCGCTGTGGCGCTGATCATCACGGTGCTGCTGCAACGCTCCGAAGGCGGCGCGCTCGGCATCGGCGGCTCGGGCTCAGGGCTTGGCGGCATGTTCAGCGCGCGGGGCGCCGCCAATACGCTCACCCAGACCACGGCCTTCTTGGCCGCGGCTTTCTTCATCGTCAGCATCGCGCTGAATATCCTGACGCTGCACAGCATGCAGACCAAATCGATTCTCGACACAGGAGGCCCGTCGGTGCCTGCCGGGGCAAGGATTGGGGCGCCCATCAGGTTGCCTCCGCGCCCAGCGCAGCCCCAGTCGCAGCCTCAGCCCGCGCCGCAGCAGGCGCCTGCGCCCAAAACGCCCACCGTTCCGCCCTCGCATTAACCGGCAAAAATAATCTTTGGCGAAACGCATAAAGCGCTTGAGTGCGGCCACGCGTTCGGACATGTTGGCCTTCCATGGCGCGGTTGATCTTCATCACCGGCGGCGTGGTCTCCTCCTTAGGGAAAGGTCTCGCTTCAGCGGCTCTCGGCGCGCTTTTGCAGGCGCGCGGTTACACGGTGCGTTTGCGGAAGCTGGACCCCTATCTCAATGTGGACCCCGGCACTATGTCGCCCTATCAGCATGGCGAGGTCTATGTCACCGACGACGGCGCCGAAACCGATCTCGACCTCGGCCATTATGAGCGCTTTACGGGCGTTGCCTCATCCAAATCCGACAACGTCACCGCCGGCCAGATCTATCAGGGCATCATCGCGCGCGAGCGCCAGGGGCTTTATCTCGGCCGCACCGTGCAGGTGATTCCCCACGTCACCGATGCGATCAAAGAGTTCATCATGACGGGCGAGGGTGACGTTGATTTTCTCCTTTGCGAAATCGGCGGCACGGTGGGCGACATCGAGGGCCTGCCGTTTTTCGAAGCCATCCGCCAGCTTGGCAATGAACTCGGCCCGGACCGTACCTGTTACGTGCACCTGACATTGGTGCCTTACATCACCAGCGCGGGCGAGCTGAAAACCAAACCGACGCAACATTCGGTAAAGGAATTGCGCGGCATCGGTATCCAGCCCGATGTGCTGCTCTGCCGTTCGGACAAGCCCATCCCGCAGGAAGACCGCCGCAAGATCGCGCAGTTCTGCAATGTGCGGCCCGAGCGCGTGATCCCCGCGGTCAATCTGGAAACCATCTATGACGCGCCCGCGCGCTATCACGCCGAAGGTTTCGACACCCAGGTGCTGAAGGTTTTCGGCCTCGACAATGCGCCGCCGCCAGATTTGTCGCGCTGGGACAAGGTGGTAGAGCGCGTGCGGAAGCCGGAAGGCGAGGTGAAGATTGCCGTCGTCGGCAAATACATGGCGGTGAAGGATTCTTACAAATCGCTGACCGAGGCCCTTGCGCATGGCGGGCTCGCCAACAATGTCCATGTCGAGGTGGAATGGATCGAGGCCGAAATATTTGAACAGGACGATGCGGCGGTCTTTCTGGAAGACATGCACGGCATTCTGGTGCCGGGCGGCTTCGGCGAGCGCGGCACCGAGGGCAAGATCGCCGCCGTCAAATTCGCCCGCGAACGCAAAGTGCCGTTCTTCGGCATCTGCTACGGGTTGCACATGGCCGTGATCGAAGTGGCGCGCGATCTGGCACATCTCGAAGGCGCTGGCTCGACCGAAATCTCGAAGCCGAAATATCCCGTCATCGCGCTCTTGACCGAATGGACGAAGGGCAACGCCATCGAGCTGCGCAACGACAAATCGGATCTGGGCGGCACCATGCGGCTAGGCGCGTACCCGGCGGTGCTGAAGACCGGCAGCCATGTCGCGCAAATCTATGGCGCCACCGAAATCAGCGAACGCCACCGCCACCGCTATGAAGTCAACACGCAGTATACGGATCAATTGGCCAAAAGCGGCCTGATCGTGTCAGGCTGGTCGCCCGACGGCCGCCTGCCCGAGATCATGGAAATCCCTGCTCACCCATGGTTCATTGGCGTCCAATTCCACCCCGAACTGAAATCGAAGCCGCTCGAGCCCCACCCGCTGTTCGCCTCCTTCATTGAAGCGGCTGTGCACCAGAGCCGGTTAGTGTAGAATTATTCGGGATTTATTCACTGGGAGGAAAATCATGATGAAACTTGGTCTGGCCATTGCCGCAGCCGCGCTGCTGTCCACAGCGGCGCTCGCCGAAGACATGATCACGGCGACGCCGCAATCGTTGAAATGGGGTCCGGCGCCCGACTTTTTCGTCAAAGGCAGCCAGGTCGCCGTGCTGGCGGGCGATCCGTTCAAGGCCGGCGAATATACGCTGCGGGTCAAGATGCCGAAGGGTTACAAGATCAACGCGCATTGGCATCCGACCACGGAAAACGTGACGGTGATTTCGGGCGCCTTCCATATCGGCATGGGCGACAAGCTCGATACGAAGTCCGGAACCACGCTGAAAGCTGGCGGCTTCGTCTCATTGCCCGCCCAGATGCATCATTATGCCTGGGCGTCCACTCCCACCATCGTGCAGGTGCATGGCGAAGGGCCGTTCGCGATCACCTACATCAATCCGGCGGACGATCCGCGCAACAAGAAATAACCGCGCATGCATGACGACGCCGCGCTGTTCGAGGCGCTGAGAAAAATCTCGACGGCCACGGTCACCACCGTGCTGATGAAGCACGACATCCGCCGCGTGTGGATGCGCGGGGTCCGGCCGCTCAAGGCGGGCGGCCCGCGCCTGGTGGGCCGCGCCTTTACGCTGCGCTTCATTCCGGCGCGCGAAGACGTAGCGACGCCCGCCTCATGGGCCGCGCCCAAATCGACGCGCGCGGCGATCGAGGCGATGCCTGCCGGCTGCATTGCGGTGGCCGGCACCGGCGGCGTGACGGACGCAGGCGCCTTCGGCGAAATCCTCGCCACCACGATGAAGGCGCGCGGCGTGGCCGGCCTCGTCACCGACAGCGCGGTGCGCGACGCTGCCGGCATTGCGGCGTGCGGGCTTCCCACCTGGTGCGATGGTGCTGCCGCGCCCGCCTCCATCTGGGGCGTCACTTTCGTGGGCTGGCAGGAGGCAATAGGCTGCGGCGGCGTGGCGGTGTTTCCGGACGACGTCATCGTCGCCGACGACGACGGCGCGGTGGTGATCCCGCAGGCGCTGGTGGCCGACGTTGTTAAAGATGGCGCCGAGCAAGAGCGCTTCGAGAACTGGATTCTGGCCGAGCTGAAAAAAGGTGTGAAGCTGACCGAGCTTTATCCGCCGACGCCGGCCACGCTCGCGCGTTATGAAGCCGCGAAGAAAAAGGGTTCATAAAATCACTTCACCATTGTGAGGCGGCGAAAGATATTCTCGTCTGCAGAAATTACGCATTTTTCGTTCATCCAGGACACGCAAATTAGCGGGCCAAAAAAAATATTTTGTGCAAAGTTTCCTTGCCTGCAGCGCGGTTTCGTTTGCCCCATGCTTCGTTTGCCCCATGCATGGATAGTTAAGTTTCGCGGACTCAAACCGCCGTTTTGGCCATTGACAGCGTGGCGCTCGTTCGTCACCTTGACGTCATTCTCCACAATTGGGTTTGCCGGTCAGGCGCTTTTGCGCCTCCATCCGCGTGTTCACGCGCCCAAAATCACGAGGTAAATATGCTCAGGCAACCGCACAACAATCGCGCGCACGGGCGCCGAAGGATCAAAATTGCGCCGCTCGGCAGTGGGCAGGCGACGTGCGCCTGCGGCGCAGAAAAACGCGATGCGAATTTCCAAAAACTATTCCCTCGACCTGCCGGGCGCTGAACGGTAGGAATACCCCATGATTAAGCCCAATCCTGTCGTCCACGTGGGGAAAATTGAAATCGGCAATGCCAGGCCCTTGTCGGTAGTGGCGGGACCGTGCGCGCTCGAGAGCCGCGAGCACGCGCTCGAAATGGCTGCGGCGCTGAAAGAAATTATGGCGAAACTCGGGATCGGCTTCATCTTCAAGACCAGCTTCGACAAGGCCAACCGCTCCAGCATGTCGGGCCCGCGTGGCGTGGGGCTCTCGAAGGCGCTGCCCGTGTTTGCCGAAGTGAAAGAGAAATACAGCCTGCCCATCATCACCGACGTGCACGAAATCGATCAGTGCAAGCCGGTGGCCGAAGTGGTGGACATTTTGCAAATCCCGGCCTTTCTTTGCCGCCAAACCGATCTCCTGGTGGCGGCCGCCAAAACCGGCAAGCCCGTCAACGTGAAGAAGGGCCAGTTCATGGCGCCGTGGGACATGAAAAACCCGCTGGAGAAAATCACCCATGCCGGCAACCCCAACGTCATCCTCTGCGAGCGCGGCGCGTCGTTTGGCTACAACACGCTCGTCTCCGACATGCGTTCGCTGCCCATCATGGCGAGCTTCGGTTGCCCGGTGATGTTCGATGCCACCCATTCGGTGCAGCAGCCTGGCGGGCTCGGCAACCGCTCCGGCGGCCAGCGCGAATTCGTGCCCGCTCTCGCCCGCGCGGCCGTGGCCGTCGGCATCGCCTGTTTATTCATGGAAACGCATCAGGATCCGGATCACGCCATGTCGGACGGTCCCAACATGATCAAGCTGAAAGATTTGCCCGAACTATTATCTGAGCTTATGGAAATCGACCGCATAGCCAAGAAGCGCACGCAGGCGTAAGTCTGCAGGGGACGACATGAAAAGTAGGGTCAGCCGCCGCTCCTTGGTGATGGCGGGCGCGGCAGTCAGTGCAATGCCGTTCCTGCGCGGGCGCGCTTTTGCCGCCAGCCCGCCGCTTGTCCGCTACAACGCGGCCAGCGCCGAAGGCCGGGCGATGCTGAAAAAATTCGCGGCTGCCTTGAAGCTGATGTCGGCGCGCCCCATGGCCGATCCCTTAAGCTGGACGTTTCAGTGGTTCACGCATTATGTGCGCGGCGACAGCAGCAAGGACAAGGAACTCGCCAAATTGCCGCCTGCATCCCGCGCGTTCGCGGCAGAAGTGTGGAACACCTGCCAGGCGCATGGCGGCAATCATCTGGAAGATTGCTTTCTGCCGTGGCACCGCATGTTCGTATTCTATTTCGAGCGCATCGTGCGCGCGGTGCTGAACGACGCCAGTTTCACCATGCCCTATTGGAATTACACCAATCCAGCGCATCGCGTCTTGCCCGCGGCCTTCCGCGAACCCGCGGGCGACAGCAATCCGCTCTATCGCATGCACCGCAAGCCGAGCGTCAATCTTGGCCATCCGCTGGACGAAAGGCAGGGCATGCCGTCGCCGCTCGAACCAACTTGCCGTCAGCAGCAAACTTATCTCGCCAGCGGCGGCACCAGGCAGGGCTTCTGCCTCAATCTTGATTCCGGTCTCCATGCCAGCGTGCATGTGTTGGTGGGCGACCGCCAGGGCATGGGCGATATTCAATGGGCGGCGAACGATCCCGTTTTCTGGCTGCATCATTCCAATATCGACCGCCTGTGGGCGAGCTGGAACGCTGGCGGCCACGGCAATCCGGACGGCGACAGATGGCGCAACCGTGAATTCGCCTTCGCCGATGAGAAGGGCGCGCGCGTCTCGGCCCGCGTCGGCGATTTTGCCGACATCGCGGCGCTCGGTTACGCCTATGACCGGCTTGAGCCCGTCCCGTTTGCGATTGCAGAAGCGCAGCCAGGTGCGGCCGCGCCCGCGTATGCAGGCCGCGTAGGAGCAGCGCCACCAGGCGCTGCAGCACCTCCAGCCGAGAAAGCCATTGCGCCCGCGGCGCCGGTATCGAACATGGTGGCAAGCGCATCGGGCCCGGTCGCGATTGGCGCACTGCCGGAGCAGGTTGCGCTCAATCTGCCACAGACGGTGTTGACGGCGCCGGGCGCAGGCGCAACGGGCGCGTCCCCGCCCGAACAGGCTGCGCCGCCTAGAGTTGGCGCCGCCCGGCCGAAAGCCGCAGCGCCACCGCCTGTGGCTGCTGCGCCGCCACCGCCCGCGCCTTCCGCACACATCTATCTGGTGATCCGCAATCTGCAGGCGCGCGCGCAGCCGGGCGTGCTCTATGCCGTTTTTCTCAACGTGGGCGCGGGTGCTGCGAAGAAATCCTCCCGCCTCGGCACCATCAATTTCTTCGATGCCGGAATGGCCGGCATGGTGAGCCAGAAATTCGTGAGCTTCGATGTCACAGGCATCGTCAATGGCAATGTCACGTCGAAAGAGATCGCCGTCACCATTGCCCCTGTTGGCGCGCCGGCAAAGGATGCGCAGCCCGTGATCGGTGATATTTTGCTGGCGAGCGGCTAGGGCCGCTACTGCAACAAGCCCAGGATAGTGATGATCAGCAGGCCGACCCCGCATGCAGCGGCGATGGCGAAGCCGGGAATGCGTTTCTTCGCGTCGATCGTAAAGCCAATGGCATAAACCACGCGCCCGATCAGCCAGCCGATGCCTAGCCAGAAGGCGATGGTCTCGCTGTAGAGCATCGCGCCCAGCCACAGCATCGGCAGTAACACCACCATCGCTTCCACCGTGTTGGCATGGATGCGAACGGCGCGCTCAAGCGCGGGATTGCCGGTGGTGGCGGGGGGATCGATCTTGTATTTTCCGCGCAGCACGGAAACGCGGATGGCAAGCGCGATTGTCATCACCACAGCAAGCACGGTTATGATGGCGGGAAGTTGCATATACGGCATGATGTCCCCTCTGGAGCCCGAGTCGGTGGAGATTGTATCTGAACTTTCCTCGTCATTGCCGCCCCGAGCCCGGCCGTGACGGTTGGGAGTCTTGATGGTGTGGAGCGCGTGGCCTAGAACGGGCTGTTTCCCTCATGCTTCGACAAGCTCAGCATGAGGGTTCCAGAAAAAACGTCCTCATCCTGAGCCCGTCGAAGGATGAGGACAGGATCGGAACAATGACCGCCATTGCCGACGTCATCGCGCGCGAAATTCTCGACAGCCGCGGCAACCCGACCGTGGAAGTGGACGTGCGGCTGGAGGACGGCTCGTTCGGCCGCGCAGGCATCCCGTCCGGTGCCTCAACCGGCAAGCACGAAGCGGTGGAGCTGCGCGACGGCGGCGCGCGCTACGGCGGCAAGGGCGTGCAAAAGGCCGTGGACGCGGTCAACGGCGAAATCTTCGATGCGGTGTGCGGGCTGGAAGCTGAAGAACAGGTCCGCCTCGACAATATTCTCTGCACGCTCGATGGCACGCCGAACAAGGCGCGGCTCGGCGCCAACACCATTCTGGGCGTGTCATTGGCCGTGGCGAAGGCCGCGGCGGCGGCCGCCAACATGGCCCTCTACCGCTACATCGGCGGGGCGAAGGCGCAAACGCTGCCCGTGCCGCAGATGAACGTCATCAATGGCGGCGTGCACGCCGACAACGCGATGGATTTCCAGGAATGCATGATCGTGCCGCTGGGCGCGCCCACTTTCGCCGAGGCGCTCCGCATGGGCGCGGAAACTTTTCACGCGCTCAAAAAACTGCTGCACGACGCAGGGTTCAACACCAATGTCGGCGACGAGGGCGGCTTCGCGCCCAACGTGAAATCGGCCGACGAGGCGCTGGGTTTCATCGTCAAGGCCATCGAGAAGGCGGGCTACAAGCCGGGCGCGGACGTGGCGCTGGCGATAGACCCGGCTTCGAGCGAATTTTTCAAGAACGGCAAATATGTGCTGGAAGGCGAGGGCAAAACGCTGGATAGCGCCGGAATGATCAAATTGTACGAGGGCCTGATCGCGCGTTATCCCATCGTTTCCATCGAGGACGGCCTCGCCGAAGACGATTGGGACGGCTGGGTGGCGATGACGAAGGCGATTGGCGCGAAAATCCAGCTCGTCGGCGACGACATTTTCGTCACCAATGCCACGATTTTGAAAAAGGGCATCGAGAAACACGTCGCCAACGCCATTCTGATCAAGCTCAACCAAATCGGCACGCTGACCGAAACGCTGGAGACCATGCAGACAGCCGCGCGCGCGGCCTACCGCTGCGTGATTTCGCACCGCTCCGGCGAAACCGAGGATTCAACCATCGCCGATCTGGCCGTCGCCACGAACTGCGGCCAGATCAAGACGGGTTCGCTTTCCCGCTCCGACCGCCTCGCCAAATACAATCAGCTGCTGCGCATCGAAGAAGACCTCGGCGACCAAGCGGTGTATGCGGGACGAGGAGTATTTAATCGATAAAGCGTCGGAGCGACTTTCAATGATCAATTTTGGAAGATTTATGAAAGCGTTCATGGTTGGGCTTTTGCTATTCGGAATTGCAGATAGCATAACTCCACTAAGAGCACAGGCTGTTTATCCTCCTGAATCCATCAAAAATAAGGAAGAAGGAACTGTATCGCTTGAATTTACAATCAACGCAGATGGAAGTGTGTCCGATGTAAGGGTCGCAAAGTCGAGTGGTTATCCGAGATTGGACGATGCATCCGTTGAGGTCGCAAGAAGTGGCATTACACACCTGCAAAAAAGGATGGTCAGCCTATTACAGTCCAATGGCATGCGAATGTGACGTGGCGACTGAAAGACGCTGAGCAACAATGATGTTGGGATTTTGCCAATCAGTGATTTCTGGTAGAGTGATTTTGTGACCAAAGAACAAATCGAAGCGGTTCTCGAGCGCGTCAAAACCTGGCCGAAAGAGCGGCAGGAAAAGGCGGCGGAAATTCTGCTCGTCATCGAGTTTATGGGCAAATCTTTGGGCGATGGCGTCTACAAACTTTCCGAGGAAGAACGCGCTGACCTTGAACAAGGCTTAGCCGAAGCAGAGCGCGGTGAATTTGCCACCGACGAAGAAGTGGCCGCTTTATTTAATAAGTATCGCCATAAGTGAAAGTCATCTTCACGCGCGGCGCGCTTGCGCAGCTTGATGAAATATTTGCCTACATCGCGCGCGATAATCCAATCGCTGCCGAAGCGGTTATAAAACGCATCAAAGAAATTGCCGCAGAGTTGGCTCGCTTTCCCAACATGGGATTCGCGACGAGCGTAGACGGAATGCGTATGTTGACGATTGGCCGCTATGCCTATTTGGTTTTCTATACTGTGGTGCCGCATCGTAACGAGGTCAGGATCATTCGCGTCCGCCACGCGGCGCGGCAGCGCACCTGAACTAAGATCCTGAATTAAGACATTTCCCCTTGACGCCGGAGAATCAGTCGTGATTCGTTCAGGGGATGCGAATCAGGCGCAAGATCGTCCGCGGCGTCGGCATGTTGACCGTGCCGGCCATCTGCTGCGCCGTCACCATCTATTTCGGCTACAGCGGCATTTTTGGCGAACGCGGGCTGCTCGCCTGGCAGGGAACGGAAGCCAAACTTGCCGTCAGGCAGCAGGAACTGGCCGAGCTGCGTGGGCAACGCGAGGCCCTCCAACACCGCATCTCGCTGCTCGACGGCAAGGTCATAGACCCCGACCTGCTTGATGAGGTCGCGCACGGCGTGCTCTATCAGGGCCGCCCCGGCGAGGTCGCCGTGCCACGGGACAAGCCGGTTCCGCCTCCGTCGCACTGAATTCAAAAATCGCCTCCCCCTTTGTAGGGAGGCCGATCCGATGAGAGTAGCGAAGCGGATCGGGTGGGGGCGGGTGGCAGCCATCGCCCCCCACCCGCTCGCGCGAAGGTGCTCGCGACCTCCCCACAGAGGGGGAGGTGAAAACCTCAGTGCTTGCCATAGGCCGCCGAAAGCCCGATTTTGGGGCGGGTTTTGGCAGGGTTCGGCATGGCACAGGCCACGGCAGCGATGGGTATTCAGGACACGGGCGGGGCGCTCTCGCCCGAGCTGCTGAAAAAATTTTATCACGACATGCTGCTCATCCGCCGCTTCGAGGAAAAGGCGGGCCAGCTTTACGGTATGGGGCTAATCGGCGGTTTCTGCCACCTCTATATCGGCCAGGAAGCGGTGGTCGTCGGCATGCAGGCGGCCATCGAGGAGGGCGACCAGGTCATCACCGCCTATCGCGACCACGGCCATATGCTGGCCTGCGGCATGGACCCAAAGGGCGTGATGGCCGAGCTCACGGGCCGCGCCACTGGTTATTCCAAGGGCAAGGGTGGTTCTATGCACATGTTCAGCCGCGAGAAGAATTTCTTTGGCGGCCACGGCATTGTCGGCGCGCCCGCCCCCATCGGCACGGGCCTCGCTTTCGCCGACAAATACAAAAACAACGGCCGCGTCTGCCTCACCTATTTCGGCGACGGCGCCGCCAATCAGGGCCAGGTGCAGGAATCCTTCAACATGGCTTCGTTGTGGAAGCTGCCTGTGGTCTACATCATCGAGAACAACCAATACGCCATGGGCACCAGCGTCGAGCGCTCGACCGCGGAGACGCATCTTTACAAGCGCGGCACGGCCTTCGACATTCCGGGCGATCAGGTGGACGGTATGGACGTGGTCGCCGTGCACGAAGCTGGCAAGAAGGCGGTGGCCCATGTGCGCGCGGGCAATGGCCCGCATCTGCTTGAAATGAAAACATACCGCTATCGCGGCCATTCGATGTCGGACCCCGCCAAATACCGCACGCGCGAGGAAGTGCAGGAGGTGCGCGAGAAGCGCGACCCCATCGATCATTTCGGCCAGCGTCTGGTGCAGATGGGCGTGGCAACCGAGGACGATCTGAAAGCGGTGGACAAGGACGTACGCGCGCAGATCAACCGCGCAGTCGAATTCGCAACCGAGTCCCCCGAGCCCGCTCTCGACGAGCTTTACACCGACATTTTGAAATAACACGCACGCCCCATGCCCATTCAAATCCTCATGCCTGCACTATCGCCCACCATGGAGGAGGGCAAGATCGCCAAATGGCACGTCAAGGAAGGCGATGCCGTGAAATCCGGCGATGTGCTGGCGGACATCGAAACCGACAAGGCGACGATGGAATTCGAAGCGGTGGACGAGGGCACCATCGCCAAAATCCTGGTGCCCGAAGGCGCCGAAGGCGTAAAGGTGAACACACCAATCGCCGTTCTTGCTCAGGAAGGCGAAAGCGCGAGCGATGCATCGCCTGCGGCCAAGCCCGCGCCTAAAGTGGAAAAGAAAGCCGAACCAAAAGCAGTCGCGGCGCCGCCGCCCAAAATCAACGGCGCGGAGCTGCAAGATCCCGCCATTCCCGAAGGCACGGAATTCGTCACCATGACAGTGCGCGAGGCCTTGCGCGACGCGATGGCGGAAGAAATGCGCCGCGACAAGAGCGTCTTCCTGATGGGTGAGGAAGTGGCTCAATATCAGGGCGCCTACAAAGTAAGCCAGGGATTACTTGACGAATTCGGGCCTCAACGCGTGGTCGATACGCCGATCACGGAATTCGGCTTCACTGGCCTCGGCGTGGGCGCGGCCTTCGGCGGGCTTCGCCCCATCGTCGAATTCATGACCTGGAATTTCGCCATGCAGGCCATCGATCACATCGTCAATTCGGCGGCGAAGACGCTTTATATGTCGGGTGGGCAGATGGGCTGCCCCATCGTTTTCCGCGGGCCGAACGGCCCCGCCTCGCGCGTGGCGGCGCAGCACAGCCAGGATTATTCTTCGTGGTACGCGCATGTGCCGGGCATGAAGGTGGTGGCGCCCTATTTCGCGGCCGACGCGAAGGGGCTGCTCAAGGCCGCTATCCGCGATCCCAACCCGGTGGTGTTTCTCGAAGATGAACTCGTTTATGGCCGCTCATTTCCGGTACCGAAGCTCGACGATTTCGTATTGCCCATCGGCAAAGCGCGCGTGGTACGCTCAGGCGAACACGTAACGCTGGTGTCCCATTCGATCTGCGTTGGCCTGATCATCGAGGCGGCCGAAGCGCTGGCGAAAGAAGGCATCGAAGTCGAGCTGATCGATCTGCGCAGCCTGCGCCCGCTCGATACCGCAACCGTGATTGAATCGGTGAAAAAAACCAACCGGCTAGTGACCGTTGAGCAGGGTTGGCCCATCGCCTCGATCGGCTCGGAAGTTGCGGCGCAGGTCGTGGATCAGGCCTTCGATTATCTCGATGCGCCGCCTTGCCGCGTCACCGGTAAGGACGTGCCGATGCCTTACGCCGCTAATCTAGAAAAGCTCGCGCTGCCGCATGTGGCCGATGTGGTAGCGGCTGCGAAGTCGGTCTGTTATCGCCAATGACAAGTGCGGACGAGATGACCTGGAAGAAAGGCGGCTGCCATTGCGGCGTGGTGACGTTCGAAGTCCTGACCCCGGACGACATCGAAGTCGCCGATTGCAACTGCTCGATCTGCCGGATGAACGGTTTTCTGCATCTAATCGTGCCGAAATCGTGGTTTCAGCTACTAACCGGCAAAGACAAGCTCACCACTTATGAATTCAACACCAAAACGGCGAAGCATCTGTTCTGCTCGGTCTGTGGTGTGAAGTCTTTCTATGTGCCGCGCTCGCATCCCGACGGCTATAGCGTGAATTTCCGCGCGCTGAACCCAAAGGATTTTAGAAGTGTCAAGATTACCGCCTTCGACGGCCGCAACTGGGAACAGGCGCCTCAACTTGCGCCGCTCGAGGAGCACCGCACATGACCTTCGAAGGCTCATGTCATTGCGGGGCGCTGAAAGCGGCCTTCACCAGCTCTCTGCGGCCGACGCCATCGAAGTGCGCGCGGATCAATGTTCTTTCTGCGTTGCGCGCGGCGGCAAAACGGTGAGCGACCCGAAGGGCAAACTTATGCTGCGCTTTGCGCGCACGGCAGCACATCCGTACCGCTTCGGGCTCAAGACAGCCGATTTCTGGATTTGTAACACCTGCGGCACGTACATCGCCGCCACCACGGAAATAGACGGTAGGCTTTACGGCGTGCCCAATGTCGCGGGCGCGGGCATCGAGACGCTTGCCTGCCGCAAGGCCATTCCAGTTGATTATGGCGCAGAAAATCCCGCGTCGCGTACAAGCCGCCGCCGCGCACGCTGGACGCCGGCAGAGATCGTGCACTGACCATGTCTACGAAAATTCTCTTGCCCGCTCTGTCGCCTACCATGGAGGAGGGCAAGCTCGCGAAGTGGCACGTCAAGGAGGGCGATCAAGTCAAGTCAGGCGATATTCTTGCTGACATAGAAACCGACAAGGCGACGATGGAATTCGAGGCCGTGGACGAAGGCAAAATCGGCAAGATTCTTGTACCCGAAGGCACCGAAGGCGTGAAGATCAATCAGCCCATCGCCATCCTGCTCTGCGAAGGGGAAAGCGCCAAGGATGTAAATATTCCCGCCGCGATGAAATCCGTGGGCGCTTCGGTTACCAAACAGGCCGAAGCGCCGAGGCCCGCACCGGCGAAGCAGGCCGCGTCTTCACTTGCCGCGAGTTCCACGCCACAACCTCAGCCGCAGGTGACCAATGGTCACGGCGGAGGAGCGAGGATTTTTGCCTCGCCGCTGGCGAAGCGTGTGGCGCAACAGGCCGCCATCGACATTGCACGGCTCACTGGCACGGGCCCGCGCGGGCGCATCGTCAAGGCCGATGTGGATGCGGCTATGAACTCGGGCAGTGCGTCAGCGGCCGCAAGGCCCGCCGCGCCCATGCCGGAAGGCGCTGGTCTTCCCGGCGTGGCACCGCTGGCCGATGCACGCCTCTTCTATAGGGAAGGCGAATACGAGACGATCCCGCATGAACTCGATGCGCAAATCCGTTGCGCGCCGCTTGACATCCGCGAAGACGCTGATCCCGCATTATTACCTGACTGTCGAGTGCGACATCGGCGAACTGATGGCGGCGCGCGCGCGGCTCAACGAGCGCAGCCCCAAGGGCGAGGGCGCCTACAAGCTCTCGGTCAATGATTTCATCGTCAAGGCGGCGGCGCTGACCCTCATGCGCGTGCCGGAAGTGAACGCGAGCTGGACCGATACCGCCATTCTCCGCCATCGCCACGCCGACGTGGGCGTGGCGGTGGCGCTCGATTTCGGCCTGATTACGCCCATTGTCTTTCGCGCGGAAGAAAAAGGTCTCGCCCAGATTTCCAACGAGGTGAAAAGTCTGGCGGAACGCGCGCGCGCCAAAAAACTGAAACCGCAGGAATATGAGGGCGGCAGTTTCGCCATCTCCAATCTTGGCATGTTAGGTGTGCGTGAATTCACCGCCGTCATCAATCCGCCGCAGGCCGCCATCATGGCCGTGGGCGCGGGCGAGCAACGCGCCATTGTGCGCGATGGCAAGGTCGTGGCCGCCACCATGATGACGGTCACCATGTCCTGCGATCACCGCGTCATCGATGGCGCCACGGGCGCGCGTTTCCTTCAGGCTTTCAAGGCTTTCGTCGAAGAGCCTGCCGCCATGCTGCTATAATCGACCCGCGAGGCAGGGCGGGCAGCGCGCATGACGGACGAAACAGAAGCCATTTTCGAGTTAAGCGAGGCCGCTGCGGCCGAACTGGCGGCGGCCGCCGTCGCCAACCGCGGCGGCAAGGCGCTCGAATGTAGCAATTGCGGCACGCCGCTGATCGGGCCCTATTGCGCCGCTTGTGGCCAGCCATACGAAACCTATCGCAAGTCCATCTTCCGGCTAATCGGCGACACCGTCGCGCACATCATCAATTTCGATAGCCGCCTGATGCAGACCATGCGCGCGCTGCTGCTGGAGCCAGGCGAATTGCCGCGCGCATTCAAGAACGGGCAAACGCAGCGTTATGTGCCTGCGCCGCGGCTTTATCTGTTCGTGTCACTGCTGTTTTTCTTGTTCCTGTCGCTGTCGGGCATTGCGCTGATGCAACTGGAAGTGAACGTCGCCGACAATGTGAATATCTCGGCGCCTTCAAAAGGTGTTGGTCTTGAGATCGGGCCGAAGAAGACCGCCCCGAATTTGCTCCAAATTGACTCCAAGGATCTCCAAGGCATCGAAGACAAAGCAAGGACAGGAAAACTCAGCGACGCCGATCTCGCCCAATTGAAAAAAGCGCCGCCCGGCGTCTCGATAAGGTCGCATTTCTTCGAGCGCTTAGGCAGCGTGCAATCGCACATTTCCGAGAGCGCGAAAGCGCAACTTAAGCTGCTTGAGGCCGATGCTGAAAAGCAGTCAGCAGGACCCGTGAGCCGTTGGTTCGCTACCCATATCGTGAAGGCGTTCGAAGACATTGCCTTGAACCCCGCGGCGCTTAACGGCCCGCTGACGACGTGGATTCCGCGCGTGCTGTTTCTGCTGCTGCCCTTGTTTGCATTGCTGCTGTGGCTGTTTTACTGGCGCCAGCGCAAGAAATTCCTGCTCATCGATCATCTGGTGTTTTCGCTGACGCTGCACACGTTTGCTTTCGTCATCCTGATATTGGCGGCGTTGGCCGTGCAGGTGGCGCCGGCGGATGCCGTGGGCTGGGCGGCCTTCATCATCATCGCGGCGTATTTCTTTTTCTCCATGAAGTGGTTTTACGGCCAAAATTATTTCTGGACCTCGTTGAAATTCCTCGTCATCGGTTTCATCTACACGTCCTTCTTCCTAGCGCCCGCGCTCGCGGGCGTCATTTTCGCCAGCATGGTGCAGGCGTGAGTGAAAGTTTCGACGTCATCGTCATTGGCGGCGGACCCGGCGGTTATGTTTGCGCCATACGCTGCGCGCAACTGGGAATGAAAACGGCCGTCGTCGAGCGCGAAAGCCTGGGCGGCGTCTGCCTCAACTGGGGCTGCATTCCGACCAAAGCGCTGCTGCGCTCCTCTGAGATCTGGCACTTTATGCACCGGCTGAAGGAATTCGGATTCTCGGCCGACAATCTCAAATTCGAGCTGGCACCCATCATCGAACGCTCGCGCAAAGTGGCGGGTCAGCTTTCCAACGGCGTAAAGGGACTGATGAAGAAACACAGGATCACAGTCATCGACGGCGAAGCGAAGCTGAAAGGCAAGGGCGCGATAGCCGTCACCAAGAATGGCCAATCAACCGATTATACGGCAAAGAACTTTGTGCTCGCCACAGGCGCGCGCGCGCGCGAACTGCCCGGCATGCAGGCGGACGGAAAACTGATATGGACCTATCGCCACGCCATGGTGCCGGCGGAGTTTCCAAAATCGTTGCTGGTGATCGGTTCTGGCGCCATCGGCATAGAATTCGCTAGCTTCTATCGCACGCTTGGCGCCGAGGTGACGGTGGTGGAAGTGCTGGATCATGTTCTACCAGTTGAAGACGAAGAAATTTCCGCCTTCGCGGAAAAAGCATTCCGGAAACGGGGCATGAAAATCATCACCGGCGCGAGCGTGGAAAAGCTGGAGAAGGGCGCTAATAGCGTCACTGCGACAATCATGACCAAAGATGGCAAAACCGAAAGGCAGACGTTCGAGCGCGTGATCTCGGCCGTCGGCATTGTCGGCAATGTCGAGAACATCGGGCTGGAGCAGGCGGGTGTGAAAGTTGAAAAAACGCACGTCGTCGTCAATCAATGGGGCGAGACGGGCGTGGCCGGGCTTTGGGCCATCGGCGATCTGGTCGGGCCGCCCTGGCTCGCGCACAAGGCGATGCATGAAGGAGTCATCGTGGCCGAGCGCATCGCCCAAGTGAAAGGCGTGCATCCGCTCGACACGGCGAACATTCCCGGGTGCACCTATTGTTGGCCGCAGGTGGCCTCTATCGGCCTCACGGAAGCAAAGGCGCGCGAAACGGGGCGCAAGATCAAGGTGGGCAAGTTTCCCTACATCGGCAACGGCAAGGCGATTGCGCTAGGCGAAACCGAAGGCTTCATCAAGACCGTGTTCGATGCCGAAACCGGCGAACTCTTGGGCGCGCACATGATCGGCGCGGAAGTGACGGAGCTGATCCAGGGCTATGCCATCGCGCGCACCCTGGAAGCCACCGAAGCGGAATTACAGGCGACCGTCTTCCCGCATCCGACGCTCTCCGAAATGATGCACGAGGCTGTGCTGGCCGCCGATGGCCGCCCGTTACACATCTAAGACAATTAGAAGTTGAAGTTGCGGCTCTCACAGAACCGCGCCAATTCGGTGAAAACCTGGCTGATGACGAAAGAAAAGCTGAAAGGCACGAAATTCGTCACGCAGGGCTTTGGCGCGAAAAATCCCGTAGCGCCCAACACCAAGCCCGACGGCTCTGACGATCCGGCCGGCCGCCAGAAGAACCGCCGCGTCGAGATCATCATTCACAAGGGTTGAAGGCGTCGCGGCCAGACCTGGTGCCGGCTGAGGGAGTCGAACCCCCGACCTACTGATTACAAATCAGCCGCTCTACCGCCTGAGCTAAGCCGGCCCGCGAGGTGCCCGCCAATACGACGCTTTGCCTGCCTGTGCAATCGGTTTACGATCGGCGTAACGCCCGTGGCCTGTTACTTCCGCTCACAAATTCACAGATAACGTGTCGGGCGATTGAGCGTGCGCCACATATGCGCTGATGGGCTGTCGTCGAAGCCGAGGCCCTCCTTCGGCTGGCGGAAATTGCGGCCGATGATGTCGGTGAATTCGTCCAGATTGACTTTCAGGTTGGGATCAAAGGCGTAAATATCGTGAACGGTGATCAGCCGCGCGGTCATATACCATTTGTGTTTGCTGGCGCGCTGATACTCGCGCTCTATGTAGGGATCAGGCTTATAATCGGCGCCGAAATAATCGACATACATCTTGGGATATTCGTAGCCCACCGACGTGTCCGGGTAAAAGCGCAACGCCTGATGCGCGCGTATTGCCCAGCTGATTTCCTCGTCAACATAAGGCTCGATCAGCTGGGCGCCCCAATAGCCGTGGTCGGCGCGGATGAAACCGAGAATCCCGATATCGTGCAGCAAGCAGGCAAGCACGACTTTCTCGTCATTCCCGCTCTTCAGCGCGTGGTGGGCGCTTTGTAACAGATGCGTGGAAGGGCCGAAGCGGAATTTAAAGAAATCCAGCAAAGTGGGCTTATCGGGCATTTTCGGCAGGCGCGGATCGTCGCTCATCAGCATGCGCTTGCCCGGGTTTCTGGCCATGAGCTCGCCGCCGGTGACGAAGCTGGGGTCGCCATCGGCCAGATTGAAGAGGTGCGATTTAACGACAATGCGATCGAGCTCCTTGATCATGCGGTGCTCGAGCGCATCGGCGCGTGCTGCAAAGCTTGCCTTATCGGCCATGCGGCGTCCCAAAATCGTCAGGGCGTAAAATCTAACCGTTTTTGTGGCTAGCCCCAAATCGCGCGGTGACGTAGCCTGTCGCCTGGGCAGCTCCTTTTTTGGTGGATGACAATGCGTTTCCAGACGCTTGTAACTATTGCCGCCATGGGAATGCTGGTTATCGGCGTGTCAGGCTGTGCCACCACCGATAACGTGCCCGCCCAGGAAATTACCGTGCACACGCTCCCGGAAGGCGCGCATTGCACGTTCATGCGGAAGGGCGCCGTCGTGGCACGTGTTAATCCTGCGCCGGGCGTCGCCTCGATAAAGCCGGCTAAGGATGACCTGACAATCATTTGCAGCAAGCAAGGCTACAAAGAGGCGAGTTATCTCAACCATCCGCACGCAGTCGAAACGCCGCCTCAGGACACGTCCTTGGGCGACAAATTGGGGCGCCAGATAGGTTTGGCGCCGCAAACAACTAGCCGATACGAAGATACCGTGAACCTGAAACTTTCGCCGGCGGACTTGCCCGCACCGAAGCCGTCTGCGCCGGTCACACCGCCTGCTCCACCGGATAAACCGGTCGATCTGCCGCCAGGGCAGGGTCCAGCTTAATCCGCATGGTGGCCGCATCGCCAATTATGAGACGCAAATTCATGGCGGCGGAATGGATGAGTGCAAACTAATGCTATCGGGCGTAACCGCGCCGCCCGAAACGATCATGGTCATCGCCTGATCCATGCTCATGTCGGAATGCACGAGCCTTGAAACAGGTACTAACTGAAGATAGCCGGACGTTGGATTAGGCGCCGTTGGCACGTAAACAGCCGCTAGTTCCTCTCCGGTTTTACTGTCCTTGAATGTTCGCATGACGAGGCCGATAGCTTTTACGCCCTGATGCGGAAAATCGACCAGCACCACACGCGCGGCGCCTCCAGGCTGCTGGTGCATCACGCCGACCAGCTGCTTTGCCGCGCGGTAAATCGTGTGAATGAGGGGAATCCGGTTGATAAGAGTTTCGACAAAGGTGATCAACCGCATGCCGATCACGCGCGAGGCCGCCGCGCCGATGATATAGAGCAGCAGCAAGACAAGAATAACGCCAACCGCGCCTTGAAAGAATGTATTGGCGAGCACAGGCCTGAGCGCCGGGAACTGGCTATCGATGGAATCGGCTATGGCGCTCACGACTGGGGCGCCCGCCGACGACAAGAGCGTCAGCAAAAATGAAACGATCCAGACCACAACCAGGATCGGCAACACGGTGAGAACGCCCGCGATCAAGTTGGACTGGATGCTCTTCAATATCGGCTTACTTTCCGCCAAATGGCCCTCCCGGCAGGTGCATGATGTGCCCGGCTCAGATAATGTCCCGGCTCCTTACATAGGATGCAAGCGGCCGATTCCATGACCCGCGTTCTCATTACCAGCGCGCTTCCTTATATCAACGGCGTTAAGCACCTGGGCAATCTCGTAGGCTCGATGTTGCCGGCCGATATATATGCCCGATTCCAGCGGGCAAAAGGGCGAGAGGTGCTGTTTATTTGCGCCACAGACGAGCACGGCACGCCGGCCGAGCTGGCGGCGCTGGAAGCGGGACAGAGCATGGCCGATTACTGCCACGAGCAGCACGCGATCCAGAAAGAGTTGGGGGAGCGATTCGGCCTTTCCTGGGATTATTTTGGGCGTTCTTCGAGCCCGCAGAACCATGAGCTGACCCAAGATTTTGCCCGCTCACTATGGAAGAACGGCCATCTTGAGGTGCGCACCACGAGGCAGGTTTATTCCAGGGCCGAGGGGCGTTTCCTGCCAGACCGCTATGTTATCGGCACCTGCCCGCATTGCGGCTATGACCGCGCGCGCGGCGATCAGTGCGAAAATTGCACCCGCGTGCTCGATCCGACCGATTTGATAAACCCGCGTTCGGCCCTATCCGGCTCGGCCGATATCGAAATTCGCGACAGCAAGCATCTGTTTCTGAAACAGTCTGCGTTCGCCGGGCAATTACGGAAATGGATCGAAGGCAAGAAGGGCGAATGGCCGCAGCTTGTCACGTCGATCGCGTTCAAATGGCTCGATGAGGGGCTGCACGACCGCGGCATTACCCGCGATCTCGCCTGGGGAGTGCCGGTGCCCGACGACATCGCGGACGGCCAGCTCAAGGGAAAGGTGTTCTACGTCTGGTTCGACGCGCCCATCGAATATATCGGCGCGACCAAGGAATGGGCAGACGAGAACAAAAAGGGCGACGCCTGGCGCGACTGGTGGACGGAACGGGACAAGAAAGATCCGGCTTATGTGCGCTATGTCGAGTTCATGGCGAAAGACAACGTGCCGTTTCACACCGTCGGCTTTCCTGTCACGCTCTTTGGCGCCAACGAAAGCCTGCCGGTAGGGGCGAAGTGGAAGATCGTCGATCAGCTGAAGGGTTTCAACTGGCTTACCTATTATGGCGGAAAGTTTTCGACCAGCGGCAAGCGCGGAATCTTTATGGACAAGGCGCTGGAGCTGCTGCCCGCCGATTACTGGCGTTATTATCTGATCGCCAACGCGCCGGAAAGCTCGGATTCATCCTTCACCTGGGAACATTTTGCCAGCGTCGTGAACAAGGATCTGGCTGATGTGCTCGGCAATTTCGTGAACCGAGTGACAAAATTCTGCGCCGCGCGATTTAATGGGAAAGTGCCGGATGGCGGAACCTTCGGCATGGAAGAGCGCGCACTAGTAGCCACACTCGATAAGCATATTCTGCAATATGGCAATCATCTGGAAGCGATGGAATTTCGCAAGGCGCTGGCGGAATTGCGCGCGATCTGGATGCTGGGTAACGAATATCTCACGCGCGTGGCGCCCTGGACGGCGATCAAGCAAAATCGCGACAACGCCGCCGTATCGGTGCGCACCGGATTGAACCTCGTGCATCTCTTTGCGCATCTGGCGTGGCCGGTCATTCCATCATCGGCGATCTCCATCCATGCGACAATCGATGACGTGGGCGATGTGGTGCTTCCCTGGCCCGAGCAGACGATGGAGGAATATCTGCGATCGCTGAAAATCGGTGGGGTTGTGACGCCACCAAACCTGCTTTTCGCCAAGATCGAGGACGACCAAATCAGTGAATGGGAATCGCGCTTCGGCGGCGCTGAATAGGGGGATGACGTGTTTAAAACAATAAGTGTTATTATATTGGCAATGGGAACGATCGGTCAGGCGAATGCCATGGAGTTGACCAGCCTCGATATCAAGGACGGCGCAACGATCGCCAAGGAACAGGTCTACACGCGCTGCGGCGGCGACAACATCTCGCCCGCGCTTGCGTGGCGCGGCGTGCCCGCTGGCACGAAAAGCTTGGCACTGACCCTGATCGACGTCAGCGTGAAACCCTCTGGCTGGTCGCATTGGCTGGTCATGGACTTGCCGCCAAGCATTACTTCGCTTGCCAAAGGCGTAATCGCGCTGCCTGCTGGCGCAACGCAATCCAAGACCGATTTCGGCGATACGAAGTATGACGGGCCGTGTCCGCCGAAGGGATCGGGCGCGCACAAATACCAGTTCACGATATGGGCGTTGCGGGGTTCGGCGCCGCCGGTTCCCTCCGGCGCGAGCGCCAACGACATCAGCGCGGCACTCGAGCAGCACTCACTGGCAAAAGCGACGCTGACTGGGATTTACGAACGGTAACAGCGACTGTGCTGAAGATAAATTATGCCATTATGACGGTTCGGGGTGAACCGGAATACATCCACGACACGCTTGCCAGCATGGACCTGGACCAGCCCGTGAAGCTGGTCGTGGGATCGCCGGACTCGAGTTATCTCGACCGCTACCGGGGCAACAAGCTAATCACCATCGTCGAAGCCGATCCCGTTCAATGGCAGGCCTTCAAGGACAAGGGTATTCGCCAGCGCGTCAGCTGGAATTATTGGCGTTGTCTCATTTCGCAGGATGATGGCGCGGGCGGCATCGCCATTTTCGAAGACGATGTGGTCTTCGCCAAGCGCTGGAAGCCGTACCTCGAGCACGTCGTCACCGGGCTCACGCACAAAATCGGCAACGATTTTATTCTCGCGCTGTATTGCGCCTATCCGCAGATCAAAGTCGCTTATGAGCGCGGCGCCAATGTCGTGCCATATCCCGGAAGGTTTTTCGGAACGCAGGGCATGTATTTCACCAACCGAACCAGGCAGGCCTGCGCAGAGTATCTCCGGATTAATGCCGTAGAGAACTTTAGCAAACCCTTCGATATTGTGGTGGGCCAGTTCGCCAAGCAAAAAGGAACGAAGCTCATGGCGATCGTGCCGTGCATCGTTCAGCACGTAGGCGCGGTGACCACGGGCCTGGCCGATTTCGCTCACGGCGCACCCGGATTTGTGAAAGAAATTGTGCCCCGCCCGCGCTTGCAGAGCTGAAAGCCATTCACCTGTCAGTCATTATCCAGCCTGGACCAACCGCCGGGGCCGAGCGCTTCGAGCGGGCGGAAGCGGCCCTTGTAACCCATCTTCTTGCTGTCGCGCACCCAATAGCCGAGATAAACGAATGGCAGTCCTCGCGACAGCGCCGCGCGCATGTGATCCATGATCATATAGGTGCCAAGGCTGCGATCCGCTTCGCTGGGGTGGAAAAAACTGTACACCATCGACAGGCCGTCATTCAGCACATCGGTGAGTGCGCAGGCGATAAGGGCGCCTGGTTTCCCGTCCCGCCCACGCAGCCGGTATTCGAACATCACGGTTTCCACCGGCGTCTCTTCCACCATCGCCACGTAATCAAACAGGCTGATGTCGGACATGCCGCCGCCGGGATGGCGCGAGCTGAGATAGGGTTGCAACAGCGCGAACTGCTCGCGGGTGGCCTCGGCGGGCGCCAGCGTGCGCATGACATCGGTGTTGCGCTTCTCGACGCGGCGCATGGTGCGGCTGGGCGTGAATTCGTCGGCCACCACACGCACGGAGACGCAGGCGGTGCAACCCTCGCAGGCCGGGCGGTAGGCGATCATCTGGCTGCGGCGGAAGCCAGAATGGGTTAGCGCGTCGTTGAGTTGGCCCGCATGCGGGCCCATGAGCCGGGCAAACACCTTGCGCTCGACACGGCCCGGCAGATAGGGGCAAGGGCCGCTTGGCGTCAGAAAAAATTGCGGCAGGCGTGCAATCGGCTGCTGCGTCACGACCCCGGCTCCCCCCGCGTCGTTTGCATTCCCGCGAATATTGACCCGGAAGCCGCTTCCGCGCCACTGGCTTTGCGGGCGTACTTCGCGTCAACATTACTGTTTGTGGCAGGAGTGCATCACCGGTGGCTTGTCGCCTCGCCACAAAAGCCTGATTTTGCCGGGCGAAACGGGAGGAATTATTAACAATCGAGGATCGCATTTGGCCGGCACTGGGTTCGACACACGCGAGTTGCGCAACGCCTTTGGCTACTTCGCCACCGGAATTACGGTGGTTACCACGCTTGATTCGGCGGGGCGCGCCATCGGCAAGACAGCCAATTCGTTCGCTTCTGTCTCGCTCGATCCGCCGCTTGTTCTGTGGTGTCTGAATAAGCGCTCGGTGACGTTCGAGGCGTTTCATGCGAGCCCACATTTCGTCATCAGCGTGCTTGGCACGAAAGGCGAGCAGATTTCGCGCCGCTTTGCTTCGAAAGGAGGGCACGTGGTGGAAGAGGGTAACGTGGCCACGGTGCCAACCAAATCAGGCCCGCCGACTTTTCCCGATGCGTTAGCCGTGTTCGAGTGCGAAACGCATGCGCGCTATGACGGCGGCGATCATGTGATTTTGGTGGGTCGCGTTGTGCGTTTCGAATATGCGACAGGCAAGGCGCCAAAGCCGCTGGTGTTCTATCGCGGCCGTCTTGGCAAGCTGACGGACCTCAACAACTAACGCGGGTGCAAAGTCAGAAGGTGCTTGCCCGTGGCCGCGACAGCCTGTGGCGCAGTCGGAATGGTGATGTATTGGGTTGCGGCCCACATGGGCATGAGATCGTCATAGTAAGGCGAGAACACGTTGCCGGATTCGCCCGTTGAGATCATGTAGCGCGAATTGTCGGGTTGGGCGAGATCGTAAATCGCGCGATAGCCCGCGCCGTGAATGGCGGCATAGGGCCGCTTCGAGTCAAACGAATAATCGCCGCGCAAAATCGTGAAGGCACCGCCATCCATCTCGATCTCGCGATTGAAGAAGCCGCCGATGACGGGGAAATTGCCGAGCGGCCGGTGCGCCATGATCGCCTTGTGGGGATCGCCCCAGCGCCATTTGGTGGGATCGCCGTCATAAGCGTTCGACAGTTCTTCGATGGCGTCATCCAGCGCGAGGCGGATTTGCGTTTTGCAATCTTCGACAGCAGGCGTGGCGCGGTTATCGCACCAGTGGCCTTCACCGTTTACATTGTTGAGCACATCAAGCGTGAATTGCGGGCGGAAACCCCAGAAGGAATCGAAATCCTTGCCGAGCTCGTCGGCGTAAATGCGCTTGGCCAGCGCACGCGCCCACGCGGCATAGATGAGCGGCGCCGCCTCATTGCTCTTCATGGCGCCGTCCCAATCGGCGACCAGTTTCGCCGCCGTGGCTTCCTTCCCTGCGAACGGACCCGCGGCCACCAGCAGCGGCTTAATCGCCAAAGCATACAAATCGACAGTATCGCGCTGGATTTCCTCGAAACTCTCAACCGAATGCTTGGGGCTCGCCGTCAACAGCGCATCAATGCGCTGGAAACGATAAGGGTCTTCCCATTCGTGCGTCAGCACATAAGGATAATCCGCAGGCACAGTCTTGTTGTTGGCGGTGGCAATGTGGCCGGACGGCGGGTCAGTGATAGTCGCCATTACCGGTACATAACTCTGCCAATCGTATTTCGCGTCCCAGCCTGGCGCGGGCACCAGACCCTGCGCGTCATTGTCTGCCGCACGAATGGGCACGCGCCCAGGCAGCATCAGGCCGATATGGCCGGCATCGTCGGCATAAATGAAGTTCTGCATTGGCGTGACGAAATGTGATGCACCCTTGATGAAATCACTGGCCGTATTTGCGTGGTGCACCGCAAACGACGTTTCTATCGTGGTGTCGTCGGGCGCCAGCGCAGTCCAGTCGAGCGCGAGCACATAACCCTTGGGCGCCACATTGGCGAAAATGCCGCCATGTTCGGGCAGCACCGGTCCGTGCCGCGTGGCGCGCACGGTGATACGCCGGTCGGAGCCAAAGCGCACATGGATGATCTCGTCATGCGCATCGAAACGCGCCCAGCCGCGCGGCGCCTGGTATTCGTTTAAGTCTTCCGGGTTGACGCGCTCGACAAAGAGGTCCTGCGTGTCGGGTCCGGTATTGGTGAGGCCCCAGGCAGTGTGACGATTGCGTCCCGCAATTATGGCGGGAATGCCGGGCAGCGTGCCGCCCACGATATCCTGACCCGGCAACGCCAGATGGGCGAGGTACCAGGTCGAGGGAATGGTGAGCGGCAGATGCGGGTCGTTGGCCAGCAGCGGCTTACCCGTCACGCTATGCGCGCCATCTACCACCCAATTGTTCGAGGCCGTGGTGTCGGGAACGGGATCGGCCATGCCCAATTGTGTCGTGCCGAACAGCGTCTCGAGATAATCGGGAAGTTTGATTACTGGATCGCCGGGGTAGGGCGGGAAAAATTCCTCCAGCCCCTTTCTGCCAATGCGTTGCAGCAGCTTGGCGCGGGCAATTTCACGGAACGCATTCTCGGATAACGTGAACGACATGCCCTTGAGCACGGCAATGCTGTCGGCGGGCGTCCAAGGTTCCGGCGTGTCGGCGGCCAAGGCAAATTCTATCGGTAACGGGCCGCTGTGATCGGCAAGATAGGCGTTCACGCCGGCCGCATAAGCCTGCAAGGCGCGCCGCGTTTCAGGCGTAAGATAGGGGAGCGCTGCCTGCGCCGCGCGGTACATGCCAAGCGAGCGCATGGTGATGTCAGGCCCAAGGCCGGCGTCGCCAAGCAATTCGGCCAGTCGCCCCTGCACGAAACGGCGCGCCAATTCCATCTGCCACAGCCGATCCTGCGCGTGCGCATAGCCCAGCGCGAAGGCGGCATCGTCGAAGGATTGCGCCGTGATGTGCGGAATGGCGTGGGCATCGCGCACGATCTGCACCGGCGCAGAAATTCCTGATACCGCGATAGCGCCGTCGTAAGCGGGCAGGGAATGCTCGAATGAATGGATGCGATCGAACAGCAGCAGCGCTACGATCACGATCAGCGCAACGAAGCCGATGCCGATGCGGGCGAGCCAGCGTTTCATTTAGTGCTTCGCCATCACCTTGAAGCCGTAACTCTGGAATATGGTGCGCGCTTCCGGCGCATTCAGGTAATCCAGGAACGCGCGGGCCTCTGGTTTGGCGTCTTTGGTCATTGCCACCGGATAGACGATGGGCGGATGCGTGTTTTCGGGAAATATTCCAACCTCTCTCACCTTGGGTTCGACCCGTGCATCGGTTTCATAGACGATGCCGAAGGGCGCTTCGCCGCGCGCGACATAGGCCAGCGCCACGCGCACATTTTCGGCTGACGCCAAATGATCCTTCACGCTGTCCCAGAGCCCGAGCGCGGTGAGTGCCGCGCGCGCATATTTTCCGGCCGGCACAGTGTCGGGATCGGCAAGAGCCAGCCGTCCATTGCCGATTGCCTGGGCAAGCGGGAAGTTTTTGGCAATTGCGATGGGGGCGTTCAAATCGGCGGGCTCGATCAGCACCAGGCGGTTGCCTAGCAGATCTTCGCGCGTGCCGGGCGCGAGTTGCGCGCGCTTGTCGAGATAATCCATCCAATCTTTATCGGACGAGAAAAACATGTCCGCGCCGCTGCTGGATTCGATCTGCTTGGCCAGCACGGACGACGCGGCGAACGAGAACACCACTTTGTCGCCAGGGTGTTTGGCTTCATAGGCTTCGCCGATGTCCTGCAGGGCGTTGGTCAGCGATGCCGCGGCGAAGACGGTGACTTGCTCGCTGCAGGCGGGAGTGGCGGTCAGCGGCAATACCCCCAATACCGCCGCCAGAGCAGCCAGGAGCTCAAAACCGAGCGATTTCAAGGGTGCTTTCATCTGGATATTTCTAGCACGGGGTAAGCCGCAGGGCAGGAAACGCCTTGTTGAATTATTAAGGCACCTTATATTACCGTACGTTAATACTTGGACCGAGGCCATGAAACGCTCCTTCGACCGCGATTTTCTTTTCCTGCTGCATGATGTGGCGCGTCTCATCCGCACGCGCGCTGACCAGCTCGCCCGCGCCCACGGCATGACACGGGCGCAATGGGTGATCCTGGTGCGGGTCGAACGCCAGCCCGGCCTGTCGCAGAACGAGATGGCTGCGATTTTGGAAGTCGAGCCGATCACTGTTTGCCGCCTAGTCGACCGGCTGGAAGCGCGAGGTTTTCTCGAACGGCGCGCGGACGCCACCGACCGGCGCATCAAGCGCCTGCATTTGCTGCCGGCATCTGCGCCCGTGCTCAAGGAAATTGCCGTCTGCCGCAATGAATTGCATGCGCTCATCACCGAAGGCGTGGCGCCCACCACGCTGGACGTCATGACCGAAGGGTTACAGCAGATGCGGGCAAACCTGAGGGCAGAACCCAAAGCCGCAAAGACAGCGTAAAGGAGAACTGGGTTATGGCGGTATTGCGTGAAGATGTGGGGCAGGGCGTGAAGACATCGCTGTTGCGCGCGCGCGATCAGGCGCAGGATTTCGTCGCCGATTTGCGCCGCGAGCCCAAAAAACTCCGCCGCTTCCTTATGATCGGCGGACCCGCCCTGCTGATTGCGATTGCCTTTCTCGCCTGGCTGTTTGGCGGGCGTTACGTTTCGACGGATGACGCCTATGTGCAGGCCTCCAAGTTGATGGTGACGACCGATGTGTCAGGTATTGTGCAGGACGTCGATGTCAAGGAAGGCCAACTCGTTCACAAGGGCGATGTGCTTTTCCGGCTCGATCCCAGGCCGTTCACAATCGCGCTGCAGAATGCGCAGGCGCAGCTTGAGCAGACGGCGCTGACCGTCGCCTCGATGAAGGACGATTATCAGCGCATGCTGAGCGACATCGACGCCCAGCAGGCGCAGTTCAATTTGGCCCAGGTGACATACGACCGCCAGGCCGCGTTGCTGAAACACAACGCCACGGCAAAACAGACTTATGACCAGGCGGCCTCGGCCTTGGCTGCGGCAAAAAGCACGCTCGATTCGCTTCAGAAGCAGGCGGCGGTGCAACTTGCCAAGCTCGGCGGCAATCCTAACATCCCGGTCGAACAGCACCCGGAATATAAGCAGGCCAAGGCCGCCGTCGACGAAGACAAGCGCCAGTTCGACCACGCGGTCGTGCGCGCGCCCTTCGACGGCATGGTGACCGCTGTTTCATCGCTGCAGCCGGGGGCGGTGATCATTTCCGCGGTGTCTGCCTTCATGCCGACCAGCGCGGTAGGCCTGGTTTCGACCAGCGATATCTGGGTGGACGCCGATTTCAAGGAGACCGATCTCACCTGGGTGCAGCCGGGCGACCCTGTCGATCTGACGATTGACACCTACCCAGGCCGCACCTGGCACGGAGAAGTGGCGGCGGTGGCGCCCGCCACGGGCTCGGAATTCTCTGTGCTGCCCGCGCAAAATTCCAGCGGCAATTGGGTGAAGGTCACGCAACGCATCACCGTGCGGGTCAAGCTCGATCATCAGGACGGCGATCCGCCGCTGCGCGCGGGCATGAGCGCCAATGTCAATATCGACACGGGCCATCACCGTTCGATGTTTGACCTGTTCTAGCCATGGCGACCGCCGAAATTGCCGCACAGCGGACAGGCGCTGACGAATTCGAAAAGCGCCACCGCATCCTGATCACGGGTTGCGCCATGCTGGCCACCCTGATGCAAGCGCTCGACAACACCATAGCCAATGTAGCGCTACCGCATATGCAGGGGAGCTTGTCCACATCCCGCGAGCAGATCACCTGGGTGCTGACCTCCTATGTGATCGCGGCCGCCATTATGACGGCGCCCGTGGGCTGGTTCACGGCGCGCTTCGGACGGAAGCATTTCTTCATCGCCTGCTTGGCAGGCTTCACCGTGGCTTCGATGCTCTGCGGGCTCGCGCAAACATTGTCGCAGATCGTGCTGTTTCGCTTGCTGCAAGGCGCGTTCGGCGCGGCGTTGGTGCCGCTGTCCCAATCCATCATGCTCGACATCTATCCGGCCGAGAAGCGCGGCACGGCGATGGCGGTGTGGGGCATGGGCGTGATGATCGGACCCATTCTTGGCCCCACGCTGGGCGGCTATCTTACCGATCTCTATAATTGGCGCTGGGTGTTCTACGTCAATGTGCCATTCGGCATTCTGGCCATCGCTGGGCTGTGGTTTTTCCTCCATGAGCACAAGAAAGACGCGACACTCCGGTTCGACTGGACGGGGTTTGCCGCGCTCGCGCTTGGGCTTGGCGCCTTGCAGCTGATGCTCGACCGCGGCACGACCAAGGACTGGTTCAGTTCGCAGGAAATCGTCATCGAAGCCGTTCTGGCGGCGATCGGGTTTTATCTTTTCATCGTGCACATGCTCACCGAGAAAAAGCCCTTCATTCCGCCGCGCATCTTCCGCGATGTGGGGTTCGTTTCCGGCTTTGCCATCATGTTCGTGATGGGCATGGTGATTTTAGCGAGTTCGGCGCTGCTGCCGCCCTATTTGCAGAATCTCGCCGGCTATTCCGTACAGCAGGCGGGCCTGCTGATGACCCCGCGCGGCTTTGGCACCATGTTCTCGATGCTGTTGGCCGCCCGGCTCGCGCAGCGCTTCGACCCCAGGCTGGTTTCGGCCGCTGGCGTTCTGATGATGGCGTGGTCGATGTGGGAAATGAGCACATGGACGCCCGAGGTCGGCATTTGGACTTTATCCATGGTTGGCATTGTGCAGGGCGTAGGCATGGGCTTCGTGTTCGTGGCCATCCAGCTGGTGGGTTTCGCCACGCTGGAACCCGCCCTTAGAACCGACGGAACCGCTCTTTATGCCCTTGTCCGCAGCATCGGCATGGCGATAGGGGTGTCGGTCGCCACGCTTGTCCTGTCCGACAGTCTTCAAATCGTCCATGCGCAACTGGCCGAGCATGTGACGGGCTTCAACCGTGCACTGCAATATGGGACTCAGGGTCTGTTTTGGGGGATTGGCACGCCTTTTGGAGTTAACAACATCGACCAGCAAATCCAGCAGCAGGCCGCCATTATCGGCTACGCCAACGATTTCAAGCTGATGTTCTGGATTTGCCTGCCGATGCTGTTGCTATTGCCGTTGATGCGCCGCCCCACGGCAATGCAGGGCAGCTCGCCCAAGCCGGCGCTGGATTAATTTTATACCGACTTGTACACGCATTCGTGTTCGGTCACGGATCGAGTAGCGCTGCGCGGCGTTTTGGTACTATGATCGCACTTGGGGGTGCGGAACGGAGAGTCCATGAACCTGCACCAGCGCCCAATACGTTCACGGCCCTATCACCACGGCGACCTCGGCAAGGCATTGCGCGAGGCGGCCAGCGCCATTCTGGAGAGCGAGGGGCTTGAGGCCTTGTCGCTCCGTTCCGTTGCGCGCCGCGCGGGCGTCAGCCACGCCGCGCCCTATCGCCATTACCTGAACCGCGAGGCGCTGCTGGCCGATGTGGCGGTGGCGGGCTTCGAGCAGCTGCGCGCCGATCTCGTTCAGGCGGCAGCAGCCCCCGGCCAGGAAGCCGACCGCATAGCCCATATCGGCGCGGCCTATATCCGCTTTGCCGCGCAACATGGCGGATTGCTGCGGCTGATGTTCGGCCCGCAGCTTCCCAACCGCGCGGAGTTTCCGGCGCTTGCCGCCGCCGCCGATGCGATCGGCGAGGAGATCGGCAAGACGCTGGGCGACCCCGCGCTGGGCCTGGCTGTGTGGGCGACGGTGCATGGGCTGGCCATGCTTATTCTCGAAGATGTGGTCGATCTCGGCCAGCGCCAATCTGGGCTTGCCGTGCTGCCCAGCCGCGCCGAGATTTTGCTCCGCAGCCTGTTCGACAAGGTCGCGGCTTAAGTGCCCTTCAATTTGCGCGCCGCGTCGCGCGCGAAGTAGGTGAGGATGCCGTCGGCGCCCGCGCGCTTGAAGGCGATCAGGCTTTCCATCATGGCGCGTTCGCCGTCGAGCAAGTCCTTTTCGGCCGCCGCCTTCAGCATCGCGTATTCGCCCGACACCTGGTAGACGAGCGTCGGCATACCGAATTCGCGTTTCACGCGCGAAACTATATCAAGGTAAGGCAAGCCTGGTTTTACCATCACCATATCGGCGCCTTCAGCGATGTCGGCCGCCACTTCGCGCAACGCCTCGTCTGAATTCGCCGGATTCATCTGATAGGTGCGCTTGTCGCCCATGAGCGACTTGGCCGAGCCCACCGCATCGCGGAACGGGCCGTAGAAGGCGCTGGCATATTTCGCGGCGTAGGCGAGCAGGATGGTGTCCTTATATCCCTTGGTTTCGAGCGCGCGGCGGATGGCGCCGATGCGCCCGTCCATCATGTCGGACGGGCCGATGATGTCGCAGCCGGCTTCCACCTGCACCAGCGCCTGGCGGACCAGCACCTCAATCGTTTCGTCGTTGGCGACGTAGTCGTCGATCAGCAATCCGTCGTGCCCGTGACTGGTGTAGGGATCGAGCGCCACGTCGCACATCACGCCGATGTTGGGCACGGCCTTTTTGATCGCGCGCACCGTGCGGCAGACGAGGTTGCTGGGGTTGAGCGCCTCGCGTCCATCGGCGGTTTTCAGTTTTTCATCCGTATACGGAAAAAGTGCCACAACCGGAATGCCCAAGCCTGCCGCTTCTTCCGCCGCCGCAACGGCAAGATCTGAAGAAAGCCGTTCCACGTCCGGCATGGAGGACACGGGATGGTGCCTGTTTTCGCCTTCGATCAAAAAAAGCGGCCAGATAAAATCGGAAGGAGAAAGACTGCTCTCCGCGACCAAGCGCCGCGTCCAGTCGTGGCGGCGGAGGCGCCGCAGGCGGTGGGCGGGGAATGATGGCGTCGTGACCATGGCGGGCATCTAATCATTGGCCCGAGCGGTTGCAAGCGCCAGAGCCAATTGCCCTAAATAAGCAAGCAGGTATTCTCGCTGCCCATGACTGACGACGTGATCTGCCGCAAAGAAGGCGCGCTGGGGCGCATCACGTTCAACCGCCCGAAAGCGTTAAACGCGCTCACCCATAATATGTGCGTGGGCATAAAGCGCGCGCTCGACGAATGGGCGAATGATGCGGCCGTGAAAACCGTAGCGATCGACGCGGTGCCGGGGCGGGCTTTCTGTGCGGGCGGCGACATCCGCCAGCTTTACGAAGATGGCACCAAATATGCGCCGCTGTTTTATGCCGACGAATACCGGATGAACGCCTGCATCAAGCATTATCCGAAACCCTATATGGCGCTGGTGGACGGCATCTGCATGGGCGGCGGCGTTGGCGTTTCGGTGCATGGCAGCCACAGGGTCGTGAGCGAGAATGTCATTTTCGCCATGCCGGAGACGGGCATCGGGTTTTTTCCCGATGTCGGTGGAAGTTTTTTCCTGCCGCGGCTGCCGGGCGAGCTTGGAATGTATCTCGCGCTCACCGGTGCCCGGCTAACGGCCGCGGATTTGGTCTATGCCGGCGTTTACACGCATTTCGTTCCAGCCGCGAAAATGGGCGCTATTTCAACGCGGCTGACGGCTGGCGAAACACCGGACAAGATTCTGAAGGAGCTGCAGGAATATCCTGGCATAGCGCCGCTGGCGCAACATCGCGCCGCCATTGACCGTGCATTCGCGCAATCCTCCGTCGAGAAGATACTGGATGCGCTGGCGCGCGAAGACGAATGGGGTGCCGAAACAGCCAAGGGCTTGCGCGCCAAATCGCCGATGGCGCTGAAGGTAACTTTCCGCCTGATACGCGAAGGGCGAAAGCTCTCCTTCGATGATTGCCTCAGGATGGAATATCGCCTGGCGCTGCGTACCGTGGTGGGCCATGATTTCCGCGAAGGCGTGCGCGCGGCAATCGTGGACAAAGATCAATCGCCCACATGGAATCCGCCATCGCTGGAACAAGTGAGTGCCGCGGCCGTTGCCGCCTGCTTCGCGCCGGTGAACGATAAAGAATTGCAACTGTAACGTCGCAGCGCCCTCATGGTTCGACAGGCTCAGCATGAGGGTCTTATAACAACGCCTCACCCTGAGCTTGTCGAAGGGTGAGGCGCACGGGAGACCATCATGACCACCATTGCATTTATTGGCCTCGGAAATATGGGCGGGCCGATGGCGCGCAATCTGCTTAAGGCGCAACAACTGGTGCGTGCATTCGATCTTTCCAGGCCCGCGACCGATGCGGCGAAGGCAGCAGGCGCAACCATCGCGGCGTCCGTGCGCGAAGCGGTGCAGGGGGCCGAAGTGGTGATCACCATGCTGCCGGCAGGCGCGCACACGCGCGCGGTTTATCTGGGAGCGGACGGCGTGCTGGCAGCGGCCTCAAAAGGCACGCTGCTGATCGATTGCTCGACCATCGACATCGACTCCGCCAAGGCCGTGCACGAGGCCGCCGCCAAAGCGGGTTTCGATTTCCTCGACGCGCCGGTTTCGGGGGGCGTCGGCGGCGCGGAAGCGGCCACGCTGACCTTCATGTGCGGTGGCGCGGAAAAGGCGTTCGCGCGCGCGCAGCCGGTGCTGGAAAAAATGGGCAAGCGCGTAGTGCTGGCGGGCGGGCCCGGCATGGGGCAGGCGGCCAAAATCTGCAACAACATGTTGCTGGCCATTTCGACGATCGGCACCTGCGAGGCCTTCGTGCTGGGCGAGAAGCTGGGTCTTTCCCACGCCAAGCTGTTCGAGATCGCGTCTACATCATCTGGCCAGTGCTGGTCGCTCACCACTTACTGCCCGGTGCCGGGACCAGTGCCAACATCGCCCGCCAATCGCGATTACAAGGCGGGGTTCACGGTGGCCATGATGTTGAAGGACCTCAAGCTCGCCCAGAACGCGGCGGCCGCCGCGGGCGCGGCCACGCCTTTGGGCGCAGAGGCTGCCCAGTTGTACGCCCTGCTCGCCGCGCGGGGGGCGGACGGCCTCGATTTCTCGGGCATCATCAAGATGATAAGGGGCGAATCCGCCGCGCACGCTTAAGCCGGTATTAACGAGCTCGCTGCTAGTTTCCCGCGTCTGGATGGGGTTTAGGCCACGGGGAAACAATGACGGCTTTGGCGAAAGCACAGGCTGAGTTCGAGCAGGCGGGCGATCTGGGCGCGCGCTATCTCGAATGCCTTAATCTGGTCGAGCGGCTGCACCGCCAATTGCTCGACGTGATCAAGGACGAGCTCGACCGCCGCGCCGAGCGCGAGGTCAATTCCGTGCAGGCGCTGCTGCTGTTCAACATCGGCGATCAGGAGTTGACGGCGGGCGAGCTGCGCAGCCGCGGTCACTATCTGGGCTCGAATGTTTCCTACAATCTGAAGAAGCTCGTCGAGATGGGCTACATCAACCACGAGCGCTCCGACACCGACCGCCGCTCCGTGCATGTCAGCTTGACCGATAAGGGCAACCAGATCCGCGACGCGGTGACAAAATTGTTCGAGCGCCATCTGGAATCGATCGAGGCGGTGGGCAATGTGGGCGCGGGCGATTTCGAGAGCCTGAACGCCAGCCTGCGCCGGCTCGAGCGCTTCTGGCTCGACCAGGTGCGGTACCGACTCTAATTTAATTCGTATACGGATTTATTGAACGGCGCGCGTGGAATTATTTCCGCGGGCGGGCTTTGCCTCGGATCGTTCCCTTTCATTCCCCTGGCGAGCCACGCGAGGGGTAGTGTGGGACGCCGGTCCGGGCGTTCCACAATTGTTTAAAAAGGATGCCCAAAACCGGCATCCCACGCCCGGCGTTTTATGGCGGCCCTGCTTTTTCCTTTCGCTTTCCTGGGCGCGCGCGAAACATGCGCGAGCCCCGGCAGCTACGGGGCATCCCGTCCGCCACGCCCAGCCGATTTCCACGGTGGGCGGGTAGGCGAAAAAGCGCCGCCCTCGCGCCGGCGGCCAGACACCGGCCCCTTTAGAGGGACGGGAGCAAGCCGCCATTCTGCCCCGTGAGAGCCGTTACTCTCGGGGGCGCGCAAGCGCCGGCCGCACGGGCCACGTTGAGGACGGACGTCAACGCCCCCTCGCGCAATTGCCCCGCGCGGCGCACTCAATATGGGGGCGTGCCAAGGGGTGGGGATGAAATTTTAGGTTTGCCGCGAAGGCCGCGGGAATCCTCGCCCCAAACATTACCAAAACGGGGATAAGTTCGTGCACGCGCCTTGCCTGCGGGCCGTTGAGGGGTAGCGTTGCCATCTCAGCCCGTGGGAGGGGAATATGGCGGCGGACAAAGCGGTATCGGCATTCGACAGGCCGGGTGAAGATCCCGTCAGCAACGTCCTGAAATGGATCCTGCTCGCCGTTGCGGTCGTCACTTACGCCATTCTCGGTTGGACGACCTTCGCCACTTATCAGCAAGCCCCGCCACAGCCCGAGCGGTTTGTCGCCGCCGGTAACACGGTGCTGATGACCAGCACCGACATCGTGGCCGGCAAGGCCGGATTCCAAAAAGCCGACCTGATGGATTACGGCAGCCTCTATGGCATGGGCTCGTATTTCGGTCCCGATTACACTGCACAGAATTTGGTCCGGCTGGCGACACTGACGCGGGAAAACGTGGCGTAGGCGCAATATGGCAAGGCCTTCGCTGCGCTCGACAAAATGCAGGCCTCGGCCGTCACTACCGAAATGCAAAGCGAATTGCAGGGCCTCGATCTTTCGGCGTCCACAGTAAATGTGCCCGCGGCGCTGGCGAGCGCCATCACCACGCTGCAAAGCCAGATTGCGACGGAACTGCAAAATCACGATTTCGAAAAAGGCTGGACGCAGGCCTATAGCCTGAATGACGCGGAAGCGCGCGCAACGGCGGATTTTCTCATCTACTCTTCGTTCACCACAGTGGCACGCCGGCCCGGCAGCACGGCGTCTTGGACGCAGAATTGGCCCTTCGAGCCGATGGTCGGCAACACCCCGACCACGGCCACCTTCCGTTGGACGTGGATCAGTTTCTGCTTCACGTTTTTTGCCTTCGGCACCGTGCTTTATATTTATCAGCGCTATCTCAACGATCCCGATCTCGCGCCGATGGACCCTGTGTTGGCGGCGTTCCGGCCGCTGACGCCAAGCCAGCGCAAAGTTGGCAAATATTTTCTGATCGTCGCGGCGGTGCTGCTGTTGCAGATTTTGGTCGGCAGCATCATGGCGCATTACTATTCCGAGCGTGCGGCCTTTTATGGTTTCAAGATAGACGCCGTCCTGCCGTTCAATTTCCTGCGCGATGTACACATCCAGACGCCCATTGTCTGGATTGGCCTGTCGTGGATTGGCGCTGCGCTGTTTCTGGCGCCCAGCATCAGCGGACGCGAGGCCAGGCTGCAGGGGCCGCTGGTCGATTTGCTGTTTTGGGTAACGCTCGCCATCGTACTAGGCGCGCTGGCCGGCGATTACCTGGGCATCATGGGCTATATCAAGGAAGGCTGGTTCTGGTTCGGCAATCAGGGCCTCTCCTACATCCAGCTTGGCCGCGCCTGGCAGATCGGATTCTTCGCGGGGCTGGTCATCTGGAGCGTGCTGGTGTTCCGGGCGCTGTGGCCCACGCGCGATACGCTGTGGGCCGCCACGCGCCAGTTCTGGACCGGGCGCATTCGCCTGGAACACTTGATCTGGGCGTCAACCATCAACATCGCATTGCTTTATGCCTTCGGCATGATTCCGCTCACCGGCATCGAGAAGTCTTTCACCATCACCGATTTCTGGCGCTGGTGGGTGGTGCATCTGTGGGTCGAGCAGTCGTTCGAGTTTTTCGCGGCGGCGATCAGCGCCTATCTTCTCATAGCGGTGGGGCTTGTTTCGCGCCGCTTGGCGGAGCGCGCCGTGCTCCTTGAACTTATTCTCATCTTCCTGGGAGGCGTGCTCGGCACCGGCCACCACCTTTATTGGGCAGGCGAGCCAGGCATGTGGGTGCCGCTGGGCACGATGTTCTCGTTCATCGAAGTGCTGCCGCTAGTGCTGCTGATTATCGATGCGATCCAGCACGGCCGCATGATAAAGGCGCACCAGGAATTCAAATACGGTCTCGCCTACACCTATATTCTTGGCGCCACCTTCTGGAATTTTGTCGGCGCGGGCGTCTTCGGCGGCGGCACGATCAACGCGCCGCTGGTCAATTATTACGAGCATGGCACTTTCCTAACGCTCAACCACGCGCACACGGCGCTGTTCGGCGCCTTCGGCTTGCTTGGCATCGGGCTGATTTATTTCTGTCTGCGCTACGCGGCAGGCGACCGCATTGCCTTCAACGAGAAGCTAGGGCGGTGGGCGTTCTGGCTTTACAATATCGGCATGGTGATGTGGATCGTGCTCAACTTCTTTCCCATCGGCTGGCCGCAGCTTGATGCGGTGTTCGAGCACGGGCTCGCCTATGCGCGCAGCAATGAGTTCTATAACACCACTCTGTTCTGGCAGTGGATGCGGATGCCCGGCGATGTGGTCTTCGCGGTGGGCGCGCTGCTGATGGCCTGGGATTTTCTGATCAAATTGGGTCCGCTGTTCCCGCAATTTATCGCACGCATGCTGCCGGGGCCCAAGGCGGGCTTGGCCGCTGCTGAATAAACGGATAGAATTTTATTTCGGGCGGAATTGCGCAAACGATTCAGTCACGGACGACAATTTTTGTTCGATCGCACAGCATTTGTAACAGGATGATTTCGTGTAAAACGCAATCCCCGGCTGTTGCAGGCGGAATAGAGGCACGCGGGGGCGATATAGGATAAGGTCTCCATAGATTACGGCGGGGTATGTTTTAACAATAATTATCGCGGAAAATTATCGCGCCGCTGGGCATCATTTCGGGGGAAGTCATGCGTAAAATGTTGCTGGCCGGGATTTGTGCGCTGACAGCGCTTGGCAGCCAAGGCTCTTTCACATTTGCGGCCGATGAAAATCCGCCGCCCTCACTCTCTCCCGCTCCATCACCCGCGCCATCGCGTTCCACGAACGGGACGCCCGCGGTCGAGATTGTGCGCAAGCATATCGATATCGACGTGAACAGCGACGGGAGCTTCACGCAGCATAGCGAAGTGCTGCTGCGCGTTCTGTCGCAACAGGGCGTCGAGGCGCTGCGCCAAACATCGATTGCCTACTCCGAGCCGAACCAGAAAGGCGATATATTGGAGGCTTACACGCTGAAGCCGAACGGCACGCGCATCGACGTGCCGCGCGACAAGATCATGGAAGGTTATGGCGCAACCACGGCCGCAGGTTTCTATGGCACGAAGACGAAGAGCGCCTATTTCCAGAATGTCGAAGTTGGCGATGAAGTGGGAACGGCGACCAAAATCGAACAGACCATTCCCTGGTATCCCGGGCAATTCGAAGATGGCTTTGCATTCGGCAAATCTTTTGTTGTCCACGACCTGCAGGTGACGCTGACCGCGCCCGCCGACCTTGCGATGAAATTCGACGTCGTGGGGCTTGAAGGTGGTACCCCGGAAAATTCGGGCCGCAAGGTTCGCAGAACCTGAACCTTTCACAATGATGCGCCGGAAATTCCCGAAGCCGGCAGCGTGCAGAAACTGGACAATGTCCCCCATTTCATTGTCAGTACGTTTCCCGATTTTGCCTCCATCGGGGTGCAATACGCCAAATTCTCGCACTTCAAAGCCCAGCCCAATGACGACATCAAGGCGCTGGCCGAACAGCTGACGGTGGGCGTGACCGATCGAAAAGAGCAGGTGCACCGGATGTATGACTGGGTTTCGAAGAATATAAAATATGTGCCGATCGTTCTGGGAAATGGCGGCCTGGTGCCGCACCAGGCGGCAGACGTGCTGCGCAATCGCTTCGGCGACTGCAAGGACCACGATGTCCTGCTTCGCGCATTTCTAGCGGCCAAGGGGATCGACAGCACGCCGGTGCTGATCAATGCCGCGAGCCCCGCAGAGCTTCCCAGCATTGCCTATTCCGGATCGTTCGATCATGTGATCACTTATATTCCGGAATTCGATCTTTATCTGGATTCGACCGCCAAATATGCGCCCTTCGGCGTGCTGCCGAACCTGGATTCCGACAGGCCCGTTCTGATTGTTGCGACCGGCGCCGTTGCGCGCACGCCGCCGGTTGCCGCGTCGAACACGCAATATAACCAGATTACCTCGGTCAACATTAATGCCGATGGCAGCGCCAGCGGGGAAACGCACGTCACCGCCACGGGCGAAATCGCCACCGAGATTAGGGCGACGATGAGCGCCATCGTTGCCGGCCGGGAGCGGGATTATCTTCGCGCGACGACACCGTCATTCGTGGACGGCGACTATACCAGGGACGACCCTTCTGCGCTGACCGATCCCTATAGCATCGATGCCCATTACACCTTGACGGGCGTGTTGGCGCTTCCGGGACCGAAGGCGACATATTTTACCATCGGCTTTCATCCCATTTATCTGACCGGCATTGTCGCGCCAGGCTGGGAGAGCAGGCAATCTGCTTATCTCTGCCCCTCGTTAAGCGCGCATGAGGAAACCACGATCACGTTTCCCTCGGCTGCTCACATCATGTTCGTGCCCAAGGGTGGCAATATCACGACCGAAGACATAAATGTGAACATGAATTACGAAAGAATCGATGCGCATACGCTCAAGGAAACGCTGGCGCTTAATGTTGCGCATCCGCATCTGATTTGTACGGCCGATTACTACAACCGGGTGCGGGGCGATCTCAGCAAGGTTTCCGATCTGCTCAATGGGCAAATTCTCTATAAGTAATGTGATGGGCCAGAGCTTGCGTAGGTAGGGCCCGGAGGCGGCCGCATTTGCGATCCGTTCGCATCTGGCGCGCGGCGAAACAAAAGCAAGGCCGGCCCGCCGCGACAATTCGCATGGAAATGGGCGCGATCCGTGAGATAATCTGAAACGGCTTCAAGGTGGCCTATGCCATCCGCCTTGGGGTAGGCTGGCAAATTGCCCAGGGGGTGCGATGCCGTTTCCTTACGCCCGTGCGTTCCGCGATGCGCTGGCCCGCCTGAAGGCGGAGGGGCGCTATCGCGTGTTCGCCGACATCGTGCGCAAGCGCGGGCGCTATCCCGCCGGCGATTACCATTCGGCCGCCGGCCTCAAGCCCATCACCGTGTGGTGCAGCAACGATTATCTTGGCATGGGCCAGCATCCAAAAGTGATCGCCGCCATGCACGCGGCGATCGATGCGGCGGGGGCGGGCTCGGGCGGCACGCGCAACATTTCCGGCACCAACCATTATCATGTGGAGCTGGAGACGGAGCTGGCCGATCTGCACGGCAAGGAAGCGGCGCTTACCTTCACTTCGGGCTTCATCTCGAATGAGACCACATTGTCCACGCTGGCGCGGCTTTTGCCCGGCTGCATTCTCTTTTCCGACGAGTTCAATCACGCCTCTATGATCGCGGGCATCCGCCATTCGGGCGCGGAGAAGCACATCTTCCGCCACAACGATGTGGGGCATCTTGAGGAATTGCTGCGCGGCGCGCGCGCCGATGCGCCCAAGATCATCGCTTTCGAATCCGTCTATTCGATGGATGGCGATTTCGGGCCGGTGCGCCAGATTGTCGAGCTGGCCGGGCGCCATGGCGCGATGACCTATCTGGACGAGGTTCATGCCGTTGGCCTTTATGGGCCGAGGGGCGCGGGCATCGCCGCGCGCGAAGGCGTGGCGAGCCGCGTCGACATCATAGAAGGCACGCTGGCCAAAGCCTTTGGCCTGATGGGCGGTTATATCGCCTGCGATGCCGCGATCGTGGATTGCGTGCGCTCGTTCGCGCCGGGGTTCATTTTCACCACCTCATTGCCGCCCGCGATCACGGCCGGCGCGCTGGCCAGCGTGCGGCACCTGAAAGCGAGCGACTCCGAGCGCAAGGCGCATGGCGAGCGCGTGGGGCGGCTGAAGCGGCTATTGGCGGATGCCGGCCTGCCCGTGGCGCCGTCGCAAAGCCATATCGTGCCGCTCATCGTGGGCGATGCGGCTTTGTGCAAGGCGGTGTGCGACGAGTTGCTGGCCAGCCATCGCATCTATGTCCAGCCAATCAATTATCCGACCGTGCCGGTTGGCACGGAACGGCTCAGGCTCACGCCGTCGCCCCTGCATACGGACGCGATGATGGACGAGCTGGTGCAGGCCATCGACACGGTGTGGACGGAATTGCGGCTCGCGCGCGCGGCGTAATTCCCGCCATTTTCCAAAATTGTCATGGCCCGCGAATGCGGGCCACCCAGGTGAAATGCCACACTTGTCGCCTTCATAAGCTGGGTCACCCGCATTCGCGGGCGGTGACACACAATATTTGGCTCGATTATCCCTTCCGCCGACCGGACGACGCCGTGCCGCGGCCCAAGCCAATCTTCTTGGCGAAATCGGAGCGCTGCTTGGCGTAGTTCGGCGCCACCATCGGATAATCGGCGGGCAGGTTCCACTTGGCGCGGTATTCTTCCGGCGTGAGACTGTAATTCGAGCGCAAATAGCGCTTCAGCATTTTCAGTTTCTTGCCGTCTTCCAGGCAGACGATGTATTCGGGCGTGATCGAGCGCTTGATCGAAACGGCCGGCTTTTGCGCATGCGCACCGTCGCCGTGGCTGTGAGCCGAAAGCCCACCCAGCGTCGCATGCACGCTTTTGATCATGGCCGGAATATCGGCGGCCGGCACCGGATTGTTGCGCACATAGGCGGCGACGATTTCGCTTGTCAGTTTGAGAATGTCGTCCGTTTTCATGGACGCAGTGTCTGAATTCTGGGGCATGTATTTGCGCACTCCTGCGGGGGCTTTGGGCAAGTGTTGAGCTTTGCCAGAATGCGCGTGGGCGCAGCGAAATCAAGACTTAGTTTCCGGGTTTCATTACCTAAGCGCAGGGCAGGGCCAAATATCCGCAAAAGGCAGTGCGGCCGGGTTTTGGTAATCTTAGCTATTCCGGGGTTTTTTTCTTGGGTCTTAGGCGGCAATATTTGCTCTGGCCAGAATTACCGCCCGTTGTCCTTGGCAAACAGCACAACTAGCGGCAATGCTTATTGCCGTTGACATCTGTTGGCTTTGGCCTTGGCTGCGCACGCGATTCGTCGTGCAATGGCGCAAGATTTGGTAAAGGGTAGAGGCCTGCCCACTACAGGGCCGGTGGCGTTGGAGGTTTGGGAAATGGCGGCGATGAGCGATAGGGCGCATGCCCCGTCGGGGTTCTTTACGCGTGGGCTGGCCGAGGCCGACCCCGAAATCTATCGCGCCATCGAGGACGAGCTGAAACGCCAGCAGGACAAGATCGAGCTGATCGCCTCCGAGAATATCGTGTCCAAGGCCGTGCTGGAGGCGCAGGGCTCGGTTCTCACCAACAAATATGCCGAGGGCTATCCGGGCCGGCGTTATTACGGCGGTTGCGATTATGTCGACGTGGCCGAGCGGCTGGCCATCGAGCGCGCCTGCCGGCTGTTCGATTGCAGCTTCGCCAATGTGCAGCCGCATTCCGGCGCGCAGGCAAACCAGGGCGTGTTCATGGCGCTGCTGCAGCCGGGCGACACGTTTCTGGGCTTGCGGCTGGATTCGGGCGGGCATCTGACGCATGGCTCGCCGGTCAACCAGTCGGGCAAATGGTTCAAGGCGGTGAGCTACGGGCTCGATGCGAACCAGCGCATCGACATGAAAGACGTCGAGCGGCTGGCGCATGAGTACAAGCCGAAACTTATTCTCACCGGCGGCTCGGCCTATTCGCGCTTCATCGATTTTGCCGCGTTCCGCAAGATCGCCGACGCCGTTGGCGCGGTGTTCATGGTGGACATGGCGCATTTCGCTGGCCTGGTGGCCGGCGGCGTGCATCCCAATCCGTTGCCGCATGCCCATGTGGTGACGACGACAACGCACAAAACGCTGCGTGGCCCGCGCGGCGGAATGATTTTGTCGCGTGACGACGACTTAGGCAAAAAAATCAACTCCGCCATATTCCCCGGCCTGCAAGGCGGACCTCTTATGCATGTGATCGCGGCCAAGGCAGTTGCGCTGGGCGAAGCGCTGCGCCCCGAATTCAAGATCTACGCGCGCAATGTAGTGGAGAACGCCAAGGCGCTGGCCGAAACGCTGAAATCGCTCGGACTCGACATCGTTTCCGGCGGCACCGACACACACCTGATGCTGGTCGATCTGCGGCCCAAAAAGGCCACAGGCCGCGCCGCCGAAAAATCGCTCGACCGCGCCTATATCACCTGCAACAAGAACGCCATTCCCGGCGATCCCGAAAAACCCGCGATCACATCGGGCATAAGGCTTGGCTCGCCCGCCGGCACAACGCGCGGTTTTGGCGCGGGCGAATTCCGCGACATGGGCAAGATGATCTTGGAAGTGGTCGACACGCTGACCGGCCGCAATAACGAAGAAGGCGATGCCGAGGTCGAGGCCCGCGTGCGCGACCGCGTGCTGGAATTGTGCCGCCGTTTTCCCATTTATCAGTGAGGTCAAAGTGCGCTGCCCATTTTGCGGACATGAAGATTCCCAGGTGAAAGACAGCCGCCCGTCGGAAGACAACGCGGCCATCAGGCGCCGGCGCATGTGCCCGGCCTGCGGCGGGCGATTCACCACCTTCGAGCGCGTGCAGTTGCGCGAGCTCACCGTGGTGAAGAAGAGCGGGCGGCGCGAGCCGTTCGACCGCGAGAAGCTGGAACGCGCCATGCAGCACGCGTTGAGAAAGCGCCCCGTCGAGGCCGAGCGGGTGGAGCGAATGATCACCGGCATCGTGCGTAGGCTCGAAAGCATGGGCGAGAACGAAATCCCTTCCACCGTCATCGGCGAGCTGGTGATGCAGGCGCTGGGTTCAGCTCGACAAGGTCGCCTATATCCGCTTCGCCAGCGTCTATAAGAATTTCCGCGAGGCCAAGGATTTCGAGAACTTCGTCGGCGAACTTTCGACGACGGTGGATAGGGATTAGGAAGTCCCATTTCTACTATGTTTAATCTTAAGCCGCCTCAAAGCATCTTCGTTCATGCCAGCGGATTTCATAAGACAGCCATTTATCTCAATAAAGATCCTGGCAGTGGACAATTTGATCCATTTTGTTTTGCTGCGTTGGTGATGAACTCTGCTTTTGCAGTAGAGCTATATTTGAAATGCTTGATACAGTTAGAGACCGGTCAGCTAAAACAGTCAGGACACAATTTGTGAAAACTTTTCTCGAAGTTGCCAGGAAAAACGCAAGAAGAGATCGAGGGATTATTCAATAAAAAAATGGAAAAAATGCCGGCGTATGATCGGTCAAAAATGTCAAAAGAAATACGAGAGGCCGTTTCTGGTCGACTGACAAACTTTCGAGATGCACTCAAGGCAGGAGGAGATGCATTTGTGGAATGGCGATATCTTTATGAAGGGGACGGATATTCCAGCCCATATGGGCTGTTTCCATTACCTGATATTTTGAGGCAGGTGATTTTACGAAAGCAGCCAAAGTGGGAGCACTTTGGCTTCAAAATGGAAAAAATATCTGATGTTCAGACAAAGCCTCCAAAAATCGCAGAATGACACCCGCCATTTTTTGAATAATTCTGCTCACATGCAACACGCGCTGCGGTTGGCGGCGCGGGGGCTGGGGCGCGTGGCGCCCAATCCGGCGGTGGGGTGCGTTATAGTTTCAAAAGACGGACATATTGTCGGGCGCGGCTGGACAGCGCCCGGAGGCCGGCCGCATGCGGAAACGATTGCATTGAACCAAGCGGGCAAAGCCGCGCGCGGCGCGACGGCTTACGTTTCGCTCGAACCCTGCGCGCATTACGGCAAGACGCCGCCCTGCGCCGATGCGCTGATTGCCGCGCGCGTCGCGCGCGTGGTTGGCGCGGTGCGCGATCCCGATCCGCGCACATCTGGCCAGGGTTTTGAAAAATTGAAGCAGGCGGGAATTGAAGTTATCGAAGGCGTGTTGGCGGATGAAGCGAAGGCGCTGAATGAAGGGTTTTTCAAACGCGTAACGCTGGGCCGCCCGCTAATCGCGCTGAAAATCGCGCAGAGCGCCGATGGCAAGGTGACCAACGGGCCGGGCAAAGACAAATGGATCACCGGCGAACGCGCGCGCCGTCACGGCCAGAGGCTGCGCGCGCAACACGACGCCATCATGGTTGGCATCGGCACGGTGCTTGCGGACGATCCGGCACTCACCTGCCGCATTTCCGGGCTGGAAGACCGTTCGCCCATCCGCATCGTGCTCGATTCAAAATTGCGGCTGCCGGTGAAATCGAAACTCGCGCAAAGCGCGCGCGACGTTCCCCTGATCGATTTCACTTGTGCCAATGGCGGCAGCGAGCTTGAAAATCTCGGCGTCGAAATCGTTCGCGTAAAAGCCGATGCAAACGGCAAGCCCGATCTCGGTGAAGTCATCCGCGCGCTGGCCGCGCGCGGGCTCACGCGCCTTCTTGTGGAAGGCGGGCCTACGCTTCAGGCAGCACTTATCGCGGCTCATCTCGCCGACCGGCTTTATCTATATCAGGCCCCAAACATGGTGGGCGCTACGGGCCTAGCGGCCCCCGATCTCAGGGGCGTGACCCGCGAACGCGTCGAGCGGCTGGCGCTTGGCGCGGACGTTCTGGAAAGCTTTGTGATCGGCCGTTAGCGCGGCCCCCTCCGGCTCACTTCGTTCGCCATCTCCCCCAGTGGGGGAGGATGAATTGCACTTATCCTCCCCCTTGGGGGAGGTGCCGAGCGAATGCGAGGCAGAGGGGGCGAAATCCACGGCAAAATGCTTTAAAAGCGCCCGCATGTTCACGGGCATCGTCACCCATGTGGGCCGCGTGGCTGCGGTGGAAAAGCGCGGCGACACGCGCATCCGCATCGCCGTGCCTTTCGATGCGAGCGGGCTCAACGTGGGCGCATCGATTGCATGCTCGGGCTGCTGCCTGACCGTAGTGGAGCGCGGCGCGGGAAAGGATTCGTGGTTTGCAGTGACGGTATCGGCAGAAACGCTGGCGCGCACGACATTGGGCGCATGGAAAGCCGGCGATCCCGTCAACCTCGAACGCGCGCTGAAAGTGGGCGACGAGTTGGGCGGCCATCTTGTGCTGGGCCATGTCGATGGCGTGGCGGAAATTGCGCGCGTGGAGCCGGAGGGCGATTCCCTTCTCACGACCTTCGAGGCGCCGAAAGATTTGGCAAAATTCATCGCGCCCAAAGGCGCGGTCACGCTCGATGGCGTGTCGCTGACGGTGAACGAAGTGGATGGCGTGCGCTTCGGCGTCAACATCATCCCGCATACGGCCAAGGTCACCACCTCCGCGCGCGCGAAACGGGGCACAAAAATGAATCTCGAGGTCGATATCCTCGCGCGCTATGTGGCGAGGCTCGCCCAGCCATGAACGCCTTTCGTGATTACATCGCCGATATCGCCGATGTCATCGAGGATGCGCGCAACGGCCGCATGTTCATTCTGGTCGACGCCGAGGACCGCGAAAACGAAGGCGATCTCATTATCCCTGCGCAGATGTGTACGCCGCAGGCGATCAATTTCATGGCCAAGCACGGGCGCGGGCTGATTTGCCTGGCGCTGACGCAGGAACGCGCCGATCAGCTGAAGCTCCCCATGATGACGCCGCAGAACGGCACACGAAACCGCACCGCGTTCACGGTTTCCATCGAGGCCAAGGAAGGTGTCTCCACCGGCATTTCGGCGCATGACCGCGCGCACACCATTGCGGTGGCGATCGACCCCACCAAGGGACCGAACGACATCGTCACGCCGGGGCACGTGTTTCCGCTCATCGCGCGCCATGGCGGCGTGCTGGTGCGCGCAGGGCACACCGAGGCGGCCGCCGACATCGCGCGGCTGGCGGGGCTTTATCCCGCGGGCGTCGTCTGCGAAATCATGAACGACGACGGCACCATGGCGCGCATGCCCGATCTGGTTAAATTCGCGCAGCATCATGGGCTGAAGGTCGGCACCATCGCTGATCTCATCGCCTATCGCCGCAAATACGATCATCTGGTGAAGCGGAGCGCCGAAGGCGAATTCGAAAGCCGCAATGGCGGCAAATTCAGGCTGTACGTTTATGTCAACACCATCGACGGCAGCGAATATCTGGCGCTGGCGAAGGGCGATATTTCAGGGCCTGCGCCCGTGCTGGTGCGTATGCACGCGCTCAACGTGCTGTTCGATGTGCTGGCAAGCGCGAAGGCCTCCGACGACATCATGGCGCAGGCCATGAGCAAGATCGGCGAGGCTGGGCGCGGCGTGGTGGTGCTGCTGCGCATGCGCAGCCAGCCCAGCCTGAGCGATGCCGTGAGCAAGAAACCGCCGGCGCACAGCGACGAACCGCTGAAGGAATATGGCATCGGCGCGCAGATTTTGCTCGACCTAGGCATCAGGAACATGATCCTGCTTACCAACACGCCGGAGCGCCGCGTGGTGGCGCTGGAAGGTTATGGGCTGAAGATCGTGGAAACGCGGCCGCTTGGGGACAAGTCATGACGCGCGTGCTGATCGTGGAAGCGCGGTTCTATCCGGAAATTTCGGACGCGCTTTATGACGGCGCGGCGCAGGCGCTCGATGTGGCGGGCATCAGCGGCGAGCGGCTGGAAGTACCGGGCGCGCTGGAAATTCCGGCGGCAATCAAGCTCGCCAGCGAAAGTTTCGACGGCTTCGTGGCGCTTGGCTGCGTCATTCGCGGCGAGACCTTTCATTTCGAAATCGTGGCACGGGAATCGGCGCGCGGGCTGATGGAACTGGCCACGCGCTACGGCCTTTGCATCGGCAACGGCATCCTTACCGTGGAAGACGAAGCACAGGCAATGCGTCGCGCCGACCGCCACCAGCTCGACAAGGGCGGCGACGCGGCGCGCGCGTGCCTGGCGCTGATGGCGGTGAAGGCGCGCGCGCAATGAGCGTGCAGCCCCGCAGCGCTGCGCGGCTGGCGGCCTTGCAGGCGCTTTATCAACTTGAGATGACCGAGGCTGCGCCCGACCAGGTCATTCGCGAATTCATTGAATTTCGTTTTGACCGCGACGAACCGCATGACAACGCGTTCTTCGCTGATTTGGTGCACGGCGTGCTCAAGCACCAGGTGGAAATCGACCGCGCCATCGCGAGCGCGCTTTCGGAAGGCTGGACGCTCTCGCGCATCGATTCCATCTTGCGGGCGCTGTTGCGCGCGGCGGCCTATGAATTGATCGGCCGCGCCGATGTACCGGCCAAGGTTGTGATCGACGAATATGTCGAGCTCGCGCGCGATTTCTTCGCGGGCGACGAGCCCAAATTCATCAATGCCGTGCTGGACCGGCTCGCGCACGAAAAGCGCGCGGCGGAGTTTTCGTGATGTTGTGGCCTCACCCTTCGACAGGCTCAGGGTGAGGCCTCATGCTGAGCGCGTCGAAGCATGAGGTCCAATGTTGAGTAACGGAACGAGATCAGGCGAGTTCGAGATCATTGCACAGTTCTTCGCGCCGCTTGCGGGCGAGGGCGCCTTCGGCTTGAAGGATGATGCGGCGGTCGTAAAGCCAAAGGCGGGTCATGAGCTGGTGGTGAAGACCGATGGCATCGTCGAAAGCGTGCATTTTTTCCGTAATGACCCGCCTGCAACGATTGCGCAAAAGGCGCTGCGGGTGAATTTGTCCGATCTTGCGGCCAAGGGTGCGGAGCCGCTGGGATATTTGCTGACGCTTGCACTACCCGCGTGGGTTGACGATGTGTGGCTGGCTGCTTTTGCCGGCGGGCTGGCTGAAGATCAGAAGCGCTTCGGCATTTCGCTGCTGGGCGGCGACACCGACAGCACGCTGGGTCCGCTCGTTATTTCTGTCACCGCGCTTGGGCAAGTCGAGGAGGGCATGATGATCCGCCGCGCGGACGCGCGTGCAGGTGATCTGGTTTTCGTTTCCGGCTCCATCGGCGATGGGGCTGCGGGGCTAGCGGTGCTGAAGGGCGAGGGAACAAAATTAAATGCAACGGAACGCGATGCGCTTATTGCGCGCTATCGCGTACCCGAACCTCGGCCGAAGCTTGGGCAGAAACTGATTGGCCTTGCCAGCGCGGCGCTCGATGTTTCGGATGGCTTGATCGCCGATCTCGGACACGTCGCGGAAGCATCGGGCGTTCGCATTTTAATCGATGCCCCGCGCGTGCCGCTCTCGCCCGCCTGCAAGGCGCTGTGGGGAACGGCAGATGACGCCATCGCCCGCGCGGCGACGGCCGGCGACGATTACGAAATCGCCTTCACCGCGCCTGCCGCCAAGCGCGGGCAGGTTGAGGCGGCGGCCACTGCAGCGGGCGTGCCCGTCACTGAAATCGGCAAGGCCGTAGCGGGCGCAGGCATAGAGCTGCTCGATGCAAAGGGCGCTCCCATTCCGCTCAAGCGCGCGGGGTTCACCCACTTCTAGAGCCCGTTTGCCGCATATTGTCGTGTTGCCTCTTTTGCCCCCTTTTGGCATGGTCCGCGCGCTTTTCGGGCGGGAAGGGGTTCCGCCCATGCGTGACCTTCCTCCCCGCACAGTCTTAGGACCACACCATGAGCCTTGAGCTTTCCCTTGTTCTCGCCTGCGGCGTGATCGCCATTCTCTATGGCGGCTGGATGGCCGCCGCCGTGCTGCGCAAAAGCGCCGGCTCGCCGGAGATGCAGCGCATTGCCGCCGCCATCCAGGAAGGCGCGCGCGCCTATCTCAACCGGCAATACACCACGGTCGCCATGGTGGGCGCGGTGGTGTTCGTGGTGGCGTTTTTCGTGCTGGGCTGGCAGGTGGCGGTGGGCTACCTGATCGGGGCCACGCTGTCGGGTGCGGCCGGTTATATCGGCATGAACGTGTCGGTGCGCGCCAATGTGCGCACGGCGGAGGCCGCGCGCAGCGGCTTGGCGCAAGGCCTGGCCATCGCCTTCCGCTCGGGCGCGGTGACGGGGTTGCTGGTGGTGGGCCTGGGGCTGATTGCGGTGGCCGGGTATTACGCTTTCCTCACCCAGGGCCTTGGCCTTTCCATCGATGATCCCACGCAAAGCCGCATCATCGTGGACTCACTTGTCGGGTTAGGTTTCGGCGCCTCGCTGATTTCGATTTTCGCCCGTCTCGGCGGCGGCATCTTCACCAAGGGCGCCGACGTGGGCGGCGACATGGTAGGCAAAGTGGAAGCGGGCATTCCGGAAGACGATCCGCGCAACCCCGCGACCATCGCAGACAATGTCGGCGACAATGTCGGCGATTGCGCCGGCATGGCGGCCGATTTGTTCGAGACCTTCGCGGTGACCAAGGTAGCCACCATGGTTCTGGCGGCGATCTTTTTCGTGGGCGCGGTGCGGATGCAATTGATGCTTTATCCACTGACCATTGCGGCGCTTTGCATCATCACATCCATCATCGGCACATTCTTTGTGCGGCTTGGTAAAAGCAACAACATCATGGGCGCGCTGTATAAGGGCGTCGTCGTCACCGGCGTGCTTTCGTTAGCGGGATTGTGGCCGCTGACCGACTGGATGGTCGGCATGAACACTACGCTTACCACATCCGCCGGTCTCTCCTTCACGGGCATGAACCTGTTCTTTTGCGGGGTGGTCGGGCTTGGCGTCACCGGCCTCATTATCTGGATAACCGAATACTATACCGGCACCAATCACCACCCGGTGCAATTGATCGCCAAGGCGTCGCAAACCGGCGCTGGCACCACTGTCATCCAGGGCTTGGCCGTATCGATGGAAGCGACGGCAGGTCCCGCGCTGGTGATTTGCGTCGGCATTGTCAGCGCCAATCTGCTGGCGGGGCTGTTCGGCATTGCGGTCGCGGTTTCGACCATGCTGTCGCTGGCGGGCATGATCGTAGCGCTCGATGCTTTCGGGCCGGTGACGGACAACGCGGGCGGCATCGCCGAAATGGCGGGGCTCAAGGGCGACGTGCGCAAGATCACCGACGCGCTCGACGCCGTGGGCAACACCACCAAGGCGGTGACCAAGGGCTACGCCATTGGCTCGGCGGGCCTGGGGGCGCTCGTGCTATTTGCAGCGTATACGGAGGATTTGAAATATTTCATCGCCCATGGCGATACCTATAGTTATTTCAAGGGCCTTGCCGAGCCGGCGTTCAGCCTCGCCGATCCGTGGGTGGTGGTGGGCCTCTTCGTCGGCGGCCTGTTGCCTTATCTCTTTGGCGGCATCGCCATGACGGCGGTGGGCCGTGCCGCCAGCGCCGTGGTGGAGGAAGTGCGCCGCCAGTTCCGCGAAATGCCCGGCATCATGAAAGGCACGCAGAAGCCCGATTACGGCCGCGCGGTCGACATGCTCACGCGCGCCGCCATCCGCGAGATGATTTTGCCGTCGCTGTTGCCCATTCTTTCGCCCATCGTGCTGTTTCTTGTCGTTCGCTGGATCGCGGGGCCGACATCCGCCTTCTCGGCGCTGGGCGCGATGCTCTTGGGCGTCATCGTCACCGGCCTGTTCGTGGCGATTTCCATGACTTCGGGCGGCGGCGCCTGGGACAACGCCAAGAAATTCATCGAGGACGGCCATTACGGCGGCAAGGGATCTGAGGCGCACAAGGCGGCCGTCACCGGCGACACGGTTGGCGATCCCTACAAGGATACGGCGGGGCCTGCGGTGAATCCGATGATCAAGATCACCAACATCGTGGCGCTGTTATTGCTGGCTACGCTCGCGCACGGGCATATCTGAGTAAGCCAGAAAGTCTTAAGGCCCGCCCTGATCGCCGCCCTTCTTCTCTTCGGGCAATGCTGCGCCAGGCACGGCGTTGAACAATTGCTGGATGATGGTGAGCTCGCGGCCCTTGGTCGGCGTCTCGCGCGTGGCGAAGGCGACGATGCGCCCGTCCTTCAGGCTGTAATGGCGCACGTCGGCCACCTGGCCCTGCTTGTCGAATTCGATGGCCAGAACGTCGCGCGACTGCACCACGGGCTCGAAGAACGCGAGCTGCTCTTCCCGGCTCGAGATGTAATACCAGACGTCGTTGCTGAACGTGGCGCTGGTGGACGGATTGCCGAGACGGTCCGAGACCGAAGTCTTGGTGTCCTTGCCGACCGTGATGCTCTGCACCACCTGGGGATCGGGAAGATAGCCGCGCTGGTTCACGACAGGCGTGCAGGCGGCAATGAAAAGCAGCGCGGCTCCAAGCAGGAAGGGACGGACCATCATTTTACTCCTAGCACCGTTCGCGTTGCCCCCGTCCGGATGTGCTAGCTTCGCCGGCGAAACCTTGCAAGCCCGGAGACCGGATGCTCGGCCTTTTCCGCCGCGACACGCCCGCGCGCCGGGCAGCCAACGCGCTGCACGAGGCCATCTCGGGGCGGGCAAGGGCGCCAATTTTTCACACGCGGTTTCATGTTCCGGACAGCATCGATGGTCGATTCGACCTGTTTACCTTGCACGCATTTCTGGTGCTGGAGGCGCTGAAACGCGAGGGTACCGAGGGCGCTGCCACCGGCGAAGAGCTCGCCAACGCCATCTTTGCGGGCTTCGAGGCGGCGCTGCGCGAACTGGGCGTCGGCGATATCGGGCTTGCGCGGCGCATCAAGGCGATGGCGAACGCGTTTTACGGGCGGCTGGCCGCCTATGAGGCTGCTGACACGGAAGGCAAATTGGCTGAGGCGCTGGTTCGCAATCTTTACCGGGGCGAAGGGGCGAGAGGTGATGAAGCTCGCGCGCTGGCGCATTATATATTCGAGGCACGGGCGCGATTGCGCGGCCAGGATGTGAGCCAGGGTTACGCCGATTTCGGCCCGCTGCCGCAGGAAATGAACTAAACGAATTGATATGCCGGAAAAGATTGCGCCTTTCGTTGTGAAGTTCGATCTCGCGCGCCTTGCGGACGAGGGGCGCGAAATCTCGCTCGCGCCCACGGCGGAACAATGTGCGGAACTCGCCCGCTGGGCGGGAGTTACGAGTTTCGATTCGCTCGCGGCCAAAGTGCGGCTGAAAAAACTTGGCGGCGGATATTTCGGTTACGAGGCGGAGTTCGCGACCGATGTGGTGCAGGCCTGCGTGGTGACGCTGGAACCCGTGCGCGCGCGCATCGCGCGCGAAGTGCGCCGCGGTTTCCATGTGGTGGAAGGCGCTCGGCATGCGCCTGCCCAAAAGTGCGAGATCATCGTGCCCAGCACGACGGTGATGGAAAGCGAAGACGAGCCCGAAGAGATTCGACAGCGCGTTACGATCTGGCCGGCCCCCGTGCTGGAAGAATTTGCGCTCGCCATCGATCCCTATCCGCGCAGCCCGGGCGTGGTGTTCGAGCTGCCCGCCGACGCGCAAGCCCAGGCCGAAAACCCGTTCGCCGTGCTCAAGAGGCTGAAAAGCAAGAGCTAGTTAAGGCGGCCAGACCCATCCTCTTGCATCGCAACACGGTTTCGGGTTCACTCGCGCTCTGTTTCGCCTGGGCTGGCCCTGAGAAGGGTGGCGCAGGCGTTTTTATTTCCGTTTGACGCACTTACGACGGGCCGGCATGGCCCCAGGAGCCTTTCGTCATGGCGGTCCCAAAGCGAAAAACCTCGCCGTCGCGGCGCAACATGCGCCGCTCGCACCACAGCGCTGGCGCCGACGGCCACATGTCGAATGCCCGAATTGCGGCGAGCTCAAGCGTCCGCACCATGTGTGCGGCTCCTGCGGCCAATATGATGGCCGCGAAGTCGTGAAGGCCGAAGAGCTGACGGGAAAGGCCCGCGCACTCTGGCGGGGCGGTGAGACCGATTGTTGCGCGAACTGACGTCTCGATTGATGCGATGGGCGGCGATGCCGGCCCCGGCGTTGTCGTGGCCGCGTTCGGCAATCGCGCGCGTGCGTCATCCCAGACGTGCGCTTCATTCTGCATGGCGACGAGGCGGTGCTGAGGCCTTTGCTCAGGCGCAAGCGCAAGCTCGCCAAGCGCGCCGAAATCCGCCACGCGCCCGACGTGGTCAGCATGGAGGAAAAGCCGAGCCATGTGCTTCGCCGCGGGCGCAATTCCAGCATGTGGCACGCGATCGAATCGGTGAAGACGGGGAGGCCGAAGTCGTGGTCTCGGCCGGCAACACCGGCGCGCTGATGGCGATGGCGATGTCCAGCTTGCGCATCATCGAAGGCATGTCCCGCCCGGCCATTGCCGCCATCTGGCCAACCATGCGCGGGCAGAGCGTGGTCCTGGATGTCGGCGCCAATGTCGGGTTGCGACGCGGAGCAACTGGTCGATTTCGCGGTGATGGGCGAGGCGTTCGCGCGCGCCATTCTCGGCCTCGAGAGGCCGACGTCGGGACTGCTCAATGTCGGCGAGGAGGAAGTCAAAGGCAATCGAGCCGGTGAAGGGGCGGCGCAGATCCTGCGCGCCTCGCAACTGCCGATCGAATTTCGCGGCTTTGTCGAAGGCGACGATATCGCCAACGGCACGGTGGACGTGGTGGTGACCGACGGCTTCACCGGCAATGTCGCGCTCAAGACCGCGGAAGGCACCGCCAAGCTGGTGGGCTATTTCCTGCGCAGTGCGCTCACGCGTTCTATCTTCGGCCGCGTTGGGCGCGCTGCTGGCCAGCGGGGCGCTGCGCACGTTGCGCCGCAAGCTGGATCCGCGCGCCGCGAATGGCGGCATATTCCTGGGCCTCAACGGCGTGGTGGTCAAAAGCCACGGCGGCACCGATGCGCTGGGTTTCGCCAGCGCCATCGACATGGCCATCGACATGGGCCAAGCGGACGTGATCGCGCGGATCTCCGCCGACCGCGCCGGAATAGTACGGCAGCCCGCCGAGACCGCATCCTCCAACGGTTCTGCCGCCGGCGGGCAGGCAAAGGCGGCCGCTTCGTGAGCTCACGCGTTCCGTGTGCTCGGCTGCGGCGCGTATTTGCCTGCGAAAATCGTCACCAATGACGATCTCGCCAAGATGGTGGACACCAGCGACGAGTGGATCAGCGAGCGCACCGGCATCAAGCGCCGCCACATGGCTGCCAAGGGCGAGAAGACGTCCGATCTTGCCTTCGCCGCCGCGAGCGACGCGATAAAGACCTGCCGGCATCGAGCGCCAAGGACATCGATCTTATCGTCGTGGCGACAACCACGCCCGACGAAACCTTCCCTTCCGTCGCCACCAAATTGCAGGCGCAAGCTTGGCATGGTGCGCGGCGCTGCCTTCGACATCCAGGCGGTGTGCTCGGGCTTCATCTATGGCTTGTCCATGGCCGACAATTTCATCCGCGCGGGCGAGGCCAAGACCGTGCTCCTCGATCGGCGCCGAAACCATGACGCGGCTGATCGACTGGACCGATCGCGCCACCTGCGTGCTGTTCGGCGACGGGGCGGGCGCGATCGTGCTGCAAGCCGCGCCCGGCGAAGGCGACAATCTCCGACCGCGGCATCCTCAACGTCAAAATTTTCTCCGACGGGCGGCTGAACGACCTGCTCTATGTCGATGGCGGGCCCTCCTCCACCGGCACCACCGGGCAGCTGCGCATGCACGGCCAGCGAAGTCTTCAAGCACGCCGTCACCAATATCGCCGCGGCCGTCGACGGCCTCGATGGCGGCTGCAGGGCTCAAGACCGCCGATATCGACTGGTTCGTGCCCCATCAGGCCAATCAGCGCATTCTCGACGGCACGGCGAAGAAGCTTGGCATCGCGCCGGGCAAAGTGGTTTCCACAGTCGCCGAGCATGGCAACACTTCAGCGGCTTCGGTGCCGCTGGCGCTTGTCACCGCGGTCAAGGACGGCCGCATCAAAAAGGGCGATCTGGTGCTGCTGGAAGCCATGGGGGCGGGGCTTCACCTGGGGTGCTGCCCTGATCCGCTGGTAACCTAAGGCGTGAATATAAGACTTGTCCCCAAGCCTTTGATGTTGACGGCGAAATCTGGTGCGCCTACGGTTTACCACAGCGTAGAGTCGTGCCACGGAGGGTGCCATGACCACCAAAACTCTGACCCGCGCCGACCTGACCGAGGCCGTGTTCAAGGCGGTCGGCCTTTCGCGCAATGAATCGGCCCAGATGGTCGAGGATATGCTGGAGGAAGTGTGCGGGCTCGCTGTCGCGAGGCGAGACTGTGAAGCTCTCCTCCTTCGGCACCTTCGCAGGTGCGCAGCAAAGCCCAGCGCATGGGCCGCAACCCCAAGACCGGCGACGAAGTGCCCATCGCGCCCCGGCGCGTGCTCGTGTTCCGCCCCAGCCATGTGCTCAAGTCGCACATCAATGGCCGGGCCGAATGGCGGCGGACGCTGATGACGCTGCGGCGTTGCGCAGAAATCCCCCGAAGCCTTCCGCACCATCAGCGAGGTGGCGGTCGAGCTCGACGTGCCCCAGCACGTGCTGCGTTTCTGGGAAACCCGATTCCAGCAAGTGAAGCCGTTAAAACGCGGCGGCGGGCGGCGCTATTACCGACCCGAGGATGTGGATCTGCTGCGCGGCATCCGTGCGCTGCTTGTATCACGACGGCCTCACCATCAAGGGCGTGCAGAAAGTGCTGCGTGAGCAGGGCGTGCGCTATGTGGCCGAGTTCGGCCGCGGCGAGGTGACGCTCGCGCGCGAGGCGGCAATCGCGGCGCCCGGCTCGAACGTGCATCCTTTTCCTGGCGTGGCGGTTCAGCAACCGGCGCTGTCGCCGGCGCAGCGCCAGCATCTCGAAACGCTGCTGGCCGAGCTCATCGAGCTCAAAGACCGCCTGCTGGCGGCGAAACAGAAAAGAGCCAATTGATCCCTCGCGTTGCGAGGCTGGGTGCGCGCGCCCTATAGTCCGCGCGCCCCACAGGCGTTTATTCGCCTTGCCGGTTCGGAGCGTAGCGCAGCATGGTAGCGCACCAGTCTGGGGGACTGGGGGTCGCGGGTTCAAATCCCGCCGCTCCGACCAATTAGATTAGCAAAGCTGTAAAGAAAGTTGGTCAATTCGCTTTTCTTTGAGGACGAGGCCGTTGCCGCTCGACAGCTTCCATCATTGGGTGGAGCTCGGCCATTATTCTTGCATTTTCTTCAGGCGAAATTTTTGGCTTAGGCTGGTTAGCATTAGTGCGCCACTTCGGCATGTAGAAGTCGTAGGCGCGTGTCACAACATTATCGAACTCAGGCGGGGGAACGTTTGCATAGGCGGCGCTTCCAAGGGCGCGCGTTTCTTCCGAGACCCTTCCCAATGATCGGCAATCTCGCGCATCGCGGCCTTAAGGTCAGCGCCTGACACAAACTGATTGTGTGGCATCAGAAAGTGAGGCGCAGTGTCGATATGAAGCTTGTCCGAACTGCAGAATACCTGTGTGAACGGAAGGTATTTCAGATATTCGATATCGATCCGGTTGGTGTCCCTTGTCGATACTACTTGATGAGCCAGGCCGATGAGGAAGTACAGCTCTATGCGTAGAGTAAAGAACGTGTACGGAATGAAAAGATGAATTGGAGGCTTACCGGCTTTGCGCCATGCATTCACCACGGCATCGACTTGTGGCTGGGGCGCCCCCACTATTTCCAAAGCATTTCTAAGAATCTCGTAATTACGCCCGCTCAGAATACTGTCAACAAGCCAAATCACATCGGTCGCCGATTTTATATGCTCGCGCCGCGCGGCTTTCACGGTCCGAAACAACTCTTCCAGCTTGATTTTGCTAAGTTCGTCACGCCAGACTTTAGCGAAGTCCTTTTCAGCCGCTTCAAAGTCGCCCTTTGCCCATCGCTCTAGAAGTTCCTGTGTAGGTGTAGAATCGATAAAAACGCCCTTGCTGCCGTCTGGCATATCGATGAGTTGTGCTTGTTGGTCGGCGATTTGGCCCCTCAGCGGAATCGGCGAACCTGCCAATTCTGCGCGAAGTACATTCATAGCGTCCTCATTAGGATGTACGGCGTAGGTTGTGATCTTTTTGGCAAGCGCCTTTACATCACCCTCGGGAGAGCCCGTGGTTGGTCTGCGCTTTGTCAGATCAGCCAATACTTCGGCGAAAAAGACAGGTGGGAAATTGAGCCTAAAATGGTGAAAGAGCCACTTAGCCTCGCGCGGCGATAGCGCTTGGAGAGCTGACTTATCGATGAGTAGCGTGATGTAATTCATAGTAACTCAACGACTTACGCCTATGGGGTCGCGGGTTCAAATCCCGCCGCTCCGACCAATGAATTTGAATTCTTTGATAGCCTATTGCGGCGGCGGAGACGCGGCTTGTTTGTAAAGAGCGTCCGTCATCGTTTTGTAATGGGCCACAAGGTCGGGAATGCTGCCGTGATGCTGGGAGAGGAACCCGGCCACGTCATCGCGCTGGGCTATCCCCAGCCAAACGCCCGCGACACTCGCATCGACCACGGAGAATTTTCCGCCGCCCTCCAGCACGCGCAGATCAACCTCGAGCGGCTGCGACGCGCTTGAGGGGTCTGTGGGATCGATCAACGCCGTGGTGACAACGTAGTCGCCCTTTGCGCGCTCGCTTGAGCCGGTCACTTTCAAGGTTTGCCCGCTATATCCGCTGAGCCTTGTTTCGTAATTGGCGATGGCGAATTTCCGGAAGGCGTCGGTAAACAAATCGATATCGGCTTGCGACGCGCTTGCGCGGGCGCGGCCAAGCGTGAAAAGCGCAACCCGATCCATGTCCAGCAGCGTTTGCAAAAAACCGCGAAATTGATCGCGGCGGTCGGCATCGGAAAGCTTCTTGTTGTTGAGAATTTCAAACGCCCGGTCGACGCTCTGCTGGACGAAATCTTCGACCGGCGCAGCAGCTTTTGCCGCCGTCGCGTGGAACATCAGCGGCAAAGCAAGCGCCAAAGCTGCGATCATGGCCTTGATTACCAGAGCCCGTATCGCTGGCGCCCAATTACGAATGGCAAGCAATTCTATCATTCGCGCCCCCATCATGCTCGATCAATAATCGGGAAGGTCCTGAATGTCGGCCTTGCCGTCGCGGATCTGGGCGTTGCGGTATTGACGATAAAGACTCCGCACGGAAGAATAATAATCGACCGAAGTCCGTTCGATGTCGGCGACAGTGTCGAGGTTTCGCGCCCGGTCATCGATCACGCCAAGGGCGCCGCGCCCGATCGACCAGTAAATCTTGTCGCGAAAGCCGATATAGGTGAAAGGATCGAGAAACGTGTCCACGACGCGTCCGGCCAAATCGCGCGGCGGGGCCGGCCCGATAAACGGCAGAACCAGATAGGGGCCTTCGCCGGCGCCATACTTGCCGAGCGTGATGCCGAAATCCTCGGTGTGGTTGGGGATGCCCATGTTGGTTGCGACATCGAACAGCCCCCCCACGCCCACGGTGGTGTTCACGCCGAGCCGCCCCAACGTCTGGCCCGCGCGCACCATCCTGCCCTGCAAGACGTCGTTGCCCAGGGTGATGGGCAGGTTGAGGTTGACCAGGAAATTGTGCACGCCGTTTTTGGCCGGATCGGGCACCGCGCTGTTGTAAAATTTCGCGACCGGGATGGCGACGTTGTTGTCGAGCTTCTGATTGAGGTCGAAGATGCTGCGGTTCATCCCTTCATAGGGATCGTTCGACTGGGGGTCGGACTCGCCGTCTTTAGCGGCGGCGCATCCGGCCACGATCATGCTCAGCAATAGTGCGGCGCTTAAGCGAATGGTTCGCATGCTCCTGTGAGCCACTGTCAGGCTTCAGCCGCATCATTTCGTGATCCCGCAACGGCAAAAGCAATAATTAGCGCATATTGGATCACGCGCCGGACATGGCTTGAACAGGCCAAAATGTGAGGCTCACACCGGAATGATGTGGAAGATTGTGTTGCGCGAATGTCACATGAGTAATAAAGCCTGTGGCGAATTAGTGCGAAATTGCGGGTGCGTCAGGGCTAAGAGGTGACCGCGCCGCTCGGCACGGTAACGCTTGTGCGCGGCCTGATCCGCCCTTCGCCCAACAGCAACAGTATCGGCGCCGCGATGAAAATCGAGGACGAGGTGCCAATCACGATGCCGGTGAGAAGCACGACTGCGAATTGCTGAATGTCGCCGCTGCTCAGCAGCGCCAATGGCAGAATGGCCAGGAACACCGTGCCGGAAGTCGCAATGGTGCGGGAAAGCGTCTCGTTGATGCTGCGGTCTATGAGTTCCCGCAAACTCATGCGGCGGAAGAGCCGGAGATTTTCCCGTACGCGATCATAGACCACGACCTTGTCGTTGATCGAATAACCCATGATCGTAAGAATGGCGACAATGCTGACCGCGTTGAACTGAAATTGCGTCAGCGCGTAGAAGCCGACAATCTTGGTGACGTCGAGCAGCAACGTCATGGTGGCGGCGACGCCGAACTGCCATTCGAAACGGACCCAGATGTAGACGAGCATGGCCATCATCGCGATGCCAAGCGCGGTCAGGCCGTCGCGGAAAAGTTCGCTGCTGACGGTCGCGCCCACGGCGTCGATGCTCTCAATCGTCGTGCCGGGGAAATTCGCCTGCAAAGAAGCGCGGACGGCGGATGCTGCGGTCTGTTGCACCGAATCATCGCCGGGCTGGCGTTGAAAGCGAATGGAGACTTCCTGCGGACCGCCGAATTGCTGAAGCTCCACCGGCCCAAGATTGAGTTTTCCCAGCTGGCTTCGCAGTTCCTGGAAATCGGCGGCCTTGGTCATATGCGCCTGAATCGAGATGCCGCCGCGGAAATCGATGCCGTAGTTCAGTCCGGGGTTGAAAGCGAGAATCAGCGAACCGATGCTGAGGACCGCCGAAACCATGAGGCCGGCATAGCGGCCTTTCATGAAGGCAATGGTCGTATCGTCGGCAACCAGACGCGGGCCAAACAAATTGCGCTGCGATGGCGACAATATTTTGGGCCGCGTGCGCCGGTACCATAGCGCGATCATCAAGCGAACCAGCACGATGGCCGTGAACAGCGAGGTCAAAATGCCAAGGCTGATGGTGATCGCGAAGCCTTTAACCGGGCCCGAACCCAGTGCGAAAAGAATTATCATCTTGAGCAATGTCGTCATATTGGCGTCGATGATGGTGGTCATTGCCCGCGAAAATCCGGTTTGAATCGAGGACAAAGCTGTGCGCCCCTTGCGCGCTTCCTCGCGTATGCGTTCGTTGATCAGCACGTTCGCATCCACCGACATGCCGACGGTTAGCAGAATGCCGACGATGCCCGGCAAGGTCAGGCTCGCCTGAAGCAAAGAGAGGACGCCGATAAGCAGAGTGAGGTTGGTGATAAGGCCGATTGAGGCGAAGATGCCAAACAGCCGGTAAAAATAGAGCATGAACGCGATAACCAGAATGCCGCCAATGGCGCAGGCGTAGATGCCGACACGAATGGCATCGGCGCCCAGATTGGGCCCCACGGTGCGCTGTTCGATGACCTTGAGCGGCGCCGGCAGCGCGCCGCCGCGCAGCAGAATGGCCAGATCGTTCGACAATTCCACGGTGAAATTGCCGCTGATCTGCCCACTGCCGCCGAGGATTGGTTCACGAATGACGGGCGCGCTGATCACCCTGTTGTCGAGCACGATGGCGAAGGGCCGGCCGACATTGGCTTTGGTGACATCGCCAAACTGTTTTGCGCCGCGCGAATCAAACACGAAATTCACCACGGGCTCGCCCGTGCGCGGATCGAAGCCGGCGCGCGCCTGGCTTAAACGATCTCCCGCGACCGCCACATGCCGTTGCACCATAAAGGGCGTCTTTTCGCCTCTCTTATCGACTTCGTAGAGGAGTTCGTCCTCCGGAGGGACGCTTCCACGCGCGTTCGCGGCATTCACATCGACCATGCGAAAGGTCATCTTCGCAGTCGTGCCAAGAAGCCGCTTCAGCCGGTCGGGGTCCTGCACGCCGGGCAGTTCGATGATGATGCGGTCGGTTCCCTGGCGCGCGATGGTTGGCTCGCTGACGCCGGTCTCGTCGATTCTGCGGCGGACGATCTCGATCGAACGCTGAAGAATATCGTCGGTGCGCCCCTTCAAGGCCGCTTCCTGTGGGTTCAAGGTGAGCGTTCCACCGCCATTTTCGACAATCGTGTAATCGGCGTTTGCGCCACTTCCGGCGATCGCCAGAAGCTGCTCTTTCGCCGCGGCGAGCTGGCTGGGATCGCGAACCTGTACTGTGATGGAATCTCCGGCCAGGCGCAGATCGGTGTATTGGATGCGCGCTTTTCTCAGGGCGCCGCGCACGAGGTCGAGAGTATTCTGCGAGCGATCTTTTTCCGCCGCGGGAATATCGACCTGGAGCTGCAGATAGGTGCCGCCCTTCAGGTCGAGTCCGAGATAAATCTGCTGTGCGAAAGGAATATATCGCAGAACACCGGGCCCTGCGATGTTCGGCAAGGCGTAAAGCGCGCCGAGAACGCAAGCGAAAATGATCGCCGCGATCTGCCAGCGCTTATAGATCATCGTGCCTCTCCGGAATTATTTGGCATAGACATAGGGTTTCTGACCTTCGCCGGCTGATTTTCGGAATCTTCATTCCTGGCGCGTGTATGATCGCTCGTCGGCGACTGCATAGATAGCCACGCAATGCCAAGCAGAATGAACGGGTTACACACGAGAAACACAGCAACACGATCCCAACTGAAACGATACAGGATATCGGCCATATTTATCCAGCCAATTCCTTGCAGCAGTAGGCACAAAAGCATGCCGATCGCAATGGCCACGGCCGTGCCTCCCCAACCTCGAGTAGAAGAACGCCGGAAGCCGGCAAGCCCCCGGCTCGCAAATTTTCAGAATCCGGCACGCCGTGAGGGGGGATTAACGGATCAGTCTGGCCGGCGTCTTCTTGAAGCGCAGGCCTCGCATGTGAGCTATCCAAAATGGGCATATTGAACCGCGACAACGAGTAATATCGCGGCAAATCCATATAAGATCGAGGATATGCAGCCGTGCATTTCATACATGGCGCATATAAGTTCTCTACTAAGCCATTCCAAGAACAGGTAGAAACTGGATAACCAGACAGGAGCACAACATGAGCGAACAGGGCGGCATGCCGAAATTTGCCAAGGACATCGTCACGCAAAGGCTGATCGACCGCGTCAAGGGTATTTTGCTCGATCCTGTAGAAGAGTGGCCGGCCATCGAATCCGAAAAATCGACGTCGCGTTCGATCTATCTGAAATATGTGGCGGTGCTGGCAGCCATCGGCGCCATCGCCGGCTTCATCGGCCGGTCGTTGATCGGCATCAGCGTGCCCTTGTTCGGAACCTATCGCGCGCCGTTTGTCTCAGGCCTGATTTCGGCCGCCGTGATGTATGCGCTCACTTTCGCCGCGGTGTTTCTGGTGGCGCTCATCGTGGATGCGCTGGCGCCAACCTTCGGTGGCCAGAAAGATCCGCTGCGCGCACTGAAAGTCACCGCCTACAGCTACACGCCCGCCTGGATCGCGGCGGTATTCCAGATCATCCCCTCGCTTGCCTGGATCGGCTTCATCGCGGGGCTCTATGGCATTTATCTTCTTTATCTGGGTCTGCCGGTGCTGATGCGTTCGCCCAAGGACAAGGCGATCGGCTACACCGCAACTGTCTGCGTCGCGGCAATCGTGCTGTGGTTCGTGATCGCGGCTATCGCCGGCAGCATCATCGGTGGCGTGAATTACAGTTCTTTCGGCGGGCTCGGCGGATATTCCGGCTTTGCATCGAATGATGAAGGCGGAAAGCAGGTCGCGGCATCCTGGCTGTCCAACCTGTTCGGCGGTAAGACGCAAGAAGACCGCCAACGCGTAGCCAATTCGCTGCAAAGCCTGGCCGATATGGGCAAGAAGGCCGAGCAGGCGGAGAACCGGGCGCGCGACACGGGCGGCAATCCCGACGAGGCGGGCGCGAAGCAGGTCGACCTTGGCAAGGCGTTGGGCGCGATCGGCCAGATCGCCACCGGCGGCAGCAACATCAAGCCGGTCGATTTCCGCGCGCTGAAAGAATTGCTGCCCGATTCGCTTCCCGGCATGAAACGCGAGGGCGCTTCAGGTGAAACCAATACTGCTATGGGCATTTCAGCCTCGAAGGCGACGGCCGAATATAACGGCGATGACGGCAAGCACATGACCGTCGAGATCACCGACATGGGTTCGCTGTCGGGGCTGGCGGGACTGGCGGCCAAATTCGATCCCAATCTCGATAAAGAGACCGACACGGGCTACGAACGCACGAAAAATGTCGACGGCCAATTGATGCACGAGGAATACAACAACAGCGACCACAGCGGTGAAGTGGATTTCATTGCCGGAAACCGCTTTGCCGTCGCCGTGCGTGGCAACAATGTCAGCATGGACGAGATGACGGACGTGCTGAAGCAGGTGGACTTCGAGAAGCTCGGCACACTCGCCGAGGCAAAATGATCCTTGTTGCTGTTTTGTGCGGCGGCTCGCAGTTCTTCTGAGTGGTTTGCTCTTTTGTGCGGCGGGGGCGGCGGAACAGGCGCGCGCGCAGGCGGCGGATGGAACGCCCGGCACGGAAACCGTCGTGGTGATTGCAAATGCGCCGCTGCCAGGCACCGGCATCGATGCCGACAAATTTCCGGGCGAAGCGCAAACGCTGTCGGTGCCCGAGCTTACGCAGGACCGCGCGCAGGACGTGCTGCCGAACGCCATCGCGACGCAGCTTTCCGGCGTCAACCTCAATGATGAGCAGGGCAGCCCGTTCCAGCCCGATTTCGTTTATCGCGGCTTCGAAGCCTCGCCGATTGGGGGCATCGCCGAGGGCGTGACCGTTTATCAGGATGGCGTGCGCCTGAACGAATCCTTCGGCGACAATGTAAGCTGGGATCTCATACCGGAATTCGCGATCGAGCGGTTCACGCTGCTCAGCAACAATCCGGCGTTCGGGCTGAACGCGCTTGGCGGCGCGGTCAGCCTTGAGATGAAAAACGGCCTCGATTTCCAGGGCGAGGAGGCTGAGCTTTCCGGCGGTTCGTTCGGCAATGCGGCCGGCGATGCGCAATTTGGCGTGCGTGCGGGCAAGCTCGGTTTTTATTTCGGCGTGGGCGGCGTGCGCGACGACGGCTTTCGCGATTTTTCGCACACCACGCTGCGGCAAGCTTATGGCGACATCGCCTATGAAGACGGCGGGCTGACGCTGCATCTTTCCGCATCGGCCGCGCTGAACGATATCGCGGCCCTTGGCCCAACGCCCGTCGAAATGCTAGCGAGGGATCCAAGGGCGGTTTTCACCTCGCCGCAGTCCATGCGCAACGAGATGGAACTCACGCAGCTACGCGGCGCCTATCGCGCAAGCGAAAAGCTGACATTCAGTTTCAGCGGTTATTACCGGCATTACCTTCAGCACCTGATCGACGGCAACACCACCGACGTTGATTACTGCGCGAACGACCCGGCCCAGCTTTGCCTCGAAGGCGAAGGCGATTTTCCGGGCGACGCGCTTTACGACACGCTGGGCGCGCCCGTTCCGGCCAGTGTGTGCTCGAGGGCGAGACGCCTGGCGAAACCGATTTCACCCGGACCGATACGGACACCATTGGCGCCGCCGCGCAGGCCTCGTTCTCGGCGCCATTGGGCAGCCACGCGAACAATTTGGTCATCGGCGCCTCGGTGGATCGCGGTGTGACGAACTATGAGGCCTATGGCGAGCTCGGCGCGTTGCTGGACAATCTGAGGGTGGTTGGCGCCGGCATCATCATCGATCAATCGCAGAGCCCGACCGCGCAACCGCCCATCGAAGCGCCGGTGAACGTGGATGCGCGCAACACTTATGCCGGGTTTTATGCCGTGGACGTGTTCGATGTGACGGAGCGCCTTTCCTGGAGCGTCAGCGGCAGGCTCAATATCGCCCAGATCGCGCTAAAGGACAGGCTGGGCGGGGCGCTTAACGGCGATCACGCTTTCACGCATTTTAATCCCGGCGCCGGCTTCACTTACAAGATCGCGGACAGGCTCACGGCCTATGCCGGCTTTTCGGAAGCGAACCGCGCGCCGACGGCGGGCGAGCTCTCCTGCGCCGACCCGGCTGCGCCGTGCCTGCTCGATGCGTTTCTGGTCGCCGATCCGGCGCTCAGGTAGGTCGTTTCGCGCAATTTCGAATTCGGGCTGCGCGGCGGCTTTGCGCTCCCCTTGCTGCCAGGCGCGTTTACCTGGAATGCTGGCGCCTATCGCACCAATGTCGATCGCGACATTTTGCTGCTGGCCACCGCCATAAACGGCTTCGGCTTTTTCCAGAATGCAGGGCTCACGCGCCATCAGGGGGTCGATCTCAGCCTCGACTATCGCGACGAACGCTGGAAACTGGGCGCCAGCTATTCCTATCTCGATGCGACGTTTCAAAACAGAGAGGCGCTTTCATCGAACAGCCCGGCCGCCGGCAGCGACGGCCTCATCTTGTCAGGGCGGGCGACCGCCTGCCGGCCAATCCGGCAAACAGGCTGACGCTTTCCGCGGATTACGCCGTCACGGCGGCGTGGAGCGTGGGCGCCGATCTCAGGCTGCAAAGCGGGCAATATCTGGCGGGCGATGAATCGAACCAGGAGCTCAAACTGCCGAGCTTCGCCACCATGAATCTAAGAAGCGCATACCGGCTGAGCCGCCGTTTAGAATTTTATGGCGAAGTCGAGAACCTTTTTGACCGGCGTTATTACACCTATGGCGCGTTCACCGGGCTCGATGGCCTGCCGCCGAGCCTCTCGCTCACCAACCCGCGCACTTACAGCCCGGCGCCGGGGCGGAATTTCTTCGTGGGCCTGCGCGCGCAATTCGATTAACGCTGCATCAGCGCGGGCGTTTTTGCGTGGGCTCGCGGTGTATCCATGGCAGCATCAGGCCGATGGGAATGATCCACGCCGTGCCGGCGACGGCGTAATAAAGGAGCGTCACAAGCCAATTCGCGTGCGGCAGCATGGCCATGCCCACGCGCATGGCGATCAGGCAGTAAATCAGCAGCCACGCCAGGATGAACAGCAGCCCGATGAATTTCTTGGCGCGGGGGGTGAGCGGGTTCATGGGCGTGGTGTAGCCGCGGTCTCACCCTTCGACAAGCTCGCCTTTAGACAGGCTCACCCTTCGACAGGCTCAGGGTGAGGGGTTATGTCTACCCTCATGCTGAGCTCGTCGAAGCATGAGGGTTTTCGAAACGACAAAGCCGTCGGCATCTGGCTGCTGATCATCGCCGTGCTCATCGCCGCGATGGTGGTGGTGGGCGGGCTCACGCGGCTGAACGGCGCCGGGCTTTCCATCACCGAATGGCATCCGGTGACGGGCGCGCTGCCGCCGCTATCGGTCGCCCAATGGCAGGCCGAGTTCGCCAAATACCAGGGCACGCCGCAATACGCGGCTCTCAACAAGGGCATGGGGCTGGCCTCGTTCAAGACGATTTACTGGTGGGAGTGGGCGCATCGGCTTTTGGGCCGTGTGCTGGGCGCGGTGTTCCTGCTGCCGTTTGTTTATTTCCTCTGGAAGCGGCGCATTGGCGGAATTCTGGTTCCGCGTTTGGTCGTGATCTTTCTATTGGGTGCCGCGCAAGGCGCGCTCGGCTGGTGGATGGTCACGACGGGTTTCGCGCCGAACCGGGTGGCGGTCAGCCAGTATTTTCTCGCCGCGCATTTGGGCCTGGCCGTGGCGCTGTTCGGCTTCGTTTTATGGACGGCGCTGGAGGTGCTCGGCGCGCGCAGCACTGGCGTCGCCGCGCTCGTGCGTTTCAAACCTTGGGCGATTGCTCTTGCCGCGCTTGTCTTCATCCAGATGTTGCTGGGCGCGTTCATGGCGGGGCTGAATGCGGGCCGCGCCTTCGACACCTGGCCGACTTACGCGGGCGCGTGGATTCCGCCGGGGCTGTACGATCTTTCGCCCTGGTGGATCAATCATTTCGAGAACCCGTCACTCGTGCACTTCCAGCACCGCACGGTGGGTTATCTCATCGCCATTCTTGTCGTCTGGTTATTTGTCGCGCTTCGACGCGCTAGCGCCGACAAGTCCGTTCGCATCGCAGCTATTCACGTGTTCGCGTTCACCGCGCTGCAAATCGCGCTGGGCGTTCTTACCGTGGTCTACGGCGTGCCGCTGGCACTCGCCGCCGCGCATCAGATCGTGGCGCTGGCGCTGTTCGGTTCGGCGTTTTGGCTAGCTTATAGTCTCACGCCGCCATGGCCTGTTCGAGGTCGGCGATGATGTCTTTGGTGTCCTCGATGCCAATGGAAAGCCGCACCACTTCCGGCCCTGCGCCCGCCTTGACGCGGTCTTCGTCCGAAAGCTGGCGATGCGTGGTGGAGGCCGGGTGAATGATCAGGCTGCGCGTGTCGCCGATATTGGCGAGATGGCTGAACAGCTTCACATTGTTCACCAATGAAACGCCCGCGTCGTAGCCGCCTTTCAAACCGAAGGTGAACACCGCGCCCGCGCCCTTGGGGCAATATTTTTTGTGCAGCTCATAAGCCTCATGGCCCTTCAGCCCGGCATAGGACACCCACGCCACCTTGCTGTTCTTTTGCAGCCATTCGGCGACTTGCAGGGCATTGTCGCAATGGCGCTGCATGCGCAGCGGCAAAGTTTCGGTGCCGGTTAGAATAAGGAACGCGTTCATCGGCGCCATGGCCGGGCCGACATCGCGCAGCGCGAGCGTGCGCACGGCGACGGCGAAAGCCAGATCGCCGAAGGTCTCGTAGAATTTAAGTCCGTGATAGGAAGGTGAGGGCTCGGTCATGGTCGGGAATTTGCCCGACTTCGCCCAATCGAACTTGCCGCGCTCCACGATCAGCCCGCCGATGGAATTGCCGTGGCCGCCCAGAAACTTGGTCGCCGAATGGATGATGATGTCGGCGCCGTATTCGAAGGGGCGGATGAGATAGGGCGTGGCCAGCGTGTTATCGACGACGAGCGGCACGCCCGCGTCCTCGGCGATGCGCGCCACCGTTTCCAGATCGGTGATGACGCCGCCGGGATTGGCGATGGATTCCACGAAGATCGCGCGGCACTTGTCGGTGATGGCGCGCTTGAAGCTGTCGCTGCGGGTGGAATCGGCCCACTTAACCCGCCAATCGGATTTCAGGAATGACTGGCCGAACTGGTTGACCGAGCCGCCATAAAGCTGGCGCGCCGCCACGAACTCGGCGCCTGGCTCCATCAGCGTATGGAAGACGAGATATTGCGCGGAATGGCCGGACGCCGTCGCCACCGCGGCCGTGCCGCCTTCGAGCGCCGCGATGCGCTCCTCCAGCACCGCGTTGGTGGGATTCATGATGCGCGAATAGATGTTGCCGAAAACCTGGAGGTTGAAGAGCGCTGCCGCGTGGTCGGCGTCCTCGAACACGAACGCGGTGGTCTGATAGATAGGGGTCGCGCGCGCGCCGGTTGCCGGATCGGGCTGCGCGCCCGCGTGAACCGCCAAAGTGTTGAAGCCATATTCGCTCATTTCAACCTCCTTTGCCCTCATGCTTCGACAAGCTCAGCATGAGGGAAATCGTTATAGCCTCACCCTGAGCCTGTCGAAGGGTGAGGCTTCTTCGGGCTCCCCCGTTTCAGCGAGCCGCCCTTGCCGAACAGAAGCGGCTTGCGGTTGTCGATCACGCGCCGGTGCACGCCCATCCAGCCGATTTCGCCAGAGAGCCTCCCATATTCGATCTTGGGGCAGCGGTCCATGATAACCGTGAGGCCGGCGCGTTCAGCGCGCGCGGCGGCTTCCTCGTTCACGACACCCAACTGCATCCACACCACTTTCAGCCCCAGGCGATCCTTGTTGGCGATGGCTTCATCCACTACCGGCCCCGCCGCTTCCGAATTGCGGAAGATGTCGATCATATCCACGGGCGGGGGCAGATCGGCGATCGTCGCATAAACTTTTTGGCCGAGAATTTCCTTGCCAGTCAAGGCAGGATTGACCGGAATTATTTTGATGCCTTTGTCGAGCAAATATTTCATGGCGAAATATGACGGGCGCATGTCGTTCGCGCTCGAACCCACCATGGCGAAGGTTTTCACAGAACGCAGGATGTTCTTGATTAACTCGTCGGGATATTGTCGCATCTCAGGAATTTTTCCGCCGTTCCTGGACAAATGCGCGCGCCGCGTCCGGCAATGGGACGTTCGGGTGGGCCGCGCAATAGATCTTCAGCCAGCCGTCAATAAACACATCGGTGTCGTTGTCGCTTTGCGGCTTGCCCGTGGGCGGTAGATTGCTGGCGGAAATATAGCCCGCAACCCATTCGTCGAGCGCTATAGCGACAGGACGATTGTCGTCACGCATATCTTTCCACACTTTGCAGGAGGTGTGACCCGAGCCCCAGATGCCGCCCACTTGCGCGAAAGCGGCGGACACGCATGAGGCGATTACCAATGTGAGAACAATCAGCCGGGCCATTTGGCGGCGCGTTTTTCCACGAAAGCGCAGATGCCTTCCTCGGCTTCCGCGTGCAGCATATTGCGCGTCATGATTTCGCTCGCGTAATCGTAAGCGTCGGAGAGGCTCATCTCGAGCTGGCGGTAAAACGCTTCCTTGCCGGTCTTAACCGTTACATGCGGTTTTGTGGCGATCTGCATCGCCAGCGCCAGGGTTTCGGATTCCAGCCTGTCGGGCGTCACGACACGGTTGACGAGGCCGATCTGCTGGGCGTGTTTCGCGTCCACCATGTCGCCGGTCAGCAGCATTTCCATCGCGTGCTTGCGCGACATGTTGCGCGAGGTGGCGACCATGGGCGTCGAACAGAACAGGCCGATATTGACGCCGGGCGTGGCGAATTTGGCCTCGCTTGAGGCCACCGCCAGATCGCAGCTCGCCACCAGCTGGCAACCTGCCGCCGTTGCCACGCCCTGCACCTGGGCGATGACGGGCTTGGGATGACGCACGATGGTCTGCATCATTGCGCCGCAATCGGCGAAGAGCGCGCGGAAATGTCCTGCGCCCTTGTCATAGTCCTTGCGTCGCGCGGTTAGTTCCTTGAGGTCGTGGCCCGCGCAGAAAGCGGGACCGCTGCCAGCAATGATAATGACGCGCAGCGCCGAATCCCTGGCCGCACGGTCGAGCGCTTGCTGCAGCGCCTCGATCATGGCGCAGGAGAGCGCGTTGCGCGCATCGGGGCGGTTCAGCGTCAGCGTCAGCACCGCATCGCGCTGGGCGGAGAGGAGGAGAGAGGGATCCGTTCTCTGGTCCATGGCGGCCAGTCTACTTCACTTTTTGGCCAATTGCGCGTCGATGGCTTTTTGAATTTCTTCGTAGGTCAATCCGCCACCATAAACCTCGCCATTGATGATGAAAGTCGGCGTATGGTCGACACTGTATTTCGCAATGGCGTCCTTCTGTACCTGGTCGATGGCGGCGAGCGCATCTTTGTCGTCGATGCAACTTTCGACTTTGTCCTGGCTCAGGCCCGCTTGGCGGCCCATCTTCACCAGCCCGGCGACGACTTCGTCCTTGGACAGGTTGCCATCGTGATTCGTATCGGCATCTTCGCCCACCCACTTATTCTGGTTGGCGAAAAGCAAATCGACAAAGGAGAAATATTTGTCTTCCGGCATGCAACGGGTAAGCGCCGAGGCCAGCCAGTCGGGGCCGATCAGCGGGAAATCACGAAAGACCATCCGCACCTTGCCCGTGTTGACGTAATTCTGGAGGATTTTCGGCATGATTTCCTGTTCGAAGTGGGCGCAGTGCGGGCAGTGCATTGCCGCATATTCTATAATGGTGACGGGCGCATTGGCCTGGCCGCGGACGTGATCGGTGGCAAGAACCTCGTAGGGCAGCGCGTTGCTCGCTTCCGACAGGTTTGCCGAGGAACGGCCAAAGACGAAATAGGCGGCAACACCCACCGCAATCACGGCGACGGCCACCACGCCATAGACAATCCGCTTATCCACGAAACGCTCCCTGGCTATTTCCGTGCTGTTTGTGACAGAGGGGGCCTGGCGGTTCAATTCGCGAAACTGTAACCTGAGACGGTATCATTATACCGCATCACTGAAAGCTCAGTAAAATCAGGGATTCCGCTTGACCCACAATGGTCAAACCGTTACAGGACCGCTTCTCGCGGGAGCCAAGCCCATGAAGACCTATTCGGCCAAGCCGACAGACATCAAGAAGAAATGGGTGCTTATCGACGCGGCTGGCCTCGTCGTCGGCCGGCTTGCGGCCATAGTCGCCACGCGCCTGCGCGGCAAGCACAAGCCCAGCTACACGCCGCACATGGATTGCGGCGACAACGTTATCGTCATCAACGCGGAAAAGATTCTCCTCACCGGCAACAAGCTGAACGACGGGGTTTTCTATTGGCACACGGGCTATATCGGCGGCATCAAGGAACGTTCGCCGCGCGAATTCCTGCAGGGCAAGACGCCCGAGCGCGTGGTCGAGAACGCGGTCAAACGGATGATGCCGCGCGGGCCATTGGGCCGCCATCAGTTCGCCAATCTGCGCGTTTATGCCGGCGACAAACATCCGCACGAGGCGCAGCAGCCCGAAATGCTGGATGTGGCGGCGCTCAGCCCCAAGAACAGTAATTTCAAGAAAGCGCCAAGCGCAACCAAGAAGGCTAGCTGATCATGGCCGAAGACATTCGCACTTTCGCCGACCTGAAATCGACGCTGATCAAGGCCAAGACGCCCGAGCTCGCGCCCGAAGCGGCCGCAGCCGAAGGCAAGCCCAAGCTCGACAAGCAGGGCCGCGCCTATGCCACGGGCAAACGCAAGAATGCAGTCGCCCGCGTTTGGCTGAAGCCGGGGCCGGGACGCATTCTTGTAAACGGCCGCGAAGAAAAGATTTATTTCGCGCGCCCCGTGCTGCGCATGATCTTGCGCCAGCCTCTGGTCGCCGCCAACCGCGATAACCAGTTCGATGTCATCGTTTCGGTGCTGGGCGGTGGGCTATCGGGGCAGGCAGGCGCTGTGCGCCACGGAATTTCCAAGGCGTTGGTCGCGTTTGAGCCGTCGTTGCGACCCGTACTGAAGAAGGGCGGGTTTCTCACCCGCGACAGCCGCGTGGTAGAACGCAAGAAGTACGGCAGGCCCAAGGCCCGCCGCAGCTTCCAGTTCTCAAAGCGTTAAACGCCTAACTTATTTCTTAGCGCCGGCTTTGGGATCGGGCCCGAATTTGTTCTGGCCCGAAGAGCCCGGCTGTGCATACCAGTAGATCAGTAGAATCGCGCAGGCCAGCGTCGCCACCCAGAAGATCATCACCAGCGTCCACTGGAACAAGAACATGCAGATGATCGCGAGCAAGCTCGGCGCGATTGGCAGCAAGATCCACCAGCCAGTTTTGTCGAGGTCGTGCAGGCGGCGCACGCTGATGCCCAGGTTCGGCAGCAACAAGGCTAGCGACAGCAGCCCTGTCAGGATCGGTGTGCCGATAAACCGCTGAATGATGCTGAGAATGATCTGGATGACGATGACGACGAGGATGTACCACCAGAACTCGGACCGCCGCGCGCGGCCCTGGAAGTCGATGTAGTGCTTGGTGAGGACAGTCTTGAAGTTTTCGATTATGGCGTTGAAGTCCATGGGTGATCCCCCTTGTCGGACCCGCGGGCGCAGCCTGAAGGGCGTGCCGGAATCGCGGCCAAATCCGAGGTAAAGGAGCTGCGTTAACGCTGTCAATGATGACGGGGCCGGGGCGGGGGGCGTAAACACAGATAATGACAGTAAAAATCTTCATAGACGGGGCGGCGGGCACCACGGGCCTGGAAATCCGCGACCGGCTGAAATGCTGGGCCGACCTCAGTGTGGTGTCGCTGGAGGGCGAACGGCGCAAGGACGCGTCCGCCCGAGAGGACGCCCTCAACAGCGCCGATGTGGCCATTTTCTGCCTGCCGGACGAGGCCGCGCGCGCGGCGGTGGCGCTGATAAAAAACGAGAACGTGCGTGTGCTCGATGCTAGTAGCGCGCACCGCACCACTGCCGGTTGGGTTTATGGCTTTCCCGAGTTGGAGCCCGGGCAACGCGCGAAAATCAAAGCGGCCAAGCGTGTATCCAATCCCGGCTGCTATGCCACCAGTTTCATTGCGCTGGTGCACCCGTTGGTGCGGGCGGGGATTATTCCCGCGACCTGGCCGGCGACGTGCAACGCGGTGTCGGGTTATTCCGGCGGCGGGCGCGCGATGATTGCCGAATTCGAGGACGAGAATTCGGTCGATTTCACCGAGGAAGTTGTCCGCATTTATGGCTTGAGCCTCGCGCACAAGCACGTGCCTGAAATGCAGATGCATGCGGGCCTTGCGCATCCGCCCATATTTGCGCCAGGCGTGGGGCGGTTCTATCGCGGCATGATTGTTGAAGTGCCGCTGCAATTGTGGGCGCTGCCGAAGAAGACTTCCCTCGCCGATGTTCATGCGGCGCTGGCCGCGCATTATCGCGGCGAGAAACTGGTGGAAGTTGTGCCTTTTAAGGATACGGCGGAGATAAAGGCTCTCGATGCCGAGGAACTGAAGAACACCAACCTGATGAGGCTTTATGTTTTTGGCAACGAAGCGCGCGCGCAGGCGAGGCTTGTGGCGGCGCTCGACAATCTAGGCAAGGGCGCGGCCGGTGCGGCAATACAGAATCTGAATATCATGTTGGGCCTCGACGAGACAGCAGGACTGTTGTGATCGAACGGATTGACCTTCGCTCCGACACGGTGACGCAGCCGAGTGACGCCATGCGCCGCGCGATGGCGGCGGCAGAAGTGGGCGACGACCAGTATGGCGAAGACCCGACCACCAACCGCCTTCAGGCGCGCGTGGCCGAAATGCTGGGCAAGGAGGCCGCGCTATTTTTGCCTTCGGGCACGATGGCGAACCAGATCGGCGTTAAGCTGCTTACGCATCCGGGCGACGACGTGATCGTGGGCGAAGAATGCCATGTCGTGTGGCACGAGGCGGGTGCCGCCGCCGCCAATTCCGGCGTGCAGTTCACAATTGCTGGCAAGGGCGGTGTGTTCACCGCCGAGGATTTCTGCGCGCAAATAAAGCCCCGCGGGCATGTGGTGTTTCCGCCCACCACGCTGGTGGTGATCGAGAACACGCATAATCGCTGCGGCGGCGCGGTGTTTCCGCAAGACCATGTGATAGCTATATGCGAGGCCGCGCGCGCGTTGAACATCGCCACCTATCTCGATGGCGCAAGGCTATTCAATGCAGCAGTGGCGACCGGAAAATCGCTGAAGGAATTGGCGGCGCCGTTCGATCTGGCTTCGGTGTCACTGACGAAGGGGCTCGGCTGTCCAGTGGGCAGCCTGATTGCGGGAAGCAAGGCCGATATCGTTCGGGCCGTGCGCGCGCGGCGCATGTTCGGAGGCGCCATGCGCCAATCGGGCATTCTGGCGGCGGCCGGGCTTTACGCGCTGGACAATAATTTCGACCGGCTCGCGGAAGACCACAACAATGCGCGCATAATTGCCGAGAGGCTGGCGGGGCTGCGCGGGCTTAAGCTCGATCTCAAAACGGTGCAGAGCAATATCGTCATATTCCGTACCGAGGCGCCCACGCCCGATGCCGCTACCATCATCGCACGCGCGAAAGAGCAGGGCGTTCTTGTCAACGCCTTTGGTCCACGAATGGTGCGCGCTGTCGCGCATCTCGATGTCACGCGCGATCATTGCATGCGTGCGGCCGAAGTGCTGGCGAAGGTGATTGAATAATTTTCTCTGTTTATGTCTCCACGCGCCGGCGTAACGTGGCGACGACGGCCACGGCGGAGAAAGCGAACGCGATAAGCGCCAGAACCTGAAGCACAACGTGATTTGCGTCCGGCGGCAGATGATCAGGCGTCGCCGGCAGAATCTGCACCCCACTGGCGAACCATTTGGCGTAAGTCGTTTTCCATTCGGGCGAAGCACCTTCAATGTAAGGAATCCACCACGTCGTGATCTGAAGCCAACTCCGGGCCCTGGTCAGCGCCGTGGCCAGAAGCGCAGGCACGCGTCCGCCGTGCCAAAGCCACGCCACCAGCACAAGCACAAGCCCGCGATGATATAGTCGAGCGTCTCTTGTCCGTTACCGCCGCGAATGTTGTTCCACGGATAGAGGCTGATCCATTCCATGGCCTCGAGATAGGCGCCGAGCGCGAGCACGGCCATGGCCGCGCGCCTGCATTGGATCAATCCGGGTTTGCTTTGCATCGTGTCTCCTTTTCACGAGGTGACAAAATATTCGGAATGCAGAGCGCATAAAGGGCGCAGGGAGACAAAACTCCGTGAACGCGCCAGTGCGCCGGCTTTTCGCGCGATATTCCGGCAAACAGTTTTTATCGTTTAGACCGTCGCAAACACCGAACGCATCAAAGCTGCGCAGGACAACTAACTTGCGCAAGTAAAGGTGATAATTTGTTTGCTGCATGAAAACTTCTGTCGGCCGATAACGCCAAAGTGAGCAATGGCGGAATGGTGATCTGTCAGCATAGAGATGATAACCGGGGGAGCAACTCGCATGCATAAGTTCAATCTTTCGTGCGCCATGCAGAGCATGGCATTTATTGCCGCGGTGTTTGCTTTTGCACAGAGCGCGAACGCCGACGAGGCGCTGACCGCGCGCAACAAGGAAGTTGTGCGCAATTTCTACAGCGACGTTTTCATCGGGCGGAACGTGGACGCCGCGCCGAAATATTTGCGCCCCGATTACATTCAGCACAATCCGAAAGTGCCGACCGGGCTGAAAGGATTTATGGATACGTTCCGCCCGGGCTTCGCACAGAAATATCCTGCCGATTACAAGCGCGAAATCCTGAATATCGTGGGCGATAACGACATGGTCGTGGTCTATGACCGCCAAACCTGGACGTCACCCAAGGATAACAAGCACCATCAGGCATTGGGATTTGAGTTGTTCCGGGTGCAGGATGGCATGATCGACGAACATTGGGACGACGAGGACACGTATTGATCGCGGTTACGGCTTCCAGTCGCGGTGCGTGAAGTGCGCGGGCGCGGAAGGATGAGATTTTTGCCGGCGCAGCATTTGTTCGGCCAGAAATTGGAAATATTCCATCGGCGTATCCATCTGCATCTCTTTGCGCAAGTCGTGGATATATTTTTCCATTTTGCGCCAGCCAAGAAGAGTGGAGCCGGTGAAGAAATCCTCAACCAGCTCAAGCGGGATCTCGCGCTTCTGCACCAGTATCCCCACCAACTCGAGCGATAGCAACATAAGCAGGACGCTGTTGAACTTATCGCCAAGCCGCGTCCTGATTTCCGTTCTCGATAAACCGTCCGACAGATCAATCAGAACCGCAATGCCGGCCACGAATTCTGGCGTGCGGAGGACTGCATGAGATGGATGCCGGAGTCGCGCGCCCGTTGCTGCTGCGCGAGCCGTACTTGCAGCCCAGCGAACACTAGGCCCGCCACTATGGCACTCGTCGAGACTAGGTTGAGCAAAGGTAGGAAGTCGCTCACCGCGCTCTCACTTTCACATACGTGCCCGGTGCATCGCCCAGTAATTTCAGTTTTCCGCCGCCGGGTTTGCGGGCAGGTATTTTTTTGCCGGAGCGTAGCGCGAGCCAGTTGTCCCAATAAGGCCACCACGAGCCCGCACGTTCTTTAGCGCCCAGTTGCCAATCGTCAAAATCTTTGGGCAGTTTTTCGTTGGTCCAGTGCTGGTATTTGTGCGCGGCGGGCGGATTGATGACGCCCGCGATATGGCCGGAGCCAGCCAGCATGAACGTCACCGGCCCGCCGAATAATTTCGCGCCTTTGTAAACCGACAATGCGGGGGCGATGTGGTCTTCTTTCGCCGCCTGCACGAAAGACGGCGTCTTGACCTTAGACAGGTCGAGCTTGACGCCGCCCAGCATCATCTTGCCCTTGGCCAGATTGTTGTTGAGGTAGCATTCGCGCAAGTAAAACAGATGCATGGCGCTCGGCATTCGTGTGGTGTCTGAATTCCAGTAGAGCAGGTCGAACGGCGCTGGCTCGCGGCCCATCAGGTAATTGTTCACCACGAACGACCAGATCAGATCATTGGCGCGCAGCATGTTGAAGGTGGTCGCCATCTTGGCGCCGGGCAGCACGCCGCCTTCCTCGTCCATTTCGCTTTCCAGAGCTTTCAGCTGCTTGTCGTCGATGAACACCTGCAACTGGCCGGCCTCGGAAAAATCCTCCTGCGCGGCCAAATAGGTGGCGGACTTGATGCGCCCCCGATTTTTCTGACCATCCTTTTTCGCCGCCATATAGGCCAGCGTCGCCGCCAGCAGCGTGCCGCCGATGCAATAGCCGATGACATTGATTTCGTCCTCGCCGGTAACCTTTGTCACGGTATCGAGCGCGGCGAAGATGCCCTCGCGCATATAATCTTCGAAGGTCTTACTGGCGAGCTTTGGCGTCGGGTTCACCCACGAGACGAGAAACACCGTGTAGCCGCGCTCAACCGCCCATTTCACGAAGGAATTTTCAGGGCGCAGATCGAGAATGTAGAATTTGTTGATCCAGGGCGGAAAAATCAGCAGGGGCGTCTCGTAAACGGTTTTCGTTTGCGGCGTGTATTGGATGAGTTCGATCAGCGCGTTGCGGAAAACTACCTTGCCGGGCGTGGTGGCGATGTTCTTGCCCACTTCGAACACGTCCGTGGTCTGGCTGATGGAAAGCTGGCCGTTGCCGCGGTCGAGATCGGACAGCAGGTTCTTGAGACCCTTCACCAGATTTTTGCCGTCGCTCTTCAGCGTCTCGCGCAGGACCTCCGGGTTGGTGAGGACGAAATTTGTGGGGGCGATCGCGTCGGCGAACTGCTTGGCGTAGAAATCGATGCGGGCTTGCGCGCGCGCGTCGCCATTGCCGGTGTTATGCGCGGTGCGCTGCAGCCAGTTGGCGGTGAGCAGATAGGACTGCTTGATGAAATCGAAGATCAGGTTTTCCTGCCAGTCGTTGTCGCGGAACCGCTTGTCGCCGGCCGCGGGCGCCACCACGGGCGCCACGTCCTGGCCCATCATGCGCCGCGCGGTGCGGCTCCACAGCGTCGCGTAATCGCGCCAAAGCTCGAACTGGCTTTCGGCGAATTCGCGAGGGTGAGACGCCAGAAGTTTGAGTAATTCGTAAAACGCGCCCGAAATGTTCAGCGGGTCGAGCGGCTCATGGCCTAGCTTGCTAGCCTGACTCTTGGTGAAACCGGCAAGCAGGCGCGCGCCCTCTAGCCCGACACGGCCCATGTTGCGCGCAAGCTCGCCCACGTCGTAAATCGCATAAACATTCGCGTCCGCGCGGCCGCCGCCGGGCATTGCTTTTTTTTCATCCTTCTTTCGCGCCATACTGTCCTTGGCGCGGGGCCTTCGCGGCATGGTCCGAGGTCCTTTCTTGTGGCCATTCATCACGGCACACCCCACCCCGGCAACCGGAATTTTGCATTGCGAAAAGGCAGGGCAGACCGGGATATGGTAGGTCCAAGTGGCCGATTCTCTTGGAAGATTGGCCGAACACGAGTATATGCTGCTTCGTTTTGCTAACAGTGGCGCCCCTCCAAGAGCCCACAGGGAGCGGATGTATGAGTAAGAGTCTGCGGACCTTCGTTCGCGCGGCCGCCATTATTGCTGCGGCCTACGGCGCCAGCGCCTGTTCCACCATGTCGGATTTGAACCCGTTCGGCGGCGACGATAACACGGACAGCCAGGGCTACCCGGTTCCTGCGCCGCAAGCCGATAACAACGCGCCTGCCGCCGATAACACGGCCACCAGCGCCGATAACACGGCCACCAGCGCCGATAATGCGGCATATCCTAGCGTTGCCTCGGTGCCGGCCAAGCCCGCACCAGCCGCCACGCCGCAAGAGCGGACACAAGTTGCCGATGCGCTTGTTGCCGACCGTTCACGCGCGCAATACAGCGCCGACGCGCTTCGCGGCGGCACCGAAGCCGCGGCGCCACCGCCGCCGCCTGCGGCGCCGCAGACCGGTGTCGCGAGCCTGGAACCGGCGCCCGATACATCGGCCGACAATGGCAGCGACAACAGCGCAGCTCCTGCCAGCAGCGACAGCGGCATCGGTTCGGCCGTTGCGCCCGCACCCGCTGCATCGTCCGCACCTGCAGCGTCGCTGGCGCCCGCTGCGCCATCTTCGGACTTGTCCGCGGCGACGGAGCCCGCGCCGTCGCTGGCTGCTCAGCCCAACACGCAGGTCGCTTCGCTCACCCCGCCAAGCGCGCCCGCAACCGCAACAGCGCCCGCCATATCGGCCGCGCGCGCGACTGGCGCCATTCCGGGCGCCGAGCCCGCGATACCGGCCGACGCGCCGCTGGCCTTCAATCCATCGTCGGCGCCGCCGCTCGACAGTTCTATATCGCAATTCGTGCCCGAGTCCGTTCTGGCGCGCTATCAGGCGACGCAAGCTGAAGCGCGGGGCCTAGCCTCGCCAACCGCCACCACCAAAGTGAAAGTCACGCCCGCTACGCAACCCACCGCCAAGGGCAATCAAAGTTCCAACGGCGGCAGCGGGGTGTTTGTAAATCTGGACGCAATCGGCAATGGCCCAGGCGTCGTGAAAACCTCGGCCGGGTATGGCGCTGTTGGCGCCGCCGATTGGCGCGTGCCGGGCCAGACGCCTACCGGCGTGGTGTTCTTTCCTGCCAGCGGTTCCGGCATTAACGCTGCGGGTGAGGCGCAGATCCGCGCAGCCGCCGAGGCTTACGAGGCGCGCGGCAAAGGTTACGTGCGCGTGATCGGCCATTCGGCCAGCCGCACCGGCAACATGCCGCTCAACCAGCACATCGCCTATGTCTTCAAGGAATCACAGAAGAATGCGACGGCCGTGGCGCAGGCGCTGATCAAGGCGGGCGTTCCTGCCAATGCGGTGATCGTGGAGGCGGTGGGCGATACCCAGCCCGTCTATTACGAATCGATGCCCCAAGGCGAAGACGGCAACCGGCGCACGGAAATCTTCATAGAGGGCTAAAACCGATGCGCGCGATGATTGCGATGGGAGCCGTCGCGTGGCTTTTCGCGGAGCCTGTCTTTGCTGCGGGCGATACGGGGATTGGCAAGGGCGCGCAAGCGACAACGCCTTCCGGCACTGGAACCGGCAGAGGCGCGCCGCAGGGCAGGCATAAGGGCAAACCATCCACGCACAAGGGAACATCGAGCCAATCGAAGGGTGTCGGCGTGACATCCCATTTACCGTCAGGCCCTGGTGGTTAGCCGCGGCTTATCCCCATCCGATTTCGGGGAGCTAAACTGGGAGAGGCCGCGCTTACCGCGCGGCTTTTGAATTTTTGGGGTAATGATTGGCCAAGATGAACAGCGAATTGCGCATAGGGCTTGCCGGTCTTGGCACTGTTGGCGTTGGCGTAGCCAAAGTGCTGCTGGCCGGCGGCAACACGCTTGCCGTGCGGGCAGGCAGGCCTATCCGCATCGCCGCCGTATCGGCGCGCGATCAGGGGAAGGCTCGCGCCATCGAACTGCCGGGCATCGCCTGGGAAGAGAACCCGGTCGCGCTCGCGCGGCGGGCGGATGTGGACGCGGTGGTGGAACTGATCGGTGGCGAGAACGGCGTGGCCGGCGCCCTCGTCGAAGAAGCGCTCAAGCACAAGAAGCATGTAGTCACCGCTAACAAGGCGCTGCTCGCGCATCACGGTGCGGCACTCGCAGCACTTGCCGAAAAGAATGGCGTCTCGCTCAAATTCGAGGCGGCGGTGGCGGGCGGTATTCCCATCGTGCGGGCGCTGCGCGAAAGCCTTATCGCCTATGAAGTGACGGCGGTGCGCGGCATTCTGAACGGCACCTGTAATTTCGTTCTCACGCACATGGAATCCACCGGGCGGTCTTTCGCCGATGTGCTGGCGGAAGCGCAGAGACTGGGATACGCCGAAGCTGATCCCACACTCGATGTCGGCGGTGGCGACACGGCGCACAAGCTGACCTTGCTTGCGTGCCTTGCCTTCGGCATCGCGCCCGATCTCGGCGCCGTCACGGTGACTGGCATCGAGCACATCACGCCCGACGATATTACGTTTGCGCGTGAGTTCGGCTATCGCATCAAATTGCTGGGCGTCGCGCGCTGCACGCCGCAAGGCATCGAGCAGCGCGTTTATCCCGCTATGGTGCGGGCAGCCACCCCGCTGGCCGATGTCGAGGGCAGCTTCAACGCCATCGCCGTCGAGGTTGCCGAAGCCGGGCCGTTCTTTTTCGAAGGACGGGGCGCAGGCGAGGGGCCGACGGCGTCCTCCGTCATCGCCGATCTGGTGGATGTGGCGCGAGGGGCAAATGGCCCCACCTTCGGGCGGCCAGCGGCGGAACTGGCGAGAGCGAAAGCGGCCGCACCCGACGCGCACAAATCGGCGTATTACATCCGTTTCCAGGTGCTCGACGTGCCGGGCGTGATGGCCGAGATTTCGCATAAGCTTGCGGCAGAGCACATTTCCATCGAAAGCATGATCCAGCGCGGCCGCGCGCCGGACGAGCCGGTGGCGATTGTCATGATCACGCATGAGGCGCCGGAAGGCACAGTCAGGCGCGCCTTGCAGGCAATTGCGGCTTCCGACAAGGTTTTCGAACGTCCCTGCATAATTCCGATGGAATCCGTGTGATGACGGTGTTGAACCGCATCCTTTCGCTCGAGGCAGTCCGCGTGACGGAAGCCGCCGCCATACGCTGCGCCAGGCTCGCGGGCCGTGGTGACGAGCGCGCGGCCGACCAGGCGGCAGTCGAGGCCATGCGCGAGGCGTTCAACAAGCTTCCCATCGACGGCACGGTGGTGATCGGCGAGGGCGAGCGCGATGAAGCGCCCATGCTGTTCATAGGCGAGCGTGTGGGTGCCGGCGGCGTCAAGGTGGACATCGCCATCGATCCGCTGGAAGGCACCACGTTGTCGGCCAAAGCGATGCCGAATGCACTTTCGGTACTGGCAATGGCGGAAGCGGGAACGCTGCTGAACGCGCCCGACACCTATATGGACAAGATCGCCATCGGCGGCGGCTACGCGCAAGGCACCATCGACCTCGATGCCGCGCCCGAAGACAACATCAGGCGGCTGGCGAAAGCCAAGGGCGTTGCGCCCGACGAAATCCGCGCCTGCATTCTCGACCGGCCGCGCCACGAAAAGATCATCGAGCGCGTGCGCCATGCGGGCGCGGCAGTGCAACTCATTCCCGATGGCGACATCGCGGGTGTGATCGCCACCAGCGATCCCGCCATGACCGGCATCGACATATATATCGGCCAGGGCGGCGCCCCCGAAGGCGTTCTCGCCGCGGCAGCGCTGCGCTGTGTGGGCGGACAGATGCAGGCGCGCCTGGTGTTCCGCAACGACGACGAGAAGTCGCGCGCAGCGAAGCTCGGCATCAAGGATTTCAAGCGAAAATATTCGCTGCACGATCTGGCGGGCGGCGACGTGGTGTTCGCCGCCACCGGCGTTACCGATGGCACCATGCTGGAAGGCGTGCGCTTCACCGGGCAGTTTATTTCCACGCACAGCGTAGTGATGCGCTCGCACACGCGCACGGTGCGCTGGATCAAGACGCGGCACTGGCGCGGGCACGATGATTAGCAATCTGGCTGCAAGTTTCGCTCAAACTGACCAAACGCTGGAACAAACGGAATACGCGTTGGGCGTGGCGCGCTCGTTCTCGGGCCGCGCATGGCTCATGCGGGCGGCGGACGCAGATGTCGTGCGCCAGATGGAATTGCGGGGGTTGAGTTCGACGCTTGCGCGCGTGCTGGTGGCGCGCGGGCTTAAGGCGGAAGAGGCGGAAGCATTCCTTGCGCCCAAAATCAAGGCGCTACTGGCCGATCCACTGGCGCTGCACGACATGGCGAAGGCGGTGGAACGTTTCACTAGCGCTATTGCGTGCGGCGAGACCATCGGCGTACTGGCGGATTACGATGTGGACGGCTCGGCTTCCGCGGCGCTGCTGCTGCGTTTCCTGCGCGGGCTGGGGAGAGAAGCACAGCTTCATATTCCCGATCGGCTGAAAGACGGCTATGGCCCGTCACAAGCCGCAATGCACGCGTTTGCTGCGCGCGGCTGCAAGCTGGTGGCGACTGCCGATTGCGGCGCGGCGGCGCACGATGCGTTGGACGAAGCGCGCAAGCTCGGCATTGATGTGATCGTGCTCGATCACCACAAGGTCGAGGAAAATCCGCCCGCTTTCGCCCATGTGAATCCGAACGGGCCGGACGATACATCCGGCCTGACGCAGCTTGCGGCAACGGGCGTGACATTTGTTTTTCTGGTGGCTGTGCATCGGCATCTGCGGGAGCAGGGCTGGTATGCGGCGTGTAACATTGCCGAACCCGATCTGCTGGCGCTGCTCGATCTGGTGGCGCTTGCCACCATCACCGATGTGGTGCCGCTCGTGGGTCTGAATCGCGCCTTCGTGCGGCAGGGCTTGAAAATCCTCGACGGGCTGGAGCGTCCCGGCATGGCGGCGCTGGCGCGCGTGAGCGCAATCGCGCCACCGTTCACGCCCTATCATCTGGGGTTCATGTTCGGCCCGCGCATCAATGCTGGCGGTCGCGTAGGACGTTCCGATCTGGGCGCGATGCTGCTCGCCACCGACGATGCGATGGAAGCAGACCGCCTGGCCGACGAACTCAACCGTCACAATCGCGAGCGCCAGGCCATTGAAGCAGGCATTCTCGAACAGGCCGAAGCGCTGGCGATGCAACAGACGAACACGCCCTTCGTGCTCGTCACTGGCGAAGGCTGGCACGCGGGCGTTGTCGGCATTATCGCCGGGCGATTGAAGGAACGGTACCAGAAGCCGGCGCTCGTCGCCGGGTTCGAAAACGGGATTGGCCGGGGTTCCGCGCGCTCGGTTTCGGGCGTCGATCTTGGCCACATTATCCGGGCTGCGCGCGAGAACGGCTTACTGGAAACCGGCGGCGGTCACGCCATGGCCGCGGGGTTCTCGTTGAAAGCAGAGCGCCTTAGTGAGTTCGCCAAGTTTCTTCACGAATCACTTGAACCTCAACGCGCGGTTATCGCCGCCGCGCGCGATCTACATGCCGACGCGCTGGTTTCGGTTTCGGGCGCTTCATTCGCGCTGATAAATGATGTCGCTCGCGCAGGGCCCTTCGGCGCTGGCAACCCGGAGCCGCTTTTTCTGTTGCCTGATGCGGTCATCGCTTATGCCGACATCGTGGGAACCAACCATGTGCGGTTGCGCCTGCTGGCGCGCGATGGAGCGAGCCTTGGCGCCATCGCCTTCCGCGCGGCCGATGCGCCCTTGGGGCAAGGGCTTTTGAAAGCGCGCGGGAAACGCGTGCATGTGGCGGGAAAGCTCAAATCCGACAATTATAAAGACGAGCCCCGCGTGCAGCTGCACATCGAGGATGCGGCCCCGGCAGGCGCTTAAATCCTTATGCTTCGACAGGCTCAGCATGAGGATTTTCTTGCACCCTCACCCTGAGCTTGTCGAAGGGTAAGGTGTGCTGCTTGCCAGCCGCGCAGCCGCGCTTTATTAGCCGGCGTCAAGCGCCCTTCGTCTATCGGTTAGGACTCAAGATTTTCAATCTTGCAAGAGGGGTTCGACTCCCCTAGGGCGCGCCATTCTCGTACAGAAGCGGGCACTCCACTGATGTTATCCGGGGTAGATGCCATGGCAGCGATGGCTTCTGGATGGCCGCTGATGATCGCCTTCTCGCGATCCACGATGATCTCCGACACAAGCCCGCGTACGTAACGGCGCTGGATCGCGCGTGGCGCGTCCAACAGGCGGCGTTTCAAGGTTGCCGCGATACTTGCTGCCTGCTGCCTGGAAAGTGCCTGGCGAAGCTCGGGAAGCTCATTGTCCAACAGGCTCAGGTGCCTTCTGCTGTCCTCGCGTCGCGCATTGAGCTCATCGAGCCTGCCACGAAGCATGGCCATGTCTGGAACCGAGCCCTCAGCAACAGCCGTGAGCAGGCGTTCGATTTGCGCTTCGCTGGTTTTAAGGTCTTTGCGCAGGGCTACCCTTTGCGCGGATGTCTCCGCACTCAGCGCGCGGCGATGACGGATAGCCTCTCTCAGCAATGTGACGAGGCGCTCCGGCGTCAAGAGCTGATCGGCTAATGCGCCAATAACAAGTTTGTCCAACTCCCTCTCGGGGATTGATGTTGGATTTTTGCAGGCGGAACGGCCTTTGAGCCTGATCGTCGAACAGCCGTAATAGCGATAGCGGCCGCTCTTGCCCGTATTCAGCATTAAGGGCTTACCGCAGCTTTCGCAGCGAGCGAGCCCAGTAAGCAGGACCTCGCTGGTGGTGATGCGGGGCGGCGTCACGTTTGGCCTGCGGGCGCGCAATTCTTCCTGCACACGGTTGAAGTCCTTGCGCTTAACGATTTTTGGAACCGGGAGAGCCACCCATTCGCTTTTGGGGCGTGCACGGTTCGTCCGGCTGTCATGGGTGTTGTAGTGGTAGACCCCTGCATAGGCTTCGCGCGTCAGGATCGCGTGCACGATGCTGGTATAGAACTGGTTGCCGCTCCGATTCTTGAAGCCATTTCGGTTTAGCCAGTCAGCAATGTTCTTGACGCCTAAGGGGCCCGTAGTGCCATCGCCTGTGAGGAACAGCTTGAAGATCTTTCTCACTGTAGCAGCTTCGCGCGGTTCGATCTCAAGGCGTTTCTTGATGCGTTGGCCGCGTTTCTCGACCTCAGTGGTACGGTAGCCAAAGGGTGCTTTCGATCCGTTCCAGAAGCCCTGCCTCGCGTTTTCCAGCATGGTGCGGATGACGTGTTTGGCGGTCTCTTCGCTGTGCAGCGCGTCAGCTGCGGCTAGAACCGTCTCGGCAAACTCGGCCGATGGTCCGTCGCCAAAACCCTGGGTCATGGATAGTAGCGCCACGCCGTGCTTCTGGAGGCGGCGCTTTGAGATTACATAGCCTGCCGTATCGCGGAAGAAGCGCGACTGGGAGTGTACGAGCACAAGATCGAAAGAAGAAGGATCGACACAGGCCGCATCCATCATGCGCTGGAACTCGGGCCGTTTGTCATCGCGGGCGCTCGATCCAGGATCGACAAATTCGCCGATCACATGCCAGCCACGTTCCTGGCAGTAGCGCCTTGCGTGCGCCAGCTGATCAGGAATCGAGATGTCGTTTTCCGCCTGGCGTGTGGTGGACACCCGCGCATAGACAGCGACCCGTTTGGTCATTTTGAGGGTTCCTTATTGTCGTTGGCCACCAGCGCCACAAGATCGTCCACCAGGCTCGCAAACACTTCAACTTCTACCCTCTGGACGGCCAAGGATTGCGGAATCCGTACCTCCATTCGCAAGGGCTTGGTGGGGCCTATGTTGTCGTTTGCAGGGGTGGGAAGGCGCACTGTCCCAAGTTTTCTCGGAGGGGCGCTCATATCCAGAGCCGCCCTGGCGGGAGAAACGACCAAGGAGATTTTCGGGCCCGGGAAAGCGACGCGAACAAACGCAACACGGTTCTCTCCTTACAAAGAAACTTTGGAGAGAACGAACCGCCAATTTTTTAATTGGTCAGCAACATAGAGGGTCCGTCAAGGTGGCCAAAAGGGGATTTCCACAATGTGGCCCTCCAATGTGTTCAGCACCCGGTGCGGTCATTAGTCTCAATGCACGGACGGTCCTCTCTATTCCTATTCGCCGAAAATTCGAAACAATTAGGCGGAGCGCAGGCAGGTGAAACAGGACGAACAACAGGGCAAAAAACAGGACGATGGCAGGATAGGACCAGGATGAGAGCAGGATGAGAGCAGGATGAGAGCAGGATGAGAGCAGGATGAGAGCAGGATGAGAGCAGGATGAAACACAGTATCAAGGTGGGTTGAGTCAGGGCTGATGACGGAGTCGAGGGCGGGGTCAAATCAGGGTTGCGGCAGGGTAGGTGGTTGGGTTCAGGCGGAGTTGAGAAAGATTGTGGTGCTCTAGCGGTTTAAACTTTGAGGTCGCCGTTCATCTTAGCGTCCACAGATTTTACATGCGAACACACCCAGAGGCGTGGTGTGCAGAGTCCGCTATTGATGCTGTGGACGGCGCCCACTCTGCGGCATCGGAGTGCCCTAGGGTGGTTGTGTCGAAGCAAACCACTTGAGGGGAGCCGTCCATGGGCGAAATTAGCACAATTGGTCTCGATATTGCGAAGTTGGTATTTCAAGTTCACGGCGTCGATGGCGCGGGTGCGCTGGTGATCCGCAAGCGCATTGGTCGCTCAATGGTGTTGGAGTTCTTTGCCAACCTGCCGCCGTGCCTGGTGGGGATCGAAGCCTGTGCGACAGCGCATCACTGGGGCCGTGAGCTGCAGGGGCTTGGCCACACGGTGAAGCTGATGCCGCCGAGCTATGTAAAAGCCTATCTCAAACGCAGCAAAAATGATGCGAACGATGCTGCAGCGATCTGCGAGGCGGTGACTAGGCCATCGATGCGGTTTGTTCCGATAAAGACGAAGGAGCAGCAGGCTGGCTTGATGCTGCACCGGACCCGGCAATTGCTGGTGCGTCAGCGCACGATGTTGAGCAACGCCATGCGAGGACACCTGGCCGAACTCGGCATCGTGTCGGCGAAGGGCAGCTCAGGAACCAGCGAGTTGCTTGGGATCATCGCGGACGTACTGGATAACCGGGTTCCCCCAGCTGCCCGCGGCATTCTCGATGTGCTGGCGCGGCAGTACATCGCCATCGGAGCCGAGATCGGATCAATCGACAAGAGCATCCTGGCCTGGCACCGCTCGTGTGAGGCGAGCCGTCGCCTGGAGGAGATCCCAGGAATCGGCCCGATCGTTGCCACAGCCCTCGTTGCTGAGATCGGCGACTGGAAGGCGTTCTCATCGGGGCGCAGCCTTGCCGCCTGGATTGGGTTGGTGCCGAAGCAGCATACGACCGGCGGCAAGGACAGGCTCGGCAGCATCACCAAGCAGGGCAATCGATACTTGCGATGGTTGCTGGTCGCCGGCGCGATGGCGGTCATCCGCTATGCGCAAAAGCACGGTACGGAGAAGCGGCCGTGGCTCGGGCGATTGATGGAACGCCGGCCGACGAAGGTGGCTGCGGTTGCGCTTGCCAACAAAACTGCGCGGATCGCCTGGGCCATTATGGTGCACGGCGACAGATACAGAGAGCCGAAGCTGTTGGGGGCAGCGTGAGAGACGCCAACAGATAGATCGGCAACACCAATTGGCGAGGGCATGACGACGTAATGCAGACACGGTCGTTCCGGGGATCGGGAGAGCCCGTTTGGGTCAACGCACTTCCAAGTGCGTGTTTTTGATTGGGACCCGTTTCCGCGCAGAGCATTAAGGCCAGCGGCTACATAAGCCGCACAAACAGGCCGGACACATGACCGCACCCGACCAATGCTGCATAAACGTCAGAAAGTTCTTGCCATGGCGCCGTCCACACATGGGGCCGCTCAGTGTACCCCAAAGGGGCGAATGCTCGCAGCAACCGAGTCCGCGACATGCTCCTTGGAAATGATACCGGCCACGTCCTGGGCGCGCGGGATCGCCTTGCCGCGCACGATAACCACCATCGAGGCGTTATGCCGCCACATGCGGTTGATGACGTCATAGGCGATGTCGTTCTCGCGGGCGATGGTGAAATTCTTCTGCATGATGTCGCCGAGCCGAACGCCGACATAAGCCTCTTCGAGCCCGCGCCTGAGGCTGGTATTAACGCGCAGCACGCCGACGATGCGGCTACCCTGAGTGACCACGATGTGCTTGAGGTCAGCGCCTTCGCCGGACGCCTTGAGGAAGGTGATGAAATTGGTTTCGGCCGGCAGCACGCGAACATCCTTGTCCATGACCTCGCTCGCGTGCCGCACCAGGAACATGTTGGCGTGCAGCGCCTTAGGGATGAAATGGCCGCGTCCTACCAGCTTGACAGTGTAAATGTTTTCCGCCGAAAGCAGACGCCGAACGCCAAGGCTCAAGGCCACAGCCAATATCATCGGCATCACCAGGCCGTAATCGCGCGTCATCTCGAAAATCATGGTCACGGCCGTCATGGCGGCACCTGTGCCGCCGCCCACCATCGCCGCCATGCCGACAATGGCGAAGGCGGGCACGCTGGCGCCCTGCAGTGGATGAACCATATTTACGAGTACGCCGAAGGCGCCGCCAAAGGTTGCACCCATGAACAACGAGGGCGAAAAAATGCCGCCCGACGCGCCCGAGCCCAGGCTCACCGACGTCGCGGTCAGTTTCGAGATAAACAGCAAGGGCAAAAGCGAAAGCGTCGCCATCTGGCCCACAAGCAAGGCCTGGATTGTCGCGTAGCCAACACCATCCACATAATAATGGCCGAAGTTGCGGAACAGCACATACATAAGCACGCCCAGCAGCAACATGCCGATGCTGTGGCGCAGATAGGGGTTATGGATCTTCTCGAACACAAGTTCTGCAGCCGCCAATCCGCGAATAAACGCAGTTGCGGCAAGGCCCATTAGCGCGCCTAAGAGCGCATACATCACCAGCGCGACAGCCGATGCTGGGTGATCGCCGATCAGCGGTATGGGCGGTACCTCGAAGGCCGGGCGCGGACCAAGAAAGATATTTCCGACAAAAGTCGCGGTTCCCGTGGCCAGCGCCACGGGGAGAAACGTCCGCACGCTCACTTCCGGCATCATCAGCTCGATGGTGAACAGCACACCGCCGATAGGTGTGTTGAAGGTGGCCGCAATGCCTGCACCGGCCCCCGCCGCCACCAGCGTGATGCGCTGCCAAGGCGCCATGCGCACGATCTGCCCGACAGTTGAGCCCAGCGACGCGCCGATCTGGATGATGGGCCCCTCGCGCCCCACCGCGGCGCCGCTGCCGATGGATAGCGCCGAGGCCAGCGACTTCACGATCGCAACCACGGGCCTGATGCGCCCTTCGCGGTAATAAACCGCGTCCATAACTTCCGGCACGCCGTGGCCGCGCGCTTCGGGCGCGAAATTGTTCACCAGCGCCGTGACGAACAGACCGCCGATGACCGGCACGAGAATAATCCAGGCGCCCCACGGGCTCACCGGATCGAAGATGTTGGCGTCATACAGAAACGAAAGCTTGCCCAGAAAGAATGCGTTGTGGATGAAGGCAATCAATGCGCGAAAGCCAACCGCTCCTATTCCGGTGACAATGCCGATGATGATCGAGATAAGCGACAGAGCGAACAGACTGATGGGGCCGGCATTCTCAGGCGGTTTCGACTGTCGTGAGGTTTCGGCTTTCAATGCGTCCATTACGGTTGCCCCTTCCGAAATTCTCACCCGAGCGAAGGACTGTCAAGGAAACCGAGGATTGACCGCGTGGAATTCCTTTCTCGTTAGCGAGAAGGGAAATAAAGTACGATGGAATCAATACGGAGCCAGTGGTCAGCTTGTGTAAATTGTTTCGGACATATCTTTTGTGGATCGCGCCCGCACAAGGATGGCAGCCCGCGTCTTGCACGGGCTGCCATCTCTTCGCGCCGGCCAGGGGGAACCGGCGCATCACGGAGGTTACGCGCCGTGCTTGTTCTCTTCGCCCGCCATCTTGCCGGGGAAGCGGAACACGATCTGCCTCTTGCCGTTCGCGGGCACGGTGAAGCTCGCCTCCTTTGGGCTTGCGCCCAACACGTCGGCATGCGCGCGATAATGCCCGGGCGAGAGATCCATCAACACCCATGGGCCTTCGCATTGCACATTCACAACTTCGCGACCCTTATCGCCGGTCACCGTCAGCGTCTCATCGCCAAGATACTGGCCATAACCTCCCGCAAATTCGAACTTCACGGGATATTTCTGCCACTGGGCGCGTGTGCGGTCAGCTTGGCCCGCGCCGGTGCACACGGCGTTGACGCCGTGCACCTCCGTCATGCTGTCCATGGGCAGACGCGCGGGGGATGCCTGCGCGCCGCTGGCAGCCGCCAGTGCCAGAAACCCGGCAACGCCGAGCGCAGATTTTGCAAGTGTCATGAGTACCTCCATCTACGTGCTTTGGGAAGCGCCCGGCACGCATGCGGGCGGCCTCCTCCCGACCGGAAAAACATAGCAAGTGCCGCTTACCTGGGTATGTACTCCGCATGAAAGCGGCGCAACGAAAACACAAGGCATAGAATAATCCTCCTGCGCGACAGATCGACTATCGCGTTAAATGTTCGCTTTTGGCGAAAAGCAGACGATGGGTGTTGAGGTTTAACCCGAGATTGCGGGGATGTTTATTCCTGTTCTGCTGGAGAGCATCTAACCCGTTTACGCAGGAGATTGAGCCAGAACCACAGCGGCGTTGACTGCAAGGGCGATGAGAACTGTGTTGAAGTAAAAGGATACAATCCCATGGGCAAGGGCGAGCTTCCGCATCGAAGTCGTTAGCACCTGGACATCGGATACTTGCGCAGTCATGCCAAGAACAAAGGAATAATAGAGAAAATCCCAAGCCGTCGGTTCTTCGGTGTCCGGAAATTTAAGTCCACCAACCTCACTTCGGGAGGTACTCGTGGAGATCGCTTCAGCGTAATACAAGTGGGCGTAACGGAAAGCCGCGACCGTATGAAGCATAAACCAGCCGAGTGGCGCGCTGGCAATTGAAAGAATCAGAAGAACCGCGTTTGGCCTGTGGCTCTGGTTGAGAACAGAGAAAATAGAGATGAGGCTGAAACTGATGACAACGAAAGTAATTATGACAATGATAATAATGCCCTCATCGTCTATACTGGCCCAATTCCGCAATTGATCTGGTGTGACGCGCATTGCTAGCGCGACCATTAGGACGAGATTCGCTGCAAAAAACGTATCACCCGCAATGGCGAGCCGGAGCGGTGGCGTCAATGAGGCAGTCATTAGCCAAGCGAAAGATTCCGAGAAGAACCGAGAGATAGAATCGGCGGTGTCGCCACACATGATCTCTGAGCTGCCTCATTGCCCGAATTGCTAGGCTCCAGCTACGAAGAAACACAATTACATTCTCTCAAGCCACAATAAAACCTTACAAAAAGTTCATTGAGCTGACGGCGTTGAAACGCTTCCCGCATCCAATAAGTGCTTTAAGTCGAGCCACGCAACGCGTCTGTCCCAGAAAATCCTCTGGCTTCTCGCCGCTGTGTGTACCGAATATAGATTCTTGCGTATCTGTGGTGCAATCCACAAAGAATTGGATGGACGATGATGGAGCCGCCGTGCTCGACTCGGCGATGGTTGGGCGTATCTTTCGCAAGTGAGCGATGTGTGCGGCAATTATTGTAGTGGTTCACATACTCTGAGAGTACCCGATGCAAATGATCCTCGTTGATCAGGATCAAGTGATCTAGGCATTCACGGCGGATCGATCCGATAACGCGCTCTACGTAGCCATTTTGCCACGGAGATCGAAACGCAACAGGATGATCACGGATGCCCATGGCGCGAATGCGACGTTTGAAGACAGCGCAAAACTTCGCATCGTTGTCGCGGATCATAATCTTGGGCGCGGTTTCCCGGGGAAGGCCTCTGTCAATTGCTGAGCGAGCCATAGGCCAGTTGGCTGTCCCGTCGCTGTAAGAAAGGTAATCTGCCTTCGCGTGTGGCTCAAGATAACGAAGGCATAGAGCTGCTCGAAGCGGAGCGTCGTAACGCTAAACAGATCAATTGAGGCAATGCCTTCGGCTTGATTGCGCAGAAATGTCTTCCAGGTTTGACCGTCACCACCATTTCTTCTGCGACCCATGTATTTTGCGACAGTGGATTGCGCGACAGTGAAGCCGAGCTTCAACAATTCACCGTGAATGCGTGGTGCACCCCACAAAGGGTTCTCAATGCTCATCCGCTTGATGAGGTCGCGCGCCTCGCGATTGATCGAGGGCCGCCCAATGCGGCCACGTGACTTCCATCGCCAATAGGCGCGAAAACCTTGACGATGCCACCGGATGATTGTCTCCGGTCGGATGATGCGCCGACTGCTAAGTATTGTGGGGAAAAGTCGATAAATCCAAACCAGGAAAGCGCGATGGGCATTCGTCAGCCGTACGCGAGGCCTTCTGGTTCGTAACAAGACACTTATCTCGTGGCGTAGAACGATAAGCTCGGCCTCAAGCCGAGCCCGGGGCTTGAACGCATCCAGGATGAGAGAAAAAGTGGCGAGAAGGATTCCAACCATCGGCCAAGATCATGGCTCAAGTCGCCCTACATCGCGAATTGAGCTAATTTCATGCGAATGACGTTTTCGGTACAGACAGGAGAAAACCGGCAATCGTGCCCATTAATCAGGTTGGACCGACACAATTCAGCTTGACAGCAGAATGCGATGCTGGTTTCCTAGCACAGTGCTATTTTTGTAGCAGGACCGTTTCATGCAACCGTCTCTCAGCCGCCGCGAACGCGAAATCATGAACATCGTCTATCGCCGAGGCAGCGCCACCGCGAAGGATGTGCTCGACGATTTGCCGAATCCGCCGGGTTACTCGGCCGTACGGGCGCTGCTGCGGATTCTTGTCGACAAGCAGCATTTGCAGTATCGGCAGGACGGTCCCCGCTACATCTATTCGCCGAATGTCTCTCGGCAAAAGGCGGCGAGAAGCGCTCTGAATCAAATGGTGGACACTTTTTTCGAGGGCTTGGCCGGCCGCGCCGCGCAGGCGCTCCTAGGCAAGTCCGCCGGAAAACTGTCTAGGGAAGATCTCGACGAGTTGAGCGCGCTGATCAACGCTGCGCGCGAGAAGGAGCGCTGATCATGTTTGAGCCGTTCGGTGTTCTGGTCCTTGCGCTCAAGACAAGCCTCGTTATAGGCACGGTCGGCGTTGCATCGCTTGTTTTCGTGAAAAAAGCGGCAGCCTTCCGCCATCTTCTATGGATGTCCGCGCTTGTCTTCTGCCTTACCGTGCCTCTGGCGATTTCAAGCTTGCCCTCCCTCCTGCAAATCCCCGTCCCGTGGCAGACGGTCCAACCTGTGAAATCGCCGGCGCAGAACATCGGCGCCCAATCGGCGAGCGGCATTTCTCCGGCTTCGGCGAACGTCGAGACCGGCAAAGATCGCATGCCGGCCAGCGTAGCGACGTGGCTTGCCCTCGTCTGGCTGACCGGAGCAATCGTGGTCGTGGCGCGCCGCATAGTTTCACATATCGCACTGAACCGCAGGGCGCGCGCAACTCCTCAGCTGCGTTCGCGGCGTTGGTTGCAGACGCTGAATGATGCAATGCGCGAGCAGGGCATGAGTTCGGGCGCTGCGAGTCCTGGAATCGGGGACTGTCGTCAGTCCATGTGTCTGGGGCTTCTATCGACCGGTATTGCTGCTTCCTGCGGCGGGGGACGACTGGTCTGAGAACGAGCGGCGTCATGCACTCCTCCACGAGCTCGCGCATATCCGCCGTCACGACTATCTGAGCGATGTCATCGCTTCTCTTGCTTGCGCGATGCATTGGTACAATCCCTTTGTCTGGTTCGCGGCGCGCGAAGCGCGCAGCCTCGCGGAGCAGGCCTGTGACGACGCTGTATTGCGCGGGGGCGAAACGCCATCGAACTACGCGAAATTCCTGCTGGATATCGCCAGCCAGTCGACCGATGAGCGCGATTTCTCCAGCGCCACATTCGGCATGGCGCGGCGCTCCGAGATTTACAGCCGCATTGCAGCAATCCTTGACCGGTGCAGGACACGAACGCCTGTCGAACCTCGCTCGCTGATCCTGAGTTTGGTGTCCCTGTTGGGATTGACGCTGGCGATTGCAACGACAACAACGGTCGCCGCAGGGCTGGCCGTGCAAACCTTGCCCGTTGGCTCTGCCGCGACGCATGCGGCTAGCGCGGCACACCCCGCCTTGCCTCGTGTCAGAACACGTTCGAGGCAATTGACCGTTGCGCCAGCGAGTTGGAGAACCCGAAATCATCCGGCGATTCCTGCAATTGCGGCGGTCCCCGCAATCCCTGCAATTCCAGCGATTCCCGCAAATCCGGCGGCGACGCCAACAGAATCCAACCAAGAGTAACCTCGACCTGAATTGGAGACCGCCTCATGAAACGGGCCGCCGTCGTTGCGATCTTGCTTGCGCTGCTGATACCGGCCGCTGACGGCGGAGCACACGCTGCAACGAACCCGCCTGCATCGAAGAGCGACGAGTTGGCGGGCTTGTGGAAAGCAGAACGTCATTTCGGGCCGGCCGCGCGCGGGATGCTGACCATCGAGAGAACGTCATCGGGATGGACTGCCGATTTCATTGGTCATGTTTCCCCGGTCAGCTATGAAAAATCCCTGCTGAAATTCGCGCTGCCGAACGGCGGGGGCTCTTTCACCGGACAATTGCAGCACGGCGGCATCACCATCGCCGGCCACTGGATCCAACCGAATTCAGTCATTCATGGATTTCAAACAGCCAGTCCTGTGCGGCTTGCGGCGAGCGGCACAAGCCGCTGGCGGGGCCTTGTCGATCCGTTCCACGACGACTGCACGCTTTTCCTCATGCTGCGCAAGCGCCCTGATGGAACGCTTGACGCATACCTGCGCAATCCCGATCGCAATTTCGGCTTCCAATACGGCATCGATCGCCTCGTCCGGGATGGCGCCGCCATTACGCTAATGGGCCGGATGTGGGAAAAGGGACCGGAAACCGAGCAGTTCTACGGTAGATTCGATGCCGGCACGAAAACGTTGTCGATCGTGTTTCCCAATCAGGGCGGCATCTACGATTTCGCGCACGACGACGACCTGCAAAGCGGCTTCTATCCGCGCGGTCGCGTGCCTGTCCATTATACCTATCGCGCACCGCCCTTGCTCAACGACGGGTGGCTGACGGGAACACTCAACGAAGCGAAAATCGATCGCGCCGACATCGAAAAATTCGTTCAGACGATTGTCGACATGCCGATCGAGTCCGTCCACACCCCCGAGGTCGAGGCCATCCTCGTCGCGCGACATGGAAAGCTTGTCATGGAGGAGTATTTCCACGGCTTCGACCGCTACACACTGCACGATACGCGCTCGGCTGGGAAAAGCCTGTCCGCAACGGTGGTCGGCGCCGCGATCCAGGCCGGTGCACCGCTCGCGCTCTCGATGCCTGTCTACAAGCTTATGAACGGCGGAACATATCCCGCGAATTTGAGCCCATGGAAGCGCACCATGACGCTTCAAGATCTTCTGACCATGCGCTCGGGTTACTACTGCAACGATTCCGATCCTGCGTCTCCCGGCAATGAAGACACGATGCTCAATCAAACGGCCGAGCCCGACTACTACCGCTATGTCCTCAAAGTGCCGATGGTTTATGCACCGGATACGGTATCGGTGTATTGCAGCACCAATCCCAATCTTGCGCTGGGAATGGTGGGCCGCGCCACCGGCGAGTCGCAATTGGATACGTTCGATCGTTTGATCGGCGGGCCGCTAAAGATCGATCATTATGCATGGCCGCTGGATGGTGTCGGACATCCCTATGGCGGCGGCGGCGTGCGCATCCGTCCGCGCGATTATCTGAAGATCGGACAAATGATGCTCAACGGGGGAACCTGGCAAGGCCACAGGATTCTCGGCCGCGATTTCGTGGCCCGCGCATCTGCGCCCCTTCACGATCTGAACATGATTCAGTACGGCTATCTGTGGTGGAGTATCAACTTTCCCTACAAGAACCGGTCAGTCCGCGCCTTCTTCGCTGGCGGTAATGGCGGCCAAGGCATCATGGTGGTTCCTGAGCTTGATCTCGTCATCGGAACCTTCGCAGGTAATTACGCAGACCATGTCGGCTTGCATATCCAGCAGGATTTCGTTCCGAACTATATCCTGCCGGCTGTGCGCGAACCGGGCGACGATCCGAACGAGCGAGAGATCCCCCACGACTTCAAGACACCCTATGCCCACCCGCCCTTTGTCGTGCCGACCTCACTGCAGAACTGACGACTTGTGTTAGCTCCTTTCTTTGAATTCGCAAATTCGGAGAAGTCGTGCTGTGAAAAGAAAAAACGAAAAGTCGTCGACCAACCGACTACGCACTATCCTTGTTGCGACGCTGTTTGCCGCATTGCAGATCTTGCCCGCGGCTCGCGTGCTCGCCGCGCCCGGGCCACAGCAAACCTCTTCCGACGATCTCACGGGCCTCTGGAAAGCCCAGCGGTGGTTCGGACCTAACGTGCGCGGGACTTTGATCGTCCAGAGGCGCGGCGTCGCATACTTCGCCGACATCGCTGGCATGTCCGTAGCGATGCGCCGCGTGAAGGACGAATTGTTTTTCGAATTGCCGGACGGCCAAGGTTCGTTCCGGGGCCGCGTCGAGGGCGACCGCGATATTGTAGGACATTGGATTTCGCCTCCCTATGTGGGCTATGGCTTCCAGTACGCATCGCCCGTCCACTTCAAACCCGACGGCGAAAACCGGTGGAGCGGACAGGTCGTTCCCCTGAACGACACATTCACTCTCTATCTCCTGCTAAAGAACGCGCCGGACGGTTCGATGACAGTTGTTCTCCAAAATCCCGAGCGCGACTACGGCGCCTTTATCGGCGCAGAGCGTCTCGTGCGTGACGGCACGAATCTCAAATTGATGGCCATGCGACCCGATCGGAAGGAGGAACGCCCCGTCGCTACGGGATCATACGACGCCGACAACAAAACGATCTCGCTCTACTTTCCAAATCGCGGCGGCACTTACGATTTCCAGCACGACGACTCGAGCGGATTTTATCCCCGCGGCAAGGATTCGCTCCACTATGTGTATTATCCGCCGCTTGCGCGCGACGATGGCTGGGCGACCGCCAGCCTGGATGAGGTCGGCATCGACCGGACCGGCATCGAGCGGTTCATTCAGAAAATCATCGACACGCCAATGGACAACCCGGACGCGCCGCAGGTGCAAAGTGTCTTGATTGCGCGCCACGGCAAGCTCGTGCTCGACGAGTATTTCCACGGCTTCAACCGCGACACGCTCCACGAGACGCGCTCGTCTGCCAAGAGCATCACCGCCACGCTGATCGGCGCGGCGATGCATGCCGGCGCGCCGCTTTCGCTGTCCAGCCACGTCTACGAGGTCATGAACGGCGGGCGGTTCCCCGAAGGCCTGGAGCCCCGCAAACGCGCCATAACTCTAAAAAATCTGATGAACATGTCTTCCGGCTTTGACTGCAACGATGCCAATCCCGATACAGCGGGATTCGAAGACAAAATGTACGATTCCGGTGCCACCGACTACGTCGCCTACGCCCTCAAGCTTCCGATGGCCTACGATCCCGGTGAAAAGGCGTTCTACTGCACGCAGAATCCCAATCTCGCTCTGGCGATGCTGGGCCGCGTCACGGGCGAATTCCAGCCGGCTATTTTCGATCGCCTCATTGCCGCACCCCTGAAGATAGACCGGTACGACTGGCTTCTTGATCCTGCCGGGAATCCGTTCGGCGGCGGCAGCGTCAAGATCCTGCCGCGCGACTTCCTGAAGTTCGGCCAGCTCATGATGAATGGCGGCGTCTGGCAGGGCCGGAGGATCCTCGACCGCGATTTTGCCTCGGCCGCGATCGCACCCCAGTATCACATGCGCAACGTCACCTACGGATATTTCTGGTGGGGCACCGACTATCCCTACAAGAACCGCACGGTTCGCGCCTTCTATGCCGGCGGCGCCGGCGGGCAGACGGTGATCGCGATGCCTGATCTCGATCTTGTCATCGGGATTTTCGCCGGCAACTACAGCAGTAAAGCCTGGAAGGACGTGTCAATGAACTACACGCCGCGTTACATCCTGCCCGCCGTGCGCGAGCGGGGTGACGACAAGAATGCACCTGTCGTATGGCGCGAGGATTATTCGACGCCCTATGGTCATTCCGAGAGTTCCGGCCCGATCGATCCGGCTCACTAATGTTTGCTCGAAATCGGACGTCCGCTTTTGGCGGATTTTATGTCAGGATGAGACCGAGCGGATTCCCGAATTGGTCTTTTGGGGGCTCATAGGAGTTCGGCTTTTGGGAGGGCCGATCATGGCGGAGACGGGTTCGGGTCGGGACGATGAGTTTCAGTGATGCTTGCGTGGTGGATGTTTGAGTATCTCTACGATGCGCGCGCGGGCTACTGTATTCGGCCCTTGTCGAGTTGTTTGAGATTTTGGAGGAAGTCGCCCAAGGCCGCGTTAAGGCACGAAGGTTGATCCATGTTGGCCGCGTGTCCAGCGGCGACAATAATGGCTTTTTGAGCACCCGGAATTTTTGCAGCCATGTAGTCGGTTGCTTTGAGAAATGGCTTGTCGGCGGCTCCTGCATCGATGAGCGTCGGAACAGAGATCGACGAAAGACTATCGATCACATGCGAATTGTGTTGCGTGAACATTCCGCGGGCGGCAAGCGCCAAGCCGCGCGCGTCACGGTGGTTTGCTTCGCGTGTTTCAATGCTTCCAGTGGAGAGGGCTGGTAGCCCGTCAGCTTCGAACCGGGAGGAGTCGTGACCGGCGTGTCGGAGCGACGCTCAACCGTCTGGCGACCGTCTCTGTTGCGCTGCCAGAGCCGCCTTTAGCAGCAGTTTGACACCGGGCCTTTTGATATCTGCGCGTGTCGTGAAGTTCACATGGCGATGCACTTTGCCCTGGCCGGCGAGAAGCTTGTTTGGGTCCGGAAGCGATGCGCCATAGGCGAGCCCGAGTTTGACGCCGCCTTTGCTCGGAATAAGCGAGCAGACCATATCGGCGTAGCGAGTGCCGAACCCGTAACCAGCCACTTTTCTTGTCGCATGGACCATTTCCAGCGGCGCGGGCAGGAGCGCGAAAATCACTTGCCGCAGCTCGCGGGCGATCGCCTGAACATTCGCCGGATAATTTGAGAGCAGCGCTTCGAATTCCGGACCGCCTGCCTCCATCGCTTGCTGACCCTTCCTAGCCGACATTCCTGGGATAACCCGGAATGGATCGGAGAATAGTGACTTTCTTGGGCTCGTTGAAGCCTCGGCTGCCATGGTCGAGGCCGCCAACGGACGGGCGCGGCGAAAATTCCGCTCTCAGACCGGGGCCGGTCGCTTGGCCTGCCGTATATTTGGTACCAGCTGAACGGAGAGACCATGGCAGTTGAATGTCCGCTTATGCCAATAAGCAGACCTAGGGGAAAATCGTGTCTAGGGAGTAGTGGGGAACCGGAGGTGCGTGCCTGACCACGGTCAATTGCCAGTTCGCACTTCTATCCTGTCCGGTGCGCCATCTTCAACGGCGGAGTCGGCATAGAGTTGGTCGTTGGAGCTAGAAATCAATTCACCTATCTTTTTCCGATCAGCGGCGTCGGTGAACAAGAAAAGCCGCGCGTCGATCCTACGGACGTGATGATAGGCTGGGGGTTTATGCAAGCGGGGAAGAGAGACTATTGCGTTGACCGTCCGCTATTGGCGATAAGCAGGCAGATAGCGAACTCGATGTTTCGCTGCCTTCTACTCCTCCGCGCGGAGGCGATAGCCCACGCCCTGTTCGGTTAGGATGTGTTGCGGGCGTTCAGGGTCGGCCTCGATTTTCTGGCGCAACGAGCGGATGTATATCCGCAGATATTGTACGTCAGCTTCCATGCCCCAGACTTCGTGCAGGATGAACTTATGCGTCAGCACCTTGCCCGCATGCTGGACCAAGAGGCGCAGCAAATCGTATTCGCGCGGCGACAGTTTCACCTCATGGCCATGTGCTGTCACTATTCGCCGCACAAGATCGACCGATAAATCTCCACTGAGAAAGACAGGTTTTTCGCCTTCTTGCTGTAAGCGATGCCGCATTGCCGCGCGGATGCGGGCCAGCAGTTCATCCACGCCGAAGGGCTTGGTTACGTAATCGTCGGCACCCAGATCGAGCGCCTTCACCTTGCCCGCCTCGTCTGCGCGGCTAGAGAGCACGATAATGGGCAGCGTCGAGCCTTTTTCCCGGACGTCACGGATAACATCGAAGCCATCTTTGTCTGGCAAGCCAAGATCAAGAACCAGCACATCGAAGGAATTACGCTTCATGGCTTCGAGCGCGCTTTCTGCGTTTTCGGCATCGGTCACTTCGTAGTTCTGAGCGGACAGGCTCGTGCGCAGGAAACGCCGGATGGCCGGTTCGTCATCCACGACAAGGACGCGCAGAGGCGCGGTCATCGAGGTCAAGCGGCCCTCTCCTTGCTCGTGCTCTGGATTGATACGGGAAGCGTGATGATGAACACGGCCCCGCGCGCGTCCGTGCGGTTCCTGGCGACGATGGTGCCTCCCATGGCCTCGATGAAACCACGGCAGATGGCAAGCCCGAGGCCGGTTCCTGCGCGCTTTCGATCCGCCGTCTGCACGCGATAAAATTTATCGAAGATGCGCTCCAGATCGGTTGGCGGAATGCCGTCGCCTTCATCGCTCACGCTGAGCCGCACAAGGTCGCCTTCGCGCGCGGCGGAAAGCTGTATCTTTGTGCCATGCGCGGAATATTTCGCGGCATTGTCGAGCACGTTGAACAATATCTGTTCAAACAGTACCGGATCGATTTTCAGCATGGGCAAATCGGCCCCAAGGTCGATTTCCACTTGATGAGCAGCCAGTACTTTACCCGCGCGCTGTAGCGCGCTTCCCACCACATCGCTCAGGTCCACCAAATCGGCATTGGGTTTGATCGCTCCTGATTCCAGACGCGTCATGTCGAGAAGATTGGCGATGAAACGGTTTAACCGTTCGGCTTCCTCCTGAATGGTGCTGGCCAATTCGTCCTGCGCGGCCTCGTCCAGCGTACGGCGGTAATTCTTGAGGCTCGTTGCCGATCCCAAGATCGAAGCTAGCGGCGTGCGCAGGTCGTGCGAAATAGAAGTAAGCAGCGCCGAACGCAGACGTTCCGTTTCGGCGGAAACCCGCGCGCGATCCACGTCCTGCGCGAGACTGATGCGTTCGATTGCAAGTGCCGCCTGGTCGGCAAGCGTATCGAATAGCCGGCGTTGCTCAGGTGTAAACAGAACACCTGCGCGATCGCTGTCGATTCCGGCAATGCCAACCACGCCGCGCCCTGTACGCAGCGGCAGAAACAGCCGCTTGGCGCCCGGTAACGTATCCGCGCCCCGGCCCGCCGCACGCCCGTTCTCCCAAGCCCAACGGGCCGCCGCGAGATCGGCTTCATCGAGCGTGTCTTCCGGCGGGTAACCCACACGCATGTCGATGCCTTCGCCTTCCGGCAACAACAGCACCACGCGCACTTTCAGAACTGAAGCAATCTGGAAGGCGGTTGCCCATAACAAATCATCAAGCGAGATAATGCCCGCAAGTTTGCGGCTGAACAGATAAAGGCTCTCGGTAATCTTCGCGCGGCTTGCCGCCGTAACGGCCTGCGCGCGCACGCGTGCCGCTAGGTTGCTCGCGATCAACGCAACCACCGCAAAGAAAAACAGCGCCACCACGTTTTCGGGATCAGTGATGGTGAAAGTGTAAAGCGGCGGCAGGAAGAAAAAATTGTAGGTGAGCACGCTTAGAATGCAGGTGAAAAGCGCGGGAAACAGTCCATAGGTGACGGCGCTCGTCATTACGGCCATGAGGAACACCAGCGCCACGCTGGTAATGCCGATGCTATCCCGCAATACGAGGCTGATGCCGAGCGCTACGGCCGCCATCAGAAAGCTGCCGAGATAGGAATCGAGATTGAATGTTTCTCCCCGAGACAGCGCGTCCATCGTCGGAATAGCGGCTTTGCCCAATTCACCCGCGCGTCTTTCCGCAATGACATGAACGCTGATATCGCCCGCGCGCCGGATGATCCCGTAGGTAACCGACCCTCGCAGTGCTTCCTCTATGGGCGAACGTTGCGATTTGGCGACAACAATGTGTGTGAAGTTGTTAGTCTGGGCATAATCTATCACCCCGCCCGCAATATCAGCGGCGGGCCATGTCACAGCCTGGCCGCCCAGGCGCTCAGCCAGACGAAGTGCTTCTGCCACCCGGTCGCGTTCAGCCTCGCTTAAACGCTGGGTACGCGAAGTTTCGACGTGAATGGCAGTCCAGGAGGCGCGCAGCCGGTCGGCCAAACGCTTGCCATAGCGCACCAGCGCCGAAGTACCCGGGCGTTCGCTGATACACACCAGTACGCGCTCGCCCGCCTCCCACGGACCGGGTATGGCGTGGGCGCGCATGTAATGGACCATTTGCTCGTCCACGCGCTCGGCGGTGCGGCGGAGCGCCAGTTCGCGCAGCGCCGTGAGATTGCCAGGCTTGAAATAATTGCGGATGGCTCGTTCCGCCTGCTCGGGCATGTAAACCTTGCCCTCTTTCAGGCGTTGGATCAGGTCCTCGGGCGTGAGATCGACCAGCTCCACTTCATCCGCGCGGTCGAGAATGGAATCAGGAAGGGTTTCGCGCACGCGCACTTGCGTGATCTGCGCCACCACATCGTTCAGGCTTTCGAGGTGCTGCACGTTAAGGGTAGTATAAACGTCTATTCCCGCGTCTAGCAGCTCCTCTACATCCATGTAGCGTTTCGGATGTCGGTTGCCTGGCGCATTGGTGTGAGCCAATTCGTCTACGAGCACGAGTTTCGGCTTGCGTTGCAAAATGGCGTCAAGGTCAATTTCCGCCAGCACATGGCCCTTATAGGCGACACGTTTCTTGGGAATGATCTCGAAACCTTTGGTGAGTAATTCGGTTTCGATGCGGCCATGCGTTTCGACGACGCCGATGATGGCGTCTACGCCTTCGAGGCGGCGCTGACGGCCCTGCACCAGCATTTCATAGGTTTTGCCGACGCCGGGAGCCGCGCCAAGGATTACTTTCAATCGGCCGCGATTTTCTTGCGCCGCCTGTTCGAGCAGGGCTTCGGGAGATGGCCGGTCGCGCGGTCGCTCATCTGTCATGAAGCAAGTTTACGCCGTTTGGGGCGCGCTTGCAGCGGGTTCGACTGCGCCTATTTGGCTTGGCCGGCGTCGAGCGCGAGATTGAGCTTTAGCACATTTACATGCGCTTCGCCGATGACGCCAAGCAGGCGGCCTTCTATGTGGCTTTCGACTAGAAGGCGCACGCGGCTTTCGGGAAGCCCGCGCGCCTTGGCCACGCGCGGCGCCTGAAAGAACGCCGCCGCTGGCGTGATGTCGGGATCGAGCCCGCTCGCCGAAGTTGTCACTAGATCCACCGGTACCGGCGCATTGGGGTTTTCGGCTTGCAGTTTTGCAACATCGCCCTTCACGCGGTCGACGAGCGCTTTGGATGTCGGGGCGAGGTTGGAGCCGACCGAATTCGCCGCATTGTAGGGCGAGGGAATGGTTTTGGTCGGGTCTTTAGGGTCCGTGTCGGTCGTGGCCGACGGCCGGCCATGGAAATATTTGTCGCTCGTGAAATTCTGTCCGATGAGGCCGGAGCCGATGATCTTGCCGTTGCGCTCGATCAGGCTGCCGTTCGCCTGGCCGGGAAACAGCGCCTGTGCGATGCCGGTCATGCCAAGCGGATAGATGAGGCCTGTGATCGCCGTCATGGCGATGATCATTACGATTGCGGGACGAATATGTTGCCACATGGAATTATTCCTTACACAAGGCCGATGGCGGAAACTGCCATGTCGATGAGTTTGATGCCGGCGAACGGCACGGCTATGCCGCCGAGGCCGTAGATCAGCAGATTGCGCTTGAGCACGCTGGCAGCCCCCACAGGCCGGTATTTCACGCCTTTCAGCGCCAGCGGAATGAGGGCGATGATGATCAGCGCGTTAAAGATGATGGCCGACAGAATGGCGCTTTGTGGCGTGGCGAGATGCATCACATTGAGCGCCTGCAGCTCGGGATAAAACGCCACGAACATCGCCGGAATGATGGCAAAATATTTGGCCACGTCGTTGGCGATGGAGAACGTGGTCAGCGCGCCGCGCGTCATCAGCAATTGCTTGCCGATCTCAACAATCTCGATGAGCTTGGTGGGATCGCTGTCCAAATCCACCATGTTGCCTGCCTCGCGCGCGGCCATTGTGCCCGTGTTCATAGCGACGCCGACATCGGCCTGGGCGAGCGCGGGCGCGTCGTTTGTGCCGTCGCCGCACATGGCGACCAGCTTGCCTTTGGCCTGCTCGTCGCGGATGAGCCTTAGTTTGGCTTCTGGCGTGGCTTGAGCCAGAAAATCGTCCACGCCGGATTCGGCAGCAATGGCGGCTGCCGTAAGCGGGTTGTCGCCCGTGATCATCACCGTGCGGATGCCCATTTTGCGCAAAGCCGCGAAACGTTCCTTGATGCCGCCCTTCACGATATCCTTGAGATGAATAACGCCAAGCAGGCGGCCATCTTTGGCCACTGCGAGCGGGGTGCCGCCGGTCTTAGCAATGCGTTCGGCAATGGCAAGAAATCCTCGCGCGGTTTCAGGTTTGATGGCTTCGATGGCGGCGGCCGCTGCGGCAGCGCCCGAACGCGCCACCGTAATGCCGCTGCTGGACTGAACATACGAAAGCACTGCGTCCACAGCGCCTTTGCGGATGGAGCTGCCTTCAGAATCAATACCGCTGATACGCGTGTTGGCCGAGAAGGGAATGAACTTGGCGTTCATCGGCGCCATATCGCGTCCCCGAATGCCGTATTTTTCCTTGGCCAGCACGACGATGGAGCGCCCCTCCGGCGTTTCATCGGACAGCGAGGCCAATTGAGCGGCATCGGCGAGTTCACGCTCCGAGACGCCTGAGACCGGCAGAAATTCCGTCGCTTGGCGGTTGCCAAGCGTGATGGTGCCAGTCTTGTCGAGCAGCAGCGTGTCCACGTCGCCCGCGGCTTCCACCGCGCGGCCAGACATTGCCAGCACGTTGAAGCGCACCAGCCGGTCCATTCCGGCAATGCCGATGGCCGAAAGCAGCGCGCCTATGGTGGTGGGAATGAGCGTCACAAACAGCGCCACCAGTACCAGAATGGTGATCTTGCCGCCGGCATAAGTGGCGAAGCTCGGAATAGTCGCCACCGCGAAAACGAAAATGATGGTCATGCCGGCCAGCAAGATGTTGAGCGCGATTTCGTTGGGCGTTTTCTGGCGCTCGGCGCCTTCCACAAGCGCAATCATGCGATCGAGGAAGGTGTGGCCCTGTGCCGCTGTGATTTTCACTTTGATCCAATCTGAAATCACTTGTGTGCCGCCCGTCACCGCCGAGCGGTCGCCGCCGAACTCGCGAATAACCGGCGCAGATTCGCCGGTGATGGCGGCTTCATTGACGGAAGCCACGCCCTCGATCACCTCGCCGTCGCTCGGGATGAAATCACCAGTCTCCACCAGCACCACATCGCCCTGCTTAAGCTGGGTCGCGGGCACCGGGCGCTTCTCACCGCCACGGCCAAGCAATTTCGCCGTGGTCTCGTGCTTGGATTTGCGCAAACTAGCAGCTTGCGCCTTGCCGCGCCCCTCTGCCACCGCTTCGGCGAAATTGGCGAACACCACCGTGAACCAGAGCCAGAGGTTGATCTGGAACGAGAAAGCGAAATTGCCCGCGCCGGTGAGGAGATCGCGGATGAACAGAATGGTGGTGAGCGTGGCCACAATCTCGACCACGAACATGACTGGGTTGCTGATCATATGCTTGGGCGCGAGCTTCTTGAATGCGGCTCCGATGGCCGGCACCAGAATGTCGGGGTCGGTCATAGTGGCGACCGGCATACTCTCTCGCGTGCGACTGCGTTCCATAGCCATCTCTCTCAATAAAGCTTGCCCGCGTTCATCGCGAAATGCTCGACGAGCGGCCCCAGCGACAGCGCGGGGAAGTAAATCAGTCCACCCCAGATCAGGATGACGCCGACAAGCAACCCGACGAACAGCCCGCCATCGGTCGGGAATGTGCCGCCGGAAGGCGGGATTATTTTCTTAGCCGCCAGCGAACCTGCCACAGCCATCATCGGCACCATCACCAGGAAGCGGCCGAACAACATCGCAAGGCCGATGGTGGTGTTATAAAACGGCGTGTTGGCGCTGATGCCTGCGAAGGCGCTGCCGTTATTTCCGGTTCCGGATGTGAAGGTATAGAGGATTTCCGAGAATCCGTGCGGACCCATATTGTTGCGGCCAGCGAGCCCCACATCGAGCACCGAGGCCAGCGCGGTAAAGCCCAGGATGGAGAAAGGAATAATGAGAATGGCAAGCATCGCCATTTTCACTTCCTTGGATTCCAGCTTTTTGCCGAGATATTCGGGTGTTCGCCCGACCATCAGTCCCGCCACGAACACGGCAATGATGGCGAACAACAGCATGCCGTAGAGGCCCGAACCGGTTCCGCCGAAGATGATCTCGCCCAGCTCGATATTGAGCATCGGCACGAGGCCGCCCAACGGCGTGTAACTGTCGTGCATGGAATTTACCGAGCCGTTGGAGGCGTCGGTCGTGGTAGTGGCCCAGATCGTCGAATTGGCGATGCCGAAGCGGACCTCCTTGCCTTCCATATTGCCGCCCGCCTGCTGCGCGCTCGGCGTTTGATCGATATGCATCGTGGCAAAGGCGGGGTTACCCTGGCTCTCCGCCCAGTATGAAGGCACTTGGCCCGCGAAATACAGCAGGCTCATCACCGCGAAGATGGCCCAACCCTGGCGCGTGTTCCCCACCATGCGGCCAAAGGTGTAAGTCAGCGCTGCGCTGATGACGAGAATAGCCCACATCTCGATCAGATTGGTGATCGCATTCGGGTTCTCGAACGGGTGCGCCGAGTTGGCGTTGAAAAATCCGCCGCCATTGGTGCCGAGCTGCTTGATGGCGAGTTGCGAGGCCACAGGGCCCTGGGCGATGGTTTGTTTGGCGCCTTCCAGCGTCGCGACGTCGGTATAGCTGCCAAGATTTTGCGGCAGGCCCTGCCAGACCAATGCCAGCGCTACAACAATCGCAAGGGGCAGCAGGATATAAAGCGTGCAACGCGTCAGATCGACCCAGAAATTGCCGACCGTTTTGGCCTCGCGCCGCGCAAAGCCACGAATGAGCACGATAGCGAGCACGATGCCGACAGCGGCCGAAACGAAATTCTGCACGGTAAGCGCCGCCATCTGCGTCAGATAACTCATCGTCGTTTCGCCGCCATAACCCTGCCAGTTCGTATTGGTGGTGAAGCTGACGGCGGTGTTGAACGAGCTATCCGGTGAAACCGCGCCCATGCTTTGCGGATTGAAGGGAAGCATGCCCTGGAGCCGCTGAAGCGCATAAACGGCAAGAAAACTCACGATGCTGAAAGCGAGCATCGCAATGGTGTACGTCACCCAATGCTGCTCGTCGTTCTCGCGCACGCCGCACAGCCGATAAAGACCGCGCTCGACCGGCGCAAGAAAGGTGTGCTTGCCTTCGAAGACGTTCGCCATATATACGCCGAGCGGCTTCACCGAAATGGCGATCAGCGCGAAATAAATGGCAATTTGGAGCCAGCCGTTGAGGGTCATCAAAATTTCTCCGGGCGGATCAGGGCGTAGACGAGATAGCCGAGGATGCCGAGCGTCACGAGCGCGCCAAGGACGTAATCGAGTAGCATGGTGGCCTCACATCCTGTCGCAGGCGTGGACGTAAAGAATGGCGACGGCGAAAAAGCCGAGTCCAATGGCAAGGTAGATCAGGTCGAGCATAGGCAATCTCCGTTTACGGCCGAGAACATCGTGCGGCGGGCATATAAATTCGAGAGCGTTTGCTACAATGTGTTTATATAAATCTCATAGCAGACGGGTGGGACTCCGAATCAGAACAGCACGCCCGCTTCGAGCAACGCGCGGGTTTGGTTGGAGTTGGTGAAGTAGGGCCCCAGTGCGAAGCCGGGCGTGGTGTGGCCCGCACCGACATGGGAGAGATCTCCGCGCACGTAGAAGACCTTGTATTGATAAGCCGGCGTGAGCGTGAACGACCAGGCATTGCTGCCGGGCCCATACAACAAGCTTGGCGCGCCATTGGCGAGGCTGCCACTGGAATCGATGTACTCCGCGCGGCCTGAAAGGTTGAAGCTGGAATTAAAGGCATAATTCACCAGCAGGCCGGCGCCGATAGTCGAAGCGCCATGGGCAATGCCGATATTCAAATTCTTGGGCACAGAATCGAATTGCAGATAAGGCTGCACGATCCATGGCGCGGACGTATGCGTATAGATCAGATTGAAAATGTCGCTGTTGTTCTGCGCCAGCGGCGTAGCAAAACTGGGATGCTTGGTGGTGCCCGTATTGCCGGCGCCGACCAGGCTCAACGAATTGGCGCTGTCGAAGGTGTAGGCGACCGAGCCGGAAATCCAGTTGTAGTGGTTGGAATAGTAGCCGTCGTTCCACGAAAGCGAAAATGCCAGCGGTCCGGTGGAGTAATTCGCCTGTACGCCGCGGCTGACCGCCGGCTCCTGGTTCCAAAGCAGGCCGCGCTCGATGTTCATGTTCTCGAAGGTGAAGGTGTATTCGGCGCCAACCAAGGTAGGCAGCTTGCCCATTTGAATCGAGAAATTGTCGGTGGGCGCGATTTTCAGGAAGCCTTGCGGCAACCAACCATAGGTGTTGTCGGTGATCTTGGTGGCATGGAAATAAGGCGTGCCGAGCGAGGGCAGCGAATAACCCCCTGCCTGAATGTAGAACTGGAACCAGCCGTCGGATTTCTGCACGAACATTTGGGCATTGCTGAAATCCACGCGCGAGGAGTCATCGCCGGGCGCGACATTGTCCTGCCACAGCGCGAGGCCCGTCACTGCGCCCGTCACATAGATCGGGCCAAGTGGACCGGCATCGAAATGGAACGGGTCAGGGTTCGCCGCCAGCGGCCCTGTCATACTGGGCGTGGAAAGTGCATCGGCATTGGCCGCTTGCGCGGATAATACCAATGCCACGAAAGCCCCTGCGAATTTCAAAGATATGCGCATTTTCCATCCCTCCCCAAAAAATTACCCGGCGCCGCGCGATATTTCTTGATCCCGATCAAGAAAGGCCCGGTATTTTTATTCCCAAGTTTAGCACGGCGATTGCCGTAAGTGCGATCCAGAAGGAGATCCAGATTGCCCGCAGCAATTTTTTCGGCCCGCTGTGCTTTCGCGAGCTTCGCCAGTGACGTGATCATTGCCCTTGTACATGCCGCACGCTCCCCCGGCTTCGAACGCAAGCCTGCGTGCGGAAGATCGTGTGAAAGCCATATAAATTCGAGGGTGAGAACCTGAGGACGTTTATATAAATTCCATATAAGGCCGTGGTTTTAAGCCTGCAGATTCAATCCGTTCAGGCCGCAGGCAACACCGAAAAAGTTTCGCTGAGCGCCAGATAAAATGCGAACAGAAATCCGGCGACTGTAGGCAGCACGATCAGCGAGCCCGCGTCTTCGATGGCCTCGGGGATCATGGCATGCGCGATGAGGGCTAACACCGCACCGCCCGCTATGGCCTGAATGAACACGCTTATCAGCGACTCGCTGCCGCCAAGAAAAACTTTGCCCACAACCGCTGCGGCAATACCCGCAATCAAAACCGTCGACCACAAGAGAAAGATCGTGCTGGGGCGGTATTTCGCTTTGCGCAACATGGCGGCGCTGGCCGCGGCCTCGGGAATGCCGCCCAAAAACATGCCGATGAGAAGCGTAAGCGACAGGTTTTCGAAACTGACGAATTTGGAGCCGATAACCAAGCAACCCGGAATCGTGTTGAGAATATTGCCGAAGACGATAGCGAGACCTGCGCCATCGGCGGCTTCGGCGAAAATCTTATCGGATTCTTTTCGCGTCAGATGATCGAGGCTGCTGCTCGCCACTTTGGCCCACTTGTCCGGGTTTGCCCTGCCGGCGCTCAAATTCTTGATGGCGCGCTGGTGGCTTAGCTGTTCCACCGCCTCGGCCAATTGCCGGTCGCGCGCGATGAGATCGTCGAAGTCCTGTTTTTCGATCGCGAGCAATTCCGCTTCATCCACCGCGCGCACGGTCGCGGTGCGCGTGCCGCCGCTCAGCAATGCCATCTCACCGAACGCCTGGCCGGGCCCGAGTTCGGCAAGCACGCGGCCCGCCTTCGTGGCGTCGCCTTCCTCCTTCACCTCGACCTTGCCCTTCGCTACGATATAGAGCGCATCGCCCTGATCGCCGGCGTGGAATAAAACCTTGCCGGGTGACAGGCTGCGATTGCGGACACAGGGCAGGATTTCTTCGATATCCTCAGGCGGCAGATGGCGCAGCAAATCGCAGCGCGACAAAAGCTGGATGGTTTCTGCCGAGTCCTGGCGCTTGCGTTCGCGCGCATATTCGCGAAAGCGGGTCGGATAGCGTATGGCTGCCCCCTTTTGTTCCAGATAAAGCGCCGCGACGTAATAGATCACAGCGCCAAAGGCAAAGCCGCCGCCGATTATGAACCATGTGGAGTGAAGACTGACGCCGCGTGCGTGGAGTTCCTCGGCCCCCTGGTAAGCAAGCTCGATTGCCAAGGCGCTGATGAGCGCGCCCGCGGCAAAAGCCAGAATACAACTGAGCACCTGCTTCGATAGCGGGAAATAAAGGCCCAAAGCCGCGCCAAGCATATTGGAGGAGGTTGCGGCCACCCCCAAGAGAGAAACCATAATCACTTGGCTGAAACTGATCATAAATTGAAGTCCCGGCGCACTCTCGCGAGCCCAGCAGCAATGAAGGCCGCTCTGAAATTACAGATCGTCTGCTCCCCAGGGTAAAATAGGCGATTTATCGTCGCGTACTCTTAACCCAAATCAAACGACCTGCAAAAAGCCGAAATACAGGCTCATGCTGCTGGCCAAGGCAACTGTCAATGCGCCGATCAGAATCCAGGCAATCTCTGCAAGTACTTTTTGTTGCGACGGCGTCTTATTAGAGTCGTCAATTTCTATGCTGGCGAACCTCGCACCATTGCGCTCCTGCCAGCGATTTTCGTTTCCGCTGTCAAACCCGTAATCCACAAATGGGCTCATCACCTTCTCCATCGCCAGCACCAACAGATGTTGGGTCGAAGGGAAAAATGGCCGGGAAGTCATATAAATTCGAGACCGCTTGATGCTTGGTTTTATATAGGAACCATAAAATAGGGGTTTCCACGTATAGTGGCGCGTTCTCAATCTTCAATGGCTATGCTTTTCATGTACCAGTTGCATCAGACGCATGATACGCGGGTTCGCTTGCATGGTTTACGCCTGCGCAGCTAGCGTAGTCGCCTGTTCTTTCCGTTTGGCGGCGAGAGGTGTATCTTAGGCAACGTCCCTCTGGTGCATCGCCTCCTGATGTGTCTGGGCGGCTGCGCTGGCGGCCGCGCCCACACCCGGAACGCCGGATACCGAAGCAGCGGCAGCGGCCTCCGTCTCGGCGGCGATGACCGGCGCTTCTTCTGCCATGTGTTTCTCGCCGCGCCGTTTGAGTTCCATGTTTGTCTCATTGAGCGCCGTCGCGTTGGGCGTCATCTGCCGCGCGTAGGGCGCCAGCTCTTCGGCGATCTTCTCGCATGTCATGGCGTCATCGCCCGGCATCGCGCTAGGCTGATCGGCGATTATGGGTGAACTCCACAGCGCGGCGCCAAAGCCGCCGGACACAAGCACTATACACAGGGTTTTCATGGATGCCTCCCGCTTGGCCGTGATTTTATTTTGAGGGCTGGACCGTCGCAATCGACAGCGAAACAAAAATTGTTTTAGAGTCTCGGCCCGCCCGCCTTTCACCGGATTTTCCTTGCCCAGAATTGGATCAGCTTTCAGCATCGCCGTTATTTTCATGAGCCTCGCGCTGGCGAGCGCGTCGGCACAGCAGCTGCCGCCTGTGGCCGCGCCTACCAAAGACGTCAACGTGAACGCGCTACCGCTGGTGCGGCCCGAGGGCCAGGCGCTAGACGATTTCATTTCGGGCCTCGCGGCCGGACTGATGAAAGACAACCGCGTGCCGGGAATGGCAATCGTTGTGGTCAAGAATGGCGACGTGTTGCTCGACAAGGGCTACGGCGTGGAGGCGGGCGTGGCCGTGGATCCGCTGACGACAAAATTTCGCGCGGGCACACTCTCCGGGCTGGTAACGACGATTGCCGCGATGCAGCTGGTGGAGCGAGCCGATGTTCTGCTGAACGAAGATGCGGGCGCAGCACTAAGCGAGAAAGACCGCGGCATCACCATTGCCGATCTGTTGTTGGGCCAGAGCGACCCTGCGCTTCTGGGCGCGGTGGTGCAGAAAGTTTCTGGCGAGCCGCTCGAAGCTTACGCGCGCGACCATGTGCTGGCGCCGCTTGGCATGGCGCAAAGCGTTTTCGATCAGAGCGGGTTTGCGACAACATCGGACGACATGGGCCGCTTCATGTTGGCGCTGCTGAACAACGGCACATATGAAAACGCGCGCGTGTTGTTGCCCGAAACGATCGAACTGATGGAGCACGCACAGTTCACTTATCACCCGGCGCTTACGGGCTGGACATACGGATTTGCGGAAATTCGCCGCAATGGCTGGCGCGGGCTTCAACGCGACGGCGTGGCACAGGCCTATGATGCGCGGCTCGTTTTGGTGCCAGATGCCAAGACGGGCTATTTCATCGCCATCAACGCCCACGCGGGCGCGAAATTCTGGCGCGCGATGGACGGCGCGCTGTTCGACCGTCTGTTCAGCCCGCACGAGGAATCCGCGGTTACGCTCGATGGGCCTGCGCCCAGCCTTGCGGACGCACGCGCAGCCAGCGGCACATATCGCCTCCAATCGCGCGGCGGTTATGACGTGTTGCGCGCAGGCAAAGGGCTTCTCAAGGTGCTTGCGCAGCCCGATGGCTCGCTTCTGCTGAAAGGCGCGGAAGAGGGCCTGCTGCTGACGGAAAGCGGCGGTTATTGGCGCGCCAACAATGGCAACATCGACGTCGCGCTAAAGGATGGCCAGTTGGTTCTCGATACGCGCGTATACGACCCCGTTCCATTCTGGCAGCGAATTCCCTTTTGGGCGCTGTCCCTGGCCTCGCTGGCCGTTTTGGCGGGGCTGGCATGGGCCGCGTGGCGGATTATGAAGTCGTAAACTGCAATGGACGTAAGGCTGGCTTTGGCTAGACTGGAATGATTCGGATCATGGAGCGCCACGTGGTGAATTTGGACGACGATAAGGACAAGGACGAGGCCCCAAAGCCCGAAACGCCGTCGCTGGTGCAGCAGGCGCTCTACAAGGCGCGCACGGTGCTGATCTTCGGCGACGTCGACATGAAAATGGCCGAGCGCGTTTCGGCGCAGCTTCTTGCCTATGCCGCCGAAGGCGGGGGCGACATCCGCGTGATCATCAATTCGCCTGGCGGGCATGTGGAGTCTGGCGACACCATCCACGACATGATCCGCTTCTGCGGTCCGCGCGTGAAGATGATCGGCACCGGCTGGGTGGCCAGCATCGGCGCGCATATCTTTATCGCGGCCGAGCGGCAGAACCGTTTCTGCTTGCCTTACACGCGCTTTCTTTTGCATCAGCCGCTGGGCGGGGTGACGGGGCCGGCGTCGGACATTTCCATCGAGGCGGAGGAAATCATCAAAATGCAGGAGCGGCTCAACCGCGAGATTGCCCGGGAAACCGGCCAGCCCTATGAGCGCGTGGTGAAGGACACCGACCGCAATTTCTGGATGTCGGCGGAAGAGGCGAAAGAATACGGTCTCGTTTCCAAAATCATCTCCCGCGCCGATCAGGCATGAACGCGCCCGCCGCCGGTCGCGCCCCCTGGTGGCGCGGGGCGGTAGTATACGAAATCTACGTCCGCAGTTTTTTCGATTCCAACGGCGACGGGCAGGGCGATCTGCCCGGCATCATCGCCAAGCTCGATTACATTAAGCGCCTTGGCGTCGACGCTCTCTGGCTGTCGCCCATTCATCCGTCTCCCAATTGCGATTGGGGTTATGACGTCGCCGATTACGAGGGCGTTCATCCCGATTTCGGCACGCTTGCCGATTTCGAGCGGCTGATCGCCGAAGCGCACAGGTGCGGCATCAAGGTGCTGCTCGATGAGGTGCTGAGCCACACCTCCGATCAGCACGCCTGGTTTCTGGAAAGCCTCTCTTCGCCCGAAAGCAAGCACGCCGGTTGGTATGTCTGGGCCGAACCGAAGCCCGACGGCACACCGCCCAACAACTGGCTTTCCGCATTCGGCGGGCCCGCGTGGTCGTATCATTCCGCGCGCCGGCAATACTACCACCACAAATTTCTGCGCCAGCAGCCGAAGCTGAATTGGCGTAATGACGCAGCACGGGGCGCAGCGCTGCGCGTGCTCACGGCGTGGTTGCAGCGCGGCGTGGATGGCTTTCGCCTCGATGTCGCAAATTCCTATCTGCATGACGCGGCGCTCGCCGACAATCCGCCTGTGGCGCCTGCCGCCCGTACGCCATGGCACTGGGCACACGCGCCGAATCTGCAGCAGCATATTCACGATTCCAATCTGCCGGAGAATGCGGGCGCGCTCGACGCAATCCGCCGCGCGGTGGATGCGTTTCCCGGTCGCTTCGTGTTTGGCGAGTTTTACGAGGATGCGGGACGATCGGGCGCTTTTCTTGCGCCGGACAAGGGGCTGCATTCCGGCTACGATTTCGGCCTGCTTGATTTGCGCGTGCTCACGCCCGCTTCCATCCGCGATTATTACGCGCGGATCATGCTTCATACCGGGTATTGGCCGTGTATCGCTTTTTCCAATCACGACGTCGCGCGTGCGCAATCGCGTTTTGGCGAGCGCGATGGAATGGCCCGGCTTGCCTTGGCGTTGCTTTTCAGTTTACGCGGCACGGTGTTGCTCTACCAGGGCGAGGAGCTTGGCCTGCCGGAAGCTGATCTGGCGCGCGAGCAGATCAAGGATCCGTTCGGCAAACTTTATTATCCTTTTTTCAAGGGCCGTGACGGCTGCCGCACACCGATGCCGTGGGATGAGAATGCGCCGTCGCTTGGTTTCACCACGGGAACGCCGTGGTTGCCGTTAAGCTCGATGCATAGGCCGCTTGCGATAACTGCGCAGGAAAGCGATCCGCGATCGACTTTGCAGTTTGCCCGCATTGCTCTGACCGCGCGGCGAAAAAGTGCGGCGCTCCAACTTGGCGACATTTCGTTTCTGGAAGCGCCCGGCGATGTGCTGGTGTTCGAACGTCGCCATGAAAATCAAACGGCGCTATGTGCCTTCAATCTGGGAACGGCGCGGGCAACACTGCGCAATCCGCGGCTGGCGCGGGCAAAGCCGTTGATTGTTGTAGGCGATGCGCGTGCCGAAGAGCCTGGGTTATCGCTTGGGCCGCTTGGGGCGTGGATTGGTGATCTCTAATGGCTCGGCCACGCTGAACGCGCCCAGCACAGCATCGATTGGCAGCAGCACGCAGGTGTGCCGGTTCTTGTGCCGGGCCACGCCCGCAAGCGCCGCGTAATCGGAAAAGGGGCTGGCCGGCGCTTTCGCCCCTTTCAGCATCGCCTCCACGGCATCGCGCAGCAGGCGCACGCGGGTTTCGTCCGCACCTTTTAGATGCGCGCCCAGAATGGAAGCCGACGCCTGTGACAGCACGCAGGCCTTGGTTTCATGCGCAATCTCCGCAATGCGCCCGTGAGTGTCGAGCCGCATCGTCACTGAAACGCGATCGCCGCAGACAGGGTTGTGCGCCGTGCCCGCAATGTTGGGTTCGGGCAAATGACCAGCGCCGGTTGCGGCGGCGGCAAGTTTCAGCACGGGTTTGGCGTAAAGCGGATCGTCGCTCACCAAGTCTTTTCGCGTGGCAGGCTCAGTTTGGCGCGCAAACCGCCGCCCGGCCGATTCTCCAGAGTCACGTCGCCACCATGCTCGCGCGCGATGGTGCGCGCAAGCGTGAGGCCGAGGCCAGTGCCACCCGTGGCGCTGCTGCGCGATGCTTCCAGCCTCACGAAAGGCTCGAACACACGCTCAAGCCGCTCCGGCGGAATGCCCGGGCCGTCATCGTCGATGATGGCGGCGTAGGAATCGTCCCCGGTCTGAAGCGAGACTCGCGCGGCCCCGCCGTAGCGCACGGCGTTCTCCACCAGATTGCGCACGGCGCGGCGGATTTCATTGGGTCGGCACAGGCACGGCGCGCTGCCCTCGATGTTGATTTCGACGGGATCGCCAAGATCGATCAAATCGGCGCAGACGCTTTCAATGAGAGCCGCAAGATCGACGCGCCGCATGGCCTCGCCGGGGGCTGCGCGGGCCGCCCCCAGCACCGCTTCGGTGAGCGCTTGCAACTCTTCCAGATTGCGCGTTAGGCGGTCGCGCACTTCGGCATCGCTCACGAATTCGGCGGTGATGCGCATGGCCGAAATCGGCGTGCGCAGATCATGGCCCACGGCGGAAAGGAGCTGGCGGTGGCTGTCGAGCGTGCGCTGCACGCGGTCGCTCATGGCGTTGAAAGCTTCGGCCGCGCGCTTGAGGTCATCTGGCCCGCGCGCATCGAGCCTGGGCACGTTGCGTCCGCGCGCCACCTCGTCGGCGGCAGCCGCCAGCGCCGACAGCGGCCGCGACACGCGCCCCGCGATCCAGGCGGCCGCGGCGCAGGTGAGCAGCGTGCCGATCGTGGCGGCAATCAGCGTGTCGTGCGGCCCCGAAGGCTGATGCGGTCTTTCCAGGCTGGCGATCAGCCAGCTTCCCGGCCCCAGCGATTGCGAAATTTCCGTCACCGAATGCGGCTCGCGATGGCCGTTTGGGTCGACACCTATATGTTCGTAGAGCCGCACATGAACCGTGCGCGAAGGATCGCTGTGCTCGGCCGACTGTACCAGCTGTGTAAATGAATTTTCCTCCTGACTGATAAAATCGTCGTAGGGCGGCTTAGCCGCGATCCAGTAATGAATATAGGGGCTGCTGGCTGCGTGCAGGGCAAGATCACGCTGTTTGGGCGGCAGGCTCGAAACAAGATCGGCGACGGCCACAATGCGCTCGGCCAGCGCTGCGTTTCGCACGCCACTGAGCTCGCCTTCGCGCGCGAGCTCCAGAAGGCCCGCTACCGCGATGTTCGATAAGATCACTGCCGCGGCGGTGACGATGACAAACTGGCCGCGTAGCGTGCTTAACCAGCGCATCAGAGCACTTCGACCTCGCCGGTGAAAATATAGCCGCCGCCCCAGACGGTCTTGATGTAGCGCGGGTTCTTGGGATCGCGTTCGATCTTTCTCCTGAGCCGACTCACCTGATTGTCGATCGAGCGGTCGAATACGTCGGCGTCACGGCCCTTGGTGAGATCGAGCAATTGCTCTCGGCTGAGCGAAACCTTTGGCCGTTCGATGAAGGCCATTAACAGCTTGAATTCGCCGCTCGACAGAGGCATGGCGAGGCCATCGGCGCCCGCGATTTCGCGCTGGCCGGCATCCAGCGTCCATTCGCCGAAATGATAACGTTCGGCAGCGGGGCCCTTGAGCTTTGGCGGCAGCGTATTCGTGCGGCGTAGCACCGCGCTCACGCGCGCCAGCAGCTCCCGCGGATTGAACGGCTTGGCAACGTAATCGTCCGCGCCTACTTCGAGGCCGACGATGCGATCCAGCTCCTCGCCGCGCGCCGTCAGCATGATCACCGGCGTGCCGGAGCTTTCGCGGATGGAACGGCAAAGACTGAGGCCGTCCTCGCCCGGCATCATAATGTCGAGGATGACGAGATCGATGCCAGCCGTACGCATGGCGCGCCTTGCCGCGCCCGCGGAATCGGCAGCGCTTGCGCGATAGCCGTTCTCCTTTAGATAGCGCACCAGCGGCTCGCGGATATCGCGCGCGTCGTCCACCACCAGAATATGCGGCTGGGCGCCGCTGTCGGTCATATTTCGCTCCCTGAATATCCAAGCATGGCGGAGCGGCGTGCCCAGGCAAGCCCCCATATGTCGCAAAATGTATCGCGCGGGAGCTGCTGGGAAAGCTTTGCCACAGGCTTAGGCTTCACTCATAGCGCATTTTTACGAATCGACACGGAGAAAAATGATGATGCGCAAGACCCTGATGGCAGGCGTTACGGTTGGCGGGCTTATTATCGCCACGGCGGTTTGGGCCGCCGCAGACAGCAATGCTGGCAAGGACTGGCATCACGGCCATATGGGCGAAATGCGAGGCCCGGACGCAATGGCCGATCATCTGATGAGCCATTTCGATCTCAACCATGACGGCAAAATCACCAAGGACGAAATCGAGCGCGCCATGAAACAGGAAACCGACGCGCACTTTGCCACCATGGATGCCAATCATGATGGCGTCATATCAGCCGATGAGTTTTATCAGGCCCGTGTCGCGCATTTGCGCGAGCATACCGACGCGATGTTCAAGCATCTCGACAAGAACGGCGACGGAAAGCTTACGCCCGAAGAAATCGCCGCCGCCGGGCCGATGATGATGCGCCATCATGGTGGCTGGATGCATGGCCATTACGGCGGAATGGACGGCGATAAGGATATGCCTATGCCTGGCCCAGGCGGAACGCGGCCCTAACTACTAGCGAGACCCCGGCCAGGCAGCGGCCGGGTGCGGTTAGCCCCCGCGACTGCACCCGGCCGCTTTTTGTTGTCAGAGCACCATGCCGAACAAGATAAGCAGGATAACGACCACGGAAACGAGGCCGGCCACCCAGATCTGCGGCGCGAGGCCCATACTCGCGTGAACCACGCTTTGCTGGCCGTCGGCGGAGCGCAATTCAGGCACCATGGACGTCTGGTCGTGCACTGGCGGGTGGGCTTGGCTGTCCAGATGCGCGGCCAAGCGGGTAAAGAAATCATCGGAAAAGGATTTTGTCGCGGACGCGAGCGCGCGGTTGCCAGCCTGGGCGAGCCTGCCACTTGCCGAAACTCTGGTTTCGTAACTGAGAATGGTTGCCTTTTGTGCAGGCACCAGGCGCAATTTTGCAGAGCCCTTCATGAAGCCAGCGACGCCTTGGCCTTCGGCCAGCAGTTTACAGCCGCTCGGCGGGTCGGCCTCGCTTATAGTCACGCGGCCAGAGAGGCGGGCCTTCACACCGCCCACTTTCACGCTAGCCGCCGCCCAGAATTCGCGGTCGTTGATCTTCTCAACACCCTCGCAACCCGGGATGCAGCCGCTAAGGACCTGTGGATCATTCAGCGCCGCCCAGACAGCGTCCGGGCTCGCGGGCAGGGTGTAGCGGCCTTTAATTTCCATTGTGCGTTCTGTCCTTTAGGCCAGTTCTTGCCAATAAATTAGAATAATTCTAATTCTTATATTAACCATATCCTGCTCCGAATCACCTGCTTCTCTTGCTGTTACAAATGTGTTAATTACGTTCATTAACAATAAATTTCGCAGTGCGTTGGGGGTTTGTGATGGAGACGGTCGTAAGCGCTTTGCCCGACTCGGGCGAAGCAGCAATTCAGGTCACGGGTCGCGTCAAGTGGTTCGATACCGCCAAGGGCTACGGTTTCATCAAACCATCGAACGGGCTCCAGGGCGACATCCTTCTGCATCAATCCTGCATTCGCCAATCAGGATTCAAGGCCGCCTTTGAAGGCGCCCATGTGGTCTGCGAAGCGGTGATGCGGCCCAAAGGTTTCCAAGCGCTGCGCCTCCTCGAACTCGACAACAGCACGGCAGCACCAACCATGGGCACAGCACACGAACCGCGTTTCGTCGCGGAGCCGCAGGGAGCGGCCTTCGAAGCCACCGTTAAATGGTTCAACCGCGGCAAAGGCTATGGCTTCGTTTCCGAAGGCGAGGGCAGGCCAGACGTCTTCGTCCATATGGAAACGCTCCGGCGCAGCGGCATAAGAGAGCTGCACCCCGGCCAAAAAGTACGCGTGCGCGCGGGCGACGGGCCGAAGGGCAAGCTCGCCGCCGAAATAGCGCTTCTCGAAGCTTAATTTTACGAGCATTTTCGTGGCGCAGGCGGGCGGCTAGTCTTCTGCCATGCGTCATGTCGCTTTTTTGTTTCTCGCCCTCATTTTTGCCCTTCCCGCGTGCGCGCAGGAGTGGACAGGTCAGCAGTCCACGCTGCCAAGAACGCCGCTAACCATCGAAACCGCAAAAGGGCCGGTGCACTTTACCGTTGAGCTCGCGGCCACGCCTGAAACACGCGAGCGCGGGCTGATGTTCCGCCGTCATCTTGGCGCTTATGATGGAATGCTGTTCGACATGCGGCAAACGCGGAATGTGTCGTTCTGGATGAAAAACACGCTTATTCCGCTCGACATGATTTTCATCCGCGCCAACGGGCGCATCGCACGAATTGCCGCGAATGCGCCGCCGCTTTCCACCGGCACAATAGACTCCGGCGAGCCGGTTGAAGCCGTGCTCGAAATCGCGGGCGGGCGTGCAGGCCTGCTTGGCATCAAGCCGGGCGACCTGGTGCACCACAGGATCTTTGGCAATTGGCGTGCGCCTTGAAGGCTTAACCTCAAGCGTGTATCTGAAGCCCGCGGCCGGGGCGTGGCGCAGCCTGGTAGCGCATCTGCTTTGGGAGCAGAGGGTCGTGTGTTCGAATCACACCGCCCCGACCAGCCTTCGCCGCGATACGGCTTCGGTTGGCAGGCCCGGTCCGCAATGAGGGAGTGAGCATGCTCGCGCGCATCTATCAGCCTGCGAAAACCGCCATGCAGTCGGGCAAGGCGCTCACGCACAAATGGCTTCTGGAATTCGAGCCCGAGAGCGCGCCCCAGATCGAACCGCTGATGGGCTGGACTGCCTCGTCCGACATGCGACAGCAGGTGAGGCTCGAATTCGACAGCCGCGAGGAAGCGGTTGTCTATGCCGAAAAGCACGGGCTGGCCTATCAGGTGTTCGAGCCGCACAAATCGAGTGTCAGAGCGCGGGCCTATTCCGACAATTTCCGGTACGACCGGAAGGAACCGTGGACTCATTCGAGTCCGGAAATCAGAAATCGGAAATCTGAAATCGGCGTGGAAGGCAATTGTTTGGGCCCATTTTCTGATTTCTGCTTTCCGTATTCTGATTTCAGGCTGGCCCCGTAGCTCAACGGACAGAGCAACAGCCTTCTAAGCTGCAGGTTGGAGGTTCGATTCCTCCCGGGGTCACCATTCTATGAAACGGAGTAACCTTTCTATGAAACAAGGTCACCATTCCACGAAAGCGCTCGGCATCTTGATTATTTCTCTTTTGTTTTGTGGAGAAGCTGAGGCGCGCGACACATTCGACGCGATCAAATGGGGCGCCGACATTCCGAAGACCCTCATCGGCAAGACCATGCCGGACGGTACGGCTGTTGCGATCGAGGGGCGGCACAAGACTATCGGCCTGAAAGATTTAGGTGCGGACGAGATTTCCGACCGCTTGCAAATGGTCGAGTGGCGGATCTGCGGCAGCGATTACAACATTCTAATTGACCGTAATAATGTGATGCGCGATGTCCTGCTGTTTCCTGATCATTCCAGAAGTACACCGGAATTTGGCGGTATCTGTCAGATCAACGGGAAAGATACGACGCAATCCATTATCGCACTGCTCGATAACCGCGCGGATTTTGATGCGAACACCGAGCATCACTATTCGCCCGAGGACAACACCTATCTTCCTGCGCTTGCCGCCTGGCGGATCGATGAGAAGCGCGCAAAATTCATGAAGCAGTCTGTTACAGGGCTGCGCTGCCCGCGATCCGGCATCAATTCGGTGGATGGCGGCCCATAGACTTGTGCCCATTCATGATGTTGCCCCGCGCATGGGAAATTCTGCCCAATCGGACTAAGCGCGCGTGCCAGAAAAGGTCGACGAGCCGAACATGCCGAGCTTGACCTGACCCGATATCGCGTTGCCATTCACCGCGCCTGAAAATTCCAACGTGAGGGCCACCGGCTTGGTGATCGCGGCTTTCCAGGCGACGTTGTTGCCGTTCACCTGGCCTTCGGTGATGGGGCTGCTGTCGCCATTGGGCGCGCTTTGCGTACCGGTCAATTGCGCGCCGGAGGATTTCAGCATGAGCGTGCTTTCCTGTGCGCCCATGGGCGTGTTCACGGTGAGCTTCCAGGTTCCGTCGACTGCCATTGGGGTCTCCTCTTTCGAAGGGGAATGCTTTTATGCCGCTTCTGCCAAACGTTCAAAACCAGAGATAAGGTCAGCCTGTAAATCTTCAACCGCCTCGAGTCCCGCGTGAATGCGCAAAACCGGTCCTTCCGGCGTGAAAGTTTTGTGATTACGTGAAAAGCGCGAGGGGATGATCAGGCTTTCATAACCGCCCCAGGAATAGCCAATACCGAAGAGCTTCAACCCGTCAATCATGGCGGCCAGCGTCTTGTCGGAGCAGGGCTTGAGCACCACGCCGAACAGGCCGGTGGCGCCGGTGAAGTCGCGCTTCCAGATGGCGTGGCCGGGATCGGATTCGAGAGCGGGGTAAAGCACGCGGCTAACTTCTGGCCGCGTGACGAGCCAGTGCGCGAGCGCAAGCGCCGTTTGCTGATGGCGCGAAAGCCGCACGGCAAGCGTGCGCAGGCCGCGCAGCGCCAAAAACGCTTCGTCGCCATTGAGCGTGAAGCCAATCTGGAAATGGGCTTCGGCAAGGCGCTCGGCGTAAGTCGCGTTGGCGGTTATCGAACCCGCATTCACGTCGGCATGGCCGCCGATATATTTGGTAATGGCGTGCACCGAAAGATCGGCGCCGTGCTTAAGCGCGTCGAAATAAAGCGGCGTTGCCCAGGTGTTGTCGAGAATAACGGCGATGTTTTTCGCGCGCGCGAGCTTTGCGATTGCGGGAACGTCCTGCATCTCGAACGTCTGTGAACCCGGGCTTTCCAGGAACAAGGCCTTGGTATTGGCGCGGAACAGCTTGGCGATGCCGCCTGCGATTGTGGGCTCAAAAAATTCAACTTCGACGCCGAAACGTTTGAGCGTGCCCTTGCAGAAATTACGCGTGGGCCCATAGGCGCTGTCGGTGATAAGCAAATGATCGCCAGCGCCGCACAAGGCCAGGATGGCGAGCGTGCAGGCCGAAAGGCCCGACGGCGTAAGTACGGTGCGCGCGCCGCCTTCGAGTTCGCGGATTGCTTCTTCGAGCGCGCGCGTGGATGGCGTTCCGCGGCGGCCATAGGTATAGGGCTGCGCTTCCTTGAGCAGCGCTTCGACATTAGGGAATAGGATGGTGGAGGCCCGATAGACGGGTGTGTTCACCGCGCCGAATTGCTCGACAGGTGTGCGCCCAGCTTCGACAAGCTTCGTATCCTTATGGGTCATGACTTGTGCTTGCCTGTGTCTGGCCCGTGCGGATGAAGCACCAAATAGGTCGCCAAATCCCAGGCATTGCGGATGCCGATCAGCAGCATGGCCACCATGCTAGCCCCGATGATGTCCAAGGCAAACGGCGCTGTGGGCAAGAGCGAGGCGACTCCTAAAATCAGATAAACGAGGGATGGGAGAACGCCGTAAAACAATTTGTCGGACAGATCCGGAAGTGGCTGCCAATCGGCGCTGATCATCCGAATGGTCGTCGTCAACGAATAGGCGAGGCCAAAGGCGGCGCTTATGATGAGGAGGGCGGTCGTCAACCGCGTTGGCAATTCAGGCACTGCGGAAATAATGCTGACGCTCAAGATGACGGAGAAATGAAATACAATCGGCGTGTTATAGACGCGCGAGCCGATGTCTTTCCTTTTGGATTCATAGCCGGCCGTGAGCGTGATCACGATAAACATGATCCCGACAAGCGCGCCAGCGGCCGAGCCGACAAGAAGGTAGAAATTCTCCCAGCCCTGGAACATTTCTGATTACTGCTTCTCCGGCAACGCCATGGTCTCGCTGCCCTTCATGCGCAACTCCAGTATGGGCTTCAGCGGCTTGTCGAAGAACCAGATAATAATCCCGGCCACGACCGGTATCACCGCCGTCAGCAGGAAAAACTCCGGCTTGCTCATTTTGTCCCAATAACCGCCCAGAACGCCCGCAAGGGTGTTCCCAATGAAATAGGAGATGAACCAGAAGCCCATCATCATCGACAGAACCTGTTGAGGCGCCACGCGCGCGACAAACGCAAGCCCGATGGGCGACAGATAGAGCTCGCCAGCCGTGTAAACGGTGAAAAAGAGCAGCAGCCATTCCCAGCTCGATTTGCCGGTGCCCGTGATCCAGGCGACGAAAGCCATGATGGCGAACGAAACCCCAAGCAGCATGCAGCCGATCGCCATCTTGAGCACCGTCGACGGCTCGCGTCCCTTCTTCGCCTGCCGCGTCCACAACCAGATCACCAGCGGCGTGTAGGCAAAGATCATGATCGGATTGATGGCCTGCGCCCAGGTTGCCGGAATTTCCCAATTCAAGAAGCCGGGGATGAATGTGCGGTTGGTGAAATCGCGCGCCCATAGAGCAATGGTGATGACCTGCTGCTGGTATGACACCCAGAACAGCGAGCTGGGCAGGCAGAGCGCAATGATAGCGCCAAGGGCTTTCCAGTCCGTGCTGGTAAGCTTTGTCTTCTCGACCGGCTTGCCGCTTCTTCTGGCGCGCGTGATGCGATCCGGCGGCAGCGTGCGCAGCGCGAACAGATAGAGGAGCACGCCAAGCGAGAGGCCGACGCCAGCCGCGAAAAATCCGAAATGCCAGCCCATCGTCTGGCCAAGCGAAGCGCAAAGCTCGTGGCTCCACGGCCAGTCCGCGGTGCACATTTTTTCGCCGAGCGTGCCGCAGATGAGCGGCGAAAGGGTCGCGCCGATATTGATGCCGACATAGAAAATCGAATAGGCGCGATCGATGCGGTTGTCTCCGGCCTTGTAAAGATTGCCCACCTGCGTGGAGATGTTCGGCTTGAACATGCCATTGCCGACGATGAGCGCGAGCAGGCCGAAAAAGAACAGCGCGTTCTGCGTCAACATGAATTCGCCGGCCGCCATCAGCACGCCGCCGAAGATCACCGTGTAGCGCTGGCCGATGACGCGGTCTGCCAGCATTCCGCCGAAGAACGGCGTGAAGTAAACCAGGCCGGTGTATAGGCCGGCGATGTTGGAAGCGAAGCCTTCTATGGAAAGGGGGCCAACTATGGCCTCGTAGGCTCTCTTCACGGCATCGAAGCCAATCACCTGAACCGCATTGGCCGGCTGAAGCAGTTGTTCGGTCAGGTAAAAGACCAGGATCGCCGTCATTCCGTAATAGGAGAAGCGCTCGGCCATTTCGGTCGTGAACAGATAGGTTAGGCCAATCGGATGGCCCAGAAACTCGCGCGGTCGGCGAGCAGCCGGCATGGCTTCGCTGGCGGTCATTATTGATCCCCCTCAAATCGGCAAAGGTCCCCTGCGGCCGGACTGTGCCCGCTTCTCTGGGGGAATGAAACAACGAATCCGTTTACCCAAGCTCGAATCCGGCCGGTAACCAGATCGTGCGCTCCTCGCGGGAATAGGGCACGAAGCCCAGCCGCTGATAGGTGGCAAGCGCGCGGGGATGGTCGAGCGAGCAGGTGTTCACGATGAGTTTCGCGATCGTGCGGCCCCACGCCAGTTCGCAGGCCTGATAGAGAAACCACGGGCCCAATTTGCGCCCGACGAATTCCGGCATCAGCCCGAAATAGGCGATCTGCGCCGCCTTCTCGTCGCGGAAGTCGAGTTCCGCCATGCCGGCCGGCACGCCGGAAACATAGAGCACATAAAGTTCTACAGCGGGCTCGGCCAGCAGCGCTTCCAGAACTTCATCGCCCCATTTGCGTCGCTCGACCCAGAAATAAGGTCGGCCGATGGTGTTGTAGAGATACCGGTAGAAATGCGCTGGTGGATTTTCGCAGCGCAGAATTGCCGTCTTCAGCAGCGGGCGCGGCGGGCCGGGTGGTGGAACCCGCGCAAGCAATTCGAGATAGGTAACGGTGGCGGGCAGACCGCGTTCGCCAGATTCATTTTTAATCTCTTTCACGGCTTGCGACCCTCATGCTTCGACAAGCTCAGCATGAGGGCTTGATAGCATGCCTCATCCTGAGCTTGTCGAAGGGCGAAGCCCATATCAGCCGCGTTCGATGGGTGCGCCTTGACGCGATCCCCATTCCGCCCACGAGCCATCGTAAAGTGCGGCATGTTTCGCGCCGGCAATTTCAAGTGCCAGGAGAACGATGGAGGCGGTAACGCCAGAGCCGCAGCTGGTGACGACGGGCTTGTGCAGGTCGACGCCGCGCTGCCTGAACAATTGCTTGAGCGCATCGGCGTCGCGCATGGTGCCTTGAGGCGTCAGCAGATCGGAATAATGGACATTGAGGCTGCCGGGGATGTGGCCGCTTTTAACACCAGGGCGCGGTTCAGGTTCGTCGCCACGAAAGCGGCCTGGGCTGCGAGCATCGACAATCTGCTCCGCGTGCGTGGCGAGATTGGCGTGAACCTGTTCGTAATTGCGCAAAATGGCGGCGTCCGGATGCGCATGGAAATGGCTTAGGCGCGGTTCGACAGGTTTGTTGTTCAGTGGCCGCTTCTCGCGCTTCCATTTTGATAAGCCGCCATCCAGCACCGCGACATGGCGATGGCCCATGGCGCGCAGCATCCACCACGCGCGGGGCGCGGAAAACATGCCTTCACTGTCGTAAACCACAACTGTATGCGCGTTGCCTATTCCAAGTTTACGCATGGCGCTGGCGAAAGTGGCCGCATCGGGAAGCATATGCGGCAGATCGGTGGTTTTGTCCGAAATGGCGTCAATGTCGAAGAACACGGAGCCCGGAATATGCGCGGCTTCGTATTCCGCGCGTGCGTTGCGGCCCGAAGAGGGCATGTGCCACGACGCATCGGCAATGGTGATCTCGGGCGATGAAAGATGTTCCGCCAGCCATTCGGTGGTGACGAGTGGGTAGATAGCGCTCATGGCACGAAGGGAATCTCAGGCTTTGTGCGCGGCTTGTCCAGCCAGGGCGGCACTGGCAGGTTTTTCGAGCGCAGGAATTCGGGATTGAACAGCTTACTCTGATAGCGCGTGCCATAATCGGCGAGAATGGTGACGATGGTGTGGTCAGGACCGAGCTTTTGTGCGAGCCTGATCGCGCCCGCGACGTTCACGCCGCTGGAAGCGCCGAGGCAAAGGCCTTCGTGCTCCAGCAGCTCAAAGACGATGGGCAATGCTTCTTCATCGGGGATCTGAAACGCGTCGTCGATGGGCGCGCCTTCGAGATTGGCAGTGACGCGATTCTGGCCGATACCTTCGGTGATGGAGCTGCCCTGCGATTTCAATTCGCCGGTCTTCACCCAGGAATAGACCGCAGCGCCCATCGGGTCGGCGGCTGCGGTGACGATATTCCTGTTACGCTCTTTCAGCGCCATGGCGACGCCAGCGAGTGTGCCCCCGGTGCCGACTGCGCAGATGAAGCCATCCACTTTGCCCCCAGTCTGCCGCCAGATTTCCGGCCCCGTAGTTTCGATATGGGCACGCCGGTTGGCGACATTGTCGAACTGGTTGGCCCACACCGCGCCGTTTTTTTCGGTTTTCGCCAATTGCTCCGCCAGGCGGCCAGAAATTTTCACGTAATTGTTGGGATCCCTGTAAGGCTTGGCAGGCACTTCGATCAGTTCTGCGCCTAAGAGCCGCAGCGTGTCCTTCTTTTCCTGGCTTTGCGTGTCGGGGATGACAATCACCGACTTCATGCCGAGTGCATTGCCGACGATAGTGAGCCCGATGCCGGTGTTGCCGGCCGTTCCGTCCACTATCGTGCCGCCGGGCCTGAGCGCGCCTTTGGCAATCGCGTCTTTGACGATGAACAGTGCCGCGCGGTCTTTCACCGACTGGCCGGGGTTCATGAACTCGGCCTTGCCCAGAATCTCGCAGCCGGTGAGCGCGCTCGGGCCCCGCAAGCGGATCAGCGGCGTGTTGCCGATGGCGGCAAGAACGTTGGGCACGATTTCGGGCATGGTTTCCCTCAGGTGAACGCAGGCGACCCTAATCAGGGCGGCGCGATGCTTCAAGCAGCAGAGCGAAAGCGGAACGTTTCGTTTTCGGATATTGTTTTACAATGCTCTGGCTACTCTTTGCATTTTCTGGCCCCATTCTTTGGGCGCTTTCCACGCACATCGACAAATATCTGGTCGAGCGCTTCTTCAAATACAGCCGTGTGGGCGTGCTGCTGATTTTCACCGCGTTGATCGGCGTTGTGCCGCTTCCTTTCATCTGGGCGTTCGATTCTGCGGCGGTCGAGCTGCCGCTCCGCAGCGTTGCGGTAATCGGATTTTCCGGAATTCTTTATATGGGTGCGATGTATTTTTACTTGCGCGCGCTGCAAAACGAAGAAGCATCTGTGGTGGCCCCTTTTTTCCAAACCTCGCCGCTGTTCGGCTATGCCTTGGCTTATTTCATTCTCGGCGAAACGCTTACCACCAGGCAAATGTTCGGCGGCGCGCTTATCGTTTGTGGCGCGCTGCTGATTTCCGTGCAAATCGGCGGCGGGATCAAAACGCGTTTCCGCCCGCAATTCGTGGCGCTGATGCTGGCCGCGGCATTTTCGTTGGCGCTGAGTTCGGTCATCTTCAAGATGTTCGCAGTAGAAGACGAATTCTGGACCACGACATTCTGGGTGTTCGTGGGTGAAATCCTGTTCGGCGCTGTGCTTATGGTGAGTGCCGAAAATCGCCAGCAATTTTTCGGTCTTTTCAAGAAGCATCCAGTGGCCATGACTACAGTCAACGCCGCCAACGAACTGATCAATTTGGCCGGCGGGCTTGGGGTACGCTATGCGCTCCTTCTCGCGCCACTCAGCCTTGTGCAGGCTATCACCAGCACCTCGACGCTGTTTGTGTTTGGCTTTGGTGTGTTGTTGTCGCGTTTCTTTCCGCAGCTTGGCCGTGAGGATTTGGCGCCACGAGGCCTGATACAAAAAGGCACGGCCGCCGCGTTGGTAGCCGCTGGGATTATTCTTGTGGCGTAATCAGTCGTGGCTGGATTGCTTTAGGATTCTGTTAAGCACGTTGCAGCAGAATGTATCTATGGTTGCATTGTGTGAAAAAATTTCACGGCGAGCAGCGCCCGATTTCGGCGCGTTGTTCGCGGCCTGCCCGAACCCCTATCTGATACTAGACCGGGACTTGATCATCGTCGCCGTAAACGATGCCTATTGCCGCACCACCATGACCAAGCGGAATGAAATCCTGGGCCGCCCCCTGTTCGACGTCTTCCCGGATAATCCCGATGATCTCGCGTCGCAGGGCACCAGTAATCTGCATAAATCTCTTATGCGCGTCATGGAATATGGCCGCCCCAATGCCATCGGCTATACAGAAATACGACATCCGCAAGCCGGCGTCTGAAGGGGGCATGTTCGAGGTCCGCTATTGGAGCCCGCTCAATACGCCGGTGCTCGACTCCGACGGCGCGGTGCAATGGATCATCCATTACGTCGAGGACGTCACCGAGATCGTTCAGAAACGCGCCGAAGAAACGCAAATGAAGGAATTCGCCCGCGAGCAGCAGCGCATCATCAAGGAACTGCGTGCGGCCAATCTGGAGCTCTCCCGGCAGATTGGCGCGAGATAGCCAGCCGAAATCCACATCATTCGCGGTGGAATTCCTTACGTAATTCTATTTTGGCCCACTGCAAAATTTTCTTGCGCGATGCCGATAGGTTCTTGCCGCCGCGATTGAGATAAAAATTGAGCATGGAAAGCGCTGAGCGATACGGCATCGTCTTGCGGCGCGTGCTTCACACGGCTGAGCGTTTCAGCGAGCGTGCGATTTTCTTGGGATCGTTCCAGGTGAACACGCCCGGCCCGAGATCGAGCGCAAAGCTGTGCAGCGTCACATAGCCCGACCACTTCCTCTTTATCTTTTTTGTCATGCAGCTTAATGCGCGCGGGCAGCGGTTTTTTCAAAGTCAATGAAATTGCGCCAGCGATAAGATGTTGCCGTCAGGATCCTTGAACCATGCCACCTTGGTGCCGTCGGGCGCGGTCCAGACGCCGCGGGTGTCCTGCTGAAGAAAATCCCAGCGCTCGCACGTCACGCCTTTTTTCGCCAGCGCGTCGATTTCGCCTGCGATGTCTTTCACGTTCCAGCCCAGCGCCGTGAACGGATGCGGCGTGAATTCTTTCACTTTCTGCACGCGCAGCATGGTGCCGTTCGCATCGAAGACGAGCGCGAAAGGGCTGTCTTCAGTCAGCTTGAGGCCAAGCACGCCTTCGTAAAACTTGCGCGCCTCTTGCGATTTGACGGTCGCCACGAAGGCACAAAGCGGAGCTTTCATGGCTATTGTTTAAGGTTGTCAGTGTGACGGATGAAGGCCGCGACATTGTCATGCAGCTGCTTCAGCGAGGATTCGTGCGCGTAGACCATATGGCCTGAATCATAAAGCGCGTATTCGATGTTGGATTGCAGCTTGGCCGGAATTTGCAGGTGCTGCATTTCATACTGGCCTTCATAGAAAGGCGTAGCCAGATCGAAATAGCCGGCGTTCAGCATGACGCGAAGGTTGGGATTGTATTTCATAGCGGTGGCGAGATCGGGCATCACGTTGGTTGCCTGCTGCAAAGGTTGATCAACGCCTGGCGGCTGATGTTTCCGGTCCCAGGTCAGATAGAGCTTGAGGCTTGGCTTATAGGTTTTACCTTCCCCGTATTTCAGATCCTTGCGGACATAGGCATTGAACGCGGAAACATAGGCCGAACTGATGGCCGCCGCTTGCGGGTCGTAATCGGCTTTCTTACTCAGGGGGTCCATCGTCGGGCCAGAAAAGCGTGTGTCGAGACGGCCGGTAGTGATGTCGGAGTCGCTTTGCAGGGTTTTCTCGAATTCGCCGCCATCGATGCGCAGATCCGCCTTCTTGATGTAATCCACCGGCAGGCCTGTGTATTCGTGCAGCTTGGTAGCGATCGCGTCGCGCTGGGCTGGGGCTAACGCGGCGCCTGCCTGCAGCGCATGCGCATAGTCATTCATGGCGAAGCGCTCCACTTCGGCCAGGAACTGTGGCAAGTCTTTCGGCGGATTCGGCAGCTTGTGGTGATACCAGGCGGTAGCCGCGTAAGTCGGCAGCGCCAATTGGTAAGGCTCTTCCACGCCCGGATTATATTCCGGGATTCCCACGCTCAGATTGAAGTTCAGAATCTGCGACAGCATGATGACGCCGTTGAAGTCGATGTCGCGGTCCGTCTCAAGCATGTTCACCAGCACCGCGTTGCGCGTGGTGCCATAGGATTCACCAAACAGATATTTGGGCGAATTCCAGCGGCCGTATTTTGACAGAAACTCCTGGATGAATTCGGCGAAGGCATAGGCATCGGGATCGACGCCAAAGAATTCCTTTTCCTTGTCCTTGCCTTCGACGCGGCTGAAGCCCGTTCCCGGCGCGTCGACGAACACGAGATCGCTGACGTCGAGCAGGCTTAAATCATTGTTCACCAGCTTGTAGGGCGCGGCCGTCGTGTGTGTGTCGTCGGCGGTCAACACCCTACGCGGGCCGAACGCGCCCATATGCAGCCACACCGAGGCCGAGCCGGGGCCGCCGTTAAAAAGGAACGTGATAGGGCGGTCGCCCGGCTTTGCGCCACGCTTGAAATAGGCGACGTAAAACATCGACGCCTCGGCGGTTGGATTTTTGCTCTGATCCTTCGTCTTGTCGTCTTGATCCTTGCTGTCATTGTCCGGTTTCTGCGCCACATCGTCCCAGCCCTTGGGATGGATGACCAATGTTCCGGCGTGCGCTTCGTAGTCGATACGCAGGCCGCCTGCCGTCACCGAGCCCTGGCTCACGACCTCTTCGGGCTTGAAATAGCCCGTGTTTGCAGCGGGCGCGGGAGCCTGTTCCGTGCCTTTGCTTTTTTCGGGCTGCTTTGCGGCAAATGCGGCCACGATAGTGGCCGCGGCGACGAACATCAGTGCGGCGGAGACAAGATAAGCGCGCTTCATGGCACCCCCTGCAAAATAAAATTAGCATAACCCGAGATTGCGCAGCCATGGCCAGAGATATGAGAGGTTTAATCTGCTGGTTAGATAAGGACCGATCCCATTTTCTGAGCAGATCCTCCGCACGCGCAGTGGGACATCTGCTATCGTAAGCTCGCTTTGCTCACCAACGAAAGCTAGATGGCTCCCCGGGCCGGACTTCGAACCAGCGACCCAGCGGTTAACAGCCGCTTGCTCTACCGACTGAGCTACCGGGGAACTCTTTGGCCGCGTTGTCTAGCGCAGGCGCGCCAGCGTGGCTATATCAAACTCCAGCAAAGGCAGCCAAGATATGGATTCCATGGCAAAAACAGCCGATGGCGCCGAGGATCCGTAGCCCAAGGTGCCACCACGCGTGGGTTTTGGCCGCTTCAGCGTGCGGCTACCGCATTCCAGGTTCTTGCGCATTGCGCTCGGCATCGGCTTTCTGATCGGTGGCCTGTTCTGGTTCCTGCCAGTCTTGGGCCTTTGGATGATCCCCCTTGGCATCATGGTCCTGGCAGTCGACATCCCGGCCGCCCAGCGCCTCAGCAAATGGAGCGTGAGGAAATGGCAAGAGACCCAAGGCTGGCGGGAGAAGTGGTGGGGATGGTGGCGCAAGGACAAGAAGCGCCCACGGGATTTACGGGATAGCTGAAAAAATGAGGGCCGGATTTGCATCCGGCCCCCAAGGCGTTGGGTAATGGTGGGGTGTCTTCAAGGGAAGACATCACGACCTTGGTCTCAGGCGGTTAAAAATTGGTTAACAGAATAGCCGCAAACTTAGTCCGCAGTTAAAGATCTGCGCCTTTTCAAGTCGGCGGCCGCCAGCGCATAGCCACCATCGGCACCATCGATGAAGTGGATGTGGCCGGTTTCCTCGTAATTCCGCACGAAGCAGGTCATCAGGGCCGCGCCCGCACGGTGCGTGCCGTAGTCGATGGCGCCGCGCCGGCCTACCTGGCCGAGAATCGAGTCGATGGAATCGCCCTGAGCGGGCGTGCAGTCGATCACCATGCGAAGCGAGTCGGCATATTTGCGGTAATCGGAATGGCGGGGCAGGCTTTCGCGGTAGGCGCGCGCGTCGAACCCGCCTAGCATTTTGCCGGTCGCAAGAGACGCAAGCGTCACTGCATGTTGAAACAGGATCTTTGCTCCGCGTCTTAAGCGATTCTCGCGGCCTCCCAAGGCCGTTTCGATTACTGCCCCGCGTGGCGGCCATCGCGCCGAGTAGGCGCCGTGATGCGAGGGAGAATAATCCGCGGCCGTAGCCGCGGCGATGCGCTTATAAATCTCGCGATAAACCGGGGGCAGAGCGGCGCTATCCTCGCGCGCATGCACAACCAGCGCCATGACGAGCCCACGCGCCGGCTTAAGAGGCTGCCAGCGACAGGAAAGGCCGGTGAGGTCGGTTTCGCCTTCGCCCTCGGCCACGGCGAAAGCCGCGCCCTCTGACGATTTGCAAAGATTTTCCGCCGTCTCAATGCCGCCGCCCGCCAGCATGGCGAGCATGCGACCCGAACCCAGATCGTGCGAGGCCACCAGCACGTCGCGCCCGCGCTTGCGGATTTCAGCCATTGGAATCAGCGCGCCGCGCAGGTTGAGCCCCATGACTTCGCCGCACATGCGTTGCGTGGCGCGCAGGGCGTCCCGCGTTTTCGTGTGAAATTCCGGCGGCACCAGCACCACGCCGCCATCACCGCCGAAGGCGAAGGGCAGGTCGTCGCGCGCCGCGGCGTTCAGCACGCAGGCAATGGTGGCCGCGCCTGCGAGGTTCACGTCTTTGTAGTGCCCGCGCGCGATAGCTTCGGTCGAACTCACAACGTCTGACACCACTACTGCCCAGTCATTGGGCACGGGGCGGTAGCGCGCCAAATCGAAGGCTTGTGCAAAATCGGTGAAGGGGGAAAGCGAAAGCGCGGGAGTCATCTGACTGTCATATGGAGCAAACGAAGTTCTTGCATATCAAGCAATCGCATATTTTCCGCTTTCGCGCACAAAAGCGGCAGTAGTCGTTTGAGGATTGACGGTGCAGGGCATATATTTTTGCCGCAAGCGGCGTATGGCGTCCGCAGGCGTGTCGAATGGGGGTTGTGATGGGGAATATGGGTAATCTCGTGGCCGAATACTTTCCAGCCATGATGTTGGTTGGCGGCCTTATCATCGGATGGATTGTTGGGGATTTTCGGGGACGCAAGAAGGTGAGGCCCGATCTCGATTGGAACACCTTCGTGCGCGATAACGCGGGCTATGATTTCGGCGTGGTGCGCAACAAGGCGGATCAAATTGCGCAACTCGCAAACGAGATAGCGCGCGGGGCGCGGCGCGGTCAGGACATGGTGAAATCGCTGTCGGCGCGTTCGCTGTAACCCGCGGATTTGGAGGCCACGCCCGGAATTGAACCGGGGTACGCGGTTTTGCAGACCGCTGCGTCACCACTCCGCCACGTGGCCCCAAGGCCCGCCTATAGCAGATAGGCGGAACCCACGACAATGAACGGGCTTTTGCCGAACGCGCGCGCCCAGTATAAGCGGCGGCCATGCAAGATTTTGCCGCCCAGCGCTTTCATATGGTTGAGAGCCAGGTCCGCCCCTCGGACGTGACCGACATCCGGATTCTCGCCGCTATGCGCGACGTGCCGCGTGAGCGTTTCGTGCCGGGGGCGAAGCGCGCGCTGGCCTATATGGACGCCTGCGTGGAAGTGGCGCGCGGGCGTTTTCTTATCGATCCGCGCAGCTTCGGGAAAATGCTTCAGCTCGCACAAGTGGGGGAAACGGACAGCGTGCTCGATATCGGTTGTGCGACGGGCTATTCGACCGCCGTGATCTCTCTGCTGGCCGCAAGCGTGACCGGGCTCGAACAGGATGCCGAGCTGGTGCGCGCGGCGAGCGAGGTGTTAGCCGGTAATCGCAAAGTACAGATCGTGCAGGGTCGGCTGAGCGACGGGTTGCCCCAACGCGCGCCGTTCGATGTGATTTTCGTCAATGGCGCGGTCGAAACCGTGCCCGAAAAGCTGCTTGCGCAATTAAGCGAGGAAGGGCGCCTAGTTTGCGGGCTGCGCGAAGGCGCCGCCGGTTATGGGCGAATTTATATCAAGCATGACGGCGCCATCGGCGCACGCGATACGTTCGACGCGGTTCTTCCAATTTTGCCGGGTTTCGCCAAATCCCCAAGCTTCGTTCTCTAGGCCGGCTTTGCATTACGCGAGAATTCCTCGATCCGGCTGGCCAGGTCCTTGCAGTCGCGCCGCAACTGTTCGAGAGCGAAGCCAAGCGCGTAAATGCGTTCGGCCACATCGGCGGGCAGGGCTTGGCCCGCATCGCGCATAGCGGCGAGGCTGACCGAATAGCCCACCAGCGCCTCGTCCACATCGTTGAATGCAGGCGGCGGGGTACGCTTTTCGATTGCCACGCCTGCCGCGCGCAGAAACGCCGCCACCGCGTCAGATATTTTCGCAAGTGCTGGCGCTAGCGCCGCGCGTGGCCTTTCAGGCAAGGGTTCGGCCGCGCAACGGCCCACCATGACCAAATCGTGCCGCAGGCGGCGCAGCGCGCGCGGCAGCGGCTCGGGATCGGCTTCATCGGTGAGATAGTTGCGCCGTTCACGGGCGGCTTCGGCCGCAATGGTTTCCAGTTTCGCCAGCGCCATGCGGATGTCGTCGTGCAGCCGGCCAATCAACGCATCGTTTGCCGGTTGCGTAAGCCCTTGCATCAGCACGCTGAAAAGACGCGCCAGCAGGCCCAGCATGCGGTTGGCAGCATGGCCCAGCAAATTGTGCGCGCGGGCGGGCAAAACCGTGAGCGCTACGCCAAGCCCCACCAGGCTGCCGAGCGCCACCGCGATGGTGCGGTAGAACGCGGCCTCTATCGGCCCCTGCTGAACGCCGACATTGCCGATCAGCACGATAATGGCAGTGATGGGCGCCACCCGGAAACTTGGATTGACGGCGGCGATGAGCCCCAAAGGCGCCAGCGAAACCGCAAGCGCTATGCCCATGGCGATCACATTGTCGTGCGGCACCAGCGTGGCCACCACCGCACCATAGCTGGCGCCGCCTAGCGTGCCGATGAGCCGGTCGGTGATCGCCTGCAACGATCCGCCGACCGAAGTCTGCATGATCAGGACGGCCGTAAACACCGCCCAATAACCTTGCGGCAGGGCGAGGATATGAACCATCGCAAAACTCGCAACCGCCGCCACCGTCATGCGAGCGGCCAAGCGGATTTCGCTCCGCCGCTTGGTGGTCCACGCCCGCAAGCGCCCGTAAAGAAGGCGGGGCATTTGGCGTAAATCCGAACTTAACCTCATATGGCTTTCCTACGCATTCTGGCTTAGGTTTTTGAACCGGGGCAGCGAGCCCTTTCCTCCAGAGCGAGTCTTGCCGAGAGAGTACGATGACCAGTCCGCCGAATCCGCAACACGAGCCGACGATGGAGGAAATTTTGGCCTCCATCCGTAAGATTATCTCCGAGGATCAGAACGAGCCCGCCAATCCCGCAGCCGCCGAGGCCGCGACAGGCGAGGTGGCCGTGCTCGAACTGGACCAGGAGGTCAGGGACGACGGCTCCGTGGTGGCGGTGGCGGCCGCGACCGAGGAGGCCGCGCCAACCAGGCAGGCGGGCAACAACGGCATGAGCGACATGAACTTCGAAACAGGTGGGACCATGAAACCGGGCGTTGTGGAATTGAGTCACGAGGACATCATCCCCGATACGGCGCGCAACGCCGTGGGGCGCGCATTCGCCTCGCTGGACAGCAATCAGGGACAGCAGCAAATGGAGGCAGCGATGCCAGCTGGCGGAAATCTTGATGCGGCCTTCGAGCGCGCGGTTCAGAGCGCCTTCGCGCCGGCGATCCACGACTGGATCGACGCGCGCGGCGGCGACATCATGGAGCAGCTGAAGCCGCTCATCCGCCAATGGATGGACGACAACCTGCCGGCGCTGATTGAAAACGCGGTGCGCAACGAAATCGCACGCGCCGTGCGCAACCGCGGGCGGTAAAAGCCGTAGCCCTTGACGTGCTCGCGTGGCGGTGCCACGTCACCGCGCCATGATCGAGATCACTCAGGAATTTGGCTTTGATGCCGCCCATTATCTTGAGAACGCGCCGCAAGGCTCCAACCGGCGCCTGCACGGCCACAGTTTCTATGCCGAAGTGACGCTGCGTGGGGCGGCCGACGCAGCACACGGCTGGGTGCGCGACTTCGGCGAAGTGAACGCCGTGCTGGGCGAGATCCGCGATACGCTCGATCATTGCCTGCTCAACGAGGTTGATGGTCTGGGCCAGCCCACGCTAGAAAATCTCGCGCGTTATATTTACGGACGCGCCAAAGAACGCCTGCCGGAAGTTTGCCGCGTGAAACTCCGCCGCCCAAGCCACGGCCAGGCCTGCGTGTACGAAGGCGGCTGATGGCGAAACGCGCGAAGCTCACTCAGCTTGGCCGCCGCGTAGCGCAACCGACATCGCCGGATAAGGCGAAGTTGGAAAGCGTCGCTAATCCGCATGCCGGCGAGGATTACGTCGTACGCTTCACCGCGCCGGAGTTCACCTGCCTGTGCCCGATCACCGGCCAGCCGGACTTCGCGCATTTCGTCATGGATTACTGCCCGGCGAAGCTGCTCGTCGAATCCAAATCATTGAAATTATTCTTGACCAGCTTCCGCAATCACGGTGCGTTTCATGAGGATTGTACCGTGCTGATCGGCAAACGCGTGGTGGAGGCGATCAAGCCGAAATTCCTCCGCATTGCAGGTTTCTGGGCGCCGCGCGGCGGCATGACCATCGATGTGTTCTGGCAGACCGGAAAATTGCCGGGCAACGTCACACTGCCCGACACCGGCGTCTCGCCCTATCGCGGGCGGTGAAGCCCCGCGCGCACCAACCCGTAAATGCTGATTGCCCCCCAGAATATCTCGATCGCGGCGGCCGAAAAATTCCAGGCCCGAAGAAGCGAGACAAAGATCAGACCGGCGCCAACCAGATTAAGCAGCGAATAGAGCCAGCCTTCCGAGGGCATGCTGCCGCGGATGTTAAGGAAATACACTACAACGACAATCGCCGTGCCGATCAAACCAATGCCATCCGACAAGGAGACTGACATGGCCTATGTTTTCACCAATTTCGCGCATTCGGCATGGCGAAAGCAGGTAACGACGTGATCGTTGACCATGCCGACGGCTTGCGCGAAGGCATAGACAATCACAGGCCCCACGAAATTGAAGCCGCGGTCTTTTAATTCCTTCGACAACTTCTCGCTCATTGCCGTCTTGGCTGGAATTTTGCCGCTCCTGTAATGATTGATGCGCGGTTTGCCGTCGACATGTTTCCAGATGAAATGCGAGAATCCGCCGGGCTCTTTCTCCACGATCTCCAGCCAAAGCTGCGCGCCTTTGATGGCGGCGTTGATCTTGGCGGGGCTTCTGATGATGCCCGCGTTTTTCAGTAGACGCGCCCGCTCGCGCGCGCCGTAACGCGCGATTTTCTCTGGGTTAAAGCCATCAAACGCCGCGCGAAAATTCTCGCGCTTGCGCAAAATGGTGATCCACGACAGACCCGCCTGGAAGCCGTCGAGCACCAGCTTCTCGTAAAGCGCGCGGCCGTCATATTCCGGCACGCCCCATTCCTCATCGTGATAGGCGACGTAAAGCGGATCATCGCCCGGCCAATGGCAACGCGTGAGCGCGGGCTTTTTCATCGCCTCTTGGACCTGCGCGCCTTCTTGGCGGTTTTCTTCTTGCCGCTCTTTGCCTTTTTCATCTTTGCTTTTGCCTTCGGCTTGGCCGCGGATTTCGCCATCAGCATCAGCATGGCTTCGAGCTTGTTACCGTCGAGATCACGCACGAAGGCGCCGTAATATTCCGGGCTGTAATCGGGGCGGTGGCCGGGCGCGCCATCATCGGCGCCGCCTGCGCCGAGGGCCGCACGATGAAAGGCGTTCACTGCGTTCTTGCTTGCCGCATTAAAAGCAACGTGCACGCCATTGCCAGCGCTGGCGGCATTGCGGTCGTGCGGAATCTGCACCCAGAACTGCGGGCTGTTCACGCCATAGGCGACGGCATAAGGCAGGAATTCCATGACGCGTTTGTAGCCCAGCGCGGAAAGCGCCGCATCGTAAAAGCGGGCGGCGCGTTCGACATCGGCAACGCCGACGGAAACGTGATGCAACATGAGAGGTCTCCCTGAAACGTTTGAAGGGGCGGTGCTTCAAGTACGCAGCCAGCCGGGCCGATGCAAGGTGACGGGCGCTTGGCCCGCGATAATGGGAGCATGCGCTGCTTCGGCCTCGGCGAGGCGATCAAGCCGCACCAGCGCCAGCGCGCGGGTTTGCTGCCCTGTCATAAGACTGCCAAGTTCGCGCTCGCCCGCCAGAAGGGGCGTTCCGGGGGCAGGGAGCGCGGCCTTCGCATCGGCGATCAGGATGCGCCGGCGCGCCGTGGCGCGATGCTTCATGCGGGCGGTGACTTCCTGGCCAATATAGCAGCCCTTCTTGAAGCTGACGCCGTTGAGTTCCTCCAGCCCCGCGTCCAGCGCAAACACGGTATCAGGGGCAAGATCGGCGCTGTCTGGCACTCCGAGCGCCAAGCGATGCGCATGGTAATCGGCAATCGTGGCAGTGGCGGGCGGCAACGCGTTGCGCTGCGCGATGACGCGAAAACCAAGCGCAGCCAAGCGCGGATCGGCGAAAAAGATGCCGGAAGCCTTGGGCGGGTTCTCACCCCATGATGCGGCGACAGTCATCTCCGGCTGCAGCGCAATGTCGACCTTGGCGCGCAGGCGATAGAAGCCGAGGCGTTTGGCAAGTTCTTCCGCTCGTGTGGTGGCACAATCGAGCAGAAACGGGTTGCCGTCGGCCACCACGAAAAATTCGAACAGGATTTTGCCCTGCGGCGTCAGCAGCGCGGCATAGAGCGCATGGCCTTCGCGGCATTCAGCCATCTCGTTGGTGATGAGACCCTGCAAAAAACTGCGTGCGTCCGTGCCGCCAAGCGCAATCACCGAACGGTCCGTGAGTAACGCGGTGCTCATGGCGGCATTTTATCAAATAGCGCCGCCTCGAAATGCTTGATCGCGGCATCCCAGGCGAAATTTGACCAAAAGCGCTGATGCGCGGCACGCCCCAGCCGAATAGCTGTGCCGGAATTGTCTGGCATCTTCAGCAATGCGCTCTGCACCGCCGCGCCGTCCGCGCCATCAACCAGCAAGCCCGTTTGTCCTTCCAGCATGGCGTCGGCTGTGCCGCCATCTGTGCCGGCAAGTGACGGCACGCCGAACGCCGCGGCCTCAAGAAACACGATCCCAAAACCTTCCACCGAGTCAGGCTCGCGCCGGTTGGGCAGGGCAAACACATTGGCCGCTGCTAGAAGCGCCGCTTTCTCGGCTTCGGCAATGTGGCCATAGAAATGGACGCGGTTTGCGATGCCGAGTTTTTCCGCCAAAGCCGCAAGCCGCGCTTTGTCGGCGCCCTTGCCGATGATGTCGTAAACAATGTCAGGATGCGTGCGCTGCAAGGCGGGAATCGCCTGCAGCACCATGTCGATGCCCTTGCGCGGTTCCAGCCGCGCGATGGTGAGAATGCGCCCGCCGCCCTTGGCCGCGCGCGGGGTGAAGGTGCGCGTGGCGCCAGTGAGCGGCTCGACGCCTGGCGGGATCACGCGCAGTTCGGTTTTGCCACCGATAAACGGCTTGGCCAGATTGGCGGTGAAGTGCGAATTGGCGGCGATGATGTCTGCTTTGGCAAGGCACGCAATCATGCGCCGTTCCTTGATGCTGCCGGGCCGCGCCAGAAACTCGCTGCCATGGGCGAGGCAAAAAACGCGAGTGTGCGCCAGCGTTCGCGGCGGCAGCAGTTCCAGGCTTTTCCATGTGTCGGTTACAATCGCGCGTACGCTGCCCTTCGAGATGCGGGCCGCCACCGCACGCGCTTTGCGCCAACGCAAGAGCGGCCGCAAGCCGCCGAAGCGGTTGATGGGATAGGTGCATACTTCGTCCACTTTGCGCGCGGCGCCCGTGCTGGAAGCATCGCAATAGACGGCGATCTCATGCCTGCGCCTTGCCAGCGCGTCGGCAAGCCCCGTCACATAAATCTGCGTGACGCCTATATCGGGCAGGAAATTCTGGGTGGCGAACAGAATCATAAGGGCTGCTTGTGAGGGATGGGGGGCCGAGCGTCAATTGTTTCGGGCCGTGCCCTCGCTTAATAAGGCCCCATGGGAGACAGCTTCGACCTGATTATCCGCAATGGCATTGCCGCCACGCCCAAGGGCATCGGCGCCGCCGACATCGGCGTAAGGGGCGGGCGGATTGCCGCCGTGGGTTCGCTGGGCGCGGCTTCGGCCGCGCAAATCTTCGACGCCAAAGGCCTCCACGTGTTGCCGGGCGTGATCGACAGCCAGGTGCATTTCCGCGAGCCCGGCAACACGCACAAGGAAGATCTGGAAACAGGCAGCCGCGCGGCGGTGCTGGGGGGCGTGACAGCTGTGTTCGAAATGCCCAACACCGATCCGCCGACGACGAGTGCTGCGGCCATTGCCGACAAGCTCATGCGCGCCAAGGGCCGCATGCATTGCGACCATGCTTTCTACGTGGGGGCCACGCCTGCGAATGTGGCCGAGCTGGCAGACCTCGAAAAATTGCCGGGGGTGGCCGGCGTGAAAGCGTTTTTGGGTTCTTCCACCGGAACCCTGTTGCTCGATCACGAGAAAGACATTCTGGCGGCGCTGAAATCGGGTAAGCGCCGGATGGCGGTGCATTCGGAAGACGAAGCGCGATTGCGCGAGCGCAAGCCTTTGGCCCTGCACGGCCATGTCGAAACACATCCCGTGTGGCGCGACGTAGAAACCGCGCGTGGTTCGACTGAGCGCGTGTTGCGCCTCGCGCGGGAAGCCAAGCGCAAATTGCATGTGCTGCATGTGACGACGGCCGAGGAATTGCCACTGCTGGCGGCCGCGCGCGATTTCGCAACCTGCGAGGTCACGCCACAACATCTGACGCTCACCGCGCCCGAATGCTACGAGCGGCTCGGCACATATGCGCAGATGAACCCGCCCATTCGTGAGGCGCGCCACCGCGATGCCTTATGGAAGGCCGTGCGCGACAGCTTGTTCGATGTCGTGGGTTCCGATCACGCGCCGCACACGCGCGGCGAGAAGGACAAAACCTACCCCGATACGCCGGCCGGCATGCCGGGCGTGCAGACACTGGTGACCATTCTGCTCGATCACGTGAATGCCGGGCGGCTTTCGCTCAAGCGTTTCGTCGAACTCACAAGCGCTGGGCCTCAACGCATCTTCGGCATCGCGGGCAAAGGCAGCATTGCGGAAAATTTCGACGCAGATTTCACCATTGTCGATTTGAGAGCGCGCCGCAAAATCGAAAACAGATGGATTGTTTCACGCTGCGGCTGGACCCCGTTTGACGGGATGGAAACCACCGGCTGGCCAGTGGCCACCATCATCCGCGGAAACATCGTCATGCGCGATGGCGCGCTTCTCGCACCCGGCGGAGGCGAACCCATCCGCTTCAATGAAGCGTGAATTCGCCGCTGGCGTATTTGAGATCCGTGGGCACGATAATACCGCTCGCCGCCACGCGCACCGAATGAAGGCGCCCTGCGAGATTGCTTTCCCAGAAGCGCAGAAAACGCGCGAGCACGGGAAAGCGCGGGACCAGATCATATTCCTGCCAGATGAAGGTTTGCAGCACCGCAGGGTGATCCGGCATGTGGTAGAGAATCTCGGCCGTGGTAAGCCGGTAGCCTTTCAACGCCAGCGCCATAGTACTCATGGCTACCCCCAATAACTCCGCCTCAATACTTTCCGTTCCGTCATCATTGCACAACACCGTTACCAAGGCTTTGAGAAAGCGCGCCTGCGCCCTATGCTTGACGGCAGGGACAAATTCCGCTGCCTTCCTTAAGTCTTGAATGGTATCCATGATTCAAGGCGTCTTTGGGGCCTTGCGGATTCAGAATGAAGGCGTTGGCAGCACTGGCGCGCGAGTGCTGCGGCGCACGGCAAGATGAAGGGCATCATTCGCTAGCAGATGGATTATCTCTTCCTCATCATCAGCGGGGCTGTGATCGGTGTGATAGTGGCAGCACCCATCGGGCCGGTGAATCTCATCTGCATTCGCCGCACGCTCGCTTACGGCTCGTTGCACGGGTTTCTGTCTGGGTTAGGAGCGGCTCTAGGCGATGGTATCTTTGCCATCATCACCGCGTTCGGCCTTACCGCTATCGCGCAGCTGATCGAAGGCTATTCTATTCCCTTGCAAATCGTCGGCGGCGTGATGCTGCTGGGTTTCGGCTGGCACACCTTTCATGCCGATCCCACTTGCGTGCAGGACAAGATGGCGACGCCGGCGGGCGATCTTCCTTTCTTCGCGCGCGTGGTGCGCGATGTGTTCTCGACGCTGGCGCTCACGCTCACCAACCCGGCGACGCTGTTGGGCTTTGCCGCGCTGTTCGCGGGCCTTGGCAGCATCGTCGACGAGAAGGCGAGCTTTTTGGCTGCGGCCGTAACCGTGGGCGGCGTGGCGGCTGGCTCCGCCGGATGGTGGTTCACCATCACCACCATCACCGCCATTTTCCATAAGCGCATCGACAGCGGCATCATGCGCCGCATCAATCAAATTTCCGGCATTGCCGTGGGGCTTTTTGGGGTGGCCGTGCTTGTTCATCTGGTGACATCCAAATTCATCTGACTGTTACTGGCGCGCCCGCGTTCACATCAATGTCAACCATGTAACAGCCGCGCCCTTTTCAATTCGGCCCGGGCTGTGACATCATTCGGTCAATGGCGGGCGAGGGGCCGAATGGCCCCCGTGAGTGGAGTAACGGGGATGACGTCCGAAATCGCCGTGATGAACCAGCGCGCTGTGGCGCTGGCGGCGGATTTCGCGGTGACGCTGATCGACGGCGGCACGGTGGTGGTGCGCAATGAGCAGCGCAAGCTGTTCATCCTGGCCGAAGGCCAGCCCGTCGCCATCATGTTTTTTGGTCTCGCTGATATGCTTGGCCACCCCTGGGATCATCTGATTGAGCATTTCCAGACCACGCATCGCAAGGATGGCGCGAGGCCCCATGTGCGCGATTACAGTACGGCCTTCACCGCCATGCTCGACAATCTGGACGAATTCTTCCCGCCCGAACGGCAGAAGGAAGATTACCGGAGGCTATTGGCTTCCGTGTTCCGGCACATCTTTGCTTACGCGCAATTCCTGCGCGAAAGCAGCGAAGACCCGGCGCTGATGGCCGACGATACGCGTGTTCTTGGAGCCGCTATCGAGCGTGTCTGGCGCGAATATCAGCAGCGAGAAGACGGCACCCCGCGCCGTGATCTGCCCTGCTTTCCGCAGGACTTCGCGGCCAAGGTGCTCTCGCGGCATGCGGGCCAGATCAACGAGCTGATCGGTTATGGCTTCGGCCAGTTCACGCTGTCGAAAGACGCGGTACAACGTCTCAACGACATCGCCGGCTTCTGCGTCACCAAGGATTTGTTTCTTGAGGATGTTTCCGGGCTGGTGTTTGCCGGTTTCGGTTCCGAAGACCGTTATCCCTCTGTCGTCACCTATTATGTCTCGGCCGTGGTGGACGGCATCGCCAAGCGCAGCGAGGTGAGCGTCGACACGATTGACAACGAAACGCGCTCCAAAGTGCGCGTCTTCGCCGACAGCGAAGTCACACACGCCTTCCTGCGTGGCATCGATTTCAACCTTGAGCGGCGGCTCTATGCGGGCTTTCGCATGCTGCTGCACGGCGTGGTGGACGAGGTGATCGCTGCCTTCCCGAACGCCGCGCCCGGCGTGCGCGAGGAATTGCGCAAACGCTTCCAGACCGATTTCGTGCCGCGCTATTTCGACGCTTTTCGCGGCATGATCGGCGAATATCAGCAGCAGGCCTTCATCAACCCCGTGCTGCGCGTACTGGAAATCGCGGGCCGCAACGAGCTCGCCGAAACCGCGCGCAGCCTGGTCGAGCTAAATGTCTTTAAAAAGCGTATCATGGCACAGAAGGAAACCGTGGGCGGTGCGATTGATGTTGCCATCATCAGCCGCGATGCTGGATTCCAGTGGTGGTCAAAGCCGGGAGCTTCCAATGGCTAATAAACAATCCTTGCAGCAGGGCGCCGAGCGCCTCGATGCCGTGGTGCGTGAAGTGCGTGAGCGCCAGCGGGCGTTCAGCGAGAGCGCGGTGACACGCACCACAGTGTTAAGCCCATCGGAAGTGTGGTCGAAGAAGTTCCTATCGCAGGGCATCGGCCCCGACCATGTGGCCTACGACAAGCCCATCGCCTGCTTCGAGGACGGCACCTGCCTGCCGCCGCGCAATCAGTTAATGCGTGAGCTTGAGGCTCGCGCCTCGGGGCGGCACGCCGCGCCGAAGATTGCGCCTGCGGTCAATCCTGCGGCGCCAATTGGTAATGCTCCCATGCGCCATCCCTTTGCAGCCGACAAGCCGAAGCGCAAGCGCTCGTGGCTGGCGTGGCTGCTTTTAGGCTGAGGATTACTCCCCAATTCCCATCCCGCGCGCGCTTTGCGCAATGATGCGGCGCGTTTCGCTCCATAGTTCGTAGCGGTCAAGTTCGGCGTAAGCCACCCAGCGTGCATCCTTGGCATCCGAAGCGGCTTTGGGTTCGCCCTTGGTGACCCGCGCGGTGAAATCGATCAACACGTAATGTTTGGCCACTTCGCCTTCCGTGCGGGGGGCAATGAAGTCGACCGCATCGGTGAGGCCGAGGATTTCGATTTCGAGGCCGGTTTCCTCGCGCACTTCGCGCAGCAATGCCGCACGCAGTGTTTCGCCCCATTCCACCTTGCCGCCGGGAATGCTCCATTCGTCCCGGCGCGGTTCACCTGCACGTTGGATCAGAAGCACCTCGCCTTTAGCATTCCAGATCACCGCGCCCACGGCAACGGTGGGTAAGTCGCGAGCCGGCGTGGACGGGTTCGTCATCATTCCTATTCTACCGCGGTCAGGAAGGCGTGAGTCATGTGCGGGCGGTTTGCCATCGCGGTGTGGGCGGGGGAAATGCGCGAGGTTTTCGGCGTGATAGGCGAGGAGATGCCGCCGCGCTTCAATGTCGGGCCAGAGCAGAACATCGCCGCCATCCTGCTTGAGGAGGGCGAGCGGCGGCTGGCGATGCTGCGCTAGGGCTTTCCTGTGCAATTGCCGGGCGAGCCAAAGCCGAAACTAGTCATCAATGCGCGCGGCGAAACGGTGGATAGCAAACCCACTTTCCGTGATGCTTTCCGCGATCACCGCTGCTTGATCCCGGCGAGTGGTTTCTATGAGTGGAAAACGGCGGGCAGGGCTGCGAAGCAGCCATTTTATGTTCGCCCAAAGAATGGCCGGCCTTACGCCATGGCCGGCATCTGGGAGCGCCGTAGGGAAAAGGACGGCAGCAATATCGAATACACGGCCATCGTCACCTGCGAAGCCAATGAACGCCTGCATCCAATACATGAGCGCATGCCCGTGGTTCTCATGCCTACCGATTGGAACGCCTGGCTGTCGGGTTCGCCCGAGGCTGCGAAGGCGCTCATCCGGCCTGCGCCGGATGATTTCTTCGAGGCCTATCCGGTCAGCACGGCCGTCAACCGTATGGCTAATGATGGGCCGGAGTTGAACTCGGCCACAGCAGCCGGACATACAGCCCCGGCAAACGACGCTGCTCTAAAGGCCTAGTTTACAGCAATTACATCTACATGCCGTTGGCGGATCGCATCGGCAAACAGGAGAACATCATGCGTTTGACGATACTGGCGGCGGCTGTCGCTGCCTTCGTGGGAATCGCGTTCAGTGAGGGTGCCATGGCAGGGGATCTGAGTGCAGCGGCCAATCAGGCCTTTCTCGCGGCCAACGCGGCAAAACCGAGCGTGGCAACGCGCCCAAGCGGATTGCAGTACCGCGTCATCAAGACCGGCCACGGCAAGACACCGAAAACCAGCGACATTGTGCAGGTCACCTATAAGGGCTGGATGATCGACGGCACCGAATTCGACCAGACAAAGCCAGGCCAGCCAGCGGAATTCCCCGCCGGCCGCCTGATCCCCGGCTGGGTCGAAGCGCTTTCTTTGATGAAAGAGGGCGACGAATGGGAACTCGTTATCCCTTCGAACCTCGCCTATGGCGAAGCAGGCGCGGGCGGCGGGCTTATTCTGCCCAACCAGACGCTCGTATTTGACATGACGCTGCTCAAGGTCAAATAGACGGCAGTAATTTTCCGGGATTGAGGATGTTGTTGGGGTCGAGCGTTCGCTTGAGTGCGCGCATGAGCTCCAATTCCGCCTTGTTTTTGTAAAGTGCAATGGCTTCGCGCTTGGCAAGCCCTATGCCATGTTCCGCGCTGATCGAGCCGCCCAGGCGGTGCGCTTCGTCGTGAACCAGACGTTCGATCTTGTCGCGCGCGGCCAGCAGCGCTGCATCTTTGCCGGGCGGCGCGCAAATGTTGAAATGAATATTGCCGTCGCCGATATGGCCGAAAGCGACAGGCCGCGCGCCGGGCAGGGCCTTCTTCACCACCCTGTCGGCGGCAGCCAGGAATTCAGGCACGCGCGCCAGTGGCACTGAAACATCATGCTTGAGCGAGGCGCCTTCCAACTTCTGCGCTTCAGAGAGCGATTCGCGTAAGCGCCACAGGCTGTTCCGTTCGCGCTCGCTTTTGGCGAAGACGGCGTCGGCGACTAGGCCGTCATCCATCGCTTTGGCAAGCGAGGCTTCGAGCGCGGGACCGGCGTCGAAGGCTGCCGGATTCGAGATTTCAGCCAGCACGAACCAGCCGGAATGCTTAGGCCGTGGGTCTGACGTGCCCGGAATGTGCTTGAGAACGAGATCAAGGCCCGCGCGCGACACCAGTTCGAACGCGTTGACGAGACCGCCGGTGGCTTCCTGCAGCCGGTTGAGCAGATCCAGCGCCGCATCAGCGCGTGAAATCGCAGCAAATACGGTGGCATATGAGTGCGGTTTGGCAAACAGCTTCAAGGCGCAAGCTGTGATGATTCCAAGCGTGCCTTCAGCGCCAATGAAAATCTGCTTGAGGTCGTAGCCGGTGTTGTCCTTACGCAAGCTCCGCATCAGGTCAAGCACGGCGCCGTTGGCCAGCACTACCTCGATGCCCAGCACCAACTCGCGGGCCATGCCATAGCGCAGAACGCCAACGCCGCCCGCATTGGTGGAAAGATTGCCGCCGATGGTGCAGGAGCCCTCGGCCGCAAGCGAAAGCGGAAACAGCCTGTTCACACCGTCCGCCGCCTTTTGCACATTGGCAAGGATGACGCCAGCTTCCGCGACGAGCAGGTTCTCGCCCGGCTCGACAGCCAGGATGCGGTTCATCCGTTCCAGCGAAAGCAGCACTTCGCCTTGGGTGGGGATTTGCCCACCCACCAATCCCGTGTTGCCGCCCTGTGGCACGATGGCCGTGACCGTTTCGTTGCAGATGGCAAGAATGCGCGCGACTGCCTCGGTAGTTTTCGGTTTGAGCAGCAGAGTGCTCTTGCCTTGCCAGCGTCCGCGCCATTCGGCCAGGTGCGGTGCGATTTCGTTGGCATCTTCGCTGAAGCCGCCCTGGCCCGCGGCCTCCTTCAGGCGGTTTGCTAGCGCAGGAGAAAGCGTCATCTTATTCACGCGGGGCCGCCGCGCGCTGAAGCCGGTCATTGATGGCTTCGCCCAGGCCCTCGTTGGGGATGGGCATTACGGCGATGGCGCGCACGCCGGATTTGTCGAGCGCGCGCAGCATGGCGAAGAAATTGGCCGCAGCCTCGCGCAGATCGCCTTTGGCGCTGAGGTTGCGCGTCATGTTCGCACCTTGCGTTGCGTTGGGACCGAAGGCCAGCAGCGCCTCGCCATCGCGCGCCTCACGCGCGTTAAGGCGGAGCATCGCGCGCGGAGCATAGTGGCTTGCCATTTGACCTGGCGACTGAATGGCGTCGTTTTGCGGTTTGCCCAATGGCCCGGCAATGCGTTCGATTTCGACGCGCGGGATAGCGCCGGAGCGCAGCAAGACCGGCTGATCGTTTTCGAAGCCGATCACGGTAAATTCCAGCCCAACGGGGCAGGGCCCGCCATCGAGAATGAAACTGATGCGGCCGCCCAGTTCTTCAGCCACGTCGGCGGCCGTCGTCGGGCTGATGCGGCTCGAGCGGTTGGCGCTTGGGGCGGCGATGGGCACGCCGGAAGCTTCAAGCAGCGCGCGTGCCACATCGTACGACGGCGAGCGCACGGCTGCCGTATCCAGCCCGGCGCTCACCAGCAGCGCCAGCGGCGAAGGCTCGCGGCGCGGCAGCACCAGCGTGAGCGCGCCCGGCCAGAAGGCATCGGCAAGTTCACGCGCCAGCGCGTTGAAAGTGACGATCTCTACAGTCTCAACGCGGTCCAGCACATGCACGATCAGCGGATTGAAGCGCGGGCGTTCCTTGGCGGCGAAGATCGCGCTTACCGCGAAATCGTCGAGCGCGTTGGCACCGAGGCCGTAAACGGTTTCCGTGGGAAAGGCGACCAGCTTGCCATCACGGATCAGCGCGGCCGCTTCCGCGATTGCGGACGCCGTGGCCGGGGCGATGGTGGTGGCGTATGCCGGGCTGTCTGCGCGCATGGGCGTACTCTAGCGCAATCCGTGCGCGGAATTCAGCGCGCCTTGGTGGCGGCGAGATCGACCGTAACCTTGACTGCATGGGCCACCGGCGTTTCGCCCGCCCATTCTTTACCGGAGCCCACGCCGAAATCGGTGCGCATGATGGTCGTTTCGCCCGTCATCTGCGCGCGGTCGCCGGAAATCGTTAGCGTGAAGGGAAGGGTTATCGGCCTGGTAACGCCACGGATGGTGAGATTGCCCGAGGCCTCATAGCGGTTGTTGTCGAAGGCGCGAAAATCCGTGGTCACGAAATGGGCCAGGAGAAAATGTACAGCGTCAAAGCCCTGCGGGCCCGGAATATTCTGGTCAAGATCGGCCTCGCCAGAAACGGCGCTGGTCATGTCGATGGTGACATTGGCTTTGGCGTGGGCAAGATCGGCAGGATCGAAGGCGATCTGCGCGTTCCATTTCTGAAATGTCGCCACGAAGGGCTGGCCGCTCCATTGCACGCTGAAACCAAGCTTGCTCTGCGCGTGATCGACATTCCAACTAGCGGCCTGCGCGCTGGAAGCAATCAACATCGCTGCGGCAATGAACGCAGTCCTCATTTCTCAACCTTGGTGCCCGGCAGCATGCGCGCGAACACCGTGTCGCGATTCCAGAATTGATGCTTCAGCGCCGCCGCCACATGCAGCACGATCAGGCACAGCGCAGTCAAAGCCAGCGTGTTGTGCGTTTCGCGTAAAGTCCCAATGATCTGCTGTTTCTGCTCGCGCGGCAGTTCGGCCAGAAATGGAATATGTGGCCACTGGAAAAGGCCATACCACATGGTCGGCAGGCCCAATGGAGAGGATGACACCATCGCCCACCCCGCGAGCGGAATGGCGATGATAAGAACATAAAAAACGTAATGCACGCCGCGAGCGGCAACGCGCTCCCACATGGGCATCTGCGCCGAAAAGTCCGGCATCGGATTGACCACGCGCCACAACACCCGCGCCACGCTTAATACCAGAATGCTCAATCCGGTGGATTTGTGAAATTGAATGAACCAGAAGCGGTCAGGATCCGATTGCGGCAGATCGCCCATATAATAGCCAAGCGCGATGTTGAACAGCACGGCCGCAGCGATCAGCCAATGCAAGGTCATCGCCACGGAACCGTAGCGAAGATTCAAGTCTTTCAGATTCATGCTACTTCGTGTCCTGGGAGAATTCCGCTTCGATCATGAGCTCGACATCGTCGGCGACACTTGGCGCCCAGCGCATCGCGGTAAGCCCGAAATCGCTACGTTTGATTTGCGCGGTCGCGCCGAAGCCAAGGCGGAAACCATTGCCGCTCATGTTCTGTTTCGCGCCATAGAAGGTCGCATGCAACGTCACAGGCTTGGTCACGCCATTGAGCGTGAGGTTGCCGGAGATGTCGCCTTTATTGGCCCCGGTTGTCTTGATCGACGTCGAGGTGAATGTGGCTTTGGGAAAGGCCGCCACGTTGAACACCTCAGGCCCCTTCAGATCTTCTGTGAGTTTGTCGCTGGGCGTGGTGATGCTGCTGGTATCAATATCGACAGTAACCGTGCTTTTTGCAGGCGCATTCGCGTCATACTGCAAAGAACCACTCACCTTGCCGAAGCTGCCGTAAAAGGGGCTGATCCCCATATGCAGGATGTCGAATACGATCTGCGTGTGGACAGGCACTGCGCTGTAATGCCCACTTGGCGCAGCCGCTTGGCTTTCGGCTTGCGCCTGCGCCGCGCAAGCAAGGCTTGCCGTAAGTGCCAAGACTGGCATGAGGCATCTGTTCATGGCTTACTCCCTTGAAGTGTTGCGCGCCGCTTCGCACAAACCCAAGCGTAGCCGATTGCCAACTTTGGGAAAATGCCGATGAGTTTCACACCGCCAGTCAAGGATATCCGCTTCGCCCTCGACGCCATCGCCGGGCTGCCCGTTTTGTCGGAATATTTTCCCGATCTAAGTCCCGATTTGACCACCGATGTGCTGGCCGAAGCCGCCAAATTCTCAGGCGAAGTGCTGGCGCCGCTCAACGCCAGCGGTGATCGCGATGGCGCGAAAATAATCGATAACAATGTCGTGACAGCGCCGGGTTTCCGCGATGCCTATCGCCGCTTTTCAGAAGCGGGGTGGAACGGGCTGACCGCCCCCACGGCTTTTGGCGGTCAGGGCATGCCGCACACGCTGGGCACCGCGGTGGCCGAGATGTGGCAGGGCGCCAATCTTTCCTTCGCGCTGTGCCCGATGCTGACGCAGGGCGTGATTGAGGCGCTTGCCACCCACGGCTCGCAAGAACAGCAGGCGCTTTTTCTGCCGAAGCTGATTTCGGGAGAATGGAGCGGCACGATGAATTTGACCGAGCCGCAGGCGGGCACGGATGTGGGCGCGCTGAAGACGCGCGCGGAACCGGCTGGCGACGGCAGCTATAAAATCACCGGCACCAAAATTTTCATCACCTGGGGCGAGCACGATTGCTCCGAAAATATCGTGCATCTGGTCCTGGCGCGGCTGCCCGGTGCGCCCGCAGGTACGCGCGGGATTTCGCTGTTCCTGGTGCCGAAATTCCTGGTCAGCGCCGATGGCAGCAAGGGCGCGCGCAACGATGTGGTTTGCGCGGGGCTGGAGCACAAGATGGGAATACATGCGAGCCCGACTTGCGTGATGAATTATGGCGAGAAAGGTGGTGCCATTGGCTATCTCGTCGGCGGCGCCAATGAAGGCATGGCGCGCATGTTCACGATGATGAATGCGGCCAGGCTTGGTGTTGGCATACAGGGCGTAGGAGTGGCCGAGGCCGCGTTCCAGAAGGCGCTGGCTTATGCCAAGGAGCGCCGCCAAGGCCGAGCCACTGGCAGCCGTGACCGCAAGGAAAGTGTCGCCATCATAGAGCACCCCGACGTGCGGCGCATGCTGATGACGATGAAAGCGTTAACCGAAGCGGGCCGTGCGATCTGTTACGCCAATGCCGTGGCCATCGACATGGCGCTACATACCAAGGACGCAGCGGAGGCGGCCAAGGCCAAGGCGCGCGGCGAGCTGCTGATCCCTCTGGCAAAATCATGGCCCACCGATACGGCGGTGGAAGTGGCGTCGCTTGCCGTTCAGGTACATGGCGGCATGGGCTTCATCGAGGAAACGGGTGCGGCGCAGTTTTTCCGGGACGCGCGCATCCTCCCTATCTACGAAGGCACTAACGGCATTCAGGCGCTGGACCTCGTTGGGCGCAAGCTGGCGCAGGATGGCGGCGCGGCTGTCAGCGCGTTCATCACGGAAATCGCAGGCAATGCGGCCATGTTGGCAAAATCGAGTGGCGCGTTGAAAGACATTGGCGAGGCACTTGCGCCAGCCGTGGATACACTCGCCAAAGCTTCGCAATGGATCGGCGGCCAGCTTCTCGCAGGGAAAATCTCCGAAGCGCTGGCAGGCGCGACGCCCTATTTGAACATGTTCGCCATTGTCGCGGGCGGTCACTATCTCGCACTGGGCGCAAAGGCGGCGACGGAACAGCTTGGCCAGCCGGGCGCCGATAAACAGCACCTGAACGGCCGCATCGCGGTTGCGCGCTTCTTTGCGCGCAATATTTTACCGGAGGCCCAGGGGCTGCTCTCCGCCATCACCGAGGGCAGTCGTGAGGTGCTGGAGGCGTTTCCGCAAGAGCTGCTGTTGTGAGCCTTAGGGGCAAGACGCTCTTCATCACAGGGGCAAGCCGCGGCATTGGCCTGGCAATCGCGCTGAGGGCGGCAAAGGATGGCGCCAACATCGCCATCGCCGCCAAGACGGCCGAGCCCAACCCGAAACTTCCCGGCACCATTTACACCGCTGCAAAGGAAATCGAACAGGCGGGCGGCAAAGCGCTGCCGCTCGTCTGCGATATCCGTTTCGAAGAGCAGGTGACAACGGCGGTCGAGAAATGCTTGAGCCAATTCGGCGGCATCGACATCTGCGTCAACAATGCCAGCGCCATCAATCTTGCTGGCACCGAGGCCGTCGAGATGAAGCGCTACGATCTGATGCACCAGATTAACGCGCGTGGCACCTTCATGGTGACGAAATACTGCGTGCCGCATCTTCGGCGCGCCGCCAACCCGCACGTGCTGATGCTGTCTCCGCCGCTCGACATGCAGGCGAAATGGTTCACGGCCCATGCCGCCTATACGATGGCGAAATTCGGCATGTCGATGTGCGTGCTTGGCATGGCGGAGGAGTTCCGTGAAGCGGGCATCGCCGTCAACGCGCTATGGCCGCGCACCCTTATTGCCACGGCGGCAATAGAAAATATTATCGGTGGCAAGGAGATGATGCGCCACGGCCGCAAGCCGGATATTGTGGCTGATGCGGCCCATTTGATTTTCCAGAAACAAGCGCGCGAATTCACCGGCAATTTCCTGATCGACGACAATTTCTTGTGGGATAATGGCGCGCGCGATTTCGATCATTATCGCGTGGACCAAAGCGTGGATTTGTATGCCGATTTTTTCCTGCCGGATCGGCCTCCCGCGCCAGTCAGCCTTAAAGCCGCGAAAGCGAAATGAAGTGGCGCTGGAGCCGCTTTGCCTTGGCGTTTTTTTTGCAACGGCGCTGATGCCGGGGCTCGCCCATGCGCATTGTCCGACTGCCGGAACGCGCACTGTTGCGCTCAAAAGCGTCGCCGATGGCGACACGTTTTTTACCTATGATGGCGCCGAGGTGGATCTGGCGGGTGTGCTGGCGCCGGGATCTGGCGGTGAGCGCATAACCAGGACACAGGCAAACGCAGCGCGCGCGGTGCTGGCACAGGCGCATTCAGGCGATGTATTATCGCTTGCCTTTGCGGGGCCGGAAAAGGATCGCTATGACCGCCTCAAGGCACAAGTGTTCGCGGGATCCGAATGGGTGCAGGAAGCAGTGCTGCGCGCAGGCCTCGCTCTCGCAAATCCCGATTTAGCGAGTGATGCTTGTGCAAATGAATTGCTAGCGGCGGAAGGGCAGGCGCGCGAAGCCAAAAGCGGGCACTGGGGTGATGGGGGTTTCGCCGTACGGACGCCGGATGATCTCAAAAAGTTGATCAGCACCTTCCAGATCGTAGAAGGCACGGTGCAAGCGGTTGCCATGCAGAAAGGCCGCGCCTATCTCGATTTTGATCCCGACTGGAAAACCGAATTTACCGTGACCATCGCTCCCGAAGACATGAAAGTTTTCCGCACAGCCAAATTCGATGTGAAGGGTTTGGCCGGCAAGCATGTGCGCGTGCACGGCTGGCTGGAATCCTATTATGGGCCGGAAATGGAAATCGCGCGTCCTGCTTCTATCGAGTTATTGGACATGGCCTTATCGCCCGCGCCCAAAAACGAAAAACCCGGACGCTGATCCGGGCTTTTCATCCGTATTTAGGATTGCAGCTTAAGCCGCCTTCTTCAGCAGTACGCCTTCAACGCGCTTGACAGCCGACTGCTCATCGATGCGCTCGATGGCGGCCACTTCACGCGCCATGCGGGCTAGCGCCGCTTCGTAAAGCTGGCGTTCGCTGTAGGATTGCTCGGGCTGGCCCGAAGCGCGGTGCAGATCGCGCACCACTTCGGCAATCGAAACGAGATCGCCCGAATTGATCTTGGCTTCGTATTCCTGGGCGCGGCGGCTCCACATGGTGCGCTTGATGCGCGCGCGGCCTTTCAGCGTGTTGAGCGCGGCCGCCATCACGTCGGGGGTCGAAAGTTTGCGCGTACCCACGGCCTTGGCCTTAAGTGTGGGGACGCGGAGGATCATCTTGTCCTTCTCGAAGGCGATGACGAACAGCTCGAGCTTGTGGCCTGCCACTTCCTGTTCCTCGATTTTCAGAATGCGGCCAACGCCATGGGTGGGATAAACCACGAAGTCGCCCGCACGGAACTCATGCTTCTTGCTCGCAGCGGGCGCCTTTGCTGGGGCAGGTGCCTTTACTGGGGCTGGCGCCTTGGCGGGAGCAGCCGCGGAAGCGGGAATTTTCTTTTTCAGTAGAGCCATCGTCATTTCCTTTTCCCACCCCATGCCCAGCCCGGGCCTTTTTTGCACTTGCGAAACGCACACACGACCGCGCTCGCGGACCGATCCGCAGGCAGTCACCTGAATTTGGAAACCTCGGGGTGTGCCAAATGCGTATCTTTTAACGTCACATATATAGCACAGAGATGGTCAAAAGGAAAGTAAGAATTTGTCACAACCTTTTGAAGAAAAGGGCTAATTCTGTCTCACGCAACTCATTCGCTAAGCCATTGGCCGCGTTACGAGCAATTTTCGTTCAAGGCCTTTAGGAGCCTCTTTCGGGGTCAAGAGCCCTTGCCGGGTTTTGGACTAAAGTACACTTGAAACTTGTTCTTTTTATCATCGAACTCCTTTGCGTCGGGCGGGGGCACACCCTTCTGACGGATGTTCGGCCAAGTCTTGGCATATACGGCATTGACCTCAAGCCATTTCTCGAGACCCGGCTCGGTGTCGGGCTTGATGGCGTCCACCGGGCATTCCGGCTCGCAGACGCCGCAATCTATGCATTCGTCGGGGTGGATGACGAGCATGTTCTCGCCCTCGTAGAAACAATCCACGGGGCAGACTTCCACGCAGTCCATGTACTTGCACTTGATGCAGGCGTCGACGACGACATAAGTCATGGCGGCTCCATTGCCGTCACATAAGGCGGTAAGGTCCGGCGATCAAGCATCGCGAATGAGTTCATAGAGCGCGCGCGCTTCCAAGGGAGGGCCGCGCCGCGCGCCCAACGCCAGCACACGCAGCGCGATCACTTCGCGCGAAACCGGCAAGGTCAGCACGTCGCCGGGGCGCACAAGCGCGCTCGGCTTTTCTACCCGCTGGCCGTTGAGGCGAATGAGCCCGGTCTCAGCCTTACGCTGCGCCACCCCGCGCGTTTTGCAGAAGCGCGCATGCCACAGCCATTTGTCGATGCGCAGCCCCGCGGGCGGCGGCTCGCGCATCATTTTGCGGCAATCAGCGCGGCAAGTTCCGCAAAGGGAGAATCGGGCGCAGCTTTTTCCTGGCCGCGAACAGGCTGTTTCTTGCCGTATTTCTTATCCTTATGGAGACGTTTCCATAAGGCGTGCGTTTCCGCGTTTTTCGCGTTTTCGCGGCGCCAGCCGAGCGCGCGCGCGATCGCCAGCACTTCGTCCATGCCGCAGCCAAGCAATGCTGCGATTGTGTGAGCGGCATCATCCGCATTTCCATTGTTGCGCGCCGTCTGTGAAAGCACGGCTTCCATGCGTTCCAGAATGTCGAGCCGCACCGCGCGCCCCGCGATGGCGCGAAACCCTGCGGCGGCAAGAAAAGCGCTGGAGCTCGCGCCGTCGATGGTGAATGAGGTGAGGCCGGGCGCAGGCGGAGTTGAAATGTGCGCCGCACGCGCATGCACAGCCCACAAGAGCGCCGCGAGCGACGCGGCCTGTGGTTTCAGCAGCGAGGGAAAATAAATCGAGCGGCGGCCTATCCACACGCCGAAGGGCGCCAGCGCTGTAGCCGCCGCGTGCAAATTGGTGGGCAAAGTCGCGGCAGTGCGATCGAGATTGCCAAGCGCCTCGCAAAGCTGGAATGCGATCCCGCGCGCGACATTGGGCAGCGCATCCAGCTCGTGCCTGAGCACGGACAAGGGCTGCAGCACGCGCGCTATGCGGGCGGCGACGAAGGATTCCAGCCTTGCCTCGACAAGCTCGCGCGCGCCGTTCTTGAGCAGCGGGTCGGCGACAAGCTCGACGGTAGGCGCTAGCGCATGCGCGCCTTTGCCCAGCTTCGCCACCACGGCGCCCGCCCACCACAATTGCGCGTGCTCGCTCAAGGTGATGTCACTGTCGCTTGCGGTGGCAAGGCGATTGGCGCGCGTCACGAATTCGCCTTCCAGACCCTTGAGCGCGGCCGCTCGCAAGGTGCGCTCATGGATGCCTTCGGCGCGCGGATCGGCGGCGAAACGAAAACCCTCCAGCTTGCCGACATGCTCGCCGCCCATGGAAACGGCGCCGGAATCATCCAGCACGATATCGAACAGTTCCTCGTTGCGCAGATGACGCATCAGCACCGAGGTGCGCCGGTCGATGAAGCGCTGGGTGAGCCTCTCATGCAGCGCATCCGACAGTTTGTCTTCGATAGCGCGCGTCACTTCCTGCCAATGGCCGGGGTCTTCGGTCCATCCCGATTTGTGCGCGGCATAGGTCCAGGTACGGATCTGGGCGAGGCGCGCCGACAGCGTGTCGACATCACCTTCGGTGACCTCAAGGCGTTCCAGCTGGCCCGCGATCCAGCCGGCGGGGATGAAACCGTCGCCGCTCATCAGATGGCGGAAAATTTGGCCTACCAGATGCGCGTGCTCGTCTGGCGTCAATTTTCGGAAATCGGGAAGCTGGCACACTTCCCACAGCTTGCGCACTGTGGCAGGCGCTGTGCAGCGCGCACGAATGTCTTCGTCGCCCGCAAGCATGCGCAACGTCCAGTGATCGGAGGCGGGGCGCGCTTTGGTGAGGCCACGCATCGGCGGCGGCTCATCAAGGCTCGCCAGCAGCGCGTCGAGGCTCAGGAAATCCAGTGCGCTGTTGCGCCATTGCAGCACGCGCACAGGGTCGTAGCGATGGTTTTCCACCTGCGCCACGACTTCCGCGTCGAGCGGATCGCCACCGCCCGTAACGCCGAAAGTGCCGTCGTTCATATAACGCCCGGCGCGGCCCGCGATCTGGCCAATCTCTTCCGGCTTCAAGGGGCGCACGGTTAGCCCATCGAATTTCTCCATCGCGGCGAAGGCGACGTGATCGACGTCCATGTTGAGGCCCATGCCGATGGCGTCGGTGGCGATGATGAAATCGACATCGCCCGACTGATAGAGCGCCACCTGAGCGTTGCGCGTGCGTGGGGACAGCGCGCCGGTGACGACGGCGGCGCCTCCGCGCTGGCTGCGGATGAGCTCGGCCAGGCCATAAACGTCTTCGGTCGAAAATGCGACGATGGCCGAGCGGCGGGGGAGCCGCGTCAGCTTCTTTGGCCCCGTATAGGCGAGGTCGGAAAAGCGCGGGCGCGACACGAACACGGCCTGCGGCGCGAGCCTGGCGATGGCGGGGCGCATGGTGGCCGCGCCCAGCAGCATGGTCTCGTCGTCTCCGCGCGCGTGCAAAAGCCGGTCGGTAAAGACATGGCCGCGTTCGAGGTCGGCACAAAGCTGGATTTCATCAACGGCAAGAAACGACACCGGCAAATCCATCGGCATCGCTTCGACGGTGCAGACGTAATAACGCGGATGCGCCGGCACGATGCGCTCTTCGCCGGTGATGAGGGCAACGTCAGCAGCGCCCTTGGCGCGCACCACCTTGTCGTAGACTTCGCGCGCGAGCAGCCTGAGCGGCAGCCCGATGAGCCCCGAGCGATGCGCCAGCATGCGCTCAATCGCGAAATGCGTTTTGCCTGTGTTGGTGGGCCCGAGGACGGCTGTAAGCCGGCCCTCTCTGCCAAGAACCTGGCCGGGCGAGACGCCACGCTTGCCAGCGCCTGCTACCCGCGAACGCTCATTACCCATGGCTTTTTCAACATATGGCTTTGCACTGGGGTGGCAAGGGCGTGTGGCGGCTCCATGCCTCCGCCTTGACTCGATGCACAACGCCCTGTGGATTACCGTAAAAATGTGCAAACAAAACCGGCACGGAAGGTGTCCGAATCACCAACCGCGCTCAACATCAGCCTTCGTTCACGCACAATATATCGCGGTATTATGGTAAAACCAAGCTATTTATTGTAGTTCAGACACATGGCTGGGGCTCCGGTCTAATATTCACATTGGTCACAGTTACTTTTTGGCAGCCAAGCCGCCTTTGACCGGCTTTAGCGAGGCGCGATATTGGCTTGAACGGCGCCCGCGCGGATAACGATGCAATGAACAAGAAAACGAAGGGTGGCGGCACCGCTGGCGAGCCCGCGGAATGGCGGGCGCTCGCGGCCCGTGAGCTTAAGGCCCAGAGGCCGTCCGATCGCACGCCGGAAGACCTGATCTGGAAGACGCCGGAAGGCCTCGACGTAAAGCCGCTTTACACTGCGGCCGATCTGGAGGGGCTTGAGGTCGTCGACACGCTGCCCGGCTTCGCACCCTTCCTGCGCGGACCGCGCGCCACCATGTATGCGGGCCGCCCGTGGACCATTCGCCAATATGCGGGCTTTTCCACGGCCGAAGAATCCAACGCGTTTTACCGCGCCAATCTGGCGGCGGGGCAGATGGGCTTGTCGGTGGCGTTCGATCTGCCCACCCATCGCGGCTACGACAGCGATCACCCGCGCGTGGCGGGCGATGTCGGCAAAGCGGGCGTTGCAATTTCCTCCGTCGAGGACATGAAAATCCTGTTCGATCGAATTCCGCTCGACCGCATGAGCGTGTCGATGACCATGAACGGCGCAGTCGTGCCTGTCCTGGCCGATTTCATTGTCGCTGCGGAAGAGCAGGGCGTTCCGCCCGAAAAGCTTTCCGGCACCATCCAGAACGACATCCTGAAAGAATTCATGGTGCGGAACACCTATATTTATCCGCCCGAACCCTCGATGCGCATCGTGGCCGACATTATCGCCTATACCGCTGAGCGCATGCCGAAATTCAATTCAATTTCGATTTCCGGCTATCACATGCTGGAAGCGGGCGCCACCGCCGTGCAGGAACTCGCCTTCACCCTGGCCGACGGCATGGAATATGTGCGCGCGGCGCAAGCGCGCGGCCTCAATGTGGACGAATTCGCGCCCAGGCTGTCGTTTTTCTTCGGCATCGGCATGAATTTTTTCATGGAGGTGGCCAAGCTCCGCGCGGCGCGCCTCTTGTGGTCGAAGATCATGAGCGGCTTCGGCGCGAAAAATCCCGAAAGCCAGATGCTGCGCATGCATTGCCAGACGTCCGGCGTGTCGCTGACCGAACAGGACCCCTACAACAACATCGTGCGCACGGCCTATGAGGCGCTGGCGGCGGTTCTCGGCGGCACGCAATCGCTGCACACCAATTCGTTCGACGAGGCCATCGCACTCCCCACCGAATTTTCCGCCCGCATTGCGCGCAACACCCAGCTTATTTTGCAAAACGAGACCGGCATTACCCGTGTCGCCGATCCGCTGGGCGGTTCCTATTACGTCGAGGCGCTGACGCAATCACTTGCCGCAGCTGCCCAAACGCTGATTGACGAAGTGGAAAAAATGGGCGGCATGACCAAGGCGGTCGAGGCTGGCTTCCCCAAGCTTCGTATCGAAGAAGCCGCTACACGCCGCCAGGCGCGCATCGACAGGACCGAGGAAGTGATCGTCGGCGTCAACCGTTACGAGCCGCAGGGCAGCGACAGGATCGAATTCCGCGAAATCGACAACACGGCCGTGCGCGAATCCCAGATCGCTCGGCTGAAACAGGTGAAGGCCGCGCGCGATGCCGCCAAGGTGAAGGCGGCACTCGATGCGCTCAACAAAGGCGCCGCCGGCAAAGCCAATCTGCTTGAGCTCGCGGTCGATGCCGCGCGCGCGCGCGCGACCGTGGGCGAAATCTCGGCGGCAATGGAAACAGCGTTCGGCCGCCACCGCGCCGTAACGCGCTCGGTTTCGGGCGTCTATGGTGCGGCCTATGAAGGCGATAACGCCTTCGCGGCGCTGCGCGGCGATGTCGAAAGTTTCGCCAAGGCGTCGGGCCGCGCCCCGCGCATTCTGGTGGCCAAGATCGGGCAGGACGGCCATGACCGCGGCGCCAAGGTCATCGCCAGCGCCTTCAAGGATTTGGGCTTCGATGTCGAGATCGGCTCCTTGTTCCAGACGCCGGAAGAAGTGGCGAAGGATGCGGTTGGAAAAGACGTGCACGTCATCGGCATTTCAAGCCAGGCGGGCGGCCACCGCACTCTGGTGCCGCAGCTGATTGCGGCGTTGAAACGCGAAGGGGCGGGCGACAAGCTGGTGGTGGTGGGCGGCGTGATCCCGACACAGGATTACAAGGCACTGGAGAAGGCGGGCGTCGCCGCAATTTTCGGTCCCGGCACCAATATTCCGGCAGCCGCCCGGCGCGTGCTCGATCTGGTGCGCGCGCGGGCGAAGGCCGCAGCCTAACTCGTTTTGCCTTTCAGCGCCTCACCATCGATTTTCACGTGCGATGCAGTGGCCGTGAGCGTGCCGAATATCGTCGTGGCCCACACTCGCAGCGGCACCAGATAATGCCGCGCCGGATTTTCGCGGCTTGGCAGTGACACCACCCAGGCGAAGATGTCGGGGAACTTTGCGTTCTCGCTCAACACTTTCTGCTTGAAGCCCGCAATCTCGCGGTAATGAAGCTGGCAAACGAGAGCGGGGCCGTTATAGAGGCCGTTGCCGGTGCGGACATTGTCTGTCTTCAGATAATCCACCTCGACATCGTAACGCCGCGCGCCATCAAATACCGGCGCCACGGAACCACAGGGGCTTTTGCCGCTGGCGCTGACGCCCGCGGTCAGGAAAGCGACCGCGCTCACCGGATCGAGCGTGTTCTTTTTCTGCTCGTCGCTGACGGGATATTTTTTGGTGTTGTAGGGCGGGTTCGCTTTCAGCGCTGGCGGTCCCTTGTCGTCATAGGTCAGTGAAACCTGCTGCACTTTGTCCGTGTGGTTCACCGAATGGGAATCATACGCGGCAGGATCCAAATGTCCGTTCTGCAGCGTGCCATGGGCATTGGCGTCGATCTGCGATTTCCAGAACAGATTGACGATGCCGCCGGTCTCGAGCGTCGAAACGCCCTGATAGAGATCGCCTTCGAAGCGCTGGTGCACGCCCACTTTCCCAAGCGCGAAGGGGCCGGCATAAAGATCATAAGAGACGTCAAGCGTCGAAGCGGTGTTGCTGACATTGGTATTTGCAGGTGGGCCCGCAGCATGGGCCGCTGGCATGAACACCACGAACGCCAATGCGGCCAATGCGAAGCGATCCAGGTTCATCTGCGGTAAATCCAGAACGGGGGCGGGAAACGCCTTGCGCGCGTTCCGCATCGTCCATATCAGGCGTGACCAAAAAAATCCATTGGGCATGGGTTCCGGCCTGTTAAGGGTGATGGGCGCTTGACCAATTCTGCCCGTCACCCTATGAAGCCCGGCCTTCAAGAAGGAAAACGCCATGGCGCGCCGCTGCGAACTGACTGGAAAAGGTGTGCAATCCGGCCACCGGGTCAGCCATGCCAACAACCGCACCAATCGCGTGTTCCGTCCCAACCTGCATGTGGTGACGCTGGCCAGCGACATACTTGGACGCAGCATCCGGCTGCGGGTGTGCATGAATGCGCTGCGCACGCTGGACCGCACCGGCGGGCTTGATGCTTTCCTGATGAAAGCGCGCGACAGCGGGCTGTCTGAAAAGGCGCTCAGGCTAAAGCGCGAAGTTGCCAAGCGCATGGCTGCCAAGGGCGCCAAATCGGCGGCCTGAACACCGCGATCAGGCAAATCCCCATATTTTTCAGAGGGTAATCAGGCATAATCCCTGCAAGGGCTCTGCGCGGGCGTGTCAAATTGCGCCAATGCGCGGGCGGGGATAATGTATACACAGGCTGAGGATAAGTCCCAAACATATTGGGGCACCACAGTATTTGGGGTTAAGGGTGGGGGAGGCGGCGCGCGAATTGCACGCCGGCAGTTCCGGATGTCCAGCGACGATTTTGTCGTAAGCGGCAACGCGCAGCCAAGGCGCGCGCCAAGTCCGCTGTGTTCGTTCGGCAAGGCCATTCTTGTGGTGGCGAGACTGGTGCTGCCGGTCATCGCGCTGCTCATCGCTTTCGCGGCCGCCTATCTTTACAGCGATACGCATGTCGCATTCCTCGACGGAATAATGGGCGGCAAGCCCAGCACCTGGCTTACCTGGGGCCATCTGCTGCTGCCGGCATCGTTCTTCGCGGTGCATGTCGCGAGCCGCCGCTACGGGATGAATTACGCCATTGCCCAAGTCGTACTGGCGTCCTGCCTTGTTGCTGCGCTCGGAGTGGCGCAGGCGGCCGATACGGATATTTCCGCCATCGCCATACCGTCAGCGCGCGAGGCCGCGGCATTTGCTGCTGCGTTCTTCGTGGCGTTGCTGGTTGCGGCAGCCGTTTTCGAGCTCACGCGCGGCACCAGCTGGTGGACCGCGCCGTTCTTCGGCACCTTCTGGGCCGCGGCTGCGTTTGCCGTTATTTTTTATCCTGCGGCATTTGCGGGCAGCGGCGCGCCATGGATCGATTATGCCGCAACGCATTTTACCGTCATGACGGCGGCTGGCTTTGCGCTGTTGATCCCTTACTGGATTTTCCGGCCGCTGATCCGACCGCTGCCGGGCTTCGGCGGCTATTAAGCCGCGCGGCCCACGGCCCGCATATGCGCGCGGGGGCCACGCGTGGTTTCTTCCGTCGTAAACAACGCCATCAACTGCTCGGTCATCGCGCCGCCGAGTTGTTCCGCATCCACGATGGTAACCGCGCGTTTGTAATAGCGCGTCACGTCGTGGCCGATGCCGATGGCCGTGATTTCCACCGGCGATTTGGCTTCGATCTCGTGGATCACCTGGCGCAGATGGCGTTCTAGATAATTCCCGGCGTTGACGGATAATGTCGAGTCATCGACTGGCGCGCCGTCGGAAATCACCATCAATATGCGCCGCTGTTCGGACCGCGCCATAAGCCGCTGGTAAGCCCAGATCAGCGCCTCGCCGTCGATGTTCTCCTTGAGCAGGCCTTCGCGCATCATCAAGCCGAGATTGCGCTTGGTGCGCCGCCAGGGCTTGTCGGCGGCTTTGTAGATGATATGACGCAGATCGTTGAGGCGTCCCGGATGCGCAGGCTTGCCATCTGCAATCCAGCGCTCGCGCGATTGGCCGCCCTTCCACGCACGCGTGGTGAAACCCAAAATTTCCACCTTCACCGCGCAGCGTTCCAGCGTGCGGGCGAGAATGTCGGCGCACATGGCGGCAACCATGATGGGCCGTCCGCGCATGGAGCCGGAATTATCTAGCAGCAGCGTGAACACGGTGTCGCGAAACTGCATATCGCGCTCATGCTTGAAGGCGAGCGGATGCAGCGGGTCGATCACCACTCGGCTGAGCCGCGCGGGGTCGAGAATGCCTTCCTCGAGATCGAATTCCCAGCTGCGGTTTTGCTGTGCGAGCAACAGGCGCTGCAATTTGTTGGCAAGGCGCGAAACCAGGCCTTGCACCGGCTGGAGCTGCTGATCGAGGAAATTGCGCAGCCGTGTCAGCTCTTCCGCGTCGCACAGTTCTTCGGCCTCGACAGTTTCGTCGAACTGGCGGGTGAAAACTTTGTAGTCCCATTGATCCTGATCGGAGAATGGAATTTCGGGCCGCCAGGGACGCATGCCTTCTTTCGCATCGTCGGCGGTGGAAAGTTCGGGCCGGTGCTCGACCTCCATCTCGACCGGTTCGTCGCTCGCTTCGCCTTCGGATTCGCCAAGTTCGACTTCCGCGCCTTCGCTGGGCTTGGCGTCGGCGCCCTCTTTACCCTCGCTGGCCTCGGGGGTGGGCTCGCTTTCCTCTTCGCCTCCCGCATCCTCGGTTTCCTTAGCCAGGTCTTCCGCGAGATCAAGGTCTTTCAGGATGGTGCGGGTAATTTTGGCGAAAGCGCGCTGATCGCGCAGTGCGGCTTCAAGGCGGCCAAGATCTTTAGCAGCCTTCTCTTCGATGAATGGCCGCCACAAATCGACCGCGCCGCGCGACTCTTCTGGCGGCGCTTCGCCGGTAAGTTTTTCGCGAACGATAAGGCCCAGAACATCGGCGATGGGCGCTTCGGAGCGCAGATGCGCCTTGGGGAGCCCGCGCGCGTTGCAGCGTGCGACCGTATTGGCATCTAGATTGGCTTTGACGCCTTTCATGGCCAGCGCGCCTATCGCTTCGACGCGGGCCTGCTCGGCCGCATCGAACACGGCTGTGGCTTCGGTGCCCGGCGGGCGAAGCTGATTGTGTATGCGGTCTTCGTGATAAGCTAGCTTGAGCGCGCAGGCATCGCCCGCGCCGCGCACGATGGCGACTTCTGCCGGCGGCAGCGTGCGCGAGGGCAGCGGCAGCCGTGCTCTCAATCCTTTCACGCCGGGCGGCTCGGCGCTGAAGGCCACTTCCAGTTCCGGTTCGCCAGCGAGGCTGCGCACGGCGCAGGTGACGGCGCGCTTGAAAGGCTCCGACGGATTATCGGTCTTCATGCCACCAGAACTTTTGCGGCGCTTTCCGGTAGCTCCTCGCCAAAGGCGCGCTGATAGAACTCGGCCACCGCCGGGCGTTCCAGCTCGTCACATTTATTCAGGAAAGTGACGCGGAAGCCGAAGCCGATGTCGCCGAAGATGGTTGCATTCTCGGCCCAAGTGATCACGGTACGCGGGCTCATTACGGTCGAGATATCGCCGTTCATGAATGCGTTGCGGGTCATATCGGCGACCCGCACCATGGCGGAGACCGTCTTGCGCCCTTCCGCCGTCTGATAAGCGGGCGATTTCGCCAGTACGATATCCACTTCGGTGTCGTGGGCGAGATAATTCAGCGTCACCACGATGTTCCAGCGGTCCATCTGGCCCTGATTGATCTGCTGCGTGCCGTGATAAAGCCCGCTGGTGTCGCCCAGGCCGATCGTGTTGGTGGTGGCGAACAGGCGGAAGGAGGGATGCGGCCGGATGACTTTGTTCTGATCGAGCAATGTCAATTTGCCTTGCACTTCCAGCACGCGCTGGATGACGAACATCACGTCGGGGCGGCCTGCATCGTATTCGTCGAACACCAGACAGACGGGATGCTGGATCGCCCAAGGCAGCATGCCTTCGCGGAATTCGGTGACCTGCTTGCCGTCCTTGATGACGATGGCGTCGCGCCCCACCAGATCAATGCGGCTGATGTGGCTGTCGAGATTGACGCGCACGCAGGGCCAGTTGAGCCTAGCCGAAACCTGTTCGATGTGCGTGGATTTGCCGGTGCCGTGATAGCCCTGGATAAGCACGCGGCGGTTGAAGGCAAAGCCTGCAAGAATGGCCAGCGTGGTTTCGCGGTCGAACACATAGGCCGTGTCGAGGTCGGGCACATATTCGTTGGGCTGCGAAAAGGCAGGCACTGTCATCGCCGCGTCGAGCCCAAAGGTGTTACGCACATCGACCGTGATGTCGGGTGCCAAAGCCGGATCGAGTCCGTTATGCATGCTCATCTCTGTTCCGTGGTTCGTGCGGCGCTAAAATTCCGGCCGCTGGCGGTTTGGCGCCTTGGATCGCGCCTCAGGCGAGCCCGGTGGCCCGCAAATGGCCATAGGCCTTGATAACCTGCTTCAGACGCTCCTCGGCACCCCGGTCGCCGCCATTGGCGTCAGGGTGATAACGCTTCACAAGCTCCTTATACCTGGCCTTTATGTCGTGCAAGGTTGCGCCAATTTCAAGGTTCAGAATGGTCAAAGCGTCGGTTTGGCCCTTGGTGAGGCGCGAGGGTTTAGGCGCGTGCGCGGGCTCGGCCTCTTCGAAAATGGCGAAGCCATCGTCGAAATGGCCATTGTTAAAGTGACTGGCCCAGCCGGTTTCGCGCTTGCGATTCGCGTGTTTTTCCGCGGCGCGCTTGCCAAGCGGCCAGGTGGGCCGGTGGCCGGTGATGGCTTCGACGCGGAAACTATAAATTTCCTGCTCGCTCATGCCGGCGAAGAAATCCCATTGCGCGTTATTGGCGCGCAAATGCTCGGTGCAAAGCCAATGGCGGTCGTTAAGGTCGTAACGGGTCTTGGGCACGTTGAACTGGGCTTCCGCGCCGCAACCTAGCGTCGCGCAAACATGCGTATTGGCCGGGCGCCTGCGCGGCTGATCCGGCTTGATGCGGATATCATAGCCGAATTTCGGCCTATATGCCGCGTGCTCGCTCATGTTCGTATTATGGGGTGCAAAGCGTAAAAGACAAGAAAACGTATCGCTTGACAGCGCACTTCTGCTTCCGTCAGTGAAAGCATTAATGAGTAACGCACCAATCGCCGCCTCCATTCGCAACAAGTTGACGCGGATATTTGCGCCCACCGAACTTGTTGTTGAAGATGAAAGCGCGCGTCACGCAGGCCACTCGGGCGTGAAACCCAGAGGCGAAACGCATTTTCGCGTGCGCATAGTTTCTGAGGCGTTTAACGGCTTATCGCACGTCGAACGCCAGCGCAAAATTTATGCGGTGCTGGAAGACGAACTCGCGGGGCCGGTGCACGCTCTAGCGCTTACGACGCTAACGCCCGACGAGGCGGGGTGATGCGCAGCGCGGTAATCTGGTTGCGCTGGCGGCGCAGCACTTCGAACTTGAATCCATAAAACGAAAATACTTGCCCGACCGTTGGAATTGTGCGCGCGGCATTGATGACGAGGCCGGCGATAGTGGTTGCCTCTTCGTCGGGCAGATGCCAGTCGAGCTCGCGGTTGAGATCGCGCACCGGCATCCAGCCATCGACGTTGTAGGAACCATCGGCCTGACGGCGAATGCCGGTGGTGACTTTCTGGTCGTGCACGTCGGCGATGTCGCCGAAGACTTCTTCCAGAATGTCTTCCAGCGTAATGAGACCCTGAAGCGTGCCGTATTCATCGACGACGAGCGCGAAATGCTCGTGCTGCTCGCGGAAGGCGCGCAATTGTTCCTCCAGCGTAGTGGTTTCCGGCACGAAACGCGGCTTGGAGGCGAGCGAAAGCACGTCGATGCCTTCGAGCGAGCCGCGGCTACGGCTCAACGCCTGCAGCAGATCCTTGATGTGCAGCACGCCGACGATGTTCTCGGGATCGTTGCGCGAGATGGGAAACCGCGTGTGGGGCGAGGACAGCATGCGCTCGACGATTTCCTCCGGCGGGTCGCTCGCATCCAGCACCACCATGTTCTTGCGGTGAACCATCACGTCGCTGACATGCAGTTCCACCAGGTTCAAGATGCCACCCAGCATGTCGCGATGCTCGCGTTCGACGCCGCCTTCCTTGTGATGCAGATCGATGGCGCCGCGGATTTCCTCGTGCGGCGTCACGGTCTCTTCCGCTTCGTGCTCCTGGCGCAGGCCGAATAGCGCAAGCAATCGCCAGGCCACGAATTGCACGGCGTTGACGATGGGCGCGATAAAAGCAACCAGAATGCGCACCGAGGGCGCCACCGCCAGCGCGAAACGGTCGGTGCGGGCGAGCGCAATGGTTTTTGGCAGCACTTCGGCAAAGATCAGAACCGCGGCCGTCAGCGTAAACGTCACCACGGCAACGCCGCCCGTGGGCAGATAATCGAGCGCCAATTCGGTGGCGAGCGCGGATGCCAGAATGTTGACGAAGGTGTTGCCAAGCAACAGCGCGCCGATAAGCCGCTCGCGGTTTTCGATGAGCTCATTCACGCGTAAGGCGCGGCGCGAGCCTTCATTGGCAAGGTGATGCATACGCGCCTTGGAGACAGCGGTAAGCGCCGTTTCCGAGCCGGAGAAAAACCCGGATATGAAGAGAAGCAGGACTATGGCAACAAGCGTTAGCGTGACTGCGGAGATCATGGACTGCGATCCGGAAGGGTGACGCCGGGATTATATAGATAGTGCGAGCGCGTGCCTTACCCTTCGACATGCTCAGGGTGAAGCTGCTTTTCAGCCCTCATGCTGAGCTTGTCGAAGCATGAGGATTGATTCTCAGCTTTCGGCAAGCACGGCGCGAACGGCTTCTTCCGGCACGTCGCGGGCCACAAAGGCCTGGCCGATCCCACGGGCAAGAACAAACACCATGCGGCCGCCCACGGCTTTCTTGTCGTGGCGCATATGGCCGAGAAGTTCCTCGGCGGTTGGCTGCGCGCCGGGAATCTGTTGGATGTGAGTCGGCAGACCAACAGCCGCGAAATGGCGACGGACGTGCTCGGCGTCGGCGGGCGCGCAGAGCTTAAGTTTTGCCGACAGCGCGAAGGCGAGGGTGCAACCTATGGCGACGCCTTCGCCATGGCTAAGGCGCGTGGAATAACCGGTCGCGGCTTCCAGCGCATGGCCGAACGTATGGCCGAGATTGAGCAGCGCGCGTTCACCGCCTTCGCGCTCGTCGCGGCTAACGAGATCCGCCTTCATCTTGCAGGAATGTGCAACCGCATGCGTGAGAGCTGCCTTGTCGCCAGCAAGAGACTTTTCCGCATTGTTCTCCAACCATGAGAAAAATTCCGCATCGTCGAGCAGGCCGTATTTCGCGATCTCGGCATAACCGCCGATTAGCTCGCGCCGGGGCAATGTTGCCAGCACGGCGGTGTCGGTGATCACGATGCAAGGCTGATGGAACAGGCCGACAAGGTTCTTACCCTCGGGCATGTTGATGCCGGTCTTGCCGCCGATGGACGAGTCGACTTGGGCGAGCAATGTGGTCGGCACGTGCGACACCGCGAGCCCCCGCTTGTAAATCCCGGCGGCAAAGCCCGCGAGATCGCCGATCACACCGCCGCCAAAAGCCACGATCAAATCGCCGCGCTCAATTCCTGCGGCGAGCAACGCACGGGTCAAGTTTTCCAGCCCTACAAAGTATTTTGTCTGCTCGCCGGGAGGCAGCACGATTTTGATGGGTGTTATACTGGCCTTATTTAGGCTTGCTGATAGCGCCGGGTAATGCAGCTTCATCACGGTTTCGTCGCTGACCACGGCCACGCGCCCGCGCGCGAAAGGCTTGAGCAGCGCGCCAGCGTCGTCCAGCGCGTCTTCGCCAATGTGAATCTCATAGCTGCGCTCGCCAAGTGCCACGGGCACCGAAGAGGTCATGAGGAGCCGCCCGTCCGCTTTTCGACCGCCTCGACAATGCGTTTCACGATTTCATCGTGCGGGCTCGTATCGCTTTCCACGGTGATATCGGCCTGGGCATAGATAGGTTCACGCTCGCACATAAGTTTTTCCAATATTTCGCGCGGGTTGCCATTCTTGAGCAGAGGCCGGGTGGCCCTGCGCATGACGCGTTCTTCAAGCAGCGCCAAATCCGCCTTGAGCCAAACCGAAATCGCCTCGGCTTTGATGCGCGCGCGTGTTTGCTCGTCGAGAAACGCCCCGCCGCCCGTGGCGAGCACTTGCGGCGGCTCATCCAACAGCCGCGCAATCACTTTGCGCTCGCCGTCGCGGAAAGCGGCTTCGCCGTGGCGCGCAAAAATTTCATTCACCGAACAGCCTGCCGCGCGCTCGATTTCGGGATCGGCGTCGCGGAAAGGCACGCCCAGGGTAGCCGCCAGCCTGCGCCCGATGGCGCTTTTGCCCGAACCCATCATGCCGACGAGTACCACCGATTTTTCCAGTTTGTGCATGCGCCCGGTTATACTGGTTTGCCCCGCCTTGATAAGCCTTAACTTTATAAGACTTAACTTTTCCGGGCTTGCGCGGGCGACATCAATTCCGCCACATAGGCTCTGGATCATGCTTGGCTCTAGGTGAATCATGTCGAGCGGGAAACTTGTTGCCGTCATCGTGGTGCTGCTCGCCGTCATTTTGGGCGCGCTTGCCATTTACGGCGGCCAGGTCACGCCCACCCGCCACAATGTTGAGCAGACAATTCCAGATGCGCGCTTTCCGCAGTGAGTTTGTTCTGTACGTGCTGCTTGTGCTGGCTGGCGGGCCGGCACTGGCCCAGGCTGGCAACCAGAACACGCCGGTAACAGGCCCGCCGCAAACTTTGCAACAGGCCGCGCCCGCGCAACCGGCGCCAGCCACCCAGGCGGGCGACCAAACCTCCATCGTACCGGCCAAGCCTTCGGTGCTTGGCACGGGCGGCGAGGCGGCCGTGCAAGTGGGCGCGCTGGGCACGATCGAGGGGCCGCTGGTGGGCACGCTCGACGACAGCAATGGCGGGCTCGGCTATGCGATGTGGAACGGCAGCGACCGGGCCACCATGGAAACTATGCTGCAGGATATGCCAGCGGCCAGCCCATCACCCGTCACCCGCATTCTGCTGCGTCGCCTGTTGCTGACCACCGCGCCGCCACCTGTAGGCCCGTGGCACATGCCGTTCACCGCATTGCGGATGGAGAAACTGCTTGAAGCGGGCATGCTCGGCGACGCGGCGGACCTGGCCGCGAAGATTACCGGAAGCACCAATGAAGACATCGCACGCGCGCAGGCCAATGCGCTGCTTTACGCGGGCCGTGACGCGGATGCCTGTGGCGATGAAACGAGTTACCGGCTGCAAAGCGCGGAGCCGTTCTGGATCGAGCTTCGCGCCTATTGCTACGCCGTAACGAACGATGCGGCTGCGCTCGAGCTCACACGCGCGGTGATTGCGGCGCAGGAATTTCAGGATAGCGCGTTCATGGCGCTGTTGGGCGGCATGACGGGCGTCAAGCCGAAGCTGCCCTTAACCTTCGCTTCGCCTACGGCGTTGCATGTGCGGATGCTGGAACGCCTCAGGCTGCCACTGACGGTAGACCTCGTGAATCTCGGCGTGCCCGCAAGTCTGGTTGCGCTTCGATCTACTGCAACGCCACTGAATGTGCGTTTGATCGCTGCGGCCAAGGCGCTTGATGCAGGCGCGCTATCGGGAACGCAACTTGCGCAGGCGCTCACTATGGTGCCGTTCAAGCCCAAAGACCTCGTGGGCGCCGCCGCTATGGCGCCAAGCGAGCCGGTTTTTCAGGGCCTCGCACGGATATGCCGCGCGCTCCGGACGGAAACCAATCCCGCAAAGCGCTCGGAACTGATCTACACGGCGCTCAAAATAGGCGCGCACGCGGGGTTGTTCGCCGAGGCCGCCCAATTATTTGACGACGAGGCTGCGGCATTGCCTGCCTCGCTCAATTCGAGCGACTGGGCGCCGTTGCTGACGCGTGCGCTGCTTTTGACCGGCAAGGTCGATGCGGCAGGGGAGTGGCAAAACATCATGAACCAGGCACCGTCGAAAAATCAGGAAGCGATTGCCGAGTTGCAACTCGCCTTTACTCTGGCCGTGCCCAATGACGCCCGCAACGCCGAGGCGCAGGCCTCGCTGTCATGGCTGGCCGATCAGGTGTCTGGCCCGAATGCCACGGACGATAGCCGCGCCAAGGCCGCGCTTTATGTCGGGTTGTTCGACGCGCTGGGACGTCCCATCGGGCCGCAATTACAGTCGAGGCTGGCTGGGCTGATAAATCCTAACCTGCCGGGACGGCGGCCGGCGCCCGCCTTGATGATGCGTGTCGAAGCGTCGGCGCTTGCCGGGCGGCGCGGCGAGGGCGTGCTCGTCATGATCAACGCGATGGGCCGGCAGGGGCCGGCTGGCCTCGCGCCTGACGTGACTGTACGCTTCGTGCGCGCGCTGCAGACGCTGGGCCTGCACGACGCGGCGCATATCCTGGCCATCGAAGCGGTGCTGGTGGCGCAAGAATGAGCCGCGCGAAAAAACCGGCTATGCGCGAGACAGACGATCTTGCGCTGATCGAATCCTTTCTCGACATGATGAGCGCCGAGCACGGCGCCAGCTACAACACGCTCGCTGCCTATCGGCGCGATTTGCTCGATTTCGCGGGCGTGGCCGATCTCAAGCGCGCGAGCCGCGACGATGTGCGCGCGCATCTGGCAAAGCTTTCAAGGAAGGGCCTCAAAGCCTCATCACAGGCGCGCAAGCTCTCGGCGCTCCGGCGCTTCTATTCGTTTCTTTATTCCGAAGGCGTCCGCCGCGACGATCCTTGCGGGAGTTTGGAGGCTCCGAAACTCACGCGGCCGCTGCCGAAGATTCTTTCAGCGAAAGACGTTTTGAAACTGGTTGAAACCACGCGCGCGAAAGCGGACGAAAGTGTGGAAGCACTTCGTCTCGCCTGCATTGTCGAGATGCTTTACGCCTCGGGCTTGCGCGTAACTGAGCTTGTGGCGTTGCCGTTCAATGCGGTGCGCGGGCGCGAGCGTTTTCTGCTGGTGCGCGGCAAGGGCAACAAGGAACGCATGGCGCCCTTGGGCGGGCCTGCGCGCGAGGTACTGGACGCCTATCTCGCCGTGCGCGAGGAATTCCTCCCACGCGGACAAAAAGACTCCAAATTCCTGTTTCCATCGCGTGGGGCAGAGGGCCATCTGACCCGGCGGCGTTGCCATCAATTGCTGAAGCGGTTGGCGCTCGAGGCCGGCATAAATCCCGACAAACTGTCGCCGCATGTGTTGCGACATGCCTTCGCCACACATCTGGTGGAAGGCGGCGCCGATTTGCGCAGCGTGCAGACCATGCTGGGCCACGCCGACATCGCCACCACGCAGATCTACACCCATGTGGCGCGCGAGCGGCTCAAGCGCACCATGGAACAGGCCCACCCGTTGGCGCGCAAAGGCGTGGCGCGCCGAGGTTAAGACCCGCGCCCAAGCCTTTGATTGATTGACAGCTTATCGAACGCTTGCCAGTGTAAACCGGCAATCAGGCCCGCCCCCGGTTCCGATGCACGCTTTCCTGGATTTCGAAAAACCCATTGCCGAGCTCGAAGGCAAGGTCGAAGAGCTGCGCCAGCTCCAGGGCACCGACAATACCGTCAAGTTGGACGAGGAAATCCAGCGCCTTCAGGCCAAGGCCGCCCAGCTCATCAAGGAAACCTATTCCAAGCTCACGCCCTGGCAGAAGACGCTGGTGGCGCGCCATCCAGCGCGGCCGCATTTTTCGGATTACGTGGCGAGACTCGTCACCGATTTCACGCCGCTGGCGGGCGACCGCCTGTTCGGCGAGGACCGCGCCATCGTGGCAGGGTTGGGGCGTTTTCGCGGCCGCTCGGTAGCCGTCATCGGCCACGAGAAGGGCAGCGACACCAAAACGCGGCTCGCGCATAATTTCGGCATGGCGATGCCGGAAGGCTATCGCAAGGCGCAGCGCCTGTTTGAACTGGCCGACCGCTTTTCGCTGCCGGTGATTTCGTTGGTGGACACGGCCGGCGCCTATCCCGGCGTGGGCGCGGAGGAGCGCGGGCAGGCCGAGGCCATCGCGCGCTCGACGCAGGCCTGCCTCGACATCCGCGCGCCGTTTGTCGCCGTGATCATCGGCGAGGGCGGCTCGGGCGGCGCGGTCGCCATCGCCACGGCGAACAAGGTGTACATGCTTGAGCACGCCATTTATTCGGTGATTTCGCCCGAAGGCTGCGCTTCGATCCTGTGGCGCAACTCGGAGAAGGCGCAGGACGCAGCCGCGGCGATGAAAATCACCGCGCAGGATTTGCTTGAGCTCAAAATCATCGACGGAATTATTCCGGAGCCAGTTGGCGGCGCCCACCGCGCGCCGCTGGAGGCCATCGCCACCGCGGGCGACACCATCGAGCGCGCGCTGCGTGACCTCAGCGTCTACACGCCGGAGGATCTAAAGAGTTTGCGGCGCGAGAAATACCTGGAAATCGGCAAACTGGAAACGGCGTAAGCCGTTAAACCAGCGCTCCGTGGCAATGCTTGAACTTGCGGCCCGAGCCGCAGGGGCACGCCGCATTGCGGCTGACTTTGCCCCAGGTGCGCGGATTGTTGGGATCGAGAGGGACACCGGGCTCCCGGTTCCGTATCGCGTGCATGGGCGAGGGCACTTCGTTCATCTCGTCCTCGCCCGTGAGCGGATTGACGTGATGGGCCTGCATCTGCGGCAACTCGCGCTGCTCGATGGGCGTGGGCGGCGCCGCGCTCACCTGCACATGCATGATCTGGCGCACGACGTCGGTGCGCAGCCGCGCCAGCAGCGCCTCGAACAGGGCCAAAGCCTCGCTCTTGTATTCGTTCAAGGGATCGCGCTGGCCGTAACCGCGCAGGCCCACGAACTGGCGCAAATGATCGAGATGCACGATGTGCTCGCGCCAATCCTGGTCTAGCGTCTGCAACAGGATGGCCTTTTCGATGTAGCGCATCATGTCGGGGCCGAAATTGGCCGCGCGCTCGGCGGCGCGGCGGCCCACGGCCTGTGAAATCCGCTCGCGCATTTCCCGGTCGGCGATGCCTTCTTCCTTCGACCATTGGACGATGGGCAGCTGCACACCGAAAATCTTGTTGACCTCTTCATGCAGCCCGGCGGCATCCCAGTGCTCGGCATAGGCGCGTTCGGGAATGTGGCGCGTGACCAGATCGTCGACCACCTGCTCGCGCATGTCGGCGATAGTTTCGTTGACGTCCTGGGCGCGCATGATGTCGAGCCGGTGCTCGAAAATCACTTTGCGCTGGTCATTGAGCACATTGTCGTATTTGAGCAGGTTCTTGCGGATTTCGAAGTTGCGCGCTTCCACCTTCTGCTGCGCCTTTTCCAGCGCCTTGTTGACCCAGGGGTGCGCGATAGCCTCGCCGCGCTCCAGGCCCAGGCGCTGCAGGATCGCATCCATGCGTTCGGCCATGAAAATGCGCATGAGATCGTCTTGCAGCGAGAGAAAGAATTTGGAGGCGCCCGGATCGCCCTGCCGGCCCGAACGGCCGCGCAGCTGATTGTCGATGCGCCGGCTTTCGTGCCGTTCTGTGCCGAGAATGAAAAGCCCGCCTGCCGCAATCACTTTTTCCTTGTCGCGGGCGACCTCGATCCTGGATGTCCTCGATGCGGCGCACGCGCTCGGCCTCGTCCACGATATTGGCGAGCTCCGTCTTCGACCCGCATGTCGACATTGCCGCCCAGCTGAATGTCGGTGCCGCGGCCGGCCATGTTGGTGGCGATGGTGACGGTGCCCGAAACGCCCGCCTGCGCCACGATGGCAGCTTCCTGCTCGTGATAGCGTGCGTTCAACACGTTGTGCCTGATTTTGCGCTTCTTCAGCAGCTCGGAGAGCGTTTCTGACTTCTCGATCGAAGTGGTGCCGACAAGCACCGGCTGGCCCCGTTCATGGCACTCCTCGATGAGGTCGATGATGGCTTCCTGCTTTTCTTCGACGGTGCGATAGACCTCGTCGTCCATGTCTTCGCGGATCATCGGCACGGTTTGTAGGTACCTCGAGAACGTCGAGCTTGTAGATGTCCATGAATTCGGCCGCTTCGGTCAGCGCCGTGCCGGTCATGCCGGCGAGCTTGCCGTAAAGGCGGAAATAATTCTGGAAGGTGATGGAGGCGAGCGTCACGTTTTCCGGCTGGATTACGACGCGTTCCTTGGCCTCGAGCGCCTGGTGCAGGCCTTCGGAATAACGCCGGCCTTCCATCATGCGCCCGGTGAATTCGTCGATGATGACGACTTTGTCGTCCTTGACGATGTAGTCGCGGTCTTTCTGGAACAGCTTGTGCGCCTTGAGCGCCTGGTTGACGTGGTGCACGACCGAGATGTTGTTGATGTCGTAGAGGTCGCCTTCGGTAAGCAGCGCCGGCCTCCCGCAACAGCTCCACCATGTGCTCGTTGCCGTCTTCGGTCAGCGTGACCTGGCGCTGCTTTTCGTCGAGTTCGAAGTCCTTGTCGATGAGAGACGGGATGAGCGCATCCACCTTGCGGTAGAATTCGGTCTGGTCCTCGGTGGGCCCCGAAATGATCAGCGGCGTACGCGCTTCGTCGACCAGGATCGAGTCCACTTCGTCGACGATGGCGTAATTGTGCCCGCGCTGCACCATGGTGTTCTGGCTGTATTTCATGTTGTCGCGCAGATAATCGAAGCCGAACTCGTTGTTGGTGCCGTAGGTGACGTCGGCGGCATAGGCTTCTCTGCGTTCGTCGTCGGTCAATTCGTGCACGATGCACGCCGACAGTGAGACCGAGGAATTTGTAGATCTGCCCCATCCATTCCGAGTCGCGCTTGGCCAGATAATCGTTCACCGTGACGACGTGAACGCCTTTGCCGGTGAGCGAGTTGAGATAGACGGGCAGGGTGGCCACCAGGGTCTTGCCTTCGCCGGTCTTCATTTCGGCGATGGCGCCTTCGTGCAGCACCATGCCGCCCACAATCTGCACGTCGAAATGGCGCTGGCCGAGCGTGCGTTTGGCTGCCTCGCGCACCACAGCGAAGGCTTCCGGCAGCAGATCGTCGAGCGTCTCGCCATTCGCCAGGCGCTCCTTGAAGGCGGGGGTCATGGCCTTCAATTGCTCGTCGGACATGGCCTGGAATTTTGGCTCGAGCGCGTTGATCTCCTCGACCACGCGGAACTTCGGCCTGAGCTTGCGCTCGTTCAGATTGCCAAAAATCTTGGTGGTGAAATTCAGGCCCAACATCCAGTCCTCAAGCCGCCCATTTCCATCGCTTTCGGGCGATTTGCGGGCGCCCGGGCGATTGGCGGCACGCGTCCAAGGATTTCCCGCCCGCTTGGGGGGCGGGGAGAGATAAGAACCGGGCACCCCCTTGTCAATTCAAGGGCTTTCCGCCTAAGCCCGCGCCCGCAAAAGGGAGTGCCACATGAAAGCGCGGGTTGCCAAAGGGGGCCGCAAGGCCCCGCGCCCACAGCACCTGCGCTCTCCGCTGGCGCCGAAGAGCTTTGCCCAATTGCCGCCGCTGGCCGGCGTGCGGCTTGCCACCGGGCAGGCAGGCATCAAATACCGCGACCGCACCGACGTGCTGCTGGCGGTGTTAGCCGCAGGAACCCAGGTCGCCGGCGTATTCACCAAGTCTAAAACTTCTGCTGCACCCGTCGATTGGTGCCGTAAGCTGCTGGAGGCGGGAACGGCGCGTGCCCTCGTGGTCAACAGCGGCAATGCCAATGCGTTTACCGGCAGGGCGGGTGTTGAGGGCGCACGGCGAGTAGCTGAGGCCGCCGCAGCCACCATCGGCGCGCAAGCGCAGGAAGTGTTTGTGGCTTCCACTGGCGTGATCGGCGAGCCGCTGCCGCACGAAAAAATTACGCGGATTTTAGGTGGGCTCGCGCAAGCGGGCTCAGCCGATGGCTGGCGCGCGGCGGCGCAGGCCATCATGACCACCGACACCTTCCCCAAGCTCGCCACCATGACCACCTATATCGACGGCAAGCGTGTGACCATCAACGGCATCGCCAAGGGCTCGGGCATGATCGCGCCCGACATGGCGACGCTACTGGCATTCCTGTTTACGGACGCGAATTTGCCGTCCGCCGTGTTGCAGCCTCTGCTGGCCGACGGCGTTGCGAAATCCTTCAACCGCATCACCGTAGACAGCGACACCTCCACCAGCGATACCGTGCTGCTGTTCGCCACCGGCAAGGGCGCGGCGCATCCGGCCATCAGCAAACCAAACGACACCAGGCTCGCGCAATTCAAGGAGAAGCTGGACGCCGTGCTGCTCGACCTCGCGCTGCAAGTGGTGAAGGACGGCGAGGGCGCGCAGAAGCTGATCCAGGTGGACGTCACCGGCGCGCATTCCAACGAGGCGGCACGACGCATTGCCTTTTCGATCGCCAATTCGCCGCTGGTGAAGACGGCGATAGCGGGCGGTGACGCCAATTGGGGCCGCATTGTCATGGCGGTGGGTAAGGCCGGCGAAACCGCCGACCGCGACAAGCTGAAAATCTCTTTCGGCAATCATGTAGTGGCCGAGAAGGGCGAACGCGCGGCCACCTACAACGAAGCTGCCGCCACGAAGGCGGTTTCCGGCCACGAAGTGCATATCGCTGTCGATCTAGGCCTGGGCAAAGGCGTCGCGCGGGTGTGGACCTGCGATCTCACCCACGGCTACATCGACATCAACGGCAGCTATCGGACGTGACGCACCGCGTTGTCCTCGTTGCTGCCTGCGCGCTTATCGATGCTGATGGCCGTGTGCTGCTGGCGCAGCGCCCCGAAGGGAAGCAAATGGCCGGTCTGTGGGAGTTCCCCGGCGGCAAGGTGGAGGCAGGCGAACGTCCGGAAGACACCGTCATCCGCGAGATGAAGGAAGAGCTAGGTGTTACCATCAAGGAAGCGTGTCTCGCGCCCTTCGTCTTCGCGTCGCACACCTATCCCGATTTCCATTTGCTGATGCCGCTGTTCCTCTGCCGCCGCTGGGAGGGCACCGTGACCGCGCACGAACACGCCAAGCTCGCCTGGGTGCGCCCCTTGGACATGGGCAAATACGAAATGCCCCCTGCCGATGCGCCGCTGATCCCGCTGCTGCGCGACGCCATCAAATCCGTGCCGGGTGATTTGCTTTAACTCACCTGTCATCCCCTTCCCTCACATCGCGCGCACGCGCGCGATGTGAGGGAAGGGGACCCAGGTGGTCAGATCACAGCAATTCTATCCACTTGGGTTCCCTTCCCCTCGCAATCCTGCCGCATTGCTCGGCGGGGATGACAATCAGGGCTTTGGTTTTTCACCTGTTGGATATTCTTTTGTGTGCAACGCATCCGCCATCCGCGCTTTGGCGCTGCCGGGCTTGAGCGGTTTCTGTTGACTTTCGTGCGGCGCCCAACCGGTCAGATAAATAATGTCGAAGGTCGCGCGTAAGCGGCCGTCCGCATCGGCAAAGCGCTTGGCGTAATCCACCGCCAGCGCGGCCAGCAATTTGCGCGAAAGCATGGACGTACGCCGTCCTGCCAGCGCATTGGTTTCACCCAGCGCGCGCAGATCGGTGAACAAGGTGTCGAGCTCGCGGTAATGCACGATGGTGCGCTCGACATCGGCCACCGGCAGTGCAAACCCGGCGCGTTGCAACAGCCCGCCCAGCTCGCGCACGTCAGCGAATGGTGCAACGCGCGGGCTGATGCCGCCGGAAATATCGGCCTCTGCCGCGGCGAACGCCGCGCGCAGTTCGGTGAGCGTTTCGCCACCGAACAGCGCGGCCACGAACAGCCCATCGGGCTTCAGCGCGCGCCTGCTTTGCACCAGCACGCCCGGCAGATCGTTGACGGCATGGAGCGACAGCACACTCACCACCAGATCGAAACTATCTGGCGCGAAAAGTAACGCCTCTTCCATCGCAGCACTTGTTTCCTCCCCCGTGGTTACGGGGGAGGTCGATCCGGCGAAGCCGGATCGGGTGGGGGTGGCGGTGCTGCCCCCTACGTCCAGCCGCTTGCGATGCAAGCGGCTGGACACTCCCCCCGTAACAACGGGGGGAAAAAATGAAAAGCGAACCCATTCATTGGAACATTTTCTAAATCGCTCAAAACTTCCTTCCCGCGATCCCAAATCCAGCCCGCGCTCGAAGCCGCGGTTCACCGCCGCTAGCCTTTCGGCGATGTGCGAGGCCGCTTCTTCGGCCAGAAACGCCTTGCCATGCGCGCGTTTCCTGTGCGCCCTGTAAGCCGCGCGATCGAAGATGCGTGGCGCCCCGTTCTCTGGGTAACCGCTCATTAGCTAGAGTTAAGCCAATGGATGGGGCCAGGGAAATAGCAAACAGCATAGCCAGCGAAACCGCGGCGCCGCGCGAGACCAAATTGGCCGACCACGTGGCGCGCATGGCGCTGGATTTTCTGTTTCCGCCGCTTTGCGTGTCCTGCCGCGCACGCGTGTCCGAGCCTCATGCGTTGTGCGCGAAATGCTGGCAGGCGATCCATTTCCTCGATGGGCCGGTGTGCGCCCAGTGCGGCACGCCGTTCGACGTCGACCCCGGCGGCGAGACATTGTGTGGCGCCTGCCATCTGAAGCCGCATGATTTCACCCGAGCGCGCGGTGATGCGTTATGACCAGTCGTCCAAGCCGCTCATCCTGCGGTTTAAACATTCCGACAGGCTGGAATATGCGCCCGCCTTCGCCCGCTGGCTCGAGCGTTTGGGTCACGCGCTTTTGTCCGAAGCCGATCTTATCGTGCCGGTGCCGCTGCATCGCTGGCGGTTATGGGCGCGGCGTTACAATCAGGCGGCGGTCATTGCCGAGAAATTATCGCGCGTCAGCGGCAAACCGTGGGACGCGTTGGCGCTGATCCGCAGGCGCGCCACCCAGAGCCAGGGCGCCATGCCGTCAGCCAAGGCGAGGAGGCGCAATGTGCTGGGCGCGTTTCGCGTGGCGCCCGTGGCGGCAGCTAAAATCAAAGACCGCACCATCTTACTGGTGGATGACGTGGTCACCACCGGCGCCACACTGGATGCCTGCGCGCGCGCCCTGAAACGGGCAGGCGCCGCGCGCGTTTACGCGTTGACACTGGCGCGCGTTGTGCGCACGCCCTCAGCCGATATATGAATCGCCCTGGGGAACGAGTGCGTTGAATGGCCAAGGTTGAAATTTACACCACGCCCATCTGTCCTTACTGCGTGTTCGCTAAGCGGCTGCTGAAGCAGAAGGGCGTGGATTACGAGGAGATCGACGTGGGCCGCGATGCGGGCTTGCGCAGCGAAATGGTCAAACGCGCGGGCGGATTGATGACCGTGCCGCAGATTTTCGTGGGCGGCGCGCATGTCGGCGGCTTCGATGAGCTGCACGCGCTGGACAAAGACGGCAAACTCGATCCCATGCTGGCCAAGCCATGAGAGAAACCATCCGCGCCGCCTGCGTGCAGTTGCGCTCGTCCGACGACGTGCAGGAAAATCTGAAAATCGCCAGCGCCTCCATTCGCGAGGCGAAAGCCAAGGGCGCGCGGCTGATCGGCACGCCGGAGAATACCTGCCTGATGGCGCCCGATGGCGGCGCCAAACTGGAAAAAAGCTTTGCTGAAGACAAGGACCCGGCCTTGCCGGCATTTTGCCGTTTGGCGGAAGAGCTTGGCATCTGGCTGCTGATTGGTTCGCTGGCGATCAAAGTTTCCGATACCAAAACCGCCAACCGTTCCTTTTTCATTGGCCCGCAGGGGCGCATTCTCGCGCGCTACGACAAGATCCACCTGTTCGATGTGAACCTGCCTTCGGGCGAGAGCTACAAGGAATCCAACACGGTCGCGCCGGGCGCCGGTGCGGTGATCGTCAATCTGCCCTGGGGCAAGGTCGGCATGACGGTGTGCTACGATCTACGCTTCCCGCAGCTTCACCGTGCACTGGCGAAGGCTGGCGCCGATATCCTCACCGTTCCCGCCGCCTGGACGGAAACCACTGGCCGAGTGCACTGGCAGGTGCTGTTGCGCGCGCGCGCCATCGAGACCGGCTGTTTCGTTTTCGCGCCCGCGCAAGGCGGGCTGCACGCCAATGGCCGGCGCACCTATGGCCACAGCCAGATCATCGGGCCGTGGGGCGACGTGCTGGCCGAGGCCGAGGCAGAACCCGGCATCATCCTGGCTGATCTCGATTTGAATAAAGTTGAAGAGGCCCGGGCGCGCATTCCGTCCTTGCAGCACGACCGGCCTTATGCCGGGCCGTAAAAGGAGCAATTGCAAAAAAATGCTTTAGTCATCTGAAACCAAGGGCCGGTTGCGCAGTGGCCCGTTAATTCCCGCTTTGATAGAATGATTTGGCCGTTTGAGGAGCAGAAAGGCGTCGCGTGATCGTTTACCGGATGACATGCGGGCACGGCCACGAATTCGAAGGCTGGTTCAAGAACAGCAGGGCCTATGACGAACAGGAAGCGCAAGGCGCGCTCGAATGCCCTCTTTGCGGCGACGCAACGATCCGCAAGGCGCCGATGGCGCCCGCTGTCGCGGCTTCGAAAGAGAAATCTTCTTCCAAGCAGGTTCCAGGTCAGCAAAAGACGCGCCAGTTCATGGCGGGTTTTCGCAAATTCGTGCAGGAGAACGCCGAATATGTCGGCCCCAACTTTCCCGATGAAGCGCGCAAGATTCATCATGGCGAGAAGGAAGACCGCCACATCTATGGCGAGGCCACGCTGAAGGAAGCGAAGGAACTGGTGGATGAGGGCATCACCATCGCGCCGCTCCCGCCGGATCCGAAAGAATTAAATTGAGGAAAAATTATGCAAACGAACAAAGAACGGTTAGTTGAAGGCGAAGGACTTCCACCTTTTCGTATCTGCATAAATTACGAGATGCAGGATGGTGGGTTTCAGACGCTTGACCAAGCAATTGCGGCAGTTAAGGGAATGAAGCGTCCCGATAAATACATTCAAATTTTTCATCACAGGAAACCGGTGTGGGGCCGACCGCCACCGAAATCCCACCGTGATTGAAAAATGAATTGAACTATTGCGAAGTCTATTCCCGCAGCAATTGTCCGGAACCGCCCATTTCTTTCGGAAAATCCTTCTGCTTGGGCAGGCCGTCTTTGATGTGCAGCACGGACTCCTGATAGTTCACATGCACCATCGGCTTGAAGGCGAGGCTGGGCAGCACCGCCGCATAAATATCGACAAGGCCGATCTGCGGATGATCGGTGAACAGATGCCCGCCGCATTTCTTGCACCATTTGCGGCTGCTGCCCGCCGTCTTGTTATAGGTGCCGATCTGGTCGGCGCCTTTGGTGATGCTGAGCGATTTCGGATCCCACAAAGTGAAGGCGTTCACCGGCCCAGCCGACCAGTGCCGGCATGAGTTGCAATGGCAATATCCCTGAGCCGCGGGCTCGCTGGCAGCAGTGAACTCGACCGCGCCGCAAAAGCACGAGCCTTTATAAGTCTTGGCCATCATTGCCTCCCTGGTTGTGGCTAAAGATTTCCGGCTCATTGCCAGCAGGCCCATTGATGAGTCAAGGCTTGGCAACGGGCTGGCTACGGTAAATGTTGACAGTCACCTCTTTCGAAGGCGGTTTGGGTGGTGGTAGTTGCGAGTCAAATTTCCAGATGACCAGAAAGAAGAATCCGAAAACAGCGATCGTAATTCCGAGGGCGGCTGCAGCGCCAAAGAACCGTCTGGCCATTGGCGATTGAGGCATCATTGGCGTGCGCCTTTTGACGCAACCACCATGTAATTCACATCCGTGTCGCGGGCCAATTGCCAGTCCCAGCGCAAGGGATCGAAACGCACGCCCTGGACATCCAATACCGTGAGCCGTGCATTTTCCAAATGCTGCTGCAATTCGTCTGGCGTGATGAAGCGGTTCCACTCATGCGTGCCGGGGCGCAGCCAGCGCAATACGTATTCTGCGGCCACCTTGGCCAGCGCCAGCGATTTCAAAGTGCGGTTGATGGTGGCCGTGATCATCAAACCGCCCGGCGCCACCAGCTTGGCGCAGGCCTCAATGAAAGCGCCCACATCGGCAACGTGCTCGGCCACTTCCAAGTTGAGCACGAGATCGAAGCGTGCATCTTCGTCGGCCAGGTCTTCGGCCGTTGTCGCGCGATAGCGCACATGCACGCCCGACTGCGTGGCGTGGGCTTGTGCGGTTTTGATGTTCTTTTCCGATGCATCGACGCCCAATACGTCGAAGCCCATCCGCGCCATGGGCTCGGCCACCAGCCCGCCACCGCAGCCGATGTCGAGAAGCTTCAGCCCACCGAAAGGTTTGAGCCCGCGCTCGTCGCGCTTCCAGTGGTGCGCGGCGGTCTCCCGGATAAAAGCCAGCCGCACCGGGTTGAAACGGTGCAGCGGCCGGAACTGGCCGTTGGGATCCCACCATTCGGCAGCCAGCGCCGAAAACTTGGCGACCTCGGCAGGGTCGATGGAGGACGATAAGGCCATCTGCTTTCTCTCGAATGCGGGGCGGACGATAGAAGGTAAGGTAACGGGGCGAAAGGCGGTTGTTCCCTCAGACAGCGGCTTGTATACGAGCGGCAAAGTTTCAACGCATTTGCGCCTTAGATTTCAGGTTCTTTCAAGCCCATGCCAAAAGCCGCCGCCAAAAAGATCGTGATGAAGTTCGGGGGCACGTCGGTGGCCGATCTCGAGCGCATCCGCCATGTTGCCGCAATCGTCAAGCGCGAGGTCGACCGGGGCAACCAGGTCGCCGTCGTCGTTTCCGCCATGGCCGGCGAAACCAACAAGCTGGTCGGATGGGTGCGGGAACTGTCGCCCATGCACGATGCGCGCGAATACGACGTCGTCGTGGCGGCGGGCGAGCAGGTGACGGTTGGGCTTCTGGCTGTGGCGCTGGCAAGCATCGGCGTGCAGGCGCGTTCGTGGTTGGGCTGGCAGATTCCGATTCAGGACGTCCGCCATGCATGGCGCGGCGCGCATCGAAGCTATCGACACAAAACTGATGAATGAGCGCCTGGCCCAAGGGCAGGTGGCGGTGGTTGCGGGCTTCCAGGGCGTCGCACCGGACAATCGAATCACCACGTTAGGCCGCGGAGGCTCTGACACCAGTGCCGTGGCGCTGGCGGCCGCGATCCATGCCGGCCGCTGCGACATTTACACCGATGTGGACGGCGTTTACACCACAGACCCACGCATCGTCGCCAAGGCGCGGCGGCTGGAAAAGATCACCTTCGAAGAAATGCTCGAACTGGCCTCGCTGGGCGCCAAGGTGCTGCAGACGCGCTCAGTTGAGATTGCCATGCTCCACCGTGTGCCGCTGCGGGTACTTTCGACATTCGATTCCGACAATGGCGGCACACTTTTATGCGACGAGGAAGACATCGTGGAAAAGAAACCAGTCACTGGCATCGCCTATAGCCGCGACGAAGCGAAAATCACGCTTCTGCGCATCCCGGACCAGCCCGGCATGGCCGCCGCCATTTTCGGACCGCTGGCGGATGCAGGCGTCAACATCGACATGATCGTGCAAAATATTTCACACGATGGTCGTAAAACCGACCTGACCTTCACGGTAGGCCGCGCCGACCTCGCGCGCTCGCTCGACATCATCCATAAGGCGGCGCCGGCAATCGGTTACAAGGAAATCATTTCCGATGCGAACGTGGCCAAGGTATCGATCATCGGCATCGGCATGCGCACCCATCCTGGCATCGCCCAGACCATGTTCCGCACGTTGTCTGAAAAGGGCATCAACATCCAGGTGATCTCGACCTCCGAGATCAAGGTCAGCGTTCTGATCGCCGAGGAATATGTCGAGTTGGCCGTGCGCGCGCTGCACTCGGCATACGAACTCGATCTTGTATAGGGGCATTGCGTGGTTTTGCGCCAAATGACCAGGAAGCTCTGCTGATGGCGCCGCTCGCAACAGGCGGCCCCCGCGTTCTTCTCCGCCGCCTGCGCGAGATCATGGCGGAGCAGACGAGCGCCCAGGCCCGCCTAGACAAATTGGTTTCTCTGGTCGCCGCCAATATGGTGGCGGAGGTTTGCTCCATTTATCTGCGCCGTGCAGGCGGTGCGCTGGAACTGTTCGCTACTGAAGGCCTGAACCGCGATGCCGTCCACCGCACACGCCTAAAGCAGGGCGAGGGTCTGGTCGGTCTTGTGGCTGAGACCGCAGCAGCCCGTTAGCCTGACCAACGCGCCCGCGCATCCGCGGTTTTCCTACCGGCCGGAAACGGGCGAAGACCCGTATCGTTCGTTCCTGGGCGTGCCGATCGTGCGCGGCGGGCGCGTGTTCGGCGTGCTTACGGTGCAGAATCGCACCGCAGCGTCAATATGACGAAGAGGAAGAGGAAGCGCTTCTCACCATCGCCATGGTGCTGGCGGAAGTGGTGGCGCAAGGCACGCTCATCGATCTAGCCGAGCTCGATGAAGCCGGAACTCTCGCCCACCAAGCCGGCGGTCTTCCGCGGCGAAGGGCTGGCCGAAGGCGTCGCCATCGGCACCGTGGTGCTGCATGACCCGCGCGTGAAGGTCGAGCGCATGATCGCCGAAGACCAGCTGCTGAACTCAAGCGGTTGGACGGGGCGCTTGAGGGTTTGCAGCGGGCAGTCGATGAAATGCTGGAATCAAACGAATTCGAGCTTATCGGCGTGAATCGCGAGAGGTGATCGAAGCTTACAAGCTATTCGCCAACGATCAGGGCTGGCGTCAGCGCCTGCGCGACGCGGTGCGCTCTGGTCTTACCGCCGAAGCGGCCGTCGAGCGCGTGCAGGACGAAACCCGCGCGCGGCTATCCCGCACCGAAGACCCGTATTTGCGCGAGCGGCTACACGATTTCGACGATCTTGCGCGCCGCCTGATGCGTCATCTCGCGGCCAATGGCCATGTAATCCCCGAAAACTTGCCGGCCGACGCAGTGGTGGTGGCCCGCGCCATGGGACCGGCGGAACTCCTTGATTACGGGGGCGGCCGCCTCAAGGGTTTAGTGGTCGAGGAGGCGACGCAGAACTCGCATATCGCCATTGTGGCGCGCGCACTCGGGGTGGCGCTGGTTGGTGCCGTCGAAGGAATTTCTGATGCCTCGCGCGCTGGCGACGCCATCGTGGTCGATGGCGAGGCAGGCGAAGCGCATCTGCGTCCCCAGCCGGAAATCATTAGCAGCCTTCAAAGCGAAACAGGCGCTGCTGGCGCAGCGGGTCGCGCGCTTCGCGGCGATCAAGGATCAGCCCGCTATCACCAAGGATGGCGTGCGGATCACGCTCGACATGAATGCGGGACTGCTGGTCGACCTGCCGCATCTCGCGGAATCTGGCGCCGACGGCATCGGCCTCTTCCGCACCGAGTTGCAATTCATGCTGGGTCAGGCAATGCCGAGGCTGGTCGACCAAATTGCATTCTACAAAAAGGTGTTCGATGCGGCGGCCGGGAAACCGGTAGTGTTCCGCACGCTCGATTTGGGCGGCGACAAGGTGCCGAGCTTCGGCAAGCGTGCGCGAGAGGAAAACCCGGCGCTTGGCTGGCGCGCGCTGCGCATTGCGCTCGATCGCCCGGCGCTGCTGCGTTACCAGGTTCGTGCGCTGATTGCGGCTGCCAATGGCAGGCTCCTAAAACTGCTTCTGCCAATGGTGAGCGCGGTTTCCGAATTTGAAGCCGCCAAGGCGCAGATCGAGCGCGAAGTGGCGCGCGCGCGCAAACTTGGCCATGTGATGCCAAAGCGCATCGAGCTTGGCGCCATGCTTGAAGTGCCGTCGCTGCTGTTCACGCTCCATCAAATTTTGCAATGCGCCGATTTTGTTTCGGTGGGCTCGAATGATTTGCTGCAATTCTTTTTTGCCGCTGACCGCACCAACCCGGCGATGGCGCGGCGTTACGACACCTTAAGCCCAGCTGTGCTCAGCCTGGTGCGCCATATCGGCGAGGCAGCCAGAGGCAGTAAAACCGAAATCTGCTTTTGCGGCGAGATGGCCGGCAGGCCGCTTGAGGCCATGGCTCTCATTGGTCTTGGCATTTCTGCTCTCTCCATGCAGCCCAGCATGATCGGGCCGGTAAAGATGATGGTGCGCAGCCTCGACACGCGCGCCCTGCAACCTGTGGTGACGAGTTTGTGCGAGACCGGTTTGCCCAGCGCCCGCCCCGCGCTGGCAGATTTCGCGGCAGAACACGGCATTGCCTTGGAAAAACCCGTATAATTACTTGAACAGGCTGGCCAACGGCGGCTTGAAAACATGCCGGAATTTGTTGTGGCCTGATAGGCAGACCCTGAAAACACTGAGGCCTGCCAAACACAAAACTACGGGGCTCTGGTTGTTTGCTTTGAAAACGCGCCAAGCTGTTAGCGCGGCATTTGCCTTTGCCCGAGGCGCAGATTGTGGCGGGCGTTCTGTTCTGATTTAATTCACTATTATAGGGACTTAGCGATTCAGGGCGCTTTGTGCGCAGGTGGGTTTACAGCGTATGACCAAAGTAACGCGACTTTCGCTCGACCAGAGCGGTGGGCTTGAGCGCCGCCGCCTGCATTTGCGCGAGATTTCCGATGACAGCGACGCGCCCCTGGAAACCGTGGGGCAGGACCTGCGCATGGCGCGACAGCGCAAGGGGGAAGACCTGACTTCCGTCTCGCATGCCCTGAAGATTCGTAAGGATCACCTTGAGGCTTTGGAAGAGGGTAATGTCCAGGCGCTGCCCGGCCGTCCCTATGCCATCGGTTTTTTGCGTTCTTATGCCGAATATCTTGGGCTTGACCCCGCGCAATGCATCGAACGATTTAAAACCGAAATCGCGGGCCGCGGCGACGCGGATGACGCAGTGACAAAGCTGGCCATAGAAGAAGAAAAACATTTGCCACATGGCTCGCTGGTCTTCCTTGTGTTGCTTGTGATCGCCGTCGTATATGGCGGCTATTATTTGTCCGTGTCCGCAAATCGTATGTTGTCGGAGCCGGTGACGCCTCTGCCTGATCGCCTGGCAAGCGACGCAGGGCTTGCGGGCAAGGCGCAGCCACCAGCGCCCAAACAAGCTACGCCCACACAAAATACGCAGACCCAGCCAGCGCCGGCATCAATCACACCATCGGATTCGACGGCGCCTCCGGTCACGCTAGCCGATACCCAGACCGCCGCCGTACCGCCAGCGCAAATGCCGAATGCAGAACCGACGAACGCCAGCCAGGCGGATTTGCCGCCGCCACCGCCGCCAGGACGCGTCTATGGCGCGCATAACGGCAATGTGCGGGTTGAGCTTCGTGCCTACCGGCCGACGCGCATTCTGGTCGAGGGCCCCGATAACACCGTGTATATCAATCGCACATTGCGGGCAGGCGACGTTTATCGCGCGCCGAACCTGATCGGCCTGACGCTCACCACGCCGGACGGCGGCGCCGTGCAGATTGTGCTCGATGGCAGCGCCATGGGTTTTGCCGGCAAGAAGGGCAAAACCACTGAAGGCATGGCGCTCGATCCGCAGAATATTGTTGACCGTTTTGGCGGGCGGTCGGGCTGAGAAAAAATGAGCATCCGCCCCTATCGTGACATCGTCCGGCGCAAATCGCGGAAGATTCTGCGTTGGGTCGGTGGAAGTCGGCGGCGACGCGCCTATTACCGTCCAGTCCATGACCAACACGCTAACGGCAGACTCCGCGGCAACAATCGCACAGGTGCGCCGCCTGGAAGAAGCGGGAGCCGACATTGTGCGCGTGTCCTGCCCGGACGAAGATTCCACCAAGGCCCTGAAAGCGATCGTCAAAGCCGCCAAAGTGCCGATCGTGGCCGATATTCACTTCCATTATAAGCGCGCGATCGAGTCAGCCGTGGCGGGTGCGGCTTGCCTGCGCATCAATCCCGGCAATATCGGTTCCATGCAGCGCGTGAAGGAAGTGGTGCAAGCGGCGAAAGATCACGGCTGTTCGATGAGGATCGGCGTGAACGCGGGCTCGCTGGAAAAAGACCTGCTTGAGAAATATGGCGAGCCGTGTCCCGAAGCCATGGTGGAAAGCGCGCTCAACCACGCGCGCATTCTGGAAGACAACGATTTCTTCGAGTTCAAGATCAGCGCCAAGGCATCGGACGTGTTTATGGCGGTCGCCGCCTATCAGGGTCTTGCTGAGGCCTGCGATTATCCGTTGCATATCGGCATCACCGAAGCGGGCGGCATGATCCCGGGCACCGTCAAATCTTCAATTGGCATGGGCGCGCTTCTGTGGGCCGGCATCGGCGACACCATCCGCGTGTCGCTGTCGGCCGAGCCGGAAGAAGAAATCCGCGTCGGCTTTGACCTCTTGAAGGCGCTGGGCATCCGCCACCGCGGCGTGAATATCGTGGCCTGTCCTTCCTGCGCCCGGCAGGGCTTCAACGTCATCAAGACAGTGCAGGTGCTGGAAGAGCGCCTGAAGCACATCTCGACGCCGATGTCGCTTTCCATCATCGGCTGCGTGGTGAATGGGCCGGGCGAGGCGCGCGAAACCGACATCGGCTTCACCGGAGGCGGCGCGGGCAGTGGGCATGGTCTATCTCAACGGCAAGCCCGCCTATAAGCTTGAAAACCCGAAGCTGATCGACCATATCGTCGAGCTGTGCGAGAAAAAGGCCGCCGAGATTGAGGCTGGCCTAAAGATAGCCGACACGCTCGAACCCGTCCCTTAGCTCATCGTCATGGCCGGGCTTGAACCGGCCTTCCACATGGGTGGCCGTCTCGCGGGCGGCCATGACGTATGAAATTAGTAAGATCGAACCATGATTCCCGAAGCCAAACTCGAACGCGTGCTCGACCGCTTTGCGGCAATCGAAGCGCAAATGAGCCAAGGCGGCGGCGCTGGCGATTTCGTCAAGCTGTCGAAGGAGCACGCGCAGCTGGCACCCGTGGCGCAGACCATCCGCGCCTATAAATCAGCGCGCGAACAGCTAGGCCAGACGGAAGCCCTGCTGGCCGATCCCAAGACAGACGCGGATCTTAAATCGCTTGCGGCGGACGAGGAAAAACATCTGCGCGAGCGCTTCGTCCGCCTGGAGCACGACGTGAAACTGTTGCTGCTGCCGAAGGATGTGGCGGATTCTTCTTCTGCCATCGTTGAAATTCGCGCCGGCACCGGCGGGCAGGAGGCGGCGTTGTTTGCGGCCGATCTTTTGAAGATGTACACACGCTATGCGCAGCTTCAGGGCTGGAAGGCGGAATTGCTGTCGCTTTCCGAGTCCGATCTCGGCGGTGTCAAGGAAGTAGTGCTGGCTGTCGAAGGCGAGGGCGCCTACGCCAAGCTGAAATTCGAAATCGGGCGTGCATCGCGTCCAACGCGTGCCGGTGACGGAATCATCGGGGCGCATTCACACCTCTGCGGCGACAGTCGCCGTGCTGCCAGAACCGGAGGACGTGGACATCGATCTTCACGACAAAGATTTGCGTGTGGACGTCTATCGCGCCAGCGGCGCCGGCGGCCAGCACGTCAACAAGACGGAGAGTGCTGTTCGCATCACCCATTTGCCCACAGGCATCGCGGTGGCTATGCAGGAGGAAAAGTCGCAGCACAAGAACCGCGCCAAGGCGATGAAGATTCTCAAAGCGCGCCTGTTCGAGGCCGAGCGCGAGCGTCAGGCGAGCGAACGCGCGGCCGAGCGCAAGGGGTTGGTGGGTTCCGGCGACCGTTCGGAGCGCATCCGCACCTATAATTTCCCGCAGGGGCGCGTGAGCGACCACCGCATCAACCTCACGCTTTACAAGTTGGACCGCATTCTTTCGGGCGACGATCTTGGCGAAATCATCGATGCGCTCGTCACCGAAGATCAGGTAAGCCGGCTCGTCGCCGAAGAAACCGATAACGCGTGACCACGGATATTCTGGAACAGGCTGTCGAGCGCTTGCGTGCGGCGGGCATCGAAAGCCCGCGGCTGGAGGCGCGCCTTCTGCTGGCGCACGCTATGGGCGTCAGCCAGGAAGACCTCATCGCCGGCCGTGTCGCGCCAGATGCAGTCGCGCTTGCGCGGTTTACCGCCGCGGTCGCCCGCCGCGCGGGCCACGAACCATTGGCTTATATCCTGGGAAAACGCGAGTTCTGGAGCCTCGAATTTGCCGTGGGGCCGGGCGTCCTTATCCCCCGTCCCGAAAGCGAAACACTTGTCGAAGAGGCAGTGAAGGAGTTCCCAGAGGCCAGCTCGCCTTTGCGTGTGCTTGATCTCGGCACTGGAACGGGGTGCCTCCTCATCGCGTTTCTAAAGGAACGAAGCCAAGCTCATGGCATTGGTGCAGATATTTCTGATGAAGCCTTGGGCTGGGCAGGGAAGAATGTTGAGGCTCATGGCATGTCGAATCGCGTGAAGCTCATGCGCGGCAACTGGGCCGATGGCATCGGCGGTATCTTCGATGTGATCTTCTGCAACCCGCCCTATGTGACAAACGCCGCACGCGCATTGCTGGCGGATGAAATCGCGCATCATGAGCCCGAGATTGCGCTTGCCGGTGGGCCGGATGGCCTCGATGCATATCGGCAACTGGCCCCGCAAATTCGTGAGCATCTGGCGCCAAACGCCCGCGCCATTGTCGAACTGGGTCAGGGCCAAGCGCTGGATGTTGCGGCGATTTTTCGCGCGAACTCGCTTGAAGTGATGCGCGTGGTTCCTGATATGGCACAGATCCCACGCTGCGTCGTGGGGGGCTTCAGCCATGAGAAGTGCAAAAAAGGGTTGGAATTGGCGACTGGAAGCGGATAGTTTCCTGTCTTGAGGGACGCGAAAAAGAGCCCCATCCGGAATAACCCCAGGCTAAGGCCAGCGGTATCGGACGGGAAAGGGCACTGGGGGGTGCTGCTCTACGCGAAACGAGAGTTCGGACAACGCGCGATTTGAAGTTGGACCGCCCAGCGCGTCTGTGCAGCGCAACACAGCGTTGGCCCGCATGATTTTTCATGCGGCAGCGCCTTGGAGCGCAGGCGGAAGATGAGTTCTGAAACCTGGTAAGGGAATTGAGGAGCTAATGAAACGCTCACGCGGACGCGGCCGACGGGGACCGCCCAACAATCAAGGCCATAGCCACGGCCACAATCGGCCTTTCGACAGCGCTGGCCCGGAAATAAAAATTCGCGGCACAGCAGCAAATATCTACGAAAAATACCTGCAGCTCGCGCGCGATGCTGGCTCGGCCGGCGACCGCGTGGCGCAGGAGAATTATCTTCAACATGCAGAGCACTATTACCGCATCATGATGGCCAACCAGACCCAGTATCAGCAATCGGGGCAAGGCCAGGGCCAGGGTGGCCAGTCTCAGGGTTATCAGCCACAAGGGAACCCGCAGGCAAACCAGCAGGGCAATTCGCAGGGAAATCAGCAAGGCAATTACCAGCAGCCCTATAACAACAGCCAGGGTGGCGGCGATGGGCGCGGCCCCAATGGGCCGCAGCCACAGCCTTACCCTCAGTCCCAGCCCGTGCCAGGCCCCTCCTTCACGCTCAATGACGAAGGCGACGAGGCCGAGGAAAACGAAGCCGACGAGGCGACAGCCACTTAGGCGATACCCCTTGTCCCGTCTCAACTAAACGCCACATAAAGCATGGCGCGGCGCCTAAAGGGCCGTGCCTATACCGGCGGTTGCTCTGTGCCTGAAGGGGCGGGGCGGGCGCGCGAGGAGTGGCGAATATGGAGTTCGAGAAATTCACCGAGCGGGCGCGCGGATTTGTGCAGGCGGCCCAAGGCCTTGCCCTGCGCTCCAGCCACCAGCGGTTCACCCCTGAGCATTTGCTGAAGGTGCTGCTGGACGATGAAGAGGGCCTGGCCGCGCGGCCGATCCAGTCGGCGGGCGGCAGGCCGGATGAGGCGTTGCGGCAAACGGAAGCCTCGCTGACCCGCATGCCGCGCGTGGAAGGCTCCGGCGCACAGGTTTATCTCGCGCCAGAGACAGCCAAGCTGTTCGACAGCGCTGAACAATTGGCCAAAAAGGCGGGCGATAGTTTTGTCACGGCCGAGCGATTGCTTTTGGCAATCGCCATGCAGCCGAACACGGATGCATCTAAGGCGCTGAAAGCGGCGGGCGTAAGCCCACAGAGTTTGAACGCCGCCATCAACAATCTGCGCAAGGGCCGCACGGCCAATTCCGCCACCGCCGAGAATGCCTATGACGCGCTCAAGAAATATGCGCGCGACCTGACCGAAGCCGCGCGCACCGGCAAGCTCGACCCCGTCATCGGGCGGGACGAGGAAATCCGCCGCACCATCCAGGTCCTCTCGCGCCGCACCAAAAACAATCCTGTGCTCATCGGCGAGCCGGGCGTTGGAAAGACGGCGATTGTCGAGGGGCTCGCGCTCCGCATCGTCAATGGCGATGTGCCCGAAAGTCTGCGCGACAAGCGGCTGATGGCGCTCGACATGGGCGCGCTGGTCGCTGGCGCCAAGTACCGCGGCGAGTTCGAGGAGCGGCTGAAGGCGGTGTTGTCCGAAATCACCGCGACGGGCGGGCAGATAATTCTCTTCATCGACGAGATGCACACCATCGTGGGCGCCGGCCGCGCCGAAGGTTCGATGGATGCATCCAATCTGCTAAAGCCAGCGCTCGCGCGCGGCGAGTTGCATTGCATTGGCGCCACCACGCTCGACGAATACAAGAAGCATGTGGAGAAGGACGCGGCGCTGGCTCGCCGCTTCCAGCCGGTGTTCGTCTCCGAGCCCACGGTCGAGGACACCATTTCGATTTTGCGCGGACTGAAAGAGAAATACGAAGTCCATCACGGCGTGCGCATTACCGATGCAGCCATCGTGGCGGCCGCCACGCTGTCGCACCGCTACATCACCGACCGTTTCCTGCCCGATAAGGCGATCGATCTGATGGACGAGGCGGCAAGTCGCCTGCGCATGCAGGTGGATTCGAAGCCAGAGGAGTTGGACGAACTCGACCGACGTCTGATCCAGCTCAAGATCGAGCGCGAGGCTCTGAAAAAGGAAACCGACAAGGCGTCGAAAGATCGCTTGCAAAAGCTGGAAGGCGAGCTGGCGGAGTTGGAAGAAAAATCGTCCGCCATGACCGCGCGTTGGAACGAGGAAAAGAAGGCTCTGCACAGCGTGCAGAAGCTGAAGGAACAGCTCGATGCCGCGCGCCAGGAACTGGAAATCGCGCAGCGCAAGGGCGATCTGGGCCGCGCAGGCGAGCTAACCTATGGCGTTATTCCCGATTTGGATAAAAAGCTCAAAGACGCCGAAAGCAAAGGCGACCGCCGCCTCGTCAACGAAGCGGTGACGCCCGAGCACATCGCCGCCGTGGTCTCGCGCTGGACCGGCATTCCGGTCGAGAAAATGCTGGAAGGCGAGCGCGAAAAGCTGCTTCACATGGAAGAGGCGTTGGAAAAACGCGTGGTCGGCCAGAATGAAGCTGTCCGCGCGGTGTCGAACGCCGTGCGCCGCTCGCGCGCCGGCCTGCAGGATCCCAACCGGCCCATTGGCTCGTTTCTGTTCCTTGGCCCCACCGGCGTCGGCAAAACCGAACTCACCAAGGCGCTGGCCGCGTTCCTGTTCGACGACGACAGCGCCATGGTGCGCGTCGACATGAGCGAATTCATGGAGAAGCATTCTGTGGCCCGCCTGATCGGCGCGCCGCCGGGTTATGTGGGTTACGAGGAAGGCGGCGTGCTCACCGAAGCGGTGCGCAGGCGGCCCTATCAGGTCATCCTGTTCGACGAAGTCGAAAAGGCGCATCAGGACGTGTTCAATGTCCTGCTTCAGGTGCTGGACGACGGGAGGCTGACCGACGGGCAGGGCCGCACGGTCGATTTCCGCAACACGCTGATCATTCTCACTTCGAATCTTGGTGCCGAGTTTCTTGCAGCCCAGCCCGAGGGCGAGGATTCCACCGCCGTGCGTTCGCAGGTGATGGGCGCGGTGCGCGCGCATTTCCGGCCTGAATTCCTCAACCGGCTTGACGAAATCATCCTCTTCCATCGCCTCACCCGCGACCAGATGGACCGCATCGTCGACATCCAGATCGAGCGGCTGGCGGCGCTGATCAAAGACCGGAAAATTACGCTTCATCTCGATGCCAAGGCGAAGGCGTGGCTTGCGCGCGCGGGTTACGATCCTGTCTACGGCGCAAGGCCCCTGAAGCGCGTCATCCAGCGCAGGCTGCAAGACCCGTTGGCGGAGCTGATCCTGCAAGGCAAGATCAAGGACGGAGACAAGATCCAGGCCTCGGCCGGCAAACACGGGCTGATCATCAATGGCACTGAGTTCGCGGGCACCAAAGACGAACTTGAATTCGCCGCCGCGCCCAGCAGCGCCATTCACTGATCGAGGGGACAGCGTGAGGAAAATCGGGGGCTGTCGGCCACGAAGCTGATCGGCGGAGGGTTGGCCAATGCCGCCCGGCTGCTGACTCTGCCATTCGGCGTTTACGGTGCGCGTATTGCCGCCCATGCGGCCAGCAAGCTAGCGTCCATCATCACCATTCGCACGCCGCGCGGGCTGGTCCGTTATTCCGGCATATCTTCCAATGTCGTGAGGCACGCCTCGCAGATGCTCACGCGCGAGGCAGACACGATCGCCTGGCTCGAAGAATATGTGCGGCCCGGCGACCATCTGTCGGATGTCGGCGCGAATATCGGCATTTATTCCATCTATGCCTGCCTTTGCCACGGCGTGACGGCCACGGCGTTCGAGCCGGTAGCAGGAAATTTCCAAGTGCTGACGCAGGCGGTGATCCAGAACATATTTGGCGAACGCATAACGCCGCTGGCGTTGGGGCTGTCGGACAGAACGGGACTGGCGACAATGTATTTGCTTGAAACCGCTCCTGGCACTGGTCTTCACGCGCTGGATAGACCGCAAAACGTGCGTGGACGTTTCATGTCGGAGGCATCGATTACCGTACCCGTCATGCGCGGCGAGGACGTGATCAAACAATTAGGCACCCGCACGCCCACGCATGTGAAAATCGACGTCGATGGGCATGAAGTCCAAGTTTTGGAAGGCTTGCGCGGTGTTCTTCCTCAAGTGCGCACGGTCTGGATTGAGATGACCGCCGACGCCGACGCCTCGGGCGATAAAGCGCGCATCGAACCATTGCTGCTTGGGATGGGTTTTGAACGCGGCGCGCTGCTTTCAGTACCGAAGGGCGAAAACCAGCTTTACCTTAGGCGCGGTTAGCAGCTTACTGATCTCTGCGCAAATCGTCGGCTTCCGCCACGCTCTTCTGCAGTGGGAGGGAGGCTTCGAGTTCGTCCGTTTGCGCGCGCTCGGCCAGGAAGGTTTTCAATTCCTTGCCCTGCAATTGCTGTCCGCCCGCCACCTTCACCTTCATCGGATTGACCTGCACGTTGTTGATACGGATTTCATAATGCAGATGCGGGCCCGTTGCTTCGCCCGTTGCGCCCACATAGGCGATCGTCTGGCCCTGGCGAACGCGCATGCCCGGATGAATGCCGCTGGCAAAGCGCAGCAGATGGGCATAGGCGGTGGAATAACCATTGCCGTGATTGACGAGCACGAAATTTCCATAGCCGCTTTGGACGCCGGCAAACGTCACGGTGCCGGAACCCGCCGCCATCACCGGCGTGCCGGTGGGCGCCGCGAAATCGATGCCTTTATGCATTCTGGTGTAGCCCAGGATCGGATGCATGCGCATGCCGAAGCCGGACGTGATGCGCGCGCCGTCAACGGGCGTTTTCATCAGCATGCTTTTTGGGCTGCGGCCGAAGGCGTCGAAATATTGGACGCCATCCTGCGTTTCGAAACGATAGAGCGTGTCTCTCTTTCCATCGAGGATCATGGTCGCGGCGACGATGTCGCCGTCTTTCGCGATCTCGCCTTCGGGCGTGTAAAAGCCGTTGTAGAGAACTTCGAAACTGTCGCCCGGATGCACGTCGCGCTGGAAGTCGACCGTGTAGGAAAACATATGAATCATCTCGACCACGACGTCGGCGGGTATGCCGGCCTGCATCGCCGCAAGATAAAGGCTTGAATCGATGGTCGCCGCCGCGTGACGGTAATGGGCTTCGAGCTTCTTCTGGATGTCTTCCGCCATGAAACTGCCTTCGGCGGTGCGGCGGATAACAATCTGATGATCGACGGAGGGCGAGAAAGAAAGCGCAAGAAGACGGACGGGTGTAGTGCTTTCTGCGTTCGCCGCCTGGTTTCCCGGCCAGCCGAAAGTGGCGCTCACGGTCTGGCCTGCGCGCAGATAACGCAAGGGATATACGGGCTGCATCGCGTTGACGACCGCTTGTGCGTCACCGGCGGCAACGCCCGCATCGGTCAGCACGTCGGCAAGGCTGTCGCCCGCATCGACAGCCAGCTTGCGGACTTCTACATTCGGCATATCTGGCGTGGCGACGCCGACCTGTTCGGTGGCAAGCGTGTTGTCGAGGCTTTCGTCATCGGCCCCGCTGGGCGCGGACTTCTTGACCGTCTGGCTCATCACCATCTTGCCCGCGTCTTCGGAAGCTATTCCCGGCGTGGGACTTTCGCCGGACAGGCGCACCAGAAGCTCGTATGGCAGGGCGGCCTGTTCGCGCCTGGGCGCAAAGGCCTGCGCATTGGAAGGTGGTGCCGCCGACAAGGCAAGCCAGGCAACGGTCCCGGCAATCGAGGCGGTAAGGGTGGTGGAAACCAGGGCCCAGCGGCCATCGGTCGAAGCGAGCGTGTCGCACGCGGCCACCGCCGCCACCCGCAGCTCGCCAAATCCTGCACCCCATCTCGACAACGCGTTACGGATCAAGCGTCGGTTTCCTACGGATATGTGCGCCGCCAGCCGGCCGCACATTTATTCGTATCGAAAATGGCAAAAAACCCCGAAATCCCGTTCCTGACAGGAATTTAGGCTGTGCATATTTCAGCCATAGTATACCCCCGTCAATCGTTACATTGGCGTTAACGATAATTGTCCCAGAAAGGGACTGGAAAAATTGAATATGAACGATTTGCGAAATGGGGGAAGCCCGTGCGCCCCGTTAAGGCGGGCCTCCCCCGGTAAGTTCGCAATATGAAGGTTTAAAGACGAACCAGCAGCACTTCCGCGATTCGGCCATGGATCCAGCCGATGGCGCGCGCGATATGCAGCGTGACGAACAGCAGCAGCAGACCGAAGATGAAAAGCACGACCAAGCCGGGCGCGGTGTTCAGGAAGTGGTGCAGCCACTGAATGGCGTCCATTCCGTTGATCGTGCCCAAGTCCGATGTCACGTCGCTGTCCATGTTGATGAGATCCTGCCCCGTGATGAGGCTGTGCACGGAACCGGCCATGGAGGCCACGGATGTCGTCAGGAACGTCGTCGCAACGGTGAAATAGGCGACGCCCAGTGGCAGCATCAGCAGGAAATAGGCCATGGACGACCAGGTGCGGACGTCGGCCAGCGCGGCCTTGATCCGCTTCCACACAGTTTCGTCCTCGGCATGTTCGGGCGGCAGGCGCCTCGGCATGCGCACGCCCAGCAGTCCTTCCACAATGCGGCCCTCAACCAGCGACAACACCCGGATCGAGCCGATGAACAGCAGCGCAAACGGGATGCCGATGATCAGGATCATGAAGCCGAGCGAGAGCGACAGCCCGGTCACGGTCCAGGTGAAATAGAAAATGCCGAGCGCAATCGACAGCAGCATGTAAATGAGAGCGCTATACGCGCGCGGATCGACAATGACGCCGAAGAACCCGTCGTGTTTGGAGGGCTCTTCTTCACTGCGGGGAAACGGCCCCGCGCCTGCCAAGACCTGTTCCATTGAGCGATACTCCTCTGCGATTTCCCCTGGGGTGCCATAGTTCTCGATCACTGCGGCGAGAACGTCCGCTTCAGATTTGGTTGGGTTTTGCGCGAGTTCGTTGCGCAAATGCTCTTCGGCGTCCGACAGCGCATCACGAATGAGCGCGGGCGGCGCATTGCCGAAGGCGGCTTTGAGCGCGGCGAGATAGGCGTCAACGGTTGTAAGGGTGCTGGCGCTCATGTGAGTACCTCTCCTTTGAGCGCGCCTTCGACGAAATCGCGCATGTCGCGCCAGGCGGCGGTCCATTCGCCGAGCGCGCGGCGGCCGTCGGCGGTGATGGCATAATAGCGGCGTGGCGGGCCAAGCTCCTGCAAGGCGATGCGGCTTGATAAAAGGCCGAGGGCTTCAAGCGAGCGCAGTACCGGATAGATGGCGCCCTGCTTGAAGAGGGGGGTTTGCTCGCCCTCGGCATTAAGGGCTTTGGCGATTTCATAGCCGTACATGTCTCGTGGCGCACGCGCGAGAACGGACAGCAGCACAAGCGAAGACAGGCCCGCTATGAGCTCCTTCCTGAATTTCTTGGTGAAGTCCGTCTCGGTCATCTCTGGGCCCTGCCGGCCGGGTAAGCCGGGTTCAATCTGTGGACCCCCTTATACAGATAAGTTCACACTATGCAATAGTGACTATTATAACGAAGGCGTTACTAGAAGAATATCTTTGAAATTCAATTGGTTATTTAAAATATGAAAGGCCACCCCTTGACAGCGTGGCGCTCCATCCCCACCTCGACCCCATCTCCAGAAATGAGTTGTGACCGAACGGGAAGCCTCAATACCCGATGGCTTCGCCGTCTTTGCGCATTTCGCTGGCCCCCCAATAGACGTGGTTCCGGGCGTCCCACTGGATCGCCTGATAGCCGCCAAAGCCGCCTGTGCCCGGCGCTGTCTTGAAGCCGCGGCGCTCCAGTTCAGCTTTCACCTCGGGTGAAATGCCGCTTTCGAGCTCGGTGGTGCCAACGCCTTCGGCCGGCTCGCCGGTCACTTCGGTGGTGCCGTGATGATAGAAGCGCGCGGCGTCGCCCGCTTCCTGAACGTTCATGCCGAAATCGATCATGTTGACGAGAACCTGCACATGGCCTTGGGGCTGCATGTCGCCGCCCATCAGCCCAAACGACAGCAAGGGCAGGCCATCCTTCATCACGAAAGCAGGGATGATGGTGTGGAAGGGGCGCTTGCCCGGCGCATAGACATTGGGCGAGGCGGGATCGAGCGAAAACAATTCGCCGCGGTCCTGGAACATGAAGCCGAGCCCGTCGGCCACCAGCCCCGATCCCATGCCGCGGTAATTGGACTGGATGATCGACACCATCATACCGTCCTTGTCAGCGGTGGTGAAATAGGTGGTGTCGCTTTTGCCCAAATCGGGATTGCCGGGGCCGATATCGGGATTGGCGTGATCGAGCGAGATCAGTTTGCGGCGCGCGTCCGCGTATTTGTCGGAGATCAATTGTTGCACGGGAACTTTCACGAAGGCGGGATCGCCGAAATATTTGGCGAGGTCTTCATAGGCAAGCCGCTTGGCCTCAATCATCGCGGTAAGCGCATCGGCCGAGCCCGGCCCCATTTTCTTGAGTTCGAAGCCTTTAAGGATTTGCAGCATTTCGAGCGTAGCTACGCCCTGGCTATTGGGCGGCAGCTCATAAACATCATAGCCGTGATAATTGACTGAAACGGGCTCGACCCATTCGCCGTGATGCATGGCAAAATCGTCGTAGCGCAGGTCGCCGCCGATGCGGCGGAAATAGGCGTCAATTTTCTTGGCGATGATGCCCTTGTAGAACGCGTCTCGCCCGCCTTTGGCGATGGTTTCAAGAGTGCGCGAGAGATCTGGATTGCGGAAAACCTCGCCTTCCTTCGGCGCATGGCCGTCGATCAGATAGGTGTGGCGGGCATTATCGAGCTCTTCGATTTTGTCCTTGTTCTTTTCGAACCCTGCCATGTTGTGCTGCCAGTAATAGGCAATTAGCTGCGTCACCGGAAAGCCGTTCTTGGCGTAATCGATTGCCGGCGCTAGATCGGCCGCCATCTTGAGTTTACCGAATTTGTCGTGCAGGGCGAACCAGCCATCCACCGTGCCTGGCACCGTTATAGGCAGCGAACCGAAAGGCGGGATGTGCGTCTTACCTTTCAATTCGCGCTTCATGTCGTCAAGCGTGCGTCCGCGCGCCGAACGGCCGCTGCTGTTGTAGCCGTACAAATGTTTCGTCTTCGGATCCCAGACGATGGCAAAGAGATCGCCGCCAATACCGTTGGAGACAGGCTCCATCAGCCCGAGAGCCGCATTGGCGGCGATGGCCGCATCAACCGCGCTGCCGCCTTTTTTCAGAATGTCGATGGCGATTTGCGTGGCCAAAGGCTGCGCCGTGGCCGCCATGCCGTGCTGGCCAAGCACAGGCGCGCGCGTTGCGAAGAAGCCCGTGTCCACGTAGCGGTCACCGCCACCGAGGTGATTGGTGCTGCCCGCGGAATGCGCTGCCGAAATTCCCGCAACAACGAGCAGCGCGCCTGCTACCGCCCCCCAGGTTTTCATACGTCCTCCATCCGCACATGGCAGGAGGGCAGGCCGTTCTTTTCGAAATAGCGCTGATGATATTCCTCGGCGCGAAAGAAATTCTTGAACGGCTCGACAGTGGTGACGATCGGCCGCTTGAATTTATGGGCCTCGGACAGTTCCTTGATTTTCGCGCGAGCGGCTTTTTCCTGTTCGGGCGAGTGGGTGAAAATCACCGAGCGGTATTGCGAGCCCACATCCGGCCCCTGGCGGTTGAGCGTGGTGGGATCGTGATTGGCGAAAAATACGCCCAGCAATTTCTCGTAGCTCACCTTGGCGGGATCGAAAGTGACCTGCACCACCTCGGCGTGGCCGGTGGTGTCGGAACAAACCTGTTTATAGGTGGGGTTTTCGGTTTCACCGCCGGCATAACCCGCGACTGCATCGATAACGCCAGGCACCTCGCGGAAGAACGATTCGACACCCCAGAAACAGCCCGCGCCAAATGTTGCTTTTTCCATGATTTTCCATCCTCTGTCGAAGGGGAATATAGTGAGACTGATCGCGCCCGTCACCCGCCTTGAGAACACATGCTCGAAGAACCCTTACGCAAAATTGCCGCCCCCTGGCTTGCCCATGCCGCCGAAAAAGCGGGGCACGCGGGCGTCAGCGCGAATGCGATTACGGTTTTGGGGCTACTCTTGGGGATCGTAGGCGCGTTCTTTTTGACGCTCGATCTATATTGGCTCGGCATTCTTTTCGTGTTCTTCAACCGGATTTGCGATGTGCTCGATGGCGCGGTGGCCCGGCTCAAGGGCCCGACCGCGTTTGGCGGCGTGCTCAATTCCGCGTCCGATTTCGTTTTCTACGCAGGCGTGCCGTTCGGCTTCGCGCTGTCGCGGCCCGAATACGCCATCGCAATTGCGTTTCTCCTGTTCGGGCGCACGGCATTCGCTTCCAGCGAATATGCCTATGCGAGTTTCGCCAGGAACTTCAAAGGCGGCGAGCAGGGAGGCACACGGATGCTGCACGGTCTGGCAAGCCTCGTTGGCCCGCCGGAAACATTTATTTTTTTTCTCTTGCTGTGCCTGTTTCCCGATAGCGCCGGTCTCATCTGCTACATCTATGGCGGGCTTTGTTTCGTTGCAGCGGGAGCCCGTGTCGCGGCCGCGCTTAGCGAAACGTCTCCTTCATGAAAGTTGTCATCATTGGTGGCGGCGTGGCGGGCCTCGCCATTGGCTGGCGACTTGCGCAGGCCAAATGCGAAGTCGTGGTGCTCGAGCGTGGGCTAGCGGGGCAGGGCGCCACTTGGGCCGCGGCCGGTCTGCTCGCTGCGGGCGCGGAAACCGGCATCGGCGAAGATCCGCATGCGCAATTTGCGCGGGCGTCACGTGAACTGTGGCCCGCCTTCGCGCGCGAGGTTGAAGCTGCATCGGGGCAAAAGATTGGCTTGCGCGAACCCGGCGCATTGTTGATCGCCTTGAACGAAGCACAAGCCATCAAGCTTCGTGAGCTTGCCGCTACGTTGGCCGTAAGAAAGCTCCCGGGCAAATGGATTGACGCCAGCGAAGCGCGCGCGCTCGAGCCATTGCTTACGGCCAATCTGCTGGGCGCGTTGCATGCGACGGATGCGGCACAGGTGGACAATCGCGCGCTCAGCGCCGCGCTTGCCACCGCCTTGCACCGCGCGGGCGGTGAATTGCGCGAGCTATGCACTGTGCAATCGCTCAGTGTCGGAAAGACTCGCGCGCGCGGGGTTATCGCTGGCGATGAAAAAATTTCTGCCGATGCGGTGATTGTTACCGCAGGCGCCTGGTGTAACGCCATTGAAGGCGCCCCGCGCGAGGCAATGCCGCCCGTGCGGCCTATCAAAGGGCAGATGCTTGCATTGGCGCCGCCGCCAGGCGCCAGGATGCCTTCCTATCCCGTCTGGGAATCAGATGTTTACATCGTGCCACGCCCGGATCGCCTGCTTGTCGGCGCGACTGTCGAAGAGGCTGGTTTTGATGCTGCCGTTACGCATCAGGCGCGTGATTGGCTGTTTGCGGGCGCCGTTCGGCTGTCGCCATCGCTTGCCCATTGGCGCGTGACCGAAAGCTGGGCGGGCTTACGGCCTGCAACCCCCGATGGGCTTCCCGCCATCGGGCCGACCACGCTTGACGGCCTCTTTGTCGCCACAGGCCAATTCCGCAATGGCATCCTGTTTGCCCCTGCAATTGCCGACGTCTTGTGCCGCCTCGTCACCGGCCAGTCGGCAGAGCCGGGTTTGCGCGCCTTCGATCCAAGGCGCTTTACCAGCGGACGAAGTAACGCATGACGTAGCCCCCGCCTCCCGGCTATCGGGTGGTAAGCTCCGGATGGAGACGGGCGGTAAATGGTCTATTTTCTGATCGCGGTTGGCTTGGGGCTGCTGTTTGCCGGCAGCGAGGCGCTGGTGCGTGGCAGCGTCGGCCTGTCGCGGCTGCTCGGATTTTCGCCGCTGCTCATCGGCCTCGTAGTTATGTCGGCGGGCACGTCAGCGCCCGAGTTGTTCGTTGCGCTGCGCGCCGTGCTTGCCAATCATCCCGATATCACGGCCGGAAACATCATTGGTTCGAACATCGCCAATATTTTGCTTATCCTGGGATTGGCCGCGCTCATCCGTCCGCTTCCCACTTCACCCAAGATCGTTTTTCGCGAAGGTGTGACCATGCTGATCGCCAGCATCGCTTTCGTGATCTTTGCCTGGGACGGCACGGTGACGCGCACGGACGGCGCCTGGCTGCTCGTTGGCCTCGTGCTGTTCATGGTTGTTTCGTTCGGGCTCGATTGGCGCAAGCCCAGCCCGCACGCCGTGTTCGCTACGCGCGCGGCGACGCGCTCCAACGGCGATCTCTTTATCGGCATGAGCCTGTTCTATCTCGTCATCGGAGTGGCACTGCTTTATTTCGGCGCCGGGTTTATCTTGAACGGCAGCCTGGCACTTGCGCGACATTTTGCGCTCTCGGAAAGTTTTATCGGCCTGACGCTGGTGGCGGTGGGAACCTCGCTTCCTGAACTTGTGGTCACCATCACTGCCGCGCGCAAAGGACAAACGGGCCTGGCCATCGGCAATATTCTGGGCAGCAACATATTCAACATCTTCGGCGTACTGGGTGTCACCGCGATGGTTCGGCCGGTGGCGGTCAACGGCGCGCTTGACTATGTGGATGCCTCGATCATGGCTGCCGTGGCGGCGTTATTGTTGCCGCTGCTGATGCCGCAATGGCGGCTGGGAACGCGCACAGGCATCGGCTTTGTGCTTGGCTATTGCGCGTATGTGTTGTTGCTGATCGTCAGGCAAAAATTTGGCCTTGGCTTCTGATGGACGGCTTTGTTCTTCACCCGCGGCTTGCCGCCGACACAAGTTTCATCACCGACTGGACGCTCTCGCGGCTGCTGTTGATGCATGAGCGGCAATTTCCGTGGCTCATCCTGGTGCCGCGCCAAGCGAATCTGAGCGAGATCATCGAACTGGAAGAATGGGCGCGCAATTTGCTCATGCGCGAAGTTTCCGAAGCCGCGCACCGCCTCAAGCAATGGGCGGCCGCCGATAAAATCAATATGGCGGCACTCGGCAATCAGGTGCCGCAGCTTCATGTGCACGTTATCGCGCGCAGCAAAGGCGATGCGGCTTGGCCCAATCCTGTGTGGGGCGCAGAGCCAATTCCTTATGAGCCCGCGGAACTCAGCCGCGTGGCTGGCGCGCTGAAAAGCGTCCTTTCGGCTCAGTAATAGAACTGCTCGCGCAGGATGCGTTCGTCCAGGCTGTGGCCTGCGTCGAACAGCATGGTCATGGCGACCGAACGGTCTTCGGCGACATCGACGCGGGTGACATCGCGCACTTCCAGGCTGTCGGCGGTGGCGCTCACGGGGCGCTTGGCGGCTTCGAGAACGTCGAAGCTGACTTTCGTGTGGCGTGGCAGGAGCGCACCGCGCCAGCGACGCGGTCGAAAGGCTGACAGCGGCGTCAATGCCAACAGCGCCGCATTGATGGGCAGAATCGGCCCCTGCGCCGAAAGATTATAGGCCGTGCTGCCGGCAGGCGTGGAGAGCAGGATGCCGTCGCAGAAAAGCTCCTCGAGGCGCACGCGGCCATCTAGCGTGATGCGCAGTTTGGCGGTTTGGCGCGTCTGGCGCAGCAGCGACACTTCGTTGAAGGCGAGCGCTGTTGTCGTGCCCCTTGGCGATATTGCGTTCATGCGCAAGGGATGGATTTCGGCTTTCTCGGCAGCAGCGATGCGCGTTGGCAGATCTTCTTCGCGGTATTCGTTCAGCATAAAGCCGACCGAGCCAAGATTCATGCCATAGATAGGTTTGGGCTTGACGAGGAAAGCGTGCAGCGTCTGCAGCATGAAGCCATCGCCGCCCAGCGCCACAATGGCCCGCGCGTCGTCGGGGCCCACATCGCCGTAGCGTTTGCGCAAGGCGGTCGAGCGCGGATTTGGCTTCCGGCAGGTCGGATGCGGTGAAATGAAATTTTTCGGCCATGAGCTCAGCCGCCCGTCAGCGACATGGGCCGCGCAACAGCAGGCCGGTTGTATCGGCGGTCGATGATGAAATCATGGCCCTTGGGTTTGCGCGCGATAGCTTCGTCAATCGCGGCATTGAGCAACGCGTCATCCGGCGAGGCGCGAAGGGGGCCGCGCAAATCGGCGGCATCGTTCTGGCCCAGGCACATATAAAGCGTGCCTGTGCAGGTGACGCGAACGCGGTTACAGGACTTTCGCAGAAATTATGCGTGAGCGGCGTGATGAAGCCCAAGCGCCCGCCCGTTTCACGCACACGCACGTAACGCGCTGGCCCGCCCGTGCGGTAATCGGTTTCCTCCAATGTGTAATGACGCGCGAGCTGCGCGCGCATCAACGAAAGCGGAAGATAATGTTCTGTGCGATCATCACCGGAATCCCCCATAGGCATGGTTTCGATGAGCGTGATATCCATGCCATCGCCATGCGTCCAGGCGATAAGCGAGGGGATTTCGTCTTCATTCAACCCGCGCAGGGCAACTGTGTTTATTTTTACGGCAAGGCCAGCGGCGCGGGCGGCAGCAATTCCGGCAAGCACTTGGCTCAGGTTGCCGCCCCGCGTGATGGCTCGGAACTTGTCCGCATCGCGCGTGTCCAGCGATACATTCACGCGCCTGATACCCGCCGCGGTAATCTCATCCGCATAGCGTGCGAGCTGGCTGCCATTGGTGGTAAGGGTAAGTTCACGCAAGCCGCTGCTAATCTTGCGGCCAAGCGAACGCAACAGCGTCATCAGATCGCGCCGCACCAGCGGTTCACCGCCGGTGAGGCGGATGCGCTCGACGCCCTTGGCGATGAAAGCGGAGCAGAGCCGGTCGAGCTCCTCTAGCGTCAGCACCTCTCGCTTGGGCAGAAAATGCATGTGCTCCGGCATGCAATAGATGCAGCGGAAATCGCAGCGGTCGGTGACCGAGACGCGCAGATAGGTGATGTGGCGGCCAAAGGGATCAAGCATGGCGCGAGTTTAGCAGCCCTGCGGCATGGTATGAAACACCATGCCTAAGCCGCCTTACCTCCTAGCCATCGACCAGGGCACGACTTCCACGCGCGCCATGCTGTTCGATATGGCCGGCAGGCCGCTGGCGAGCCATACGATTTAGCTCAAACAGTTCTTTCCCGCCAATGGTTGGGTAGAGCACGACGCGGAAGAAATCTGGCAGGCTTCCGTCCAATGCTGCCGCGAGGCGGCCAAAGGCGTAGCGCCAACAGAAATCTCCACAATTGGCATTACCAACCAGCGCGAGACCACAGTGCTGTGGGAGCGTGGGAGCGGGAAACCCGTTCACCATGCAATCGTCTGGCAGGACCGCCGCACGGCAGAGCGTTGCCGCGCGCTCAAGGAGCAGGGCAGGGAGCCAATGGTCATAGAGCGCACCGGCCTTCTTATTGATCCCTATTTCTCGGCTACCAAGCTTGAATGGCTGCTGGCCAACGTGCCTGGCGCGGCCACGCGGGCGCAAAAAGGCGAACTTGCCTTCGGCACTATCGATAGTTGGCTGATTTATCGCCTCACCAATGGCCGCGTTCACGCCACCGACGTAACCAATGCCTCACGCACCATGCTGCTCAATATCAAGACGCTCGCCTGGGACGACGAAATGTTGCGCCTGTTCGGAATCCCGCGCGCTGTTCTGCCGGAAGTGCGCGAAAGCGTGGGCGATTTCGGCGCAACGGACATTCTTGGTGCGCCCATTGCCATTCTGGGCGTTGCTGGCGATCAGCAGGCTGCTTCCTTCGGGCAGGCGTGTTTCGCGCCGGGTGACGTCAAATCGACCTATGGCACGGGATGTTTCATGCTGGTGAATACCGGTCGCGTGGCAACGTTCTCGCGCAACCGGTTGATCACAACTGTTGCTTATCGCGCGCTCGGGCAAACTGCTTACGCCATCGAAGGCAGCATCTTCATCGCGGGCGCGGTGGTGCAATGGCTGCGCGATCAACTGGGGATCATCCATGCCTCCGATGAAGTGGATGCGTTTGCCGCCAAAGCAAAGAACATCCTCGGGCTTTATTTCGTGCCGGCTTTCACAGGGCTTGGCGCGCCCTATTGGGATCCGGAAGCGCGCGGGGCGATCCTCGGCCTCACGCGCGATGCGGGCGCTGCCGAAATCGCGCGCGCAGCGCTCGACGCTGTTTGTTACCAGACGCGCGATCTGCTGGCCGCAATCGCCCGCGATATGGGCACAAACGACCTGAACCCGCCCAAGGCGCTGCGTGTGGATGGCGGCATGGTGAAAAGCGATTCCTTCTGTCAGCGCCTCGCCGATCTGACCGGGTTCGTGGTTGAGCGGCCCAAGGTCACAGAAACAACAGCGCTGGGCGCCGCCTATCTTGCTGGCCTGGGTGCCGGGCTTTATCGCAGCGAGGCGGAGATCGCGGCGCTATGGGCGCTTGATCGCCGTTTCGAGCCGGCCCTTAGCGCCACCCAGCGCGATAGCTTATATGAAGGCTGGAAAAAGGCGGTGGCGCATGTCTGCTCGGCTTAAGCTTCAGGCGCGCTTGCGGCCGCTATCTTTTGCACGCTGGTGTAATCGGTCTTGCCCGTGCCAAGCACGGGAATGTCCTGCACATGCATGATGCGGCGGGGCACAGCCAGTTCGGGCACGCCGTGGCTGCGTACCCAGGCAATGAAGTCGCCGCGCTCCGCATTGGGTGAAGTGGTGATAAGCACGATCTGCTCGCCCTTGCGGCCATCGGGGAGCGTCACAGCTGCGTGGGCGAAATCGGGCCACAAGGTCGAAGCGCAGTTCTCGACCACGGCCAACGACACGGTTTCGCCGCCGATCTTGGCAAAACGTTTCAGCCGCCCGCGAATGGAAATAAAACCTTCATCGTCGACCGAAACCACATCGCCGGTGTCGTACCAGCCACCGGGTGGAGGCTCGATCTGTCCGGGTGCCTCCGGCTTGATATAGCCAAGCATCACGTTCGGCCCGCGCACGATCAACTTGCCGGCATTGGGAATGCCCTCCACGGGTTCGAGTTTGTACTCCATATCCGCCACAATATGGCCAACCGTGCCGATGCGGTTGGCGCCGACCTGGTTGGCGGCAATGACGGGAGAGGCTTCGGTCACACCATAACCCTCGAGCAGCTCTATATTGTACTTTCGTCTGAGCAGCAGGCGTGTCTCGTCGCGCAAGCGTTCCGCGCCGCACACGGCAAGCCTGAGGCTGTTCAGGTCTCCCTGGTCGCCCGCGCGCGCATATTGCGAAATGAAGGTGTCGGTCGAAAGCAGGATGGTGGCGCCCAAGGCGCGTATACGCCGGACAATATCGTGCGGCTGAAGAGGCGTGGGGTGCAGCACGGCCTTGACGCCGAGATAAAGCGGCATCAGCGCGCCAGCCGTAAGCCCGAAGCAATGGAAAGTGGGCAGCGGGTTGAGAAGGATGTCCGTTTGCGGGAACAGCTCGATGTGCAGCCGTACCTGTTCGACATTGGCGAGCAGGTTGGCGTGACTCAGCACCACGCCCTTGGGCATGCCCTCGGTGCCAGACGTGAAAAGAATGACGCTTGGCGAATTTGGATCTAACCTTTTCTCGATCAGGAACGGCAAGCGCGGGCCCAGGATTGCCGCCACTTTGTCGAAGAGTGAAAGCTTCGCGCGCACGTCTTCGAGATAGACGATCTCGGCAATTTCGCCGAGTTCTGTGATCAGGTCTTCCAGCTTGGCCAAATCGATAAAGCGGTGCGCGGTGATGATGCGCTTCACCTGTGCGGTCGCCAGCGCCGTTTTTAGGCTTGCTGCGCCCGCGGTGAAGTTCAGCATCGCCGGTACGCGGCCATAGGCCGAGAGCGCAAAGAAGGTGATCACCGCGCCCGCGCTGGTAGGCAACATTACCGCAACCGTTTCGCCCTTCCTGGTGCCGCGCTTCAGCGCGTGGCCAAGAGCGAAAGAGGCACGGATGATTTCGTCGTATGTCAGAACGCGTTCGTCGCCGTCGACAATGATTTCCTTTTTGCCGCCAAATTGCCGGCGCGCATCGAGCAGCGCGTGAAACACGGTCCGGTGAATACGCTGGGGGTCGATTGCGGGTGGCGGGCTGACGGGCTGGTCCATGGCCAAAGCCTAGCGCAGGCTGGAAGCGGGAAAAACCTTTAGCGCCCGGGGGGTCGTGATTTCTGGACTTTCTACCTATATGACTAAGCTGCATGAACGTCATATTCGACCAGTCGGACAGAAGGGCGCTGCGGCACCCCGAAAAGGCGGAGCGGCCCGATACGCCGGTGCTCCGCAAGCCGGACTGGATTCGGGTGAAGGCGCCCGTCAGCCGCGAATACAACGAAACGCGGGCTATCGTTCGCGCGCACAATCTTCATACCGTATGCGAAGAAGCGGGCTGCCCCAACATCGGCGAATGCTGGGCCAAGGGCCACGCCACCTTTATGATCATGGGCGACACCTGTACGCGCGCTTGCGCCTTCTGCAATGTGAAGACGGGATTGCCTGGCGCACTTGACCCGCGTGAGCCGGAAAATGTCGCATTTGCGGTTACGAAGCTGGGCCTTTCCCATGTTGTCATTACGTCGGTTGATCGCGATGATCTTGCGGACGGCGGTGCCGCGCATTTTGCAGCCACGGTGCGTGCTATTCGCGCCTCCACGCCAAAAACCACCATCGAGATTTTGACGCCGGATTTTTTGCGCAAGTCAGGCGCCATAGAGATTGTGATGGGCGCGCCACCCGACGTGTTCAACCATAATCTCGAAACCGTGCCGCGGCTTTATCTCAAAATCCGACCAGGCGCGCGTTATTTCGCTTCATTGCAATTGCTGGCGCGCGTGAAAGAGATTGAGCCCAACGCTTTCACCAAATCGGGATTGATGGTTGGTCTTGGCGAAACACGCGAGGAAATCATGCAGGTAATGGACGACCTGCGCGCTGCCAACGTCGATTTCCTCACCATCGGACAATACCTACAGCCCACGCGCAAACATGCGGCGGTCGAACGCTTCTGGACGCCGGACGAGTTCAAGGCGCTGGAAGCCATTGCCCGCGCCAAAGGATTTCTGATGGTATCGGCCAGTCCGTTGACACGTTCGTCTTATCATGCGGGCGAGGATTTCGAACGCTTGCGCGCGGCGCGGGCATCGCGCACCTAACGTGCCGTTCCATTCCGAAACACGCGAGCTGCCTTACACGGTCGAGCAGATGTATGCGGTGGTAGCCGATGTCGAACGCTATCCCGAATTTCTTCCGTGGTGCGTCGCTTTGCGTATGAGTAAACGCTCGCGTGAAGGCAATATGGACGTGCTCATCGCGGAAATGACGGTGAGCTATCACGGCGTTCGCGAACATTATATCAGCCGCGTGCGGTTGGATGCATCGGCGCGTACGATAGAGGCCGTGCACATCGAAGGCCCGTTCGAGCGACTGATCAATCGCTGGCGCTTCGAGCCGCTGGCGAAGGGCTGCCGCATTCACTTTTCGATCGATTTTGCGTTCCGCAACTGGTTTCTTTCTGCGCTGGCAGGTGTTGCTTTCGAGCGCACGGTCATGCGCATGGCCGATGCTTTCGTGGAACGTGCGCGCGCGCTTTACGGCTAGAGCAATTTTTGCAGCAGTTCGAGGGCCACTTCCACGCTTTTCAGGCGGATTTGGGCGCGGCCGATGTCGCCCAAATGATGCGCTTCGTGCAGAAGCTTGTTATCGGCGCGCGCCGCTGCGATGTGCACTAGACCGACGGGTTTCTCTGTTGTGCCGCCGCCCGGGCCAGCAATGCCGGTAACGGCTACAGCAAGTTGCGCAGGCGAATGAGCGAGCGCGCCTTCGGCCATGGCGCGCGCAACTTCTTCTGATACTGCGCCCTTTTGCTTGATGAGGCTGGCTGAAACGCCGAGCATTTCGGTTTTTGCGCGGTTGGAGTAGGTGACGAAACCGCGTTCCACCACATCGGATGCTCCCGGAATTTCGGTCAGGCACGCCGCAACTAGCCCGCCAGTGCAGCTTTCAGCCAAAGCCAAACGCAGGTTTTTTGCGCGTGCTTCTGCAAGCAGCGCTTCGGCCAACCTGAGGAGGTGAGGAGAGAACGTCATTTCATTATGTGCTCGATCACATGCCATTGATAAGCGGCTGCAACCAGCGCACCAGCGGCCAAACCGGCCAATACATCGTCTGCCATGATGCCAAGGCCGCCGGGAAGGTGTTCCAGCCGCGAAATAGGCCAGGGCTTCAGAACATCCAGCGCGCGAAAGAGTACGAAGACCAACAGTACTGCAAGCACGGTGTAAATCCGGCCCACATAAGCCACCGGCACGAGCGCAAACCATTGACCGGCCGCTTCGTCAATCACGCATTCGGAAGGATCTTCTACGCCAGAAAGTTTCGCCTGGAGGCCGCAGGCCCAGAGGCCTAGCAGCGTGATTGCGATGGCGCAGACAAGCAGCGTCATCCAGCCGCCAATCACCGCGATCCACCATCCCACTGGCAATGCAGCAGCCGAAGCAAGCGTTCCAGGCACCATCGGCACACGCCCGATGCTGAAGAGCGTGGCAATTTTAGTGGAGAATGTAGTGGGCAGTGCCATGGCTCAACGCAGCCTGATAGTAGCTACGGCATGCGCCGCAATGCCTTCGCCTCGGCCTGTGAAACCGAGACCATCGGTTGTTGTCGCCTTCACGCTTACGCGCGAGATGTCCAGTCCAAGAATTTCTGCTATGCATGCCCGCATGACTTCACGGTGCGGGCCAATTTTCGGCTGTTCGCAAATAAGCGTCACATCTACATGCACAATAGAGCCATCTTGGTCGCGCACCAAATCGGATGCCCGTTTCAAGAACATGTGTGACGGTGCTGCCCGCCAGTGCTCGTCCTCTGGCGGAAAGTGCATGCCGATATCGCCCGCGCCGAGTGTACCGAGAATCGCATCTGTCAGCGCATGGAGGCCGACGTCTGCATCGGAATGGCCCTCTAACCCCTTGTCAAAAGGGATCTTAACGCCACAGAGCCACAGATGGTCGCCGGGCCCAAAACGATGAGCATCGAAACCAGTTCCAGTGCGTACATCGCCCAGGTCAGAAGCCAACCGCTCGGCAAGGGCAAAATCTTCCGGCGTTGTGAGCTTCATATTCATTTCTTCTCCGGCGACCGAAGCAATTTTGCCGCCCGCTTCTTCGATCAATGCGATGTCATCTGTAAATGATTTTCCGGCAAAGCGCCGGTGGGCCTCCAGAATCGCATCGAACCGAAAGCCTTGCGGCGTTTGGGCACGGAACAAACCATGGCGCGGCAGAATTTCGTAGCCGCCCTTTGCTTTTTGCCGCCGCAGCGTGTCGCTAGCGGGAAGGAGGGGGGCCACTGCGTCTGCATGCTCAAGCGCGTTCGCGACGCTTTCTATCAACGCAGCCGACACAAAAGGGCGCGCCGCGTCGTGGATCAGTACGCGCTCAGGCTTCGATGGCGCAATGGTTTCAAGACCGCGCCGCACCAACTCCTGCCGCGTTGCGCCACCTGTAACCGGTGGATTCGGCATCAAATCTTTTGCCGCGGCGTCAAAGTGGGGTCGGTCATCCTGGCCGATGACGACATGAACGCCTACGATCGCCGGATGTCGCGCGAAAGCCTCGAGCGACCAGCGTAGTACCGGCTTGCCTGCTAGCAGACGATACTGTTTCGGCAGGCCATTCCCCGCGCGTTGGCCGCGGCCTGCTGCAACAATTAACGCGATAGTGGACATCTATGCTCCAAGGCGATTCCGATCGGCTTTAACCCCAATATGTTGAGGAAAAAACTGAGTGAGCTCAGAATCGACTTCATCCGAGCCTCAAGGATAAGAAAGACATTGTCGCGGCATTCTTGCAACAAACTGTGACTTTGCTACACTCCCTATCTGGAAAAGCCAAAATTGCCTACGAAAACACGAACCTGCGGGGGCGAATGGCCAGTACGTCGGCGTATCAAGCGCGAGCCCCTGAACCTTCGTTTAGGTTCATCCGCGCAGTTTCGCGCCCTTCATTGCTCGCACTTTTCGTAGCGCTGGCAGCCATCATTTCCGGCGTCATTACCTATGCAACCCTGACGGGTCTCGCGCCCTACAGCCCGACGCCAACTGTGATGGTCGGCCTCGTGCTGGTGGATCTTATTCTGGTGTTGTCGCTGGGCGCGCTCATTGCCTGGCGGCTTACGCGGTTGTGGGCTGAGCGCCGCAGCGGGCAAGCCGGATCGCGGCTGCATGTGCGCCTCGTTGTTCTGTTCAGCGCCATCGCTGTGGTGCCGGCCATCATGGTGGCGATTTTTGCGGCCGTGTCGCTCAACCTAGGCATTGAGGAATGGTTCTCGTCGCGTGTGCGCACAGCGCTCGACAATTCCGTCAGCGTCGCCAACGGTTATGTGAAGGAACACGCGCAGGTCATCGTTTCCGACATCATTCCGGTGGCCGCCGACCTGAACACGCAGGGCCTCAAGCTGAAGGACGATCCCGCGCGCTTCGGCGAGCTTCTGGAGCAGGAGGCAAAAGCGCATTTGCTTCCCGCCATCTCCATCGTCGATGCCAAAGGCACAGTAATCATTTCCACCAAGCAGCCTTGGGTGCCGGATTTGGGCAAAATCTCGGCCGATGACATCACCCAGGCCAATCAGCACAAGGTAGTGCTGCTCACCGAAGCCAATGACCGTTTCGTTTCGGCGCTGATCAAGCTCGATGCGTTTGTCGACGCCTATCTGTTGGTCTCGCGCAATGTCGATCCCAAAGTGCTTGAATATCAGCAGAACACGACGGCCGCGGTTTCCGAATATAACCGGCTGGAGCAGAACCGTTCCCGTATCCAACTCTCGTTTGTCATCCTGTATGTCATCGTCTCACTGTTGATACTGCTTGCGGCCGTGTGGCTGGGGCTGTGGGCTGCAAGCCGCATTGTCACGCCTTTGGGGCGGCTGGTTGGCGCGGCCGAACGCGTGACCGAAGGCGATCTCGGCGCGCGCGTGGCGGTCGGACGCAATGACGACGAGATCGGCTCGCTCAGTCATGCCTTCAACCGGATGACCTCGCAACTGGAGGGCCAGCGCAACGCGCTGGTTGATGCCAACCGCCAGCTCGATGCACGTCGCCGCTTTACTGAAGCTATGCTGGCCGGCGTAAGCGCAGGCGTGGTTGGCCTCGATAGGGAAGGGCGGATCACCTTGATTAATCGCACCGCAGCACAGCTATTAAATGTAGTGCCGGAGGAAATCGAAGGTCGCCATTATTCCGAAAGCGTGCCGGAGCTTGCGGGCCTCATCCGCCGTGCCATGCGCGAGGCGGGCGGCCGCATAGCGGGTCAAATCGATGTCAAACGCGACGATCGCGTACGTCATCTTAATGTGCAGGTGTCGAGCGAGGCAGGGGGAGCCGAGCATGGCTTTGTCGTTACCTTCGACGACATCACCGATCTGGTTTCCGCCCAGCGCACGGCCGCCTGGGCCGATGTGGCGCGCCGCATCGCGCATGAGATCAAAAATCCGCTGACGCCTATCCAGCTTTCGGCCGAGCGCCTCAAGCGCAAATATGCGGACGAAGTATCCAGCGACCCGGAAGTATTCCAGCAATGCACCGACACCATCATCCGCCAGGTCGACGACATCGGGCGGATGGTAGACGAGTTCTCGTCGTTTGCACGTATGCCGGCACCCGTCGATGCAGTATGGAATCCGCGCAGGAGCTGGTGCGCCAGGCCGTGTTCCTGCAGCGCGTGGCGCATCCGCAGGTGGCCTTTGAGGTAAACCTCCCCAAGGACACCATCCATTTCGAATGCGACGGGCGTCTGGTGGCGCAGGCTCTGACCAATGTGCTCAAGAATGCTGTCGAGGCGATCGCCACCAGAGCCGAAAAGGGCGACGACACGCAGGGGCACATCGCCATTGATGCCGCGGCCGATATCAAGCGCGTGGTTATTTCCGTGCGCGACAACGGCGTTGGCTTGCCAAAAGAACATCGCCATCGCCTGACCGAGCCTTACGTGACGACGCGCGCCAAAGGTACGGGGCTGGGCTTGGCGATCGTGCGTAAAATCCTCGAGGACCACGGTGGAGAGATGACGCTCGAGGACGCGCCGGACCAAGCGCCAGGCGCAATAGTGCGCATGGCGTTTCCATTGCGTCAGCGGGTAAAAAAAGATCAGGGGTTGAGGTCATGAAGCAGAACGGATCGCTGGTAGCGCCTGAAATTCTCGTCGTCGACGACGAGATCGACATTCGCGAACTGATGGCGGGTATCCTGGCCGACGAAGGCTATGACGCGCGCATGGCTTCCGACAGCGACAGTGCGCTATCAGCCGTGTCGCAGCGCAGGCCGCATCTAGTCGTGCTAGACGTCTGGCTGCAGGGAAGCCGGCTCGACGGCATTCAGGTGCTCGATATTTTGCGCCGCGACCATCCCGATCTCCCCGTCGTTATCATCAGCGGCCACGGCACCATTGAGACCGCGGTCGCCGCCATCAAAAAGGGCGCCTACGACTTCATCGAGAAGCCCTTCAAGGCCGACCGCCTTGTGCATGTGGTCAAGCGCGCGCTCGAGGCCGCGCGGCTGAAGCGCGAAGTCGACGAATTGAAGCTCAAAGCGGGCGATGAAACCGAACTCGTTGGCACCTCATCGGCCATCGCGCAACTGCGCCAGTTGGTTGATAAGGTGGCGCCCACCGGTAGCCGCATTCTCATCGTCGGGTCCGCCGGGTTGCGGCAAGGAAGTTACAGCACGGCTCATCCATGCCCATTCGCGGCGCGCGGGTAATGCTTTCGTCGCCATCAATTGCGCCATGATGGCGCCCGCGCACATCGAGGCCGAATTGTTCGGCGTCGAAGGCGGCGAGGGCGCCCGCAAGATTGGGCTCCTTGAACTGGCCCATGGCGGCACGCTGTTCCTCGACGAAGTGGCCGACATGCCGCTGGAAACGCAGGGCAAGATTCTTCGCGTTCTCATCGATCAAACCTTCCAGCGCATCGGTGGCACCACGCGGGTGCAGGTGGACGTGCGGGTGATTTCGTCCAGCACTGCAGATTTGCGCGCCGAGATCGAAGCTAGCCATTTCCGCGAGGACCTTTATCACCGGCTTAACGTGGTGCCCGTGCGTGTTCCTTCGCTGGCCGAACGGCGCGACGATATTCCGCAACTGATCGCCCATTTCATGAAGCGGCTCTCGGCGGCCTCGGGTCTTCCCGTGCGCGAAGTTGGCGATGATGCCATGGCCGTGCTTCAGGCCTATGCTTGGCCTGGTAATGTGCGCCAACTGCGCAATGTGGTGGAGCGGCTGCTCATCCTCGCCATGGATGACGCGGCGGAGGCCATATCGGCCGATCTGTTGCCGTCAGATTTCAATTCCACGGCTTCGCCCTGGGCGAATGGAGCGAAGAGCGATCTCATCATTTCGCTGCCCTTGCGTGAAGCGCGTGAGATTTTTGAGCGCGAATATCTGCTCGCGCAAATCAATCGCTTTGGCGGCAATATCTCGCGCACGGCGGCGTTCATCGGCATGGAGCGTTCGGCGCTGCACCGGAAACTCAAATCGCTCGGCGTGTCGCCGGGCAGGGCGGAAGCCGCCTTCAACGCGTGAGGCCACATTCGCGCCGCCTGCCGGCGGGCCGCATTGCTTATGTGGACGGCCGTTATGTGCCGCATGCCCAAGCGGGCGTGCACGTGGAAGACCGCGGCTTGCAATTCGCCGACAGCATTTATGAAGTCTGCAGCATAACAGGTGGGCGCTTTCTCGACGAAGGTGGGCATTTCGCGCGCCTCGAACGGAGTTTGCACGAAATCGGCATGAGCCTGCCTATGACGCTGGCCGCGCTGAAAACGGCGATGCAAGAAACCGTGCGCCGTAACCACGTGCGCGACGGCGTGCTTTATCTGCAAATCACGCGCGGGGCTCTCAGGCGCGATCACCCCATCTCCCAAGACGCGCAGCCAACGCTCATTATCACTGCGCGGCCGCTCGACCTGGCGTCGATAAACAAACGCCGTGCCGAAGGCATCGCCGTTATCAGCCGGCCAGACATTCGCTGGGGCCGCTGCGACATCAAATCCACGGGGTTGCTTCCGAACGTGATGGCAAAAACCGAGGCGCGGAAAAGCGGCGCTTATGAAGCCTGGCTCGTGGACAAAGACGGTTTCGTCACGGAGGGCACCTCCACCAATGCCTGGATCGTCACCGCCGAGGGCCGCGTGGTGACGCGTGAACTTGGGCACGCGATCCTTCCCGGTGTCACGCGGGCCACCCTTATCCGCGCGCTGGCCGAAGCGCAATTAACCGTAGATGAGCGTGCCTTTCGACTGGAAGAAGCCTATGCGGCACGCGAGGCCTTTCTGACCGCTGCAACCGCGGGCGTGATTCCCATAGTGCGCCTTGATAGCCGCGCAATTGGCGAGGGAAAACCCGGAACCGTGGCCAGCCGCGTACACGCGCTTTACCGTGATTTCGCCACGCGCGAAGCCGGTTTGTAAACGGAAGCCCGGCCCCCTATGTTCGTGACGGCCATAATCGGCCGCCAGCACATTTCGCGCAACAACAATGGGGTTCACCCATGATGGAAAAACAACAAAACCTGCAAGACACTTTCCTCAACGCAACCCGCAAGAGCAAAACGCCGGTGACGATTTATCTCGTCAATGGAGTCAAGCTGCAGGGCAATATCACGTGGTTCGACAATTTCTGCGTGCTGCTGCGCCGCGACGGGCAGGTGCAGCTTGTTTACAAGCACGCCATCTCCACCGTGATGCCGATGGGTCCGATCCCGCTACAGGAGCAGGAAGTGGGCGCCGCCACGGAGGCCGCCTGAACAACGCGCGTATCGAGAAACGCGGAGGCGGCGCGTGGCATCCTTCTCGCCGCGCCATCGTTTTGCATGTCGAGCGCAAAACGCGCCCTGTGGGTGCGCGCAGCGCCGAAGAACGTTTGGCCGAAGCGGTTAATCTGACTGCGGCGATCGGTTTGCATGTTGTTGAAGCGCTGATTGTGCCGCTGGGAAAGCCCACGCCCGCAACATTTTTGGGGGCGGGCAAGGTGACTGAGATAAAGGCGCTTGCTTCGGCCCTCGAACCCGAACTCCTCATCGTCAACGCGGCGTTATCTCCCGTGCAGCAGCGCAATCTCGAGCGCGCCTGGAGCGCCAAGGTGCTCGACCGCACGGCGCTCATTCTCGAAATTTTTGGCGAGCGGGCGCGCACGCGGGAGGGCCTGCTGCAAGTGGAGCTCGCGCATCTTACCTATCAGCGCTCGCGGCTGGTGCGAAGCTGGACGCACCTTGAGCGCCAGAGGGGCGGCTTCGGCTTCCTGGGCGGCCCCGGCGAAACCCAAATCGAAACCGACCGCCGATTGCTGGCCGAGCGCATCGCCAAAATCCGCAAAGAGCTCGAAGCAGTGAAGCGTACGCGCGGGCTTCACCGCCAGGCGCGCAAGCGGGTGCCTTATTCGGTGGTGGCGCTGGTGGGCTACACCAATGCCGGCAAATCCACGTTGTTCAACACGCTGACCAACGCGGAAGTCTTCGCCAAGGACGTGCTGTTCGCCACCCTCGATCCTACCATGCGCGGCCTTCAGCTTCCTGGCGGACGAAAAATCATTCTCTCCGACACGGTAGGCTTTATCGCCGATCTGCCGACGCAATTGGTCGCCGCTTTCCGCGCCACGCTGGAAGAAGTGCTGGAGGCCGACATTGTGCTTCATGTGCGCGATATTGCGCACGAGGAATCCGGGGCGCAGAAGGCCGACGTGCTCAAGGTCTTGTCCGGCCTCGGCGTGGACGGCGAGAAACGTCCGGTAGTGGAAGTCCTCAACAAGATTGACCTGCTGCCGCCTGAAGCGCGCAAGGGAATGCTCACGCGCAATTTCGCCAAGCCTGGTGCGCCGATTGCCGTTTCGGCGCTGACGGGCGAGGGGCTGGAGTTGCTCAAATTCATGCTTGAAAGCCTGCTGGCGAGCAGCGAGCAAATCTACCTGCTGAAGCTCGATCCTGCCGATGGCGCAGCACTGGCTTGGGCCTACGCCCATGGGCGCGTTCTGGAGCGCAAGGACAGGGCCACGGGGCCTGAATTGCGGCTTGCGATCGATCCCCAAAATATTGACAGGTTCCTTTCGCATTACGGCCACAAAATCATGTTGGAACAGGCCATTCGTCAGGTTTCCTGATGTGAATCACAAGCGTGTGGGGATTGTGGACAATGGGCACATTCAGCCGGCGAGAAATGCTCGCCTTTCCGGCAGCTTTGCTTGTTTCAGGCGCTGCATTCGCCAACGAAGATGAGTTCGCGGCGCTTGAACGCGCGCATGGCGGACGGCTTGGCCTGGCCGCGCTTGATACAGGTAGCGGCAAACGCATCGCCCATCGCGCCGACGAGCGCTTTGCCATGTGCAGCACGTTCAAGCTGCTGGCGAGCGCTGCAGTTCTGCACCGCACCGACCACGGCGAAGAGCATCTCGACAGGGTCATTTCATATTCCAAAGCGAACCTCGTTTTTTATTCGCCGGTCACCGAAAAGCACGTGGGCGAGGGCATGACGGTCGCGGCCCTTTGTGAAGCCGCAGTCAGCCTGAGCGACAACACGGCCATTGATCTGCTGCTGGCCTCGATGGGCGGCCCGCCGGCAGTCACACGTTTTGCGCGCGCGCTGGGCGATCCCGTAACGCGGCTAGACCGCACCGAAACTTCGTTGAACGATGTGGCGCCGGGTGACCATCGCGACACCACAACGCCGAACGCCACGCTGGGCGACATGCAGAAAATCTTGCTCGGCGACGCGCTGTCCGGTGCTTCGCGCGATTTGCTCATTCAGTGGCTCAAGAACTGCCAAACCGGCGCACACCGCCTGCGTGCGGGATTGCCCGCTGACTGGGCCGAAGGCGACAAAACCGGCACCTGGGACGGCGAAAACAACGAGGCTAACGACATCGCCATCCTGTGGCCGCCCGCGCGCAAGCCCGTGCTGATCGCGGCCTATTATTCGGATTCCCGCGAAAAGGGCGCCGCGCGCGACGCCGTGCTGGCGGAAGCGGGACGCATCGTGGCCCGGCGCTTCGCCTAACGTTCGGCCTTCTTGGCCTGCTGCCAGAGCGCTTCCATTTCGTCGAGCGAGGCGTCCGAAAGCCTCCGGCCCTCGACTTGAAGCGTGTCCTCGATCACCTTGAAGCGGCGAACGAATTTGGCATTGGCCACGCGTAAACATGTATCGGGATCGAGCTTCAGATGGCGGGCCAGATTGGCCAGCACAAACAGCAAATCGCCGAACTCCTCGGCCATCTTTGCCTTGGAACCAGAGGCTGCGGCGTCTGCAAGCTCACGCGATTCCTCGGCGATCTTGTCGGTAACCGTCATGGCGCTTGGCCAATCGAAGCCAACCTCGGCCGCGCGGTCCTGCAGCTTCACGGCACGGGCAAGCGCGGGCAGGGCGGCAGGCACATCGGCCAAGTGGCCGCCTTTATTTGGCTTGGCGGCGCGTTCGCGGGCCTTGATCTCATCCCATGCCTCGCTCACTTCGCATGCGGTAGCGGCCTTGCTGTCACCGAAAACATGAGGGTGGCGGCGGATCATTTTTTCGGAGAGGTCCTGCACCACATCGCCGAAATCGAACAGCCCGCGCTCGCTCGCCATCTGGGCGTGGAACACCACTTGCAGCAGCAAATCGCCAAGCTCGTCCTTCAGCCCTGCGTAATCCTTGGCCTCGATGGCAGCCGACACTTCGTAGGCTTCCTCAATGGTATGGGGCGCAATCGTCGCGAAATCCTGCTCACGGTCCCACGGGCAGCCGGTCTTGGGATCTCGCAGCCGGCGCATGAGATCGAGCAGGGTATCTATGTCTGTCTTTTCGGTCATTGCTGGCGAATTGCGATTGGCGAATAGCGAATAGGGCAATTCTTCCCTATTCGCTACTCACTATTCGCTATTCGCTTCGGCTTACTCGCCCAGTTCCTTCAGCTTCGCCTGGGCTTTGGCAATGAAGGCGAAGATTTCCGTGTTGAGCGGCAGCTTGAGCGCGGCCTTGGGGTCGGCCATTGCGTCGCTCCATACGGCTTTCACCTTGGCGGCAATAGCGGGATCGCCGCCGGTGAACTGGTTCACCAGCGCGCGCCAGCGCCGCGCCACGGTAAGCGCCACAGGCGAGGCGGGATCGCCTTTGGCCATGGCGGCCTTGGCGTCCTCGATCACTTTCTCCCATGACTCGCTAACCGCCTTCTGATCGAATTTCTTGGCCGCCAGAGCCTTGGTTTCCTCAGGTGTGAAATATTTTGAGCTGATGGGATCGAAAATCGCTTTCAGCTCTTCCGGTGTCGCCTTGCTTGCCATCGTCGTCTCCTTGGTGAGGGTGGTGAGGTCGTCGATGGAAAGTTCTTGGCCTGAAGCCAGCTTCGCCCGTGCGGCACGAACGAGCGTGAGCGCGCGGCTGATCCTTGCGCCTTCGCCGGAAAGCGCCTGTTCCTGCAATGCCAGCACATCACCAAGCTTGACGCCGCGCTGGTTCAGCAACTCGGCGACCCCGGCCAGCGGTCAATCCTAGCCGTTTGAGAGCCAGCACCTGGTGGAGGCGGGCGAGCTCGGCGGGACCATAAGTCCGCCATTCGGACGCCGTGCGCACGGGCCTCACCAACCCATGGCGCTCATACAGACGCAGCGCCTTAACGGTGACGCCGAGAAAGCGTGCCGTTTCAGCGGGACCGAGGTGGCGCCCCTTGCTAACCGCCACCGGCCCACGCGGCGCAACCGCCGTCTTATGTGCGTTGAGCATTGGCAACGATTTCCTCCATGGAGAGGTCCTTTTTGACCGGCCCCATGGTCAAGGTAATGGTGAAACCGTCGGGGTCCGAGACGGTGAAATCGCGCGCGTTCCAAGTGCGATCTCCGGGTTCGCGGACGATTTTAGCACCATGCTGGCGTGCCCGCGCTGCGATGTCGTCCACCGTGCCGCTGGTGACCTGGTAGCTCAGGCTGATGCCCGCGCCCTTGGGACAGGTTACCGGCTCGCGCTCGGCAAGAAGCAGCAGATCGGCGTAGCGCGCCCAGCGCATATGCGCGAGGGCAGGCGCACCGCCCGGCCCCGGCATCACGAACACGCACTGGAAACCCAGCGCCTCCTGATACCAGCGTTGGCTGGCCGCCACGTCGCGCACGGCTAGGGTGGCGAAGGAGGGCATAGGGTAATATTCGTCGTCGTGGTGTTGCATAGCGGTTTGCTCGTTGATTTCTTTCGGACTGGCTTGTGGAGCCGGACCTTGGGGCCGGCGCAAGTGCAATTATCCCGGCCTTTCATTCAAGGCTGGTACCGAAAGCGCGGATTTCCGGAATTAAGCGTGAGATGGGTTGGAGCGAGTCGCTCGTCAAGGGGTCAGGGCGGATTTATTCGCTGAACAACGGCCCAAGGACATTCCCGCCGCCAGCCAGTCATCCTGCCTTACTTCGTATAAGCAATATTATGGGAAATTATTACGCGTTGTTTCACTTCACAGACCCATCCACCAAGGCTATGATGCCGGAGGCGCGCCATGAATCAGCGCCCTAACAGCCTTTTCGGTGGTGCCATGCTGAGATTATCGATTGCCTATTTCTATGACTTGGGAATGGCTATGCGGCCATTAAAGCAGCTTGAGGGAGGACAAAACCTACAAGCCGTTTGGCCGGACCTGTACGCGGCTGAAAATGCGTTAAATCAGTTTCTGGCTACGGATTGGATGTGGGGCGCGATCAAGTCGTCATATGCACTAGGTCAGCAGCTTTCCACGGCCATCAAGACATTAACATCTGACCCAGCCCCAGATCGCCCATTAACCCCTTTAGAGGCGTATAGCGTGGTAAGCGCCCTCTGGGCTTACGAGCCAGTATTGCGCGCCGATCTGTCCGTTGCCGATACCTACTATGTCACCCGAAAAGGCGGATATGACACTTGGACGCTTATTACAAACGCGGAGGCTCTGTTCCCGGGCCCTCTTACGGCGAAAGTTCCTGACGCCCTCGCGGACGTTCAAGAGGCAGGGAAATGTCTTGCATTTGAGCTGTGCACCGCATCCGGCATACACATTCTACGGGCTCTGGAGCTTGTATTGAAAGCCTATTTCAAAGCTGTAACGAATGGTGCGCCATTGCCGAAGAATCGGAATATTGGGGCTTACATAAAAGCCCTCGAAACAGCAGGAGTCGGGGAAGAAAAAACTCTCGCGGTCCTGACACAGATAAAAGACCTACACCGTAATTCTCTGATGCACGCAGAAGAATCTCTCACAAAAGAGGACGCCATTCTCTTATTTGGGATCGTGTTTAGCGCGATGGCTGCAATGCTAAAAGCGATACCGGAGCCTGTGTCGGCGGCAGGAAAGATTAGCGCCCCTACCTCTTGACGCTCCTACGTCGCGCAATCTTGTCGAACGCCCGCTCAAACGCCTCTGGGTTTTCGTCCGCCTCGATCTTCTTAGCGGTTTCCACGAAGCGTTTGGATTGCTTGGGATCGTCCTGTTTGGGTTTCGCGGCTGGTTTGCGTGGCATGGTGAGGTGGTAATATCCCCTTCCGGCCATGGGAGCAATTCAATATGCGGAAATTACCACAACTGGCAACGGCATTTTGCATTGGTGCGGTTTTATCGCCCCTCTTGGGTCAGGCGGCGATGTTACATGGACAATATATGGTTCTAGGCCCCGGCAATTCTTCTTGCGGTGCATGGACTCAGGACCATGCAAACCCTTCCGGGCTATCCTATGGCGAGGACTTTTGGGTTCAAGGGTTTCTCTCGGCCGTAAATGAATATGGCACCGGAGTGAGCAATATCACGAACGGAACAGATGCTTTTGGCGTCAGTGCGTGGATCAGCAACTATTGTGCGGCCAATCCGTTGAAAAGCATATCGGAGGCTGCCGACATGCTGGTGGTGGAGCTTCTCAAGAGAAACAAACCCCGGTAAAATGCAAACGCGATGGGCGGGGCTGCAACCCCGCTGCCATCAAAATTAGCGCGCGTTTTGGTTAGACCCGCACTCTAGCCAAAGGCTGCCGCTATGTCGAAACAAAAATCCGCTTTGGTGGGATTTCCTCTCGTCCTGATAGAATGGAGAGACGCCAGCCGCCTTAATGGCGGCTGGATGGATTGGATAGACATTCCTGACCCTTACCCGCACACCTGTATCAGTGTTGGGTTCCTAGTAGGGTCAAATAAGCACGGCAGAATACTTGTACCCACAGTGGGGGACACAGAGCACCCGGACAACCGGCATACTTACGGGGGTATGATGATCCCGCAATCCGCGATTGTTTCGGAACGTCGACTTAAATGAAGCAGGTTATCTGCTTCCTCTGCGCGACACGCGCTGGCGCTTCGCTACTGAAGCATCCGCCATAGTGCGACCGCCTGAGGAGCGTCCCCTACGAAGCTGTCTGGCCGCGTCCGACAGTTCTCTCTTGCTAGGCGGCTTGATCGTTTCTTTGCCGCGTTTTCCCTTGGACATTCTATGGTTTCCTTCTGTTGGTCCCGCCCCCCATCAGAACCTGCTACCCAAACAGATCAATTGGGCATTTATGAGTGTAGTCAACGATTCGTTCGGTTCCAATTGCCGCAGATAGCAGGAGAGGGCGCAGCTATTCAGCCCCCTCCCCTCGCACTTTCAACCAGTGGGCTATCAATTCCTCAAACGAGCGAAACCGTGGCCTCGGACGCTTTGCTATCAGTCGTTTGATAGGTGAGCCGCTTGCCGACAACTCCCTTCAAAGCGATTTCGGCCCGCTGCGCGTCGTTGACGCCCAGCTTGTCGCGAGTGTTCTGGCGAAAATCGAACTCGGCGCAGTAGCGGTGCAAATGCTGTTCGGAAACGTGTTGGAATACGCCAACGATACCGCGCTTGAACACGCTGAAATAGCCCTCAAGAGTGTTGGTGTGCACATCGCCCCGGACGTATTCGCGCTTAACGTGATCCACGCTTTCGTGCTTCGCCACCATAGTCGGGAACTTGTAATACTGTGCCCCATCGGTGACCAAGCGACTTTCGGGGTGCACATTCGCGCGCAGCTTGCGTTTGATTTCGTAGGCGGTCGCGCTCCTGATGGGCATGGAACGAATGTCCCCTCCCCGTTCGACCAAGGCCAACACTTTCATCTTGTGCTGGTAGCCGGGGCCTTTCTTGGTCTTGGGCGAGTGACCGATGAACATTTCGTCGGCCTCGACGGTCTTTCCGGCCCCGCCAATCGGACTGGACATATCGGGCACCATTGCGAGGCGGATTCGATGGCCCATGTGCCAAGCGGTTTTCATGCCGACGCCCAAGGTGCGCTGAAGCTGGCGGGTGCTGATACCCTTCTTGCTTGAGCAGATCATGTAGATGGCCTGAAGCCACAAGCGCAGGGGCGCGTGGCTATCCTCGAAGATGGTCCGCATCTTGACGGTAAAGGACCGCCTACAGCCGTAGCACTTGCGAAGCCCTACCCTAGTGGTCTTGCCGTTCAACCTACCTATGTGATCGCCGTAAGCCCCGCAGAACGGGCAGACAGGCCCATCAGGCCACAGCCTAGCCTCGACGTAAGCGTAGGCGGCCTGCTCGTTATGGAAGTGGGCGGCTGAAAGATTGGATGCCATGACGAAATCTCCTTATGGCACCACACTATTCTTAGCGGTTGGGTCTGTCAAGTGAAACGTCGCCAATTATTAGGCGATTATATACTTGAACCAGCAGACCGCAATCCCTATATTTGAGGCATAGGGAGATTCGCCATGCCTAAGCTATTCAATAATAAGGTCTTTCAAGACCCAGTTGCAGCCCGTCTTTGGCTGGAAAAGATGCTCTGGCCGGAAGGCCCTGTGTGCGCCCACTGCGGCGTCCTGGGCGAAGCCAAGGCTCTATCCAGCCCTCCCGGCACCTACCAGTGCAACGCCTGTAGGAAGCAATTTACGGTCACGGTGGGCACGGTGTTCGAACGCAGCCATATCCCCCTGAACAAGTGGCTGATGGCGACCTTTCTCTTCTGCGCTTCGAAGAAAGGCGTTTCCGCCCACCAGATGCATAGGATTTTAGGCATCACCTACAAGTCGGCCTGGTTCATGATGCACAGGCTTCGTGAAGCCATGACACCCGCCTCTCCGGGCCAGCTAGGCGGCGCTGGCAAGATTGTCGAGGCGGACGAAACCTACCTGCTCAAGGCCGATGGGAAGCGCAAGCATCCGGGCGCTGGCGGCTATGCCCACAAGATGAAGGTTTTGAGCCTCACTGAGCGCGGTGGCCGCATCCGTTCGTTCAAGATCGGTGGCGCCTCAAGGCACGATATTCTTCCGGCCCTTCGCGCCAACGTCCACCCTGATAGCACTCTCCATACCGATGGTTCTCAGGTCTACAAATTCGCCGGGGCAACGGCTGAGCATGAGGCCGTCGATCATGACAAGGGATACGTTCGTAAAGGCAAGCGCGGAAAGGTTCACACCAACACGCTCGAAGGCTTCTTTTCGGTTTTCAAGCGCGGCATGGTAGGGACGTACCAGCATTGTGGCGAGCAGCATTTACAGCGTTATCTGGCCGAGTTCGATTTCAGACAGAACAACCGCGCCAAGCTCGGCATTGACGACGAGACGCGCGCTGCAACGGCGCTCAAAGGCATCGTCGGCAAAAGGCTGACGTATTGGAGGACTAATTCAGCCGCGCACCTTTAAGCAGCAAGCCAACGCTTTCATTCGTTGGCGCAAAGCGAATGGCTTTCCAGTCGAGAAACGCAAGCGCCCCTTCTGGGGTAAGAAGGCGTGGCGCAAGAACCGCTCTAATTGAAATGATGAGGCCTAGCTATGGATGGCGAATTTGGAGACGAGGCTGTTTTCCAAATCTATGGGCGTCTCAGCGCGCACGAATCCATGCTTGTGACACTCTACGCGTTGTATTTTTCACAAATGAAGCCAGAAGATGCAGAAGACTTCGTGAGAAATATCGAGAGGCAAATGAAGACCGCATTCGTCTCGGAAGAAGCGGATCAGAGAGCGCCGGAAGGCGTCGGTCTTCAAGTCGCACGCGATTCTCAAGTGATGGCGTCGCGCTTGCTTCAAAAGGCTCTGAAGCAGGCTGCCGTGCTAAGGGCAAAATAATTTCCATTCCATCTTCAGGCCGATCCATATTCGCATAGAGTCACCACGCCGCTCATGCGTCAAGTATGCGGCGCGCACAAAGGGAACTCCTGATAAAAGAAATATCCAGGATCAGCGCCGGGCTCATAAGCGGTTGCGATCACAGCTTCGCCGGGAAAGTAGAGGCCAGCCTTTCCATTCACGCCAACGTCAACGTATGCGAAGAACGGCGTTGCCCCGACATAGCCGCCGTAACTGTTTTTGGCGTTGACGAAGCCGCAAACTGCAATCATGTGGGGGTCTTTCTGATAAGCAACTAAGTTGGAAAATTTGGAGGAGTCGGGGTCTTTCAAGTTTTGGTTCACAGCCTTTTCCGCTGCCGCTTCAATGCCAGGCGACAAACTGATGCGCGCCAAGCCTGGAGATTCAACTGGCTTAATCGGCGTCACACACGAACAAAGAGCCATACCCAAAAGCGCTATCCATATTTTCTGAAATGTCATGGCTTCCCCCCCTCTGGTGATCGGGGAGTTAAGAAGCCTCGATTAGGAGAGCTGCATCCGTCTTTAGGTTTTCACCCTGAACATGCACGGATGCCTCCCCGACCATAGAGGTCGAGGAGTGCTTTGCGGCAGCACTTGGGCCGCCTAATCGAGAGGTTCTTAAACCCCGGAGCGGCCAATGAGCCGCTCTGAAGCTGAATATAGCAGGGGGATTGTTGCCCTGCGAATCTGTGGGTTCAACGCGCTTTGCTAGGTTTCTGGCTGGTGGCCTTTACCCGACTCGGCTTCGCCTTGCGGTGCTGAGGAGGGGACTTGCCAAGCGACCGGACGCCATCTTCAAACCGCTTCCATGCGTCTGGATGCAGCTCAATGTCCGCCAGCCCAGTTTTTTTCTTCGGCTTGTTCATTGGCGATGATCCGTGACCGATAAGGAATTTCTAAAGGGCAAAGAATTAGATGACGCGGTTACTCCGTTCTATCGAGCATTAGGCGAAGCACTAGCCCGCTGGCAGCACGTAGAATCTTCCTTGTTTATTCTCATTCATGGAATCCTGCAAACCGAATACAAACTCTCTTCCACGATCTTCTTTCACATTAAAAGCCCAAGCTCCAAGCTGCAATTAGCGGATGAACTTTGTCAGGCTTACTTTCCCCAAGAAGTGTTGGATCAAGAGTGGAAGCCGCTCCTCAAGGAATTGGTTGCAGCCGTATCTGCTCGGAACTGCCTCGCTCATTTCGAGGTGAACTTTATCACGGACCTGAGCGCGCTTGGGGCAGGTGAGCCGCCAGTGGCACTCACGGTTCATCATCTAAATGTTCGAGCAGCCACAAAGGAATCATCACGCTCTGTGGCAACAGCAGGATTGGTCCTGTGGGGTCTGGACTATCTAAATGTGACGAAAGATGTCCTGCGGTTCGCAAAGCGGCAGTTTCCGGTTGAAAGGCTGCGCGCAGGCAATCTTCCGCAACGCATAGGGCAACTCCTGGGGACGTTCCCAGTGATGCCTCCAGGATCGCTGCAGCCGCCTCGATCATCTGAGGCGTAATGTCGGCTTTAGCACCGGCCTGTCTGGCTCTATCTGTCATTTTGGGTCTGCTGGTTCAAGTATATAATCGCCAATTATTACACTTTGAAATCCTAGGCCTATAAGAACCGCGCCTCTTGCTCGGTCCTTCATGGGCTTCGATTACAGCTGCTATGTCAGCCACATCGATAGAGAGATGATACTGTGTCTCTGAGCGCGTGTGCTCGGGGGCTGTCTGAATGTTCGAACACGTCACCATCCTACTTTCAATCATATTTGCCCTTGCGATGACTCACATTCTGATGAGCACGACGGAACTCGTTTGGGCGCGCCAAAAGGTTCGCTTTTACGGACTGCATGCTCTTTGGATGGGCAATGCGCTGCTCGGCCTTCTGGTCTACTGGCTTACGATTTGGGACCTGGCGAGCGTCGCGCACTGGACGGGATTTGAAATTGTTTTCCAATTCCTTCCCGCGATCGTTCAGTACTTCGCCTGTTCGCTGCTTTCGATGAGGCGCGAAGGCAACGAAATAATGGACATGAAAGCGTTCTACGAAAGTCAGAGGCCTGCTATTTTTACGGCTTTTTCCCTGATGATGATCACATCCATGATCCAGATCTATGTCGATCGGAACAATTTGGCGGGGCTTCATCCGCCCGATTGGATGGGCGCGGAAATTCCGGTATTGCCGATGCTCATTGCCACATTGATCGCAGGTTGGGCCAAGCCACTCTGGCTGCAGTGGACCGCCGGTCTGTTTATCTTGGCTCTGGAAGTGTTATTCATAGCCTTTTACGTGGCGGCATGATTGCTAAGGTCTTTACAGCAATGGGCCACCAATGCCTTGAAATACCCCTGCTAAGGATGTTCGGCTAGAATGACAAAGCATTCCGCCGGAATGCTTTCACTCGTGGGGGATCACACATGGTACGCAGCCATATCACTCTCGGCCTCGCAGTCATCTCACTTGCAACTCCTTTCTCCGCCGCGCAGGCGAAAGAAAAAGTCAGCGTCAATTGTTTCTATGAATCGGGGCAGAACCAGACTCAGAAAATCTCCGACTACACCATCGTCAACATGCATGGGCCTAAAATTCCAAAAGGCACGGTAATCCATTTCACGCTCAACGCTGTGGCGGGCAAGGAATATACGGCGACCGTACCAAAGGATTTGGATGTGATGGACGACTTCTCGACCGGCGGCAATTATCCGCCCGGTGGTTGCCAAGCCTGGTGGGAGTAATAACCTAAAGCGAAGTCACGATTTCTAGCCCGTCATAAGCGGGCACGACGCCCTTGGGCAGCTCGAGCATCAGTGTCTCGTAATCAAGGCTGGTGTGCAGATTTGTGATGATCGCGCGTTTGGGCTTCACGCGCGCGATCCATTTCAACGCGGTTTCGACATTGGCATGTGTTGGGTGCGGCTTGTATTGCAGCGCGTCCACGATCCAGCATTCAACGCCTTCCAGCGCCGCGAAAGCATCTTCGTCTAGCTCATTGACATCGCTGGAATAAGCGATCGCGCCAAAGCGGTAGCCAAGGGAGCGCGTCCCGCCATGCTCCTGCCAGAACACGCGCACGGGGACGGGGCCGCCCTCCCCCGCAATCCCGAACGGCAGAAACGGCTCGCGGATGACATGGGCAGTGACGATGGGCTTGTAGACGCTGCCTTCGGGCTGGCTGAAGCAATAACCAAAACTGCCAGTGATGAGTTCGAGCGTTTCTTCGTCGCCGTAGACATCGACCGGGCGGCGCGCGTGAAGGGCGAACGGGCGCAAATCGTCTATGCCGTGTGTCTGGTCGGCATGGCTGTGGGTGAGCAGCACTGCATCGAGGCGCGCCACTCGCGCCGCCAGCAATTGCTCGCGCAAATCGGGCGAAGTGTCCACCAGCACGGTCGTCGCCCCGCGCCGCACCAGGATTGAACAACGCCGCCGCCGGTTCTTCGGATTATGGGGATCGCATGCGCCCCAGTCGCCTGCTCCATCGGGGCCGCCCAGGCGCGGCACGCCGCCGGACGAGCCGCTGCCCAAAATGGTGACGGTGAGTTGGCCGCTCATGGCTGCTTTATCTTCGCGAACAGCCGGAAGAAGTTTGCGGTGGTAGCATCGGCCAGTGCACCTGCGCTCACGCCTTTCAGTTCCGCCAGCATGGCGGCCGTGTGCACGACAAAGGCCGGCTCGTTGCGCTTGGCCCGCACGGGTTGTGGCGCGAGGTAAGGCGCATCCGTTTCCACCAGCAGGCGCTCAAGCGGCACCTCCTTCAGGGTCGCCCGCAGATCTTCGGCTTTCTTGAAGGTGGCGATGCCTGAGACCGAAATATAGAAGCCCAAATCGAGCACCGCGCGCGCGAGCCGCGATGTGCCGGTAAAGCAATGGATGAGGCCGGGGAATGCGCCCCTTCCCAGCTCCTCCTGTAAAATCGCAATCGTGTCGTCCTCGGCGTCGCGTGTGTGAACGACAAGCGGCAATTGGCTTTCGCGGGCAGCGACGATGTGGACACGGAAATCGGCGATTTGCGCCTCACGCGGGCTGTGATTGTAATAATAATCGAGCCCGCTCTCGCCGAAGCCTACCACTTTCGGATGCTTGGCCCATTTCAGCAGCGCCTCAGGACCCTTGAGCGGCTCAAGCTTGGCTTCATGTGGGTGAACGCCGACAGTGCAATGGATGTCGGGCGCACGTTCGGCAACCGCCAGCACGCCCGGAAACCTGGCAAGCTCAGTGCCAATGGTAAGGAAATGACCCACACCTGCTGCCCGCGCGCGCGCCAATACGGCCTCCAACTCGGGCGCAAATTCTGGAAAATCGAGGTGGCAGTGGCTGTCAACCAGCATTGTTCAAGTTAAATCTAAGATGCTGCGCCACTCTGCCGTTTCGCGGCGTTCAAGGCCAGCGCGGATGAAAGCACTGTCTGGCGCGGGTCGAGATGCAGCGCGTCTGCGCGAGCAAAGAGCGCGTTCAGCCGTTCCCAGGTTTCCACCCAGCGGTCGAGGCCTGCGCCCTCGCCCTTTTCGGCACGGGCGCGAACGCGTGCGGCCAAAGCCCGGCACAAAAACTGGCCGAAATGATCGAGTGCGTCGTCATGGCCGCGCATGATGCGATCAGCGAGCGACAGAATCGCCGGAATGTCGGGGGGCTCGCGCGTCTCCAGCAAGCTTTCCGCCTGACGTGCGAGTTCTAGCCCCTCCTCCGAAGCGAGCCGCAAGGCAAGCCCAAGCGAGCCCTCGGCAAGTTCGGCCAGGCTTACGCGATCCTTTTCGCTCATCTCCGGCAAGCGTTCGGCAAGTTCGGCGCGAAGCGTTTTATCGTCCAATGGCCTGAGATCGAGCCGTTGGCAGCGCGAACGGATGGTCGGCAGCAAACGCCCGGGCGCATGCGCCAGCACGAGCAAAACCCCGCGCGGCGGCGGCTCTTCCAGATTCTTCAGCAGCGCGTTTGCCGCCTCTTCGTTCATATCGTCCGCGGTGTCGAGAATGGCGACACGCCAGCCGCCCGAGGCTGAAGTAAGTCCGAAGAAGCCCGACAGTCTGCGTATTTCATCAACTTTGAGAGCCGTCGGCAGTTTGCCCTTTTCGTCGGCGTGGCGCGCCAGCACCAGGAGGCCTGGATGCGCGCGCGCCTCGATAAGCTTGACCACAGGATCGTTCGAGGCCACGGCAAGATCGGCTGGGCCTTCGGCATTCGCGCCATAACGCAGCAAATAGCGCGCGATCCTGTAAGCCAGCGTCGCCTTGCCCACACCGGGCGGGCCGGTGATGAGCCATGCCGATGGCACGCGGCCACCACGAATGGCGTGCGCCGCGCGGGCCAGCGCCTGATCCTGTCCCACGATGCGATAGGTTTCGCGCGGATGGGGTTGACCCTCGATGCGGTCGGCTTCGGGTGGCGGCGTGTCGACCATTTTCGCGCGGCGGGTCATGGTGCGAGCAGCTCCTCGACGATCTGCCAAATCTGCGCCGCCACCGCGTCAGGCGCGCGATCGCCATCGACCATCACGCAGCGCTCCGGTTCTTGCGCTGCGATATCGCGAAACGCCTTACGCAGGTTTTGATGAAACTCCGTGCCAAAGCGCTCGAAGCGCGTGCCGTTCCCGCTCCCTCGCGCATGCGCGCGCTGCAGGCTGCTCTCCGCCGGCATATCGAGAATGATTGTGAGATCCGGCTTGAACCCTTCGAGCGCAATTGTCTGCAGCTTGCGCACTGTTTCCTGCCCAAGCCCGCGCGCCACGCCTTGATAGGCCAGCGTGGAATCCGAAAAGCGGTCGCATACCACCCAGGCACCTTGCTGCAATTCGGGAAGAATGAGTTTCGTCACATGATCCGCGCGCGCGGCAAGAAAAAGCAAAGTTTCGGCCAGCGTACTCCAGCGATCTGGCGGACCCTCCACCAGCAGCTTGCGGATTTCTTCCGCGCCGGACGAGCCGCCTGGCTCGCGCGTCAGCACCACACTGACGCCGCGAGCCTGCAGCGTGGCGGCCAGGCGCTTGGCCTGCGTTGATTTTCCGGTGCCTTCGCCGCCTTCAAGGGTGATGAATTTGCCGCGCGCCACTGCTCAGTGACCGGTCAGCGCCTGGAAGCTGAGCCATATGCGGCCAAAAAGGCCGGTCATGGGCACATCCGCCGCGGCATAAACCGGAACCGTTCTGTCGGGCTTGTCCGGCGCGGAAACAACCAGCGCACCCACCTGATCGCGCGCTTTGACCGGCGCGGGCACCGGGCTCTGATAGCGCAAAGTCACCTTCATGTCGTGGCGGGCTTCCACATTCATGGTAACGGAAAGAGCCGCGCTCAATTTTAGCGGAACTTTATCCTGCGTGCCGCCCCACACATCGGCTTCACCAACAATGTCTTTCGGCGTGAACAGGTCATAGCGCTTGAAATCGCGGAAACCGATTTGCAGTAGGCGTGGCGTTTCCTCCGCACGCTCGCGTTCGGAATGAAGCCCGTTCACAACCAAAATCAAGCGGTGGCCGTTCTGCACCGCCGAGCCCGTCAGGCCAAAGCCGCCCGCGTCGGTGTGGCCAGTTTTCAGGCCGTCGGCGCCGATCTTGGCCTCAAGCAACGGATTGCGGTTGGGTTGATGGATGCCGCTCCAGGTGAAATCGGTCAGTGCGAAGTAAGGATAGTATTCGGGATAATCGCGGATGATGTGCGCCGCCAGCATGGCCAGGTCATGTGCCGACATGTGCTGGCCGGGATCGGGCATGCCGGTGGCGTTGACGAAATGCGATTGCGTGAGCCCCAGTTCCTTCGCGCGCTTGGTCATCATCTGGGCGAAGCCGTCTTCCGTGCCGCCAAGCGCTTCGGCCACCACCACACAGGCATCATTGCCGGACTGCACGATGATGCCTTTCAGCAGATCGTCCACGCTGACGTCGGAGCCGACCATGACGAACATTTTGGACTCCGAGGAATCCGCGCCTTCGCGCCAGGCCTTTTCGGAAACGTGGAACGTATCGGTGAGCTTGAGCGAGTGTTCCTTCAGCCGTTTGAACACCAGCTCCACCGTCATCAGCTTGCTCATGGAAGATGGAGGCATCGGCGTGTCGCCATCCTTGTCGAACAGGATTTCGCCTGTATCGTAATCCATCAGAATGGCATGCTCCGCGCTGGTCTCGATTTCCGCCCGCGCGGGGCCCACAAAGGAAAACGCGAAAGCCGTTAGGCCAGCAAACAGTAAAATGCGCGTCTGCATCGCTTACTCCAGAATCCAAGAGCTAGCTTATAACAGGCTTTAATCAACGATGATGTGGACGTCGTTATCGCCAAGGCCCTGCACGCGGGCAAGCGTTTCGGCGGCTTGGGTGGGATCGGAAAATGGCCCAAGGCGCACACGGTAGAGCGGGCGGCCATCTTTCATGGTGGATGAAATGCCAGCACCCAGAGGTTTGAGCTTGGCCGCGACGCGATTAGCGTTTTCAATTGAAGTGAACGCTCCGGCCTGCACGAAGATCGCCAGTGACGCCGGCACGGGAACCTGGCTGACCTTGCCATCGGGAACTTCCGGTGCGGGCGCCTGCTCAGGCGGTTGCGGGTCGGGCGCGGGCAAACTTTGCACCTGTGTAGCTGGCGCATAGTGCACGCCCGGCACCGGGATAAGGGTTGCTTCTACGACGCGTGCGGTGGGCGCCGCCGCAATAGCTGTGGCGACATCGGGCGGAGTGTAGGATGGCGGCGCGATTTTGCTGCCCTTCGCATCGGCGGGTCCGACATAGGAAACGCGTACGGGCGCCAGGCCCTTGCCTTTGTAGCCAAGCAAATCGGCTGCGCGCTCGGACAAATCGATCAATCGCCCGCCCGCGAATGGCCCGCGGTCATTGACGCGCACGACCAGCGAACGCCCGTTTTCGAGATTGGTAACGCGCACATTGCTTGGCAGCGGCAATGTCGGATGGGCGGCCGTAAGCGCATTACGGTCAAAGACCTCACCATTCGCCGTCCGCCGGCCGTGAAAATCGGCGCCGTACCAGGAGGCGATGCCGGTCTCGTCATAGGTTGGTTGTTCGCGCGGGTAATACCAGGTGTTCTGGACCTGATAGGGCTCGCCTATTTTGTAGACGCCCGCCTGGGGCATCGAGACCGTGTTGCCGGAACCGGCACACCCTGCGGCGAACAGCGCCATACCACTCAAGGCGGCTACGCTACGCAACGCCCCAATCATCAGCCCTCCCCGAGCCCTGCGCTCGCGCGCCTATAATCGAATGTGGTGCTGAACACAAAGTTAGTGCAGAAACCACTGGCCGCTCAATGGAAAATAGCGAAGGAAATCGGCCCCTCTGCGGAATTTGTTATTTGCCGTTCACAATCTGAAAAGTACCTCAGAGTTCTCGAACAGCATTTCCTGCTTCCAATATTGGATGATTCTACGCAATTCAAAGAACTCACAGTCTTGAGATAGATTTCACGCGAATTGGCGGCCTGGATTTATTCAAATACGTGCCGGCAATTGTAATGAAATCATTAGAAAGTCCGGCAATAATCGCTGCCAGCTTTACCATTTAACGCAACTTTGAGTGATGTAACGGTTCCCCGCCTTGTCCAAGCAAAATGCTGTGCTTACTCTGCCGTTACGATGATCTATTGCAATCTGGTAAACGCCTGAGGGGAACTTCCATGAAGCGTACTTATTTTCTGCTTGCTGCAATGCCGCTTGCTGCAATTATCCTTTCTGCCTTCGCTTACGATGCGCCGCGCAGCGGCAAGGGCGCTGTGAACCTTCCTCCAACGCCTGCCAAATCTCTGTATTTTCATCCCGAAGAAAGCACCAGCAGCAGCGTGGTCACCGTAGGCGGCAGTCGAACAGATTATGACGCAATAGCAGGAACGTTGATCATCCACCCGAAAGGCTGGGATGACGCGCAGCAGCCGAAGGCCGAAGACGATCAGTCTGACAAAAATAAAACGGCAAAGGATGCGGAAGCCAACAACAACCCGACTGCCGAAGCGTCCATGTTCTATGTGGCTTATTTCAAACGCGGCAGCAAACCTGGCGGCAGGCCCGTAACTTTCCTTTACAATGGCGGCCCGGGTTCCTCGACTGTGTGGCTACACATGGGGGCTTTCGGCCCCAGGCGCGTCGTTACAGCAGACGACAGCCATACGCCGGCCGCGCCCTACAGGTTTGTGAATAATGACGAAAGCCTGCTGGACGTCAGCGATCTCGTTTTTATCGACGCACCCGGAACCGGCTTCAGCCGAATCGCAGGCAAGGACAAGGAGAAGGCCTTCTGGGGAATCGATGAAGACGCCCACGCTTTCGCGGATTTCATCACTGCATTTCTTTCCAAATATGGACGCTGGAACTCACCCAAATATCTGTTTGGCGAAAGTTACGGAACTACACGTTCGGCAGTTCTGGTGAACATGCTGGAGACAGATCGCGACATCGACTTCAACGGCGTCATTCTGCTCTCGCAGATTCTTAATTTCGACATGAGCGACGACGGGCCAGAGACCAATCCAGGCATCGATCTGCCCTACCAGCTCTCGCTACCGACCTTTGCCGCGACGGCGTGGTATCATCATAAGTTGCCTGGTACCCCCAAGGATCTTCAGCCGCTTCTGGCTGAGGTCGAGCATTTCGCAATGAACGATTACGCGTTGGCGCTGCAGGCAGGTTCCACGCTTTCTCCGCAGGCGCGCGATGCAATCGCCGCCAAGCTGCATCAGTACACTGGCCTCCCGGTTGACTACATCAAGAAAGCCAACTTACGCATCGACGGCGGCGAATTCGAAAAGAACCTGCAGGATGACACGGACACAACAACAGGCCGTCTCGATACGCGTTTCTCTGGTCCGACCATGGATCCGTTGAGCAAGGAAGCCGATTATGACCCGCAATCGGCCGCGATCAGTTCGGCTTATGTTTCCGCGTTCAATGCCTATGTTCGCAAGGAATTGAAATACGGCGAGGGTAAGACCTACAAACCGGAGATAGATGTGTTTAAAGACTGGAACTTCCAGCACCAGCCGCCTGGCGCGGGCCAAGCATTGCCTCAATCCGCCAATGTCATGCCCGATCTTGCTTCTGCGATGAAATACAATCCGAACCTGAAGGTTCTATTGAATGCTGGTTATTATGACCTAGCCACGCCGTTTTACGAGGGCGTTTATGAAATGCACCATCTAACCATTCCATCAAAACTGCAGGCCAATATCGAATACGGGTTTTACCAGTCAGGCCACATGGTGTACGCGCACGAGGCTTCGCTTAAGGAACTGCATGACAATGTGGCCGCCTTCATCCGCAAGACCGATAATGTGGCGCGTCAGTAATAAAATCATCCGGTGGCGAACACCTATGATGTAATTGTTGCCGGCGTAGGCGCCATGGGGTCGGCCGTCTGCTGGCAGCTGGCGCGGCGCGGTGCGCGTGTGCTGGGGCTTGAGCGTTTCTCCATTCCGCATGACCGCGGTTCGGCGCATGGCGTAACCCGCATCATTCGCCTCGCCTATTTCGAGCATCCGGATTATGTGCCGCTGCTGCGCCGCGCCTATGAGCTGTGGCGTGAAACCGAACGCGCATGCGGCGAACAATTGCTTTTTATCACCGGCGGTATAGATGCGGGGCCGCCTGAAGGCCGTCTGGTCACTGGGTCCCTACTTGCCTGCCACACGCACGCGCTTTCTCACGAAGTTCTCGATGCCAAAGAATTGCAGCGCCGCTTTCCCGGCTTCAATCTTCCCAACGATTTTATCTCCGTGTACCAGCCTGATGGCGGCTTTCTTGCCTGCGAGCGCGCGGTTGCCGCGCAGGCAGAGCTGGCGCGCGCGTCTGGCGCCGAGATACATACGCAAGAGCCAATGACAAAATGGGAAAAGGCGCCCGGTGGTGTGCGCGTTGTCACGGAACGGGCTATATATGAAGCGGGTTGCCTCATTCTATCCACTGGCGCGTGGATCGCCGATCATGTGCCCGCGCTAATGGGAAAGGCTGTTGCCGAGCGCCAGGTGCTGGGCTGGTTAGAGCCGAAAAAGGCCGAGTTGTTTACCCCTGATGCTTTCCCGATTTCGATCCTGGAAACGGATGAAGGCCTTCCCTACGCACTTCCTGTCTGGGGCGCGCCCGGTTTCAAACTTGGCCTCTTCCGGCATCTGCATGAGCAGGGCCACGCCGATGCGCTGCCGCGCGCCGCAAATACCAAGGACGAGGCGCTACTGCGCGGCATCGCCGAGCGTTATTTCTCGGCTGCCGCGGGACGCACGCTCTCCCTGCAAACCTGTCTGTTCACCAATGCGCCTGATGGGCATTTCGTTATCGACAGGCTTCCCGGCTTGCCGCAGGTGATCGTCGCTTCGCCCTGTTCTGGTCATGGCTTCAAATTCGCCAGCGTCATCGGCGAAATCCTTGCCGATATGGCAATGGAAGGCGCGCCGCGATTCGATATGCGGCTCTTTTCATTGGCACGGCTGGCGGCGTAAACAGTCTTAGCCGGATGGGTGGCCGAGCGGTTGAAGGCACCGGTCTTGAAAACCGGCAGACCCGTTAGGGTCTCGTGAGTTCGAATCTCACCCCATCCGCCATATTTGTTTGCTAAGCAGCTGAATATGAAAGTGTTTTCAGACTATCTTGAAGAAATTATTTACCAGCATCTTCCGGGTAGCGGATGACCATGCGGTAGCAATCGAGACTGCGGCTTAGGAATTCATATGCCGCGCCCCACAGATAAAGCCGGAAGCGGCGGTAATTGAACTCGCCGAATTTCTTGATCACGGCATCGCGATGAGCATCGAAATTGCGCGCCCATTGCTGGAAGGTAAGGAAATAGCTGTGCCGGTCGTTAAAGATTTCCTCTACCTCCAGCGGCGTCTTCGCCAGTTTGTCGAGGAAGTCGTGAAGCACCAGGAACGAATGGTTACCCGGATAGATGTATTTCACCATGTAGGAAGACAGCTCGAATTTCTTGGTGCAGGCGCTGCCGTCTAGGAAAATACGTCCGCCTGGCTTCAACAGCGCCATGAATTTTTCCAGCACAGCGGCATAGTTCGGCAAATGTTCGATCACGCCCATAATGATGATGCTGTCGTATTTGGTGTCTGTCTTATAGGCAAACAGATCAGAGAAGATCAGTTCCCAATCAAAGCCAAGTTGCCTGGCGCGCGCGTTAAGAAAATCGATCGAAACCTGCGAGATCGAAATGCCGGTGCATTTAATGCCGCGTCTTGAGGCGTATTCGAACCAGGCGCCCCAGCCCGGCCCAATTTCCAGAATATGGTCGCCCGGCTTGAGCTGGCACTTCTCATAGGCGTAATCGAATTTCCTGAGCGTCGCTACGTCCAGGGTTTCGTTGTCACGCTCGTAGACGCCCTGGGTATAACAAGGAGTCTTAGGGTCGAGAAACGCGAGGAAAAAATCTGCGTCGATGTCGTAATGAGCGGTAATAGCCTGCCTGTTGGTGTGAACCTGGCCGAAAAGCAGAGGCTGGATGTAGCGCCACGCTTCCGTAATCAGATGAAAATCCTTCATCGACTTTCTGAGCGCGAAAGGCGCCAGCATGTTGCCATCGATATCGATATCGCCTGCAAGGTAAGCGTCGCCAAAGCGGCCCTCGTCCAGGCTGGCCACCGCCCGTAACGCGCGGTTATTTCTGAGTACGATGTGGAAGCCGGGTGCGCCCCGCCCAAAGCGCTGCGCGCTGCCATCCGGAAGCGTGACGTCGAACGGCACCGATGTATCGGAAAACTGGCTGGCAAAACGGCCCAGCATGGATCCTGCGAAGCTCTTACGCGGCGCGATGGGTGCAGATGTTGCTGCGCTGTCCCGTAGGGTCGTTGCTTTATCCATAGCCGTCTCCAATTGCCCGACCGCGCAAGCCCACGAGGGCGCGCAGCCGCTAACAGATTAACATGAATCAGACGGGAGGCGGCAAATCAGCTATTTCGAGACGGGCGCGCGCATCGCCACCACCGGCTCGGTCGCCGCGGGCGGCGTCTGGTATTGATCGAATTCCTTTACCTCATCGAGGCGCACGAATTTGTAGCCTTCTTCTATGAGCGTCGGCACCACAGCATTCACCAGATCGGCGGAGTGGAGGTGGATGCAGTGCATTAGCACCACGCCGCCATCGTGGCGGTCAATCTCGCGCAAGTAACCCTTGGCGCAGGTTTCTGCCCCCCAACCCCGGTGCCAGCAGTCCCAATCCGCCGAGGTGACGACATAGCCTTTGTCATCCACATAAGTCTGGCCGCCCTCGTCCCAGTAAATCGGGCCGACGTAATATTTAAGCACCGGATCGGCGTTCAGCACCGCCGCGTGTTTCGAGCGCCAAGACCCATATGGCGCACGAAAGAACAATTTCGCATCGGAAGCCAGATAAGGCGCGATGAGATCATGTACGTCGCGGATCTGGGCGATCAGAAGTTCGGGATGATCGCGGTATTTTTTGCGGCTTAAATTGGGATGCGACGCGGAATGATTGCCCAGCAGGTGGCCCTCGGCCGCAATTTCCGCCAGCACCTCGGGATGCGCTTTGGCCATATCGCCGACGATGAAGAATGTAGCCTTGATGCCATAGCTCTTCAGCGCATCGAGCACGGCAGGCGTGTAGCCATTGGGGCCGTCATCGAAAGTGAGCGAAACGGTGTGCGTGCCGCGCAGGCCTGCATGAAAAATGTTGGTGGCCTGGAAATATGCGAATTGGCTTGGCTGCTCGCCTGCTAACGCGGGCGTAGCAATAAAGCTCGCAACCAACCACACCCCAGCCGCAAAGCCAGGCGCCAAACACTTCATCTTATCCCCCGCTCTCATTGCCAATTAAGTTAGGATATGAAGCGAGCCAGCGCAAATAACGTGACATGCGATTCCGGTGAACAAGAGATGACGTTTTAGGCTTGTTTTGCCTTCTCCTCCGCGATCCGGCGGTCGATCGACTTCTGAAACACATCGAGCGGCATGCCGCCATTGAGCAACACGGCCGCATGAAAAGCCTTGAGATCGAATCTATTACCCAGCTCGTTTTTCGCCTTGTCGCGCATGTCGAGAATGGTCTTCATGCCGATCTTGTAGACGCAGGCCTTAGCCCGCAAAATCCTCGCGCGCCGGAATGCGGTTGAAGGGGATTTTCGCGCCCATGTAACCGGGAAGGCCAGTGGGCACGATGCCTATGGAAACCGTTTCGCTGCCATATTTCTGGTTGAGCCGGTCAATGGCCGACGACAGGCGCAGATGACGCAGATTCTCGGTATGATCGGGTGTCCAGCCGAAAAGATCGGCACAATGGCGGTCACGGGCGTTAGCGCGAAAAGCACCACGCCCGCCTGCATCACCTCCAGGCGCTCTCCCGGCCGGGCCGCGCTGCGTCAAAGAGCGTCGCATGCCTCAAGCAGGCAAAACGTATCGGCGGTGGCGGGAAGACGCATCGCTGCTTCGCGATGCACATTGTCTCGCATGCCCAGCCAAAACGAAACGCCGCCCGCCTTGTATTCGGCGCGGCGCAAGCGGCTGGCCGCGCGCGCGAGCAGGCGGCGCACCACCAGATAGGCCGCATCCAGATTGCGCAAAGCCGGGCCCAGCACGTGGCTGTGGCTGATGGAATGGCGCTCAGTCTGGATTTCAGGCGGGTCATGCCCGTGCAGCGCGTACCAGAAACGCTCACCCGCGATGGAGCCCCACAGGCTTCGTGCTCGGCTGGGCGATAGCGCCCACAGCGCCGCCACGTCGTGCACGCCCGCTTCGCGCAGGCGGCGATCCATGCGGCGCCCCACCCCGCAGAGATCCTGCAAATCGAGGCCGAGCTGCGGGCCGGTAAGCTGATCGGCGCACAGCACCGTGATGCCGCCCGGCTTCTTCATGTCGCTGGCGGTTTTCGCCAACAGCACGCTGGGGCCAAGGCCGATGGAAGAGCGCAAACATTCGCCCACGCTCTTCAGGATGCCTTGCTGGACTTTATGCGCCAGCGCCAGCGCGTTTTTGGTCTGCCGTTCGGCGCCCAGAAGCTAGCACGCGACATCGTCGACCGAATGCGCCTTGGTGACATGCAAATGGCGTTTGATTTCGCCGGCGATGCGGTGGTGGTATTCGACATAAAAATCATGCCGCGCGTTCACGGTTCTGAGATGCGGGCACAGGCGCCTCGCCTCGCGCACCGGCGTGCCGGTGCGGATGCCGAAGGCCTTGGCCTCGTAACTGGCCGCGATGGCGCAGGTGCGGTCGGAATCCACCGGCGTGACGATGACGGGCTTGCCGTGCAACTCGGGCCTCTCCTGCTGCACCACGCTGGCGAAGTAGCTGTTGAGGTCGAGAAAGAGCCAACGCAGCTTGGCTGCGTCCTGCGCTGAATTCGGTAAAGCCACTACGCTCATTCCTGTGTCCGCCAGACACTAGAATGTAAGAAGAACGTAATATAAACTATCGTTTGTTTTCAGTGTGTTAGGAGCTAAGACGTTTTAGGGCTTCTTCCAACCGCGCTTTGAGGGTTGCAGCCTCGTCGCGCCGTTCTTTTTGCTCCTCGATCACCTCCTCCGGCGCACGCGCGACGAACGCCTTGTTCGCCAGCCTGGAATCGAAATGGGCGATTTCGCTTTCGGCCTTCTGCAATTCTTTTTCCAGCCGCGCGCGTTCCTTGACGAAATCGATGACGTCGCCCAAAGGCAGCGCCGCCGCCGCCTCGCCGATGACGAATTGCACCGAACCTTCGGGGATTTCCTTGCCCACCCGCGCGCTGTCGAGGCGCGCCATCATCAACAATGCGTCGCGATGGCGCTTCAGCCGCGTTTCGGTTTTCTTGTTCGCGTCTTTCAGCAGCAGCGCGATGCGGGCGGCGGGTGGCACGTTCATTTCCGCGCGCACGCTGCGCACACCGGATATGAGGTCGATCAGCCATTGCATTTCATCATGCACGGCATCGTCCTGCGGCAGCTTGGCGAGATCGGGCCACGGGTGCTCGATCAGCATGGATTTGCGAGGCGTGGCATGTTCGGCCGTGCGCGCCCACAATTCCTCGGTGATGAACGGCATGAAAGGATGCAAGAGCGCGAGAATGCGGTCGAGCACCCAGGCGGCGGCATCGCGCGTTTCGGCTTTTGCCGTTTCATTGCTGCCGTTCAGCACCGGCTTGATGAATTCGAGATACCAGTCGCAGAAGACGTCCCAGACGAAATGATAGATGGCGCCTGCCGCATCGTTGAACTGATAGGTTTCGAGAGCCTTGGTCACTTCGGCCGCCGTGCGCGCGGTTTCGCCTACGATCCAGCGGTTGACAATTTCCTTGCACTTTTCTGGGGCGAATTCGCGCTTGCGCACGCATTCGTTCATTTCGCAGAAGCGCGCGGCGTTCCACAGTTTGGTGCCGAAATTGCGCGCGGTTTCGACGCGGGTCGGCCCGATACGCATGTCGCGCCCTCCGGCGGCGAGCGCCAACGCAAAGCGGAGTGCATCGGCGCCATATTCGTCGATGAGATCGACGGGATCGACGACATTGCCCTTCGTCTTCGACATCTTCAGGCCCTTTTCGTCGAGGACCCTTGTGTGAATGACGACATCGTGGAATGGCACGTCGCCCATGAAATGCAGCCCCATCATCATCATGCGCGCGACCCAGAAGAAGATGATGTCGAAGCCGGTGACGAGCACGCTGGTCGGGTAATAACGTTCCAGTTCCGGCGTCTGCTCCGGCCAGCCCAGCGTCGAAAACGCCCACAGCGCCGACGAGAACCAGGTGTCGAGTACGTCTTCATCGCGTGCGAGCGCAACGTTCTTTTTGTAATGCGTATGAGCAGCAGATTTCGCTGCTTCATCCGTTTCTTCGCAAAAAATACGTTTGTCCGGCCCGTACCACACCGGGATCTGATGGCCCCACCAGAGCTGGCGCGAAATGCACCAGGGCTGAATGTTTTTCATCCAATTGAAATAGACATTCGTCCAATGCTCGGGCGAAAACTTCGTCTTGCCCTGTTCAACCGCCTTGATGGCCTTTTCAGCCAGCGGCTGCACGTTCAGATACCATTGCTCGGTGAGATAAGGCTCCAGCACGACAGTCTTGGTTTTCTCGTCATGCGGCACGGCGTGAATAATGTCGTCGATCTTTTCGATCAGCCCCAGCGCTTCCAGATCGGCAGCGATTTGTTTGCGCGCAGCGAAGCGGTCGAGCCCGCGATAATTAGCCGGCACGGAATCGTTTAGCGCGGCTTCCGGCGTAAGAATGTTGATCAGCGGCAGCTTGTGTCTTCGTCCCACTTCGAAGTCGTTGAAATCGTGCGCGGGCGTGATTTTCACAGCGCCGGTGCCTTTTTCGGGATCGGAATACTCGTCGGCAATGATGGGGATGAGACGATCCGCCAGCGGCAGCCGAGCTTGCTTGCCCACCAGCGCCTTGTAGCGTTTGTCGTCGGGATGCACGGCCACCGCCACGTCGGCCAGCATGGTTTCGGGGCGCGTGGTGGCGATGCTGATGAAGCGGCCCGCTTCGCCTGCGATCGGGTATTTGACGTAATAGAGCTTACCCTTGATCTCGATGTTCTCGACTTCGAGATCGGACACCGCCGTCTGCAGTCGCGGGTCCCAATTCACCAGCCGCTTGTCTTTATAGATGAGCCCTTCCTTGTAGAGCGCGACGAAGACCTTGATCACCGCGCGGGAAAGCCCCTCATCCATGGTGAAGCGCTCGCGGCTCCAGTCGCAGGAGGCGCCCAGCCGGCGCAGCTGGCGGGTGATGTTGCCACCGGACTCTTCCTTCCAGCGCCAGACTTCTTCGAGGAATGCCTCGCGCCCCATTTGCTTCCGGCTCATCTGGCGCTCGGCTAGCTTGCGCTCGACCACCAGCTGCGTGGCGATGCCCGCGTGATCGGTGCCGGGCTGCCACAGCACATCTTTGCCGCGCATGCGCTCGAAGCGGGCCAGCGCATCCTGCAACGTGTTGTTGAGCGCGTGGCCGATGTGGAGATTGCCGGTCACATTTGGGGGCGGAATGACAATGCAAAAAGCGGGGTTCTTGGGCCGGCGCCCCGCGCGAAAGGCGCCGGAATTCTCCCATTGGGCGTAAATGCGCCCCTCGACCTCTTTCGGGTTGAATGTCTTATCGAGCATGGTTGTTAGGGATGCCGGAGCCCGCGCAAACGTCAAGCAAAATCAGGGAATCCCGATCAGTTTGTGGGTTTGCAGGCTCAAACGCCATTGCGGATGACGCCGGCAATATTCGGCAGCCGCGCGCGTGTTGGCGGTGCGCGCCGGGCCGTCCATCGGCTGCAGGAAGAAATTTCCGAAGTCTAGCGCGGCATAACGTTCCGGCTCGCCGCCCGTCTGAGGGTAGACGAGCTTGAGCTCGTGCCCGCGCTTGAGCGCCAGAGGCGCTTCGGCTTTTGGGCTGACGCAGATCCAATCGATGCCGTCTGGCGATTCCAGCGTGCCATTGGTTTCAATACCTATCTCGAAGCCCTTGGTGTGCAGCGCTGCAATCAGCGCCTCGTCCATTTGCAACAGCGGCTCGCCGCCAGTGCAGACGACATAAGGCGCATTCCCTCCCGGCCATTTCGTGGCGACAGCTTCAGCCAGCTTTTCCGCGCTAGCAAACTTGCCGCCGCCCGGGCCATCGGTGCCGACGAAATCGGTGTCGCAGAAGCGGCAGACGGCAGTGCCGCGGTTGCGCTCATGCCCGCTCCACAGATTGCAGCCGGCGAAGCGAAGGAACACTGCGGCGCGGCCCGTGCGCGCACCCTCTCCCTGCAGCGTGTAGTAGATTTCTTTGACCTGATAGGTCATGCCGCCACGCCTTCGCGGTAACGCGCAAAGCCGCGCGCGCGTAATTCACATGCGGGGCACTTGGCGCAACCATAACCCCATTCATGGCGATGGCGGCGGTCGCCTTCATAACAGGTGACAGTTTCTTCGACGATCAGATCTACAAGTGCGCGTCCGCCAATTTTTTCGGCCAAAGCCCAGGTTGCCGCCTTGTCGAGTTTCATCAACGGCGTGTGGATGAAGAATTTATCCGCAAAACCCAATTCGATGGCGCGTTGCAGTGCATCGATGGTCTCGGCGCGGCAATCGGGATAGCCGGAATAATCGGTCTCGCACATGCCGCCCACCAGATCGTGCGCGTCACGGCGCATGGCCAAGGCGGCGGCGCCCGTAAGAAACAACAGATTGCGCCCCGGCACGAATGTGGTCGGCAGGCCGTTCTTTGCCATCTCGATTTTCATGTCATCGGTCAGCGCCGTGCCGCCGATCTCGGCCAGCACGTCCATCGACAGCACATGATCCTCGCCCAGCTTCGTCGCCAATTTGGGAAAGCGCGCGCGAATGGCGGCAAGGATGCGCGGGCGCGCCTCCATTTCGGCGGCATGGCGCTGGCCATAGGCGAAGCCTACCGTTTCCACGGCCGCAAAACGCTCAAGCGCCCAGGCCAGGCAGGTGGTCGAATCCTGCCCACCGGAAAACAATACGATGGCTTTGCGCGGGGCTTCGCTCATGGCTAAAGATTTAGCGCGAGACATGGCCCCACGCCACACCACAGCGAATTCCAAGCCGCCACGCGCCTGGCAACGCATGCTTTCGGGGCGCAGGCTCGATTTGCTCGATCCATCGCCCCTCGACATCGAGATCGAGGACATTGCTCATGGGCTGGCGCGGGTTGCCCGCTGGAATGGCCAGACCAAGGGCGCGCATGCCTTTTCGGTGGCGCAGCATTGTCTGCTGGTCGAGCGCTTTGTCGCCGAATTGCGCCCAGGCGTTGCGCGCTCTGTGCGATTGGCCGCGCTGCTGCACGATGCGGCGGAATATGTGATCGGCGATCTCATCAGCCCGTTCAAGGCGGCGGTCGGGCTCGATTACAAGGCCTTCGAGAACCGGCTGATGGGCGCGGTGCATTTGCGCTTTGGCCTGTCAGCGCGCCCGCCCGCCGAAACCGAAGCGCTGATCAAACGCGCAGATCATATCGCCGCTTATTTCGAAGCGACGCAGCTTGCGGGCTTCACCGACAAAGCAGCGCGCAAGTTTTTCGGCAATCCGCGGGGTGTGAAGCTGCCACGCCTTTCGCCGCTCTCAACCACCGAGGCGCAGGCGCAATATTTGGAGCACTTCCGGAAATTGTACGCTTAATCGTGCATGTGATGTTCGGCCGACGATGCAGTCATAGCCTTATATTGTTCCGGCGTGAGGCTGGGCAGCTTTTGCAGGAAAGCGACAATCGCCCAGATCTGTTCGTCGGTGTGCGTGGCGCCCCAGGCCGGCATGCCGGACATCTTGAGGCCGTGCTTGACGATCCAGAATTGTTCTGCCGGATCATCGGGCGGGAACGCCGCCAGCACCGGCGGTTTCGGATTCATACCCGGGCGCATTTCGTTTTCCGTCATACCCGGCGCCAGATGGCAGCCCGTGCACATTTCGGCGTAATGGCCGGCGCCTTCGGCAATCATTTTGGGGTCATCGAGTTTCGGCACTTGCAGGCCACGCGCGCGCACCTCGACCGAACGGTCGCGCGCATAATCGATAATGTCGAAAACCAGTTTCGTGTGCGGTGCGTCGGCGGCGAAATTGTATGCACCAAGCGTGATGAAGGAGGTCACAAAAACGATAATGGCGAGCACTACTCCGCCGACGATAAGTGCTGTTTTCTGGCCCATTGGCTCAGCCTAGTTCAGCTTCAGCCTTCCAAATAGCATAAATGACGTCGGGTTCCCGTAAGCAGGCAGTATGGCATTGGGCAAAGCGTAAAAACTGATCAATCCGCCGAGCCCGAATTTCAGGTGGTCCATCAATGGAATGTCATAAATATAACCGAGACTTAGCTTCGATACATTGAATACGCTGCCCGCCAGTAGGCTTGGCGACACAAACAGTTCATCCTTGCTCACATTTTCCGCGCGGCCGAAAAACGTGTGCTGCTGCCATGTCACAGCGGACTCGAGCAGGAACGCGTTAAGCGATTTACCCGGTGAATTGTTGTCTTGGCCCCATGCCAATGTGGCTTGCCAGTTGCCGTATTCGAACGGGTGGTTGTAAGTCACCGATGCTGTGGCGCGGCGCTGGTCAACGTTCGGTTCCAACTGCTCGGGGCTATGGATGAACCCCCAACTAATCTGCGCCGACCAATTCTCGCTTGGATTCCATGAAAGACGCATGGAAGCGGAGTCCAAGCGCGGCGAATCGAAATTCCAGCGATTCTGATCCGGCTCACGGCCATTGAAGGTCGATGCCTCGAGCTTCCAATTGCCGAGCACATAACCTGCCGTAAGGACACCGAAGGTAACATGCGTTGAATCCATCCAGTGGTGTGTGATGGGCGCTTCGGGATCATCCACGCCCGAAAAGCGATGCATGAATGTTGGCGGACCGAGAGCCGGCTCGCCCGGATAACCGGCATAGATGAATGCCGAACCATCGCCAAAAGACGTGCTATAGGTTGCCGATAATTCCATCAGAAAATCGTGCGGATGCTGGCGATCGATCAGCGCGTGGTGCCGTTCGCGGTTTCGCCCGTTTGCAACAGCAACGGATAGCCGCTTTTACCCATCAGCGGATCGAGCGAGATCATGCCGTGTAAGGTCAATTGACCGCGGCCAAGCGCGTGTTGCGCCATGCCCATTAGCATACTGTTGCTGAATGTCTTAGTGCCGCCACGCGGGCCACCCTGATTGTCGTAAATCAGATTGGCGTAGCCATGCGCCATAGTCAGCCAGTCGTCGAGCGAGCCTTCAATACCTTCCATCGGCGTGGTATCCGGCTGCCAGGAGGTACCGGATGAATCGCGCATCATCGAGTAGCCGCCCAGCCCGCCGGACATCATATGCTGGCTGTCGTCCATTTTCATGCCGGGCATATCGTTTGTGTCGCCCGAGGTTTGTGCAACAGCGCTCCCGCTCCACGAAGCAAGGCCGTAGCTAACGAAAATGATTGCGTGTTTTGAGGCTCTCAACATTTCATTTGTGCTGATGGTCATCCATTCCGTTCATATCTTTACCACTCATCATTCCGGGCATGCCGTGCATACCCGAATGGCTGTTGCTCTCTACATGACTCCCAAGCGCAATATATTTCTGGACCTGCTCAGGTGTTAGGATGTTCATCATTGCCAGATGGTACTTTAAGTGAATCACGCGCAGTACGGATTCATCACGAGCTGCCTGGTCCGACGCTGCGGTAATATTTTCGATCACTGCTTTGTGATCGATGAAGAGTTGGTCTAACGCGGCTTCATCTGCGAGTAGATGTTTGGCGGCTGGGATCGCTTCCGCACTCATCGCAGCGACGATTTGCGTGGTCTTTTCCTTTTGTTCTGCCGTTAGTCCTAGTACATTCGCCGCATCGAGCACATGGCGAGGCCCAGGATAGCCGTGATTTTCGGCTGGGGTTGCCAGGCCCATTCCACGGCCCGCCAAAAGCCCTTCGGCCCGTTCCTGAGAAGAAAACATCGGTGCGGCGGCCGCTATTCCGGCCATGGATAGCGCGATAGTCAGGGCAGTTATGTAAGACATGACTTTCACGGATTCTCTCCTTTTTTGATATCCGCACCTTGCACGGAGAGCCATTCCTCGACCATGATCGAAATCATGTTCGATATTTCTTTCGCAGTTGGCCGAACGCGCAAGCTGAAGGCGGGACAGACCGTATTCCGGCAGGGCACGCCCTCTTTGCTGTTGCACCGGCTAAAGAACGGCTGGGTACGGCTTGCGAGATCATTGCCGGACGGCACCCACGTTACAGTGGCTGTCGCAGGGCCTGGCGAGAGCTTTGCAGAGGCGGCCCTTTTTTCAGCCCGTTATCATTGCGATGCCATCGCCGAAACAGACTGTGAAATCGAAACGATTTCGATAAAGATCGTTCGTCAAAAATTGGCGAATGACCCGAACTTCGCTAAAGAACTCGCAGCTTATTTCGCACGTCAAGTGCGCGATCTCCGCGCACGGCTTGAGATTCGCAATATCAAGCTCGCACCGGAGCGGCTTCTCGCTTGGTTGCGAATGACGGCTTCCGGAAACCCGCCTGCGGTGAAGCTTGAGCGCCCTTGGGTAATGATAGCAGCCGAGATTGGATTAACCCCTGAGGCAACCTATCGCGCGTCGGCTGAACTCAAGAGAAGGCATAAAATTGTAAGGTTGGGTAGAAGATCCTTGCAACTGCACTCAAAAACTACATAGTAAAAATACTGTCGCGCGCCTCGCGCATCAAAACGTTTCACTTGCCTTCGGCGTTTGCCGCTGCTTGGTTCCTCCCATGTCAGCGATCCTGATCACGCCCTATTCCGCCGTCGAGGATGCCGTCCGCCGCCACCGGCCTTCGCATGTCGTCACCCTGCTTGATCCCCAAACAGCGGTGAGCACGCCCGCCGGCATCGCGCGCCAGCGACATTTGCGCCTTGGCGTTGATGACATATCGGCACCTGCCGAAGGCAGCATTGCGCCCACCAGCGAGCACATCGCCAGCATCCTCAGTTTTGCGCAAACCTGGGATCGCAGCGCGCCGCTGCTTGTCCATTGCTGGGCCGGCATCAGCCGCTCGACGGCTGCGGCATTGATCCTGCTTTGCGACATTCATGGGCCGGGGCACGAGCACGACATCGCCCGCGGGCTGCGCACCCGCGCGTCGCACGCCCAGCCTAACAGGCTCATGATCCGTCACGCCGACACGCTGATGGGCCGCGAGGGCCGCATGATCGCCGCCGTCGAGGCAATGGGTCCCGCGCGTATTGTCTGGGAGGGCGAGGTGGTGGAATTGCCGCTTACGCTCGACGAGCTGTGAAGACGCGCACGAAAAATATCGAATCTGCGCCGGAAGATTTGACGAATGTGCATGCCCATCCGGTCCTGATCGGCCTGTCAGCGGCAATCGTTTCAGTCGCGGATTACTGCCCTCGCGTGCTGGCCGTACATCGCATGGGCCACGCCGATGCCCTGCCCTTCGGGCCATTCGACCCGCTTTCCCACCGCACGCTGGAATCGGGACTGAGAACCTGGGTTTCGGAACAGACCTATTTGCAGCTCGGCTATGTCGAGCAGCTTTACACGTTTGGCGATCGCGGGCGGCATTTGCTGCGGCCCGATGAAGGCCAGCGCGTCGTGTCCGTGGGCTATCTCGCGCTTACACGGCCGCAAGGCGAGCTTAAGGCGCCGGGTACGCTATGGCGCGACTGGTATGGCTATTTCCCCTGGGAAGACTGGCGCGTAAGCCGGCCGGCCATGATCGACCACATCGTCAAGCCGCGCCTGCTGGCTTTCGCCACAGCCGCGCCCGATGACGCCACGCGCGCGCGGCGGCGCGAACGCATGCAGCTTTGTTTTGGCTTCGGCGATCTCGCGTGGGACGAAGAAAAGGTGCTGGAGCGTTACGAGCTGCTCTACGAAGCGGGCCTCGTTCCCGAAGCCGCGCGCGATGGCCGCCCGGGGGCCGAGCCGGTGGCGGCGTTGGGCGAGCCTATGGCGTTCGACCACCGGCGGATACTTGCCACCGCCATGGGCAGGCTACGCGCCAAGATGAAATACCGCCCCGTGGTGTTCGAACTAATGCCTGCGGAATTCACGCTGCTGGAGCTCCAGCTTACGGTCGAAGCGATTACCGGCATCCGCCTGCACAAGCAGAATTTCCGCCGTCTGGTGGAAAGCCAGGGGCTGGTGGAAGGCACCGGCAAAGTTTCCGCCAAAGCGGGAGGGAGGCCGGCCAAAGAGTACCGCTTCCGCCGCGATGTGCTGCGCGAGCGCCCCGCCCCCGGCCTGCGGCTAAAGGCCCGTAGGGGCAGCCGCTAGGCTTGTGGCGGGTTCCCACAGGCATGCTTGACGGCCTAATGCTCATGGCTAGCATAAGGACCGCCGATGCCTTGTACCGGCGTTTTTTTGTCCCATATATATACTCAAATGGAGCATAATGAGGCCACCATGAGACAAGCGGCGATTACAATGGCTCCCGTCTATTCGCCCGAGGTGGCAAAAGCGACTATTGGCCTTTACGGGCGCGTGGCGCGCGTCATCCCCGAAATCGAATGGCCGGTACACGCGCCTTATGTAGCCGCCATCAACCAGCTCAAGCTCGAGCGTGGCGCCGTCATTCTCGCGCACAATTACATGACGCCCGAGATTTTCCACTGCGTATCGGATTTCATGGGCGATTCGCTGCAGCTCGCCCGCGAGGCGGCGAAGACGGATGCCAAAATCATCGTCCAGGCCGGCGTTCATTTCATGGCCGAGACGGCGAAAGTTCTTTCGCCCGAAAAAATGGTGCTGATCCCCGATGTGAGGGCTGGCTGTTCGCTTGCCGCTTCGATTACCGGCGCAGATGTGCGGCTGCTGAAACAGAAATATCCCGGCCTTCCCGTCGTCACCTATGTGAACACGACGGCCGAGGTGAAAGCCGAAAGCGACATCTGCTGCACGTCGTCCAACGCGGTCGCCGTAGTCGAAGCCATCGCGCGCCAGCGCGGTGTAGACACCGTGATCATGATACCGGACGAATATCTGGCGAACTATGTCGCCAAGCAGACGCCGGTAAGGATCATTTCCTGGAAAGGCCATTGCGAAGTGCATGAGCGCTTCACGGCCGCGAACATCCGCGATTACCGCGCCACCAATCCGGGCGTGGTTGTGCTGGCCCATCCCGAATGCCCGCCCGATGTGCTGGCGGAAGCCGATTTCACCGGCTCGACCTCTGGCATGGTGAAATTCGTGGGCGAAAAACGCCCCCAACGCGTCGTCATGGTCACCGAATGCTCGATGAGCGACAACGTGGCGGCCGAATATCCGGACGTCGAGTTCGTGCGGCCGTGCAATTTCTGCCCGCATATGAAGCGCATCACGCTGCCGAAGATCCTGCACTCGCTGCAAACGCTCACGACGGAAGTGACTGTCGATCCGGCTATCGCTGCCCGCGCGCGCGCCGCCGTCGAAGCGATGCTGGCGGTGGGTGCACCCCGCAAGGCCGGAACGGCCTGAGGCGACCCTCATGTTTCGACAAGCTCAACATGAGGGCCTCACCCTGAGCCTGTCGAAGGTCAGGCCATATGATCCGCGCCGATAATATCGTCGAAGCGCCGGGCGCGCTCATTCTGGGCGCGGGCGTGGCGGGCCTGTTCACCTCGCTGAAGCTTGCCCCCTTCCCTGCTTTGGTGATTGCCGGCGCTCGGCCGGGCGCTTCGGGTTCGAGCGCCTGGGCGCAGGGCGGCATCGCGGCCGCGCTTGCTGAGGGCGATTCCACCGAAGCCCATGCCGCCGATACGGTTGCAGCGGGCGCAGGCCTTAGCGATCCCAAGATGGCCGCGCTGCTGGCGCGCGAAGGTCCGGCCCGCATAGAAGACCTTCTGCGTTATGGCGCGCCGTTCGACCGCGACGCGGCGGGCAAGCTCGTTTTGGGCCGCGAAGCTGCGCATTCCCGCGCCCGCATCGTGCATGTGCAGGGCGACCGCGCGGGCGCGGCTATCACCTCCACACTCGCGGCGGCAGCGCGGAAAACGCCTTCGATCACGCTGCTGGAAGGTTTCCACGCGCTGGAACTTGCGACAGAAGATGGCCGCATCGTTGGCCTTTTCGCGCGCTATGGCAGCGGTGAAAATAGCCGCCTGGTATTGTTCCGCGCCTCGGCCGTGATCCTGGCCACCGGCGGCGTGGGCGCGCTTTATGCCGTCACCACCAATCCGCCCGAGGCGCGCGGCGAAGGCCTCGGCATGGCGGCGCGCGCGGGCGCGGGTATAGCCGATCCGGAATTCGTGCAGTTTCATCCCACCGCCATCGCCGTAGGGCGCGATCCTGCGCCGCTTGCTACCGAAGCGCTGCGCGGCGCGGGCGCGACACTTACCAACGACAAGGGCGTGCGCTTCATGCTTGCGGTGCATGCGGACGCAGAACTGGCCCCGCGCGATATCGTGGCGCGCGCCATTCATCGCCAGATCGCGCGCGGGGGCCGCGTGTTCCTCGATTGCACCAAGGCGATCGGGCCGGCCTTCCCGCAAAAATTCCCGACCGTCTATGCGAGCGCGCGCGCATCCGGCATCGATCCCGTACTTCAGCCCATCCCGGTTGCCCCTGCCGCGCATTACCACATGGGCGGCATCGCAACGAACGAACATGGCCAAAGCAGCCTTTCGGGCCTATGGGCTTGCGGCGAATGCGCCAGCACGGGCGTGCATGGCGCAAACCGGCTGGCCTCGAACTCGCTGCTGGAGGCGCTCGTTTTCGGTGCGCGCGTGGCCGATGACGTGAAATGCCGAAGTGGAGTGGCTTTGCGGCGCGGCACGCCACCCGCGCCGGAACGCTGGCAGGCTACGCCGCCACCACAGGGCTTACGCGAAGCCATGAGCCGCGATGTCGGCATCGAACGCGACGCGGAAGGCTTGCGGCGCGCTCTGGGAACGATTGCGGCAATCGGCCGTGCCGGCCAGGCCGAACTCGCGCTTCTCAACATGATTGCAGCGGCGAAATTAATCGCGGCGGCGGCGCTCGCCCGCCACGAAAGCCGCGGCGGTCATTTCCGCGCCGATTATCCGCAAACCGATGCGGTCGCGAAACGCACTTTCCTGACCCTCGCCGACGCCGAGCGCATTGCGCAGGAAGCGGCGGCTTCATCCTTCGACAAGCTCAGGATGAAGCCCTCGTGCTGAGCACGTCGAAGCATGAGGGTAGCGCAAGCGTAAATGTATTCGCGCTCGTTTTCACCAACCCGCCGCCCGCGAACCTTATTGAGCCTATCGTGCGCCGCGCGCTGGATGAAGATATCGGGCGCGGCGATATCACCACCGAACTGATGGTGCCGCGCGGCATAACCGCTCGCGCCGTGATAGCCGCGCGCAAGGCAGGAACGGTCGCAGGCCTGATTGCCGCCGAAGCTGCCTTCCGCCTGCTCGACCCGGGCTGCCGCGTCAGCGCGAAAGCGCCCGATGGTTCTCAGATCGCGGCAGGGGGCGCGATTGCCGAAGTGGAAGGCCCCGCCCGCGCGCTGCTAACGGGCGAACGCGTGGCGCTGAATTTCCTCGGCCACCTTTCGGGCGTCGCCACGGCGACGCACGCGCTGGTAGAAGCGGTAAAGGGGACGAAGGCCAAAATCACCTGCACGCGCAAGACCACGCCGGGATTGCGCATCCTCGAAAAATACGCCGTGCGCTGTGGTGGCGGCACGAATCATCGCTTCGGCCTCGATGACACGGTTCTGATCAAGGACAATCATATCGCAGTGGCAGGTGGACTCGAAGCCACCGTAAAGGCCGCACGTTCCTATAGCGGCAAAGTGGAAGTCGAAGTGGACACGCTGGAGCAACTGGAAACAGCGCTTGGCTTAGGCGTAAAATTCATCCTGCTCGACAACATGAAACAAGAAACGCTGAAGCGCGCGGTAACGCTGAACAAAGGCCGCGCCGTGCTCGAAGCCTCAGGCGGCGTCACGCTGGACACCGTGCGGACAATCGCGCAAACAGGCGTGGATTACATTTCCTCGGGAGCCATCACGCACAGCGCGCCTGCGCTCGACGTCGGACTGGATTTCCTCTAGCTGCCGCGCGTGGTGTCGCGGCGATAGAAAATGTGATTGCCGATTTGCGTGGTGCGCAGCATCGTGTCGGCCCACACCGGCTGCACGTCTAAAGCGTGAAAATACAACGCGCCATCCGTCAAGCCGCCGACGCGCACATCGCCCGCCATGATCTCGGTGGAGAGCTGGCGAGCGCGCTGCCAGGCAACCGGGTTTTTTGGCCGCTTGAGCGAGCCATCGCAAACATAGGAAAACTGGCAGCCGGTGCGAAGCTGCGCTCCCTGGTGCACCACGCCGCAAATCGTCTTGGGATAATTAACGTCGTGCGTGCGACGCAACACCACTTCGGCTATGGCCTTCTGACCCGCCACGCCCTCGCCGCGGGCTTCGTAATACATGACTTCGGCCAGGCAGACCTGCTCGGCCGCCATGTCGGCGGCCGCCTGCTCGACCGGAGACTGGGTGATCTGTACCGGCCTTTCCGCGCGCACGGGCAGGCGCGCAAGATCATCCGTATAATGATTATACGCCAAAGCGGGAATTGCGCTCAAGATGCCGATAAGCGTTGCGCTCAACAGAGCGCAATCGGCTTTTACGTGCGCAGTTTTAATGCGCGCGGCACGGCGGTGGGCCGCCTTCACTTTAGCCTTCATGCGAGATTTATCCCTCGCGACTCAGCTTCGGTTGTCCCCACCCCGTTGGCGCGTTGCTAGCAACGATCAAAATTAACGTCAATCATTAAAACTACGTCAGGTGACACAGCGTCATTATTGCAAAATAATCTTTGTACGGATGACATGTGCTAATCCTTGTCGAACCTGGCCTTTAGCGCAGCCTGCGCCGCAGCCAAACGCGCCACAGGCACGCGATATGGGGAACAGGAAACATAATTCAAGCCCACATCCTGGCAAAAATGAATCGATTCGGGGTCGCCGCCATGTTCGCCGCAAATTCCGAGTTTGAGATCGTTGCGCGCTTCGCGCCCTCTTTTCGCCGCAATCCGGATCAGCTCGCCTACGCCTTCCGTATCGATGGTAACGAATGGATCGCGCGCGAGAAGACCGCGCGTCAGATATTCGGTCAGGAAGGAACCCGCGTCGTCGCGGGAAACGCCAAGTGTCGTCTGCGTCAGATCATTGGTGCCAAAGCTGAAGAACTCGGCCGATAGCGCGATTTCGCCCGCGCGCAAAGCCGCCCGCGGCAGCTCGATCATGGTGCCGATGAGATAGGCGGGCTTTTTGCCGCGCTCCTTTGAAACTTCGTCCGCGACTTTCTCGATGCGGTCCTTAAGAAAATCGAGCTCGCTTTTGAAGCCCACCAGCGGGATCATGATTTCGAGCTGGACGCGATTCTTTTCAGGACTATCGAGAAACGCCTCGAAGATCGCGCGCGCCTGCATTTCGTAAATTTCGGGAAAAGTAATGCCCAACCTGCAGCCGCGATGGCCCAGCATAGGATTGGCCTCTTTCAGCGTAATTACGCGCGCGCGCAATTTTGCCGGGTCGGCACCGGCAGTTTTTGCAACGTCTGCGATTTCGGCATCTGTATGCGGCAGGAATTCATGCAATGGCGGATCGAGCAGCCTGATTGTCACCGGCAGCCCCGCCATGATGCGGAAAATCTCCTTGAAGTCGCCACGCTGCATGGGCAGCAGCTTGCCCAATGCCGCGCGGCGGCCACTCTCGTAATCGGCCAGGATCATTTCGCGCACGGCCACGATGCGGCCCGCATCGAAGAACATGTGTTCGGTGCGGCAGAGCCCAATGCCTTCGGCGCCGAAACGCCGCGCGGTTTCGCAATCGGCAGGCGTTTCGGCGTTGGTGCGCACCTTCATGGTGCGGAAGCCATCCGCCCATTGCATCAGCATGCCGAAATCGCCAGTAAGCTCGGGATGCACCATGGGCACGCGCCCGCGATAAACCTTGCCCGCCGCACCATCGATGGTGACCACTTCGCCGCGCGCCACAATGTTGCTGCCCGCAGTCATGGCGCCGCGGGCCACATCGATCTTGAGCGCGCCCGCGCCCGTGACGCAGGGCCGACCCATGCCGCGCGCCACCACGGCCGCATGGCTGGTCATGCCGCCGCGCGCGGTGAGAATGCCCTTCGCCGCGTGCATGCCGTGAATGTCTTCGGGGCTTGTTTCGAGCCGCACCAGAATGCAATCGCGCCCCTCGCCGGCTGCGCGTTCGGCTTCTTCCGCCGTGAACACGACTTCGCCGGTGGCGGCGCCCGGCGACGCGGCGAGGCCCGTCGCGATCACTTCTTTCTTTGCTTCGGGATCGAGTGTGGGATGCAGCAACTGGTCGAGCGCTGCGGGGTCCACGCGCGTCACCGCTTCTTCTTGCGAGATCAGCTTTTCCGCCACCATTTCGACCGCGATGCGCAGCGCCGCGCGCGCGGTGCGTTTGGCGCTACGCGTTTGCAGCATCCACAGCTTGCCTTCCTGCACGGTGAATTCGACGTCCTGCATATCGCGGTAATGGGCTTCGAGCACGCCGGTGATGCGCACCAGCTCCTTGAACGCGCCGGGCATAGCCTCTTCCATCGACGGCCGTTTGGAGCCAGACTTCTCTCGCGCAGCTTTAGTTATGGATTGCGGCGTGCGGATGCCGGCCACCACGTCTTCGCCTTGCGCATTGACCAGGAACTCGCCGTAGAGCGCTCGTTCGCCGGTGGCGGGATCACGGGTGAAGGCTACGCCGGTGGCGCTCGTCTCGCCGCGGTTGCCGAACACCATCGCCTGCACGTTCACCGCCGTGCCCCAATCATTGGGAATATGGTTGAGTTTGCGATAGGTTTTGGCGCGCGCGCCCTGCCACGAGCCGAACACCGCGCCGATGGCGCCCCAAAGCTGCTCGTTCACGTCGTCGGGAAACGGATTGCCGTATTCCTTCTGCGCGCGCGCCTTATAGAGCGCGCAAATGCGTTTCAGGTCGGCGGCGTCCAGCTCGGTGTCGAGCTCAACGCCCTTGTTTTGTTTTTCTTCTTCGAGGATTTCCTCGAATGGCGCGTGTGGTAGCTCGAGCACGATATGCGAATACATCTGGATGAAACGGCGATAGGCGTCATAGGCGAAGCGCTCGTCGCCCGTGAGCTTGACCAGGCCCTCGACCGTGGCCGGGTTCAGCCCAAGGTTCAGCACCGTATCCATCATGCCGGGCATGGAGGCGCGCGCGCCCGAGCGCACCGACACCAACAGCGGGCGCGCGGGATCGCCAAAGTGCGCATTGGCCAGCTCGCCCACGCGCGCAAGCGCGGCCTCGACCGCGGGTTTCAAATCGGGCGGATATTTGCCGCCATGCGCATGCAGATAAGTGCAAGCTTCGGTGGTGATGGTGAAGCCCGGCGGAACGGGCAAACCCAGATTGCTCATCTCGGCAAGGCCAGCGCCTTTGCCGCCGAGAGCCGCACGCATATCCGCGCGCCCTTCGGCCTTTCCCGCCCCAAAGCTGTAAACCAATTTGGTCATGGCCTGCGCACGTCTTCTTGCACCGCCCCCCACCCGGAGCGTTCTTCACTTTGCTCAGAACGCTCCGACCTCCCCGCGTTGGGGGAGGTGAAAACTAGGGAGTACGCATCAAGACAATTGGCAGCAGTGTCGCAAACAGGATTTCCCCTCCCCCAACGCGGGGAGGGGCGGTTCGCCAAGCGGCGAAGCCGCGATAGGCGAACCGGGGTGGGGGGACGTTTTGTCATCCTTCTATCTTCGAAAAGTCCGCAACCTGGTGCGCGGTTTCGACGATCTGCGACAGCAGCTTCAGCCGGTTCTCGCGCAAGGCCTTGTCGTCGGCGTTGACCGTGACCTTCTCGAAGAAACGATCAACGGGTATGCGCAGTTTAGCCAGCGCGCTCATGGCAGCGGCAAAATCTTCCTTTTGTAGCGCGGCCGAGGCATCTTTCTTGGCCCTGTCTAGCGCTGCGGCCAAATCCTTCTCCTCTTTGTCCTTCAACGCGCCCGCGTTCGGCGCGCCGCGATATTCCTTTTTGTCTTTCTTCTCTTCGATTTTCAGAATATTCGCCGCGCGCTTGTATCCGGTGAGCAAATTGGCGCCGTCATCGGTTTTCAGGAACGCTTGTAACGCTTCCACGCGCCGAACTAAGCGCACCAGATCGTCCTCATTGCCAAGCGTGAACACGGCCTCGATCAGATCATGCCGCACGACCTTTTCACGCAGCGCAACTTTCAGTCGATCAATTATAAAATCAATAATTTCTTGTTCAGTTTTTTGCCTGTGTTCATTAGTGGCCGCAATCGTTGCATTGAACCATCCCAAATCAAGAAGTTTTGTCAGTGATAAACGATATTGCCTTTCTAAAATTATGCGAACCATGCCCAATGCAGCACGTCGTAGTGCGTACGGATCTTTTGAGCCTGTTGGCCGTTCTCCTTCTAAGAATAACCAATACAAATTGATTAATTTATCCGCTAAGGCAACGGCATCACCAACTGCCGAGGAGGGAAGACTATCTGCAGGACCAAGAGGCTTATAGTGATCGCGAATAGCGTCTGCGGTTTCTCTGTCGGCATCGGGCTCCTGCAAATAATAGTAACGGCCGATCACGCCCTGAAGCTCAGGAAACTCGCCAACCATTCCTGTAGTAAGATCGGCCTTGGCAAGTCGTGCCGCTCGTTTTGCTTTTTCTTTGTTGGCACCAATCCAAGCTGCGATTTGAATTGCCTTAGTTTCTAAGCCGTGCACTTTTCTCTGCATTGAATATTCATCATAAAAGCGAATCGCTTCGAGGTCTTGCAAACGACTTTCCAGCGTGCGTTTTCTGTCCTGATCCCAGAAGAACTTGGCGTCGGCCAGGCGCGCACGCAGCACGCGCTCGTTGCCGGCGACGATCTCCTTGCCGCCGTCTTTCGTCTCCATGTTGGCCACCACGACAAACTTGTTGGCGAGCTTCATGGTCGCCGGATCGCGCAACGCGAAATATTTCTGGTGCGTGCGCATGGTGGTTTGCAGGATTTCCGGCGGCAAATCCATGAACTGCTTGGCTATGGTGCCGACCAGCACCACCGGCCATTCGGCAAGGCCCATCACTTCGTTGGCGAGGCCTTCGTCGTCCACCACTTCGAGGCCAAGTGCGAAGGACTTCTGCTTCGCGTCTTCCAAAATCGTTTCGCGGCGCTCGACACCATCCACAATCACGTGCGCATCGCGTAGTTTCTTTGTGTAATCGTCGAAGCGCTTGACGGAGATCGCGCCCGGCAACAGGAAACGGTGGCCCCATGTCGTGTTGCCGCTTTTCACGCCCGCCAGCTCGAATGACACGATCTCGCCGTCGAAAGTGCAGATTATCGACCGAAGCGGTCGAACCCATCGAAACTGCGTGCCCTCTGCAAAACGACCTTGACCTAATGGAGCCTCAAATAGTCCAGCACCAACGGGCATTGCGCCCGGCCAGCGCATGGATTTCGGCCAGGGCAGTTTGGCAATCGCTTCTGGCAGAAGCGTCTTCAACACATCCGCAGTCGCGCGGCCCTTGCGGTCGGTAACGGCCAGATAATAGTCGCCCTTGGGATCGCTCTTCTTTTCGCATTGCGCGAGGCTGACGCCCGCTGATTTCAGAAACCCGTCGATCGCCGCCTGCGGCGCGCCGACGCGCGGGCCTTTCTTTTCTTCCTTCACGTCAGGCTGCTTCGCGGGTAGGCCCGTAACTACTAATGTCAAACGCCGCGGGCCCGCAAACGCGCGAGCGGCTTCGAACAGCAAACCGTTGTCGGCAAACGTGCCCACGATAAGCCGTTCCAGATCCTTCGCCGCCTGCATTTGCATGCGTGCGGGAATGTCTTCGGAGAAAAGTTCGAGCAGAAGCTCAGGCATGGGGAATTTCCCCCCACCCGAAACGCTTCGTGCTTCGACCTCCCCCGTAAACGGGGGAGGTCGAAAAATCGAACACAGTGTGATTATTCGGGAGGGGGGAATGTTGCGCCATCATCTGCCCTCCACTGCCAGCCAGGTTTCGCAGCAGGCCTTGGCCAGCGCGCGCACGCGGGCGATATAGGCCGCGCGTTCGGTGACGCTTATCACGCCGCGCGCGTCCAGCAGATTGAACGCGTGGCTCGCCTTGATGCACTGGTCGTAGGCCGGCAGCGCGAGGCGCTCGCCCACCAGATGGGTGCATTCCTTCTCGGCGTCGGCGAAATGGCGGAACAGCGCCTCGGTATCCGCCCATTCGAAATTGTAGGCGGAAAATTCGCGCTCGCTGCGCAAAAACACGTCGCCGTATTTGAACTTCTCGTTGAATTTCAGGTCGTAAACGTTCTCGACGCCCTGCACATACATGGCGAGGCGCTCGAGCCCGTACGTCAATTCCGCCGAAACCACTTCGCAATCGATGCCGCCCACCTGCTGGAAGTAAGTGAACTGCGTCACCTCCATGCCGTCGCACCACACTTCCCAGCCAAGGCCCCAGGCGCCCAGCGTCGGGCTTTCCCAATCATCCTCGACGAAGCGGATGTCGTGCGCGGTCGCGTCGATGCCGATGGCGGCCAGGCTTTTCAGGTAAATGTCCTGCACGTCGGCGGGCGCGGGCTTCAAGATCACCTGATACTGATAATAATGCTGCAGCCGGTTGGGGTTTTCGCCATAGCGGCCGTCCTTCGGCCGGCGCGAGGGCTGCACATAGGCCGCGCGCCATGGCTTGGGGCCGAGCGCCCGCAAAGTGGTGGCGGGATGGAAAGTGCCCGCGCCCATTTCCATGTCGTAAGGCTGCAGGATGAGGCAGCCCTGCCCCGCCCAGAACGCCTGAAGCGTCAGGATCAGATCCTGGAATGTGGCGGCCTTGGGCACGGCTGATTCCCTAGCTGGCGCGCGGGCCAGATAGCCGTGGCCTTAGCTGCGGGTCAATGGCAGGGAGGCCGCGTGGCGGAGGACAGCTTCCGCTCCGTGAGTTGGGCGGCCGTACTTGTGCAGCGCGAAGCCGGGCGCGGTGAAAAGGGCTGCGCTGTCACCCTTACTCAGCTGCACGATGACACGCTTAGGCTTTTCTCCCGGCGCGGGCAGCAAAGGCAACACGCTCACGCCGGCCCTGCCCGACACCTCCAGAAAATCGTCCAGCCGGTCGGCGCGCAGGATCGCCGTCGCCGTGCCGCCTGGTTTCACCAGTTCCATCGCGCGCGCCGTCCATACGCGCACAGCATCGTCCACATCGCGCGTGGCGCTATCGTGCGAAGCATTTGGCGAAACCTGCCCAGTGCCGGGATGAAAGGGTGGATTGAAGAACACGTGAGCATATGGCGCGTCTTCCAGCTTTGCCTTGCGCGCATCCCCGGCAATGAAGCGCACGCGCGAGCCCATCTCGTTTCTCGTCGCGTTCTCGTTGGCGAGCGCAACAAGCGCAAGATCAATTTCGATGCCCAGCACTTCGCAGCCAGCAACGCGCGCGGCCAAACAGAGACTTGCAACGCCGGAACCGGAGCCCAATTCCAGAATGCTTTCGCCTGTTCTTGCCGGCACAGCGGCCGCCAGTAGAACCGCATCGTGGCCCGCGCGAAAGCCATGTTTCGGCTGCGCAATGGTCAAACGTCTGCCTAAAAATCCGTCGAGAGTGAAATTGCCACTCATGCTTCGCGGTAAAGCGCGGATTCCAAACCTGCCCCGGCCAGCGCGGTCTGAGCGCGCGCGAAATCGCCGTCCACCACCATCAGGCGGCGCGGCACAAGAACGCCGATGCTGCCTTCGGTGATGCTCATATGCGTATCCAGGACCACGCTTTCGATGCCGGCTTCCACCAGCACGTGCTGGGCGAAGGACAACAGCACCGCATCGGTCGTGCGCAGGATTTCTTTCATCTCAGGCTCCAGCCTCCACGCGACAAAAAGCCCGGTAACAGCCCGTGGGCGGGCTGCCGCCTTGCTTGACCCGGCTCGCGCCTGCACCTCTTAATGTGCCCAACCGGCTGAGGGGCGCAAGGAAGGCGAGCATGGGTCCGGTGGAAGCAGTCTATTCGCGAGAGCCGGAAGTCAATCCGGTCGAGCGGCTGGCGGCCCTTTTGGGCGACGATATGCGGGCGGCAGAGGCCCTTATCCACGAGCGCATGCTGAGCGAGGTGGCCCTCGTACCAAAGCTCGCCACCCATCTGGTGGATTCCGGCGGCAAAAGGTTGCGTCCTCTGATCACGCTCGCCGCCGCGCGACATTGCGGTTATGCGGGCGAGCACCACCACAAGCTGGCGGCCGCTGTCGAGTTCATCCACACCGCTACGCTGCTTCACGACGACGTGGTGGACGAAAGCGCGCTGAGACGGGGGCTGCCCGCCGCCAACACGCTGTGGGGCAACAAGCCCAGCGTTTTGGTGGGCGATTTCCTGTTCGCGCGCGCGTTCCAGTTGATGGTCGAAACAGGCTCGCTCACCGTGCTCGATATTCTGGCCAATGCGTCGGCCATCATCGCCGAAGGCGAAGTGATGCAATTGCGCGCCGCCAAAAATCTGGCGACGACGGAAAAGGATTATCTTGCCGTTATCTCCGCCAAGACCGCGGCTTTGTTCGCGGCGGCCTCCGAGTCGGGAGCGGTGATCGGCAACGCGGATGACGCGACACGGCGAGCGCTGCGCGATTACGGCCGCAATCTCGGCATCGCCTTTCAGCTGGTTGACGACGCGCTGGATTATTCCGGGCGCCAGGCCGTAATGGGCAAGTCGGTGGGCGATGATTTCCGCGAGTGCAAGGTGACGCTGCCGATCATACTTACCATTGCGCGCGCCGACGATGGCGAGCGCCGCTTCTGGCGCAAAACCATCGAGGTGGCGGCACAAGAAGAAGGCGATCTCGCCCGCGCCATCGAGTTTCTGGAACGCGGCGGCGCGCTTGCCCAGACCATGGAACGCGCCCGCGCCTATGCCGCCTGGGCGCGCGACAATCTAGCGGCCCTGCCCGCCAGCGACATCCGCAACGCGCTGGCCGACATCGCCGATTTCGTGGTTGAACGGGCTTACTGAGTTTCCCAATGCGGCGCGCCGACATCGGGTTCGGCGATACGGGTCGCGCGCACCCACCATTTCTTGTGCTCGTGCGCCAACGCCTCGGCCGCATTCAGCGCCGCCTGGCGCCCTTCGAACAGCCCGAAGCATGTCGCGCCGCTGCCCGACATTTGCGCCAGGACGCAGCCGGGCGAGGCTGCAAGCGCATCCAGTACCTTATCGATGACGGGCGCCAGCGCCGCGGCCGGCAATTCAAGATCGTTGCGCGCGTCCTGAAGATAGGCCGTGACATCCCACAAAGTTTCCATCTTGGCGGGCGGGCGCGCCCAATGGCCTACGCCACTGCGGTCTTTGACGCGCGCAAACACATCGACGGTCGACAGCATCACATTGGGATTGACCAGAACCATGGATAGCGCCGGCACCGGCGGCGCCTTGGTCAAGCGCTCGCCGCGGCTTTGCATCAGCGCCGGGCGCGAGAGCACGCAGGCGGGCACATCGGAACCAAGCGTAGCGCCCAACTCCATCAGTTCCTGATCGCTTTTGCCGAGCTCCCACAGCAGATTGAGCCCGCGCAAGGCGGCCGCCGCATCGGCCGAGCCGCCACCAAGGCCTGACGCCACGGGAAGATTCTTTTCAAGACCAATAGTTGCGCCGCGCTCGCCGCCCAAAGCCCGCGCTGCCTTCCAAACCAGATTGCCTTCCGCTGGCGGCAGATCGGCTGCGAATAGCCCTTCCCCGCGCAAACTCAATTGCGCCGCGGGCGCGAAAGTCAGCCGGTCTCCGGTTTCAGCGAACACCACCAGGCTTTCCAGCGTGTGAAAGCCGTCCGCGCGCTTGGCGCCAACGTGCAAAAACAGATTGATCTTCGCCGGGGCGAAGACGCGGATGCCGTCAGGACGCGCCACCGGCATCCAGGCCGTTGTCGAGCTTGCGCTGAATGATCGCCTTCTGGTCGTCAGGCGGATTGAGGCTGAGCGCGTGGTTCCACTGAAAACGCGCTTCCACTTTCCGCCCGACCCTCCAATAAGCGTCGCCCAGATGATCGTTGATGGTGGGGTCGGCCGGCGTGAGCAGCACCGCCTCTTCCAAAGTGCTGGCCGCGTCCTTGTAATGGCCGAGCCGGTAATAGGCCCAGCCCACGCTGTCCACGATGTAGCCATCGAGCGGGCGCAGGCTCCGCGCTTTTTCCAGCATGCCAACGGCTTCTTTCAGATTGCGTCCCTGATCAACCCAGCTGTAGCCGAGGTAATTGAGCACCTGCGGTTCATTGGGCTTGAGTTTCAGCGCCTCCAGCAAATCACGTTCGGCATTGTCCCAATGCTTCGAGCGTTCCTCGGTAACACCGCGCGCGTAATAGAGATTCCAAAGCCGCTCGTCCGACGTGCCCGCGGCAGCCACCGCCTTGTCGTAGGCCTGTGAGGCTTCGGAATATTTCTCGGCGCTGCGGTAAATATCGCCAAGCGCGGTCCACACATCCACATTATTTGGCTCGCGTTGCCCCATGGCGTTGAGTTCGGCCACGGCCTTGTCCATGTGATCCTGGCGCGCCTCGTTGATGGCGATCTGAACAGAGACCATGTCGTAATAGGGCGAGGACGAACCGATCTTACGGTAGATAGAGTTGGCGATATCGAATTTTTCTTGGCTCTCGTAATGATCGGCAAGCAGAACGCGCGCGAGATCGAGATCGGGCCGCAGATAAAGCGCGAGATTGAGATAGAACATCGCCACATCGGCGCTGCGGTCTTCGGTCAGCGAGGCGGCGATGCCGAACAGGCCTTCGGCCGCGCCCTGCGCCGGCGTTTCGATCATGGGGCGTGGCTTTGTGCCAGCCGCCATGCGCGCGCGCGCCTCGATGGCGACGGGATGATCGGGATTTTCTTTTTCCAGCCGGGCGTAAAGCTCGCGCGCGCCGGCCACGTCGCCCTTGATTTCCATGAAGCGGCCATAGGCGTCTGCAATGCGGGGGCCAGCACCTGTTGTCGCAAGCGAAACCTTGTAAGCGGCTTCGGTTTCCAACGTGCGCCCCGCATAATCGAGCAGAAGCGCCTTGTGAAAATCATGCAACCCTTGCACGCCGCTTTGCGCGTTCAAAGCGTCCAGCGCCTTCAGCGCCTCGTCAGTCTTGCCCTGCCCCTCTAGCACCCATGCCTCCAGCACCGAATTGGTGAGCGAAGTGAACGGGCCCTGCGAGGCATTGTGAATATCGTCGAGCGCTGCGGCATAATCCTTTTTCTTCATCGCCGCGATGGCGAGCACGAGGCGCGCCGCGCGATTGTCGGGCTGCTGAACGGCAATGCGCTGCGCAAGGCCTATCGCGCGATCCGTATCGCCGATCGTGGCGGTGTAAAGAAAAGTGCGGTCAAGCAGGTCCGTATTGTTGGGATCCCGGCGCAGCGTGTCGGCATAGAAGGCGGCTGCCGCGTTGAGATCGCCTTCGGATGCGGCAAGATAGCCCTGGAGATAGGTCCCAGCCGCCGTCTGGCCGCCCTCGCCCACATGCGCCGGCAGCGTGCCGCAGGCCGCAAGCGCGCCCGCGCCCAGCAACAATGCCAATCCGGTTACTCGCTTCATTGCTACGCCAACTCGCTTTCCTAGCCCTACACTTTACATATTCGGGTAATTGGGGCCACCGCCGCCTTCCGGCGGGACCCAGTTAATGTTCTGCGCCGGATCCTTAATGTCGCAGGTTTTGCAATGGACGCAGTTTTGCGCATTGATGACAAATTGCGGCTTTCCGCTCTCCTCGCGCACCACTTCGTAAACGGCAGCCGGGCAATAGCGTTGTGCGGGCTCGTCATACATCGGCAGGTTGTCGCGAATGGGGACGGCAGGATCGATGAGCTTAAGGTGAACCGGCTGGTCTTCATCGTGGTTGGTATTTGACAGAAATACCGAAGAAAGTATGTCGAAGCTGACCTGGCCGTCGGGCTTTGGATAGGCGATCGGTTTGGAATCTCTGGCAAGCTTGAGGGTGGCGTAATCTGGCTTGCCGCGACGGAGCGTGCCGAACAGGCTGAGGCCGAACAGCTGGTTGGTCCACATGTCGAAACCGCCCAGCGCAACACCAGCGACTGTTCCGAATTTCGACCACAACGGCTTCACATTGCGCACGCGCTTGAGGTCGCGGTACACATGCGAGGCGCGATAAGCCGTCTCGTAATCCTCCAGCGCATCGCCCGCGCGCCCGCCTAAAATTGCTGCAAAGGCCGCTTCAGCCGCCATCATGCCCGTTGCAATCGCATTGTGGCTGCCCTTGATGCGCGGCACGTTGAGAAAGCCCGCCGCATCACCGATCAGCGCGCCACCCGGAAACGCAAGTCTTGGCACCGACTGAAGACCCCCTTCGGAAATCGCCCGCGCGCCATAGGCGATACGTTTGGCCCCCTCCAGCATCGGGCGGATGAAGGGGTGCGTCTTGAAGCGCTGAAATTCCTCGAAGGGTCGCAAATAGGGATTGCGGTAGTTGAGATGAACCACGAAGCCCACGGCCGCCAGATTGGCCCCGAAGTGATAGATGAACGCGCCGCCGCCCGTGCCGTTGTCGAGCGGCCAGCCCATGGTGTGCATCACCAGCCCACGCTGATGTTTGTCCTGAGGCAACTCCCATAATTCCTTGAGTCCAATGCCGTATTTTTGCGGTCCGCTGTCCTTGTCCAAAGCGAATCTATTGATCAACTGCTTGGAGAGGCTGCCGCGCGCGCCTTCGGCCAATAGCGTGTATTTGGCGTTCAGCGCCATGCCCAGCGCATAGCCAGGCTTGTGATGGCCGTCCTTGGCCACCCCCATGTCGCCGGTGACAACACCCTTCACTTCGCCCTGCGCGCCGGTGAGTGCGTCCACGGCGGCGAAGCCCGGATAGATTTCGACGTCAAGCGCTTCCGCCTGCTTCGCCAGCCAGCGGCAGATATCGCCAAGACTGGCGATGTAATTGCCGTGATTGCTCATCAGCGGCGGGAAAATGGAATTCGGTATGCGCAAGCGCCCAGCCGGCCCCAGATAATAAAACCGGTCGGCGGTGACGGGCGTGTCCAGCGGCGCGCCTCTCGCCTGCCAATCGGGAATGAGTTTATTGAGCGCAATGGGATCGATGACCGCGCCCGACAGAATATGCGCGCCCACTTCGGAGCCCTTTTCCAGTACGCAGACGCCAATCTCGCGGCTTGCTTCAACTGCTAGCTGTTTCAGGCGGATCGCAGCGGCGAGACCGGCAGGCCCCGCCCCCACGATCACCACGTCGAAATCCATGCTTTCGCGTTCGGGCATGGCGGGTTTATGGGCTTTCCCAAATAACTTGTCATTCCCGGACCTGCGGCAAGAGCGCGAGGATAAGAGAATCCAGGTGGATAGATTAGCTTATGAACTCCTCACCTGGGTTCCCTTCCCTCGCCTCGCTTTGCTCGGCTCGCCGGGAATGACAATATCGGTTCGTGCCAAAGGATAAATCTTTAAGTGCGTTGCGCTGGCTCGTGGAGGCCGGCGCGGACGAAGCCGTGCAAGACACGCCAGTGGACCGCTTTGCGCAAAATTCTTCGCGCACCAAGCAAAATTCTCCTTCCCCCCTTGAGGGAGATGGTGTCCATCCACTTGCGAAACATGTAGCTGGACGGAAGGGGGGTGTTGCATCCCCCCCCGCCCGCTCGCCAACGGCTCGCGATCTCCCCCTCAAGGGGGGAGGTCAACAATCTGCAATTACCAATGCGCGCGAGATTGCGGCCCGTTGCGACACACTCGCCGAATTGAAAGCCGCGCTGGAAGATTTCGACGGCTGCGAGTTGAAACGCTTTGCCAAGCACACTGTGTTCGCCGACGGCAATCCGGCAGGGCGGTTTATGTTCATCGGCGAGGCGCCGGGGCGCGACGAAGACGAACAGGGCCTGCCGTTCGTCGGCCGCGCGGGCCAATTGCTCGATCGAATGCTGGCGGCCGCTGGCCTCGATCGCACCAAAGTTTACATCACCAATGTGATCAATTGGCGCCCGCCGCAGAACCGCGAACCCACGCCCGAAGAAGCCGCCGCCTGCCTTCCCTTTCTACGCCGTCACATCGAGCTGGCCGCGCCCGAAATCATCATCTTGCTGGGCGCGGTCGCGGTGCGCCATGTGCTGGGCTTGACCGACGGCATCATGCGGCTGCGAGGGAATTGGCAGGTGTATCAGACCGGCACGCGCGCCATTCCGGTCATGCCATCATTACATCCCGCTTACCTTCTTCGTCAGCCGTCGGCCAAGCGGCTCGCCTGGCGCGATATGCTCGCAATCATGGAAAAAGCGAAGGCCTTGAATATCGCTTGAGGCGGCCCCGCGCAGCCAGCTAGATTGCCGCCACCAGCGGGAGAACTCTTTGAAGCATATCATCAGCATCGCGTTCATCGCGACCGCGCTCCTCTGCGTTTCGCCTCTGCGCGCCGAAGTGCCCGGCGTGCTGTCGGCGGCGGACGCGCGCACCTATCACGCCATTCTCGATGCGCAGAGAGCGGGGCAAATCGCCAAGGCCGAAGCACTGGCAGGCGATCTTTCCGACAAATCATTGATGGGCTATGTGCTTGCCTACCGCTATCTGGAAGCGCGCGGCTACCGAACCACATTCGGCGATCTGAACTCCTGGCTCGAAAATTATGGCGACCAGCCGCCGGCCGAACGCATTTACAAACTTGCGTTGAAGCGCCGCCCTAACCGCAGGACCGCCGTGCCCGCGCCCGTCTCGGTGCATTGGCGCGTCTCGGGCGGCGACGACACGACCGCAGAAGCTTCCATGCAAACCGCGCGTGGCCAAAGCCTGCTCATGCAGTTCCGCGGCTACGCCCATGACAGCCAACCCGATTCCGCCAACGCCGTCCTGAAAACGCTCTCGCCGGGCGCCGACGTTACCCAAGCCGATATCGACCGGCTGGCGGCGCAAGTGGCCGCCTCTTATCTCGCCGAAGGGCGCGATGCCGATGCGCTGGCGCTTGCGGAATCCACCGGCGACCACGGTAGCGCCAATGCGCCGCTGATCGACTGGACGGCCGGCCTCGCCGCCTACCGCACCGGCGATTTCCTCCGCGCGGCAAAACATTTCGAGGCGGTAAGCACGGCCAACGGCGTTCCACCCTATAACCGCTCCGCCGGCGCGTTCTGGGCCGCGCGCAGCTACATGCGGGCCAATCATCCCGACGGTGTGATTACGCTTTACGCAAATGCCGCATCGGAGCCACACACCTTCTATGGCGCGCTGGCATCGCGGCTGCTGGGGCACGACCCGAATTTCGCGCTTGCCGCGCCGGCGATCGAGCCCGCCATGTTCAGCGCGCTGATGCGCAGCAAGGCCGCGCACCGCGCCATCGCGCTTCATCAGATCGGGCGCAACGAATACGTCAATGACGAGCTGATGCGCGCCTGTAACGAAATCGACGCAAGCCAGGCGGTCACCTTTGCCGCCATCGCCCATGAATTCGGCGACGCCGAGATCGAGCTCAAGGCCTCGCAACTAGCGGCGCGCAACGGCACCTACTTATCCACCCTCTATCCCGTGCCGAAATATGCTCCGCGCACGGGTTACCAGCTCGACACGGCGCTGATGCTGGCCTTCGCCCGTCAGGAATCGGGCTTCAACGACGATGCCGTGAGCCGGGCCGGCGCGCGCGGCGTGATGCAGGTGATGCCCGACACCGCTGCCGTGCTCGAAGGCCACAAGAAGCTCGCGCGCAAGGCGAAAAAGACGCTCGCTGCCAAGCTCGACAACCCCGCATTCAACATGGCGCTGGGACAGAAATACCTGCTCGATTTGCTGGAGCGTCAGAATGGCAATCTGTTTCAGCTGGCGGCCGCCTATGATGCGGGGCCGGGCAATCTGTCGCGCTGGCTTGGCTCGCATGAAGGCAATGACGATCCCCTACTCTTCATCGAAAGTATCCCGTTGCGCGAAACCCGCTTCTACATCAAGCAGGTGATGATGAACTTCTGGATGTATCAGCAGAGCTTCGGGCAAAGCGCCGGCACGCTTAATGACGCCGCTTCCGGCCGATGGCCGATCTATATGCCCGCTGCCGGCGGCGGCAACGCGCTGCACTGACGTGCACGGCAAGGACGACAGCAACCCCTTCGTGCCCGTGCGCATCGCTGTGATGACGGTTTCCGACAGCCGCACGCGCAGCGACGACACATCTGGCGACACGCTTGAGGCGCGGATCAAGGATGCGGGGCACGCGCTCGCCGCGCGGGTTATCGTGCCCGACGATCAGGAGAAGATCGTCGCGCAACTGAAAAAATGGATCGCCGATGCAAATGTGGATGTGGTGATTTCCACCGGCGGCACGGGGCTAACGGGCCGCGACGTGACGCCAGAAGCCTTCAGAGCCGTGTTCGAGAAAGAAATCGACGGCTTCTCCGCCCTCTTCCACCGCATTTCTTACGAGAAGATCGGCACGTCCACGATTTAGTCGCGCGCTTGCGCTGGCGTGGCCAAGGGCACCTATCTTTTCGCGTTGCCGGGCTCGCCTGGTGCTGTGAAAGACGGTTGGGACGGAATCCTGAAGGCGCAGCTCGACAGCCGCCACAAACCCTGCAACTTCGTCGACATAATCCCCCGGCTGAAAGAAAGCCGTGGATCGTAGTGAGCGCCATGAAGCGGTTCGCAACAATAGTCGCTCTGGTTCTTGCCTGTTATGCGCTTATCCAAGATGCGGCGGCCCGCACACCGGTGCCGATCAAGGAAGAAATGTTCGTGCCCATAGGCGGCATCGAGCAGTGGATCACCATCAAGGGCGCCGACCGCGACAACCCGGTCGTGCTTATCCTGCACGGTGGCCCTGGAGACGCCTGGAGCCCGTTCGCCGATGCTATGTTCGGAGGATGGGAGAAAGACTTCACACTGGTGCAGTGGGACCAGCGTGGCGCGGGCCGTACTTACGGCAAGAACAACCCCGATGCCGTCGAACCGACCATGACGGTCGAGCGCATGGTGCAGGACGGCATCGAAGTTTCCGAATACCTCATCAAACATTTAGACAAGAAGAAGATCATCATTGTGGGCGGTTCTTGGGGTTCGATGCTGGGCATCATGATGGCTCACACGCGGCCCGGTTTGTTTTACGCTTATGTCGGCATGGCCCAGTTGGTGGATGCGCGCAAGAATGTGTCGGCGAGCTATAACCGCGTGCTTGAACTGGCCCGCGCCGCCAATGATCAGCAAGCCGTGGCGGAACTGACGGCCATTGGACCGCCGCCATGGGCTTCGCTCCGCATTTGGCCCGAATTCCGCAAGTGGGAGCGCGCCTACCAGTCGAAGCTGATTACCGCGCCGCCAGCGCCTGATACGATCAGTCCCGAATACGCCTCGGCGGCGGAACGAGCACAGTACGACGCGGCCGACGACTTTTCTTTTATCCATTTCGAGGGAATGGCGTTCGATGGCCCCGAGACGAAAATCGATCTCCCGGCGCTGGGAACGGACTTCGCCATTCCGGTTTTCATGATTCAGGGCGAGCGGGACCTGACGGCCATTCCTGCCCTCGCCAAATCCTATTTCGACAGCATCAAGGCGCCGCGCAAGCAATTCTATCTGGTGCCCGGGACCGGCCATGAAGCATCGGCGCCATCGCTGGAGCTGACTCAAAAGGTGCTTGAAGAACAGATCCGGCCGCTGACCGCCGGGCGCTAACCCGCGTTTCAGCCTTTCTCGTGCGAAACTGCCGCCGCGATGGGCGATTCGGGTTTTATCAATGCGTTGCGCGATGCGGCGTGGCTCAACACGCAGCGGCTCAAAGTTTATTCCTGGATATTGATTGCCGCGTATTTCGTGGCAGCGATTGCGTATGTGGCTGCCAGCCATGATTTGATCGACGCCAACGGCAAACCGCTCGGCCCCGATTTCGTCGATGTTTATGCCGCGGGAAAAATGGCGCTTCAGGGGGATGCGTCGTCTATCTACGATTGGGCCAAACACCACGAGGCGGAGCAGGCCGTCTTCGGCGGGCACGCCATTCCCTATTTCGGCTGGCATTATCCGCCGCTGTTTCTGCTCATCGCCGCGCCGCTGGCGCTGCTGCCTTATGTCTGGTCGCTGCTGCTGTGTCTGGGCGCGACGCTTGCTGGTTATGCAGGCGTGATATGGCGCGTGGTGAAGCGCGAACGCGCGGGGCTCTTACACGCGCTAGCCTTCCCCGCCGTATTCGTCAACGCGTTTCACGGACAAAATGCGTTTTTGTCCACTGCGCTTCTTGGTGGCGGGTTGCTGCTGCTGGACGAAAGCCCATGGCTCGCCGGAATTCTTCTTGGCTGCCTTGCCTTTAAACCGCAATTGGCCGCGCTAGCGCTACTCATGCCTCTGGTAACTGTGCGCTGGCGTGTAGTCGTGTCCGCGGCCGTAACGATCGGCGCGCTTTCTTTGCTCACTATCGATTTCTTCGGCGCCGGAACCTGGCAGGCGTTTTTCAACAGCGCGACGCTCACGCGCACGATTGTGCTGGAGCAAGGTTCGACCGGCTGGGAGAAAATCCAGAGCGTATTCGCCGCCGTGCGCATGCTGGGAGGCGATGTGATGTTCGCTTACGCGCTGCAAGGCGTCGTCGCCATTGCCGCCATCGCGGCGACGATCTGGGCGTGGCGCAGCAAAATTCCATACGGCGTTCAATGCGCGGTGCTGTGCCTGGCCACGCCGCTGATCACGCCATACATTCTCGATTACGATCTGGTGCTGCTGGCGCTGCCCATTGCCTGGCTTGCGCTTGAGGGGAGAGAGCACGGTTTCCTGCCGTGGGAAAAGATTACTCTGTTCCTGCTCTGGATCTTGCCTCTCGTCTCTCGCGGGATTGGCAGCGCATTGCACATTCCGCTAGGCGCGCCGGTGCTCCTTCTGGGCCTCGTCATGGCGCTCAGCCGCGCACGCGCATCCTTGACCGTGCGGGCGCGCTGACGCTTTACTACCCCATGTTTTGAGGGGGAAAACGCATGTCACGCGCAACTTTATGCATGGCGCTGGCTTTGGTGGTCATGGCCACCGCTGCAAACGCGGCTTCGGCGACCGGCACCAATGTCGCGCGCGGGAAATATCTGGTCAACGTGATCGGCTGCACCGATTGCCACACAGCGGGCACGTTGTTCGGACACCCGGATATAAAACATTTCCTGGGTGGCTCGAATCTCGGCTTTCCCATTCCCGGGCTCGGCGTGTTCTATCCGTCCAATCTGACGCCCGATAAGGAAACGGGCCTCGGCAAATGGACGAAGTCCGACATCGTGAAGGCCATGCGAACGGGCCAAACACCCGATGGGCGCATCCTTGCGCCGATCATGCCCTATGCCGATCTGGCCAATCTCACGGATGCCGATGCCTATGCCATGGCGGCCTATCTGAAATCATTGCCCGCCATACACAACAAAGTGCCGGGTCCATTCGGCCCCACGGAAAAACCGGTCGGCTTCGTCATGCCGATCCTGCCGGCAGAAGTATTTGCAAAATTTCCGCCGCCACCTTCACCACCACAGCCGTAGAAATCGAAATGAGTCATTGCACGGCGCCATTCTCTTTTCGTGGGCTTGCCGCGCACCACAGTGCATAACCAAACGTAACCGCCATCGCGGAAGCAACGGCAATCATCGAGACATCGGCAGCCCAGGCCAAAGGCGCGAACGCAGAAATGCCCGCGTAAGCCAGCCCCCCGATCAAGAACGACCAGCCACCGACGCGCAGCGCTGCCTGCATACGTCCGCCGGCTGCGTTCGCGCTGCGCGGCTTGCCGCTCTTCGGCATGAAATTGGCGATGAACGCCAGCGTCAGCCCGATGGTCACGCCCGAAGCGCGCTCGGACATACCGGGTCCGAAGAGATAAATGCTCTCGCCATATTTGATGATGGCCGCAGCCGCAAGCATGAGGCCTGCCAGCACCAGGCTGCCGAGAATAGGTCTTGAAGTCATCATGTGATTTCCTCTTCTTGTTTGTTCGTTTTGTCTTTGGTTCTTTCAGGTTCTATTTCGTGGGACGCACGCAAGCCGAACAGACCGGCAAATCCCAGCAGCGCGTCTTCAAGTACCGAAAGCTTGAGCTGATAGATGACGGTCTTGCCGTTTTTCCGCACTTCGACCAAATCGGCCTCCTTCATCACAGCGAAATGCGCCGACATGGTCGGCTTGGAGACGGGAAAGTGGTCCGACAGCTCGCCCGCCGTCATTGGACGCTCGCGCAGCAGTTCGAGCACGCGGCGGCGCGTTGGATCGGCAAGTGCCTTGAAGACCGTGTTCATAATTCGTTATTTAGCTAAATGACTATACGAAGTCAAACGCAAGATTATGTGGTATAAGAATTACCTGTAATTACAATATATTGCTAAATGTTGTTCTTGATATGTTCTTATTAATAAACTAGCCTGTTTGAATGACTGCTTTGCTGATTCGGACGAGCGATGCGCGCCCACTTCATGGCCGTGGCGCGCGCACCAACGCCACCGGGCGCTATGAACCCGAGGTGCGCGTCTCGTTCGACGATGGTTGGACGCGGGACGACGAGGAAACAGCGCCCATCCGCACGCAAGTGCAGGAGGACGCCACGCGCACAATTATTGCTCGAAATAAGTCGCCCGACATTTCGTTCGACCGTTCTATCAATCCCTATCGCGGCTGCGAGCATGGCTGCGTCTATTGTTTCGCGCGCCCCACCCACGCCTATCTTGGGCTTTCGCCCGGCATCGATTTCGAAAGCCGCCTGTTCGTAAAGCCGAATGCGGCAAAGCTGCTGGCCGATGAACTGCGCGCGCCCGGTTACAGCCCGCGCGTGATCGCCATGGGAACCAACACCGATCCCTATCAGCCCATCGAACGCCAATGGAAGGTGACGAGGTCCGTGTTGCAGGTGCTGGCTGAATTCCGGCACCCCGTCGGCATTGTCACCAAGTCCACGCTGATCCAGCGAGACATCGATATTCTGGCGCCTATGGCCGCGCAAAACCTTGCGCGCGCGGCTGTTTCCATCACTACGCTGGACCGCAAGCTGGCGCGCGCCATGGAGCCGCGAGCCGCCACGCCGGAAAAGCGCCTTGAGACTATCCGCGCGCTGGTGAAGGCAGGCATCCCCACAGCGGTGATGACCGCGCCAATGATTCCGGCGCTTAATGATAGCGAGCTTGAGAATATTTTGGCGGCTGCGCGCGATGCCGGCGCCACGCAGGCGGGCTTTGTCGTGCTGCGACTGCCGCTCGAAATCAAAGATCTGTTCCGCGAATGGCTGGATGCCCACGTGCCCGACAAAGCCAAGCATGTGATGAGCTTGGTGCGCCAGATGCGGGGCGGCAAGGATTACGACTCCACCTGGGGTGAGCGCATGCGCGGCACCGGGCCTTACGCGCGCCTGATTGCCGAGCGCTTCGCCATGGCTACGCGCAGGCTTGGAATGAACAGGGATCACCGCCCTCTCGATGTGACCAAATTCCGGCGGCCACCGACACCAGGCGATCAGTTGGCGCTGGCAATCTGAAGGCAGCAATTTGTTCACGGATAATTTGAGTTACGGGAAAACGATTCGTATTGCAGGTGTGGGGACAATTTGGCCGGCCCTGGTGCCTTCCCCTCCTTTCCATCGTATGGTTCCAAGGTGTGCCAGCGGTGTCCTTGCCAATGCCGCATTACATCTACGAAGCGCGGGTTCTCTCGCAGATGGCGGGGCCGATCGCCGGCATCGACGAAGCGGGGCGCGGGCCCTTGGCCGGCCCCGTGGTCGCGGCAGCAGTGATTTTCGCCGAGCGCAAGCGCATTCCCAAGGGCTTGAACGATTCCAAGCAAATGACGCCGGAGGCCCGCGAACAAGCCTTCGCGGCCATCATGGAATGCGGCGCCCTCGTGGGCGTTGGCGAAGCGAGCGTGGATGAGATCGACATCGTCAATATCCGCCAGGCCACGCATCTTGCCATGGCGCGCGCGGTGCGGGCGCTTTCCGCGGCCCCCGCCTTCGCGCTGGTCGACGGCAACGATGCGCCAGCCCTGCCCTGCCCCTGCGACACCATCATTGAAGGCGACGGGCGTTCGGTCTCCATCGCCGCCGCCTCGATCGTCGCCAAGGTCACGCGCGACCGGCTGATGATGGCGCTGCACGAGGAATTTCCAGGTTACGGCTGGTTCACCAACAAGGGCTATTCGACCGAGGAACACCTTGAAGCGCTCTCCCGGCTCGGCCCCTGCCGCCATCATCGCCGCAGCTTCGCACCTATCCACAATATTCTGTATGGTGTGAGTCCTGAGGACTCAAATATAACAGTTTGATTCCACAAGACTCTTGACCTGTGGACTCCGGTGAATCACGATTCGCCTGTGGGCAAAACGGGCGGGGTCATGGTCTCCAGAAAAATCGAATCGCTGCAGGCGGTGCTGAATCGCGTGCTGGAAGGCGATTGCATCGAGCGCATGAACCGCCTGCCGGAAGCCAGCTGCGACCTCGTCTTCGCCGACCCGCCCTATAATCTTCAGCTCGAAAACGAGCTGCGCCGCCCGGACAATTCCAAAGTCGCGGCTGTAGATGACAAATGGGACCAATTCGAAAGTTTCGCGGAGTATGACCGCTTTACGCGAGCCTGGCTAACGGCCGCGCGCCGTGTACTGAAGGACAATGGCGCCATATGGGTGATCGGTTCCTATCATAACATCTTCCGCGTCGGCACCATTATGCAGGATTTGAGCTTCTGGATGCTGAACGATGTGATCTGGCGCAAGACCAATCCGATGCCAAATTTCCGCGGGCGGCGCTTTACCAATGCGCATGAGACGCTGATCTGGGCCGCGAAATCGCGCGAGCAGAAATCCTACACCTTCAATTACGAAGCCATGAAGGCGCTGAACGACGATCTGCAAATGCGCTCGGACTGGCATTTGCCGATTTGCGCCGGCAACGAAAGGCTGAAGAACGGCAACGGGGACAAGGCCCATGCAACGCAGAAGCCAGAAGCCCTGCTGCACCGTGTTATCCTCGCCTCCACCAAGCCGGGCGACGTTGTGCTCGATCCTTTCTTCGGCTCCGGCACGACAGGCGCCGTGGCCAAACGACTGGGCCGCAACTTCATCGGCATCGAGCGCGAGGCCGAATATGTCCGCATCGCGCGCCAGCGCATTGCCTCGATCGCGCCTGCGGACGCGGAAGCCGCCGCCATCACGCAATCGAAAAGATCCGAGCCGCGCATTCCCTTCGGCACGCTGGTGGAACGCGGGCTGTTATCGCCGGGCGTTATCTTAAGCGGCCCTGGCGGCCGTCACCGCGCCAAGGTGCGCGCCGACGGCACGCTCGTTTGCACCGATGCCACAGGCTCAATCCACCGCATCGCCGCCCATGTGCAAGGCTTGGATGCCTGCAATGGCTGGACCTTCTGGAACTTTGAAACGCCAGGCGGGCCAGTTTCGATCGACGTGTTGCGTCAACGCGTGCGCGCCGAACTCATGTGACCGTCATTAAGCGCGTGTGAAATGACTTTCCGCATCACGGTCGGAAGCGCCGCTGTTGGTAATTCCTTCGGTGTGTACCATTTGCCTTCGCCATTCGGTCTGCGTGCGAAGCGGGCTATATAGACTTCCATCTCCAGCTCGAAATGCGTGAAACCGTGGCGCACGATGCCCGGCTGCTTTTGCCATTGGCCGGTGAAAGGCGCCTGCTCTTTGGCAATAGCAGGCTTGGGAAAGCTTTTTGTCCATGTGCCCAAAGGCGGCTGCAACATGGCGCCGAGCAGGCCGTTTTCGGGTCGCTTCTCAAGATAGACCGAGCCTTGCCTGTCCAGGGCAACAAACGCCGCGCCCCGCTTCATTGGCCGTGCGGGCCTGGGCGCCTTGCGCGGGAGTTTCGAGGCGATGCCAAGGGCAAAGCCATGGCAATGTGCTGAAAGCGGACAACGCGAGCAAGCTGGCCGCTTAGGGGTGCAGACGGCAGAACCAAGATCCATCAACGCCTGCACGAAATCTCCAGGGCGATCATGCGGAAGTATTTGTTGCGCTAGTTCGCGCAAATGCTTGCGCGACTTTGGCAGCGGCGCTTTGACCGCAAAAAAACGCGCGATCAAGCGCTCGCCTTTGGTGTCGAGTGCTGCCACAGGCTCGCCATATGCAATGGCCGCGATAGCAGCAGAGGTGTACGCGCCAATTCCCGGCAATTTGCGAAGTTCGCTGGCCGAATGCGGAAAAACGCCGTCAAAATCTTTGGTTATGATTTGGGCAGCGCTATGCAGGTTGCGCGCGCGCGTGTAATAGCCAAGGCCTGCCCACGCGCCGAGAACGTCATCAAGCGGCGCTTTGGCAAGTGAATGCACATCCGGCCACCGATTGAGAAATTCGCAGTAATAGGGTGCAACCGCCGTCACCGTCGTCTGCTGCAGCATGATTTCCGATAGCCAGATGCGATAAGGCTCGGCAATCGCGCCCGGCTTGGCGCGCCAAGGCAATTCGCGCCGGTGCCCGTCATACCATGTGAGCAACAATGCGCCTGGCTGTTTGCCGCGGCTCCCCGCGCTATGATGCGATTGCGATCTGACGGCCATAATCAAATGCGAAGCGCGAAAAACAGCCATACGCAAGGGGCTTTCGAAAATCATCCACGGCGCGGATTTGCCCGCCCGCTGGCCGACGACGCGCAGCAGGAAACAACTCAGGTGTTTGGCCAGGTAGGCTTTGCCGATCCCACGCTGGTGCTGCGCTGGGCACAGATTGCAGGCTCCGAGGTCGCCCGCGTTGCCGAGCCGATCCGGCTGCAAGAAGGACCGGACGGAGCCATTCTTACGCTCAGGAGCGAACCAGCGGCGGCCGTTTTCCTGCAGCACGAAACGCGCGCCCTGATTGAGCGCCTGAACGCTTTCTTGGGTGCGAAGCGAATTGCCCGAATCAAACTCGTGCCCGGCAATGTTGAGACAAGAACCGAGCCGCCTTCACATCCTGCGCTTGGCCAGCGGCCGGCAAACGAACCGGAACAGAGTTCTGGGCTCAAAGGCCTACTTGAAGAATTTGCCACGCTGCGCAGGCGCCTTGGCTGCCAGCTTACACGGCAAAAACCTAAGGATTGAACGGGCTCCCGCCCTCTGTCACAAACAGGCTGAAAGAGCGGCAAGGAGCGCCCCGTGGACAGGCAAATCGTCTATGGCTTGGTGGCCGTAGCCGTCATTCTGGCGGGAGTTGCCGCCTATTTCATTTTTGGCCGTTCATCGGCCAATCTGGCTGCCCCCGATGAGAAGCTATCGGTGGAAATCCTGCCTACGGACCGCATCCATGGCCAGGCCAATGCGCCCGTCACGATTTTCGAATATGCATCGATGACCTGTCCCCATTGCGCCCGTTTCCAGCGGCAAGTGATGCCAAAGCTCGTTCATGACTATGTCGACACCGGCAAGGTGAAAATCATCTTCCGTGACTTTCCCCTGGATGGTGCGGCCCGACTCGCTTCCGCGCTCGCCCGCTGCGTGCCGGAGGACAAATATTATTCTTTCCTGGATCTGCTTTTTCTTAACCAGGACAAGTGGTTAGCCGACCTGAACAACGACCAGCACCTTTCCATAGACGAAGTCATCGAGGGGCTGGTTCAGATGGGCCGCTTCGCCGGCTTCGACCGCGAAAAGGTCGAAAGCTGCGTATCCGATCAATCAACCCTTGCCTATATCGACCAGACTCAGGCAGAGGCAGAGGCCAAATACGGCATCAATGGTACGCCTGCCTTCATCATCAATGGCGAGCTTCATAACGGCGAGATCCTGTACGACGATCTGAAGAAAATCATCGATGCGCAATTGGCGAAGAAGTAATCGTCGCTTTAGCTATTCAGAGTAGGACGCGTAATCCTTGAAATTCACCAGGCTCAGGCTCAGCGGATTCAAATCCTTCGTCGACCCGACGGAACTTTTCATCGAGCCCGGCCTGACTGGCGTTGTCGGCCCCAACGGGTGCGGCAAATCGAACCTGTTGGAAGCCATGCGCTGGGTGATGGGCGAAAACCGACCCACCTCCATGCGCGGCAGCGGCATGGAAGACGTGATCTTCGCCGGCAGCGCCGGGCGCCCCTCGCGTAACAACGCCGAAGTCACGCTGATCATCGACAATTCCGACCGCTCGGCGCCGGCACCCTATAACGAGCACGAAACCATCGAGGTCACCCGGCGCATCGAGCGCGAGGCGGGTTCCGCCTATCGCATCAATGGCCGCGATGTGCGCCAGCGCGACGTGCATATTTTCTTCGCCGATGCTTCCACCGGTTCGTCGTCGCCGGCGCTGGTGCGCCAGGGCCAGATCAGCATCATCATCAATCAGAAGCCGCTGTCGCGCCGCGCGCTGCTGGAAGAAGCCGCCGGCATCTCCGGCTTGCACCAGCGCCGCCACGAGGCCGAGCTTCGGCTGAAGGCCGCCGAAACCAATCTCGCGCGCCTCGACGATGTTATCGCCGAGGTCGACACGCAGTTTCAGGGTCTAAAGCGCCAGGCGCGGCAGGCGTCGCGCTACCGCAATCTCTCAGGGCTTATACGGCGGGCGGAAGCTTTGGTGTTCCTGCTGCGCTGGCGGGCAGCAGAAGAGCAGGCAGAGGCAGCGGCTCAGGCCGTTGCCGTTGCTGAAGCCACGGTTGCCGAACGGACGGCAAGCACAGCGCAGACTTCGGCCGCGCAGGCCAAAACCGCGGCGGGGCTTCCCTCCTTGCGCGACACCGAGGCCGCCAAGGGCGCGGCGCTCCAGCGGCTTATCCATGAGCGCGATGCGCTCGATGCCGAGGAAACGCGCGCGCGCGAGGAAGCCCAGCGCATGCGCCAGCGCATTGGGCTCGCCGAGCACGACCTCAAGCGCGAACGCGAACTGGAGCAAGACGCCAATTCCGCGCTGAAGGAACAGTCGCAGGAAGCCCGCCTGATAGAAGAAACAAACGCGCGCACCGCAGGCGACATCGCCGCCGCAGAAAGTCACGCACGTGAAATGGCGGCAGCACTTGAAGCGCTCGAACGCCGCCTGAAGAACATTATGGCGGGCGTGCCCGCAGCCAAATTGGCGGCCACGCAACACCCAGATGCGCAGCAAGCGGAAACGCACGCCGAGTCCGCGCGCGCTGCCGTCGCCAAATCACGCACCGCCGTGGAAGCCGCGCGCACACGCCATAACGAAATAGCGGAAGCCGAAACGCGGGCGCGCCAGCCGCTGGATGAGATCGAGGCCGAGCTGCAGCGCCTGTCCGCCGAGGTGAAGGCGCTCGCCAATCTGCTGCGCCCCGAAGGTCAGGATTTGTGGCCACCGCTGATTGACGCGTTACGCGTTAAGCCCGGCTACGAAGCGGCCCTCGCTGCAGCACTTGGCGATGATCTGGATGCGCCGCTGGATGAAGCAGCACCCCGCCATTGGCGCAATCTTGGCGCCGCCGAAAACGTGCCGCCGCTTCCCGCGGGTGCCGCGCCGCTTTCGAATTTTGTCGAGGCGCCGCCTGCGCTCGCGCGCAGGGTGGCGTTCACCGGAGTGGTTACACCGGAAGCGGGCGCGGCCGCGCAGAAACAGCTCAAGCCCGGGCAGCGGCTGGTCACGCAACGCGGCGATATGTGGCGCTGGGACGGCTTCCGCGCTTCGGCCGATGTACGCTCGCAGGCGGCCATAAGGCTGGAGCAGCGCAATCATCTGGCCGCACTTGAGCGTGAGCTGGACGCGACAAAGGCAAAGCGCACGAAGATTTTCGAAACACATGTTCAGGCGCGCGACGCCGCCGCGCGGGCAAACGATGCGTTGCATTCGGCGGAACAGGCCTTGCGCGAGCGTGAAACGACGCTGATGGCGCTGCAGGACGAAGCCGCCAAAACCGCGCGCACGGCGGAAGCGCGGACGCGGGTTGAGGAAGCTAAGGCGCGGCTTGAAAGCCTGAAACGCGAAAGCACAGAACGGGCGAAGCGCGCGGCCACGATTGCCGAAGATATCGCGCGCTGGACGCAGCGCCGCGAAGCCGCTGCCAAGCAGATCGCCGCCCTCGCCGCGCGCATCGCGGAGATGCAAAAGGAGCTTACGGCGCTTGAAGTGGCGCCTGAGACCATGCACGCCCGCCGCGCTAAATTGCTCGACGCCATTGGCACAGCGGAAGCGGCACGCAATGAAGCCGCCGACGCGCGCGCCGAGGCGGAGAACAAACTTGCAGAAGCCGACAGACTGGTCAAGGCCGCCGATGGCCTGTTGAGTCATGCGCGCGAAGAACGCGCGGGCGCCAGCGCGCGGGCCGATGCGGCGGCCGCGCATTTGACTGAACTCCGCTCGCGCTTGCGCGATGAGCTCGATGCCACGCCGGACACGCTTCCCGAACTTGCCGGCGCGAAGCCGGGCGCCGAGCTGCCTACCGCCGAATACGCAGCTCAGCGCGTGGAAAAATTGAAGAACGAGCGCGAGCAATTGGGCGGCGTGAATTTGCGCGCTGAGGAAGAATCGAACGAGCTCGAACAAAGGCTCGCCACCTTGCAGGCCGATCGCTCGGATCTGTCCGGCGCCATCGAGCGGTTGCGTCGCGGCATTCAAAGCCTCAACCGCGAGGGCCGCGAGCGGCTGCTTGCCTCTTTCGAGAAAGTGAACGCGAATTTCGAAAGGCTGTTCAAACAGCTTTTCCAGGGGGGCGAGGCCCGCCTCACTTTCACTGAATCCGAAGACCCGCTTGAAGCGGGCCTCGAAATCCTGGCCAAGCCTCCTGGCAAGCGGCTGCAAATATTGTCGCTGCTGTCGGGCGGCGAACAGGCGCTCACGGCAATCGCGCTTATTTTCGCGGTGTTCCTGGTCAACCCCGCGCCCATTTGCATCCTCGACGAAGTCGACGCGCCGCTAGATGACGCCAATGTGGACCGTTTCTGCCGGCTGCTCGACGAAATGACCAAACTGTCCGAAACGCGCTTCCTCGTCATTACGCATCACGCGCTCACCATGTCGCGCATGAGCAGGTTGTTCGGCGTGACCATGGCTGAGCGAGGCGTCAGCCAGCTCGTCTCGGTGTCGCTCGCCGAGGCCGAACAGGTGATCGCGGCCGAGTGACGCGACACTTCGCTAGGCTATCCTAGGCGATTGTTTTCACCTGCTATTCCAATGCGTTGAGGCCGCGCACGCTTGCTTGACAGCTTTCTGACCCGTCCCTAAGTTCCGCGCGCTTTTCGACAAAGCCCGCGAGGGGTGCGCGATTCAGCTGCGGGGAGCCATTAACATGAATGCCCCCGACCCTGATGATCTGCGTGCGCTGGGCGAACGGCTTGACGAAATTCACCGGCGTGACGAAGCGCGGAACTTTAAGCCGCCTCCGACAGCGCTCGGCATCGGTTTTCGGTTTGCCACCGAAATGGTTGCGGCAGTGCTGGTCGGCAGTGCGATGGGTTGGGGATTGGACTGGCTTTTCGGGACACGTCCGATCTTCCTGGTGATGATGTTTCTTTTTGGCGCTGCCGCGGGAATTCTCAATATCACGCGGGCATCGAAAGAGATAAACCGGCAGATCGCGGATGCCGAAGCGAAAGACAAGAAGGAGCAGTAATCCGTGGCCGTGAACCCCATGGAGCAGTTCGAGGTGAAGCCGCTCATTCCGCTGCATATCGGTGGATATGACGTTTCCTTCACCAATCAAGCGCTCTGGATGTGCATCGTTGTGGTTGCGCTGTCCCTGTTCCTCGTGCTGGCGATGGTCAAACGCAGTCTGGTGCCGTCGCGCGTGCAATCGATGGCCGAGATGTCCTACGAATTCGTCGCCAACATGCTCAACATGACGTGCGGCGAAGACGGGCTGAAATTCTTTCCCTTCATCTTTACACTTTTCATGTTTATCGCCGGTTCCAATTTCTTCGGTCTTATTCCCGGCTCGTTCACGGTGACCAGCCAGATTGCAGTGACCTTCGCGCTGACGGCGCTCGTTATTATCGTCGTCATCATCACCGGCTTCATCCGCCACGGCCTGAGTTTCTTCAAGCTGTTCGTGCCCAACGCCCCGATTGGAATTCTCCTCTTTCTCGTGCCGCTGGAAATCATTTCGTTCTGCGCGCGGCCGATGAGCCTTTCGATGCGTCTGTTCGCCAACATGCTGGCCGGCCATACCATGCTGAAAGTGATGGCGGGTTTCGTCGTGGCGCTGGGCGGCGCTGGCGGGTTGTTCTCGCTGATGAGTGTGGGGCCCATGGCGTTGATTGTGGGCCTTAGCGGCCTCGAAATTCTGGTGGCGTTCCTGCAAGCCTATGTGTTCGCGATCCTCTCCTGCATTTATCTCAACGAAGCGCTTCATCTTCACGGCAACCACTAACACAAGGAACCAATCGATATGGATCTCGCTGCAGCAAAAGACATCGGCGCCGGCCTTGCCACCATCGCCTTTGTCGGCTCTGGTATCGGCATTGGCGTGGTGTTCGGAAATTACATTTCCGGCGCGCTTCGCAATCCAGGCGCCGCGCAATCGCAATTCACTAACCTCTATATCGGTTACGCGCTTTGCGAACTGCAGGGCCTGTTCGGCTTGCTGATCGCGCTCATTCTGCTGTTCGGCTAAATGACAGCGCCCGCCGCCACGAACGCCGTGACGGAGCAACTCGCGCCCAATAAGGGCGGCGGATTTCCTCCGTTCAAGGTCGAGACGTATCCGAGCCAGGTGTTCTGGCTTGCGATTACATTTGCCTTTCTCTTTGTCGTGCTGTGGCGCGTGGCTGGCCCGCGCATTCAGAGCGTGATTGGACAACGCCGTGAACGCATACAGGGAGATCTCGCGGGCGCGGAACAGCGCCGCAAGGAAGCCGAAGCCGCTTCGAATGCCTATCAGACGGCGCTGGCCAGAGCACGGACGCGCGCGCAGGGCGTAGCCGACGACAACCGCAAGCGCGTCAGTGCCGAGGTTGAGCAGGCCAAAGCACAATCCGATGCCGAGGCCCAGAAAGCCACTGGCGCCGCCGAAGCGTGCATCGCGGAAGCGCGTGCGCAGGCCAAGGGCCACGTGGCGAAGGCCGCCCAGGATGCATCCATCGAGATCGTCGCGCGCCTGACCGGCGAGACCGTATCGCCCGAAGAAGCCGCGGCGGCGGTTCGTTCGGTGGCGGGAGGCTGACATGGAGTTCCTGCAAGAGCCAGAGCTTTGGGTTGGCATAGGATTTGTCATCGTCCTCGGCATCCTCATTCGTCTGCGCGTGCCCGCGCTGGTTACGCGTTCGCTCGATGCGCGGTCAGCAGCCATCGGCAAAGAGCTCGACACCGCGCGCGAGCTGCGCGAGGAGGCGCAGGCACTGCTTGCCCAGTATCAGGCCAAACTAATGGACGTGGATAAGGAAGCCGAAGCCATCATCACCGAAGCGCGCGCTGAAGCCGAACGCTTTGCCAAGGAAGCGCGCGCGGCGATTGCCGCGCAAATCGAGCGGCGCGCGAAGCAGGCGCGGGAGAAAATCGCGCATGCTGAAGCGCAGGCGGTCGCCGAGGTTCGCGCGCTCGCGGCCGACGCGGCGGTGGGGGCCGCCGAAAAACTTATCACCGCCAAGCTCGACGAAAAGCGCGCGGCCGAGCTGGTCAAAAAAAGCTTTGGCGAGATTCCATCCAAGCTGAACTGATTTATTTGTCCGGCTTTTCCAGCGGCACGACGCGGATGTGGAGTTCGCGGAGTTGCTTGGGTGAAACTTCGCTAGGCGCGCCCATCATCAAATCCTGCGCCTGCTGGCTCATCGGGAACATGGTGACTTCACGCAGGTTTTCAACGCCGGCCAGCAGCATGACCATACGGTCGATGCCGGGCGCCGAGCCGCCATGGGGCGGCGCGCCGAAACGGAATGCGTTCAGCATGCCACCGAAGCGCGCCTCGGTTTCCTCGCGGCTATAACCCGCGATCTCGAACGCCTTCAGCATCACTTCGGGATCATGATTGCGGATGGCGCCGGATGAAAGCTCCGTGCCGTTGCAGACGATGTCGTACTGGAACGCCTTGATGGCGAGGATGGTGTCCTTGTCGTGCGGATCGAGCTTAAGAAATTTCTCGCGGTCGAAATTGGGCATCGAGAACGGATTGTGCGAAAAATCGATTTTCTTGTCTTCCTCGTTCCACTCATACATCGGGAAATCGATAGTCCAGCAGAATTCGAAACAGTCTTCCTTGCTCAGATTCAATTCATTGCCGATGCGTGTGCGCGCGAGCCCCGCCAGCGCCGCCGCGCGCTCGGGGTTGTCGGCCGCAAAGAACACCGCATCGCCCGCCTTCACGCCTGACTTTTTAACAAGCGCTGCATGTGCCTCGGCCGAAAGGAATTTCGCAATCGGCCCCTTGCCGGCCAATGCCACGCCATCCTGCTCGTACGTGATGTAGCCCAAGCCCGGTGCACCCTCTCCTCTCGCCCATTCATTGAGCTTGTCGAACCACGAGCGCGGCTGCGACGCGGCGCCTGGCGCTGGAATGGCGCGCACGGTCTTGCCTTTGAACGCCTTGAACTCGACATCGGGCCGCGCGAACACTTCGGTGACATCGGCAATAATTATCGGATTGCGCAAATCGGGCTTGTCGGTGCCGTATTTCAGCATCGACTCGTCGTAAGCGATGCGCTTGAACGGCAGCGGCGAAACTTTGCGCGCGCCCGCGAATTCCGTGAACAGCCCATGCAGCACCGGCTCGATGGCCGCGAACACGTCTTCCTGGGTGACGAAGCTCATCTCGAAATCGAGCTGATAGAATTCACCGGGGCTCCTGTCGGCGCGCGCGTCTTCGTCGCGGAAGCACGGCGCTATCTGGAAATAGCGGTCGAACCCCGCCACCATGATGAGCTGCTTGAATTGCTGCGGCGCCTGGGGCAGCGCGTAAAACTTGCCGGGATGCAGGCGAGAGGGCACCAGAAAGTCGCGCGCGCCTTCGGGCGACGACGCGGTCAGGATCGGCGTCTGAAATTCGGTGAAGCCCTGCGCGATCATACGGCGGCGAATGGATTCGATGATTTTCGAGCGCAAGGTGATGTGACGATGGAGTTTGTCGCGCCTAAGATCGAGAAAACGATAACGCAGCCGCGTTTCTTCCGGATATTCGGCGTCGCCGAACACAGGCAGCGGCAGCTCGCCCGCGCGCGAAAGGATTTCCACCTCTTCGATGCGGATTTCGACTTCGCCGGTGGGCAGATCCTTGTTCACGGTGTCGGCGTCGCGCGCCACCACCGGCCCCGTCAACGTTAGCACCCATTCCGAGCGCGCTTCCGACGCGATCTTGAACGCAGGCGCATCCGGCTCGATCACGCATTGGGTTACGCCGTAATGGTCGCGCAGATCTATGAACAGCAGCCCGCCATGGTCGCGCACGCGGTGGGCCCAGCCGGAAATGCGGGCGCGGCTGCCCACATCGGTCTTGCGCAATTGGCCACAATTATGGGTGCGGTAGGGATGCATGGAAGCTAGCTTTCCCGCGGACTCTGCGAAGCCCGCGTTTGTGGGAAGCGTGCGCGCCCAAGTCAAGGGCCGGGACAGAAGCGCCCCGAATCCGCTAAACCCCACCCATGCGGATCGTCGATACCACGGCCGGGCTCAAGGCGCTGTGCGCCGAGCTGGAGCGAGAGGCCTTTGTCGCGCTCGACACCGAATTCATGCGCGATCAGACCTATTGGCCGAAGCTCTGCCTCGTACAAGCGGCGAACCACAGCACCGCCGCCATCATCGATCCGCTGGCGCCGGGCATGGACCTTGCGCCGTTCCACAAACTCCTCGCAAACAAGAAGACGATGAAAGTGTTTCATGCCGCGCGGCAGGATGTGGAAATTTTTTGCCACCAGGGCAAGGTGATCCCCGAGCCGATGTTCGACACGCAGATTGCCGCCATGGTGTGCGGTTTCGGCGAGTTGGCGTCATACGAAACGCTGGCGCGGCGAATTGCGCATGCCGAAATCGACAAATCGGCGCGCTTCACCGATTGGAGCCGCAGGCCGCTCAGCAAGCGCCAGCTCGAATATGCCATTACCGATGTCACGCATCTTTGTACGATCTACGAATTCCTGGCGAAGGAACTGGACAAGACCGGCCGCGCAGCTTGGGTCGACGAGGAACTGGCGACGCTGAAGAATCCGGCTACTTATCAGCTCGAACCCGAACAGGCGTGGCGGCGCTTGCGCATGCGCTCCACCAATAAGAAGTTTCTCGCGGTCGCCGCCGCCCTGGCTGCCTGGCGCGAACGCGAGGCGCAAGCGCGCGACGTGCCGCGCAACCGCATTCTGAAAGACGAAGCGTTGATGGAAATAGCCGCGCACCCGCCGGCCGATGCCGAAGCGCTGTATCACATCCGCGCGCTGTCGCACGGCTTTGGCGCTTCACGGCAGGGCAAGGAATTGCTGGCCGCGATGAGAGCGGGGCTTGAAAGCCAGCCGCCGGAAGGCGCGCTCGATCATGAGCATCGACGCCGCGGAAAGGAGGCCACGCCGGCAGCACTTGACCTGCTGAAGACGCTGCTTCGGCTGCGCTGCAACGAATATGGCGTGGCGCCACGTTTGGTCGCCGATACGGACGATCTCGAACGCTTGGCCTCTGGCGACGACGATGGCGTGGCTGCGCTGCATGGCTGGCGCGCGGAGGTCTTCGGCAACGACGCCTTGCGTTTGCGCGAGGGTAAGCTCGCGATCTCGCTTGCGCGCGGCGAAGCCATTGTCATTGACGCAACTGTAGAATCTTCCACGCACAAGGCGCACGCCAAGGCGCGCTAAGCCGCCATCTTTCCAAGTTTGCGGCTTTGCCTATCAATGACGCCATCCATTGGCTATCTGGGGGATTATCATGAAATCCATTGTGATTGGCGTATCCCTGTTTGCGTTGTAGGCGTTTGCATCTGCCGCGCAAGCAGCGACCTGTACCGCGCAGGGCCGTACAAGCTGCACCATCACCTGCAAGGTCTCCTGCGGCGCCGTGTTCAAGGAGCCGAACGGACCGTGCAACACGCTCTGCGACGACAGCACCAAGAAGGTGAGGTCGGCGCGGATGTCGGTCATGACGCAGAATCTCAGTCACGGCGCGACGGTGAAGCTGATGCAATTCAAGACAGCTGCGAAGACGAAAGCGCCCGCGAAGACGGCTACGCCAGCCAGCACCAAGCCTAAATAATTTCGCGCGGGGACGTGCGAAAGCGTTCCGCGGCGCGGGTCTCGCTGCGCGGTTGGGCGTAACTCATTCCCCTGGCGAGCCACGCGAGGGGTAGTGTGGGACGCCGGTCCGGGCGTTCCACAATTGTTTAAAAAGGATGCCCAAAACCGGCATCCCACGCCCGGCGTTTTATGGCGGCCCTGCTTTTTCCTTTCGCTTTCCTGGGGCGCGCGCGAAACATGCGCGAGCCCCGGCAGCTACGGGGCATCCCGTCCGCCACGCCCAGCCGATTTCCACGGTGGGCGGGTAGGCGAAAAAGCGCCGCCCTCGCGCCGGCGGCCAGACACCGGCCCCTTTAGAGGGACGGGAGCAAGCCGCCATTCTGCCCCGTGAGAGCCGTTACTCTCGGGGGCGCGCAAGCGCCGGCCGCACGGGCCACGTTGAGGACGGACGTCAACGCCCCCTCGCGCAATTGCCCCGCGCGGCGCACTCAATATGGGGGCGTGCCAAGGGGTGGGGATGAAATTTTAGGTTTGCCGCGAAGGCCGCGGGAATCCTCGCCCCAAACATTACCAAAACGGGGATAGATGCGCGGGCCCGAAATGCCATTGATCTGCGAAGGCCATTGGCTATGGTCGCGGCCCATGCCGCCCGTCATTTCCATCACCAACCTCTCCAAGACCTATGCTTCCGGTTTCCAGGCGCTGAAGAACGTCAATCTGGAAATCCGCGAAGGCGAGATCTTTGCCTTGTTGGGCCCGAACGGCGCCGGCAAGACCACGCTCATCAGCATCGTTTGCGGCATCGTCAACCGCAGTGCCGGCGACATCAAGGTGGCAGGCCACGACATCGCAAGCGAATACCGGGTGACGCGTTCGCTGATCGGGCTGGTGCCGCAGGAACTGACGACCGACGCGTTCGAAACGGTGTGGAACACCGTTACCTTCAGCCGGGGGCTGTTCAACAAGCCCAAGAATCCGGCCTTCATCGAGAAGACGTTGAAGCAGCTTTCGCTGTGGGACAAGAAAGACAATCAGATTCGCACAATTTCCGGCGGCATGAAGCGCCGGCTTATGATCGCTAAGGCGCTCGCCCACGAACCGCAGATTTTGTTTCTCGACGAGCCCACCGCGGGCGTGGACGTTAATCTGCGGCAGGACATGTGGGCGCTGGTGCGCGATTTGCGTGCAAGCGGCGTCACTATCATTCTCACCACGCATTACATCGATGAGGCGGAAGAAATGGCCGACCGCATCGGCGTCATCAACAAGGGCGAGCTTATCCTGGTCGAGGACAAGGCCGAGCTGATGCACAAGCTCGGCCGCAAGCAGTTAACGCTGCAATTGCGCAGCCCGCTTGCGCAAATCCCCGCGGCACTTGCCCAGCACAGTTTGGAGCTTTCGCCCGACGGCAGCGAACTCACTTATACCTACGACACGCAAGCCGGGAAAACCGGCATCACCGCGCTGCTCGACGATCTAGCCAAGGCCGGCATCCATTTCAAGGACATCCAGAGCAAGCAAAGCTCGCTGGAGGACATCTTCGTCACGCTGGTGAGGGAACCGCAATGAACCTTCGGGCCATGGCCGCGATTTACCGTTTCGAGATGGCGCGCGCCTTCCGCACGGCGATGCAGAGCATCGTCTCGCCGGTGATCTCGACCTCGCTTTATTTCATCGTCTTCGGCGCAGCCGTTGGCGGGCGCATTTCTGCCGTGGAAGGCGTGTCCTATGGCGCTTTCATCGTGCCTGGCGTGATGATGCTGCCGCTGCTTACGCAATCGATCGCCAACGCGGCCTTCGGCATCTATTTTCCCCGCTTCGTCGGCACGATTTACGAGCTGCTTTCGGCGCCCGTGTCCTATTTCGAGATCGTGGTGAGTTATGTGGGCGCGGCAGCGACGAAATCCATCATCATCGGCGTCATCATTCTGGCCACCGCCGGACTATTCGTCCCACTTCACATCGAGCATCCGCTGATGATGGTGCTGTTCCTGGTGCTGACGGCGGTGAATTTCTGCCTGCTCGGGTTCATTCTTGGCGTCTGGGCGGATGGTTTCGACCGGCTGCAGGCGGTGCCGCTGCTCATCATCACGCCGCTGACGTTTCTGGGCGGCAGTTTTTATTCGATTCACATGCTGCCGCCCCTGTGGCAGACGGTGACGTTGTTCAATCCCGTCGTCTATCTCATCAGCGGCTTCCGCTGGAGCTTCTACGGCATCGCCGATGTGAGCGTGGGCTTAAGCCTTGCCATGAGCTTCTTGTTCTTCGCCATCTTCCTCGCCATCATCGCATGGATTTTCAAGACGGGATACCGGCTGAAGACATGACATCCGCGATGGGCTCGCGGCTGTCGTTTTCCACGTGGTGCCGGAATATGCGCTCGCGCGATTACTCGCCCGGGGGTGTGCCGCCTTCGTCTCGCGGATCGCCGTTATAACCACGCGGCGGTTCATCGTAACGGCCGCGCCGTTCATAGCCATATCCGTTGCCACGCGGACCTTGGCGATAATATCCGCGTTGCTCATCGCCGCTATAGCCGCGCCGGTCTTCGCCGTAATAACCACGCCGGTTTTCGCCGTAATAACCGCGCGGGCCGCCGTCATAGGACCGGCGCTCGCGGTAATAGCCGCGTCCCGGTTCGTCATAGCCGCCTTCCCGCTCATATCTGGGACCCGACAGCGCATCGCCCAGAATGACGAAGGGCGCCGTGACGACGGCGGCTACCGCGCCAAACAGGCCAAGCACAGGGCCGCGGCCGTGATGATGGAAATGCTCTCGCGCCAGAGCGGGCGTTTCAGGCGCAACCGCGATCGCGGCAACAAGGCAGGCAATCGTGATGGCTTTGCTATTCATTGGCGTGCTCCTTATCAGGGGCCGCCCCTCATGGTCTCTGTCTAGCATAAAACCTGTCGCAAACTATACCCGGCCAAGGGGTTAACCCTCCCCGCCCGGCGCTGGAAATTGCCTGCTTCCGTTGGCGTGGTGAGTTTTCAACGTAGCGAGGAACGCTCCTGTTCCACATCACCAAACATGTCGTGGAAAATTTCGGTGCCGGAGGGCGGGCGCGTGGCGGCAAGATATTCCTGAAACGCCGGCGAATAGGCGTAACCGCGATATTTCCACCAGCTCTTCACGCCGGGGCTGTGATAAAATCTCAGCATCACGTTTTCCCAGCCCAGCCACTGGCCGGGCTCCAGGGTGCCCGCCTTCTGCTGATACCAGCCCATCTCGATCAGCTTGAAATACGAGAACAGAAAATAATGCGCGAGGATGCGCTCGTCGCGGCTGGCCGCATGCCAATCCTTAGTCGCGCTGGCGAGCGCCGTGCCCAGCGCCGGACTTTGCATGGCAGGCACGTTGATCGCGGCGATCGCGGCTGAGAGCGACTGCACGGCGGTGACCTTTTGCGCCTTGGTGTTCTGGCGGATGGAAACCACCAGAACGACGAGCGTGGCGGTGACAGCAGCCGCGTTGACGATTTCGGCGAGCGCCACGAAGGTTTGCAGGTTCATCGCGCGAGTGTCGGCTGAGTCGCGCTGGATCGCGCCGGAAAAACCCGAAAGCTAACAGGAAGGCTTCAGCGCATGTGCTCCCACAAATGGCGTTCTTCCTCGAAGAAGCCTTCCTCACTGGCCTTGAAGTCGCCACGCGAGACGATGCCGACGATTTCGCCGCCCTCGACCAGGGGGATGTGCCGGAAGCCGCCGTCCCACATCATGCGAAGGGCATCGATGGCGGTCAATTTATGCGACATGGTTTTCGGGTTCCGCGTCATCACGTCGGCGAGTTTGGTGGCGGCGGCGTTCTTGCCTTCGGCCAGCACGCGGCCCACCGCGTCGCGCCCGGTGAAGATGCCGACCAAGCTCCCATCGTCGCAGATCAGCACCGCGCCGATCCCGCGCTCGCGCATGTGCCTGGCGGCATCCTTCACGGTGCACGAGGGCGGCAAGATCAGGGGGCGCTGGTTGTAAACAATGTCGGATAACTGGCGCATGAGCCTCTCCACCTTTGGCGCTAATGGCTGAGGATAGGTGCCATTGCCGGCACGGCATTGATCCAGCGCAATTTTTTTGACGATGGGCGGGAGGCTTTGGGCGCAGGCCGGTCCGATTGGAACGGCGCGGCAGGCCGCCGGACATTCCATATCTTGGTCGCGTCAATTCTGCGGCTGCGGGGACGATTGGTTGTCCTTTTGATACTGATCGTCGGGTTCATGCGAAACGTTGCCATGATGATGCTGATCGCCCGTATCGCGCTGCTCGTCGTCATTCCGTTCTTGATTGTCATAGTTACGATAGCGGTCGCCTCGCCGCTCCGAATCGTGATCGCGATGACGGCCGCCAATGCCAATCGCGACTCCACCCAGCAAATCAAGTGGACCGGCAGTATCGCCTTTGTGCGGCTTCTCATCCTTTTTCAGTTCTTTCGGCACATCGATATAAAGATACCATTTGGGATAGATGTTGAATGATTCAATTCTGACAACAACACTTGCTCTAACTCTACTATATATCTTGTCGAACTTCTTCCGCGCCTTTTCACACTTTTTTCTGCGCGGGCGATGTCTTCGGCACTGCTTTTTTGTTTGATTTCAATCGATGGACCTCTGCGCAAGCAAGGTTATAATTGTCCTCAGCCTCGCGAACATCCTTCGCAGATTCAGCCTCGGAGTTGACGCTGTGCTCAAGGTTTGTGTTTGCAGTGTTCAAGTCCCTCACCGTGTCCTGTTGCACTTTCAAGTCATTGGTCGCCATCGCCGTTTGATATTTGGCATAGGCATCCGCCGCCGCCCGCGCATCCTTATCGGTTTGATCCTGCGCCTCCTCGTGTTCCTTTTTCCCGGGTACATGTCGCGCGGGAGTTTTTGCTGCTTGGCCGGGTGAGGGGGCGGGCGCGGGTTGCGGCTGGGGTGCTGGCGCAGGCTCCGGTTGCGTCGACGGCTGTTGCGGCTGAAGTTGCGGCTGTGGTTCGTTCGTCTGAGCGTAAGTGCCGCTCGCAAGAAGCCCGATAGCCAATGCCGCCGATACAGCCATCACCCCCAATGTCGCTAGCCGCGATGCAAAAGATATTGCCATGCGAGCCCCCAATCTACAGGCTTCGCCGTTCTGCCGGCTTCTCGCCGCAAAGCGTGGAAGCAAAACGCCAGATTATCATCGCTGCCTATTCCTCGCAAAAGCCTGCTGACCGACGTGAAATCCTGGGTGCACTTGACGGCATTTTGCAGGGGTAGTTTCGAGATACTACCGCATGAAAATTTGCGCTTTTGGCGAAACGCGGACATTAAAGCTGAAAAGGCGGTGCAGGCGCGGCTTACGGCGCTGTTGGGGAAGTAACCTAAGTATTTTTGTCTCTCCCTAAGCGGGGATGCCAACCGCTCTGTTCTACACCCTGGTAATTCGAGCTCGTGAATCCTATATGGCAGCAAATGGCCATACCGATTTTCGGCAAATGTCACATTTGTGGTTGCTTCGCGAAGCTCTCATTCGAACATGTGCCACCAAGGGCGGCATTTAATAGCCGACCAGTTGTTCGAATGACGCTCGAACAACAGCTGAAGTCCAATAACCTAGATTAGTTGAATGGAGAAGAGGCTCAACGCGGGTCAGGCGCTAATACTCTTTGCGAAGCATGCAATAGTTGTACAGGCGGTTGGTACGGAGGGGCATATGCATCATGGGCGTACCAAGCGATAGTGATATTACTGCTTACGAGAGGAAAGCCGCCTCTCTCTTATCCATTTAGCATCTTTCCACTACGCATCCTAAAACAGATCGTCTGCATGTTCTTAAGTGTGAACCCCCCACAATCATCAAAAATCGATCCGACCTTGTGAGGTTTGTGCTCGATCGGGAGTCAAGAGAGTATCCGCAGTCAATTCGTATTTTTGCGTTCTATGCAGCGACGCTCCGAATGCAAACGGCGGCATTTTCAGGCTCCATACGTGGATTGGACCAACAATTCCTCAATTCATATATTTTCTGAAATTGTTTTTCCTCCATTTGGGCTCGTAATGACGCTCAACGGTGAGCCATCACCAGACTCTGAACTCGTCAACATTTCGGGCTTTTCTAAGTTCAGTTACCTGACTGGCGCACCGGCATTTCAATGAAACTGCCTGCTAAGTCGATTTACACTGGATTTCCAGGCGATTACAGGGATCGCGCACAGACACTCTCAGATGTGGAAGCTAACCGGGCTTGGGAACGTGCAAACCGCTCGGTCGATTTTTAGAGATCTTATGTAATTAGTCAGCGGCCTCGTCGGTATTCAATTCCTCTACCCCCTCCCCCTCCACATAGGGGTCTTCGTCGGGGGCGAGATCGGCCGATGGCGTGGGCATGTCGCCGAAGCCGGTGGGCGGCATGGCTTCCAGAAAGCCCGCCGCTTTCAACTCGTCGAAGCCCGGCAGATCGCCGATGCTTTCGAGCCCGAAATGCTCCAAAAACGACTCGGTGGTGCCGTAAGTAATCGGCCGGCCAGGCACGCGCCGCCTCCCGCGAATTTTTATCCAGCCCACTTCCATCAGTGCATCGACCGTGCCCTTCGACACCATCACGCCGCGAATGTCTTCGATTTCGGCGCGCGTGACGGGCTGGTGATAGGCAATGATGGCGAGCGTTTCGAGCGCCGCGCGGGAAAGCCGCCGTTCCTCCTGCGCCTCCTTGCGCAGCAAAAACGCGAGATCGCCCGCGGTGCGGAACTGCCATTTGTTGCCGACCTTCACCAGATTGACGCCGCGCGGGCGGTAATGCCGCTGCAGCTCGGCCAGGATGCCGGCGAGGTTCGCTTCCTTGGGCAGCGCGGCCTTGAGCTGAAGCTCGTCCACCGGCGCACGGCTTGCGAACAGTAGCGCCTCCACGATGCGCACATGCGCGGGATCGAGATTGGGATTGTGGATCGCCATTTCGGACTCGTCGCCGCTCTGTTTGTCCTGATGTTTCTCGGGGCGCTTGGCCTCGGCCAGACGGATGACTTTACTCATGGCGCACTCTCTTGCGGGTTCTCGCGGTCTTTCAGGAAAATCTCCCCAAACGGCTTGAGCTGGCGAATCAGCAGCTTGCCGTCCCGCACCATTTCTAGACAGGCGGAGAAGCTGCTCGCAAGGGCGCTGCGGCGGCGCTGGCCGAAACCCCATTCGGGCGGCAGATATTGCGACAGCGCACGCCAGTCCGGAATGTGGCCAAGCACGCGCTCCAGCCGGTCGCGCGCCTCCTCGATGAGGAAATAGGGCGTGCGGGCGATTTCGAACATGCGGTTGGCCGCGCGGTGGATGCGGTGCTGCGAATAGGCGGTGAGGAAATCGTACAGCGTGTCGAGTTGGGTGCGGTGGCGGATGACGTTGGTGCCTTCAGGCGCCCCACGCGCGAACACATCGCGGCTCAGCCGATCGCGCGCCATCAGGCGGGCCGAGGCCTCGCGCATGGATTGCAGCCGCTGCAGCCGCCAGCGCAATGCGGCCGCCAGCGCATCGGCCGAGGGACCCTCTTCCGCTTCCGGCCGCGGGAAGACGAGGCGTGACTTGAGATAGATGAGCCAGGCCGCCATGACGAGATAATCGGCCGCGAGCTCAAGCCTGCGCGCGCGGGCCTTTTCCATGAAGGCGAGATACTGGTCGGCCAGCCTCAGCACGGAAATTTTGGCGAGATCGACCTTTTGGTCGCGCGCGAGATTGAGCAGCAGATCGAGCGGGCCTTCGAAGCCGTCGAGCGCGACGATAAGCGCGTCTTCTGGGTTGATGGAGCTCGCCGCTTCGAACTGGATGGTGATGTCGATCTCGTCGCTCATGCGGCCACTCCGTTCAGCTCCGCGAATCGCGCTTCGGCGGCCTCGACATCGATTTCGCCCGGGGCCTCATCGAGATGGGCGAGCGCCGCCAGCGCGCGGTGCAGCGCCGGGCCGTCGAGCGGTTTTGTTTCCCCTGCCACGTCCTTCATCTCGTCCATGCGCCCGTTGCAATGCAGGACCACATCGCAACCCGCGAACAGCGCGTTGCGCGCGCGCACGTCGAGCGGCCCTTCAAGAGCGTTCATCGACAGATCATCGCTCAGCAATAGCCCCTCGAAGCCGATTTCGCCGCGAATGATGTCGCGGATGATCTTCGGGCTGGTGGTGGCCGGGCGCTGCGGATCGATGGCGTCGTAGACCACATGCGCGGTCATGGCGATGGGCGCGCTGTTGAGGCTGCGGAAGGTGACAAAATCGCAGGCGCTCAATTCTTCAAGGCTCGCGTTCACGCGCGGCAGTTCGTTGTGGCTGTCAGCGGCCGCACGCCCGTGCCCCGGGATGTGCTTGATGACGGGCAGCACGCCGCCATCGAGGAAGCCTTCGATGGCAGCCCGCCCGAGCGCGATCACCGCCGCGGGATCGTGCGCGAAGGCGCGATCGCCGATCACGTCGTGCGCCCCTTCGACGGGCACGTCGAGCACTGGCGCGCAATCGACGGTGACGCCGATTTCGCGCAGATCATGGGCGATGAGGCGCGCGCATAGGTAAGCCGCTTCGCGCCCGCTGGCGGCATCGCTTGCGAACAATTCGCCGATGCGGGAAGCAGGCGGCCGCGCGCGCCAATGCGGCGGGCGGAGCCGCGCCACGCGCCCCCCCTCCTGGTCGATGAAGATGGGCGCGTTGGCGGCGCCCACGCTTTCGCGCAAGGCGCTGCTGAGGGCCGAAAGCTGCGCCCGGTCGCTGCAATTGCGCGCGAAAAGGATAAAGCCAAAGGGCCGCGCCTCGCGAAAGAAAGCACGCTCATCGGCCAGCAGCTCCATTCCCTGGCAGCCGTAAACCGCCGCACTCGCCGGCATGTTTCAACCTTCTAGGACGCGGCAAGGAAACAGGCTGGCGCGCCTTCCCCCTTCAGCTTATCGCAAGTGGTCTTGGCCGTGGCCTTATCGGGGAACGGCCCCACGCGCAGACGATACCACGTGCCCTTGGCGCCGAGGTCGAAGCTTTTGATATCCGGCCCATAACCCTGGAGCGTGGCGGCGTGCTTGGCCATGAAGCCGTTCCAGGCCTTATTGGCGGTGGCCTCGTCCGGATAAGAGCCGATCTGCAACAGGACGCCGCCTGCGGCAGCAGCCGCGGGCGCAGGCGCCGGTGTGGTCGCGGCAGGCGTTGGCGCGGGAGCCGCGGCAACTTCGCTGGGCGGTTTCGTTGCCGGCACTTTGGATGTAGCCGATGGTGCTGGCGCGGGCGCGGGCGTTTGCGCGGCGGGCGGCACGGCCGCTTCCTGCGTGGGCGGCGCGGGCGCCTGCGCTTCGGCCGGCATCGGCGTCGATGGCGCAGACGTGGCCGTAGTGTTTGCCGCTTCCTGTTCGGGCGGCACGGGCTCGTTGTAAATCTTGAGGCCTACCAAGGGGCTCGGCTGCGCGTTGTTGGCCTCGGCCGGTTCCGTGCGTACGGGGCCAGCAGGTGCTGCGATCACGCGCGGCGTATCGGCGCGGCCGCGCGCGACGCCCTGATTGTAGGCAAGCCAGACCACGCCGCCGAAAGCGGCCAGCACCAGAAGCGCGATGACGATCAGAATAGGAAGGCGCGAGCGTTCCTGCTCTTCGTCTTCGGCCGGGTCATAGACCTGGATGTCCTCGGGCGGCGGCTGATAAACGCCGCGGTCGGAATTGCCCATCGCCCCCGCTCCTCGAATTGTGACGCATTAATTTATCACCCGCCGGGGCCGCAATCATCAAGCGAATACGTGGGGTTGGGCCCCGTCTAGATGGCGAGGTCCCGGCCAAAGACGCGCCGGTATTCCTCGGCCACGAAGCGGTCGGTCATGCCGGCCATGTAGTCGCAGACCACGCGCGCCGTGCGCGAATTGCAAGGACCCCCGCAACCTTCCGCCCAATCGGCGGGCAACAGGCGGGGATCGTCCAGCAGCGCGCCGAACAGCTCACGCATGGCGCCCTGGGCGCGGGTCATAGCGCCCATGACGCGCTCGTGGCGGTACATGCGCTGGAAGAGGAATGTTTTCAGTGCTTTCAGGTCGCCACCCGTGGGTTCAGAAAACGCTGCAATGGGTGCGGCCAAGGCCCTGACTTGGCCTGCGTTTTTCGGCTGCAATTGGCCAAGGCGGCGGTCCGTTTCCGCCACCACATCGTTCACCAGTTGCGTGATGAGGCGGCGCACCGCTTCGCCGATCAGGCGGCCAAGATCGATGCCCGGATGGCGCTGCCGGACATCGCGGAAAACGGGCCCGGCCAGCGGCACCGGGAAAAGATCCTCGACCGCGAACAGTCCAGCGCGCAGGCCGTCATCCAGATCGTGGTTTACATAAGCGATGTCGTCGGAGAGCGCCGCCACCTGCGCCTCCAGCCCCGCCTGGCAGGCGAGCTCCAGATCCCATTGCGCATTAAAGACGGCTATCGCTTCAGGCAACGGTTTGTGGCCCGCGCCCACCAGCGGGCCGTTGTGCTTGACGAGGCCCTCCAGCATTTCCCAGGTGAGATTGAGGCCGTCGAAATCGGCGTAGCGTTTCTCAAGCCGCGTCACGAGGGCCAAGGCTTGCGCGTTGTGGTCGAAGCCGCCGAAATTTTTCATGCATTCGTCGAGCGCGGTTTCGCCCGCGTGCCCGAACGGCGGATGGCCGAGATCATGGGCGAGCGCCAGCGCCTCGGCCAGATCCTCGTCGAGCCCCAGCACGCGGGCGATGGAGCGCGTGACCTGCGCCACTTCAAGAGAATGCGTGAGGCGGGTGCGGAAATAATCGCCCTCGTGCTGCACGAACACCTGCGTCTTGTGCTTGAGGCGGCGGAAGGAGGCCGAATGGACGATGCGGTCGCGATCGCGCTGGTAGCAGGTGCGGGTGGCGCTTTCCTGCTCCAGCCAGAAACGCCCGCGGCTGTCCTTGGGCAGCGTGGCAAAGCCCGCGCGCGGCGGCACCGCGAATTGCGGTCCCAGAAGATGGTCGGCGGGCTTCATGATAAGCAACTTTCACCTCCCCCAACGCGGGGAGGTCGGCGAGCGATAGCGAGCCGGGTGGGGAGATGGCGGCGTTGCCCCCCACCCGATCCATTTTCGCTGCGCTCAAATGGATCGACCTCCCTGCGCAGGGGGAGGTGAAATCCGGGGCTTTTGCTGCCCATTGGATTGGACATGCCGAAGCACTACAGAAATTACATGCGTATTATGGCATCCTTGAGCACGTTATGAACGTCGAAACAGCCATGACCGTCACCATCAGCGCTCGCGCGGCCAAGAAGATCGCGGAAATTCTTGCGGCCGAAGGTAAGCCGGTGATAGTGCGCTTGGCCGTCGAGGGCGGAGGCTGCTCGGGCTTTCAGTATCAATTCACGCTGGATGAGTTGCGGGGCGCGGACGATTTGCTGGTCGAGCGCGAAGGCGCCAAGGTGCTGATCGACCCCATCAGCCTCGATTTCCTCAAGGGTTCGGAGATCGATTTCGCCGACGAGATGATCGGCGCCTCGTTCAAGGTCAACAATCCCAATGCCAAAATGTCTTGCGGCTGCGGGACGAGTTTTTCTGTCTAAGCCAGCCCCCTCTGCCTCGGCTCACGCTCGTCACCTCCCCCAAAGGGGGAGGATAAGTTATAGCTTCGCTTCATCCTCCCCCCGCTGGGGGAGGTGCGCGCCTGAGCGCGCGGAGGAGGCTTCGCCAACATGAAACTCGCCACCTGGAACGTGAATTCGGTCAAGGCGCGGCTGGACACGGTGGTGGCCTGGCTGAAGGACGCCCAGCCCGACGTGGTGTGCTTCCAGGAAATCAAGACCGAGGACGCGGCCTTCCCGCGCGAGGCCTTCGAGGCGCTCGGCTACAATTGCGCCGTACACGGACAGAAAACCTATAATGGCGTCGCCATTCTTTCCAAGCGGCCGCTTGAGGATGTGCAAATGCGCCTGCCGGAAGGCGACGGCGACGACCACGCGCGCTACATGGAGGCCGTGGTGCCGCACGCGCATGGCGTTGTGCGGGTGGCGAGCGTGTACGCGCCGAACGGCAACCCCATCGGCACCGACAAATTCCAATACAAGCTTAAATGGCTCGAGCGCCTGCGCGCCCACACCCAACGCCTGCTGGCGCAGGAAGAACCTTTCGCGCTAACGGGCGATTTCAATGTTATTCCAACGCCCGACGATTGCCATGATCCCAAGGCGTGGGCGAACGATGCGCTTTTCCAGCCTGAGGCGAGAGCGGGTCTCCGGCGCATCGAATATCTGGGCCTGACCGACGCATTCCGCGCCTGCTCGAACCAGCCGCATCGCTACACCTTCTGGGATTATCAGGCGGGCGCGTGGGCCAAGGATCACGGCATCCGTATCGATCTCATGCTGCTGTCGCCGCAGGCGGCCGACCGGCTCAAGGCCTGCGACATCGACCGGCGCGTGCGCGGCTGGGAAAAGCCTTCCGATCACGTACCTGTGTGGTGCGAGCTTGAATTTTAGCAGCCACGCGCCTTTTCGCGAGCATATAATGCGGTGCTTTGCGAGTTTAAGGAAAAGAATGCCGTGACGCTCGATGCCGCAAAAACATTGACGCTTGCCGCGGTGCTGATGCTGGCGGGCTGCGATCAATCCGATCATCAGACGCGCGCGGGCGCGGCGGAAGCGAAAAAGCCGGTTTACACCGTGGACTCGGTGACGCTGGAGCGGCCGGGCGCCATGCCGGCGGCGCTTGTGGTGAAGGCTTCCGGCACCGTGCGCAGCAGCGGCTGGAGCAAACCCGAGCTTCAGCCGGATAAACAGCCAGGCAGCGCCGGCATGATCGTCTACGATTTCGTGGCCCTGTCCCCGCCCAAGGACACCAACGCGGTCGAGGCCGAACAGCCGATTGATGCAAGCTTGCGCATTGATTACCTGCCGCCAGCGGTGAAAATTATCCGGGTGGTGGCCGAAACCAACCAGACCGATGCCGCCGTCGCGACCAACGATGCGCCGACCGCGCCGCCGGACCAGAGCCAGCCGCAACAATAGGTTTTCCCTTTCCCATTTTACGCGTCGGCGGTTGTGCCGCTGCGGCAAGAACCCTGCTATGTTGGGCGCGAAGCACGTTGCCGGGGCGCAATGCAGGCATTATGGAATGAGATCCGGCGGCGGAATCTCCACCGCGTCACGGCGGGCTATGCCGTGGTGGCGTGGGTGCTGTTCCAGGGGGCGGGCATCGCCTTTCCGGCATTCCACATGCCGGACTGGGCGCTTCAGCTTCTCGTCATTCTGCTGATCGTTGGTCTGCCCATTCTGTGGGTGGCGCTGTGGCTGGCGCATCCGGCAGAAGCGCACGATGCGGCCGCTCCTTCGCCGCTCCACCATACCGAGTGGGTGCTGATCGGGCTGCTTGGCCTGGTGCTGGCCGCCACGCTTGGCGAATTCGCCTACACGCAGTTCAAACCCACCTCCGCCTCTGGAACGGACGCCACAGGCGCGCAGGATGCTTCCATCGCCGTGCTAGCCTTCGACAATATGAGCGAGGACAAGAACAACGAATATTTCAGCGAAGGCATTTCGGAAGAGCTGCTCAACGACCTGGCGCAGGTGCCGGGCCTGCGCGTGGCCGGTCGCACCTCTTCGTTCTCGTTCAAGGGCAAGAACGCAGAGATTCAGGACATCGGCAAGGCGCTGAACGTGCGCACCGTGCTGGAGGGCAGCGTGCGGCGCGAGGGCAGTCATGTGCGCATCACGGCGCAGCTTATTAACGCCGCGGATGACTTCCACATCTGGTCGGCGGATTACGACCGCGAGATTTCGGATATCTTCTCAGTCGAGGACGAAATCAGCCACGCCATCACACGCGAACTTTCCAGCCGCCCGCTGGGAACCAAGCTTGCCGACACCACGGCGCAGGCGCCCGCGCGTGCGCAGATCAACCCGGACGCCTACACCGCCTATCTGCAGGGCCGTTTCTTCATGGCCAAGCGCGACAAGGCCTCCATGTACCGCGCGGTGGATTTCTTCAAGCAAGCGGTCAAGCTCGAACCCGATTACGCCGACGCGCATGGCAGCCTCGCGCTCACCAATGTGCTACTTTACGGCAACGGGCAGGCTCACGATACGCTCGGTCCCGCGCAAGAAGAAGTCACGGCGGCGCTCAAGCTTGATCCCAATAATTATGGTGCCCTGGCCGCTGATGGGTTGGTCAAAGGAAATCAGTGGGACTGGAGCGGGGCCGACGCCGCCTTCCAAAAGCTAATCAGGCTTTATCCCAGCAATCCCGAAGTGCAGCATTTTTATGCGAATCTTTTTACGACGCTGGGCATGAACGACCGCGCCCTGACCGAGCAGCGCGAGGCCGCCGCGCTCGATCCGCTGTCCGCCATCAATCGCGACAATGTCGGCGAAACCTTGCACACTCTCGGCCGCGACGAGGAAGCCATCGCCGAATACAAGCAGGTTCTCAGCCTGAGTTCCGATTTCGATTTCGCGCTGGGCGATCTTTGCGATTCTTACGCCGACACAGGCAAGCTTCAGGACGCCAAAGAGCTTATTCCACGGATCACTGCGATTGACGGGGGAAACGGCCTCTATTCGTATCTTTGCAAATCCATAATCGCCTATCGCGAGCACGACACGGCGGAGTTGAAGAAGCTGACGGCAGAATTGGAGCGGCAATATGCGAAAGGCGGCATTCCAGCGAGCATGGTGGCCTATTCATATGCCCAGATGGGGGCGACAACGATCGGGCAATGTACTGGCTGGAAAAGGCCTATGACGAGCGCGATCCGATCTTTTTGACGGCCATCTACGATCCAGACATACCGGCGGCACTGAAAGCCACGCCCCGCTGGCAGGCGCTCATGCAGCGGCCGTTATTGCAGGGTCTGGCCAAAACCCGCGCGGCAATCGAGGCCCGCGGCGCGGGCGGTTGAGCCCAAAACGCAAACGGCCCGGCGTTTGCCGCCGGGCCGCGCGCGGTTGTAACACAGAATGCTTACTGCTTGTTTTCCTTGTACGTCATGGACGTGCCGCGTTGCTTGTCTTCGTATTTGACGTCCATGGTCTTGCCGTCGCCTTTTACGGTCATGGTCGAAACCGCGATCACCTTGCCGTTGCGCTTGTCGGTTTCCTGGAACGTATCCTTGCCCATTTTCTTGACCGACACCGAGGTAACACCAGGGTCGCCCGTCATCGGCGAATCCGTGCCGTCCATCTTGGCCGTGTATTTCTGGCCAGTCATGGTGGACATCGTCAGATTGTCGCCGTCGGTCTTGTAGGTGACGGTCAGGCCATTATCGGAAAAGCCAGAAACGCCCGTCGTGCGCCATGAGCCGGAAATGGCGTGGCTGCCTTTGGGACCCGCTGCCACGCACTCGATCGTGCCTTTGCCGGTTACGGGCGCGGCATTGCTGTTGCTGCTGTCGGTGAATTCGAACGTTCCCGTCTTGCCATCGGCCGCGATGGTGGTCGTATTGGTGGCGACAGTCTTGCCGCCCTTCTTGTCGGTTTCCTGGACGGTGTGATCGTCAACCACCTTGACGGCGAGGGAATCGACATAGGGATTGCCTGTGATGGCGTGATCGGCGCCATCGGCCTGAACTTTCTCGGCCGGTACGCAGGTCTTGCACTCATACACGCCGTCTTTGAGCAGATAGACGTCAGGCTTCTTCGGCATCTGCGCCGAACTCGTGTCGGCTTTCCACGTCCCGTCGAACGGGCTGGCAGCCAACGCCGCCACAGGTACAAGCACGGCCAGAGCTAGCACGCCGGCAAAATAATTCTTCATCGGGTTCCCTCATCTTTTTGAAATGCGCGGCTGAAGTGGCCGCAAGCGGCCTACGCATATCACAATGGCCGTGACACCTCTTGCTTTTATCGATAAACGATGTATTGTTTATCGATAAATCTGGGGACAAGGCCAATGAAATCTGCCAATTTCCTGCCGAAAGCGTTCTGTTGGGCATTCACGGTTCTTGAGGTCCTGGCGGGACTCGCCGCTGCCTGCATTATTGTCCTCATCTTGGTCGATCCCAATCTGCCCCCTGATGCGCATTTCGGGCCGGTCCACGGCGAAGTCCTGGGCCAAGCCACGGAATTCGGCCTGCAGCCGGCGCTAACGGGGCAGAACGAATCCGTGCTCACACTCCATGCCTTCAACGGCAATATGGCCATGACAGTGAAGCAGCCGGCCGGGTTTGTCGCTGTGCTTGAGCAGTATGGCTTTCCGATGCTGCTCCTCTACGCGCTGTTCCTGACAGGCCTGTTCGATGTGTTGCGGCGGCTCTTCCGAAATGTCGGCCGAGGCGAAAGCTTCACGCCACAAAGCGTTGGCCTGGTGCAGATTGTCGGCGCCTCCCTCATTGTTTTCGCGGTGATCTCCACAATCGGCGAAAGCTGGTTCACGGAGGCGGCATTTTCCTACCTCATGCAACACACCGACATAGTCGTGTCCGGGACGCCATTGCGGCTGCCGCATCCCGGCGCGGTCCGGTTCGATCACTGGCTGCCATTCGGCCGGGCTGCGTTCTGGTACGGCCTGCTCGTGCTGGCGCTGGCGGAGGTGTTCCGGCAGGGCCTGGCGCTCAAGCAGGATAATGAGCTGACGGTCTAAGCTATGCCCATCAAGCTCAATCTCGATCGCATGATGAACGAGCGGCAGATCAGCCTCACGGAGCTTGCCGACCGCATCGACATTACGCTGGCGAACCTCTCCATCCTCAAAACCAGCAAGGCGCGCGCAATCCGCTTCACCACGCTTGAGGCTCTGTGCCGCGAGCTGCGATGCCAACCGGGCGAATTGCTCGAATATGTCCCGGCGCATGACGCCGCGTCGCGCCCATGATGCAGGCCTTCCCTCCTCCCGTTCTGCCTTATGTGCCCGAGTTGGCCATGCACATTGGCGGCGGCATCATCGGCATCATTACGGGCTACACCGCCGTGCTCGCTGCTAAAGGCGAGAACCTGCACCGCAATGCCGGAACCGCGTTCGTCGCCGCGATGCTGATGATGGCGGCGGCCGCGACCTATCTTGCTATTTCGCTGCGAGGCGCTCTCCCCGGCCAGACATCCAACATCGGCGGCGGGATTTTCGCTTTTTATCTTGTCTCGACCGCGTACACGGCGGTGAAGCGCAAAGAAGGAACCATCGGGCTGTTCGAAAAAGCCATGTTCGCCGTCGTCTGCTGTTTGGCCGCGATCTATTTCATCTGGGGCGTACAAGCTTACCTCGGTCCTCAACGCATGCTCGACGGTTATCCTTTCTATTTCTATGTCATCTTCGGTGTGATCGCGGCGCTGATGGCACTGGCCGATTTCCGCGTCATTGCCAACGGCGGAATTACAGGCGCGGCGCGCATCGCACGGCATTTGTGGCGCATGTGTTTTGCGTTCTTCTTTGCGACGGGATCGTTCTTTCTAGGCCAGCAGAAAGTGATGCCGGCCTGGATGCACGGCACCTGGTATCTTTATGTGCTGGGCCTAGCGCCGCTTGGCTTCCTGGTTTTCTGGCTGATACGCGTCAGACTCGACTCGCGCTTCAAAAGCGAAGCAGCTGTCACGTACACTTACGCGGCTTCTGCTATGACTTTATTCCGGCCTTCGCGCTTGGCGCGATAGAGCGCCTGGTCGGCGCGATGGAGCAAATCTTCGGCGGTGTCGCTCACGCCCGTGGTGGCCGCCATACCGATGCTGATGGTGACGTGAATCTGGTGCGGCGCGCGCGCGATCGGGAACGGCGTCTTTTCCACGCTTTGGCGCAGGCGCTCGGCCACCGTATAGGCGAAGGCGATGTCGGTGTCGGGCATCACCACGACGAATTCCTCGCCACCGTAACGGCAGGCCAGATCCATGCCGCGAATATTGGCCGAGATGCGGTTGGCGAATTCGCGCAGCACATCGTCGCCGGCGTCGTGGCCGTGCGTGTCGTTGACCGCCTTGAAATAATCGATGTCCATGATCAGGAACGAGATCGGCTTGCTTGAGGTGGCGCCGCTTTTCAGCAGCGTATCCAGATGGCGCGACATATAGCGGCGATTGTGCAGGCCGGTGAGCTGATCGGTGATCGCCATCTCGAGGCTCAGCTGCATATTGTGGCGCAGTTTGTCGGCGTAGCGTTTCTTGCGCAATTGCGTGCGCACGCGCGCCAGCAATTCGTTCTGGTCCACGGGGCGCATCAGGTAATCGTTCACGCCCATGTCGAGCGCCTGGACGAGCTTGCGGCGAATCGCCCTCGCCGATACAGCACGAGAATGGGCGTGTTGCGCGCCTCGGGCAGCGAGCGCAAATGCGAGCACAGGCGCAGCCCATCGAAGCTGCGGATGCCGAGGCTGACGATGATGAGGTCGTAATCGCCGCCGCGCGCCGCCACCAGCGCCTCTTCGAAATTACCGACGGCCGCGACCTCGTTGTTCGGCTCCAGCGCGCTGTGGAACCAAGCAATGATTTCGGCGCGATCCTCCACCACCAGGATATGGCCCGAGGGATCGGCTTCGATCTGGGAGTCGGCGCCGGCTCGACCAGGCCAAGACTTTGCCCCGTCTCTTCGCGCATCAGCAGTTCGTCGGTCATCATTTTCAGCCGCACGAGAGAGCGCACGCGCGCGAACAAAGCCGTGTCGTCGATCGGCTTGGTGAGGAAATCGTCGGCGCCGGCGTCGAGACCTGCGATGCGGTCGGCCGGCTGGTCGAGCGCCGTCACCATGATGACGGGCACGTGCGCGGTTTTGGGATCCGCCTTGATGCGGCGGCAGACTTCGAAGCCGTCCATGCCCGGCATCATCACGTCGAGGAGCACGATATCGGGCGGCTCGGCGGCGACGCGTTTGAGCGCCTCTTCGCCACTGTATGCGGTGACGACCTCGAAATACTCGGTCGTCAGCTTCGCCTCGAGCAACTTGACGTTGGAGAGTATGTCGTCAACGACGAGAACGCGCGCTGTCATGATCCGCTTCAACCGAGGAAGCGGCGCACGGTGTCGATGAAGCTTACAACCGAAATGGGCTTGGAAATATAGGCTTCGCAGCCGCCCTGCCGGATGATCTCTTCGTCGCCCTTCATGGCGAATGCCGTTACCGCCACCACCGGAATGGATTTCAAGGTCTCGTCTTCCTTCAACCATTTGGTGACTTCGAGCCCCGAAACCTCGGGAAGCTGGATGTCCATGAGAATGAGGTCTGGATGATGCTCGCGCGCGAGGTCGAGCGCCTCCATGCCGTCCTTGGTCTGAAGGATTTTGTAGCCATGAGCGTCGAGCAAATCGTGGAAGAGCTTCATATTGAGCTCGTTATCCTCCACGATGAGGATTGTTTTGGCCGTCGCATCCATGCTTGACACTCCGCTGCCCCGAACGCCGAATGGCGTGGCCAAAACCTGACCCGCTCAGGGACACCTTTTTAGGGGGGATGTCTTAACGCCCCATTGATAATGCAGCGCAAAATCGCAGAAACCCTTGCTTTAAAAGGCCTTACATGGCTCGCGGGCGACCCCCGCTTGCTGCTGCGGTTCCTCGATGCGTCGGGACTGGAAGCGGACGATTTGCGCGAGCGCGCGGACAAGCCGGAGCTGCTCGCCGCCGTGGTGGATTTTCTGCTGTCGGAGGACGCGGCGCTGGGCCAGTTCTGCTCGGCCGAAAATATCGAGCCGCTGACGATGCATCAGGCCCGCAGGCTGCTGCCGGGCGGCGAGGTTTAGCCGTTGCCGTCGCTGGTGAGGATGGCGCGGTAAAGATCGGGCCTGCGGTCGCGAAACAGGCCCCATGATGCGCGCGCCTTGGCGATTGCCGCGAAATCAAATGCGGCGGTCACGAAGCCTTCTTCCTTGCCGAGCTCGGCCACGATTTCTCCCGTTGGCCCGGCGATGAAAGAGGAACCGTAGAACGTCATGTCCTTTTCAGCGCCGATGCGGTTGGACGCCACCAGCGGAATGTAATTGGCCGCAGCGTGCCCTTGCATGGTGCGCCGCCAGTGATCGCGGCTCTCCACAGGGGGCGCGGGCGGCGGCTCGCTGCCGATGGTCGTGGGATAAAACAGCGCGTCGGCGCCTTTCAGCGCCATGATGCGCGCGGCTTCGGGGAACCACTGGTCCCAGCAGATGGCCGCGCCGAATTTGCCAAAGCGCGTGCGCCACACCTTGAAGCCCGTGTCGCCCGGATTGAAATAGAATTTTTCCTGATAGCCGGGCCCATCGGGAATGTGCGATTTGCGGTAACGGCCTAGCACCACGCCGTCGGCATCGATCATGGCCAGAGAATTGTAATGCGCGTTGGCAGCCTTCTCGAAGAAGCTGACCGGCATGACGACGCCAAGTTCTTTCGCGAGCTGGGCCATTTCGGCGATCAGCGGGTTGCCTTCGAAGGGCTGGGCGAGCGAGAAATGATCGGCTGACTGGTCCTGACAGAAATAAGGCGTCTCGTACAGTTCGTGCAGCAGCACGACATTGGCGCCCTTTTTCGCCGCCGCGCGCGCGAGCGTTTTTGCCTTGGCGATGTTAGCCGCGCGACCCCAAGTACAGGCGAATTGCGTGGCTGCAAGTGTAACGGTACTCAGACTTTCGGCTCCTGTTGCGTGATGCAATGAATGCCGCCTCCGCCCTGCACGATGTCGATGGCGTCGATCTGCATGATGTCGCGCCCCGGCAAGCAGCCGGCCAGAATCGCCCGCGCGCGTTCGTCATTGGGATCGTTGAACGCAGGCATCACAATGGCGCCATTGGGCAGATAGAAATTCACATAGCTCGCCTGCAGGATTTCGCCGTTCCAGCCGGTGGACGTTTTCTGCGGGCCGGGCAGCTCGATGATGTCGAATTTCTTGCCGCCTGCGTCTGTGGCGGCCTTTAGCCGCCGCAATGCCTCGTGCGTGGGCGCGTAATCGGGATGCGAGCGCATGGCCGGCATGCCGATGATGACGCGGCCCTGCGCGGCAAAACAGGCGATGTTGTCGACATGGCCATCGGTTTCCTTGTCGGAGAAGCCGTCGCCCAGCCAGATTACCTTTCGCGCGCCCAGATAATGCTCGAAATGCTCCTCGACCTCCTCGCGGCTGATTCCGGGATTGCGGTTGGCGTTCAGAAGGCATTGCTCGGTGGTGATGAGCGTTCCGCTGCCGTCGGTGTGGATGGCCCCGCCTTCGCAAACGAGCGGCGCGTCATAGCTGGCCGCGCCCGCCACTTTGAGCACGCGCGTGGCGAACACGGCGTCATTGGCAAAGGGCTTGTATTTGTTGCCCCACGCATTGAAGAGCCATTGCACGCCGGCCAGGCCGCCCTTTCTGCCCTTGAGAAAGGTCGGACCGAAATCGCGCGCCCAGCCATCGTCGAGCGCCACTTCCAGCACTTCGGTCTTGCCGCCGGTGGCAAGCTTGGCTTCCGCCGCTTCCGCGGGGCGCGCCGCCATGATCACGGGCTCGAACGCCGAGATCACGCGCGCCACACGCGCATAGGCCTGCTTCGCGCGCAACAAGCCTTCCTGTCCGCCATAGGCTTCGGCGCGCGTGGGCCAGCACATCCAGGTGCGCAGATGCGGCTCCCACTCGGCCGGCATGAAAAAGCCGTCACGTGCGGGATAAGGATCGGCGGTGTCGAGGCGTCCGGCCATGATGCAGCCTAACCCCATTTCGCAGCCAAGCGCGAGGGGCACTCGCGCGAAACGGCGCGGGGCGCTAGGGTCGCCGCCATAACGAGGGGAGCAAACATGAGCGGACGCATCGACGCCAAACTTAAGGAAATGAAGATCGAATTGCCCGATATGCCCAAGCCCGTGGCCAATTACCTGCCGTGGTTGAAAAGCGGCAAGCTGATTTTTCTTTCGGGACAAATCCCAATCGTGCCAAAGGGCGTGATGGTCGGCGTCGTCGGCAAGGATATTCAGTTGCCGCAAGCCCGCCGCGCGGCGCAGGCCTGCGCGATTAATATTCTGACGGTGCTGAAGTCGGCGCTCGACGGCGATCTCGACCGCGTGGTGCGTTGCGTGAAACTGACCGGCTATATCAACGCTGTGCCGGGCTTCGGCCAGCATCCCGAAGTGCTGAACGGCGCATCAGACCTGATCGTGCAGGTTTTCGGCGAGGCCGGTCGCCACACGCGTGCGGCGGTGGGCGCTGGCTCGCTGCCACGCAATGTTCCGATCGAGATTGACGCCATTTTCGAGGTGAAGTGACGCGTAAGGACATTTCGGCGCGGCTTGCAGGGCCCGCTTCCGCCATTGGCGAGAAAACCTGGGATGCGCTCGCGAACCCCGCGAGCGATGCGGAGCCGCATCCGTTCACGCGTTACGCATTTTTTGAGGCGCTGGAAGAATCGCAATCTGCCTGCGCCGAGACCGGCTGGCAGCCGGCGCATCTGGTGCAGGAGCGCGATGACCGCGCCATCGGCCTGATGCCGCTTTATCTGAAAAGCCACAGCCTCGGCGAATATGTTTTCGATCATGGCTGGGCCGAAGCCTTCACGCGCGCGGGCGGACGCTATTATCCCAAGCTGCAATCGGCCGTTCCGTTCACGCCGGTGACGGGGCGAAGGCTTTTCGCGGCCCGGGATGAAAATGAACACGAGATCAGAGAGATATTGCTGGGCGCGGCCGCATCGGCTGTGAAGGAACTGGGCGCGTCTTCGCTGCACATCACGTTTCTGACTAAGCCGGAATGGGCGCAGGCAGGCGAGTTTGGATTCCTTCAGCGCACCGACCAGCAATTCCATTGGCAAAACCGCGGCTACAATTCGTTCGACGATTTCTTTGGCGAGCTGGCTTCTGCCAAACGCAAGACCATTCGCAAGGAGCGCGATGCCGTCGCGGCCGAGGGCGTGAGCTTCGACTGGTTGACGGGACGCGAATTGACCGAAGCCGCATGGGATGATTTCTTCGCGGGATATATCGACACCGGCAGCCGCAAATGGGGCAGCCCGTATCTCACCCGCGAATTCTTCAGCCGCGTGGGTGAGAGCATGGGTAAGCAGATTTTACTGGTCGTGGCCAAGCGCGCGGGGCGCGCCATCGCAGGGGCGCTGAATTTTTTCGGTGGCGGCGTGCTCTATGGCCGCAATTGGGGCGCGACAGAGTTCTTGCCGTTTCTGCATTTCGAGGCCTGTTATTACCAGGCCATTGAATTCGCGATTGCGCGCGGGTTGACCCGCGTCGAGGCCGGCGCGCAGGGCCCGCATAAACTTGCGCGTGGCTACCTGCCCTCGCCCACCTATTCCGCGCATTACATTGCGCATTCGGGGTTGCGCCGCGCCGTGGCGGATTATCTGAAGCATGAGCGTGGCGCGGTGGCCGAAGAGATGAAAGAATTGGCGGCCCAAGCGCCGTTCCGCAAACCTCACCCTTCGACAAGCTCTGGGTGAGGCTTTAGTTTTGCCCTCATGCTGAGCCTGTCGAAGCATGAGGATTTCCATGCCCTACGATCCCAATAACGTGTTCGCCAAAATCCTGCGCGGAGAAATTCCGAGCGTGAAGGTTTATGAGGACGCGCAAACGCTCGCCTTCATGGATGTGATGCCGCAGGCCGACGGGCACGTGCTGGTCATCCCGAAAGAAAAAGCCGAAAACATTTTCGAGCTGTCGCCCAAAGGCGCGAGCGCGCTGGTAAAAACCACGCAGAAGGTGGCCAAAGCAGTGAAGAAGGGCCTTGGAGTGCCTGGCCTGATGGTGGCGCAATTAAACGGCGCGGCGGCCGGCCAGAGCGTTTTTCACGTCCACTTCCACATCATCCCGCGTTCGGCCGGAATCGACCTGAAACTTCACGCGCGGCAGATGGAAAACCCCGGCAAGCTGAAGGCGATTGCCGAAAAAATCAAAGCTGCGCTTTAAGGACTAAACCCGCTCTTTGGGTTTCCCCTTACCGCCCTTGGATGGCGGGGCTTTGGGCTGGGCGTCTTCGGCGGTGATGAATTCGAAGGCGAGCTTGTCGGCCTCGCGATCGAGAAGCACGCGCACCGTGCCGCCGTTTTTCAGTTTACCGAACAAAATTTCGTCGGCCAGCGGCTTCTTGATGTTGTCCTGGATGACGCGGGCCAAAGGCCGCGCGCCAAAGGCGTCGTCATAGCCTTTTTCGCCGAGCCAGCGCGTGGCTTCCGGCGTGAGCTCGAAGGTGACGTCGCGGTCGGTGAGTTGGGCTTCGAGTTCGAGCACGAATTTTTCCACCACGCGGTCGATGGTGTCGCGCGCCAAGGCCGCGAACGAGATTGTGGCGTCCAGCCGATTGCGGAATTCCGGCGTGAACAGGCGTTTGATCGCCTCTTCGTCTTCGCCTTCCCGCTTGCCGCGGCCGAAGCCGATGGATTCCTTGGCCGCGTCCGATGCGCCCGCATTGGTCGTCATGATCAGAACCACATTGCGGAAATCGATCTTCTTGCCGTTGTGGTCGGTGAGCTTGCCGTGATCCATCACCTGCAACAGGATGTTGAACAGATCCATGTGCGCTTTTTCGATTTCGTCGAGCAGCAGCACACTATGCGGATGCTGGTCGATGCCATCGGTCAAGAGCCCGCCCTGATCGAAGCCGACATAGCCCGGCGGCGCGCCGATCAGGCGGCTGACGGTATGGCGCTCCATATATTCGCTCATGTCGAAGCGGAGCAGCTCGACCCCCATGATGCGGGCCAACTGGCGCGCGACTTCAGTCTTGCCGACGCCCGTGGGGCCCGAGAACAGATAACAGCCGATGGGGCTTTTCCGGCCTGGCGCAGGCCCGCGCGCGAAAGCTTGATGGCGGAAGCCAGCGCATGGATGGCCGCGTCCTGGCCATAGACCACGCGCTTCAGATCGTCTTCCAGGCTGCGAAGCGCTTCCGCGTCGTCCTTCGACACGGATTTGGGCGGGATGCGCGCCATCTTGGCGACCACCTCTTCCACGTCCTTCACGCCGATCACTTTCTTGCGCCGGCTTTCCGGCACCAGCATCTGCGAGGCGCCCACTTCGTCGATCACATCGATGGCCTTGTCGGGCAGCTTGCGGTCGTTGATGTATTTGGCGGCTAGCTCGACGGCGGCCTTGATGGCGTCGGTGGTGTAACGGACCTTGTGATATTCCTCGAAGTAAGGCTTCAGCCCCTTCAGAATCTTGATGGTGTCGGGCACGGTGGGCTCGGCCACGTCGATCTTCTGGAATCGGCGCACCAGCGCGCGGTCCTTCTCGAAATACTGGCGGTATTCCTTGTAGGTCGTCGAGCCGATGCAGCGCAGCGTGCCGGCCTGCAACGCGGGCTTGAGCAGGTTCGAGGCATCCATCGCGCCGCCTGAAGTGGCGCCCGCGCCGATCACGGTGTGGATTTCATCGATGAAGAGAATGGCGCCCTTCTGGCCTTCCAGCTCCTTCACCACCGATTTCAGCGCGCTCCTCGAAATCGCCGCGATAGCGCGTGCCGGCGATCAGCGCGCCCATGTCGAGCGCATAGATCGTGCAGGGTTTCAGTACCTCCGGCACTTCGCCCTTGACGATCTTGCGCGCGAGGCCCTCGGCGATGGCCGTCTTGCCGACGCCCGGATCGCCCACGAACAGCGGGTTGTTTTTCTGGCGGCGGCATAAAATCTGGATGGTGCGCTCGACTTCCGGCTCGCGCCCGATGAGCGGATCGATGCGTCCCTTGCGCGCCTTATCGTTGAGATTGACGCAATAGGCTTCCAGCGCCTCGGTGCCCTGCTTGACGACTTTTTCGTTTTCTTCGTCCTCGTCGGCGCCGCGCACGGGCTTGGCCGTTGTCATGCCGGGGCGCTTGGCGATGCCGTGGCGATATAATTCACGGCGTCGAGCCGCGATCATGTTCTGTTCCTGCAGGAAATAGACTGCGTGGCTCTCGCGCTCGGTGAACAGCGCCACCAGAACATTGGCGCCCGTTACCTCGTCGCGCCCGGAATTCTGCACATGCAGCACGGCGCGCTGCACCACGCGCTGGAAGCCGGTGGTGGGCTTGGCGTCCTCGCCATCGTCGATGACAAGCGTCGCCAGATCGTCGTCGAGATATTTGAGCAGGCCCGCGCGCAAGGCTTCGATGATCGACATTGCAGGCTTTCATCACCTGCGACGGCATCGGCGTCGTCGATCAGGGCCAGCAGCAGATGTTCAAGCGTCGCGATACTCGTGATGGCGCTCACTCGCGAGCTTGATAGCCCGGTGCAAGGCTTGTTCGAGACTGCGCGATAACGCCGGCATGCGGCTACGTTACTCCTTTTCCATCGTGCATTGTAAAGGATGCTGATGGCGGCGAGCCAATTCAATCACCTGCGTCACTTTGGTTTCCGCCACTTCGAAGGTGTAAACGCCGCAAATGCCGACGCCGTGGCGATGAACATGCAGCATGATTTGGACTGCTTCCTCGCGCGGCTTGGCGAAAAACCGCTCGAGCATGTGGACGACGAACTCCATCGGCGTGTAGTCGTCGTTAAGGATGAGGACTTTGTAGAGCGACGGCTTCTTGGTTTTCGGCCGCGTCTTGGTGACGACGCTGGTGCCCGTGCCATCGCCATTATCGTGGTCGGTCGCGCGCCGTCCGGGATTCTTGCCGCCGCCCGCAGGCCCCGCGCGAACCTTATCATTCCCGAACAATGGTGAGCGTTTTTCCACCATGCCCAATTGTATCCGCGAAAGCGTAAATCTGCGCTCTACGGTACGAGGCCTTCGGGCAAAGAAAAAGGCCCCGGCGCGTGGGGGGACGCGGGCCCGGGGCCTGGAAACGAAGAGTTAAGTTACGCCGCGCGGTTGTTTTGAACGAGATCAACAAACGCAGTGGTGCGGGCCTGCAGCGGCTCGGAAGCTTCCTTGGCGACGTTCATCGCGATGTCGCTGAGCTTCGTCATCTGCTGCACATAGTTCTCGAAAGCCGCCTTGGCGAAATCCGACTGGATCTCGATGGCTTCCTGGACGTTCTTGGAAGCGAGCACGGCCTTCGTCGCAGCCACGCCATCTTCGATGGCGTCGCGCGAATAGGCATGGAATTCGCTATGGATTGTCTCGATTCCCTTGCCGGCAATTCCAGCCGACTTCAGCCACGCCTCGGTCATGTCCTTGCTGAAAGCGACGAACTGGCCATAGCCGTGCGCCGCCTTCTCGAAGCCTTCCTTCATGACGTCGGCTCCATTTTTCGTGGCGCGCTCTGCGCCGGTCTTGGTCTTCGTGGTCATTGCTTTTACTCCTTCAGGTGCTACCACCAACGGCGGCGCAATATCTACGCTGCAATGCAGCATACGGCTTATATGGCGGCTTCCAGGTGGTCTGTCAAGAGGAAATGGTGCGGTGCAACATTTTCCAGGAAAACGGCCTTTTCTGCCCTGGCGACATACCCAGCCCGTTCATCTTGCTGAACCGCGCCTGTTTCTTAACTGCACGTAAACGCAGGGATTTTAAAGTTGACAGTTCCTTTGTTCTTGCGGGCGGCACGGCAATTTGGTGTGATCCCTGCACCGCCGGTGCGTGCAAATACGGGGGCTTGGTTTATGTGTCGGCTTAGCGCTGGCTTATCTATTGCTATTTTTACAAGCCTGGCGCTGTTGATTTCAGCCTCGTCCGCTGACGCGCGCGCCTATAGCCATTCTGGCCATCGTGCGAGCGGCCACAGCCGCGTGCATCATTATTCTAGGCCGCAACCGCCGCGCGATGCCGCGCTCATCATGGACGGCACCACGGGCAAAATCATTTATGCCAGTAACGCGACGGCGCCGCGCTATCCGGCCTCGCTGACCAAGATGATGACGCTTTACCTGCTGTTCGAGCAACTCAAGCAGGGCAAGATTTCCTTATCCAGCATGATCACGGCCTCGGAGCATGCGGCGGAACAGCATCCGACAAAATTGGGCCTAGCGGTTGGCGAGTCGATCAGCGTCGAGCTTGCGATCGAAGCCATCGTCGTGCGCTCGGCCAACGACGTGGCGGTCGCTATCGCCAAATCACTGGGCGGCTCGGAACCGGACTTCGCCGCCATGATGACGCGCGAAGCGCACAAGCTCGGCATGAGCGAAACCATTTTCCGCAATGCTTCCGGCCTGCCCAATCCGGGGCAAACCACAACCGCGCATGATCTGGCGCTGCTGGGCCGCCATCTCGCCTATGATTTTCCGGAATATTATCACTACTTCTCGACGCCCTCTTTCACCTATCAGGGGCGCATCTACGAGACTCACGACAATCTGCTGTCGCGCTTCGAAGGCACCGACGGCATCAAGACCGGTTACACCAACGCTTCCGGTTTCAATCTGGTGAGCTCGGTGGTGCGCGAGGGCAAGCACATCATCGGCGTGGTGATGGGCGGGCGCACGGCGCGCTCGCGCGACAACGAAATGATGGAGCTGCTGGCGACGACGCTCGATCGCTCTCAGCATAACCCCACCCTGCTCGCCAAGGCCGATGTGCCGTGGCAAGACCCGAACACGCCCAAGCCCAGCATGATGGTGGCGTCGAGCGAAAGCGATGTTACGCGTTCGCTCAATCTCCATGTCAACGGCTTCGAGGACACCAGCACGCCATTGCCCGCGACGGATGACGAAGACGCAGCCGAAGCAATGACCGCCAATGCCGCAACACCTGGCCCAGCGCACGCGCCGGCGCCAGCGCCGGGAACGGCCGTTGCCTCCGCCACTGCGCCGCTTGCTTCGTCGCCCCTGACTGTAGCGCAAGCTGCGTCTCAGCCCGTGGCCATTTCGCCCGCGCCGCAGCCCGCGCTGGTGTGGACAGGACCGATGCCGCAGCAAAAGGCTTCGCAGGTGCTGGCCTTCACGCCGCCGACGCCGATGCGCAAGCCCGCGACGGCGCCGGACTATGCGCAAGCCGTCTTGCCGACGCCGAAACCAGCTGCGATCGCTTCGAAGCCCGCGCCAAAACAGCAGATGGTGGTGGCGTCGCTCGGGCCATCTTTCACGCTTACAGAGCCTGCGCCTAAACCAGCGGCCACGGCGCAGGCTCCGGCCGCGAATACCCCGCCCGCGCAAGAGGAAGAGGAGGGAGACATCGGTGGCCCATCGCTGCCCGCGCAAGTGGCCCCGCATCCGGCGGTGGCCGCGGGCGTCAAGCAATGGGCGGTGCAGATCGGCGCCTTCGCCGATGAAAAGACCGCCAAGACGCAGCTTGCGCTTTATGCCGAGCGCTCGATGGATGTGCTGCGCCGCGCGCAACGCGTGATAATTCCGTTCAACTCCGTGGACGGCCACAAGCTGTTTCGCGCCCGTTTCGGCCCCTTTGCCGAAAACGAGGCGCGCGAGGTATGCCGGCGCATGAGCGAGCGCGGGCAGACCTGTTTCGCCGCCATCATCAGCAATTAATCTCTGACCCAATCTGTCATTCCCCGCCGAGCGATGCTTCAGCATCGCGAGGGGAAGGGCATCCAGGTGGGTAGATCATATGGGTCAGACTACTGGGTCAGACTACCTGGATCCCTTTCCCTCGCCGCGCATCGCCGGGGATGACAGGTGATTTCATTTGCCCAGCAGCACGTCCTTGGCCTGGTTGATTTGGGCAGCCAGGTAACTTGTGCCGCCTTTATCGGGGTGGGTTTGCTGGATGAGGCGCCGGTGCGCCGCGCGGATGTCGTTGGCGCTGGCGCCCGGCTCAAGGCCCAGAACCTTCAACGCTTCCTCTTTTGTCATGGCGCTGCTGCGCGGTGGGGCCGACGAAGCGCCGCCGCCCGCGCCATGCACGTGATGCCACGGCATAGGCCCGCCGGTGAAGATGGCGGCCGCCACGCCTGCCGCCAGCAACGCAAAGGGAATGCGGCCGACATAGGCGAGCGCGATCGCGAAGAGCGCTACGCAGACGCCGCAGGCGATGCGAAGAACCTTGGCCAGCGACTTGGGATCCGATGCGGCAAAGCCCTGCGCTAGCAGCAGGAGGAGGAGAAGAACCGCAATTCCGGCAATCAGCGCGCCCATATATCTATTTTAACATATGCGCGGCACCATGCCCTCATGCTTCGACAAGCTCAGCATGAGGGTTTGGGAAAATTGCCTCGCCCTGAGCTTGTCGAAGGGTGAGAATCACACTTTGGCGGCGGTGCGCTCCAGCCCAGGCAATTGCAGCGTGGTGAGCAACTCGCGGATTTCCTGGCGCGCCGCCACGTGTGACATGGTGAGTGGCGCATCCACGCCCTTGAGCGGCAGATCGAACAGCGTGAGGCCCATGGGAAACAGTTCACGGAAAATCACGCGCTCAGAAAAACCGGGCGCCACGCGAAAGCCGATGCGCTTGGCAAGCTGATCGACCGCGCCCGCGATGCGGCGTTTGTTGCGCGCTTCGACCGCCGACACGCGATTGCGCATAACCACCCAATCCATTGCGCGCTGGCGCGACATGAGGCGGCGCTTGCGGCAATCCCAGACGAATTCGCTGTAGAGGCTGGGGCCGATGACATCCAGATTTTCGGGATTGAGCTTCGCCAGCAGATCGAAATCGAGGAAGCTGTCGTTCATTGGCGTGACCAGCGTGTCGGCGGCTGCATGGCCGAGGCGCGACAGCGCGGTATCGCTGCCCGGCGTGTCGACGACGATGAAATCGGCGTGGCCGCGGGCGGCCCCCAGCGCCGCGCCAAAGCGCGCCATTTCCTCATCGGCTGCAAGATGGGAGTTGGCCGCGCGCTCCACCACATGCATTTGCGGCATGGGCAGTTTGTGGCCGCTGCGCTCGGCGAACGCCGCACGGTTTTCGATGTAGCGGCTGAAAGTGCGCTGGCGGTTGTCGAGATCGAGCGCGGAAACCTTGCGCCCCAGCTTCAGCAGGCTGACAGCCACATGCATGGCGGTGGTGGTCTTGCCGGTGCCGCCCTTTTCATTGCCGAAAACGATTACATAAGCGCCCTGTGGTCCGCTGCTTGGGGCCTTGGCCGGACTTTGCTTGGCGGCATGCGCGATGCTGTGTGGCATGGCAATTCTCGCCCGATGCGAATCGGGCGTCCCCTTATCATTATTTGGCATAGCATTTTTGATGGGTGATTCGGACCGGCGCGAAAACGATTAGGATTCGCCCAGTGTCATCAGCGCCGCATTGCCGCCCGCCGCAGCCGTGTTGACAGTGTAAGTGCGCTCGACCGCGAATTTGAGCAGATAATTCGGCCCGCCCGCCTTAAAGCCGGTGCCAGAGAGATTCTCGCCGCCAAAGGGCTGCGCCTCCACCACCGCGCCGATCTGGTTGCGGTTGACATAGATATTGCCGACGCGCACCCGCTCGCGAATGAACTCAGCCGTCGATTCGATGCGGCTGTGGATGCCCAGCGTAAGCCCATAGCCGGTGGCGTTGATCGCTTCGCACACTGCGTCGAGGTGGCCCGACGAATAGCGCACGATATGCAGTACCGGCCCGAACACTTCGCGCTGGAGCCGGCTGATGGCATCGATGGCGAAGGTGTGCGGCGGAAAGAAAACGCCGTCCTTCGGCGCCGGATCCACCGGCAGTTTGCGCAGCAGCTTTGCTTCCCTGGTCATGCGGTCGGCATGTTCCTGAAGCGTGGTGCGTGCGTCTTCATCGATGACCGGACCGATATCGGTGGCGAGATCGAACGGATCGCCCAGTTTCAGCTCGTCCATTGCGCCCAGGATCATGTCCTGCATCTTGTCCGCCACGTCGTCCTGCAAAAACAGCACGCGCAGGCAGGAGCAGCGCTGACCCGCGCTGTCGAAGGCGGAGGCGTTCACGTCGCGCGCCACTTGTTCGGGCAGCGCAGTGGAATCGACGATCATCGCATTCATGCCGCCGGTTTCGGCGACGATGGCCGGAAGCGCGCCATCGCGCTGGCTAAGCGCGCGGTTGATGACGACGGCGGTTTCCGTGGAACCTGTGAAAGCGATGCCGGCCAGGCGCGTGTCATTGAGGACGATCTTGCCAATTTTCGAGCCGCGGCCCGGAAGCAGATGCAGTACTTCCCCCGGCACGCCTGCCTGATGCAGCAGGCGGACGGCCGCGGCCGCGATCAGCGGCGTGCGCTCGGCGGGCTTGGCCAGCACGGTATTCCCGGAGGCAAGCGCGCCGGCCACCTGCCCGCTGAAAATCGCCAGAGGGAAATTCCACGGCGCAACACAGAAAAAGGCCCCTCGCCCGTGCATCGACAGGTCGTTGGATTCGCCGGTCGGCCCCGGCAGCCGGATGGCGCCTTCGAATTTTTGCCGCGCCTGCAACGCGTAATAACGCAACAAATCGGTCGCTTCTCGCACTTCGCTGAGCGCGTTGGGCAGCGTCTTGCCGCCTTCGCGCACGGCGAGCGCCATCAGATGGGCGCGGTTTTGCTCGAACAGATCGGCCGCGCGTTCCAGCAACTGGGCGCGCCTCTCGCCGCCCAGCACGTCCCATTCATGCTGTGCGCGCGCGGCCGCATCGAGCGCCGTACTGACATCCTCATCCGTGACATCGGCAACCTCGCCGATTTTGCGCTTGCGGTCGGCGGGATCGAACACCGGATGGCTGGGGCGTGCTGCGACAGCACCTTTCACGATTGGATTGGCCGTTTGCGGCTTTTCGAGGCTCGCGCGCATGGCCGCCATCATTGGCTCGGCTTTTATGGGATCGCTCCACAAAAAGCCCGACGAATTTTTCCGGTTGGGAAACAACGCTTCCGGCTTGGCGATGCGCGGATTGCGCTTGGGTCTGTTCTGGCTCGCGCGCGCCACCGGATCGGCGATAATTTCTTCAATCGGCGATTTGTCATCGGCCAGGCGGTTGACGAAAGACGTGTTGGCGCCGTTTTCCAGCAGGCGGCGCACCAGATAAGCGAGCAAATCCTCGTGCGTGCCGACGGGCGCGTAGATGCGCGTGGCGTGGGCCGCGCGATTGGGCTTCACCACTTCCATGTAAAGCTCGTACAGCGCTTCGCCCATACCGTGCAGGCGCTGATATTCGAAATCGCCGTGGCCCTCGCCCAGCACCTGAATGGCCGACAGCGTGTGCGCGTTGTGCGTGGCGAATTGAGGGAAGATGCCGGGCACGGCAAACAGCGCGCGCGCGCAGGCAAGGTAAGACGTGTCGGTGTTCACCTTGCGGCTGAACACGGGATAATCGGGCAGGCCCATTTCCTGCCCGCGCTTGATTTCGCTGTCCCAGTAAGCGCCCTTCACCAGGCGTACGGGAATGCGGCGCGCCTGCGCGCGGGCGAGATCGGCGAGCCAGGCGACGGTGGGGAACGCGCGCTTGGAATAGCCCTGCACCACCATGCCGAGGCCTTCCCAGCCGGCGAGCTCCCTGGCCTCACCCAGCGCCGCGAAAACATCGAGCATCAGATCGTGGCGTTCGGCTTCTTCCGCATCCAGCGTCACGCCGATATTGGCCGCGCGCGCATCGGCAAACAGCTCGACCAATTGCGGCAGCAATTCGGCCATCACACGCGCGCGCTTTATATATTCGTGGCGCGGGTGCAGCGCCGTCAATTTCACCGAAATGCTGGGGCGCGCGAACACCGGGCCGCCGCCATCGGGAAAAGCTGCGGCAATGGCGCCAAGCGCATTGCGGTAGGATTCGTAATAGCGCGCGGCGTCGGCGCGCGTATAGGCCGCCTCGCCCAGCATATCAAATGAGAAACGGTAACCTCGATCCGCTAGCGGCCGCGCTTCCTTCAGCGCCTCGCCGATGGTGCGCCCCAGAACGAATTGGCGGCCCAGAATGCGCATGGCATAGACGACCGCCTGGCGAATGACCGGCTCGCCCGAGCGCGCCACCAACTTCTTCCAGATGTTTTCGAAATCCCATTTCGCCGTGTCGTCGAGCCGCACGATATTGCCGGTCAGCATCAGCGCCCAGGTCGAGGCGTTGACGAACACCAAATCCGAGTGCCCGAGATGGCGCTTCCAGTGCGCACCGCCGATCTTGTCAGCGATCAGCTTGTCGGCCGTTTCGGCGTCGGGCACGCGCAATAGCGCCTCGGCCAGGCACATCAGCACCACGCCCTCTTCGCTGGAGAGCGCGTATTCCTGCATGAAGGCGTCGATGCCGGTCCGGTTCTTGTGGCCCGCGCGCAGCCGCGTCACCAGATCGCGGGCCAGCGCGTTGGTGGCGGCGGATTCGGCTGGGCTGAGCCTGGCCCTGGCGATCAGGCTTTCGACGAGTGCGTCCTCGTCGGCGAGGTAGGCGTGGGAGATGGCCTGGCGGAATTTGTCGGCTTGCATGGTCCAATCCTAGCGCAGGCGCGCAAGCCAGGGCTAATCTCCGGCCATGAGCATTCCCATAGTGGCGGTGGCCTCCGAACTCAAGGCGCGCGTGGCGGCATGGCGCGGGCAGCGCGAACTTGTGGCGCTTGTTCCCACCATGGGCGCGCTGCATGAGGGCCATTTGTCGCTGGTGCGGGCCGCGCGCGCGAAGGCCGCCCGCGTGGTGGTGAGCATTTTCGTCAACCCCACCCAGTTCGGGCCGCACGAAGATTTCAGCCGCTACCCGCGCGATCTGGAGGCCGACCGCGCCAGGCTGGGCGATGCCGCCGACCTTATATATGCGCCTGAGTTGCGCGAGATGTACCCGGAAGGCGTCATTGCCAGGATTTCGGTGGGCGGGCCCAGCGCGGGGCTAGAAAGCGATTTCCGCCCCGGCCATTTCACCGGCGTGGCCACCGTGGTGGCGGCGCTGTTCCGCCACTGCGCGCCCGACATCACTGTGTTCGGCGAGAAGGATTACCAAGAATTGCTAGTGGTGAAACGCCTGGTGCGAGATCTGGGTATGAACATCGAAATCGTGGTGGGGCCTACCGTGCGCGAGGCGGATGGTTTGGCGCTGTCTTCCCGCAATGCCTATCTCAGCTCGGATGAGCGCAGAATCGCGGGCCAATTAAACAAGGTGCTGAAGGATGTGATCGCGCGGGTGAAAGCGGGCCGCGCCATAGACGTTGCCGAAACCGAAGGTGCGGCCGCATTGCTTAACGCAGGTTTCGCACGCGTGGATTACGTGGCCGTGCGTGACGCGGAAACGCTGCAGCCCGTTAGAAGGATCGAAGCGCCCGCGCGCGTGCTGGCCGCCGCCTTTGCCGGCAAAACGCGGCTGATCGATAATATGCCGGTTTAACGGGAAAGTGCAGACATGGTTTGCGGATTGAAAACAATCACGGTGAAGCCCGGACACGAAAAGGAATTCGAGAAGCTCTTTGCCGGGTTGCGCGCGAAGATACACGAAGCGGAGCCCGGCTGCATGTTTTACTCGTTGATGAAATCGCGCACCAATTCCCGCGCCTATATTGTCGAGGAGCAATACCGCGATCAGGCAGCGTGGGAAGCCCATCAATCGTCGGAATACGGCAAGACCTATTTTCCGAAGATGCGCGCCATTATCGACATCCAGGTCGAATATTTCGATGTGGTCGTTGCCTGACCGTCACAGCAATCCCAGATTGACCAGTTCCACCTGCAATTCTTCGGGCATTGCGGCGCCACGGGCCCGCGTGAGATCGCGGGGCGCGTCTTTCGGATCGAAATAGCGCCAGCCCTGGAACGGGCGGTGAAAACGGCGCTCGGTCGGCACCAGTTTCGGATCGAGCACCAGCGCGCAATGCGGCGCACCGTTCTTGATCACCTCGCGCAATTCCAGCAGGCGCTGGCGTGCAGCAATCTGCCCCTTGATCACCCAATAGAGCGAGCCGCCATCCAGTAATTCCGCCTCGCGCTTGGGCCACATGCGCGTGACGTGCATGTGCTCGAGCGGCTTACGCTTGCGTTTAAGCTCAGCCAGCCTCTTTTCTATCCAATCGGCCTGATCTTTGACGCTTTCCGCGCCGACGCAGAGTTTGATCAAATGCAAGGTCATTTCGCGCTCTTCAATTTTGCGATCACCGCGCCTTCCACGACCTGATCGCCTTGCGACACGGCGAGCCTTTCAATCGTCACATCGGCGGGCGCGGCCAGCGTGTGCTCCATCTTCATCGCTTCCAGAACGGCGATTGCGCCGCCCCGTTTCACCCTATCGCCCTTTTTCACCAGCAATTGCACCACACGGCCCGGCATGGGCGCCACCACGGCACCCGTTTCGCCCACATCTTCGTCGGCGTGCGCCAGCGCATCGCGCGGCGAGAGGACAAACGTGTGTCCGCCCATCATCACGGCAATGCCGGAGGACATGCGCATGACAGCAGCCGAAAGCTGCTTGCCGTTCAGCATGGCGGTGAGAGCGCCATCCGGGCCCAGCTCGCCATCGCCCTCAAAGATTTTCTTGCCTATTTCGATCCAGTAATCGCCTGTGCGCCGGTAAACGATGGCGACATTCAGCCGCGCGCCTTGCGTCTGGAACTCCATTGCCTCGCGCGCTTCGCCCGCGAGGCGGAACGCATCGCGCGTGTCCCACGGATCGGGTTCCGGCGACTGCGCGCCCTGCGCGCGTTCCTTGACCACGAACAACGCGGCTAGGGCCGCGGCCTCCAGCGGCGGCAAGACGCTTTCGGGAATGAGCTCAGGATGGTGCTCAATGAAGCCCGTATCGATCTTGCCGGCAAGAAAATCGGGATTGCGCAACGCCTCGACCAGAAACACGGCGTTGGTGCGCGGGCCCGCGATCTCGACGCCTGCCAGCGCATCGGCCAAATGCCGGGCCGCGCCATCGCGGGTTTTGTCCCAGGCGATCACCTTAGCGATCATCGGATCGTAGAAGGAGGTCACCTCGTCGCCTTCGCGCACGCCCGTGTCGACGCGGATCTGCGCGTCTTCTTCCGGCAGCCGCAGGCGTTCTAGGCGGCCGATGGAGGGCAGAAATCCCTTCTGCGGGTTTTCGGCGTAAAGCCGCGCCTCGATGGCATGGCCGTTTATCGCCAGTTCATTTTGCGTTTTGGGAAGTTTTTCGCCCGCCGCCACGCGCAATTGCCATTCGACCAGATCGAGGCCAGTGATTTTTTCGGTTACCGGATGCTCGACTTGGAGCCGCGTATTCATTTCCATGAACCAGAAACGCCCCTGCTTCAGCCCCTGGCTTGCATCGGCGATAAACTCGATGGTGCCAGCGCCCTGATAATCCACCGCGCGCGCGGCCGCGACCGCCGCCTCGCCAATGCTTGCCCGCATATCGGCCGGCATTCCGGGCGCGGGCGCTTCCTCGATCACCTTCTGGTGGCGGCGCTGGAGCGAGCAATCGCGCTCGAAGAGATGCACGACATTACCGTGCGCGTCCGCGAACACCTGCATTTCGATGTGGCGGGGCTTGGCGACATATTTCTCGATCAGCACGTGGTCGTTGCCGAAGGCGGCTTTGGCCTCGTGCCGCGCGCCCGCCAGCGCATCGGCGAATTCGGATGCCTTGTTCACGCGCCGTATGCCCTTGCCGCCGCCGCCCGCCACCGCCTTGATAAGCACCGGATAGCCGATGCGCTTGGCTTCTTTCGCTAGCTGCGCGGGCGATTGCTCCTTGCCGTGATAGCCCGGCACCACGGGCACGCCTGCCTTCTCCATCAGCGCCTTGGCGCGATCTTTTAGCCCCATGGCGCTGATGGCGGCAGCTGGCGGGCCGACAAAAACGATCCCCGCACGCGCGCACGCTTCGGCGAATTCGGCGTTCTCGGAGAGAAAGCCATAGCCCGGATGAATGGCTTCGGCCTTGGCTTCGCGCGCGGCGGAGAGAACGGCCGCGATATTCAGATAGCTTTCTTTGGACGGCGCCGCGCCTATGCGGATGGCGTGATCGGCCATAGCCACATGCATCGCGTTCGCGTCGGCGTCGGAATAGACGGCGATCGTGCGCAGGCCTAAGCGCTTCGCCGTGCGCATGACGCGCACCGCAATCTCGCCCCGGTTGGCAATGAGCAGCGATTTGAACATGCGGCTTAAGCGGGCCTCATGTCGCCCATTTGGGCTTGCGCTTGGCGAAGAAGGCGGCGATGCCTTCCTTGCCTTCGTCACTTGCACGGGCCTCGGCGATAAAGCGGGCGTTGCTTTCGCGCAATTCGCGGTCGGGAAAATCGCTCATGCAGGAATTGATCAGCCGCTTGGCGCGGGCGATGGCATCGGGCGAGCATTCGAGAATGGCCGCCGTCAGCTTCTCCGCGGCTTCGGCCAGCGCCTGCTTGTCTTTCACCACCTGGTGCACAAGGCCGAGGCGGAACGCTTCGTCCGCGCCGAAGCGCTCGCCGGTGAGAAAATAACGCCGAGAAGCGCGCGGGCCGATGGCTTCGATCACATAGGGCGAGATCACGCCGGGCACGAGGCCAAGCCGCACTTCGGTGACGCCAAACAGCGCATCGCCGGTGGCGATGGCGATGTCGGCGGCGGCGACGATGCCGAGGCCGCCGCCAAGCGCCGCGCCATGCACCAGCGCGATGGATGGCTGCGGCAGCTGGCGCAGGCGATGGAACATTTCCGCGGCCGCAAATGCGTCCTCGTAATTCTCTTTTTCGACATAATCGGCTGCGGCCTTCATCCATTCGAGATCGGCGCCCGCGGAAAAAGATTTGCCGGCGCCTTCGATCAGCACCACGCGCACGCCATCCTGCTTGGCCAGATCGGTGAAAATGTCGGAGAGGCGTTCGACCACTTCGGCGTTGAAGGCGTTGTGCACTTCAGGCCGGTTGAGCGTGATCACGGCCACGCCTTCATCGGTGGTGTCGAGCTGAATTTGTTCTTCGATGGGCGTCAGAATGGGCGGCTGTGTCGCGGGCATGGGGTCTCCTTTGGGGTCAAATTATTCTGCCCCGCCCCGCGCGTGAAGGGCGAGACGGGCAACCCCCAAGGGAAAAAGCCAGCGGCGCTTCACATCCCAAGAAGCTGCCGCCAGCCGAACACCAGCACGCCCAAAAAACCGCCCATCACGAAAAGGATGAACAGGCAGCCCACGCAGCCCAGCCCGCCAAAGACGGGCGGGCGGGCGAAAAAGACCCGGTATTCGCGGATCTCGCTCACTTTCACCGGCAACTAATGACCGCCACCCTTCAGCAGATCTTTCTTCACGAAGAAAAAGAAGGCGATGACCACCAGATAACCGAGATAAAGCGCGAGCAGATAATGCCAGTAACTTGGCTCGACAATCTGCGGAAGCTGGAACTCCGCGTGATTGACGATAACCGGCAGCATCATGTCGGCCAGAACGTGTACGACCGTCGCGCCCAGCGCAACGAACCAAAGACGCCCCCATTTCGGCATCACATAGGCTGCGAACAGCGCGATGATTAGCCCCTGGATGGCATTGACATGGGAAAAGCCCTCCCGCACGTAATCAAGGAATTGATGGAAATAATCCATTGACTCCCTCCCTACCCGCTACCCTCACATCCGGAATATCCCGAAACGGGTCTCCGGTATGGGGGCATTGAGGCATACGGAAAGGGCCAGCGCCAGCACCCGGCGGCTGTCTTGCGGCGCAATGATGCCGTCATCCCACAGTCTGGCCGTGGCAAAATAAGGGTTTCCCTCCTCCTCGTAGCGGGCGCGGATGGGCTTCTTAAAAGCGTCTTCTTCGGCCCTCGACCATTTCTGGCCCTTGGCCTCGAGCCCTTCGCGCTTGACCGTGGCGAGCACGCTTGCCGCCTGCTCGCCGCCCATCACCGAGATGCGGGAATTGGGCCAGGTGAAAAGGAAGCGCGGGCCATAGGCGCGCCCGCACATGCCGTAATTGCCGGCGCCATACGAGCCGCCGATGATGAGGGTGATTTTCGGCACGCTCGCGCAGGCCACCGCGGTGACGAGCTTGGCGCCATCCTTGGCGATGCCGCCCCATTCGTATTTCTTGCCCACCATGAAGCCCGCGATGTTCTGCAGGAACAGCAGCGGCACGCGGCGCTGGCAGCAAAGCTCGATGAAGTGGGCGCCCTTGAGCGCCGATTCCGAAAATAGGATTCCGTTGTTGGCGATGATGCCGGCGGGAATGCCTTCGATACGAGCAAAGCCGGTGACGAGGGTCGTGCCGTAGAGTTTTTTGAATTCGTCGAATTCGGAGGCATCCACCAGCCGCGCGATCACCTCGCGTACGTCGTATTGCACCGAGAGCGATTGCGGCACGATACCGTCCAGTTCGGCGATGTCGAATTTCGGCGGCCGGGGTGCGGCGATGGGGATGTCGGGTTTCTTCTGCCAGTTGAGCGTGCCGACAATGCGCCGCGCGATTTCGAGCGCATGCGTGTCGTTCTGGGCGTAATGATCGGTGACGCCGGATTGCTTCGAGTGCACGTCCGCGCCGCCCAGTTCTTCGGCGCTGACTTCTTCGCCGGTGGCCGCCTTCACCAGCGGCGGACCGCCCAGGAAGATAGTGCCCTGCCCTTTGACGATGATGCTTTCGTCGGACATGGCGGGAACATAGGCGCCGCCCGCCGTGCACGAACCCATAACCACCGCGATCTGCGGAATGCGCTCGGCCGACATGGTGGCCTGGTTGAAAAAGATGCGGCCGAAATGTTCGCGGTCGGGGAAGATTTCCGCCTGGTTCGGCAGATTGGCGCCGCCGGAGTCGACCAAGTAAATGCACGGCAGGCAATTTTCGCGCGCGATTTCCTGCGCGCGCAGATGCTTCTTCACCGTCATGGGAAAATAAGTGCCACCCTTGATGGTGGCGTCGTTGCAGACGATGACGCATTCGCGGCCCGCGACACGGCCGATGCCGGTGATGATACCGGCGGCATGGATGTCGCCCTCGTACATGCCGTAGGCGGCAAGCGGCGAAAGCTCGAGGAACGGCGTACCGGGATCGAGCAGCTTTTCCACCCGCTCGCGCGGCAAGAGCTTGCCGCGATCAGTGTGGCGCTTGCGGCTGGCCTCGCCGCCGCCCATGGCCGCCGTGGCCATGCGGGATTTCAGTTCGGCGACAAGCTTGCTCATGGCCTCCGCATTTTCGCGGAACCGCTTGTCTTTGGCTTCTATGCCGGTGGTGAGAACAGTCATGGCCAAGGTTATACGTTATCGAAGTAGTCTGGTCGATCAAGGCCGCATTTCTCGAATACTTTTGCAAAAAACCGCTTTAGTACATCTGCTGGTGATTCGCTCTCAGAAGCGATGTCATCCGCAAAAATAATCTGCGAGACACAAGTGCCGTGAGGGCCTGAGTCTATAAAGCGCTGGCCAGCAGGCGCAGGGTAGTAAAGTCCGAATCCTATTATGCCCTCGATGCCAGCGATCCATTTGTAGGGTGGCTTTATTCCTAGCTTTCCCAAGCATTTGACGTAACCCGCAAAGGCGCTCTTAAAGCCATACTCAATAGGCCATAGGCCCGGCTTCGTTTCTTTTGAGTTAGAGGATATCGCTGACACTACATATGAGTTCGTACTCCATACTTCACCGTTCTCAAAAACAAATGCGACACAAACGGCCTTGGTTTGATCTTGCAGTGGCGTGTAGACGCCAAACCCATCATCAGCCCGCAAAAAATTGAACCCGCCACTTGTATACAAGAGTGGTATGAGAACTATCTGCTCATTTGTAGCAGCACTCTGTAGCTCCTTGGGTTTCCATGTGCGATTTTGCGATTTCACTGGCATTACACGCAACCAGATCGCTGGCCCATCAATCAGAAATACATCATGTGCATTTCCAAATCGCACCAAGTTGTCTGAAATTCCCAGAGGTAGATGTGCGGGGCGGAAACGAGACAGTCCACCAGCGGGTTCCTTAGGAATGAACCTTTCAGACGCCTCGTGCGCATTTCTCTCGTTTTTGTAGAGATCACTCGCGAGAACGCCGAGTAATTCCTTTTCCAAGGCGCTCGCCTGCTTTTCGTGTTCACGTCTTTTTTCGCTGTCCGAAGCACTATCAGCTAGATCATAGGTAGTAATTGGAAAGCGCAGGTGCCTCATATTGAATGGCATAGAGGCAGGCGAGGGAGCACCGTACGCGAGGTTCATGACAGGAATTATCCTGCCAGTGCCCCGACTTTTTAGCGCCCAACCATATTCAATTAGTACATTTGGGTTTGCTGACGGTCTTTCGTCTATCCGTTTTGCTACAAAAGTTAGGTCCGGGACAAATGCGATGGCGGAATCTATTTTCCTAAAAATCGTGTCGACAATTGGTGGTTGTCCTAGAGTATCTTTGGTATCTCTGTCTACAATCAATTCGTCCCGATCTGCCTCTTCAACTTTGATCTTGTCATTTATCCTATTTAGAGTTTCTTGAAGCGCACTTTCAATAAACTCTCGGCCCGTTGCGACGACCTATCACTCTGCCATGAAAAAAATACTGTCTCTGCCATACGCTAGATATCTATAGCCGCTCAATCGCCACCGCCGTGGCCTCGCCGCCGCCGATGCAGAGAGCGGCGACGCCGCGCTTGAAATTGCGCTTCTCCAGCGCGTGCAGCAGTGTGACGAGAAGCCGCGCGCCGGAACAGCCGATGGGGTGGCCGAGCGCGCAGGCGCCGCCGTTCACGTTGACCTTGGCGTGATCGAGGCCGAGCTCGCGCATGGCGACCATGGTGACGTTGGCGAAGGCCTCGTTGATTTCCCACAACTCCACGTCTTCTTTTTTCCAATCCGCCAGTTTCAGAACTTTGGTGATGGCGCCGACCGGCGCGGTGGTGAACCAGCGCGGCTCGCCCGCGTGGCTGGCCTGAGCCACGATCCGCGCACGCGGTTTCGCATCCGCTTTCGACGCGGCATCGGCGCGCGCCAGGACGAGCGCCGCCGCGCCATCGGAAATGGAGGATGAATTCGCCGCCGTCACCGTGCCGTCCTTGGCGAAGGCGGGTTTCAGCGTCGGGATTTTCGCGGGGTCGGATTTGCGCGGCTGCTCGTCGAGCGCAACCAGTATCTCGCCTTTTTTGTCCTTCACCGTCACCGCCACGATCTCGTCCTTGAATGAGCCATCTTCCGACGCCCGCTTGGCGCGTTTCAGGGACTCAGTGGCGAACGCGTCCTGCGCCTCGCGGGTGAACTGGTAATGCCGCGCCGTGTCTTCGGCATAGGTGCCCATCAGCTTGCCTTCATAGGCGTCTTCCAGCCCATCGAGGAACATGTGGTCCTTCACCTCGCCGTGGCCGAGGCGCAGGCCCTTGCGCACGCCGGGCAGCAAATAGGGCGCGTTGGTCATGCTCTCCATGCCGCCAGCGACCGAGATGGCCGCGCGGCCGAGCACCAGCTGGTCGGCCGCGATCATCACCGCCTTCATGCCGGAGCCGCAGACCTTGTTTACAGTGGTAGCAGTGACCTTGTCCGGCAGCCCGCCGTAACGCGCGGCCTGGCGCGCGGGCGCCTGGCCCAAGCCCGCCGGCAGCACGCAGCCCATCAGCGCTTCATCTACGTCATCCGGTTTCACGCCAGCGCGCGTCACCGCCTCGCGGATCACGGCCGCGCCCAGCTGCGGCGCGGTGAAACTCGCCAGCTCGCCCTGGAACGAGCCCATCGCCGTGCGCGCGGCGGAAAGAATGACGACGTCGGAGGGGGTCATGCGGAACTCCTGTTCTCAAGCCATACATATATAGGGTGTCACGCCGTCTCGTCGAACAGTTCGCGGCCGATCAGCCAGCGACGGATTTCGGATGTGCCCGCGCCGATCTCATACAGCTTGGCGTCGCGCAGCAGGCGGCCGGTGGGGAACTCGTTGATGTAGCCATTGCCACCCAGGCATTGGATGGCTTCCAGCGCCATCCAGGTGCCCTTCTCGCCCGCATACAGAATGGCGCCTGCCGCGTCCTTGCGTACGCGTTCGCCACGGTCGCAGGCGCGGGCCACGGCGTAGACGTAAGCCCGCGCGGCGGAGAGCGTGACATACATGTCGGCGAGCTTGCCCTGCATCAGCTGGAATTCGCCGATCGACTGGCCGAACTGCTTGCGGTCGTGCAGATACGGCACCACCACGTCGAGGCAATTCTGCATGATGCCGAGCGAGCCCGCCGCCAGCACCGCACGCTCGTAATCGAGCCCGCTCATCAGGATGCGCACGCCGTCGCCGGGCTTGCCCATGACGTTTTCTTCCGGCACTTCGCAGTTGTCGAAAACAAGTTCTGCGGTGTCGCTCCCGCGCATGCCAAGCTTGTCGAGCTTTTGCGCCACCTTATATCCCTTGAAGCCCTTCTCGATCAGGAAGGCGGTGATGCCCTTGGGGCCGGCAGAGGGATCGGTTTTCGCATAGACCACGAGAACATCCGCATGCGGAGCATTGGTGATCCACATCTTGGTGCCGTTAAGCACGTACTTCGACCCGCGCGTTTCCGCTTTGAGCCGCATGGAAACGACATCGGAACCAGAGCCGGCCTCGCTCATGGCCAGCGCGCCGACATGCTCGCCGGAAATCAGCTTGGGCAGATAGCGTTTCTTTTGGTCATCATTGCCGTTGCGGCGGATCTGGTTGACGCAGAGATTGGAATGCGCGCCGTAAGATAATCCCACGCTGGCCGAGCCGCGGCTGACTTCCTCCATCGCCACGCAATGTTCGAGATAACCAAGGCCGCTTCCGCCCCACTCTTCCTCAACCGTAATGCCGTGCAGGCCGAGCTTGCCAAGCTCGGGCCACAGATCGCGCGGGAAGGTGTTGCTGCGGTCGATTTCGTCGGCGCGCGGGGCGATTCTGTCGGCGGCGAAACTCTGCACCGTCTCGCGAAGCATGTCGGCCGTGTTGCCGAGGCCGAAATCCAGAACCGGATAGGTATTGGGTATCGTCATCCGCGTCAGTTGGGCGAGTAAACATCGACGGCATCGGCCGGCGTGAACGCCGAGAAAAATCCGAAGCCGGCGCTGCCGCCCACAACCACCCAGCGGTTTCCCACCACCGCCGAGGCCAGCCCCTGGCGCGGTGTGGGCATGGCGGCGGCTTCCGCCCAAGCGCCCTTCACGGGATCGAGCACGTAATGCGCGGACGAAGTCTTCAGCGCGGGCGGCGCGGCCCCTCCCGCCACATGAATTTGCCCGGCGATCACGCTTGCCGTGTGGCCGGACAGCGGCACCGGCAGTTTCGGGCCTTCGGACCATTTGCCATTGGCCGTATCCAGCACCAGCACGCTGGCCGTCGCCTTGCCGTCGGCGCCCTGCCCGCCGATGACATAGATCTTGGTTCCCAGGACCACGGCGGCATGGCCAGAACGATCCTGCGGCATGGGCTCGAATTCGCGCGACCAGCGGTCGGCAGTGAGATCGTAGCGATAGACCTGCCGCGCGGCTGTGCCAGTGCCGCCAATGGCGAAGGCGGCATTGTTCAGCGCCACCAGCACATGGCCCGCGCGGGCGGCGGGCATGTTAGCGGCCGTGCGCCATTGCGAAGCGCGCGTGTCGTAAACCCAACTTTTGGCGCCTGGCGCGTCGGACTTGCTCGCGGAATAACCGCCGCTCACCACGATCAGATCGCCCACCGCCGCCATGCCGAAATGCTGCAAGCCTTCAGGCAACGGCAACAAAGGCCGCCAGTCATTGCCCGCGAGATCGAAGGCGTCGAAGCTCGACACCGGGCCCGTGAGGCTGGTGCCGCCGGCGACATAGATCTGGTTGCCGACCGCAACCGCGCCAAGCTGCGCGCGGCCCTGCTCCAGCGGCGTGGCGGCGGACCAGTGCCCGGCCCATGCGGGCGCAGACACGGCAATACCGAACCCCGCAAGCAGTATCGCAAACAGACGCCGTCTACCCATTACCTGCCCCATAAGCTTCCTGATGTTCCACCGGACTTTAGCGGATCGCATTAAGGCCCGCCATGAGGGGCGAACCAGACGTGCCTGCGCGGGGGACCCGTCCGCCTTCGCGCTACTATGGCTTGCCGAGCCGAAGCTCGCGGGCAAAATGTCCGCCTTCGCCCTTTGGGCTACGGCGCGACAGCCTTCTCTCGCGTTACGCGAGCGAAGGCTGGTGCGGTCGAGAAGACTCGAACTTCCACGGGTTGCCCCGCTAGCACCTCAAGCTAGTGCGTCTACCGTTCCGCCACGACCGCAAGCCATGATGGGCGCTTGCGATGTAACAAAAGGGCCAGCGCTTGTGAAGGCGGCCGTTCCGCGGTTCAATTGCGCATGCCGCAGACCGCCCTTAAAGCGCCTTTGGCCGATGTTGAATGGAGCACGAGCGCTAGGCCCGTGGCTTACGTTGACGCTGTTGCGCGCATGGAAACATGGGTGGATGCCATCGCCAAAGGGCAAGGGCCAGAGCGTGTGTGGCTGCTGGAACACCCGCCCATTTATACCGCCGGGACGAGCGCCAAGCCGGGCGACCTGCTGGATGCGCGCTTTCCGGTTTTCAAAACGGGCCGCGGCGGCGAATACACCTATCATGGTCCCGGCCAGCGCGTGGCTTACGTCATGCTCGATCTGAAACGGCGCAAGCCGGATGTGCGCGTGTTCGTAAATAATCTGGAAGAATGGATTATCCGCGCGCTGGATCGGTTCGGCGTGAGGGGCGAGAGGCGCAAGGACCGTATCGGCATCTGGGTCGCGTGTGGGGAAGGCCGCGAGGACAAGATCGCCGCCATCGGCGTGCGGGTGCGCCGCTGGGTGACGTTCCATGGCATCGCGCTCAATGTGAATCCCGATCTCACGCATTTCTCCGGCATCGTGCCATGCGGCGTGCGGGCAAACGGCAAATTCGGCGTCACCAGTTTGGCCGATCTGGGCCAGCGTGCCTCCATGGCGGAAGTCGATGCGGCGCTGAAAGCGGAATTTACGAAAATATTCGCGCCAGCGCTTACAGCGTCGGCTTGAAGACAAAATCCGTTTCCTCAGGCGGCTCGGTCGCCTCCAGATCAATATGAGCCACGCGCGCGGTAGCCGGCCCGCGGGTGCATTTGCCTACAAAATCCTTGATCGCCTGTGTGGTTCCCATCGCCACCGCCTCGACCGAGCCGTTGCTGCGATTGCGAACCCAGCCCTTAAGGCCCAATGCCTGCGCCTCGCGCCTGGCAAAAGCGCGGAAACCTACGCCCTGTACCTGGCCCACGATTGTCAATCGCATAATAGTGATTTCGCGCCCGTCGCTCATCCGTTTGCCAGGTTCCTTCACACGATAAGTTGAAGCAACGCATCCTTCATTTTTCGGATTTAGCACCTTAACACGGGACAATGACGCGTTGATTGCGCGTTGCTGACTTGGATCGCGACGGCCCCTATCGGGCGCGCCGAGACATGCGGGGGGCTTGCGTGCGTAAGAGATTGGGATATGCGGCAGCTCTGGCGGTTCTTCTGGCTTCGCCCATTGCCCAGGCGCAAACCGCCCAGACAAGCGTCCTGGTTTACGAACCCATTTTCTTCGCCGACGCCAGGCCCAATACCGCCTATGACATGATCGGGCGGCTGCCGGGCTTTACCTTCGATGACGGCAACACCGCGCGCGGCTTTGCCGGCACCGCGGGCAACGTGCTGATCGACGGCGGGCGCCCCACTTCGAAGACCGACGATCTGCAATCCATCCTGAATCGCATCCCGGCGTCGGACGTCGAACGCATCGAGCTCATACGCGGCGGCGCGCCGGGCATCGACATGCAGGGCCAGACTGTCGTCGCCAATGTCATCCGCAAGAAGGGCAGTTCGCAACAGTTGGCGCTCTTTCTTGACGACAACATCTGGCCAGACCACCACACCGTGCCTAGCGCAAGCCTGCAATACACGCAGCATTCGGACGGCAGCACATATGAAGCTTCGCTTACGCGCTATGGCAATTATGACGATTCCGTGGGCAAGGGCTTTCACAACATCACTGACGTCGCCACCGGCGACGTTACTCACCAGGACGCCAGATCGAATGGCCGGGGATCGGGTGGCGGATTTACGGGCGCCGCGACCGTTCCCCTCTTCGATGGGGAATTCAGGGCAAATTTGGCGCTCCAGGCGTCGCCATTCCACTCGGCGGTGTTCTACACGTCGCCCGGCTTCAGCCAGGTCATCGCTGACGAAAGCGGCAACAACAATGGCGAACTGGGCCTGCACTGGAACGGCAAAGTCGGCGGGGTCCAGCTTGAGACATTGGCGTTGCAGCGGCTGGGTCACTCGACGGATGACAACACGTCGAAAACCGTGGGCGACGACGAAGTGTTTCATTCCACCGCCAACACCGGCGAGACTATTGCGCGGGCGACATTGCGTTATCTGCCCATCAGCAACCTGACGCTGGAAGGAGGCGCCGAAGGCGCCTTCAATTATCTCGACGGCAGCACGGGCTTTATCCAGAACGGCGTTGTCGTTCCCCTGCCGACCGCGAGCGCGCACGTGGAAGAGCGGCGCGGCGAAGTCTTTGGCCAGGGCACCTGGAAGATCGACAGCGAATGGATGCTGGAACTGGGCGCGCGATTAGAATATTCGGAAATCAGCGAATCCAGCGACAGCAATCTGGATCGCAAATTCTTCTATCCCAAGCCCCGCGCGGTGCTGACCTGGAGCCCGGATAAGGACACCCAGGTCCGGCTCCGTTACGAGCTCGTGCTGGGCCAGCTCGATTTCAACAATTTCATCGCCAGCAGCAATCTGGCCGCCAGCGGCGTGACCGCCGGCAATCCCAATCTGATGCCCGACCAGCACACGCAGTACGAGCTCTCGGTCGAGCGCCATTTCTGGGACAAGGGTGCGATCGTCGCCACCCTGATGCACGAGCGCATCGCCAACGTGGAAGATTTCGTTCCTGTCACCGGCCCGTCCGGCGTGTTCGACGCGCCGGGCAACATCGGCACCGGCACCAACAATCAGATCGATATCGAGGTCACGCTGCCGCTCGATAAGTTTGGCCTGCCCAATGGATTGCTCAAAGGCACGAATATATGGCGGATCACAAGCGTGCGCGATCCGGTGACGGGCAAGAATCGCGTCATCTCGAACCAAAACGATCAATATCGCCCGCAAGACATCGAATGGACGCTGACGCAGGATATTCCCAGCCTGAAATCAACCTGGTCGATCTTCTATTACAATTGCTGGAACGAGTATTTTTACCGGCTGGAGCAGGTGCGGCACCGCCGAACCGTTCCGCCCTATATGGAGTTGTCGTGGGTATACAAACCCTCGCAGGACTGGAGTTTCAAATTCGCCATCCTGAACGCCGGCGCGTTCACCTACGACGACACAGTTTTCGATTACACAGGCCCGCGCGACACGTTCCCGCTAAGTCAGATTGAAGAAACTTCCATCCATTCCCAGCCGCGCATCTACATCCAGATCCGCAAGACTTTCGATTGACGATAGCGCGGCCGCCTTCGCGGCTCAGGCGAATTCCAGGATAACGTCGTCGACTGCCAGGCTGTCGCCTTTTTTCGCTAGAATGGCCTTCACCGTGCTGTCGCTTTCGGCGCGTAGAACATTTTCCATTTTCATCGCCTCGACAACGGCCAGCGTTTCGCCCGCTTTCACCTCCTGCCCCACGGCGACATTGATGGTGACGACCATGCCCGGCATCGGGCAGAGCAGGAATTTCGACATATCAGCCGGCCGCTTGAACAGCATAAGCGAGGCCAGCACGGCGGCCTGTGTCGTCAGCACCATGCACGATAACCGCACGCCGCCGCGTTCCAGCAGCAGCCCGCCAGGCGTGCGGCGAAGTTTGAACAGCGCCTCGCTATCGCCTTGCCGCAGCCGCACAATCGGATTGCCTGGCGCCCAGATGATTTCGCCATCGGCGGCGCGGCCTCCAAGACGCGCTTTGACGCGGCCTTTGGTGAGGCTCACATCCTTTGCTTCGATTTTGTTCTCGCCCAGCATGAGAATAAAGTGGTTGCCCGGCTGCGGCGCCCCGTCGAACTGGTCCGAGATGCTAGAAGCGCGATGCGCTAGCGTGAAATGCGCGCCAAGTGCCGCCAGCGCAAAAAGCTGCTCGTCCGCTTTGCCCAACGGCGCGCCATGGAAACCGTCCGGATATTCCTCGGCGATGAGCTCGGTGGAAAGGCGGCCTTCGCGGAAGCGAGGGGTGCGCATTATGGCGGCGAGGAAGGGAATGTTGTTCTCGACGCCCTCGATAACGAACGCATCGAGCGCGGTCGCCATTGCGTCAATCGCCGACCCGCGCGCGGGCGCATGCGTGCAGAGTTTGGCGATCATGGGATCGTAATAGAGCGAAATCTCGCTGCCTTCGGTCACGCCCGTGTCGTTGCGGACCGCGATCTTGCCCTGCCGGCCTTCCGGCGGTGGCGCATAACGCACCAGGCGGCCGATGGAGGGAAGAAAATTGCGGTAGGGGTCTTCGGCGTAAATGCGCGTTTCCAGCGCCCAGCCATCGAGGTTCACCTCGTTTTGCCTGAGCGGCAGCTTTTCGCCGGCCGCCACGCGGATCATCAGTTCGACCAGATCGAGGCCGGTGGTGAGCTCTGTCACCGGATGCTCGACCTGCAGCCGCGTGTTCATTTCAAGGAAATAGAAATTCCTGTTCTTGTCGACGATGAACTCGACCGTGCCGGCGCTGTCGTAACCCACCGCCTTGGCCAGCGCCACGGCTTCCGCGCCCATCGTCGCGCGCATTTTGGCGTCCACGAATGGCGACGGCGCTTCCTCGATCACCTTCTGGTGGCGGCGTTGGATGGTACATTCGCGTTCGTTCAGGTGAATGATGTTGCAGTGGCGGTCGCCCATCACCTGGATTTCGATGTGGCGCGGCTCGGTCACGAATTTCTCGATGAACAGCCGGTCGTCGCCGAAGCTCGCCTTGGCTTCATGCTGCGAAGAATGAATCGCCTGGGCGAGCTCCTCTTCTTTGTGCACGATGCGCAAGCCCTTGCCGCCGCCGCCGGCCGAGGCCTTCACCATCACCGGATAGCCGATGTCCTTTGCTATTGCGCGCGCGTGCGCCGCATCGCGGATTTCGCCCACGAAGCCCGGCACGGTGGAAACCTTGGCCGCCAGCGCCAGCTTTTTAGATTCGATCTTGTCGCCCATTGCGGCGATGGCCTTGGCATTGGGGCCGATAAACACGATGCCTGCTTTCGACAGCGCCTCGACAAAACCCGCGCGCTCGGAGAGAAAACCGTATCCAGGGTGGACGGCTTCCGCGCCGGTGTCGCGGCAGGCCTTCACGATTTTTTCTATCGAGAGATAGGATTGCGCGGCGGGAGCGGGGCCGATGGCAACAGCCTCGTCCGCCATTTCCACATGCAGTGCGCCCGCGTCGGCCTCGGAATAAACGGCGACCGTGGCGATGCCCATGGCCCGCGCCGTCTTGATGACGCGGCAGGCTATCTCGCCCCGGTTCGCAATCAGTATCTTCTTGAACAAACCCGCTTACTTCCCGGCCATGGTCTTATCGCGACGCGCGCGGAACTCGCTGTCCTTATACCACTTCGGCCACGTGTCGCTGTTGGAGAGCTCCATGCCGAAATTATAGAAGACGTGCAAGTCATCCACCGGCCCCGACAAATCCCAGTTCGCATGCCATTCGTCGGACGGCTGGTGATAGTGGTTCTTGCGGTAATCGTCGCGCAGCGCCTGGCCCGCCGCCTTGCCACCATCGACCAGATCGTAGCCGCCGCCGGGCGAGAGCATCGGCACGCCGACTTTCGCAAGGCTGAAATGATCCGAGCGGTAGAACGCGCCCTTCTCGGGTTCAGGATCGGGTGTAATCACGCGGCCGCCATCGGCCTTGAGCTGGGCCGCCAGCAAATCTTCCAGTTCCGAATTGCCGCTACCCACCACCACCATGTCGTGCGCTTTGCCTTCCGGCAGATTGGCGTCGAGATTGATGCCGCCAACGATATGGTTGAGCGGCCACAAGGGATGCTCGGCGAAATATTCGGAGCCGAGCAGGCCTTGTTCCTCCATCGTCCAGCAAATGATGGCGATGGAACGTTGCGGCGCGGGTTTCGCGTGCACGAAGGCTTCGCCCAGTTCCAGGATGCTGGTGTCGCCCATGCCGTTGTCGATGGCGCCGTTGTAGATTTTGTCCGGCCCCGCCACGTCGGGCTTCACGCCCAGATGATCCCAGTGCGCTGTGAATAGCACGTAGTCGTCGGGATGCTTCGATCCCTTCACCACGCCCACCACGTTGCGCGTGGTCATGTGGGTTATGGTCGAGTGCGCATCCGCCGTCAGCGTTTCGTCTTGCATTTCGACGGCCTTGAAACCGGGCTTGTTGGCGGCCGCCTTCAGCGTGGCGTAATCGAGGCCTGCGTTCTTGAACAACGCCTTCGCCGTGTCGAGCGTGATCCAGCCTTGGATCGGCACCATGCTTTTGTTTTGATCGGCGGCAGCCAGCCATGACTTGTTGCCGGAATTGGAATTGCGCACCACCTGCCAGCCATAAGCGGCCGGAATGGTTTCGTGCACAATGATGGCCGCGGCCGCGCCTTGGCGCGCGGCTTCTTCGTATTTGTAGGTCCAGCGGCCGTAATAGGTCATCGCCTTCCCCTTGAAGAATTTGGGATCGGGCGCGGCGTCTTCATTGCCGGGATCGTTGATAAGGATGATCACGGTTTTGCCCTTCACGTCGACGCCCGCATAATCATTCCAATTGTATTCCGGCGCCACGACGCCATAGCCCACGAACACGAGGGCCGATTTTTCCACTTTCACTTCGGGGCTCTCGAATTGCGGCGTCCAATACGTCGTGTCGTCCGGAAACTTGGGCGTGATCGCGCCTTTCGCCGTGTCAAAGGTGAGCGTGGACTTCGCAGCATCCAGTGCGATGGTCACCGCCGCCACCGGCTGGAAATAGCTGCCGTGATTGCCGGGCTTGAGGCCGATGCGTTTCATCTCGTCGGCGATCCATTGGGAGGCCGCCTCGCCCTCCTTCGTGCCGGGGCCGTGGCCCTGGAAGGCGTCGTCGGCCAGCGCCTTATCGCGCGCCGACAGATCGGCCGCGTTGATGTCGGGCGTGGTCTTGGGATGCCCCGGATAGTCGGCGGCAAGCACGGGTACGGCAAGCACGGCAACGGCCAATGCAAACGGCAAAACGGAACGCATGAAACGATCTCCCCTTGTTCTCGTTGGGGCCGGATCGTACATGCTGAGTGCCAAGACACAACCGGGAAAAGCGCGATGGAATTTCTCAATTCGCTGAACGCAAAAGCGGCCGGCCTCCCCTTCAGCCAGGCCGTGCACGTGGGCGACGTGGTTTATCTTTCGGGGTGCCTTGGCAATGTTCCCGGCAAGATGGAGCTGGTGCCGGGCGGCCTCGAGGCCGAAACGCGCCAGACCATGGAGAACATCGGCCGTGTTCTTCGAGCCAACGGTCTTGATTTCGATAATGTGTTCAAATGCACGGTGATGATGGCCGATATAAAAAAGTGGGCCGAGTTCAACAAAGTCTATCTCACCTATTTCAATCCCGACCGACTGCCCACCCGCTCCGCGTTTGGCGCGAACGGTTTGGCGCTGGGCGCGGAGGTGGAAGTGGAAGCCTGGGCCTGGGCGGGAAAGAGATAAGAATTAAAAGATAGGAATAGAGAAACAGATTGAGCTGATCAGAATTCATTCTTCCTTCCCCCCTTGTGGGGGAAGGTGTCCAGCCACTGCGAAGCAAGTGGCTGGACGGAAGGGGGGACGTCATTGCCAAATCTCCGCGCCCGCGATTTGCGTTGGAACATGACCGACGGCGAACACAAGCTGTGGTCGTTGTTGCGCCGGCGTCAGCTTGCCAAGTTCCGCTTTCGCCGCCAAGCAACAATTGGTCCCTACATCGCCGACTTCTTCTGCCTCAAAGTGCTGCTGATTATCGAACTGGACGGCGAGCCGCATTTCAATGACCCGCAAATCCGCCGCGACGAGGCGCGCACCCGCTGGCTTGAAGCCCACGGCTGCCGCGTGGTGAGGGTTCTCAATCGAGACGTGTTCCAGAAGCCGGAGGACGTATTGGACGCAATCTATCAGTTGCTCGCGCAGGACCCCCCTTCTGTCGCGCCTACTGCGCGACATCTTCCCCCGCAAGGGAGGAAGAAAACCTAGGCGCGCAGGTGGAAGTAGAAGCGTGGGCTTGGATTCGAAGCTGATAAAAAATAACTTTATGTATCTTCCTCCGTTTGCTCGCGAATTTCCGTCAATGTTCTGCCGTTGAATTTCCAGTAAGTGGGGCCAGCAATCTTGGTCCAGCCATCCCCTTGTTCGTGCGCCACTATCAGTGCGGTCGCGGATAAGCTCATTACCTCACCACAAAAATTAATTTTATTCTTCTCACTCGAAACGACCGCCGTAACAGTGTCATTAAACACCGAGGTCAAGACATCGCCTTCCTTGAGAGCCGCCATGGACAAATCAAAGCGTGAGCGGCGTTCTCTCGCGTCGTCTAATGCCAGCTGATCATCTTTTTCCTGAACAACGTCGTGGTGTGGCGTTACATTCTTACGTTTAACTAACTCCAATATTGCCTTTGGCCTATCGGGCGAAATCCTAAAGTATTCTCGATTCATCCGAACCCTATGGTCATCGAAGGCATCATGTATCGCGCGTTCCGCTTTCACAGGATCGTCGACTTCAACAGCATAAAAACATTCAAACGGCAGTGGAATTCCAGTTGTGTCCAACTGCTTCATCCAATCTTCGATCGAATCTTGCGTGTGACCAATCTATACAAGATTAGGCATCGCCTGGTTCGTGAGTATCTAGATAGTTCCAGTCATTTTTTCCTCACAACGGAATATTGTCGTGTTTCTTCCAGATTTTCGGCACCTGCTTGTTCTTCAGCATCCGTAACGCACGCGCGATGCGCCAGCGGGTGGAGTGCGGCATGATCACGTCGTCAATATAGCCGCGGCTGGCCGCGATAAATGGGTTCAGAAAGCGGTCTTCGTATTCCTTGGTGCGCTCGGCCAGCTTCTCCTTGTCGCCCGCCTCTTTGCGGAAGATGATTTCCACCGCGCCCTTGGCGCCCATCACCGCAATTTCGGCCGTGGGCCAGGCGTAGTTCACGTCGGCGCGCAGGTGCTTTGACGCCATCACGTCATAAGCGCCGCCATAGGCCTTGCGCGTGATCACGGTCACCTTGGGGCACGTCGCCTCGGCATAGGCGAACAGCAGCTTGGCGCCGTGCTTGATGATGCCGCCGTGTTCCTGCGCCGTGCCCGGCATGAAGCCCGGCACGTCCACGAACGTCACAATGGGAATGCAGAAGCAATCGCAGAAGCGCACAAAGCGCGCGGCCTTGCGGCTGGCGTCGCTGTCCAGCACGCCCGCCAGCACCATGGGCTGGTTGGCGACGAAGCCGACGGTCGAGCCTTCCATGCGGCCAAAACCCACGATCAGATTTTTGGCGAAGTTTTCCTGGATTTCGAAAAAGTCGCTTTCGTCCACCACCTTATGGATCAGCTCCTTCATGTCGTAAGGCTTGTTGGCGCTGGCCGGCACCAGCGTGTCGAGCGAAGGCTCGGCACGCATGGGATCGTCTTCGGTAGGCCAATGGGGCGGCTTGTCACGGTTATTTAGTGGCAAAAAATTATAGAAGCGCCGCATCTGCTCGAGGCAGATCATGTCGTTCTCGTAAGCGCCGTCGGCAACGGCCGATTTATGCGTGTGCACCTGGCTGCCGCCCAATTGCTCGGGCGTTACGTCTTCATGCGTCACCGTTTTCACCACATCGGGGCCGGTTATGAACATGTAAGACGTGTCGCGCACCATGAAGATGAAATCGGTCATGGCCGGCGAATAGACATCGCCGCCCGCGCACGGCCCCATGATGACGCTGACCTGCGGCACCACGCCCGACATCAGCGCGTTGCGCTTGAACACCTCGCCGTAACCGGCGAGGCTGGCCACGCCTTCCTGGATGCGCGCGCCGCCCGCGTCGTAAAGGCCGATCACGGGCGCGCCGTTCTGCGCCGCCATGTCCATGATCTTGCAGATCTTCTGCGCGTGGGTTTCGGAGAGCGAGCCGCCGAATACGGTGAAATCTTTTGCAAACACATAAACCATGCGGCCCTGGATGGTGCCCCAGCCCGTCACCACGCCGTCGCCCGGAATGACGTTTTTCTCCGCGCCAAAATCGGTGTTGCGGTGCTCGACGAACATGTCGAACTCCTCGAAGGATTTGGGATCGAGCAGGAGCTCGATGCGCTCGCGCGCGGTGAGCTTGCCGCGTTCGTGCTGCGCCTTGATGCGTGCCTCGCCGCCACCCGCGCGGGCGTGGGCACGCTTTTTTTCCAGCTCCTCGAGAATTTTTTTCATGTTGTCCCCTGGAAAGTTCCCCCCCTCCCGATCCGGCTTCGCTGCGCTTGCTGGATCGACCCCCCCCGTACACGGAGGAGGAAATAAAATATCTGAGCGCTTCATTACATCGTTTCCTCCCCCGCACGCAGAGGAGGTCGAAAAATCGAGCGCTGCGAGATTTTTCGGGCGGGGGAAAGAAAACGTCTCATCGCTTGTCCTCTCATGCCGTATTGATGCGCGTTGGCAGACCGCGAATGCCGTTCATGAACAGCGCAGTGGCGAATTCCGCCGCGACTTTCGGATCCGGCGGCGCGCGCTTCAGCATTTCCTCCGCCACTTCATAGGCCACGCCCACCATCGCGGCCATCAGGAAATGGGCGTCGATGGAAGGAAAAAACCCGCGCACGCTGGCGCTTTCGATGTCCTCGCGCAATTCCTCGAAGCCCGCGATGATTTCCGGCGTGTCCATGCGCACGCGCAGGTTTTCTTTCGCACCACTCGCGGCCCCGGCCGCGAAACCCGCGCGCTCGGCCAGCACATAATCGAACAGCGTGCGAAAAGTGGTGGAGACGAACTGCTCGACGGTTTCGGCGCGGGTGCGTTCCTCGCGCAATTTGGGGCGGATTTTCAGCGCCATTTCGTCATGGATGGCCTGGAACACTTCTTCCTTCGACTTGAAGTAATTGTAGAATGTGCCCGAGGCCAAAGGCGTGGCGCGGATGATGTCGCGCACGGTGGCGGCCGCATAACCCATCTCGGCAAACACGCGCCGCGTCGCTTCGAGAATAACAGCGCGGTTTTGCGCCTTGGTTTCCTCGCGCTTGCCGCGCGGCTTGCGCTTCGACGTGCCGGGCTGGTTTTGGGTTTCGGCTTCCAAATAGAGGACTCGCGGGGGGTGGGCGGACAGAGTCTAAACTAACGTGACGGCCCGTCAACTTTCCTTCAGCAGGCGAAGGAATTGTTCGCAGGCCGTCAGTTCGACCGCCACGCGACGGTGACGGGCTTCGGCTTCGTGATCTGCGCCCCACTTTGCGGCCTGATAGACCTCATCGAGATAGGCGGCGGCGAAGGCCGCATCGGCGTCGAGCCGCCCTTCGGCCAGCGCCAGCGCGATGACTGCGGAGCCGCTTAAGGACGACGCGGCATAGAGTGCTGCCAGCCCAAAATCGCCGTGAGCATCGATTGCGCGCGCGAGCGTTTGCAGCGCTGCATCCGGCTGTTCGATGAAGGCGATGCCCTCGCGCGCGCGCAAATCCGCGCCATGCTCTTCGCGCAGCCATGCGAGCAGCGGATCCCAAATCTCAGCCTGGCGCCCGGCCAGCTCGCGCGGGGATTCCGCGCGATAACACACGAGATCGCTGCGGCCGAACGCCATGATGCGCTCTACCATTTCGGCGCGGGCGGGCGCTGCGCGATCCGCAGCCGTGTTGGCAAGGCGCGTGAGCGGCATGGTGTCGGGGCGGAGTTTTTCGCCTTGCGCGCGCCATTCTTCGGCGATCGCGTTCGCAAGCCGCTCATTCGGCAATAACATTTCGGCGCGCGCGGGCGTGCGCAGCGGCTTGCTATCGAGCAGAATGCCAAAGCCCGCCCCGCGCCGTTCAACGGCGACATGCGCGTAAAACTTGCGCGGGTTGCGCTGAACCACGCCTTACTTCTTGCGCTTGGACGGTTGCGGCCCGGCTTTCGCAGCGGCCGCTTTCACGGGCGCGGATTTTCCGGCGCCTTGCTTGCCCTCCTTCGTGCGCAACGCGTCGGGCATGCCGTCATGAGGCCCGAGCTCGCGCTTGGGCGCATCGGACCAGAACATCTCGCCGATTTCCTGATTGCGTTTGGGATGCATCGGATAATAGACCTTGCTGCGCACGCGCGAGGCCTCGCCCACCACGATCAGCCGCACCGGCTTATTGGTATTGTTGATGAAAACGTGGCTGATGCCGGTCTTGTCCGGAAAACCGACGCCGTCGCCCGCCTTCAGGCGATAGAGCACGCCGTCGATCCATACGTCGGGCTCGCCTTCCAGCACAAAAACAAATTCCTCCTCGTCGCGCTCGGCATGCGGCCAGGACGTGCGCGTGCCGGGCGGCAGGAGCTCGTGATGCACGCCGATGCGGCCCAATCCGAAATGGCTGGCGAATTTCGCGTGGCGGCCATGGGTTTCCTGGCTGCCGGGATAGCTCCACGGCCCGCGCGCGATTTTATTCCAATGGACAACAAAATCGGGCCGTTCGCTTTTTCTCGATCCTTCCGGGCTTGGCTTGCCGCGTCTGGCGTCCGTCAGGCCGTCATGCGGACCACGCTCGCGGCGCGGCGGATCTTCCCACAGCTTTCCCGTCCGGCGCAGAGCCTCGCTTTGCATCGGATCAAGCGGCAGCACGATTTTCGAGGAATAGCGCGAGGCCTCGCCCATCGTGAACAGGCGAACGTCCTTGTCGGTGTTGTTGAGAAAAGTGTGCGCGATGCCGGTGCGGTCGGGGAAGCCGACGCCGTCGCCCTCAGCGAGCCGGTAGAGATAACCATCGGCCCATAAATCGGGCGCCCCTTCAATGACGTAAACGAATTCCTCTTCATCGCGCGACGCGCCTGGCGGATTCATGCGCGTGCCAGGCGTCAGCCGGATGTGATTGATGCGCAGCCGGTTTAGGCCGGTCGCGCGCGAGAACGGCGCATGGAAGGCAAATGACTCGTTCAGGCCGGGCGGCCGCACGGGCTCCTTCGGTTCGATTTCGGACCAATGTTTGATGAAATCAGGACGGGTCATCGTTTTTCTCTTGGCAGTGGAAATGGATCGCCGGCATCGTTTTCATAAAAGCCAAACAAATGCCAGGCGCGGGCCATATGCGGCGGCAATGGCGCAACTATTTTCAGCCGCCCGCCATCTGGGTGCGCGATGTCGATCGAGCGCGCGTGCAGGTGCAGGCGGTTTTCGAGCTCGCCGCGGCCCTTGGCCTTTTCGCCGCCATATTTGAAATCGCCGACAATCGGCGTGCCGATTGCCGCCAGATGCGCGCGGATTTGATGCGTGCGGCCGGTTATGGGCTTAAGCGCCACCCAGGCATATTCATCGGCGGCCGTGCCGATGACGGCGTAATGCGTGACGGCGGATTTCGCGCCTTGCTCGCCGGCTTCGGCGGGCGCCATGCGTTCGTCGCGGCCCGCCTTGCCGAAGCCCGCTTCCTTGGCGAGCGCCAATTTGATCACGCCGCCCGGCGGCTTGGGCACGCCTATGGTCAGCGCCCAATAGATTTTCTGCGCGTCGCGCCGGCGCAAGGATTCGGATAAGGCGGCCGCCGCCGGTTGCGTGCGCGCCACCAGCAGCACGCCCGAGGTGTCGCGGTCGAGGCGATGCACCAGGCGCGGCCGCTGGCGCTTCTCGCCCCGCAAGCCTTCCAACAGCCCGTCGATGTGGCGCGTGATGCCGGAGCCGCCTTGGGTGGCGAGCCCGCTTGGCTTGTTGAGCCCGATCACTTTTAAATCTTCGTGGATTACAAGACCTTGGATGAATTTCTTGTCGGCCGCAGACAACTCCGTTTGCGCAGGAAACTTATCACGGCTCGCGGGCAAGGATTGCAACTGCGGCGGTATGCGGATGCTCTGTCCAGCCTCCACGCGTGCATTTGCTTTTGCGCGTTTGCCGTCGACGCGCACCTGGCCTGTGCGCAGCAATTTCTCCAGCGGCCCGTGCGAGAGCCCAGGAAAGCGCTGCCGGAACCAGCGGTCGAGCCTGAGGCCGTTCTCGTCTTCCTCAACCTGAATTGTGGATGTGCTTGCCACTGCGTTCCCTGAATGATTGACCCGCGGCCGGTGAAACTTTAGGTTCGATTCCATTCGATGGGGATGGAGTTCCCCCGAAATTGCCCTCATGGCTGATGACTCCTACCGCATGAATGCTTGCGGTGGGAGTGCCTTGGCAATCTTCGCAATTGCCATGCCCTCCTGAATCATATCAAGGAGGAAGCCATGGAAAATGTCTGGCTGGCATCGGCGCTATGGCTGGGGCTCGCGCTCGCGGCTTCGCTCATTTCGATACGCGTCGCCATTTCGGTGGCCCTCATCGAGATCGTGGTGGGCGCGGTGGCCGGCAATGTGGTGGGCCTTACGCTCACGCCCTGGGTGAATTTTCTCGCGGGCTTCGGCGCCATTTTGCTCACCTTTCTGGCCGGCGCCGAAATCGACCCGCGCGTGGTGAAGAAGCATTTCTGGTCCAGCATGACCATCGGCGCGGTGGGATTTTTCGCGCCCTATCTGGGCGTGCTGGCCTACGCCTATTTCGGGCTGCACTGGCCATGGCCGCAGGCACAGATCGCCGGCATCTCGCTTTCCACCACGTCGGTGGCGGTGGTTTACGCGGTGATGGTCGAGACCGGCTTCAACAAGACCGAGATCGGGAAAATCATTCTTGCCGCCTGTTTCATCAACGATCTCGGCACGGTGCTGGCGTTAGGCATTGTGTTCGCGCATTACGATTACACACTGGCGATATTCGGCGCGGTGACGGCGCTGGTGGTGGTGGCGCTGCCGCGTTTCGCACCGTGGTTTTTCAACAGCGTCGGCCACCGGGTGAGCGAGCCGCAGACAAAATTCGTGGCGCTGGTTTTGTTATCGCTGGGCGGGCTTGCGAGCGTTGCTGGCAGCGAGGCCGTGCTGCCGGCCTATCTTATCGGCATGGCGCTAGCGCCGACATTCCTTGCCAACCACGAACTGCCGCACCGCATGCGCATCATCGCCTTTTCGATTCTCACGCCGTTTTATTTTCTCAAGGCGGGATCTCTGGTTGAGTGGCATTCGGTGCTGGCCTCGTCCGGGCTGATCGCCATTCTGCTGGCCATCAAGATGGCGACGAAGTTCGTGGGCATCCTGCCGCTGACGAGATTTCACAAATTCGAAAAGACCGAAGGCATGTACACCACGCTGATGATGTCGACAGGCCTCACCTTCGGCACCATCTCGGCGCTGTTTGGATTGACCAACCACATCATCGACCAGACGCAATACACCATCCTGGTCACCGGCGTGATCGGCAGCGCCGTGGTGCCGACGCTGATCGCGCAAACCTGGTTCCAGCCCAAATTCAAACCGATCGAAGCGCCGGAGGCCGTGGCCGAAGCCGAAGAAGTGGCGCGCGAGGAGCCGTGAGCCATGCGGCTTGGCGACAACAATTTCTTCAACCTGTTCAGCCGTATCGTGCATGCGACAAACCCCAGCCGCGACCGCGACCAATGGGAAGTGGCGGGTGTGCGCTGGGTGCGCGAGCGCAATGTGCACCGGGGAGCGAACTTCTCGTTCCAGATTGAAGTGCATACCTTGCACCATCCTGCGCGGCGCGGCGGGTGGACTTTGCTGGTGGCGACGGAAATGTGGTGGCCGCCAGACCGGCGCAAGACGTTCCGGCACGGGCGGTGGGTTCACTTAACGCAAGGCGCGCGGGCAAACGTGCTGAAATGGTTTCAGGAGCGCGAGAAGGAACTGGAAAAATAGCAATTGTCATTCCCGGCCGAGCATTGCGAAGCAATGCGAGGGTAAGGGAACCCAGGTGGAAAGGTTGGTTCTGATCTAACACCTGGGTCCCCTTCCCTCGCACGCACGTTGTTCGCGCTCGCCGGGGATGACAATTACTTGTTCTGTTTTTCCGCGCGCAGCTTCGACCAGTATTCCAGCCGTTTGGCGATTTCCTTTTCAAAGCCCAAGTCTGTGGGGCGGTAAAGGTTCTGGCGTTTCATCTTATCGGGAAAATAGTTTTGGCCGGAGAAACGTTCTTCCGCCTGGTGGTCGTATTCGTAGCCTTTGCCGTAGCCCAGATCTTTCATCAGCTTGGTCGGCGCGTTCAAGATATGCGCGGGCGGCATGAGTGAACCGTGTTCCTCGGCCGCGCGCATGGCCGCGCCATGCGCCAGATAGGCAGCGTTCGATTTTGGCGCCGAAGCCAGATAGATGACGGCCTGAACCAAGGCGATCTCGCCTTCGGGGCTGCCCAGAAAATCGTACACGTCCTTCGCGGCGAGCGCCTGATGCACGGCTTCTGGATCGGCAAGGCCCACGTCTTCCACGCTCGCACGCACCAGCCTGCGCGCGATATAAAGCGGCTGCTCGCCGCCCGCCAGCATGCGCGCGAGCCAATAGAGCGCCGCATCCACATCCGAGCCGCGGATGGATTTGTGCAGCGCCGAAATGAGATTGTAATGCTCCTCGCGGCTCTTGTCGTAAAGCGGCGCGCGTTTCTGCACGGCGGCGACCAGTGCGGCGGTATCGAGCGTCATGGCGGGATTTAGGTCCGCCAATTCCTCGGCCAGATTGAAAATGTAGCGCCCGTCGCCATCCGCCATGGCGCGCAACGAAGCGCGCGCGTCAGCAGTGAGCGGCAATTTATGTCCAAGGTGTTTCTCTGCGCGTTGTAACAAGATTTCCAAGTCACTGTCGGTCAGCCGGTGCAGCACCAGAACCTGCGCGCGGCTGAGCAGCGCGCCATTGAGTTCAAAGGAGGGGTTCTCTGTGGTCGCGCCAACCAGCGTGATGGTGCCGTCTTCCATGACGGGGAGGAAGGAATCCTGCTGGCTGCGATTGAAACGGTGGATTTCGTCGATGAAGAGGAGTGTGCCCTGCCCCGTCTTGCGCCGGGCACGCGCCGCATCGAAAGTTTTTTTCAAATCGGCGACGCCGGTGAACACCGCCGAGAGTTGCACGAAATGGAGCTTGAACACGCCAGACAAGAGCCGCGCGATGGTCGTCTTGCCGGTGCCGGGCGGCCCCCAGAGGATTATCGAGGCCGGCCGCGCCGACGCGATCATGCGCCCCAGCGGTCCATCCGGGCCCAGCAGGTGATCCTGCCCAACGACTTCGGTCAGTGTTTTGGGACGCAGCCGGTCGGCCAAAGGCCGCGGCGCGTCCTTATCCAGGCCCCCTGCTTCGAAGAGATCGGTCATCCATAGAAGATAATGCGCAGGACGAAGCGCTGCACCCCCCTACCCGAGCCCTATCCCCCGATGGGGGAGAGGGGAAAGAAACTACACACAAACGAGACAAGTAGTAATCACCTCTGCGAGTGACCTAGCCGATTCTTGTCTTCTATCGGCGGAGAAGTGATCGCCTGATGGGTATGTCTGCTTGTGACCCAAGCGGACGTCAGGTGACGAATAGGAACTGGGTTTGGATACACTTGTGCCCCGCATTCCTTACCCGAGCTCCACCCGCATGGTTTTCAATATTTTCTAATACTCTATTTCATGGGCCCGCTTCCGGGTTAACATGGAAGCCTTTTCATGGGCGGGGAGAGCGATGCCAAATATCGATACGGGCAATACCGGCTTCATGCTGCTTTGCAGCAGTTTGGTGATGCTCATGACGCCGGGCCTGGCTTTTTTTTACGGCGGCCTGGTGAGCAGGAGGAATGTCCTGACCATAATGATGCAATCTTTCGCATCGATGGGCTGGACTACCGTTATCTGGTTTGCGGTTGGCTATTCGCTGTGTTTCTCGGGTGGCGCTGGAGGCATCATCGGCAATCTGGATATGGCGTTCCTCCGTGGCGTGACGTTGGCAACGCCATCGCCAACACCCGGAATTCCACTCCTTGTGCACGTTGCCTATCAGATGATGTTCGCGATTATCACGCCCGCGTTGATCACAGGCGCCTTCGCCAACCGCGTAACGTTCAAGGCCTACATGATCTTCCTCACACTCTGGCTCTTTTTCGTTTACTTTCCCTTTGTGCACATGCTGTGGGGTGGTGGCCTGTTGCAGAAGTGGGGCGCGCTTGATTTCGCTGGCGGCATCGTGGTGCACAACACCGCAGGGCTGGCCGCGCTCGCATCTGTTCTCTATGTGGGCCGGCGGAAAGTCGTTGACGCTGGAGCGCACAATATCCCGCTGGTAGCGCTGGGAACTGGCCTGTTGTGGTTCGGCTGGTACGGCTTTAATGCCGGCAGCGAATTCCGCGTAGACGGAGTGACCGCGGTCGCTTTCCTCAATACCGATGTGGCGGCGTCGTTTGCGGCAATCTCCTGGATGGCTATCGGTTGGTGGTTGGAAAAGCGGCCGACCTTTGTCGGTCTGTTGACGGGAGCCGTCGCGGGCTTGGCCACAATCACTCCCGCGGCGGGTTATGTCTCGCCTGTCGCTGCGGTGATCATTGGAGTGGTGTCGGGGGGAGTTTGCTATTTCGCGGTGGCCTTGAAGAATCGGCTTAAATGGGATGACGCCCTCGACGTGTGGGGCGTCCATGGTGTCGGTGGTGCGCTTGGAATCGTTCTTCTGGGTGTCTTTGCTACTCTCGCTTTCAATCCTAACGGCGCCGATGGCTTGATCGCCGGCAATCTGGGCTTTTTCACGAAACAGGTTTTGGCCGTTGCCCTCTCTTCGGTCTGGGCTTTCGTCTTTACTTACGGCATGCTGTGGTTGATCGATAAAATTACGCCAGTGAAGGTCGACCAGCAGGCCGAAGAGCGCGGGCTCGATGAGGCGCTTCACGGCGAGCAAGCTTATCTTGGCGAATCCTGATGATTAGTTGAGTTAAGATAAGAACTGCCGGTTTGCTTATCGTGGTTTTTAGCTCACGAATTTGCGCATTAGGTGGATCAAACATCATCACGATCGTAAGGTCTGCTTCTGACCCAAAGCGGATATTCCAGTTCACGCGGATAAGGTCTTCGGCAGGGATAATGCAAAGAATTAAGCGAATCAGTCGCTTGATCACTATGCCGGTCAGCACAACCTTTGAAATTGGCAACCATTACGTGAAGGAGTTGCTTTATGTACCATGAGCCATTCCAACTCCAGATGGAAATTCTCCTTAAAATGGAATTCCAAATCGAGAGGATTGGATAAATTCCGGCGCAAGTCGAAATAGAGGAAAATGCAAATGAGAAATTATCTTTTCGCGGGGTTGGTTGCGCTGCCGTTGCTTGCCGGCGGCGTTTCAGCTTGGGCACAGGGAATGACTGTTCGGTCGCTGCTCAGCTCGGGGTTCACGATCGTGGGAGTGATCCCCTCGGGCGCGGGGCCTGGAATATTCCTGCAGAAGGCCGACAAGCTAATCGTGTGTTTTGTCGCAGAGACGCCGAAATCGGCTGACGTCGCGACGTCTTATTGTAACCCGGTGCATTGAGTTCGCCCACCTGGCTTAAGTCTCCTTGTCAGGCACGGAAGAAAATGGACGATCGATATCCGCAATAAGCCTTGACTTGCGGTGATGTCCGCTATTGGTGAGAAGTCGACATTCCTCGTGATCTACATTTCGATACCCCTCCCAATGGGAAAGAGCGAACGGAGAGGTGCAATTACTGCACGCTCAGCGTCAGGACCTGATCGCCGCGCTGGACGGCCATCGCCCAGCCCTGCGCGCCGGTGAGTGCCGTTTTCAGCCCGGCCACGTTGGCGATTTTCTGATTGTTGATCTGGCGCACCACGTCGCCGGCCTGAAAGCCGAATCGCGCCGCCGTCGAGCCCGGCGCCACCGATTCCACGACCACGCCCTTGGCGAAGAGATCGAAGTGCATCTCGTCGGCCACGGCCGGCGAAAGGTTGGCCACCTTGGCCCCCTGCATCGGGTTGTTGCCGGCGATCACGGTTTCCTGGCGCGGCGGCAATTCTGGCGGCACGGTGACTTTGACCGCAACATTGCGCTCGGCGCCGTCATGCAACAGCTTGATGGCGGCGTTGTCTCCCGGTTTCAGCGTCGCCACGCGGTAGCGCAGCGCCTGCGGGTCATCCACTTCGAAATTGTCGATGGCGAGCACGACGTCGCCCTTGGCAAGCCCGGCCGCCGCTGCCGCGCTGCCGGGATAGACTTCCGTCACCACCACGCCTTCAGGGCGCTTGAGGCCGAGGCCCGGCGCAAGATCCGACGTCACCGCCTGACTGTCGGCGCCAAACCACGGTCGCTTGATGCCGCCGCCCAGCGCCCCTTCCACCACAAGGCGCGCCATGTTGGAGGGAATGGCGAAGCCAATGCCGATATTGCCGCCCGTCTGCGAATAGATGGCCGAATTGATGCCAATGAGGCGCCCATCCAGCGTGACCAGCGCGCCTCCAGAATTGCCGGGATTGATGGCGGCGTCGGTCTGGATGAAGAACTGATAATCGGAAGCGCCGATTTGCGTGCGGGCGAGCGCCGATATAATGCCGCTGGTAACCGTCTGGCCGACGCCGAAGGGATCGCCGATGGCCAGCACCAGATCGCCCACCTGGATGCGGTCGGAATCGCCAAAGGGCAGCGCCGGCAATCTTTCGCCCTTGGTGTCTATCTTCAGCACGGCGAGATCGGTGCGGCTGTCGGCCAGCACCACCTTGGCCGGATATTCGCGCCGGTCGGGCAGCGCCACCTTGATCTCTTGCGCGCCATTGATGACGTGATTGTTGGTGAGGATGATGCCATCCGCGCGCACGATGACGCCCGAACCCAGCGATTGCTGCACGCGGGTCGACATCGGTCCCTGGCCGAAAAAGCGGCTGAACAGCGGGTCGTTAAAGAGCGCCTGGCGCACCACGCGGCGCGAATAAACATTGACCACCGAGGGCGCCACCTTCGCCACCACCGGCGCGAAGGAAAGCTGCATCTGCGCCGCCGATTGCGGCAAGGTGCGGGAAGAAAGGCCCGCGTCCTGGCCCTGGGCCAGCGCCGGAGCAGCCAATGCACTCAATAGGATAGCAACAATGATGGACCGCATGGTTTTCCGGTTCTCCCTGAACTGCCAGTTTCGGCTATCCACAATGGCCAAAGCGGGCCCCGTTATTCCCCCCAAATCTGGCCTATACTGTGGCAGCACTCAAATGGGGGGAAACCCATGGGCTTACGCATTATTTTGGCGGGCGTATTGGCCGCGGTAGCCATGTTCTGCTGGCAGTGGGTCGCGCACGATCTGCTGCCGCTAGGCACGACCGGCATCGGCACGATCCAGAACGAACAGGCCGTTCAGGACGCGTTGAAGACCAACATCGATCATGACGGCCTTTACATGTTTCCGATGGCGATGGCCAAGGGCGATATGAACGCCAAGAGCCCCGAAGGCATGCTGGTGTACCACGGTGAAATCGCCACGATGTCGCCCATGCAATTTGGCGGTGAGTTCGTGATCGAGATCGTGGAAATGCTGATCCTGGCCTTTCTGATTTCGCAAACCAGCCTCATGGGGCTGGGGCCTCGGCTGGGCTTTGCGACTTTGGCCGGCATCATGGTGGCCATCACCACCAATGGCTCATATCACATCTGGTATGGCTTTCCGGCCAATTACACGGCAGCCCAGATCATCATGACGGTGGCGGGATATATCATCGGCGGCGTGGTGATTGCGCTGCTGTTGCCGAAGAAGAGCACGGCCTGACGCGCGCTTTCGCGTTTGCAAGCAAAAGGGGCGGCTTTACGGGCCGCCCCTTTTTTGACCTCATGCTTCGATAAGCTCAGCATAAGGTAGTTCTATGTCCTCACCCCGAGCTTGTCGAAGGGTGAGAACAAATATTAGCCCCGGCCGCGGCTTTTGCGTTCGGATTTGCGACCCGGCGAGGCCGGCGCCGTCGGCTTGGGCTTGCCGCCGGGCTTCGGTTCCTTGGCCTTGGCCTTCACTTTCGCTTCGGCCTTGGCTTTCGCCTCGCCCTCTTTTTCTTTCTTTTCGTCGTGCACGACCACATCTTCATCGCCTTCGACAGGGCCGGAATCCTTGCCCTTGGCGTCGACGTCGCGGTCGACGAATTCGATGAACGCCATCGGCGCATTGTCGCCGTAGCGGAAGCCCGCCTTCATCACGCGGGTATAGCCGCCCGGACGCCCGGCATAACGCGGGCCAAGCACGTCGAACAGCTTGCGTCACCTGGTCGGCGTCGCGGATCTGGGCCAGCGCCTGGCGGCGCGCATGCAGCTTGCTGTCGCCGCTGCCGTGCGCGGCAGGGTCACCAGCTTTTCCACCACCGGACGAAGGTCTTTGGCCTTGGGCAGCGTGGTCTTGATCTGCTCGTGCTTGATCAGCGCGCACGCCATGTTGGCGAACATCGCTTTGCGATGCGCGGCGGTGCGGTTGAGCTTACGGCCGGCATTGAGGTGACGCATGTATCCCCTCTCCGAAGCTCAGTACTGGTCTTCGTAACGCTTGGCCAGTTCTTCGATGTTCTCCGGCGGCCAGCCCGGCACTTCCATGCCCAGATGCAGGCCCATTTCCGCCAGCACCGCCTTGATCTCGTTCAGCGACTTGCGGCCGAAATTCGGCGTGCGCAGCATTTCGCGCTTCGGTCTTCTGGATGAGATCGCCGATATAGACGATGTTGTCGTTCTTCAGGCAGTTGGCCGAACGCACCGACAGCTCGAGCTCGTCCACCTTCTTGAGCAGCACCGGATTGAAGGCGAGATCCGGCTTGGCCTCGTCGGCGACGCGCTCCTTGCGGCTCCTCGAAATTGATGAAGACCTGGAGCTGGTCCTGCAGAATGCGCGCGGCATAGGCCACCGCATTGTCCGGCGTGACGGCGCCGTTGGTTTCCACGGTCATGGTCAGCTTGTCGTAGTCGAGGATCTGGCCTTCGCGGGTGTTCTCGACCTTGTAGGAAACCTTTTTCACCGGGCTGAACAGGCTGTCCACCGGGATGAGGCCGATGGGCGCGTCTTCGGGCCGGTTGCGGTCGGCCGGCACATAGCCCTTGCCGGTGGCGACCGTGAGCTCCATGCGGAAATCGACGCCCTCGTCCAGCGTGCAGAGCACGAGATCGGGATTGAGGATTTCGATGTCGGCCACGGCCTGCGATCTGGCCGGCGGTTACTTCGCCAGGCCCTTCGGCGCGCAGCGTGAGGCGCTTGGGCCCTTCGGCATGCATGCGCAGCGCGATCTGCTTCACGTTGAGCACGATGTCGGTGACGTCCTCGCGCACGCCCGGGATGGAGGAGAATTCGTGCAGCACGCCCTCGATCTGGATCGAGGTGACGGCGGCACCCTGCAGCGACGACAGCAGCACGCGGCGCAGCGCGTTGCCTAGCGTCAGCCCGAAGCCGCGCTCCAGCGGCTCCGCGACGATGGTGGCGACGCGGTTCTGCTCGTGACCCGCGTCGATCTCAGTTTTTGCGGCTTGATCAGTTCTTGCCAGTTCTTCTGAAACATTTTTTCCTCATCGTTTCCCGGACGTGTCGGATCACGCCCATTTCGTTCGACGGGTAAGCTCTATCCGAAAGCAAACTTTTATACGCGGCGGCGCTTGGGCGGCCGGCAGCCATTGTGCGGGATCGGCGTCACATCGCGGATCGAGGTGACGTCAAGTCCAACGGCCTGCAGCGCGCGCAGCGCGGATTCACGCCCCGCGCCGGGCCCGCTGACTTCCACTTCCAGCGTCGCATGCCGTGCTCCATGGCCTTCTTGCCGGCGTCTTCGGCGGCCACCTGCGCGGCATAGGGCGTCGATTTGCGCGAGCCTTTGAACCCCAAGCATGCCGGCCGACGACCAGGACACCGCGTTGCCCTGCGCCATCGGTGATGGTGACGATGGTGTTGTTGAAGGTCGCGGCGACGTGCGCGACGCCGGCAACGACGTTCTTCTTTTCCTTCTTGCGCGGACGGGGCGCGGCCTTGGCCATTCTTTGTGTTCCTTAGGTCTTTTCGATGACGCTTTTCTTGCCGGCGATCGCCTTGGCCGGGCCTTTGCGGGTGCGCGCGTTGGTGTGGGTGCGCTGGCCGCGGACGGGCAGGCCCTTGCGGTGGCGCAGGCCGCGATAGCAGCCGAGGTCCATCAGCCGCTTGATGTTCATCGCCACTTCGCGCCGCAGATCGCCTTCCACGAGATAATCGCGGTCGATCATTTCGCGGATCTGAATGACTCTCGGCCTCGGTCAGGTCGCTCACCCGCCGGGCTGAGCGCGATGCCGACTTTTTTGCAGATCTCTTTGGCGTTGGTGGGCCCGATGCCGTGGATATAGCGAAGCGCAATATCCACTTGCTTGTTGGTCGGAATATTGACGCCGGCGATACGTGCCACGGTAATCTTCCTTTCAATTCAACCTGTTACAGCCATTCCAAAACCTGACGCGTAAGCCTTGCCCAGTCCGAAACGCCAGGCCAAATACGCCAAATTGACAGGAACGGCGTCGCGAAGGGGCGGATTATAGGAATGCGCAGGGCCCCGTCAACTGCCGAACAACAGGGAAAATAGGGACTTTCCCCGGGCTTTCAAGCCCTTGAGCTCGCCACGGATAGCGGCGGTGACTTTCTCGATCGGCGCCATGCCGTCCACGGTCTTGAGCTTCCTCTGCTGCTGGTAGTAGTCGAGCAGCGGCGCCGTCTTCTTGTGATAGACCTCCAGGCGCTTGCGGAGCGTCTCCGGGTTGTCGTCGGCCCTGGCTGCGCCCGGGTTTTCCCTGATGCGCTGCTCCACCCGGCCGACGAGCGCTTCGTCGTCCACTTTAAGCTCGATGACGACGTCGATTTGCTGATTGCCTGCGAGCCAGCATCTCGTCCAGCGCTCTGGCCTGCGCGATGGTGCGTGGGAAGCCGTCGAACACCGCGCCCTTCGCGCAGTCGGGCTGGTCGTAGCGATCGGCGATGATGCCGATCGACGATGTCATCGGGCACCAGATCGCCGCTGGTCCATGATCGCCTTGCACTTCTTGCCAAGTGGCGTGCCCGCCGCGACGGCCGCGCGCAGCATGTCGCCGGTGGAAAGCTGCGGCAGGCCGCTGCTCTGTTGCAGGATTTTGGCCTGCGTGCCCTTTCCGGCCCCGGGCGGGCCGAACAGGACCAGATTCATGAGCGGTTGCCCTGGCGGGCGCCTTTCAGGCGCGCCTTCTTGATCAGGCCTTCATATTGCTGGGCGATCAGATGGCTCTGGATTTGCGCCACCGTGTCCATCGTGACGCTGACCACGATCAGGATCGAGGTGCCGCCCAGTGTAAAGACATGCTGGTAGTTGGCGACAGGAATTCCGGGAGCAGGCAAACGGCCGCAAGATAGAGCGCGCCGATCACCGTGATGCGCGTCAGCACATAATCGATGTATTCCGCCGTCTTCTTGCCGGGGCGGATGCCGGGAATGAAGCCGCCATATTTCTTCAGATTGTCTGCGGTCTCCTCGGGATTGAAAACGATCGACGTGTAGAAGAAGGCAAAGAAGATGATACCCAGCGGCGTAAAGCACCGATGAAGAGCGGCTGGCCGTGGCTGAGCATAGGCGACAATGGTTTGCAGCCAGCCGGGAATATTCTGGGCGTTGAAGTTGGCGACCGTGGTGGGCAGCAGCAGGAGCGAAGAGGCGAAAATCGGCGGGATCACGCCCGAGACGTTGAGCTTGAGCGGCAGATGCGAGGATTCGCCGCCGAAGATGCGGTTGCCACTGTTGCCGCTTGGGATATTGCACCAGCAGGCGGCGCTGCGCGCGCTCCATGAAAACGATGCCGGCGACCAGCACCGACGATGAAGGCGGCAAGCCCGAACAGCCAGCACGGATCGAAAGCGCGCCAGTGCGCGCCGATTCGAAGGCCTGGACGATGTAGGTCGGGAAGCGCGCCACGATGCCGGCAAAAATGATCAGCGAAATGCCGTTTCCGACGCCGCGCGCTGGTGATCTGCTCGCCCATCCACATCAGGAAAATCGTGCCGCCGGTCAGGGTGATGACGGTGGAAAGCCGGAAGAACATTCCCGGCGCGATCACGACATTGCCCCAATGCTCGAGCCCGATGGCGATGCCATAGGCTTGCAGCGCAGCCAGCAGAACGGTGCCATAGCGCGTGTATTGGTTGATGCTGCTTGCGGCCCGCCTCGCCTTCCTTTTTCAGCGCTTCGAGCTGCGGCGAGACCGTGGTCATCAGCTGGATGATGATGGAGGACGAGATGTAGGGCATGATGCCCAGCGCAAAGATCGCCATGCGTTTGATGGCGCCGCCCGCCAGCATGTTGAACACGTCGAGCAGGCCGCCCTGCTGCTGTTGCAACTGCATGCGCGAGTGCAGCCGGGTCGATGCCAGGCATCGGGATATAAGTGCCGAGCCGCGCCACGATCAGGGCGACCAGCGTGAACAGAATCCGCTGCTTGAGCTCGGTCGCCTTGCCGAAGGCGGAAAAATTGAAATTTGCTGCCAGTTGTTCGGCTGCTGAGGGCATTACTTAACTCCCCTATCGGGATTTGGCTTCCTCATGCTTCGACAAGCTCAGCATGAGGAAGTTACAAACACATATATGGCCCTCACCCTGAGCCTGTCGAAGGGGGAGGGCTAAAAATCAGGCATTGCTCTGCCCAGCGCGCTTCTCTGCGGCTTTCTTGCGGCGCTGGACGCGTTTGCCCGGCTCGCCCTTCTTGTTCATGTAGACAGGCTTCTTGAAGGTCGTGGTCACATTGCCGCCGGCCTTTTTCACCGCCTCGACGGCCGGCTGGAAGCGCCGGCAACTTCGAAGCTCGAGCTTGGCCTTGATCTCGCCCTTGCCCAAGCAGCCGCACGCCGTCGCGCGCCCGCCTTATGAGGCCAGCCGCATGCAACGCCGCCTGGTTGATCGTCTCGGTCGTCTTGAGGCGGCTCGCGTCGATCGCCGCCTGGATGCGGCCCAAATTCACTTCGGCGAAATCGTTCGCGAAATGATTGTGAAAGCCGCGCTTGGGCATGCGGCAGTGCAAGCGGCATCTGGCCGCCTTCGAAACCGTGTATGGGCGCGCCCGCACGCGCCTTGGCGCCCTTGACGCCGCGGCCGGCAGGTTTTGCCAAGGCCCGAACACGAGCCGCGCCCAGACGCTGTCTTGCGCTTGCGTGCGCCCGGATTGTCGTGGATTTGGTTGAGCTTCATGGGCCGCGCTTTCCAGTTATTTCGGTTCGACGATTTCAATAAAGCCGAGCATTTTGCGGATCATGCCGCGCACCGCCGGCGTGTCTTCCAGCGTGCGCTCGCGCCTGATCTTGCCAAGGCCAAGGCCCCGCAAGGTCGCCGCCTAGGATTTCCGGCTGGCGGTTGACGCTTCTGATCTGGCGCACGGTGACGGTGTTTCCCGCGATTGGCTTCGCCTGCGGCTTTTTGGTCGCGGGCTTTGCCTGAGGCGCGGCCGCCGTTTTCGGCATTTCCTTTTTGGCGTGGCCCGCGGCCGGCGGCGTTTTCTTCGCTGCCGGTTTCTTTGCGGGCGTTTCCTTGGTGTCTTTGGGCGTGTTCATTATCCGCCTCCCGCCGCGGCTTCGGCCTTGGCATCCTTGCCTTCGCGGCGCTGGATGATTTCGGCTTACGGTCTTGCCGCGGCGCTGCGCGATCATGCGTGGGGATTGCTGGCGGCTTGAGCGCATCGAATGTCGCGCGCACCATATTATAGGGATTCGATGTGCCGAGCGACTTTTCGCCACCACATCGCCCACGCCAAGCGCTTCAAACACCGCGCGCATCGGGCCGCCTGCGATGATGCCGGTGCCCTGCACGGCCGGACGCACGATCACCTTGCCCGCGCCGTGATGGCCCGCGGTTTCATGGTGCAGCGTGCGGCCGTCCTTGAGCGGCACGCGGATCATGTTGCGCTTGGCGGCGTCCGTCGCCTTGCGGATGGCTTCCGGCACTTCGCGCGCCTTGCCATGGCCGAAGCCGACGCGGCCGCGCTGATCGCCGACGACAACGAGGGCCGCAAAGCCGAAACGCCGGCCGCCCTTCACCACCTTGGCGACGCGGTTGATGTGCACGAGCTTGTCGATCAACTCGCCTTCGCGTTCTTCCCGGTCGCGGCCGCGTTCGCGGTGTTCACGCGCCATGTGTGCTCCTTGAAATTCGCATCAGAACTCCAGTCCGCCCTCGCGGGCCGCCTCGGCGAGCGCCTTCACGCGCCCATGATAAAGATAGCCGCCGCGATCGAAGACAACCTGCTTCACGCCTTTTGCGAGGGCGCGCTCGGCGATCAGTTTGCCCACCTCGGCTGCGGCCGCCACGTTCCAGGTCTTGGACTTCGTTTCGCCTTTGGCTGCTTCCATCGAAGAGGCGGCCGCGATCGTTTGCTTGGCGCCGTCGTCGATAAGTTGGGCATAGATGTGCCTGCCCGAGCGGAACACCGACAGGCGCGGGCGCCCACCCGACACCTGCGTGATGCGATAGCGCACGCGGTGCTGACGGCGGCGGAAGAGTTTTGCTTGGTGGGCCATGGCTATTTCTTCTTGCCTTCTTTGCGGCGGACATATTCGCCGGCGTATCTCACGCCCTTGCCCTTGTAGGGCTCGGGCGGCCGATAGCCTCGGATTTCGGCCGCAACCTGGCCCACCAGCTGCTTGTCGATGCCGGAAATCGCGATCATGGTCGGCTTTTCGCAGACGATCTGGATGCCTGGCGGGATCGGATACAGCACGTCGTGGCTGAAACCGAGCTGCAGTTGAAGGTTCTTGCCCTGCACCGCCGCGCGATAGCCGACGCCGTGGATTTCGAGCTTGCTGGAAAAACCCTGCGTCACGCCGTGCACCAGATTGTTCACCAGCGTGCGCTGCATGCCCCACATTGGCGCGCGCGCGTTCGCATTTCTCGAGGCGTAACTGTGATGCCGCGCTTCGCCGACGGCTGCGTCCACATCGGGCGCAAGCTTGAGCTTGAGCTCGCCCTTGGGGCCCTTGACCTAGACGGTCGCCGTTCTGCACCGCGGCGGTGACGCCCTTGGGCAGTGCGACCGGTTTCTTGCCGATACGAGACATGGTTGCTCCTTAGAACACCTGACAGAGAACTTCGCCGCCGACATTTTTTTCGCGGGCCTGGGAATCCGTCATCACGCCCTGCGGCGTGGAGAGGATGGACATGCCAAGCCCGCCGCGATGCGGCTTCAGTTCCTTGACCGAGTGATAGACCCGGCGGCCTGGCGTCGAGACGCGCTTGAGCTCGCGGATCACGGGGCGGCCTTCGTGATATTTGAGTTCGACCTCGAGTTCCTTCTTGCCGGTCTTGAACTCGACCTCGGTGTAGCCGCGGATGAAGCCTTCGTCCTTGCAGCACATCGAGCAGATGCGCGCGCAGCTTCGAGGCGGGCGCTGTGATTTTGGCCAGGCCGCGCATCTGGCCGTTCTGATGCCGGGCAAGCAAATCGCCAATCGGATCGTTGATCGACATCGTTATCCCCTTACCAGCTCGCCTTGGTCATGCCGGGGATCTGGCCGAAATTGGCGAGATCGCGCAGCGCAATGCGCGAAAGCTTCAGCTTGCGGTAATAGCCTTTGGAACGGCCCGTCAGATCGCAGCGGTGATGGATGCGCGCCTTGCGAGGAATTGCGCGGCAGCTTTGCCAGCTTCAGGCGCGCGGCGAAACGGTCTTCCGGCGGCACCTTCATGTCTTCGGCGCTGCGCCTTCAGCGCCGCGCGCTTGGCGGCATATTGCGCCACCAGCTTTTCGCGCTTCTTGTTCCGGTTGATCTGGGACTCGTCTTCGCCATGTTGCTTCTGGCTCCTTTCAATTCATGAACGGGAACTGGAAGCCTTCGAGAAGCGCTTTGGCTTCCTCATCGGTCTTGCGCCGTGGTGTTGAAGATGATGTCCATGCCCCAGACCGTTTCCGTCTTGTCGTAATCGATTTCGAGAAACACGATGTGCTCCTTCAGGCCCATGGCATAATTGCCGCGGCCATCGAAGCTTTTCGCCGATTGACGCCGCGGAAGTCGCGCACGCGCGGCAGCGCCATGGTGATCAGGCGGTCGAGGAATTCGTACATGCGGTCGCCGCGCAGCGTGACTTTCACGCCGACCGGAAGGCCCTCGCGGATCTTGAACGTCGCGATCGCCTTCTTGGCGCGCGTGATGACGGCCTTCTGGCCGGCAATGGCCGTCAGGTCGTTCAGCGCCTGCCTGGATCTTCTTGCCGTCCGAGGCCGCCTCGCCCGCGCCGATATTCAGCACGATCTTGTTCGAGCTTCGGCACCTGCAATGGGTTCTTGTAGCCGAACTTCTTCATCAGCTCCGGGCGGATCGTCGTCGTTGTAGCGCTTCTTGAAGCGCGGCACATAAGCCGGCATCGCGCTGCCGCCTCGCCCACCGCCACGACTGTGCGTGCCCTTCGCGCTTTTCGGCGCCTTCTCGGCCTTGCTTGGCTCGCGCTTCGGCTTGCGGCCTTCGGCCGCTTCTCGGCCTTCGGGCTTCGGCCCTTGCGGCCTTTGCGGCTTCTGTTTTCTTCCTGCGTCAGACATCGATGACCTCACCGGACTTCTTGGCAAAGCGCACCTTGCGTCCGTCGCCCAGAACCTTCAAGCCGATCCGCGTCGGCCTCGCCCGTTTTCGGATCGACATGCGCAATCTTGGACAGATGGACCGGCGCTTCCTTGGTGACGATGCCGCCCTGCTGCGCGCTGGGTCTGGCGCTGATGGCGCTTGACCATATTGACGCCCGCGACCAGCGCGCGGCTTTCCTTCGGAAACACCTTGATCACCTCGCCCTTCTTGCCCTTGTCGCGGCCGGACGTGACGATGACGCGGTCGCCCTTTTTGATTTTGCCGCCATCACAGCACCTCCGGCGCGAGCGAGATGATCTTCATCTGGTTCTTGGCGCGCAGCTCGCGCGTGACCGGTCCGAAGATGCGCGTGCCGATCGGCTCGCCCTGCGGCGTTCACCAGCACGGCGGCATTGCCGTCGAAGCGGATCAGGCTGCCGTCGGGACGGCGCACGCCATTGGCGGTGCGCACGACGACGGCCTTCAGCACTTCGCCCTTCTTCACGCGGCCGCGCGGGATTGCTTCCTTCACGCTGACACGACAATGGTGTCGCCGACATCGGCATAGCGCCGGTGCGAGCCGCCCAGCACCTTGATGCACATGACGCGCCGCGCGCCGGAATTGTCGGCGACATCGAGCTCGGTGGTCATCTGGATCATGACTTAACTCCTCATCGCGCCGTTACTTGCCGACGCGTTCCAGCACTTCCCAGCGTCTTCAATTTGGAAAGCGGCCGGCATTCGCGGATGCGGACGATGTCGCCGACCTTGAAATCGCCTTCTTCTCGTCATGGGCGTGATACTTCTTCGACCGGCGCACGGTCTTGCCCATCACCGGATGGATGAAGCGGCGTTCCACCTCGACCACCACGGTCTTGGCGTTCTTGTCGCTGACCACGACACCCTGCAGTACCCGCTTCGGCATAATTTGCTCCTATTCCTTCGCGGCGCGCTTGGGCGCGGCTTTCGCGGGCTTCGCCGCCTTCTCTGTCCTCGGCGTTTTTTCCTTGGCCGCTCGCACGGGTTTCATTACCGCCATTTCCGGATGACGCGCGCGTTCGCCCATGACAGTCATGATGCGGGCGATATCGCGGCGCACACGCGCGGATGCGGTTGGTGTTCTCGAAGCTGGCCGTTGGCCGCTGAAAGCGCAGGTTGAACTGCTCCTTCTTGAGCTTCTGGAGCTGTGTCACTCCCAGCTCGGCCGGCAGTCTTGGTCTGACGCAACTTCGGCCGGCGTCTTCGCCGGTCTTACTGCTGCTTTCTTAGCCCTCAGATCACCCAGCCGCGGGCGACGAATTTGGTCGCGATCGAAAGCTTGGCCTGGCCGCCAGACGCATTGCTTCCTTGGCCACTTCCACGGGCACGCCGTCGACTCTCGAACAGGATGCGTCCCGGCTTGATCTTGGCCACCCAGAATTCCGGCGCGCCCTTGCCCGAGCCCATGCGCACTTCGGCGGGCTTCTTCGACACCGGCACGTCCGGGAAAATGCGGATCCACACGCGGCCGGCGCGCTTCATGTGCGCGCGTGATGGCGCGGCGCGCGGCTTCGATCTCGCGCGCGTTGAGCCGTTCCGGCTCTAGCGCCTTGAGCCCATAGGCGCCGAAAGTTCAGCGTCGTGCCGGCCTTGGCAGTGCCATGAATGCGGCCCTTGTGCTGCTTGCGGAATTTGGTGCGTGTGGGTTGACAGCATGGTTCTTCTCTTTACTCCGTTGCCGCGGCGCGCGGTCGCGCTCGCGCGGCGGACGGTTGCCGGCTTCGGCGGCTTCGGCCTGGCGCTTGTCCTGCGCCATGGGATCGTGCTCCATGATCTCGCCCTTGAAGATCCAGACTTTCACGCCGCAGGTGCCGTAGGTGGTCTTTGCGGTGGCGACGCCGTAATCGATGTCGGCGCGCAGCGTGTGCAGCGGCACGCGGCCCTCGCGATACCATTCGATGCGGGCGATTTCGGCGCCGCCCAGCCGGCCCGCGCAGTTGATGCGGATGCCCTGCGCGCCCAGACGCATCGCGGATCTGCACCGCGCGCTTCATCACGCGGCGGAAGGCGACGCGGCGTTCAAGCTGCTGGGCGATATTCTCGGCCACGAGCTTGGCGTCGATTTCGGGCTTGCGGATTTCGACGATGTTCAGATGCACTTCGTCGGCGGTGAATTTCTGCACATCGCTTTTCAGCTTCTCGATGTCGGCGCCCTTCTTGCCGATCACCACGCCGGGACGGGCCGAATGGATGGTGATGCGGCATTTCTTGTGCGGGCGCTCGATCACGATGCGGCGAGACGCCGGCCTGCCTTGAGCTTGTCGCTCAGGTATTCGCGGATCTTGATGTCTTCCTGGAGGAGCTTGCCGTACTCCTTCTTGCCCGCGTACCAGCGCGAGTCCCAGGTGCGGTTGATGCCGAGCCGCAGCCCGGTCGGATTGACCTTCTGACCCATCAGGCTTTCTCCTTGCGCTTGGGCGCAGCTTTCTTCTTGGGCGTGGCGGTTTCTTGCGGGCGTCTTGGCGGCGGCCTTCTTCTTCGGCTCTTCTTTTTCGGCCACTTCCTGATCTTTCCGGCTTCGCGCTTTTCTTCGACCACGATGGTGATCTGGCTGAAGGCTTCTCGATGCCGCGCCGCGGCCGCGGGCGCGCGCATGAAAGCGCTTCATCACCAGATTCTTGCCGACGACTGCCTCGCGTGACCACGAGATCGTCCACGTCGAGATCATGATTGTTCTCTGCATTGGCGATGGCCGATTGCAGCACCTTCTTGACGTCGCGCGCGATGCGCTTGGGCGAGAAGGTGAGCGTGGCCAGCGCCGTTTCCGCCTTCTTGCCGCGGATCGGATTGCGCCACCAGATTGAGCTTGCGCGGGGACGATGCGGATGTTCGCGCCGACCGCCGTGGCCTGGCATGTCGGAAAGCACGCGCGCGCGGTTTGACGGCTTGCCCATCAGCGCCCTCTTCGCTTTCTTGTCGCCGCTGCCGCGAATGGCCGTGGAAGGTGCGCGTGGGCGAGAACTCGCCGAGCTTGTGGCCGACCATGTCTTCGGTCACCAGCACCGGAATGTGCTTCTGGCCGTTATAGACGCCGAAGGTGAGGCCCACGAATTGCGGCAGGATGGTCGAACGGCGCGACCAGGTCTTGATCACGTCCTTGCGGCCGGACTGCCGCGCGCGGCTTCCGCCTTCTTCAGCAGATAGCCGTCGACAAACGGGCCTTTCCAAACCGAGCGTGTCATGTCCTTACCCTTGCGCCTTGCCTTGGCGCGAGCGCACGATGTATTTGGTGGTGCGCTTGTTCTTGCGCGTCTTGGTGCCTTTGGTCCCTTGCCCCACGGCGTGACCGGATGGCGGCCGCCCTTGGTGCGGCCTTCGCCGCCGCCATGCGGGATGGTCGATCGGGTTCATCGCCGTGCCGCGCACGGAGGGGCGCTTGCCCTTCCATACATTGCGGCCGGCCTTGGAGATGACCTCGTTCATGTGATCGGGATTGGACACCGCGCCGACGGTGGCCATGCAGGTCCAGCGGCACGCGGCGCACTTCGGCCGAGTTGAGGCGCAGCAGCGCATAGCCCGCGTCGCGGCCGAGATATTGCGCGTAGGTGCCGGCGGAGCGCGCGATTTGGCCGCCCTTGCCCGGCTTCATTTCGATATTGTGCACGATGGTGCCCACCGGCATCGCGCCGAAAGCGGCATGGCGTTGCCGGGCTTCACGTCCACCTTGTCGCCCGAGACCACGGTGTCGCCGACGGCCAGGCGCTGCGGCGCCAGGATATAGGCAAGCTCGCCGTCCTTGTATTTGATCAGCGCGATGAAGGACGTGCGGTTGGGATCATATTCCAGGCGTTCGACCGTCGCCGGCATCGTCGATGCTTGCCGCGCTTGAAATCGATGATGCGATAGCGCTGCTTGTGGCCGCCGCCCTGCCAGCGCACGGTGATGCGGCCGGTATTGTTGCGGCCGCCCTTGGCGTTCTTGCCTTCGGTCAGCGCCTTCAACGGGCGCGCCCTTGTGCAGGCTGCGAGCGGTCGACCAGCACCAACTGGCGCTGGCCGGGGGTCGTGGGCTTATAGGTTTTCAGCGCCATGGCTTACAGACCCGTCGTGATGTCGATCTGGTGGCCCTCTTCCAGGGTCACGATCGCTTTCTTGATGTCGCTGCGCGTATAGCGCTTGCCGCGGGCCAGGATTTTCGCTTGCCCTTCACGCGCACCGTGTTGACCGCTTTGACTTTGACCTTGAACAGCGTCTTCCACCGCCTTGGCGATTGCGGCTTGGTGGCGTCGAGCGGCACGCGGAACACGACCTGGTTGGCTTCGGTCAGCCGCGTCGCTTTTTCCGTGATTACCGGCGAAAGGATGACGTCGTGGTTGTTGCTCATGCCAGGCGCTCCTCGATCGCTTTGACCGCCGCCTTGGTGAGCACCAGCTTGTCGCGGCTCAGATGTCATAAACATTGAGGCCCGCAGCCGGCAGCAGCGAGACGTGGCGCAGATTGCGCGCGGACAGCTCGAAATTCTTGTCGAACTCGCCGTCGACGACGAGCGCATTCGTCGACGTCCAGCTTGCCAAGCTGTTTGGCGAGCGCATCGGTCTTGATTTCCTTCGCCTTGGCTTCGTCCAGAACCACGATGATCTTGGCATCTTTGGCTTTGGCCGAGAGCGCGTGGCGAAGGCCGAGCGCGCGGACTTTCTTGGGCAGATCGAATTCGTGGCTGCGCAGCACCGGGCCCATGGCCTTGCCGCCGCCGACGAACAGCGGCGCCGAGCGCGCGCCGTGGCGCGCCTGGCCGGTGCCCTTCTGCTTGTACACCTTCTTGGTGGTGCGGTTCACTTCGCCGCGGGTCAGCATCTTGTGCGTGCCGGCGCGGCGCTTGGCCAGTTGCCAGACGACAACGCGCTGGATCAGATCCGCGCGCGGCTCGAGACCGAAAATCGCGTCGTTGAGATCGATCTCGCCTGCGGCCTTGTTGTCGAGATTGAGGACTTTCGTTTTCATCGTCTCAGCCCTCCGCCTTCTTTCGGCCGGCTTCCGCGGGCGGCCGCTGCCGTTCTTTTCGCGCTTCTTCACCGACGCCGGCATGGGCGCATCCTTGTGCCGCGCGTGCTTGACCGCATCGCGGACCATCACCCAGCCGCCCTTCGTGCCCGGCACAGCGCCGCGCACCATGATCAGGCCGCGCTCGACATCGACCTTGGCCACTTCGAAGATTCTGGGTGGTGACGTTGTTCGACGCCGTAATGGCCGTGCATCTTCTTGTTCTTGAAGGTCTTGCCCGGATCCTGACGGCCGCCGGTGCCGCCCAGCGAGCGGTGCGAGATCGACACGCCGTGGCGTGGCTTCCAGTCCGCGGAAATTCCACCGCTTCATCGCGCCGGTGAAACCGCGGCCGATGGTGATGCCGGTGACGTCCACCTTCTGGCCCGGCACGAAATGATCGAAGCGAGAATCTCGTCGCCGACTTCCAGCAGATTCTTTGCGTCGACGCGGAATTCCGCGACCTTGCGCTTGGGCTCGACTTCGCGCCTTGGCGAAATGGCCGCGCTCGGCCTTCGATCAGCGCTCTTCGGCCTTGGCAAAGCCCGAGCCGAGCTGCACCGCGGTATAGCCGTCCTTCTCCTCGGTGCGCGTCGCCACGACCTGGCAGCCGTCGAGCTTGAGCACCGTGACAGGCACATGCCGTCCGTCCTCCAAAAAGAGGCGGGTCATGCCGACCTTCTGCGTGATGACGCCTGTGCGCATCGCCGACTGCTCCTTAGAGCTTGATCTCGACGTCGACGCCGGCAGCGAGGTCGAGCTTCATCAGCGCGTCCACGGTTTGCGGCGTCGGGTCGATGATGTCGAGCAGCCGCTTATGGGTCCGGATTTCGAACTGTTCGCGGCTTTTCTTGTCGACATGCGGCGGAACGGTTGACGGTGAAGCGCTCGATGCGCGGTGGGGAGCGGAATGGGCCCCCGCACCTGCGCGCCGGTGCGCTTCGCCGTGTTGACGATCTCCTTGCGTCGAATTGTCGAGAATACGGTGATCGAAGGCCTTCAGCCGTATACGGATATTCTGATTTTGCATGTCTGTTCCTCCGGTTACCGGCTCTCTGCGTGCTTATTTCAAAATCTTCGCGACGACGCCGGCGCCGACGGTTCGGCCGCCTTCGCGGATGGCGAAACGAAGCTTCTCTTCCATCGCGATCGGAACGATCAGCTCGACCTCCATCGAGACATTGTCGCCCGGCATCACCATCTCGGTGCCCGCAGGCAACTTGACGATCCCCGTCACATCGGTGGTGCGGAAATAGAACTGCGGGCGATAATTGCCGAAGAACGGCGTGTGACGGCCGCCCTCTTCCTTGGTCAGGATATAGGCTTCCGCCATGAAGTTGGTGTGCGGCGTGACGCGAACCCGGCTTGGCCAGAACCTGCCCGCGCTCCACGCCTTCGCGCTCGATGCCGCGCAGCAGGCAGCCGACATTGTCGCCCGCCTCGCCCTGATCCAGGAGCTTGCGGAACATCTCGACGCCCGTCACCGTCGTCTTGGTGGTCGGGCGGATGCCGATGATCTCGACTTCCTCGCCAACCTTGACGATGCCGCGCTCGATGCGGCCCGTCACCACCGTGCCGCGGCCCGAGATCGAGAACACGTCTTCGATCGGCATCAGGAACGGCTGGTCGATCGGGACGGTCCGGCTGGGGGATGTACTCGTCCACCGCCTTCATCAGGTCAAGGATCGCTTCATGGCCGAGCTTGGGCTCCTTGCCTTCGAGCGCCGTCAGCGCGCTGAACCGCGCACGATCGGGATCTCGTCGCCGGGGAACTGGTAGGAGCTGAGAAGCTCGCGGACTTCCAGCTCGACGAGATCCAGCAGCTCCGGATCGTCGACCATGTCGCACCTTGTTCATGAACACGACGAGCGCCGGCACGCCGACCTGGCGGGCCAGCAGGATGTGCTCGCGCGTCTGCGGCATCGGGCCGTCGGCCGCCGACACCACCAGGATCGCGCCGTCCATCTGGGCCGCGCCCGTGATCATGTTCTTCACATAGTCGGCATGGCCCGGGCAGTCGACATGGGCATAGTGGCGGTTCTTGGTCTCGTATTCGACATGGGCGGTCGAAATGGTGATGCCGCGCGCCTTCTCTTCGGGCGCCTTGTCGATCTGGTCATAGGCCGTGAACGTCGCCCCGCCCGTCTCGGCCAGCACCTTGGTGATCGCCGCCGTCAGCGTCGTCTTGCCGTGGTCGACATGACCGATCGTCCCGATATTGCAGTGCGGCTTCGTCCGCTCAAATTTTGCCTTGGCCATTTTTATCTCCGTCAATTTTTTGCCTTACCGCTTCGCTACTTGAGGGCGGTTCAGGCGTATTTTGCTTTGACTTCGTCCGCGATCGCCTGCGGCACCTGCTCGTAATGATCGAACTGCATGGAATATTGCGCGCGTCCCTGCGTCATGGAGCGCAACGTATTGATGTAACCGAACATGTTGGCGAGCGGCACCATCGCGGTGACGACCTGGGCATTGCCGCGCGATGTCGGTGCCCTGCACTTGTCCGCGCCGCGCATTGAGATCGCCGATCACGCCGCCCAGGAAATCGTCCGGCGTCACCACTTCGACCTTCATGATCGGCTCCAGCAGCTTGACACGCGCCGCGCTGGCCAGTTCGCGAAACGCCGCGCGTGCCGCGATGTCGAAGGTGAGCGCGTTGGATGTCCACTTCGTGATAATCGCCGTCGGTCAGCGTCGCCTTGAAGTCGATGACCGGAAAGCCTGCCAGCAAGCCGGATTCCTTCTGCGCCTTGATGCCCTTCTCGACCGACGGAATGAATTCCTTCGGCACCGAGCCGCCGACCACATCGTTCTCGAACACAAAGCCCGAACCCGGCGGCAACGGCTCGAAAGTCGATCTTGACTCGCGCGAACTGGCCCGCGCCGCCGGTCTGCTTCTTGTGCGTGTAATCGATGGTCCACGGGCTTCGTAAGCGTTTCGCGATAGGCCACCTGCGGCGCGCCGACATTGGCGTCGACCTTATAGGTGCGCTTCAGGATATCGACCTTGATCTCGAGATGCAGCTCGCCCATGCCCTTGAGGATGGTCTGGCCGGATTCCTGATCGGTGGAGACGCGGAAGGAAGGGTCTTCCTGCGCCAGGCGCTGCAGCGCCATGCCCATCTTTTCCTGGTCGGCTTTGATCTTCGGCTCGATCGCGACCTCGATCACCGGATCGGGGAATTCCATGCGCTCCAGGATCGACCGGGTTGTTGCGGATCGCACAGCGTTTCGCCGGTGGTGGTGTATCTTCAGGCCGGCAAAGGCCACGATGTCGCCGGCATAGGCTTCCTTGATGTCTTCGCGGTTGTTGGCATGCATCAGCAGCATGCGCCCGACGCGTTCCTTCTTGTCCTTGACCGAATTCAGCACGCCGGTGCCGGACGCCACCGCGCCGGAATAAATGCGCACGAAGGTGATCGAGCCGACGAAGGGATCGTCCATGATCTTGAAGGCGAGGCCCGCGAACGGCGCCTTGTCGTCGGCGGGGCGGTCGACCTTCTCGTCCTTGTGCGGCAGTGTGCCTTCGACCGGGGGAATATCGAGCGGGGACGGCAGGTAATCGACCACAGCGTCGAGCAGCGGCTGCACGCCCTTGTTCTTGAAGGCCGAGCCGCACATCACCGGCACGAAGTGGAACGTGATCGCGCCCTTGCGGATGCAGCGTTTGAGATCTTCGACGCTGGGATGCTTGCCGTCGAGATAGGCTTCGAGAAGCTTGTCGTCTTCCTCGACCGCCATTTCGACCAGCTTGGTGTGCAGCTCGTCGGCCTTGTCCTTGAGGTCGGCCGGAATTTCCACGTTCGTCGTAATTCGGCGCCAAGCTGTTCGTCCTTCCAGACCAGCGCCTTCATCGCCACGATGTCGACGATGCCCTTGAAGCCCGCCTTCGACGCCGATCGGCCAGTTGATCACCATCGGCCTGGTGCCGAGGCGGTCGATCATCATCTGTACGCAGCGCGGGAAATCGGCGCCGGTGCGGTCCATCTTGTTGACGAAGCAGATGCGCGGCACGTGATATTTGTCGGCCTGGCGCCACACGGTTTCGGATTGCGGCTCGACGCCCGCAACCGCGTCGAACACCGCCACCGCGCCGTCCAGCACGCGCATCGAACGCTCGACCTCGATGGTGAAATCGACGTGGCCAGGCGTGTCGATGATGTTGATGCGATGATCTTTCCAGAAACAGGTGGTGGCGGCCGACGTGATGGTGATGCCGCGCTCCTGCTCCTGCTCCATGAAATCCATGGTGGCGGCGCCATCATGCACTTCGCCGATCTTGTGGCTGCGGCCCGTGTAATAGAGAATGCGCTCGGTCGTCGTCGTCTTGCCGGCGTCGATATGCGCGGCAATGCCGATATTGCGATAACGATCGAGAGGGGTTTGGCGGGGCATCGGGGTTTACTCAGCTCACCAGCGATAATGCGAGAAGGCGCGGTTGGCTTCGGCCATCTTGTGGGTGTCTTCGCGCTTCTTCACCGCCGTGCCGCGGTTGTTCGCCGCGTCCATCAGCTCGCCCGAAAGCCTGGCCATCATGGTGGGCTCGTTGCGTGCGCGCGCGGCCGTAATGATCCAGCGGATGGCGAGCGCGCGGCTGCGATCGGTGCGCACTTCGACTGGCACCTGATAGGTGGCGCCGCCGACGCGCCGCGAGCGCACTTCCAGCGCCGGACTGACATTGCGCAGCGCCTCGTGAAAGACGTTGAGCGGATCCTGCTGGTTTTCTGCTGGATCACATCGAAGGCGCCATAAACGATGCCTTCGGTCAGCCGATTTCTTGCCCTCATACATCAGGCAGTTCATGAATTTGGCGAGAACGAGATCGCCATATTTGGCGTCGGGGATGATCTCGCGGTGTTCTGCGCGGTGGCGGCGTGACATCGGGCGCTCCTTATTTCGGCCGCTTGGCGCCATAAAGCGAACGGCGTTGCTTGCGGTCCTTGACGCCCTGGGTGTCGAGCACGCCGCGCAGGATGTGATAGCGCACGCCCGGAAGGTCTTTCACGCGGCCGCCGCGGATCAGCACGACGGAATGTTCCTGCAGATTATGGCCTTCGCCCGGAATGTAGCTCACCACTTCGAAGCCATTGGTCAGGCGCACCTTGGCAACCTTGCGCAAAGCCGAGTTCGGCTTTTTCGGCGTCGTCGTATAGACGCGCGTGCAAACGCCGCGTTTTTGCGGGCAGTTGTTAAGCGCCGGCACCTTGTTGCGCTTGGGCTTTGCGCCGCGCGGCTTTGCGCATCAGCTGATTGACCGTCGGCATTCGTCTCGCTGTCCTCTTTCAACAAACCAAGTTGCAACGGGCCAGCCCGCCAATCGGGTGGCCCAGAATGCGGAGGACCGGGCGCGGACTTAAGCGCCGGGTCGCGCTACGCAGATTTCACGGCTTCAAAGCAGCGTTTCGGGCGGGAATTCCGCGCGCCGACTGCCTGCCACGAAGGTGGGCCGTATATATGGGGCCGCGCTGCAGCGCGTCAATAGCGCGAGGGGCGATTTTCGCGAGGAAATACAAGGCTGGAATCGGGTATCACGGCCCCTGCCGGTCAACATTTTCGCTCAGGTTAAAGGCCACCAAGCCTCTGATTGACAGCGCCTACCCTACATGCGACTGATTGTCATTATTAGTCGCAGGGGGGGAATGATGGATTTCAGGCTTTTGGCCAGGGTTTTGGCCATATCGGCCGGCAGTTTGTGCGCTCTTTGTAGCGCGCCCGCAGCAGCCGACGAACAGCCCTATGTGCTGCTCTACTCCACGGACCTGGAGGAACAGGGTACGGGCGAGATCGAACAATGGCTCAGCTGGGCGGATCAGCACACCCATGCCAGTTTTCAATCCTTCGAAAGCCGGACGGAATTCGAATACGGCATCACCAGCAATTTTCAGGGCTCGCTTTATCTGAACTACGACTGGTCGCACGAGCGCGACCGGCTTTCGGGCGTACTGGATCGCGACAGTTTTGCCGGCGTGTCCGGCGAGCTCATCTATCGCCTGCTGGATGACGAGCGCGATCCCATCGGCCTCGCGGTTTATCTGGAGCCCAGCTGGGGCGCCGAGGAGCGCGAGGTGGAGGCGAAAATCCTGCTGCAGAAGAATTTTTTCGGCGAGGCGCTGCGCCTAGACGTGAACATCAACCTCGAAGACACCTGGGATCGCGATCACGGCATATGGGAAAAGGGAAGCGCGCTTGAATTCAGGACGGGCCTTGCCTATGCCCCCACGCCCGACTGGTCCGTCGCAGCCGAATTCAGCAACGAAAATGAATATGACGGCCTGCTCATCGGTGGCTCTGCCCATGCTCAATCGAGCGCCTATTACCTTGGACCGACATTTCAGTATTCCTTCAAACCGATAACCGTGACGCTGGGCGCAGAGGCGCAATTGCCCTGGGCGAGCGGCAGCGTGCCCGGCGCTGTCGAGCATGGTTTTTCGAGCGACGCCGAGCGCTATCGCGTTCTGCTGCGTTTCAACGCGGATATATAGTCAGGCAAACAGATCGAGCCTGCGGCCCGTCACGCGGGCTTCGTGCGCGAGCAGCGCGCGCTTCAGGGGCAATCCGCCGCCATAGCCGGTGAGCGAACCGTCGCTGCCGATGACGCGGTGGCAGGGCACGATGAGGGCGATTGGATTTTCCGCGTTGGCGACGCCCACGGCGCGGGCGGCTGTGTTTGTGAGCCCAAGCTTCCTGGCGATGGCGCCGTAACTCGTTGTTTCGCCAAAGGGAATTTCCATAAGTTCTTCCCAGACGCGGTGATGGAATTCGGGGCCTTCGGCCTTGCGCTCGAATTCGAATTCGCGGCGTTTGCCAGCGTCGTATTCCGCGATCTGTTTTTGCACTTCGCCCAATGCTTTATCGTTTTGCTCGGCGGATGGATCGACTTTTGCCGCGCCGCCCGCGCGCAGATTGAAACGCAGCAGCCTGCCTTGGCTGTCAACCCAGGCAGCGAAGCGGCCGAATTTGGATTCAATCGGCGCCCAATAGATTTTCGTGTTCATGATCGGATGCTAGCGCAAACCGTATGCGCGCGCCGCCCGGTTCTTGCGGAGATTCACCTGAAAAAAACAGCCTCACCCTGAGCTTGTCGAGGGGTGAGGCCCTTGTTTTCACCCCCTCATGCTTCGACAAGCTCAGCATGAGGGGATTGTCTCGTCATTCCGCCGCGACGGGGCCTTCCAGCGCGGGAGTTTCTTCCTTCTTCTGCTCGGCCAACAGCGCCTTGTCGCGCTCGGCCGCGATGCGGCGAATGCGGCTGATGGCGCCGCCGGTGCCCGCCGGAATGAGCCGGCCGACTATGACGTTCTCCTTCAGGCCTTCCAGCGTGTCGACCTTGCCGTTGACGGCGGCGTCGGTGAGCACGCGCGTGGTTTCCTGGAAGGACGCCGCCGAGAACACCGAACGCGTCTGCAAGCGACGCCTTGGTGATGCCGAGCAGCACGGGGCGGCCCTCGGCGGGCTTGCCGCCCGCATCGGCCGCCTTCTTGTTGGCCTCTTCCAGTTCCAGCAGATCGACCTGTTCGCCGGCGAGCAGTGTGGTTTCGCCGCCGTCCTCGACTTCCAGCTTCTGCATCATCTGGCGGACGATCACTTCAATGTGCTTGTCGTTGATCTTCACGCCCTGCAGCCGGTAGACCTCCTGGATTTCCTTGACCAGATAGATCGCCAGCTCCTCCACGCCCTTGATGCGCAGAATGTCATGCGGGCGACGGATGGCCTTCGATGATGAAGTCGCCCTTTTCCACATAATCGCCTTCGCGTACGCTGACGTGCTTGGCCTTGGGCAGCAGATATTCGCATCGGTTCCAGCTTGTCGTTTTTCGGCTTCAGGATGACGCGGCGCTTGTTCTTGTAGTCCTTGCCGAACTCGATATAGCCGTCGATTTCGGCCAGCACCGCCAGCTTCCTTCGGCTTGCGCGCCTCGAACAGCTCCGCCACGCGCGGCAGACCGCCGGTGATGTCGCGGGTCTTGGCGCCTTCGGTCGGAATACGCGCCAGCACGTCGCCCGCCTTGACCTCGGCTCCGTCTTCGACCGACAGAATGGCGTCGACCGAAAGCGGGTAGCGCGCCTCGCCATTGGGCAGACTGATCGGCTTGCCCTTCTTGTCGACGATGGCGATGGCCGGGCGCAGATCGGCGTTCTTCGAGCCCGACGCGCCAGTCGATCACCACCTTCTGCGAAACGCCGGTGGTTTCGTCGGCGACTTCCTTGCAGGCTGACGCCCTCGACCAGATCTTCGTAGCGCACGATGCCGTCCACTTCGGTCAGGATCGGAAGCGAATTCGGATTCCATTCGGCGATGCGCTCGCCGCGCTTGACCATCTGGCCGTCATCGACCATCAGGCGCGCGCCATAGGTGATGCGATAGCGAGGCGCGTTCGACGCCCTTCGCGTCCACGATGGCGATCTGCATGTTGCGGCCCATCGCGACCAGCTCGCCGTCGGAATGTCGTGCACCACGTTGCGGTTGACGATCTTGACCTTGCCGTCATAGCTCGCCTCGATCTTCGACTGGCCCGCCACCTGCGCCGCGCCGCCGATATGGAAGGTGCGCATGGTGAGCTGCGTGCCCGGCTCGCCGATGGACTGCGCGGCGATGACGCCCACCGCTTCGCCGATATTGACGGAGGTGCCGCGCGCCAGATCGCGGCCGTAGCATTTGCCGCACACGCCATCCGGACAATTCGCAGCACAGCACCGAGCGCACGCGCACCTTCTGCACATGCGCGTTTTCGATCTTCTCGGCGATGTCTTCGGTGATTTCCTTGCCGCGGCGGACGATGATTTCGCCGGTGTCGGGATGCTTGACTTCTTCCGCGGCCGTACGGCCCAGGATACGCTCGGTAAGCGACGCCACCACCTGCCCGCCGTCGATGACGGCCTGGACAGTGACGCCTTTCTTGGTGCCGCAGTCTTCGGCGGTGATGATGCAGTCATTGGCCACGTCCACCAGACGGCGCGTGAGATAGCCGGAATTCGCCGTCTTCAGCGCGGTGTCGGCCAGGCCCTTGCGCGCGCCGTGCGTCGAGTTGAAGTATTCCAGCACCGTCAGCCCTTCCTTGAAGTTGGAAAGGATCGGCGTTTCGATGATTTCGCCCGACGGCTTGGCCATCAGGCCGCGCATGCCGGCCAGCTGTTTCATCTGCTGCTGGCGAACCGCGCGCGCCGGAATGCGCCATCATGTGAGATGGAGTTCACCTCCATCACGCGGCCCGTTTTCGGGTCGACCTTGGTGCCGGAGATTTCCTTCATCATTTCGGCCGCCACCTGGTCGGTGCACTTCGACCAGACGTCGACGACCAGGTTGTACTTCTCGCTGTCGGTGGTCAGGCCTTCCTGATATTGCTGCTCGTACTCGCGCACATGGTGGCGCGCGGCGTCGATCAGCTTTTCCTTCGCGGCCGGCACGACCATGTCGTCCTTGCCGAAGGAAATGCCGGCCTTGCAGGCTTCGCGGAAGCCCAGCGCCATGATGGCGTCGCAGAACAGCACGGTCTCTTTCTGGCCGCAATGGCGATAGACCTCGTCGATCAGGTGGCTGATTTCCTGCTTGCGCAGCTGGCGGTTGACCAGCTCGAACGGGATCTTCGGGATGCGCGGCAGGATTTCCGCGATCATCATGCGGCCTGGCGTGGATTTCACCCGCACGCGTGATCGGCTTGCCCGCCTGCATCGACCGTTTGATAGCGGGCCTCGATCTTGGCGTGCAGCGTCACCGCGCCTGGAATAGAGCGCGTGCTCGATCTCGCCCATGTCATTGAACACCATGCCTTCGCCGGGTTCTTTGTCGCGCTCCTGGCTAAGGTAATAGAGGCCAAGAACGATGTCCTGCGTCGGCACGATGATCGGCTTGCCGTTGGCGGGCGACAGGATGTTGTTGGTCGACATCATCAGCACGCGCGCTTCCAGCTGGGCTTCCAAGCGACAGCGGCACATGCACTGCCATCTGGTCGCCGTCGAAGTCGGCGTTGAACGCCGTGCAGACCAGCGGATGAAGCTGGATCGCCTTGCCTTCGATCAGCACCGGCTCGAATGCCTGGATGCCCAGCCGATGCAAGGTCGGCGCGCGGTTAAGCAGAACCGGATGCTCGCGGATGACTTCTTCGAGAATATCCCAGACTTCGGGCTTCTCTTTTTCCACCAGCTTCTTCGACTGCTTGACGGTCTGGCTGAATCCCTTGGCTTCCAGCCGCGCATAAATGAACGGCTTGAACAGTTCGAGCGCCATTTTCTTGGGCAGGCCGCACTGATGCAGCTTCAGTTCGGGGCCGACCACGATGACCGAACGGCCTGAATAGTCCACACGCTTGCCGAGCAGGTTCTGGCGGAAGCGGCCCTGCTTGCCCTTCAGCATGTCGGCGAGCGATTTCAGCGGACGCTTGTTGGCGCCGGTGATGACGCGGCCACGCCGGCCATTGTCGAACAGCGCATCGACGGATTCCTGCAACATGCGCTTTTCGTTGCGCACGATGATGTCGGGCGCCTTCAGCTCCATCAGCCGCTTCAAGCGGTTGTTGCGGTTGATGACGCGGCGATAAAGGTCGTTCAGGTCGGAGGTGGCGAAACGGCCGCCATCGAGCGGCACCAGCGGGCGCAGTTCCGGCGGGATCACCGGCACGACGGTCAGGATCATCCATTCCGGCCGGTTGCCGGAATCGATGAAGGCTTCGACCACTTTCAGGCGCTTGACCAGCTTCTTCGGCTTCTCGCCGCCATTGCTGGCCGCGATGTCGGCGCGCAGATCTGCGCCGCAGCTTTTCCAGATCGATGGCGTCGAGCAGGATGCGGATGGCTTCCGCGCCGATCATGGCGGTGAAGCTGTCCTTGCCGTATTCGTCCTGCGCCTTGTAGATACTCGTCTTCGGTCAGCAGCTGAGCGTTCCTTGAGCGGCGTCAGGCCGGGCTCGATGACGATGTAATTCTCGAAATAGAGCACGCGCTCCAGATCCTTCAGCGTCATGTCGAGCATCAGGCCGATGCGGCTGGGCAGCGACTTCAGGAACCAGATATGCGCCACGGGCGAGGCCAGCTCGATATGGCCCATGCGGTCGCGGCGGACCTTCTGCACCGTCACTTCGACGCCGCATTTCTCGCAGACGATGCCCTTGTACTTCATGCGCTTGTACTTGCCGCACAGGCATTCGTAGTCCTTCACCGGTCCGAAGATGCGGGCGCAGAACAGCCCGTCGCGCTCCGGCTTGAAGGTGCGGTAATTGATCGTCTCCGGCTTTTTGATCTCGCCGTGGCTCCAGCGCAGGATTTGATCCGGGCTCGCCAGCGAAATCTTGATCCGGTCGAAGGCGGGAATTTCCTTGCCGGGCTGGAAGACGTTCATCAGTTCCTGATTCATACTTTGCCTCTTTCACTTTAGCGGCATTGCCGCTTCATCTGGATCCCTCACCCTGCGACAAGCTCAGGGTGAGGTGAATTTTTCATAAGACCCTCATGCTGAGCTTGTCGAAGCATGAGGGCGCGATGTGTTATCCGTTCACCAACTCCACATTCAGGCCGAGCGACCGCATTTCCTTGACCAGCACGTTGAAGGATTTCCGGGATTCCCGCCTCGAAATTGTCTTCGCCGCGCACGATCGCTTCGTAGACCTTGGTGCGGCCCGCCACGTCGTCCGACTTCACGGTGAGGATTTCCTGCAGCGTGTAGGCGGCGCCATAGGCCTCGAGCGCCCACACTTCCATTTCGCCGAAGCGCTGGCCGCCGAACTGCGCCTTGCCGCCCAAGCGGCTGCTGCGTGACCAGGCTGTAAGGCCCGATCGAGCGCGCGTGGATCTTGTCGTCCACCAGATGGTGCAGCTTCAGCATATAGATGTAGCCGACCGTGACCGGGCGGCGTGAACGAGTCGCCGGTGCGGCCGTCATACAGCGTCACCTGCCCGGATTCCGATCAGGCCCGCCTGCTTCAGCATGTCGACGATGTCTTTTTCCTTGGCGCCGTCGAACACCGGCGTCGCCACGGGAACGCCCGCGCGCAGATTTTCGCGCCAGTTCCATCAGGCCGTCTTCGTCGAGCTCGGCCAGGCGCTCGTCATTGCCGTAGATGCTGCTTGAAGGTGTCGGCGCAGCGGCTCGAACTTGCCGTCGCGGCTCACCTTGTCGAGCATGTCGCCGATCTGGCGGCCCAGCCCTGCACAGGCCCAGCCGAGATGGGTTTCCAGAATCTGGCCGACATTCATGCGGCTTGGCACGCCCAGCGGATTGAGCACGACATCGACCGCGTGCCGTCTTCCAGATAGGGCATGTCTTCCATCGGCACGATGCGGCTGAAATCACGCCCTTGTTGCCGTGGCGGCCGGCCATCTTGTCGCCCGGCTGCAGCTTGCGCTTCACCGCGACGAAGACCTTGACCATCTTCATCACGCCGGGCGCCAGTTCGTCGCCGCGGCGGAGCTTCTCCACCTTGTCGGCGAAGCGCTTGTCGAGGCGCTGACTTGGATTCGTCATATTGCTTGCGTCAGGCCTTCGATCTCGGCCATCGCCTTCTCGTTGCGCAGGCCGATATGCCACCACTGGATGGCGTGAAGCGTTTCCAAGCACGCGTTGCGTGATCTTGGTGTCCGCCGCCATGCCCTTGGGGCCCGAGGCCGCCACCTTGTTGCAGCAGCAATTCCGCAGGCGCGCGAAGATGTTGCGCTCAAGGATGTCCAAGCTCGTCGTCGCGGTCCTTGGCCAGACGCTCTTCTTCGGCCTTCTCGATCGCCAAGGCGCGCTGATCCTTGTCGACGCCATGGCGGTTGAAGACGCGCACTTCCACGATCGTTCCGGTGACGCCCGGCGGCACGCGCAAGCGACGTGTCGCGCACGTCGGCGGCTTTTTCGCCGAAGATGGCGCGCAGCAGCTTTTCTTCCGGCGTCATCGGCGTTTCGCCCTTGGGCGTGACCTTGCCGACCAGAATGTCGCCCGGCATTCACTTCGGCGCCGATATAGACGATGCCGGCCTCGTCGAGGTTTTTCAGGCTCTCTTCGCCGACATTCGGGATGTCGCGGGTGATTTCCTCCGGCCCCAGCTTGGTGTCGCGCGCCATGGTCTCGAATTCCTCGATATGGATCGAGGTGAAGACGTCGTCGCGCACGATGCGCTCGGAGATGAGGATGGAGTCCTCGAAATTGTAGCCGTTCCACGGCATGAAGGCGACCAGCACGTTCTTGCCGAGCGCAAGCTCGCCCAGATTGCGTCGATGGACCGTCGGCGATGATGTCGCCCTTCTGCACCATGTCGCCCACCTTCACCAGCGGACGCTGGTTGATGCAGGTGTTCTGGTTCGAGCGCTGGAACTTGCGTCAGGCGATAGATGTCGATGCCCGGCTTGGTGGGATCGGTTTCCTCGGTTGCGCGAATGACGATACGGGTGGCGTCCACCTGGTCGACGATGCCGGCGCGGCGCGCGCGCAATGGCGGCGCCGGAATCGCGCGCCACGACATCTTCCATGCCGGTGCCGACGAGCGGCGCTTCCGGTTGCAGCAGCGGCACCGCCTGGCGCTGCATGTTGGAGCCCATCAGGGCGCGGTTGGCGTCGTCGTTCTCGAGGAACGGAACGAGCGCCGCGGCCACCGACACCAGTTGCTTCGGACGAACGTCGATGAACTCGACCTGGTCCGGCGTCGTCATCATGAAGTTGCCGCCCTTGCGGCAGGACACCAGCTCGTCGGTGATGCGGCTGCGGCCGTCGATGGTCGCGTTGGCCTGGGCGATGGTGTATTTCGCCTCTTCCATCGCCGAGAGATAAACCACCTCGTCGGTGACGTGCTTGTTGTGCACTTTGCGGTACGGGCTTTCGATGAAGCCGTATTTGTTCACGCGCGCATAGGTGGCGAGGCGAATTGATCAGACCGATATTCGGGCCTTCCGGCGTCTCGATCGGGCAGATGCGGCCGTAATGGGTCGGATGCACGTCGCGCACTTCGAAGCCCGCGCGCTCGCGCGTGAGGCCGCCCGGCCCAAGCGCCGAAAGCGCCGCTTGTGCGTCACTTCCGACAGCGGATTGGTCTGGTCCATGAATTGCGACAGCTGGCTGATGAGCCGAAGAACTCGCGCACGGCGGCCGCCACCGGCTTGGCGTTGATCAGGTCGTGCGGCATCACCGTGTCGATATCGACCGAGCTCATGCGCTCCTTGATGGCGCGTTCCATGCGCAGCAGGCCGATGCGGAACTGGTTCTCCATCAGCTCGCCCACCGAGCGCACGCGCCGGTTGCCGAGATTGTCGATGTCGTCGATTTCGCCGCGGCCGTCGCGCAATTCGGCCAGAGCTTTCAGGATGGCGAGAATGTCCTCCTTGCGCAGCACGCGCATGGTATCGGGCGCATCGAGGCCCATGCGCATGTTCATCTTCACGCGGCCGACGCTCGACAGATCGTAACGCTCGGAATCGAAGAACAGTTGGCCGAACAGCGTTTCGGCCGTTTCCAGCGTGGGCGGCTCGCCCGGGCGCATGACGCGGTAAATGTCGATCAGCGCCTGCTCGCGGGCGTGGTTCTTGTCCACCGCCATGGTGTTGCGCATATAGGAGCCGATATTGATGCCGGTCGACATTGATGACGTCGATTTCCTTGAATCCCGCCTCGCGCAGTTGCGCAGATTGCTTCGGTGGTCAGCTCGTCGCCGGCTTCGACATAGATTTCGCCCGTTTCGGGATTGACCATGTCGAGCGCGCTGAATAGCGGCCGACCAGTTCCTCGTCCGGCAAGGCGACGGCCTTGACGCCGTCTTCCTGCCACTTGCGCAGCCGCGCACGGTGATCTTGGCGCCCGGCTCGGCCAGCACTTCGCCGCGTCTTGGCGTTCTTCCAGTCGGATGATTGGGTTTGGCATTGCGCATCCAGCCCTGATCGAGCGGGCGTGGTCCAGCTGCCGTCCTTGGCCGCGCTTGAAGGCGATCTTGCCATAGAAATAATCGAGGATCTCTTCCTGATCGAGGCCAAGCGCATAGAGCAGCGTCGTCGCCGGCAGTTTGCGGCGGCGGTCGATGCGGACATGGATGATGTCTTTGGCGTCGAATTCGAAATCGAGCCACGAGCCGCGATAGGGAATGACGCGCGCGGCGAACAGCAGCTTGCCGCGAAGAATGCGTCTTGCCCTTGTCGTGGTCGAAGAAGACGCCCGGGCTGCGGTGCATCTGGGAGACGATCACGCGCTCGGTGCCGTTGACGATGAAGGTGCCGTTCTCGGTCATGAACGGGACGTCGCCCATATAGACGTCCTGTTCCTTGATGTCCTTGACCGACTTGGCGCCGGTTTCCTGATCCACATCGAACACGATCAGGCGCAGCGTCACCTTGAGCGGCGCGGCATAGGTCATGGAGCGCTGCTGGCACTCCTCGACGTCATACTTGGGATCCTCGAAATGGTAATCGACATATTCCAGCAGCGAGGTTTCCGAAAAATCCTTGATCGGAAACACCGACGGAAAACCGTTTCCAGTCCGTCATCGATGCGGCCGCCTTCGGGCTTGTCGCACCTGCAGAAACTGGTCATAGGAGGTCTTCTGAACCTCGATGAGGTTCGGCATCTCCGCGATTTCGACCATCTTGCCGAAAGTTTTGCGGAGCACGTTTGCGTCCGGTGAAGGAGAGAGTCATTTCGGTTCCTTTACGACCTTCACGTTAGCCAGCGAAGCGAACAAAACCCGCCTGCCCCTCCGGCGGGGTCACCGCCGGGGGGACGGGTGAACGCAATATGTCAGCGTCAGCCGGCTTTTCAACCGGCTCACGCCTCCCTTACTTCAGCTCGACTTTCGCGCCTGCGTCTTCGAGCTGCTTCTTGATCTTGGCGGCTTCGTCCTTGCCGACATCGTGCCTTGACTTCTTTGGGAGCGCCTTCGACCAGGTCCTTGGCTTCCTTGAGGCCCAGGCCCGTGATGGCGCGGACTTCCTTGATGACGTTGATCTTCTTGTCGCCGGCTTCGGCCAGAATGACCGTGAATTCGGTCTTTTCGACCGCGGAGCGCTGCGCCGGCAGCCGGACGCCGCCGCAGCAACCGCCACCGGGGCGGCGGCCGAAACGCCCCACTTTTCTTCCAGCAGCTTGGCGAGTTCCGCTGCTTCCAGGACCGTGAGGGCCGACAGGTCTTCAACGAGCTTTTCGATCTTCGACATTTCTAGAGTTCCTATATGGGTTCGGGTTTGGATGTTTATTCCAGTGATCGCTTACGCCGCTTCCTTCTTGGAATGCGCCGATGAACCCGGGCGAGCTGACCGGCGGGCGCCTGCAGGACACCGGCAATCTTGGTCGCCGGGCGCCTGCAAGCAGACCCACGATCTTGCCCCGCAGCTCGTCGAGCGACGGCAGGGTGGCAAGGGCCTTGACGCCATCCGGCATCCGAGCGCCGTCGCCCGACCGCGCCGCCCAGGATCACGAGCTTGTCGTTGTCCTTGGCGTAAGCGACCACGACCTTCGAGGCGGCGACCGGATCCTTCGAAAAGGCAATTCCGGTCGGCCCCTTGAAGAGATGCGGCGATGCCCGCGACGGGCGTTCCTTCCAGCGCACGCACGGCAAGACGGTTCTTCGCCACCTGGAACGACGCCCCGGCTTTGCGCGCAGCGCGACCGGAGATCGCTCATTTCGGCGACCGTCATGCCGGTATAGTGGGCGACGACCACAGGAGCCGGCTTCGCCAAAGAGCCCTTTCAGGCTTTCGACGACTTCCGCTTTTTTGGCTTTTTCCACTATCCACTTCTCCTCAACGGAAGCCGCGTGGCGTTCCCACGGCCTCCCCCTGTGACACATCCCGCGAAGGAACTTTCCCTCGCGGTCTCCCGTCCCAGGGTTCAAACCCGAACCCCGTCTGGGCTGGAACGTTTAAGTCCTTGCGAACTCCAGCGGTCTCGGACAGGTCCCGGCGATCGCCCGCCGGAATTCTTTCAACTACCGCCCTCATGCTGAGCTTGTCGAAGCATGAGGGACAATTTCGGTCTCACCCTTCGACAAGCTCAGGGTGAGGATTCATTTGTTTATCCTTCAGCCTGGCCGACGGACGCGAGCGCGATCTTCACGCCCGGGCCCATGGTCGAGCTAGATGGAAATCTTCTTCAGATAGTTGCCTTTGGCGCCGGAGCGGCTTGCGCCTTGATCACGCAGTCGATGAACGCCTGCACATTCGCGACGATGCGCGTCTTCGTTCGAAGCTCGCCTTGCCGACGCCGGCCTGAACGATGCCCGCCTTCTCGACGCGGAATTCGACCGCGCCGCCCTTGGCGTCCTTGACCGCCTGGGTCACGTCCATGGTCACCGTGCCGACTTTCGGGTTCGGCATCAGCCTGCGCGGGCCCAGCACTTTGCCGAGGCGGCCCGACAATGCCCATCATGTCGGGCGTGGCGATGCAGCGGTCGAAATCGATCTTCGCCCTTGTTGACCTTCTCGGCCAGATCTTCCGCGCCGACGATATCGGCGCCGGCCTTCTTGGCCTCATCGGCCTTGGCGCCCTTGGCGAACACCGCCACGCGCAGCGCTGCGGCCAGTGCCATTCGGCAGCGACACCACGCCGCGCACCATCTGGTCGGCATGTTGCGGATCGACGCCGAGATTGATGGCCAGCTCGATGGTTTCGTCGAACTTCGCGGTCGCGCGCGCCTTCACCAGCTTCACCGCTTCTTCCACGGATAGGCTCTTGCTGCGGTCGAGGCCTTCCATGGCCTTCTTGAATCGCTTTGAGGTTGCCATGGTCAGTCCCTCACCTCGATGCCCATCGAGCGCGCCGAGCCCTCGATCAGGCGCATCGCCATGTCGATGTCGTTGGCGTTCAGGTCCTTCATCTTGGCTTCGGCGATCTCGCGCACCTGCGCCTTGGTCACCGAGCCGGCCGTGGTCGCGCCCGGGCGTCTTGGAACCGGACTCCAGCTTCGCCGCCTTCTTGAGGAAATAGGAGGCGGGCGCCGTCTTCATCTCGAAGGTGAAGGACTTGTCCGAGAACACGGTGATGGTCACCGGAATCGGCATGCCCTTTTCCTGGTCCTGCGTCTTGGCGTTGAACGCCTTGCAAAACTCCATGATGTTGAGGCCGCGCTGGCCCAGAGCCGGGCCGATGGGCGGCGACGGATTGGCCGAGCCCGCCGGCACCTGCAATTTGACGTAACCGACAATCTTCTTCGCCACTGTCTCGTCCGCCTCCTTAGCGGTTTGCGGTGCGAACAGGACCTGGCCGCGCGTCCTGCCCCGAAGGCCGGGTTAAACTTTCTCGACCTGCGTAAATTCCAATTCGACCGGCGTAGCCCGGCCGAAGATCGACACAGCCACCTTCACGCGGCAGCGGTCCTCGTCGACCTCTTCCACCGTGCCGTTGAACGAGGTGAACGGGCCGTCGGCCACGCGCACCTGCTCGCCGATCTCGAAGGTGATGGAGGGCTTGGGATGCTCCGCGCCTTCCTGCACCTGGTTGAGGATGCGATCCACTTCGCTCTGGCGCAGCGGCATCGGCTTGTTGTTCTGGCCCAAGAAACCCGTCACCTTCGGCACGTTCTTGATCAGGTGATAGGCCTCGTCGGTCAGCTTGGCGTTCACCAGAACATAGCCGGGCAGGAATTTGCGCTCGGCATTGACCTTCTGGCCGCGGCGCACTTCCACCACTTCCTCGGTCGGCACCAGCACGTCCTCGATGAGATCCGTCGAGGCCCTGGAGCTTCGCCTGACGCTTGATCTCCTCGGCCACCTTCTTCTCGAAATTCGAATAGGTGTGGACGATGTACCAGCGCGCGGGCGTTTCCATGGTGGTCTGGTCGCTCATGCTCCTCAGCTCCCCATGCCCAGCAGCTTGGTCTCGCCATAGCCAAGCACAGAGTCCACGACGAAAAAGAACACCATGGTGAGCACGACCATGATGAACACCATCATCGGTGGTGAGCCAGGTTTCCTTCCAGGTCGGCCACGTGACCTTCGAGCATCTCGCGGCGCACTTCCTGAAAGAACTGAATCGGCCGACGCGGCGCGGCGGCACGGGCGCCGGCACATCCTTCCGCTTGCCGTCCTTGGTTACGTCACTCGGCCATCGTCACGTTCATTCTTTCCATTCAATTGGCAGGAGTGGAGGGACTCGAACCCACGGCCTACGGTTTTGGAGACCGCTGCTCTACCAACTGAGCTACACTCCTATGTACTCCGGGCATGCCGCTTCGGCGCCCTCGCCACGATTCGCAATTACACGTTGGCCGTCTCGTTTCGGTTTCGCGCATTTCGTATAAACAAGTCTTACTTCAGGATCTTCGCCACGACGCCGGCGCCGACGGTACGGCCGCCTTCGCGGATGGCGAAGCGCAGCTTCTCTTCCATCGCGATCGGGACGATCAGCTCGACCTCGCATCGAGACATTGTCGCCCGGCATCACCATCTCGGTGCCCGCCGGCAGCTTGACGATCCCCGTCACGTCGGTGGTGCGGAAATAGAACTGCGGACGATAGTTGGCGAAGAACGGCGTGTGACGGCCGCCCTCTTCCTTGGTCAGGATGTAGGCTTCCGCCATGAAGTTGGTGTGCGGCGTGACCGAACCCGGCTTGGCCAGAACCTGGCCGCGCTCCACGCCGTCGCGCTCAATGCCGCGCAGCAGGCGCCGATATTGTCGCCCGCCTGGCCCTGGTCCAGGAGCTTGCGGAACATCTCAACGCCCGTCACCGTCGTCTTGGTGGTCGGGCGGATGCCGATGATCTCGACTTCCTCGCCAACCTTGACGATGCCGCGCTCGACGCGGCCCGTCACCACCGTGCCGCGGCCCGAGATCGAGAACACGTCTTCGATCGGCATCAGGAACGGCTGGTCGATCGGACGGTCCGGCTGGGGGATGTACTCGTCCACCGCCTTCATCAGCTCCAGGATCGCGTCATGGCCGAGCTTGGGCTCCTTGCCTTCCAGCGCCATCAGCGCCGAGCCGCGCACGATCGGGATCTTGTCGCCGGGGAACTGGTAGAGCTCGACAGAAGCTCGCGCACTTCCATCTCGACCAGATCCAGAAGCTCCGGATCGTCGACCATGTCGCACTTGTTCATGAACACCACCAGCGCCGGCACGCCGACCTGGCGGGCCAGCAGGATGTGCTCGCGCGTCTGCGGCATCGGGCCGTCGGCCGCCGACACCACCAGGATCGCGCCGTCCATCTGGGCCGCCCCCGTGATCATGTTCTTCACATAGTCGGCATGGCCGGGGCAGTCGACATGGGCATAATGGCGGTTCTTGGTCTCGTACTCGACATGCGCCGTCGAAATCGTGATGCCGCGCGCCTTCTCTTCCGGCGCCTTGTCGATCTGGTCATAGGCCGTGAACGTCGCCCCGCCCGTCTCCGCCAGCACCTTCGTGATCGCCGCCGTCAGCGACGTCTTGCCATGGTCAACATGACCGATCGTCCCGATGTTGCAGTGCGGCTTCGTCCGCTCAAATTTTGCCTTGGCCATTGTCGTCTACCTTCTGTCTTTCTTTTCCATTTCAGTCCGCCTTCGTCCTTCGGACTTCGGCGCGACAGCCTTCGCTGCCTATTTCCTCTCTGGTTCACCGAGCCGTAGCTGCGAAGCAGCGAAGGCTGGAGCGGGTGAAGGGAATCGAACCCTCGTCATCAGCTTGGAAGGCTGTTGCTCTACCATTGAGCTACACCCGCCATTTTCGACCTTTCTTCGCCAACCCGTCTTCGCGGCTCGTCGCCGCTTCGGCGGGCACGCTTCGCCCCAATCGTTCTGGCTGCGCCACGCGAAGCCATCTGGCGAAGGTGGTGGAGGGGGTTGGATTCGAACCAACGTAGGCGTAGCCAACGGATTTACAGTCCGTCCCCTTTAGCCACTCGGGCACCCCTCCGTTGTGCAATTTGCCGACTGAGACGCGGACCATCCGCAACTCACTTCCACAAACCTGCCGGAAACGCCAAAAACCGGCCTAAACCATGCCGGCAAAAGCGAAATTCGCCCCGGAGAAGGACTGCGGAGCGCGCATATTGGTCAATTGTTGCAATGTGTCAAGGGTGCAATAGGGCAAAACGGCGCGCGGCCGCTGGTCATGCCCCGCACCGTCAATCTTCTTGGTAGCGGGAGGCTACCCCGGCCATGAAAAAAGGCAAGCCCCATCGCAACAACCAGGAAAGGCGCGGGATTCAGCGCGGGCACGAGGCGCATGGCCGGGGCGGCGCCCAGGAAGGGCTTTGGCTTTATGGCCTCCACGCGGTGAAGGCGGCGCTGGCCAATCCACAGCGGAAACTGCACCGGTCGGTGCTGACGCCGCGGGCGGCCGAGGAGCTGGGGCGCGCATCCCTGACAAAAAGTTCGGTCCGGAACTGGCAGAGATGGAGGCCATTTCGCGCTTGCTGCCTGCCGGCGCCGTGCATCAGGGCGCGGCATTGCTTTGCGAGAAGCTGCTGCCCTTGAACTTGAAAGACGTGCTGGCCGCGCCCATCGCGGCGGACTTGCCGGGCGATAGCCGCCGCATCGTCCTGGTGCTCGACCAACTGTCCGACCCGCACAATGTGGGCGCTGTTTTGCGTTCATGCGCCGCCTTCGACGTTGCGGCTGTCATCGTGCAGGACCGCCATGCGCCGCCCGAATCCGGCGTGCTGGCCAAAGCGGCGTCCGGCGCGCTCGATCGCGTGGCCTTCGTCAGAGTCGTCAACATCGCGCGCGCTTTGGAGGAGCTTGGCGACATGGGTTTCTGGCGCATCGCGCTGGCCGGCGACGGCGAGATGAATTTGCACGAGGCCGTGCCCTTAAGCGATATCGTGCTGGTGCTGGGGGCGGAAGGCACCGGCATCCGCCGCCTGGTGCGCGAGCACTGCGATTCGGCCGCGCGCATTCCGATTTCGAATGCGATGGAAAGCCTGAATGTCTCGAATGCCGCCGCAATAGCGCTTTATGAATTGCGGCGCGGGTAATCAGTACAGCATCGCCACCACGTTCTCGCCGCCGTAATTTTCGACGAAAACAAGAACCCTGTAGCCATCGGTCAGCCGCAGATCGCCATTGCGGCTGTGCCACAGAATTCCCTCATTGCTCATGGTGCTGGTCTTGGTGTCATAGGCGAAGCGCGGCACCGGCCCCTTGTATTTTTCGCGAACCAGATTGAACAGCGTTTTGGCGTTTTCGGGCGCCAGCCTTATGCAGCCGGCGCTGGCGCGCGTGCCCAATAGCGCCAGGTCTTCGCCGCTTGCTCCATGAATGGCAAGACCCGTCTGGTCGCCATCGTGCTCCCAGTTGAAGAACATCGCATAGGGCATTGGCATGCCCCACTCCGCCGACGTGTAGTGCGTATAGAAGCGGCCGGGATCGAGCTGGTAGTAACCGGCGGGCGTGTCGAGCGCGACGCGCAGTCCGCGTTTGGTAAGAACGCGCGCGTCGCGCCCGGTTGAAACCGGCCAGGCATGCAGCAGGGTCATGTCGTTGTCGGGCTGTCTGTCGAAAACATACATGCGCTGCGCCCAGGGGCCGCGCTCCGCTTCGCTGACGTAAAGAAAGAGATCGAAGTTCGCGAGCAGCTCGCTGGTGAGATTGGCGCGCAGGCGCTCCTCGACGCGGGCGATTTCGCCAGCGCTCGGCAAGGGCGCTTCCGGTGGCGCCGCTTCCGGCGTTTGCGCGGGCTCAGGCCTCGCCGGCAAAACCTCAGTTTCGGCAAATTGCGGCTTCAGCACGCTGGGCTTCGGTAGCAGCAGAGGAAATTGCCGCGCGAAATTGCGCAAAGTGAGCGCTTTGGGAACTATCGGGACAAGCCCGATAGGTTTCTCGTTGGCAACGGCAACCTTTTGCGGCGGCGTTAGCGGAACTGGTTTAGCGGCAGTAACCGCTGAAGGTAGTGCGTGAGCGCGCTGCGTTGCGATCTGTGTGGTTTGCCGTTCAGTCACGCGCGCCTTGAGCGCCTGCGTCTCGCTATCCACCCAATCGGCCGTGGCCTGCGCCAGTTCTGTGCCCTGGCGCTCGGCATCCCAGGCAAGGCCGCGCACCTCCTCGGCCAGTTCGGGGCGCGCGTGAAGCACGATCAGGCAGCTATAAAGGCCGGCCGCGACCAGATACGCCGCGCTAAATTGCCGAAGCACCCTGACCATCTGAAAAGCATCCCCCCAGAGCTTCACGCGAACCGGCCCCCTTGCGGGAACGCCGGATAGAGAAAGCAACCATATCGCTTTGGCAATGGAAAGAGATTCGAGGCAAATCCCCGTTCCGCCGCCCTGCCTATAGTAAACGGCAGCGGGGAACTTCCGGTTCCCAGCCGCTCAATCCCGCTGGAAAATCACGTATTTGCCGTCCCGCGTCACCCTGGCGAGCACCGGGCATAAATCGCCGCCGCCAGTGCAATCGGAAAAATAGGCTATCTCGAAATGAAAGTTTTCTGTCGCGGCTGAACAGATGTTTTCGCCAGGCCGTCCGCGCCTTGGCGCCGGCGCATCGAGTGCTACGAATCCAGGCACCACGCCGATGTTTTTTGCTTCCGATAGAGCGCCGACGCAGTTGCGGAAATATTGCGGTTCAATGTTGACGAACATATTGGCCATCGCGGCCTGCATGTGTTCAGCGCTCGAAACCGCAACCGGCACGGGCTCGGTAGCAGCAGCAGCCGCTTCGAACTGTGGCTTGAGGCTGGAACCGGTGGCTTCCACCAAAATGACGCCGGCCGTAGCGGCAAGCATCATAGCGCCCGCCACAACGGCGGCGCGGGTCACGTTACTGATGAACATCGAGGGGCGACCTTTTGGGTCCGCGATATCTTTGCCCGAATAACGCGCTGTGGAAAAGTCAAAATTGCTATTGCGTCGCGTCAATAATTCGCTCACGCGAACTTCCCCGATTTCGCAAAACCGCGTGGCGCGAGTTTGCCCGCCTGCGCGCGGGTGCCGCGCCAGTCCTTCAACTCGTCAGGCATCCAGGAGCGGCCGTTGGCATCGCGTAAACCATCTTTCCACGCGAATATGCACGCGTCGCGAAGCCCGCCATCCCTGTAACGCTGCAGGATAACGCCGCGGCCTTTTGCCAGTTCCGGCACTTCGGAAACGGAAAAAATAATCAGCTTGTGGTTCTCCCCGATGACAGCGGCCACATCCCCTTCCGCTGGCACGCACACCGCAGCCTTGCCGTCGCCCGGATTCATGACCTGCTTACCGGTACGTTTGGTGGCAAGAATGTCGCCCTCGCCGATTATGAACCCACGACCCGAGGTTGATGCAAGCAATCTGCGTCGTTTTGGATTGTGGATAAATATCGCCACCAGGTCCTGATCGGGCTCCAGCTCGATGTGCTCGCGTATGGGATCGCCCTGGCCGCGCCCGCCGGGGAGCCTCGCGCACTCCAGCGTGAAGAAGCGGCCGTCCGTTGAAAACAGGATCAGCTTGTCGGTGGTTTCGGCATGAACCCAGAAGCGCGCCTGATCGCCTTCGCGGTATTTGATGCTGTCGTTTTCTTCCTGATGGCCTTTGAGCGTGCGGAGCCAGCCCTTCTCCGAACAGATGATGGTGATGGGTTCCTTCTCGATGAAGGCTTCGGGAGAAATGTCCTCGCCGATCTCGGGCGCCGTAGAAAACATCGTGCGCCGCTTGCCGAGCTGGGTTTTCTGCCCGAAGCGCGCATTAATGGCGTTGATCTCTTCGATCAGTTTTGTGGATTGCAGATCGCCGGAGCCGGAAAGCTTTTTCAGCTCCTTCTGCTCCTGTGTAAGCGAGGCGTGTTCTTCCCGGATCTGTTTTTCTTCCAGTTTGCGCAGATTGCGCAGCCGCATGTCGAGAATGGCCGTGGCCTGGCGCTCGGTAAGATCGAACGCCTTCATCAGTTTCGGTTTTGGCTCGTCCTCGTGGCGGATGATTTTGATCACCTTGTCGAGATTGAGATAGACCGCAAGATAACCATCCAGCACTTCCAGTCGGTCGGCGATTTTGGCCAGGCGATGCTTGGTGCGGCGTTTCAGAACTTCGCGGCGATGCTCGATGAAGGCATTGAGAACTTCACGCAGGCTCATCACTTTCGGCGTGATGCCCTGATCCAGCACATTCAAGTTCAGCGGAAAGCGCGATTCCAGTTCGGTGGTGCGGAACAATTGCTCCATCAGGATTTCGGCTTCCACGGCGCGGGACTTCGGCATCAGCACGATGCGCAGATCTTCTGCGCTTTCGTCGCGCACGTCTTCCAGGAGCGGCAGCTTCTTTTCATCCATTAGCGCCGCTATGCGCTCGATCAGCTTCGCCTTCTGCACCTGATAGGGAATCTGGTCGACCACGATCTGATAGACGCCGCGGGTGCCTTCTTCTTTCTTCCAGCGCGCGCGCACGCGGAAAGACCCGCGTCCCGTGCGATAGGCTTCGGCAATGGCGGCCTGGTCATCGACAATAATCCCGCCGGTAGGGAAATCGGGCCCCTTTACCAGCTTGAAGAGGGTACGTTCCTGCAGCTTGGGCGTTTCGATGAGGGCGGCGATGGCGTCGCACAGCTCGCCCAGCATTGTGCGGCGGGATAGAGGTCGCCATCCCGACCGCTATGCCGCTCGCGCCATTCGCCAGCAGATTGGGAAATGCGCCCGGCAACACCACCGGCTCTTGGTCAGAGCCGTCATAGGTGGCGCGGAAATCGACGGCGTTTTCGTCGATGCCTTCGAGCAGTGCTTCGGCCACGGCTGTGAGCCTGCTTTCGGTATAACGCATGGCGGCCGCGTTATCGCCGTCGATGTTGCCGAAATTGCCCTGGCCTTCGATCAGCGGATAGCGCGAGGCAAAATCCTGGGCGAGCCGCACCAGCGCGTCGTAAATCGCCTGGTCGCCATGCGGATGGAAGCTGCCCATGACGTCGCCAACGACCTTGGCCGATTTCTTCGGCGCCGAGCCGGGCGCGAGGCCGAGCCTCTGCATGCCATAAAGAATGCGGCGGTGAACCGGCTTCAGCCCGTCGCGCGCGTCAGGCAGCGCGCGATGCATGATGGTGGACAGCGCATAGGCGAGATAGCGCTCGGACAGCGCCTTGCCGAGCGGCTCGGGGCGGATGTCGTCCTTCAACGCAGTCTGCGCCATGCCTTTATTTACGCCGATTTCGGCGATGGCGCGGTCGGCTAGTCCCGCCAGCCGCGCGCGCGCTTCAGGCAAAGCCTTGTCATGCGGCGCCAGCACCCATTGCGCGATGAAATGCGCGGTGAGAGCAAGGCCCGCCTGTAAATCTGCGTCCGACGGCGTCACCTGGCTGCCCAGCAGGAAGGGCGGCAGCGGCAGCAATTTTTCACGATAGGCTTCGCCCGCGCCGGCCGAAACCGCGCGGCCCGTGCGCGGGGAGACATATATAAGGTCATCGGCCGCGCCGGTGGCGGCGCAGCGCGCAAGGTCGAGGCCGAAGCCGAGTTCATCGAGCAACCCCAATTCCCAGCGCACGAACAGCGGCGCCCAGCCCGCGAAATCATGGATGGCGACGGCATCGAGGAGCGCAACCGCGCCTTCATAGGCCGGCGTGTGGCGTTCGCGCTCGGGCAACACAGCGCTTGCCACTGCGGTGAATGCGTTGAGGCCGGCAAGTGAGGTGTGCTTTTCGAACATGCCTGCGGCACGGGCGTGGACGAGCTCGGCGTTGTAGCTACCCAGATGTTCCGACAGCCGCGCGCGCCAGTGCAGCTTCACACCATTGCCGGGCTGGATAATCGCGCGCCGTTTCGATGACGCGCCGCCATGAACAAGGCCCAGATGGCGGCCGTGAACGCGCGTCAGCGCTTCCAGAATAACGCCGTGCTCGCCATGCGGTTTAAGCGAAAGCACAATCGCGTCGTCGGTCCAGTCCATGAATGCAGTCTACTCCGCAGCATCGTTTCTCCCCCCGTTGATACGGGGGGAGTGGACAGCCGTGAGCGTGAGCGAGCGGCTGGACGTAGGGGCAACACCGCCACCCCCTCCCGATCCGTCTTCGCCGGATCGACCTCCCCCGTAACAACGGGGGAGGAAAACTTCTAGTCACACCCTGTGAATCCACAGGCTGTGACTATGTGGATCATTTGTCCTTGGGAAACTCCAGGCCCCATTCGCGATAGTGCTCGGCGCGGTCGCCCCAGCCTTCCTGCACCTTGCAGTGCAGAAACAGATGCACGCGGCGGGCGAACAGCTCTTCCATTTCCTTCCGCGCGGCTTCGCCAATAGCTTTGATCGTCTGGCCACCCTTGCCGATGACGATGGCCTTTTGGCCATCGCGTTCGACAAAGATAGTCTGCTCGATGCGCGCCGAGCCATCCTTCTGTTCGGCCCAGGACTCAGTAACCACAGTGGAGGCATAAGGAAGTTCGTCGTGCAGCCGCAGGTAAAGTTTCTCGCGGGTAATTTCGGCGGCGAGCAGGCGCGATGGGATATCGGCCGCCTGATCCTCGGGATAAAGCCAAGGGCTTTTGGGCAATTTGCCTGCGCACCAGTGGGCCAGATCGTCCAGCCCTTCGGCCTTAAGCGCCGAAATCATGAACACGCGCTCGAATACGCCAGTTGCGTTCAGGCGTTCGGCCAGCGGCAGCAGCATGGCGCGCTTCATGCCGTCGATCTTGTTGAGCGCGAGTGCTGCTTTTTTGCCCGCCTGTTTCAGGCCTTCGATAATGCGTTCCGTGTCCTGCGCGGCCAATCCATTGGGGTGTGCCGATACATCGGCCGCATCCACCAGCACCACAATCGCATCGGCGTCGGAGGCGCCGCTCCACGCCGCCAGTACCATGGCGCGGTCAAGACGGCGCTTGGGCACGAAGATGCCTGGTGTGTCGACAAAAATTATCTGCGCGTTCCCGCGCATCGCGATGCCGCGCACCGGCACGCGCGTGGTCTGCACCTTGTGCGTGACAATGGCGACCTTGCTACCCACCAGCGCATTGACAAGCGTGGATTTGCCGGCATTGGGCGCGCCCAGCACCGCCACAAAGCCGCAACAGCTTTCCTGGTTCACTGGGCCGCGCCCAGTTGGCGCAACATGGCGCGCGCGGCTGCCTGTTCCGCGTCGCGCTTGGTCGGGCCCTGTCCGGTGCAGGCCTGGCTTCCCGGCAGGCTGACCTCGACGGTGAACACCGGCGCATGATCGGGCCCTTCGCGTCCGGCAAGTTTGTATACAGGCTGGAGGCGCGAGCGCTGCGCTTGCGCCCATTCCTGCAGCGCGGTTTTGGCGTCGCGCATATCCTGCGCAAGGGCCGAGATCTCGCTCTCCCAATAGCGCCGCACGAAACGCCTGGCCGCTTCGTAGCCGTCGTCGAGGTAAAGGGCTGCGATCACCGCCTCGCAGGCGCCCGCGACTATGGCCGGCTTGGTTCGCCCGCCGCTGCCTGCTTCCGACGCCGCCATGATGAGAAATTCCGGCAGTCCGGCGGTCACGCCCGCCTTGGCGCAGGCCTCGCGCCGCACCAGCGCGTTCAGGCGCACGGCGAGCCCCCCTTCCATTTCTTCGGGGTAATCGGCGTAGAGCCATTCGGCGACGATCAGGCCCAGCACACGGTCGCCCAAAAACTCCAGCCGCTCGTTGGAGGCCTCTATCCCGCGGCTCGCATGGGTCAGCGCGCGTCTGAGAAGTTCGGGGTCGGCAAATCGGTGGCCTAAACGGTCTTCGAGCGTGGCTAGTTTGGCTGCGGCCTGCGCCACGTCACTTAACGAGCATGCCGAGCCGCGAATAGCGGATGGCGAAGGGCCATTGCCAGACTTCCCAGAATCGCGCGCTGCCATCGGTGGAAAAGAAAATGATTTCCGCCTTGCCGACAAGATTTTCGTACGGCACATAGCCCACATCGGCGCGGCTATCCGAGGAATTGTCGCGGTTGTCGCCCATCATGAAATAATGGCCCTCGGGCACGACAAAAACGCCCGTGTTATTGAGCGGATTGTCCGGCGCAAACGAAAGCGTTTCGTAACTCTTTCCGTTGGGCAGCGTTTCAAGATAATGAGTGACGTCGCGCTCGATGCCGTCGAGTTCTTCAGTGCCTTCGCTCACCTTCTCGCGCTTGACGGCCACATCATTGATGTAAAGCTGCCCGTCCTTCATCTGGATGCGGTCGCCGGGGAGGCCGATGACGCGCTTGATGTAATCGGTCGAATTGTCGCTGGGAAGCTTGAAGACCACAATGTCGCCGCGTTGGGGCGGGCTCGACAAAACGCGGCCCGAAAACGGCGCCGCGCCGAACGGGAACGAATAGCGGCTGTAGCCATAGGCCATCTTCGAAACGAAAAGATAGTCGCCTACCAGCAGCGTATCTTCCATCGAGCCGGATGGAATATTGAACGGCTGGAAGATGAACGTGCGGATGGCGGCCGCGATCAGCAGCGCATAAACGATCGTTTTGACGATCTCGAGCCAAGATTCATTATGGCTCGCAGCTTTCGGGTTCCCGGCGGCCGCAGTGGCCTCCGGGTTCTGCTCGTGATCCGTTGTCACCATGGTGTCAGGGAAGCGAACCTGCCTTCTCGGGTCAAGAGGGAGAATACGGTCAGGCATTCCCGCTCGTCTGCGGCCCATCGGCCACAGCGGTAATAATAACGATGGCCTGCGCTATGGGATAATCGTCGGTGAGAGTGACGTTAATGTGCGCGTAAGTTCCCGGCGGTGTGATTTCCCTGAGCCGGCGCGCGGCGCCCCCGGTCAGCCGCATGGTTGGCGCGCCCGATGTCAGATTAACGACGCCCATGTCGCGCCAGAACACGCCCCTGCGGAACCCGGTGCCCAGCGCCTTGGAGCAGGCCTCCTTGGCGGCATAGCGCTTGGCGTAGGACGCGGCGCGGCTCGCGCGCGGCTCGGATTTGGCGCGCTCGGCCGGCGTGAAAATGCGGGCAATGAAGCGCTCGCCATAGCGTTCGAGCGTGCGCTCGATGCGCCTGATGTCGATCATGTCGCTGCCCAGGCCGATTATCATGCGGCCTCACCCTTCGACAGGCTCAGGGTGAGGCCAAAGCAAATACCCTCATGCTGAGCTTGTCGAAGCATGAGGATCATCACGCAATTGCCTTAGCGCGCGCCTCGTCCATGGCTGCGCGCATGCGGCGGATGGCGGAGTCGAGGCCGGAGAAAATCGCCTCGCCGATGAGGAAGTGGCCGATGTTGAGTTCTTCGATTTCCGGCATGGCGGCGATAGGTCCAACCGTGTCGTAAGTGAGGCCGTGGCCGGCATGGACTTCGAGGCCGAGCCGGCGCGCTTCGCGGGCGCCTTCTTGCAACGCGTTCAGGTGGCGCAGGCGTGATGCTTCATCAGGCGCATCGCAATAGGCGCCAGTATGAAGCTCGACAACAGGCGCGCCCAATGCCTTCGCCGCGGCGATTTGATTCTTGTCGGGCTCGATGAAGAGCGAAACGCGAATGCCCGCGCGCGTGAGTTCCCGCACCAGCGGCATCAGGCGGATTTGCTGGCTGGCCGCATCAATGCCGCCTTCAGTGGTGCGTTCCTCGCGCTTTTCGGGAACGATGCAGGCGGCATGCGGCCTGTGCTTGAGCGCGATGGCCGCCATTTCATCGGTCGCCGCCATTTCGAGATTCAGCGGCAGGTCGATTTCTCTGCTCAATCGTTCGATGTCGCTATCCGAAATGTGCCGCCGGTCTTCGCGCAAATGCGCGGTAATGCCGTCGGCGCCGGCCGCAGCCGCGATCTTTGCTGCGCGCACGGGATCGGGATGCTTGCCGCCACGCGCGTTGCGGATGGTCGCCACATGATCGATGTTCACGCCGAGGCGAAGCCTGCTCATGCTTGACCCAATTGCCGTTGCGGTTGATCTCTGTCAATCCGCGAACTCCCCGCCCCGGTTAGATTTGCATCGTAGCCGATTAGGGGATGAGACATGACAATAAAAACTCTTGTATTTCTGCTTGCTGCGCTTGCCTCCATGGCGATTGGCGCGGCGGCAGGACTTGCGGCGACTAATGAGGATTCACGCAGGGTCGAAAGGCCCATTGCAGCGGCTTGCAAGGATGAAATTGCCAAATACTGCGTCGGTAAGCAGTTTCGCAATGGCGAGGTCCGCAAGTGTTTGCAGGATTACCACTACGCTATCTCGCAGACGTGCGACGACGCACTAAACAACACCGGCAAGACATCGAGCAGGCCGAATAATAATTGATATTGCGCTTCACGCTTTGCCTCACGCCAATCCCCTGCTTCCAGGCTTGATGGCGGGAATTTTTTTCAAATGCGGCGGCAGATTGCCGGCGGGCCAAGCGGGAATATCGAGCCGCGCAAGCGCAACCATTTTCACGCCGACATCCGCCTTGCCGCCAGAGCGATCGATCAGGCACGCGGCCGCCACGGGCTTGCCGCCCGCTTCGCGGATGGCTTCGAGGCATTCGCGCGAGGACAGGCCGGTGGTGACGATGTCTTCCACCATCAGCACGGGTTCGCCTTTTTTCAATTTGAAGCCACGGCGCAGGCGGAACTTGCCCCCCTCGCGCTCGACATACATGGCGGGCAGCCTCAATGCCCTCGCCATCTCGTAGCCCGGCACGATGCCGCCCACGGCCGGCGAAACGATTGCCGTGAATTTCGTCTTTACTTCTTTGCGCACTTTGGCCGCCAGCGCCGGCAGAGTTTGGCCGTGCGCGCAGGATCCTGAAACACCAGCGCCTTCTGCAAAAACATGTCGCTGTGCAGGCCGGACGACAGCATGAAATGCCCTTCCAGGAGCGCGCCCGCGCTTCTGAATTCTTTCAGCACTTGTTCCGGGGTCATATCAGCACGCCCTGCGCCTCGTCTTCGGCTTCTTCGGCGTGCAGCCCGCGCACGCGCTCAACCGCCTCGACGGCGGCATGCACGCGCAAGGCCCGCAGCAGATTTTCCAGATGCGCGGCATCGCGCACTTCCAGATCGACCAGGAATTCGAAATAGAGCGGATTGCGCGCGGTAATTTTCAGGTTGGAAATGTTGCCGCCGTTCTGGCCGATGGCGTTGGCGAGCGCGCCCAAGGCACCCGGCGCGTTCTTCACACGCACCAGAATGCGCGCGACCGAAAGACCGGCATCGGCCGCATGGTCTGTCCCAGTTCACGTCGATCCAGTCGGCCATGCTGTCCTGATGGCGGTCCAGCACGTCGCAATCCATGGTGTGAATGACGACGCCCTGCCCGGCACCATGATGCCGACGATGCGGTCGCCCGGAATGGGATGGCAGCAGCTGCCCAGCCGGTAGCCGATGCCCTCGGTGAGGCCGGCGATGGACACGGCGCGTTTGACATTGCCTGGCCCGGCATAGCTGGCCACGCGCGGGCGTTTCGCCGTCGTGCTTGAGCTCGGGATAAACGGCTTCAAGCACTTCTTGGGCGCGCAATGCGCCGCGCCCGACATCGGCGTAAACGTCGTCGGCCTTGGAGTGCCGCAGTTTCTTGAGCACGCCAGCGACCGCTTTCTCGGTCAACTCATAGCCTTCGTCGGCGAATACTTTCTCCAGGATCTTGCGGCCCAGGCTGACATGCTGGCCGCGCTGCGCGTGACGCAGGAAACGGCGGATTTCCGCGCGCGCCCGTCCAGTACACCACAAACTGCTCCCACAAGGGCGACGGCGTTTGCTCCTTGGTGGTGATGATCTCGACCTGGTCGCCGTTCTTCAGCGGCGTGTGCAATGGCGCATGGGCGCCGTTGACTTTCGCGCCCACCGCGCTGTTGCCGACATCGGTGTGCACTGCGTAGGCAAAATCGATGGGCGTGGCGCCCTTGCGGCAGCGCGATCAGATCGCCCTTGGGCGTGAAGCAGAACACCTGGTCCTGGTAGATGGCGAGCTTGGAATGCTCGTAAAATTCCTCCGGGCTGTCGCCGCGCTCGAGCAAATCCACCATGTCGCGCAGCCATTCGTAGGTTTTCGCAGTCTGCTCGTCATGCTCGTTGACATTTTCGCGGTAACGCCAGTGTGCGGCCACCCCGCCTTCGGCGATATCGTGCATTTCTTGGGTGCGGATTTGCACTTCGACGCGCTGGTTTTCGGGGCCGATCATGGTGGTGTGCAGCGAGCGATAGCCGTTGGATTTTGGCAGTAGAAATGAAATCCTGGAAGCGGTCGAACACGGCGCGCCAGCTGCGATGCAGAATGCCTAGCGCGCGGTAACAGTCTTCTTCAGTCTTGACGATGACGCGAAAGCCGAACACGTCCGACAACTGCTCGAAATTAAGCTGCTTGTCCTTGAGCTTGCGCCAGATCGAATAGGGCCGCTTGGCGCGGCCGGTAGACCTAGGCCTCAATCCATGCTCGGCCAGCTTGTGCTGGATCTGGTTGGCGATGCGGCTGATGCGTCTGCCCGACTGCGCATCAAGCCGCTCGAGCCGTGTTACGATTGAATTGCGCGCCTCGGGATCGAGCTCGGCAAAGGCCAGGTCTTCCAGCTCCTCGCGCATATTGTGCATGCCGATGCGGCCGGCCAGCGGCGCATAGATGTCGAGCGTTTCCTGGGCGATGCGTTTGCGCCGTTCAGGCTCCTTGATATGGCCGAGCGTGCGCATGTTGTGCAGCCGGTCGGCCAGTTTCACCAGCAGCACGCGGATGTCGTTCGACATCGCCAGCATCAGTTTGCGGAAATTTTCCGCCTGCTTGGTGCGCTCGGAGAAAATCTCGATCTGCGACAGCTTGGTCACGCCGTCGACCAGCGTGGCGATCTCGCCGCCAAAGTCGGTCTTGATTTCATCGAGCGTGGCGGTGGTGTCTTCCACCGTGTCGTGCAGCAGCGCGGTGGCAATCGTGGCCGTATCGAGCTTCAGATCGGTGAGAATGCCCGCCACTTCCAGCGGGTGGGAAAAATAAGGATCGCCCGAATCGCGTTTCTGCGTGCCATGCGCCTGCATGGCAAAAACATAGGCCTTGTTGAGAACATCCTCGTCGGCGCCGGGATCATAGGCCCGCACGCGGTCCACCAGCTCGGTCTGGCGCATGAGGCGGTGGCGCGCCGTCATGACGCGGCCCACGCGTCTACGAAGCGGTTACTCCTCGTAATCGCCTTCCGGCTCGGGCTGCGGCTCGGCGCGGCGCTGCGCCTCATTGGTGAGCGCGCGCAGGAGTTCTTCCTCGGTGAGCTGGCGGTGGAGCATATTGTCGCCCTCGGCCGTTTCGGGGGCGGCCTCCTCCGGCTCGTCGATTTCGGCATGCTTCTGCATGCTTTTGATGTAATCCTCGCGCAGATCATCCGCCTTGAGCGATTTGTGCGCGATCTCGCGCAAGGCCACGACCGGGTTCTTGTCGCGGTCGCGGTCGACCATAGGCTCGGCCCCGCCGGAAAGCTGGCGCGCCCGGTGTGCCGAGAGCAGCACAAGATCGAAACGGTTGGGAACCTTGTCAACGCAATCCTCGACGGTAACGCGGGCCATCCGGAATCCTTATATTATTTGGGGCGTAGAGCCTTAGAATTTATCCAAATTGCTGCGCCGCGGCAAGCTCAGAATGCAAGAATTCTGGGCATTTCCGTGGCAGTCGGCAGCGCCGCGATCAGCTCGGAAACCGTGCGCCCGCTGTGCGGATGTCGCCAATCGGGTGCCACATCGCGCAAGGGCACCAGGACGAAGGGGCGGCCCGCGATGCGCGGATGCGGCAGTTGCGGCGGGCCCTCTTGGATGCGTCCATCGTAATCGATGAGATCGAGATCGAGCGTGCGGGGCGCGTTCCGCACTTTGCGCACGCGGCCAAACTTGACTTCAACGTCATGCAAGGCGGCAAGCAATTGTGCTGGTTGCAATGGCGACTGTACTCGCGCGACAGCGTTGACGAAGGACGGATCGTTTGCATCAGGCCAGGCTTTCGTTTGGTAAAATGGTGAAAGATGTTCAACCTGAACGTCATGAAGAGCAAATGTTTCTAGCGCCACGCGCAAAGTTGCCGCTGGTTCACCGGCAGGTGACGGAAGATTTGCGCCGAGAGCAATCAGGATCATGGTCAATCACGTTCGTACATTTGTTCTGATAATTTCAAAACGCCGCTTCCATTTAGGTACGTAACCGCGCTAGAAGCGAATTCTTAGGTCAACGCGATTTTCGCAAGGCAAGTGTTTGTGACCGCCTGTTTATTTGATTGGAGGCTATAATGCTTTTCTACCCCCAGGAAAGAATTGCTCTCTTTATCGACGGCGCCAATCTTTATGGCGCGGCCAAGGGGCTGCAATTCGACATCGACTACAAGCGTCTGCTGGAACTTTTCGCCCGCAAGGGCCTTCTGGTGCGCGCTTTCTATTACACGGCGCTGATCGAAAACGAGGAATTCTCGCCGCTCAGGCCGCTGGTTGACTGGCTCGACTACAACGGCTTCTCGGTCGTTACCAAGCCGCTGAAGGAGTATACCGACTCGCAGGGGCGCCGCCGCGTCAAAGGCAACATGGACATCGAGCTCGCCATCGACGTGATGGAAATGTCCGAGCGCGTAGACCATATCGTCATTTTTTCCGGTGACGGCGATTTCCGCAAACTGGTCGAGGCCGTGCAGCGCCGCGGCCGCCGCGTCAGCGTGGTTTCCACCATCCGCACCCAACCGCCGATGGTGTCCGATGAATTGCGCCGCCAGGCGGACAATTTCATCGAGCTGGAAGAATTGAAACCACTCATCATGCGCGAAGGTGGCATGCGCCAGCAGCAAATGCCGGCGCAATTGGCCCAGAGCGCGTGAAGGGATGAAGGCCCGCAAGGGCGCGGGCAGTCCTGCAAGAGATTGCCCGCTCTGCCCGCGTCTGTCGGAGTTCCGCAGCAGGAACCGCCGCGCATTTCCCGATTACTTCAACGACCCGGTGCCAAGTTTCGGGCCGCTGGAGGCGCGGCTGCTGATCGTCGGGCTGGCGCCTGGATTAAAGGGCGCCAATCGCACCGGCCGCCCCTTCACCGGCGATTATGCGGGCGAGCTGCTCTACGGCTCGTTGACACGATATGGGCTGGCGCGCGGGGCTTACGAAGCGCGCGCCGAGGATGGCTTAGCGCTCATCGGCTGCCGCATCACCAACGCCGTGCGCTGCGTGCCGCCGGAGAACAAACCGTTGCCTGCCGAAATCAACATTTGCCGGCAATTTCTTTCCGCCGAGATCGCGGCCATGCCCAGGTTGAAAGCAATCCTTGCGCTGGGCGCAGTCGCCCATAACAGCGTGCTGAGTGCGCTAGGCGCGAAAAAGAAAGACCATCCGTTCAAACACGGCGCGCGTTATGAAATCGAAAAGCTAAATCTGCTCGCGAGCTACCACTGCTCGCGTTACAATACCAATACGGGCGTGCTCACAGCGAAGATGTTCGATGAGGTGGTTGCTGCGGCAATATCAGCGGCAGAATTATAATCCTTACACCGGGCTCAGGCACTTCTCGTGCCACACGCCGGGCAGGCCTTCGAGCTCGCACAGAATATCGCCATTGCGGAAGAATGAGCGCTTGACGATTTTCGCAGCCTTGCCGGCATATTTTAACTGCCCGTCTTCCAGTCCGTGGTGAAACACCCAGGATTTCTGGAATTCTTCCAGCACCTTCTGGTCCGCGATGTGCACCATTGATCCTTCGGGGAATTTGTCGAAACCGGCGAGCGGAATTATCTGGCTCCCTAAGTACGAATCAATATAGCGCGGCAGCGCGCCGCGCGTCAGCCCCTGCCACGCATCAGCCGCGCCTTGTCGCGCTGCCAGTCGCGCTTCTTTTCCGTTTCGCGCTTGTCGTGCTGCTTCTTGCCGCGCGCAACGCCAAGCTCAAGCTTGGCGATGCCCTTCTTGTTGAAATAGAGCTTCAAGGGAATGAGCGTCATGCCTTCGCGCTGAACGGCGGCGGCGAGCTTGCGCGCCTCGGTCTTGCGCACCAGCAATTTGCGTACGCGCCGGGGCTCGTGATTGAAGCGGTTCGCCATGGTGTATTCTGGGATGTAGGCGTTGACGAGGAAAATCTCGCCGTCCTTCGCCTGCGCGTAAGATTTCGGCGATCGCCGCCTTGCCGCCGCGCAAGGATTTCACCTCGCTGCCCACCAGCGCCAGCCCCGCCTCTAGCGTGGATTCGATGAAGTAGTTATGGCGCGCTTTGCGATTGTCCGCGACGACGCGGATGTCCGGCTTTTCTTTCTTCGCCATCGGCTCAGCCGTTGAAGATGCCGGCGTGCCGCATTGCCTCGCGCACGATTTTCTGCGTGGGCTCACCGGGGGGCACGAGCGGCTGGCGCACCGCGTCTGCGCAAAGCCCAAGCAGCGACGCCGCGTATTTCACAGGGCCGGGGCTCGTTTCCACGAACAGTGCGTCGTGCAGCGGCATCAGCCGGTCCTGCAATTTCAGCGCAGCCGCAAAATTCCCCGCAAGGCACGCGTTCTGGAATTCCGCGCACTGGTGCGGCGCGATATTGGAGGTGACCGAGATACAGCCATGCCCGCCATGCGCCATGAAGCCGAGCGTGGTTGCGTCCTCGCCCGACAGGCGGATGAATTTTTCGGGCAGCGCCGCACGCTCGCGGCTTGCGCGCGCCATATTGCCGGTTGCGTCCTTGATGCCGAAGATGTTGGCGATTTTGGCAAGCCGCGCCAGCGTTTCGACCGAGATGTCGGCCACCGTGCGCGACGGTACGTTGTAGATGACGATGGGAATGTCCACCGACTCCGCAATTTTGGCGAAGTGGCGATACAACCCTTCCTGCGTCGGCTTGTTGTAATAGGGTACGACCGAAAGCGCGGCGTCTGCCCCCACTTTCTTGGAATGGCGCGACAGCATGATCGCCTGCGCGGTGGAATTGGAGCCCGCGCCCGCCAGCACGGGCACGCGCCCGCATGCGGCTTCGACGCAGACTTCGATCAGGCGCATGTGCTCCGCGTCTGTGAGCGTGGGTGACTCGCCCGTAGTGCCGCAGGGAACCAAGCCCTCGGTGCCTTCGGCGATCTGCCAATTGACGATGCGGCGGAAGGCCTCTTCGTCAACCGCGCCGTTCTTGAACGGCGTGATGAGCGCGGTGATCGAGCCTTTGATCCGGTCGAGCGCCGGCATGGTTTGCTCCTGTGCTGCTTGAGCTTTACGCTGGGCCACGCCTTGCGGCAAGGCACAAAGGCTGGCTTGGGATGGCTTCGCGCGTCGCGGTTTTAACCGTTATTGCATTTGCTGGCGTACTGGTTTTGCGGGCGCACGCCCAGAACGCGGCCACGCCCGCGCCTGCGCCAGCCGCGCAAAGCCAGCCCGGCGTGGTGATGATGGCGCCGATCCCGGACTCCCACAGCGAGATGGTATCCGGCCAGCACCATATGGGCCCGCATGTGTTGAACGAGACCGATCATGCCGCGTTCGCGCAAGCCTTTGCCGCCGCCGAACGCGGCGACTGGCCCACTGCGCAGGCCGCCGCCGCGCAAGGCAAGGACAAAATCGCCCGCGATCTCATCACCTGGCGCTATCTGCTCGACGAAACCAGCGGCGCCATTTTCGACGAGATCGACGGCTTCCTGCGCGCGCATCCGGATTGGCCTCGCCACGATGTGCTGCTGGCGCATGCCGAAAAGGCCATGCCCGACAGCGCCAGCGCGAATGCGGTGCTGAGCTGGTTTGGCTCGCGCACGCCCGTGTCCGGCTTTGGCGAAATCCGTCTAGGCGAAGCGTTGATGAAAACCGGCAAGCGCCAGGAAGGCATCGACCACATTCGCAAGGGCTGGGTCGAGCACGGTTATGCGCCTGCCGATGAAATATCCACCCTGACTAGGCACGGCGATCTCTTCACGCCCGATGTGCATAAGCAACGCCTCGAATATTTGCTGTGGAACGACGATCTTAACGGCGCCGAACGGCAAATGGCGCGGGTGGAAAACCGCGAGGAGGAGCTAGCCGAGGCGCGCATCAAACTTTTGCGCGGGGCAGGTTCGCCGCACGCCATCGTAGCCAAACTGCCGGAAAGCCTGCGCAATGATCCCGGTATTCTATTTGACGAAGCGCGCGCGCTGCGCCGCCAGGACGATAACGACAAGGCGGAGCAGCTTTTGCTGCGTGCGTCCGACAGCAAGCCCGCGCACGATTTTGCCGAACAATGGTGGGGCGAGCGGCAATTGGAAGCGCGCCAGGCGATCAAGGATGAAAAATATCATGTCGCTTACCGGCTGGTTTCCGGCTCCCATCTCGACTCCGGCACCGATTACGCCGATGCGGAATTTCTCAGCGGCTGGCTAGCACTGCGATTCCTCAAGAACCCAGCTGAGGCGCGCGATCATTTCGAGCGGCTCTCAGCCGCCGTCGCCACGCCCATCAGCAAGGCGCGCGCGCAATATTGGCTAGGGCGCACGGAGGAGGCGCTCAAGCACAAGGCCGATGCCTGGCAGCATTATCATCAGGCGGCGCAATACGGAGCCACGTTCTATGGCCAGTTGGCGCTTACGCGCATCGATCCCAACCCCGTGCTACATCTGGCCGACACCGATCCTGATACGAGCGCGCTCCGCGCCGCTTTCGAGGCCGACGGCCGCACCCACGCCATGCGCGTGCTGGCCGAAATGGGCGAGGACGATTGGCTGCTCACCTTTGCCGCACATGAAATGCTGGATACGCCCGACGGGCCGCACATGGAGCTGCTCGCAGAGCTGATGAAGCAGCTCGGCAACCCCGCGCTTTCCGTGCGGGCCGCCAAGCAGGCGAGCTACAACAATGCGCTGATGCTCGCTTATTCCCATCCGACTATCGACATCCCCACGGTGCCTGGGCTTTTGAAGCCGCCGGAGCCCGCGCTGACGCTTGGCATCACGCGGCAGGAAAGCGAGTTCGATACCGACGTGGTGAGCCACGCGGGCGCGCTTGGGGTGATGCAAATCATGCCGGGCGGCGGGCGCGAAACCGCAAGCGCCCACGGATTGCGCTACAGCGTCTCGGAACTTACCACCGACCCAAAGCTCAACATGCAGATCGGCCAGGCGGAACTTGCCGATTACATCTCCGAGTGGGGCGGTTCCTATGTTTTAGCGATTGCGTCTTACAACGCGGGCGATGGCAATGTGCGCAAATGGATCAATTCTTACGATAACCCGCGTGATACCGGCACCGATCCCATCGACTGGATCGAGCGCATTCCTTTCGGCGAGACGCGCAATTACGTGCAACGCGTGCTGGAGAACACGCAGGTGTATCGCAACCTGCTGGCGGGCAGCGATCAGAAGCTGGGCATTCTTGCCGATCTCTACCGGCCGCGAACGCCCGATTTAGAGCCGCTAGACTACCGGCCATATGCCGCTTCAGAAGTAGCGCCAGCGCCGAAATCTCACGGACATGGCGGAAAAGCAAAAAGCAAGAAAACAACGCACAATCGGGCCGCGCACAAAGCGGAAGATCAATAAGGTGCTGAGAGTAGATTTGGCCTGTTCGGCTCAGCGCGTTAGCCACTCACGCGCCTGGCGCTGGGCCTCGGCTATTTGCGTGGCGCTCATTTCGCGGGCCAGTTGCGCCCGCCAGGCCTTCGCCGCATCGAAACCGCGCTGCGCCGCGAGATTGAACCATTTGTGCGCGGCGATGTAATCGACGCCGACGCCCTGCCCCGTGGAATAAGCGAGCCCCAGATTGTAGAGCGCATCCGCGCGGCCCTGGCGCGCCGCTGTTTCATATTGCGTCAGCGAGTCGCAATCGATGCATGCCATAATCGTCTTCCCCCAAGACCGAACTTCATAGCGAAAGCGAGAAATCGCCTCACGCATGGGCGCGATCATGGGAGAGCTAACCTAAAGGCCGGTTAACGCTGATTTTCAGTTTTCGTTAAGAAACGGAAACCAAATGGCGCGGGCCGTACGCAGATGCGCCAGCCGGAAGGGAGCCAAATCAAACGATGTTGGGTGGTAGGAAAGCTCCGGGGGCGCGGCCGCGGCGTCCGAACGCGCTTGCGCGCTGCTGGACTGCCGCGGCCCTACCTTCGCCGATATCGGCACCGTCAGAACGGCGCCGACATGGCCTTAACACGCAGCAGGCTACTTCTTTGCCTTCCGGCGACGGCGGCGCTTCGTCTTCCGCGCGGGCTTCTTCATCGCCATTTTCTTCGACTTCGTCCTTCTCTTGCGTCTCTTCGCCATTGAACGACTCCCTTTAAGTAATTGGAAAATGCGAATCGCATCATCCAAAACGATGCAGAATATGGGCGATAACAAGTTTATGACGCAAGCGTAACACGCGCGCGCAAAATGCTTCGCCACGCGTGTTCATCGCAGACGCCAATGTTTTATTTGATTCCGTGTATCACTTCGTGTACGGAGCGATATTTTCCAAAGCTCGCGCGCCATTTGCGCGAATTGATAATTTGTGCATTTTGCGCCGAATCAGCCTTCGCCGGTGATTCCAAGTTTGCGCTGCAATATCGTGTTGACGGTTTGCGGATTCGCTTTGCCGCCGGTCTGTTTCATCACTTGGCCGACAAACCACGCGGCCAGCTTCGGTTTGGCTTTCACTTCTTCAACTTTACCGGGATTGGCGGCGATGACGGCGTCCACCGTCTTCTCGATTGCCGCCGTGTCGGTTATCTGTTCGCCGTATTTCTCCATAATCTCATTGATGTCCTTATCCGGCTGGCGCATCTTTTCATCAAGAATATCTTTGCCCATCTTTCCAGAAATTTTACCCGACGAAATCTTCTGCACAATTGCACTGTTGGCAGAAGGCGATACCGTCTCCAGAAGAAGCCTAGTATTTATATTTTCTCTAACTGAATTGATCGCAACATGATAATTAGGGGAACAAACGGACGCATCTGTAAGCTGCTGCCCAGGCGGAAGTTCGTTCAAGCGGCCTAGATATTCATTTAGGAGCCATTTCGCCGCGGCCTTTGGTTCAGCACCCTCTTTCACCATTGTCTCGTAATACTCAGCACGTTCCTTTTCCACGACCAGCACCGACGCGTCATATGGCGAAAGCCCCGCGCTTATGAAGCGCGCCTTTTTTTCGTCGGGCAACTCAGGCAGCCCGCGGGCGATTTCATCCACCCAGTTCTGTTCGAAAGTAAGCGGCAGCAGGTCGGGATCGGGGAAATAGCGGTAATCATGCGCTTCTTCCTTCGAGCGCATGGAGCGCGTTTCGCTGTTCTTCGAATCGAACAGGCGCGTTTCCTGGGTGATCTTACCGCCTGTTTCCAGAATGCCGATCTGGCGGCGCGCTTCAAACTCGATGGCCGCGGCCACGAAGCGCATGGAATTGACGTTCTTGATCTCGGCGCGCGTGCCCAGTGGCGCCCCCGGCTTCCGCACCGAAACATTCACGTCGGCGCGCATGGAGCCCTCATCCATATTGCCGTCGCAGGTGCCGAGATAGCGCAGGATCGCGCGCAGCTTGCGCAGGAAGGCGGCGCCCTCCTCGGCCGAGCGCATGTCCGGGCACGAGACGATCTCCATCAGCGCGATGCCGGAGCGATTGAGATCGACATAGGAATAATCAGGGTGCTGGTCGTGCAGGCTTTTGCCCGCGTCCTGTTCCATGTGGACGCGCTCGATGCCGACCTTCACGCTTTCGCCATTGGGAAGATCGAGCGTGACCTCGCCTTCGCCGACAATCGGATGCTTGTACTGCGAAATCTGATAGCCGGCGGGCAGATCGGGATAGAAATAATTCTTGCGGTCGAACACGCTTGTCAGATTGATCTTGGCTTTCAGACCAAGCCCCGTCTTGATCGCCTGCTCGACGCAATAGCGGTTGATCACCGGCAACATGCCGGGCATCGCGGCATCGATCAGGCTTACCTGGCTGTTGGGTTCGGCGCCGAATTTGGTGGAAGCGCCCGAAAACAGTTTCGCATTCGAGGTCACCTGGGCATGAACTTCCATGCCGATGACGACTTCCCACTTGCCTGTGTCGCCGTCGAGCAATTTGGCCTGGCGCCCGCTCATGCCGCCCTCCACCAGACTTCCGGCTCGGCATGGAAAGCCGCCGCCTGCTCCACCGCAAGGCTCACGCGCAATACGGTCGCCTCGTCAAAGGCCTTGCCAATAATCTGCAGGCCAAGCGGCAATCCATCCGCCGTCAAGCCCGCGGGCACGGAAATCCCCGGCAGGCCCGCCAGGTTCACCGTCACCGTGAACACATCGTTCAGATACATGGACACGGGGTCCGAGGTTTTCGCGCCGAGAGCGAAAGCTGGCCCCGGCGTGGCCGGTGTCAGCAGGACATCGCATTTCTTGAACGCCTCTGTGAAATCACGCGCAATCAGCGTACGCACCTTCTGCGCCCGCAAGTAATAGGCGTCGTAATAACCGGCCGACAGCACATAGGTGCCGATCATGATGCGCCGCCGCACCTCGCGGCCAAAGCCTTCGGCGCGCGTGCGCTCGTAGAGATCGAGCATGTTCTTCGGATTCGCCGCGCGGTGGCCATAGCGCACGCCGTCATAGCGCGCGAGATTGGACGAGGCTTCCGCAGGCGCCACAATATAATAAGCGGGCAGCGCATATTTCGTGTGCGGCAGGCTGACATCGACAATGGTTGCACCTTGCGCCTTCAGCCATTCCGCGCCCTTGGCCCACAGCGTGTCGATTTCGGGCGGCGCACCATCGATGCGGTATTCCTTGGGGATGCCGATGCGCATGCCTTTCACGCCTGACTCCAATCCCTTCTCGTAATCGGGCACGGGCACATCGACGCTGGTGGAATCTTTCTGGTCGTGCCCCGCCATCGCGCCCAGTATGATCGCGGCATCGCGCACCGTGCGCGCCAGCGGCCCCGCCTGATCGAGCGAAGAGGCGAACGCGACAATGCCCCAGCGCGAGCAGCGGCCATAAGTGGGCTTCATGCCGACAATACCGCTTACCGCCGCTGGCTGGCGTATAGAACCGCCGGTGTCGGTGCCGGTCGCGCCCAGCGCCAAATGCGCGGCCACCGCCGCCGCCGATCCGCCAGAGGAACCGCCCGGCACCAGATTCTGGTTGCTATCCCGCGCGCGCCACGGGCTGACGACGGGGCCGAAATGGCTGGTCTCGTTCGACGAGCCCATGGCGAATTCGTCCATGTTGGTCTTACCGAGCAGCACAGCGCCTGCATTCCACAAATTCTGCGTGACGGTGGATTCATAAGTCGGCACGAAATTGTTGAGGATATTGCTGCCGGCCGTGGTGCGGACGCCCTTGGTGCAGAACAGATCCTTGATCGCCAGCGGGATGCCTTCCAGTGCGCGCCCCTCGCCTTTGGACAGCCGCGCATCCGAAATCTTCGCCTGTTCCAGCGCGCGTTCGGGCGTTGGCGTGAGAAAGATGTTAAGCATTTCCGACGCCTCGATGGCGCGGATATGCGCTTCCGCCAATTCCTTCGCCGAAAGCTTTTTCGTTTTCAACGCGTCGCGCGCCTCGGCCAAGGTCATCCGTGCCGGGTCGTTGGCCATCACTCCACCACCTTGGGCACGACGAAGAAATTGTCCTCGCTCATCGGCGCGTTTTTCATCAGGTCGGCCGGGTATCCGCCATCGGTGACCTTGTCCTCGCGCATTTTCAGTTTCTGCTCGACCACGCTGGTCATGGGCGCCACGCCCTCGATATTCACCTCTTCCAGCTGCGCCACCCAGGCCAGCATCTGGTTTAGCTCGGCCATCATCGGCTCGACGCGGGCTTCCTCGAGCGCGATGCGCGCCAGCTTGGCAATGCGCCTGACGGTTTCTTTATCCACGGCCATTTGATGCGCCGAACCCTTGGCTCTGCTACAGCTTGCTAGCAACCGGAATTAGGGCTGGCAAGTTACGCGCATGGCCGTTATCGAACTTTCCGCGCTCAGGCCCGCGCTCCATGCAGGTCAGCGGCTTTTGGGCCTTGACCTTGGCGAGAAAACCATTGGGCTTGCGCTGTCTGACACGCGCCTCACCATCGCCACACCGCTGGAAACGCTTGCTCGCACCAAGTTCAAGCCCGACGCGGAAAAGCTCACGGCGCTGATCGCCCAGCACGATGCCGGCGCCATCGTTGTCGGCCTGCCGCGCAATATGGACGGCTCGGAAGGCCCATCCGCGCAATCGGCCCGCGCCTTCGCGCGCAATTTCGCCGGCATCTCCATCATTCCAGTCGTACTGTGGGACGAGCGGCTTTCCACGGCCGCGGTCATGCGCTCGCTCATCGACGCCGATATGTCGCGTGCGGCCCGCGCCGAAGTGGTGGACAAGGTGGCGGCGGCCTACATTCTTCAGGGCGCGCTTGACTGGCTTAAGCACAATCCGCAACCGGATACTTGACGCCCTTGCCGATGCCTGCCCACGCCCCTATAAGCCAGGCTTTGATGAAAGAGCCGCTTCGGCACCTCACCTCGATCAACGATCTCAGCAATGACGAGATTGAAGGGGTGTTCAATCTTGCCGCGGGCTTTCTGCACGAGCTTTCCGATTCCCCACTGCCCTATCGCATTGCGCACAGCACCGATATAGCGACGGGACGCGTGCTGGCGGCGCTGTTTTACGAACCGAGCACGCGCACGCGGCTTTCATTCGAAAGCGCCATGCTGCGGCTGGGCGGCAAAAATATCAGCAGTGCCGATCCCGCAACGAGTTCGGCCGCCAAGGGCGAAAGCCTGGCCGATGCCGTGCGCATCGTCGAGAATTATGCCGACATCATCGTCATCCGCCATCCGCGCGATGGCGCAGCGAAGCTGGCCGCCGAATATGCCGGCGTGCCCATCGTCAATGGCGGCGACGGCGCTCACGAGCATCCCACGCAGACTTTGTGCGACCAGTTCACGTTGAAACAGGAATACAAGCAGTTTGTTGGGCTCAATGTAGCGGTGCAAGGCGACCTAAAGGGCAGCCGCACCATTCATTCTTTCGTTTATGCCCTGGCGCGCTTCGGAGCGAACATCATCCTGATGCCGGCCAAGGGCATGTCGCTGCCCGCGCATGTGGAGAGGCGCCTGCGTGACGAATTCCGCTATTCGCAACTATCCAAAACGCAATACGACAATGACGGCGGCAACATCGAAGCGGTTTACAGCGCCAAACCGAACGAAAAAATCCGCGAGGAGATCGACGTTCTTTATGTGACGCGTTTCCAGAAAGAGCGTTGGGCAGGCAAAAAGCAGAAATACCCACGCATTGATACGAAATTCCTGCGCAACCCACGTTTCGCTTCCACCCGCGTGATGCATGCCTTGCCGCGCGTGAACGAGCTCGATCCCGCGCTCGATCAAGATCCGCGCGCGGTATATTTCCGCCAGGCATCCTATGGCGTGCCCATCCGCATGGCGCTGATTTCACAATTGCTGGGCCTGGGCGATGCGCCGCTCGCGCGCTTCGATGGCGGCTTCCGGCGCGCCGAGTATCCCATCCACGAGCCGCCTACCATCCGGTGCGTCAACCCGAACTGCATCGTGCACGATGCGGTTGAGCAGCCCTACACACGGAACAAATTTTATCTGATAGAGTCGCCTCAATCGGCATTCAGATGCTTCTATTGCGAAACCGACATTCTTAAAGCCTCCGGCCGGGCCAAACCGTCACGGGCACGCAAAAGGAAATAACATTGGACTTCGTGCTTCCCAATAACTGGCAACTTATCGCGCTGGCCTGCGAGATTTCGCTGGTGCTGGGCTATCTGCTGGGTTCGATCCCCTCAGGCCTGCTGATCGCCCGCGCCGCAAGCCTTGGCGATGTTCGTAAAATCGGCTCTGGCAATATCGGCGCCACCAATGTGCTGCGCACAGGCAAGAAATGGGCGGCAGCGCTCACGCTTGTTTGCGACGCAGGCAAGGGAGCCGCCGCCGTGATCGCCGGGCACTATCTAGGCGGCGATATCGCGGCCGCCTGCGCCGGCCTCGCCGCATTCCTCGGCCATCTTTATCCGGTGTGGCTGGACTTCAAGGGCGGCAAGGGCGTCGCCACGTTCCTCGGCATGGCGCTGGCGCTCTCTTGGCCGGTCGGGCTGATGACCTGCCTGACCTGGCTGGGCGCGGCACTGCTCTGGCGAACCTCGTCGCTTGCCGCGCTCATCGCGGCCACCGCCACGCCCATCTATCTCGCCTTCTGGCAGCACTATCTGTTTTCCGGGCTCATGCTGCTGCTCGCAACGTTCATCTTCATCATGCATGAGGAGAACATCCGCCGTCTTATCAAGGGGCAGGAACCCAGGATCGGCGGCGCCAAGGGCACGGGGTGACTAAACCCCGCGCGCTTGGCTCCGACGAACGCCGCGCCTGGTTGCGCCTCGCACGCACCGAGAATGTCGGGCCTGCCACGTTCGCCAGCCTGCTTGCCCGTTTTGGTAATGTGCGCGCGGCGATCGACGCGGTGCCAAGGCTCGCCAGCCGCGGCGGCAAGACAATGCAATTGCCGGACGAGGCGGAAGCCGCAGGCGAACTCGCGGCGCTAGCTAAGCTTGGCGCGCGTATGATCGCCTGCACCGAGCCCGAATTCCCGGCGGGGCTGGCAGCGCTCGATCCCCCGCCGCCGTTAATTTTTGTGCTCGGCCACGCGAACCTTCTGCAACGCGATGCAGTCGCAATTGTTGGCGCGCGCAATGTCTCGGCACTTGGCCTCAAGCTCGCCAAGCGCATTGGCGCCGATCTTGGCGCAGCCGGCCTGATGGTTGCCTCGGGCCTCGCGCGCGGCATCAACTCGGCCGCCCATGAAGGCGCGCTTGCCACCGGCACGGTGGCCGTGCTCGCGGGCAGGCTCGATGTGGTTTATCCGCCGGAGAACCAGTCGCTTTATGATGCGATCGCCAAACAGGGCGCGCTGATTTCTGAAATGCCGCTCGGCCAGGCGCCGCAGGCGCGCCATTTCCCTCGCCGCAACCGGCTCATCTCCGGCCTTGCGCGCGGCGTGGTGATCATTGAGGCCACGGAGAAATCGGGTTCGCTTATCACGGCCGGCTAGGCACTCGAACAGGGACGCGAGGTTTTCGCGGTGCCCGGCAGCCCGCTCGATCCCCGCGCGCGCGGCGGCAACCGCCTCATACGCGATGGCGCGGCGCTCACGGAGTCCGCCGAGGATGTGCTTGCCGCGCTGCGGCCTATTCTAGGCCATGCTTTCCGTGAGCCGGCAGGTACGGCAAATGTGCCGCCCGCCATAAGCGATGGGCAGAATCTGGAAGCGGAAGCCGACCGCGTGCGCAGCGCCGTCGAGGAGAAACTGGGCGCCGCCCCTGTCGAGGTTGACGAGCTGGTCCGCCAATGCGGCGCGCCGGCTTCCGCGGTTTTGACGGTGCTGCTGGAGCTTGAGCTCGCCGGGCGCATCGAACGCCAACCTGGCAACCGCGTTGCCTGGCGCGGCTGAAACTATTTTTCGCCGCCCTTGTCGTTGCGTAGGACGGTTTGGGCCTCCGTGGCGGCGGCTTCGAGCAGGGCTGCCAGACGTGGCTGTTTGCTAAGCTCCGCCAGACGCTTAAGCGAAACCAGCATGTCGTAAGTATAACACGCGGTCTCTTGCGGGCTGGCTGCGCGCAGGCCGCGGGTTTTTGGCCGCATAGAGGTGTCCGGCTTCCGGCACTCATTGAATACGGATTGAATTCAGACCGCGTTAAGCATAAGCGCCTACCCTGATATTACAACTATAGTCCACATACAATTGTTACTACAATCTAGGATTGTTCCGTGGTTGACAGAAGATTGCCCTTTCACCAGTGTCCGCCGCCCCACGCGATTCTTGAATTCTGCGCGGGTAATCGCCATCTCGAAGCCCCGCACCGGTACCGGAGCCGATGAACGTAGTCGTTGTTGAGTCCCCCGCCAAAGCCAAGACCATCAATAAATATCTGGGGTCCGGCTACAAAGTTCTGGCGAGTTACGGCCATATCCGCGACCTGCCCCCTAAGGACGGCTCGGTGAAGCCGGACCACGATTTCGCCATGACCTGGGACGTGGATCCCAAGGCCCAGAAGCGGCTGAAGGACATCGCCGACGCCGTCAAAGGCGCCGACCGGCTGATCCTGGCCACCGACCCAGACCGCGAGGGCGAGGCCATTTCCTGGCATGTGCTGGAGGTGCTGAAACAGAAAAAGGCGCTGGGCAAAACCAAGGTCAGCCGCGTCGTTTTCAACGCCATCACCAAGGCCGAAGTGCTCAACGCCATGGCGCACCCGCGCGACATCGACGAGGAGCTGGTGGATGCCTATCTCGCCCGCCGCGCGCTCGATTATCTGGTGGGCTTCACGCTTTCGCCCGTGTTGTGGCGCAAATTGCCAGGCTCGCGCTCGGCTGGCCGTGTGCAATCGGTGGCTTTGCGCCTTGTCGTAGAGCGCGAGATGGAAATCGAGGCGTTCCATCCGCAGGAATACTGGTCGGTGGATGCCGATTTCGCCGCGGTCGCGGGAAACTTCACCGCCAGGCTCACGCATTTTGAAGGGAAGAAGCTCGACAAGCTTTCGCTGCATAATGAAGCGGAAGCGAACCGCGCAGTGGCAGGGATCAAATCCGGCCAGTTCCGTGTGGGCGAGATCGAAAAGAAGCCCGTCAAGCGCCACCCCGCCCCGCCCTTCATTACCTCGACGCTGCAACAGGAGGCTTCGCGCAAGCTCGGCTTCGCGGCCAAGCACGCTATGCGGCTTGCCCAGCAGCTTTACGAAGGCGTCGAGATCGGCGGCGAGGCGACCGGCCTTATCACCTATATGCGCACCGACGGCGTACAGATGGCGGGCGAGGCCGTTGCCGAAGCGCGCCAGGTGATCGGCGAACGGCTTGGCGCGCGTTACGTGCCGTCAGCCCCCCGCGCCTACACCTCAAAGGCCAAGAACGCGCAGGAAGCGCACGAAGCCATTCGCCCAACCAGCTTCGCGCGCACGCCGGACAAGGTGGCGCGTTATCTCGAGACCGAACAGGCAAAGCTTTACGAACTGATCTGGAAGCGCGCCCTGGCCAGCCAGATAGAAAGCGCGGAACAGGAACGCACCACTGTCGATGTGACGTCCGCCGATGGCAAGACGCAATTGCGCGCCAGCGGCACGGTGACATTGTTCGACGGGTTCCTTGCGCTTTACCAAGAAGGCAAGGACGACGACGCCAATGGCGATGACGGCAGCCTGCCGCAACTCAGCAAGGACGAAGCGCTGAAGCTCGCCGCCGTGCGGCCTGAACAGCATTTCACCGAGCCGCCGCCGCGCTATTCCGAAGCGAGCCTAGTGAAGCGGCTGGAGGAGCTAGGCATCGGCCGGCCTTCGACTTACGCCAGCATTCTTTCCACGTTACGCGACCGCCTCTATGTGCGCATGGACCGCGGCCGTTTTATTCCCGAAGACAAGGGCCGCATCGTCACCGCATTCCTGACCAGCTTCTTCAAGCATTATGTCGAGTATGATTTCACCGCCGATCTGGAAGAAAAGCTCGACGAAGTGGCCGAAGGCAAACTCGGCTGGAAAGATTTGCTGCGTGATTTCTGGAAGCATTTTTCCGCCGCCATCGGCGAAACCAAGGATCTGAAATTCGCCGACGTGATCGATGCGCTGGATGAAATCCTGGGTCCCCACATGTTCCCGGAACGGGCCGACGGCGCCGACCCGAGACTATGCCCTTCGTGCGGCATGGGCCGCCTCAATCTGAAACTTGGCCGCTTCGGCGCCTTCATCGGTTGCTCGAATTATCCCGAATGCCGCTACACCCGCCAATTGGGCCGCGAAGGCGCCAATGGCGTCGAGCCCAAGGCGCTCGGCATCGATCCGAAAACGGGGTTGGAAGTCTCGCTCAAGTCGGGCCGCTTTGGGCCCTATGTGCAGTTGGGCGAAGCAAAGAAGGACGAGAAGCCACCGCGCGCAGGCATTCCCAAAGGGTTCGCCCCCGAAGGCATTGATTTGATGCGCGCGCTGCAATTGCTGTCGCTGCCGCGCGAAATTGGCCTGCACCCTGAAAGCGGTCATCCCATCACGGCCGCGTTCGGCCGTTTCGGCCCCTATATCAAGCACGATGGCGCGTTCGCTTCGCTGGATTCGCCGGACGAAGTATTCACCGTCGGCATCAACCGCGCGGTGACACTGCTGGCTGAACGCAAAGCGCGAGGGCCGTCGCGCCACGGGCCGCAGGCGCTGAAAGAATTGGGCAAGAACGAAGCGGGCGACATCATCAAAGTGATGAAGGGCCGCTATGGGCCTTACGTCACCGACGGCAAGATCAACGCCACCATCATGAGCGATACCGACCCCATGTCGCTTACGCTGGAGGACGCGCAAACGCTGATTGCCGCGCGCGCGGCCAAAGGGCCAAGCAAGAAACAGAAGAAAAAAGAGGCGGCGAAGAAAGCCACTGATGCCAAGGCGCCGAAAAAGCCTGCCAAGAAAGCGAAAACCGCACCTGTTGCGGAAACGGACAAACCCAAGCGCAAAAAGCACGCGACGGGATAAATGCTAATCTGTCATCCCCGGCGAGCACCGCTTTAGCGGCGCGAGGGAAGGGGATCAGGTGAGCAGAATAACCCTACTCTCTCGACCTGGATTCCCTTCCACTCGCCTTGCTACGCAAGGCTCGGCCGGGAATGACATGTCTTCTATGGAAAGAACCTAATTGAAAAAATCTCACAAACGCACCGCCACCACGGCGCTATCCAAAGAAACCATCCTCGCGCATTTGGAAGCCCACCCAGGCGACACCAAGCGCGATCTGGCGCGTGCGCTAGGCGTGCGCGGCGAAGACAGGCAAAAGCTGAAACGCATTCTGAAAGAACTTGCCGAAGAGGGCCTGCTTGAGCGCGGCAAGAAGAAAAGTTACGTGCCAGCAGGCGCGCTGCCCGATGTAACGGTGATCGAAATCACCGGCGAGGACTCTGACGGCGAACCCATCGGCTGTCCCGCGCAGTGGGAGCGCGCTGAAGCGCCGCCGGCCGTGCTGGTACTGCCGGGCCGCGACGACGCTGGCCCAGCATTGGGGCGCGGCGACAAGGTGCTGGCAAAGATCACCCGCAGCAAGGAAGGCTATGAAGCCCGCGTCATTAAACGGCTGGGCGCCAGCGTCCACCGCGTGCTGGGCGTGCTGAGGCGCGAGGGGCGTGTGATGCGCGTGGAACCTGTGGACCGCAAAACGCGCCTCGCTTTCATTGTGGACGAACGAGAACTGGCAAACGCGCGCGAGAACGAGCTAGTGCTGGTCGAGCCCTTGGCCGGCCGCGCGGCAGGCGCGCCGCGCGCGCGTGTGATTGAACGCATCGGCTCGATGGCTAGCCCGCGCACAGTCAGTCTGATTGCCATTCATGCGCACGGCATTCCCGATGTGTTTCCGCCAGAAGTTCTGGAAGAGGCCGAGCGCGCCAAAGTCGCCGATCCGCAGGGTCGCACCGATTTGCGCAAATTTCCGCTCGTCACCATCGATCCCGAAGACGCGCGCGACCACGACGACGCTGTGTGGGCGGCGCCCGACACCGATCCCGGAAACCGCGGCGGCCATGTCGTCATCGTTGCCATTGCCGATGTGGCGCATTACGTGACGCCGGGCTCGGCGCTCGACCGCGAAGCAAGCAAGCGCGGCAATTCGGTCTATTTCCCCGACCGCGTGGTGCCGATGCTGCCCGAAAAGCTTTCGGCAGATCTGTGCTCGCTGAAAGAAAATATGGAGCGCCCCTGCTTCGCCGTGCGCATGGTGTTCGATGTGGCTGGCCACAAGCGCCGCCATGAATTCCTGCGCGGGATCATGCGTTCCGCCGCGCGCCTTACCTACAAACAGGCGCAGATGGCGTTCGACGGCAGTCCGGACGGCACGACCGCGCACCTGCAGGAAAAAGTGATGCAGCCGCTGTGGAACGCTTTTCGCGCGCTGGCGCAGGCGCGCGATGCGCGGGCGCCGCTTGACCTTGATCTGCCGGAACGGCGCATCGTCATCGGCGCCAACGGTAAAATCGAATCCATCGGTTATCGCGAGCGGCTGGAATCCATGCGGCTGATCGAAGAATTCATGATTCAGGCCAATGTCGCGGCCGCCGAATCGTTGGAAAAAGCGCGGAGCCCACTCATTTACCGCGTGCACGAGGAACCATCCCAGGAAAAGCTGATGGCCTTCAGCGATTATCTGAAGACCATCAACATCGCCTTCGCCAAAGGCCAGGTGATGAAGCCGGCCGTGTTCAACCGCATTCTCACGCAGGCGAAAAAAGGCCCGCATGCCGAGGTCATCAACGACGTGGTGCTGCGCACGCAGGCGCAGGCCGTGTATGCGCCCGGCAATGTCGGCCATTTCGGATTGAACCTTCAGCGTTACGCGCATTTCACCTCGCCCATTCGCCGTTACGCCGATCTCATCGTGCACCGCGCGCTCGTCCGCGCGTTGAAACTGGGCGAAGGGGCCATGAGTGACAGCGAAATCGCCCGCCTCGAAGAAACCGCCGAGCACATTTCCATGACCGAGCGCCGCGCCATGGCGGCCGAGCGCGATTCCGTCGACCGTTATGTCGCGGCCTTCATGGAAGATCGCGTGGGCGCCACATTCGAGGGCCGCGTGTCAGGCGTCACGCGCTTTGGACTCTTTCTGCGGCTGAAAGAAACCGGCGCTGATGGCCTGCTGCCCATGCGTGCGCTGGGACAGGAATTTTTCCGCCACGATCTGAAACGCCACGCGCTGGTGGGTTCGCGCAGCGGCACGCTCTATCGCCTTGGCGATATCTTGAAGGTGAAGCTGGTGGAGGCAGCGCCCCTGACCGGCGGCTTGCGCTTCGAGCTCGCGGAAGCGCACGGTATGCGCGCCAACGCCGCGCGCCATCGCAGGCGATAAAGCCTAGGCGGATTCGTCTTCTTCCTGCCGGTGGTGCTGCAGATGCTTCACACGCAGGCCGGGCAACCCGAAATGCTTGATCGCGTACTGCCAGGAAAGATATTCCTCCACCGACAATTCATAGCGGGCGCAGGCCTCTTCCAGCTTAAGCAGGCCGCCACGCACCGCGGCCACCACCTGCGCCTTGCGGCGTGGCACCCAGCGTTTGGTCATGGGCGGCGGTAAATCGGCCCGCGTAAGCAGCTCGCCATCCGGGCCGATGACGGTCTTGTTGGTGCCTCTGTAAATCATTCCCATGGCGCGCTCCCTCGATGCTGCATCCTGGAAAAGCGCAGGAAATACAGTTCGTTCCATGTGAGCAGCGGTAATCCGCGCGCATGCTTAAAAATGCGCTAAGGGGAACAGCGAAACTAATCCCGGAGCTTCATGGCATCGACCATGACGTCGTTGGCCGCTTGCGTGATGGTGGCGTCAGGAAATCGCTGGCAATACGCATTCATGGACGCGAGCAGAGTGGTATTGGCATCGGGGAAACTCAACGCCGCGCCTCGGTTCCCGCTCGTCTTTTGCGCGCTCTTGTAGAACGCCGGGAAAAATCCCAATGCCCACGCAACTTCGATCCTGGCGTTGCCGGACTGCGTTTTTTGATCCGTCGTCCATTGCGAGCAGGGCAACTTCCCGCTGACCACGTTCATGTAGTCGCAGGCCGCGAGCGCGGCGATCGCAATGGCTGCTGTGCAGGCGAGTAATTTCCTCATCTTTTCCCCCAGCTACGGCCTTGACACATGCACGTCTAAAGCTAGTTTAGCCGCCTTCAGCGAGAGTTTTGGAGCCCGCCATGGCGAAACCGACCACCATCAAAATGCGGCTAAACAGCGAGGCCGGCACGGGCTATTTCTACGTCGGCAAAAAGAACTCGCGCACGCATACAGAGAAGTTCACCAAGAAGAAATACGACCCTAAGGTGCGCAAGCACGTCGAATTCAAGGAAGGCAAGATCAAATAGGCTTGCGCTTAGGCCTTGTTTTCCGCGCGCCACGGGGAACCGGTTGGCGCGCGTTCTATTTTCGGCACAATGGGGCACGGGCCTCACCCTTCGACAAGCTCAGGGTGAGGCGCTTAAAAAAGCCCTCATGCTGAGCCTGTCGAAGCATGAGGGCATGTCAGCATGGAGGCGGCCATGAATGTGAATATCGACTGGCGGGCGGAAGCGGCAAAAATGCGGTTCCCCGACAAGGCGTTCATCGGCGGCAAGCATGTGGCGGCCGCCAGCGGCCAAACCTTCGAGTGCATCTCGCCCATCGACGGCAAAGTGCTGGCCAAGGTCGCCGCCTGCGACAAGGAAGACGTGGACCGCGCCGTGTACGCCGCGCGCGCGGCGTTCGAGAAGGGCGTGTGGGCGGACACATCGCCCAGACAGCGCAAGCGTACGCTGTTGAAACTGGCCGATCTCATCGAAAAACACGCCGACGAGCTGGCGCTGCTCGAAACGCTCGACATGGGCAAGCCGATCAAGAATTCGCGCAGCAGCGATTTGCGCGCAGTCGTCGATACGGTGCGCTGGTACGCCGAAGCCATCGACAAGATTTACGACGAGATCGCGCCCACGCCCAAGGACCAGATCGCGCTCATCACACGCGAGCCGCTGGGCGTGGTGGCGGCCGTGGTGCCGTGGAATTTCCCTCTGCTGATGACGACGTGGAAGTTTGCACCGGCGCTCGCGGCAGGCAATTCCATCGTCATCAAACCTGCCGAACAGTCGCCCATGACAGCGCTGCGCATCGCCGAGCTCGCTATGGAAGCGGGCGTTCCCGACGGCGTGCTTAATGTGGTGCCGGGCTTCGGCGAAACAGCCGGCCAGGCGCTGGGCCGCCACATGGATGTGGACGAGATCACTTTCACCGGCTCGACCGAGGTGGGGAAATTCTTCCTGCGCTACTCGGGCGAATCCAACATGAAGATCGTCAGCCTGGAATGTGGCGGCAAATCGCCCAACATCATCTTCGCCGACGCGCCGGATTTGGCGGCTGCTGCAAAAGATGCGGCCGACGGCATTTTCTACAATTCCGGTCAGGTCTGCACGGCGGCCTCACGCCTCTTGGTCGAAGAAAAAATCCACGATGCGTTCCTGAGCGAGGTGAAGAAGCTCGCCAATATCTACCAGCCCAACGACCCGCTCGATCCCAAGACGCAGATGGGCTCGATGGTGGACAAAAGCCAGATGGAACGCGTGCTCTCCTATATCAACAAGGGCAAGAGCGAGGGCGCAGCGCTTGCCATGGGCGGCAATCAGGTGCGGCAGAATTCCGGCGGGTTTTATATCGAACCCACTATCTTCGACCGCGTGAAGAACGACATGACCATTGCGCGCGAGGAAATTTTTGGGCCCGTGCTTTCGACGCTCACGTTCAAGAACGCGGAAGAGGCTGTGAAAATCGCCAATGATTCCATTTACGGCCTTGCTGCCAGCCTGTGGACCAACGATCTCACAAAGGCGCACAAAACCGCGCGGGCGTTGCGCGCGGGCACGGTGATGGTCAATAATCTCGACGGCGGCGGCGTTGAAATGCCGTTCGGCGGCTACAAACAATCCGGCATCGGTCGCGACAAGTCGCTCCACGCGCTCGACAAATATACGCAACTCAAGAACACGTTTATTCAGCTGTAAATTATTGTCATTCCCGGCCGAACGATACCACATGTTTTCCTCCCCCGTCGTTACGGGGGAGGTGCCTCGCGCAGCGAGGCGGTTGGGGTGGCGGTGCTGCCCCCTACGTCCAGCCGCTCGCTCCGCGAGCGTCTGTCCACTCCCCCCGTAACAACGGGGGGAGAAACGAGCCAACGCGACTCGCCGGGGATGACAATTGGTTGTTAAGCAGGGACGGCTTCCGCCATTAGTGCGAGTTGGCCGAGCAACGCCGCCGCGCCCTTCAGGCGGTCTTCCGGCGTTGGCCAGTCGCGCATTACAACCAAAGTTTGATCGGGGCGCACGCGCATTCTGTCGGGATGCTCGCTGATCAGGCGAATGAGGCCGCTCGCGTTCGGAAACGTTTTGTTGCGGAAGGAAATGGTGGCGCCCTTTGGCCCCGCTTCGATCCTTTCCACCTGCGCCAGACGGCAAAGCCGCTTGATGGCGACAATCTTCATCAGATGCTCGACTTCTTCTGGCAGCGGCCCGAAGCGGTCAATCAATTCGGCGGCGAAGCCTTCTATGTCTTTCTGCGATTCCAGATCGGCGAGCCGGCGATAGAGCGCCATCCGTACGTTCAGGTCCGAAACATAATTTTCTGGAATGAGCACCGAAGCGCCCAGGCTGATCTGCGGCGACCAGGCATCGGCGATCTCTTCCGCGCCGCCGCCCGCGCGCAGGCTCGCCACCGCTTCTTCCAGCATGTCTTGGTACAGCTCGATGCCGACCTCGCGCACATGGCCGGATTGTTCTTCGCCCAGCAAATTGCCCGCGCCGCGAATGTCGAGATCATGGCTCGCCACGCTGAAGCCAGCGCCCAACTGATCGAGCGATTGCAGCACTTGTAAACGGCGCTCTGCCGTTTCGGTGATTTTCATGTTGGCGGGCGTGGTGAGATAGGCGTAAGCGCGCGCCTTGGAACGGCCGATGCGCCCGCGCAACTGATAAAGCTGCGACAGGCCGAAACGGTCGGCGCGGTGCACGATCAGCGTGTTGGCGGTGGGAATGTCGAGGCCGCTCTCGACGATGTTAGTGGAGAGTAGCACATCCACCTTGCCGTCATAGAACGCCGTCATCACGTCTTCCAACTGGTGCGTGGGCAATTGCCCGTGCGCCACCGCGACCTTCACTTCCGGAACCGTCTCTTTCAGAAACTGGGCGGCATCGGGCAGATCGGCGATGCGCGGCACCACATTGAAGCTCTGCCCGCCGCGGTAATGCTCGCGCAACAGCGCCTCGTGGATGATGAGCGGATCGAACGGCGTGACAAAGGTGCGCACGGCCAAGCGATCGATGGGCGCCGTGGCGATCAGCGAAAGGTCGCGCACGCCCGATAGCGCCAATTGCAGCGTGCGCGGGATTGGCGTTGCCGTCAGCGTCAGCACGTGCACGTCGGCCTTGAGCGCCTTCAGCCGCTCCTTGTGGCCAACGCCGAAATGCTGCTCCTCGTCCACCACCACCATACCCAGATCGCGGAACGTGATGCCCTTGGCCAGCAGCGCGTGCGTGCCGATGACTATGTCCACATCGCCCGATGCCAGCGCCGTCTTGATTTCCTTTGCCTCCTTCGCTGGGGTGAAGCGCGAAAGCTGCGCGATGCGCACGGGAAAGCCGGCAAAGCGTGCGGTGAAAGTGCGGGTGTGCTGGCGCGCTAGCAGAGTGGTCGGCACCACCACTGCCACCTGCGCGCCAGACATGGCGATGATGAAAGCGGCGCTCAGCGCCACTTCTGTCTTGCCAAAACCCACATCGCCGCAGACAAGGCGATCCATCGGCCGGCCCTTGCTCAGATCCTCCACCACATCGGCAATGGCGCGCAGCTGATCGTCGGTCTCCTGATAGGGAAAGCGCGCGCAGAATTCGTCGTAGACGCCTTCCGGCGGCTCGGCCGATGGCATTTGCTTGAGCGCGCGGGCGGCGGCGATGCGGATCAGCTCCGCCGCCATTTCGCGCACGCGTTGCTTCATGCGCGCCTTACGGTGTTGCCAGCCGACGCCGCCCAGATGATCGAGCGCTACGCCCGCGTCTTCCGAGCCGTAGCGCGTCAGCAGCTCAATGTTCTCCACCGGCAGGAATAATTTACCACCGTCATATTGCAGCTCCAGGCAATCGTGTGGCGCGTCCACGACTTCGATGGTCTTGAGCCCGAGATAACGCCCGACGCCATGTTCGACATGGGTAACCAGATCGCCGGGCGCCAATGAAGATGCTTCGGACAGGAAATTCTGTGCACGCGTGGGCCTGCGCGTGCGCACCAGCCGCTCGCCCAGCACGTCCTGCTCGGAGATCAGCACGAAACCAGGCGCCTCGAAGCCGTGCTCCAGCCCGAACACGGTCAGCGCCACGGCGGCGCCATGCATGGCGTGCGCCTCGCGCCAGTCGGTGACGCGCTTCACGGCTTCCAGGCCGTGATCGGCCAGCACGCCGCCCATGCGTTCGGCCGAGCCTTCGCTCCAGCAGGTGACCACCACGCGCCTCTCCGCCTTCTGCAATTCGCGGATGTGGGTTACCGCCGCATCGAACACATTGATGCGGCCTCCCTTGCCTTCGGCCGCGCGTTCGGGAGCGAAATCGCGGCCTACGCGCCCCCCCGCATCCAGCGAGCCCGTATTATCGGGCGCGGCAAATGGCGACAGCGCGCGCACAGGCATTTTCGCCAACCGCGCGTCCCATTCCTTTTCCGTCAGATAAAGCGCATCGGGCTTCAGCGGCTTGTAAGGGGGTGCCGCGGTCGCCCCTTTCTTCGCTTCCTTTTCTCCTGCACGCAGGGATTCGCGCGTGGCGTAGTAATCGGCCACCAGCGCGAGGCGCGCCTTTTTTGCCTCCTCCACACGGTGGTTGAGAAATACGGGCGCGCGTCCAGTATAATCGAAGAGCGTTTCCATCTGCGGATAAAACAGCGGCAGCCAGTGCTCCATGCCCTGGTGCTTGCGCCCGGCGCTCACCGCTTCATAGAGCGGATCGTCGCCGGCCGGGCCGAACGCCGCCACATAACCGGCCCGGAAGCGGCTGATGGTGTGCGCATCGAGTGGTGCTTCGCTCGCCGGCAGCAATTCGATTTTCTCGACTTCGCCCGATGACAGCTGCGAACCGGCATCGAAACGGCGGATCTTTTCCAGCTCGTTGCCGAAGAAATCGAGCCGCAGCGGCTCGTCTGTGCCAGGCGGCCACAAATCCACAATGCCGCCGCGCAACGCATAATCGCCGGGCTCGCGCACGGTGCCCGCACGCACATAGCCGTTGCGCGCAAGAAAGCGCATCAGCGCATCGAGGTCGACCTCCGTGCCCGCGCGCGCAAGAAAGCTCGCGCCAATTATGCTCTCGCGCGGGGCCACGCGTTGCAGCGCCGCGTTGACCGTGGTGACGACGAGCGCCGCGCCAGCGTCCTCCACCCGCGCTGCCAATGCGGCCAGTGTAGCCAGCCGCGCGCTTTCGATATCGGGGCGGGGGGAGACGCGGTCATAGGGCAAGCAATCCCAGGCAGGGAAATGCAACAGGGCAAGTTCGGGCGCGAAAAAGCGGGCCGCTTCCAGCACCGCATTCGCGCCTGCATCGTCGGCGGCGATGAACACCACCAGCGCTTTGCGCCGCTTTGCCGCTTCGGCAGCGATGTAGGCGTCGTAACCTTCCGGCGCTCCGGTGACGGTGAGGCGGCCTTCGTCGAGCGCTATTGCCGTCAGGCGTTCCATGGCAAGTCAGGCCTTCAGATTGGCGCGATAGGCGCGCAGCGCCGCGAACACGTCATTGTCGTGCTCGGCAGGCACGGGTGCAGCGCCCGTCAGCCACTCGTAAACCTGCCAGTCCGGCACGGCCAGCAGCGCCTCGAAGCGGTCAAGCCCGGCCGCGTCCAGCCCGGCCAGATGGGCATCGGTGAAGGCGCCGAAAATGAGATCGACCTCCTTGAAGCCGCGCCTTTGCGCGCGGAAGCGCAATTTCTTGCGCCGCGTCTCGTTATCCACGTTCATGACAGCGGATATAGCGCGCGAAACCGCCATTCGCCACCAATGGCCGCGAACTTATCCCACAACGACAGCACGCGCTTAGAATGTAAGGCATGGAAACGCGTTGCAGACGGGCCGGGAAACACCGCTTCACCCCTCCACGACGGGGTAGGAGAGAAAGCCCGGATTTTGAATTCGAAAGCCCATGGGATGGCGGACATACCGCATGTTGTATCCTGCACGCCGATGCGGCCCGTGATTCTCAATTCCCTGTTTGCCGAAGCGCGCAGCCTGAAGGGCGTCGGCGCAAAGCTGGAAAAGCTGATGGCCAAGGCGACTGCGCGTGGGCCGGAGGGCGCGCGCATCATCGATCTCGTCTTTCATCTGCCGGCCGGCATCATCGACCGCAGCTACCGCCCGAAACTGAACGCAGCCGAGCCCGGCCGCATCGCTACGGTGACGGTGAACGTGTTGTCGCATCACGCGCCGCCCAAGGGCCGCCACCTGCCTTACAAGCTACTGTGCAGCGACGATACGGCGGCGCTGGAAGTCGTGTTCTTCAATGCGCACGAGGATTATATCCGCCGCGCGCTGCCCATCGGCGCCAAGCGCATTTTGAGCGGGAGCATCGAAGCTTATAGCGGGCGCAAGCAGATGGCGCATCCCGATTACATCGTGGCGGCGGACGAAACCGCAGCGGTGCCAGCCATCGAACCTGTCTATCGCACGACGGAGTCCCTGCCCGCGCGCACGCTCGGCCGCGTGATCGGCCGCGCGCTCGAACGTGTGCCGGAATTGCCCGAATGGCAGGACGCCCAGTTCTTCAGGCAGCGCAGCTGGCAAAATTTCACGCCCGCCTTGCGCGCGGCACACGCACCGCAAACGGAGGCGGATCTGCTGCCATTGGCGATACATCGCACGCGGCTTGCCTATGACGAGCTGCTGGCCAACCAGTTGGCGCTTGCGTTGATACGCGAACACATGCGCGCTCACGCCGGGCGCAGCATCAAGGGCAACGGCGTTCTCAGGAAAAAGGCGCTTGCCGCCCTGTCCTTCACGTTGACGGACGCGCAAAAGAAAGTGATCGCCGAAATCGAGGCCGACATGATGGCGCCCGCCCGTATGTTGCGGCTGCTGCAGGGCGACGTGGGCTCGGGCAAAACGGTTGTCGCCATGATGTCGCTGCTGACGGCCATAGAGGCGGGCTACCAGGGCGCGTTCATGGCGCCAACCGAAATCCTCGCGCGCCAGCATATGGCGGCGCTGGAAGGCATGGCTAAGGCAGCGGGCGTGCGCATGGCGCTGCTGACGGGCCGCGAGCGCGGGCTATCGCGCGCGGCAATTCTAGAGTCCCTTGAAAAAGGCGAGATAGACATTCTCGTCGGCACCCATGCGCTGTTTTCGGAAGAGGTGCGTTTTCGCGATCTGGCGTTTGTTGTGGTGGACGAGCAGCATCGCTTCGGCGTGCATCAGCGCATGCAGTTACAGAGCAAGGGTAAGCCTGCCGACGTGTTGGTGATGACGGCGACGCCCATCCCGCGTACACTGCAATTGACCGCCTATGGCGACATGGATGTCTCGCGCCTAACCGGCAAGCCGCCGGGGCGAAATCCCGTGCAGACGCGTGTGCTTCCTGCTTCGCGTCTGGACGAAGTCATCGCGGCGCTTAGGCGCGCATTGGCTAAAGGCGCGCGCGTCTATTGGGTGTGCCCAATGGTGGATGAATCTGAAAAAATCGATCTCGCCGCAGCCGTGGAACGGGCAGCAATGCTAAGAAAAGTTTTCGGCGCGAAAGTTGGCCTGATGCATGGCCGCATGAAAGGCCCGGAGCGCGACGAGGCCATGGAAAAATTCAAGAAAGGCGAAATCTCGATTCTTGTCGCCACCACGGTGATCGAGGTCGGCGTGGATGTGCCGGAAGCCAGCATTATGGTGGTGGAGCACGCCGAGCAGTTCGGCCTGGCCCAGCTGCATCAATTGCGCGGGCGAGTTGGCCGCGGACCCGCACGTTCGGCTTGCCTGCTGCTTTATCAGGCGCCGCTCACCGAGACGGCGAAGGAGCGGCTTGCAGCACTTCGCCGCACAGATGACGGTTTTGTTATTGCCGAGGAAGATTTGCGTTTGCGCGGCGCAGGCGAGCTTTTGGGCGTGCGCCAAAGCGGCGTGCCCGAATTCCGTTTCGCCGATTTAAGCGCACATGCAGAACTGCTTGCCGTCGCGCGCGATGACGCACGGCTAGTGCTCAACAAAGATCCCAACTTGAAAAGCCCGCGCGGCGAGAGCTTGCGCACGCTGCTATATCTCTTTGAACGCGAAGAGGCCGCGCGCTATTTGCGGACGGGCTAGGTTTCGGAGCATAATTCACCATGCGCGTGGCGATGATTGGCACGGGTTATGTGGGGTTGGTGTCGGGGGCGTGTTTCTCCGAATTCGGCCATCACGTGGTATGCATCGACAAGGATGCGGCCAAGATTGCCGCGCTTCAGGCAGGCCGCATGCCGATCTTCGAGCCTGGTCTCGATGAAGTCGTCGGCGTCAATGTGAAGGCGGGGCGGCTGGCCTTCACCACCGACATGAAGGCCGCCATCCCAGACGCCGACACGATTTTCATTGCCGTGGGCACGCCCAACCGGCGCGGTGACGGTCACGCCGATCTGTCCTATGTCTTCGCGGCCGCCGAGGAAATCGGCGCACTGATCGAGCGTTACACCGTGGTGGTGACGAAATCGACCGTGCCGGTTGGCACCAGCCGCAAGGTGGAAGAAACCATCCACCGCGCCCGGCCCAATGCAGAATTCGACGTCGCCTCAAATCCAGAATTTCTACGCGAGGGTTCGGCCATCGAAGACTTCCGTCGCCCCGACCGCATCGTGGTCGGCGCAGAAAGCGAACGCGCGCGCGAACGTTTGCGCGAGATTTATCGCCCGCTTTATCTCAACGAGACGCCGATGGTGTTCACTAGCCGCGAATCGGCCGAGCTGATCAAATACGCGGCCAATGCTTTCCTCGCCACCAAGATCACTTTCATCAACGAGATCGCCGACATATGCGAGAAGACCGGCGCCAATGTGCAGGACGTGGCGCGCGGCATCGGCCTTGATGGCCGCATCGGCGCAAAGTTTTTGCACGCGGGTCCGGGCTATGGCGGCTCGTGCTTTCCCAAGGACACGGTGGCGCTGCTCAAAACCGCCGAACAGGTGGGCGCGCCCATGCGCATTGTCGAAGCGGTAGCGAACGTCAACGAGGCGCGCAAAATCCGCATGGCGGAAAAAATCGATCAAGCGTTCGGCGGCGTCAAAGGCAAAACCATCGCCGTGTTAGGCCTCACCTTCAAGCCCAACACCGACGACATGCGCGAAGCGCCGAGCCTGGTTATCGTGCCGTGGCTGATGGAACGCGGAAGCCGCGTGCGCGCTTACGACCCGGAAGGCATGAACGAAGCGAAGAAACACCTGAAGGCCGAAATGTGCACCGATGCTTATGGGGCGCTCGACGGCGCCGATGGCGTGGTGATCCTAACCGAATGGAACGAATTCCGCGCGCTCGATTTGGCCCTCGTCAAGCGCATGTTAAAGCGGCCGCTGATGGTGGATTTGCGCAATATCTATCGCCCGGGGCAAATGGCGGCGGCGGGATTCACCTATATCAGCGTGGGCCGCGCAACGATTGCACCGGGCTAGGCTGGGTGGCGCCGCGCAAGCCCGCTCCACTTTGCAAGACAGCCAACCGTTGGGCCGCGAGCGCGAATTGGGGATTGACGGCGCAGGCTTGCCGGTAAAAACCAAGGGCTGCCGCCTTGTTGCCCTCAGCTTCCGCAATTTGGCCAAGCCCATACAACGGATATTCCGGCGTAGCATTGCCGCTGACGAGCGAAGCCTCGTAATCGTGCCGCGCGTTTTGCAGATCGCCGCGGCGGCGATAGGCGTTGCCGCGATTATTGAGGGCCGCAGAAAACTCCGGCGCCAGCGCGATTGCGGCCGAATAATCGGCAAGCGCATCATCGGCCCTGCCCAACTCGTCGAGCGCGACGCCACGGTCGAGAAATGCACGCGCCAGATCTTCACGCGCAAACACCTTAAGCTGGATCGCATCGGTAAAGTCGAGCACCGCTTCCACGTGCTTCCCCGTTTGCTCGTAAGCCAGGCCCCGGTTTAGCAGCGCGCGGCCGCGCGGCAACCCCGCAAAACCCGGTTTCTGCAAGACCTCGCCATAAAGCCGCACGGCAAGCGCGGCTTCGCCATTGCGTAGCGCCTGGTCGGCAATCCTGATTTTGTCGGCGGCTTCATCGGCTATTGCCGTAGCGGCCGCGCAGACCATGAAAATGGCGCAGAAAAACGAAAGACATGTGCACTTGTATTTCATGCCGGGAGTTCAAAGCCGATGATATTCGCGGAACCAGCTTACAAAACGCGGTATGCCTTCGGCCAGCGCCGTCGTGGGCTTAAAGCCGAAATCGCGCGCGGCCCGCGTAATATCCGCGTGCGTTTCGCGCACATCGCCGGGCGGCGCAGTTGTATTTTCGATAATTGCCGTCTTTCCGGTCGCCTTTTCTATCAGGCCGATCAGCGCGCGAACTTCTTCGGGTTTGCTGTTTCCGAGATTATAAATGCGGTGCGGCGCATGCCCCTTCTCGCCGTGAAAGGGCGTGTCCACCATGCGCATGACCGCCGCGACGATATCGTCAATCCAAGTGAAGTCGCGCCTGAGTAGCCCGCCACCATAAAGCGGCAGCGGCTGGCCGCGGAGAATTGCATCTGTGAACAGCCAATAGGCCATGTCGGGCCTGCCCCACGGGCCATAAACGGTAAAAAAGCGCAGCCCTGTCTGCTTCAGGCCAAAAAGTTCCGAATACGAATACGACATGAGTTCGTTCGCGCGTTTGGTAGCGCCGTAATAGGAAACCGGATGATCGGCGCACATATCCTCGGAAAATGGCGGCTTGCTGTCATTGCCATAGACCGAACTCGACGAAGCATAGATCAAATGCTGCAACCCTTTCGCCCGCCGCGCGAGCTCCAGCATGTTCTGGTGTCCAACCAGATTGGAACGCGTGTAGGCTGCGGGGTCATCGATGGCGAAGCGCACGCCCGCCTGCGCGGCCAAGTGAACTATGACGTCAAAGGTTTCATTTCCAGCGGCTGCCGCTAGCGCGGCACTATCCGCTATGTCGGCGTGATGAAATTGGAAGCTGCCCTGCCCTTCCAGCCAGGAAAGCCTCGCGCGCTTGACCCCGGGATCGTAATGGCCCTTCAGCGAATCGATGCCGCGCACCGTATCGCCGCGCGCGAGCAATGCCTTGGTCAGATGGGCGCCGATGAACCCCGCGCATCCCGTAAGCAAAATCTTCATCCGCTACCGCCTAAAGTGGACCATCCGCCGCGCTTTCGTGTATGGAAGCGGGGCGGGCAAGATTGCCCAAGCTCTGGCCCATCGGTTGGCAGATGTCCACACCCCCACCCATTCGCAAGGCTGTTTTTCCCGTAGCCGGCATGGGCACGCGCTTTTTGCCGGCCACCAAGGTGTTGCCCAAGGAAATGCTGCCGGTCGTGGACAAGCCGGTGGTGCAATATGCGGTCGAGGAAGCGCAAGCCGCTGGCATAGAGCAGTTTATTTTTGTCACAGGCCGCGGCAAGCACGTGATCGAAGACCATTTCGATCATGCCTATGAACTTGAAACACAGCTTAGTGCGCAGGAGAAAACCAAAGAGCTGAATAGCTTGCTGGAAGGCTTGCCCGATACTGGCTCAGTGAGTTTCACCCGCCAGCAGAAACCCCTTGGCCTTGGCCACGCCGTCTGGTCGGCGCGACATATCGTGGGCAACGAGCCATTCGCGGTGCTGTTGCCGGACGATCTTCTGGTCGGCGAGCCGGGCGCGCTGGCGCAGATGGTTTCGGCTTATCGCGAAATGGGCGGAGGCTTGGTGGTGCTGGCGGAAGACAAATCATTGGAAGAAGCCAAACGCTATGGCGTGATCAAGCCGGGCGCCACGCTAGGTAATATTACCGAAGTCAAGGACGTCGTCGAAAAACCGGCGAACCCGCCTTCGACCCTATGCATCATCGGCCGCTACATCCTGCCGCCGCAGATTTTCCCAGAGCTCGAACGGCGCGAACGCGGGGCGGACAACGAAATCCAACTTACCGACGCAATGAAACGGCTGTTGGGGCGTGTGCCCTTCCATGCCGTGCGCTCGACCTGCGCGCGCTACGATTGCGGCGACAAGGTCGGTTTTCTGCAGGCCAACATCGAAGTGGGTTTACGCCGCCCCGATATCGCTCCCGCGCTTAAGGCCATTCTGTCCAAATTGAAGTTTTAGGTTCGATTGTAGCGGTCTTCGAGGCGGACAATGTCGTCTTCGCCGAGATAAGACCCAACCTGCACTTCTATGATGGCTATCGTATCCTTCGTCGGATTTTCGAGGCGGTGCTTAGCGCCTAGGGGTACAAAAACCGACTCGTTGATTTTGTAATCCCTTGTTTCGTCGCCCACTCTTATGCGCGGGCTTCCCCGCACCACCACCCAATGTTCCGCACGTTTGTGATGATATTGCAATGAAAGCGCCTGGCCTGGCAGCACTTCGATATATTTTACCTGGAAACCTTCGCCTGATTGCAGCACTTCGTAACTACCCCAGGGCCGTTCCACTTTGAGCGCTATATCGGCCTCCTTGCGGCCAAGCGCGCGCAGGCCCTCCACAAACGCGCCCACATCGCTATCCCTGCCGCGCGGCACAACAAGTGTGGCATCCGCATCCGTAATGATGACAAGATCGCGCAGGCCGATAGCGGCCAACAGGCCATGGCCGGAACGCACATATACGCCCTCGCAATCTTCAAGCACTGCGTCGCCCTGCACGGCATTGCCGCGTGCATCCTTGGCAGCCAATTGCCACAATGCGCCCCAGGCCCCGATATCGGCCCAAGCGGAATCAAGCTGCACGACCACGGCTTGATCGGTTTTTTCCATCACAGCGCGGTCAAGCGCGATCGTGCGGCACGCTTTCATCGCGACTGCATCGAGATGCAGAAAAGCCTCATCCTTGCGCGCGCTGGAAAGCGCCTTCTCGCACGACGCTAGAATATCCTGGGCATGACGATCGAGTTCCTTCAACATCGCATCCGCGCGAAAGACAAAATTGCCGGAGTTCCACAGATAATGTCCCTCGGCCAGAAAGCCCGCGGCTGCGGCGGCATCTGGTTTTTCCTTGAAGCTGGTGACGCGATAAACGCCCTCGCTGATCGCAGGGCCACATTGGATGTAACCGTACTGCGTTGAAGCGGCGCTTGGCTTCACGCCGAATAATGCGAGATAGCCATCGCCCGCCGCGGTGACTGCGCGATCCAGTGCGCGATTAAACGCATTAGGGTCGGCAATGATGTGATCGGCAGCAAGCAGCACGATAATGGCGTCGGGGCTGTGCTGCGCCGTCAGAAGCGCGGCGATGGCAGCCACCGCTGTCGTCGAGCGGCCTACGGGCTCAAGCACGATTGTCCCGAAGCGGAGCCCGGCTTCACTGAGCGCGCGGCGGGCAGCAAGACCTTGTTCTTCACCCGTCACCACTATGGGTGGCCGGGCATCAGCACGCTTTGCCAGGAGCGCAGCCGCATCCGCGATCATGGCGTTCTTGCCGACCAGCGGTAGAAACTGTTTTGGCTTTGCGCCACGCGAGAGCGGCCACAATCGTGTGCCCTTGCCGCCTGCCATGATGACGGGTTGAAGAATGGCCATGACTGAAATTTTGCCTGCGGATTGCGTTTGCGGTCAGACGCTCTTCCCAAGCATAGGCCGAGGCGATGATCTCATCCAGACTGTCATACTCGGGCCGCCAGCCCGGTTCGCGCTTGAGGCGCGTGGGGTCCGCGATGAGCGCCGGCGGATCGCCGGGGCGGCGCGGCGCCACGCGTACAGGTAGCTTGCGGCCCGTCACGCGTTCCACGCCCGCCAGAACCTCTCGCACGCTCCACCCTCGCCCATAACCGCAATTGAGCGTGAGCGACTTGCCGCCAGCCAGCAGGTAATCGAGCGTTAGCAGATGGGCGCGGCAAGATCGGCAACATAGATGTAATCGCGCACGCCCGTGCCATCGGGTGTAGGGAAATCGGTGCCGAAAATTTCGATAAAGGGCATGCGCTTCAGTGCCACCTGGCAGGCGCGCTTAATCCGGTGCGTGGCGCGCGGGCTCGATTGACTGGCGCGGCCCTTGGGATCTGCGCCCGCGACGTTGAAATAACGCAAGCTGATAGTGTGCAAGCCATGAGCGCGTGCGGTGTCTGCCAGCATCCATTCGGTCATTAGCTTGGAGCGGCCATAGGGATTGGTAGGTTGTGGAGGCGTCGTTTCCGGCATGGCGGTAAGCAGTGGCGGGCCATAGACCAGCGCCGTTGAGGATAAGATGAAGTTTATTACGCCTTCCGCGACACGGGCTTCGATAAGGGCACGCGAGGCAAGCGTGTTGTTGGCATAATAGAGCAGCGGTTTTTCCACCGACTCTGGCGCCACGATTGAGCCTGCGCAAAGAATCACCGCGTGTGTATGTTCTTCGCGCAGCACGCGCTTCATCAAGCCTGCATCGCCCACATTGCCTTCGATGAAGCTTGCGCCTTGTGGCAAAGAGCCGCGCACGTTGGCTGAAAGATCGTCGACGATGACGACCTTATCGCCGTGGTCGAGAAGCGCCCGCGTGATGTGGCTGCCGACATAGCCAGCGCCACCGGTGACAAGAATGGACATCTCAACTGTTCTCTGATAGCCCCGGCGAATAATGCCTGGCAGGAATGAACGCGCTGTAAAGGAACCAGACCCAAGGCGGCGTTAGGCAAAAAAACTGGTGAGCCCGGATGGGATCGAACCATCGACCCTCTGATTAAAAGTCCCGTATCTATACTATTCAATACTGCGCTTCTTTGCGCATTGTTAAGCACAGATCAAGTTTAACCCTAGACTACAGCTTGCTTTTCTTTGAGTAGCGTTCCACATTTTTCTCCGGGGACACGCGCGGCTGAGTAGCACATTTTGTGCGTCACCCGTGTCCCGATGCGTAGGAGCTGAGTGATGGACCGCGAGGCGAATAAATCGAAAACACGAGTTACGACGGCAAGGCGAGTTCGCTTCACGCCCGCCGTACTGGAGATGAAGGCGCCTCAGAAAGGCCGCGTCGAGCGCCGCGACGATTTATCTCCGCTCTGGCTGAGAGTGACAGCGACCGGCGACCGGAGCTTTGCAGTCCGCGTTCGGATCGGAGGGCAAACGCAGCCTGCGCGCATCACCTACCCTGCGCGTGCCCATATCAGCACCCTCGCCGCTGCGCGAGAATGGGCCGTCAAGACCGATGAACAGTGCCGACTCGGAATAGACCCGCGCGAAGAGAGACGCGCCGTGGAAGCCTCACAAGCTACGCAGCAGAAGGAAGATGAGCACCACGGTTTCGAGAAAGTTGCCGAGGCATTTCTTGCCACGAAAGGTGCTTTCAAAAAGAACGCACGAGGCTGGAAGCCGCGCACACGCGACGGATATGAGCGCACGATTAACTCGCGCCTCGTGCCGCGGTGGGAGGGCCGCACCATTCACAGCATCACACGCGATGAGGTTGCCGACTACTTGACCGAAATCGCAGATGCTACCCCAGTCGCCGCCAACCGGGTGCTTGCGGTCCTGAGCGCTCTTATGGGCTGGTATCAGACTCAGCGGGGCAGCAAATTCACTTCGCCCATCGTGCGGGGCATGTCCCCTACAGAAGAGACGGCCCGCGACCGTATCCTGAGCGATGAAGAACTCCGCCTTGTTTGGCACGTCGCCGGCAAGACGGGGACGCTCGGCGGCATCGTGCGGATGCTGTTGCTGACGGGTGCGCGCAAGGGCGAGGTCGCCGCGATGCGCCATTCGCAGATCGGCAAGGACGGCATATGGACACTCCCCGGCGAGCTGACCAAGAACCGCGAACCGCTCCACCTGCCCCTCTCGAAAGACGCGTTCAACGTGATCGCCGCCCAGGACCGGGTCGATGAGCAGGACATCGTCTTTTCGATTGGCGGCAAGTGCGAGTTCAAGAACTGGGGTCACAGCAAGGCCGATTTCGACAAGCGCATCCTACGCCGCCTCAAGGCCCAGGCGCGGGCAAATGGCGATGATCCAAGCGAAGTAAGGCCGTTGCTGAACTGGCGGCTCCATGACCTTCGGCGCACGGCGCGCAGCCTCATGGCTCGCGCTAAGGTGCGGCCCGACCATGCCGAGCGCGTGCTTAATCATAAAATCGGCGGCGTTGAGGGCACCTACGACCGTCATAGCTACGTAGATGAGAAGCGTGATGCGCTTGAGCGGTTGGCACGGTTGCTGCGCCAGATCATCGACGGCGAACCGGCCAAGGTTGTGCAGTTCCCCGCGAGGAGCGCGGCGGAGTGACAGAAAATCTGGCCTCACTGGTAGACCACTACGAGGCGATGCTGAAGCGCGAGGTGATTCTGTACGAGACTCGCCGCGCGCAAATCGCGAAAGTTAATGCGCCAGCTAGGCTCTTGGAGTTCGATGCGCAATTCCGTGAACGCTTTGGGGAGACCAAAAAACAACTAATGGGAGAATTTGGGCGCGAGCTTTCCAAACTTGCTGCCAAGCGTGAGCGGCAAATCGTGCACGACGCGGTACATGAGGCAATCGAGAAAGGGCTCATCAAACTACCGGACGATGAAGTATCGGGTGCGCCGCCGTTGGATGCGATGAATGAGCAGGTCCAGATGTACATGCACCGCCATTCTGAGACGATTGATAAACTTATGCCGTTGACACCGTCCAAACGTTGCGAGCGCCTAACCGCAGAGGCAAAACGGTTTGACAAGTTGAAGACCTGGCGCGCCCGCGATCCCGAGCTGAGCGCTATTTGGGCCGCATACTACCGACACCTGGCCGCTACTGAGAAGCCGTGCAAGCGAGGCCGCAAACAGAATGAAACCGCTCTCAGCCTGGAGCGTGCCTTCGTTAACTTCTACTTGCCCACACTTCGCCGCCCGCTGAGCGACTTCAGCGTGGTCCTGAAGTGCCGAGAAGAATCTGAGCTGTTTCACGCGATCGCGTCTACCGTATTCGGACTCGATGTCAGCAAGAATGGACTCTACAAAGCGGTTCGCAACTGGGTAAGGCGGAACAAAAAACCGGTCAATTAGTCCCAGATTCGCCGGTCTGTTTATCCCGCGCTATTTCACCCTGAGACTGAGCAAACTCACGGGTGATGTGATGCGTGAATATCTAAGCAAGAGAATGGTGGCCGCACGCCTCCGCGTGCATCCAGCTACGATTGATCGGCTGGTGCGGCAGGGTCGTTTTCCGCGCCCCCGCAAACCCGGCGGCCCAAAGGGTACCTGCCGTTGGCCTGACGATGAGATCGAAGCGTGGGAGCAGGCTGAGCTTACGGCGGCCGGCGATGAATAATCATGGCAAAATCATCAGGCGAAACATCGAAACGATTGAGCGCGTGATGCGCGAAGGCCGCGCCGGCCATATCGCAGTGCGGTACCCTGAAACCGCCGTGTGGCTTATTTTCAGGGTCGATCAAAATGCCGCGCGCGAGATTATCGCCACGTATCTCGATTGGCGTGTTTCCGAAATCCGGCGCACACGCCGCGAGGGCGGTAGACTTTCTAGGTATGAGAAACGACTCCTGAAATGGTGGCGAACGCAGGTACCGCATTTTTATAATTGGGTCGCGACGCCAGATGGGCGACATTTTTTGCTGCCGCTGCGCGCGAACTACACGCATTGCTCCTCGCCGCCCGAATGGAGGGAGCTTGCCGCCCATCCTTCGGCTTACAATGTGGGCTGGATAGTTCCTTCCCTTGCGATTGAGGAAGGATACGGGTCCGGAATTATTTGTTTCAGCCGCAGTCTCGATGACGAAAATACCTTTTGCTGGCGGCTCACTAGACTAGACATTATCGACAATCAGTTTTGGGAAAGGCGTGTTGCCAAGAATTGTCGTGTGCGGCCACGCGTGATTTATGGTGGCATATCATGAACGCTCAGTTCCAGAGCGCGGTCATGGGACGCAGGCACCTGTCGGACCTTGCAATCGCGAAGCTACACAGTAGCGCAATTGCCAAAGACATTGCATTGACTGCCGGGATCCTTAGCGTTGAAGATGCCAAAGCAGAGGTGCACGACGAATTTGCCAGCGTGCCCGCGCTCGTTTTCCAATACTACGACATCGCGGGCAATCTGGTTTTTTTCGAGCGTGACGGCGAACTGCTGCAATTCGTCCGTGTGCGGTATCTTGCAGATCCCCCGGCCAAGAGCTTCATCAAGCGGGTGTCACAGCGGTATGCCCAACTCAGGGGAAGCGGGGTTCACGCCTATTTTCCGCAAGTGCCAGGGATCGACTGGCGTGCAACTGCGGCCGATCCGAGTGTCGCGCTAGCGATTGTGGAAGGTGAGCTGAAGGCATTGAAGCTATGCGCCGAAGGACTGCCAGCAATAGGAATTGGGGGCGTCGACTGCTTCCTGCGCAAGCCGGAGCAGGACTGATGAGCAAAAGCGAACTGCTTCCCACTCTGGCCGCATTCACATGGGCTGGACGGAACGTCCCGATCATCTTTGATTCGGACATTGCGGAAAAGCCACACATTCAAGCCTCTGAGGAGCGCCTAAGCGTGGAGCTGAGCGGGCGCGGTGCAATCGTGCGGAAGGTTCGGCTTCCGCAAGGCGAGTCAAATAGGAAAGTCGGAGCCGATGATTATCTAATCACGCACACGACCGACGAACTTATAAATCTGGTTTGGAACGCGACGCCTGCGGCCGGCAGTTACGATCCGCCAATTGCACTCTCCGTGCTAATGGCTAAGAGTTATCCACCTACGGAATATGTCTGGGCGGATTTTATCCTTAAAGGCGAGATCAACTCACTTTATGGCGACGGCGGAGTTGGCAAGAGCCTTCTGGCGTTGCACCTGGCCGTTGCCGTCGGGGCGGGCAAGCCGCTGTTTGGCAATGCCACCATACAAATGCCCGTGCTCGGCCTGTTCGCGGAGGACGGCGAGGCGCAAACGCAACATCGCGTCTCCACGATTCTCATAAACCTCGGCCTCGACGCCAGCGGCGATCTTCCAGTCAGGCTCTGGTGTCAGCCGCGCGAAGATACGTTGCTCGCCGCGATAGACGACAACGGTGTAGTAAAGGAACTGCCGCGCCTCCAAACTTTGCGTGCCGAGCTTGCCAGGATCGGCAGACCAGTCCTGCTGGTTCTCGATAGCTTGGCCGATCTATTCGCGCTCAACGAAAGCCTCCGCCTCCCCGTGAACTCTGCGCTCAAACGCGTCCTAGGCGGGCTGTGCCGGGATTTTGGCGCCACTGTGCTCATTCTAGCGCACCCATCGAAAGCCTCCATACAGGACGGCACGGACTACAGCGGTAGCACAGCCTTCAACAACGCCGTGCGGCAACGGCTCACGCTGGAAATTGTAAAGCGTCAGTCGGGCGACATGGTCGAGGGGCCGCCGCCGCGTGTCCTTCGCGTGGCCAAGAGCAACTATGGGCCTCCAGCCGAAAAGACGCTTTGGTTCTATGGCGCTACAATTGACGAGTTGCAGCGGGGGCCAGCAATATCACCAGATGAAGAGCGGCGTATCGTTCTCACAACCATGTTGCGACTGATCGATACTGGCGTGCGCATTATGAAATCGAATGGCGACGGGCAGAAGCCAAAGGACGTGGCCCAAGAGATTCGCGACAAACACAATTTGGCGATCCCTGTACGCCGCGTGCGTGAGCACCTGGACGCTTTGGAGCGCGACGGATACTCGCCTATCAGCAAGCGGACAAGAACAACAAGGCAGTGAAAGCCCGGTATGTGCGGGGGCCGAAATGCAAATAAGAATTGTATTAGCGCAAGTGAACACACACAAAATGTTGGCCGAAAGCTGCTTATTCAGCTATCGAAAGCTTGCCGAAAGCTCATCGAAGGTGTGTCGAAGGCCTACCGAAAGCGCCGTCGAAAGGTCCCCCATACCCCCTAGAGCTTTCGGCGCTCCTGGGGAGCGCGCCGAAGCTCCAATCAGGATCATGTTCGTCTCCGAGCTCGAAAATGTTTGGGCGGACACCGCATTGGGCCGTGTGCACCCACCGTCCGGCCCTGTGCGCCGTCACGCCGTTCACCATTACACGCAGTCACGCCCTGGGTTGGGTGAGCATCAATGAGCAAAATAAGGGGCGCGCCCGCTTACAAAACCGTAACGCTTGCCGATCTTAGCGAGCGTCAAGCCGCGTTTGTGCGTGAATACGTCGAGCGTGGCGGCAAACCAGGCGGCGCCGCCAGTGCGGCTCAGGCCGCTGGCTATGCCCGTCCCGGCCATTCGGGTCGGGCCGCTGCTCGGGTGAGAGCGTCCGAGCTTCTCCGAAATCCAAAAGTGCTCACCGCCCTGCGTGACGAACTGACTAGAAGGCTCAATACGGGTGCGGTCATCGGGGTCCAAACGCTGATTGACCTTTGCCAAAACGGCCGCAGTGAACAAGTCCGCCTCGGTGCCGCGCGCGAACTGGTTGATCGCGGATATGGACCCGTCGTGAGCCGAAATGCGACCATTCAGGCTAGCACAACTATGGAGGATTTGATCATGCAGCTTGACGCGCGGGAAGCTCAGGAAGCTGCCGCCGCTCACCCACGCATGATCGATGCTAAGCCGGTCGAATGCGTTCCCGACGCCCCGTCTAGCCCTCCACGCGACGATGGCGACGGCCCCTGACAACTCCACAGTGGGTTCATTACAGTTTTCGTGGCTTTTGTTCCACAAGCCATGGCTGGGGACACGACCAGCGCACAAACGTCGGGAACAGGCTCCTTTGTCGGTAAATCTCTCATTCCCTCGCTAGGTCACTTAGGAATGTGATCTCGATTCCTCTCAAGGGTGTGTCGCTCCTTGACCACAGTCTCGCCATTAATCGCGATCAGCCAACGCTCCTCGTATTGTGGTTTAGCCAGACCGAAATTCTGAAAGACCGCCTGGGGCCCCCCGGGGGGTAGCTTCGATAGCTTGGCGATGTGACGCTGTGAGGGCACTCAACACGATCTATACCAAAAATGACCCGCTACCTTGTTTGGGGTTCTTCGGTGCACGAAACCTTACTTTCACTCCCTCACCCACCCCGTGCTGGGGTAAAGGGATCAGCAGGAAACTTTACATCAGCACTTCTCCCCCTGTTGCGAAACGATGAAATTTGAGCAGCCACTCATCAAGTAAATTGCCGGACTTCGCGGACACGGATTACCGCCGCGTTTGCAGAGGTAGGTATGAACTACCCATTGTCGTGTTGCTATCCACGATCCCAACCACGTTTATGTAGGGAAGTCTGACTTTTTGCTGGGTTCGGGACAAAATGTTATCTTTCGAAGACACAAGTCGGGGGGTGAGCATGAAGATGGTAGGAATGATCCTTCTTTGTGCGTTCCTAGTTGCTTGCGGCAAATCTGAAAGCGATAAATCTAACGCGAGTGGTTCCTCGTCTACGGATTCCAAGGCAACCGAATTAGTTCGCAGCGTTTCTGGTGTCTGGTCAGTTGCAAATAGCGGTCTAATCACGATTGATTTTCGCAATGATCAACTGCGACTCATCGTAGACGACGAGCCAAAGTATGTGCGGCTCGGGGATGTCGATGTCGCGAATGAAACTGTGAATTTGATTCTTAAGAGGACAAGTGATCAGAAGGACATAATTTGGACGCTGCACCGGATCTGGGACACGAATAAAGTTTCGTATCACCTAGAACTCATTCTCGATAATGGGTCGCGCGACGAACTGAGCTTTGTAAGGACCATCACCGCTGATGACGTAAATCGGATCGCAAATCTGTATTCGCGTTCCCCAAACGATACCGACGTAAGTACCGCAGCCGGCCAGGTTGAGAACTCCGGTTCGCCTGCTCCGCAACCTACTGAACCAGCTCCAGCTAGTAGTTCTGACAATGGGCCGGCGACGCCAAGCGCAGATAGTGACCAAGCTCAAATATCTAATATACCACCCTCGTTTGATTGCACGCGCGCTAAGAGTGCAACCGAGGGAATGATTTGCGCCAATCCTGAACTATCGGCCGACGATGCAAAAATGGTAACTCTCTATCAGCAAAGTATCTCTTCTGGGAATGCCGATGAAATCCAAGACGTGCAGCGCTATTGGATCAAATTTGTCCGAAATAAATGCACTGATGTGGTGTGCCTTAAGAGTGCATACGATCGACGTACAGCACAGCTGACTATCGAGGCTGCCGATTTGCCAACAATCGTCATCCCCACTGCATCAAGGCAAACCGTCGTTGGGCAATTTTACCAAGCGCTAGGTCGCGGCGACGGTGAGGCGGCCTCCAATTTTATCATTCCTGAAAAGCGGGACGCTGGACCTCTTTCGCCCACTGAATTGAGTTCTTTCTACGCGAATTTGCGCAGCCCATTAATATTGGATGGCATTGAGATAGTGGGCGACAATCAGGCGACCGTTCGGTATCGGTACACAGAGAGTAATGGGCGAAGCTGCACGGGTTATTCAGTCATTACTTTTGTCCAACGCGATAGCAATACATTTATGGCCAAGATAGAGGCACCAAATGGGTGTTAGGTACGGAATAACAACCACTAGCTGACCTGACGTATTTCTTGTTCCAGCGGGCTTAAAAAACGTCTGGTTTGGAATATTCGCTATTGGAGAGACGAGGACAATTGCCGAACGCTGTCCGTACCAAAACAAGGAACCTAGTTAGGTGGATTACTATCATCAGATTCGTCTACGCGGCGCTCCACCTCTTCCCCATACGCTTTGCATCCTTCAATGAACGACTCACTGTCGCCGCTGCAATCATCGGGGTTTAGCATTTCATTTTTCTTGGCCCATTCCCATCCGGCGTTGTGACCAGAGCAGTCTTCGGTACACTCGTCCGATCCCATCACATCCTCATATGTTTGGTCCTCTAGTTCATCAATGGCGCTTTGCTGCGCTGCTTCTGACGTATCGAGGGTATCTTCATCTGAATCTTCCGATTGGACGCCTTGCCTATCGGAGTCTGTAGCACTGCCGTTTGAGCCCTCGTGTTGGCTAGCTTGTTTATCTGAACTCGGACCGCAGGAAGCGATCAACAAGAGACAAATTCCTAGCGAAAGAAGTAGTTTCAGTCGCACACGATTGTACGCTCGCATATTCTTACCTTTCGGACGATTTAATTGCTGAAACGTAGACGGATCGAATTAGACCGGTCAGGCCATTGTAGTCGTGCAGATAACGGAAGCCATTCCAGCCATAGTTGGCACCATTCCAGTCACCGCTGTCTGGCGTCGCATTTGCAGTGCCGTGCGATTGTGCAGGAAATGTGCGCTTTGCCATTGCCGCATTAGGGCGTGGGCTCCAAGGTTTTCCCAGAGAATTCCGGTTCGAGCGCATTTCGCCGCTCTGAAAAGTTGATCTGAAGAATATGTATTAGGCGTTGTGTGCAACCAATAGGTGTGACAAGCTTGTCGCGACTTCTTGCTGGGGGACCACATGGCAAAGAGATCTTTTCTGGTCCCAGTAGCCCTTTCGCTCGCAGCCCTTGCTGGAGTGGGGCCTGCTGGCGCGACTCTGCCGCCAACATCTCAAACTAGCGAGACTGTATCGCCCAATCGTGAAGGATCAGTTCCGGTTGGAAACCTGGTGCTTGAACGCGCCACTGATCAGCAAATCAGATTCGCTGATCACAGCAGCCATTCAAGCCATGCGAGTCATTCTAGCCATTCTAGCCACGCCTCGCACAGTTCTGGCGGTTATTAGAAGCTGTTTCGAAAATGTCGACCGAAGAGGTCAATGGGGTTGTCGCGGTAAAGTTTGCCGCCGGCGTCTTTGACATTGAGGCAGTTAAACGGGCGGCTTATCGATTCACCGACAAGATTGTAGTGGAGATAGAGCCGAGTGCCGATGGCATAGCGTGCACGCTGCGACCAACGTCCCCCAAATCCGATATGCGCACGTTAGAGAACGAATTCCGTAATGAAGTTCTCGACCAGGACCTTCGGATTAGGATCGGTAAAGAAACCGAGCCCATGCGGAATCTGATCTTGTCGCTTGCCTTTTCCAAAACCAAACTGCAGGGATGAGCAAGTTCAGGCCGCTGTCGGCTTACCAGCAAGGCTTGGATCGCGACTATCGATTGCTTCCGCTTCGGTTTACTGGTTTGGATGACGACAATTATGTGCTCACCAATATGGTCGGTGAATACCAAATTGTATCCCGAGCCAAGACCCACGAGTTCCTTGAGCACCAGCTTCGAATCACGGAACCAGAATACGACGCGTTAAAGTCAAAGCATTTCCTGCTTGATGACGACTCAGAGGTGGCCATCGACCTTCTCGCGCTGAAAACTCGTACCAAGTACGAACGCATGGCGAACTTTACTGGACTTCATTTGTTCGTCATCACGTTACGCTGCGAGCACTCCTGCCCATATTGCCAAGTTTCTCGGCAGAACAACGACAAAGACGAATTCGATATGACGATTGAGACGGCTGACAAAGCTCTCGATCTCGTTTTTCGGTCTCCGTCACCTAGCATAAAGATCGAATTTCAAGGCGGTGAGCCTCTACTTTATTTTCCTATGATCCAACACGTCGTTCGAGGTGCAATCGCAAGAAATGAAATCGCCAAGCGCAATCTCGGATTTGTCATCGCGACAAATCTGGCGATGGTTTCAGATGAGATACTGAATTTCTCCAGAGAGCATTCGATCCATATCTCGACTTCGCTAGATGGACCGCGAGATCTGCACAATCACAATCGTCCCCGGCCCGGCGGTGACAGTCACCAGCGCACGATAGACGGAATTCGACGGGTCAGGGAGATCCTTGGCCGAGACAGCGTGAGCGCCGTGATGACTACCACGAGCGGGAGTCTTGCGCGCGCTCGCGAAATTATCGACGAATACGTTTCATTGGATTTTCAAGGCATATTCCTTCGACCGCTTTCTCCGTACGGATTTGCTATGAAAACAAAATTGTTTGCTGCTTACGATCCTCAGAAATGGCTGCAATTCTACTTTGAGGGTCTCGATTACATTATTGAATTGAACAAACATGGCTTGTCCTTCACTGAATTTTACGCGGCTACGATTCTGACCAAGATGCTGACGCCCTTCCAACCTGGATTTGTCGATCTCACGAGTCCGGCCGGAATTGGTATCGGTGCCCTAGTGTACAATTACGACGGTAGCGTATATGCCTCCGATGAGAGCCGGATGCTCGCTGAGATGGACGACGATACATTTCGCCTAGGATCGGTGACCGACCCTTACGAAGAGTTGATGCTGTCGGACCATCTGCTGGATCCGCTCGAAGCTTCATTCGCCGGAAGCGCCCCAATGTGTTCGACCTGTGCGTTCGAACCATACTGTGGTGCCGACCCCGTCTACCATCACGCAACCCAAGGTGATTTTGTTGGCCGGAAGCCAACATCCGGGTTCTGCAATCGTAATATGGCAATCTTTAGGGGCTTGATTTCTCGTATGGAAGCGGACGTTGAGACCCGTCAAGTGTTCTTGAAATGGGCCAATCGCTGACATGCTGACGCGGAAGGGCCACGGCTTATCGGTCACGACGAACGCGGACGCGAACCCGCCGCGTATCGTACGCCTTTCTGATGATGCTGGGCGGCCGGCGCCTCTTCGAAAATTTGAGGGTTATATATCGCGCGCCGGTGAGATGCCGGAAGGCTTCGCGTGGTACGTCGTCATCGGACCAAACAAATCACTTAGCGAGATCGCCGTCCCAGGGGGTGCGTCTGCAATCTTTCTTCCCGAGGCATTCAGTTATCTAGGCACCGGGGATCTGATCAGAGTCTTTCCAGAAAAGGGAGATATCGCGGTCCTATTTCAGCGGTCCGCACGCCACCACAGTTTTCTACTGACCGAGCGTTGTAATCACTACTGCCTGATGTGTTCTCAACCGCCGCGTGATGTGGACGATGGTTGGATAATCGATGACCTGATGAGAGCAATCCCACTTATCGATCCGAATACACCAGAGATCGGCTTCACCGGTGGCGAACCAACACTATTGGGAGAAAAGCTGGTTCGTCTCATACGGCAGTGTAAGTCCTATTTGCCGGACACGGGGTTGCATGTTCTGACCAACGGTCGCGCCTTTGCGGACGATGGATTCACACAGATGTTTACTGGAATCGATCATCACGACCTGATGTTCGGCATTCCGATCTATTCTGACTTATCTGACCGCCATGACTATGTCGTGCAGGCTGATGGTGCATTCGATGGAACAGTTCGCGGCATCCTCAATCTCAAGCGCTACGGGCTCAAGGTAGAAATTCGAATAGTCGTTCACAAGCAAACGTTCGAAAGGTTGGCTGACCTCGCTAGGTTTATCGCGAGAAATCTGACGTTCGTCGATCAAGTCGTTTTCATGGGACTCGAGATAATGGGCTTTACCAGGGCTAACCTCGAAGCCCTATGGATCGATCCCGTTCACTATCAGGCGCAGCTCGTTGAGGCCGTAAGGTATCTTGCGGCAAGTAGAATTCGAGTGTCGGTGTATAACCACCAGCTTTGCATCACCGACCGGGTTCTCTGGCCTTACGCCAAGCGATCGATAAGCGATTGGAAGAACGAATACATGCCGGAATGTGAAGGATGCGGGATGCGAAGCGAGTGCGCCGGATTCTTCTCGTCGGCTAAGTTGAGGTACAGTTCCCACATTCGGCCTCTCCCCGCACACGCGGCATAATTGAGACACCTGATTGCGTCGAGGCCGCTCCACACCCTCACACTATCACAAATCCCCAATGGTGGACATTCGAAGCTCGCACTAGTCTGCGAAGCGTTTGACAAACTCCACTCCATGGTTCCTGACGCTCCCAAAGCGCCGATCCAAGGGCTTGCTCGTCATTGGCTTAGATGGAAACGGCTTGCATAGCGCCTACCAATGCATAATAGGTGTTCCATCCAGGAATGATTGTGGTACGCGTCACCTCAAGGCAATTACTTCTTCATGCAAGACCTTCCAGCGACCTAATTACTGTCGCGCAGCATGATCCAGAACGTACTGAAACGTCATTACGGCCAGAGCCAGATAGACAGCAAACCGATTTTGAAATCGCACCCTCAGATTGGGATCAAACCAGAAAGCTTCCACCCCTCTTGCGCCGAAGCCGCGGATTCGGAACTTGTACTTGCCCTCAGCGAAGGGTTGCCCAGGGAACAGTTGCGTGAACAGCGCGGGACCAATCTCGACGTACCCCTTATCGAGAGTAGTTATTCTGCGTTTGTACAGATTCACGACCTGCGATCTGCTCCTGGTGGTTTTTGACGGAACACCTCGAATAACAATCCGATCATACCCTCTGAGTCCAAGATCATCGATCGTCTGCGAATTGAGATATATGGCATCGGTCAACTCAGTGTCGCCTAGCTTTAGATTCAGCTCTTCACCATGAGTAGTGAAATCGATGTATCTGGCGAGCGTGTCTAGTAGTGAAAGCCCCGTCAGCCCAAGCAAAGTGCAACCCACGATCGCAAGCCATGTATCTAGGGGTGCCGCGAGCGCGCCCCCAAGTGCCATTTGAAAGTGTTTAAATTCCGCGGGTAGTGTGGTTAGCAATTTGTCCATTTTTTAACCCCCGATTATGCAGGGCCCGACGGATCCGATGCTAATTTCTAGCGCAAACTCTGTGAGGCCCTCCCCAACATCATAAGTCTATCAAATTATTGTGGGTGCTAGTTCTTAGGATAATGCAACACGCCTCGAATGAATTATCATGCTTCTAAGTCATTGATTCAGTGTCGCTCTCAGAAGAGGGAGCGGCTGAGGCGTTACTGACGAGCCAACGTCACGCCCTGGAAGTGTGAGATTAATGATGTTCTTTCCGCGCTACCTGTTTGGCGATGACCGTCTGCAAACCTAACAAATCTGATGGATTGTAAGCTCGGTGAATCATTCGATGGCAGTTGCTGCATAGAACGGCAAAGTCAGCAGCGATATCAAATGAGACTTGAACGTTTTCGGCCAATGAGCTCATCGGCTTTAGGTGATGAGCTTCGATGTATCCATTTCCCAACTCGCCATACTTCTCGCCAAAATCTAATCCGCAAGCTTGACACCGCGTACCGTGGAACCGCTTCGCGATAATTGAGGCGCGGGAGTTCCTTTCGATTTTGCGATGCATGCGATAGCGGCGAATTTCAACGATAGAAGTTGCTTGTGCCGGTAGTTCAAAGTCATCAGATTGTGCTCCAACCTCCGGTGACGGATCTAATGCTCCACGAAATGTCAGGGCTCTATAAGCACTTACTATGGTTTGCAGGTCAGCCCTTATTTGATCCTCGGTTGGAAGTGAATTGACTTGATAAAAGCAGCCCAGCGCGTGGCCCGCTTCATAGTCTCGTGGCAGCGTTTGCGTGGAAGCCAATGCTATCATTTTCTCCGCGAGTTGGGATTCAAAATCGAGCAGACGGGTTCGCATCAACGCTGCCCGATCACGTAGAACCGTTTGGGCTTCGCCTTTAAATTCTTCCCGAACGGCCGTGGTGCCTTGATTGAGAGAAAGATAAATCGCGCTACCATTAGCCGCAAAAAGATAAACGACATAATATCCCTTTGTTGCGGTATCGGTTACCACGGGATCGAACACCGCTAGCCATGGGACCGTTGCAAAATTCCCTGCTCCAGCGCTCCCTTTGCATATCAGTTCGCCAGCTTGTTCACCCAGGGCCTCATGTAACTCTTTCGCCGCTTCATCACGTATGAAGGACGCCAACGGATGACCTGCAAAGACTTCACGGTGGGCTTTCGGATATTCTGCAGCTATTCGGTCAAGCGCATCACGTAACATGCAAACCCCCGTTCACGTGGCCACGGCTAAGGCTTTAAGGAGTGGTATCTTTCTCGGCCTCCGTAGCTTCGGCGGTAAGAGCCTAAATAGCTCTTGCGGGCCTCGCTAGGAGACATTTTCGCCACGGTATCAAGCGTACCGGGTCACGAATGGGATGGGACCTGATAACTACTCTGGTGGTCCCGGGGTTGTTTGCGCGGATTTTGGCCCGCGCACCATCGTAGGGGACACAATCTGAGCACACCGCGGATACTAGAGGCGCGGTTGCACGCGAGTTCATGCCGAGGTTGATATGCCCCAACCAACCTCAGCCAGATCATGTCTTGGCCTCCTACCGGTTTAGTTGCAAAACCTCCCCCATCGAACAGATAAATGCTAAGCGGTACGATCGGTCCTCATAGTATTCACATTCAGTTTGCAAGATAAAGTTCGTGAAATTTCTCAGCTACGTCAGGTGCAAGTTGTTTCTTCCCGAACGCGTATAATTCTTTAAAATAATTCGACACATCTGGATCGCTATGAATCCAAGCGATTTGGTTATTTTCTACAGCCGCCCTCAGAAGTCGCTCGACTTGATCATTCGAGAGAAGCCAAAAATCCGGCATTGTGGCAATAGCACCATGAGTCGATATGAATGACCCGCTTGTCTCTAGTGCCAACACCGCCTTCTCGATTTCATCGTCCAAATCTGTTGGACTGGAGGTGGCCGTCGCCACAGTATTGGCAGAAATTGATGTTGTTGCGGCAGACAATTTAATGTCAGGTGCAATTTCCTTAAACAGGCTACGAAGATTCGCAAAAAGGTAAACTTTGCCACTACATCTCTCTCGCCATTCGTCCGCAAGAAACTCACTAAAGCGGGTACTATCAATTGGGGATACGAAATCTCGATCTTGCGTAACCACAAATAGATCGGATTCCTTGGGACACGCCTTCATCAGAAGTTCCCAGTTTATCGCGTCGCCTAGTGAGCCGCGCTTCCCAGGTGGATTCCCCACCGCTATTCTCATTTTGGCATCCGCGATCGCTTGAGGCGTCGTCTCAATTACTTTTGCCACGTTCGTGATTTCATCGAATGTCAAATCAGCCGGAAGAGTGCGTTTTAAGATATCATTATCGAGAGCCAGAATAATATTCTCCTTCAAGTCCTTGTAAGCTTTGGTGGCCTCTTCGAGCTTTGTAAAATCGTCATAGTGCTGAATTAAGCGCGGAAATTTATCGATCCCAGCTTTTTCGGTAAATCCGCGCAGTGTCTCTGCGATTTTTCCTTCGCGGTTTCGAAAGAATTCGTTCCGAACCTGATCAGTCAGAAGAAGCTCGATCTTCCCCGCCGCCACCTCAGCGACTAGTTTTTGAAGTTGCGCGAGATCATCCGACGAGTATGCGAAGAAACCCAAGAGCGCATTAGTATCGACGAATAGTTTTATCATGCCAGACACCGAGAAAGCTTTATGGGATCTTTTGCTAGAGTTGGTTCAATCATTATAAATCCATTGGAACTCAATTCCGATGCATAGACGCTCTCTTCACCGATCGTGCGATGGGGAGGGGCGCACGGAGACCGCGCGCACTCCACGACGGTTGAAGGCCAGATTGCATCTAGCTTTGGTTCCTGCACGTACGGCTTCCCATTCATTTGGTTCGCTCTCCGCCCGGGAAGCAAATACATTCCTAGGAAACTGGGGCAGCTTGAGAAATGCATATCCCTCTTCTTTGCGATCAACATGGGACTCATATAAAATTGGTGCCCCGTCTTTCTCGACAGTGGCCGCCGCGCGCGTCCTAAAGCGCCCCGGAGCCCGATCGTTTATTGCTGCAAAGAGCTTCGCGGCTTCGTCAGGATAACCCTGAAGAAAAAGTTCGCGTGCATACCAAAATTGCGCTTCGTATTGATTATCACCCTCGGTAAAACTTCGCCGAAGGTGTTCGAGCGCAGCGGCGTCCTTTCCAGTCGCAATAAGAACCCTGCCCATTTCCAAATGTGCGAGTTTGCTTGACGGATTATCTCGCAAACACTGGTCTAGTACGCCTGTTGCGCCTTCCCAATTTGATACCGCCTCATACCTGCGGGCTAGGCGCACCGCAAGCCAGTCCTGGCGCGGATTTAATCTGAACGCGCGCTCAAGTAACTGCTGTGCTCGGGCAGTTTGATCTAGGTACTCTCTGAAAGTCGCCTCCGCCATGAGTAATTCCGGACTCTCTGGAAACATTTGAAGTCCATGTTGAATTGCGGTTTCGGCTTCCTTTGCTGCCTCGATCAAGGAGTTCGGAGGTGCTTTTGCAGACGCCTCAACTAACGAATCAAAAAGTTCCTTAAACTCATCGATTGCTAGGCGTGCGCGAGTGTAAAGATCGTACTCACTGAGACGAGAGATCTCGCCACCAAGCTTGTCTCGTGTTATTTTTCTAAGTGCGCGTTTACGAAGTGGGTCGGTGGAATCGTTTGCTTGCCGTCGGGCAATCTCTGCCTGAGTGTGCTGTATACTGTGGCTATTCGGGTTGAGCGCAAATGCGCGCGCGGCAGCTCCCTCCGCAAACGGGAGCGAACCATCGCGGTGTTGCATTTCAAAAACGGCTCGTTGATGCAACACAAATGAATCTTTTGGCATTGCTTCCTGAATTCGGTCATAAAACAGACGACCAAGTTCCGCATTTGGAAAGATTTGCGCTATACCTCGTCCTCTAATCAAGCGCGAGAATGTCTCGCGGTCTGAGGAATAATCTATATTGATAGCTCCGAGCAGCCTTACCAAAAGATCAAACTTATCTTCTGGAGTTGGAAGTATCCGATTGAAGACAATTTCCGCGACGTGTTGATGGCGACTGCGGAAGTAATAATCACGACTATGCTCATCCCGCACCACATGGACGACGTTTTCCAAAGGACGGATAAACTCTCTTTTGAATTGTTCGAAGCCGACACCAGACGAGCGCGAAATGAGTCCAGCTCTAACAGGCGCGCCAAACTGATGTAACGCACAGATATCGAGGTACACGGTCCGCGCGACCGACGGCTCTATTCGTCGATATTCGTCAATTACAATTTCCTCAAATGGGATTCCCAGCGTCGTCTCGTGAAGCGCGACAAGGAGCTGACGCTCTGCACTTGTAGTAAATGCATAAAGGCGATCCTCTGGCGTGCGATCCCTTAGGAGACCAAGCGCATTGTGCCGTTCTAGTAAGGCAAGAAGGTCTTTGATCTCTCTCTCGCTAAGATAACGAACGGGAAATTCCTGTCGCACGAATTGCTCTAAGTGCTCGCAATAAATGTTCCATTCATTATCTCTTTCCGCTCCGACGATAGTCAGTGGAATAGAGTGCGCCCGCGCGGCCTGCAGTAGGTCGCGCAACTCATTGCGGACCAGCGCCACTCGATCAACGAAGAGAAAAATCCTCTTACCAGTCAGGCGGTAAATTTCCGTAAGTGGCTCAATACGCAACCCTGCCGGATTATTCGGATAAAAGACGAGCTGTTCGTATGTAGTGCCGGCCTCCCAAGCGATGCGCTTGAGCGAGACGCTCTTCCCATTGCCTGCAGGGCCTTTGAGCATAAATAGCTCGACCGGACGGCGCTCTTCCTCATCGATAAGAACGGCATCGACTAGAACTGAATCCGAAAATGATCTGCGAACATCCAGATTTTGAATTATGCTACCCCAGCCTTCATCGTACCCCCGATAGAATTGTGCCGGATTCTGGAGGGCAGCAACTAAGCCAGAATGAATATGGGTGGCGTCCTTGTTCAGGTAGCTTACAACAGCAAGTGGTTCGGCCGGGTTTGCGAGCCGATAGTGCTTGCGAATTGAAAGTTCTCCTCCACCAATGTCGACAGAAAGGGCTCTTGCTGAAGCGGGAATTGCCCGGTCAAGAGCTCTCAGGAATTCCTCAAAAGTGCAGTCGAACGCAATGACCCGATGGCTTGCCCAGTAGCGCGTCTCGACCTCGGTAATACCGGGTGAAACTAGATAGTAGGGTGGCCGCTTAATCTTGGGGTCCGTTAAATCGAAGAGCATCCTTTGGATGTGTGGATCGGAAATCGAATAGCCTGCAAAGATTACCGGGCATTCATATCCCAAATCCCGAAACCGGTTATAGAAACGAAGTCTGTTTTGCTCGTAGCTAGCGTATTGTTCGTTACCCAGAACAAGTGGAATGTCGGGGTCCGTATAGTGGTCAATGCAACCGTGAAGCTTGTAAAAGCCTACCGGTTCGGTTTCGCGATTAAACCTCAAGTCAAAATTATCGCCGTCCTTGACCGTCTTTACCAAATTTTGCAATCGAGTCGGGGCTTTGTCGTAAGACCCCTCGACGATAAGGTCCAAATTGGTCGTCGCAATGGCACGCCAGCGGAACTGCGGGATTAAGAGGTGAAAGTCTGCAGGTGTGAACGGTAGTAACAGATCGCGGATATACAATTGCAATACTTGAGGGCCAGCTTCATTTGCCGCCATTGCGGCGACGGCTATGAGCGGTCTGTCCTTAAGCTTCCCGTTAAGAAATTTGTCGCAGATTAGGTCGCGAAGATTATTGCCATGAGGTATCTGCTGGCCCTTCGGATGCCTTGCGCCCGTACTGGCGCCCGCGCCCAAAAAAAGGACAGCACGCTGTTCCTTCACCGCATCGATTAGGGCTGAAGGAATATTTTCCATCCAATGGCCTCCGGTCGGCACGCGATAGGTCATTCTGGTGCATGCAGGCGTGAGCCTCAACCACCAACCCTACCATAGTGCCTTTACTTCTTGGTCCACCTCATGAAACCCACACGAGGACCAAATCGTGGACCAATCTTAATTGAGTTTACATTGGATTAGATTCGCATAAGCGATATACCGCCGCGAGCTAATTGTCTGATTCAGAACCCTGACTCAAAGCGATGATCCTGGATTTGACAAGCCGAGCTCTATTTCGAGCGCAGCGCCTTACAAATAGTCCCTTCCTTAGGCTCGACACCGCGCGCTTGGACATTTGGAGCGCCATAGTTCATCACTTGGCGCCCTCCCGCCGGTCGACTTTTTCCTTAACAGCGCCGGCCGTCTTTTGCTGCCTGTCGTCTCTTGAGATCGTTTGGCCTGATGATCATTGTAATCTTGGCGACCTGACCAGATTTCTCGGCGCCCGGGCATTGGGCTTTTATCAATGGCGCGATCACGCCCAAGAAGTCGTTCACAACCTCGCGCGTCCACTCCAAATCTGGCTCTGAACTCGATCTCAGATTGAAGTAGCGTAAATTCTGATCCTTATTTGCACTGTCCAGCAGCGATGCAATATTGCCTATCGTGAGTCGGTCGTCCGTTCCCACCACCAATCCAGCTTTTTTAGCTTTTTTATACAGGCCCTCGAGACTGTGGCCGGTCGCCTTAATGTTTTTGGAAAGCAGAAAAGCCTTCAGCCCCAACTCTACAGCATGGAAGTATAAGAGGTTAATCTGATCGCTCAGCTGGTATGCGGCTCCGAGACGGGGCCTGTTCTCGCTGATCCCGAACAGCTCATTTGCAGCATCACAATACCTAAGTGCGCTATTCACGAAAGCTACTGGCTTGAGGATCTTCGGTTTCGCGTTATTGGACATCTTCGATGTTTCTAGCTTCGACTCAGTTTGTAGGGTCGGAGCTGATTTCCGCGCTTTGGGTCTCGCGACAACCGCCAGACGCACTCGCGCATATTTACAGTGAGAGTCGGCAAAGTGGCCGCTAATGGCAGTCTAAGAGGCCTGTTTCATGCCGCTGTTTTGATGCGCTTCTCCGCTGCCTCAGCCAAGAATGCGGATCGCGACTGTCCGATTTCATCCGCGGCACGATCGATCATCTCTAGCAGGGCCTCATCGATAGAGATATTGACACGCACTGCCCTAGTCGGAAGTTCGACGTTCACAACCACGACAGCACCATCCTTGGCATCAGATCGAAACGTCTTGTCTCGCCGGAGCTCTTCGAGGCTTCGAACCGGGGGGAGAGCTTCTCCGTCTTCGATCATGCTTCCGACGTGGAAGCGCAGCGTTTCGGTGCCTCGACGCAACGCATCATCGAGCGTGGCGCCTGACGCGATGCAGCCCGCAAAATCCGGAAACGAGATGCCGTAATTACCTTCTGCTTCGTGGATCAATCCATAAATAACCTGACCCATTTGAGTGACTCCCTGAGAGTGTTAGGGCCGGGCTTATCACCATTCCCACCCGGCCATGCGATAGATGTTCCTTAACGTGCCCATCGGAATGTCACGCGAGCCCATGTCGATAGAAACTCGCCCCGGCTTCTTTTGGTGCATGTACTGCACATGATCGCCAGGACCTTTGCGTTTCTCATACCAGCCGTCCTTGAGAAGCATCCTCACGACCTCCTTCGGCGACTTCGTTCCTCGCGTTCCCACATTCTGCCTCGGCCCTTAGCGTGTGTAATTCTACACACTCCTGCCCTGGCGTCAATCTTCATTGTGTAAGTGTGTGTAACCTCAATCTTTGCGTTGACCAAGCAGTGTTCGAAGTGTGGGTCGAAAGGTGGGTTATAAGAGGAGCGTTATGCTAAGTTGTTGTAAATATTACTATATTCATATGTTCCTGGCGGACAGGGCAGATTCGAGCCCGACGCAGTTCCCCGTACGTCGAGTTTCGAGTGCGGCGCTTTCAACCGCCAGGCCTCGATTTTGTGTCCCCAAGCGTGTCCCAAAACCACATCACTAAAATGTGGTTTCTCTACCTCATATTAAGCTACTCATTTCATTGGATTATTGGTGAGCCCGGATGGGATCGAACCATCGACCCTCTGATTAAAAGTCAGATGCTCTGCCGCTGAGCTACGGGCTCGGTCCGAGGGTGGCGCACCATAAGAATGACGCCCGGTTCGGTCAAACGAACCGGGCGCCAAGGGTCTGGGCTTGAATTAGTTGCCGGGCGGAGGCGGCGGTGGCGGATAGCCCGGTGGCGGGCCGTAGCCGGGCCCCCTGCTGAAGCCCTGCACCTGATTGCCATGCGCCGACATGCATTGCGCATAAGCCATATCGTAACGCCGTTGCAGGCGATATTGCGCGCGGCCCGAAATGTTCGCGCCCGTGGCCGTGCCGAGCACGCCGCCTACGGCCGCGCCTGTGCCAACAGCCCTGCCGCCGCCAGCGGCAGCGCCCACTGCGGCGCCAAGCGCTGTGCCGACCACGGCCGCACCGACCGCGCGGTTGTTTGCCGCCTCGGCACCACCCGCGACCTGATTGCTCGCATAGTTCTCGCAGGCAGCCTGATCCTGCTGGAACTCCGAAAACGATTTGTTCGGGCCTGGCATCACCGGAATCTCCGGGCCCATCGGCGGCGTCACGCAACCCGCGAGCAGAACCGCCATGCCCAAGGCAACAATCGCAAAGTTTGTTTTACGCATACACACGCTCCTCAATTAATTGGGGCCATCATCGCCGTCGCCGTCATCGCCATTTTCATCTTCATAGCCACCCTGGTTGTCATATCCAGGTCCCGGCGGCGTGGGCGCAACCGGCTGCCATTCTTCGTTGCACTGCTGGACATAGGGATAATAGCCCCTCGGATTATCGCACCAGTACCAGTAATAGTCCGAACCATAGCCGCCGCCATTATCATAATCGTCGGAGTCATAATAATAGTCGGGGCCGACATAAGTCGGATAGGGATAAATGGGCTCCGGATAGAAGAACCAGAAATTATCGGCGAACCACCACCAGCCGAGATGTCCGTTGTGCCAGGAGTGGCGCCACTGACCATGCTGCCACAAATCGCGCTCGCGATCCGAGAAGTGCGCGAAATCATGGCCATGGAAGCTGCCGCGGAAATTGCCGGAAGAGCCGCCGTGGAAGTTGCGCGCGGTGCCGCCACTAAAGTTGCGGGATGGGCCACCGCCGAATGAATGAGATGGACCACCGAACTGACGATTGAAGCCGCGGTTCATCTGTGGCGCGCCGGGTCCCCGGAATGAGCGTGACGTACCGTGAAAGCCGGGCGGCGGACCACGGAACTGGAAGGAGGGCAATGAGCCGTGAAAACCACGCGGCGGCCCACCGTGAAGGCCCGACGGCGCACTGCTATGCGACGAATGACTTCCGCCGCTGCTCTGCGACCAGTGAGACGCGAGCCCGGATGATACCGGCGCGAGCGCGAACCCGGCAAGCATTGCGGCGCCAAATCCAACTCTGGCAAAAAGATTCATGTAAGAAAATCCTCCTTGATGAGCCCTCTTCAGCCGTCAAGATCATCTTACCTTCTGGCTGAACCGGGGATGAACGACGTTACCGTCCAAAAAAGCCCGAAATCCTGCCCCTGCGGGACCTGGAGTTCGATCATGAATATGGGGTTTAAGCGTGGGGGTTCAATACGGCCAGCAGCCCAGCGATCCGCCGGAGCGGCGTCGCCGGTGAGCTGTAATTGTCAGTTCTGACCGCCTTGGCCCTGACTGCCGCCCTGATCGTGATGCCAGTGTGCGGAAGCCGAAGTCAGCGCCGCTTTGCAGTCGTCGGACAATTGATCCTTGTTGCCTTGCAGGCACTGGTGGCGATCTTCGCGGCTTTGCGCGCTGGGACAGAAATTCTGGAAATCGGCGGCGCAAGCCTGGTGTATCTGGCCACCGCCTGCCGGCTGATTCTGTGCCAGGGATGGCGCGGACAGCGCAAAGAGGAAGGCGGCGGAGAGAACGAATTTCGAGGGTTTCATGGTCGGAAGATTCCTTGCTATTGCCTCGTCCAGCTTCGCACATAACACAAAGCTCAACACGAGGTATCCGATAATTCGGACGGGTTTGTCGCAATGTTTGCCGGTTTGGCAGATTAAAAAATATAGCGACAACATTAAGCTGCTGAGGCCTCTTCCTCGCTATAAGCCGAGGCGAATTCCTGCGTGAAAGCCTGCAGCTTTTTTTGCTCGATTGCCTTGCGCAGGCGCGCCATCAAATCCTGGAAGAAGGTCAGGTTATGCGCTGTCAGCAGCATGGACGCGATGATTTCGCCAGCCTTCACCACGTGATGCAGATAAGCGCGCGAATAAGAACGGCATGCCGGGCAGCGGCAGCGTGCGTCGAGCGGCGCGGCATCGTCGGCAAAGCGCGCATTGCGCAAATTAAGCGCGCCTTCCCAGGTGAAGGCCTGGCCATTGCGGCCTGAGCGCGTGGGCAGAACGCAATCGAACATGTCGATTCCGCGCGCGACCGCACCCACCAGATCGTCAGGCTTGCCGACGCCCATCAGGTAATTTGGGCGATCTTCCGGCAAATGCGGCAGAGTGGCCTCTAGCGTATCAAACATGGCGTTCTGTCCTTCGCCAACCGCTAGGCCGCCCACCGCATACCCGTCGAACCCTATTGCCAGAAGTTCTTGTACCGATTGTTCACGCAATTTCGGAAAGACGCCGCCCTGCACGATGCCAAAACAGGCGCGCCCCGCCTGTCGCCCGTAAGCAGCTTTCGACCGTTTTGCCCAGCGCATCGATAGGGCCAAAGATTTCTCGATTTCGGATTCAGTTGCCGGAAAACCTGCGCATTCGTCTAGCACCATATGGATGTCGGAACCAAGCAGCCGCTGGATTTCCATTGCCCGTTCGGGGCTCAGGAAATATTCTGCGCCATCGAGGTGCGACTGGAAGGTGACGCCTTCTTCGCTGAGCCTGCGCAATTTCGCCAGCGACATCACCTGATAGCCGCCAGAATCGGTGAGGATGGGCTTCTGCCAATTCATGAAGCGGTGCAGCCCGCCCAACTTTGATACGCGCTCGGCGCCAGGGCGCAGCATAAGATGATAGGTGTTGGCGAGCACGATCTCGGCGCCGGTTGACGCGACCTGCTCCGGCAGCATGGCTTTGACGGTTGCGGCCGTGCCCACCGGCATGAAGGCAGGCGTATGGATCGCGCCGCGCGGCGTGTGAATGACGCCCACTCGCGCCGCGCCGTCGCTTGCCGAAATTTCGAAACGGAATTCCGTCATGGCTTGGGCCTAAACAGCAGACAGGCGTCGCCATAGGAATAGAAACGATAGCCTTGCGCAATCGCTTCCCGATAGGCGGCTTTCATGACCTCGATGCCGCTAAAAGCGCAAACCAGCATGAACAGGGTCGAACGCGGTAGGTGGAAATTGGTCAGCAGCACATCGACTGTTTTGAAACGATACCCTGGCGTGATGAAAAGGCTCGTCTCGCTGGAGAAGGCGTGCAGATTACCCTGCGCATCTGCCGCTGTTTCCAGCGTGCGGAGCGAAGTTGTGCCAGCCGCAACAATTCGCCCGCCAAGTGCGCGCGTTTGGTTGAGCGCGTCCGCGGTCTCGCGCGAGAGTGTTGCCCATTCGGCGTGCATAATGTGACCGGATGTGTCATCCGCCGTGACGGGCAGAAATGTTCCGGCACCCACATTCAGCGTCACGTTTTGGCGCGCGATGCCCTTCGCTGCGAGGCGCGCGAATAATTCATCCGTGAAATGCAAGCCCGCAGTCGGCGCCGCAACCGAGCCTGCGTGGGCAGCGAAGATCGTCTGGTAATCCTTGCTGTCCCGTTCGTCGGGCGCGCGACGGCTGGCGATATAGGGCGGCAACGGCATGGCGCCTTTGCTTGCGATCGCGGTATCGAGCGCTGCGCCTGCAATTTCGAAGCGGAGTTCCACTTCGCCGCCTTCGCCACGCGCCATGACGGTAGCTTCAAGGTCATTGGCTAGCATCAGGCGGTCTTCCGGCTTTAACCGTTTTGCGGGACGGGCGAAAGCCTGGAAACGGTCGAGCGTCAGGCGCTTGTGCAAAGTGATCTCGATATTTGCGCCTGCGCCTGTCTCGTCGCGGGCCAAACGGTGCGCGTGAAAGCGTGCAGGAATCACCTTGGTGTCGTTCACCACCAACGCATCGCCCGCGCGCAGCAGTTCGGGCAGATCGCGCACGCTGCGATGCTCGCGGCTGCCGTCTTCACGCACCACCAAAAGCTGCGCGTCATCGCGCGAGGTGGCGGGCCTGAGCGCGATGCGCTCTTCCGGCAAGTCATAATCGAAAAGATCGACGCGCATGCCGCGAAGGTAATGCGTTACGCAACGCTTTTCAGTACCGCGCCCACGATGCGGTCCTGCGTGGGCTCGTCGAGATCGGCATGCATCGGCAGGCTGACTACGTGATTGGCGAGGCTTTCGCTCACCGGCACAGGCGCGCTGGGATAATGCGCGTAGGCTTTCTGGCGGTTGAGCGGGATAGGATAATAGACGGCGGTCGGGATGCCTTCGGCTTTCAGGTCAGCCTGCAGCTTGGCGCGATTTTCGACCTGGATGGTGTATTGCGCCCATGTCGATTGCGCGCCGGCGATTACATGCGGCACGCGAATGCGGTTGCTCTTGCCCAGAAGCGCATTGTAGCGACGCGCAATGCGTTCGCGCATGCCGATTTCATGTGGGAAAACTTTCAGCTTCTCGATCAGGATGGCGGCCTGAATGGTGTCAAGCCGCGAGTTCACGCCGATGCGCACATTTTCGTATTTGTCCGTGCCCTGGCCGTGCATGCGAATGGAGCGCAACGCTTCGGCGAGCCCCACATCATTGGTGAAACTGCAACCGCCATCGCCGTAACAGCCGAGCGGTTTTGCTGGGAAGAAGCTAGTGCCTGCCGCATCGCCGGTGTTGGTGGTGTGCCGGCCATTTAGCGTGGCGCCAAAAGCTTGCGCCGTGTCGACAAGCATCAGCAGTTTCTCGCGGGCGGCAATTGGCTCCAGCTTCGCGTAATCGGCGGGCTGACCGAAGAGATCGACCGGCATGACGGCGCGCGCGCGCAATTTGCCTTCGCGTTTCACCATGGCAATGCCTGATTCCAGACTGGCCGGATCCATGTTGAACGTGTCGTGCAGCACATCGACAAACACAGGCGCCGCACCCGCAAGCGCCACCACTTCGGCGGACGCGGCAAAGGTGAAAGCGGGCACGAACACCGCATCGCCCGGCCCGATATCCCACGCCTTCAAAATGATGAGCAGCGCGTCGGTGCCGTTGGCGCAGGCAATGGCGTGCTTCACACCGGCGAAGGCGGCGAGTTGTTCTTCGAAGGCTTGCACCTGCGGACCCAAGATCCACTGGCCGCTTTCGACCGCGGCCTGAATGGCGCGGTTCATGCGATGCGCCGATGCGGCGGCGTTGCGCCTGAAGGTCAATGAAGGGTATGGGCGTGGGCATGGCTTTTGGTTAGAGGGGCGCACGAGGCACGGCAAGTCACGCGATGTGACTATTCGTGTCTGCGTTAACCCACAGCACGCATCTTGACGATGCGGTCGGGCTCGCCCGAGATGGCGCCTTGCTGTGGTCGCCTTTCTTGATGGCGTCGACGTGCTCCATGCCCGATCGATCACTTTGCCCCAGACCGAATATTGGCGGTCGAGCCAGGGCGCATCGTCGAAGCAGATGAAGAACTGGCTGTTGGCGCTGTTGGGATTGCTGCGTGCGCGCCAGCCGCAGCCGTGCCGCGCATATGCTTTTCGTTCGAGAATTCCGCCTTGAGATCGGGCAGATCGGAGCCGCCGGTGCCGGTGCCGGTGGGATCGCCCGTCTGCGCCATGAAGCCCGGGATGACGCGATGGAAGACGACGCCGTCATAGAAGCCTTGCGTCGGCGAGCTCTTGATGCGCTGCGACATGATTGGGCGCGAGATCGGGCCTGAGCTCGATCACGACCGGGCCGGATTTCAGTTCGAGATGAAGCGTATTCGGGCATTCTGATTTTGCCTTTCCTGCAGCGTTTTATCAGCAGCGCCGGCCACGTGAGGTGTGGTGAAGGCGGTCACGTCGCCGCCCAGCATCGCGATTTCCTTGACCAGCCGCGAGGCAATGGCCTGGTGGCGCGGATCGGCCATCAGAAAGACGGTTTCGATTTCGGTGTTGAGGCGCTGGTTCATCGCCGACCATCTGGAATTCATATTCGAAATCGGAAACGGCGCGCAGGCCCCGCACGATGATGCCGGCGCCGACCTTTTCGGCGCAAATTGGACCAGCAGTGCATGTCGAAGGCTTCCACCTCGATGGTGGCGCGGCCTGTCGCCCGCCAGAGGCGCCGCTTCATGGCGCAACATCTCCACGCGCTCGGCCAGCGTGAACAATCGGCGCCTTGGCCGGGCATTGGTGGCGACGCCGATCACCAGATGGTCGACCAGCTTCACCGCGCGCTTGATGATGTCGAGATGGCCGAGCGTGACCGGATCGAAGGTGCCGGGATAAAGCCCGATGCGCTGCTTGGCCGTCACTTGCCGCCCTCGCCGCCATTACCCTCGGCTTCGGCGATGCGCTCGACCGACACCACGCGCTCGCCTTCGTCGACGCGGAAGACGCGTGACGCCCTGTGTCGGCGCGCCCTGCGATGCGCATGCTCGCCACCGGCACGCGGATGGTCTGGCCCGGATCGGTGATCAGCATCAGGTCGTCGCTTTCCTCCACCGGGAAGGCGGCGATCGACGGCGCTGTTCTTCTTGCCCATCGCCATGGCGACAATGCCCGAGCCGCCGCGGCCGGTGACGCGATATTCGTAGGAACTGAGTGCGCTTGCCGAAGCCGTGTCTGCGAGACGGCAAGCACGAACTGCTCGCGCGCGCCGAGCTCGGCATAGCGCTTCGGGCGTCAGCGTCGCCTCCTCGCCGCCTTCTCGTCATCCTCGTCGTCTACCTGCGGCTCCTCATCACTGGCTTCTCCCAAGCCGCGCCGCGCGGCGTTGGCCTGCTTGAGATAGGCGCGTGCTTCCGCGGTGCTAGCATCGCGAATGGTACAACAGCGACAGGCTCACCACCTCGTCGCCCTTGGCGAGCTTGATGCCGCGCACGCCGGTGGAATTCGCGGCCCTTGAAAACGCGCACATCGGTGACCGCAAAGCGGATGCATTTGCCGCCGCGCGTGGTCAGCAGCACGTCGTGCGTATCGGTGCAGAGCTGCACGCCGACGATGCCGTCGCCGGCTTCGTAGCTTCATGGCGATCTTGCCGTTCTTGTTGCACCTGGACGAAATCCGACAGCTGGTTGCGGCGCACATCGCCCGATTTGGTGGCGAAGACGACATTGCAGCTTGTCCCACTGCGGCTTCGTCTTCCGGCAGCGGCAGGATGGTGGTGATGCGCTCGCCTTCCGCCAGCGGCAGCAGATTGACCATCGCCTTGCCCTTGCCCGCGATGCGCGCTTCCGGCAGCCGCCAGACCTTCAGCTTGTAGGCCATGCCGGTGGAGGAGAAGAACAGCAGCGGCGCATGGGTGGACGCCACAAACAGGCTGGTGACGAAATCTTCCTCGCGCGTCGCCATGCCCGAACGGCCTTTGCCGCCGCGCCCCTGCACGCCGGTATTCGGCCAGCGGCGTGCGCTTGATGATAGCCGGCATGGGTGACGGTGACAGCGACATCTTCGCGCTCGATCAGCGCTTCGTCTTCGACTTCGACTTCGGCGTCGATCAGTTCGGTCTTGCGCGGGCGTGGCGAATTCGTCGCGCATCGGCCTTCAGTTCGTCGCGGATGATCGGCCAGCACGCGCGGCGCGCGAGCGACAGGATGTCGAGATAATCGGCGATCGCCGTCGCCCAGCTTCTTCACTTCGTCGCCGATTTCGTCGCGCCCCAGCGCGGTCAGGCGCTGCAGGCGCAGATCGAGAATGGCCTTGGCCTGCTCTTCCGACAGGCGGATGGTGCCGTCCTTCTCCATCTTGTGGCGCGGATCGGCGATCAGGGCCACCAGCGGCGCCACGTCCTTGGCCGGCCAGTCGCGCGCCATCAATTGTTCGCGCGCCGATGGCGGCATCGGTGGCGGCGCGGATCAGCGCGATCACCTCGTCGATATTGGCGACGGCGACGGCCAGGCCGACCAGCACATGGCCGCGGTCGCGCGCCTTGGCGAGGTCGAAGCGCGTGCGGCGGGTGACCACTTCCTCGCGGAAGGCGATGAAGGCCGCCGATCATGTCCTTGAGGTTCATCTGCTCCGGGCGGCCGTCATTGAGCGCCAGCATGTTGACGCCGAAGGTGGATCTGCAGCTCGGAGAAGCGATAGAGCTGGTTCAGCACCACATCGGCCGAGGCATCGCGCTTGAGTTCGATCACCACGCGCATGCCGTGGCGGTCGCTTTCGTCGCGGATATCGGCGATGCCTTCGATGCGCTTGTCGCGCACCAGCTCGGCGATGCGCTCGATCATGCGCGCCTTGTTCACCTGATAGGGAATTTCGGTGACGATGATGGCTTCGCGGTCCTTGCGGATTTCCTCGATCGTGCAGCGCGCGCGCATCAGGATCGAGCCGCGCCCGCGGGCCAGCGCCGCCCGCGCCGCCTGCTTGCCGATGATGAGGCCGCCGGTGGGAAAATCCGGGCCCGGCACGATCTCGGTCAGCGCTTCCATGTTGATCGAAGGGTCGTCGATATAGGCAAGGCAGGCGTCGATCACTTCGCCCAGATTGTGCGGCGGGATGTTGGTCGCCATGCCGACGGCGATGCCGCCCGAACCATTGACCAGCAGATTGGGAAAGCGCGCCGGCAGCACAACGGGTTCCTTTCGCTGCCGTCGTAATTGTCCTGGAACTCGACCGTATCCTTGTCGATGTCTTCGGTGAGGGCGTGCGCCGACCTTGGCGCGGCGCGCTTCGGTGTAGCGCATGGCGGCAGGCGGATCGCCATCGACCGAGCCGAAATTGCCCTGCCCGTCGATCAGCGGCAGGCGCATGGAGAAATCCTGCGCCATGCGCACCAGCGCGTCGTAGATCGACTGGTCGCCATGCGGATGGTATTTGCCCATCACGTCGCCGACGATCAGCGCCGATTTGCGATAGGGCTTGTTCCAGTCGCGGCCGTTCTCGTGCATCGAATAGAGAATGCGGCGATGCACGGGCTTCAGCCCGTCGCGCGCATCGGGCAGCGCGCGGGAAACGATCACGCTCATCGCGTAATCGAGATAGGAGCGTTTCAGCTCGCTCTCGATGGCGACCGGCGTGGCATTGCCAGGGGGCTTGGCGGGGCCCGTTTTGTTGTCGTCGATGGTCAAATTTTACCTGTCCGATAAGGCCCAAAAGGCCACGCAAAAATGGCCCCTTCGGGCCCATTTCCGCAGTGCGAAAACCCTAGCATTTTCCTAGCCGATTCGGCGAGCCCCGGCTTCAGGATTTAGGCCCTTCCGGACCCAATAAATGGTGCTTTTCCGTGAGCACCAAATCGATCGGGTAGGCAAACATGCGCCGGCCCGCTTTGACACCCTCGCCCTCGCGGAAACCGAAGGTGATGCCTAGGAGCGCGCCGGTGTCCGCATCCACCAGCGGCCCGCCGGAAAAGCCCGGCCCCGCTTCGGCATCATAGGTGATGGCTGTCTGCTCGGCGCAAGTAGGGCAGATGGGCGCAACGTGAATGCCGGTGGCGAGCACGGTGCCAAAGGCCTCGCGCAGGTCCTGATGGCTGCCCTGGCCATAGGCGATGATCGTCTCGCCGGGATGAGCCACTGCAGTTGGGGCAACCACATCACGGTCGGTGCGGAAAAAGATCATATCGTAATCGCGCGACGCTGCGAGCAGATCGCCCGGTGCAATCAGATTGAGATTGTGGGCATTCGTCACCGCCACATGAGGCGCCACCACGACGGCCGCGCCCCAATGCTGGAACACCAGCAGATGGGGCGAATCGAGCGGCATGTAAGCCTCATTCAGCGCCGCCGATTTAAGCCCCGCCGAAGGCTGGCCATAAGAAACATCGCCGAAAACAGAGCAGCCCGCGAGCGAAAAAGAAACCGCGCAGGCAAGCGCCAGAGCACAAGAACGCAACAGCAAAGCCATTATTGATCCCGCTGGCCGCTCAGAACGGGATTTCGTCGTCGAGCTCGGCGCGCGCGAAACTGCGTTGGCCTTCCTCGCGTGGCGCGCCTGCAATTGCGCGTTCGGCGCCATTATCGCCGCCGCCCTTGGCATCCAGCATGGTGAGCTCGCCGCGATAGCGCTGCAGCACCACTTCGGTGGTGTATTTCTCGTGGCCGTCCTTGTCGGTGTATTTGCGGCTCTGGAGCTGGCCCTCGATGTAAACCTTCGAGCCCTTTTTGAGATAATTCTCGGCCACCTTGGCGAGGTTCTCATTGAAGATGACCACGCGGTGCCATTCGGTGCGCTCCTTGCGCTCGCCGGAGGCCTTGTCCTTCCAGGACTCCGAGGTCGCCACCGAGAGGTTCACCACGGGATCGCCCGAGGTCAGCCGCTTCACTTCCGGGTCGCGGCCAAGATTGCCGACCAGGATCACCTTGTTCACACTGCCCGCCATGACCGTTTCTCCTTCTTCGTCCTTGCAAACTAGCCCTACAGCTAGCCCCGCGCCATCGCGGCCCAGAAGGCCGCTGTGGACAGGTTTGCCGGACGCTTATATAGATATTGTTCTCGTTTTGTTCAAGCCCTAGATATAGATTAGCAGTGGATCAGTTTGAAAATGAGCCGTTAATCCGGTGCACGAGCAACTTTGCTACCTCATCGGAAGCAAGATCGCTTGTATCGACACATAAGAAGATCTTTTCATCGGGAAATAGTCGATCAAACTCAGCTTGTTGGAGGATTGCATTGGCTGCTTCCTCATCTTTTTGGAGGCGGTCACGACTATTAATGCGTCGCTTTATTATTTCCGGCCGAGAATATAGGCGAAAAGCATACATCGGAAGATGAAGTTCTGCGAAATAGTTGTAGTGAGCTTTAAATGAAGGGGCCATTTCAAGTGTTAATGTAATGACGAACTGCTTTCTGCCTTCGCCAAGGTGAAATTGTATTTGGCTCCGTATCGCGCGATAGACCGATTCAACATCTGCCAGGTCTTTCCAAGAGAACCGCGATCTCGAAGCAAACCAATCGCAATCTAGAAAGACAATATCATCTAGAGCAGATAGTAATTCCCAACTCGTATCGGTTTTCCCTGAGCCTGTAGGGCCAGTCAGAAAAACGATCATCTAGTTGGCTTCCTGTATTTGTCAGCGTTCTACTACCTTAAGACCAATCCTCTCAAAGCGCCGCGTCGAGCCGTGACCTGGGCGGCCTGGCGCCGGATCGGCTATCGGGCCGGTGATTTGTTCAGGGTTGCGGCAGCACGGATGAGCGTCTTGAAGGCGTTCTCATCTATTTCATCACCCTCTTGGAGATCGATAGCGCGCCTGACGTTGCCTTCAAGGCTGGAGTTGAACAGTCTCGAAGGATCCTTGAGCGAAGCGCCCTTGGCGAACGTCAGTTTCACAACGCTCTTGTATGTTTCGCCGGTGCAGATAATTCCATCGTGTGACCAAACCGGAACGCCTCTCCACTTCCACTCCTCGATCACCCCAGGGTCAGCCCGCTTGATGAGCGCGCGGACACGGGCGAGCGTCTTGCCCCGCCAGTCGCCCAGTTCCTTTATCCGCGCGTCGATCAGCTGGGAAGGCGATGCGCCTTTGGCCGTTGTGCTCTTTTTCATATTATTTCCTCCTCATAGCGCCGCGTCGAGCAGCGGCGTAAGCAGCCTGGCACCTGCGGGCGCCAGATGCGTGTGGTCGCGATAGATGGGGAGGCCATCGCGCTCGACCTCGCAGAAGGCGCCCACGCATAGCGCAGTGTCGGGATAGATAATCGTCACGCCGTAGGTTTTTTTTAACAGTTCCAACTCGGCCAGCACAAACGCCTGACGGTCCTGATGTTGTTTCAGTGTCGGCCGGATGTCGAACGCTGCATGCGTCGTCTTGATACGCGCCAACGTTTCGGGCACGCGCCAGCCGATTTCGGGCACCGGACCAACGATCACGATCTTTTTGCCCAACGCCACGAGTGTTTTGATCATGCGTTCCAGCCCGCGCGCGAAGACGGGGCGGTTATTCGCCAGCGCACGGCCGGGCGAGGCGTCGTCGGTGATGTAGCCGTCATGCGCCTCCACGTCGCCGAAGGCCGTGCCTTCCGAATAATGCGCCCAGTGCGCCACCAGAATGATTTCCGCGATGTTGGGCGCCCGCGCCTGTTTCAGCATGGCGTTGTTGAAGGCGCGGCAATCGCTTGAGCCGCTGACGTTGACATCCAGCAGCGGCGCGCAGGTATGGCGCAACGCGTAAAGCCCTGCGCGTTTGTGCGCGGCCATGACGCCCGAGATTTCCTCTTCCAGCATGCCTGCGTGGGAATCGCCCCACAGCAGGAAAGTGGGCGCAACCTGCTGCGCGCCAATCGGGCAAAGCCGGCCCTGGCGCACTTTATCGAGTGCGAGATTAAAGCACGGCAACGCAGCCACATTGTTTTCAGTCGCAATTTTCAGGATGGCCTGCGTGGGGGCATCGAAGCGCTGGGGCCAGCCGTCGCTGAACCAGCCGGCCGCGCCGAACGTGATGGTTGCCGCCATGGCGATCCCGGCCAGCGGGAATATGATTTTGCGCGAAATGCGCGAGTGCTTGCCGCGGAAGGGCCGCTCGACATAGCGGTACATCAGGGTCGCCGCCGCAAACGACAGCGCGATGAGCGCCGCCGTCTGCCACCAGGCGAGCGCGTCGAAGGTTTCGTAACGCGCGAACACCAGCAGTGGCCAATGCCAAAGATATAGCGAATAGGAAATCAGCCCCGTCCACACCATCGGGCGCGTGCCGAGCACGGCGCCGGTGAATGTGCGTGCGCCCGAGCCCACGTGAATGATGAGGGCCGCGCCCAGGCACGGCAGCAGTGCTGCTTCTCCGGGGAACGGCGTATCGCGCGTGAAGACGACGACGCTTGCAGCCATCAACGCCACTCCGAGCACGGCCAATGCCTCGCGCGCCCAACGATTTTCCGGCAGCGGCAATTTGCCGACGGCAAGGATAGCGCCCAGCATCAGTTCCCACATGCGGAAGGGCAGTAAATAAAACGCGGAATCCGGCGCATGCCGCACGCCCCAGATTGAAAGCACCAGCGATGCCGCAAAAATCGCCACCACGACCAGCAGGAATGTGCGGCGCGCGGCGTTGTGGATCAGCAACAGGATGGCGGGAAAGATCAGATAAAACTGCTCTTCGACGGCGAGCGACCACGTGTGCAACAGCGGCTTCAGCGAGGCCGCGGCATTGAAGTATCCCGCCTCGCTCCAGAAGATGAAGTTGGAGGCGAACACCGCAGTCCCCAGCAGGCTGTCGGTGTAATGCTTCAGGTCATCGGGAAACAGCAGCAGGAACGCGGGCGCAAGCGTGAACGCCAGCATGGCGAACAGCGCCGGGAAAATGCGCCGTACGCGGCGTTCGTAGAAATTGACGATAGAGAAGCGCTTCTCGCGCATCTCGGCGTAGATGAGCGAGGTGATCAGAAACCCGGAGATGACGAAGAAAATGTCGACGCCGACAAAGCCACCAGTGAAGGGCGGTACACCGAAGTGGTAGAAAACCACCGGCAACACGGCCAGCGCGCGCAAGCCGTCGATGTCGGCGCGATAGCGCCCGGCGGCGGCTTCGGCCTGGTTCGGGTTGAACATGGCGTCGGCAGTGCTCATATCAGCCGGGCAGGTTTGACCCGCAACGCATGCCATGGCTTCTCGCGGCTTCGCAAATGGCGGGGCCCGCGCGAATCACTTTGCGCATGTAGACTTTCGCCCCAGCCACCGTTAGGAATGTTCATGATTTGTTCGATGCCTTCTCACTGGAACCCGTGCCTTGCACGGCACCTGCCCAGTGGATCAAGCTGCCCGGTTGCCTGACGAGTTCCCGATGCAGAAATCCATCTCCGTACGCGGCGCGCGCGAGCACAATTTGAAGAATGTCGATGTCGACATTCCGCGCGACACGCTGACCGTGCTGACCGGGCTTTCAGGTTCCGGCAAGTCGTCGCTTGCCTTCGACACCATCTATGCCGAGGGCCAGCGGCGCTATGTCGAAAGCCTGTCGGCTTACGCGCGGCAGTTCCTGGAGATGATGCAGAAGCCCGACGTCGACCACATCGACGGGCTGTCGCCAGCCATTTCCATCGAGCAGCGCACCACTTCGCGCAACCCGCGTTCCACAGTCGGCACGGTAACGGAAATCTACGATTATCTGCGCCTGCTGTTTGCGCGCGCGGGCATCCCCTATTCGCCCGCCACCGGATTGCCCATCGAAAGCCAGACGGTCAGCCAGATGGCGGATCGCATTCTCAGCTTACCCGAAGGCACGCGGCTCTATCTGCTTGCCCCCATCGTGCGCGGGCGCAAGGGCGAATACAAAAAGGAATTGGCCGAGCTGCGCAAAAAGGGTTTCCAGCGCGTCAAGGTGGACGGCAAGTTCTACGACATCGCCGAAGCGCCTGTGCTCGACAAGAAACTGAAACACGACATCGAGGTGGTGGTGGACCGCATCGTGGTGAAGGCCGATATCGGCAATCGCCTGCCCGATTCCATCGAGACGGCGCTGAAACTGGCGGATGGCTTGGCCATCGCGGAATTCGCCGACGAAAAAGAAAAAGGCGAAGCCAAGCGCATCATCTTCTCGTCGAAATTCGCCTGCCCGGTTTCGGGTTTCACCATTCCCGAAATCGAGCCGCGGCTGTTTTCGTTCAACAGCCCGCACGGCGCCTGCCCGGAATGCGACGGGCTGGGCGCGAAGCTCTATTTCAATCCCGATCTGGTGGTGCCTGATGAACTCCGTGCCGCTGCGCAAGGGCGCCATTGCGCCGTGGTCGAAATCGTCGTCGCCTTATTATCTGCAGACGCTGGATGCGCTGGGCCGCCATTTCAAATTCGGCCTCAATGCCACCTGGGCCGAGCTGCCTAAGAAAGTGCGCGACGTCATCCTGTTCGGCTCGGGCGAGGAAGAAATCAAATTCAGCTACGACGATGGCTTGCGCCGTTATGACGTGAAAAAGCCGTTCGAGGGCGTCGTGCCCAACATGGAGCGGCGCTACAAGGAAACCGATTCCTCATGGATGCGGGAAGAGCTCGAACGCTATCAGGACGAGTCCCCTTGCGAAGTGTGCAAGGGCTATCGGCTCAAACCGGAAGCGCTGGCGGTGAAGATCGCGGGCAAGCACATCGGCGAGGTGTGCGAGCTTTCCATTCTGGCCGCCGACAAATGGTTCGGCGCGCTGGACAAGCAGCTTTCGCCCAAGCAGCGCGAAATCGCCGCCCGCGTGCTCAAGGAAATCCGCGCGCGGCTGAAATTCCTCAACAATGTCGGGCTGGAATACCTCACGCTCGCGCGCGGCTCGGGCACGCTGTCCGGCGGCGAGAGCCAGCGCATTCGACTTGCCTCGCAGATCGGTTCCGGCCTCACCGGCGTGCTATATGTGCTGGACGAGCCCTCCATCGGCCTGCACCAGCGCGACAATCAGCGGCTGTTGGAATCGCTCAAGGGCCTGCGCGATCTCGGCAACACAGTGCTGGTGGTCGAGCACGACGAGGAAGCCATCCGCACAGCCGACTATGTGGTGGACATGGGGCCGGGCGCCGGCATCCACGGCGGCGAGATCGTGGTCGAAGGCAAGCTGGAGGACATTCTCCGCTCGCGCAAAAGCGTCACCGGGCAATATCTGGCGGGCACGCGCGAAGTGCCGATCCCGGCCACGCGGCGCAAGGCCAATCACAATCGCTGGGTCAGCGTGGTGGGCGCCAAGCGGCAACAATCTGAAAAACGTCACGGCGGAAGTGCCGGTGGGAACGTTCTGCTGCATCACCGGCGTTTCGGGCGGCGGCAAATCCACGCTGATCATCGAGACGCTGTACAAGGCGGCGGCGCGGAAATTAAACGCCACGCGCGATCACCCGGCCGCGCACGAGCGGCTTGAGGGCCTCGAATTCCTCGACAAGGTGATCGACATCGACCAAAGCCCCATTGGGCGCACGCCGCGCTCGAACCCGGCCACCTACACGGGCGCCTTCACACCCATCCGCGACTGGTACACCGGCCTGCCCGAAGCCAAGGCGCGCGGCTATGCGGCAGGGCGCTTCTCGTTCAACGTCAAGGGCGGGCGCTGCGAGGCGTGTCAGGGCGACGGCGTGATCCAGATCGAGATGCACTTCCTGCCCGACGTCTACGTGCAGTGCGATGTCTGCCAGGGCAAGCGCTACAACCGCGAGACGCTGGAAGTGAAATTTCGCGATTATTCCATCGCCGACGTGCTCGACATGACGGTCGAGGCCGGGGCCGAGCTGTTCAAGGCCGTGCCAAGCATCGCCGAGAAGCTGGAAACGCTCGTGCGTGTGGGGCTCGGCTACATCAAGATCGGTCAGCAGGCGACGACGTTATCCGGCGGCGAGGCGCAGCGCGTGAAGCTGGCCAAGGAATTGTCGCGGCGCGCGACGGGCCGCACGCTTTATATTTTGGACGAGCCCACCACCGGTTTGCATTTCGAGGACGTGCGGAAATTGCTAGAAGTGCTGCACGAGCTGGTGAGTTCCGGCAATACCGTGGTGGTGATCGAGCACAATCTGGAAGTCATCAAGACCGCCGACTGGATCATTGACCTTGGCCCCGAAGGCGGCGACGCCGGCGGCGAGATCGTGGCCAAAGGCACGCCCGAAGACGTGGCGAAAGTGGCGCGGTCTTACACGGGGCAGTATTTGAAGGACGTCTTGAAACGCCGCGCGGCGCGGGCCATCAAAGCGGCGGAGTAGTTAGATTGGATGAAACGTCACCTGTTTTTTCCGCGAGATTTTGATACGCGCTCCCACCTGCTGGAGGAACCTGGCGAGCATTGGGATGAGGTACCAAAACGCCTTCACCAGGAAAATCGCAAAAGGCTAATTGCATCTCTTCATCAGGAATTGGGCGCGATACATTTTGAGCGAAAGCTAAAGAATTTTAAGGATGCAGGATTTTCTCCCTTTTCGATTATCGCTTATCACAACAACCTGTATCAGCAACTAAGATACGCGTTCATTATGGGCTTCTACTATCCCGCATTAGTTTCAGCGTGCGCACTAGGAGAGCGCATACTCAATCATTTGATGATCGACTTGCGTGACAGTTTTAAGGGAACGGCCGAATATAAGTACGTATATCGTAAGGAATCATTCGACGATTGGGAGGTGGTAATTTCGACGTTGGAAAACTGGCAAGTTTTTCAGCAAAAGGACGTAGCAAGCGAATTTCGTCAGTTGCAGGCGCTGAGGCATCGCTCAATTCATTTCAATCCCACAACATATAATACACTTCGGGACGATGCGCTCAGTGCACTCGGCCACTTGCGAAAAATTATTTCATGCCAATTCGGATTCGGAGAAGGGCAAAAATGGATAATCCCAGACACCAAAGGTGCCGCCTTTATCAAAAAGGAATCTGAAGCAGATCCGTTTATCCGCGCCTACTACTTGCCCCAGTGCCCGCTCGTTGGACCATACTATTCGGTACGCCTTGCTCCGGATAGAATCTATTTCCATGACAAAGGCGACTACCCCGCTAACGAAATCTCCGATGCGGAATTTACAAAATTGTTCAATTCGCGCACTCCCGAGATGATGGCTCGATCCGAAGGTGAGCTACCGGCCACTCAGACCGTTCAGTTCTTGCCAGGCTGAGTGGTACAATTGCGCGATCAGACCTCCACCATCCTCTCCCACATCGGCAATACGCGAATGCTAGCCTGCGCCATGTTGTGCCGAAGAGCGTTGCGCGCGTTTGATGCTTACACCGCCTCGGGCGGCACAGGGTCGCCTTCGGTCAAATTCGTGGCGGCGGGCGGCGCATAGGCCACCGGCATTTCGTGGCTGAGCTTCCATGTGGCGAGCAGACGCACGAAGACGAAAATGATCGCGGCGCCGAAGAAGGCTGCGCCCGGCAGAATGAACGGCGCTTTGGGGCTCACGAAATAACCGAAGATGCCGGTCCACAGCATGGGCGCGAAAATGCTGACCAGGCTGTTGACGCTGCCGAGCGCGCCCTGCAACAGGCCCTGCTCGTTCGGCGGCACGTTGCGGCTGATCATGCCTTGCACCGCGGGGCCGGCCACCGTCCAGCCGATCAGGCCAAGCGGCATGATGGCGTAGATCATCCAGCCCTGCCAAGCGAGGCCGTAAAGCGTCAGCGCGATGGGGGCGATGGTGAGGCCCCAGAAAATCGTGTTGCGTTCGCCCAGCCATTTCACGATCACGCGCGTCATCACGCCCTGGCCGATGATGAAGACGACGCCTACGGCGGTGAGCGACAGCCCGGTCATGAAGGTGTCCCATCCATAGCGGTAGGTGGTGTAGAGCACCCACGTCGTTTCCGACACGCGCACGGCCATCTGCGCCAGCACGACGATGACGATGAGCACCAGCACCGACGGATAACGCTTGAGCTCGAGCAGCGCGCCAACCGGATTGGCCTGCTTCCACTGGAACTTGCGGCGGTTCTCGGGCGCAAGCGATTCGGGCAGCACGAAAATGCCGAACAGCATGTTGAGGAAGGTCAGCCCCGCCGCGGCCAGGAACGGCACGCGAATTCCGGGAAGGGTCATGAACGGTAAATGCAGATCGATGCCGCCCAGCACGCCGCCGATGATGGGGCCAATGACAAAACCAAAACCAAACGCCGCGCCGATGAGGCCGAAGCTCTGGGCGCGCTTTTCGGGCGGCGTAACGTCGGCCATGTACGCGCCCGCCGTGGTGAAGGTGGCGCCGCAAATGCCGGACAACACGCGGCCCACCGCGAACCACCAGATGTTGGGCGCGAAAGTGAGGATGAGATAATCGACAGCAAGGCCGGCAAGCGCGATGAAAATAACCGGGCGGCGGCCGAAGCGATCGGACAGCGCGCCCATCAGCGGCGCGAAGATGAACTGCATAGCCGCGTAGACGGCCGCCAGCACGCCATAGACATAGGCCGCCTGGCTTGCGTCACCGCCGACGAAGGTCTGAATGAGCCGCGGCAGGATGGGATATGCCAGGCCAATGCCCAGCATGTCGATGACGACAACCGCGAGAATGAAAACCAGGCTCGCCTTGCGCATCCCTACCCCCGAAAAAACGAGCGGCAGGTTGTGGCACGGCGAGAGTTATCGCGCTAGTCCTCGGTCTGGCTGGCGATGTCGGTGGCCACCAGCCCGCGATAGGCGCGCGCGGTGGCCGCATAGAGCATGGCCGCAAAGAGCACTTTCGCCAGGAAGGCAGCCGCCAGCAAAGGCGGAAGCAGCGGGAGCACGTCGCTGGCGGTCCGCATCAATGCCTCCCAATGGCCAGGCCCCATGGCATGCCAATCAATCAGCCCGAGCTGCAAATGCGGAACCACGGCGATCAGGATGGCCGTATCGGCCAGCACAAGGAGAGCAATAAAGGGCAGCGCGATTCCGATATAGATTCCAATGATGCGCCAGACATTGCCTTCCGAAAGATTCCAGCTGCGCAGAATGTCGATCTTCTTTTCAGAAACGATGATGGGCGGCAAAAAGAAATTCAACCTGATGGCGACGTATATGACGCCGCACAGCATAGAGAGATAAAGCAAAATGCCCACGCCAATGGCGGCGGCGATACTGACCTTAATGAGCGGAAGACAGATAAACAGGCCGATGATGACGGCGATGATCGCAAGGATGACCTGTACCGCATAAACGATCAGAAAAGTGGCGATCCAGGACAAGAACAAATTCCACACCGGCGCTGAAAGCGAAAAATAGAAAAAGCCTTTTTCTTCCAGGCCGACGGAGGCGCGCGTGAGGCCGACGGCGATCATGGCGCGCAAAAACATGCAGATGAGGCTGTACAGAATGATCTGCCGGTACAGACCGCCGAACTTCATGACCAAATGCTGGGCCAACGCGTTCTTCTGCGCGTCATCGAGTGTCGTGCCGTTCGGCGGCATGTTTTGCAGGACGTCCTGTAACATCGATCCGATAGAGGGAATGAGCAGGAAAAATGCCGCCACGCCAATCAGCGCATAAGGCAGCCAGCAAACGGCCAAGGCCGTCGTGAAACGGCCAAAGCCGAAGTCATAGCCACGGCCTAACGAGCGGAATACCGCGATTTTGCTCACTTACGCCCCACGCACCCCACGCCAAACCTGTTTAGCTCGGTTTTGTGACAGTTCCTTGCGACCCAGCCAAAGCGCGGTAGGCAAAGGCGCCCGCGCCCGCCGTCAGGCCCAGATTCAGGATCGTCACGATAAGCCAGACCGGGATCATATAGATGAGCCCGCTCTGCAATTGCGCCTCCATTTGCTGAAGCTGCGCGGCCATATCGTCCGAGCTCATGCCTGGCTGAATGGATGTCATCATGAAATTGGGGCCGAAGATCAGCAGCTGGATGCAGTACTGCACCACTGCCAGAGGAATGGCGATTGCCAAGAAGACGGCGACAATGCGCCAGAAATTGCCGTAGGTAAGATGCCAGCCACGCTTGATGCTGATGTGGTTTTCCGCAACCACAACGGCGGGGAGCAGGAACATCAACCGCACGGCGATGAGGATCAACCCCAGCGCCAGGATCAGCCCGCCCAGCATTGAAATGACTCCAGCCGTGGAAGAATTCGCGGCACCGGCAACAGCGGCCAGTATGCCGATAGCGATGCCACCCACGATGCCAAGGCCCATCATGATAAGAATGACGAGAAAATAGGCGCCGATCAGCCGCCATACCGGCTTGTCGAGCGAGAAATAGAAAAATTTCTGGCCGGGATCCATGCCCAGGGCCTCGCGCATGACTTCGACCGTGACCATCGACATGCAAACGACCACGACCACGACAAAGCCCAGCACCAGCAGCAACGCGCTGCCAAGCCCACTCATGTCCTGCGTCGTCATGAAGTGCTGCACCGCGACCACATACGGCATCAGCAGGAAATAACCGGCGACGCCGATGAGCACGAAGGGAAACCACGCCACCCCAAGAATGTTGAGAATGTGTCCGAAGGCGAAGCTGTAGGCGTAGGAAATCGTTTTTCCGATTGGGATTTTTCCCATCATTCCCTCCCGTTAGGCCTGGCCACAATGCTATGCCGGGCGCAGATTCATCACAACCGGCTTTGTTGCGCCTGCAGGCTTCCCGGGGCTATCCCATTAGGGTGACCGGACCTATCCACATCATTGGCGGCGGGCTGGCGGGGTCGGAGGCTGCTTGGCAGGCGGCGCGCGCGGGCGTGCCTGTGGTGCTGCACGAAATGCGCCCCACGCGCATGACGCCCGCGCATGCGACGCAAAACCTGGCCGAGCTCGTGTGTTCCAATTCCTTCCGCTCGGACGATTGCGAAAACAACGCGGTCGGGCTGCTGCATGAGGAAATGCGTCGCGCGGATAGCCTCATCCTGCGCGCGGCGGATGCGAATAAATTGCCTGCAGGCGGCGCGCTGGCGGTGGACCGGCATGGCTTTTCGGCTGCCGTTCAGCAGGCGCTGACAGATCATCCCAACGTGGAAATTCGCCGCGAAGAAATTGCGGGCCTGCCACCGGAAGATTGGCAGAGCGTGATCATCGCGACGGGGCCGCTTACTTCGCCTGCGCTGGCGGAAGCGGTGCGCGCGCTCACGGGCGAAGAGGCTTTGGCCTTCTTCGACGCTATCGCGCCCATCGTGCATCGCGAATCCATCGATTTCGATATCGCCTGGCTGCAATCGCGCTATGACAAGAGAGGCCCTGGCGGCGGCGACGCCGATTACATCAATTGCCCGCTTGACGAAAACCAATACCGCGTGTTCGTCGCCGCGATCCGCGGCGCGGAGAAGACCGAGTTTCACGAGTGGGAAAAGAACACGCCCTATTTCGAGGCCTGCCTGCCTGTTGAAGTGATGGCGGAGCGTGGCGAAGACACGCTGCGTTATGGGCCGATGAAGCCGGTTGGGCTTTTCGACCCGCGCACGGGCCGCCGCCCCTATGCGGTGGTGCAGCTCCGCCAGGACAACGCGCTGGGCACGCTGTGGAACATGGTGGGTTTCCAGACGAAACTGAAACATGGCGAGCAGGCGCGCATCTTCCGCATGATCCCGGGTCTTGCGGGCGCGCAATTCGCGCGCCTTGGTGGCATTCACCGCAACATGTTTCTCAATTCGCCGCTGCTGCTCGACGCGCAATTGCGGCTGAAGGCGCGGCCACAGTTGCGCTTTGCTGGGCAAATTACCGGTGTTGAAGGCTATGTTGAAAGCGCCGCCATCGGCTTGCTGGCAGGGCGCTTTGCAGTGGCCGATCAGAGAGAAGAGATTTTCTCACCGCCGCCGGTGACGACCGCACTGGGCGCCCTGCTCGATCACATCTGCCACGGCGCCGATGCAAAGACTTTTCAGCCCATGAACATCAATTTCGGATTATTTCCCGATTTGCCAGAAAGCAAAATTCGCGGGAGGGACAAGAAAAAACTCATCTCTCAACGCGCGCTTGCCGACATTGAAGACTGGCTTGGCAAGGCCCACGCGTCGGCCGCGGAATAATCATATCCGCCCACACAAAGCCGCACCCAGCATTGTCAGCTGGCGGCGAAAGCCCGCAACTTCGCTGGAATTGCGGAATGGGTCGAAGCTCGCACGCGTCATGATGCGCAAATACAGCGGGCAAAGTGCTGCGGGAAGCAGCGCAGGCAAAGCCACACCGGGCTTGGGAAGTGCGCGTGCCGCTTGCAGATGCGCGAAGGCTGCTTTGGCGATTTTTTCCATGATGGATTTTAGCGCGCCGCTGTTGTGGCCGGCAAAGATTTCTTCCGCACTTAATCCCGCTTCGCCCAGCATATCGCGCGGCAGAGTGAGATGGCGGCGCGCGGCATGAAACGGCAATGCGCGCAACAGGCCGGTTAGCGCATAAGCAATGCCTGCCTCACATGCCTGATCATCGAGCGCGCCACCTGCGTCCAGAATTCGTGCCGCAAGCCGCATGACATAACCGGAAGTGGCTTCGGCATAGGCTTCGAGCGCCGCTAAATTCGCGAACGGTTGGGGATCAAGATCGCCTTCGCGCGCATCGATCATGCCATCGAACAGTTCTCGCGGCAGATCGCGCGCATGCAGGACTTCCGCCAGAGCCAGCACGACTTCGTGGCGGCGCGGCTGGCCTGCGTAAAGTTCTTCCACGGTTTCGCGCCACCATTGCAGGCGGATTTTGCCTGCCATGGGCTCGCGAACGGTTTCGGCGATCTTAGCAACTTCGTGATTGAAGGCATACAGCGCAAACAGCTGCGAGCGCGCGGGCTCGGGCGTAAACAGCGCCGAAAGATAGCGATCGTAATCCGCGCGGCGTACTTCCGCCGCGCACCAGGCAAGCGCTTCAGCCGCGCTCATGGAAATGCAAAGGGCCGCCCGGCATGACCGGACGGCCCTCTTCCACGAAACGCGATTTCAAGCGAACAGATGCGCTGCGCCTATCATGCAGAACAGCATCGGCACCGACAGCATGGTGTTGAGGCGCGAGGCGCGGCCAGCCAGTTTGGCGGCCGCGTCGCGCTCGGGCTGCTGCAAATTGGCGTAGGCATTGCCGATGTTCAGCACCTTTTTCTGGTTCGGCCAGATGATGAACCAGACGTTGAACCACATGATAGTGCCGAGCCACATGCCGATGCCGATGGCAATGTTCTTCGGCACAGAGAAGTTCTGGGTCCAATCGAGCGTGTAGGCCTCGACCAGATAGCCGTTCAGCGCGGCAAGGATGATGCCGAATACGATCGTGCCCATCGCGGCCCAGCGGAACCAGAACAGCGCTTCGGGCGCGATGAACTTCGTGACGCCGCCTTTCAGTTCGGGCGGGATCTTCGGCATGGTGGGCGTCTGGACGAAATTGAAGTACCACAACAGCCCGATCCACATGATGCCGCAAATCACGTGCAGCCAGCGCAAAAAGAACAGCCAGAATGTGCTGCCGTCATAGCCGGTGATTTTGAGATAGAGCAGGAACACAAGACCCGCGAGCACGAAGCCCGCAATCACGGTATTGCGCAGATTGCCGAAAATGGCGTCCACGGCGAGGCCCTCCCCCGTGCGATTCTTCGTGCGGCTTTATAGCACCGGGCACTAAGTTTTCACACGAAAACGGCCGGGAGTTAGTGTCTTTTCATGTCTTGTTCACGGCTTTTGTTGATAGCGGCGGCGGGCGTGGCAGCGTTGTGCGCGCCCAGCATGGCGTTTGCCTGCGCCTGCGGTTGCTCGATTTTCGACGTGGGCACCAGTACGCTGCTGCCGTCGGGCGCGGGCGGCACGGTTTTCGCCGAATATGATTTTCTCGACCAGACGAAAAATTGGAGCGGGGATTCGCGCGCGCCGGCCGCGGACAATGACGACAAGCATATCCGCTCGAATTTCTTTCTCGCGGGCGGCCAATACATGTTCAATGACGACTGGGGCGCGATGGTGGAAGTGCCCTATACCGACCGTTATTTCCGCACCGCCGATCCCGATGACCCCGGCGTGTTCCGTCATGCGGCGCTTGGCGATATTCGCGTGATGGGGGTCTATTCGGGTTTCGCGCCCGACATGTCCACCGGCGTCGTCTTCGGCCTGAAGCTTCCCACCGGCGATCACACATTCCCGCATTTCGACGCTGACGTTGAAATCGGCTCGGGCAGCACCGATGCGCTGCTCGGCGGTTACCACTCCGGCGCCTTGGTGACGGATCAGTCGTGGATGTATTTCCTGCAAGTTCTTTGGCAGCACGAAGTCGCGACGCAAGATGGCTATCGTCCGGGCCTCGAATTGAACGGCGCGGCGGGCATTTCCTATACCGACTGGAAAGTGGGAAATGTGGGCGTTGCGCCCTTGCTGCAGCTTCTCGTTTCCAACCGCGGGCGCGACGGCGGCCCGGTTGGCGATTCCGGCGACACCGGCTATACGCGGCTGTTCGTTTCGCCGGGCGTGGCGTTTCAGCTGAACGCGTGGAAGCTTTATGGCGATGTCGAATTGCCGGTTTATCAGCACGTCAACGGCAATCAATTGATCTCGCCCGTTGCCTTCAAGCTGATCGCGAGTTTCAGCTTCTAGATCGCCAGCCCTTGGGGCGCGCCTGACGCAGCCACTTCACCATGAAGGCGGCGTCCAGCGGCCGAAATAGACAATACCTCAGCTTTCGCCCTTGTCGGCGGGCTGGCCCTTGGACCGCACCTCGGAGAGCGTGCCCTTCAGCACGCGCACCTGGATATTGTCGGCGATCTCGACCAGGACTTCGCCATCATCCTTCACCTTGGCCACGCGGCCGACAATGCCGCCCGCCGTCACCACCGTATCGCCACGGCGCACGGCCTCGACCATGGCCTGATGCTGTTTCACGCGTTGCTGCTGCGGGCGGATGAGCAGGAAGTACATGATCGCGAACACCGCGATCAGCGGGAACAACGTGGAAATGAAAGGATCGGAAAGCGACATAAGGGGCGGGAAATCCTTTTGCGGGCCGGACTATAGCCGCCTCCGCCCCCTTTGCAACCAGCCTAAATCCTAGCGCGAAGCGATGAGCAGCGGCTTGGGATCGACGGGCGTGGTGCCGTGGCGAATCTCGAAGTGAAGCTGCGGCTGGCTGACGTCGCCGGTCTCACCCGCATAGGCGATGGTTTCGCCCTGCTCCACATGCTGGCCGCGCGCGACCAGGATTTCGCCTGTGTGCGCGTAAGCCGTGACGTAACCGTTGTCATGGCGGATCAGCAACAGATTGCCGTAGCCCTTGAGCTCGTTTCCGACATAGGTGACGGTGCCTGCCGCCGCCGCGCGAACGGGGGCGCCATCGGTGGCCGCGATATTGATGCCATCATTGCGCTCGCCATTGGGGCGCGGACCATAGGGCGAGAGGATCGCACCCTTCACCGGCCAGAGGAATTGGGCTTCGGGCGCGATGATGCTGTCGAGATCGAGATTCTGTAGCCACACGGCAGACTCCGTTTTCGGCTGCTCTTGCGGCGGCTCATACGAAGCGCTGATGGCGCGGGCCGCGGGTTCGGGCGCATCGGCGTGCGCGGGGCGAGGCACGGCCACGCGGCCACTGGCCGGCACTTTCAGCCTTTGCCCGGCATGGAGCGTGTTGGCATCGGGCAAATCGTTGATGGCGACGATGTCGCCCTGCGTCACGTGATAGCGATGCGCGATTTCCGACACCGTGTCGCCGCGCTCGGCGGTGACCGATATGAAACCGCCATGCGCGGAAGGGTAATCGCCGCCGGAGAAGCTCGCGCAATTGGCCAGCAGCAAGGGCGCAAACAGGATGAGACCCGCGCGCAACACGCGCAATCTCAATTCACGGCTTACCTTTCCTTCCATTGCGCTCGTTTCCCTCTTGCGGCAGCCCCGGCACCATCGGGACAAACACCACGGGAAGCAGCGTCTCGGTCGTAAATTCCGGCCGGGCGCCCTCACCTGCCCGGATAATCCGCACCAAATGTTGCGAAATGCTTTCGTAACCAACCGGAGTAATCAAAATGCCGCCCGGTTTTAACTGTTCGATAAGATTTGGCGGCGGTTCGGGAAACGCGGCCGTTACCAGAATTCGGTCGAAAGGCGCCTGCTCGGGCCAGCCCTGGTAGCCATCGCCGTGACGCGTGACAATATTGTCGAGGCGCAGATGACGGAAGCGCGCCTCGGCCTCACGCAAGAGCGGCTTATGGCGCTCGACCGTGTAAACCATGCGCGCGAGGCGGGCGAGCACGGCCGCCTGATAGCCCGAGCCAGTACCGATTTCGAGCACGCGCATGCGCTCGCCCACTTCCAGCTTCTCGGTCATGTAAGCGACCACGAAAGGCTGGCTGATGGTTTGCCCGCAGGAAATCGGCAGCGCGTTGTTGGCATAGGCTTGCGCGGTGAACGGCTCCTCGACGAACACCTCGCGCGGCGTGCGCTCGATGGCCGACAGCACGCGCTCGTCCGTGATGCCCTGGCGGCGCAGCGCCATGATGAGTTCAATGACGCGGGAGTCGGGGTGTTGTTCTTCAGCCATCTTCAAGGCGACAGAATTTCCGCGCCGCCCATATAGGGTCTCAGCGCGTCGGGCACGCGGATGGAGCCGTCGGGCTGCTGATAATTTTCGAGGATCGCGATCAGCGTGCGGCCGATCGCAAGGCCGGAGCCATTCAGCGTGTGCACGAAGCGCGTGTGCTTTTCGCCTTTGGCCCGGTAGCGCGCGTCCATGCGGCGGGCCTGGAAGTCGCCGCAATTCGAGCACGACGAGATTTCGCGGAACGCGTTCTGGCCGGGCAGCCAAACCTCAATGTCATAGGTTTTTTTGGCGGCGAAGCCCATGTCGCCGGTGCACAGCGTCATCACCCGATGATGCAGGTTGAGGCGTTTCAGCACTTCCTGCGCGCAATCGGTCATGCGTTCGTGTTCTTTTTCGGATTGCTCAGGCGTGGTGATGGAGACGAGTTCCACCTTGTTGAACTGGTGCATGCGGATCATGCCGCGCGTGTCTTTCCCCGCCGCGCCAGCCTCCGCGCGGAAGCACGGCGTATAGGCGGTGAACCGTAGCGGCAGTTTTTCTTCGTCAAGAATTTGTTCTCTGACAAGATTGGTCAACGACACTTCAGCGGTGGGAATAAGCCAGAGTCGCGACACGTCCTCGATATACTTAGCGTGGTCCTCTTTCATTTCAGCAGAAAGTGCTTCTGTGATTTCTGGAAATAACTTTATCGCTTCTTCAACCGTTGGCTTTTCTCCTGTTTCTTTCTCTACGTTGTCCTGAATCTGCGGTAACCCCTTTATTACGCGAGATAAGACTTCACTCAAGAGCTTGTCGAAGCTCTCTTGCGCATCAAGGTACTTATGCGTTGCGAACTGATCGTCTCTGAACTTCGGTAGTTGCGTAGTGCCAAACATCGCGTCATCGCGAACAAGAACTGGGGGAGAGACTTCGCTGTAACCAAACTCTTTCGTATGCAGATCGAGCATAAAATTGCCGATGGCGCGTTCGAGGCGCGCGAGGCCGTCTTTCAGCACGACGAAACGCGCGCCAGACATGCGCGCGGCCGCCTCGAAATCCATGCCGAGCGGTGCGCCGAGGTCGACGTGATCCTTGGGCGCGGCGATTGAGGGCGGCTTGCCGAACGCGCGCGCCTTTACTTCCTTGTTGTCTTTCTCGTCCTTGCCAACCGGCACGTCGAGTGCGGGCGTGTTGGGAATGCCCGCCAGAAAATCGGTCAGTACCTTCTGCAATTCGCGCTCTTTTTCTTCGCCCTTCTGGATTTCGTCTTTCAGGCCGGCCACTTCATCCAGTAGCTTCTTGGCGCCGGCTTCGTCTTTCTTCGCCTTCGCCTGCCCGATCAGTTTGGAGGCTTCGTTGCGCCGCGCCTGCGCTTCCTGCAGCCGCGTCTGCAGCCCGCGCAGTTCCTTGTCCAGCGATAGCGCCTTGTCGGCAATCTGTTGCGCGGCGGCGAGCCCGCGCCGCTTCAGTCCTTCGACAAAGGCTTTGCTGTCGTCGCGAATGGCTTTGATGTCGTGCATGAATGAGTCCTACCCACAGCCCTTCTGGCATGGGCCGTAAAGTGCGGCAACATTTTACCTCCCCCAACGCGGGGAGGTCGAACCGCCCAAGCAAAGCGAAGGCGGTTCGGGTGGGGGGATGCGCCTAAGCCCCCCACCCGCTCGCGCGCTGTTTAATTGTTTGGCGTGCGAAGCACGCCGAGCGCTCGCGACCTCCCCGCGTTGGGGGGAGGTGAAATACGGGCATTTAAGCGTTCGCCGCCGCGCGTTTCTTTTCGGTCCAGCGCACCAGGAGAATCGAAATCTCGTACAGCGCCACCAGCGGCACGGCGAGACTCAGCATGCTGAAGGCGTCGGGCGGCGTGAGGATGGCCGCGACGGCGAACACGCCGACGATGGCATAGCGCCGCCAGCTTGCGAGTTGTGCCGCTGTCACCAGCCCCACGCGCCCCAACAGCGTCAGCAGCACCGGCAACTGGAAGCACAGGCCGAAGCCGAAGATCAGCGTCATGATGAAACTCAGATATTCGCCGACCTTGGCATCGAGCTCGATGGGTAACTGGCCGGGCCCGCCCGGGCTTTCAAAGCCCAGAAAAAACCGGATCGCCACGGGAAGCATAAGGTAATAGACGAAGCTTGCACCAAGCAGGAACATCACCGGCGAGGCGACGAGGAACGGCAGAAACGCGCGGCGCTCGTTTTTGTAGAGGCCGGGCGCGATGAACAGCCACAGCTGCGCGGCGATATATGGAAACGCCAGGCAGATGCCGCCGAACATGGCGACCTTCACATAGGTGAAAAAGGTTTCGTACAGCGCGGTGAAAATCATGTGGCGGCCCGGCTGGCCGGCCAGCGCGTCGGACAATGGCTGCACCAGGAAGGCGTAAATCTCGCGCGCGAAAAAATAACAGAGCAGAAAGGCGGCGAAAAACGCGATGAGCGAGCGGATAATGCGCGTGCGCAATTCGACCAGATGATCGAACAGCGGCGCTTTCGATCGTTCCAGTTCGGCTTCTTCTTCCGGCGTGGGCGCGTTCATAACCCAACCTTTCCTCCCCCGTGGTTACGGGGGGGGTCGATCCGGCGAAGCCGGATCGGGAGGGGGTGGCGGAGTTGCCCCCTACCCCGTGCTTCGCGCGGTACTCCCCCCGTAACAACGGGGGGAGAAACGAACCACCGCGCGCTCGCCGGGGATGACAGACAAAAAGAAAGCGCACTCACTTCTTTTCGCCCGGCGCCCGTTCGAGATTTACGATCCCCGCGTCATGCAAATCGGCCAGCGGGCGCTCGTCCTTCAGCGCGGCCACCTGCGCGCGCAGTTCCTCGAGCTCGCTCTCGCGCGCCATGTCGTCGAAACTCTTGCGGAACTGTTCGGCCATGGCGCGCAACTGCCCGGTCCAGCGGCCAATCGTGCGCATGATCTTGGGCAGGTCCTTAGGCCCCACCACGACGAGCGCCACAACCATGAGAATAAGAAGATGACTCCAACTGAGATCGGTCATGGTTCAGTGCTTGACCGGCTCGTCCTTTTTCTCGTCGGGCTTGTCGATGGCCGGGCGATCGTCCTTCAGCCCTTCGCGGAAATTCTTTATGCCGCGCGCGACATCGCCCATCAGCTCGGAAATCTTGCCGCGGCCCATGATCAGCACCACCACGATGGCGAGGATAAGGATGTGCCAAATGCTCAAACCGCCCATATCGGGTCTCCTGTGCTGTCCTCATGCTTCGTCCCTCGACAAGCTCGGGATGAAGGGGCTCAGCATGAGGACAAAATAAGGCCTCATCCTGAGCTTGTCGAAGGATGAGACCAAACAACAATTGTAAACTGGTTTCTTTATCCCCGGCAGGCCTTGTCGTGGCAAGGGAATACGAAGGCTTCCGCCGGGTTCGCCGCGAGATGGATGCGGACGCCGGGGGACAGCGCGGGGCTGAGGGGCGCCAGCGCGCGTACGAAAGCGGGCGCTTCCAAGCCCTTGGAAAGTGCTCCCGCCTCAATGGTGGCTTCGAATTCCGCGCCTGCGCCATAGGGGCGCACCGAGGTCACGCGCGCGGGCAGGCCGCTGTCGGCCACGCGTATGGCAGCGGGGCGGTAGATGATTTCGGCCCAGTCGCCGTCCTGGATGGCGGGCGCGGATGTTGGGCCGAAGGGCGAGTCGGCGCGGTCGCCGCGCGCCTGCGTGTGAAAAATATTGGCGCCGCCGAACAGGGCCGCCGCCTGCGTATCGCGCGGGCTGTGGTAGATGTCGGAGGGCGTGCCTTCCTGCACGATTCGCCCCTCGCGCATTAGCGCCACGCGGTCGCCAAGCCGCACAGCTTCTTCCGGATCATGCGTGACGATGACGATTGCGGTGCCCGCTTCCCGCAAACGCGCAAGCGTGCGCCTGCGCACTTCATCGCGCGTACGGGCATCGAGGCCAGAAAACGGTTCGTCCATCAGCACCACGGCCGGCCTGGGCGCCAGCATTCTGGCCAGCGCCACGCGCTGCTGCTCGCCACCAGAAAGCGTGTGTGGGAACGCATCGGCGAGTTCCGCCATCCCGACGAGGGAAAGTTCGTCATGGGCGCGCGCGTTTTTTTCTTCGCGAGTGAGACCCGTCACGCCGAACGCAACATTGGCTTTTACCGACAGATGCGGAAACAGAGCGTAATCCTGAAACATGAGCCCGACGCCGCGCTTTTCGGGCGCGACGTGGCGGCCCTCGCCTTCGACAAGCTTGCCGCCTACGAAGACAAGGCCGGCATCGGGCCGTTCAAGCCCGGCTGCGATGCGCAAGGTCGTGCTCTTGCCGCAGCCCGATGGGCCGACAAGGCACAGCACTTCGCCACCGCGCGCATCGAGGCTCACGCCATCGACGGCCACGCGCTGGCCGAAGCGGCGCGACACCGCGCGCAGCGAAAGCCCATCAACCGGTTGCTAAGTGGCGCTCAGGACCCATGCCTTTTTGAGAATGAGTATCGGTTGCGATTATGTAGCGATTGCCTGCCCCGGCGGCAAGGCAAATGGCCTGGCCACCGTCTTTCATGGCCGGATTCCTTCTGTTTTTTGAGCGTTCAGGTGACCCCATCGCAATGATCGGGGCGACCCCACCGTGCTAACCAGCGGCGCGGTTGGCTAGCGGGGGCGATTCGCTTTTCTTCCTGGCGGCCGCATGCGGTGCCGCCGGTTGATCGTTTTGCTGCTTAACGGGAACAAGAAGCGACTGATCTCGTTTTCAGCGCCGGGGCAATAACCAAGGAGACTCCTGAAATGAATATGTTCACAAAACTGGCTGCGGCAACGGTTTTGGCCGCGGGGGCGATGGCGGTCACGGCCACAAGCGCTTTGGCCGACATCGTCTGCAACCAGGAAGGCGAATGCTGGCACGTGCGACATCATCATTACGAATACAAACCAGAATTCGGGCTTGTGGTTCATCCCGATAGCTGGCGCTGGGGCCATGACGAGCATTTTGTCTGGCGCGAGCACACCGGCCGCGGCTATTGGCACAGCGGCGTGTGGATCGGGTTCTAGCCTCTTGGCCGGAATTTTTCTGATATACGGGCGGAGGCAACGCGCTTCCGCCCGTTTTTGCGACGGCGCGCCAGCACTGAATTCCTTGACTTTTCCGATTTCGAGATGAACCGGGCGCAATAACCCAGATAATTCGTCAGGTGGGTAGCAGCGACTCGCTTGTCAAGGGTGCTGTCCTAATTCGCGCCTCAGTGTCCTAAGCTGGATCTCATAATGTCCTAATTCCGGCGGGCTACGAAAAAATGAGCCCAGCGCGTTCTGGCGCTGGGCTCTGTAGCGGTTAAATTATGTTCTAGTGATGATCGCCGTGGTCTGGTTCATGCCAGCCTTTGTCCTTATCACGGCCGTGTTTCCAGTCATTGTAGTGATTGTCCGAGGCGGCTCTGTATCTCTCGCGTTCTTCTTTGTTCCGCCACTTGTGCCAATGGTGGTCACGATCCCAGTAGCCATCTTCGTAGGCATAAGCGATGCTGCCGAAATCGAGATTTACGCCGACGCCAACTCCGCCAACATGGACACCAACCCCAACGTCCTGAGCACTGGCTGCACCAGCGCCCAATAGGGCTAATGCAAAAATCGAAGCTAGAATTGGTTTCATAGGGACCTCCAAACAGTTGTTCGTTGCTTCACTATTGAAGGATGAAACGGCCCCAAACCCTAACACGGTTAAGGCACTGACGAAACGAAGCCGATAAACCATCGGCGTTCCCGTGATAAAACGAGCGATAACAGGACGTTCTTGGAACCTGTGCCAAGCGGGCGGTCATTTGAGCGGCCGCCGAATAAGGCGTTCTGGTTTCAAATCAGGCTATTAGTTTTTTCTCCTTGCTGCCGCAGTGAATGCACTTTCCGGAATCGAAACCCTTTCTCGTGCAGTCCGGCTGTTCGCAGCCGATATTTCCGCATTTCAGGCAGCGGTAAAGCGCGTTGAAACAGGCCAAGCCTCTGTCGCCTCGTTTTCCTTGACAAATCGGCATTGCAGTCTTCCTTCCTGTCCTGAATAACAACGCGAAGAAGGAAATCAGGTTGCTCGCCTGAGACGCGCGGGGCGCTTGCCATGCGAATCCGTGCCCGGATGATCCAAGACCCATTTGTCGCCGGTTTTTGGATCTTCCAGGTCGATTGTCCAGCCGTCGTCGCGATATCCGATGCGCGTCAGGCATCGAAGAGCGATCCGATCGGCCTTATCCCCTTGGTATGTGTGTTTTCGCCGCCATGTGAAATGGCGGAGATACCAGCGCCCCATGTATTCCTTGCCCGCGACAGAGACCCTCAGACCTGCATTTTACGCCCCGGCTTTGCCACGCCAATGCCAGTCCATGTGGTTTCAATAAGTTCACCTGCCGTCCATCTGTGATTTTTTCGCAGCCGGTGGCACGGCCGGCGCGCCGGCTAGGCGTGGCGTATGCTGATTAATTTGGCTGCGCCCTACCGCACGACCGCTTCGGCGCGGCGGCCAAAGGCCTCGGCCAGCTGGTCGAGGCGTTTTTCCACCGTTTCGCCGAGCAGCGCTTTGCGGCGCGACGGCACTTGCAAGGTCACAGTTTCGCTGGTGAGCTTGAGCGGCATGTGCGGCAGTTCGCCTTCGATCGCGCTGGTGAGCGCGAAGGCGAGCCTGGCAGCAAGCCCCACGCGCAGCGCAAAAGTCGCGCCGTCTTCGCCCAACAGGCCCGTGACATTGATGTCTTCGGGATAATCATCTTCGCCCGCGTAACGGTAATAGACGGCGGTGGCGATGGAGCCGCGCTCGTGGTGATCCGCGCCGGCATATGGCCCACGCAGAATTTGCGCGAAGGCGCCGGTGGCGCGGTCGTCCGGGTGGCGGCGCCAGCCGATGTCGCTCATCAGGCAGGCGGCCTGGCGCACGCGGCGTTCGGCCTTTAATTCGCCCGCGAACAAGGGCGTCATCCAGTTGAAAACTTCCCCGGCGTGGCCGGGCGCACGGGCAATGCGCGCGTTCAGCAGATCCGCGTATTCCAGCAGCGGATCCTTGGCGCGCTCTTCCGCCGCCAGCGCGCGGTAGAACAGGCCTTCGCGCAAACCATATGCCGATATCACCACTTCCTTGAGATCGCCCAATTCGATCAGGCGCTCCATCACAACCGCGCCATAAGGAAGCGCTTCGGCGCGGCGGCGCGGCACCGACAGCATCTTTTCCAGCGATTTGCGCCCCAGGCCCGAAACCACCTTGCACAGTTTCAGCGCGCGACTAGCCGGAATGACGTAATGGTGCAGCACATGGAGCGGATATTTTTCCTTCTCCATGTCGACGCGGGCGAAAGCGCGCCAGATGCCGCCCACCGCGTAAAGCGCGCGGCCCTTGAGGCCCTTCATCACGGCCAGATGTTCCAGACCGTTGTCCACCAGATCGCGCGCTTTGGAGGTGCTGTCGTCGGCCAGATCCATTAGGCGGAGCGGGCCATAGGGCAGCGTCGCCGCTTGGCCGGTGCGCGCTTGCGCCACCTGCGCCATGTCGAGGCTGCCGCCGCCGAGATCGGCGACGATGCCTTCGGCGCCGGGAATGCCCGCTAGCACGCCTTCGGCGGCGATGCGCGCTTCGTTCTCGCCTGAAAGCACGGCGATGTCGTAGCCCAGCATCTTTTCCGCGCGGCGGATGAAATCGGGACCGTTTTCGGCGTCGCGCGCCGCCGCCGTCGCCACCGCATAACAATCGCGCACGCCGTGGCCTTCGCAGAGTTCCTGGAAACGCGCGAGCGCCTCCAGCGCCAGATCGATGCCTTCTTCGTCCAGGCGTCCCTTGCGCACCATGTTGCGGCCGATGGCGCAAACCGCCTTCTCGTTATGCACCACGGAGGCCGCGCGCTTGCGGCCCTCGAAAATCACAAGGCGCACGGAGTTCGACCCGATATCGACCACGGCGACTGGGCGATTGGGGCCGGTCACGGGACGCTGCTTGAGGCGGTTGGGGAGAGCTGTGAGACCCAAGCGCAGCTCACTCGCGCGTGGCTATGTCGCGCGTTGCGGGAAAGCCCTGCGGCATGTGCACCTTGAGCGCCGCGCGGCCGCGGCCCGACAGCGATGGATTGGTCATGAAATAGGTGTGGGCGGAGAACGCATCGACGCGGTCGAACGCGGGATCGCGGACATAGGAGCCGTCGCCGCGCATATACCAGCTTTGCGCCTGGTCTTTCATGTTGGCGACCATGATCTGATCCAGCACCTGCTGACGCACCGTCGGGTTTTCGATCGGCACTAGCGCTTCGACCCGGCGGTCGAGATTGCGCTGCATCCAGTCGGCGGACGAGATGTAGACTTTCGCTTTGGCCGAGGGAAGCCCGTAGCCCGCGCCAAAGCAGACGATGCGGCTATGCTCAAGAAATCTGCCGACAATGCTCTTGACCGTAATGTTGTCGGAGAGGCCGGGCACGCCGGGGCGAAGCGCGCACATGCCACGCACCACCAAATCGATTCGCACGCCGGCGGCGCTGGCCGCATAAAGCGCGTCGATGATTTCGGCATCCACCAGCGAATTCAGCTTGGCCCAGATGGCGGCAGGACGGCCGGCGCGCGTGTGTTCGATTTCGGCTTCGATGTTGTTGAGCAGGCGCTTGCGCATGTTGAGCGGCGAAATGGCGAGTTTCTCCAGCGCGTTGGGCTCGGCATAACCGGTGACGTAATTGAAGAACTGCGCGGCGTCGCGGCCCAAGCGCGGGATCGGCGCTGAACAGCGACAGATCGGTGTAAATCTTCGCCGTCACCGGGTGATAATTGCCGGTGCCGAAATGGACGTAAGTGCTGAGCTTGCCGCTCTCGCGGCGCACCACGTAACTCACTTTCGCGTGGGTCTTGAGCTCGATGAAGCCATAGACCACCTGGGCGCCCGCGCGTTCGAGATCGCGCGCCCATTTGATGTTGGCGGCTTCGTCGAAACGCGCCTTCAGTTCCACCAGAGCGGTGACGGACTTGCCGGCCTCGGCCGCCTCGATCAGCGCCCGCACGATGGGGCTGTCCTTGGAGGTGCGGTAAAGCGTCTGCTTGATCGCCACCACGTCGGGATCGGCCGCCGCCTGGCGCAGGAACTGCACCACCACATCGAAACTTTCGAAGGGGTGATGGACGATGATGTCCTTGGCCCGAATTGCCGCGAAACAATCGCCGCCGTGATCGAGGACGCGTTCCGGGAAGCGCGGGATATAGGGCTCGAATTGCAGATCGCGGCGCTCGTCGAGAATAAGCTGCTTGGTTTCGTCGAGGCCGAGCAGCCCGTCGACCACGAACGGCGCGCGCCCGTTGAGATCGAGATGATCGGCGATGAAGGCGCGCAAATCTTCCGGCATCGAGGCGCTGCACTTGAACCGGATCACCGAACCGCGGCGGCGGCGCTTGAGCAGCGATTCGATACATGCGCACCAGGTCTTCGGCTTCTTCCTCGACCTCGATATCGCTGTCGCGGATGATGCGGAAGGCGCCGCTGGCCATCACCGCGTGGCCGGGAAACAGGCGGTCGAGATAAAGCCCGATGGTGTTTTCCAGCGTGATGAAGCGCGCCTTGTTGTCGAGATTGGGCAGGCGGATGAAGCGCTGAAGCTGCGACGGCACGGGAAGCAGCGCCGTCATCGCCTTGCCATCGTGGCGGCGCGTGACGCGGACCACCATGACGAAGCCGAGATTCGGAATGAACGGGAAGGGATGCGCGGGGTCGATGGCGAGCGGCGTAAGAATGGGGAAAATCTGCTCGCGGAATTCGCTGTCGAGAGCGACGCGGTCTTCTGTCGTGAGCTGATCGGGCTCCACGACCACGATGCCGGCATTGGCCATCGCCACGCGCAATTCGGCCCAGATCTTTTGCTGCTCGGTAATAAGCTCGCTCGCCATCGCGTCGACGCGGGCGAGCTGCTGCGCCGGCGTCAGCCCATCGTCGGAAAGCGTCGACACGCCCGCATTGACCATGCCTTTGAGGCCAGCCACGCGCACCATGTAAAATTCGTCGAGGTTGGACGCCGAAATGGAAAGGAAGCGCAACCGCTCCAGCACCGGATGGCGCAAATTCTGCGCCTCTTCCAGCACGCGGCGGTTGAAAGCAAGCCACGACAGTTCGCGATTGATAAAGCGCAGAGGCGAGGTGGGGTCTACGGCAGGGATAAGCGCGGGCTTTTCGGCGGCCGGCGCGGCATCGGCCGCCGCCACAGGTTCATAGGCTGCGACTTCCCGCAGCGGGGACGGGTTGCTTCCGGCTTGCATGATGGTGCCAAGCCTAGAGGAATCATTTGGGCCTGTCATGGCTATTAAACAATGCCGAAAATCCATGAAAGAACCGCGAATGGGGCTTAAGCCCCCTTCTCGTCAAGCAATTCGGAAACCAGCTTTTCCGTGATTTTGCGCCGTTCCGACAGCGCCTTGCGGTCGGCGCGCGCGACAAAATCCGCGACCGCGCCGGGCGTGCGCTCAAGGGCTGCCAACATGCGCGCGATGACCGCGTCCGGAACCTCGAGTTGGCGGTCGGCGAACAATTTGCGCGCGATGGCGCCCAGAAGCGCGTCGGCCGGCGCCCACATCGGAAAAGCGAGGAGCGAGGCGAAGCGCGATTTGAGATCGGCGATTGCCGAGGGCCATTCGGCCGGCGCGCGCGTTCCCGTTAGCAGCAGCGTGCCGTGGGAGCGCTCGAACAACGCCAAGAGCGCGCGGTCGCGTTCTTCGTTGTGCGCGGAGTCCACGTCTTCGATCGCAACAGTGGCGGAGCGAGGCAGGCCCGCGCGAGTCAATTGCGCGGCGGCGACACATTCGCCTTTTGAAACCGCAAGCCAGGCGCCAACGAGATGCGATTTGCCGCAACCTTGCGGGCCGTAAAGCGCTGCCGGCGCCGGCCAATCGGGCCAGCGGTCGATGAAGCGCACAGCGGTCTCGTTGCAAGGCGCCACGATAAAATCGCCGCGGCCCTGCGCCGCGCGCATTTCCAGGGGAAGCGCAGGCTGGCGGGCCACCTACGCCCCTTTGGCGCGGGCGCGCCCTTTCGTGTGCTGCATGGCGCGCAGCCATAGGGCGCCGTAAACCCAGGCAGAAGCGACGGTGACGATCGCCATCACAAAGCCGGCCCAACGCAAGGCATCGCCAAGATCAACCGCGAAGGCGAGTGCCGCGAGTTGCGAGGCTATGAAAACGACCTGCACCACAGTGGTGAGCTTGCCGATCTGCAGCGGCGCAAGGGTGAGCGGCGCGTCGGCGAGTCTCGCTACGACGATCGCCAGAATCATCAGCGCGTCGCGCCCGATGACGACACCCGCCAGCCACAGGGGCACGATGTGCTGGATGGCAAGCACGACAAAACAGGCAAACATCAGCGCCTTGTCGGCGGCAGGATCGAGATAACGGCCGAAGCGAGAGGTATAGCCGTGGCGCTTGGCAAGATATCCGTCCAGTAAATCGCTGATGCCGGCGAAAGCGAAAATAGCCAGTGCAGCTGTATACTGATAGTAGACCAACAACGCCGCCGTCACCGGCGCGGCGATGAAACGCAAACCGGAAAGCACATTGGGCACATGCTTCAGGTGCTTGTTCACGGATTGCCCGCGCTGGCAAGGCGAAGCGAATAGGCGCCCTGCCCGGCGCTCAGGCCCAGGCCCTGCTGCGCGAGCGCCTCCTGCAACTGCGGCAGCTGGCCGGAATAGGAAAGCTCGATCTCGGCGTTGTTGAGCGTGAACGCCACGATGCTGACATTGGCAATTGTCGGCACGGCGGCCAGCCGCGCGCGAATCGACGCCCAATCGCGGTCCGTTGAAAACGAAACCATGGCCGTCAGTTTCGATTTCTGGCCGTAATCGACAACGGAATGCCCTTTCCACGCTTCGCTCATGCTGGTGACGGCGGTTTCGGCTGCGGCCTCATAACCCATGGTCGGCGGGAGCGACAGCATGGTTGCGCCCGTTGGCGACATGCGCACGAGACGCACAACCAAGGCATTTGCCCCGCCGCTGACTTCGGCGACGACAATCTCGCTCGCGTTGTAGCGCGCGGCCAGGGGCGCAAAAGTCGCCCAATCGAGCCCCGCAAGATTGGAACGCGCAAGCACGTCGAGATCGGCCGTGTTGCCGCTTGGCAGCACGATCGGCATCAGGCCATTCGCCAGATCGCCTCTTGCCCAGGCTTGCGTCCAAACGCCTGCCGGATCGAAGGGCTTGCCGGTGAGAATCGGAATGACGAGAACGCGTTTGCCGGCGACTTCGCTGTAGGCGATGCCCGCCTGCTGCAAAATCTTGCGCACTTCGACCGGATTGAAGTTGTAGGTGATCTCGGCCAGATAGCGCGTCGAGCTGTGCTTTTCGTTGGCGATCTCGAAGCTGCGGATCATATGCAGCAGGGTTTGATCGTCGAGCTGCGGCTGGCGCGGCCAATCCTTTTCGCGCGTGAGGCGGCGGTAGAGTTTCGCCCAGGCGATGGGGCGGCCCTGGGTGATGGCGATGTCGCGCGCTTCGGTGGCGGATGCACCCGTGGCATCGACCTTGATGCCGCCGACCGCGAAAATATTGCCCGCGCAGGCCGGGCCCACGAGCGCCAGAAGGCCCGCGAATATGATCGCCGTGCCAAAGCCCGAAAGCAGACGATGATGATTCATGCCGCACCCTCTTGGCCCGGACTATAGGGAAGCGGCGCGTGACACGGAAGCAGCTGAAAATGGCCTGTTTCCCGCTTGCGCCGCTGCGCCCCCCTGCGTACAGGTTAAACGCCATTTCCGGCGGGACAGCCGCCCATGACCTCGGGTTCCAAGCGCACGACATATAAGGACGCAGGCGTCGACATCGCGGCCGGCGATGCGCTGGTCGATCGCATCGCGTCCGCGGCCAAAGCTACCGCGCGCGCTGGCGCGGACGCGGCGCTTGGCGGGTTCGGCGGGCTGTTCGACCTCAAGGCGGCCGGTTTCAAGGACCCGCTTTTGGTCGCCTCAACCGATGGCGTCGGCACCAAGCTCAAGATCGCAATCGAGACGGGGCGCTTCGACGGCATCGGGCAGGATCTGGTTGCGATGTGCGTCAACGACATTGTGGTGCAAGGGGCCGAACCCCTATTCTTTCTCGATTACTTTGCTACCGGCGCGCTCGACGTGGAGCAAGCCGCGCGCGTGATCGAAAGCGTGGCGCGCGCCTGCAAGGAAACCGGCTGCGCACTTATAGGCGGCGAGACCGCAGAAATGCCAGGGCTGTACGCCGCGCGCGATTTCGATTTGGCCGGTTTCGCGGTGGGCGCGGTGGAACGCGGGAGCGTGCTGCCTAAACCCGAAGAGATGAAAACGGGCGACGTGCTGATCGGCGTTGCGTCTTCCGGCATTCACTCGAACGGTTTTTCATTGGTGCGTAAAGTGGTCGAGACCGCTGGGCTTTCCTATTCCGCGCCGGCGCCTTTCGCGAAAATGAAAACGCTGGGCGAGGCATTGCTCATTCCGACGCGGCTGTATGTGAAAAGCGCGCTTGCAGTTGTTCGCGCGGGCGGAGTGAAGGGATTGGTGCATATCACCGGCAGCGGCATTACCGGGAATTTGCCGCGAGTATTGCCCAATGGCCTCGATGCCGAAATCGATCTGGGCGCATGGAAGCTGTCGCCCGTGTTCGCGTGGCTTGCGCGCGAGGCAGAGCTGGATCAGGACGAAATGCTGCGCACCTTCAATTGCCGTGTCGGATTGATTGCCGTCGTGGATGCGGCCCGCGCAGACGCCGTCATCGCCGCCTTCGAGCATGCGGGTGAAATAGCGCATCGCATCGGCACGTTGGTCGCCGGCAAAGGCGAGGCGCAAGTGCGCTATCGCGGCACGTTGGGCGTATGACGCCGAAGAAGCTCAAGGTCGGCGTGCTGATTTCCGGGCGCGGCAGCAATTTGCAGGCGCTGATCGAGGCTTGCACGGAAGCCGATTTCCCGGCCGAGATCGTGCTGGTGATTTCCAATGTGGCGGACGCAAAGGGCCTTGAGCGCGCGGCGAAAGCGAATATCGCTACGCAAGTCATTCCGCACAGGAATTATGCCTCACGCGAAGAATTTGATGCTGCGCTCGACGCAACGCTGAAAAAAGCGGGCGTCGAATTCATTTGCCTTGCGGGCTTCATGCGGCTGCTGGGACAGAAATTCGTGCGCGCCTGGCTTGGCAGGATTATCAACATCCATCCCTCGCTGCTGCCCCACTTTAAGGGCGTGCGCGTGCACGAGCAGGTGCTGGAGGCGGGCGTGATCGTCAGCGGCTGCACGGTGCACTACGTCATTCCTGAACTCGATGCCGGGCCCACCATTCTGATGGCGGAAGTGCCGGTGCAGCGCGGCGATACCGTCGAGACGCTGTCGCACCGCGTTCTGAAACAGGAGCACGTGATTTATCCCATGGCGCTCAGAATGGTGGCCGAGGGCCGCGTAAAACTCGTGGATGGCGAGGCGGTTTTCAAAGCGAGCCCATGATTGGCGCGATCTTCCAGGCGATTTATGGCATCCTGACGGCCCGCACGGAGTGGCCCATGCCCGATCACAAGAGCGACAAAACCGCGTTCGATTTTTCCTTCAAGACCATCGACGGCAAGCCGATGCCGTTCACGCAGTACCGCGGCAAGGTTCTGCTGGTGGTCAACACGGCGTCCGAATGCGGATACACGCCGCAATACAAGGGACTGGAAGAGCTGTCGCAGGCCTATGCCAAACGCGGGCTGGTGGTGATTGGCGTGCCGTCGAACGATTTCGGCGCGCAGGAGCCAGGCAGCGACGCCGACATAGCCCGGTTCTGCGAAACGCTTTATCACACGACGTTTCCCCTGACGCACAAGGAGCCGGTGAGCGGCGCGGCCGCGCACCCGTTCTACAAATGGATAGCCGGCGTGTTGGGCGAAGATCATTTGCCGAAATGGAATTTCACCAAATATCTGGTGGGACGCGACGGAAGTTTGCGCGGGCTGTTCCCATCGAAGGTAAAACCGGAATCACCCGAATTGATAAAGGCAATTGAGACGGAATTGAATTAGGAGGCACCATATGACGCCAGTTCGCGAACCTATTTTAAGCCCGGTCCCCATCAAGGAATTACGCCCCACGCAGATCACCGTTGGCATGCGTGAGGTTCATCTCAAACGCGAACATTGGCGTAAGCAGAACGCCAAGAAGAGAGAGAAATTTTTCGCCCAGCATCTGATCCCTGTCATCCTGGGACCGAATAAACGCAATTACATTATCGACCATCATCACCTGGCGCTGGCGTTGCACGAGGAAGGGGTGAAGGAATTGTTTGTCACCGTCATCACCGATTTGAGCAAGCTCGATCAGGACGCGTTCTGGAGCGTGATCGACATGCGTGGGCTGATGTTCCCGTTCGACGATGAAGGCCGGCGGCGCAGCCACAAGGACATTCCGAAATCGGTCACCGAGCTTATCGACGATCCGTTCCGCTCGCTGGCCGGCGAGCTCAGGCGCGCCGGCGGTTTCGCCAAGGAGACAACGCCGTTCAACGAATCCATCTGGGCCGATTTTCTACGCCGGCGCATCAGCCGCAAATCCGTCGATGAAGATTTCGATCGCGCGCTGAAAAAGGCGATCAAGCTGTCGCAGTGCAAGGACGCCGATTTTCTTCCTGGCTGGTGCGGCCCAGAGCCGGAGTGAACAAAAATGTCATCACCCGCGAATGCGGGTGACCCAGCTTATGAAGTACTCCGTGTCCGGTTGCGCACCACCTGGGTGGCCCGCAGTCGCGGGCCATGACAAATGAGTGTTAGCCGAATACCGGCTGCGCGTTCAGCGTTTTGCGCCAGTTCTGTTCGCGCTCTTTCAATAGAACGCCAATCAGCAATTCGTTGTCGTCCTTCACCTGCTCGATCACTTCATAGGTGAAGGCCGCTTCGCCGTGCCGGTCCCACGCCGTTTGCAACGCTGCGTTGGGATGCTTGCCAAGCCGCAGTGCGAACCAGATCCTGTTCTGCCCCTTTTCGAGATCGAGCGAAGACGCAACCCAGACTTCGCCACTTGGGGCACAGCGCACGGCAAAGATGCCTTGCTCGGGCTTGCGCTCCTTGTATTCGCGGACGATGTCTTTCTTGCGCGACTTGTCCATAACTAACCGACGATCTCGTGGTCCTTGAAGAAGAATGCGATTTCGCGCGCGGCGGTGTCGGCGGCGTCGGAGCCGTGCACGGAATTGGCCTCGATGCTTTCCGCGAAATCCTTGCGGATGGTGCCGGGGGCGGCCTTGGCCGGATCGGTCGCGCCCATCATCTCGCGGTTTTTGGTGACCGCGTTCTCGCCCTCCAGCACCTGCACCACGATGGGGCCGGAGGTCATGAAAGTGACCAGCCCGTTGAAGAACGGCCGCTCCTTGTGCGCGTCGTAGAAGCGTTCGGCGTCTGCGCGGCTGAGCTTGATTCGCTTCTGCGCCACCACGCGCAGGCCCGCCTTTTCAAGGCGCGCGATGATCTGGCCGGTGATGTTGCGTCTGGTGGCGTCCGGCTTGATGATGGAAAGCGTGCGCTCTTTCGCCATGGTCGGTTCCTTGTGAAAGCGCGCGCCTTATAGGGGCGGAGGCGCGGTTGCGGAAGCCTAGTCGGAAACGCTTTCGCCTTGGGCTGCCCGCGTGCCTTCGCGGGTGGGTGGGCCTTTGAGTATCCATTCGAAGCCTACGCCTACGGCAGCGCCCAGCAGCGGCCCCGCGACATAAATCCAGCTGGTTGAAAAATTCCCGCGCACGATGTCGGGCGCGAGTGAGCGGGCGATGTTCATGGAGGCGCCGGTGATGGGCCCGGCCCACAATCCGGCCAGAGCTATATAGCCGCCAATGGCCAGCGCCGCATTGGGCCCGATATTGCGCCCGCCCGCGGCTGTGCCGAGGATGACGTTGACCAGCCCCGCCGTCAGCACCGCTTCGAGCAGGCAGGCGCGGATGGCGTCTATTCCGTTCGGCGTGGTGGCGCCGAAATCACCGCCGCTTCCGAAAATCGCTCGCAGGAACAGCACGGCCAAGATCCCGCCAACGAATTGCGCCGCGATATAACCCGGCACGCGAGGCCAGGGAAAATTACGCCGCGCCGCGAATGCCAGCGTCACCGCCGGATTGATATGCGCGCCGCTGAGCGAACCCATGAAATAAATCACGGCCATCACCGTGAGGCCGGGCGCGATCGCCTCCATCGCGGGCGTGACCGCGCCGCCCGTCCGGGCCGCAACGACGGCCGCGCCAGCGCCCGCCAGCACGAGCAGAAACGTGCCCCAGCCTTCCGCAAACAGCCGCCGCCACCAGCGCACGGGATCGCCGAATTCGCGCAAGGATTTCTCGGGTGCCGCGTGGCGCGGGCTTTCTTGGGAATTCGCTTTCGCCATGTTCTTGTGCGTGGCCGTTTCAGCGCTTATCTGCGTTGGGTAATTCTACCGAGAAGGAGGCCCGATGTCCCGCGTCGTCGAAATGCGCACCTACAGGCTGAAACCCGGTAAGCGCGAGGCGTTCATGGAGATTCTGCGCACGCGCTCGGCGCCTGAGCACGACAAGATCGGCATGCCCATTGTGGGGCCGTGGCCTTCCATCGAAGACCCCGATGTGTGTTTCTTCATGCGATTTTTCCCGAGCCTCGCCTTGCGCGATTCCATGAAAGAGCAGTTCTATGAAGGGCCCTTGTGGAAGAACGAGCTTGAGGCCATCGCCATGCCGATTATCTACGAATACGACGTGGTGCTGATCGAGGACGAAAACGACGTTCTCAAGACGCTCGGCAAATAGCTACGACTGCTTTTCCCATTTGCCGGAGGCCGATTCTTTCCAGTAAGTCGCATCGAATTGGTTTTCTTTGGCGGCCTTCAACGCCGCGCGGGCGGAATCGAGCGCGACTTTTTCGCGGCCATCGAACAACACAACAATACGCGCGAGATTTTTCACATGGGCCGATGACCAATCGTTCGGCAACGCGCCGCCGACGAAAAACGCGACTTCCGCCTTGTTGGGATTTTCGTCTTCGGTGGTGAGATAGATAGGCTGTCGTTCGGCGAAGCCGTCGGCACCCGTGCCGTGGGCAAGAAATGTCTGTTCCGAATAAGTCCAGAGCTGCGTATCGAGCGCCGCCATCCGCTCGGCCGAGCCCACGCGCACCAGCGCGCGACTCCCCCGCTCGCGCGTGCGTTCGAGCAAGCCCGGCAGCACATCTTCGAGCGACCGGCGTTCCAACTGATAGAACAGCGTCTCGGCCATTATCTCTCGTAATGATCGGCAACCAGGCGGTTGAGTACGCGCACGCCCCAGCCGGTGGCCCAGCTTGGCGCAAGCAGCTTGTATTCGCCGTCCTGCCAGGCCACGCCCGCGATATCGAGATGCGCCCACGGAGTGCCATTGACGAAGCGCTGGAGGAATTGCGCCGCCGTGATCGAGCCGGCATAAGGCCCGCCGATGTTCTTCATGTCGGCGATCTTGGACTTGATGGCGCGGTCGTACGCATCGCCCAGCGGCAGCCGCCAAACGGGCTCCCCCTCCTCGCGGCCGGCAGCCATGATGCGGGCGGAGAGGTCATCGTTGTTGCTGAACAGGCCGGCATTTTCGGCGCCCAGCGCGATCAGGATGGCGCCCGTCAGCGTGGCGAGATCGATCATGAATTTGGGCTTGAAGCGGCTTTGCGTGTACCAGAGGGCGTCCGACAGCACGAGGCGCCCTTCGGCGTCGGTATTCAAAATCTCGATAGTCTGGCCCGACATCGATTTGACGATGTCGTTGGGGCGCTGCGCGTTGCCGTCGGGCATGTTCTCGACCAGGCCGATCACGCCCACCGCGTTCACGCGCGCGCGCCGCGCGGCCAGCGTGCGCATCAGGCCGACCACTGCGGCCGCCCCGCCCATGTCGCCCTTCATCCCCATCATCGGCTGCGGCTGCTTGAGCGAGATGCCGCCGGTATCGAAGCAGACGCCTTTGCCGACGAACGCGACAGGCGGCGCCTTCTTGTTGCGCGCGCCGTTCCAACGCATGACCACGAGGCGGCTGTCATGCACGCTGCCCTGGCCTACGCCCAGCAGCGCATTCATGCCGAGCTTCTTCATCGCCGGAACGTCGAGGACGTCCACTTTCAGGCCGAGCTTGGAGAGCGCCTTCACCCGCTTGGCAAATTCACCCGGATACAGAACATTTGCGGGCTCGTTGACCAGGTCGCGGGCCAGGAAAATGCCTTCGGCCAGCACCGCGAGCTCATCCCACAATTTCCGCGCCGCCGCCGCCGATTTGGTTTCAACCGCCAATTCCTTGAGGCTTGGCTCCTCGTCGCTTTTCACTTTGCGGTAAATGTCGAAACGGTAGCTGCACAGCATCGCGCCAAAGGCCAAGTGCGCCGCCAGCGCGGGTGCCGGCAGCTTCGTGCCTTTCGGCGCGTCAATCGCGAAAGTGAGTTTCTTCTCGCCGCAGCTGAGCAGCCGGCTCACCACGGTGGCCGCCACGCGCTCGGCCGCGTTGGCATCGAAGCTATTGCCCTTGCCCAATCCCACCAAAATTACGCGCGAGGCATTGACCCCTTGCGGCGCCAGCACCTCCAGCATCTGCGCTGTCTTGCCGCTGAACCGGCTTAAGCCAAGCGCGCGTTTCAACGCGCCCCCCGTTTGCTGGTCGGCGCGGGTGGCGGCCGGCGTAAGCACCCCCCCTTCGAGAACGCCCACAACAAGTGCGCCCGCGCCGATTTGACCTGGCGCAACAAAGGAAACCTGCATGAATGCCTCCGCTGAAAAGCTGAAATCCGCCCAACCTACTGAAAACCTGAGGATATTATGCGTGCTATGGGGTTGCCGTGTGGCCGCTTGGGAATGCTAGTTTATGATGAAACGAGCGGCCTGTGAAAGGTGGGGCACGGCGCTTGGCTGTCGTTCCCGTAATGCCTTTGGCAGACGGCGTGAGCGTGGACGTGCGATGCTGCGCGCGGGCGTTGACGCCTGCGCGAAATGACAGCTAGCGAGGCGGGTAATGCGGAGTTTGTCGTTCTACGTCCTGCGCCAGATCGTGGGCCCGTTTCTGCTTTTCACGCTGCTGATGGCGGCCGTGGTGTGGCTGACCGAATCGCTGCGCCTGCTCGACCTGGTGATCAACCGCAGCCAATCGGCCATCATGTTCGCCTATCTCAGCGCGCTCATCCTGCCGACCCTGCTCACCATCATCATCCCGATTGCCTTTTTCGCTGGCGCGCTTTACGCGCTGCATCGCCTCAATAACGACAGCGAGCTGGTGGTGATGTGGGCCGCCGGCTTTAGCCGGGTGCAGCTTGCCGTGCCGTTGCTGATCGCAGCCACTATCGCCATGGCGATGACCTATCTCTGCAACATGTATCTGATGCCGTTGTGCGAGCGCACGATGAAGGCCGCGGTGTTCGACATCCGCGCCGACATCGGCACGGCGATCCTGCACGAAGGCTCGTTCACCACGCCTGCGGATGGCCTAACCGTTTTCATCCGCGAGCTTGAACCGGACGGCGAAATCCGGGGCATTCTTGTCCACGACGACCGCAATCCCAAGCGGCCCACCACCTATATTGCCGAGACGGGCGCCTTCGTCGAAACGCAGCAAGGCTCCCGCCTCATCATGCATCGCGGCAATATCGAGCAGGCAGGGGCGACCGAAGGCCTGCTTTCGGTGCTCAAATTCGACACCTATGTCTTCAATCTGGATCAGTTCGGCGGCCAGCAACGCGCCTCCTCTCTTGAAACGAACGAACGTTATCTTCCCGAACTGCTTTTTCCAAAGCTCACCAGCGACCAGATGAAGCGCTACAAGAGCTATGTCGCCGAAGGTCATAACCGTATTGCCACGCCGCTTTATTGTTTGGCCTTTGCAATGATTGCATTCGCTGCGACCGCGCGGGGGAGCACTGCGCGAACCGGTTATACGCTGCGTCTGCTGGCTGCCTCGATTGTGGCGGCGGGTTTGCGGCTTGCCGGTTATGGCGCCGTCGCGCTGGCCGCGCGCAATTCGGGACTTATCGTTCTGCTTTACCTGCTGCCGCTCAGCTCCGCGATCATTGCCGCCATGAGTTTGGAGGATAAACCGTTTTTGAGCTTTCGTCCGCGGCCGCAACCGGTGGAGGCCGCGACGTGAACTGGTCGTGGACACTCAATGTCTATCTTGCCCGTCATTTTTTTAGATCGGTGGTGGTCGTTTTCGGCGGCCTGCTGCTGATGACGTTTTCCATCGACCTAGTCGACTTGTTCAACCGGACGCCGGTTAAAGAAGTCCCTGCCAGCGTTCTTGTCGGCATGAGCCTGCTGCAACTCGCCGATCTTGGACAGAAGATGCTGCCCTTCGCCGTGTTGTTCGGCGCCATTCTCGCCTTCTCGCGGCTTTCGAGCACGCACGAGCTGGTGGCGACACGTGCTTCGGGAATCTCCGTGTGGGGGTTCCTCGCGCCGCCGCTGATCGTTGCCATCGCGCTCGGCTTCATCACTATGGCCGCATACAACCCCGTGGCGGCCGTGTTGCTCACGCAATATGAGCGCCTCGAGGCCAAATATATCCGCGGCCAGGCCTCGCAACTGGCCGTGTTCAAAACCGGCTTATGGCTGCGCCAGGGCGACGCGACGCATCAATCCGTGATCCATGCGCTGCGCGTGAGCGACCAGGGCGTCAACCTCGAGGATGTCATCATCTTTCTTTACGACGGCCAGGATAAATTCGCGGGGCGCATCGACGCTGCGCACGCGCACCTAAAGGGGCACCGCTGGCATTTTGCGAATGCGTGGGTGAGCGGACCGCAGGGTGGGCCCAAATATTTCGCCACATACGAGCTTCCCACCGCCCTTACAGCAGCACGGATTCAGGAAAGCTTCGGCTCGCCCGACACGATTTCGTTCTGGGAATTGCCGCGCTTCATCGTGAATGCCGGAGATGCAGGCTTCTCCACTTTGCGCCATCAGATTTACTGGTATTCGCTGCTTACGCTGCCCATCCTGTTTTCGGCGATGGTGTTGATGGCTGCGAGCTTCTCCCTCCGGCTCGCCCGCCTGGGCGGCGTACCGCAACTCGTTCTCGCAGCGGCGTTGTCAGGATTTGCAGTCTATTTCCTTGGCGATGTCACCCAAGCTTTGGGCGAGTCTGGCATTTTGCCTGTGCCGCTTGCGGCTATTGCGCCGGCAGCGGTCGCCATCCTTCTCGCCACGACGCTGCTCTTTCATCGGGAGGATGGGTGAAGCAGGGCCAGCATATCGCATGGCATGGCCGTTGCGTGCTTGCATGCGCGGCGATGATGCTTTGCGCCGCGACAGCTTTCGCCGCACCGCCGTTTGATAAGCACGCAAAGAAACCTCCCACCAATGTCACGGGCGTGGCGCACGGCAATGTGCTGTTACAGGCCGACGAGGCCATCTACAACACGGCCACCAATGTGGTGACTGCGCGGGGCCATGTCGAAATCGCCAATGACGAGCGCGTGTTGCAAGCGGACAGCGTTACTTACGATCCCAACACGGACCTCGTTACTGCCGACGGGCACGTCAACGTGCTGGAAGCAGACGGCAATGTCGAATTCGCCAATCACCTTACGCTCAGCAAGGATATGGCCGAAGGCGCGGCGCAAGGGTTTGCCGCACTGATCGGCCCCAATGGGCGCTTTGTCGCCGTCACCGGCGAGCGCCATCAGGGCCGCTATCTCGTGGGGCATCGCGCTGTTTTCACGCCGTGCAAAGTGTGCGCGAAAGAGCCGGTTCCGCTCTGGCAAGTGAAGGCCGTCCGCATCGTCCATGACAATGTCAAAAAAGAAATAGTCTATCACGACGCAACGTTCGAGTTCATGGGCGTGCCAGTATTCTATTCTCCCTACCTCTCGCAGCCCGATCCCACTGTGAAACACCAGTCCGGCCTGCTGATTCCATCTCTTGGCGACTCCAAATATCTAGGGGCTTTCGCGCGGATTCCAGTCTACATCGCGCTCTCTGACTCAGAGGATGTCACAGTTGAACCGTTAATCACTTCAACCGCCGGCAATGTGCTCGAAGCAGAATATCGCGAGCGCTGGGGCGTGGGTGGCATGTGGCTACAGGGCAGCTTTGGATACAATCCGGTGGCCCCCATGGGCGCTGGTCCGTGGGAAGGTAGCTTGTTCGGATCGGGACGGATACCGATCACCGATATTTGGCGCGTCGGATTCGATGCCCAACTTACTTCCAACGACACCTATCTTCGACGTTATGATTTCTCGGGCGAGTCCAATTTAGACCGGTTGAACTCCGATTTGTTTATCGAGGGCACTGATGGCCGCAGCCGCTTTGCTATCACGAGTTACTTCTTCCAAGGACTCCGGACGACGGACACTTCGGGCCAGATCCCGTTGGCGCTGCCTCTAGTCGAATACACTTACCTCCCGGATACGAAGATACTCGGCGGGCAGTTTCGCTTTGATGCCAATGGGCTTGCACTCTTCCGTAATGCAGGTGAGGACGACGAACGTGCCTCCGCCTCCGCTAGTTGGCGCTTACCTTTCATCGCCGAGGATGGCCAGCTCGTCACCTTCGAGGCGCGGGCGCGCAGCGACATCTATCACACCAGCAATGCAATCTGCGCCGACCCAACCACTTTGGGTTGCGTCGATCCAACGGCGACCAAAGACAGCCAGACGATCACGCGCGAGCTAGCGCTAGCTTCCATGGAATGGAGTTGGCCTTTCGTCACGAGCTCGGCCAGCGGCAAGACGAGCTATGTGGTCGAGCCAATCGTGCAACTCGTCGCCGCGCCCTATGGCGGTAATCCTAAAGGCATTCCCGACGAGGACAGCACCAGCTTCGAATTCGTCGCGAGCAATCTTTTCAGCCTGAATCCGTTTCCCGGAATTGACCTATGGGAGGACGGGCCCCACGCCAATGCCGGAGTGCAGGCCGCGGCTACATTGCCCACCGGCGATGTTCAAATTATGGTGGGCGAAGATTATCGATTAAAGAGGGATGGCAATTTTCCCTTGGGCTCAGGCCTCGGCGGCACGCGTTCAGATATCGTTGGACAAATTAAGGTGGATTTCGTCCCGTATATTGATCTAACCCAGCAATTTCGCGTTGACCCACAAACAGGGAGTGTCGTAAGCGATCAAATCGATCTCACGGCTAAGGTCGGACGCTCCTTTCTGGATCTCACCTACTTAAGTTTGCCAGCAGAGGATCTTGGCACTGGCACGCCTGAACCGCGTAAGGAAATCAATTTGTCTACCTCCATAGGCGTGTACGAAAACTGGTTCCTTGTGGGTAGCGCGATCCGTGATCTTCAGCTAAGTGAAATGATAGAGGAACGCCTGGGTATTTCCTATGAGGACGAGTGTTTCACGGCTTCCCTCGAATATGAGCGGAAGTTCACGACGCTCCGCGACCTGAAGCCCGGGACCTCGGTCCTCTTTCGTATTGGTTTACTGACTACACCTCAGAAAAGCGTTGGCTTGCCGTGACCGTCGTCCGCCTAAACGCTTGAAGGAATGCCCAAAATGGGTAGATTGATCTTATGGGGCCGGGGGTGCCGGGCTGGCGGGGAGCCGGCGCGAAATGAGACGAGCATAGAGCACCACAGTGCCTGACCGCTTTCATTTTTTTCTGCGCGTTCTGCTTGTTGTGGCTCTTGCGCCACTGATCGTGGCTGCGCGCCCGCATCTCATGGTCCTTCCGAAAGCCACTCAAAGCGCCTCTATCGCCCCGGAGTCGCAGGCGCAAAAGATTACGTCTGTTACAACCGGTTCGCGCGGCGTCGTAGCGGTAGTGAACGATTCTGTGATTTCGGATTACGACCTCAACCAGCGCCTGGCGCTTTTTGTCGCTACCTCGGGTGTTCATCCAACGGAAGATGCGATTAAGCGAATCCGCGATGAAGTGTTGCGCTCGCTCGTCGATGAAATGCTTCAGCTCCAGGAAGCTCAAAAGAACAAAATCGCGGTATCCAAAGAAGAAGTCGACAAGGCTCTGGAAACAATCGCGCATCAGAACAACGCGTCCCTCGACCAGATTAATCAGATGCTGAAGGGCGCAGGCGTGGACATCACGACCTTGCGTAATCAGATCACTTCCGAAATCGCATGGCAAAAACTCATCCAGGATCAGCTTGCACAGCGCGTGCAGATATCCGACCAAGACGTCGATACGGCGTTACGGCGGCTGGCGGAAGGCGAGCACCAGCCGCAGTATCTTGTTTCGGAGATTTTCATCGGCGTCGATACGCCGGACAAGGAAGACAAGGCCCGCGAGGGTGCGAACCAGATCGCACAGCAGCTGCATCTGGGTGCTTCTTTCGCCGCGGCTGCACGCCAGTTCAGCCAATCGCCTTCGGCGGCGAGTGGCGGCGACATCGGTTGGGTGCAACCGGGACAACTGGCCGATGAGCTCGACAAAAACCTGTCCACAATGCATGTCGGCGATATCGTGGGCCCGATAAAAATCGCTGGCGGCTATTATATTCTTCTGCTTCGCGATAAGCGTGAGCCTATAGGCACGGTGATGCCCAAGACACAGACCGCGCAACCGGGTTTGCCCGAGGGAACCGTTCCGCTGGCGCGAATCCTGCTGCCGATGCCGGCAAAAATACCGAAAGAACTGCAAGAGCGTGCGCTTCAGGTGGCAGAAAGCATCCGCCAAAGCATCAAAAGTTGCGCGAACCTGAAACAGCTCTCCGAGCAGGTCAAAGGATCTGTCTATATGAGTCTCGGCAACATGAAGGTGGATCAGCTCAGCCCCGAGTTGCGCAACGCGCTGGCGAACACGCAGTCTGGCGACGTGGCAGCCCCATACATGTCGTCCGCTGGCGTGGAAATCATTGTGCGCTGCGACCCGCGGATAGAGAAAGTCGTTGCCTTCCAGATGCCGACGCGCAAGGAAGTCGAGGACCGGCTATTCAACGACCAGATGTCGCTGATGTCGCGGCGCTATTTGCGCGACTTGAGGCGCGACGCCGTTGTCGAATACCGCTGAGGCGCTGCGGCGCTCCATTCTTGTCAGCATGGGGGAGCCCGCCGGCATAGGGCCTGAAGTGGCCGTCAAAGCCTGGGCGGCCTTGGGCGGGCGCGCGAAGGGGCGCGTAGTCCGGCTGATCGGCAGCGCCGGCGTATTTCACACAGCGGCGCGGGCCTGCGGCATCGACCCAAATATTCTGCGCGATGACATTATCGATGCGGAACAGCCTGCGCGCGCGACGCCGGGCAAGCCTTCCAAAGAAAATGCCGAGGCGGTGACCGAAGCGATTGCACAGGGCGCGCGCGCGGTGCAGGCGGGCCGCGCCGCCGCGCTCGTCACCGCGCCAATTCACAAAGCGGTTCTGCAACAGGCAGGTTTTGGCTTTCCAGGCCACACCGAATATCTTGCTACGCTTACGGGCACCAAGCAGGCGGCGATGATGCTGGCGGGCGCCAATTTGCGCGTGGTGCCGCTGACCATTCATCTTCCGCTGGCGCAAATTTTTCATCACATTACCAAGGACTCTATTGTGGCGACGAGCGAGATTGTATTGCATGCGCTGGACCGCGATTTCGGCTGCAAGGCGCCGCGTTTGGCTATCGCCGGGCTGAATCCGCACGCGGGCGAGGGTGGCACGATGGGCCGCGAGGAAAGCGAAATTATATTGCCAGCCGCGGATGCGTTGCGCGCCAAGGGGCACAATGTTCTGGGGCCGCTTCCGGCGGATTCGATGTTTCATGAAGAGGCGCGCGCGGCTTACGACGCGGCCCTTTGCATGTATCACGATCAGGCGCTCATCCCTCTGAAAACCATTGCCTTCTGGACCGGCGTGAACGTGACGCTGGGCCTGCCCATCGTGCGCACCTCGCCCGATCACGGCACGGCGCTCGCCATTGCCGGGCGCGGGGTGGCCGATGCGCGCAGCATGATCGCCGCCATCGAGATGGCGGCCGAGATAGCGGAGCGGCGCGGACTATGAACGACGCCAGCATCAGCGCAGACGGGTTGCCGCCGCTTGGCACGGTCATCGCCAAGCACAAACTTTCTGCGCGCAAAGCGTTGGGGCAGAATTTCCTGCTCGATCTCAATCTTACCAGGCGCATCGCGCGCGCGGCGCTGGATGGCGCGGAATCTGAAGAAGACAAAATTGTCTATGAAGTGGGCCCCGGCCCCGGCGGGCTCACGCGCGCGCTGCTGGCCGAAGGTGCTGCGCACGTGATCGCCGTGGAACGCGACAGCCGCTGCTTGCCTGCGCTGGCCGAAATTCAGAACGCCTTTCCGGGGCGCTTCGATATCGCATCGGGCGATGCGATGGTCATCGATGAAGCGGCAAGGCTGCACGAGATGGGAATTCCGCTTCCCGTGCGCGTGGCGGCCAATTTGCCCTTCAATGTCGGCACCGCGCTTTTGGTGAAATGGCTGACTGCGCGCGCATGGCCGCCCTGGTGGTCTTCGCTCACCCTCACCTTCCAGCGCGAGGTGGCCGCACGCATCTGCGCGCGTGCCGGCGATGAAGCTTACGGGCGGCTCAGCGTGCTGGCGCAATGGCGCACCGAACCGCGTATCTTATTCGAAATCAACCGCCGCGCTTTCGTGCCGCCGCCAAAAGTGACTTCGGCTGTGGTGCGGCTCGATGCGCTGCCGCATCCCCGTTTTGACGCACGGCTAGAGGATTTGGAAGCGGTAACGCAGGCTGCCTTCGGACAACGCCGCAAGATGATCCGCAAGAGTTTGAAAAAACTCACGCCGGAAGCCGAGGAAATTTTGAAAGCGGCCTCGGTGCCGCCGACCGCGCGCGCGGAAGAATTGGATTTGTCGCAGTTCTGCACGCTGGCGCGCACTTACGGTTACATGAAAGCGCGGTAGAATTATTTTTTCGTCAATTGCTTGACCAGATCGATGAGGCCCGTCTGGCGATGACGCCTTAGGCGCTCGGCGGCGAGGATAGCCTGGATTTCCGCTTGCGCGCGCGGCGCATCGTCATTGACGATGACATAATCATATTCCGCCCAGTGGCTGATTTCATCGCTGGCCTTGGCCATGCGCTTGGCAATGACATCGTCGCTGTCCTGCGCGCGCTCGCGCAGGCGGCGTTCAAGATCCGTGCGCGAAGGCGGCAGCACGAACACCCGCACCAGATCGTCCATGGCGCGCTGCGAAAGCTGTTGCGTGCCCTGCCAATCAATATCGAACAACACGTTGTGGCCCTTGGCCAGCGCCTCCTCGACTGCGCGCTTGGGCGTGCCATAGCGGTGGCCGAACACGGTGGCATGTTCGAGAAACTCACCCGCGCGCGCCATCTTCTCGAATTGTTCGGCGCTGACGAAGAAATAGTCCCTGCCTGCCATCTCGTCCGGCCGCTTGGGCCGCGTGGTGGCTGACACAGACATTACGAGGTTGGGATCGCTTTCGAGCAGCTTGCGCGCGAGCGTCGTCTTGCCGGCTCCGCTCGGCGAAGACAGCACCAGCATGAACCCGTGCCGCGCGTTGCTCATTCGACGTTCTGAACTTGCTCGCGGAATTGATCTATCACCGCCTTAAGAGCAAGTCCCACCCGGGTCAACGCAATATCGGAAGATTTGGCGCACAGCGTATTGGCCTCGCGGTTGAATTCCTGGGCCAGGAAATCGAGCTTGCGCCCCGAGGGCTCGTGCGCCGCCAGAAGCGCGCGTGCCTCCTGGCAATGGGCGCTCAGGCGATCCAGTTCCTCGCGCAAATCCGCTTTGGCGGCCAGAAGCGCCACCTCCTGGGCCACGCGGTCTTCCGAAAGATTGGCCGCGGGCGCCAGCAATTCGGCCAATTGCGCCAGCATGCGCTCCTTCAGCAGCTGCGGCTGCCTTGCGGCAAGCGCGCGCGCCTCGCCGGTCAATCTTTCGATCTCTTCGATATGCGCGCGCAGGAGATGCTCAAGCTTCATGCCTTCATTGGCGCGGGCGCGGACGAGCGCGTCCAATACCGTTGCCAGGCTTTCCAGCAGCGCCGCATCGCGCCCAAGCCGCGCCTCATCGTCGAGCGCCGCATGCTCCTCCTGGACCACCACGCCCTTGAGCGCGAGCAGCCCATCCACGCGCGCGGGTTCCAACCCCGTTTCCGCCGCAATCCGTTTGGCGATCTTCACCGCATCGGCCAACGCCGCCGGATCGACGCGAAAGCCGCGCGCGCCTTCTTCCGGCTCAACCGTCAGCACCGCCTGCAGTGACCCACGCTTGAAGCGCTCGCCAGTCAAGGTGCGCGCGCTTGGCTCCAACGCTTCGAACCCCGGCGGCATGCGCAGGCGCAAGTCCAGTCCGCGGCCGTTGACGCTTTTCGCCTCCCAGCGCCAGCGCAGACCCGCGTGGCACCCAAGTGCTTCGGCAAAACCCGTCATGCTGGCAAGCGGCATCGGCGACTCCGCGTGGAATGCTGCGACCTTATCGCCCGTGTGAGGCCTGCGGAAGTCAGTGGCCGCCCGCCTGCTGCGCATGCTCGATGCGCCGCCATTTGGCGACGTTCTTGGCATGCTCTTCGCTCGTGCGCGCGAAAACATGGCCCCCGGAGCCATTAGCTACGAAATAAAGCTCGTCCGAGTCGGGCGGGTTTAGCACAGCCATGATCGCGTCCTTACCGGGATTGCAGATGGGCGTGGGCGGCAGCGCAGCGATTTGATAGGTGCTGTAGGGGTTGCGCTTGTCGAGCTCGCTCTGGCGCAAATCGTGACCCAAGGGATAGCCCTTGGTCAGACCGTAGATGATGGTGGGGTCGGATTCGAGCTTCATGCCGAGCTTCAGGCGGTTGATGAACACCGCGGCAATGCGCGGGCGTTCAGCTGTAATGGCGGTTTCTTTCTCGACGATGGAAGCAAGCGTCAAAGCTTCGGCGATGGAATTGTAAGGCAGGCCCGACTTTCGCGTTGGCCACAACGCCGCCAGCAAATCCTCCTGCGCCTTGTGCATGCGCGCCAAAATTTGGTCGCGCGTGGTGCCGCGCTCGAACAGATAGGTCTCAGGAAGCAGGCTGCCCTCCGGCGGCATCGCGCTCAAGATGCCCGTTAAATAGGAATTGGTGTTGACGGCGACGACGGCCATGTCGCTGGTAAGGCCTTCGGCAATGGTGATGCGATGCAGCGCTGCCTTGCCCCCCACGATCATGTCCAGCACGTCTGACATGCTGGCATGCGCTGGGAAAATAAATTCGCCTGCTTTCAGCGCGCCCGCCGCGTGCCGGCGACCCACGCCAAAGCGGAACAGATCGGCGTTGGCGATCACGCCGGATTGCGCCAATTGCTGGGCTGCCTGCTTCAGGCTGGTGCCGGACTTGATGATCACATCGGTATCGGCGCGCAACGGGCCTGGCGCTGAGAAGTTATGTGCTTCCCAATTGAGCGCCATGACCGCGGCGAACGCCGCAGCGGCGACCAAAACCACAAAGCTCGCGAAATTCCGCATTTCGGTTTTGCTTCTTGACTGCTTTTTGGGACGAACGCTCACGCAGCAGCGGTCAGGATAAGCGTCGCGTTGGTGCCGCCGAAACCAAACGAATTGGATAATGCCGCCGCAATGGGGCGCTTTTTTGGCTTGAGCGGCACAAGGTCGATTTCCGTTTTCACGGAAGGGTTGTCGAGGTTGAGCGTGGCCGGCGCGATTTGATCGCGCATGGCCAGCACGGAAAAGATCGCTTCCACCGCGCCGGCCGCGCCCAGCAGATGCCCGATGGAGGATTTGGTCGACGACATGGAAATTTTACCGGCCGCGTTGCCGAACAGCCGCTCGACCGCCCCGAGCTCGATGCCGTCGGCCAGTGGTCGAAGTGCCGTGGGCGTTGACGTAATCGATGTCGGCGGGGGCCAGCCCCGCACGTTTCAGCGCCATCTTCATGGCGCGATAACCGCCATCGCCGTCTTCGGCGGGCGCGGTGATGTGATAGGCGTCGCCCGACATGCCATAGCCCTTCACCTCGCCGTAAATCTTCGCGCCGCGCGCCTTGGCGTGTTCGTATTCCTCGAGCATGACAACGCCCGCGCCCTCGCCCATCACGAAACCATCGCGGTCTTTGTCATAGGGCCGCGAGGCTTTTTCCGGCGTATCGTTGAAATTGGTCGAGAGCGCGCGGCAGGCGTCGAAGCCGGCGATGCCGAGCCGGCAGATCGCCGCTTCCGCGCCGCCCGCCAGCATCACATCGGCGTCGTCGAGCGCGATCAGCCGCGCCGCGTCGCCGATCGCGTGCGCGCCGGTGGCGCATGCCGTAACCACGGCGCTGATTCGGGCCTTTATAGCCGAAGCGGATGGAGACATAGCCCGACACCAGATTGATCAGGCGGCCCGGAATGAAGAAGGGCGAAAGTTTGCGCGGGCCTTTCTCCTGCAAGAGAAGCGCGCCTTCCTCGATGCCTGGCAGTCCGCCGATGCCGGAGCCGATCAGCACGCCGGTGCGGTCGCGCTCATCTTCCGTTTTGGGCTCCCAGCCGGAATCCGTGACCGCCTGCTGGGCGGCGCCAGGCGCAAAGATGATGAAGTCGTCGACGCGCCGCTGTTCCTTGGGATCGACCCACTGATCGGGGTTGAAGGTGCCGTTGGCGCCGTCGCCGCGCGGCACATCGGCAGGCGATCTGCGCCGGCAGATCGTCAACTTTGAATTTGGTGATCGGTCTGGCGCCGGAACTGCCCGGCGAGCAGGCGCGACCAGGTTTCTTCCACGCCGCAGGCCAGCGGCGTGATAAGTCCCAGTCCGGTGACGACGACCCGACGCATGGGAGCCAGACGAATGGCGAAGCGGCGGCCGGAAATTCCGGCGCCCGTTAAGCTTGCGCTTTGTCGATGATACTTGACGGCGTCGCCGACCGTCACGATGGACTCGGCGGCGTCGTCGGGAATTTCGATGCCGAATTCTTCCTCGAACGCCATCACCAGCTCGACCGTGTCCAGGCTGTCGGCGCCAAGGTCTTCGATGAAGCACGCGTTGTCAGTGACCTTGTCGGCATCCACATTGAGGTGCTCGACGACGATCTTCTTCACGCGTTCGGCAGTATCGCTCATTGTCTAACCCCTTAAATGGTTGCCTCTAAATCGTCGTGCTTTCCGCTACGGCAACTCTGAACGCTGGCCGGTACCGGCTTTCCGCTTGCGGCCTTTATCGCAAGGCCGCGCTTGGTAACACAAGTGCGCCGTAGCCGCCAAATAGCCAAGGCTCCCATTGAGATCAAGGTCTTAGATCATGGCCATGCCGCCATTGACATGCAGGGTCTGGCCGGTAACATAAGCGGCTTCCTCGCTCGCAAGATAGACCACAGCGGCCGCGATGTCCTCGCCGGCGCCCAGACGGCCCGCCGGAATGCGGGCAAGCACGGCGTTTTTCTGCTCCTCGGTAAGCACATCGGTCATCGCCGTGGCGATGAAGCCGGGCGCGACGCAATTGACGGTAATGTTGCGCGATGCGACTTCGGCGGCCAGCGATTTGGTCATGCCGACGAGGCCGGCCTTGGCGGCGGCATAATTGCCCTGGCCCGGGTTGCCGGTAGCGCCCACCACCGAGGTGATCGGTGATGATGCGGCCCCAGCGCTTTTTCATCATGCCGCGCAGCACCGCGCGCGAGAGGCGGAAGGCGGCGGTGAGATTGACGGCGATGACCTGATCCCATTCCTCGTCCTTCATGCGCATGAAGAGATTGTCGCGCGTGATGCCGGCATTGTTGACCAGGATGTCGATAGGCACCGGCAGCGCTTTCCGCCGCCTTGGGCAACGCCTCGACCGAGGCGGTGATCGGCAAGATTGCAGGCGACGGTGTGCGCGCGCTGTCCCAGTTCAGCTCTCAATTTTTCCAGCGCTTCGGCGCGCGTGCCCGAAAGCACCACTGTCGCGCCCTGCGCGTGCAGCGCCTTGGCGATGGCGCCGCCGATGCCGCCGCGAGCGCCCGTGACAAGTGCAACTTTTCCCGTGAGATCGAACATGAGCTTCTCGCTTATAGCGTCTTCGCAAAGGCTTCGATATCGGCGGGCGTATCCAGCGATATCGTCTGAAGTTCCTTGTCAATGCGCTTGACCATGCCGGTGAGCACCTTGTTGCCGCCCACTTCCACCGTCGTGTCCGACGCCAAACGCGCGGAACGCCAGCCACGCTTTCGCGCCAGCGCACGCGGCCCGTCACCTGCATCGACAAGCAGGCGGCGGATGGTTTCAGGCTCGCGCGCCTCCGATGCGGTGACATTGGCGAGGACCGGCACCGCGGGCGGGCGGATGGTGACTTGCGCCAGCGCTTCGCGCATGCGGTCGGCGGCGGGCTGCATCAGCGGGCAATGGAACGGAGCGCTGACATCGAGGCGGCATGGCGCGCTTGGCGCCTTGCGCCTTGGCGATCTCGCCCGCTTTCTCGACCGCAAGCCTGGCGCCTGAAATCACGACCTGGCCCGGCGCATTGTCATTGGCGACCACGCACACGCCTTCTGCTGCCGCGTCCTTTACCGTCGACTCTGCGCCATCGATCTCGGCGCCGATCAGCGCCGCCATCGCGCCCTCGCCCACCGGCACGGCGGCCTGCATCGCCGCCCCGCGAATTTTCAACAGCCGCGCCGTCTCGGCCAAAGTGAAAGCGCCGGCCGCGCAGAGAGCCGAATATTCGCCGAGGCTGTGACCCGCTACGAGCCGCGCATGGCGCGCGAGATCGAGGCCGTCTTTCTCCAGCACCCGAATGATGGCAAGCGACGCCGCCATGATGGCGGGCTGGGCGTTTTCGGTGAGAGTGAGATCGGCTTCCGGCCCCTCCCACATCAGCTTCGAAAGCTTCTGCGAGAGCGCTTCGTCTACTTCCTCGAAAACTTCGCGCGCAGGCGCGAAAGCATCCGCCAGGGCCTGGCCCATGCCGATGGCCTGGCTGCCCTGGCCCGGAAAGATGAACGCGCGCGTCATGTCTTGCCCCTTAGAACGCTATCCTTAGCGGCCGCAAGAAGATTAATAAGAATGTAACCTTGTTCACGCGCGAAACAGCCAAAAGCCTTGGAAAAGCCATACGGGATCGACTATCTATTTCGCGCGTTTACATCGGACACAAGACCGTGGCGCCCAAGGCCAGAAGTGGGCATATTGGACCCAAGGTGCCGGTTTAGGCGTATCCTCTTCAACAGCTCGTCGAAATAGAAGGAGTGACGGAATGCTTAGAAAATTCAGTTTAATGGGCGCGTCTGCGCTGGTACTCGGTGCGCTCGCGCTCGGAACACCCGCGCAAGCCGCGGGCGCCGGCGTGAAGGTCGGCGTGCTGACCTGCAATGTGAGCAGCGGCTGGGGTTTTGTCTTCGGCTCGTCCAAGGACTTGCGCTGCACCTACTCGCCCAATCATGGCCACTATGACCATTACAACGGCACCATCAGCAAATGGGGCGTTGATGTCGGTTACACTGCCGGCGGCGTCATGGTCTGGGCGGTTTTTGCGCCAACGGCCGATGTGGCGCCGGGCGCGCTTGAAGGCGATTACGGCGGCGTGAGCGCAAGCGCGACCGCAGCCGTTGGCGCCGGCGCGAACGTGCTGGTTGGCGGATCGCACGACACGATCTCTCTGCAGCCGGTTAGCGTCGAAGGCAACACGGGTCTGAACGTTGCGGCCGGCGTTGGCGCCATCACGTTGCGCCATGTGCCTGGGCGTTATCGCTAAACCCAAGCATAATCTTCTGCATTGCTTGAAAGCCCCGCGCGACCCGCGGGGCTTTTTCTTTGCCTTGCCCCAGGATTAGGCATCCGCTATACGCCCCTTGACCGGGTGCGGTCGCTTGGGGTCCCGCCAATAAGCAACGATTGTGGGCTGGATTTGCCGGATGGTCCGGCGGCTCAAACGATCCGACGCGCGAGGGCTGGTTTTCCTTTCCCGCTCCCGCCGTGCCGCGCCCAAGAAAGGTGTGACGCTTTATGGCTCTTTACGAGCATATCCTGATCGCGCGCCAGGACATCAGCGCGCAAGCAGGTGGACGCGCTCGCGACCCATCTCAAAACCATCGTCGAAAGCGAAGGCGGCAAGGTCGAGAAGCAGGAATATTGGGGACTGCGCAGCCTCGCCTATCGCATCAAGAAGAACCGCAAGGGGCATTATGTGCTCCTCAACATCAACGCGCCTTCGAACGCGATCATCGAGCTGGAACGCCAGATCAAGATCAACGAAGACGTGCTGCGCTACATCACCGTGCGCGTCGAAGAGTTCGAGCAGTCGAACTCCAGCAAGAAGCGCGAACGCGAACGTGACGGCGAACGCGAGGGCCGTGAAGGCAAGCCGCGCGCCGATGACGATGCCGACGCAGTTGCCGTCGAAGGAGTCGCGAAGAATGAGCGACGCCCGCCGCTTCGCCCGCCGGCCGTTCTTCCGCCGTCGCAAGACCTGTCCGTTCTCGGGCGCCAATGCGCCGAAGATCGACTACAAGGACGTGAAGCTGCTGCAGCGCTATATTTCCGAGCGCGGCAAGATCGTGCCCAGCCGCATCACCGCCGTATGCGCCAAGAAGCAGCGCGAATTGGCCAAGGCCATCAAACGCGCGCGTTTCATGGCGCTGTTACCTTACGTCGTGAAATAGGGGGCGGCCATGCAAGTCATTCTGCTCGAACGCGTCGAAAAGCTCGGCCAGATGGGCGACGTGGTGAAGGTGAAGGACGGCTTCGCCCGCAACTACCTGCTGCCCAAGAAAAAGGCGCTGCGCGCGACCAAGGACAACATCGCCTATTTCGAGACCCAGCGCGCGCAACTGGAAGCGCGCAATCTGGAGCACAAAAAGGAAGCCGAGGCCGTGGGCGCCAAGCTCGACAAGAGAGCCTTCGTGCTGCTGCGCCAGGCGGGCGACCGCGGACAGCTATATGGCTCGGTGTCCCCACGCGATATCGCCCAAATCATTTCCGCTGGCGGCTTCAGCATTGAGCGCCAGCAGGTGCCGCTCGATCAGGCGATCAAGGCCATCGGCCAGCACGAAGTGAGCGTGGTGCTGCACCCGGAGGTGCGCGTACATGTGACCGTCAAGGTCGCGCGCACAAAGGACGAAGCCGAGCGCATCCAGCGTGGCGAGGACGTGCTGGCCGAACGCGCGGCCGAAGAAGAGGCGGCCGAGGAAGCAGCCAAAGCAGCCGCAGCCATGTTCGAGGAAGGCGCGGGGCCTAAGGCGGAAGAACCGGAAGAAAACAAGCAGAAATCTTCTTCACCGGGATAGGGCCATCGTTCTAGCCTTTACGGCGGCTTAAGCATGCCGGCCGTAATCTCTATCCATGCCATTCGCTTACATTTTGTCCGGCGGCCTATCCATATTGGTGATGCTGGCCATTTTCGCAGCCGGCATGGCGTTTGAATATTTTGCACCTGCGCAAAAGAACCAGCCCTTCAAACACACGGTTTTCAATGTCGGCTATGCCGTGCTGGTCGGCTGGCTTGGCGTCGCCCTTGGTCCGCTGCTGGGAATCATCGCGACCAGCATCGTGAACGCGCTCGGCGGCGGGTTGATAGAGCTTCCTGGCGCTGGCTGGCCGCTGATCGGCTCGGCAGTGATTTACCTGCTGGCGATCGACTTCATGGAATATGTCTTCCACCGCGCGCAGCATGCGTGGCCGTTTCTGTGGGCCATGCATTCGTTCCATCACAGCGATCCCAGCGTTAACATCACCACGACCGCGCGGCATTACTGGCTCGAGGTGCCCATCAAAGCCGTCTTCGTATATCCGGTGGTCGCCATTCTGTTCAAAGTGCCACCCGCGGTGCTGGCCATCTATGCCGCAAGTACGATCTGGCATTACCTCAATCATCTCAATGTGCGGATTCCGTTCACGCTGCCTTGGATGATCGTCAACACGCCGCAATATCATCGCCTGCATCATTCTACGCTGCCGGAACACTACAACAAGAACTTCGCGCCCTATTTTCCCCTTTGGGATATTCTTTTCGGAACGGCACATGCACCTGAGCCTGGCGTATATCCCGTGACCGGTCTCGACACCGGCGAAACGCCTTCGAGCCTTGCCGAAGCAGCACTTTGGCCCGTGCGCGGCCGCTTGCGCGCAAAGCCGCGGGAAACCGTTACGCTGCCGGCCGAATGATCTTCTGCTATAAGCAGCCCGGCCTGATTTACCAAGGCTGCATTTCATGAACCCACGCGCGCCAAAAGAAGATGACGAAGGCAAACGCGACCGCGAAAATCTCATCGCGCTTATCGTGATCGGGGTGCTTGTCCTTATCTACGTGGTCACCCTGCTTTTATACCGGCAAGGATCCAACGAACTGGATTGCTTTCTGGCCGGACACAGGAACTGCGCGCCGATAGACACGAATGCGCAGTAGCTGACCGGTTCTTCCGACCCAAGCTAATGAACTTGAACGCCGGAAAAAATATGCAAAATCATGCACTTGCTGCGGTGCACAGAAACCTCTCTGTGTGCTAGTCTCCGCGCCTCACGGAGGCCCCCATGTCTGCCGTCACCGAAACCAAACGCATCACCGTGCCGGAAATCCGCGCTCGCAAGGGCGGCGAGCCGATTGTCTGTCTCACCTGTTATCACGCGCACACGGCGCGGCTGCTCGACGCCCATGTCGATCTCATGCTGGTTGGCGACAGTCTCGGCACCGTCATGCACGGCATGGAGAACACGCTGGGGGTCACGCTCGACCTCATGATCACCCATGCCAAAGCAGTGATGCGCACCGCCAAGCGCGCGCTCGTGGTGGTGGACATGCCTTTCGGTTCTTACGAGGAAAGCCCGGCCGTTGCCTTCCGCAACGCCGTGCGTGTGATCCAGGAAACGGGCGCCGGCGCGGTGAAGCTTGAAGGCGGCTCACTCATGGCCGAGACCATCACCTATCTAACCAATCGCGGCATTCCGGTGATGGGCCATATCGGGCTCACCCCGCAAATGGTCCACGTCATGGGTGGCTTCAAGACGCAAGGCCGCACCGAAGCCGAATGGCCCGCCATCGAAGCCGACGCAAAGGCGGTCGCCCAAGCGGGCGCATTTTCGGTCGTATTGGAAGGCATGGCCGAGCCCTTGGCCTCGCGGATCACGGGGGCCATTCCCATTCCCACCATCGGCATCGGCGCCTCGCCCGATTGCGACGGCCAGATCCTGGTGATGGAGGACATGCTGGGATTGAACCCCAGCCCACCGCGGTTTGTGCGCGAATACGCGCATCTGGAACTGGAGATCGAGGCGGCGGTGAAGGCCTATGCCGCCGATGTCCGCGCCCGGCGCTTCACCGGCAAGGAAAATGTCTACCCCATGAAGAAAAAGGCATGACCGCCTTTTGGCTTTGCCAGCAGCCCTGATTGAGGCTAATCATCACGCCGGTTCAAGGGGTTGAACGCGCTGGCGCGCTCCCCGCTTAAGGAACATTTCCCGTGACAGATATCTTTCAGGAAGTCGAGGAAGAAGTACGCCGGGAGCGATTTGAGAAGCTCTGGAAAAAATACGGCAATTACTTCATTGCAGGTGCTGCGCTGGTGGTGATCGGCGTGGCCGCATATCAGATCTGGATTGCCTGGGACCGTTCGCGGCGTGAAACGGCTTCCGAACAATTTCATGCGGCCGAGCAGTTGGCCCAATCAGGCCGCCTGTCGGACGCGGAAACGGCCTTCGCCAAACTCGCGCAGGATGCGCCCTCCGGCTATGCCACGTTGGCGAAATTTTACGAGGCGTCCGCCATGCTGGCGCAAGGCAAGCGCGATGCCGCACTGGCGATTTATGGAACGCTGGCGCAATTGCCCGATCCGGAACTTAGCGGCGCGGCCAGGATGCGGATTGCCTGGGCGCAAGCCGACTCTGCCCCGCGCACCGTTATCGAACAGACGCTGGCGCCGCTGACCGGGGCCAACAATCCGTGGCGCTATGCCACCGAGGATATTCTCGCCTATGTCGACTTGCGCGATGGCAAGCGCACGGAAGCGGCCGACGCCTATGCGCGGCTTGCGAAAGAGGCAAACGCGCCCCAGGGCCTGCGCGCGCGTGCGCTTGCGATGTCGGAATATCTGCGGGCCAATCCGGCAGGCATGCCCCCAGCGGCCGTTTCACCGCCCGCCAACCAAGGAACCAAGCCGAAATGATGCGCACGCGTGCCGTTTTTATATCCGTTGTTCTTGCCTCGGCTTCTCTGCTGGCCGGGTGCGACATGATCGAGGACCTTCTGCCTTCGGTGCAAAGCAAGACGAAGCTTCAGGGCGAGCGCGTTTCGGTGATGACGTCAGAGCAGCAGATTTCGGCCGATCCCCAGATGGCCGACACTTCCGTGCAGCTGCCCCCGCCCTATCGCAATACCGAGTGGCCTGAGCCCGGCGGCTACGCGGACAACGCGATGTACCATCTCGAAGCCAATGGACCGTTGAAGCAACTTTGGGCTGCCGATGGCGGCAAGGGTTCGGATGAAGACTCTCGCCTGACCGCGCCGCCCATCGTCGCGGGTGGCTTCGTTTATGTGCTCGATGCCGAGTCACACGTCACTGCTTTCGACGCCAATTCCGGCCAGGCGATCTGGCGGGTCAGCGTCGCGCCGCGCGAAGGCGAAAGCGATTTCCTGAACGCGGCGTCGTTCGGCCTGATGGGAAGGGACACATCGGTCAGCCCCGAAAAGGGCTTTGGCGGCGGTCTCGCCTATGACGATGGGCAGCTTTATGTGGCATCGGGTTTTGGCTTTGTCAGGGCGCTCGACGCAAAAACTGGAAAAGAGCTTTGGAAGAAAAATCTCGAGGTGCCGATCAACGACGCGCCGACGGCGAATGGCGGGCGCGTGTTCGCCATCACGCAGGAGAACCATCTCTATGCGCTGGCCGCGGTTGACGGCCATGTGCTGTGGGATCACACGGGCATCGAGGAAAGCGCGGGCATTCTTTCGAGCACGAGCCCCGCAGTGGCGGGCGAATTCGTGGTGGCGCCATATAGTTCGGGTGAGCTGTTTGCACTGCGCGTCGAGAACGGCCGCGTCGCCTGGGACGACACGCTTTCCCGCACCGGCAACACCACCGCGCTGACTGCGCTGAACGACATAGCGGGGCGCCCGGTGATCGACCGTGGCATGGTTTTCGCCATCAGCCATTCGGGACGCATGGTCGACATCGACATCCGTTCGGGTGAACGGATATGGACGAACGATATTGCGGGCATCCAGACGCCGTGGGTGGCGGGCGATTTCCTCTATGTGGTTTCGATCGACGCGAAGCTGATTTGCATCTCGCGCAAGGACGGGCGCATCAAATGGATCACCCAATTGCCCCATTATGAGGACGCCGACAGCAAGAGCGATCCCATTTTCTGGGCTGGCCCCGTGCTGGCTTCCGACCGGCTGCTGCTGCTTTCCTCAAACGGCCATGCGGTTTCCGCCTCACCTTATACGGGACAGATTTTGGGCCAGATTGACATTCCCTCGGGCGCCTTCATTACGCCGGTCGTCGCCAATGACACTGTCTATATACTGACCAACGACGCCCAATTGATCGCGCTCAAGTAAGCTCCAAGGCAATGCCGCCATGCCACTCACCGTCGCCATTGTCGGCCGGCCCAATGTCGGCAAATCCACGCTGTTCAACCGGCTTGCGGGCGAGAAACTTGCCATCGTGGGCGAAACGCCGGGCGTTACGCGCGACCGCGTCACCGCCGAAGTAAATGTTGGCGGGCTCGCATTCTCCCTGATCGACACGGCCGGCTTCGAGGAAGGACCGAAGGAAAGCCTACAGGCGCGAATGCTGGCGCAGACGCGGCAAGCGATTACCGACGCGGATGTCTGCCTGTTTCTCATCGATGCGCGCGCGGGGCTTGTTCCGGGCGACGAAATAATCGCGCAGGCGCTGCGCAAAAGCGGCAAGCCCGTGATCCTGGCCGCGAACAAGAGCGAGGGGCGTGCCGCGCATCCGGGCCTGACAGAGGCCTATGCGTTGGGTTTTGGCGAACCGATTGAACTTTCCGCCGAACATGCCATCGGCCTTGGCGAAATTGTCGAGGCGCTGACGCCATTCGCCGAAAAAAACATAACGGATGAAACACCCGAAGAACCCGAAGCGGAACGCCCCTTGCGGCTGGCAATCATCGGGCGGCCAAATGTCGGCAAGTCGAGCCTGTTCAACCGCCTCATCGGCGAGGAGCGCGCGCTGACCGGCCCCGAGGCCGGCATCACGCGCGACGCCGTGGCCGCCAAATGGACATGGGGAACCCGCGAAATCCTGCTGCACGACACGGCTGGCTTGCGCAAGAAAGCGCATGCGCACGAAAAGCTGGAAAAGCTCTCGGTCGAATCTACGCTCAACGCTGTGCGCTTCGCCGATTGCGTCATCGTGGTGATCGACGCGGGTCAGCCCTTCGAGCGTCAGGATCTTGTCATCGCCGACGTGGTCGAGCGCGAGGGCCGCGCCATTCTTTTCGCCGTCAACAAATGGGATTTGGCGGTGAACAAAATGCGCGCACTTGCCGATCTGAAAGACCGGCTGGAACGATTGCTGCCGCAGGTGGTCGGCGCCGCGCTGGTTCCGCTATCGGCGCTCACGGGCGAAGGCGTGAAAAACCTGATGCCCGCCGTCATCGAAGCCGACCGTGTGTGGAATACCCGTGTGCCGACTTCTGACCTCAACCGCTTTTTGCCCGAGGCCATCGCGCGCCATCAGCCGCCCGCAGTGCGCGGGCGCGCCATTCGCATCCGCTATATGACACAGGCCAAGGCTCGGCCGCCTTCCTTTGTGCTGTTCGGCAATCAGCTCAAGGCGCTGCCAGAATCTTACCTGCGTTATTTGAGCAACGCGTTGCGCGAAGCGTTCAGTCTGCCCGGCACGCCCTTGCGTTTCGCACTGCGCTCCCCAACTAATCCCTATGCTTCGGGTAAAAAGCGGGGATAGATGAGCAATATCATCGATGTGCAGAACCTGACCAAGACCTTTGGCAAGGTCACTGCCGTCAACGACATTAGTTTCAGCGTCGCCGACGGCGAGATTTTCGCCTTCCTGGGACCCAACGGCGCGGGCAAATCCACCACCATCAAGATGCTGACGACGCTGTTGCAGCCCACCAGCGGCAAGATGACCGTCAACGGCTTCGATCCCGCCAGGGATTCCGACGCCGTGCGCCGTTCTTTCGGCATCGTGTTCCAGGATCCGAGCCTCGACGATGAGCTCACCGCTTACGAGAACATGGACTTCCACGGCATTCTTTATCGCGTACCAGGGAAATTGCGGCGGAGCCGGATCAAGCAATTGCTGCAACTGGTAGAGCTGTGGGACAGGCGCAACAATCTGGTGAAGACGTTTTCAGGCGGCATGAAACGCCGCCTTGAGATCGCGCGCGGCTTTCTGCATCACCCGAAAATCATTTTTCTCGATGAGCCGACATTGGGCCTCGACCCGCAAACGCGCAATTCGATGTGGAATTATGTCGGAGAGCTCAACAAAAGCGAAAAGATCACCGTGTTCTTCACCACCCATTATATGGAGGAGGCCGCGCGCGTGGCGCAGCGCATCGCCATCATCGATCACGGCAAAATCGTCATCGAAGGCACCGACGCTTCCATCAAGCAGGAAACCGGTACGGAATCGCTGGAACAGGCGTTCCTGAAACTCACCGGCACCACCATCCGCGAAGAGGAAGGCAGTTCCGCCGACCAGCTGCGCGTGTTCCAGCGCGCGCAAACCGGCAGGAGGGGAAGATGATGACGATATTCATTCTCTGGCTGCGCCAGTTAAAACGCTATATGCGCAGCCGCGCCCGCATCATCGGCGCGCTGGCCCAGCCGCTGCTTTATCTGGCGACCTTCGGCTTCGGTTTCGCCTCGGTGTTCGCGGCCGCCGGCCGAGGAGATTATTTCCAGTTTCTCACGCCCGGCATCGTAGGCATGAGCATCATCTTCACCTCGATTTTCTCCGGCATGGGAATTTTGTGGGACCGGCAGTTTGGCTTCCTGAAAGAAATTCTGGTCGCGCCCGTATCGCGCATGTCGGTGATGGTTGGCTGCGTGCTGGGCGGCGCCACGACGGCGACCATCCAGGGCGTCATCGTGCTCGGCATTTCGCTTCTGATGGGTTTTCACCCTGTCTCATGGCCGCTGGTTGGCGCGTCCGTCGTGGTGATGGCGGTGATCGCCATCTTGTTCAGCGCGGTGGGCACGCTGTTCGGCGCGCTGCTCAATGATTTTCAGGGCTTCCAGCTGATCATGAACTTTCTGGTGATGCCGGTTTTCTTTCTCTCTGGGGCGATGTTCCCGCTCGATGGCTTGCCCCATGCGCTGACCATCATCACAAATCTCGATCCGCTGTCCTATGGCGTGGATGGCATGCGGGCGCTGTTGACCGGCACATCGCATTTTTCGCTGATGCTGGATTTCGCCGTGCTGGCGGTGACCACGCTGGTGCTGCTTCTGCTGGGCAGCGTGTTCTTCCGCCGGATTCAGATTTGAATTAGCGCTTCGCCGAGACCAGCTCGCCATGCTTCGCGCATGCCGGTGACAGCAATTCCAGCATCGGGGGCAAGTGCGCCTCGGGCGGCGGTAGCGTTTCCGGGTCTTCGCCTGGGAAGGCCTGCGCGCGCATGCTCGTGCGCGTGGGGCCGGGATTGAAAAGATTCACTTTCACATTGGTGCCTTTGCATTCGGCGGCATAGGTGAGAACAAGCGACTCCAGCGCGGCCTTGGTCACCGCATAGCCGCCCGAAAAACGGCAGATGCGTCCGCGCCACGCCCGAGCTCACGAACAGCGCTCGGCCCCCATCGGATTGGCGGAGCAGCGGATCGAGCGAGCGGATCAGCCGCCAATTGGCGGTGACGTTGACGGCGATCAGCTCGTCCCAGATTTTCGGCTGCAGATGCGTGAGCGGTGTGACCACGCCCAGCACACCGGCATTACCGAGAAACGCATCGAGCCTGCCCCAGCGCTCGTACAGTGCGGCACCCATGCGGTCTATGCCGTCAAAATCCTTGAGGTCGAGCGGCACCAGCGTGGCGCTGCCGCCCGTTTTCTTGATTTCATCGTCGAGCTCTTCAAGGCCGCCCACGGTGCGCGCCACCGCCACGACATGCGCGCCCGCCTGCGCCAGCACCAAGGCCGCCGCGCGGCCGATCCCGCGCGACGCGCCGGTGACGAGCGCGATGCGCCCCTGAAACGTCTTCTCGGCTAACATCAGGCGACTTCGGCGAGGAGCGAGAGCTGGCGGTCTTTGGCGCCACCTTGCGCGTCGGTGGGCTCGATGGGGTAATCGCCGGAGAAACAGGCGTCGCAGAATTGCGGCGCGTCCGCCTTGCGCCGCGCTTCGCCCATGGCGCGGTAAAGCCCATCCATCGTGACAAAGGCTAGGCTGTCGGCATTGATGAACTTGCGCATGCCTTCGAGGTCGAGCTTGTGGGCAAGCAAATCTTCGCGGTTCGGCGTGTCCACGCCATAGAAACAGGAATTGGTGGTGGGCGGGCTGGCGATGCGGAAATGCACTTCCGTGGCGCCCGCGTCGCGCACCATCTCGACGATCTTTTTCGAGGTCGTGCCGCGCACGATAGAATCGTCCACCAGCACCACGCGTTTGCCTTTCAGCTTCTCGCGATTGGCGATTGTGCTTGAGGCGCACGCCAAGATGCCGGATGGGGTCTGAGGGCTCGATGAAGGTCCGCCCGACATAATGATTGCGAATGATGCCGAGCTCGAAAGGAATGCCCGACTGCGGAGGCAAAGCCCAGCGCCGCCGGCACGCCGGAATCCGGCACGGGCATCACCATGTCGGCCTGGGCCGGCGCCTCGCGCGCCAGTTCCTCGCCGATGCGCTTGCGCGTTTCGTAGACATTATGGCCTTCCATCGATGGAATCGGGCCGCGCGAAATAAACGAATTCGAAGATGCAGAAGCGGCGCGGCTTGGGCGGGAACGGATGCAGCGATTCGATGCCGTCCTTTGTCACCACAACCATTTCGCCGGGTTCGATGTCGCGCACGAATTCCGCGCCGATGATGTCGAGCGCGCAGGTTTCGGAGGCGAGAATATAGGCGCCATCGAGCATGCCCAGCACCAGCGGGCGCACGCCGAACGGATCGCGCACACCGATCAGCTTTTTGGATGTCAGCGCCACCAGCGAATAGGCGCCCTCCACCTGCTTCAGCGCGTCGATGAGGCGGTCGGCAATGGGGCGATAAGAGCTGCGGGCGGCAAGATGGATGATGACTTCGGTGTCGGAGGTGGACTGGAAGATGGCGCCTTCTCTCACCAGCTCCTCGCGCAAGCTGCGCGCATTGGTGAGATTGCCGTTGTGCGCGATCGCCAAAGCGCCGCCCGACAGATCGGCGAACATGGGCTGGATATTGCGCGTGAGCGAACCGCCCGTGGTCGAATAGCGCGTGTGGCCGATGGCGTTGGAGCCCTTGAGCTTCGCCGTGTGGCCGTGCTTGCCGAAGATGTCGCCCACCAGGCCCGCATGGCGCTCGGCGGTGAAATGCCGCCGTCGAAGGTGACGATGCCCGCCGCCTCCTGCCCGCGATGCTGAAGCGCATGCAGGCCGAGCGCGGTCAGCGCGCGGCGCGTCCGTGTGCCCAAAAACGCCGAATACGCCGCATTCTTCATGCAGCTTGTCATCATCGAAAGGTGTCGTCATTGCGGGGACACGGCTTTCGTCCTTATCCCCGGTGGCTTCGATGAGCCTGTCTAGCGCGCGGCGCTCCTTGGCGCCATAGGTTTTGCCCAGTTTCTCGGGCGTGGGCTCGGGTTTGGCGGTTTCGGCGGTGGATTGGCCTGTCACGTGGTTCATTTCGGTATCCACCTCGTGGCCGGGGACGAGGGAAAGCAGCACATCGCTGGTGTTCTGGATGAGAGGAAGCAGGCGCGCGTGTGTGAGCCAGCCGGGTTGATCCCGCATGGGGACCAGCAGCGAGAAGGCGATATAGGCAAGCCCCACGATCACGAGGCCACGGCCCAGGCCAAAGACGAAGCCGAGCGAGCGGTCTACGGGGCCGATTTCCGAACGCTTGACGGTTTCGCCAAAGCGGTGGGAGAGGAACGACAGCGGTATCAGCACGATCAGAAAGATGCCGAAAAATGCGATCAGGCTGGCAAGCCACTCGGTCGAAATTTGTTGCTTCAGCAGAGGCTGAAACCACGGATACAGCCTGAGAGCCGTGTAGGCGGCGGCCACCCAAGCGAATATCGACAGCGTCTCCCACACCAGCCCCCGCCACATGGCGAACAGCGCCGAAAGCAGGATCACTCCAACGACGAGGAAATCCACGACTGTTACCGAAACCCCGTCCATGATTCGAATTCTACCAGATTCCTTTCGTTTTCACTTTCCTCCCCGCCTGCGGGGGAGGTCGAAAAATCGAGCGAAGCGAGGTTTTTCGGAGGGGAAAATTCCCCCCACCCGGCTCGCCGCTTCGCAGCTCGCCGACCTCCCCCGTAAACGGGGAGGAAAAGCTAATCTCCGTTCACTAGGAATGCCGCCAATTCCCGCACATTGGCGATGGTCTTGAGCGCAATATTTACGCCTTCCGATTTTGTGCCCGCCGGCACCAGCGCCGTTTTGAAGCCAAGCTTCTGCGCTTCCTTCAACCGCGCCTCCGCTTGCGGCGCTGGGCGCACATCGCCCGACAGGCTGATTTCGCCGAAGATCACCGAATCCTTCGGCAAGCGGTTTGCCGGTGAACGACGAAACCAAGGCTGCCGCTGCCGCCAAATCCGCCGCCGGCTCGCTCACTTTCAGGCCGCCGGCAACATTCAGATAGACATCCTGACCCGAAATTCCAAGGCTCGCGCGCGCATCCAGCACGGCCAACACCATGGCTAGCCGGCCCGTGTCCCAGCCCACCACGGCGCGGCGCGGACGTGCCGTAACTTGCGGCCGCCACCAGCGCCTGGATTTCGCACCAGAAGGGGCCGCGTGCCCTCGACGCCCGCGAATACGGCAGCGCCCGGCGCGCGCGCCGAGCGGTCGCCCAGAAACAGCGCCGACGGATTGGCGACTTCGGCAAGGCCGCGTGCCGGTCATTTCGAACACGCCGATTTCGTCGGTGGCACCGAAGCGGTTTTTCACCGCGCGCAGGATGCGGAAATGATGGCCGCGCTCGCCTTCGAAATAGAGCACGGCGTCCACCAGATGCTCGACCGCCTTGGGCCCGGCGATCTGGCCTTCCTTGGTGACGTGGCCTACCAGAATAAGCGCCGCGCCCGAGGCCTTGGCGATAGCGCACCAGATCGTAGCGTGGCCGTGCGCACCTGGGCGATGGTGCCAGGTGCTGCATCGAGCGACGAGGTCCAGATGGTCTGGATGGAGTCGATGGCCACGATGCCGGGCGCTTGGCGCCGATTCCAGCGTGGCGAGAATGTCTTCCACGCAGGTGGCAGAACCTAGCCGCACTGGCGCACCGGCCAGTTCCATGCGCGCGGCGCGCAGCCGCACCTGCGCCATCGCTTCTTCGCCGGAAATGTAGACCGCGTTGCCGCCGCTGGCTGGCATAAGAGGCAAGCGCCTGAAGGATAAGCGTGGACTTGCCGACGCCCGGATCGCCGCCCACCAGGAGCGCCGAGCCCGGCACCAGCCCGCCGCCCGTGACGCGGTCGAATTCGGCAATGCCGGTGGCGCGGCGCGCGGGTTCCTCGTCCTGGGTCTTCAGATCCTCCAGCGCGAAGGGCCGCCCCTTGCGGCCCTGCGCGCGGTGGCGCCCGCTGGCGGCGCGGCGCGCTTCCTCAACGATGCTGTTCCAGCCGCCGCAGGCATCGCAGCGGCCCGACCATTTGGGATAGGCGGTCCCGCAGGACTGGCAAACGAAAGCGATGGCGAGCCGCGCGTGCCATCAGCCGCGCACCTCCATCTTGATCGGTCCTTCTGCGCGGCCGTGGATGAACTGATCGACATAGGGATTGCCGCTGCGGTCGATCTCGGCCGTCGGGCCGTGCCAGATGATCTTGCCCTTGTAGAGCATGGCGATGCGGTCGGCGATTTTGCGTGCGCTGACCATGTCATGGGTGATCGACAGTGTGGTCGCGCCCAGATCGCGCACGGTGTCGACAATCAGATCGATTGATGACGTCGGCCATGATTGGATCAAGCCCCGTGGTGGGCTCGTCGAAGAAAATGATTTCGGGATCGGCGGCGATGGCGCGCGCCAGGCCCACGCGCTTTTGCATGCCGCCCGACAGCTCGGCAGGCGACAGGTTGGCGACTTCGGGGCCGAGGCCCACCTTGGCAAGCTTTTCGATGGCGATTTCGCGCGCCTTTTTGCGCGGCATGCCGTGGCCCTGGATCAGGCCGAAGGCGACGTTTTCCCAGACCGGCAGGCTGTCGAACAGCGCGCTGCCCTGGAACAGCATGCCGAATTTGCGCAAGACCTTCTCGCGCGCGCCGCCGCGAAGCCGCGTGACATCCTTGCCCTCGACAAAGATCTGTCCGGCGTCGGGACGCAGAATGCCGAGCACGCATTTGATGGTCACCGATTTGCCGGTGCCCGAACCGCCGATGACGACCAGCGACTTGCCTTTGTTGACAGTAAGATCGAGGCCGTCGAGCACGACCTTGGGCCCGAAGCGCTTCTTCACGCCGCTCAGCTCGATCTTCGGTACGGCGGTCGCCATGGCGTCTATTTCGAGAAGAGGATTGAGGTGAGGAGGTAGTTGGCGGCAAGAATGAGGATCGAGGCCGACACCACGGCATTGGTCGTGGCCGCGCCCACGCCCTGCGCGCCGCCCTTGGAATTAAACCCGTTGTAGCAGCCCATCAGCGCAATGATGAAGCCGAACACCGCCGCCTTGATCAGGCCCGAAGTCACGTCTTCGGTTGTCGACGAAATCCACCGTGTTCTTGAGATAGATCGCGCCGTTGAAATCCAAGCGACTGCGTGCGCCACCACATAGCCGCCGAACACGCCGATGGAGTCGGCGATCGCCACCAGGATCGGCATGGTGATAACCGCCGCGATCAGGCGCGGCACGACAAGGTATTTGATCGGATTGGTGGACAGGGTCGTCAGCGCGTCGATCTGCTCGGTGACGCGCATGGTGCCGATTTCGGCGGCGATGGCCGCGGCCACGCGGCCCGCCACCATCAGGCCCGCGATCACCGGGCCCAAGCTCGCGGGTGATGCCGATGCACAACGATCTGCGGCACGAACTGCTTCCGCGCCGTAGCGGCTGCCGCCAAGGTAAATCTGCAACGCCAGCACGCCGCCGGTGAAGAACGCCGTCAGGCCCACGACGGGCAAAGAGAAATAGCCGATGCGCATGCATCTGCTGCATCGATCAGGTACCAATAGACCGGCGGGCGGAAGCAGCAGGAAACGGCGTCGCCGGTGAAAACGGCGAGCCTTCCGATTTGCGCCATGAAAGCAAGGACTATGCGGCCCGTGGCGGCGAAAATATTAAAGCGCGACTCCATCCGCTCAGCCTTCCACATAGACGCGCGGAACGCGCGGCGCGACCCCGGTCAGGATTTCATAATTGACGGTGCCTGCGGCGCTCGCGGTTTCTTCCAGCGATATGGCATCGCCGAAAAACTCTACCTCCGCGCCGCGCTTGCACGCAGCTTCCGGCACGGCGCTGGCGTCGAGCACGGCAAGATCCATGGAAATGCGTCCTGTAAAGGGCATCCGCACGCCGCCCAGCGCGCCCTGCCCACGCGTGGCAAGCGCGCGCGAAACGCCATCCGCGTATCCGAGTGCAACCGTCGCGAGCTTCAAGGGCCGCCCCGCCGTGAACGTGGCTCCGTAGCCAACACTATCCCCCCTGTCAACGTTACGGATTTGAAGCACGCGGCCCCTGAGCGAGGCAACTACGCGGTAAGGGTTGGGCAAAGTGGGCTGTGGATTGCCGCCATAAAGCGCGATGCCGGGGCGCACCATGTCGAAACTGTAATCGCGGCCGAGGCTGATGCCGCCAGACGCGGCAAGGCTGGCCGGCGCTTGCGGCAGCATCGCAAGAATGGCGCGAAAGCGCTCGAGCTGCGCGCGGTTCATGGCGTTTTCCGGATCGTCGGAACAGGCAAGGTGGCTCATTACCAGCGCGAGCCTGATATGCGCCAGACGCTTATTGCCTTCATCCGCGATCGTGTTTGTTTCGGCGCGCGTGAGGCCGGAACGGTTCATGCCGGTATCGACCTGAATGGCGGCATCCAATTGCGCATTGCCTGCGCGCGCCACCGCCGACCATTCGGCGATTTCGTCGAGCGAATTGAGCATTGGCGTCAGATTGTGCGCGGTATAGAGCGGCGCGGTTTCCGGCATCAGGCCGTCGAGGACAAAGATGCGGGCGCGTGGGAGCACCTTGCGTAATTCGCTGCCTTCATCGATGCGGGCGACGAAAAAAGTGTCCGCGCCGATGGCAGCCAGCGCCTTCGCCACAGGCAGCGCGCCCAGCCCATAGCCTACGGCCTTTACCACGGGCGCGACGAGTGTGCCGGCGCGGCGCTGTGTCTCGCGATAATTTTCCTTGAGCGCACCCAGCCGCACGATCAGCCGGGCCGCCTCATGCTCCGATTGTGCCATAGGCTGGAGAAAACGATAGAAACGGGGGCCGGTCAAACCACGTTCTTACTTTTCCTCCCCCGTCGTTACGGGGGAGGTCTATCCGGCAAAGCCGGATCGGGTGGGGGCGGCGGTGTTGCCCCCACGCCCACCCGCTTGCGTTACAAGTGGCTGGGCACTCCCCCCGTAACAACAGGGGGAGAAAATACCGCCGCGCATTGCTCAGTACGGTATCTGCTTCACTTCTTCCGGCCCGGCGAGGTTCGAGAACCGCGTGAAACGCTCGTCGAAGAACAGCTCCACCTTGTTGGTGGGGCCGTGGCGGTGCTTTTCGACCATGATCTCGGCCTTATTATGCGCGCGCTCCATCTTGGTCAGCCATTTGTCGTGCTCCTCGCGGTCAGCATTCGCGTCCGGCTCGCGCGATTTCAGGTAATATTCCTCGCGGTAGACGAACATCACCACGTCGGCGTCCTGCTCGATGGTGCCGGATTCGCGCAAGTCGGACAGCACGGGGCGCTTGTCGTCGCGGGAATCCACGCCGCGGCTGAGCTGCGACAACGCCACCACTGGAACTTCCAGTTCCTTCGCCAGCGCCTTGAGACCCTTGGTGATCTCGGAAACTTCCTGCACCCGGTTCTCGAAGCGGCGCGACGACGGCTCGACCAGTTGCAGATAGTCGATGACGATGAGGCCGATATGCTTTTCGCGCTTGAGGCGCCGCGCGCGGGCCGCAATCTGGGCGATCGAGATGCCGCCGGTGTCGTCGATATAGAGCGGCAAATCGCCCAGCACCTGCGCCGTCTGCACGAAGCGGTCCCATTCGGGATTGCTGAAGCGCCCAGTGCGGATCTTGCGCATTTCGATTTCGGTCTGCTCGGAAAGAATGCGCGCCGACAATTGCGAGGCCGCCATTTCGAGACTGAACAGCAGCACCGGCGCGCCGCGCGGCGGGCTCGCTTGGTCGGCTTTGTCCTTCGCCCACAGGCGGGCGGCATGGAAGGCCATGTTGGTGGCGAGCGCGGTTTTGCCCATGCCGGGCCTGCCCGCGACGATAATGAGGTCGGACTGGTTGAGGCCGCCCAGCAGCGAATCCAGATCGTTGAAGCCCGTCGGCACGCCCGACAGGCTGCCGCCGCGTTTCAGCGCGTCCTCAGCCAGATGCACGGCGCGCGTGAGCGCATCTTCGAAGGCAAGCGGCCCTTCGCCAAAGCGACCCTTTTCGGCGATCTGGTAAAGCGCCTTCTCCGCCTCCTCGATCTGCGCCTGGGGGGCCATGTCGATAGGGGCCTCGAAGGCCGTATTCACGATGTCTTCGCCGATGTGGATAAGCTCGCGGCGCATCGCGAGGTCACGTAAAATGCGAGCATATTCATGGACATTGGGCAGCGCCGGCGCCGCATGGGCGAGGCTGGTGAGGTAAGCGTTGCCACCCACTTCGGCGAGGCCAGCGTCACCCTCCACCGCCGCCTTCAGCGTCAGCGGCGTGACGATCTGGCCCTTGGCCCACATCTTCTCGATGGCGTCGAACATGCGCTGGTGCAGCGGATCGTAGAAATGCTCCGGCTTCAGCGTGTTAGAGACGCGCTCAAGCGAATAATTGTCCACTAGGATCGCGCCCAGCAGCGCCTGCTCGATCTCAACGTCATAGGGAAGCTGGCGGTAGGCTTCCTGCTCCATGGCCGATTCTGCTTTTCTTAGTGCGTTTTGCATGTGGGTAGAGGCCGACTATCGAGAGGCGCACGCGCGCTATCAAGCTGCGCGAATCACTACCCACAGGATTAGAATATTAGCGTAATTTTTGACTTTGGGCGCTTGACTTACGCCGCCTCGTTGGCACGGGGCTTCAAGTCAGGGCCGGCAAAGCGCATGGTGCGCTCGGCCACGAGCATGTAATCGCGCGTGAGTGGAAGCGCGTCGAGACGTTTGGCTAGCTGGATTTGAAACACGACGATGTTCCAGTGGCGGAAGCTCATCTCGGCGCTGGCAAGATAAAAATCCCACATGCGGCAGAAGCGCTCGTCGTAAATAGCGGCCGCTTTCGCCCAGTTCTTGCGGAAGCGCTGGCGCCAGAGTTTCAGCGTCTCGGCATAATGCAGCCGCAGCACTTCGATATCGGTGACCACAAGATCGCTTTTTTCGATTGCGCTCAGAATTTCGCTCAAGGCGGGCGTGTAGCCGCCAGGGAAAATATACTTGCTGATCCAAGGGCTTGTGGCGTTGGGCCCATCGGTGCGGCCGATGGTGTGCAAGAGCGCCACGCCGCCTGGCGCAAGGCGGTCATGGAGTTGGCGGAAGAAGGCGCCGTAATGGCCGACGCCGACATGCTCGAACATGCCAACCGAAACGATGCGATCGAATATGCCATTGACTTTGCGATAATCCTCAAGCGCGAAGCGGCAGCGCTCGGACAGATTGGCGTTGTGCGCCCGCGCCCGGGCGTAGGCGAATTGCTCCTGCGACAGCGTGATGCCCAGCACGTCGGCTTTGGCGTCGCGCGCCAGGTCGAGCGCAAGCCCACCCCAGCCGCAACCGATGTCGAGCACTTTCAGGCCGGGACGATCAAGATGGAGCTTGGCGGCGATGTGGCGCTTCTTGGCGGTTTGCGCGCGTTCGAGCGTTTCGTCGCCAGCGCGGAAATAGGCACAGGAATATTGCCGGTCGGCATCGAGAAAGAAGTCATAGAGTTTGCCCGAGAGGTCGTAATGATGCGCCGCGTTGCGCCGCGCGCGGCCGGCGGGGTTGAACTGCGCCAGCCTACGTGTCGCGCGCCTGCCCGCGCGGGCAAGCCGCACGAGCATCGGCGGCGTTACCTTGATGCCAGACAGCACAATCTCGAACACGGTAGCGATATCGCCTTCATCCACAGTCAGGCGGCCATCCATATAGGCCTCGCCGAAAGCGAGATCGGGATCGAGGCCGATCAAAATGGGCGTCAGGCGGTCATGGAAGCGGATGGTCGCGCGCGGCAGCCCGTTGCCGTAGATGCGTCTGCTGCCGCCTGGCCAGATGACGGTCAGGGTCCCTGACCGTACCAATCGGGAAAGAAGCCCTTTCAGCATGCACAACCTCCAACGGTTGTACGCTAGCTCTCTCTGGAAAAGCCTACCTTTGATGTGGATCAACCGGAAGCAATTTCAAGCATTCCCGGATAACCGGAAGCTTAAAGTTCCCAGATCCCGCGGCGCCCAATGCCGATAAAAGCAAGCCCCGCTAGAGTGAGAACCACGGCGGCCATGAAGCTTGGCGCATTGACCACACCGACCAGGCCATCGACCAAGTTAGCGATGGTGGGCGCCGTGGCCCACAGCAAAACCCCGGCCGCTAGCACAAAGGGCACGGCTTCAAGCGTGTCCGCCCACATGCGGCGGCGCTCGATGCGTTCGAGGACGGAGAACGCAAAGGCGCGATCATTGGCTGGCGGCATATCGGACGCGAACAATTCGACGAGCTTGCGTTCGGCGTTACTCACTCTTGCCTCCCATTAGGGCCAGCAGTTTGGCACGCCCGCGGCTGACATGCGACTTGACCGTGCCCAGCGGGATTCCCAAGGCTTCCGCAGCCTCGCCATGGGAAAAATCGGCGGCCAGGCAAAGCGCCACCGCCGCGCGCTGGTCTGCCGGAAGTTCGCTCATGGCTTTCGCCAGATCGAGGCGCGCATCGGATACGCTGGACGGCAGCGTAATCGTCGCCTGCTCTTGCGCGAATTCCGTCTCGCGCCGTATGCGGCGAAACAGGCTGCGGCGGCTGGCCAGATATTTGCGGTAAGCGAGCCCGCTCAGCCACGGGCGCATGCCGCGGCTGCGGTCGAAACGCGCGAGACTCTGCCACGCCGCGACGAAGGTTTCCTGCGCCAGATCGTCTGCTTCTGCCCAGTTGCCGGTAAGCCTGCGCAGGAACGCGCGCACCTGCTGCTGATGCAATTCGACAAGCTGCGAAAAAGCGCGGCTCGAGCCGGCCTGCGCCTGCCCGATCAGCGCCCCCTCCCCCGGAGTCACATTCATTTCTCATCAGAATGGGGCATCGTCATCATAATAAGCAGATTGCCGGCGGCCAGCACTCCGAAGATTACGGCCACGATTGCGAAGGCTTCGGACGTGGGGTTGGTGTACCAGGCGAAGCCGAAACCGGCCGCGATGGCGGCAGAAATGACGAAACGCCGCATTTGGCGATATGGGCTGTAGATGTTGTAGCGGCTCCAATCCATGTCGGCCCAAGTGTGGCCGTTGCCATATCCAAGCGCCTTGGAGAGTTCGGGCGGCACATCCTTGCCCTGATCGACGTAGGTTTTCAGCAGCCTGAGCTTGTCGCGGCGGTGAGCGTAGTGGAGCGATGAGTTGTACATCGCACCCAGGATCGCAACAAAGACGATAAGCAGCCACCAATAGTGGGTAAACAGATACATCCAGTCGTCATGCGTCATGGAATTGCTCCTCCTTAGGCAGTCTGAGAGGCAGTCAGCCTGCCCTTCCAACCCCTATTTGCCGCCACATGCCGATTTGGATGCAGCCCCCTCAGCCCCGCCACTTGCAAGCACGTGGCGGGACAGCTCCCCCAGAGGGGGAGCATGAACGCATTACTTATCCTCCCCCATTGGGGGAGGTGTCGCGCGTTTGCTCGACGGAGGGGGCTAGTCCCAGCGATTGGCGTTTTTGGGGAAATCAGGGCTGAAGGCGCGCACCACGCAGAAGCGCTGGCCGGTGGGGGCTTCCATCACGATCCAGCGTTCCATCTTCTTGAACACCTTGGCGCCGAGCTTTTCCAGCCGCGCGACTTCGGCCGGGATGTCGTCGGTTTCGATGTCGAGATGGGCGCGGCTTTCGTGCTCCACCTTCTGCACGTCCACGCTGAGCTCGCCGCCGGGCGGCATTTTCAGCACGCGGTAGGGATCGCGGCTGCCCTTATGTTTCATGTCCACGGGGCGGCCGAGCGCCTTGGCCCAGAAGTCCGCGGCCTTATCCAGATCGTCGGTCTTGCAATCAATCAGCACGGCGCAGAGGCGGGAATGGTGCATGACGGTGTCTCCTGCACCATTCGACCATACCGCCTACTCGCGCGCCAAGAGCTTTTCCAGTTTGCCGAGAAACATTTCCCAGCCATATTTCGCACCCTGGTAATAGCGCTCCTGACCCGGGCCGGAGCCGAAGCCGCTCTGCTCCATGCGCAGCAGTGTGCCTGTGGGCGTTGGCTTAAGTGACAATGTCACTACACTGGTGATGGCACCCTTCGCATCGCCGGAGCCCCATGTGTAAGACAGCGTCTTGTTCGGCTCGACGACAAGCACTTCGCAATCAACGATGCCGTTCCAGCCGGGCTGCGGATCGGAGCGAAGCTGGAATTTGTAGCCCACGGCCGGCTTGAAATCGTTCTTCATCAGCCACTCCTCGATCAGGTGCGGTTGCGTGAGCGCGCGCCAGATTTTCTCGGCCGGATGCGGTATCTCGCGTTCAACGACGAGGGTGCGCGTTTCGGTTGTGGGCTTGTTCATTGGTCCATCCTTTTCAGCAAGTCTTCGAGAGCGTCGAACTTGTTTTGCCAGAAGCCGGTCATCCGGCTTGTCCAGTCGATCAGCGGGGCCAGCGCGGCAAGCTGCGCGCTGCAGTGCGTCTGGCGGCCTTCGTGGCGGTCGCGCACCAGCTTGGCCTGCTTCAGAACCACAAGATGCTTCGAGACGGCCGGTTGCGAGACGCCGGATCGGGCAGTGAGCGCCCCGACCGACTGTTCGCCTTCGCGGCACAGCCGTTCGAAGATGGCCCGCCTTGTTGGGTCGGCCAGCGTTCTGAAAAGCAGATCGTGAGTGTTCGGCATCGAGATCAATAACCCTGTGGTTATTGATTGATATATAACCTGCTGGTTATGCCTGAGTCAAGTACCAGATTGCTAGGCAACCCCTAAGCGATGGCGGATGTCATGATAGGCGGCGGCGATCAGTTTGTTTAGTGCATCAACATTCGGCTTCTCGCCGGGGCGCAGCTTCACGTGGCGCATGCGCTTGCCCTCGCCTTCCAGCAGGTGGGCCGGATCGGCGAGCGCCGACCCGTAATAGAAGCCGATGCTCGCATAGGCCTTGAACGCGTTGACATATCCGAATGGCGCGTCGCCCACGCAGGCGACCGGGCATCCGTCATGGAACAGCTCGCGGACATCGGCGCCGCAATTGCGTGTGCGTTCGAACCAATCGCGCACCATCAGCCGGTGAGGCGCGAGGTCGGAAAACCAGGCCTCGATCTTGGGAACGCGCCGAACGGCACCGTCGAACCGCAACAGATCATTCATGGGGCGACGATGCCATTTCCAGATCGTCGGTCTCACAATGAATCAGGATTCCATTGATGCGCGAGCGGTGCATGTCACTCCCACTCCAATCGTGTTCGGACTTCGGCGGATTTTTCCTGTTAATAGGTTGTTTTAACCGACACAGAGTTCCCATGACCACTATGATTCGAAAAAACAAATCAGCAACTCCTCAGAGGCTGACCATGAGCGCTCTCCCATATGTGACTTCGCCTGGCAACATCGACAAGGCTCTTAATGGCATCAAGAGCGCCGCTGTGCCGGACCGTGTAAGTCAAGATTTTGTAAAGACTATTCTAAAAATACCGGGCGGTTCGGGCGACCAAATGACCTCGTTCCTGAAAAAGCTTGGATTGACCAATGCCGATGGCTCTCCAAATGAGACTTACAAGAAATTTCGTAATCCTGTTTCCTCAGGCCAAGCGATCGCTAATGCAATTCGGCAGGCTTATGCTCCTTTGTACACGCGCAATGAATTTATGCACGAACTAAGCGATGCCGACTTGCTTGGCCTCATCGTCGAAGAAACAGGCCAATCTCGCGACAGTATTCCCGTGAAGCTCACCACTAGTTGCATAAAGCATCTAAAGGGATTTGCAAAATTTAGTGCTATTCCTGCCGACGAGAAAGCTCCTGGTGAAAAACCTGTTGAACCAGTTCATTCACTACCGCTCCCATCGGCATCGCACGGCTTAAGGCCCGTGGGATTAAACTTGGGATACACAATAAGTTTGAATTTGCCGGCAAGTCCCGAGCCCGCCGTGTTTGACGCCATATTCAAAAGTCTTAGAGAGCACCTCTTAAGTCACGAAGATGCCTAGCCGCCCGGATGGACTCATTCGTGCATTTGGAATGTCAGGGCTTCAGATTCTATCGGGCCTGACACGCATAGAGCGCGAATACGATATCAAGTTGGGCCACGTCGTCGCTGCACCTACTGGGCGAAAGGCAGAGGAGTATGAACAGTTTGAGGCTGCACTTCGCGTCGAAGCTGCACGCATGTCAGAGTTTTATGAGGTCTTCTACTGCCTCGAGAATTCAATAAGGAAGCTCGTCGCTGACATACTGGTTGATGCCAAAGGTGCTGGCTGGTGGACCAGTGATCTTGTTGATGAGAAACGAATACGAGAACCCGCAGCCCTGCGCAGAAAGAAAGAAATTGATAATGGAATAACGCCTCGTTCTGACCGTTTGATCGATTACACGACGTTTGGAGAATTGTCCCAGTTAATTACTGATAACTGGCAGCTATTTGAGCCAATATTCCAATCCAAGACCGCGGTGAGTAACGTATCAAATCAGCTAAATTTGTTAAGAGGGCCGATCGCACATTGCAATCCAACTGATGAACTCGAACAAGAGAGACTAAATTTGGCGGTTCGAACTTGGTTCAAGATAATGTCCTAAAATGGCTTCTCACTCCCATTCAATCGTTCCCGGTGGTTTGCTGGTCGCATCATAGACTACGCGGTTGATGCCGCGGACTTCGTTGACGATGCGCGTGGCGACGTGGGCGAGGAAGGCGTGATCGAAGGGATAGGAATCCGCCGTCATGCCGTCGGTCGAGGTGACCGCGCGCAGCGCGCAGACGTTTTCGTAAGTTCTGTCGTCGCCCATCACGCCCACGGTTTTCACGGGCAGCAGCACCGCAAAGGCCTGCCAGATTTTGTCGTAAAGCCCGGCCTTGCGGATTTCTTCCAGATAAATGCTGTCGGCTTTGCGAAGGATATCCAATTCCGGCTTGGTGATTTCGCCCAGCACGCGAATAGCGAGGCCCGGCCCCGGAAACGGATGGCGGCCGACGAAACTTTCGGGCAGGCCGAGCTCGCGCCCCAGCGCGCGGACTTCGTCCTTGAACAGCTCGCGCAGCGGCTCGACCAGCTTCATCTTCATGCGTTCGGGCAAACCGCCGACATTGTGATGCGACTTGATGGTGGCCGATGGCCCGCCCAGTGCCGAGGTGCTTTCGATGACGTCGGGATAAAGCGTGCCCTGCGCCAGGAATTCGATCCTGTCGCCGATTTTCTTGGCTTCGGCATCGAACACATCAATGAAGGCCGCGCCGATGATTTTGCGCTTCTGCTCGGGATCGCTGACGTGATGCAGGCGCTTCAAGAACAATTCGCCCGCGTCGGCATGAATGAGCGGAATGTTGTAAGCCCCCCGGAACAGCGAGACCACTTCCTCCGCCTCGCCCGCGCGCATCAGCCCCGTATCCACGAAAATGCAGGTGAGCTGGTCGCCGATGGCTTCGTGAATGAGCAGCGCCGCCACGGAAGAATCTACCCCGCCCGACAGCCCGCACACCACATGGCCCTTGCCCACCTGCTCGCGGATGCGGCGGATGGATTCGGCGCGGAACGCCTTCATGTTCCAGTCGGGCTTGATGCCGGCGATGTTCACGACGAAGTTGCGAATGAGATCGGCGCCGCGCGTCGTATGCACGACTTCGGGGTGGAACATGGTGCCGTAAAACTTGCGCTTCTCGTCGGCGATGACGGCGAAGGGTGCGTTGCCACTGACCGCTGTAACGGAAAAACCAGGTGGCAGCGCAGTGACGCGGTCGCCGTGGCTCATCCACACCTGATCGCTGTCGCCGGGCTTCCACACGCCGGAATACAAAGGTGAAGGTTGCTTGATTTCCAGCATGGCGCGGCCGAATTCGCGCGCGTGGCCGCCCTCGACGCGGCCGCCCAGCGTTTTCACCATCGCCTGCTGGCCGTAACAGATGCCGAGCACCGGCACGCCGAGCTCGAACAGGCTATTGGGCGCCTGCGGGGACCCCGCTTCGATCACACTGGCCGGCCCGCCGGAAAGAATGATGGCTTTGGGATGCGCCGCTTTGATCGCCGCTTCCGCCTTCGAGAACGGCACCACTTCGCAATAGACGCCCGCTTCGCGCACGCGCCGCACGATCAGCTGCGTCACCTGCGAGCCGAAATCAATGACAAGAACAGGAACGGATTTATGAATGGGCATTTGCACGACGCTAGTGGCCTCCCTTTTTCAAGTCCATGCGGTTTTCCATCACGCACACAAAGAATCCGTCGGTGCCGGTGCATCGCGGGCTGGCGTGAAAATACTTACCCATGCCGGGTGGCGGTTCTGTTTGCACCGCTTCGCGCCACACGGAAGCCGCATCCACAATGGCGAAGTCCGGCGCTGATTTCAGAAAGGCTTCGATTCGGTCCTCGTTTTCAACCGGCAGGATGGAACACGTCGCATAGACCAGGCGTCCGCCCGGTTTGGTGTGCCGCGCACCGTCGGCGATGAGCCAATCCTGCAGCTTTGCGAGGCCATTCAGTTTTTCTTGCGTCAGCCGCCATTTCAGCTCCGGACTGCGCCGCCAGGTGCCAGAGCCGCTGCACGGCGCATCGACCAGCACCACATCAAACTTGCCGTTGCCCCACAGCGGCCCGCCTCGCTTCTCGGCGATGGTGATGATAGTGGCGCCCGCGCGTTGCGTACGCTCGCGCAACGGCTTCAGCCGCTGAGCTGTATCGTCGAAAGCAAGAACCTCGCCCTGGTTCTGCATCGCCGCCGCCAGCGCCAGGGATTTTCCTCCTGCACCCGCCGCCAGGTCGAGCGCGCGTTGGCCGGGCTTGGCGGCGCATAGCACGGCCGCGATTTGCGAAGCCTCGTCCTGAAACTCGAACGTGCCTTGTTCGAACAGGACCGAACGCTGTAACGCGCTCAGGCCCTCGGCGGAAGGCACACGAATGCCCTCCGGCGCATAAGGCGCGGGCTCGGCCTTGAACCCCAGCGAATGCAGCGCGTTGATCACTTCATTTCGACTGGCTTTGAGGGTGTTGACGCGCATGTACACGGGCGCGCGCGCCGCCATCGCCTGCATTTCAGCCAGCAGATCGTCGCCGAAGGCGCGGTTCAGTTCCGGCTCCAGCCATGCAGGATATTCGCCTTGCACATGCAACGGCGGGTTGGCTGGCGGGCGCGCGATTGACGCGCGTTCTTCGCCAGTCAGCGGCGCTGGCGCATAAGGCCCATCTCCAAACAGTGCGGCGATTTCTTCCGCCGTTTTCCCTTCCGCAAGCAGACTGGCGATCACAAGAGAGCGTGGGCTTTCGTTGTCCAGCAACCAGGCGAAGGAGGCGCGATGACGAAAGACGGAATAAACGCGCTCCGCTATCGCCGCGCGGTCCTTCGAGCCCGCATAACGCCGCGCGCGGAACCAGTCGCGCAAAAAACGATCCGCCGGAAGCGCGGTCGCTTCAAGTTCGTTGAGGATTTCGATGGCGGCTTGTATGCGCGCGGCCGCGCGCACTTATTGCGAGCCCGGATAGTTGGGGCTTTCGCGCGTCACCGTCACGCCGTGCACGTGGCTTTCGCGGATGCCGGCATTGGTGATGCGCACGAACTTCGCGCGCTTGTGCAGCTCGGCGATTGTCGCGCAACCCGTATAACCCATCGCCGCGCGCAAGCCACCGACGATCTGATGCACGACGCTGGCGGCGGGGCCCTTGTACGGCACCTGCCCCTCGATGCCTTCGGGCACCAGCTTCAGCGTGTCTTTCACTTCGGCCTGGAAGTAACGGTCTGCGCTCCCGCGCGCCATCGCGCCCAGGCTCCCCATGCCGCGATAGCCTTTGTAGGAACGGCCCTGATAGAGAAACACCTCTCCCGGGCTTTCGTCTGTGCCGGCGAGCAACGAACCCAGCATGCCGACATCGGCGCCGGCCGCAATCGCCTTCGCCAGATCGCCGGAATAACGGATGCCGCCATCGGCGATCACCGGCACGTCGTTTTTGTGCGCGATTTCGGCTGCGTCCATCACGGCGGTCAATTGCGGCACGCCGACCCCCGCCACAATGCGCGTGGTGCAGATGGAGCCCGGCCCGATGCCAACCTTGATCGCGTCGGCGCCCGCGTCGATCAGCGCCTTGGCACCGTCGGCGGTGGCGACGTTGCCCGCCACCACTTGCGCGCTGTTGGAGTGGCGCTTGATGCGGGCCACCGTATCAATGACACGCTTGGAATGGCCATGCGCGGTATCCACCACGATGACATCGCATTCCGCCTGCAGCAGCAATTGGGCGCGCACGAAACCATCCTCGCCCACGCTGGTGGCGGCGGCCACGCGCAGGCGGCCGCGCTCGTCCTTGCAGGCGTTGGGATAGTTCTGCGCCTTCTCGATGTCCTTCACCGTGATCAGGCCGACGCAGCGATAGGCTTCGTCCACCACCAGCAGTTTTTCGATGCGGTGCTGGTGCAGCAGGCGCTTGGCCTCTTCCATCGGCACGTTCTCGCGCACGGTGATGAGTTTTTCCTTGGTCATCAGCTCGCGCACTTTCTGGCGCGGATCGGTGGCGAAGCGCACGTCGCGGTTGGTGAGAATACCGACGAGTTTTCCAGGCCCCTTGCCGTTGCCCTCCACCACCGGAATTCCGGAAATGTGATGGCGCTCCATCACTTCGTGCGCATCGGCCAGCGTGGCGTTCGGACCGATGGTCACCGGGTTCACCACCATGCCGCTTTCGAATTTCTTCACGCGGCGGACGTGTTCGGCCTGTTCGGCCGGTTCCAGATTGCGATGAATGACACCGATACCGCCCGCCTGTGCCATGACGATTGCCAAGCCAGCCTCGGTGACCGTGTCCATGGCGGCGGAGATGACGGGGATGCCAAGTTCTATGCGGCGCGTGAGGCGCGTGCGCGTGTCGGCTTGGCCAGGCAGGATTTCGGAAGCCGCAGGCACCAGAAGCACGTCATCGAACGTGAGCGCTTCTCTGATGGCCGTATGGTGCTCCATGGCGGCGTTTAGCAGAGGCTTTAGGCGCGTGCAAGAGCGAAGCCCGGCGTGATTCTGAAGACTTGGTTACTCCATGTCTGGGTATGGCCCCTTGCCGCCATCGGCGATGAATTTGTCGATGCGCGCGGTTAGCACGGGCAGAGGCACCGAGCCCATTTCCAGAACCGTATCGTGGAAGGCGCGGAGATTGAATTTGGCACCGAGTGCCGCTTCGGCCTTTTCCCGCGCCTTCCGGATTGCAATTTCGCCAAGGTAATAGGACAGCGCCTGCCCCGGCCAGGCGATGTAGCGGTCCACTTCGGTTTCGATTTCGTGGTCAGGAAGTGCTGTGTAATCGTGCAGGTATTGAATGGCCTGCTCGCGCGTCCAACCTTGGGAGTGCAGGCCGGTATCGACTACAAGGCGCGCCGCGCGCCAGATTTGCCAGCCCAGCATGCCGAACTGGTCGTAAGGCGTGTGGTACATGCCCATTTCCTGCCCAAGCCATTCGCAATAGAGCGCCCAACCTTCGCCATAGGCCGAAATGTAAACCTTCCGGCGGAATTCGGGCTGGTCCTTGTGCTCGGCGGCGAGGGGAATCTGGAAGGCATGGCCTGGCGCGGATTCATGCAGTGTCATCGCCGCCAGATTGTAAAGCGGGCGATGCGGCAGGTCGTAGGTGTTGACGAGATAAAGGCCCGGCCCGCCGCGGCCCGAAGTGTAGAACGGCGCGAGATCGTCCGGCACCGGCTTGATGGCGAATCGCGCGCGCGGCAGATAGCCGAAATAGGTCGAGGCCTTGCCGTCGAATTCCTTGGCGATCCAGGCCGCGTCCTTGAGCAGCTCATCGGGCGTCTTGGTGTAGAATTTCGGATCGGTGCGCAGATAATGCAGAAAGGCCGGAAAGTCGCCGGTGAAGCCAGTCTGGCGCATCACATCGATCATCTGCTGATGCAGCTTGGCCACTTCATCCACGCCTAGCTGGTGGATTTCAGCGGGGTCCATATCAAGCGTGGTGAATTCGATGATCTTCGCGCGGTAAAAGGCCTTGCCGTCAGGCAGATCGTAAGCAGCGATAGTTTTGCGCGCGCCCGGCACATATTCCTCGCGCATGAATTTCAGCAGCTCGACATAAGCGGGCTGCACGACATCGCGGATGGTTTCCACCGCTTGCGCGCGCAGGGCGGCCTGCTGGTCTGGCGCGATGCCCGGCATATCCTTGAACGGCGTGTAAAACAGATTGTCTTCCGGCTTGGCGTCAGTCACCGCCGTGATCGAGGCATCGCGGCCCGTGAGCGTCACCTGCGGCGGCGTGAAGCCGCGTGCGAGGCCCGCTCGCATCTCGTCCATCTGCTCGTGGAAATAGCGCGGGATGTCGTGCATCTGCACGACCCAGTTCTGATAATCCTTTAGCGTGCGAAACGGCCTGCGCGCCGTGTAGCCCAGATCGGTCCAGAACGCGGAATCCGAATTGGCGGGCATTTCGTAATCGCGGAACTGCTGATCGGAAATCAGCGCGGCGATCTGCGGCTTGTAGACGTCGTAATTGACCTGGTTGCCGAGCGAAAGCCCGCTGCGTGGGATTGCGTCGAGTTCTTTCATTACCTCCTGCCAATACTGCAGGCGCATCTCCTGCGTGGGCGCATCCATTTTGGGCAGGAAATCGGCTATGGGTTTCTGGCTGTCTTCCTGATCGGGGAACTGCGCCTCGCGCCAGGCCCACTCCCGCGAATAGAGGGCCTTGAAGCGCGCATCCGCATTGCCGTGCGAAGCATGGTGCGAGGCCGCTTTGTGCGCTGCAGCCTGTGCCGGCGCGCCCGCCACCACGGCTAAAACGATGACAGTGGCCAAACCGCCGATATATGCGTGCATGTCGTTCCCTCCATTACCCTGCCCTCTGTCCCTTATATCCCAATGCCACCAGATAAAGCTCCACCGATTCGGCGCGCGAGGCGGGCGGTTTCACATGTTTCACCTCGCGGAAACTTTGCTTGACGCGTTCGAGCAGGTCTTTCGTCGCCCCGCCCTGGAACACCTTGCCGACGAACGCGCCGCCGGGTTTCAGCACGTCTTCCGCCACATCGAGTGCCGCTTCGAATAAAGCCAACGTGCGCAAATGATCGGTGGCACGGTGTCCGGTGGTGGGCGCGGCCATGTCGGAGAGCACCACATGGGCCGGGCCGCCGAGTGCTGCTTTCAATCGCGCGGGCGTATCGGCGTCGGTGAGATCGGCCTTGAAAATTTCCACACCGGCAATCGGCTCCATCTCGAGAATGTCGGCGGCGACAATACGGCCTGAAGCGCCCACGCGGCTCAACGCCACCTGGCTCCAGCCGCCGGGGGTCGCACCCAGATCGAGCACACGCGCGCCACGCCGCAAAAAATGAAACTTGTCGTCCAGCTCGATCAGTTTGAATGCAGCGCGGCTGCGATAGCCCTTCGCTTTCGCATGGGCGACATAGGGATCGTTAAGCTGGCGCTCGAGCCAGTGCGTGGACGACGCCTTACGCCCCTTGGCGGTTTTGACCCGAACGCGCGGGCCACGCGCTGTTTTCACCGGCTTTTTCATGGACCCATGCTTAGCGGCCTTTGCCTGGAATGCCAGCCCCGGCATTTTCCGCTAACATGCCGGCAACAGAGGAGGAGCGCATGAGCAGACCTTTCTCAATGGTCGCAGGGGGTATTCTACTTGTTGTCGCGGTAGCGCACGCCGTGAGGATTTATGAGGCCTGGCCCATCTCCATCGGCAGCGCCGACATTCCCATGTGGGTGAGCGCGGTGGCGCTTGTCATCACGGCTGTGATCGGCTTTTTCACCCTGCGTGAAGCGCGGAAATAAGCCTCTTGCCGGTGGACCGCCTGCGCGCTACCTGACAGCTACGGCCCTGTTGGGGGATCGTCTAATGGTAGGACTGCAGACTCTGACTCTGCCTGTCTAGGTTCGAATCCTAGTCCCCCAACCAGTTTTATCCGGGCCAATATGAATGCAATCATCAGCACACGGCGGTGCAGAAATTCTTGATAAGACCGCGTCCTTCATACGCACGGCCCTGAAGCCCGCGAATTTCGCCTGTCTTACGCTGGGATGCGTCATCGCGGCGGTCCTTCCGTTCGATCGCGGGTTCATTTTCCTCACAGGTGGTTATTGGTATGCGCGGGTCGCGCTCCTGGCTGTCTTCGCGTTGGTAGGGATCGCGCTCGCGCCGCGGTTGGGAACGGGCGTCGCCATGCATGATTTGCGACATCCTATTGTCACGACAATCCTGATTGCGATTGGTGTCGCAATCGTACTGACATTCGTGGACGTGGAATTGTTCCGCCAGGTTCTGCCGGCAGATTATGCGGACAGCATACAACGCACCAGCACCGTAGACCGGCTGGTCCACTATATGCTCAGGGCCTTTAACGAAGGGATCATGTACAGGCTTTTCCTGGGCACCGTGCTTGCGTGTCTGCTGGGCCTATTCTGGCGCAGCGCGGAAGGACGCCCCTCTGGCGCCGCCATCATGATTGCCATGGTGCTGGCGCAAACAATCAATACCACCTTGAATTTGTGGCTGGTTCCGCACACGCCGCTGACATTGATGATGATCACGTATGGCGCGGTGCGGAGCATAATTCCGGGCGCGTTATGGGGCTATTTGTATTGGCGATATGGGCTGTTTACGAACGATGCCGCGCAGATGGGAACGCATTTGTTCTTTCAGCCATTACTCACATTTTGGTTTAGATAGCCGATATAGCCCGGAGAAATTTGCATTGATTGCCCCGGTAAAATGGGGTTCGACGCCATCTTCTACGTCTTTGTTATCTGCACCTTCTTGCACGTGCCGAATCGCGATATTTTGCCATTTGTTGAGCTTCGAATGTCTCATCTGCCGGCTCCTTCGAGCGACGGGCTCTATTCAAATTTTGAGGAGGATTAGGGGTCGTGTCACGAGCGCTCGCTTCGTGGCAGATATCAGAGGCTGATCCTGGCTAACCACAATTGATGAATGCGAGTCCGGATCGTGATTGTTGACGAAAGAACAAGTTCTGCGAGGGGGAATGCAAATATGCAAGCGTACACCCGGCTGACGTTCCTGCTATTTAAACTCTCGCTCACGCTCAGTGTTATTTTTGTCGTGCTCGCTCAGGGTGTACAGATCGATACAGAGGGCGTGATTTCCCTTAAGGTTTTGTTGCCCCAAATTCTGTGCCTGACAATCGCCGTATTGGCGGCCATACGCCTTGCGGCAGTCTATTTGGCAACGGAGGAGCGGTGGGAAAAGCCGCTGGCGGTCTTTTGCGAACAGGACGCGCAACGGCAGGCGCAATTTCTGGACTCCATTCCGCCGGTTTGGCGAAGCTGGGCCATTTTGGCGATTGCGGGGGCAAGTCTCTTTTTTGAACTGGCGATGATCCGTTGGCAAAGCAGCCTGTTCCCCGTCTTTGCTTTCTACAAGAATTTCACTCTTCTGGCCTGCTTCGCGGGATTGGGGACCGGCTATGCCACGGCCAAGCGGGCGCAGATTTCTCTGCTGATGGCTCTGCCAATTACCTTTGCGCTCGTTCTTTTGCTCACCGTACTTCGTTACTACAGTGGCGAGTTTTATCTGATTTTTTTTACGCTTCCCGCGGCGGAGCAAAGTAGCGTCGACATCGGTACGGTGACCTCGGTGTTTAATCTTGTACCGCTCTACTTTCTGCTTAGTGGAGTTTTCCTTTATACCGCCCTTATTTTCTATCCAATCGGTCAAGCCTGCGGCCGCGTGATGGAAAAAGAACCCCGGCTGCGCGCTTACGGGTTCAATCTGCTGGGAAGCATACTGGGCGTGGCCCTGATGATGGCGGTCAGTTATTTTTGGACTCCACCCGCTATCTGGTTTGTCCTTTTGAGCGCGGTACTCTTGCTCTTCTTGCAGTATGATCGTCGCACCTTGCTGGGCGGCATCGCCGCGTCCGCGCTTCTTATGACGGCTGTTCTTTGGCCCGTAGAGCCGCATGTGCAGCAAATCCATTCGCCTTATCAACTTATCGAGCGCTCGGCGCAACCGAACGGGCTGATGGCGATCCTCGCCGCCGGGGCATATTACCAAAAGGTCTATGACCTCTCCTTTCAGAATAAAAACCGCGACACGGACCCCAACCTCAAGAAAGTCGTCGCGTATTACGAGCTGCCTTTTCAGTTCACCGCATCGCTTGACAGGGTGGCAATCGTTGGCGCGGGAACCGGCAACGATATCGCCGCGGCGCTCCGCAAGGGAGTTAAGCAGGTCGATGCCATCGAGATCGACCCCGTCATTCAGTATCTGGGCTCGTACTATCACCCCGAAAGGCCTTACAGCAGCCCGCACGTCCGGACGATCATCAATGATGCGCGCACTTTCTTCCGCGGCGCGACGCCTGGATATGATCTGATCGTGTATGGCGTGCTCGATTCCCACACCCTGCTCAGTCATCTCTCCAATGTGCGCGTTGATTCCTTCGTCTACACGAAAGAAGGCATGCAGGATGCTTATCGTCTGCTGAAAGACAGCGGCATCCTCTCGCTCTCATTCGCGCTTCCCACCGACGCGCTCGGCTACAAAATCTATCAGATATTCGCGGGGCTGCCGGGGGCAAGCAAACCGTTGGCCGTCCGCGTCGGCTACGACAATCTTGCCACCACCACTTTTCTGGTGAAGAAAAACGGGACCCTGCACCTGCCGCCAACACTTTTGACGGAAACGGGATTCACCGACGTCTCCGCTCAGTACAGTGCGCCAAGGCCCGAGATCGATCTCCCGACCGACGATTGGCCGTTCTTCTACATGCCCAAACGCGTCTACCCCACCACTTATCTGGTGGCTCTTGGCCTTATTCTGGCGTTGTCGATCTATTTCATCAGGGCGCTGGGCGGTCTCGAAAAACCGCAGCTGGCCTACATGCCGTTCTTTTTTCTGGGCGCCGGTTTCATGTTGGTAGAAACAAAAGCCATCACCGAACTAGGACTTTATTTCGGCAACACCTGGTTCGTGGTGGCCATCGTCATCATCGGCATCTTGAGCATGGCTTACCTTGCCAATCGCGCCGCCGAAAGCTGGCATCTATCGAAAGTTGCCTGGAGCTATCTGCTCTTATTTGGAACGCTGGCAGCGGGTTATTACGTCGCCACACACGGTAAAATGGATGCCGCCACGCCCCTCGCCTATGGTTTTGTGGTGCTGCTTGTAACCTCGCCGATGTTTTTCTCAGGGCTGATTTTCTCGACTCTATTGGGCCGTGCCAGCGAAATTTCTATTTCTCCTGCCATGGCCTACAATCTGCTGGGCGCGCTGGTAGGCGGGTTGCTGGAGTATAACTCGATGTATTTCGGCTTCGCCTTCTTGTATTTGCTTGCTGCGGGCCTCTATGGGCTGGCTTGGATGACAGCGTACAAAGCGCGTGCTTGAGCACGCATAAATTAAGGTTAGAGAATCCGGCGCCGACGTGACAGCGGGTGCCATATCCGCGCATGCGGGAAACAAGTTCAGACATGCGAGAACCCATGACCGCACAGAAACAAACCATCCTCGTCACTGGCGCGAGCGCTGGCTTCGGCGCGGCAATTGCCCGGCGCTTTGCTGCCAAGGGCGCAATGGTGATCGCCAGCGCGCGGCGGGCCGAAAAACTCGACGCGCTGGCGAAGGAATTGGGCAAGAACGTTCTGCCTCTCGCGCTTGACGTGCAGAATCGCGCCGCAATCGAGCGCGCCATCGCCAGCCTGCCGCCTGCCTTCGCCGAAATAAGCTGCCTGGTGAACAATGCAGGCCTTGCGCTTGGCCTTGCGCCTGCGCAATTGGCGGATCTTGCCGACTGGGAACAGGTGATCGACACCAACTGCAAGGGGCTCGCCTTTCTCACGCGCGCGGTGCTGCCTGGCATGGTGGCGCGCAAGCGCGGTCACATCGTCAATATCGGCTCGGTGGCGGGCACATACCCCTACCCCGGCGGCAACATTTATGGCGCGACCAAAGCCTTCGTGCACCAGTTCAGCCTCAATCTGCGCAGCGACCTGCACGGCACCGGCGTGCGCGTGACATGCATCGAGCCCGGCTTGTGCAGCGGCACGGAATTTTCGGATGTGCGGTTCAAAGGCGACAAACAGAAAGCCGCCGCGGTTTACGCGGGCGTCAAAACGCTGACCGCGGACGATATCGCGGAAGCCGTGGACTGGGTCACGGCGTTGCCGGAGCACGTCAACATCGACACGATCGAAATGATGCCGGTGGCACAGAGCTTTGCCGGCTTTCAGATAGACCGGCGGAGCTGATGCCGGCGCTTAAACGGCCAACCGCGCATTCAATGTGATCTTGGTGGCGGCCAGCGCCTTCGACACCGGGCAGTTCTTCTTGGCGTCCTCGGCCGCTTCCCTGAAGGTGGCCTCGGCAATGCCAGGAACCTGCGCCTCGGTATCAAGTGCTATTCCGGTGATGGCAAAGCCCGCATCGGTTTTGTCGAGCGTAACCTTTGCCGTGGTGTGTATGCGTTTGGGCTCGTGGCCCGCGCGCCCCAATGCTGCCGCCAGCGCCATGGAGAAACATCCGGCGTGCGCGGCAGCGATCAGTTCCTCCGGATTGGTGCCCGTGCCGCTTTCGAAGCGCGAGCTGAAGGAATAATTGCCCTGGAAAACGCCGCTTTCCGTTTTCAATTGCCCCTTGCCGTCCTTTAGGCCACCGCGCCATTCGGCGCTTGCCGATCTTTGCACCATCTCCTGTCTCCTTCCGTTGGGTTGAGAACCTTCGTCCTCAATGGATGTTCCGGGCAACTCTTGACCTTAAGGCTCAGGAAAATATGGGTTTTTTCATATTGTATACAAAACTTGACATAGTGTATGTATTACTATACATTATATCTAACATTCTTGACATGAAACGAAGGAGCCAAACATGCCATTCCATGAAAACAACACCTGGATTTCGCTGGTGTCATTCCTCGCGGCATCCACTCTGCTTTTCACTTTTTCCCCGCTTCTCCTCAACCTCCTGCAAGCGTGAGACAAACCATGTCCATCCGAGAAAAAAGCGCCTGGATTTCACTCGTCACATATCTCGGCGTGTATAGCTATTACGTCTGGTGGCTGTATGGCGGCATGAAGGCCGGTGATACCAACTTGCTGCATTATGCCGGCCTTCTCACCTCCACCATCGTGTTGCTGGTCGTGACGCAGATTGTGCTGAGCGTGCTCGCCGCCATCAGCGCGCCCAAAGACGCCAAAGCGCCGCGCGATGAGCGCGACAAGCTTATCCACCTGAAAGCCACTCGCGTGGCTTTTGTTGTGGTGAACGTCGGCACGCTGGCGGGTGTCGTCGCCATCGCCATGGGCGCGGACCCCTTTTACACCGCCAACGGATTGTTGCTGGTCATGGTTGCGGGAGAAATCGCCCGCAGCATCGGTCAGATCGTCCAGTATCGCTGGGAAGCGTGAGATGAGCGGCGAGACCATCCGCAACGAAATCCGCCGGTTGCGCTTCGAGCATGGCGAGATGACGCAGGCCGATCTGGCCGAGCGCATCAATGTCACGCGCCAGACGGTAAACGCCATCGAACAGGGCAAATATTCGCCCTCGCTGGAAGTGGCGTTCCGCATCGCCGAGGTGTTCGGCCTGCCGCTCGAGCAGGTGTTCCAGTATAAGGGCGAAAGCCGCAAGTGAATTTGCGGCTTTCTCAATCCAATCGGCGGGAGTATGTTGTCAAGCCATGATCCGCAAACTTAAATCGGGCAGTTACCGCCTTTATTCGCGCAAAAAGAATCCGAAATCCGGCAAACGGCGGAACCTCGGCACCTTCAAGACACGCGCAGCCGCCATGAAACACGAACGCGCCGTGCAATATTTCAAGCGGCACTGAGCATTGCTCGGTGCGCCGGCACAGAGTAGCGCCGGGCGCGCGTTCCGTGATGCGCAATTAAGCGTCAACGGGCTCCATTTAATCAATGATGTGATGCACGGGCGCCTTTTCCAATTCCCACTGCCCGGATTGGCGCTCATAGCGGGACAAGGTGAAGCAATGCCAATTCATGTCATCCAGCTTCGGGTGATCGGCGCGATAGTAATAGCCGGGCCAGCGCGTTTCTGTCCGGAACATGGTGTGGCGTGTCACGGCCTCTGAGGCCAATACGCGGTGTTGAAGCTCCCATGCCCGCTGAAGCTGGTGCAGATCTTCGGCTCCAAGATGCTCGAGGTCTTCCTTTAACATGGTCAGCAACTCTAGCCCGCGCGTCAGCATCGGCTCGTTGGTCGTGTAGTACGCGCTGATGCCGCCAACGTATTCGTCCATGATCTTTTCGAGGCGTTGAAGACCATGAATCGGCAGCAAATAGCTCGGCGAAACGGTCCCGGCGACGATCTCATTGCGGCCGACAGTGTAATTCTGCAGAGGCTGGAGGATGATTTTCTTGAGAGCTTCGTATTCAGCTTCACTGACCTGAGGCTGCTGATTTCCGAGATCGCTCACGTAATTGACGGCGGCCTTTCCGGCGATGCGGCCTTCGGTAAACGATCCCGACGAGAATTTGTGGGCGCTGCCGCCGATGGTGTCGCCCGCGCCGAAGAGTCCTTCGACGGTCATCATGCGGTTGTAGCCCCATTGGTAATCCGCGGGCGCGCAGTCCGCGGGCCCGCTCGCCCACGCGCCGGAACATGTCGCGTGCGAGCCCATGACATAGGGCTCGGACGTGGTGAGCTCGGGGTTCGTATGTTTGGGGTCGATGTTCTGTGATGCCCAGACGACCGCCTGCCCGATCGTCATGCCGAGGAAATTCTCCCAGCCGACAGTTTCTTTATGCGGGTCCTGAAACGCTTCCTTCGTCACCATGCGGATGGGGCCACGGCCCGCCTTCACCTCTTCAAGGAATGCGTGGTTCCGCAGGCAAGTCGGCACAGGATGCTTGTCGACGTAATCGCCAACCGTTTCCTTGAGCGCGGCGAACCATTTGGGCTCGTAATCCTCCCCGTAAGCGTTTTGCGTATACGTCTTGAGATGCAGGAAATAGGCGCCGACCGGGCCGTAGCCGTCCTTGAAGCGCGTCAGCACGATCCGGTTTTCCATCTGCATCATCTTGGCGCCGGCCAGAATCGGCAGCGCATAAGCAGATGCGCTGCTCCACGGCGCGTACCACGTCCGCCCCATGCCCTCGCCAACCGCGCGAGGTTTGAAAATATGCGAGGCGCCGCCCGCGGAAACGATTACCGCTTTCGCGCGGAAGACGTAAAAATCCCCAGTGCGGACGTTGAAGCCGACCGCGCCCGCCACCCGGTTCGGTTTGGTCTCGTCCATCAGCAGATGGGTGACCATGATGCGGTTGTAGATATGGCTCGCGGCTTTGCGCGCGGCCTCGGCGACGATAGGCTTGTAGCTCTCGCCGTGGATCATGATCTGCCACTTGCCTTCGCGCTGATAGCGCCCGGTTTCGGGGTTCTTCATGATCGGAAGACCCCATTCCTCGAATTTGTGCACGGTAGAGTCGACGTGGCGCGCGATGTCATAGCCCAAGTCTTCGCGCACGAGCCCCATCAGGTCGTTGCGCGCGTAGCGGACGTGATCTTCGGGTTGGTTCTCGCCCCATTGCATGCCCATGTAGCAGTTGATCGCATAGAGGCCTTGGGCGACGGCGCCGCTGCGCTCGATATTCGCCTTTTCGACGCAGACGATCTTGAGATTGCGGCCCCAGTAGCGGGATTCGTAGGTGGCGCCGCAACCGGCCATTCCGCCGCCGATAACGAGAATGTCCGAATCCACGAAAATCGTTTTTCTGCGCGTGAACAGGCCCACTAGTTGGTGCCTCGTTTCCGTGCCAGCGCCGGCAATTTGTCGATGTGGAGCGCTTCCGGCTCGTGGGCGAGCTCTTGGGCCTTCAAGGAAGCTTGCCGCGGCGCATCGTAGTCGGACGGCGATTTGATCGAGCCCCAGGGCGTGGTCCGTATCGGCGAAACGAAATCTTTTTCGCGGCCGTCGCGGAACTTGATCTTCCAGGAAATCGTGCCCTTTTTTTCTTCGCGCAGCGTGCGCACGCTGTGGCCCAAGGGCGCGAAGTCGGCATAACCGCGCACATCGATGGCATTCTGCGGGCACGCCTTCACGCAGGCGTAGCACTCCCAGCACATATTGGGTTCGATGTTAAAGGCGCGGCGATAGGTCGTGTCGATGTGCATGATGTCGGAGGGGCAGATATCGACGCAATATCCGCAGCCATCGCAACGCGTCATATAAACGAATGTCGGCATGGGTGTAGTTGCCTCAATAATGTTTGGGTTGCCGGCGGGCGCTGCCGAAGGTTTCGGATTTGTCTGCTGGCAGCGGCAGGTTGCTCCTCGAACCGTTCGCTTCTTCCAGCCGCTTCTGAAAAGCCGCCGCGGGCTTGAAGAACATGTGGGCGAATTTGGACCACGGAACGGATCCGAAAAGCACCGTCGTGGCGATGAGATAAAGAACAAGGCACACATTCGCATATTGGCTGCCGGCCGCCTGTAGCCATGACCAGATTAGGGCGAAGGTCGTGCTGGCGAGCAGAGAAAGAATAAACAGATCCGACTGAACGATTCGAAAGGGCGATTTGCCTTCGGCAGAGACATCGACCCGAATGAAAAACCAGAACCAGTAGCCGCCGAGGCAAACCATCAAGGCGCCGATGTGCCACGCTTGTGGCAGAACGGCCGGTATGGCCGAGGCTAGCGTCGGATACCAGAACACCATGATCACGGTCGCGATCACGTATGCAAAGAAGCCGTACATAGTGAGGAGATGGGCAATTCTCCGCCGCGCGCTGCAGAATTCGCCGGACGTCAGGCCCTCCAGGACAGAAGTTTGGATCGCGAGGGACATCATTTTCCCGCCGGTGACTTTCTGCCTTCCATGTTTCTTAGCCTTGCGCCAATTGTCGAAAAAATATCTGGCGCTCTGTTTGTGATAGACATCATAGAATGTGCCGGTCACGACCAGGAACGCCATGAGCGCGACATAGATTTGCATGACGATGGGCGGCACAGACGCCGATAGCAGGGCAAACGGATTGTCGCCGAACATGAAACCTGCCCCCTGATCAGTCATCATCAACACAAGAATCGCGCACAAATCGTCCCCGATCTAAACGATTATGATCGATTTGCATACGCATTGTCAGGTGGGCGCGATGCGTTGGTTGGTCATGGGCGCTTGATGATTTGCCCATCTTTCATGACGAAGGAAACATTCCGCACGGCGGAGATGTCCTTGGTGGGATCGCCTTTCACAGCGACGAGATCGGCGAAATAGCCGGGTGCGATGCGGCCCAGCGTCTTGTCGGCACGGAGGATTTTGGCGTCAACCACGGTGGCAGCGGAAAGCGCTTCCGTTGGCGACATGCCATCCTTCACCATCGCTTCGAGCTCGCGGTAATTGGTGCCATGGGCATACACGCCGGCATCGCTGCCGCAGCCGGTCATCACGTGATGCGCTCGCGCGCGCACCAGCGCCGCCGCCGCATCCTTCATCTTCTGCGTCGACGGCCCGCCAGGCTTGTAGGCGCCGGAATATTCTTCAATGGCTTCCACCGCGGTCAGCGTCGGAAGATAGCCCACGCCCTTGCCGGCCATCATCTGAAACGTCGCGTCTGAAACACCATAGCCGTGCTCGACCGTATCCACGCCAGCCAGCACCGCGCGGCGCACGCCTTCGTCGGTCTTGCCGTGCACGGCGACAGGACGGCCCGAGGAATGGGCGATCTCGACCGCGACGCGGAGTTCTTCCTCGGTGAAAGTGGGGCGGTCTTCGCCGTTCGGGCCCCACGGCGCGTCCACGTAAATCTTGATCCAGTCTGCGCCGCGGCTGGCCTGATCGCGCACGGCGGCTGCAATGCCTTCTAAGCCGCTCGCTTCCTGTGCGCCTTTGGGCAAACAACATTCGGGCCTATACCCACGCGGTCCCGGCCCGTAAGTGCCGGTGGCGACGATAGCTTCGGTGGCGATGTAATAACGCGGCCCCGGCACCAGCCCCTCATTAATCGCGCGCTTCAGCGAAACGTCGGAAAATCCCGCGCCCTCTGTGCCGAGATCGCGCACCGTGGTGAAGCCCGCCATCAGCGTCGCTTCCGCGTGCTTGATCGCCAGCACCATGCGGTAGGCCACCGGCTCCTTCAGCACCTGATCGTTCCAGGTGACTTCGTTGTAGGGGTGCAAAAACAAATGCACATGCGCATCCATCAGGCCGGGAATGAGCGTCGTGCCGGGAAGCTGGATGTGTTCCGCATTCGCGGGCGCGCTGATGCCTGACTTGGGACCAACAGCCTTTACGGCATGGCCTTCGACGGCGACGGCCCAGCCTTCGTGAGCTGCGCCATCACCCATCCACACGCGCGCGGGCTCAAGGACGATCATGTGCTCCTCCGCAGCGATAGCGGGCGAAACCCACACCAGCGCCGCAACCGCCATGAAAATTTGCTTCAGCCAATCCATGGAGGGAGCTTAGAAAAGCCTGGGTTCGCGCGAAAGCGGCTATCATTGTAAACAGGCGGAATTGCAGGGGCTTCCTTGATCGAAATCCTGAAAACCAGGCGTTGTCAGTGGCGGAACAGCTATGCACCCGCGCCCGTGCTGGCGGCCGATCTGGCGCTGGGCGAGGCTTGGAGTTGGACAGCGGCGTCTTTGCCCGAGCCGGCGATAGCCGCCCTGCGCGAGAAGCTGCCCGATCTGCACGTAACGGGGATGATGGATGCGGCCGATCTTATCGCGGAACTGGCGCAGCAGTTTCAAAGCCTCGCCGACGTAACAGTGGCGAAGTGCGGCGTGACCGCGCGCGACGAGGCCAATCGCGCAGCCACCATATTCTTTTCCTGCCGCGATGAGTTTCTTGCCGATGCCGTGCTTTCGCTCGCCGTGCAACTGGTGAACTTTATAATCAAGAACGCGCTCACGGCGGAGCAATTGATCAAGCTTCGCGACAGATGCATCAGCCTTACGGAGAGCGCCGGCCTCGACCAATCCACGCGATTGATGATGGAGGAAGCCGGGCGCAGGGACATTCCCTGGTTTCGCATCAGCCGGCTTACGCGTCATATGCAGCTTGGCCAGGGGGTGCACACGCGGCGGACTTTCGAAACTTTGCGCAGCGCGGAATCGCCTATTGGGCGCGATCTCTCGCGCAACAAACTCACCGCTCTTCACGTTTTGAAACAAATTGGTCTGCCGGTTGGACATTTTGCCGCTGTTCACGATGTGAACTCGGCGCTTAAGGCTGCCGAAGACATCGGCCATCCCATTGTGCTGAAGCCTGCGATGGGAAAACAGGGCACTTCTGTATACGCCAATTTGCTGAATGCGCAGGAGCTGCGCGGGGCCTGCGCTAAGACCGCCGGCAAAGGCCAGTTTCTGGTCCAGAGCTTTTTCCGGGCGAAGACCTTCGCCTGCTGCTTGTCTCTGGCAGGTTGGTGGCGGCAGGTCGCAGGACAGCCGCATGTGTGACCGGCGACGGCAACGATACGATCACGGAGCTTGTCGAGCGCACAAATCATGACCCACGCAGGGCCGAGGTCTTCGACAAAATCGTGAAAACGACCGTGCTCGACCACGAAACGGATCGCGCGCTGGCGCATCAGGGTCTTGCGCGCAACAGCGTGCCGGCGGCCGGCCAATATGTGCGCCTGCGTCTCATCGCCAACTCCCGCACAGGCTGCGGCGCCGAGGACGTGACCGATATTATCCATCCGGACAACGCGGCTGTCGCCATCAAGGCGGCGAAAGCGCTGGAGCTGACAGTCGCGGGCGTGGATTTCATAGTCGGTGACGTCACGAAATCCTGGCGCGAAGTGGGCGGCGGCATTTGCGAAGTGAATTCCGTGGTGGGCTTGCGCGTGCATATGCTGGCCAATCCCAAACGCGATGTGACGGGACCGATCATCGAAACGATTTATCCCAACCGCCAGAACGGCCGCATTCCCACTGCCGTTATTGCAGGCACGGGCGGCGAGGCGACGCTGATTTTGAAAAATATCCTGGCGCGGGCAGGCCTTGTGGTTGGACTGGCGACTGCGGAATGCGTGCAGATTGGCGGTGAGAACGTGACAAGCGGCAATCACGCCACCAATGACGGCGCCGCCATGGTGCTGCGCGATCCCACTGTCACGGCAGCCGTACTGGAGATTTCGGATATGGAGCTTTTGGAAGCCGGCATGTATCTCGACCACTGCGATGTGGCAGCACTAACGCGTGAGCAGGCCAAGCCTATGCAAAAGTGCTGGAGGCCGCCAATAAGGCCGTCGTGCTGAACGCCGAAGACCCATTCTGCGCGGCCATTGCGCAGGAATTCGGCAAGAGCGTGCGAACGATCATGTTTGCGCAGACTGACAAGTGCGCGGCACTTCTCAGCCACATGGAAAAAGGTGGCGACGCCATCTTTGTCACGGCGGGTGCAAACAGTGAAATCGTCATTGCCACAGGCAAGACGCAATCGGCACTGCTCGCGAATGCGGAATTGCCCTTGCACAATATCCCGGATGCGCTTGCGGCAACGGCAATCGCTCTCGGCCTTGGCTTAACGCACGATCAGATCCAGGATGGGTTGAAATCCGTCAAGGAATAGCGCGCCGCTTTCCTCGAAGCCGGACGCTGATGCTGAATGCGAGGGGGTCCGCTTTGCCACTTGAAGCGTGGGGTGGGAGGGGCGCAGAATAGCGCACTGCCTGGGCAGGCATGGCATCAACTGCACTTTGGTCGCGACATGGCTAGCATGGAGAATGAGGGCGGCACACGGCCGTCCGGCGCGGCGCCCATGAAGGGCACCGTCAAATGGTTCAACTCCGCAAAAGGTTTCGGCTTCGTCACGCTGGAGGACGGGCAGGACGCATTTTGCCACGCTTCTGCGCTGAACAATTTGCAATCACCGAACTTGCCGCAAGGCGCGACGGTTACATGCGATGTGCAGCAGGGCCAGCGCGGGCTGCAGGTAGTGAACGTGCGCGAGGTCGATTTATCGACCGCCGAAACCCAGCCCATGCGCGGGCCGAGGCCTGCGCGCGAGCGCGGGCCATCCGGCCCGATGGGCAACGGCAAGGTGAAATTCTTCAATGAACAGAAAGGCTTCGGCTTTGTCGTGCCTGACGATGGCGCGGCGGATGTCTATATCCACGCCAGCGCCCTCAGGCGCTCCGGCATAAGCGCGCTCATGCCCGAGCAGCGCATCCGCTTTTCCACGCGCCAGGGCATGAAGGGTGTGGAGGTCGACCAGATCGAGCTCGCGTAGGTTTCAGTCGCCACCCGCAGCCACGCGCACGATGTCGGGGCCGATATCGGGATCGCCAGCCACCAATTCCAGGCGTTCGCGCACTTCGGCGGCTTCCTTCTGCTTGTTCCACATCGCGGCATAGGCGCCGCCTCGCGCCACCAGATCGGCATGGCGGCCGCGCTCGATGATCTGGCCGTGATCGAGCACCAGGATTTCATCGGCGTCCACCACTGTGGACAACCGGTGGGCGATGACGAGTGTGGTGCGGTTCTTCTCCACCACCTTGAGGGCCGACTGGATTTCGCGCTCGGTGTGGGTGTCGAGCGCCGAGGTCGCCTCGTCCAGCAGCAGGATCGGCGGGTTTTTCAGCAGCGTGCGGGCGATTGCCACGCGCTGTTTCTCGCCACCCGAGAGCTTCAATCCGCGTTCGCCCACCATGGAGTCATAAGCCTGCGGCAGTTCGCGGATGAATTTGTCGATCTGGGCAAGGCGCGCGGCCTCGGCGATTTCGGGCACGCTCGCGCCCACGCGGCCATAGGCGATGTTGTAAAGAATAGTGTCGTTGAACAGCACGGTATCCTGAGGCACGATACCGATGGATGCGCGCAAGGAACTTTGCGTCACGTCGCGGATATCCTGGCCGTCGATGGTTACGGAACCGGATTGGATATCGTAAAAACGATAGAGAATGCGCGAGATGGTGGACTTGCCGGCGCCCGACGGCCCGACTACCGCCACCGTTTTACCTGCAGGCACGCGGAAGGAGATGCCCTTCAGGATCACGCGGTCGGGTTCGTAGGAAAACACCACGTTATTGAAAGAAATCTCGCCTGCTGTAACGGCAAGCGGCTTGGCATTGGGTTTGTCGGCCACTTCCTGCGGCTTGTTGAGGAGGTGGAACATCGCCTCCATGTCGGCCAGCGCCTGGCTGATTTCGCGGTAGAGAGTGCCCATTAGATTTAGCGGCCGCTGCAATTGAATCAGATACGCCGTCGCCACCACGAAATCGCCGAGCTTGAGCGTGCCCGCCTTGATGCCGATGGCGGACAAAATCATGATCGCGGCCAGCCCGCAGGCTATGATGACCTGCTGGCCGATATTCAGGAACGACAGCGACATCATCGATTTCACCGAGGCGTCGGAATAACGCTTCATCGACTTGTCGAAGCGGTTTGTTTCGTGCGCCTCGGCGTTGAAATATTTCACCGTCTCGTAATTGAGCAGGCTGTCCACCGCCTTGGTATTGGCGTCGGTGTCGCTGTCGTTCATCACTCGGCGGAACTGGATGCGCCAGCGGGTGATGGCGAAGGAGTAATAGGTGTAGAGCGCGATCATCACCACATTGGCGGCGACGAACCAGATGTTGAACTTCACCAGCAGCACAATGCACACCAGGGTGAATTCGAGAATGGTGGGGAAGATGAGAAAGATGCCATAGGTCAGCAGCGTATCGATGCCCTTGACGCCGCGGTCGATGACGCGCGACAGGCCGCCGGTGCGCCGCTCAAGATGGAAGCGCAAGGAGAGCGCATGAATATGCATGAACGTTTGCACCGCAATCTGGCGCACGGCGTGGTAGGACACCTTGGCGAACACTGCGTTGCGCACTTCGTTGAAGATGGACGCCATCGAGCTCGCCGTGGCATAGGCGATAATGAGGGCGACCGCCGTGGCGATTGCGATGGTGATGGGATCGTGCTTCAGCGTGTCGATGACAGCGCCGTTCAGGATGGGCACCGCGACGGCAATGAGCTTGCCCAGCACCAGCGCCGCCACCGAAATGGCAACGCGCCACTTGAGATCGGGCCGCCCTTTCGGCCACAGATAGGGCATGAGCGCCCACATCGGCTGCGCGGATGGCGCGCCTTCACCATGCTCCTCAAGCAGCGTGTACGAAGTGGACATTCGTGGCTTACCCTCGCTCTGTCTTATCTAGAAGGCGCGGGTGCGCGCTTCAACCCTTTCGCAAATAGGCCTATTCACTATAGTGCGCCATGAACGACAAAATCCCTGATCGCGAAGCCGCCAGGCGGCCCGCCCTTTGCGTCTTCTGCGGCTCCAGCCACGGCAAGAACCCCGCCTACACCACGGCCGCGCGGCGCTTTGGCGCGCTTATGGCGGAGAACGGCTTCGATCTCGTGTTCGGCGGCGGCGGCGTGGGACTGATGGGCGAAATCGCGCTCGCGGTGCGCCATGGCGGCGCCAAGGTGACGGGCATCATTCCCGACTTCCTGCGCCACGTCGAACCGCCCATCAGGATCGCGAACGAGCTTATCGTGACTCGCGACATGAACGAGCGCAAAGCGCGCATGTTCGCGTTGGCAGATGCCTTTGTCATTCTTCCTGGCGGGCTGGGCACGCTCGATGAAGTATCCGAGGCGCTCACCTATGCGCAGCTCGGCATCCACGCAAAGCCCATTGTGCTGGTCAATGTGAAAGGATTTTTCGACCCGTTTCTCAAGCTGATCGAGCACATGGTGGCCAACGAATTCGCCACTGCCGAGGTGAAGAGGCTGATACGCGTCGTTCTCACGCCCGAGGAAGCGATTGCTCTGCTTCACGGATCTCTTCAGCACGCTTGAGGCGCGGATGGTGCTCCAGCGCCACCAGAACAAGCGCCACCCACACGCAGCCGAAGCTTGCCGCGTGAACCCAAGTGAAATGCTCGCCGAAAAGCGTGGTCGCCAGCACCAGCGTAAGGCTAGGCCCGATATATTGCAGGAAGCCCAGTGTCGACAGCCGCACGCGGCGCGCGCCTGCCGCGAACATGGCCAGCGGAACGGCGGTGAGCGGGCCGGCAAGAATTAATAACGCGTCGGTGAACGGGCTGACCGTGAGAAAAGAGCCCGTGCCCGCAAGGCCCCAATAAACAATCAGGCCAAGGCCGGCGGGAAACAGCATCATCGATTCCACAAACAAGCCGTCCACCGCGCCCATGTTGACGGTTTTGCGCAAATAGCCGTAGGAGCCGAAGGTGATGGCAAGCGTGAGCGCGAGCCAGGGGAAGCGGCCGAGCGCCACTGTCTGCACGATCACGGCGATGGCGGCGAGCACGACCGCGGCCAAGCGAAGACGTGTCATGCGCTCGCCCAGCAGCAGCACACCCAACGCCACCGACACCAGCGGAATGATGTAATAGCCGAGGCTCGCTTCCACCAGACGGTTGGTCGCCACGCTCCAGATATACAGCCCCCAGTTCAGCGCGATGAGGACGCTGGTGATCATCAAGGTGACAAGCACGCGGCGCGCGCGCAGCGCATGCACGATTTGCACGAGGCGCTTTTGCGACATGATGAAGATGAGCATGAAAACCGCGCACCACAGCACGCGATGGATGACGATTTCGAACGGCGGCACATTGGAAAGCAGCCGCCAATAAAGCGGAATGATGCCCCAGATTGTGTAGGCGCCGGCGGCCAGCGCCAGCCCCTCGCGGGAGTCGTGGTGGTGTTTGGACATGGAAGTGCGCGTTAACGTTTCACTTCCCACGATGTCGTGCCGCCGGAATTGTCCTTGAGAATGATGCCTTTGGCTTCCAACTCGTGACGAATACGATCGGCTTCCTTGAAGTTCTTAGCTTTGCGCGCGGCATTGCGGGCCTCTACAAGCTGGCGAATCTCGCTGTCATCGCTTCTCCACTCGACAGGCATTGTGAAAACAGCGGAAATGGGCGCCACACGGCAATTACTCAACAAAGAAAATCCTATGAAATGCAATGCAGCACGCAATTCTGCTAATTTGCCAGAGCGTTTCAACGAATGTAGTTTCGTAATTACTTGCGGAATATTTAGATCATCCAATAACGCATCAACCACAATAGATGGTGGCGAAAGTGTATCGGCGACTTCTCTATCCTCTATTCCTTCATATAATGATTTGAGAATAACAAATGACTCATTCAACCCTTGTTCTGACCAATCTATCGGTTGGCGATAGTGTGTTCTCATCATGTTCAGACGAACTACATCCGGCCCCCAGCCCGGTTTTGTTGGAGTCGCCCACAAGTCTCGTATGGTGACGAAATTCCCTGCTGACTTCGCCATCTTCTCGCCTTCGACTTGCAGGAAGCCGTTGTGCATCCAGAGCTTCGCGAAATGCGATTTGGGATGCGCGCCTTCGCTCTGCGCGATTTCGTTTTCGTGGTGCGGGAACAGCAGGTCGATGCCGCCGCCATGAATGTCGAAGGTCTCGCCTAGATATTTTTCTGCCATCGCTGAGCATTCGATATGCCAGCCGGGCCTTCCCCTGCCCCACGGGCTTTCCCAACCGGGTAGCTCGGGCGTCGAAGGCTTCCATAGCACGAAATCCATCGGGTTTTTCTTGTAGGGCGCCACTTCCACGCGCGCGCCCGCGATCATTTCATCCAACGTACGCCGCGACAGCTTGCCGTAATCGGGTTTGGACGAAACGTCATACAGCACATGGCCTTCGGCCACGTAAGCATGGCCGGCCGCGATCAGCTTTTCGATCAGCGCGATCATCTTTTTTATGTGTTCGGTCGCACGCGGCTCGAAGGTGGGTTTGAGGCAGCCCAGCGCCGTGACATCGTCTTCGTATTGCTTGGCCGTCTGCGCAGTCAGTTCGCGGATGGCGTCCAGCACAGGAATGTTTTTTTCCTTTGCGATCTCCATCGCGCGCGCGTTTATCTTGTCGTCCACGTCGGTGATGTTGCGGACGTACGTAACGTGCTTCTCGCCGTACAAATGGCGTAACAGCCGGAACAGCACGTCGAACACAATCACAGGCCGCGCATTGCCGATATGGGCGTAGTCGTAAACCGTGGGCCCGCACACATACATGCGCACGTTCTTGGCATCGAGCGGGACGAAATCTTCCTTCTTCCGCGTCAGCGTGTTGTAGAGGCGAAGCTGGCTCACGCGGATTTTCCTTCCAGGCGAGCGAGTGCCCGCGCGCGGCCGATCAGCGGCAAAAGTTTGTTCAGCTCAGGCCCGGTTTCGCGCCCCGTCAGCGCCAGGCGCAGCGGATGATACAGCGCGCGGCCCTGGCGGCCGGTGGCGGCGCCGACCGCCTTTGTCCATTCGTTCCAGCTTGCTTCCGTATAAGGCTCGGGCGGCAGCAGCGACGCGGCCTTGGCGAGCAGTTCCGGATCTTCGCGCAAGGGCGTCATCGGGCCTTCGATCAGCGCGCGCATGTTCGCCACGTCCGAAAGCCGCGTGAGGTTGGATTTCACCGCTTCCCAGAACGCTTCGCCCAAATCCGCCCCTTCCATTTTCAGCCGCTCGCGCACGCTCTCATAAGACAGCGTGTGCAGCAGTTTGCCGTTGAGCGCCACCAGCTCTGCCGAATCGAAATGCGCTGGAGCGCGGCCCACTTTGCCGAACTCGAATTCGGTGGCGAGCACGTCGAGCGACGGCCTGGGCTCGATCGGATCCGAAGTGCCGATTTTCGCCAGATAGGCCGCAAGCGCCAGCGGCTCAATGCCTTCCTCGCGCAACTGCTGCAGAGACAGCGAGCCCAAACGTTTCGACAGCGACTCCCCACCCGCGCCGACGATCAGCGGATGATGTGCGAATTCCGGCGGGCGCGCGCCCAGCGCCTTGAAAATCTCGATCTGTACCGCGGTGTTGGTGACATGATCCTCGCCGCGGATCACATGGCTGACCGCGAACTCCACATCGTCCACCACCGAAGGCAGCGTATAGAGAAACCGCCCGTCCTCGCGCACCAGCACAGGGTCCGAAAGCGTGGCGGTGTCGATCTCCACGTCACCCCGGATCAAATCGCGCCATTTCACTTTGCTTTGCGACAGCTTGAAGCGCCAATGCGGCGTGCGGCCATCGGCTTCCAGTTTTGCGCGCTCTTCGGGCGTCAGCTTCAACGCCGCGCGGTCGTAAACGGGCGGCAGCCCGCGCGCAGCCGCGCGCTTGCGCTTGCGGTCGAGTTCTTCCGGCGTTTCATAGGCAGGATAAAGCTTGCCAGTTTCCTTCAGCCTTTCCGCGGCCGCGCGATAGCGTTCCTCGCGCTCCGACTGGCGCGCGAACACATCGTGCAGCAGCCCGAGCCAAGCCAGATCGGCGATGATGGAGTCCTCGAATTCGCGCTTCGAGCGGCCGGCATCGGTGTCGTCGATGCGCAGCAAGAATTTGCCGTTCGCCTTTCGCGCGAACAGATAGTTCAGCACCGCTGTCCGCGCATTGCCCACATGCAGCAGGCCGGTTGGCGACGGCGCAAATCGGACGAGTACGTTATCGGACATCGCCGAACGCATTGGTTATGGGGTAACGCCGGTCGCGGCCGAAATTGCGAGAAGTGAGCTTGACCCCCGGCGGCGCCTGGCGGCGCTTGTATTCGGCGGTATACAGCATCTGCTCCACGCGCTTGACTGTTGCGGGATCGAAACCTTTGGCCACCACCTCGTCGAAACCCATCTCGCCTTCCACCAGGCATTCGAGGATGCCGTCGAGGATCTTGAATGGCGGCAGATCTACTTCGGTTTTCTGGTTGGCGCGCAGTTCGGCCGATGGCGGCCTTTCGATGACGCGTTCGGGTATCACGCGGCCCTTTGGCCCCAGCGCACCGGCCGGCTTCACCTGATTGCGCCAGCGCGACACCGCAAACACCTGCGTCTTGTACAGGTCCTTGATCGCGTTATAGCCGCCGTTCATGTCGCCGTAGAGGGTGGCGTAGCCGACCGAGATCTCCGATTTGTTGCCGGTGGTCAGCACCATGGGTCCGAACTTGTTGGAAATCGCCATCAGGATAAGCCCACGGATGCGCGACTGGATGTTCTCTTCCGCCGTGTCCGGCGCGCGGCCGGCGAAACTTGGTGCGAGCGAGCCCAGCAGCGCCTGAAAAGCGGGCTCGATAGAAATCGTGTCGAGCTGAATGCCCAACAATTTCGCCACAGCCGTTGCTTCTTCGGTGCTGTCCTTCGATGTAAAGCGCGAGGGCAGCATCAGGCAGCGCACACGGTCAGAACCAAGTGCATCAACCGCAATGGTGGCCGACAATGCGGAATCGATGCCGCCGGAAAGCCCCAGCACCACGCCTGGGAAATGGTTTTTGTTCACATAATCGCGCAGGCCCAGCATCGTGGCGCGGTAAAGCGCGGAATTGGTTTCTTCCGTCTTTGCGATCGTGCCCTGCTCGCAACGCCAAACATTGCCATCGCGGCTCCAGCGCGTGACCACAATCGCTTCCTCGAACGAAGGCAGCTGCACCGCGAGCTTGCGGTCGGCGTTGAGCACGAACGAGTTGCCATCGAACACCAGCTCGTCCTGCCCGCCCACCTGGTTGAGATAAAGAAGCGGCAATCCAGTTTCGGCGACTCGGGCAACCGCGATGTTGAGGCGGACGTCGCGCTTGTGCTGATCGAAGGGCGACCCGTTCGGCACCAGCAAAATTTCGGCGCCGGTTTTCTTCAGACACTCGGCCGGGCCGCCGTGCCAGATGTCTTCGCAAATGGGTACGCCTACCTGAAGCCCACGCACCGGCAGTGGTCCTGGCAATGGCCCCGCGCGGAACAGGCGCTTTTCGTCGAACACGCCGTAATTGGGCAGATCGGTCTTGAAGGTGAGCTGCAGCACGCTGCCCAAGTCGCAATGCGCGACCGCATTGTAAAGCGCGTCGTTCTGCACCCAGGGCGTGCCCACCAGCACCGCCGGGCCGCCATCAATGGTGTCGTGGGCGAGTTCCCCCACCGCTTTCATCGCCGCCTGCTGGAACACGGGCTTCAGCACCAGGTCTTCCGGCGGATAGCCGGTGATGAACAGCTCGCTGAAAAGAATGACATCGGCGCCCTGCGCGGCCGCTTCTGCACGCGCTTTCCGCGCACGCGCAAGGTTGCCCGCGATGTCGCCTACCACGGGATCAAGCTGCGCAAGCGCAATCGAAAGGTGCTGTGAGTCAGGGCGCTTCGGCATAGTGGCGTATTAGCGCGGTTTAAGGGCCACCCGCCATAGGCGGGCGAAGCGACTCAGGCGTAGGCCGCCATTTCGTCGAGCGTGTGCGCATGGTGCGCTGGCTGAGCCGCTTCTTCGATGAGGAGCGCGGTTTCGAGCGCCTGGCGGGCTTCGTCGGCGCGCACCATGACGGAACGGCCGGAACGCGCGGCGGCCACGAAATCGGCCACCAGCTCGCCCAAAGGATCGGCCACGTCGAGCCCTCGCAGCGGCCTGCCCGTGGTGTTGCGAATCTCGCGTTGCAGAAAATCGATCTCGATCTCGCCGTCTTCATAGACCGCGCGCAGGGAGCGGCGGCGGAGTTCCGAGCTGCGGCTGGCCAGCAAACGCGCCTGCGTGCCGTTCTCGAAGGTCAGCGTGGCGGCAACTTCGTCGCGCATCCGGCCTCTCACCGAACGTCCGCGCGCGCGCGCGCTGGTCACGCGGCCGGGCACCAAACGGTGCATCAGGTCCAAGTCATGGATCATAAGGTCGAGCACAACGCTGACATCGGTGCCGCGGCCTGTCCATGGGCCGGTGCGCACGCAATCGATGGCAAGCGGCGCATCTTCGTAATCGAGGAGGCCAGCGCGGGCGAACACAAAACGTTCCTGGTGGCCGACGGTAAGTACGCGATCGTTGGCTTCGGCCAGCGCGATCAGTTCTTCGGCTTCTTCGACATCGGTGGCGATGGGCTTTTCCACCAGCACATGGGCGCCTTCCTCGAGGAAGGCCCGCACGATGGCCGCATGGGTGCGCGCAGGGCTGCAGACGCTCACCACATCGACGCGGCCCAAAAGATTGCGCCAGTCGGCGGTTGCCGGAACATGGAAATGGGCTTCGGCGCCGCGGCGCGCCTGCGCATCGGGATCGGCGAAACCGGTGAGTTTAACCCCGTCCAGACGGGCATATTTCGAGGCGTGATGCCGCCCGAAAACGCCTGCCCCTACGACGCCAGCCCTCAACTCACGGGCGGCGTGTAACGCGTGGCCGTTCAAAACTCTGCGGTCCAATACCCAGACCCCTCTCTTGAAGGGGCTAGAAGGCGCTCAAAGGCGGGAAGCGGCGACTCATAAAATGTTTCGCCTTGTTACATCCTTGGAAAAACAAAGGGTTAATCTAGGTTAACGCTCTCAGGCGGTTGCGGCAAAACCTGGGTTTTTCAGCCGCTCCGCCCTGAGCCCCTCGGCAAGCAGGAAGGCCAGTTCCAGTGCCTGGCTGGCATTTAGTCGCGGGTCGCAATGGGTGTGGTAGCGGCTGGAGAGGTCTTCATCCGTGATTGCCTGCGCGCCCCCCAGACATTCGGTGACGTTCTTACCGGTCAGTTCCAGGTGGATGCCGCCCGCATGAGTGCCCTCGCCACGGTGGACATCGAAGAATGTTTGCACCTCTTTCAGCACGCGTTCGAAGGCCCGTGTTTTGTAGCCGGTCGCCGATTTCACCGTGTTGCCGTGCATCGGATCGCAGGACCACACCACCTTACGGCCCTCGCGCGTGACGGGGCGCAGCAGCTTGGACAATTTCTCCGCCGCCTTGTCGGCGCCGAAGCGGCAGATAAGAGTGAGCCGCCCCGGCCTATTTTCCGGATTGAGCACGTCAATCAGGCGGAGAAGCTCGTCTGCCGTCATAGTGGGGCCGCATTTCAGGCCGAGCGGATTCTTGATGCCGCGGGCGAACTCGACATGGGCGCCGTCTGCCGCGCGCGTGCGGTCACCCACCCACAGAAAATGGGCGGACGTGTCGAACCATTCGCCGCTGTTGGGATCGATGCGCGTGAGCGCCTGCTCGTACCACAAGAGCAGCGCTTCATGGCTGGTGTAGAAATCGACGCTGCGCAGATGCGGAACGGCTTCCTGGGTGATGCCGCAGGCGGCCATGAAATCCAGCGTCTCGGTGATGCGCTCGGCAAGCGCACGGTAGCGCTCGCTTGCCTGCGAGCCAGAGACGAAGCCCAGCGTCCAGCGATGTACGTTCTGCAAATCGGCAAAGCCGCCATGGGCGAGCGCGCGCAACAGATTGAGCGTCGCCGCCGACTGGGAATAAGCCCGCAGCAGACGGTCGGGATCGGGCGCGCGCGCGGCTTCATTGAATTCCATGCCATTGATGCTGTCGCCGCGATAAGAGGTAAGCGGTTGCCCGCCGCGTGTTTCGGTGTCCTCGCTGCGCGGCTTGGCGAACTGGCCGGCAATGCGACCCACCTTCACCACCGGCATGGCGGCGGCAAATGTCAGCACCACGGCCATCTGCAGGATGACGCGAAAAGTGTCGCGGATATTGTCGGGGTGGAATTCGGCGAAGGATTCGGCGCAATCGCCGCCCTGCAGCAAGAACGCCTTGCCCTCCGCTACATCCCCCAGAGCCCCGGTCAGATTGCGCGCTTCGCCCGCGAAGACGAGCGGGGGAAAATTCCTTAGCTGCTCTTCCGCGCGCGCGAGTGCGCTCCCGTCCGCGTAATGCGGCACGTGCAGAATCGGCTTCCCACGCCAGCTCGACGGGCTCCACTTCGTGCTTTGGGCCTGTGACACAACGGCCTCCAAAAATATTGGAATGGATATAGAACAAGCATCGCGGGTCTGCCAGCGGGTTTGGTGAACGGCTCTATCCCGTTTCGTTAGCGCCCATCGGCACGCGCCCTGCCACAACTTTGTTGCGCATGGTGACGAGTTCCTCGGCGGCCGTTGGATGAACGGCGATAGCCGCGTCGAACTGCGCCTTGGTCGCGCCCATCTTCATGGCGACCGCCACCAGTTGCACGAGCTCGCCAGCTTCGTCGGCTAAGATATGGCAGCCCAGCACGCGGTCGGTTTTGGCGTCCACGATCAGTTTCATCAGCGCGCGCTCCTCGCGCCCCGACAAAGCGTGGCGCAGCGGACGGTAATTGGTCTTGTAAACATCGATTGTCAGGCCCTTGGCGCGCGCCGCTTCTTCGGTAAGTCCTATGGCGCCGATTTCCGGCTGGCTGAACATGGCGGTCGCCACCAGATTGTGGTCGGGCGCTGTCGGTTCGTGGCCAAACACTGTACGCGCGAAGCACACGGCGTCGTGGATGGCGACTGGCGTGAGGTTGAGCCGGTCGGTGACATCGCCGATGGCGTAAATATTGGGCACGCTGCTGCGCGAGAGCCTGTCCACCTGAACCGCGCCGCGCTTGTCGAGCTTCACGCCCGCTTTTTCCAGGCCGAAGCCCCGCGTGTTGGGAGAGCGGCCGATGGCCAGCATCACCTCTTCGGCTTCCAGCCTTTCGCCGGATGCGGTCTTTGCGCGCGCCACGCCGCCCTTCTTTTCGCAGCCGGTGATCGTAGCGTTAAGAACAAGCCGGATGCCTTTTTTGCGCATAGTATCCTGCAACATGCCGCAAATTTCTTCATCGAAGCCTCGCAAGATTTTCGGCCCGCGGTGAACCACCGTGGTTTCGACGCCGAGATTGCAAAATATGTGCGCGAATTCGATCGCGATATAGCCGCCGCCGACGATGACGATGCTGTTGGAAAGCTTTTCTAACTGAAACGCATCGTCCGACACCAGGCAGCTTTCGGCGCCTGGGATATCGCGCGAGGGATGCCCTCCTGTGGCGATAAGAACGGTGGCTGCTGTCAGGTCGCGCCTGGCATTCACCAAATGGATGGTGTGCGCATCCTTGAGCACGGCGCGGTCGTGAATGAGCTGCCCGCCCGCGCGCTCCACCGCCTTTCGATAAACGCTTTCGAGGCGAACGATGGCCGCGTCCTTGTTCCTGATCAGCGCCGGCCAGTCGAAGCGCGCGCCTTCGATGGTCCAGCCATACCCGCGTGCGTCCTCGAATTCTTCCGCATAGTGGCTGGCGTAGACAAACAGCTTCTTCGGCACACAGCCGCGGATGACACAGGTGCCGCCGAAACGGTCCTGTTCGGCAATTGCCACGCGCGCGCCCAGTTCCGCCGACACGCGCGCGGCGCGCACGCCGCCCGAGCCGCCACCGATAACAAACAGGTCATAATCGTAGTCTGCCATGTCGCGCCTTTGCCCTTGTCAAACTGCGATAGCCGAGGTCTTGTTGCCGTTCAATGCGGGGCATCTCGGCCATGATCGCAGATTTCAAACGGTTCGCGGTTTGGGCCGCTTGTGTGGTGCTACTCGCAGGCTGTGTTTCGCCCGCCGACGATGCGCTCAAGCCCACGCCTATTCGCTCGGTTTGGCTCAATGGTGCGGCACCCGTTTCGGCCGCAAGCACGAGCGTCTATTTCGGCACCGACCGCATCCTGGATGCGGGCGGCAATTTCACTGGCGGCTGGAGCCCTGGCCTTATTTGCGGCAATGCCGTGGTCTCGCTGCCATCCGACAAGACTCCCGGCACACATTGGGGGCCGTGGAATACCACAGCCGCGCCCAACGGATTTTCCCGAGCCGTCTTGAATGGTGCGCCCGAGACCCAGGATTGCAGCCTGCCTGCCGACCGCTTGATGGTCGCAGTCGAAATCGAGGACGCGGCCAAGGCCGCGCAATGCGACAGCGTGCTGGTTTATGTGCACGGCTTCAACACGACCTTCCCCACTGCGCTGTTCACGGCCGCGCAATTCGCCCACGACACACACTATCCCTGCATCGTCAGCACCTTCAGTTGGGCAAGCGATGGGCTGATCAAACGCTATGCAGAGGATTCGGAGGAAGCTGATCTGGCCGCGCCCCAATTGCTGCAATTCCTGCGTGCGCTCGGCACTTCGGAAAAGCTCAAACGCATCGACGTGGTGGCGCACAGTTTGGGCACGCGCGTGGTGCTGGCCACAATCAGCGAGCTTGGCCGCGAAACGCCGCTGCCGCGCCGCCCGTTGATCAATGAGCTGGTGCTGGCCGCGCCCGATGTCGAAACAGCCGTGTTCGCGAGCCTGGTCGAACGCGCGCGGCCGTTGGTGGGACGCATCACTGTCTATGCCTCGAAGGGCGATGCCGCGCTGGCGGCCTCGCGCTCGGAACATGGCGGCGTCGCGCGCGCGGGAAGCGAGCCCGACGATCTCAGAACGATTCCCGGCATCGAGACCATCGACGCCAGCAATGCGCCGGGCGATTTCTACGGGCATAGCTACTTCTCGGAATCCACCGACGCGATGACCGATATCGCGGCTGCGCTTCGCGACGTGCCGCTTGCCACGCGCGCAAGCGATCATCCGCCCGGGCTTGCCTGCCCGGCCGGTGCGACATCGTTCTGCACCTTGCGCGTGCCCAATGGCGAAGGGCCGAGCTGGCTGTCGCGCGCCGTCAAATGGTTTTTCAATTAGGCTTGGAGTTCGAGCAGTTTTACGCCCTTTGGGCCGGCCAAGATCAGCGTGGTGGCGAGGCCAACGAACAGGCCGTGTTCGACCACGCCGGTGACTTGAGAAAGCGCCGATGCGAGCGCCGGAACATCTGCGATCGCCCCAAAGGGGCAGTCGTAAATGACATTGCCGCTGTCGGTACGAAAGATCGCGCTGTCTTTCATGCGCAAATTCGGCACGAGATTTTTGTAACCGAGCACCTCAGAAGCTGCCGCAATGCGGCTCGCAGTGGTGGCATGGCCGAAAGCGATCACCTCCACCGGCAATGGAAATTTCCCCAGCCGCGCGACCAGTTTGCTTTCGTCGGCGATGACCGCCATGCGCTTGGAAGACGCCGCCACGATTTTCTCGCGCAGAAGCGCGCCGCCGCCGCCCTTGATGAGATTGAAGTCGCTGTCGGCTTCATCCGCGCCATCAACGGTGAGATCGAGCGGGGCCAATTTGTCCAGATCGCCGAGAGGAACGCCGAGTGCGCGCGCTTTATCCTCAGTTCGCTTGGATGTGGGCGTGCCAATGATTTTCAACCCGCCACGCACGCGGTCGGCGAGAATTTCGAGAAAGGCTTCCGCCGTGGAACCCGTGCCAAGACCGAGCTTCATTCCGGCTTGCACAAGGTCGGCCGCGCGCATGGCGGCAGCGCGTTTCAATGTGTCTGTGTTCTGAATCGCCATCATCGCCCTCTTATAAGGAGGGGGCCGCGTCTATTCCACCGTCACGCTCTTCGCCAAATTACGCGGCTGATCGACGTCGGTGCCCTTGGCCACCGCCGTATGATAGGCGAGTAGTTGCACGGGCAGCGCATAGAGCAGCGGCGCGATGAAGGGGTCCGCCTCGGGCACCTCGATGGTTCGCCAGGCGTACTCGCCGATGGCCTTGATCCCGCGCGCGTCCGAAATCAGCACCACCTTTCCCCCCCGCGCCATCACCTCCTCCGCGTTGGAGGCGGTTTTCTCGAACAGCGCGTCGGAGGGCGCGATGACGATGATCGGCACCTTCTCGTCGATCAGCGCGATGGGGCCGTGCTTCATTTCGCCCGCGGCGTAGCCCTCGGCGTGAATGTAGGAAATCTCTTTCAGCTTCAGCGCGCCTTCGAGCGCCAGCGGGAAATGCACGCCGCGCCCCAGATAAAGCACGTCGCGCGCCTTCGCCAGCTCATGGCCCAGCGCCTCGATTTTCGAATCCTCGGTCAGCATCCGCACCATGTGGCGCGGCGTTTCCAGCAGCACCGAACAAAGCCGCTGTTCCTCCGCCGCATCTATGCTTCCGCGCGCGCGCGCGGCGGCGATGGCAAGCGACGCCAGCACCGAAAGTTGGCAAGTGAACGCCTTGGTGGAGGCCACCCCGATTTCCGGGCCCGCATAGGTGGGAAACACGATGTCCGCTTCGCGCATCATGGTGCTGTGCGGCGCGTTGACGATGGCGGCCACCCGCTGGCCCGCGCGCTTGGCCTCGCGGAGCGCCGCCAGCGTGTCGGCCGTCTCGCCCGATTGCGAGATGTAAAGGCAAAGCCCGCCTTTGGGATAAACCGGATCGCGGTAACGCAGTTCCGAGGCGATGTCGGCCTCGACCGGCAGCCGGGCGAGCTTCTCAAACCAGTATTTGCCAACGAGGCCCGCATAGAACGCCGTTCCGCAGGCGGAAATGGTAAGCCGCGGCGTGTTCGCGAACAATTTCTTCGCGTCTGTTCCCGGCAAATCCACCTTCGGGCCGGTCGCATCCACATAACGCGCAATGGTGTGGCCCACCACTTCGGGCTGCTCGTAAATTTCCTTGGCCATGAAATGGCGATGACCGCCTTTGTCGATCAACTGCGAAGAGGCTGGCACCAGCTTGATTTCGCGTTTGACCTTTTTTCCGCGCTCGTCAAACACGTCGATCTTGTCGCCATGTGCGATGACCACATCGCCATCTTCCAGATAGGCGATGCGATCCGTGAATGGCGCCAGCGCATAGGCGTCCGAGCCGAGATAAGCCTCGCCGTCGCCGTAACCCACTGCCAACGGGCTGCCGCGCCGCGCGCCGACAACCAGTTGTTCTTCATCGCGGAAAATCATGGCGAGCGCGAAGGCGCCCTTGAGGCGGCGCACGGCGGCCTGAGCTGCATCGGCCGGTTTCATTCCTTTGTCGAGATAATCCGTCACCAGGTGGACTGCCACTTCGGTGTCGGTTTCGGATTCGAACTGGTGGCCGGCCGTCATCAGCTCGTCGCGCAGCTCGCGGAAATTTTCGATGATGCCGTTGTGCACCAGCGCCACGCGCGAGGACGCATGCGGATGCGCGTTGCGCTCGGTCGGTGCGCCGTGCGTAGCCCAGCGTGTGTGGCCGATGCCAGTGTGGCCCGCGAGCGGATGTTTTTCGAGCACGCGGGCGAGTTCGCCTAGCTTTCCGGGGCTGCGGCGGCGCTCGATGCGGCCTTCGGTCAGCGTGGCGATGCCAGCGGAATCATAACCGCGATATTCGAGCCGTTTCAGCGCCTCGAGAATAACCGGCGCGGCCTCGCCTTTGCCCGCAATGCCCACAATGCCGCACATCTATTTGTCTTTCGCTTTCTTGGCGCGGAAATCTTTGGCGCGGCCCCGCTTCGTTTCCTGCCGCGCGCGGCCAAATGCCATGTCGTCCGCCTCCACATCCTTGGTGATGACGCTGCCGGCCGCGACATAGGCGCCATCGGCGATTTTGAGCGGCGCCACCAGCGTGGCATTGGAGCCAACGAAAACTTCCTTGCCGATGTCGGTTTTTGATTTGTTGAAGCCGTCGTAATTGCAGGTGATAGTGCCTGCGCCGATATTGGCTTTAGCGCCCACGCGCGCATCGCCGAGATAGGCCAGATGGTTGGCCTTCGCGCCTTTTTCGATGCGGCTGTTTTTTACCTCCACGAAATTGCCGATGTGCACGCCTTCTTCAAGCACGACGCCGGGGCGCAGCCGCGCGAAGGGGCCGACGATAGCGCCCGCGCCAATTTCGGCGCCTTCGATATGACAGAAGGCGCGGATCTCGGCGCCCTTGCGCACGGTGACGCCGGAGCCGAAGACGACGAACGGACCGATGGTGACATCGGCTTCGATTTGCGTATCGGCGGAAAGATAAACGGTGGCGGGATCGGTGAAGCTCACCCCCGCTTCCATCAGCTCGCGGCGGCGGCGTTCCTGGAACGCGGCTTCGGCGGCAGCAAGGTCGGCCCGCGTATTCACGCCCAATGTCTCCTTCTCGCCGGCTTCGGCGAAAGCACAACGCAAGCCGCGCGCGCCGGCCGCTGCAATCACATCGGTCAGGTAATATTCTCCCTGCGCGTTGCGATTGTCGATTGCCTTCAGCAAATCAAAGATAATTCGCGCGTTTCCCGCCATAGGCCCGGCAAAGCATAAACCGATGCGGCGCTCCTCCAGGCTTGCGTCCTTGTGCTCGACAATGCGTTCCAGCATGTCGCCCTTTGTCACCATGCGGCCATAGCCAGTGGCGTCGTCAGGGCGAAAGCCAAGTGCTGCAACATCGGCGCTGCCCAGCCGCGCGGCAAGCTTCTGCAATGTCTCTTTCGTCACCAGCGGCGCGTCGCCGAACAGCACCAGCACCTGGCCTGAGAAATTCTTCAGCGCGCTTTCCGCCGCCATCACCGCATGGCCGGTGCCGAGCGGCACTTTTTGAGTCGCGGTTTCGGCGCCAAACTTTTCCGCCAGCCCCACCACATCGCCCGCATCTTCCGCCGTCACCACCACGATCTTCGTGGCACCCATCGCGCGCGCTGTGGCCAGCACATGCGCCAGCATCGGCTGCCCGCCCACGCGGTGCATGACTTTGGGCAACGCGGATTTCATCCGCACGCCTTTGCCAGCAGCGAGAATAACGACAGCGATTGGCGAACTCATTTTTTGAACGTGTCCTCAATACCCTCATGCTTCGACAAGCTCAGCATGAGGGCTTTACTACTCGCCTCACCCTGAGCTCGTCGAAGGGTGAGGCAAGTCACTGATCCCCTAGGTGAACATCATGGCTGGGGTAAATTGACGATTTGTTTCCTAATCTTTCCCTTGGGCCCCGTTAAGGCGTATTTGTGGCTTATCCGCGGTCGATCAGGTGCGAATGACCCCATGAGCAGCCCCCGTCCGGCAATCGTTTTTGACCTCGACGGCACGCTGGTCGATACCGCGCCCGATCTGGCGGCCGCCATGAATGCCGTGCTGTCAGAGGCAGGCCGCCCCGCGCTGCCGCTCGACACCGTGCGCCATCTGGTGGGGCGCGGCGCGCGCACACTTATCGGGCGCGGATTCTCGGTCACTGGCGCCCCGGCTGCACCCGAAAAGCTCGACGGCTACGTGAATTCCTTCCTCGCGCACTACCGCGAGAACATCGCCTCGAGCAGGCCCTACCCGAACGTGCCCGAAACGCTAACCGCTCTTGTCAGTGAAGCCAGCCTCGGCGTGTGCACCAGCAAGCCGCAGGAATTCGCCGACATGCTGCTGGCGGAACTCAATCTCACGCGGTTCTTCGGTTCTGTGCACGGCGCCGGCCGCACGCCTTACGTCAAGCCAGACCCCAAGCATTATACCGACGTGATCGCGGAACTCGGCGGCACAATTGCGCAGAGCGTTATGGTGGGCGACAGCAACACCGATGTGGAGCTGGCACGCGCGGCTGGCGCGCCCGTGGTTCTGGTGTCCTATGGTTACACCGACAAACATGCGCGCGAGCTGGACGCGGATATGGTGGTGGATGATTTCAGGGACGTGCGGGAGGCCGCGCTAAAGTTGCTGCGCGTCGCGCGATAGACAGCGCGCGGCGGCTGCGCTTATCTTTGTATTGAAGGGCAATTTTTGGGCGAGGCTAACAAAGGGTGTCATCATGAAATTGCTTCAAATTGCTGCTGTGAGTCTCATGTTGTCGGGGATGCTGGCGGAAGCTGGCCAGGCACAGCCGGCGGGCTCGGCCGGCGTCGATTGGACAAACGCGCAAGTCGTGGAAATCGATTTGGACAGCTACAGTTTCACGCCGAAATCGCTGCATCTGAAAAAAGACACGCCCTATCGCCTCCACTTCGTCAACAAGGCTTCCAAGGGCCATAATTACGACGCGCCACAGTTTTTCGCGGCGCTGGTGGTGGCGCCTGCCGATCAGGCAAAAGTCGCGGATGGCAAAATCGAGCTTGACCCGGGCGCAAGCGTGGACGTTCAGGCGGTGCCAAGCGTGGCTGGAACATATTCGGTCACCTGCTCCCATTTCCTGCATTCGACGATGGGCATGACCGGCGAGGCCGTGATCGAATAATTCCATTTAGAGAAGTGCGCGTGGCCTCACCCTTCGACAGGCTCAGGGTTCGACAGGCTCAGGGTGAGGCTAGAATCAAAGCCCTCATGCTGAGCCTTTCGAAGCATGAGGGCATAGCCAACTTGACGCGCCGCGCCGCGCCGCCTTATCACCACGGCCTTTCGGGCGCGTAGCTCAGCGGGAGAGCACTCCCTTCACACGGGAGGGGTCACAGGTTCAATCCCTGTCGCGCCCACCACGCTTCGCCTTCGGCTTCGCGTGGCGCAGCCAGGCGAAGTCGCTTAGGCGAAGCAGTGCCCGGCGTAGCTGGAGCGAAGCGGAAGCGAAGACGGGCTAAAGCAAGCCATGTGGTACGTCTACATCATCCGCAGCATTGCTTTTCCGGGTCAAGAATACACCGGTGCCACTGCGAATCTGAAGCAGCGCATCTCGGATCACAATGCCGGGAAGTCATCGCATACAACCAAATTTAGGCCTTGGGAACTGGTCTGGTATTGTGGCTTCCCAACCAAATATAAGGCATTGGAGTTCGAGAAGTATCTGAAATCACACTCCGGTAGAGCATTTGCAAAAAAGAGATTGACCTGAGCTTCGCGGGCTTCGGCTCGGCGGACCGCCTCACCCGTGATGCGAAAAATCGTAGGTGCGTTCCAAGAGCCAGAAATATGGCCGCTTGAGCGCTGCTTCGCGGATAAAACCTTCGTAGATCTGCACGAAGGCGTTCATGATCTCGAACTCCTTGTTGATCAGAAAATCTCCGCACAGTTCGGCGGTTTCCTTTGCCTCCAATGTGTAGGCTTGCCGTACGGGAACCACGCCTTGAATGTCTCGACGAAGGGCTGATCTAGCAGCGTGACGGAAGCGGGCGAATGATCCCATGAAAATTCCATCATCGGCTTTGTTTCGGCGGGCTCCACCCCACGATGCTTCGGCTGAACCTGGATGCCGCGAACGCAGAAGCGCCCGCGCTGAAATGCGGCCCGAATGTTAATTCAGCTGAGGGCTTCGCGCCATTGGCGCGAGGCCGCAAATACACGCCTCAATCCACGCTGACGGCGGGCGGCCCGATCCACTTCGCCACGTCGCGCCAGACTTTCTCGGCTTCGAGGTCGCGCAGCAGCATGTGATACCCATGCGGATAATGCTTCACGGTGGCCTTTGCGCCCAGCTTCTTCGCCACTTCCTCCGTGGGCCCGCGCGGGATGATCTGATCGTTGTCGCCATACAGAAACAGGATCGGCTCCGCGCCCATGTGGCCCGCCGCGTCGTAGCCTTCGTCCATCAGCGTCACCAGGCCATAGATCGCATCCGCGCGCGCCGTGTGCTGATAAAGCGGATCGCGTCCCAGCGCGCGCAACATGGGAATGTTGTCCGAAGGTACGAGGTGCAAACCCTCGCCCGATAATTTCCACCACGGCGTCGAATGCGCAGCAAGCCATAAGGCCACACGGTGCGAGAGAGGCAGCGTGCGCCAGCCCCACACCGCTGGCGCGGAAAGAATGACGCCGTCCACGCGCGGGCGCGAAGCGCTTGCCATCGCGCTCATCATAACGGCGCCGCCCATGCTTTCGCCGAGCGCGAACACGGGCAGGCCTGGATGGCGCGCGCGCACCACGTCCACAAAATCCGAAAAATCTCGCCGCATGACATCGCCGCCCGCCCACAGACCTGTGTTGGGCGAGCGGCCGAAACCGCGCTGGTCGTAGGCGTAAGTCGAGATGCCGTGCTTCGCCCACCATGCGCCCGGCATGGCGAAGGCGTTTGAATAATCGCTCATGCCATGCAGCGCGACAATTATCGCGTGCGGGTGCGGCGCGTCCCAATGCTGCAGGCCAAGCGGCAACCCGTCGCGCGTAATGTAATGGGCGTCTTCAATGGCAGGCATGCGCGTCACAACGCCCTGCTCGGCCAGCCTTGGCGCGCAAGCCGGCAGCAAGAGCGCCAAAGCGAGGCTTAAGCGCCAGAGAGCGCGCAGGCCACGCGTGCGCGCAGCACGGGCAAGAGTTCCTTCTCGAACCATGGATTGTTTTTTAGCCATGCATTGTTACGCCACGAGGGATGCGGCAGCGGGATGACATGCGGCCCGTAATCGCTCCAGGCGCGCACGGTGTCGCTGACGGTTTTCCGGTCGCGCGCGCCCAAATGATATTTCTGCGCATAGGCGCCGATCACCAGCGTCAACGCAAACTGCGGCGCCGCTGCGAAAAGCCGGTTGTGCCAGGCGCCCGAGCATTCGCGCCGGGGCGGCAAATCGCCGCCATGTTCGTCGTAGCCCGGAAAGCAGAAGCCCATCGGCACAATGGCGATGCGGGATTCGTCGTAGAACATGTCGCGGTCCACGCCCATCCAGGCGCGAAGGCGTTCTCCGCTGGGATCGTTGTAGGGAATGCCGGTGTTGTGCACGCGAATGCCGGGCGCCTGCCCCGCCACGCAGACGCGCGCTGTGGATGACAGGCGCAGCACGGGCCGCGGGCCATGCGGCAGGTGCCGTGCGCAGATACGGCAGGCGCGGACTTCTTTAAGCAGCGCGGGTAAAGCTTCGCGCGTCTTTGTTCTGGCGAGCATGGGAATTTACGGGCGGCTCAACAGCAGCTTCATCTGCGGGTTTTCGCGCCGCCACATCACGTTGTCGAGGAAATAGTGATGCACGTTGATGAAGATGGAGAAGATGAAAAGAAAAAGATAATTGCCGAACACTGCGCGATCATAGGTGCCGACCGCATCCAGATATTTCGGCGCCGCCACGAAACCCAGATAGCCAAGCGCGGTTCCCAGCGCGATGAACAGCGCAAGCTGGCCCCATGCGTTGGTGGAAAAGAAACGCCCCGCGGTTTGCCATCCGCTGCGCGCAGGCGACACGGCTTTTGTGGGTTCGGCATTCAACTGGAAGCGCCAGACGATGGCGAGATATTGCAGCGAATGGAATGTCGGCACCACCGCCAGGAACAGCGGATTGATGCGCACGAAGATCACCCAAAGATACAGCGTGACCACATAGGCGATGACGCCGTTCCACGGCAGCTTGCCGCCATTGTCGCGCCACTGCTTCGCCAGCAAATACAGAGTCACCAGCGTGGTGAAGCCTGCGATGACGCACACGGTCTGGTAAATGGGAGTGGGAATTTCGATGGTATAATATTGCGTGCCGATGTAATTGAGAGCGCGAGCGATGGCGTGATTGGCAATCATCCACGACACCGCCCACGAAGCATAGCCGTTCCAGCGCAGCATGAGCTTGAGGTCATTCGACAGCGGCATGCGCTTTTGCGCCGAGTCCACGATAAAAACACCGTAACCTTGCTTCACGTAATGCCAGCCAACGGTGAAAAACATTATGTTGGCGCCATAGCCGAGCAGCTTGGGATTATCGGTCATCACCGCAACAGTGAAGAATATCAGCAGCGCCACGGGCGCCACGATCCCGGCGAACACATAACGCGCGCGCAGCTTCGGGTAGAACGTGTTTCCGAAAGCCTTCTCGCGGAAATTGCGGTAGAAAATCTGATAGGAATGCGCGAAATGCGGCTGGTTGATCAGCGTCATCAGGATGATGACCATCGTTCCCTGCGCGGCGGGCGAAATACCTTTGGGCAGCAGCAATGCGATCAACGCGAGAATGATGACCGCGCCGCCCCCCAGGCAGAAGAAATCGAACCACGGGCTAAACAGATAGCCCGCCCTGCCGGGCGTTGGCGCATACACGGTGGCCGCGGCCGCGGACGGCGCTGATTTGGCGTAAGCAGCGGGGATCACATCGTCCGCGCGGATCGTATCGGTCATTTTACTGCCCCAAAACCTTACCCCGCTCCCAGGGCGCGCACACGATAGCAGATCGCGCCCATTAACGCAGCCATGCTAGGTTGGGTCATGCCGCCCGTTTCCGTCAATGGTTTCGACCATCTCAGCCTGCCCTGCCGGCGCGCGAAAGCGACGCGAAAGTTCTATGAAAGCGTGCTTGGCTTTCGCGTCACCGCGAGAATGCCCAAATGGGGCATGACCGAATTAAAAACCGGCGATGCGGCCCTCGTGCTGATGGATGTGGCGTCCAAGGCGGGCGCCTGGGCGAAATCCCCCCGCGGCACAGGCGAGAACCTGCACCATTATTGCCTGCGGTTGAAATCGTTCGATGAAGGCGCTCTGCGCACACGGCTCAAGCGCGCGAAAATCGCCATCGAAGAGGAGCAGCACGAACACACCCCTGAAGGGGCCGAGCACGCGTTTTATGTGCGCGATCCCGAGGGCAATTGCGTCGAGCTGCGTGGGCTGTCGCCGAAAAAGCGCCCTTCGCGCCGTGTAAGGCGGGCGTGAGTTCGCCGCATGGCTGACGCAGTCCCCGGTACCATAGAAATCCAGGTTGAAGAGATCGCGCAGCTCTTCAACATGCTGGACCCCTTCCCCTTCCGCGAGCGCGACCTGGACAAGGATGCGGAGGAATTCATCGTCGGCTGGGCGCGTGAATTGCCGCGCAATGTTCCCATCCGCATCCTCATCCATGTCTCCAAGCAAGAGGCGGAAAGCGGTGCTGCGCGCGAGTTGGGCGGCGCGTTCGCCCGTTATTTCAATTATCGCGCTGATATCATCGGCCGCGACCTCAAGGAGCTTTTTCGCGTGGGGCGGCGTTCGGTGATGATTGGAATTGCCGTGCTTGCCGCCTGCGTTTTCGCTGGCCGCGTTTTGCTGCAGGCAATGGGGAGCACGGAGATCAGCGGCTTTCTCAGCGAAGGCCTCCTGCTACTGGGCTGGGTGGCCAATTGGCGGCCGCTGGAGATTTTTCTTTACGATTGGTGGCCCATTGCCAGGCGGCGCGATCTGTACCGCCGCCTGGCCGCGGCCCAAGTCGAGCTCTCGCCGCGCTAGAAGGCCGCGCGCGCTTGCCATAGGATCGCGCCATGCTGAGCCTGCGCGCGCACGCTTTGATTTGTGCCGGACTTTTCGGCGCGATCATCCTGCTGGCGGCGATCGGCAACGCCGTGCAGGCGGCCGGTATCTTCAAGAACCCTGCCGCGCTGCAGACGCCGATGCTGGTGCTGTTTGTGGCGCTCACGGTCGCGTTCGCCTTCTCCGCCGTTGCCGTAATGGTGAAGCTGGTGCTCGGCTTTCAAAAAGCCGTCGGTAATCAGGATGTCGCAGCCGTGAAAGCGGCGCTGGCGCACGAAAAACACATCATCTGGGCCACCTGGGCGCTGATGTTCGCGGGCCTTGTCATTGCGGTGCCTGCCGCGTTCATGGACTGGTCTTCGAACATTACTGTCGCGGAAAGCGGCCCATCCGAAGGGCGGCTCGTGGCCGCCCCGAACATGCTGATCGCCGACATGGCGAAGCGCTCCACTTTGAAGCTGCAGCGCAACGCCGATTTGCCGGAACAGGACATTAATCCATTACCGATTGCGGGCGGCGCCAATTTCGATTTCGAGGTGGCGGGAACTGGCTTTGTTATTTCGAATTGCAAATATTATTTCGTGTCGAACTATACACACGATCCCGCGCGCATCGAAGCGATCAATGTTGGCACCAGCCCGCACAAGGTGAGCCGCGCCGAGATTGACCAAGCCGATGCCGATTTGCGCGCGCGGCTTGCCGCGGCCGGCTGGCTCACCGGACATGAGGTTTATAAAACGGAAAAGGATCAGACATTGCACGGCGGCGCCACGGAAGGACCCGAGGGCACACTGTGGCTCAAGAACAGCGTTGCTCTCGATATCGAACGCCGCCGAATAGACGAAGAAGCGGCAGGCGAAGACAAGGCAACCGCAGGCGAATGGATTCAGTTCGTCGAAGTATGGGCCCGCGACAATTACCCCGGCATCGAGCGCTACGTCTTCGCGCCTCCAAGCAAGTGAGAAGAGCCATGCATAAGAAAATACTTGGCGGATTGCTGATCGCCTGTTGTTGCGCCGGCTTCGCCTTTGCTCAAGCGCACAAAAGCGACCGCGAACGCGACGGCTTGTTCGGGCCGGTGAAAAGCGTGCTCACCGAGAAAGAGGAAGAGGCCTCCGGCCCCAAGGGCAAAGAGATCGACAAAATCTTCCAAAGCTCGGCCACGTATGACCGCAACGGCAATTTGCTGGAAGACCAGGCGAACATGACCGATTTCGTGCGAAAACGGAAAGCCGAGCGCATAGACACGAGCACCGTGAAATTCCATTCGGCGATGGGCAATTCAACCGAACATTACAAATTCGATGCGGCCGGCAACATCACCGAAATGACCGTGACCTATGGCGAAGGCAAGGACGCGCATAGCAACACCAGCCGCTACAAATATGACGCGCAGGGGCGCATGAGCGAGGACGACACGGTCGATGACGATGGCAAGGTGCGGAGCTATATCCTTTACACGCACGACACCAAAGGGAATCTGGTCAAACAGGAAAATTGCCTCAACGGAGCCAAGCCGCCCTGCGCTACCGGGGAATACACATACAAGTTCGACGCGCATGGTAACTGGATCTGGCGCGCCGAAAAGGACAGCCACATACCTCCCGAAGACGCTTACATGTACGAAGACAACGGCCCGCTGGTGCGCACTTTCACCTATTACAATTCAAAGGCTCAGTGATCGCCCAGAATGGCGCGGCGGCGCGCCAGGCTTTCGGCGGGCCACAATTTTTTCATGTCGTAATAGACATCGAACGCGGGAATATCTTTGGACAATTCGACCCATGGTAGCTTCGATCGCGTGAAGATGTGCGCGTTTGGGGCCAAGCACGAAGGCTCATCCAGCGTGCCCACGCGCACGAAGCGGATGGCGGGCCTGCCGCCGTAATCGCTCCACAGCGCGATCTGGCATTTGGGGCAGCGGTAGATGTCGTGCGGGCGGCCGCTGTCGGCCGGCACGCGCACCGGAACGGGCTCGCCCGAAAGCTTTTCGATACGCGCGGTTTCGATGATGGCGTTGATGACGAAGGCGCTGCCAGTCTGCCGCTGGCAATCCTTGCAATGGCAGCAATTCACGAACATGGGCGAGCTCAAGAGCCGGTAACGCACCGCGCCGCAGGAGCAGCCGCCTGCGAGATCAGCCATCCGCTACCACCATCTGTCTCCCGCCTTCTTCACGTAATTATCGAACACATAGTCCCAGGGCACGACGATGATGACGATGACGACCATCAGGCAGGCAAATACATTGTCCATTGTGTCCGCATCTATCTTGTAGGCAAGCGCGAGCGGCACGGCGATGAGGATGAGCCAGATCAGTTTCCAGGTGATCTCGAACAGCAACAGCGGCAGCATTTGCAGCGGATAGTGGAGCCCGAGCAGGCACAGCGCCGAAAGCGCGCCCAAGAGGCTCATCTCCTCGCCCTTCACCAGGTCCCACGGCTTGTCGTGATGGATAATGAGCGGCCAGATCATGGAGCCGAGGCCGACCGCGATCAGCAGATAAACCGCCCGCAGCAGATAGAGCCGCCATATGGGCACCCCGCCATCCGCGGATTTCTTTTCCCCGGTTGACGCTGTGCTCATTTCGTAAGCCCCCATTGCCGAAATATCCGAGCACGAAGCGTAGATTGCGCACCGCCAAACCGCAATGCCGCCGGGGCAGCGCGGTTGCCGCTGGCGTTAGCGGCCGCTATGGATATCGTCATGGATTACAGTTTTTCCGTAGCGCCCATGATGGAGTGCACCGACCGGCATTGCCGTGTGTTGCACCGACTGCTGAGCGCGCGCGCGCGGCTATACACCGAAATGGTGACGGCGGAAGCGGTGCTGCACGGCAAGCGCGAACGGTTGCTGGGGTTTTCTGAAATCGAGCATCCGGTCGCTTTGCAACTGGGCGGCGCGGAGCCGGCGAAGCTGGCTCAAGCCGTGCGCATCGGCGAAGAATTCGGCTACGACGAGATCAATCTCAATGTCGGCTGCCCATCGGACCGCGTGCAATCGGGCCGCTTCGGCGCCTGCCTCATGCGCGAGCCTCAGCTTGTCGCTGATTGCCTATCAGCAATGCGCGCGGCAGTGAAAATTCCCGTCACGGTCAAATGCCGCATCGGTGTGGACGATCAGCAACCCGAAACGGCGCTGCGCACGCTAGTGGATGCTTGCGCGCAGGCTGGCGTAACCGTGTTCGCCGTGCATGCGCGCAAGGCGTGGCTCGAAGGCTTGTCTCCGCGCGAAAACCGCGATGTGCCGCCGCTCGATTACCAACTCGTCTATGCGCTCAAAACGGAACGACCTCATCTCACCATCATCGTCAATGGCGGCATCAACTCGCTCGACGAAGCCGAAAAGCATTTGAACCACCTCGATGGCGTGATGATGGGCCGCGCGGCCTATCAGATGCCTGCACTGCTCGCCGATGTCGATTCACGTTTCTTCGGCGAACAGCCGCGCGACATCGATCAGGCCGTGGAAGCCTACGTCGAATATGTCGCCGCGAAACTGAAGGAAGGCGTGCCGCTCAACGCCATGACCAAACACGTGCTGGGCCTGTTCCATGGCCAGCCGGGCGCGAGGGCTTTCCGTAGACACTTGAGCGAAAACGCGACGCGGGCAGGCGCCGGCATTCAAACGCTGCGCGACGCGCTGGCATTTCTTCGACCCGTTCGCGCGGCAGCGGCCTGAAGGCTCAGCGTTACCGGCGGCTTGCCTCGAACAGGAACCAGATGCGCCGTTCCGCCTCGTCGATCCACACTTCGAGTAAACTCGCGGTCGCCACGTCGCCATGCTCGTCGCACACATCGTGCGTTTCGCGCATGCTGGCAACCAGCTGTTTGTTGTCCTCGCGCAATTCCGAAAGCATGTCCTCGGGCGTCACGTAATCGGCGTCGTTGTCTTCCAGACGCTGGAGGCGGGCGATATGGCCGATCGAGCGGATCGTGGTGCCGCCGATCTTGCGCACGCGCTCGGCGATGGCGTCGGTAGTGTCGAAAATCTGGGTCGCCTGCTCATCTAGCAACAGATGATAGTCGCGGAAATGCGGTCCCGAGACGTGCCAGTGGAAATTCTTGGTCTTCGTATAGAGCACGAACGTATCGGCCAGCAGCGCATTGAGCGCGCCGGTCAGATCGCGCGTGGCGTTCGAGCCAAGCCCCGTCGGCGTTTCGAGCGGCGCCTTGCGCCGCGCTTTGGCATCCTTTGTGTTCATGGCTTCGTATCTCCTTACCGGTTCTCGATCATTTCAAGGGCTTGGCCAGCAGATCGGCGTATTCGGGATGTTTGCGAATGTAGTCTGCGATGAACGGGCACGTGGCAATGAGTTTCTCGCCATTGCCGCGCACCAGATCGAGCGCGCCCTTGGCAAGCTGCGAGCCGATGCCGTGACCTTCGAACGCCTTGGGAACTTCTTCGTGTACGAAGGTCACAATTCCATCGGCCCGGCGATAATTGAGGAACGCAGTGATCCCATCCATTTCGAGCTCGAATCGGTTGCGCTCTTTGTTGTCCCTGACGGCGTTGGCCATAAGCGGTCCTTCCATTAGCACTTTTAATACACTACGCCAGGGATTGCTTTACCGCGCATCTGAGGAAAGGCGTCGTTCCCTCTAGTCATTGGGATGTGGGGGCGAAGTCTGATCTTCCGGCAAGGGTATGAATTCGTTCGCATCGTCAGAGGGCAGCGCCATGCGGCCTGCGCGCCAATCGGCTTTGGCCTGTTCGATGCGGTCGCGGCTAGACGAGACGAAGTTCCACCAGATGTGCCGCTGGCCCAAGGGCGCGCCCCCCAGCAGCATCAGCCGCGCGGGGCCGTCAGCGGCTGCAACAATTGGCTCGCCGCTGCGCGCGAACACCAGAAGATTGCCGTCGTCATAGATCTTGCCATCGGTGGAAATTTTTCCGCTGACGATGAAGACCGCGCGTTGCTCGTGACCTGCAGGCAAAGCAAGCCTGGCGCCAGGCGCCAGTTCCGCATGCACATAAAACATCGGAGAAAAAGTTTCGACCGGATTGGTAAGCCCGTATGCCGAACCGGCCAGCAAAATCCAGCGCGCGCCCGGTTCGCCAAAGCTGCGCAACGATTGCGCATCGTAATGCGTGAAGGAAGGCGCCACATCCTCGCGCCCATCGGGCAGCGCCACCCAGGCCTGCAAGCCGTGGACGCGCGCGTGCGTACGGGGCAGCGGCGAGCGTTCGGAATGCACCACGCCCTCGCCCGCTGTCATCCAGTTCACTTCGCCGGGGCGAATGGATTGCTGGTAACCCATATTGTCGCGATGCAGAATCTCGCCTTCGAACAGATAGGTCACCGTGGCAAGGCCGATATGGGGATGCGGGCGCACGTCGAGGCCCTGGCCCTCGTCAAAATCGGCCGGGCCCATGTGGTCGAGAAAAATAAACGGCCCGACCATGCGTTGCTTGGCAAACGGAAGCACGCGGCCAACCTCGAAGCCGCCGCCCAAATCCTTTCGCCGCGCCGGAATGACAAGCTCGATCACATCTCGTCCGCCACATTGGGGTCTTCGGCGTCATGCGCGTGGCCGATGGCGCGGCGCAGACGCGCGTCCAGCTTGTCGCAATCGAGCACGACCTTCTCGTCATGGACGGCCTGCACCGCGGTCAGCGGCAAGGTAAATTCGCCAGTGTTCTCGATATAAATGACCAGCGCGCGCGGGGTGACGCGGCGCACCGCGCCAATGGCGTCTTCGCCGTCGTGAACGAAAACATCGAAGCCTTCCTGAATTTCTTCGTCGGCCATGTTCATGCCCTTTCAAGTAATGCGGCGGTACCTTCGCCGCCATCGGTGCAGATGGAAACGATAGCACGCGAGCCGGCCGGCATGGCGGCAAGCTCCTTGGCGGCCTGGCTGAGGATGCGCGCGCCCGTGGCGGCAAAGGGATGGCCGAGCGCCAGCGAGCCGCCATGCGGATTGACGCGCTCCCAGGGGAACGGGCCGAGATCGAAATCGACGCCCGCTTTCTCGCGCCGGAAAACGGGATCGGACGAAGCTTTGATATTGGCCAGCACCTGGGCCGCGAACGCCTCGTGGATTTCCCACAGCGCAATGTCGGCGAACTTAAGCCGATGCCGCGCCAACAGACGCGGGATGGTGCGCGCGGGCGCCATCAAGATGCCTTCCTCGTGAAAATCCATCGCCGCGATTTCCCAGTCCACCAACTTGACCGCGGTCGGATTGTCGAGACGCTTGAGGCCTTCGACGTCCGCCACCCAGATGGAAGCCGCGCCATCGGTATTGGGCGAAGAATTTCCGGCCGTCAGCGTGCCGTGCCCGCTGGTGCGGTCGAACACCGGAGGCAAAGCGGAAAGTTTCTCAAACGACGTATCGCGCCTGGGAATGGTATCGTGATCCACGCCGCCGAAGGGCAGAACGAGATCTTTGAAAAAGCCGGTATCTTGCCCCGCAATTGCTCCCTGATGGCTGAGCAACGCGCGACGGTCCTGATCGGCGCGCGCGATGCCGAAATATTTCGCCGTGTCCTCGGTGTGCTCGCCCATCGAGCGGCCAGATTGCCGGTTGGCCCAGCCATGGATAGGCAAATCGAAATCGCCGGGCGTTACATGCGCCAGCATCTCCGCCGCCGCGCCCGGGTTTTTCAGGAACGTGCCGATGATGCCGTCGGCGGCCACGGGCTTAAGGGCAAGCGGAATATGGCTCATGGTTTCGACGCCGCCGGCCAGCGCCAGATGCAGCCTGCCGCGGCCGAGCATGCCGGCGGCCTCGACCACGCCCATGAAACTGGTCGAACAGGCCATCACGGTGGAGAACGCGGGGATCGTGGGATCGAGTTTGGCCTCAAAAACAAGCTCGCGCGCGATGTTGGAAAGTGTCGGATCGGGTATCACCTGGCCCCAGACCAGCAAATCGGGCCGTGCTCTTTTGTTCATCGCCTCGGCCAGCGGGATCGAAAGCGCCAGCGCGGAATATTTCGTGTAATGCGTGCCCGCTTTCACAAACGGCGTGCGCAGTCCGGGAACAAGAAAGGCTTCAGCCATCATCGCCTCTTCCTGACCCGCATTCTTTGCCGGTCAATGCCCTTCGACCGTGAACAGGATTTCGGCGAATTGCTTTGCCGTGTCCTTGCGCTGCCAGTCGCGCTGAAGTTCGCACAGCATCTGCACCCAGCTTATTTGCTTTGCGCCGGCCTGGCTCATGCGCGCGAGCGCCGCGCGATGCGCCTCGACCGAAGTCCCGCCCACCGCATCGACCACGGGATAGACCTCGTAGCCTTCGCACAGCGCGTCGAATGTGGGAAATGCGAGGCACGCCTCGGTCCACAGCGCCGTCATGATGAGCTTCTTGCGCCCGGTAGCCTTGACGGCGCGAACGAAATCCTCGTCTTCCCACGCGTTGATCGTCGTGCGGTCATAGACGTCGACGCCGATGAGGACATCTCGCAATTGATGGATCGTGGGCGCGCCCGTTTTCGCATTCACGGTCGAGAGCACGATGGGAAGCTTGAACAGCTTGGCGCCCTTCGCAACGGAAACGATGTTGTCGACCAGCGCGCGGCGATCCATCGAGGCGACGGAGGTCACCTGAATTGGTTGATAATCTATGATGATGAGGGCCGCATTCTGTGGCGTAAGCAAATGATCGCGAAGGGGATCGCGTGGTGTTGCGGGTGAGGTCATGGCGGCTTCCTCTCAGATCAGATTTTCTGGTCGTATTCTCCTACTTCGGGGTGCTTCTTCAATCGCGCGTCGATGTCGGCGAACATCGCTTTCATGCGCTGCTCAGATATGGGGCTTTCGCAGACAACAACAAGAGACGGCTTGTTGGATGAGGCGCGCACCAGCCCCCAGGTGCCATCGGCCAGCGTCACCCGCACGCCGTTCACGGTGACAAGGCGGGCAATCGGCTCGCCCAAAATCTTTTCGCCTGCCGCCTTCAGCCCCTCATATTCCTTGGTGATGGCGCCCACCACCGCGTATTTGGCTTCATCCGGGCAATAGGGCGCCATGGTGGGCGAGCCCCAGGTCTTGGGCAGCGCCGCCACCATCTGGGAAATCTTTATGTCGCCCGCGCGGTCCAGCATATCCAGAATGGCTATGGCAGCTACGATGCCGTCATCGTAACCGCGCCCGATCGGCGGGTTGAAAAAGAAATGGCCGCTCTTTTCGAAGCCCGCGAGCGCATGCAGTTCCGCCGTGCGCCGCTTGATATAGGAATGACCCGTCTTCCAGTAATCGACGTCCACGCTATTCGCGCGCAAAACCGGGTCGGTTTCGAACAGGCCGGTCGATTTCACATCGACGACGAACTTGGCACCTTTGTTTTGCGCCGACAGATCGCGCGCCAGCAGAACGCCCACCTTGTCGGCGAATATCTCGTGGCCCTGATCGTCCACAACGCCGCTGCGATCGCCGTCGCCGTCGAAGGCCAGCGCGATTTCGGCGCCTGACTTGCGCACCCCGTCCGCCATGGCGCGCAGCATCTTCATGTCTTCGGGATTGGGATTGTAGCGCGGGAAAGCATAATCGAGGTTGCAATCCATCGGCACCACGTCGGCGCCGATGCGTTTCAAGGCTTCGGGCGCGAACACGCTGGCCGTACCGTTTCCGCAGGCGACCACCACGCGAATGGGCCGCGACAATTTATGGCCCTTGACCAGATCGGCAAGATAACGCTCGCGCATGTCGGGCACGCGTTCGTAGCTGCCGCCTTCGCGCGGCTTGCCCAATCCGCCCAGCACAATCGCTTTCAGCCGCCCGATTTCATCGGGACCAAACGTCAGCGGACGGTTGGTGCCCATCTTCACGCCGGTCCAGCCATTCTCGTTGTGGCTGGCTGTCACCATGGCGACTGCCGGCACGTCGAGCGCGTATTGCGCGAAATAAGCAGTCGGCGTCAGCGCGAGCCCAATGTCGAAAATTTTGCAGCCAGCCTGCTTGAGGCCGCTGACGAGCGCCTCTTTCACTTCCGGCGAATAGGATCGGTAATCGTGACCCACCACGACGCTGGGCTTGATGCCAAGCTCGTGCAAATAAGTGCCGAGCCCCAGCCCCAGCGCCTGCATGCCGGAAAGATTGATCTCGGCAGGGTACAGCCAACGCGCGTCATATTCGCGAAAACCGTTCGCGCCGACGATCAAATCGCTCTTCTGCATGATGGTCATGGGGCATAGCCCGCGAAATCGGCCCGGTTTAGGCCGCCTGTCCCAACCATACAACGGGCCAGCCGCTTTCTGGCTCCCGCGCAAGATTCGTACAATAGCCGGCTGTAAAATCCACGCGGCTGCCAAGCTCCCCTTAACCGCGATTTAACAGCGCCGGTTCATTCTGGCCCAGGAGCCCGGAAAACGGCACGAAATGGCGAAGGCCCTCTATCACAAGAACCAGCGCGTCTACGTGAAGCCGGTGGGCACCTGGGCGCTGATCGAGCGCGTCCTGCCGCAATGGACCAAGGGCCTCGATGAGCCCATCCGCGTCTATTACGACGTCGGCATGGGGCGCGAATTCGCTGGCGAGGAATTGCAGGCCGACACCACCAATGGTGAGATGTTCAACGGCGAAAACGCCGAATGGCGCATCATGCGCGCGCACAACAAATGGCAGTCGGCCGAGGAAACCTCGCGCCATCCCTTCCCCGGCACCTACCCTGTCGTCGTGACCGGCGAAGCCGATTGGGGCGGCTGGCGCGTGCCGGGCGCGGAATACGCGCTGGGGCCCACCCAAGTCGAATTGCAGGCGCGCCTGATTGCGACGGCGCCAAAATTCGCGCGCCTTGCCCAGGCGCTGATGGAATGGGCAAAAACATCGTCCGATCAAATTCCTGAAAAATTGCTGGAGTTCACCCGCACCGCGCGCGAACTGATCGCCTATGTGAACGAGCAGGAAGAAAGCCAGTAAATTTTTTCACCGCACCTCTTGACAGCGTGGCGCTCCGTACCCAACTGACACCCATCTCCAGAAATCCATTCTGAACGGACCTGAACGCAAGGCCTTGAGGCATTTCGCCTTTTGCCCACGAGCGCTTGTGAGGTTATCGTCGCGTGAGCCCCGCGCGACAGGCATGAATTATGAGAACGACAGAACCGCACCCCATTCATCTGAAAGATTACCAGCCGCCCGCCTATCGAATCCCCACGATCGCGCTGGATTTCCAGCTCGACGCGGAAGCCACGCGGGTGAAAGCCACCATGAAGGTCGAGCGCGCGGGCAAAGAAGCCGCGCCGCTGGTACTGGACGGCAACCGGCTCAAATTCATCGGCCTAAAGCTAGATGGCAAGGCGCTGGACCAGAATGCATACGCCCTGGGCGAGGAAACGCTGACCATTCACAAGCCGCCCGCGAAATTCACATTGGAAATCGAAACCGAAATCGCGCCCGCCGCCAACACCTGGCTGGAAGGGCTTTACACTTCGAACAATATTTTTTGCACGCAATGCGAGCCGGAGGGCTTTCGCTGCATCACCTATTATCTCGACCGGCCCGACAATTTAGCCAGATACGAAACCCGCATCGAGGCGCCGAAAAAGCTTTGCCCGGTATTGCTGTCGAACGGAAACTGCATCGAAGCGGACGAACTTCCCGGCGGGCGACATTTCGCGCGCTGGCGCGATCCGTTCCCCAAGCCGTCCTATCTGTTCGCCCTGGTGGCCGGCGATCTTGGCCACATTGAAGACGAATTCGTCACCATGAGCGGGCGCAAGGTGGATTTGCGCATCTACGTCGAACTCGGCAACGAGGAAAAAGTGCGATACGCCATGGCTTCTCTCAAGCGCGCGATGAAATGGGACGAAGAAACTTACGGCCGCGAATACGATCTCGACATTTTCATGATCGTGGCGGTTTCCGCCTTCAATTTCGGCGCGATGGAGAACAAGGGCCTCAACATCTTCAACGACAAAGTGCTGCTGGCCAGCCCGGAAACCGCCACCGACGACGATTACGCCCGCATCGAGACCGTGGTCGGCCACGAATATTTCCACAACTGGTCGGGCGACCGCATCACCTGCCGCGACTGGTTTCAATTATCGTTGAAGGAAGGGCTCACTGTCTTCCGCGAAACTCATTTCGCCGAGGATATGCGCTCGGCCGCGGTGAAGCGCGTCGAGGAGGTGAAGGATTTGCGCCTGCGCCAGTTCCAGGAAGATGGCGGGCCGCTGGCGCACCCGGTGCAGCCGCAGTCCTACATCACCATCGACAATTTCTACACCGCCACGGTTTACGAAAAGGGCGCGGAAGTCATTCGCATGATCCGCACGCTGTTGGGGCCAGAGACGTTCCGCAAGGGCATGGATTTGTATTTTGCGCGCCACGACGGCCAGGCCGCCACGGTGGAAGATTTTGTGTGCTGCTTTGAGGAGGTGTCGAAACGCGACCTGAAGCAATTCCGGCTTTGGTATTCCCAGGCCGGCACGCCGGAAATCGAAGCAAGCGGCGCCTACGACGCCACGGCAAAAACCTATTCGCTCAATCTGAAACAACGCGTGCCGCCGACACCGGGCCAGCCCGACAAGAAACCGATGCACATTCCGCTCAGCACGGGCCTTGTCGGCAAAAGCGGAAAAGAGGCCGCTGCGCCGCGCATTCTGGAACTGCAAGAGGCCGAGCAGAGCTTCGTCTTCGACAAGGTGATGGAAGAACCAGTGCCGTCTATCGGCCGCGGCTTTTCCGCGCCGGTTGTGATCAAGACGCCAGCCACAAGAGAGACGCGCGCATTTCTTATGGCGCGCGATACCGACCCCTTCAACCGGTGGGAAGCGGCCAAGCTTCTCGCCACCGATGTGCTGCTCGACATGATGTCGGCGGCGCAGGCCAAGGAAACACCTCGCCCGGATTCCGTTTACCTGCGGGCGTTGGACGACGTGCTTGCGCATGCGTTTGCCGACCCTGCCTTCACCGCGCAGTTGCTGATCCCGCCCTCGGAAGATGAGCTCGCGCTTGCCCGCACGCCCGTGGACCCGGAAGCCATTCACACCGCGCGCGAGGGTCTCATCGGCGCGGTAGCGCACGCGCATGGCAACGCGCTGCACAAGCTTTATGCGCATCTGAAGCCGCAGGGCGCATTCAGCACCGATGCGGCGCAGGCAGGCCAGCGCTCCTTGCGCAATGCCGCATTGCGTTTCCTGGCCGCGGACAACGACGACAAGGCGGCCATGCTCGCCGACGAGCATTACCGCGCCGCAACCAATATGACCGACATGATCGCAGGCCTGGCCCAGCTCACGCGGATGGCATCGCCGAAACGCGAGGCGGCATTTAACCATTTCCATGATCGCTTCAAAAACGATCCGCTGGTGATCGACAAATGGATGGGGTTGCAGGCGATGTCGCCGCTCGCCGGCACCATCCAGCACGTGCGCGCGCTGATGAAACACCCGGCCTTCTCGCTCAAGAACCCCAACCGCGTGCGCTCGCTGGTGGGCGCGTTCGCGGCAGGCAATCCGCTTCGTTTTCACGAGGCAAACGGGGCCGGCTACAAGCTCGTCGGCGAAGTGGTGCGTGCGCTCGACGCCATCAATCCTCAAACCGCCGCGCGGATCATTGCCGCCTTCGAAACTTGGAAACGCTATGATGACAGACGCCAACAATTGATGCGCGCCGAACTGGTGGAAGTCACCAAGCGCAACGACCTTTCGGCCAATCTCTTCGAGCTCGTGACGAAAATGCTGGGCTGAGAGCGGCTACAAATACCAGTCGTATTCCGCGTCGCTGATCATCTTGCGCAGGCGCTGCTGCTCGATGCGCTTGGTCTCTCGGTAAAGCGTAAGCATCTCGGCGCCAAAATAATCGGGCAAGACTGTTGCATGCTCAAGAAGCTCAAGTGCGTCATCGAGCGCGAAGGGCAAAGCCCTGTCGGGTTCGCGCGAGACATTGCCGGAAGCAGGCGGCCCCGGATCAAGCTTGTTGACGATGCCATGGTGTACGCCGGCGAGCACGGCCGCCAGCGCCAGATATGGATTGGCGTCCGCTCCGGCCACACGATGCTCGATGCGGCGTGCTTCGTCCGGCCCCACCGGCACGCGCAAGCCGGCCGAGCGATTGTTCACGCCCCAGCGGCGATTCACCGGCGCGAACATGTCGGGCGCGAAGCGGCGGTACGAATTGATGCTGGGCGCGAAGATCGCCATGCTTTCCGGCATCAGTGCGGCGCAGCCGCCGGCGGCAAAGCGCAGCATCTCGCTGCCCTCGGGCGTGCCGTTGTCGAAAACATTGCGCCCCTGTTTATCGAGCAGGCTCAAGTGCACATGCTGGCCGGAGCCCGCGCGGTCGGTATAAGGCTTGGCCATGAATGTTGCATGGCAATGCCGGCTGATCGCAGCCGCCTTGATGACCTGGCGCAACAGCACGGCGTGGTCCGCGGCAAGCAGTGCATTGCTCTGATGTTTCAGATTGGCTTCGAATTGCCCTGGGGCGTATTCCGAACTCGTCGTCGAGACTGGCACGCGCTCGTAAACGGCCGCTTCATTGAGGGCTTTAACGAATTCCTGATAGCGGTCGAGATCGTCCATGCCATAGACCGATACCGCACGCTCCCGCCCGCCCGTGCGCGGGCACAGCGGCGGCTGCGGCCGGCCGGCGGCGTCGCGGGCTTCGTCTATTAAATAAAATTCAAGTTCCAGCGCCGTGACCGGCGTGAGGCCAAGCTCTTCGAACTGCCGTGCGACACGTTGAAGCGCCGCGCGCGGCTCGGCCATGTAAGGCGCGCCCGTCTCGTCGCGCAAAGACATAAAGAGCTGCGCCCGTGGCGGATTGACCCCCCAAACCTTTGTGGCGGTTCCAGGAATTGGCCAAGCGGTTCCATCGGGATCGCCGTCGCCAAAGCCGTGACCCATGGGGTTCGTCATCTCACCATGCGCATCCATAAGGTAGATCGAAAGCGGGATTTGCATGCCAGATACGAACAATTTCCCGGCCTCGGCTAATGGCATGCGCTTGCCCCTAAGCGCGCCGCAAAGGTCGGCCATAACAGCGTCAACGAAGGAAATGTTGGGGTTTTCCCTAACCAACGCCTCAAATTCGGCCTTTGCGGTCTTAACCTCGTCCGTAAGGGCAGCAGGGGGCGCCAGTGGGGAATTCACGTGGCGGTTCATGGGAAATGCTCTCGAATCGCTCCCCTGTGCATGGTTCCATGGCCAAAGGCAAGACAAAGACCTTGCTTTCCCTGCTTGTTGGGCCGACGGCAATCCCTTATTCTCCCGGAAACTGTACGCCGTCATGCGCCACAGGGTAAGGCGTTTGACTCATTCATACGGCGCTGTGCCGGAGATGGGGCGGCGCAACAAGGAGGATGCGGATAATGGGTCGTTCTGGGCTATTTATTCTGATCGTCATCGTCTTGCTGGCGATCGGGGGGTACTTCTGGTTCTCTTCTCATAAGGGCAATAACGAAGCGGCGAACAACGCCACAACGACCGAGCAGCCTGCTGCTCCGGCCGAAACTCCGGCAACTGGCGCACCAGGCGGCGAAAATATGGCTACGCCCGCACCGTCAGGTTCGGAGAACATGGCGACGCCTGCTCCGGCGCCTGACAACAGTGCCGCTGCGCCAGCGCCAGACAACAGCGCGCCAGCGTCACCGCCGCAATAATAACTTAGCGGCTTAGTTCAGAACGGCGGCGTCGCGGAGTTGGAAAACTCCGCGACGTGCCGTTCGTTTTTTTGCCTGCGTGGGCAATTGCTCGCGCAGGCTTTTCTTTATGTGATGGATTTTAGAAACGGCAACGCCGCCACGCGTGCAGAGATCTCTTCAATGCCATCGGGTGTCAGGCGTCTTACTGCAATTGCGGTCGCGGCTGCGGCTATTGCGGAATCGATCTGCGCGAGCGCGATGGCGCGCCTGAGCGCAGGCGAATAAGCCGAACGCAAGGTGGTGCCTACGATTGCACCGTTTAGGGCGATGGGAGCGAAGGGCATCGGCGTATCGGAATCCAGTTCGACCCCTGCAAGAACGCGCGAAGGCGGCGCACTTGGCCCTTCGTCAAATCCGCGAAAACCAAGCGAGGCAGGAGAAGGCGTGCGCGCATCGGCTTCGCGAGCCGGGACAAAATCTGCGCCCGGAATAGGCACACCCTGTTCCAGCAACAGCGTCTCAAGGGCCTCCTGCCCCGCGAGCATGAGGCCGAAATCCTGGCCCGCGCGCCACAGCCGGTCGAACACCATCACCGCCTCTTCATTGGCGCAGGCGATTTCGTATCCGCCCAAAGCATTGGCCAATGACGTCCAGCGCGACACTGTCACAGTCAGCCCGCGCCAGGACTGAACCGCATGGCGTTCTTGAGCGAGCTGGGCGGTACTCTCGAGGCCGGCGGCGGCAAGTATGCTTGAGGCAAACTGGCCAACCAGCAGCAACACCCCCTTCTCGCCCGTCTCGTCACGTATAGTTGCGTCGAAGCGTTTGGCCGCCGCTTCGAACCATGCGCCATCGGTGTCAAAGCTAGCGAGCGCGAAATTGGCGGCGCCGAAGCGCGCGGCGATGCCGCTTCCGCGTACGCCACCGCCATTGCTGCGCCATATCACGCGCGTGGCACTGCAGGCCGCCAAAGATTCCATGTCCGCGGAGAAGGCCGCCGACAAAAGTTTTACGGCGCCCGCACCATGCACGCGCAGCCGCGCCATCGCCGAGGCGTCGATCAGCACGGCGGAGAAGCGCGCGGCCAGAGCCTCCTCGCGCGGATCGCAATAATGGGCGGCAAGCGTGAAAGCGCCGCGCGTTACCCAGGCATTGCCGGCATTGTGCTCGGCCATGCGCACATGGAAGGAGCTTGCATGCAACGCGCTCATCCTGATGCCCCCATGTCCGCTAATGCCAGCGTCGCCGCAACACGTCCCGCGCAGCCGGAAATTGCAGAGCACGGCTCGGCCGGCGCGCCGCAAAGATATAGGCCGCCAATCTGCGTGCGCACGCGCGCAGCGCATGGCGAGAGCATCCGTCTGAGGGAAGGTTGCGAATCCCCCGTCTCAACGCCGTAGCGCGCCGCGATGTCCGATGGCGTGAGCACTTCGCGTACGATAATGCGCTCGCGCAATCCAGGCGCATAGGCTTCGAGTGTTGCGATGATGCGTTCGGCGAGCACGTCGCGCCGCGCGGCCCATTCGCTTTCGGAAAGCAGCGGCATATAAGGCACACACGCCGAAAGCACGTGCTGGCCTTCTGGCGCAAGCGATGGATCGCCGATACTGGGCACTGTCGCTTCGAGCACAAACTCATTCGGCAATCGGCCAGCAAGCGCCGCCCCTTTCGCCTCGGCAGCACTTTCAGGGCGCTCCGCTACCACCAGCCGCCCGCACAGCGCGGCTCGATCGAGTCCTGCGAAAGGTGGCAGCCCGTTGAGCGCCAACAGCAGCTTGGCTGTGCCAGTGCCCGCAGCGGGGCTCGCAAGCGCCACCGTGCCGCCAAAACCAAGGACATGGGCAGGGGCCAGCTCGAGCAATGTGCGCCGCGCGGAGAGGCTGGAAAGAACCATCGAAGCCTGCAGCGTCTCGCCGCTGCCGAGCGTGACACCGGTTGGCTTGCCGGCCTCCACGGTGATGACAGTCGCGCGCGCGCCCGTGCGAACCTCAGCACCAGCCTCCTTAGCTGCCTTCCCGAGAGCACCGGCGAGCGCGCCTGGGCCGCCCTTGGGCTGCGAGACTGCGCCCTGAAGGCCGCAGCTTTCCTGCGCGTAGCGCCAGATGAGGGCCAGCGCAGAGCCCGCCTCTTGCGACGAGAAGCCCTCCGCCGCCACATCGAAGGCAAGCGCCGCTTTCAGTGCGTCCGACTCGAACCAGCGGTCGAGATAGGCGCTGGCGCTCATGCGGGCGAGCGAAGCCAGATGGCCCGCTTCGGCATTGGTGAGACCAAGAGCGGCCGCAGCGCCCTCAGGAGTAGCTGCCGCGCCATTGGCAATCGCGCCAGTCCACAGAGGCCGCAGGCGGCGGGCGAATGCCAGCGTCTCGCGGCGAAAACGCGCATAGGCGTCGGCGTCAGCGGGTGCATGCGCCGCAATAGAGGATCGCGCGGCATAAATATCGCGCGCGATCACGATGTGGTTCCCGCCGGGGCGAAGCGCCACCAACTTCATGTCGCGTTCGGCAAAACTGAGGCCACGCTGATGCAGCCTGAGTTCGCGCACCATGCGAGCATCCAGCGCATAGAGCGTGTGAGCGATGTAAGGCGCCGAGAAGCCGTATGTTATCGGTGCAGTCTCGGCTTCGCCGCCCAGCGTGCTCCGCGCTTCGAGCAGAGTGACAGCCACGCCGCCCCGCGCGAGATAAGCTGCAGCCACGAGCCCACCTATGCTGCCGCCGATGACGATGGCGCTTTTGGCGCTCATGGCAAGCGCCCGTTCTTGAGATCGGCAAGCAGCGTAAGCGCCGCATGCTGGCCGGAGGCGCCAAGCAGGAACGGCGAAGGCGCAGCCGATGGCCCGGCAAGATAGAAACCCGTGACCGCCGTGCGGCCGCCTTCAACGCCCTGCCAGGGACGGAAAGATAGCGCCTGATCTGGCGTGAGCTCGCCGCCATCGAGATCGCCATCGCTGAGACCGAGGGACATCTCGATATCGGATGCAACGATTGTTTGCGAAGCGAGCACGCGATTGCTTACGCCGGGCACGGCCAGCTCCGCTGCAGCCAACGCCGCTATGACCAGAAGCGCGCGTTTGTCCTGCGTCCACGGTCCGTCGAAGAGATGAGAGGGTATCGAGCCGAGTGTCGCCGTCATCACAGCCTTACCGGCCGGCGCCAGCCGCGGATCGGCCAGCGAAGGCACGCGCAGAGTGACTTGCGGTTGCTCAGGCAACGCGCCCGCGCGCCAGGAATCGTGCGCCTGCGATAAAACTTCAAGCGAGGACACAACATGAACAGGACCGCGCACCGCGTCTGGCGTTTCGCGAGCGAAAGAAAAGGTGGGCGGCGCATCGAGGGCGAACAGCACGCGCGCGCAAGCCCCACGCGCCCTGAACTGCGCCGCCTGTTTCACCAGTTTCTGCGGCAGTGCCTTCCAGTCGAACAGCGAAAGGAAGCTGCGCTTGGCATCGAGCGTGGACAGCACGCTCCGCGCCATCACCTCTTCACTGCCCACCACAACGCCGGTCGCCCGCCTGCGGCCAAGCGCGTTTCTGGCAAGGCGGATATCGCTGACCTCAGCGTTGCAGCGAATGATAGCGCCCGCTTCCCCGGCTACCCGCACCAGCGCAGCGCCAAGCGAGCCAAGGCCGCCGGGCGCCATACCACTCCCTGCGCCAGCCAGCTGGTACAAGGCAGTGCCAGCAAGAAAGGGTGATACTGAGCGGCCAGAAAGCGCCCCGGCGGCCAGATGAAGGCGCAGGCCCACATCGCTGATGCGCACGGCCAGAGCGTCGGCGAGCGAAACCTGGCCCAGCTCTTCGCCAGGCCAGGGCGCGCCGCGCGCGCGTTGCCAAAACTTGAGGCGCGAAGGCGCCGCCGCGGGCATGGCCGCGCGGCCGGCCAAGCTTGCAAGCAATGCCACCTTTTCTTTTTTCAGCGCGAGCACGCCGGGCCCGGCGAAAGAAGAAAGCGAGCGCATGAGCCGCTCGTCATCGGCATAGAGGACGCTGATGCTTTCGCCCGAGATGCAAACCGATGTAGGCGCCTGCCTCAGCATTGCGCCGAAGCGCGCGAGATCGAGCGACCAGAACAGGCGCTGCGGAATGAAGGCAAGTTCATCAACAAAAGGTGAAGCGCGAAAGCCGGGATGAAACTCGCGCGTGACGGCGCGCCCGCCAGGGGCTTCATTCTTTTCAAGCACGATGACCTGCGCGCCCGCGCGCGCGAGCAGTGTGGCGGCGACCAGCCCTTCGGGGCCTGCGCCGATCACCGCGACATCATAGCGCTCCATGCCAAACTCCCGCGTGGTCTACGCAAGGCGCGGTTACGCCGCACTCGCGCGAGCAGCTTAACGGGCGCAGGCATGCGCGGAAACGGCGGACAAGCCGCCGTTCCCGTGCATGGTTAATTTCTGTCGCTTAGAGAACGCCGCGCTTGTGTTCGCCAAGCACGACGCGCTTTGGGCCGAAAGCCTTGGTCAGCACTGCGAGCGCCTTGCGGGGCTCGGTCTTGCCGCACATGAAAATGTCGAAAGCGGCGTAACCGCGTTCGGGCCATGTGTGGACGCTGATATGGCTTTCAGACAGAACCGCTACACCGCTGACGCCGCCGAATGGCGTAAAGCGATGGAGATGAATATGCAGGAGCGTCGCCCCTGCGGCTTCCACGGCATCCAGCAACGCCTGCCGGATTCGATCTTCGTTGTCGAGGCCCCTCGCCTCCCACAGATCGATGATCAGGTGACTTCCCGCATAAGTCACGCCGTTACGTGTAGTGAAGTGATCCTTGCGATCCTCATCCACTTCGGGAATAGGAACCTGGACAGTCCTCGCCGAAGCGCGAGCACGATAACTCTTTGCTTCTTTGATCGCTGTCACACCAAGTCCGAGTCGAGCCATCCTGGCACCTACCCTTCCAAGTGTTGACACCAAAGCGCCGCTCCCAAGCCGCGCCCTTAAGACAAAAGCGGCGGACGGAAGTGAAATTCCGTGGCACGCCGCTTTGTTCCGCCTCGAGATCGAAGCAGAACAGCGCGAAATATATGCGTGTTGCCCCCCTGTGCAAGAATTTTGTCACGTAACGGTCAATTTTTTCTACCTGGCGCGACGCCTCCGACACGCGCTGGAGGAGGAATATGACAGCGGCGAACGAGTGGACAGCGCGCACGCGACGCCCTATACGCGCGCCCTCGCGAGAGCGCCGGAGGGAGTCGCAACATGCCCAAATCATTCAAAGAACGGCTTCACAAGGGCTACGCCCAAAGCATGGAATTGAAGGGCAAACCGCTTGCCGAGGAGAAGAGCCGCTACCAGCGGATCAGGATTTTCGACACCGTAGCGAACGGGCGCGTTCTGACGCTCGACGACATCGTCCAGATCACAACCCGCGACGAATTCGCCTACGCCGAGATGCTCACCCACCTGCCGCTCTTGGAGCACGGGCAGGCGGAGCGGGTGATGATCGTCGGAGGCGGCGACCTTTCGATCGCCGACGAAGCTCTGAAACACAGCAAAATAAAGGAAGTTGTGCTGGTCGACATCGATGGCCGCGTGGTCGAGCTGTGCAAAAAACACTTTGCTTCGATCAACGCCAAGGCGTTCAAGGACAGGCGCATAACCATCGAAATCGCCGATGCCTTTGAGTATCTCGGCCGCCGGCAAGCCAAAGAGCGCTTCGATCTCATCGTCGCTGACCGCCCCGATCCCGTGGGCCCCGGCAAGGCGCTATTTGGCGAGACCTTTTACAGCCGCGTGCGCGGCGCACTGAAGCCGGGCGGCTTCGCCACGTTCCAGACGGGGGTGCCGTTCTACCAGCCTTGGGAGATAACGGATGCGCTCAACGAATTGGCCGGTCATTTCCCGCAATCCGGCCTCTATCTAACGGTCGTGCCGACCTATATCGGCGGCTTCATGGCACTTACCTGGGCGGGTACTGGCAAGCGGCTGGGCACGCCGGCTGGGATTAGGATGGCAGCTAAGCGTTTCCAGGCAGCCAAGCTCAAAACCGATTATTACAATCCCGCAATCCACGCCGCAGCGTTCGCCTGCCCCGAATGGATCAAGCGACTGATCCCGGAATAGTCCTCTCGAAGATCCTGCGTGCCCGATTCTGCGCAGCGAGAAGGCGCGCTTCCAGCGCAGGAAAGACTTTAGTGGTGCCTGCGCGCGCGAGCAACGCCTTGAGGCCGGGCGAAGCCTTTTCGACACAGAACGGACCAACGAGCGCGATGCGTAGCGCCTGGGTCAGCGCATGCTGCAGCATGGCCGCATCGATCAACTGGGCCGCATCGCTTGCGGAAAGAACATCAGCCGCGCGGAGCTTTTCCAAAGCCGTCACCGTATTCTGATCGAGCACATCGGGATCGGAAGACGCGTGGCAAAGCTGCAACGCCTGGGCGATGAATTCGATATCCACCAGGCCGCCGGGCGCGAATTTGATATCCCAAGCAGAAGACCCCGGATGTAGCTGGCTCAGCTTCTCGCGCATATCGCGCGCGTCGGCCAATATGGCACGTGTGTCCACTTTGCGCGTAAGCGCTGAACGAATCACCGTCTCTACCCTATTTCGCAGTTCTGGCGGCCCGCTGATCACGCGGGCGCGGCTTAGCGCCATGCGCTCCCAGGTCCAGGCTGTCTCGCGCTGATATTCGGTGAAAGTGTCCAGATGTACCGCCACCGGCCCCTGATTACCGGAGGGGCGCAGGCGCATATCCACTTCATAAAGCGGCCCCTCGCCGGTTTGCGCTGTGAGCGCCGCGATGAAACGCTGCGCCAACCGCGTGAAATATTCGACCGGGCCGAGCGGTTTCTTGCCGTTGGAAGCTTTCGTGCAGGGGTCATGAGAATAGATGAACACGAGATCGAGGTCCGAGCCGGCCGTCATCTCTCGTCCGCCGAGTTTGCCCTGCGCCAAAACAGCAAGCGCGCCGCCCGCAATCTGCCCGTGTGCCGCAACCATTTCGGCATCGATGATGGGATGCAGCCCCTCAATCACTGTTTCGGCGACATTCGCATAAGCAGGGCCGGCCTTTGTGGCATAAGCGAGCCCCTCGATAACATGGACGCCGATGCGAAATATTTCTTCCTTGGCGAAGCGCCTGGCGGCGTCGAGACCCGCTTCGTAGTCGGGAAAGCGGCTAAGCGATGCCGCAAAGGCCGTATCGAGCATCTCCCGCGCCGGCAGGCTGGCGAAAAAATCGAGGTCGAGCAGCGCGTCAAGGACGACTGGATTTCGCCCAAGATATTCCGCCAACCGCGGGGCGGAACCGGCGATCTCGGCGATAAGGCGCAGCAATTCTGGATTGGCGAGCAGCAGTGAGAAGGGCTGCACTCCCACCGGCAAGCCGGAAAGAAAACGGTCGAAATTTGCAAAGGTCGCGCTGGGGTCCGGCGTTCTTCCGAGCGATGCCAGCAGCGTGGGCGTGAGCCTGGTAAGGAGCTCGCGGGCGCGTGGGCTGCGCGTGGCACGGATGCGGCCGTGATGCCAGCCGCGGATAACATTGGCCACGTCGCCGGCCTGTGCGAAGCCCATTTTGGCGAGGGTAACCACGGTTTCGGGATCGTTCTCCACGCCGGTGAAGACCAGCGTGCCGGTTTCGGCGCCAAGCGGCGCTTCGCGTTCGAACAGGCGGGCATAATGCGCCTGCACCTTCTTGAGGTGAGTGAGGACACCGGCCTCAAAAATGGTTGTTTCCACATAACCTGCGAATCGCGCCACTTGATCGAGGCCCTCGCGTGTTTTTGGCAGCGTGTGGGTTTGCTGATCGTCAATCATCTGGAGGCGATGTTCCAACCGGCGCAAGAAAGTGTAGGCAGTGGCGAGATCGCATTCAGTTTCTTCTGAGACCAGGCCGCGCCGTTTCAGCGCCGCCAGCGCATGTATAGTGCCGGATGGCCTGAGGCTCGGATCGCGCCCACCCGCGATCAATTGCTGTGTCTGGGCAAAAAACTCGATCTCGCGGATGCCGCCACGCCCAAGTTTTATATTGTGGCCTGCGACTGCAATCTTGCTGTGGCCCGCATGGGCGTGGATCTGGCGCTTGATGGAGTGGATGTCTTCGATGGCGGCGTAATCGAGATTCTTGCGCCAGATGAACGGCTCGAGGACTTTCAGGAACGCATTGCCAGCCTCCACATCGCCTGCGCAGACCCGCGCCTTGATCATCGCGGCGCGTTCCCAGTTCTGACCCATCATTTCGTAATAGGATTCCGCAGCCTCGGTTGAGATGGCGATTTGCGTGGCGCCCGCATCGGGACGCAGGCGCAAATCGGTGCGAAAAACATAACCATCGCTCGTCACGTCGGAGAGCAGCTTGACCAGGCCGCGCGCGGTGGCAATGGCAGAAGCACGCTTGTCGCCTTTGCGTGAGAATGGGAAACGGTCGGCTCGGTAAAAAACAATCAGGTCGATATCGCTGGAATAATTCAGCTCGAATGCGCCGTGCTTGCCCATGGCCAGCACGATCAATCCCGTTGTTGCTTCCAATTGTTCGGGAGAGAATTTCGCGTATTGGGTATTTTTTGCCGTTTGCGCGAGTAGGAAACGCAATGCGCCTTTAACGCACGCATCGGCAAAACGCGTGAGAGCGCCCATGACCGTCGCGAGATCATAAACTCCGCTAATGTCGGCGAGCGCAATGGCTAATGCGGCGCGCCGCTTGGCCATGCGCAGCCGCGCCATAGCCAGGCTTTCTTCACTTTCCGTTCCCACCGAAAGCGCTTCGGCATTCAGCGAGGCCAGAACGGCATCGAGGCCTTGCGCGAAAAGCTCGCCCAAGAATGCGCTTTCTTGCGCGATAAGGCGTGTAAGATAGGGGCTGTTTCCTGCGGCCGATTCGAGAAGCGCGCGCAGATTGGCGTCGAGCGTGAGCTCGCTTGGCAATTCGTCAAGCGTGCGTTCCGCCCGCGCGCGGTCATAAACGGGCGGTAGATTTTTCGGGCAGTCCAGAAAACAGTGCATGAAGGCAACTATCCGCGAGCGCCCTCAAAACGAAAAGGCCCGGTCAAAACCGGGCCTTTCCGCTGACGCTGACAGGATGCGGGATCAGATGCCCGCGCACTTCTTCAGTTGCATGGACGGCCGGAAACGCAGCCGCTTGGAGGCTTTGATCTTGATCGGCTCGCCTGTACGCGGGTTGCGGCCCATGCGCGCGGCGCGCTTGGCGACAGTGAAGGTGCCGAAGGTTCCGATCTGGAACTTGCCACCCTCTTTCACCGTCTTGATGCCGGCTTCGATGCCGTCAAACACCATATCGACGGCGCGCTTGGCGTCCGCCTTGCTGATTTTGGCCCGCGTCGAGACAATCCCGATGAAATCTGACTTGCTCATTGCACCCTCTCTGAATGCGGCGTTGGTGCTGCGAGATATAGCGAAGCGCTGCTGACGCAGCTAATGAAATCCACGCCGCCACGCTGTTCTGGCGCTTCGTATACACGGAATCCTAATAAAACACTGGGTTACAGCACGTCGCGTGTAAATGTGGAGGACAACATGGGAAACGCCTGGCATGCGCAAAACCGCATGGGAATGCGCGAATCGCACGAATCAGTGGACCGTGGGCGGGATGTCAGAACGGATGTTTGCGCCCACTTCCGGGTGACGAAAACGCAAGCCTGCACGCAGCCCCGGCGCATTGTCGCGTAACTCCAATTCGGCTTCGTGAAGACGCGCGACAGCGGCCACCAGGCTCAAGCCCAAGCCGGTTCCCGGCGAATGGCGGCTCGATTCCAGGCGCACGAACCGTTCGGTCACGCGCGGGCGGTCTTCTGGGGGAATACCGGGGCCGCTGTCTGCAACAACTAGTGCGGGTCCCGCGCCACCATTTTCGAGTGATACCGACACCGAGCCGCCTTGCGGCGTGTACTTAATGGCATTGTCCACGAGATTGGCCAGCGCCTGCGAAACGAGATTGCGATTGCCGCGAATGATGGCGCCCGCGCCCGCACGCACATCGAGATGAATGCCTTTTTCCTCGGCCAGCGGACCATAAAGCTCGCTCACGCCTTCGATGGCGTCTTTGAGATCGAAAATCTCCATTGTTTCACGCACGCTGCCGGCTTCGGCTTCCGCGATCATAAGCAGCGAGTTGAAGGTGCCGATCAAACTGTCGGTGTCGCCTATGGCTGCCTCGATGTCGCGCGCGGATTCCGAGCCGATCTTCCCGCGCCGGTGGATATGCTCTAGGCGGCTGCGCAGACGGTTGAGCGGTGAGCGCAAATCGTGCGCCACATTGTCGGACACCTCGCGCATGCCGCGCATAAGGCGCTCGATGCGGTCGAGCATACGGTTCAAGTGGCCAGCCAAGTCGTCGAATTCGTCGCCCGCCCGCGTCACCGGAACACGTTTCGACAGATCACCCGCCATGATCTCTCGACTGGTGCGGTTGATGATATCGAGCCGGGCAAGGAAATTGCGGCTTACGGCAGCGCCACCGGCCAGCCCCAGCACCAGCATCAGCCCAACGCTCCATGGCAGCAATGTCGTGAACAGACTTTCAATGCGGTATTGCTCGTGAATGTCGCGAGCCACCAGCAGAAAAAATCCCTGCTGCAACTTGAACACTTTGCCGCGCGCGCGCCGGAGCTCGGTTTCGCCCGACATGCGCCGCTCATAATTGAATTCGACGAAGCCAGCGGGCGTTGGTTCAACCTGCGGCCAGCCGTCGAGATTGCCGGCGATCGCCTTGTGATCGCGTCCCGCCAGCATATAGAGCCCCTGCCCGCCACGGATGGAGCGGCTGATAATGACATCGGTCAAGCCGAGCAGGCCCTGTCGCTGATATTGCTCGACCAGGCCAGTGACTTCGGCGCCGATGGTTTCGTCGGTCTGCTGATCCAGCACGCGCGCCGTGTTCCAATAAACGAAGCCCACCAGCGCGACAGCAGAGATCGCGAAGATCGCGAGATAGATAAGGACGATCCGGAAAGCCTGGGTGCGAAGGACGTTAAGCGTGCGCACGGATCATGTAGCCGGCGCCGCGGACCGTGTGCAGCAGCGGCACGTCGAAGCCCTTGTCGATCTTGGCGCGAAGCCGCGAGATATGCACATCGATGACATTAGTCTGCGGGTCGAAATGATATTCCCAGACATTTTCCAACAACATGGTGCGGGTTACAATCTGCCCCGCGTGGCGCATTAAGTATTCCAAAAGCCGGAATTCGCGCGGCTGCAGTTCGATGGCCGAAGGCCCGCGCTTGGCCGTGCGAGTGAGCAGGTCAAGCTGGAGATCGCCGACATTGAGCTTGGTTTTCACGGCTGCCGGATCGCGGCGGCGCATCAGCGCATCGAGGCGGGCCAGCAGCTCGGCAAAGGCATAGGGTTTGGTGAGGTAATCGTCGCCGCCCGCACGCAGGCCCTTGACGCGATCGTCCACATCGGAAAGGGCGCTCAAAAAAAGCACCGGCGTCGTATTGCGCTCTTCGCGCATGGACGCCACGAGTCTCAAGCCGTCCAGCTTGGGCAGCATCCGGTCAACAATGGCGACGTCATAGGGCCGTGACAGCGAGAGCGCGAGGCCCGTTTCGCCGTCGGCGGCGTCGTCTACTACATGGCCCGCTTCTTTCAGGCCTTTCACCAGATAACGCTGCGATTCGAGATCGTCTTCCACGACTAGGATGCGCATGTCGTCCCTCCTGGTAATTCATGCTGATCTCTGACGCTCTCACAACAAGGGTCCGCACCGGCGGCAGGCAAGGGGGAATGGGGCTGCCGCCGCCGGCGCGAACACGGTCGCCGTAGCCCGAGGGAGCCACGGCGACCAAAAGCGAATTAGGCAATCTTCAGCGCAACGAAACGCTCCCCCTGTTGTCCCGTTACCAGGAACAGCACCTTGTCGCGGCCCTCAGTCTTGGCCTCTTTGATGCCCTGTTCGATTTCCGAAGGTGATCGCACTTGCTTGTTGCCGACCGAAGTAATGACCTGACCAGGCTGAAGCCCTTTGTCAGCGGCCTCGGAATTGGGATCGACCGAGGTGATGAGCACGCCGTCCATCGTCTGGTCGATGCCGTAATAGCGTTTGGTTTCCGGCGTGAGGGTGACGAGCGCCAAGCCAAGCGCGTTGGTAGCACTTGGCCGTTGCGGCGTGGACGGATTGCTATCGTTTGAAGCAAGTTGCGTTTCACTGCGCTTGGCGATGGTGACAGCCAACTTCATTTCTTTGCCGTTGCGCAGCACAGCGAAGTCCGCCTTCGTGCCTGCCGGCAGCGCGCCAACCTTGCGGGTGAGATCACGGTTATCCTCGATTTCCCTGCCGTTTATGGCGGTGACAACATCACCCTGCTGGAAACCCGCGGCAGCCGCGGGGCTCTTCGCCACCACTTTGGAAACGATGGCGCCTTTGGCGTGGGGAAAGCCAATGCTCGCCGCGATTTCCGGCGTGAGGCTTTGAATTTCAACGCCCAGCCAGCCGCGGGCGACCGTGCCGTGTTCACGCAATTGCATCACGATTTCCTGGACCGTGGAGGCCGGAATGGCGAAGCCGATGCCGACACTGCCGCCGGAAGGCGAATAAATGGCGGTGTTCATGCCCACCACGCGGCCCGTGAGGTCAAAAGTCGGTCCGCCCGAATTGCCGCGATTGATGGGCGCATCGATCTGGATGTAATCCGTGTACGGACCGCTTCCGATGTCGCGGCCGATCGACGAGACAATGCCGGCCGTCACCGTGCCGCCAAGGCCGAACGGGTTGCCAACCGCGACCACCCAGTCGCCCACGCGCAAACGGCGGTCGTCGCCGAAGGCGACGGTGGGAAGATTCTTGACGCCGTCGATTTTGATGAGGGCAACATCGGTGCCTGTATCCGCGCCGATGAGCCTGGCGGTGAATTCGCGTTTGTCGGCCATCGTGACCGTGATCTTCTTGCCGTTCTCGACCATATGATTGTTGGTGACGATGTAGCCGGTGGGATCAATGATAAATCCAGAGCCAACCGCCTCGCCGCGCAATGTGCGTGGGGTACCATTGGGTCCCAATTGCTGGCCGAATTGCTGGAAGAACTGGCGGAACGGCTCAGGCAGATCTTGCGTATCGAGCTGCTGCACCTGCTCTTCGCGTTCGACCGAAATTGTCACCACGGCCGGGCTTACATGTTCAACGAGGTCGGCGAAACTGAAGGGCGCGCCCTGCTCCAGCATGCGCGGCGGCGACGCAGCCGTGCTGCTCTTCGTTTGAGACGTCTGCGTTATGGCCGGGGGATCGACTGCGGCCAACTTGTCCTGATGAGCGGTACTGGGGGCGAATACTAAGCCTCCGGCCCCAAAAGCGAGCACCACGATCGCTGCAGCGCCCAGCAAAAGGCGGGTGTTCCAGCGCGGATCGGGTGATCTGTTTGATGGTTCGGGTTGCATCGTCATGGTCATCTTCCTTGCGTTCTGGGATCACAGGGTCCGAGGGCTAGATCCCATGGGGCGGACAATGGCTACTCTTATGCTCTATACTTACGGTCATCTGTCGTAAGGATTAAAGTTTATCCATCTTTTTGTATTCCCATCTGCAGACTTTTCCCAACGAATCCCAAAAGCCTTTGCTTACGCGGGGTTAAAGAACCCTGCACAAACCACAGACAAAGCCCCCGTCTTAGATGTCGCGCCTGCCGGTATCGTTCACGGCGATACGCCGCCGCGCTCGCGCGATTGTGATAACAACCGCACCGGCACCGACCACCAGGAAAAGCGCTGGCCCAAACTACAGCGCGCAGGTGTCGGGCTCGACCGGTGCTTCATTAGCACAAAATCGCCGTAGCGTTCGACTAGAAAATGCTTGATCGCAGCGTCTGTTTACCGGTGGCAAAAGCATCGCGGCAAACCCGGATGAGCTAGCCAGGCAAGCCTGCCTACTGTGCGCTGCCCATCTGATTCCCTTCTTCCTTCCAGCGGCCGGCGCGTTTCAGCGCATCAACTACTTCGCGCGGCATATAACGCTCGTCGTGCTTGGCCAGCACCTGCGTTGCCACGAATACGCCATCGGGCCCGCGCGCGCCGACTGCCACCACGCCCTGACCCTCGCGGAAGAGATCGGGCAGCACGCCGCGATAAATCACCGGCACGCTGTTCGCCCCGTCGGTCACGGAGAAGCGGATTTCGAGCCCCCGTCCACGCTCAACGCTTCCCTTTTGCACCAGGCCACCAATATGGAAGTTCCTGCCCACTGGCACAGGCTGGTTCTTGAGGTCGCTGGGGCTATAGAAGAACAGCACATTGTCCTGCAACGCGAAGACGATCAGCGCGGCACACCCCGCGCCGCCCAGCAGCACGGCGACCGCGAACGCCAAACGCCTTTGTTTCTTTGGGCTCATTTGTCCTTGGGACTTTGCGCGTGCGGGCGGACTATAATAAATATAGAAGGCAGGTCCAGCCTTGGCCGATCGCCTCGCTTCCGCCACGTTCGGCAGCAAATCTCGCAACCTATTCGTGAGGAAATTTCCATGAGCATGATTGTTCGCGCGGGCGCGCTGTTCCTTGCAGCGTTTTTGGCCGCCTGTTATCCGACGACGCAAGTTCCCATCGGCTCGACTGGCCCAACGGCACCAGACGCACGGTTAATTGGCGTCTGGAAGGGCACGCCGAAAGATCCGAAAGACGGACCCAATTATCTTTTCTTCCTTCCGCGCAAGGACAAACTGGAAGCCATTATGGTCTATCCCGCCAAAGGCGACGATAAAGGCAGCTGGATGAGTTTCGCGGCCTGGACGGGAAAAGCCGGCAAAAACGATTTCATCAATGGACGGGAATTGCTCGACGATGGAGAACCGGCAAAAGATGCGAACAATGACTACACACCCTTGTACTATCGCTTCGACAAGGACGGCACGCTACGCTTGTTCTTCCTGGACGATAACAAGATCGAGGAGGCGATCAACAAGGGCGAGCTCAAAGGTGAAATAAAGAAAAGCGATATTGGCGATGGCGTGCGCATCACGGCGGACGCAAAAATGTTGGACGCATTCTTTGCCACGCACGACCCCAAAACACTGTTTACGGATCAGCTTGGCGTCTATCGGCGCGTGAAATAATTGCTAGTGCGGCGCGGTACGGAGGATTTCGCCGGCAAGGCCGGTATCATAGGCGAGGCCAGCCGGCGTTAGAGTGATGCTGTGAGGCCAGTCGGCGCGCGCGAGGCCCTTGCGGGTGAGCGCGTTCCATACCGCCTCATTGTAAAGTCCGCTGGCGTCGCGCGAGGCGACCGCTGCTTCGCCGACATGGAAGTGATCGTCGTGCGGCTGCGGAAAGCGCATGATTGTCACTTCCCCTTGCTGCGGGCCTGCCTGCACTGCATCCCTCACTTGCGCCAGAGCTTGCAGCAAGGTGAGCGTGCGCAATTGCAACGGGTTGAGCTTGAGCGGATTGCCCTTTGGCATGGCGTTCCTTAGCTGCTGAGACTCTGGCGTCGGATAAGATCGGCTTCCTGCTTGCCCAGCACAATGGCCGACAGTTCGAGCGCCACCTGGAGATGCGCTTCGGACATGGCGCGCGTTTCTGGAATGCTCACCCGCACCTCGCGCGCGATGTCTTCGCCATAGCGCCTGAGAGCGGTCACGGTTTCTTCGAGCGCGGGCGCGAATGTGCCATCGAAGGCCAGTGGCAGCGCGAACGGTTTCGCATGCACCAGCAGATACGCAAAGCGCTTGGCTCGCGCGACTTTCTCCTGGTCGGGGGCGCGCGCGAGGTCAAGGCGCCTCGGATTGCGCAAGCCGAAGCTGCCGAGCTTGTGCACGGGGAGCGCCGCAAGAATGGCGCGTGGCGCGCGCTCCATGAAGCCGTCCATTATGTCGGCCACCGAGCTGCGATATTTGGCAAGGCGCTGCGCGCGCCGGTCATCGGGATTGATGCCGATTTCCCGCAGCAAAACGCCGGAGAGCACCGCAAAGACGCCAAGGTTTTCAATGAGCGCATGTTCGTCGAAATCGGCTGGCCGCGAGGCGCGAATGGTTTGCGCATAGGCGTCGAGATCGTCGAGCGGGTCGCGTTCCGGCGCTGCCACGGGCGGCAGTTCGACAACAGCCAGTTTCGGGCGCAGTGCATCCAGGATGACTTCATGCGGCAATCCCGTGTTGCCGGCGAGCCGGTCGGCCTCGACGGCCGCGGCTAAACGGCCCACCGCGCTTTCCGGCAATTGGCGCAGAAAATCCTTGAGGGCAGCTGCTTTTGCCGCGGATAGCATTACTTCACCTCGTCTGGATTTCAGCCAGATTAGCCGTGTCAGCGCGCGAGGGGAAGTTCGAGGCGGGCTTCTAGACCACCCAACGCCGATTGGCCGAGCGTGAAATTGCCACCGTAAAGTTTGGCGATGTCGCGCACGATGGCCAAGCCCAGGCCCGAACCAGGCACGGATTTATCGAGCCGTTCGCCGCGCTGCATGGCGCGATCGCGCTCGGCTGCTGCAAGTCCCGGCCCATCATCGCCGATGGTGAGCGTAAAACGGCCTGGCCCGTCGAGCGCCGCGTTTACCGCCACGCGCGTAGCCGCCCATTTGCATGCATTGTCGATGAGATTGCCAGCCATTTCTTCCAGATCCTCACGTTCACCACGGAAAGCGAGCGCGGGTGCAACGTCGAGTGCAATGTTGAGCGGCTTGTCCGCGTGCATCTGTTTCAGCACGCGCACCAGATCGCGCAGCACGGGCGCGACATCGGCCCGCGTGCCTAGCACGTCCATTGTGCCGGCAGCGCGCGCCCGTGTGAGATAATGATCGACCTGACGGCGCATGACCGTCACCTGCTTCTTTACCGCTTCTGCGAACGGGCCGGTTGCGGTTGAGGCTTCATTCGACAGCACGGTGAGTGGCGTTTTCAGAAAATGCGCGAGATTGGCGACATGGCCACGCGCGCGCGCCACCACTTCGGCGCTGTGCTCGATAAGACTGTTGAGGTCGGTGGCAAGCGGCGCGATTTCGGCGGGAAAATTGCCCTCCAGGCGGCGCGCGCGGCCCTCGCGAATGCGCGAAAGCGCGGAGCGCACGCGGCGCAAGGGCGCGAGCCCCAGACGCACTTGTATGATCACAGCGGCGATGAGGCCAAGCCCAAGCGCGCCGAACGACCAGGCGAGCGTGGCGTCGAAGCGGGTGACGTCGGCTTCGATTTCGGCGGTGTCGCCCGCGACCAGAAAACGAAAGGTCTGGGTCTGTTTGGTGTCGCCGGGCAGCGTCGAAGGCAACTGGATGCGGCGTTCGAGCACGCGAAGCTTTTGGCCGTCGGGCCCCTCGGCATAACCCCACAACAAACCTTCCTGCGAAGTGACATCGTGTGGGGCCAATGTGGTGTCCCATAACGAGCGCGAAGTTTGCGGGGTCAAAGCCGATGGCGGTTGCGTCTGCGGCGCAGCACTCTCATTGGATGTGGCTTGCGGAGATGATTGCGGCGCAGGCCGCGTTAGCGTTGGCGTTGGTGTTGGCGCTGTCGCAGGCGCCGCCGCCGGTTTCGCCAGCGCCGCGCTTTTGCTGACAGCGGGCTGCGCGCTGGCAGCGGCCTCGCTGTCGGATTCGATCTGCCAATACCACCCGGAATAAATGCGTTCGAAGCGCGGGTCGGCGAAACGGTCTTCCAGCGTCACACTGCCCGGCGTGTCCATTTGCGCGGCCGCGATCAGGCCTTCCATGTCTGAGGTCAGTCGGTCATCGAAACTGTCTTCAACCGCGTTGCGGAAGACGTTGGACAGCACGAGCCCGCCGATCAGCAATCCCAACACGCTCCACACCGCCGCGATGGCGATGAGGCGGAACGTGAGGGAGTTAAGGTTTGGCATGCGCCTTGGAGCGTTCCGCGACCGCGTCGGGGCCGGATTCGTCTAGGCAATAGCCCAAGCCGCGCACGGTGTGAATAAGGTTGACGCCCAGCTTCTTGCGCACCCGGCCGACAAAAACCTCGATGGTGTTGGAATCGCGGTCGAAGTCCTGGTCGTAGAGGTGCTCAACCAGTTCGCTGCGGCTGACCACACGGCCTTTGTGATGGGCGAGATAGGCGAGCAGCCGGTATTCGAGCGAGGTAAGTTTCACCGGATTGCCATCAATGCTAACGCGGCTGGCGCGCGGGTCGATACGCAAGGGGCCGACTTCGATGTCGGCGGTGGCGATGCCGGCCGCGCGGCGCAACAGCGCGCGCAGACGCGCCAGCAATTCCTCGGTGTAGAACGGCTTGGCGACGTAATCGTCGGCGCCGGCGTCGAAGCCCGCGACCTTGTCGCTCCAGCGGTCGCGCGCGGTGAGAATGAGCACCGGCATATTGCGCCCCGCCTTACGCCAGCGCTCGAGCACGGTGACGCCATCCATTTTCGGCAGGCCGAGATCGAGCACCACCGCGTCATAGGGCTCGGTGTCGCCGAGAAAATGGCCTTCTTCGCCGTCGGAAGCGGCATCGACGACATAGCCCGCCTCGGTCAGCGCGCGTTTCAACAGGTGCTGCAGATCCTTGTCATCTTCGACGAGCAGAATGCGCATGACGCTTTCCCCGATCCTCGTCAGTCATAGGGCGGCGGGGGCGGCGGCACGCGGTCCTCGCCGTGATATTCGTGGAATTCGCCGGTACGCGCGTTCTGGTCGAGCCAGAGCACGCGGCCATCCGGCGTGAGCCACTTGATGCGGTTATGCGGTTCGCCGCGCGGGCCCCAGCCGGGTTCGACATCGAGCAGACGGCCGGGATGCCGGCGGCGGATATCGAAAAGGAAGCGGTCGAGCCTGGGCGGAACACTGCGCATTTCGCGAGAGCCGCCGTCATGGAAGCCCTCGTCACGCCAATGGGCGCGGGCAAAGGCGGGTTGCGCCAGCGCTAAAATGGCGAAAAGGCCAGCAATGACCGCAAGATAACGCATGGTGCCTTTTAAGCCCGCAGGCATGAACTCCAGATGAACAAGGCTGCCAGCACCCGTTCAGCAAGCCGCGATCATACTGCAAATCGATGAATTAGGGCCTGGTCGCGAAAGGCGGCTGACCCGGCAAGACTTGAGGCAGGTCACTCACGTAACGCCCCTCCTCGTGATGCCGGCCTTGAGAGCAGAGCCCGCGCGGGCAAACGCAGGTTCCCGCGCGGGTTTCTTTTTTAAGCTGCAATCAAGAAGCCGGATATTGCGGAAACGGGCTCGGCTGGCCGGGCGACAGCGCCGCGATCTGAGCGTAGAGCGCGTTCCATTCGGCTGCGGTGGGATCGCGCGCTTCCGCGATCATGGTTTTCACGGATATGACCGTGCTGTTGATCAAAGAGACGACTTCGGCGATGCGCTGCGCCGCCGAGCCCGCCCAGAACAGCGCGCCGCCGGTCTGTAATACAAAAGCTGCGACTAGCGCGACGGGAATGCGCCGGTCGAGGCGGAAGGATTTTTCATTCGTCATTTCAAAAGCCGTCATTCTGCGGCCGGAAACAAAAAGGCCGCCACGGGGGCGGCCTTTGAACCGGCGTGAATTGGTTTTTTCGGTGCGGCTATTTTATTTCCGGCGTTTTGAAGCCCGGAATATCGCTGCACTGTGTGACCTTGAAACTGGGTTCGACTTTTGCCTTCACATAAGACGCCAATTGCTTGCTGGCGGGCCCCGCGGGCTTGTTCACGTCGAACAAAGTCACGATCGAGCCCATGTCAGGCACGCCGGAGGTGACGGCCAGCTCCACCGTTTCGTCGGCGCTGCGATAGGCATGCGTATCGGCCCCCTGATGGGCAAGCGGCTTCAGCGCATGCACGGCGGCGAATTCGCCCATCATTTGCGTCAGTTGCTGGTCCTGCGCGGGGTTCTGCGTCACGTCGACGGCCACGCAATACTTCGCCTTGATCGGCCCCGCGGCCTGCGCCGCCGAAATGCCGGCAAGCAGCAACGAGAGAATGAGAACAGCTTTGGTCATGTAGTCCATTTTCAATTTGGTTCGCGTGCGGTCAGGTAAATCATCTTTTCCCGAAACGCAAACCGGCGTTCTTAATCATAACGCAGCGCTGCCGATTACGTTCTCTCCCTCAACCGTCCCATAGCCCGCCGCCGCGCGTTTTTCGTTGACCGAGAGTAAGGTCGCCGCGTTGAGCCGCGCCCAAACGGCCTCGCGCTCAGGCGCCAGCGCATCCACCGCATCCACGTCGTAGCCGATGCGCAGATTGTCTCCCGACTGGGCGACGAACCTGGGCGCGAGCCAGCGCGTCAGCGCCTTGGCCGTGCGCAACACCAGTGGCAAAACCGTTTCGCGCCAGGAAGGCGAAATTGGCCTCGCAGGCCTTTCTCTGTTCATCAATAGTGCTAACGGCAATGTGACCGGCCCGCCTGCGGCGGACCCGCGTTTCCTTTGAATAGAATTCTGGAGATGGTATGCAGGTGGGATTGGAGCGCCACGCTGTCAAGGGGTGTGGCCCCGCAAGGGCCAAAACTGGGACATTAAACCGCCCCCTTTGGCCGCAACTATCCATGCCACGCCGGGTAGGGATTAGATGGAAACGCTGAAAAAAATTCTTTCGCGCGTCAAACTATCCCCACGCGCATGGCGCTGGATAATTTTTTTATTTTTGGGCCTTGCGGGCGCCGGAACCGCGGTTTTCGCGGCGCTGTATTTCGCCGTCGTCGCGGCCGAGCCCGACCTGCCCTTCAACGCCAATCTTTACGCGCTTAACCGGCCCCAGGCGTTCACTTTTCTTGACGAGAAAGGCACTGTGGTGGGGCGGCGCGGCGCCATTGTCGGCGAGCGGCTGACGCTGCAGCAGATGCCGCCTTATTTGCCGGCTGCCTTTTTGGCCATGGAAGACCGCCATTTCTACGAGCATCACGGCATCGACGTGACCGGCATGCTGCGCGCGGCGTTCACCGACCTGATGTCGGGGCATATCGTGCAGGGCGGCTCGACCGTCACCCAGCAGCTGGCGAAAATCCTGTTCCTGAGCCCCGAGCGCACACTGTCGCGCAAAGTGGACGAGATCGCCGACGCGCTGGCGCTGGAAAAGCACCTCACCAAGCAGCAGATCCTGGAGCTTTATCTCAACCGGATTTATCTGGGCTCGGGCGCTTATGGCGTGGACGGCGCGGCGCATGTCTATTTCGGCAAGTCGGCGCGCAACGTGACCGTGGCCGAGGCAGCGATGCTGGCGGCGCTGACACGGGCGCCCACCGCCTTCTCGCCCCGGCGCGATCTTGAGGCGGCGCAAATGCGCGCCAACCATGTGCTGGATTCCATGCTGGCGACGGGGGCGGCCACCGAGTCGCAGATCGCCGAAGCGCGTTTGAACCCGGCCGACGTGTCCGACCTGACCGAGGACAACGCGCGCGATTATTTCCTCGACAGCGCCGCCGACGAGGCCCGCCAGGTGGCGGGCAACAGCGTGGGCGATCTGGTGGTGGTGACCACGATCAACACCGCGATGCAAAGCGCCGCGCGCCGGGCCGTGCAATCCGTGCTCGACAAGCAGGGCGAGAAAGCCAATGCGAGCCAGGGCGCCCTGGTCGCCATGACGCCGGACGGCGCGGTGCGTGCGCTCATCGGCGGGCGCGATTACGCCGAAAGCACCTTCAACCGCATCACCCAGGCGCACCGCCAGCCGGGATCGTCGTTCAAGGTGTTCGTTTACACCGCGGCGCTGGAAGCGGGGCTCACGCCCGCCACCGAGCGCGAGGATACGCCGGTGCAGATCGGCAGTTACACGCCGCAGAATTACGGCGGCACCCAATGGGGCACGCTTACGCTGACCGACGCGCTGGCCCATTCGGTCAACACCATCGCCGTCAATCTGGAACAGGAAGTGGGCGTGGAAACGGTGATCGCGGTGGCGCGCAGGCTCGGCATCACCTCGCCGCTCGAGGCCAACGCTTCGCTTGCATTGGGGAGCTCGGACGTGGTGCCCATGGAGCTGACCGCAGCTTACGGCACGTTTGCGGCCCTTGGCGTGCATCCCCAGCCTTACACCGTGCTGGAAGTGCGCTCGCCATCCGGCCAGGTGCTGTTCAAGCGGCTGCAGGCCGAGCCCGAGCGCGTGATGAGCGAAGACGAAGCCAAGCAGATGAACGCCATGCTTTATGAAGTCGTTCAGGAAGGCACGGGGCGCGGCGCTTCGCTGGGCGCGCGCGAAGTGGCGGGCAAGACCGGCACCACGCAAGATTATCGCGACGCGTGGTTCATCGGCTATACGCCCGATCTGGTGGCGGGCGTCTGGGTGGGCAATGACGATTTCAGCCCGATGAAGGGCGTCACCGGCGGCGGATTGCCGGCGCAGATCTGGCGCGGCTTCATGACAGCCGCGCTCAAGAACACGCCGCTCACGCCATTGCCGCGCGCCACACCGGAGGAAGAAGAGAACCAGACCGCCGCCGAGGGCGCGACCGACGACGAAGAAGCGGCCGCCGAAGAGCAGCAGGAACGTCAGGACCAGGCCCAGCGCCGGCAAGCCGAGCATCGCGGCTTCTTCGACTGGCTGTTCGGCTCGGATCGCGACGAGGAACGCCGCCCGCCCCCGCCGCCGCGCGAACGCGGACCCAACGACGACGACGGGAATTGAGGGCGCACTAAATCCTTCTCGATGTCATGGCCTGCCTGGTGCGGGCAATCATCTGCATATCGCCGAGATGTTCGCGGCCCTTGCGCTGCTGGCCGCGCTCGGCATCGCCATTTTCTTCGCGCTCGCCGGGCTCGAATATCTTATGCTGCACTGCTGGCACGAAAGCGCGCTGGAGAAGGAATTATGACGCCCTCATGTTTCGACGGGCTCAACATGAGGGCTTGGAGAAACGCCTCACCCTGAGCGTGTCGAAGGGTGAGGCGCGCCGCCTTGACCCGTAGCGCACCCGCGCCTAATAGAGCCGCCGCAATGGGGAAGCGTCCATGAACGACAGCACTGTTGTCCGCATGCCGAAAGCGGCCGAGGCCTTGCAGCAGTACAAATCTCCCGCGGCCTTCCTGGAAAAGGAAAAGCCGGTGGGGCCGGTTTATCTGCTGTATCCCAAGCGCTTTCATGTGGCGGCGCGGCGTTTTCTCAATTCCTTCCCTGGCGCAACGCTCTACGCGATCAAGGCCAACCCCGCGCCGCAGGTTGTGGACCTGATCTACGAAGCCGGCATCCGCCATTTCGACACCGCCTCGCTGCCCGAGATCGAATTCATCCGCGGCCGCTATAAGGACTCGCATTGCCATTTCATGGCGCCGGTGCGTTTTCCGGGCGCCGCGCGCGCGGCCGCGCACGAGCACGGCGTGCGCGATTTCGTCGTCGATTGCGACGCCGAGCTCGACAAGCTGCTGCACGAAACCGAAGGCGTGAAGGACATCCGCATTTTCGTGCGCATCGCCACGCCCCTGGGCGGCGCCGTGCTGGAGCTCTCCTCCAAATTCGGCGCCACGCCGGAAGAGGGCGCGAGGCTGTTGAAGCGCGTGGCGGCGGCAGGCGCCATTCCCGCCCTCACCTTCCATGTCGGCTCGCAATGTTTGAGCCCGTTTTCCTATGCGCAGGCGGTCGAGATGGCGCGGCGCGCCTCCACGCTTTCGGGCGTGAAGATCGCAGCGTTAGATGTCGGCGGCGGTTTCCCCAACGCTTATCCCGGCAACGACGTGCCACCCAGCCACTGGTATTTCGACACCATCAAGGAAGCCGTCACCACCTTCGGCCTCGACGCCAAGGCGGAACTGCTGTGCGAGCCGGGGCGCGCGCTGTGCGCCGAAGGCATGAGCCTGGTGACGCGGGTGATTTTGCGCAAGGGTGACAACCTTTATCTCAACGACGGCATCTATGGCAGCTTCGACGAGCTCACTTTACCCGGCTGGACGGCGGAATACGAAAAGCGGGTGCTGGCGGTTTCGCCCGACGGCCGTGTGCGCCCGCGCGCGAGCCGCGCCAAGGCGTTCAAGGCTTTCGGCCCCACCTGCGACACGCTCGACGTGCTGCCCAAGCCCCTGATGCTGCCCGAGACCACGCAGGAAGGCGATTACATATTGTTCGAGAATGCCGGCGCCTATTCGGCCGCCGTGCGCACGCATTTCAACGGCTTTTATCCCGACAATTGGGTTGTCATAGACGCCGAGTAACGCTCACCGCTTTTTAACGAAATTGGCCGATGCTTGCGCTTAAGGGAGCGTTAGCGTGTCGGTCATCGCGGAACGTCTGGAGCAGCTGATCAGCCTTGCTGGTGGTTTGTCCGCCGAACGGCGCTGCACCATGCTCAATTCGCTGATCGAGCTTTCGAAACAGAACGCCGCATCCTTCAGCCCGCGCGAGCGCGAGACGCTCGAGGCGGTGATCGACCAGGTTTCCGAAACGATTGGCGAGGAAGTGCTGTTGCAGATCAGCGCCGCCCAATCCGAGGCTTTGGCGCGCGCGGTGGAAGCCCGCGCCTCGTTGCGCGAGACCGGCACGCAGAACGAAGAACGCCTGGTCGGGCTCTTGCGCGCGGGCCAAATAGATGAATTCCATGCCTGCTTCGCGCTTGTGACGGGGTTGCCGCTCGAAGACGCCATGCGCGTTCTGCGCGACGAAACCGGCAGGACGCTGGCGGCGGCCTGCCGCAAGGCGGGTCTTGAGCGCAGCACCTATTCGGCGATCGTGGTGCTTTCGGATCCGAAGCATTTGCGTTCCGCCGAGCAGACGCGGGCGATGCTAAGGCTTTACGGCGGCAAACCCCTATCCGAAATTCTTTTCACGAACCAGGCGGCGTGAACACCCAGCGCAATTGCCATCGTCCGCGACTGCAAAACTGATTTCGCCTCCCCCTACGCGGGGAGGTCGGAGCGCGCCCGGCGCGCTTTGCGCGCCAAATAAACGAGCCGCGCTCCGGGTGGGGGCTGTTTGCACGCCCAAATAATTAGGCTTGCCTACTAACGGTCCATTCAGCGAACGACGGATCGATTACAACCTTCCAGCGCACTGAATTTGGTTCCAAGTAAGTGACCAAATAGCTGTAGGAATCTTTAATTACAGATTCCAAGCCCAACATCCATATTTGTTCAAATCTCTTCGGATGAATAATTCCTCGATACACTTTGTTTGGGTAGAAGGTGCCCACACCCTAAACAAGTACGACCAAGACCTTTCCCTCACAATATGGCCTACCTCTTTCCTGTTTCGCTCTTATGGCATCGATAACTACGTCGTCGGCAGATCTCGTATCTGAATCTCGCCTATGCATGGCGCTCACGTGCTCAGTCTGTATTCCGACATCTGATGTAACTAGCAAGCCGTCGCCGCCAAGAGGGTCACCTACCGGAACTGTTTTCACACCTGTTTCGCTTTCACAAACTGCGCATACGAGCCAGTTTGCAATTAATTGCCTCGGCCTTTAACCAACGCTTGCGAATTCACGACCAACAAGAATCTGGTGTTGATTGAGATGAGGCCTAAGCTCTTTGAGGCCAACAGTCAGATTATTTAGTTATTTTGTCTGTTGTTTCACGGCATCAAATACGTTCTGTGACTGGTTGATGGCGTTCGCGCGTTTTGAGGAATTTCACGCGCGGGAATTTGTCTCCGACATAACCGAGCTCCCACGCGTTCTTGGCAAGAAAAACAGCTGCGCCGTCGCGGTCCACCGCCATCTGGCCCTTTTTGGCGTCGCGGAATTTTTCGAGATCCTCGGGCGTGGCCTGCAGCCAGCGCGCGGTTTCATAGGGCGCGGCCTCGAGCACGACATCGAGGCCGTATTCATCGCGCATGCGGCTTTGCAGTACGTCGAGTTGCAGCGGGCCAACAACGCCCACGATCCAGGCCACGCCGATGATTGGCTTGAACACCTGGGTGACGCCTTCTTCGGCCAGGCTTTCGAGCGCGCGCGTCAGGTGCTTCTGTTTCATGGGATCGGCCAGGCGCACGCGGCGCAGAATTTCCGGCGCGAAATTGGGAATGCCGGTGAAAGGAGCACCTCGCCTTCCGACAGCGTGTCGCCGACGCGCAGCACGCCGTGGTTCGAAATGCCGATGATGTCGCCGGGCCAGGCCTCGTCCACCGTCTCGCGCTCCTGCGCGAAAAACAGGATCGGGTTGTGCACGGAAATGGTTTTTCCGGTGCCCGATTGCTTCAGCCTCATGCCGCGCTTGAAGCGCCCCGAGCACAGCCGCACGAAGGCCACGCGGTCGCGGTGGTTGGGGTCCATGTTGGCCTGCACCTTGAAGACGAAGCCCGTGACCTTGTCGTCGCCTGGCGAAACGGCATGAGGCGTGGCCGCCTGCTCGCGCGGGGGCGGCGCGAAGCGCGCCAGCGCGTCCAGCAGCTCACGCACGCCGAAATTTTTCAGCGCCGAGCCGAAATAGACGGGCGTCATGTGGCCCTCGCGATAGGTGGCGAGATCGAACGGCAGGCACGCGTGGCGCACCAGCTCCACATCTTCATGCAGTTTCTTCTGCAAGTCTTCGGGCAGCGTGCTTTCCGGCACATGCACGCCATCGCGCGCGAAGGCGATGAAATCATCGGTGGCGAAATCGTGCACGCCCTTGAAGTTGAGGCCCGAGCCGGCCGGCCAGCTTTGCGCGCACACTCAAGCTGCAACTGGTCGGAAATTTCGTCGAGCAGTTCCAGCGGCTCGCGCGCCTCGCGGTCCATCTTGTTGATGAAGGTGACGATGGGGATGTCGCGCAGGCGGCAGACCTCGAACAGCTTGCGGGTCTGTGATTCAATGCCCTTGGCCGCGTCGATCACCATGACGGCGCTGTCGGCGGCAGTGAGCGTGCGATAAGTGTCTTCAGAAAAATCCTCGTGGCCCGGCGTGTCGAGCAAATTGAACACCGCGCCCGCATATTCGAATGTCATCACCGCGGAGGTCACCGAGATGCCGCGTTCCTGCTCGATCCTCATCCAGTCCGAGCGCGCGCGGCGTGCGTCCCCGCGCGCCTTCACCTGCCCCGCGAGATGGATCGCACCGCCCAGTAAAAGCAGATGCTCCGTCAACGTGGTTTTGCCCGCGTCGGGATGCGAGATGATGGCGAAGGTGCGCCTTCTCGCGGCTTCGGATGCAGGTGTCGGGTTCATGGGCGCGGGTTAGCAGGCGGCGGAACCGGGGGCAAGCAATGTACTCAACCTGCCAAAACATGCAGCACGATGTCGGCTGCAAAATGGCTGCCCATAGCCCATTCAAGCCCATAACGCCTATAGAGCGTACCGAACACAATGCCGCCGAGTGCGTTCAGCAGAATGATCCGCACGGCCATGACGACTGTTAAGGGCGCAACCGCCATCGCCGCTGGCAAATGCCCGGCCCCGAACAACAGCGCCGCTGCGATATTCGCTGTCCAAAACACGCCTGATGAAAGCGCCACATCGCGGCTCGCGCCAAACCATCTTGCCAGCATGCGGAAGAGAAGCGCCAGCAGCGACAACAGACCGAGCCGCATGAGAATTTCCTCGCCGAACGCACCGTAGAATGACGCAAGAAAACCCTGCAACGGCGGCGGGTGTATGCCGGTGTTCTGTGTGAGAGCGATGAACTGGGCGACTGAGGCGATGGGCGCGAAGATCTCGCGATCGAGCGCGATAATGGCGAGCCCCATTGCAGCACCAACGGCAATGGCAAGGACAAACGTCGGGACCGTGCTTGCCGGCAACGGCTGCCGCGTGACCCAGGCGGAAATAATTGGCGCGCCAAGGCCGACCTTGCGCGCGGCCCACAGCCCCGCAAACACGGCTACGGCCAGAATGAGCGCACTTTGCGCAAGAGAAAGCGCCAACACCATCTGCAGCGTGAGGTGCATACTTGCGGCTTTGGCGGCTAACACCTTGGCTTCAAGCGTCGCCACATAAGGAAGCACCAGAGCCGCGCTGATGAACCCGAACGCCCAAAGCACGAGCGCTGTCTTTAAATAGGGTGCTTAAATTTGCGTATGTTGTTCCGTCTCAGACGTGACCGCGACCTTCATCATGTATGCTACGATGCCGGTATATATCACAACGTGGCCAGGAGATTTCGATGCGCTTCCGGTTCGAGGCTATGGCGATTTCCTTATTCGCCTCACTGTCGCTTTCCGTACCAGCTTCTGCTGTTTCGCCTATAGATGCCTGCGCCGCACCTGCATCCGATACGGCTCTAAAAGGCACGGTGATGGGCAAGGCGTTCGTGGCGGGCGCGGCCACCATTTATATGGTGAAGCCGTGGCTCGGGCATTTCGCGGGCTGGTATCTCACCTTCCAGAACGGCGTGGGCGACGACATGCTGCAGGTGCAGGTGCTGACGAGGATGAAGGAGATGCCCGACGGCAAAACCTTCCGCCGCCTGCCCGTCGACGATCCCGCCAAGCAGCCGTCGGTGGGCAAGGACGCCACCGAAGTGCAGAGCTGGTATCTGCAAATGCGCGGGGCCGGCATCGATACCGGCTTCATCCGCGACACGGCGACGCTGACGGTCAGCTTCGGCGCGCGGGCTGGCAGCGTGCTGCCGGGCAAGCTCGCGCTCTGCATTCCGGCGCAGCACGCCGTCATCACCGGCAGCTTCGCAGCCAAGATCACGCAATAATCACAGCCAGCTCAGCGGCTTGAAGCGAGGGCCGACGGCGTAATTGATCTGCGCCGCAACTATAAAGCCGATGCTCCAATAGGTGTTGAACACGCAAAGGGCTGCGCCGAAGGCATAAAGCGCCTGCCCCAGCACCACGCGGCGCACAAAGGCGCTTTCGAAGCCTTCCGGCGCATCCGGCTTCACCAGCCCGAAAGTGCGGGCGCGATACCAGGCGGCGAGAATCACAATGCCAAGCACGACAAGGTTCAGCCAATAGACGATGAGCGCCACGCGATAGGTGATGAATTGGGCCAGCAGCGCGGTGGAGAACGGCACCAGCGTGACCGCCAGCAGGAAGACCAGATTGATCCAGGCGTAGGCGCGATCGCTGCGCGCGAGATAGCTGAACTGCGTCTGCTGGCCGACCCAGAAAATGCCGAGCGTGAGGAAACTCATCAGATAGGGCAACAGGCGCGGCGCGAGCGCGGCCAGCGCCGCCACGAGATCGGCTTCGCTGTGAATGAGTTCGGCCGCGTGCGCGCGCAAATCCAGCACCAGCAGCGTCATCGCCACGGAGAATACGCCGTCGCTGATCGCTGCAAGGCGGCCTAAATCCCTGCCGGCGATTTCGTTGTAGGTGGTGGTCATCCCTGCTCCCCTCGCACGAATCGCAGGAACAGTCTAAACCACCTTCTCGTCCACGAAGGCGCGGCCCTGGCGGTCTTCAATCTCGACGATCCAGATGTCGGGGTCGAATTTGATTTGACGCCCGAAATATTCCGTGGCTTTGGCTTCGTCGGTGGTGTCGCCTAATGGTCTCGTCCAAGCGAGCGCTCCATCAGCGCCAACGCGCGCTCGCGCCAGCACCAGAAACGTGCCGTCCAGCCGGTTCACTTTCAGGAACACCGCGCCCGCCTCTTCCGCGCCGCGGCGGATGAGGTAAGCCTGCGCGCCTTGCGTCTCGGCGCGGCGCATCAGCGCCTGCACGTAAACCGAGCTTATCAACCGCGCCAGCGCCAAAGTGAATCTCCGTTAAGCACGCTTGTGTCCCGAAACGGGCACTTATTCAAATTGTTCGAAATTTTCGCGCGCGCCGGGAACCCGCCGCTAGTCCTTTGGCAAGCGAAAACGCGCGTGCCGCTGACATCGGAACATTTTTAGCGATCGTCTTCAGGCCCGCGCAATGGGCAAGCGCCTATTGTGCTGCAAGAGCGGCCAAAGAGCGGGGGCAATCCCATGTTCATGGTGCGGGCGATTTTCTGGATTACGCTGGTGGCGTTCCTGCTGCCGCGCGCGCCCCATCTTGGCCTGGGCGGACTTAACGGGGTGTCTTTGTGGTCCGGCCTGCCGCTCGCCACGTCCACCGTTCGCACCGCGCTGGATTGCGGTGAATACAAGCAGGCCTGCCAAACAGGCCTCGATGTTATCGATCACTTCCAGGCCACCGCGCTGATCGGTTTGGCGCGGGTCAAGGCCGAAATAGAACAGCAGAAACGCGTGCGCGAACACACGAGCGGCGCTTAGCGAGAACTCTTCTGTCGCGCCGCGCCTGACGGCCCATCCGACCCCCTCCCGGATGGCCGTCAGGCCTCTTTTTTCCCGGCTTTCTGTTCTGCTTGCTTTTCTTCCGGCGCGGCCCAGGCGCGAATGCGGCGCGAGGCGCGGCCTGTGGGCGGATAGAGCCCGTAATGGATGGCCAGGCGGTCGAGCGCGATTTGCAACACGATTTTTCCCGAGCGCTTGGGCCAGCCCTGGGCGCGTTCGGCTTCTTCGAGGCCGATCAGATCGGCAGCACACATCGATCAGCAGATCGGCAAGGCCGGGGCCGGCAAAATCGAGCGCGCGGGAAAAGCGCTGCTTGGCCGCCAGCACGGTTTCGGTGAGGGCCGGATCGGCCTTGACCCCACGCTTTTCGCCGATCACCGGCGCGCTCAAATCCACCGCCATGCGCGGGGTGAGCTGCGCCAGCGTGAAATCGCGGCGCAGAAGTTCGCCCGCCTCGAACTGCACGCGGCCGATCAGCTTCTTGCCGTCAAGCCCGCGCCGGTTATAGAGCCAGGCGAGCGGCGATTCCCCTTCGTTGACGGTGACGAGCTGCTCGATGCCCTGATCATCAGTGACAAGGCGCTTGACGCGAAGCTGATGCTGGGCGGCGAAAGGGTCTTCGTGGGCGAGCGCGCGGCGTAGCCAGAAGAGCCCCGCGTCACTTAATGTGTATGCGTCGTCCGTTTGCGCGGCAGGCACCAGCCAGCCGCGGCGGCGGAATGCTTCCACCATCGCGGACGCCACGCGCATGGATGGCCGCCCGCGCCCGCCCGCGATCCTCGCGCTGTAATCGCCGTGCCCGGGCGCCAGCATTGCGCCCTCGGCCATGAGCTTGCGAAACACCCGCCTGCCCTCGCGGGCGATTTCGGCTTCGGCGAATGGCTCATTCATTGCGGCATGCTTTCGATGCTGGCCGCTTCGCGCAGCAGGCCCTCGAGCCGGTCGAGGCGGCGGTCGCGCTCGGGGTCATCGCGCAAATCCTCGACCCGGTGGCAGGCATGCAGCGCCGTGGTGCGGTCGCAGCCGAACGCGCGCGCGACTTCGGCGATGGTCAGGCCGTATGTGATGTGCGCGAGATACATGGCGACATGGCGGGCGAAAGCCGTACGCGCTTCGCCGCGCGAGCGGGCTCGCAAATCGTCCATCGGCACATCGAACACATGCGCGACGATGGCCTGGGCTATGCCCGCTTCACTCGTCCAGCCGGGTTCGTCTTGCGCTTGTGTGCCGTTCTGCTCTTTGGTGCTCATGCCGCTTGCCCCTGCCGTGGTCCCCTGGTTTGTTGCGATATAAGGAATATGATCCTATATCTCAAGAATTAGAGGATAACTTTCATAAACTGGCAAGGGGCATCGGGCTGAAAGCGGCAGGAAAACTGGGTTCTTAGTGCTTATAACAACCAAAAGTTGAGTGGATAGATTCCAGCAATCCATACACGAGTTCTCGAATACGCCATTCCGGCGACCTGCCTGCGGCGGGAACGCGCTTTTCGTTCTAGGCTGATGGCGCGTTCGTTTGTGGAGTGCCTTATGTCGCGTTTACTTGCGGTTGGACTGGTGCTGCTCGTCAGCGCCTGCGCCTCGCGCCATTTGGCGCAAGGCCACAACAACTCGCCCGAATACGCGGCCGGTTATGGCGATGGCTGCCAGACCGCGAGCGCGCGCGCCACGCACGAAGCGGGCGGCGATACGCGCGACCAGACGCTCTATCAGACAAGCAGAGACTACCGTTCGGGCTGGACGGCCGGTTACGCCTCGTGCGGCACGAGCAATTCAGGCAGCACGCTTTCCAATCCGCTGGGCAGCCCGTTCGGCAAGTGAGGCGCGGATGATCCGCGGGCTGATCACGCTGCCGCTTCTGCTGGCCGCGTTCGTGTTCGGCGTTGTTTACCATGCCTATGGCGAGGTCGATCCCTGCCGCGTGCTGGCCCTGGAAGAGGCGCGCCGGAACAAGGAAGCGGTGGGCGGGCTGCCGGTGGAAAGCGGCCTTGAAAGCTGGCACCGGCTTGGCACCAGCCAAATGTCGAGCGGAGCTTGCGTGCGCAGGCTGCTCCATTCCTGGGGCGAGCGCGCGATCGATGCGCTCGATTGAGGCCGGCGATTAATCGTCATTAACGGCTTGTTGAGGGCCCTCCGTTCATCCTGTTCATCTTAAAGCGCCGCCTCGGCTCGAGGATGTGCTTGGAGATGCGCCGTATGCGGCGTATAATGATCTGCATACGACGCGTTTTGCGTATGGGAGCGAGTAAATGTTGGCTCACCTTGTAACTGGCCGTTGGGGCGACACCGCCGGAGAGACGCGCCGGAACACTTCGCCGGATGCAGCACAGCGCGGCTGGTTTGCCCGTTTGATTTCCGCCCTGTTCGGCAAAAGCCGGTAGACGCCTTCAAACTGCTTTGATGCTCCTCCTCTGGGGGAGCTGTCCGCGCAAGCGGACTGAGGGGGCGGCCCCTTCCGTCGCCCTGCGGGCGACACCTCCCCCAAGGGGGAGGATGATTTTACTCCATCACCACGATGCGCAAATCCTGCGCGGGCGAGAAGTTGGCGAGGTCGGATTCATAGGTGGTGGGGCCGGTCTGTTTCAGCGGCGCATTCCAGCACAGCGAAATGATGTTGAGCGGCTTCAGCTTGTCGAGCGTGAGGTGAAAGCGCCCGATGGGGCCTTTCCAGTTGCGCGCTGTCTTCAGCACGAAGTCAGTGTCCGAGACCCAGAACATGTAATAGGCGTTGCCCTGCTGCGGCGGGCGCACGGCGACATCGTGGCGGATCTGCGCTTCGGTCTTGCCATGGACGCAGAACCTGTCGCGGAAATCTTTCCAGTAGTGGCCTTCGAGATTGTATTTGTCGAACATGCTCTGGCCGGTGACTGGGGCGTATTCGTGCTCGATCACCGTGCGCCCGGGCGGGAAATGCTGGCGCCACCAATATTTGGTCTTCACGATCCAGCGCGGTTGCACCCAATTGTCTTCGCCGATGTTCATCAGGCCCTGGGATTGCAGCTGCTTCTTCTTGGCCATCGGCAGATTGTCGAGTTTGTCGCGATAGGGGCCGGAATAGATATCCACGTCGAGGCCCGCAGCCCTCACCTTGTCCGTCACGTCGCGGCCGTTGTGAATGGCCTTGCGTTCGAATTGTGCGGCTATCGGCTTGCCATCGGCGGTGGCGCGGAAATTGACGAAGTTCTTGGAATCATCGGTCATGCGACCCAAGGGCGTTTCGACGAGGCGCTCCATGTCCACGTCGGGCAGCGGGAAAGCCACGATGGCGTCGATGTCACGGCCGCTGTCATTGTCGAATTCGTAGCGCACCTTCACGTCGTAGGGCGAAATGCGGAGGTCCTCGGAGGCCATGCGAATGTCGGCGTTCTGTGTAAACACGATGCCGCCCGCGCTCAGCTCGGCCGTTGAGTCATCGGCGAGGGCGGGTGTTGTGACACTAAGGACCGCCACCGCAATCCATGCTTTACGCATCGAAATTCCCCGCTGGAAATACACCTTATACTGTCATGGCCCGCAACTGCGGGCCACCCAGGTGGGTTCTCCGCCATTGTGGCCTTCATAACCTGGGTCACCCTCCGGCGTGCTTCGCACGCCAATAGTTTAATAGCGCGGCAAAGCCGCGCGGGCGCGGGTGATGACAATCAATTTTGTCATTCCCGACTGAGCTTCAAGCCGCGGATTTTCGCGGCGCGTGAGAGCTTGCCGAAAATCAAGTATATTAAGTTTCATGAGCGCGGAAAAAACGGCGACAGCCTTCGGCTGGCGCATCTATGGCCTTGGCGTGGTGGCGATGGCCATGGTCTGCCTGGCATGGGGGAACTTCGATCCCGGGCAGCCCGTGCCCAAGGACTTTCCCGGCCGCGCAGCGCTTGCCCATGCGGCTGCCGTGTTCATGCTGGCCGCGGGTGCGGGCGTCGCGTGGCGTCGGACCGCGGCCTGGGGCGCGGCTGCGCTCACCACATACTACGCGCTGATCGTCGTCATCCTGATGGACGGCCGCGTGCTGCTAGCCCATTACGCCGAGTACATCGCCTACGAAAACATCGCCGAGCAACTCGCGATCGCGGCGGGCGGGTTGATCATCTACGCCACCTACGCCAGGATCGATGCGGCGCTGGCCGCGCGCCTCGCGCGCCTGGGCCAACTCGCGTTCAGCGTTTGTGCGCTGGTATTCGGCGGCGCGCATTTTGCTTATATGAACATGACCGCCCCGCTGGTTCCCAAATGGCTGCCGCCCGGCCAGGAATTCTGGGCTTATGCGACCGGCATCGGCCAGATCGCGGCCGGCGTTGCGATACTCTCGCGCGTGAAGGCCCGCCTCGGCGCCATCCTGCTGACCGCCATGTACGCGTGCTTCGCCCTGCTGGTGTGGGCGCCAATGCTGCTGGCCGATCCCTCCAGCTTCGACAACTGGACCGAGAGCGCCCTGACTCTTGTTCTGATCGGCGTCGCCTGGGTGGTGACGGACTCGCTGGCGCGGCCGTCGGTCTAACTTCAATTGTCATTCCCGGCCGAGTGCCGCGCAAGCGGCACGAGGGGAAGGAAACCCAGGTGGATAGGGTTGGTTTGATCTAACCACCTGGGTCCCCTTCCCTCGCGCGAACAGGTGTTCGCGCTCGCCGGGGATGACAGTTAGGGTTTAAGCCGCTGTCTTCTGCGGCGCGAAGCGGGTGTAAAAGCCGTCGCCTTTGGCTGCCATGTCGCGGAGGAGCTTATTGGGCGTGAATCGCGGCCCGTATTTTTTGGCGAATTCATCGCAGCGCGCGACGAAGGCTTTGGCGCCGGTGGTGTCGATGTAAGACAGCGGCCCGCCGGAGAAGGGCGCAAAGCCCCAGCCCAAGATAGCGCCCACATCGGCATCGCGCGGGTCGGTGACCACGCCGTCCTCGAAGCAGCGCGCGGCTTCCAGCGCCTGGATGGTGAGGAAGCGCAGCTTCATTTCGGCGGTCACGTCCAGCACTTCGTCGGCGCCGAAATCCTTTTTCCACTTGCCGCCGCCATAGGTGAATAGCTCGGGCCAAATGCGCGTGCGCTTGCCCTTGGCGTCGTAATCGTAAAAGCCCTTGCCGGACTTGTGGCCGGCGCGGCCGTTTTTCTCCACCACCCATGAAAGGAAATCTTCCGCGGGCAGCGGCTTGTCCATGTGGAGCACTTCCTTGCGCGTCTCCTTCATGATTTTGAGCGAGGTATCGACGCCCACGGAGTCGGTGACTTCCAACGGCCCCATCGGCATGCCGGCCATGCGGCCCGCGTTCTCGATGAGCGCGGGCGTGTAACGCTCGCAGACCATTTCGAGTCCTTCGTTCACATAGGTCATGAAGGTGCGCGAGGTGTAAAACCCGCGCGCGTCGTTGACCACGATGGGCGTCTTCTTGATCAGGCGCACGTAATCGATTGCCGTGGCGAGAGCGCGCTGGCTTGTTTTCTTGCCCATGATGATTTCGACGAGACCCATTTTCTCGACCGGCGAGAAGAAATGAATGCCGATGAAGCTTTCCGGGCGCTTGCTCGTTTCCGCTAGGCCCGTGATGGGAAGGGTGGAAGTGTTGGAGCCGAAAATGCAGCTGTCCTTCGTCGCCGCGTCGGCTTTCTTAGTGGCTTCGGCTTTCACGGCGCGGTCTTCGAACACGGCTTCGACGATGAGGTCGGCGTTTTTCAGCGCGCCGAAATCGGCTGTCGCGTTGATGCGCGCGAGCACAGCCGCCTTCTTGTCGGGCGTCGAGCGGCCGCGAGAGATTTCGTAATCCAATAATTTGGTGGCGTGATCCTTGCCAGCGTTGGCTTTGTCCTGCGTGGTGTCCACCAGCACGACATCGATGCCGGCCAGCGCCGAGACATAAGCGATGCCCGAGCCCATCAGGCCCGCGCCAAGCACGCCCAGTGCTTTGGTTTGGGTTGGCGCTTCTTTTGGCGGGCGGCGCGCGCCTTTGCCAAGATCCTGGATGGAGATAAACAGCGTGCGCACCATGTTGCGGGCCGAGGGCTGCATCAGCAGCTTGGTGAAATAGCGCAGCTCGATTTTCAGCGCGTTGTCGATGTCGATGAGCAGGCCCTCGTAGACGCAAGACATGATGAATTTCTGCGCCAGATAATTGTCGTAGGTCTGCTTGCGCATCATGGCGTTGCCGACGGTGAACACCTGCACGCCGCCCGACGAATACGGCCCTCCGCCGGGGATGCGGTAATTGGGCATGTCCCACGGCTGCACGGAATTGGGCGAGGCCTTAAGCCATTTTTTCGCTTCGGGGATGAGCTGGGCCGGCGGCACGACCTTGTGAACGATGCCTTGCGCCAACGCGTCGGCCGGGCGCACGGATTTGCCTTCGCTCATCAGCAACAGCGCCGCCTGCGCGCCGATCAGGCGCGGCAGGCGCTGCGTGCCGCCGCCGCCGGGGAGCAGGCCGAGGCGCGCTTCGGGCAGGCCCAACTGGATTTTCGGATTGTCGGCGACGATGCGGTAATGGCAGGCGAGCGTCACTTCGAAGCCGCCGCCCAGCGCGAGCCCGTTGATGGCCGCCACCACCGGCTTGCCGCAGGTTTCCATTTTGCGCAGCGTGGTGTGCCACATGCTCATCATCGCCTGGATGGCGCGCGCGTTGTCGGGCGTTTCATGCCCAGCGACCGAGGCCATTTCGTCGAGGTCGGCGCCTGCGCAAAAGGCGTTGTCCTTGCCGGAGGTGATGATGGCGCCCTTGATGTTGGCGTCGCTGGCGATTTGCGCCACCGCCTGACCCAGTTCCTGGATTGCGGCAGTCGAGACCACGTTCATGCTGCGGCCCGGCATGTCCCAGCTGAGGGTGACAATGCCGTCGGCATCCTGATCCCATTTGAAATTGGTGAGGTTCATTACACCCTCTCGATAATCGTGGCCGTGCCCATGCCGGAGCCGACGCACAGCGTGGCAAGGCCGGTTGCCAAATTGCGGCGCTCCATTTCGTCGAGCAGCGTGCCCAAAATTATGGCACCGGTGGCGCCCAAGGGATGCCCCATGGCAATGGCGCCGCCATTGACGTTGACCTTATCGGGCGTGAGCTCCATCTCGCGCATGTAGTGCAGCACCACTGCGGCGAAGGCTTCGTTCATTTCGACGAGGTCGATGTCCTTGATCGTCATGCCGGCGCGCTTGAGAACTTTGCGGTTCACGTCGGCGGGGCCGGTAAGCATGATGGCGGGCTCCGAGCCGATGGAGGAAAAAGCTTTGATACGAGCACGTGGCTTCTTGCCAAGCGCCGCGCCCACGTCCTTGGTGCCGAGCAGCACCGCGCCCGAGCCATCGACGATGCCGGAAGAATTGCCGGCGTGATGGACGTGATTGATGACTTCCAGCTGCGGGTAGCGCTGGATCGCCACCGCGTCGAAGCCATAAGCGCCGACATCGGCGAAAGACGCCTTCAGCGCGCCCAGCGATTGCATGGTGCTGTCGGGACGCGGATGCTCATCCCTATCGAGCAGCGTTTGGCCCAGCACGTCCTTCACCGGAATGACGGAATTCTTGAAATAGCCGTTCTTCCAAGCGTTGGCCGTGCGCTTCTGCGATTCGATGGCGAAGGCGTCGACATCGGCGCGCGAAAATCCGTCGAGCGTGGCGATAAGATCGGCCGACACGCCCTGCGGCATGAAATAGGCCTTGATGGCAAGCGCGGGATCGGTGGGCCAGGCGCCGCCGGAAGCCCCCATCGTCACGCGGCTCATGCTCTCTACGCCGCCGCCGATGCCGAGATCGGACTGCCCCGACATGATCGCCCCCGCGATCATGTTGCAGGCCTCAAGCCCGCTCGCGCAGAAACGGTTGATCTGCACGCCCGGCACGCGCACGTCGAAATCGGCGTTGAGCACGGCTGCGCGGGCGATGTCGGCGCCCTCTTCGCCCACGGGATCGACGCAGCCCAGCACCACGTCGTCGATATGGGTTTTGCCGATGTTATTGCGGGCGGCAATCGCGCGAAGCACCTGCGTCGCCAGTTCCAGTGCCGTCACGCCATGCAGCGCGCCGTCTTTCTTGCCGCGCCCTCTGGGCGTGCGCACAGCGTCGTAAATATAACAGTCGATCATGATCGGCTCGGCGGTCGCTTTCCCCCCGCATACGGGGGGAATTCCATGGCACTTTTTACAAGCTCCGTGCAATCAAAAGAAGCAAATATCGCCATTGGCCTTCGGTATTATTGACTTTCGGCCCATTGGCAACCTCCTAGATAAGGCCACGACTATGCAATAATCTCTCCCCATCCCTCCGGTGCGGAATCTCGAAAGCCGGAGTCGTGTGAATCGGCGCATAAGAAAATCGTCAACCCGGGAACCCTGAATGCTTGAGCGCGTGAGCATGGCGGCTGCCACCAAGGAAGCCGGTAAACCCAGCCACAAGCTGCGGTTCATCACCGCCACCAGCCTGTTCGACGGCCACGACGCCTCGATCAACATCATACGCCGCTTGTTGCAACAGGCGGGTGTGGAAGTGATCCATCTCGGCCATAACCGTTCCGTCGAAGAAATCGTCGTCGCCGCCATACAGGAAGACGTGCAGGGCGTGGCCATCAGCTCCTATCAGGGCGGCCACATCGAATTTTTCAAATACATGGTCGACCTTCTGAAACAGCGTGGCGTCAGCCAGGTGAAAGTATTTGGTGGCGGCGGCGGGGTCATCGTGGCGCCAGAAATCCGCGAACTGGAAGATTATGGCGTCGAGCGCATCTATTCATCCGAAGATGGCCAGCTCATGGGCCTGCAGGGCATGATCGACGACATCGTCCGGCGTGCGGATTTCGACGTCGCCGGAAATCAGCCCGCCAGCCTCGACGGCCTCGAGGCGACCGACCGGCGGATTCTCGCCAGGCTGATCAGCGGGCTGGAGAACAACACCGCAAATCCGGTTTTGAAAAGCCAGATCGCCAGGCGCGCCAAGACCCGCCATGTGCCGGTCTTAGGTATCACCGGTACCGGCGGTTCCGGCAAGTCGTCGCTCACCGATGAGCTGATCCATCGCTTCCTGATGGACAAGCCCGATTTTGGCATCGCGGTGATCGCCGTCGATCCCTCTCGGCGCAAGACCGGCGGCGCGCTTTTGGGCGACCGCATCCGCATGAATGCCATCAGCGGCTCGGTCTATATGCGCTCGCTGGCTACGCGTTCATCGGGAACCGAGGTGCCGCAGCACGTGCCGGCCATCATCGAGCTTTGCAAGGCTGCGGGCTTCGAGCTGATCATCATCGAGACGCCGGGCATCGGCCAGGCCAATGCGGCGATTTCGGATATCGCCGATTTGTCGCTTTATGTCATGACGCCCGAATTCGGCGCCGCCAGCCAGCTCGAAAAGATCGAGATGCTGGATCATGCCGACATGGTGGCCATCAACAAGTTCGACCGCGCAGGCGGCGCGGATGCCTTGCGCGACGTGCGCAAACAGGTGCAGCGCAACCGCCAGGCATTTTCTACTCCGCCGGACAGCATGCCGGTGTATGGCACGATTGCATCGCGCTTCAACGATGACGGGATGACTGCCCTCTATTACGGTTTGCTGGAAGCATTGGCCGGAAAAAACTTCAAGCTGCCGCCGAGCAAATTGCCAAGGCCACAGAACAAGGCTTCGATCATCGGCACGGCCATCGTGCCGCCCACGCGCTCGCGCTATCTTGCCGAGATTTCCGAGACGGTGCGCACATACCACGCCACGATCAAGGAACAGGTCCAGCTGGTTCGCGAAGTCCAGCAGCTGACCGAAGCGGCGCGAATGTTGAGCGAAAGCAACAAACCGTCCGCCGATCTCGCGGCACTGGCGGCCACGCGCGAAATGCGCGTGGATCCGCGAGCGCGCAAGATGATCGACAGATGGCCGGCGGTGAAGCAGGCCTATGCTGCAAACGAATATGTCGTGAAAATCCGCGACAAGGAGCTACGCACGACCATTGCCACGACGACGCTGTCAGGCACCAAAATTCCCAAAGTGAGCCTGCCGCAGTTCGAGGATCATGGCGCGCTGCTGCAATGGATGCTGAAAGAAAACCTGCCGGGGCGTTTTCCCTATACGGCTGGCGTTTTCGATTTCAAACGCGAGCATGAGGACCCGACCCGCATGTTCGCCGGCGAGAGCGACGCCTTTCGCACTAATGCGCGCTTCAAGCTTTTGTCCAAGGACGCGCAGGCGACGCGCCTCTCGACGGCATTCGACTCGGTGACGCTCTATGGCTGCGATCCCAACCAGCGCCCGGACATCTATGGCAAGGTGGGCAATTCCGGCGTATCCATCGCAACGCTCGACGACATGAAGGTGCTCTATTCCGGGTTCGATCTGTGCTCGCCCACGACTTCGGTGTCGATGACCATCAACGGGCCTGCGTCCATCATCCTGGCGATGTTCTTCAACACCGCCATCGCCCAGCAGATCGACCGCTTCCAGTCGGAAAACGGACGCGAACCCAGGGAAAAAGAGATCGAAAAAATCCGCGAATTCTCGCTCAGCACTGTGCGCGGCACAGTGCAAGCCGACATCTTAAAAGAAGATCAGGGCCAGAACACATGCATCTTTTCGACCGATTTCGCATTGAAGCTAATGGGCGATGTCCAGGAATATTTCGTCCGCAACAAAGTGCGGAATTTTTATTCGGTTTCGATCTCGGGCTATCATATCGCCGAGGCGGGGGCGAACCCCATCTCGCAACTCGCCTTTACGCTCGCCAATGGATTTACCTATGTCGAATCCTATCTGGCGCGCGGTATGGGCATTGATCAGTTCGCGCCCAACCTTTCGTTCTTTTTTTCCAACGGCATGGACCCCGAATATTCGGTCATCGGCCGCGTAGCGCGGCGCATCTGGTCCACGGCCATGCGTTTCAAATACAAGGCCAACAAGCAATCGCAGCGGCTGAAATACCATATCCAGACTTCGGGCCGTTCGCTGCATGCGCAGGAAATCGACTTCAACGACATTCGCACCACATTGCAGGCGCTGATCGCCATCTATGACAATTGCAACAGCTTGCACACCAACGCCCATGACGAGGCCTACACGACACCCACCGAGGAATCGGTGCGCCGCGCCATGGCCATCCAGATGATCATCAACCGCGAATGGGGCGTAGCGAAGAACGAGAATCCCAACCAGGGCTCCTTCATCATCGAGGAACTCACCGACCTGGTCGAAGAAGCGGTGCTGAAGGAATTCGATCGGCTTGCTGAGCGCGGCGGCGTGCTGGGGGCAATGGAAACCGGCTACCAGCGCGGCAAAATTCAGGAAGAGTCGCTGCTTTACGAACATAAGAAGCACGACGGCAGCTATCCGATTATCGGTGTCAACACGTTCCTCAGCCCTCACCAGAAGCCGCAGGCAGACGTCCTCCTTCAGCGTTCGTCGAACGAGGAAAAACAAAGCCAGTTGCACCGTCTCAGGGATTTCCAGGCACGCAATGCGGGAGCATGCGCGGCGATGCTTGAGCGACTGAAACAGGCCGTCATTAACAACGAAAACATCTTCACGGTGCTGATGGACGCCGTGCGCTGCTCTTCACTCGGCCAGATCACCAATGCTCTTTACCAAGTGGGCGGGCAATACCGGCGCAATATGTAGGCGACAACGCGACCGGGAATAACAAGCTATTTTGCAAGCAGCCCTTCCTGCATCGCCCAATTAAGCCCGTGCGCGAAGCCGCGCTGTACGCGGGCGAACAGCTCGTCGATTTCGGACTCGGTGATGACTAGCGGCGGGCAGAGCGCGATGCGGTCGCCCAGCAGCGAGCGCACGATGACGCCCTCTTCCTGGCAAAAATTGGCGAACTTCATCGCCACGCCCTTGGCGGGATCGAAATTCTTTTTCGAAGCTTTATCAGCCACCAATTCCATGCCGGCGATCAGGCCAATGCCCTGCACGTCGGCAATCATCGGATGTTCCGACAATTTGAACAGCCTTTGCAGGAAGTGTGGAGAAACTTTGCGGACGTGATCGAGAATTTTACGGCTTTCGTAAATATCGATGGTTTTGAGCGCAACCGCGCACGACACCGGATTGCCAGAATAGGTATAGCCGTGGCCGAAGGTGCCGATCTTTTCCGATTCCGAATCCACCAGCTCCGCTAGTTCGGGCGACACCAGCACGGCCGAGATCGGCAGATAGGCAGACGACAGCGCCTTGGCGATGGACATGGTGTCGGGCTTCAGCCCGAAGGTTTCCGCGCCCCACCACTGGCCGGTGCGGCCGAAACCGGTGATGACTTCGTCGTCGATGAGGGCCACGCCATGCTTCTGTAAAACTTTCTGGATGGCGGCGAAATAGCCTTTCGGTGGTAAAATCGCGCCGCCCGCGCCCATCATGGGTTCTGCGATCATGGCGGCGATGGTGCCGGCGCCTTCCTTTTCGATCAACGCATTCAAATTCGCAGCCAGGTGCGCGGAATATGCTTCCTCGCTCTCGCCCGCCTCCGCGCCCCGGTAATAATGCGGACAATCGGTATGGCGCACGAAGGGCAACGGCAAATCGAAGCTCTTGTGATTGGCGGGTAAGCCCGAAAGGCTCGCCGCCGCCATGGTGACGCCGTGATAGGCCTTCATGCGGCTGATGATGGTTTTCTTCTTGGTAAGCCCCCGCGCATTATTGGCGAACCAGAATATTTTCACCTGCGTGTCGTTGGCTTCCGAACCGGAATTGGCGAAAAACACCTTGCCCACGCGAAACGGCGCGATCTCTTTCAGCTTTTCGGCGAGCTGGATGGCGGGCTCGTGACTTTTGCCCGCGAACAGATGGCCATGCGCGAGTTTGCGTATCTGTACCGCCGCCACGTCCGCCAGTTCGTTCTCGCCCCAGCCCAGCGCGTTGCACCACAGGCCGGACATGGCCTCGATGTAATCCTTGCCGCGCTCGTCATAGACAAAAATGCCCTTGCCTTTTTCCAAGACGAGCGCCCCCGTTTCCTTCAACACCTTCGGATTGGTGTAAGGGTGCAGCACGCTTTGAATATCGCGCGTCTGTTTATTGGTAAGCGGCATGGCGTTTCCGCAGCTGATTGCCGGACGATTGAACCTTGCTAGGATGGGTAAGACAAGAGGACGGGGACGCTATGCTTGGCCTGATGCAGGATTGGCCGCTTCTGGTGCACAAGATCATCGACCATGCGGCGCTAAACCACGGCGCCCGCGAGGTGGTGACGCGCACCATCGAAGGACCCATCCACCGCACCACATATAAAGAGATCCATTCCCGCGCGCGGCGCGTCGCCAAGGCGCTGGACAAATGGGGCATCGGCGCGGGCGACCGCGTGGCGACGCTGGCGTGGAACACGCACCGCCACATCGAGGTGTGGTATGGCATCATGGGTCTTGGCGCCATTTGCCACACCATCAACCCGCGCCTGTTCCCCGACCAGATCGCCTATATCGCCAATCACGCGGGCGATCGCGCACTGTTCTTCGATATTACTTTTTCGCCGCTGGTGGCGGCGCTCGCGCCCAAGCTGAAATCCATCAAGCTGTATGTGGCGCTGACCGACCGCGCGCACTTGCCGAAGGACAAAATTCCCCACCTTGTCGCTTACGAGGATTTCATCGCGCGCGTGGACGACAAATTCGCCTGGCGCGCGGTCGACGAAAACACCGCCTGCGGGCTTTGCTATACTTCGGGCACCACCGGCAATCCCAAGGGCGTGCTCTACAGCCACCGCAGCAATGTGATGCACACGTTTCTGGCGGCGCAGCCCGACACCTTCGGGCTTTCAAGTTTCGATGCGGCGCTGCCCATAGTGCCGATGTTCCACGCCAATGCCTGGGGCGTGGTGTTCAACGCGCCGCTCGTGGGCGCCAAGCTGGTGCTGCCCGGCGCCAAGCTGGACGGCGCGAGCGTGTACGAGCTTCTTGAGAGCGAGAAAGTCACCTGTAGCGCCGCGGTGCCGACCATTTGGATGATGCTGCTCGCCCATCTGGAGCAGAATGATCTGAAGCTTTCGACCCTGAAGCGCGTGGTGATTGGCGGCGCGGCAAGTCCAAGGCTGCTGATCGACGCCTTCGAGAACAAATACGGCGTCGAGATCGCGCATTCCTGGGGCATGACGGAAATGAGCCCCTTGGGCACCGTCGGCAAATTGAAAGCCGGCATGGACGCGTTGCCTTACGAAGAAAAAATGGCGTTCAAGATGAAGCAGGGCCGCCCGCCCTTCGGCGTGGAGATGAAGATCGTCGACGACAAGGGCCGCGAGCTGCCGCGCGACGGCAAAGCCTTCGGCCGTCTGCTGGTTCGGGGGCCGGCCATCGCCAAGGGCTATTACAAGGGCGAAGGCAAGGATGCGTTCGGCAAGGACGGCTGGTTCGATACCTGCGACGTGGCGACGCTGGATGCCGAAGGCTTCATGCAGATCACCGATCGCTCGAAGGATGTGATCAAATCGGGCGGCGAATGGATTTCGACCATCACCATCGAGAACATCGCCGTCGGCCACCCGGCCGTGGCCGAAGCCGCCGTCATCGGCGTGCCGCACATCAAATGGGACGAGCGGCCGCTGCTCATCGTCGTGTTGAAGAAAGGCGCGAGCGCCACCAAAGAGGAAATCCTCGCATTCCTGGAAGGCAAAATCGCCAAATGGTGGATGCCGGACGACGTCGTGTTCGTGGACGAGATACCGCACACCGCCACCGGCAAGATCCAGAAAATCGCGCTGCGCGAGCGCTTTCGCGATTACAAATTCCCGGCCAAATGAAACGACTTTCGGCTGCTCTAATTGCCGCGCTTCTGTTTCTGCCGACGCAGACCACGAGGGCCGCGCAGGGCGTGAGCGCGCACGAGATGGTGGTGGGCACGCATATGGATATGAGCGGGCCGCTGGCGGCATGGGGCCAGGCCGCGTGCAACGGCATCACCTTGGCGTTCGACGAAGCGAACGATGCGGGCGGCGTGCACGGCCGCAAGCTGCGTCTCATAGCATTCGACGACAAATATGAGGTGAGCGACGCGCAGGCGGTGGTGCATGAGCTCGTCGCCAACTATCATGTCTTTGCCATTCTGAGCCCGCTCGGCACACCCACCGTGCAAGCCTCGATGAAAGAGGCGCTCGACCACGGCGTGCTGCATCTGTTTCCACTGATGGCGGACAGGCAAAGCTACCTGCCGCTGCATCCGCTCAAATTCGCGGTGCTGCCGCCTTATGCGAACGAAATAAAAGCGGGCCTCGATGATCTTCTGGCCGCGCACCATGCCGCCAAGGTGGGCGTGCTTTATCAGGACAATGATTATGGGCTAGCCGTGCGCGAAGGCGCCGAGGCCGCGCTCGGCCCGCGCGGATTAATACCCGTTGCCGCCGTCAGTTACCCATCCGCCGCAACCAGTCTGGATGCGGAAATCGCCGCGTTGAAATCCACGGGCGCGGAGATTGTGGTGCTGGGCAGCGTGGTGCAGGACACGATTGCCGCCCTGCGCGCGGCGCACGCGCGCGGGCTGCATGCCCAGTTTCTCTGCCCCGCTTCCTGTTACGTGCCGGAAACGGCGACGCTGGGCGGCGCGCTGGTGGAAGGGCTTTATGCCGTGGGCCAAGCGCCCATTCCCTATCCCGACGATCCCAACAGGAATTTGCGCGCCTGGGTGGCGCGCTATGAAAAGAAATTCAGCGCCGCGCCCAGCGTGGTTGCGCTGGAGGCCTATCTCAACGCGCGGCTTTTCATCGATGCGCTTGCGCTTACCGGACCTTCGCCCACGCAAGCAGGCTTCGCGCGCACGCTGGAAACCATGGGCCCATGGCTAGACCCGCAGCTTGGCGGCGTGCCGGTGGCGTTTTCGCCCGGCAATCATCTTGGCGTGCAGAGCGGGTTCCTCGCCCGCGTTCACAACGGGCGCTGGGTGACGCAGATCGCCACGCTGGATAGGACGGCGCCCACCAAGAAGCAAAAATGAACTGCGCGGCTGGTCGGAGAGAGAGGATTTGAACCTCCGGCCCCCACGTCCCGAACGTGGTGCTCTACCAGGCTGAGCTACTCTCCGAGAGAAGAGCGGGCGTTATAGCGAGGCGCTATAGAGGCGGCAAGCGCGCGCTCGAAGTGGTTACAATCGCTCGCCTCACCCTTCGACAAGCTCAGGGTGAGGCCGTTTTTACAAGCCCTCATGCTGAGCTTGTCGAAGCATGAGGACAACAGAGCCGCGCCAAAGCGTTGCCGCTCACGTGGCCAGCGGTTATGGTCCGCCGCCACTCGCTATTGGGGCGTCGCCAAGCGGTAAGGCACCGGATTTTGATTCCGGCATGCGGAGGTTCGAATCCTCCCGCCCCAGCCAGTTTTCTTTATTTAATTCCCAAGCTCGCCAGCAGCTCAGCCGCGAATTGCGACAGCGTATCGTCGCGTGCACCCATCACCACGATGCGATCGCGAGGGCGCGCAAGTTCCAGCAGCTTGCCACCGCATTGTTCGCGGCTGGCGAACACAAAGGCCGTGCGGCCGCGCGCCAACACTCCGCGCACGATATCTTCGCTGGTGACGCTGCGCTCCACCGTGCCGCCGAAATAGACTGGCTCGGGCATGATCAACACATCATCGCCGCGCAGATGGCACGCGAAGACATCGATGAAGCCCTCTTTCATCTTGCGCAAAGGGCCATAGCCGTGGGGTTGAAACATGATGAGGAGCCGCCCCGGAAAGGCGTGCAGCGTGAGGAGCGTCGCCGCGATCTTGTCGGGGTTGTGGGCGAAATCGTCGATCACGGTCACGCCATTCGCTGCGCCGGCATATTCGAGCCTGCGGCGGATGCCCGAAAAGCCGCCGAGCGCGCGCGCGGCATCGGCAAGCGTCACGCCAGCTGCCTGCGCCGCCCCAAGCGCCGCCAGCGCGTTCGCCACATTGTGGCGCCCCGGTATGCTCAGCCGCACGGGAACGATGGCGCCGGTTTTACGCTCGCGCACCTCGAAAGCAATTCCATCCGGCGCCTCGGATATTTTTCCCGCCAGCAGCTCGGCGTTCGGATCAGCGAAGCTGAAGGTAATGGCGTTCGCAGGCCGCACATCCGCGGCGATGGCAGCGGTTTCGCCGTCATCGAGATTGATAACCACCTGCTTCGCCTTGGCGACAAACTCGCGAAACAGCACGCGCAACTCGTCCAGCGATTTGTGATCGAGCGAAATGTTGTTGAGCACAGCGATGTGCGGCGTGTAGCGGGCGATGGAGCCGTCGCTTTCATCGACTTCGCTGACAAAGACGCGGCCATCTCCCACCACGGCGCTGGCGAACAGCGCGTCCGGCGTGACGAAATTCTTCATCACGCCGCCATTCATGATGGTGGGGTCGCGGCCCGTTTCGCTTAAAATCCAGCCGATCATTCCGGTCGTCGTGGTTTTGCCGCTGGTGCCGGCAACGCCGATGTTTTCGGGCGCGGCGTTGAACAGTTGCGCCAGCAACTCCGCGCGCGTCATCAACTGCGAGCCGATGGCCCGCGCTTTGGCGACATCGGGCACCGTATCTTCCACCGCGGTCGAGGTGACGACGATCAGATCCCGGTCAATGACGCCGCTGCCGTCTTGCGGGAAAAGCCTGATGCCGCGCGCGCGCAGGAAGGTGAATTTCTCGGGCGTGCGGCCTTGGTCTAACGCACGATCAGAGCCCGCGACGGACGCGCCTTTCGCGCGCACGATGAGCGCCAGCGGCAGCATGCCGCTGCCGCCTATGCCGCAGAAGAAATAGGGCCTGTTTTGCGCCATCTCCGGAAGCTATAAGCCAGAAAGAGCGGCGGCAAGCGAGCGGGAAAAATTGGGTCGCGAACGCGTAGGCGGAATGAAGATCGGCGTCGTGGCGCCCGGCTCGCGCATAGAGCCTGTGCTTGCCGATAAAGTTAAGGCGCTGGCAGCCGCGCGTTACGGCACACGCGCGGAAATCCATTTCCATCCGCAGTGCTTTTTGTCATCCGGCCATTTTGCCGGCGAGGACGCGGGCCGCGCCAAGGCCTTCCTCGACATCGCCAATGACGTGAGCTTCAGCGCGTTGTGGGTTGCGCGCGGCGGTTATGGCGCGTGCCGCCTGGCGCCCGCGGTCGTGGCCGGGCTGAAGCCCGCCGCGAAAGACAAAATCTATTTGGGCTATAGCGATGCAAGTTCGCTCTTGGCGGCGCTTTACACACAAGGCTTCGCGCGCCTCGCGCATGGGCCAATGGTTGCCGACATCGCGCGCGAGGGTGGCGAAGCGGGGATCAATCGTGCACTTGGCTTTCTGGTCGAAGGCGCGCGCGAGACATTGGAGCCAAGCGTTTCGCCAGGCGCGAAGACCGCCGCCTTCAACATCACCATTCTAGGCACGCTGATCGGCACGCCGTGGCAGCCCGATCTCACGGGCCACGTTCTGATGCTGGAGGAAGTGTCGGAATATATGTACCGCATCGATCGTTCGCTGTTTCACCTGACTAGCAATCCGGGCATAAGGCGCGTGGCTGGCATCAGGCTCGGCCGTTGCAGCGCGATTCCACCGAACGATCCCGAGTTCGGCCAGAGCGAGGAACAGGTGGCCAGGCATTGGTGCGAAGTATCGGGCATTCCTTATCTCGGGCGCGCCGATATCGGCCATGACAGCAACAACAAGATCGTGCCGTTCGGTCTGTGGCGCGGCGAGGACAAGTCCAATTTGCCTGCGGCGCAATAATCAGTTGTACGCGCCAAAACGCCGGCCGAAAAGGTCGAGCAGTTCCTGCTCGTCGAGGCCAAGCGCGCTGAGGCGGCCCGTGCGCGCGAGGAGCGCGAGGCCTGCGAGCGCGGCCGCCGCCAGCACGACATCGGCCTGCTCTTCAGCATTACGCAAGGGCGCGCGGCCGGCCGCGTCGGCCAGCGCCTTCAGCGCCGCAATCAGCTTGCCGTTGAACAGACGCTCGGCTTCCGGCGGCGCGTTTCCAGATTCAAGAGTGGTCGCGGCCGACGCGAATGCACCGTTGCGGCGGATGAGTGTTAGGCCCGCGCGCACCGCGCCCGCGAGATCGGGCGCCGCGCGCATGGCACGCGCGAGGCTGCCCAGATCATCGGCAGCAAGCGCCAGCACCAGTTCGGCTCGATTGCGGAAATAGGCATAGACGGTTGCCGGCGCATAGCCCGCTTCGGCGGCGGCCGCGCGCAGGGAAAGCCTTCCCGCGCCTTCGCGCTCGGCCACGCGCCTGGCCGCCGCGAGAATGGTGCCGCGGTTGGCGGCGCGCTGCCGGTTGCGCCGTTCGGTGCGTTGCGTGGTGGCGTCGCCCATGGCGCGCGATCATAGGCGATTCGCGCGCGTTACGGATTTACAGCCAGACTAGAGCTTGAATTTCTTGCAGATCCCGGGGTCGGTGGCGTGCGCGCAATAGATTTTTGCCAACGCCGTCATGTCGCTCACGACCTTGGTTTCCTGATCGACGCTTGCGTTCCAGAGCTGATCCACCTGTTTCAGGATCGCATCCTGTTCTTGCACCACCCTATCTACGCTCTTGTTGTTGATCGCAATGGCGTAGTTTTTCGCCTTATTCGCTTCTTTATCTCGCGCCGTCAGGCAATTCCGGAAATCCTTGAGGTCCAGCTCATAGCGGTGGTAGGTCGCCAGCATTTCGGTCAGGTTCTTTTTCTGCATCGCCACGGGTTGCTGGCCGAAAACGTCAGATTGAGTCACGGCTGGCGCATAAACCGTGATGCACTGCACGTCGTCAGCAAATGCCGGAAAGGCGGCTAGCGAAAAAGCGGCCGGAAGCAAAAGGCGGCGGATCATGAAAGCAACTCCCTGCTGCGCACCTCTAACCCAGGATTGAAGCATATCAGGTCGCGCGGTCAAAGGCGGCGGCCATTGTTGCCGTTTGTTCAGCTTCCGGACGTATTTTCACCTTCTCGAAATTATGCCGCCTGCCGTTTTATTCCGGTTTGCGAAGTGCCATGGCGTAACCATTAACCCGGGTTTTCGCCTCGCTGCGTGGCGTGCAATTGAGCAGACCAGAAACGTCGAGCCCGGACTGCGCCGCAAGTTCACGCAAATAAGGCTCCGCATGCTGCCAGCGGCGCTTGGGGCCCAGCGCATAGCCTTCCCCGTCTTTGCTTTCGACCGTGAAAAGAAAAAAGCCGCCCGGTTTCAGCCGAAGCGCTGCGCCCGCAAATATTTTTGCGAGATCACCCAGATAAACCAGCGTGTCGGCGGCAAGGATGAGGTCATAAGCGGGGCCCTTTTGCACCAGCGCCGTTTCGAGATCGGCCGAGAACAGGGAATCGTAAATGCCGCGCTCGCCCGCCTTGGCGAGCATGAGCGGGCTCAGGTCAACACCATCCAGGCGGCGGGCGAGATCCTTGAAGACAGCGCCTGAAAGGCCAGTGCCGCAACCGAGATCGAGAATATCGAGCGGCTTTTTATCGCCACCAACCAAATCCCACAGCTCGCGCAGGATGATATGCGCGCGATAGGAGAGCGTACCCAGCATGCGCGCATCGTAATCGGCGGAAAATTGATCGAAGAGGTGGCGCACATAATTAGGGGCCGAACGCGCGGCCGCCCCCATCGCTTCCGCTTCGGCGATTTTTTCGGCGAGCCTTAAAACGGGATCGCTTTCTGTTTTAAGCTGCGAAAAGATTTCCAGCGCCTTGCCGGCCTCGCCCGCTTCCAGCCAGCAGCACCCCAGCAAATAGCGCGCCTGAATAAGCGCGGGGTCGAGCCTGATCGCGCGCTGAAATTCGCCGATAGCCGTGGGCAGGTGTCCCGCCGCAAGCAGGGCTTCGCCCAATACCAGCACCACTTCGGGCACGCCCGGAAAAAGCACTGCGGCTTCCCGCAGCGCGCCCAGTGCCTCACTGGTTTCTCCTGCCGCCAGCCACGCGCGGCCCAACGTGAGCCGCGCCAGCGCGCCACCGCGTCCTTGCACGATAAGCGGCTGCAAAAAGGCCGCGGCCTCGCGCGCCCGTCCCCCTGCGATCAATTTTTCCGCTTCGCTGACAGGATCGATCACGTCACAGAATGGCTGATGGACACGGCGGGGCCTTCGGTCCAGGTGTCGGAAAGCGGCACGCCGTGTTTTTCGATCATCAGCAGCGCGTGGGCGTAACCCTGCGCGATGATCTGGTCGAAGGCTTTCCAGTCGACCATGCTGATGCCTTCGAGCGGCGGCTCGAACAGGAAATCGGCCTGCTCGCGCACTACGCGGCGCTGCATATCGCTGCCCACGGTGCCAGATCGCATCAGGATGGAAATAATCGACGGCGAACCGCGCATGCGGTCGGCAATCAGCGACCAGATGGAACGTTCGCCGTAGCGCTCGTCGGTGGCCCGGAGATTGACCGCGCCCGCGACGTCCACCGCGATGATGGGCCCGCGCGCCACGGCCGCCATCACGTCAACCGGCAGATTGTTCATCACGCCGCCATCCACCAGCAGATGCCCGTCCATGGTGACCGGGGGCAGTATGCCGGGCAGCGCCACCGTCGCGCGGAGCGCGCGCCAGAGCAGGCCGCTGCGGTGGACATAATCGCGGCCCGAAGTAAGATCGGACGAAACGCAGAAGTAAGGCTTGGCGAGATCCTCGATCCTGACTATCGCCGAAGTTCTGGTGCAGCAATTCGCTGGTCTTGCGTCCTTTGAACAGCGCAATCAGCGGCAGGGTGAAATCCGACAGCGGATTGGTCTCGACGAAGACCTTGTGCATGCGCTCCTTCACTTCGCCGATATCCCATTCCATAGCGAGGCCCGCCGCCACGATGGCGCCTATGCTGGCGCCGGCCACGTAATCGAAGGGAACATTGGCTTCTTTCAGCGCCTTCAACACGCCGATATGGGCAAGCCCGCGCGCGCCGCCGCCCGCCAGCACGAGATTGACCGCGCGCCCGGCGATGAAGCGGGCAAGCCGCTTTACGTCATCGGGCCGGCCCTCGCGGACATGGTAATGCGAGCCGAAAAGGTCGTTCCTGAGCTCGATGTGCTCGGGCATGCTGTGGCGGCGCCCGCCCGGATGCACCAGCAGCAATTCCGGCGCGACATCGGTGCCACGTCTCAGGAAGCGCTGGTCGAACGGATGCATCGGCAAGGTTTCGTCGGCGCGCGCGATCAGCATGACGCGATCGGCCTGGCGCAGGCAGAAATGCGTCCAGGCGCTATCGGGCAGGTCGCCCAGGTAGAACACAACGTCGTGCGCGACCTCGAAACGGTTGAACCAGTCGGTCGTTTCCTTTTCGGCGGCCGCATCGAGCACCGCAGCCTTGGCGCCCATTTTCACCAGCGTGTCGACGACGAGACGGGCGAGCGGATCTTTCTCGACACCCGCCTGCATGGGGATCATGGCGAAGGTCTTGGGCCGGTCACGGTGCGTCGAGACCTGCGTGGTCAGACGCAGGCGGCGGATGACCTGCTTGAGCAGGTTGAACATCATGCGCGGGTGGTGCAGCAGCAGCTTATCGAACGCGCCCGGACCGAAGCGCAGCAATTCGCTGTCGCGCAATGCCACCACGGTGGTGTGATGCGTTTCTCCCATAAGCGCCGACATTTCGCCCACGGTCTCGCCCTCGCCGATATGGGCGACGAGCCGCTCGGGGCTGGTCTCGCCTTCGATGAAGACGCCAAGGCTGCCGGTGACCACCAGAAACACGGCGGTGTCTTCGTCGCCGCTGCTGTAAAGTCTTGTGCCGCCCGGCAGGCTGAACCAGTCGGCCTCGGCCAGCAGGCCGTTCAGAGCCGCGTCGTTGACGCCTTCGAGCACGGTAAAACCGTGCAGGCGCTCGCGCAGCGAGTCCGGGAAAGCCATGCCGGCGGTGGGCCGGAGAGAAGACAGAATTGCCATGCTCATCAATTGTGCTACGGCTTTGTGTACAACTCTATCATGGCGACAAAAGGTTAAAGCGGGTTCCCGCCGATTGTTCCGCGAAGCCTGCGGGAACGGTGACGCAGCCGCCACGAACCTCTATCCTCCCCCGCTTCCCAGGGGGCCATATGAAACTCGTTGTGACGCTTGCTTTGGCTGCGTTTGTCGCCGGTTGCGCGGTTACAGGCCCCTATGTCGGCGAATTCCGGAACCCTTATGCGGCCCTGCCACCCCCCACTCCCGAACAGGTGACCGCCGCGCTGGAGAAGCGCGTGTTCATTCTAGTCGAGAATGAGCGCCTTAAGATCGACCCCCAGGCGAAACCGCTCAAGCTTGATCCCGAACTCGTGGACGTGGCGCGCGCGCACAGCCTGGACATGGCCAAGAACAATTATGTCGCCCACGCCAGCGCCACGGGAGAGACGACGGCCACCTTGCTGATGGCCAAGGACGCGAAGTTTCGCGGCCTGTTGGGCGAGAACATCGCAAGCCAGAATTACGACAAGGACACCGACACCGATGCCGACGAATTGGCGAAGCGGTTCGTCGCCAGCTGGCTCGGCAGTGCCGATCATAAGGCCAATCTCGCTTATGCGCTCTACGACCGAACGGGTATCGGCGTGGCAGTGAACGGAAACACCATGTACGTCACCCAGCTCTTCGCCACCGATTTGGGCCTGCCAGAGCCGCCCGATGAGCCCCAGGCGCCTGCGGGACCCGCGCCCGCTGCAACAGCGGCGCCACCAGCAACTTTGGCGCCGCCACCAGCAGCAACGGCGACGCCATGAGCGAATCGCATCCCGGCGACGGGCGAATCACCACCTATCGCGAGTTCTGGCCGTTCTATCTGGGCGAACATGTGAGGCCCGAAACGCGGACCTTTCATTTTGTGGGCACGGGGCTGTCGACGCTTTTTCTTCTGCTTGCTGTAGCGACGCTCAACGCCTGGTTCGTGCTCGCAGCGCTCATCGCGGGCTATGGCCCGGCCTGGATCGCCCATTTCTTTGTGGAAAAGAATCAGCCCGCGACCTTCAAATATCCGCTGTGGTCGCTTGTTTCCGACTATCGCATGACTTGGACCTGGCTTACCGGCGGGCTCGGCCGCGAGCTGGAAAAGGCCGGTATTCTGCCTTTCGAATCACCTCGGCGAAGGTCCGGGCGCTAACCGCACATTAACTCTAAAGCGCGAACCTGTGGGTTGAGCACCGGGCGGCGCTCGCCTGTTCTTTATGGTATTGGAACAGGAGGGTTTTATTTACACAACATTTAGGGATGGCTACCTTGTCTTGGGGGTATCGCGCCACGGTCGGCGATATGAAGCAGACTTTGCCCTGGAGCGTCGCGGGCATTCCACCCGAGGCGCGGGAAGCGGCGCGCGCGGCTGCCAGCCGCGAGGGCCTGTCCGTTGGCGACTGGCTGACGCGGCGAATCTTGGGCGAAACGGCGCAACTGAGCGAAGCCGAGGAGCGCCGGGAATTCGAAAGCGAGCGGTCACAAGCCCCTCTGGCGCCCTTGCGGTTTGCGCGCGACGAGGATACGCGCCGCGACCGCGAAGATCTGGTGGCGCGGATCGCGCGGGCCGAAGCCGAAACCGATTCCGCCTTCCGCCGCATCGACGAGACGTTGCGCACGATGACGCGCAGGCTCGAAACCACCGAGCGCTCGCAGAATGAAGCCAGCCGCGCCATGGGCACGGCGGCAGCCGAGATCAACGCAGCCGCGCGCGACCAGGCCAACGCCTTCAGCCAGCTCACCGAGCGCATTGATCGCGTCGAGCGCCATGCCGACAGCGGGCCGCTCAAGGACGCCGTGCGCGGATTGCATCAAGGTCTATCGCGGCTCGCCGATCAGATCGCGCGGACGGCGAATGAATCCTCGACCCAAGTCTCCTCGCTCGCCAGCAACGTCGAGACAATCGCCGGCAAAATCGCCGAGACGCGCGACGTGGCTGACCGCCAAGGTCAGGCGCTGGAAGCGCGCATGACGACGCTCGCCGAGCGGGTTAAGGTTGCCGAGGAAGCCAGCGAAAACACCATGAAGGCGCTGCGCACGGCGTTGGGCCTGTTTGAATCGCGCCTGGCCGCCTCCGAGCCCAAGAGCGCCGAGGTCGAACGCAACAGGCAATACATCCACGGCCTTGAGCGCACTGCGGAGAAAATCGCGCAGCGCTTGACCGCTGCCGAAGCGAGCGCGGGCGCCACCGAACACAAGATGCAGGAAACGCTCGACCGCCATCTTTCGGCGATCGAGCGCACGCTCGACACCATCGTTCAGCGCCTCGACGTCGGCGAAAAACAGAGCCGCGACACGCTGGGCGAATTGCGCGCCAATCTCGCCGATACCAACAAGCGCATCGACGGATTGGCAAGCGCGGCAGCGAACCCTGCGCCTGCCCCAGCAGCCGAACCTCCGGCGCCGGAACGGCCGGCGCCAGAACGGCAGATGGCTGCGCCAATTCTGGACATGCCGCCCTTCTCCGAAACGCCGATGCCGGCCTTCGAGCCCACGCCGCCGCTGGCGCCCGCGCCCATCGTGCCGCCCGCCGCTGCTGCACCCATTTTCCCTGAAGCTACGCCAACGCCGCCGTCTTTTGTGCCTGAGCCGATGGATGCCAATGTGCCGCCCACGGCCGCCGTATACGCGATCCCGCCGGCGTTTGAACCCGCGCCGCCCGCATTCGCGCCAGCGGCAGTTCTCCCCTTCGTGCCAGAGCCCCCCGCGGCGGACCCGCAACCGATGCCTGATTATCTTGCCGCCGCGCGGCGCGCGGCGCAGGCGGCCATCGATGCCGAACCGCAACAGGCGACGCACGGGCCGCTGGGAAGTTTCCGTACCTGGACGGAATCGGAGCGTGGCTCGGGCATGACCCGCATGGCGCTGATCGGCGCCATCGTGCTTCTGGTTATTGTTGCCGCACTCGCAGGTATCCTGTTCACGCAAGGCCCTGGCACCGGACCAAGCGAGGCCGTGTCCCAGCAGAGCCAGGCGGTCGGCCTGCTGTTCAAGCCGGCGAACCAGCCGCCAGCAACCGCCAACAATGCGCCCGCGCAATCGCCAGCCGTGCGGCAAAGCGCGAATGAAGAAAACACGGGCGGCGCTGCACTGCCTGCACGCCCCCTGCCGCGCGAGGAAACGCCGCCGCAGTTTTTTGGCTCGGCCGCGCCTTCCGTTGAAAATAATACGGAGACCGCGTCTGAAACCGCACCTCCACCTTCCCAGCAGGTGACGGAAGGCCCGCCCTCAGCCGTAGAGACGGCGCCCCAGGCTAATGCTCCGGCGGCCAAGGTCGCAGCGCTGACGCCCTCTGAAACCGCCAACAACGCAACGCCGCTTGCCCGCCTGACGGCGAAAGCCAAAGCGGGCGACGCCAAGGCGGAATTGCTGCTTGGCATCAAATCTCTCGACGGCGATGGCGTGGCGGCGAGTGACGGCGAAGCGCTAAACTGGTTCAAACAGGCGGCCAATCAGGGCAATGCGCTGGCGCAATACAGGCTCGGCACGATGTATGAGCGCGGGCGCGGCATCGCCGCCGACGCCAAACAGGCCCACGACTGGTACGCCGCATCTGCGCACCAGGGCAACCGCAAGGCGATGCACAATCTGGCTGTGTCCTTCGCGCAGGGCGCCGGAGTAGAAAAGAATTTCGCAGAGGCCGCCCACTGGTTCACGGCTGCGGCAACGCTCGGGCTGCTTGATTCGCAGTTCAATCTGGCGGTGCTGTACGAGCGCGGGCTGGGCGTGGCTCCATCGCTCCACGATGCCTATAAGTGGTACGCCATCGCGGCGGCCCAGGGCGACGCCGAATCAAAGACGCGGCTCGATGCGCTGGCCACCCAGATTACGCCGGCAGACAAGCTGGACGCCGAAAAACAGGCAGCCGGTTTCCGTCCTCTGCCGATGAACCGCGACGCCAACGAAGCGCCCGACATCGCCCAGGTGATTCAGTAGAAGCCCCCTCCGTCGCCCTTCGGCCGACAGCTCCCCCAATGGGGGAGGATAAAAATGATTCATGCTCCCCCACTGGGGGAGCTGTCGGCCGCGGTGCACTGGCAGCGAGGCTGACTGAGGGGCCGCTAAGAATGCTACAATGCGCGAGACATGGGGATGACAGGCGACGTGATGGGTCTATAGTCCCGCTTCCGCTGCACGAGTTCCGTTTCTGATTCATGGAAATCTACCTTCCCATCGCCGAAATGTCGGTCAACTGGGTGTTGATCCTCGGCCTGGGTGCAGCCGGCGGCTTTCTCTCCGGCATGTTCGGGGTGGGCGGAGGCTTCCTGATGACGCCGCTGCTGATCTTCCTCGGCATCCCCCCTGGCATCGCGGTGGCGACCCAATCGAGCCCCATCGCGGCCGCCTCGCTGACGGGCGCGCTGGCGCAAGATCGCCGCCAGGGTGTGGACTACAAGATGGGGGTTGTCCTCCTGAGCGGCGGCCTCGTCGGCTCGGCGCTTGGCGTTTACATTTTCGCGCTGCTGCAGCGGATCGGCCAGATCGATTTGACCGTCAACGCAAGCTATGTGCTGCTGCTGGGCTCCATCGGCGGTCTGATGCTGAATGAGAGCGTTCGCTCCATCCGCGCCGCGCGCCGGGGCGAGACGGTGCGGCTGCACAAGCCCCATCAGCACATGTGGATTCACGGCCTGCCGTTCAAAATGCGCTTCCGCCGCTCGCGGCTTTACATCAGCGTGATACCGCCCATAGTGCTTGGGCTGCTGGTCGGCATCATGACCGCCATTCTGGGCGTCGGCGGCGCCTTCCTGCTGATCCCGGCGAAAATTTACCTGCTCAGGATGCCGACCAATGTCGCCATCGGTACCTCGCAGTTCCAAGTGTTTTTCGTCGCCGCAACGACCAGCATCCTGCACGCGGTCACCAACCAGACCGTGGACATCATGCTGGCGCTTTTGCTCATCCTGGGCGGCGTCATTGGCGTGCAGTTCGGCGTGCGTGTCGGCGCGAGGCTACGCGGCGAAGAGCTGCGCGCATTACTGGCCCTGCTGGTTGTGGCGATTGCGCTCCGCATGCTTGTGGGACTGGTTATAACGCCCAGCGATATCTATTCCGTCATTACGGGCACGCCATGACCCTTCGAGACGCCCTGCCGCCTCATCCTGAGGAGCGAAGCGTCTCGAAGGATAGAGGCGGCAGGGCTCTTCAGGGTGAGGGGAAAGGTGTTCGCCGTATCGCCTATCTGAGCACACTTCTTCTCTGCATATTCGCCCTGCCGGCATTTGCCGACGAGCTGGTCTCTGGCCTGTCGACCGACCTTATCGAAATCACTTCGAATTTCACCGGCACCGACATCGTGCTGTTTGGCGCTATCGAGACTACCGAAAGCGCCACGCCCGCGGAAAAACGCGACGTGGTGATCGTGATCAGCGGGCCCGAAGCCGATCTCACCGTGCGGCGCAAAGAGCGCATCATGGGCATCTGGGTGAACACCAAGCAGGTTCATTTCGATGGCCTGCCCGGCTATTATTTCATCGCCAGCACGCGGCCGCTCGAAGCCATTACCAGCCAGGAAATCCTGCGGCGCTTCCAGCTTGGGACATTGAACCTCGAAGCGTACACGCCGACGGGCGTTAAACCCGCTACCGCCAATGAGTTTCGTGTTGCAGCAATAGAGGTCAAAAAAAGGGAAAGGCTCTACTGGGAAAGCGCAACCGGCATAGAATTCCTGAGCCAGTCGCTATTCCGCGCGCGCATCCCGGTGCCGGCCGCCGTGCCGCCAGGCCAATACAAGGCCGAGGTCTATCTCTTCGAAGGCGGCATTGTGGTAGGTGCGCAATCCACGCCGCTCTATATCGACAAGAGCGGGCTGGAGCGCCGGATCTTCGAATTCGCGCACAGCGATTCGCTGCTTTACGGGGTGGCCACGGTGCTGATGGCGACGCTGCTAGGCTGGCTGTCCTATATTCTTTTCCGCCAGAGGCTCAGTTAAACGCCTGAATGCCCGTTAGCGCGCGGCCCAGGATCAGCGCGTGGATATCGTGAGTGCCTTCATAGGTGTTAACGGCTTCCAGATTGAGCACATGGCGGATGACGCCATATTCGTCGGCAACGCCGTTGGCGCCATGCATGTCGCGCGCAATGCGGGCAATTTCCAGCGCCTTGCCGCAATTGTTGCGCTTCATCAGCGAGATCATTTCGGGGGTGGACAGGCCTTCGTCGATCAGGCGGCCCAAACGCAGCGCGCCATGCAGGCCCAGCGTGATTTCGGTCAGCATATCGGCGAGCTTTTTCTGGATGAGCTGGTTGGCGGCCAGGGGCCGGCCAAACTGCTTGCGATCGAGCGTGTATGTCCTCGCGGCATGCCAGCAGAATTCGGCCGCGCCCATCACGCCCCAGGAGATGCCGTAACGCGCCTTGTTGAGGCAGCCGAAAGGACCCGCCAACCCCTTTACATTGGGCAACAGCGCCGTTTCCGGCACCAGGCAATCCTCCAGCACGATCTCGCCGGTGGGCGAAGCGCGCAGCGAAAACTTGCCTTCGATCTTGGGGGTGGAAAAACCTTTCAGCCCGCGTTCGACCACGAAGCCGCGGATGGCGTCTTTCTCGTCGGTAAGTTTCGCCCACACCACGGCAACGTCGGCGATGGGGCTGTTGGTGATCCAGGATTTCGCGCCTGTGAGCCTAAAGCCACCCGGCGCTTTCACTGCGCGCGTCTTCATCGAGCCGGGATCGGAGCCGAAATCGGGCTCAGTCAGGCCGAAGCAGCCGACGAGTTCGCCGGTGGCAAGCTTGGGCAGATATTTCTTGCGCTGGTCTTCGGTGCCGTAAGTGAAAATCGGATGCATGACGAGCGAACTCTGCACGCTCATCGCCGAGCGGTAGCCGGAATCCACGCGCTCCACTTCGCGCGCCGCAAGGCCGTAACAGACGTGGTTCAACCCGGCGCAGCCATATGTTTCAGGCAGCGTGGAGCCCAAAAAACCCACCGCGCCCATTTCGCGCATGATGAGAGGATCGAATTTCTCGTGGCGGAAACCTTCGCGTACGCGGGGAAGCAGCTTCTCCTGGCAAAATCGCTGCGCGCCATCGCGCACGATGCGCTCTTCCTCCGAGAGCTCGCGGTCCAGGAGCAGCGGATCGGCCCAATCGAAGGCGGGAGCGGTGTCTTTATGCGGCGCGGTCATCGCTGTCCTTTAGCAAACTTCTGGCATCATATCAGCCCGAGAAAATCCGTGACCGCCTGTTTGTACAGGGGGTCGCCCACCGTGCGGTGGTGGTCACGCGCCCCCACGATTTCGAGGCGGGCATTGGGAAAGACGCGCGCAAGGCGCTCTGGCGGGCCGCTCATGTCGTCGTTCTCGCCGTTGACGAAGAGAAACGGCGTGGTGATGGCGCCAAGCTCTTCAATGGTGAAGCGCTGGCGCGGCCGCTGGATGCAGGCGGCCATGGCGGCCATATCATTGCCGACGCGTTCGGCGAAGCGGCGGAATTCCCGCGCCTGCGGATCGCCGATGGCGTTTTTATCCTTCGCCAGCAGCGCATCGGCAATCTGCTTGGCACGCTTTTCCCACAGGCTGAAATAGGCGCCGCCGACGCCGCCCAGCACGGCGTGGGTCACGCGCTTTGGCGAATCGTGCAGCAGGCGGATTAGCAAATAGCCGCCCATCGAATAACCCATCATGTCGCAAGTTTTGATGTTCAGCGCATCGAGCACGGAAAGCGCGTCGCCCGCCATCTTGCCTTCGTCATAAGAGGCGATGTCATGCGGCTTGCCGGATTCGCCATGCCCACGATTGTCGAGGGCGATGACGCGGAAGCCCTCTTGCGTCAGCCAATCGTACCAGCCGGGGTTGCGCCAATTGATGATGCGGCTGGAGGCAAAGCCATGGATCAGCAGAATGGGCCGCCGCCCCTCGCCCACAACATCGTAAGCGATGCGGACGCCATCCGTGCCAGTGACGAACTCGGTCATGCCTTCCCGTGAAACACAAAAAACTTCGAACCGAAGAAATTGAACGCGAGCCCCGCCAGCGAGCCTACACCAAGCGCGATAAAGGGGTTCGAAAAGGGCACTGCGTCATAGGCCACCAGCACAGCATAAACGCCATAATTGACCAGCCCGCCTACCGCATTGACGGAGAGAAAGCGCGCCCATTCCCGCGCGCGGCCGCGAGAGGCCGCGGCTTCGGGGAAGGTGAAGCGCCGGTTTGCGGCCCATGTGAAAGTAGCCGCGCACAGGAACGAAAATACGCGCGCGGAATATTTGTTAAGTCCAACCACGCGCAAGCCAAACGCGAGAACGATGGCGTCAACCACAAACCCCGCCGCGCCGACAAGCGCGAAGCGCAAGAATTTGGTGCTCACGGAAGCTCGAGACCCTGGGGGCCTGGAATGGAAAGGTAGGCCAGCCGTTTCAGCTCCCACCGCCCGCGCGTCACCGTGTCGAGGATGAGGCCGCAAACGAGCGCCAGGAACGCGAGCAACATCAGCGAAGTGGCAAGGATCGCGGTGGGCAGCCTGGGCACCAGATGCGTGCGCAGGAACTCGATCACCACCGGCGTGCCCAGCGCCGCCGAAACCGCAGCGAGAATGAAAAAGATGACCGTAAAAAACAAAAACGGCCGTTCTTCCCGCAGCAGCACCGCCAGCGTGTTGAGGATGCGAAAGCCATCGCGAATGGTGTTGAGCTTGCTGGCGGAGCCGGCCGCGCGCTCGCGGTATTCGGTGTCGATTTCGGCGCGCGGCATGAGAAGCTGGATGGCGTGGACGGTAAGCTCGGTCTCGATGCCGAAGCCTTCAGCCGTGAACGGAAACGATTTGACGAAGCGGCGCGAGAGTGCGCGATAGCCGGTGAACAGATCGCCAACATCGGCGCCAAAAATGAAAGACGCGAGGCCCCTAAACATGCGGTTGCCCAAAATATGCCCGCGCCGGTAGGCGCCTCTGGCCGAATGCACGCGGCGGCCCGACACCATGTCGAGGCCATCGGTTATCAGTTTTGAGACCAGCGCCGGCGCGGCCGTAGCGTCGTAGGTGTCGTCGCCGTCCACTAGCACATAGATATCGGCCTCGATGTCGGCGAACATGCGGCGCATCACATTGCCCTTGCCCTTGTTGGGCTCTCGCCTGACCACGGCGCCCGCACCGGCCGCCCGCGTGATGGTCTGGTCGGTGGAGGCGTTGTCGTAAACATAAACGGTGGCCGAGGGGAGCGCGCGGCGGAAATCGCCCACCACGCGCGCGATGGCGGCCTCCTCATTATGGCAAGGCACAAGAACGGCGATGCGCGCCTGAGAATCATTCATGCCGGGTCATTATTCCTTTCCGGCCACGGCAAGGCCATAGACGGAGGCGGCCGGAGGGAAACAGAAGCACATCAAGGGGCTTCATGTGGCGGCCCAAAACTGCAATTCTACGGCGCCATGAACAGCCGTGAAGAGTTCGACAAATTCTCCTATGCCGCGCCGGGCGACCCGCGGCTGAAGCGGCTCGTCATCCGTTTCATCGAGAAGACGACGGGGCAGCCCTATCTCAAATGGCTGTACGAGGACAACCGCGCCAATCCGGTGCCCGGCGAAAGTTTTTGGGCGGCGGCCGTGCGCAAGCTCGAACTCAAGGTGATGTGCAACGAGGATGCGCTGGCGCGCTGGCCGCGCAAGGGCGCGCTCGTCATCGTCGCCAACCATCCGTTCGGCGTGCTCGATGGGCTGGTGATGAGTTACCTGACGTCGAAAGTGCGGCCCGATTTCCGCATCCTCACCAACAATGTGCTGAACCGCGCCGATGAGATCCGCGAGCACCTGCTGCCCATTGATTTCGAGGACACCAAGGAGGCGCTGGCCACCAATCTGAAATCGCGCGCGGCGGCGAAGGCGCATCTGTTGGCGGGCGGATGCCTGATCGTATTCCCCGCGGGCGGCGTTTCCACCGCGCCCAAACCGTGGAGCCGCCACGCCGTGGATACCGAATGGAAGAACTTCGCCGCCAAGCTGATCGTGCAGGGCAAAGCGCCCGTGGCGCCGGTTTATTTCGCGGGCCAGAACAGCCGCCTGTTCCAGCTGGCGAGCCATGTCAGCCTGACGCTGAGGCTGTCGCTGCTGTTCAAGGAGGTGCACGGCCGCATCGGCAGCGAGGTTCACGTCCGCATCGGCGATCTCATCCCCTTCGAGCAATTGGCCAAGCTCGAACGCACGAGCGTGATGGAATATTTGCGCCGCGCCACTTATGCTCTGGGCAAGGACATGCCAAAAACGCGGCTCTCGCGCGTGAAGCGCCCCAAACGCGCGCCCAAGCTACATCACGCCACATGACGGAAAAGCCCAGGGTTGCGCTGTTCGTCACCTGCCTCGTGGATTTTTTTCGCCCGCAGGTGGGATTTGCCGCGGCGAAGCTACTCGAACAGGCGGGCTGCGAGGTGGCCGTGCCTTTGCAAAGCTGCTGCGGCCAGCCCGCCTATAATGGCGGTGACGCGAAGGATGCGGCCGCACTCGCGCGCAATGCGATTGCCGCGTTTGAAGGTTTCGACTTCGTCGTGGCGCCGTCCGGTTCATGCGCCGGGATGATCAAAATACATTATCCGAAGCTGTTGAATGACGACGCGGCCTGGAAAGCGCGCGCGGAAGCGCTTGCCGCAAAGACGCATGAGCTGTTTTCTTTTCTGGTGAATGTACGTGGGCTTAAAACAGCCAATGCAGAATGCCACGCCAGCGCTGCCTATCACGATTCCTGTTCGTCCTTGCGCGAGATGAATGTGAACGCAGAGCCGCGAACCCTGCTTACAAGTGTGCGCGGATTCACGCTGTGCGAGATTGCCAACAAGGAAGTCTGTTGCGGCTTTGGCGGGCTGTTTTCGCTCAAATACCCGGAGATTTCCGCGCGCATGGCCGACGACAAGATCGCCGATGCGAGAGCCACAGGCGCCACGATGCTCGTTGGCGGCGACCTTGGCTGCCTGCTTCATCTGGCGGGCAGGCTCGCACGCGAAGGCAGCCCCATTCGCGTGCGCCATGCGGCCGAGATTGTGGCCGGCATGGGCGACGGACCCGCCATCGGCGAGGACAAATGAACGATCCGCGCGCATTCCCGCAAGCGGCGCGCGCCGCGCTGGCCGATGTGGGGCTGCAGGCGGCGCTTTCGCGCCTGGGCAGCGGCTTTCAGAGTAAGCGCGCCCATGCTTTTGCCGCGTTTGTCGATGCGGAAGGCTTGCGCGAAGCAGGACGCGCCATTCGCGACCACGCGCTGTCACGGCTGGACGAATTGCTGGTGCAATTCGAAGCCAAAGTTCAGGCGGCCGGCGGCAAAGTCCATTGGGCGCGCAATGCGGCGGAGGCGCGCGCCATCATCACCGGCATCTTGAAAGAGGTGGGCGCCAAGCTTGTCACCAAGGGCAAGTCCATGATCGCCGAAGAGGTGGGATTGAACCCCCACCTCGAAGCCAATGGTATTACGCCCGTTGAAACCGACCTTGGCGAATATATCGTCCAGCTTCGCGGCGAGACGCCAAGCCATCTGATCGCGCCCGCATTCCATTTGTCCGGCAGTGACGTGGCGCACACGTTTCGCAAAACGCACACGGCGCTTGACCCGGCGCGTGCGCTCGATCGCGCCGCATTGGTTGCGGAAGCACGCACCATGCTGCGCGCGCGATTTCTTGCGGCAGACGCCGGCATCACCGGCGCAAATTTTCTGGTGGCGGAAACCGGTAGCGCCATCATCGTCACCAATGAAGGCAATGGCGATCTCACGCGCCTTCTGCCGCGCACGCATATCGTGCTCACCAGCATCGAGAAAATGGTGCCGACGCTTGATGACGCGGCCCTGCTGCTGCGCCTGCTCACGCGTTCGGCTACGGGCCAGGAAATCAGCGCCTATGTGACGCTAGCGAGCGGACCCAAACGCGCGGGCGACGCCGACGGGCCGCTGAATTTTCATGTCGTGCTGCTGGACAATGGGCGGAGCGCGCTGCTGAGTAGCCCTGCGCGCGACGTGCTGCGCTGCATCCGCTGTGGGGCCTGTCTCAACCATTGCCCGGTCTATGGCGCCATTGGCGGCCACGCCTACGGCGCGGTTTATGCGGGGCCCATTGGTGCCGCACTCGATCCCGCGCTCATGGGCGTCAAGGCCGCGCACCATTTGCCCAATGCGTCCAGCTTTTGCGGCCGCTGCAACTCCGTCTGTCCGGTGAAGATTCCGCTGACGCGCGTCATGCGCCATTGGCGCAATGTGGAATTCGCAGGTGGCATGGCTCCGCCCGCCGCCATCTTCGGCTTGAAACTGTGGGCGGCGCTGGCGCGAAGCCCTGCCCTATATGTTCGCGCGACATCCCTGGCGGCAAAAGTTTTGCGCTTGTTTGCGGGCGGAAAGACGCGGATTGCTTCTATGCCCGTGTTCAAAGGCTGGTTTGCCATGCGCGATCTTCCGGCGCCACCGCGCGAAAGCTTTCAGGCGCGCTGGCGGCGCGGACAAAGAGCGCCATGAGCGGCGCGCGCGACAGCATTTTGCAAACACTCCGCGCAACGCGAGGGCTTACGCAGCCACGGGCCGATTACCGCTTTCCTGCTTCAAATGAAGACCTTGCGGCATTGTTCGCCCGCAAGGCCAAGGAAGCCGACGCCGACGTCGCAACAGTGGCAACTCGCGACGAAGTGCCGGCCGCCATCGCGGCCTTTCTTGCCGCCATTGGCGCGGCGCCGTGCCTGCATGTGCCGCTGAACTCGCTGCTGCGTGCGCTTCCCTGGGCGCGCGCGCAAAACCTTTCCTTGAGCGCCGATCCGCCTGGGCCGGAGGATGCGGTCCTTGCCGAAGCCAGCTGCGCCTTTGCCGAGACCGGAACGGTGGTTTTTGCGAGCGGAGCCCAACAGCCTTCCTCGTGGCATTTTTTGCCGGGGCGCGAAATTGTCCTGTTGCCGCGAGCGCGTATTCTGGCACGGCCCGAAGATGCGCTTGCCTTATTCGCGGAAAACACGCCGGCCACGCTCAACCTCGTTACGGGCCCCTCGCGCACCGGCGACATCGAGCAAACCATCGAGCGCGGAGCGCATGGCCCGCGCGCGGTGCACATTTTGATCTACTGCTAGGCGAGAGTTTCGGCCTGGAGAGCAAGCGTTTTCAGCAGGCGGTCGAGCATGGCGCGTTCGCTGTCGTTGAGCGCGGACAGAAACGCCGCTTCCAGTTGCCTCGCCATCGGTACGATTTCGGCATAGACCGCCAGGCCTTTCGGCGTCAGCGCAAGGCGCACCATGCGCCCGTCGGCGGCATCGCCACGGCGCGCGATGCGTTTACGCTTGACGAGCGCCGCCACCGCCCGGCTGACCTGCACCTTGTCCATGCCTGTGCGTTCGACCAGATCGCGTGACGACAGGCCGGGCGAGCCGCCCAGCACCGCCATCACCCGCCATTCGGCCATGGTGAGGCCGAAACGCTCGGTATATTGCCGCGCAATTGCGCCGCTGACGCGGTTCGACAGCACCGAAAGGCGGTAAGGCACAAATTCATCGAGTTCGAGCCGCACGCCATTGCCGTGCGCGTTGTGCTCTTTCGTGCCGGCCTCGAGCACCGGCGCCCCGCTTTTCTCGCGCAGCATCAGGATGCCTTGAGCACGCCCCGGCGCACCTGGTCGGCCTCGATGGATTCGAACAGGGCGCGGAAATTGCCTTCGCCGAAGCCTTCATTGCCCTTGCGCTGGATGATTTCGAAGAAGGCCGGGCCAATGGCGTTCTGGGTGAAGATCTGCAGCAGCAGGCCCTCGCCTTTTTCCAGATCGCCGTCGATGAGAATGCGGTCTTTCTTGAGCCGCGGAACGTCTTCGCCGTGGCCTGGCAGGCGGCGATCGATGGCCTCGTAATAGGTGTCGGGGCTGTCCTGGAAGCTCACGCCGCGGGCGCGCAGGAATTCGACTGTATCATAGATCGTGGGCGTCGACAGCGCCATGTGCTGGATGCCTTCGCCGTGCAGCTCGTGGATAAATTCCTCAATTTGCGATTTGTCATCGGCCAATTCATTGATCGGGATGCGTATGCGGCCGCACGGGCTCGTCATCGCGCGCGATTTGAGGCCGGTGAGCTTGCCTTCGATGTCGAAGTAACGGATTTGGCGGAAGTTGAAGACCTTTTCGTAGAATTTCGCGAGCGCGTCCATATTGCCGCGCTTGACGTTGTGCGTGACGTGATCGATGAGCCCGAGGCCGACGCCATCGTGGCTCAGACCTTTGGCGTTTTCTGTGAGGTTAAAGTCCACTTCGTAGATATTGCGGTCGCCATAACGGTCGATCAGATAGATCGCTGTGCCGCCCACGCCTTCGATGGCGGGAATGGCCAGTTCCATCGGGCGGATGTCATGCTCGAACGGCTTGGCGCCGAGCGAGAGCGCGCGCTTGTAAGCGGCCGCTGCATCCTTGACGCGGAAACCCATGGCGCAGGCGCTCGGCCCGTGCAGCTTGGCGTAGCGCTGGGCCGGGCTGTCGGGCTGCCCGTTGACGATGAAATTGATTTCGCCCTGGCGGTAAAGCGTGACAGCCTTGTAGCGATGGTGGGCCACGGCGCGAAAACCCATGCGTTCGAACAGCGCATGCAATCCGGCCACGTTGGGCGCGGTGAATTCGATGAACTCGAAGCCGTCCGTGCCCATCGGATTTTCCCACAGGTCCTGTCTGGCCATGGCTTTTTCTTTCCTCGCGCGAAGCCGGCCGGGGGCCCGGCCGGATGATCGTTTCAATTGAAACATGTCTAGTTTCATCTGAAACCAATTGCAAGATAAGCCGAGATAGTCTGTGAATAAAGTGGATGGTGGTTATAGCCGCCCGCCTGCCAAATACCGACAGAATTGTCATACGTGTTCTGCCTAAACACATGCTTGATAAACTGAAATCGTCTTCCTGATGATGATAGGCCACGCAAACTCACGCTCAACTTTCTGACGGGCTGCAGCTCCTAAACGACGTCTCATGTCAGGGTCAGATACCAATAGGTCTATAGCTGCTGCCATTGTTTCTGGATCTTTCGCGGGTACTAATAGTCCTGTCGAGCCATCATCAATAATAGTGGGTATACCCCCCACTCGAGTACCGACAAGTGGTAAACCCGAAGCCATCGCTTCGAGGCCAGCAATACTCGTTGCCTCGGCCAGTGATGGCAGCACGCATAAATCTGCAGCGCGATATACTGCACTCATCGCGTCATTGGGAACGCTGCCAAGAAAATAGGTGCGGCCGATCATATCGCTTGAGGCAAGAACGCGCTCCATCGGTGCTCTTTCTGGGCCGTCACCAGCAATAATCACGCGAATTTCCGCGTGGCGCATATGTGCCAAAGCGCGTGCAAACCAAATTACGCCGTTTTTCTCGACAAGCCGGCGGGCCAGAAGGACAACGACCTCATCATGTGTGATCCCAAGCTGATCACGCACAACAGATCCCCCAGGGCAAAAGCGGTCTATATCAACGCCGTTGGTGATCATTGTTGCAGGGCCACTATAATCAAATATCCTTACAGCGTTGACTAACTCATCACTCGGTCCAATCACGTGCGATACATGTTTGAGCAAGTGTTTCGTCCGTGACTGCCTACGAGGAGATGCATTCAACCGCGCCAAAAAGCCTGAAGAATGGTTAGTGAAGACCGTGGGAGCGGACAAGCCGCGCGTTGCGCCTAAAGGCCGAGTACCATGAACGTGAAGGATGTCGACTGGACTGCGCGATAGGGTTTTAGCGAGCCATCGATTAAGCATGAGGGAATAGAGTGGTTCACCCTTGATAATGCGCGGCATATGGACCGCGAAACTCTGAGTTGAGGGATAACCGAGTTCCGAGAATATGTCCTGAGGACGAACGACCGCAACACTGGCAATCTGGGAAGCGAGGCCTCGCGCCAATTCGGCAACGTGGCTACTAATGCCTCCAATGTCTGGAGGAAACTCGCTCGTTATAAGCATAACGCGAGGGCTAACAACTTTCTTGTGCATGCGTGAACACCATACTCACAAATTCACATACTTAAAGTATTTATCCGACGCTGACTCTAATCTCTAATCTCTGCCGTTTGTTGATGCCTTTAAATATCATAGTCGATCATAGTAGATTAAATATGGCTTAGGTGGGTAACAATGATGTTTGAGAAACAATAAGCCAAAGGATTATTTATAACCAAATATTGCAGGCGCTCTTTCTGGATTTATTTGGCATCGAAGTTAGCTCAAATATTCCGAAGCTGCCAGGCGTATAATTCCATATCCTTGTTGTAGATCTGCTCGATGCGCTGTTGATCTAGTTTACTGATTGCGATTTCTCTTTCTTCGCCAAGACGATTTTCATGTGGGAACAACACCTTCTTCCCGATCTTTGCTGAAAGCCCAGATGCGAATTTATCACCTTCTTCTAGAACGCCGGAATGAAAGATTTGGCGAGAAAAAAAGCTATCAAGTTTTTCAACTCCATTCCAGCCGACATATGTGGTAGCTAAGTTTCCGTATACTGGGGCATGCTCAAACAAAAAATCGAGATATCCACGAAAACTGTATTTTCCAGCCATCTTAGCAAGTATCTTGCTGTCGAAGCGTGTTAGAATGTCTTTCTTGAAGTAACTATGGCGGGCATAGTTATATTCTGATACGCAGCGCGTAACGGGGTCCCTGAAGATAGTAACGATCGCCAAATTCTTCCGAATATGCTTTCGTACAGTCGTGAAGTCGATATGACCACCAACGATCAAATCGCCATTCGTCGCACGCAGATTGATGCGGTTAAAGACGGTCGACAACCGAACAGCGCCGCAGCGAACAAGCAAATTCTTGAAACGCGTTCTATGGAAACGCAACCCCTGAAACGCTGAGATACGACCAGCAAGATTCAGAGTATCGGGCAAGTAAAACGTGTGTTTGTCGGCGAATGCCGATTTTAGCATCAACGCAAGACTGCTACTCCCGCTCTTAGGAATGCGCACTCCAAGAATTATGGTATCCATAACGCGACAGGTGTCCGTGCGAATTCATGATGGTTTTCGATGCTTAATCCATATGGCTCCTCAAGATCAAATAAGTCTCATGAAGTCACGAAAGCGCACCTGAGGCGCTTCAAATCGAGGTCGGTTTTGGAAGAAACTCGTGTCAGCTTGACCGATGCAAACATTGCTGGATCATTACCGAACTTCAAATATTTCCCAGAAGAAATTGTAAAGATAATGGGGTCATCTAATGAAAATGAAATCTAATATGGATTATTTGACGGCTATCTATCTATGAGAGCGTGGGTTCTTACAAATGGAATGGCAGGATTCCAAGCCCAGGCTCTAGGTGTAGCCGAAGCAATGGGACTCTCGCCCGAAGTGAAGCGGGTATCACCGCGGGCACCTTGGCGCTGGTTTGCTCCATGGGGACCTGCAGCACCTGATCCAAGTATCAAGCCACCTTGGCCAAATTTACTAATTGCATCGGGGCGTCAAGCCATTCCGTATGCGCGTGCGATCCGCCGCTGGTCACGTGGGCAAACTTTTGTGGCAATTTTACAGGACCCACGCATTGCCACAGCCAATTTTGATTTTGTATGGGCACCAAGACATGACCAGCTCTCTGGACCTAATGTATATTCAACACTTCTTTCGCCCAATCAGGTCACACCCGCACGATTAGCACGCGAGGCAGACCGCATTCGCTTGCAAATCGCGCATCTCCCTCACCCACGCGTCGCAGTTCTGCTGGGCGGTGCCAATGCTGTCTATCAATTTGATATAAGAACTACCAACGTCGTGGGTCATTCGCTCACCAAATTGATCGATGAAAGCCGTGCAGGGCTGATGATTACGCCGTCAAGGCGAACGGGCGAGCAGCAAATTGAAATTATCCGAAACCATCTGGCAAACAGACCATTCGTGATGTGGGACGGCACTGGCGAAAACCCTTATTTTGGTTATCTCGGAAATGCTGACGCGGTAATCGTCACCTGTGATTCCATCAACATGATTGGCGAAGCAATAGCTACGGGAAAGCCAGTCTACGTGTTCGAGTTCGCAGGTGGTTCATCGCGTTCCCTACGTTTCCTTTGGGGTGTCTACGGTGAAAACCTTGCGAGACCCTTTGCTGGCCACCTAGAAAAGTGGCCATATACTCCGGTAAATGCAACTGCAGAAATCGCAGAGGCAATTGCGCGGGCTATGAGTGGACGTCATAGTCAAAGTGAAATCAAGATTTCCAAACAGGTATCGGTATGAGTTTGCTCGATTACAACGCGCTTAGCACGGCATCGCTGAAGCACGACCCATATGAATATGTTATCGTACCCAATTTTGTCTTGGCCGATAAGTTCCCGCGCGTGCTCTCAGAATTTCCGTTGACGAGAGGAGCTGGTTCATTCCCGCTAAGTGAATTCGATATCAAGGGGGCTATGAAAGAATTAATTGAAGAATTGAGTGGTCCGCGATTTCGCTCTCTGATTGAAACCAAATTTAATATCGATCTCTCTTCTCGGGCCACGGTGTTCACTTTGCGTGGCTGGTGCAGCCGTGCTCGTGATGGCAATGTACACACCGACTCTAAATCTAAGATCATCACTGTGCTATTATACTTAAATAATGCATGGGATGCGGATGGAGGGCGCTTGCGTATTTTGCGATCAAAACAACTTGATGACTTCGTGGAAGAAGTGATGCCCGCGAATGGTTCACTGCTAGTATTTAAGCGATCCAATCGATCTTATCATGGACACAAACGTTTTGAAGGCTTGCGACGCGTCGTTCAGATGAATTGGGTGGCGACAGAAGAGGTCGCAAAATTGAGCGAAATGCGCCATCGCATTTCTGCGGCTGTAAAGCAGGTGAACCACTTTACTACTCTGAAGAAATAAGAGCAGCCAATGACTCTGCAGATCGAAACTTTCAAGAATGCAGATATGACCCAAGGCTGGAGACCCGGTAATAATGCCGGCGGCGTCACGCTATTCAAGGCGTTAAGCCACCCACTTGTTGCGTCAATGGCTCACACGTTCATGGCTTCGTTGAAAAGATTATCACCCGTTGCAATCTATGATCCAACTAACATGGCTGCGACTTTCCATGCATACTATGATCTCTCGCAACTTTCTCTCGCGGGTTACTACGTACAACGGTTCGAGGATTTAGAGAACACCTTTCTAGGCCATAAAGCGAAACCCATCTCTGAAATAACGTCATCTACTGCACGGACTATTTTAGTACTACTCTTCGACGCGCAACGAAAGCTACTTTCTATCAGGCATCTTTTTCCAAAGGCGACGAATATAGTTTCGCTCGACGAAATGCGACTACCTGACGACATGCTCTCAATCGCAACTGACTATCTCAATCCGCTTAATTTTGTTACCAACTTCGCATTGATGCGCGAGTGTACGAGTACAAATCAAGGGGATGCCCTCCATACTCGGATCGCTTCAGTCAATTACTGGGCACAAATGGGCGCTACTGATCCTGAATTGTGGTTATGCTTGTTCAACAAGAATGGTGAAGTATTGGCACAATGGCGGGAAAGCCTTCCCGCGGCAGGTGCATCGTTCGTGATTGACAGCCACGAGCTACGCAACCGGTTTCATTTGGATGATTTTATGGGTTCGTTATTCATTCATGCACTCCGTGTACAAGGACATGACATAATGAAATATGTCCTTGACGTATATGGCGAAAATGAACTGGCGCTCTCCTGTAGCCACGATGCCAACCCTTGGCCCGCCGATTTCTACGCAGGAGTAATAGCTGGAGAACCAGGTGAGACCGTCACACTCTTCGTGCAAAACTCACACCCTGTAACGATTCCTAAGCGCGCTATTGGTTTCAACATTGTTGGTGGACAAGACATCACTTGGTATGAGGACGAAATCCCACCATTTGCCACGCGAGAAATTGACCTTAGTGCGACACTATCGCAGGCTAGGTGGCCTGATCAAATCGAGATTACTGCAGGACGCCATTTCGTGCGCCCACGTTTTGAAACGAAGGATTGCCGTGGTCATCGCCGCTTCGCACACGCCAACGTAGAGCGGTCTGATCTAAAACCAGATCCGCACTTGCCCACCTTAGGAAGGGTAATGGGCAAGGGATATATTATGCCTTTGCCGGTTCTGCCATGTAGCGAATTCATTAGTGTGATGGTACCGACGCCAATGGCGCGTACACAACATGAGCTGCCTCTTCGTGTCGAACTCGTTGATGCATCCGGCCAGACCGTGGATTCAAATTACCTGGGTCGGATTCCTCGCCGTGCCTGTCCACAGATTAATATCGAACAGTGGCTAATCGAAAAAACGCTGCTATTACCATCCGGCTACGGTCATGTTGAGTTTCTATACGACTTCCGTAATGACGGGGATGCGGATGGCTGGCTTCATGCGCTCGGTCGCTTCGAACGTAAATCCAATGGTCACCGTGCCGAAACAATTTTTGGTGCACATATCTACAATGTTCCGCTTGTATATAAGGATGAGCCGCAGTCATACACGAATAGGCCTCCCGGATTGACCACGCGTTTGTTTCTACGTCTTGGTGCACCGGATTTAGAAACTATATGTCATCTCGTATATCCCGCTTCGCAACCGTGGCATGCGCATAGCAATACCATGCTTGTTCTATACGACTCGCTAGGAATACCCATTTCCGAAATTCAGATTTCGATTCCTTGCGGTGGCTCGCGCTTTTTGCGGGTCTCTGAGCTATTTGAGATGAATGATCTCGCACGGGCGAGTGGTACAGGTTACATCATTGTGCGCGATCAAACCTGCCGAATTTTCGGATTCCACGGCTTAATTGGTAAGAACGGTTTTTGCCTCGACCATATGTTTGGATTCTGATTAATTTCATTATCAGCGTTCTTATTGTTGCAGAATTATGCTCGCATCACTCAATGATTTAGGAAAATCAGGTTTCATTAAATTCTCACCCGCGAAGCCGATAGTTTAGATTCCTCTGAGTCGGATATTGATGGCACCAATAAATTGCTCGCAACAGATATTCGATCGAGCATGTTCGTAGTGACCTGACTGGCACTTTTTGTGCCAGCTGGTTTGATAGAAACCGTCTTGGAAAGGAACCAGGTCATGCCGAAGAAACGGTCGAGCCGCAGAGCAGATTGTAACAGTGCTTCTCCAGATTGAAGTGAGGATGGCACAGGGAAAGTCGACGCCGGTTGCGTGCCGGGAAGCCGGGATATCGCAACAAACTACGTGACGAGCTGCTGAACGGTGAAATCTTCTACAGCCTCAAGGAAGCTCAGGTCATCATCGAGCAGTGGCGAAAGCTCTACAACACCGTTAGACCGCACTCGTCGCTTGGATATCGCCCGCCTTCACCACTAGTGTTCAACCCGTTCCTGCCACCGCTAGATCAGGCCGCTCCGATGCAATAATCTCACTATGCCGCTGGTACAAAAAATACGGTAGGTCATTTCGGCGACAAAGTTCTTTGTTCTGTACGTGAGTGGCGCGCTGGGCGGGCATTCATCACGGGCAAATGGCATGAGCGTGCTGATGGCTGAAACGGGCGAACTTCGTAAACTACGCCTGGTGATCACGGCATCGACCGCGGGCACGGTTTTCGAGTGGTACGACTTTTTCATTTTCGGCTCGCTCGCGCCCATTATTGCCGCTCAATTCTTCGCCAATGTGAACGAGACTGCCGCTTACATCTTCGCGCTGCTGACATTCGGCGTCGGTTTCGCCGTGCGGCCGCTGGGCGCTCTGGTCTTTGGCCGTTTCGGTGACCTGATGGGTCGCAAATATGCATTCATTGCCACCATCACCATAATGGGGTTAACGACTTTCGCGATTGGCTTGCTGCCCGGCTATGCGCAGCTCGGGCTTTATTCGCCGCTGCTGCTCGTCACCCTACGCATGCTACAAGGCTTCGCCATTGGCGGCGAATATGGTGGAGCGGCAGTTTATGTTGCGGAGCATACGCCGCAAAAAGAACGCGGCTTGCAAACGAGCTGGATTCAGGCCTCGGCCATCGGCGGCTTACTCGCGGCGCTGGCCGTCATTCTGTGCACAAGACTTGTTCTTGGCGAGGCAGTATTCGAGGCCTGGGGCTGGCGCGTGCCGTTCCTACTCTCGATCCTGCTGTTTCTGGGATCACTCTGGATCAGGCTAAGACTCGAAGAGTCACCATCGTTCTTGAAAATCTTGAGCGAAGGGACCGCGTCGAAAGCGCCGCTGACAGAATCCTTCCTGCGCTGGGACAATCTTAAGATTGTGTTGGTGGCCCTGTTCGGCTTACTCTGCGCGCAAGGCGTGATCTGGTATACAGCCTATTTCTACACGCAGTTTTTCCTTGAGCATGTGCTTAAAGTTGAACCCGCCACCGTCAATCTGCTGATGATGGCGGCGACAGCGGCAAGCGGCTTTCTTTATCTTTTCTTCGGCTGGCTGTCGGATTTCGTCGGCCGCAAACCCATCATGCTGATGGGAATTGTGCTTTCGGCAGCGACGCTGTTTCCCCTATTCCACGCGCTCACCACGGCCGCCAATCCGGCGCTGGCCGCAGCGCAGGCGCGCGCGCCAGTGACCGTGATTGCGGATTCCCATTCCTGCTCGCTTCAATTCGATCCGGTGGGCAAGGCGCAGTTCGTGAGCTCGTGCGATATTGCAAAAAGCGTGTTGGCAAGCGGGGGCTTCAATTACCACAATGTGGCTGCGGCCCCAAGGGCCTTGGTTGCCGTGCGCGTTGGCAGCACCAAGGTAGATAGCGTGGAAGGAAGAGGCCTGGCAAAGCGCGATTTGGCCGCCGCCAAAGCCAAATTCAGCGCGAAATTGAAGCAGTCGCTGGCCGCCGCGGGCTACCCCGACAAAGCCGACCCGGCATCGGTGGATGCGCGGCGGGTGATCAGCATACTTCTTTTGCTCATGACATTCGCGGCGATGCTGTACGGGCCGATGGCGGCCGCGCTGGTCGAATTGTTTCCCACGCGCATCCGCTATTCTGCTTTATCGCTTCCCTATCATCTGGGTATCGGCTGGTTTGGCGGCTTCCTGCCTGCGACCTCATTCGCCATGGTCGCCGCCACGGGCGACATCTATTACGGGCTCTGGTATCCGGTGGTGATCTCCGTCATAAGCGCCGTGGTTACGCTGCTGTATTTTCCGGAAACGAGAAAGCGCGATATCAACACGCTATGAGCCATGCCCACACTTAACGAAACCCACGACCCCGCGCGAAAAAGCTGGGTACAAAGCGCAAACGAGCCAGGCGCGGATTTCCCCATCCAGAATTTGCCCTTCGGCGTGTTCCGGCGGCGCGGAAGCCCGGCCGCGCCGCATGCGGGGGTCGCCATTGGCGATCGCATTCTTGACGTGGCGGCAGTGGCATCGCTGTTCCACGAACCTGCGCGCGCGGGTGCCATTGCCTGCGAAGCGCCGACGCTGAATGCGCTGATGGCACTGGGACACGAGGTTTCATCGGCGTTGCGGCTGGAAGTTTCGAGGGTCTTGGGCGCCGATCACGCCCGCATGCGCGCAAGCCTGGATCAGCATCTGATACCTATGAGAGAGGTTGAATTGCTGCTGCCGGTGAAGATCGGCGATTTCACCGATTTCTACGCTTCGGTTTTTCACGCGACCAACGCGGGAAAAATGTTCCGGCCCGACAATCCGCTGCTGCCCAATTACAAATATGTGCCAGTGGCCTATCACAGCCGGGCGTCGTCGGTGTGCGTGAGCGGCACCGCGTTTCACCGCCCCAAGGGTCAGGTGAAGCCTGCTGATGGGCCGCCCCTCTACCAGCCCTGCCGCAATCTAGATTACGAGCTGGAGCTTGGTTTTTATATCGGCGTGTCCACGGAATTGGGCGCTAGCATTCCCATTGCACAGGCGGCCCAGCACATTTTCGGATTCTGCCTGCTCAACGATTGGTCGGCACGCGACATGCAGGCGTGGGAATATCAGCCGCTGGGACCATTCCTCGCCAAGAATTTCATGACCACCGTTTCGCCCTGGGTAGTGACGATGGAGGCGCTGGCGCCGTACCACACGGCAGCCTTCAAGCGCGCGGAACACGACCCCGCGCCGTTGCCATATCTTTCCGCGGGCGACGACGCAATAAATGGCGGGCTAGACGTCACGCTCGAAGCCTATCTGCTGAGCGCCGAAATGCGGCGGCGAAATCTTGAGCCCTTCCGGTTGAGCCGCGGCACAACCGCTGATCTCTACTGGACTGTGGCGCAAATGGTGGCGCATCACGCCAGCAATGGCTGCAATCTAGAAACGGGCGATTTGATCGGCACGGGAACCGTTTCTGGCGCAGACAAATCGTCATGGGGCAGCCTGCTTGAGCTTACTTCGCGTGGCGCTTCGCCACTTGAACTTCCCAGCGGCGAGAAGCGCGGCTTCCTTGACGACGGCGATGAAGTCATTTTCCGCGGAGCCTGCGAGCGCATAGGCGTCGCGCGCATCGGTCTTGGCGAATGCCGCGCGGTTGTGCTTCCCGCCCGTTAAGACCGGAAAATCATTTATAAATCAACGACGTATTAGCTGGGCTGCTCCAGCACCTGAACGGTGATGAGGCGGACTTCCAGTGAACCGCCGGCGCCTGACACGTCAGACCAGATGCCGATGTAATCGCCTGTGCTGTTCTGTGTCGCAGCAGCCGGAACCTTATAGACGAAACTATAGGGTTTAATTTCCTTGGTCGGGTCGAAGGCGACCCAGCCCGTGCTGCCTGCAACGCCGCGCGAATAGGCAATGGCAAACAGTGTGCTGGGATTATCGCCGCCTTGTCGCGCCCAAATGGTGACACGCACACGCTTGCCGGTGAGCTCGCTGCTGACATCGGGCTTCAGCTTGACATAGGCGCCCCCCGTGGTGCCCACGGGGCGCGCGTTCTTTCGATTCGAGCGGATGATGACCGTGGCCCTGCTTTCGTCGGGCACGCCCTGAACAACCGTATTGCCCTGGCCAGCGGTTATTTCGCTGGCTAATCCGTCGAAGATGATCTGGGAGCCAGATTCAAGAACAATATCAGCCGGTCCCCCGAACGGCAGCCAGGAAGGATTCAGGAAATAAACCGCTAAGCCGGCCACCGCCAGCACGATGGCGCCTGCGCCTATGAGGTAGAGAAGCGTACCCCTGCCTTTTGCGGGCGTCTTGCGGGGCTGCTCCTGGGGCAGCCCACGTTCCGGATTACTTGCGCGTTTCTCGTCGGGCATTTGTGCTCAATCCATCGCTAAAATTAAAGCTGGCTCTTAAAATATTCGTATGCCTTCGGGAAATCCTTCAGATCTATTTGGAGCTGCACTAGCTTACGCGAGGCTTCGACGTAATTAGCGCTGATCTGCGGCGAAGCGTTCATGGCCTGTAAGGTCGCGGCGTCAAGTGGGAAGGTCGCAAAGCATCCGCGCGGAGTGCAGACATCGTAGGGCACGGTTCTGGCCGCGCCACTGCCGATGGAAACCCGGACGCCTTCTTTGATGGAGACCCCAGTCAGAATGGCCAAGGTATTGACCATTTGCTTGTCTGCGTTTGTTTCAACGCTCCACACGAATATAAGCTGCTTCTTCTGTGTGCCAAGTCGCTCGTACAGCGAGCAGCGCTTTTGACCGGCATTTTCGATACAGGTAACCGTCCAGGCACCGAATGTCTTTTCAACCTTGGTTGAACTTGGCGTTGCGCTTTGGTTCGCCTGCGCACTTAGCCCAATGCTGAGGCACGCTGCCAAACAAATTGCCACCGCACGCTTGAGCACAGTATCGAATTCTTTGATGTTCACTTGGGTCACCCCGTTCTCCCTTGCTCGATTTCCATTATAAAATTGTTTTGGAGGCTAGGCCGTGGCGGCTTTCGCAGCTTTAAAGTGCAGGTCACTCTTGTCTTCGAGCGCGTCAATCAGCGGCTTGAGGCCATCGCCGTAGCGGCGCCAGCGCTCGACCGACGTGCCGTAGAGCGGCCTTCGCACTTGGGCGACGCTAGCAGTTTTGACTGCGCGCTCCGAACGATGGAAATCGAGGCACTTCTCGTTCCAGGGCAGGTCCAGGAACTCGATGATTTCGCGCGCCTTCTTTTCGCCGTCGCCCACAACTTCCTCGTATTGCACGTCGAGCATGACGCCCTTCGGCAACACGTCGCGCCAGTGCTGCATAATTTCCTGGTACTTGCGGTAGTAGCGCCCAAGATCGCGCAGGTCGTAGCTGTGCGGCATGTCGTCCTTGTAGAGCTTGGTGAAGGACGAGAGGCAGGTGTCGATCGGATTGCGCATGGTGTGAATGATTTTCGCCTTTGGGAACAACACGTGGATGAGTCCGGCGAAGTAATAGTTCGTCAGCAGCTTGTCGGTGACACGCAAGAATTTCCCTTCCGATACCTGCCGCAGGAAGCCCAAATAAGCCTCGGCGACCGAGGCGTATTGCGAAGACTTCATGGAAGTTGCCATGGCCGGAAACTTGGGCAGCAGCGGAAATTTCTGGCGCAGTTGACCAAGGCACATACTGAGCGTCTTGATCTCACCCGCGCCAAAGACATCCGGATGGCTGGAGATGATTTGCTCGGTCAGCGTACTGCCCGAACGCGGCATGCCGATGATGAAAATCGGCAACGTCGACGGATTGCCTTCGAAGGGCCGCTTCTCGAAATATTCCTTGGTGAAAATCCTCTCGATGTCGTCAAAGAAGCTGAAAACTTCTGCTTCGTTGTAGGTGAGCGTGGCGCGCTTCAGCCGCGCGCCAATCGCGAAATGGTGAAGCGCCTTCTCGTAATCGCCGATGTCGTCGTATGCCTTACCGAGCGCGAAGTGGAGCGCTGTGAAAGCCTCGTCCTCCGGGTTCTTTGCTCTACCGATGATGCCAACCATCGCTTTAAACAGAGGGTTGTCCTCGGTGAATTTCTCAAGATCAACGAGATTGGAATAGGTGCCCATAGCCCGGGGCTGCACCTCCAGTGCTTTGGCAAACGTCGCGCGCGCATCATCCAGCCGCCCAACGGATTTGAGGGCAATGCCGTAGAAGTTGAGCGCCTCGATGTTGTTGGGTTGAATTTTGAGTGCTTTCTCGAACGCCTCGATCGCGTCGTCATAACGGTCGAGCTCATGGCTAGCCTGGCCGTAGAGGCACAGCGCTTCGACATTTTCTGGATCCAATTTGAGCGCCATCTTCGCCGCACGGTCGGCCACTTGCGAATTGCCCCGCATGAGCTGGGCACGCGTGATGTTGAGAAGCGTCGGCATGTCTTCGGGATGGGCCTTATGCGTTTCCGCGAGCGTTCTCAGTGCCTCGTCATAACGCTTCTGTGAAATGAGGAGGGTAGCCATATTGTTGAGCGCTTCGACGTAGTCGGGTCGCAGCATGACGGCGCGGCGGTAGGAGAGTTCTGCCTCCTCGAGCTTTTGCATGTCGCGCAGAACAGTGCCGAGATTGTTATAAGCTTCGGGGTAATTCTCCCGCGCTTCAATCGCAAATTCATATTCCTTTAAGGCTTCTGCGCCCTTGCCTAGCGCACGCAGCGCATTGCCGAGATTGTTGTGGGCCTCGGCGTATTTCTTGTCGAGAGAATTGGCCTTGGTGTAGCTCTCTACCGCTTTGGCGAACTCACGCTTGTCATAATGAACGATGCCCAAATTGTTGTAGGCCTGGGCGGAGTTCGGGTCGATGGTGATCGCCTTGCGCAAAGCGGTCTCGGCGGCGTCGAGATTGCCTCGCTGCCGCTCCATTTCACCGAGATTCGAGTAAAAGTTGGGAACGGTGCCGTTCAATTGAATAGCCTTTTTCAATGACGCTACGGCGTCATCGAGCTTGCCCTGGCGATGGAGAACCACAGCCAAGATGTTGTGTGCATCGGGCAAATTCGGTCGCAATTTGATGAGCTGCCGGCTTACTTTCTCCGCTTGTTCGATCCTGCCGGCGTTCACCAGCCGCGCGGCATTGGCGATTGCGTCCTCTATGGACATTCTCTGCTTGACTGGCTGCTGCCCCACTTGGGGGGTTCCTCCAGTGGGTTGAGACGCCTTCTTGGCAGAGCCGCTTTGCCGCCTATCGACCACGCTATTCTCCTTGGATTCTCAGGTAATTTGGGTGAAATGGGCCCACTCGATAGCATCTTTCGCTCGATGATATCTACAGCTTCCGCGGCTGAACATTGGGCCCTCGCACACTGGTAAATGGTACGGGCAAAACCTGCCCCAAATACGGCCCAGGACAGCTCTACCACTTATATAGTTGGCTCCGTTCTACGATCGACGCCATGGCTCAATTGAGGACTTAGGCACGGAACAGAGCGACGACACGGGGGGTCAGCGGACCCCGGGGGGCCCCAGTGTCAGCTGGCACGATTGCCGCCCTGCCCGGGCCAAAGCCCAACGGGGCCGCTCGAATGGCCCTCGCGTGGGTACCTTGCTAGCGCGAGAGGCGGCCCGCAAGACGCCCACGCCCACATCCCCCCGGCCGCGGCCTCACCTGTTTGAACCTGGGATCGTCAACCCGACCGTGGTCGAGTGGGTGAAATTGCCATTTTGACCGCTGATGGTGAGCGTGTAGGTGCCAGGATTGGCTTTGCGCCCCGGCTTCAGTGTCAGCTTAGAGCTCCCCGTTGCAGTCACCGGATTGGGACTGAACGTGCCAGTCGTTTGGGCCGGCAGTCCGCTTACGCCGAGTGTGACGCTACTCGAAACATTGTTCACGGCAGTGGCGGTCACCTGCACCGTTCCGCTGGCCCCGCGTTTCACCGTCACGGATGGCGGCGAAGCGGCGATAGTGAAATCCGCCACATTACTTACAACGAGTGTGACGTTGGTTGCGTGCGTGAGAGCACCGCTCGTGCCGGTAACGGTGATTGTATAAGTTCCCACCGGAGTGCTGGTGCTCGTATTGACAGTAAGGGTGGAACTTGTGGTCCCGTTCGCCGGCGGCGTCACTGGGTTCGGGTTCAACGAACAGCTAATCCCATTCCCTCCACAATCGCCAGACGCCACCAAATTGACGGCCGAGTTGAATCCGCCCAGTGAAGAGATTGTGATCGTGGGCATCAGTGTCGCCGCTACACCAAAGGTAGCCGAAACTGATGATGGATTGGGCGAAATACCGAAATCCGGCGTGCTGCTGGCGCAGGAGGGAAAGGTCAATGCCCCAAACCAGGTTCCCCAATCGGACGAAGAGGTCGATGTGTAATATCCGGTCGTGTACCAGAAGGTGCAATCGTCGCTCGGGTCGATGCGCATTGCCGAGTAATCGCCCCAGCGGTTGGTGCCGGTTTGTGAGCCGCCGCCTACCTGGAGGCTGCCCTCCGTCTCCATCGTTCCGAGCGGGTCGTTAGGCGTGCGACCGGTGGCCCGGATAGAGGGAAACAGACCGCTGCTCGACACACTAAAACCGAGCGCGATGTCGCCAATTTGGTCCATGGCCGCACTCCCCATCCAACGATAGCTGGCATCGGGGGAGAACGTGCCCTGCTGATACAAACTGAACTGACCTGGCGTTGCGAGATTGGCGTTGCGGAGTTCGTACCAACGCACACCCATATTTGATGAGGGCTGCACCGTGTGGTTGACGACCATTGATTCGTGGTCACCGAAATTCCGGTAGGCCAAGCGGTACATCAAACGGTCGCCGAGTGAGTCGAGCGTCTCACTGGTGTTGAGCTGCGGGACGCCGGTACTGGGAAAGGCGAAGGATGCTACCGATATGTCGGTTGTGCTCGTCGTCCCCTTGCCGGTCGCGAAATTTGGTACGAGCGTTTCTAGCTGCAGTTGGGTGTTGTCGACCACAGCCACAAAATAGTCGCCCGATCCGCTAGGGGGCGCGGTTGCACCATCCAGATCGGAAGGCAAGTATGAACCGCTGCCATCGGTAATGTCGGAGCAGATCTTGGTGACAGAGGACGAACCACTCAACATTGCTGCGCGGTTATAAGCACAGATCTCACCGGCGAACGAACCATTGGCGTAAAACAGATTGGCCGTGCCCAGATAGGCGCTATTCGTGGCTGTCGGCCACACGCTCAGCTTTTCATAATCATTCAGCGTCGTGCCATAGCTATAGGACCACGTATACCAGGTCCCAGTCGGATCATTGGTCGTCGAGACCGCTATGCATTCTGTGTACTTGACTGGCGAGCTTCCGAGGCCACCCCCTGCGGAGATCACCCACCTGTCTGCAAGCCTGTCGTATTGCGCAACCGGATCATAGAGGCCTGTGCAGGAGCTCAGAATCCCGTGCGCATCCTTCGGATAGCCGGAAAACTCGGTTCCGTTCTTGTTATAGACTGCGAGCTCGACGCCATTCGTGCCAGCATTCACGATCTGCACAATGTGGTTGGGACCAACCGCGAAGTTATCGTCCGAAGGTACCCAACCATTGTAGGAAATCCCTGGGGTGTTCGGTTTGCTGGTTTGTTTGAACTTGGTTGGCGGACCCGAACCAAATTGCCGCGCTTCGTCCTAAGACCGCGCGTGAGCTTGGGGGAACTGGCAGCCTGCGGACAGGAACTTCCCGGGTTGCGCCTCTCTGTGGGGCGGCCTTCGGGAGCGTGCGCAGCGCCGGAGAAACACCCGTACTCTCGAGGTGATAGACTTTGGGCGCCTCGAGCGGCAGGCGAGCTCCTGCCGCAATCGCCTTGCTCACCCAGCCACAGCTGGTCGCGCTTAAAGCGAAGAGCAGGACCGCCGCCAAAAGCTTCACGCGTGGAAAATTACTCGAATACATCGCCGTTTCCCACTCTGATTCAGATTCCACTCTATTACTGGCCAAACTCTAAGCACAAGTTTAAATGGTCTACCGGCAGACAAGAAACCCAGGGTTCGCTTGGCATCCCGGAGAAATTCAAGAGCGGATTACTTGGTAGCTGCAACCAGCGTTTCTGCGTCCTTAAGACGTTCAATCAATTTGTTGACGGTTACCCCTTGAATGGGAGACCGATAGGCCCGCGGCTTGCCACGATGAGGATAGTGTTAGCCACTTCAACTGCGCTGCTCTTGGCCCTCCCAAACGTCCGAGGGGGCAGATGACTCTGCCCCCTCGGGATAATGACTATCGATTTAAGCTTGTGGCGGTCCTGGTTTTACCAGGTGACGTTGACGTGGCCCAAGATAGCGTTGTCTTTCTCGGAGCCGCTCCAGCGTCCTTCGTAGCCCAGCACCGCTTCGACGCGCTTGGAGATGTCGAAGCCCAGGCCTGCACCCAGATCCGCGAAGTCCTTCGAGTAGCCCGTACCCGTGACCCGGAACTGGCTGTTGGTGACCTGCGGCACTGTGGCGTCGAAGAAGCCTTCTTTCACCGCCCACGCCGTGCCGTCCCACTCGTGTTCCCAGGCGGCCCTTAAGACCGGCGTCATGCTGAAGCTGTCGGTGATCTGCCAATCGGTCGAGAACCGCAAGCCCAATTGCGAACTCAACGAGGTGGCCGACGCGTCGGTGACCGAGAGCTCGGGACCCAAGAGACCGTTCTCGTGGAACGCGTCGGAATCGCCATGCAGGTAGGCCAAGGACAGGAACGGCGTCAGATCCACCGCACTCCCCGTATCCCAATGATAGCCAACCTCGCCCTGCGCGCCATAGGTATGGCTGTCGTACAGGTTGGCTGTGACCAGGCCCTGAGTGATGGCTGCCGCCCCATTGGCCCCTGGCGTCGAGAACGGGAACGAGCAGCAGATCGATGACAAGGACGGATTGATGTCGATGTTGCGCTGCATGTGGTTGGTGAACATGCCGTAGGTGCCGATGGCCTGGACATACCACGGGTCGAAGTCATAGCGGCCATAGAGCCCCACATTCCAGCCGGTGTAATTGCCGCCATTGTTGCTGTCGGCCGAGAAGCCGGTGGAACCTGAGGTGTGGCCTACCGTCACGCCGACCTTGGTCCAGGCATCGACGTCGAAGTCGACGCCGCCCATGATGCCCTTGTTGTCGATCTTGGCTGAGGGACCGCTCGCATTGGCGTCAACCGTGCTCCAGTCGCCATACGCCGTCACCCAGATATTGCCCTTGCCGATACCCGTGCCGCCCCGCGCCGGCGAGACGCCAGGGATCAACTGGCCAACCGCATCCGAACCCCCGCTCGCCACCAGCTGCAGATGCGTGCCGATGGTGTCATTCAGGATCCGTGTTGCCTGCAACTGAGCGGCCGCCTGCTGGCCATACTCGGTGCCCGAGAGCTGATAGAGATCGCCTGCAAATTCCGTGGGGCTGCCGACCAGGAACAAGGTGCCCACGAACCTCGCATAGTTCGGGTTGGCCGTCGGATTGGCAATGAGCGCGGCATAAGAGTTCTCGATGCCCGTCGCAACTGCCAGCTCGTTATGGGTGAGCCCTGCGATCGAGTTAAACGCATTACGCTTGAGAGAGAGCGTATCGATCGTCAAATTGGCGTTGTTCGACACCGTACCCGTCAAGAAGATGCTGTGGGTGTCGACATCGGCGAACTGGCCGGTGATGTGGCCAGCCGAGACCACGTGATAGGCAGCACTGTTCGCATACAACCCGGCATAGGGCAGGATCTCGAGGTGACCGGCCAGGAAAGCGTCGGTCTTGGCCACGATCTTGCCCAGCGTATTGTCGCCAGCCAGATTGCCTGCGCCCGGCCCGTCCGCGATGCCACGCGCTTCGAGGATCAAATCCCCGCCCGCCTGTTCGCTGAAGTTGCCGACATAGGCCGCCGCCGCACCCTGCTGGGGATCATTGACAAGCACCAGCTTGCCGTTGGCGGCAATCGTCAGATTGCCCACCGCAATGGCGCTCACCGCCGTGTTCACCACCACGCCCGCATTCGAGGCATAGAGGTTGCCGTGGCTTAGAAGCGTTGCCGAATTGATCACGCCGTTGAAGCAGGTCTTGCCGTTCTCAACGATTACCGAATCATCCGTCGACAGGAAGATGTTGCCGTAGATGAGGCCGGTGTCGCCCGGATAGTTCGCCTGGGCGTGGGCATTGCCCTCAAGCAGGATGTCGATCGGATTGGGCGCGTTCGCCACATTGATCGCCGTGCCGCGCTGGAAGGTGGCACCACCATCAACCGAGATGGCCGCATAGATGATGCCCGAATTGTTGACGATGGTGCCAACACCCGTGCCCGCAGGCCCGCCTGCAGGTGTGGCGGTCACACGAATGGCAGTGGCATTGGCAATGCCGCCCGCACCCACGATCGCCACCACATGCAGATTGCCGGTGTTGGAGATGAGCGCGTTAAGGCCGGTAGCCGGTGGCGCGAAGCTATGTGCTGCCACAATGATGCCATTGGCGTGGGCTGAGCCCGCACCCGCCGCACTCGCAATCGCCGTCATCCGCGCGTGGTTGGCGATGGTGCCAAACACGTCGTTCTTGCCGACCGCGAACACATCGGTGGCATTCGCCAGATTGAGGCCATTGCCGGAAGCCTTCGCCTCCACATGGATGAGGCCATTGTTGACCACGTTAAGGCCAAGCGTAGGCGAAGTGCCGCCATTGATGACGATACCGCGTGCGGCCGCCGAGGCCGTGGCGCCACCCGCGCCGTTCGCCTTGGCACTGGCAAACACATCGATTGTGCCGGCGTTCGACACGCTGGCATAAGCACCAAGATGCAGGCCGCCCGTGGTGACGGTGTTGTAGCCTGCCGCCGCCTGAACGCCCTGCGCGATGCCCGTCGCATTGACTGTCGCATGTGCAGACGCCGTATGCGGCGCCGAAGCATTGGCCTCGGCGATGACATTGATGACGCCCACATTGACCACTTCCGCCGTGGCCCGCGCCCCAATAGCACCCGCCTGCTGGCTGATGCCGATGGCGTGCGCGCCGGCGGACGCGCCGTAGAGCGCATCCGTCGTAGTTTTGGCCGCGGCTTCGCGATGGCCGTCAGGCTGCCATTGTTGAGCACCGTATCCGCCCCGAAGACGGCGTTGAGGTCTCGCTGCACAATGCCTTCCGCCGAGGCGAAGGCCGCGGCATAGACGCCGCCCGTCGCTTTGGCGCCGGCCGAGACGAAGATCACCCCGTTGTTGCTGACGAAGTTGTTCTCGATAAACGCCGGCAAGCCAACGAAGAAGCCGCTGTTGGCCTGGGTGATGCCTATGGCCGTCGCATGCACCGGCGTGGCGAACAAGCCACCGGCCCGGCCGCCATGGCCGCTGCCCGTCGCATGTGCCGTCACATGAAGGCTCGCGGTCTTGCCGTTGAAGACACTGTTGCTCAGAGCAAAGGCCGAAGTGCCCTCTGCATATTGCTCGACACCGAGCCCAAAGGCTTCGGCAAATACTGTCCCACCCTTGGCATTGGCGCCGACCGAGACGTTGATGTTGCCGTTGTTGATGAGCGAATTGACGCCAACGCCCAGCGAAGTTGTGCCCGGCACCACCTCGAAGGCGTGCTGAACCACGCCATAACCAGAGGCGAAGGCGAAGGCAATCCCGCCCACCGCTTTGGCATGGGCATTGACATCGATGAGGCCCGAATTGACCACCGCGTTGCCGATCACGCTGGCAAATATGGCTTCCTGGAAGATGCCGCCGGCGAGCGCCTCAGCGCTCGCATGCGTGCCGGCCTTGGCGGTGGCCGTTGCCGTATCCAAAATCTCGGCCCCGGCCGCATTGGTCACCAGATTGCCGAGCACACCCGTGCCCACGCCAAACGCTACCTGGCTGATGCCATGGGCCTCTGCAAGCGCAAATGCACCCGTCCAGCCTTCCGCAAAGGCCTGCGCATGCGGCGCAATGATGCCCGAATTGAGCACCGTGTTGAACTCGATGAAGGCGTGCGACGCTTCCTGCTGTATGCCAAGGGCCTCGGCTTCCGCCTCGGCAAAGCCGCCGCCGATCAGCCCGTTGGCGCGCGCGGTCGCCGCCACATTGATGTCGCCCGAGTTCTTCACCACGTTGTTGGCATAGAGACCGGGGTGGTCGTGGAAATGGGTAAAGCAGGATTCTCCACTCGGGGTGCACGTGACCGTGACCGTCGCGAAACCCGCGAGGGCCCACTGGCGTATGCCGAGATCGAACGCCAGAGCTTCCGCCTCGGCCCCGGTTGCCACCGCCTTGGCGCCAATCTCGATCTTGCCGCTGTTGATGAGCGTATTGGAGACGCCAAAGATGCCGGCGGGCGTGGTGAAGCCCAAGGCATGCGTCGCCACCTGCACGATGCCAAGCCCGGTAGCGATGGCTTCAGCAAGTCCCGAAGCCGCCGCGTGCGCTGACCCATGGATGAAAATGTCGCCCTGATTGGTGATGAAGTTATTCGCCGCACTCGAAGCGCCGGCCTCCTGGATGATGCCAATTTCGCCCGTGGAGGGGTTATGCGCGTTGGCAACAGCGATTGACGCTCCCGTGGCATTGGCCGTCGCATGCACCGTGATGAGCGGCGCGGTCGCCACATGCTTGTGCGCCGTGCCTCCCGTGGTCGCGTAAATGTTCTTCACCGAATTGCTGGCGGTCTCGCCCGCCAAGGCATGCTGCCAGATGCCGACCGCATTCGCTGTCGCGAACGCGACATCGCCAAAGGCGTGCGCCTTGGCGCCCACTTCGATGACACCTTCATTGGTCACCGCATTGGCGGCAACGCCTGAGCTGCCTAAGGCAACTGCCCGCTGGGTGATACCAATCGCGTGCGCGTAGGCGGGCGTCGCAATCCAATGCCCGGCCGTGGCCGTGGCATTGACCTCGATGACGCCCTTGTTGACCACTTGATTGCCTGCGGCCAGGCCCAACACCAGGGTCGCCGTTGCCGATTGCGAGATGCCGACAGCGTGCGCATGCGCGTGCGCGAATGTGCTGCCCGAGGCAACCGCTTTCGCACCCACAGCGATGACGCCGTCATTACTGACGAAATTGGTATCGAGCAGGCCCGTCTCCGCAACTTGCTTGATGCCTATGGCACTCGCAGTGGCCAGCGCCGAACCGCCGAGACCGCTCGCCGTCGCTTTCGCATTGGCGAAGGCATCGATCACCGCGCCCTTGGCGTTGATGACACTGTTGGACTCAACGGACGCACCCGTGATGCTCTGGAAGACACCGTCAAGTGCAAATGCACGCGCTCTGGCCTCGCCCAACGCGTGAGCGGTAGCTGTCGCAAAGACTTCGATGATGCCTTCATTGAGGAGTGAAATCGTGCCCTTGCTGCCCAGCAAGTCGTCGCCGAATTCCTGCTGCGAGATGCCCATCGCATAGGCGCTCGCGTGAGCCGTGCCGAGAGCGCTCGCATGCGCCTTGGCGGTGAAGTCGATCAATGCCCCGGTCTTGTTGACGATGCTCTCAATCATCGTGTTGCCGGATTCATTCTGCCAATAACCGGCCGTGACCGAGGCAGAGGCATGGGCAAAGCCTTGCGCCACCGCACTGGCCAAGGCCTCGGCATGAATAATGCCTTCATTGGTCATCGCCGCCTTGGCAAACCCCGTGCCCGCCCAGGCATTCTGCCCGCCCGCCCAGACGCTCGCCTCAGCCGAGGCGAAGGTGCCGCCCAGGCCTTTGCCTGTGGTCAGTGCGTGCGCGGTCGCCTTGGCAATCACTTGCAGCAGGCCGCCAGAGATAAGACCACCCGCCGTCTTCACCACTGGGCCGTTGACAAAATGATCGGAAGCAATACCCGGTCCGGTGTCAGCCCAAGCGACCTGGCTGACGCCACCGGCAGAAGCCGCCGCAGTCGCGTCACCGATCGCAACCGCCTTGGCATTCGCCGCGATATTGATCACGCCATCATTCACGACCGAATTAAACGCGAGGCCCTTCAATCCGGTTACGGTAGCGTGTTGTGAGATCCCGCGAGCGAAAGCATTGGCGCTTGCGTCCGTCACGCCAAGCGCGTTGGCGTTGGCCACAACTGAGACGAGGGCGCCCGTCTTGTTGACGAAGAAGTTCTCGGCCGTGCTGGCAGCGGAAGCACCTTGAAACACTGCCGAGATGTCCGCAGTGGCGTGGGCAACCGCGCCCATCGCATTGGCGTTGCCCGAGACGTGAATGAGGCCGCTATTGATGAACCCGTTGGAAGCGAATGCGCCGCCAATGGCGTGCTGGCTGATCACCGCGTCCATGCTGACGTCAGCATAAGCCGTACCGCCGGCCGTAAAGGCTTCCACCGCAGAAGCGTGGCCCGTGATGTCGATTTTGCCGGCATTGGTCAGATGGTTGACGGCCGAGCCGAGGCCCGAACCCGCAAAGGCGAACTGGTCAATGGCATGGATATATACGTCCGCCTCCGCCGAGGTGACGCCCAAAGCGGTCGCCTTCGCTGTCATGTCGATCAAGCCATTATTGACGAGCTTGTTCGAGGCAGCAGACGAGCCAATCGCGATCTGGTTGATGCCGGCGAGAGGAACGAGGTGACCGGCCGCAGAAACGGTGTGTAGCCCGAATTCGCCACCAATTGAAGCTTCTGCTAGCGCGTGACCATCTGTGGAAGAGGCCACCGCAAAAGCATTCGCATGCATCCCAATGACGCCGCTCACCCCATTGACGAGGGAAACCTTGGCTGCGCCCGACGGGGCAATTGCTGCCTGGAGGATGCCAGCTTCGATGAACGCCCCGGCCGTGGCGGACCCACGGGTGCCAAGGCCAACGGTGTTCTGCGCTGTAGCCTTTGCCAGCAGAGAGATCTTGCCGGTGTTGTTAAGAATAGCCGTCGCAGAACCGAACGCGCCAAGAGCGTCGGCAACCTGTTCTACTCCGACCAACGCCGCTGTGGCGTGGCCGGTATCGGGTGCATGCTCATCAGCCAGTGCAGAAACGTTGAAGCTACCGCTGTTGGTGAACTTGGCTTCGGCATGAGTGAGAGCCTCGGCCTCCTGCGCCACGCCAATGGCTGTGGCCTCGACCGTGGTCCAGCCTCTCGCGGACGCAATGACGCTGAATTTTCCGGCATTGACGAATTGGGCAAGCGCCGACCCGTCAGCTAACGCAATCTCTTCCAAACCAATTGCGCCGGCGGCCGCATTCCAGGTGGCCGCGGAAGCCTTCGCCTCCACATGGAAGACGGCGCCCGCCGCATTACTGAAAGCAGCCGTCGCCTTGCTCGTGGCATCGACGGCCTCCAGCACAAGACCTTCAGCGTGGGCTAAGGCGCCATGATCGCCAAGAACGCCACCCGTCGCTGTTGCAGAAGCCGTAACCTCGTAGATCCCTTTGTTGACGAAATCGACCGCCGCCACGCTTGCCCCGCCCGCGTTCGCCGACAGGATCGAGCCTTCAGCATTGGCGACTGCCTTCAAACTGGCGTGCGCGAAGGCGCCAGCCTGGATTAGTCCCGAATTGACCACGGTAATCGTCACATCGCCCGAACCAGCGGTGCGGTGAATTTCACCGCGCAGGACAGTCACCGTATTGTTCCCGCCGAACGCCGGCGAGAGCGTGCAACTCACCACTCCTGCCACGGTGTTGGTCGTGGCGAGGGCGAAATGCCCATTGTAACCAATCTTTGCGCAGGTCTTTGCGACGGCAAATTGCGGGACCGCCACTGCGATCACCGCGAAGGAAGCGCCAGACAACAGCCTGCGATGGATCTTATTCATAGAACCCCCCTAGGGAACGGCCATACCAGCGGGCACCGAGGTCGCGGGCCTGCCCCTCCTCTGCTTGTCGCACAGGGTCGACCCCCACGACAACAAGGTCAACCTCAAGATTGCCGGAATTGCCCCTGATTCTGGCTGTTCCTTAGGCCCGGTGCCTTTCCTGCAACAGCGGCTTTCATCGATGGCCCGGCGATAGACTCTTATGACATTTTGAAGAAATCTGAGGTTAACGACTGGAGCTAGGTGCGCCCAGAATTGGCGGTCGACTATGTCAGAATTGAAAACGGGCAGTAGCAGGCGTGCGGAACCGGATGGCGACGCCACCAAAATACTCCCTTTTTCGCTAGATACCGTGCCGATTTGGCCGCAATACGATCCCACGAATTTGGAGGGGCGCGGTTGGCAAATACGCCCAGCTCTCCAAGTTCGCCCAGACGTGCGCCGATTCAGCTCATTGGGAAGTTAATTTTACTAAGTTCTTATTCTTAAAAACTATTTTGGCTTCGTTTTTGATTTTTGCTTTTTTGCGGCCCGCTACGCCGGGGCGCCCTTGCCACTCTCGCGCGAGCCATTTGTTTCAGACGCACTCCGGGGCTTAGATCGCCTTCCTCCTCAATAAATATTACTCCCGCCTTAATAAATACGCTCTGTATGCTCTCAAGCGTCCCACTCAACACTTCACGACCGGCCTCGTATCTTGAGATGGTGTTCTTGTTCACCTTGGTTTTCTTTTCTAAATCTCTCACCGTCCACTTCAATGCGGCTCGGGCCATGCGCACTTGGATTGGTCGGATCATCATATTGAATGCACCGCCCCTTCTCTACATACACCGTACCGATTGAGCATACAGTGTAACAATTCTAGAAGCCATTGTCTCATGGTGTCCGCTAACGTCCCTATCATAAGGTCCCTCAGTATCTGATTCTGCTCAGTCAGCTTAAAGCTCAATCAGCAGAGATTGATGAGGAGCTTTTACGCGACACTCTTGAGGGAATGAGCGATCTCCCCGAATTGACCCGGGAATTGGTTCCTTCGAGTCTCGGCGACGAGATTCTCGATCACGGGTTTAGGAGCCCGCTTCGAGGAGATGAGGAACGATGAGCGCCCCTTAAGGCTTGTTACGCGAGCAAGAGAGCTCTTGAAGAAAGACAGCCTCATGCATCTCTCCGGGGCATCATTCGGAAAACGCACCATTCTGGACGAGCCGCAGGCAGATGAGGAGAGGCTGCCGCAATCGGAAACAGTGCGTCGGGAGCCGATGAAAATTCTGCGGACCCGGCCGGTATTTAGTTACACTGGCTCGCGTCCTAACATTATCGCGACCGGGAACACCCATGAGCCGCGAGGCCCCTGCTGAACGGCAAGCCCAGAGTTTAGCGGTCGTAGAATTTTGCATCCTCCCTTTGGCGAAATTACCGGTAATCGGTTTTCCCAATTTGGTACCGCGGCTTGGCACCAACGAGGTGCTTGCAAGCCCCCCAGCGCTCATCCCACCCAGCTCCTCCTAGGCGTCGTCTGCTAAGAGACGACCACCCGACAGGGTCCCGGGTTCTCCCAA